>NZ_JAPFQP010000009.1 GCF_026241225.1 Lentiprolixibacter aurantiacus | reverse complement strand
CGACCGTATAGAAAAATACATTATCTACAAAGATAGTCGCCTCTACCCCATCACCCAGAACGTCAAAGATGATCTGGTTGATCGTTGGGTTGTCCGGTAACGGTCCTTCAGCGCCGGCTGAGGGTACCAAGTCGGTAAGAGCCACATCGATGTTGTTCCATTGACCTCCTGTCAAGTTCACCTCTACGTCCTCCCTGGAAACGGGATTGGTAAAGGAAATGAGACCGGCCCTGAACGAAACATCCTCAGCCACCCAAATGTCCATACTAAAGTTGGTCCTTGAGTCAAAACCTGCATCATTCTGTAACCCTACGAAATTGGTGTTAGCATAACTCCATACGTCATCTCCGGCCACTTGGATTTCGGAGAATACAGCCCCGGGATCATTACCAAATGCCCTGGGATTCGTCCCCGCTTCGTTAGTATAAGCGTTACTGAACACTGAAGTTACATTCGCAGCATCCTGAGTCGGCGCTGGTGCAGCCTCAGTTGGTTCAGTGGCCGTA
>NZ_JAPFQP010000008.1 GCF_026241225.1 Lentiprolixibacter aurantiacus | reverse complement strand
ACGGTTACCACCCTGGTAGACAATGGGGATGGCAGCTTTACCTACACCTCAGAGGATGGCACGGTAACGACTTTCACTGAAACCCTGACCACTTTGGTGGACAATGGCAACGGTACCTTTACCTACACCAATGAGGATGGGGTAGCCACTACCTTTGATTCGAAGATCGCCACTGTGGTAGACAACACCGATGGTACCTATACCATCACGGACGACTTTGGTACCTCGGTAACCATCGATACGAACAATACAGTTACCACCCTGGTAGACAATGGGGATGGCAGCTTTACCTACACCTCAGAGGATGGCACGGTAACGACTTTCACTGAAACCCTGACCACTTTGGTGGACAATGGCAACGGTACCTTTACCTACACTAATGAGGATGGGGTAGCCACTACTTTTGATTCCAAGATCGCCACTGTGGTAGACAACACCGATGGTACCTATACCATCACGGACGACTTTGGTACAGTAGTTACCATCGATACGAACAATACGGTGACCACCCTGGTAGACAA
>NZ_JAPFQP010000007.1 GCF_026241225.1 Lentiprolixibacter aurantiacus | reverse complement strand
TAGGTATAGGTGCCATTGCCGTTGTCGGCCAATGTAGAGATTGAGGTATCGGTAATGGTCGTTACGTTTCCACCGGCATCGGTAAAGGTGTAGGTACCATCAGTATTGTCTACCAGGGAAACCGTTCCGGCAGCTGCGTTGATCTCATCGATCGCATCCTGTACATTGGTAGCAGTAAGCCCGCTTGTGGTATTGTCGTATGGATTGGCGCTGGCATTGGTGTCGATAATCTGGGTAGCTCCTGTCTCATCCGTATAGGTATAGGTGCCATTGCCGTTGTCGGCCAATGTAGAGATTGAGGTATCGGTAATGGTCGTTACATTTCCACCGGCATCGGTAAAGGTGTAGGTACCATCAGTATTGTCTACCAGGGATACTGTGCCTGCAGCAGCGTTGATCTCATCGATCGCATCCTGCACATTGGTAGCAGTAAGCCCGCTTGTGGTATTGTCGTATGGATTGGCGCTGGCATTGGTGTCGATAATCTGGGTAGCTCCCGTCTCATCGGTATAGGTATAGGTGCCATTGCCGTTGTCGGCCAATGTTGAGATTGAGGTATCGGTAATGGTCGTTACGTTTCCACCGGCATCGGTAAAGGTGTAGGTACCATCAGTATTGTCTACCAGGGATACTGTGCCTGCAGCAGCGTTGATCTCATCGATCGCATCCTGCACATTGGTAGCAGTAAGCCCGCTTGTGGTATTGTCGTATGGATTGGCGCTGGCATTGGTGTCGATAATCTGGGTAGCTCCCGTCTCATCGGTATAGGTATAGGTGCCATTGCCGTTGTCGGCCAATGTTGAGATCGAGGTATCGGTAATGGTCGTTACATTTCCACCGGCATCGGTAAAGGTGTAGGTACCATCAGTATTGTCTACCAGGGAAACCGTTCCGGCAGCTGCGTTGATCTCATCGATCGCATCCTGTACATTGGTTGCAGTAAGTCCGCTTGTGGTATTGTCGTATGGGTTAGCGCTGGCATTGGTGTCGATAATCTGGGTAGCTCCCGTCTCATCCGTATAGGTATAGGTGCCATTGCCGTTGTCGGCCAATGT
>NZ_JAPFQP010000006.1 GCF_026241225.1 Lentiprolixibacter aurantiacus | reverse complement strand
AATACTGATGGTACCTACACCTTTACCGATGCCGGTGGAAACGTAACGACCATTACCGATACCTCAATCTCTACATTGGCCGACAACGGCAATGGCACCTATACCTATACGGATGAGACGGGAGCTACCCAGATTATCGACACCAATGCCAGCGCTAACCCATACGACAATACCACAAGCGGACTTACTGCTACCAATGTACAGGATGCGATTGATGAGATCAACGCAGCTGCAGGAACGGTATCCCTGGTAGACAATACTGATGGTACCTACACCTTTACCGATGCCGGTGGAAACGTAACGACCATTACCGATACCTCGATCTCTACATTGGCCGACAACGGCAATGGCACCTATACCTATACGGATGAGACAGGAGCTACCCAGATTATCGACACCAATGCCAGCGCTAACCCATACGACAATACCACAAGCGGACTTACTGCAACCAATGTGCAGTCGGCCATAGACGAATTAAACACCCTGGCTGGAACTGTGGCCCTTGCAGATAATGGGGACGGTACATATACTTTTACCGATGCATCTGGAGCTACAACTATAATCAGTGACACTTCCATTTCAACATTGGTCAACAATGGAAACGCAACCTTTACCTATACCGATGAGACAGGAACTCCAGTGACCATAAACCTGATCAGTGGTGATGCCAATAACGACATTACCGCAGGATCTGATGGCGGACTTTACCTGAACGTTGCATCGGTATCGATTGCTGAAACCATTACCAACCTTGCTGATAATGGTGATGGAACATTTACCTATGTAAATGAAAATGGTGTCTCCCAGACGGTTAGCAAGGCTGATGTTACAGACAATGGCAATGGAACCTATACCTTCACAAATAATGATGGGTCTGATGTTATTATAAGTACGAATGGATTGTCGGTTAGCAATACTATTGCAGGTAACCGTATTGCAACTTTAACCGATGCTTCCGGAGCAGCCAATGATATCAATGAATCTATTACTACACTGGTAGACAATGGCAACGGTACCTTTACCTACACTAATGAGGATGGGGTAGCCACTACCTTTGATTCGAAGATCGCCACGGTAGTAGACAACACCGATGGTACCTATACCATCACGGACGACTTTGGTACTTCAGTTACCATCGACACTAACAATACAGTGACCACCCTGGTAGACAATGGGGATGGCAGCTTTACCTACACCTCAGAGGACGGTACAATCACCACCTTTACTGAAACCCTCTCCACTTTGGTGGACAACGGCAATGGTACCTTCACTTATACCAATGAGGATGGGGTAGCCACTACCTTTGATTCGAAGATCGCCACTGTGGTAGACAACACCGATGGTACCTATACCATCACGGACGACTTTGGTACAGCAGTTACTATCGATACCAACAATACAGTGACCACCCTGGTAGACAATGGGGACGGCAGCTTTACCTACACCTCAGAGGACGGTACAATCACCACCTTTACTGAAACCCTCTCCACCTTGGTAGACAACGGCAACGGTACCTTCACTTATACCAATGAGGATGGCGTAGCCACTACCTTTGATTCAAAGATCGCCACGGTAGTAGACAACACCGATGGTACCTATACCATCACGGACGACTTTGGTACAGTAGTTACCATCGATACGAACAATACAGTGACCACATTGGTAGACAATGGGGATGGCAGCTTTACCTACACCTCAGAGGACGGTACAATCACCACCTTTACAGAAACCCTGTCCACTTTGGTAGACAATGGCAACGGTACCTTTACCTACACTAATGAGGATGGGGTAGCCACTACCTTTGATTCCAAGATCGCCACGGTAGTAGACAACACCGATGGTACCTATACCATCACGGACGACTTTGGTACAGCAGTTACTATCGATACGAACAACACGGTAACCACCCTGGTAGACAATGGGGATGGCAGCTTTACCTACACCTCAGAGGATGGCACGGTAACGACTTTCACTGAAACCCTGACCACTTTGGTGGACAATGGCAACGGTACCTTCACCTACACCAATGAGGATGGGGTAGCCACTACCTTTGATTCGAAGATCGCCACGGTAGTAGACAACACCGATGGTACCTATACCATCACGGACGACTTTGGTACAGCAGTTACCATCGATACGAACAACACGGTAACCACCCTGGTAGACAATGGGGATGGCAGCTTTACCTACACCTCAGAGGACGGTACAATCACCACCTTTACAGAAACCCTGTCCACTTTGGTAGACAATGGCAACGGTACCTTTACCTACACTAATGAGGATGGGGTAGCCACTACCTTTGATTCAAAGATCGCCACGGTAGTAGACAACACCGATGGTACCTATACCATCACGGACGACTTTGGTACAGTAGTTACCATCGATACGAACAATACGGTGACCACCCTGGTAGACAATGGGGACGGTAGCTTTACCTATACCTCAGAGGACGGTACAATCACCACCTTTACTGAAACCACATCAACTTTGGTAGACAATGGTAACGGTACCTTTACCTACACTAATGAGGATGGAGTAGCCACTACCTTTGATTCGAAGATCGCCACGGTAGTAGACAACACCGACGGTACCTATACCATCACGGACGACTTTGGTACAGCAGTTACCATCGACACTAACAATACAGTGACCACCCTGGTAGACAATGGGGATGGCAGCTTTACCTACACCTCAGAGGACGGTACAATCACCACCTTTACAGAAACCCTGACCACTTTGGTGGACAATGGCAACGGTACCTTTACCTACACTAATGAGGATGGGGTAGCCACTACCTTTGATTCCAAGATCGCCACTGTGGTAGACAACACCGATGGTACCTATACCATCACGGACGACTTTGGTACAGTAGTTACCATCGATACGAACAATACGGTGACCACCCTGGTAGACAA
>NZ_JAPFQP010000005.1:2500-5180 GCF_026241225.1 Lentiprolixibacter aurantiacus | reverse complement strand
GTTTAAAGTTACGGCGGTAAAAGATGGCTATGCGTCTTATTAGCTAGTAGGTAAGGTAACGGCTTACCTAGGCAACGATAAGTAGGGGCCCTGAGAGGGGGATCCCCCACACTGGTACTGAGACACGGACCAGACTCCTACGGGAGGCAGCAGTGAGGAATATTGGACAATGGGCGCAAGCCTGATCCAGCCATGCCGCGTGCAGGAAGACAGCCCTACGGGTTGTAAACTGCTTTTATACAGGAAGAATAAGGGGTACGTGTACCCTGGTGACGGTACTGTAAGAATAAGGACCGGCTAACTCCGTGCCAGCAGCCGCGGTAATACGGAGGGTCCGAGCGTTATCCGGAATCATTGGGTTTAAAGGGTCCGCAGGCGGGCAATTAAGTCAGGGGTGAAATGCTGCAGCTCAACTGTAGCACTGCCCTTGATACTGGTTGTCTTGAGTTATAGTGGAGTGGCTGGAATATGTAGTGTAGCGGTGAAATGCATAGATATTACATAGAACACCAATCGCGAAGGCAGGTCACTAACTATTAACTGACGCTGATGGACGAAAGCGTGGGGAGCGAACGGGATTAGATACCCCGGTAGTCCACGCCGTAAACGATGGATACTAGCTGTTGGGCTTTCGGGCTCGGTGGCCAAGCGAAAGTGATAAGTATCCCACCTGGGGAGTACGTTCGCAAGAATGAAACTCAAAGGAATTGACGGGGGCCCGCACAAGCGGTGGAGCATGTGGTTTAATTCGATGATACGCGAGGAACCTTACCAGGGCTTAAATGTAGTGGGACAGGCTTAGAGATAGGCTTTTCTTCGGACTCATTACAAGGTGCTGCATGGTTGTCGTCAGCTCGTGCCGTGAGGTGTCAGGTTAAGTCCTATAACGAGCGCAACCCCTGCCGTTAGTTGCCAGCAAGTAAAGTTGGGGACTCTAACGGGACTGCCGGTGCAAACCGTGAGGAAGGTGGGGATGACGTCAAATCATCACGGCCCTTACGTCCTGGGCTACACACGTGCTACAATGGCCGGTACAATGAGCAGCCACTGCGCGAGCAGGAGCGAATCTATAAAACCGGTCACAGTTCGGATCGGGGTCTGCAACTCGACCCCGTGAAGCTGGAATCGCTAGTAATCGGATATCAGCCATGATCCGGTGAATACGTTCCCGGGCCTTGTACACACCGCCCGTCAAGCCATGGAAGCCGGGGGTACCTGAAGTCTGTCACCGCAAGGAGCGGCCTAGGGTAAGACCGGTAACTAGGGCTAAGTCGTAACAAGGTAGCCGTACCGGAAGGTGCGGCTGGAACACCTCCTTTCTAGAGAAGTTACTAACGGATTGGAATTATAATGGGTTTTGTCCCTTTCACCTTGTTGTTTTGGAAATAAGTTCTCTGCCATTATTTAAAAGATAAGATCAAAGCAGTCTCATAGCTCAGCTGGTTAGAGCGCTACACTGATAATGTAGAGGTCGGCAGTTCGAGTCTGCCTGAGACTACTATTAGTGCTTCGAAGCTTTAAGCGGAGAGGTGCTTAAAGTTCATTGAAACTAAATTGGAAATTTTAGAAGTTGAGCAACCTATAGAGTTGACGAGTTACGGATAACTGTGGATTGTTAACTGTACAGTGCCAACTAAGGAGTACTCCTTCACCCGTTAAGGGTTATGGAGCACTTATGGGGAATTAGCTCAGCTGGCTAGAGCGCCTGCCTTGCACGCAGGAGGTCACCGGTTCGACTCCGGTATTCTCCACAATGTTCTACGAAGCTTTTAAGCGAAGTAGGGCACACACCTAGGCGAAACGCTTGGGTGTGTAAACGTTCATTGACATATTGGGATATACGAGGGTTATATATCATGTATATGGTATATAATTTTTAAAGAGAAGACACGAATTTTTTTAAAGAAACAAAGAGCGGGTATTTTATAGAGATATAGAGTACCATACGTTAGAATTACGAGGCATTGGCGACAAGCTAGTTAAGGGCGTATGGGGGATGCCTAGGCTCTCAGAGGCGATGAAGGACGTGATAAGCTGCGAAAAGCTGCGGGGATTGGCACATACGATATGATCCGCAGATGTCCGAATGGGGCAACCCACTATACTGAAGGTATAGTATCCCGTAAGGGAAGCAAACCCGGTGAACTGAAACATCTAAGTAGCCGGAGGAGGAGAAAACAATAGTGATTCTGTGAGTAGTGGCGAGCGAAAGCGGAAGAGCCCAAACCATTGTTGTTTCGGCAACAATGGGGTTGTAGGACCACGATATTCGATGCATAATGAACCGGAACCATCTGGAAAGTTGGACCGCAGGGGGTGATAGTCCCGTATGGGTAAGTTAATGTTATTGATAGTGGTATCCTGAGTAGCGCGGGGCACGTGAAACCTTGTGTGAATCTGGCGGGACCATCCGCCAAGGCTAAATACTCCTGAGAGACCGATAGTGAACCAGTACCGTGAGGGAAAGGTGAAAAGAACCCCGAACAGGGGAGTGAAAGAGAACCTGAAACCATACGCTTACAAGCGGTCGGAGCGGATTTACTCCGTGACGGCGTGCCTTTTGCATAATGAGCCTACGAGTTGCCGTTGCTAGCGAGGTTAAGCCCTTCAGGGGCGGAGCCGGAGCGAAAGCGAGTCTGAATAGGGCGCTATAGTTAGTAGTGGCAGACGCGAAACCGTG
>NZ_JAPFQP010000004.1 GCF_026241225.1 Lentiprolixibacter aurantiacus | reverse complement strand
TCCCGATCATGAAAATGGTCGGGATTTTTTATTGCCCCCTATCCACCACCATACCAACCTCCCTGATTAGAGCCTGTATAGGGGAACACTCCACAAGACAAGCCACTAAAGCCCTCCGACGGGGCGCTATGCGCCTCCTCCCCACAAACTCAAGATAACCTGTTTTACTGCAGTATGGAAACGGGTAAAAAATAAGAACGGTCTTTGAAAACAACCAAATCTCAAGCTCCTTGGAGCTATCATTCTTAATCAGTTCGTATGACTGGCATCATAGCAAGGATGATAAAGGTATAATATCTTTAATACCAAATCATTAATCAGTAATTGTCCATGATACGCACATTAACCCCAAGTGATTTACGGAAAGATATTTCCAAACAGAAAATCGACTGGAAACAGCTCAAAAAAAAGGAACCTTCTAGACCCCTAATAGGCCAGGAGCGTGCCTTGAAAGCACTGGAATTTGGAATTGGAAACAAAAGAGGGGGGTTTAACATCTATGTTTCGGGATATCCCGGAAGCGGAAAATCCAAAGCAGTTAACCATTTTCTTGAAGAAAAGGCAAAATTGGAAGAAACCCCGGGCGACTGGTGTTACGTAAATAATTTTCAGGATTCTTTTTACCCTAAAAAACTAAAGCTTCCCAACGGAGGGGGGCAAACCTTTAAGTTAGAGGTTCAGCAGTTGATCTTAGAAATACAAAAAATGCTGATCAATGCTTTTGAAAGTAAGGAGTATCACGATAGGAAGGAACAGATAATCGAAGAATTTAGGCAAAAGGAGAAGGAATTTCTTAAACAGATACATAGAAAGGCCAGAGAAAATAATTTTACTGTTACACGGACTCCCATAGAAATCCTCGTTATACCTACAGATAGAGAGGGAACTCCTTTAAGTGATGAAGAATTTAATAAACTTAACCAAAAAGAACGGGATCAAATCCTAGCAAAACAATCGGAACTTAAGGATGAATTGTTTCACCTGCTTCAAAAAAATCGGGAGATAGAACGCGAAAGCAATAAATCACTTTTTAAATTGGACGAAAGTATTTCTTCCTATGCCATAGACACTTTATTAGAGGAACTGCAGGAGAAATACATAGGTTTTGAAGATGTTCTTTTGCATCTTTCTGAAATCAAAAACGACATTATATCAAATTTGCACGATTTTCTAAAAGCCAGTTTACAGCAAGAAGGTCCCAGCTATAAACAGGATGTAAGGTTTCAGAAGTATGAAGTAAATGTAATTACAGACAACACCAACCTTTCTGGTGCCCCTATTGTACTCGAACTTAATCCAACCCTAAACAATTTGTTCGGCAAATTGGAACATGAATCGTACATGGGAACCCTCATAACGAACTTCACTCTGATTCGTGGTGGTGCATTGCACAGAGCAAACGGAGGATATCTGATTATTCCCTTAAAGGACTTGTTGTTTTCTTACTTCTCCTGGGAAAGTTTAAAGAGAGCATTAAAAAACAATGAGATTATAATTGAGGACGCTAGGGAGCAATTGGGGATTATTAGTGCTAAAAGTTTAAAACCTGAACCTATTCCTCTGGAGGTTCAGGTTATATTGATAGGTTCTCCCAGATGGTATTACCTGCTTTATGAACTTGACGAGGATTTTAAGGAACTCTTTAAAGTCAAAGCAGAGTTTGATACGGCTATGGATTACTCCCTCAGTAATATTCAGGATTTTGCTGGTGTCACCTATAAAATGCAAAGGGAAAATGACTTATACCCAATAAACAACAAGGCCATGGGCAGGCTTATCGAACACGCCTCGAGAATGGCAGATGATCGAAAAAAGATATCCATTAAATTCAGGGAAATCAGGGACATCCTTCATGAGGCTGATCATTATGCCCGAACGGGAGAAAAGAAAGTGATAGATGTAAAACATATAGAACAGGCAATAGAAGCTCGCTATTTTAGATCTAACCTTATCCAGGAAAAGATTAATGAACTGATAAAGAGAGGGCACTTGATGATTGACCTTACGGAATATAGAGTCGGACAAATCAATGGAATCTCGATTTTAGATCTTGGGGACATAAGTTTTGGTAAACCTAATAAGATTACAGTAAGTATAGCCTCTGGTAAAGTTGGATTGATTGATATCGAAAGGGAAGCCAAATTGTCCGGGCCAATTCACACGAAAGGCACACTTATTTTGCAAGGGTATTTACTCGAAAAATATGGGCAGGATAAACCAGTAAGTCTCTATGCAAGTTTGGTTTTTGAACAGAGTTATTCTGAAATTGATGGCGATAGTGCTTCTTGCGCTGAGCTGTTTGCCTTGTTGTCAAGTCTGGCTGATTTACCTATTAATCAGGGGATTGCCGTAACAGGATCCATCAATCAAAAAGGGGAGTTGCAACCTGTGGGGGCCATTAATCAAAAGATTGAAGGCTTCTTCGAAGTATGTGCCCAGCGTGGCTTAAGCGGAAAACAGGGGGTCATCATTCCCAGGCCAAACCTGGACAATTTAATGCTCAAAAAGGAAGTTGTAGCAGCAGTTGAAAAGGGGTTGTTTTCTATCTGGGCCGTGGATACAGTAGACGATGGCCTTGAAATTATTACCGGTTTCCCTGCAGGAAAAAGGTTGAAAGGAGGATCGTTCTCTACGAACTCAGTGCATTGTCGGGTAGATGAGAGGATCAGGCAACTAAATGCGAATATTGCAGCAGTTTCTGCCAGCAACGCAAAAGAAGAACACCTTTCATATTAGTCCCGGTAAGGAGCAGTTGTAAATCCAGAAAAAGAATCAGCTTTTCGATGGGGCGCTATGCGCCTCCTCCCCACAAGTTCAAGATAGGGAATAACGCTGCAGGAACCCAGCAAGAATAAGGATAGATTGATTTTCTGAAACCTTATCTAATCTGAAATACTGAAGGTTTTGAGCATGCCTTTAGCCTTTGAACCAGGTACTTCAGAAATGAAGGCGTAAGTACCAGGGCTTAAATCAGCTTCAAAATACTGTACACTTCCAGCAGGGGCATCATTAGTGCCGCCCAGGAAAGTAAAGCCTTCCGGTAATTTAGAACTCATAAGACCAGTAGGAGAGGCCCAATTTATCCAGGCCTCCAGAGCATCAAGGTCAGCACCTTCTTCCATGCGGACAAGATTCACATCGTGACCCACAAAATTTTCGTGCACAATCTGGTCTTCATAGGTTACTGAGAAAATAGTAGTTCCCTTGGTCATATTTCCTGAGTAGTTGATGCCATCTTCGCTGGAAATAGTAATGCTAACATTGGCTTCAGGCGGCTTATTTCCGCTATCCTCAGACCTGATAATAAACTCTTTTGCCATTCCCATAGAAGTGTGGAAACGACCATCAGGCATTCTTACGTAACATTCCATAATGTAATATCCCGGAGCCAGATTCAATGTGCTAATAGCAGTTTCCCGGGGCGAAATTAAACCCGTACCTCCTGAAAATACAACCTGTCCAAACCACTCAGGCAATTTTCCAAATGCCGCCATAGCCTCTTCCATTTTTCCTTCCATGATCATTGCCATACCTTCTTCAAAGGCAGGAGCTACCTCAGCTATTGTGTTCTCTATGGTAATTCCTTCCGGATATTTATCCAGTAAAATGAAATGAGGTTCGGTTGAAAGATTCTTGTAAACAAATGTGTTCCACCCGGAATTGATAGTGTCCGGAGCGAAAAACTCCATAGAACGGGTAACTACTTCAATTACTTCCCGCTCAGGTTCAGAGGCTTCTGCCTCGGATGCTTCTTGTTTTTTGGGATCCGACTTACATCCGACAAAAAAAATGGTCAAAAGTACTAACAAGGCGCTCAGCCTGCCTGATAAGAATAAATTGTTCATAATGGGTTGGTTGTTAATATGTTTTCTCAAATTAAGAAAAAAAATAACACGGCAAAAAGATAAAACAGAGATATGAAAGCCCCTGCTCAAATCCTGGGCAGGTCCCCTTCTCCCTTCAAGGGTAATTTGGAACTCCCCATCAAATAACTGTCTACATGATATGCCGCCTGTCTCCCTTCGGAAATAGCCCAAACTATGAGCGACTGACCCCTGCGCTGGTCGCCAGCTACAAAAACCCCGGGAATATTGGTCTTATAATTAGCTGCAGAAGCCTTGATGTTGGTCCTCGGATCCGTTTCAAGACCCAATTGATCGGCAATGGTCATTTCTGAGCCGGTAAAACCAAGGGCAAGCAGAGCCATTTCACATTTCCATTCTTTTTCCGTGCCTGGCACTTCCTTGAGTACAGGCCTCTTCCCCTCTTGTTTCTCCCAGCTTACTTCAACAGTTATTAAACCCTTCAAATTACCCTCTGCATCTCCTACGAATTCTTTGGTGGAAATACTGAAGACGCGCTCTGCTCCTTCTTTATGAGAAGAACTGGTTCTCAGGCGCATAGGCCAGAATGGCCAGGGTTGATTTTCGGGCCTTTCGGTGGTCGCCTTGGGCATGATTTCAAAATTAACAACAGACCTGGCTCCCTGCCTGAATGAAGTCCCAATACAGTCGGACCCGGTATCTCCCCCTCCAATTACGATTACGTCCTTATCTTTTGCGATCAGTTCCTTCTCAAATTCTGTAAGCCCTCCAACACGGCGATTATTCTGGGTAAGGAAATCCATAGCCTGAACTACCCCGTTAAGTTCGGCACCTTTGATTGGCAGACCACGCCTGACAGTTGCACCACCGCAGAGCACAATTGCATCGAAATCCTGAACCAGCTCACTAGCCGGGATATCCTGCCCCACATGCACCCCACATTTGAATGCTATCCCTTCGGCTTCAAGTACCTCCAGTCTGCGATCTATAATTTGCTTTTCCATTTTAAAGTCGGGAATACCATATCGCAATAAACCGCCGGGAAGCTCATCGCGCTCAAAGACAGTTACTTGATGACCGGCGCGATTAAGTTGCTGGGCTGCGGCCAGGCCTGCAGGACCAGATCCCACTATGGCCACACGTTTACCAGTTCGCGTAGTGGGCGGTTGTGGTTTGATCCAACCTTTATTAAAGGCCGTTTCAACGATATTCTTCTCAATATTTTCTATGGATACAGGATCCTCATTAATGCCCAGAACACAGGCCTCCTCGCAAGGAGCGGGACAAAGTCTTCCTGTAAATTCCGGGAAGTTGTTAGTAGCATGCAGTATACCTGCGGCCTGTTCCCACTTGCCGCGATACACAGCATCGTTAAAGTCTGGTATCAGATTCCCCAGGGGACATCCGCTATGACAAAACGGAATACCGCAATCCATACATCTTGCCCCCTGTTCTTTTAGCTCCTTTTCTTTTAAAGGAATAGTAAATTCCTTGTAATGCTTTGTGCGTTTCTCGACAGGTTGATACTGTTCAACCTTACGATCGTATTCCATGAACCCTGTAATCTTTCCCATTCCGCAGTTATATAGTTTGTGATTTTTCCCTTTCCAATCGTATTAGCGCCTGCTTGTATTCTTCCGGGAAGATCTTAATGAATTTTGGCAGGCATTGCTCCCAGTTCTCAAGGATTCGCTGAGCCAAAGGACTCAGGGTAGTGTTATAATGCGTTTCAATGAGTTCCCTTAATTGAGCGATATCCTGGTCCTCCTCTACAGGAAGCAAGTTCAGGGTGTTCTTATTGCACTTGCTTTCAAAGGTGCTATTTGGATCGTAAACATAAGCGATACCACCGCTCATCCCGGCTCCGAAATTACGGCCTACTTCGCCCAGGATCACCGCAACACCCCCCGTCATGTACTCGCATCCATGGTCTCCTATTCCTTCCACAACGGCTTTGGCCCCGGAATTACGAACACAAAAACGTTCCCCGGCCTTCCCATTAATATAGGCTTCTCCGGAAGTAGCTCCATAAAGGGTTACATTGCCAATAATGATGTTTTCCTCAGGTTTGATGGTTGAGTTTTCAGGTACTTTGATCACCAGGCGTGCTCCCGACAGCCCTTTTCCCAGATAATCATTTGTGTTACCATTAACCACCAGGGTGATTCCTTTAGTGGCAAAGGCACCGAAACTCTGGCCTGCAGAACCAGTAAAATTAATTTTTAGCGTATTGTCAGGAAGACCATCAGAACCGTAGATCTTTGAGATCTCATTGCTCACTATTGCCCCAACAGCGCGGTCTGTATTATGTATCGGAAAATCCAGTACAGTTTTTTCCTTACGGAACAGTGCAGGGTGAGCCTGTTCTATGATCTCAAATTCTATGGACTTGTGCACATCGTGCCGTTGCTTTTTCGTGTTGTGGAATTTTGTCCCCTTGGGAACATCAATGGTATGAAGTATAGGAGTCAGATCAATGCCACTGGCTTTGAAATGGTCAATTGCGGCCTTGCGATTCAGTTTCTGTACCTGACCAACCATTTCATCTACCTTTCGGAAGCCCAGTTGAGCCATAATTTCACGTAACTCCTGGGCAACAAAATACATGTAGTTGACCACGTGTTCCGGCTTTCCTTCAAACTTCTTGCGCAACTCAGGGTTTTGGGTAGCAATACCTACCGGACAGGTATTCAGATGACACACCCGCATCATAATGCATCCGGAAGCCACAAGCGGGGCCGTGGCAAATCCGAATTCTTCAGCACCCAGCAGGCAGGCGATAGCAACATCCCTGCCGGTCTTGAGCTGTCCATCACACTCCAGGACCACCCGATTGCGCAGATCATTAAGTACAAGGGTTTGCTGAGCCTCTGCTATACCGAGTTCCCAGGGAAGGCCGGCATGTTTCAGGGAAGTTAGGGGAGAAGCCCCGGTTCCCCCATCATGACCTGAAATGAGGATTACATCTGCCTTGGCTTTTGATACTCCTGCAGCTACAGTGCCCACACCTACTTCCGATACCAGCTTAACATTGATTCGAGCCTCTCTGTTGGCCGATTTCAGGTCGTAGATAAGTTGTGATAGGTCCTCTATGGAATATATATCGTGATGAGGCGGAGGGGAAATCAGCCCCACGTATGGAGTGGAATTCCTGGTTTTGGCTATAGCCGGATTAACCTTAGGGCCCGGCAATTGTCCCCCTTCACCCGGTTTTGCACCCTGAGCCATCTTAATTTGTATTTCCTGGGCATTGGTCAGGTAATTTGAGGTAACTCCAAATCTTCCTGATGCCACCTGCTTGATTGCACTGTTTTTCCAATCGCCTGTCTGGTTCCGGTAAAAGCGTTCCGCATCTTCACCCCCTTCACCGGAATTGCTCTTTCCACCAATCCGGTTCATGGCAATGGCCAGGTTTTCATGCGCTTCCTTGCTGATGGAACCGTAAGACATAGCGCCCGTCTTAAAACGCTTTACTATTTCCGTCCAGGGTTCTACTTCTTCGATGGGAATGGGATCAAAATTGGCAAACTCAAAAAGGCCCCTAATAGTCATCAAATTTCTGGATTGTTCGTTAACCAGGGAGGCATATTCCTTATATGTTGTTGGCTCATTATTGCGCACCGCTTTCTGCAGTTTAGCTATGGTAAGCGGGTTGAACATATGTTTTTCCCCATCCCTTCGCCAACGATATTCTCCTCCGATCTCCAGATCCAGATTGGCAGCAACCTCCTCCTTCTCAAAGGCCTTCTTATGTCTTTTGGCGATCTCTTTTTCTATTTCATAAAGACCAATGCCCTGTATGCGTGTTGGAGTATTGGGAAAATACTTGTCAACCACCCTGGTGCCAATGCCGATACATTCAAATAGCTGGGAACCGCGATAAGAATTAAGGGTAGAAATGCCGATTTTATTCATCACTTTCAGGATGCCTTTTCCCACGGCCTTATTGTAATTCTTAATAGCCTCTTCAAAACTGTATTCCTTAATATCCTGGGCCTCTATTTGTTCTCCGATGATTTCATTTACCAGGTAGGGATTAATTGCGCTGGCACCAAAGCCAAATAACAAAGCAAAATGATGCACCTCGCGTGGCTCCCCTGATTCAATTATTATGCTGAGCCTGGAGCGTTTCCCTATCGCCCGCAAACCGCTATTGACATAGGAACAGGCCAGAAGGGCCGGAATCGGAGCCTTTTCTTCACTGAGGTTGCGATCCGAGAGTATTATAATATTTGCTCCCTGGTCTATGGCCGCTTCCGCTTGTTTTAAAATGGACTCCAGTCCGTCTTCAAGACCATTATGACCCCTTTTTACTTCGTACAGGATGGGTATGGAAACTACTTTGTAATCCGGACTGGCGTCGTAGTTTTTAATTTTATCAAGGTCCTCCTTTGAAATTACCGGGTTTTGTATTTTGAGCTTCCGGCAATGTAGCTCGGTATATTCAAAGAGGTTCTGGTCACTGCCTAAAGTTAGACTGATGTCTGTGATAAGCTCTTCCCTGATACCATCCAGGGGCGGATTGGTTACCTGGGCAAATAACTGTTTGAAATAGTTGTACAGTAGCTGCGGTCTTTCCGATAAGACGGCAATGGGCGTATCAGAGCCCATAGAGCCAATGGGTTCCTTGGCATTCTTGCCCATTGGTAAAATGATGGAGTTGATGTCTTCCAGGGTGTATCCAAATGCAGCTTTTCTCTTTTCCAGCGGGGCTTCATCCAGAAATAAGGGGCAGTCGTTATAAGGGATATCCCGAAGGTGAACCAGGTTATTGTCTAACCACTTTTTGTAAGGGTGCTTGAGTGCAATTTCACTTTTGATCTCTTCATCGTTTACAATACGTCCTTCTTCCATGTTCACCAGGAACATCTTACCGGGTTCCAGGCGACCGTGAAACTCAATATTGGCAGGCTCCAGTTCAACTACACCGGTTTCAGAGGACATGATTACATAGCCGTCTTTGGTAACGCTGTATCGCGAAGGTCTCAGCCCGTTCCGGTCAAGTACGGCCCCTATGTAATTGCCATCAGTAAACGGAATTGATGCCGGGCCATCCCAGGGTTCCATCAGGCAGGCATTGTATTCATAAAATGCCTTTTTGTCTTCTGACATATCCGGATTCTTTTCCCAGGCTTCCGGAACAAGCATCATCATCACTTCCGGCAGGGACCTTCCTGTCATAAGCAAAAGTTCAACTACCATATCCATGGTTGCCGAATCTGATTTGCCCGGTAAAATTATCGGTAGTATCTCTTTGATTGCGGGACCAAACAAATCACTTTTCAGCAATTCTTCCCGGGATCGCATGCGGGAGACATTGCCTCTTAACGTATTGATCTCACCGTTATGGCACATATAACGAAATGGCTGTGCCAGATCCCAGGTTGGAAAGGTGTTGGTGGAAAAACGCTGATGCACCAAAGCAAGGCGGGTAATAACTCTCGGATCCATAAGATCCTTGTAATAAAGCTTTATGTCATGGGGCATTAGCAGCCCTTTGAATATAATTATACGAGTAGAAAGGCTGGGTACATAGAAGAAATGACGGTCAGACAATCGGGAATTCCCTATGGCATGCTCTGTAATTTTTCTGGCGATGAAAAGTTTAAGGTTGAAATCAAAATCTTCCTGTTCCTTTTCAGCCTTGCCAATAAAAACCTGCTTTACAAAGGGTTCACTTTCTTTGGCTATTCTTCCCGGTATGGCATGATTTACCGGGACATCACGCCACCCAACTAATTGCAGTCCGACCTCCTTTATCTGGGCTTCGAAAATATCGATACAATAATTGCGCTGATTTTCTTTCTGTGGCAGGAAAACGTTTCCTACCGCATAGGCTCCGGGTTCCGGGAGTTCAAATGAACACACTTCCTGAAAGAAAGCATGTGGTATGTCTATTAATACACCGGCTCCATCACCTGTTTTTCCATCGGCACTAACAGCCCCCCGGTGTTCCAGCTTATCCAGGATTTCCAGGGCCTTGTGAATAATGTCGTTCGACTTCTTTCCTTCAAGGCTGCATATAAATCCTGCCCCACAATTATCGTGCTCAAATTCCGGCAGGTATAATCCCTGTTTTCTATCAATCATGCGTTACGGTATTTCAGCTAAAATATCGTTTTGTGTAGAAAGTATATTCAAAAGTTAACAGCTTGATGAAATAAATTTAACTTTTACAATAAAACGTTAAAAAATGTTCAATTTGGAAAAAAACAAGTATCTGAATTAACAATTCCTCATTTGTGCTTGCCAGGAGTCGTTCAAGTACCCTTTGGAAGGGGGTCTTTTATGATTATAGGGCTATAAGTGTATTGTACCCCCTATAATAGAGCAGGTATAAAAAAAGGTAGCCAAAATAATATTCCGGCTACCCTTGAAATTTTAAAATGCACGCTAAGCAGTTATCTAATTGCTTAGCACAGAACGGGAAATTACAATCTTCTGGATTTCGGAAGTGCCCTCATAGATTTGTGTAATTTTGGCATCCCGCATCAGGCGTTCCACATGATATTCCTTTACATATCCGTTACCCCCATGGATCTGTACGGCTTCCACGGAAGCCCACATAGCTACTTCAGAGGCATATAATTTAGCCATGGCACCGGAGAGGTCATAATTATTACCCTGGTCTTTATCCCAGGCCGATTTGTAAACCAGATGCCGGGCTGCTTCAATCCGGGTATGCATGTCGGCAAGCTTAAAGGCAATGGCCTGATGCCTGCTTATTTCTTTTCCGAATGCCTTGCGCTCTTTGGAATACTTCAGTGAAAGTTCATAAGCACCGGCGGCTATACCAAGGGCTTGTGCTGCAATTCCAATGCGCCCTCCTGCCAGGGTTTTCATGGCAAATTTAAACCCGAAACCATCCTCCCCGATTCGATTCTCCTTGGGAACCTTTACATCATTGAATTGAAGAGAGTGGGTATCACTTCCCCTTATTCCCAGCTTGTTCTCTTTGGGGCCAATTTCGAAGCCGGGCATGCCTTTTTCCACAATCAGGGCATTAATTCCTTTATGACCTTTATCAGCGTCTGTTTGAGCCATAACCAGATATACGTCTGCTGTTCCACCATTGGTAATCCAGTTTTTAGTGCCGTTTAGCAGGTAGTGATCACCCTTGTCTATTGCCGTTGTCTTTTGAGATGTGGCATCACTGCCGGCCTCTGGTTCTGAAAGACAGAAAGCTCCTATAATTTCTCCCGTTGCCAAACGCGTCAGGTATTTCTGCTTTTGTTCTTCAGTCCCGAAGGTTTCCAATCCCCAGCAAACAAGAGAATTGTTAACGGATACTACCACTGAAGCGGAGGCGTCTATTTTTGACAGCTCTTCCATAACAATTACATAGGAAAGCGTGTCCATGCCACTGCCCCCATATTTAGGGTCTACCATCATACCCATAAAGCCGAGCTCTCCCATTTTTCGGACGGCTTCAGCCGGAAAGCGTTGTTCCTCATCTCTTTCGATTACACCCGGCAACAGTTCCTGCTGAGCAAAATCGCGCGCAGCTTGTTGGATCATCAGGTGCTCTTCGGTTAACGTAAAATCCATAATATGTGAAATTGACAAAAAAGGTCTACAAAGATAAGGCCTGGTTAGATATTTATCAATAATAACAACCCTAATTTGAGAATAATGAAACAATTATTTTTTCTGATAACAGGCCCTCCTAATAAAATAATCCTGGGGGTTTTAAACCAAGACCAAATTTTTATATTTGTCTGTAGCACTTTTTAAACCACATCCAAACCTGTAAATATGAGACAACATTAGCCCTTCGGGGCTTATTTTAACAAGAGAATCTCTGAAGTGGCCTTGGTGACAGGCTATATAATTTCTAAAATAATTTACAGGTAAAATAATGAAAGAACTACTAAAAAAATACGAGAATAAACCTCCGGAAATTGTTTTCAACTGGAAAGATTCGGAAACAGAAGCTGAAGGTTGGACAGTAATCAACTCTCTTCGAGGTGGTGCAGCCGGCGGAGGAACCCGAATGCGTGAAGGCCTGGATATGAATGAAGTGCTATCCCTGGCTAAAACCATGGAGGTGAAATTCACCGTTTCAGGACCTCCGATTGGCGGGGCCAAATCAGGGATCAATTTCAATCCACATGATCCCCGCAAAAAAGGCGTGCTTGAAAGATGGTACCGCGCAGTTTCTCCACTGCTTAAAAGTTATTATGGTACTGGTGGCGATCTGAATGTGGATGAGATTCATGAAGTAATCCCCATAACGGAAGAAGCAGGTGTCTGGCATCCGCAGGAAGGCGTATTCAATGGGCATTTCCGCCCAACTGAAGCCGACAAGATCAACCGGATCGGACAGCTACGACTGGGGGTTATAAAAGTTCTTGAAAACGAACAGTACTCCCCGGATATTTCCAAAAAATATACGGTGGCCGACATGATTACCGGTTTCGGCGTTGCAGAGGCCATAAGACATTATTACGACATTTACGGAGGCACCGTGATCGGGAAAAAGGCCGTTGTGCAGGGTTTTGGAAATGTTGGAGCGGCAGCAGCCTTCTACCTGGCTCAGATGGGAGCTAAAATAGTAGGTATTATTGATCGTGTGGGTGGTGTTATTAAGGAAGACGGATTCAGCTTTGAAGAGATTAAGCATTTTTTCCTGCATAAAAAAGGAAATACACTCCTCATTGCGGATGCAGATATATTGATTCCATTTGATGAAATAAACGAACGCATCTGGAGTTTGCCTACGGAAATATTTGCACCCTGTGCGGCTTCCAGGCTTATTACCCAGGAACAAATCTCCCAGATGATCGATACCGGACTGGAGGTGATTTCCTGCGGGGCCAATGTTCCATTTGCGGATAAGGAAATCTTTTTCGGGCCCATTATGGAATACACGGACGAACGCATCAGCCTAATTCCGGATTTTATCTCAAACTGCGGTATGGCACGCGTTTTTGCTTATTTTATGGAACGCAGGGTGTCAATGGATGATGAAAAAATATTTAATGATACCTCAGATACTATTAGAAAAGCAATTTTGAATATCTTTAAGCAAAATGCATCCAAAAAAAGCCTGAGTAAAACAGCATTTGAAATCGCTTTAAAACAACTCGTCTAATAATAAACCAACCATATGGAAACCATTATTATCATTGTTTTCTTAGTAGGATACCTCGCAATTACCCTGGAACATAATCTCAAGATAGATAAACTCATACCGGCACTGGCCATGATGGCCATATTATGGGCTATAATTGCCCTTACTCACCTGCCGGTATTCGAGGTAAATGCGGAGCTAAAGGAATTGGAGCCTTCACATCTGGATGAGATGTTGCTGCACCACCTGGGGAAAACGGCAGAGATCCTGGTTTTCCTGCTGGGAGCCATGACCATAGTGGAAATCATTGACTATTTTGATGGTTTTGCTACGATCAAAGGCTATATCAAGACCAGAAGCAAGAAAAAGCTTCTCTGGTTATTTTCTATTCTGGCTTTTGTTTTATCGGCAATTATAGATAACCTGACCGCAACAATTGTACTTGTTACCATCCTGCAGAAAGTAATTCAGGATAGGGAAACGCGCCTGTGGTTTGCGGGACTGATTATCATCAATGCCAATGCAGGGGGAGCCTGGTCTCCAATAGGTGATGTAACTACCACCATGTTGTGGATTGCGGATAAAGTATCGGCATCGCAACTGGTGATCACGGTCCTGGTGCCTTCCATTATGTGTATGGTAGTACCTACCCTGATCGCGCAGAATTTTAAGGCTTTTAAGGGCAATATAGAATCTATGGGGGAAATAGAAACTTCTAAATCCCCTTATGGGCCGATCATGCTCTATCTGGGTCTGGGAGCTATTGTTTTTGTACCCTTTTTCAAGACTATTACCCATTTGCCTCCCTACGTGGGCATGATGCTGTCCCTGGCACTGGTAGCTACCTTTGCCGAGATATATAGTAATGCCAAGATCAGCATCACAACGGTTGACGGAGAAAGCGACGCTGCTTCTCACCACAGCCCTGTGCACAAGTCGCTCTCAAAGATCGAACTTCCCAGTATCCTGTTCTTTTTGGGAATCCTTCTCGCTGTGGCGGCCCTGGAATCTCTGGGCTATCTGTTCCATTATGCTGAAAGCCTGAATCAGGCCATACCCAACACCGATATTGTGGTTATGCTCCTGGGTATTGGATCTGCTGTAATCGATAATGTACCACTGGTTGCAGCCAGTATGGGTATGTTTTCGCAGCCTATGGATAGCCCCTTATGGCATTTTATCGCCTACTCCGCCGGAACTGGTGGAAGTATGCTAATTATTGGTTCAGCAGCGGGAGTTGTGGCCATGGGTATGGAAAAGATCGATTTCTTCTGGTATCTTCGCAAAATATCCGTTTTGGCACTGGCAGGATTCCTTGCTGGAGCGGTGGTATTTATCTTAATGCGAGATTTTGTTCTATAAGGCATAATTTTATGCACTTTATGCCGTTATAGGGGCAACTGTAAATGAAAAAAATTTATGATTTTATTCCAGGATCTTGTGGACGAGACACAAGCAGGGGAAGTGATTTCTGAAGAAAAGACACTTTCAGTAATAGACCTTATCGTAAACGGAGGTGCGGGCAGCATTCTGATTATCTCAGTGCTATTTGTCATGTTGGCAGTGGCCCTCTACATTTATTTCGAACGAATTCTTGCTATAAAGGCAGCCTCCAGTATCGACAAAAACTTTATGAATCAGATCCGCGACCATGTCATGAATGGCAAACTGGAAGCGGCAAAAATCTTATGTGCCCAGACCAATTCTCCGGTAGCACGACTCACGGAAAAAGGGGTATCCCGAATCGGAAAGCCCCTCGATGATATCAATACGGCCATCGAAAATGCCGGTACGCTTGAGGTTTACAAGCTGGAAAAGAATGTAAACATTCTTGCCACCATTGCCGGGGCCGCCCCAATGATTGGATTCCTGGGAACTGTTATTGGTATGATCCTGGCTTTCCACCAGATGGCGAGCAGTGGCGGACAAGCCGAAATGGGGGCACTTGCCTCAGGAATATATACGGCCATGACCACCACAGTGGCAGGTTTGGTAGTGGGTATTATCGCCTATATGGGTTACAACCACCTTGTGAACCGCACAGACAAGGTTGTCCATAAAATGGAGGCCAATGCGGTTGAATTCCTGGATTTGTTGAACGAACCGGTATAATTTCGGGCTATGAAACTGAAAGGGAGAAATAAGATCAATCCACAGTTCAGCATGTCCTCGATGACAGACATTGTTTTTTTGCTGCTCATTTTTTTCATGCTGACCGCCAATGCACCCAATGCACTGGATTTACTATTGCCAAAAGCAAAGGGTAAGTCAACCAATACCCAAAACGTATCGGTGACTATCAACAAGAACCTGGAGTATTTTGTCAATAACGAAAGGATTAACGGAGAATACATTGAAATTGAATTAAAAAAGGCACTTAAGGACCAGGAGAAGCCCACGATCATTTTAAGGGCAGAAGAAAGTGTCGCCATAAAGGAAGCGGTTAATGTGATGGATATTGCTAACCGCAACAATTATAAGGTGATCCTGGCTGTGCGCCCCAACTAATGGCGTTACTGGATACGAGACACAAAAAGAAATCCTTCTGGCTTACCACTATACTGCTGAGCCTGTTTCTCCTATTACTTTTCTACATAGGTCTTACTTACATGGACCCGCCAATTGAAAACGGGATTACCGTCAATTTTGGTTATGTAGACTACGGGCAAGGGCCGGCACCGCCAAAACCTAAAGCACAACCGCAACCCGTGCAGGAAGAGGAACAGGAGGAGGAAGTACCTGAGGAACAGTTACCGGAACCTGTTGTTGAACAGGAAGAAGAAATGGTAACCGAAAAGGAAAGTGAAGAACTGCTTACCCGGGAATCTGAAGAAGCTATAAGGATCAAACAACAGGAAGCCGAAAAACGCATAGCCGAGGAAGCCGCCCGTAAAGCAAGGGAGGAAGCAGAACGCCTGGAAAGGGAGCGTCAGGCCGCAGAGGAAAAGGCAAGGCAGGAACGGGAAGCCAAAAAGAAACAGTTAGATGAGTTGATGGGCGGACTAAACAATGCTGAAGGTGCTGAGGCAGAAGCTGAGGGTGATGATCAGGGAGCGGGTGACAAAGGCCAGCCCGATGGTGATCCTTATGCAAATACCTACTATGGCAGCCCGGGGACAGGTAGTGGGACAGGCGGATATGGACTTTCCGGTCGTTCGCTGGCCAACAGGGGTAAAGTACAGCAGGAATGCAATGAAGAGGGCAGGGTTGTTGTTCGTATTGTGGTTGACCGCAATGGTAAGGTAATCGATGCCCAGGCAGGAGTAAAGGGAACTACCAACAACCATCCCTGTCTGCTGGAACCCGCACGTAAAACGGCTTTTCTTCACAAATGGAATCCTGATTCCAAAGCACCCAGTCAGCAAATTGGCTTTGTGGTGGTCAACTTCAAACTGGGAGAGTGAATTATCAGGAAACGCTGGAGTGGATGTTTGCCCAGCTGCCCATGTATCAGCGTAAAGGGAAGGACGCATATAGCGGCAAACTGGATGGTATAAGGCATTTAGCCGCCTACCTGGGAAACCCTCATTTTAAATTCAAAAGTATTCATGTAGCCGGAACTAATGGCAAGGGATCCAGTAGCCATATGCTGGCCTCTATCCTGCAGGAAGCCGGCTATACAGTGGGGCTTTATACTTCACCTCACCTTAAGGATTTCCGGGAGCGGATCAGGATCAATGGCAGGCCTGCCAGTAAGCAGTTTGTAATTGGTTTTGTTCGCCGTCATCTGGATTACCTGAAGCATCATAAACTCTCGTTCTTTGAGATGACTGTGGGAATGGCTTTCGATTACTTTGCGAAAAAGAAGGTAGATATTGCCATTATAGAGGTTGGTTTGGGTGGCCGTTTGGATTCTACCAATATCATTACTCCTGAAGTTTGTCTGATAACCAATATTGGGATGGACCATATGGACCTTCTGGGGGATACCCTGCCGAAAATCGCCAGAGAAAAAGCCGGCATTATGAAGCCCAATGTACCTGTTGTTATAGGTGAGTTTCACGAAGAAACGGCAGCAGTCTTTGAGGAGGTTGCATCAGAGGTGGGAGCTCCGCTGTACTTTGCCCGTGATAATAAGGAGCCTATCCATTATGAAACCGATTTATTAGGGGATTATCAGAAGTTCAATATTGCAGGAGTAATAGCTGTACTTAGGCATCTCCGCGGATATTCCGTGTCCCGAACCCATATCAAGAGCGGGCTCAATGCTATAGTCGAAAATACAGGTCTTTTGGGGCGATGGCAGGTTTTGCAGGAATCTCCAAAGGTAATATTCGACGTAGGGCATAACCAGGAGGGGATAGCGCTTATAATGAAACAACTTTCAAAGGAGACTTATACGCGGTTGCATATGGTATTGGGGTTTGTGAAAGAAAAGGACCTGCAGGCCATATTACCCTTATTTCCCGGGAAGGCTAAATATTTTTTTGCCAGGCCGCAGATTCCAAGAGGACTAAGTGCTGAAGAACTGCAGAAGGCGGCAGCACAACATGATCTGAGGGGAGAGGTTTATACTTCAGTTCAGGAGGCATACAGGGCTGCTTTAATGCACGCGAATAAAGACGACCTGGTGTTTGTTGGAGGCAGCAACTTTACAGTTGCTGAGGTATTGTAATTTTTCTGAAATTTTGTTTTTCGTACCAAAAAACTATCCTATATTTGCACCCGCCTCCGCTCCAATGGAGCTTCGGCGAACAAAACCCAGGTCACAGGGTTATATTATTGATAGAAAAAGAGGGCTCTTAGCTCAGTTGGTTCAGAGCACCTGCCTTACAAGCAGGGGGTCACTGGTTCGAATCCAGTAGGGCCCACATCAAGCAGAAAACCAGCACCATCCGGTGCTGGTTTTTTCTTTTCCCGAGAAAGCGAAATTTATTTCAGCTTTTGAGGGGAAGGAAAAAACAAAGGCAAACCTGTGAAGGTTTGCGGTTTTCTATTTGCAGTCGTTGTCTCCCGGTCTGGATCACGAGCATTAGCGAGTAATCCAGTGGCTTTCGCAGGAAAACAAAAAACCACCAGGGTTAGCAGTTGTGGATTTTCTAATTGCAGCCCCGGTTTCCTATTCTGGATCATGAGCAAGGCGAATACTCCAGTAACTTTTTAGAAGAAAGCCAAATTCATTTGAGCTTTGGGATGGAAAAGAAAAAATCAATTCGCGACAGGGAATTGGGGTTTTGTATTTGCAGTCGTGGTTTCCCATTCTGCATCATGAACGACGTGAGTACTCCATTCGGTTTTTTGATCAGGGGGCAGGAAATACGATCCTACTAACCGGCACCTCAACAGCCTCCTCCCATGGGATCATGGCGTTGATCAGTCTTACTGTGCTGAAGTCACATATATCCTCTTCCCTGATGGCAGCTTCCTTTATGATGCCATCCCGGATCAGTTGTTCACGCCTGACACCCTTTAGCAGGGGTGTGTTTGAGGTATACCATGACACCCCATCGCAGAACACCAGGTTGGCGTATGAAGCGTCTGTTACGCAACCGTTTTTTACAATGATAATATCATCTGCCCCGGAATTGGAAAATAGTCGGTTAATATGATCCCGGTTAGCGTATTTATGGTGGTATTCTATACTGTTATCCCTTGCGATCGCCAGGGATCCAACAACCCTTTTTTGATAAGGGATATATTGTACTTCCTGAATTTCATTTAAATCGTAGATTACCCTGCATTTGTACACCATTTGATCCGAAAGTGCATGGGTCTTGATGTATTCTTCCAGGTGAATCCTGGTGCCTGCCGAATAGTCCAGTAAGGTACGGTTTACCCTTTCCTGGTGGAGTGACAGGTTTTCGATAAGCCCATTCGCAATACGGATGGATTCAATAAATCGGGACATAAATCTTGTCTATCAGTTCCTGATATTCCTCTTCCATAGAACTAAGGTGAGTGATTCCACCACCACTCCTGTACGTGTAATTCTGATCGATATACCGGATCAGAATGCAGCTGTCCAGGTTTTTTCCATCGAAATAGCCTGCAATACCTGTGTAATAACCCCTTTCCGCTCCTTCGACTTCCTGTATAATCTGGACGGTTTTGTTTTTTGGGGCACCTGAAATGGAACCGGCGGGTAGTAATTCCCACAAGATATCTCCTATGGAGCTGGCAAAACCCTCCGGCAGGCTTCCGCAAATTTCCGAACTAACCTGTCCGAGTTTCTTGGAATTGGATTGAATTACCTCGTAGTACCGATATTTATTTACGGTTACATTATTAGCCACCTTGCTCAGGTCATTTCGCAACAGGTCTACAATTGTGGCATGTTCTGCCTGTTCCTTTTTGTCGGCCAGAATCCTGTCCCTGGCATCCTTCAAATCAGCGTCGATGGTACCCTTCATGGGAAAGGTACAGATCCGGTTGTTTTTAATCTGCACAAAAGATTCCGGGGAGAAACAAACAAATTCATCCTTTAGCCAGACTTTATAACGGGAAACCGAAGCGTGGAAAATTTCTTCAAGAGTAAGGTCCGTTTCAAGGGGACTGGAAACAGTCAGGTTTACCAGGTAGCTGTTTCCGCGAAGCAACTGATCCTTGACCTGGTTAAATTTCAATCGATAAAGATCCTGTTCCAGGACTGTTTTATCGAACCTGAATGCCCTATTGCCATTGCTTTTGGGGGCTACATTGGTTATACCGTCGAAGTTATATTTGAAACTCTCAGGACATTCATCCATTAACCATGCCCTCGGTTTTTGTTGCTCAAAATCGATCAAAAAAACAAAAGGCTTGCCTTCCTTTCCCCATTTGTTCAACTGTTCTCTAAACATGGAATCCTGACAGTGTCTTTAGTTTCGCGAAAATATCAAGAAAATTGATTCTATGGAACATTCTTTTTGGATGAAGCGATATAGTCTTTGAGGGCGAGCTTTTAAAGGTATTTAGTCTTCCTCCTTCTTCATTAAGGGTTTGATCAGGCGGTATTTGCCTAAATCGTATTTGTCCAGGAAAATCCCGCTTTTTCGGGACAGTCCATTTTCCATTATATAGCTTAATGGAACTGTTCGGTCAAAGCCCCTGAGGATTTCCTTGGTAATCGCGAGGACAGGCAGCGCAAGGATCATACCGGGTATACCCCAGACAATAGCTCCTATAAACAACCCCAGTATTATGAACAATGGGTTGATCTTTATGCTGGGTCCCATGATGTTGGGGGAGATGAGGTTACCTTCTATTTGCTGAATCATGATATAAAGTGCTACTACAGCAATAGGTTGCCAAAGGGTGTCAGAGAGGATCAGCATGTAGGTAAATGGCAATACCACCCCAATAGTGGTGCCAATGTATGGAATGATCTCCAGGAAACCGGCCAGGAACCCCCAGAAATAGGCGTAAGGCACCCCAATTGCCCAGAGTCCGGTTCCGATGAGCAACCCAAGGATCACGATTACAATCGCCTGTCCCATCAGGTAGCGTTTGGTAAGGTATTGCACTTTTAAAAACAGTGCCTCCAGTTTTTTCCGTTGATCTGGCCCTACCTGGGCAAGTAAAAAATTCTTAAAGGAAATCCGGTAGAGCAGTATAAAGTACGTGAGTACTATAATCAGCACCACATGGGCTATGACGGTGGTTGTGGAGGTCAGGCTTTCGCCCAGAGCATCTGCCGGGACATCCACTATGGAGTTGAAATTCTTCTCCACCCAATGTGAAGTGGATTCCGCATCCAACTTAAATTTATGATCCACCCAGTCCATGGCCAGGGTCATTTTTTCCTTTAATTTATCCCTGGACGAGGGTAGGTTGCCAAACAATATGCGCGACTGGTTGAAAAAGAAGCCTAAAACCAGCAGAAATGGGATTACTGCCGTGATATATGAGACCAGGATGGCCAGGATATTGTTGCGAATATGTCGCTCAAAAAAATTGACAATTGGGTTGAGGAAAAGGGCAAGCAGTACGCTGAACAACAGGGGTATCAGTACCACCTTGGCGGTAATAGTGATCCATACCGCCAAAGTACTGATGCCGAGGAAGTAAAAAATATTTTTTAAACTGATTCCAGCATTGCTCATGATGGATTTAAAATAGACTTAGTTGTTCTTTGTCATGAAATCGAAAAATTCCTTTTTAAGGTCGTTATACATTTCTCGTTCTGTCTGCATTTGTTCCCTGAAGTCCACATGGTAATCATACATAACGTGGTCCATACTGTTCTCTCCTGCCTGGTATTGTCTGGATATATTCATTTCATGAGCACGTATACGCTGCCTGAAGGCTTCGATCTTGGAGTGGTGTATGCGGAAGCGGTTTTCGAAGTGGTCCAGCTCTACCAGAAATTCCCTGTCCTGGCTTTTATGCAGAATTTCAGCCAGGCGGTTTTTGAAAATTTTGATTTCATCATCATAAAAATCGAGCTCTCTTTCCCACTGTTGATGCTCGAAGTGAATATCCTCGTTGAAGATGGGTTTGGTTTCCATAATATTCATGTTGTAAATCGTTAGACATAGGATAAATCTAGGGGGTTTGACCGGGGAATAAAATGACATAAGTCATTCTTTTGGCATGATCTAAGTCATTTAGTTCCCGTAACCGATTCGATACCTTTGAAATTGCCCTGCAATTCAATAAACATCGATGAATACGGCAAAACCCATATCCGCAGGATTTCGCCATTTCTTTGTGGAAATTGGCGAATTGTCTCTCTTTGCAGGCCGGTTCTTTAAAGAAACGGTTAAGCCCCCTTTTGAATTCAGGGAACTTTTGAGGCAATGCTATCATATGGGCAACCGGTCTTTAACCCTGGTCCTGGTTACCGGGTTTATAATTGGCCTGGTACTCACGCTGCAGTCAAGGCCCACCCTTGTGGAATTCGGAGCCGTATCCTGGATGCCCGATATGGTGGGAATCTCCATCGTACGGGAACTGGGTCCCGTAATTACTGCTTTGGTCTGTGCAGGGCGTATTGCCTCCGGTATAGGCGCCGAACTGGGATCCATGCGGGTTACTGAACAGATCGATGCCATGGAGGTATCCGGAACCAACCCTTTTAAATATCTGGTGGTAACCCGCATACTTGCCACAACATTGATGCTCCCGCTTTTGGTGATACTTGGAGATGCCGTAGCGCTTTATGGCTCTGCCCTGGTCGAGAATTTCAAAGGAGATGTTTCCTTCCAGCTTTATTTTAACCGTGTATTTGATGCACTGGAATACGGGGATTTAGTCCCGGCAACCATAAAATCTTTCTTCTTTGGGTTCGCCATTGGCCTGGTGGGTTGCTTTAAAGGCTACTACAGTAAGAAGGGTACTGCCGGGGTTGGCCTTGCTGCCAATACCGCCGTGGTATTTACTTCCATGCTGTTGTTTGTGATCGACTTTATCGCCGTTTTTATATCAGATATTTTTTATGAACTATGAAAGCTTCCCCTTCACATATAACGCAATTGAAGCCTAAGGAGCCTCCGGAGGTCATGATCCATATAGAAGATCTGTACAAGAGTTTTGGGGAAAATCATGTGCTCAATGGATTTAATATGAAATTGTTCAGGGGGGAGAACCTGGTGGTAATGGGTAAATCAGGCTCTGGCAAATCTGTTATGATCAAATGCCTGGTGGGCCTGATGAAGCCCGATAAGGGTCGGATTTTCGTAATGGGCAGGGAGATCGGCACCCTGGACCGTGAGGCGCTGGACATATTGCGATCGGATATAGGGTTCCTTTTCCAGGGAAGTGCACTTTACGACTCCATGACCGTGCGTGAAAACCTGGAGTTTCCTATGCGCAGGCACAGTGAAAAACTGGGTGAAATAACTGATACCCTTCCGCTAGTGCTGGAAGCCCTGGAAAGTGTGGGCCTCGCTCATACTGTTGACCTAATGCCCGAGGAACTTTCCGGTGGGATGAAACGAAGGGTGGCTTTGGCCAGGACATTGATCCTGAGGCCCAAGATCATTTTGTACGATGAACCCACCAGCGGCCTGGATCCGATCACAGCCAAGGAAATTATTGAACTGATGCGTAGCATACAGGAGAAATATGGAACATCATCGCTTATAATCACCCACGATGTGGACTGCGCCCGGGTTATTTCCGAGCGTATGATCCTGCTGGTTGATGGGGTGAATTATGCCGAGGGAACCTATGAGGAACTTGTCCTTTCAAAGGATCCCAAGGTAGAGGCATTTTTTAAGAAATAGGATATGGAAAAATCTACTGCCCAGAAATTGAAATTAGGTGTTTTTGTGATCCTCGGGACCGCACTGCTTGTTGTCGCTTCCTACCTGATCGGCAATAGGCAGAATATGTTTGGTCAGAACTTTACTATTGAAGCTGTCTTCAAGAATGTGAACGGATTGCAAAAAGGGAACAATGTTCGCTACGCGGGGATAAACGTTGGAACCGTTAGCGATATTGATATGGAAAACGATACCCTGATCCGCGTCCTCATGCTTATCGAGGAGAAAATGCATCCGCATATCAAAACCGATGCGATTGCCACTATTGGTTCAGACGGCCTTGTGGGCAGTATGATCGTCAATATCATTCCTGGCAATGGCAATGCGCCTCTGGTACAGGATGGGAGCCGGATAACTTCCTATAGCAGGATCGGTGCCGAAGATATGCTTAGTACACTTAATGTTACCAACGAGAATGCAGCCTTACTTACCGCTGACCTCCTAAAGGTTACTACAGCCCTGAGGCAGGGAAAAGGTACTTTGGGCCGACTGCTTAACGATACGGTTATGGCTAATAATTTAGAGCAGACCATCTACAACCTGAATAAAGCCAGCAGAGAAGCAGATATCATGTTCAAAGAATTGAATAGCCTTACGAAAGGGATAAAGGCTAAGGAAAGTATTGCCAATATATTGCTAACTGATACCTTGAGTGGCCAACGGGTAAAGGAGATTATGGTTAACCTCGAGATATCCAGTAAAAATATGGCAACGGTTACCAGCGATCTGGACAGCCTTGTAAAAGATTTAGATCAAAGCAGCGGAGCCTTTAATTATCTTACCCAAGATACCACCCTGGTAAATAGGCTTTCTGCTACTATGAAAAATATAGAGGAAGGAACAGCTAAATTCAATGAGAACATGGAAGCTTTGAAACACAGTTTCCTCACAAGGGGATATTTTAAGAAGCTGGAAAGAAAAGAGCGGAAAGCGGCTGCGAAACAGAATAATTCTCCCTGATGCTCAATAAGGCTGCCTTACGATAGTTTTCCATTTTTCTGGAGCCGCCCGGCGAATGTCAGACAAATAGATTTCATGGTGCTTTCCCCTATTGGTAAATCCCAATTCCCGAATATACTCATGAACCTTCTGAATAGTTGGGCCTTCTTCTGAAAAAGGACCGATATGCATTATTTGCGCGGCCCTTCCTTCTTCAAAGGATTCCAAACGAATTTTGTCCAGTGCCGGCAAGTCTTTTTTCTTTTTGATCGTTTCAATTACTTCATTTGCCATGTCCTGATCGATCATTTCGGGTTGCATGATCATGGCTGTCCATAACCAATCGTCCTTGGGGAGGCTGCCAAAGTTCTCCATATCATGGGCCCACCAGAGTCCTTCCAGCGGCATAACTCCGTAATCAATGCCCAGGGGTCCCTTTTTTATGGTAAATTTCAATGCATAGGACAGGGAAAAAAGAGCCTCAACGGCCTGTTTGTATTCAATAGCTGTATTGGGATCTCCCTTGCCGTCTATCATCAGGAAATTAAAACTGGGTACATGAACGGTAACTACATCGGAAGCCCTGGGTTGATACAGGGGTTTGAGTTCTTTTTTAAGGTCTCTTTTACTCATTTTTGTCCGAATACTTTTCCAACCTTCTCGGATCGTGGTTTGCCCAGTAAATTCCCTTTACGCCCTCTACCCAATTATCGTACATAAAAATAAGGGTAATTTCTTCTATCGTTTCGATAACACCCAGAATGATCATAGTGTAGAACAGCCAATATACCGGACCAAAAAAGAGTATCCACAGCACAAACGCAGCCTGGACTATTGCCGATAATTTTGCGAGATAGGTGTGAAATGCAGTGGCCTTGCCATACTTCTTAAGTGCGATAAGCATCTGGATGATGTAGGGGACAAAAGCGATAAGGATCAGTATGAAATTCTCCCGCATAAAGTCGTATTCGAAAATAAGGAGCCCAAACAAAGCGATGATCAGGGTAAGCTGGTCCCCATAAGAATCCAGTTGGGAACCCCGGGCACTGCTGATCTTTAATTTACGTGCGAGAAAACCGTCAATAGCATCGGTGGAATAGCTGATCAACATAAACCAGGAAAACAGTTCGCGTTCACCCAGCCAGATAAAGACAATAAGGATCGGTACTGCAAAGATGCGGTAGAAGGAAAACCAGTCCGCTATATTGAAATCCCTGAAAAATCGCATATATCCCTGTTTCAGATTTTAATTATGTCTGATGGCGTCTCTACCAGAATGGTGATCTCACCTCTGATGGCTATGGGTTGTTTCATTATATCCGGATTTTTCTGGATCATTTTAATCCAATCCTCCGGGGAAAATTCAGCTTTGCTGAATTTGGCAGAATAGGAGGTATGGTCCTGGTTGACCAGGTCCGCAACCTTAATTCCTAGCCTGTCTACCAGTTCCATGATCTGGGTGCCGGTCAGCGGAGTTTGAAGGATATCTATCTCCTGTATGGGAAGTCCTTCAGCTCTGGCATAGGCAAGGGTTTGTTTGGCCCTTCTGCTCCCGGAATTGTAATAAAGCGTAATCTGACGATCTGATGTGGCAATTTCTCCCATGGCTGTAATTTTGTTTCATATCCCATAAATTCAGGGAATCCATTATGGTAATGTTAAAGTTAGCGCAACTGCCAAAGCGGAAAAATGACTATTATCATGTATAATGCCCGCTGCTACCCTGACTGACTACCGTCATTTCATTTAGAAGGGCTTTTTAATAGTTTGCAGCTTAATCCTAAAGTAGATCAAATGAAATCCCTGTTGTACGCCACCGATTACTCACCTAATTCCGTGCCTGCCCTCAAGTTTGCATGGAACCTTAGTCAAAAACTGGATGTTCCGCTTTATGTGATGCACGTTTTTGACATCAATGCCACATTCATAAGCACGGTTAGCATAGCCTATGCGCGAATGGAGGAAACAGCATTTTTAAGGAATACCGAAAGGCTAAAGGAGTTTTGCCTGGAACACCTTGCTAAAATACCGGATCAGAAGAAATTGATTACGGTGGTTGCTGAAAACAGTATTGCTTCCCTGAGTATACTTGAAAAGGCCGAAGAAATAGGGGCAGGAATGATTCTGGCAGGCAAGAGGGGAAGCACCCTGATGCGCGACCTTTTTATGGGCAGCACGGCCTCCGGGTTAATTGAGAAATCTCATATTCCGGTAATGCTTTTGCCGGAGCATTATGAATTTTCCAGTATTGAAACTATTGTTTATGCAACGGCATTTGAACAGGCCGATATTTATGCAATCCGTGATATTACCCATTGGGCCTCCCTTTTTGGAGCTGAGATCAGGATTTTTCACGTATCTACCAGGGATGAGTATGCAGGGGAAGACCAGATGGAATGGTTTAAAGAAATGCTGTCACAAAAAGTAAATTATCCCAGGATGCAATTTGAATTGCGCTTCGCAGAGGATATTTATAAGGCTTTAACAGATTACCTCTGGGAAGTTAATGCAGATTTACTGGCCATGCTGGAACGCGAAGAACACCACCTGATTTCCAATATCTGGCATAGGGACCTTGTAAAAAGAATGAAAGGTGAATCTAACCTACCGCTTCTCAGTATTCCGAAGAGCAAGGAACATGCTTCAGGATTGGCCTGAGAAATTCAATTGAGAATGGAAAGATGTTAGAATCGGGGTCATTGGTAATGCAGATAGAAGATTGGTTTTCAGGAGGGAGTGCCCTTTGGGGTTATGGCCTGTGGATAGTCAATCTCTTAACAAACTTCTTTGCATTTATCGTATTGCATTTCCTGCTAAAGAAGAGTTTGCAGCAATTAGTAAGGCATAAACATGAAAACAGGCTCAAGTGTCCTTACTGCCCTCCTTTTAACCCATTACCTCAATTCTCTGAACAAATATTCAAGGAATTCCCGGACTATTGTTTTATTGAGCCAGGCTATAGTAGCAATGGTTTACGTTCAGGTCTTACTCCCTGTGCCAGGAATAATTGCTTACCTGTTGATCCTGGCGGTTACTTACGGTATTACCCTGTTGTTTATCCGTGATACCCAATTGCAGAATTGTGAATAAATTAAATTACTATGAAAATAAAAACAACTCCAATCGCGGTCAGCATTGCGCTGGGTACCGTAAGCCTGAAAGGAATACTGTGTATCCCGGATCAGCCCAGAGGGATTATACTGTTTTCACACGGTAGCGGAAGCAGCAGGTTGAGCTCAAGGAACAATTATGTTGCTTCAATATTGCAGGAAGAGGGCATGGCTACCCTTTTGTTCGATTTACTAACCGAGCAGGAAGACCTAAACTACGAAACTCGTTTTGATATACCGTTGCTAACCCAAAGACTCATCGCTGTTACACACTGGATTAAAGCAAAAGAGGAAACCAGAACACTTAAAGTGGCCTATTTCGGAGCCAGCACGGGAGCTGCCTCTGCCCTGGGAGCTGCCGCCTACTTTGGCAAAGAAATATCTGCTGTGGTATCCCGGGGGGGAAGGCCGGATTTGGCACTTAAAGTATTGCCAGAAGTAAAAGCACCAACCTTGCTTCTTGTAGGAAGCAGGGATCGAATGGTTATAGGCCTCAATGAGCGTGCCTATGACCAATTGCCTTGTACAAAAAGGCTGGAAATAGTCGAGGGGGCTTCCCATTTGTTTGAAGAACCCGGCAAATTGGAAGAAGTTGCCCTCCTGTCTGCCAAATGGTTTACAAAATACTTTAAATAGGAAATGGGTCATTTGTATGAAAACAGGAACGATGCAGGAAAGCAACTGGGGGAGCAATTGAAGGAATTTCTAGGCCAGGATATTGTAGTCTTGGCCATTCCCCGGGGAGGATTACCCGTAGGAGCTGAGGTAGCCAGGTTCCTTAAGGCTCCCCTGGACGTTGCCTTAACCAAGAAAATAGGTCACCCCTACCACAGGGAATATGCGGTAGGGGCGGTAAGCCTTGATAGTGTTGTACTAAGCGAAACAGAGACCATTCCCAGGGTTTATATTGAGGAAGAGATATCTCGCATCAGGGAAACACTTCGAAAGCGTCAGGATCAGTATTACAAGAAGCGAAAACCTGTACCCCTCGTGGATAAGGTGGTTATTGTTGTGGATGATGGGATTGCTACCGGGAATACGCTTTTGGCAACGGTACAATTAGTTTCAAAACAGCATCCGGCCAAAATAATTGTGGCAATACCCGTAGCACCGTTACAGGCGGTTCACATGCTTGAGGCCCTGCCCCAGGTAGATGAGGTGATATGCCTGGCCACGCCAATGAATTTCAGGGCAGTAGGACAGTTTTACCTGCATTTTTACCAGGTTTCCGACGAGGAAGCAATTCGCATCCTGGAGGAGGTTAATGCCACTAACCCTTAACCACCACCATAGGCTTTAACTTGGCCACCTTTGTTGCGATTCCTGAAGCATGGACCGTTTCCACTACCTCATTGATATCTTTGTAGGCAACGGGCGCTTCTTCGGCTATGCCTTTAAATGATCCTGCTTCAACATAGATGCCTCGAGAGCGAAGCTCTTCCTTGAGAACAGGTGCATTTACCTGTTTTTTGGCTGCCGTACGGGATAATCTGCGACCGGCACCGTGGCAACAGGAACCAAAAGTGATTTCCATGCTTCTGGCGGTACCCGCGAGCACATAAGAGCACGTTCCCATACTTCCGGGGATGATCACTGGCTGACCTGCTTTCAGGTATTTTTCAGGCAATTCCGGGAAGCCAGGTCCGAAAGCACGCGTTGCTCCTTTACGGTGTACAATCATCAGAGAAGACTTCCCCTCTACACTGTGTTCCTCTAATTTGGCAATATTGTGGGCAACGTCATACATAAGGTGCAGATCGTCTACCTCAGATCCAAATACTTTTGCCCATGCAGTCCTAGCCTCCCAGGAAATCAATTCGCGGTTGCACCAGGCAAAATTAGCTGCCGCGCACATAGCCCTGAAGTAGTTTTGCCCTTCTTCTGAATCAAAAGGAACGCAGGCCAGTTCCCGGTCCGGTACGTTGATCCCGTATTTTTCCATTGCTCCCATTATGATTTTGATATGATCCGTGGCTACCTGGTGCCCAAGTCCCCTGGATCCCGTGTGAATGAGCAATACGACCTGTCCGCACTCCAAACCATAGGCAGTGGCAATATTGGTATTGTAGATCTCATCAATGTAATCAACTTCTACAAAATGGTTGCCTGAACCTATTGTACCTAACTGATCTTTGCCCCGTTGTTTGGCCCTTTCCGAGACCAATCGGGGATCTGCCATTTCAAGTTTGCCATTGCTCTCTATAAAACGAAGGTCTTCCGCCTTTGCATAGCCCTGGGATACAGCCCATTCAGCACCATTACGAAGCACTTCATGCATCTTCCGGGAAGACAATAGTATTGATCCGCCCTTGCCCATTCCTGAAGGGATATGATTGTATAACTCCCTGGACAAAACTCCCAGACTTTCCTGTACAGTTTCACGATTAAGGGAGGACAGCAACAGTCTTACTCCGCAGTTAATATCATATCCAATGCCTCCCGGGGAAATAGCCCCTTTGGGATAAGAAGTGGCTGCAACACCACCAATAGGAAATCCATAACCTTCATGTACATCAGGCATAACCATGGAGGCCCCCTGTATTCCGGGAAGGGAAGCCACATTAACCAGTTGGGCAAGAGAACGGTCTTCCATGATTTCATCCAGCAGGGTCTCGGAGGCCAGAATACGTGCCGGGACATTCATGTATTGCGGGCGAAAAGAAGTGGGAATCTCCCAGAGGTAATCCTTAATCTTATTAATATGCTCTTTTTGAATTTTCATATTTCATATATCAAACAGAATTAAGGATTCCCAAAGGTCTGATGTGTTCTTTTTGACTTCTGCTTCGTGATAGGTTACGGCCTTAATTTCTTCATCCAGTTCTGAATAAGGGGCCCCGTAAATTTTTGCCGAGATATTTGTCTCTGAAAGGGCTGTCAATTCCATCCGGCAGAAAATGGCTTTTTCGGTATAGGAAACAGAGAGTACTTCCGAAAGGAAATCAACCATAAGACACCCAGGATCTGTAGCTGAAATATTAATAGGAATCTGCAGGGATAATTCCTTCTCACGTTCACAGAATTTCTCCTTAAGGATACCTGACATACCCAGCAGCCCTTCCTGAAAAAGTTCGGGTAAGGATGATGCCTCTAACCGCATACGGATATCAGCCGTATGCGGCAGATATTCTATGCTCATTTTCGGATAGCTTTAACCACAACAAAGGAACCCTCTCCGAAACCTTCCTTCGGGTACTGTGCGTCGACTATGTCATCCAGTTCCCCAAAAAGGGTCTGATTGAATTCCGGTTTGCTAAATCCCGTTTCCTTTAGAAGGCTTTCCACTCTCTTTACCGTATAAAAGGAAGCGTCTCTATAAAATGTGCTGCGATGTTTTTTTTCCAGGTAGTTTTGGGCCACTGGCATTTCCTTGTCCAGGAAACCGATAATAATGGATCCATCTCTTTTTAGTACCCGGTTAGCTTCCCTGAGGGCAAGTTTAAGATTGTCCAGATAGCAGATGGTCACAAACAACACAAAATCAAACTGCATGTCTGCATAGGGCAGTTGTTCTGCTGTGCCCTTCACAACTTCAATACCCCGTTGTACCGCCTTTTGCGCCATGACCTCAGCGGGTTCTATTCCTTCCCTGATTCCAAGTGCATGTGCAAACCTACCTGTACCCAGTCCTACTTCTATGCCATGGATATTCTCGGGGAGTTTCTCAAACTGGGCCTGTATCGCCCTGACCTCAGACTCAAAAACCATTTTATGATCTTCATACCATTGTTCATAATCCACAAGGTTGTCTTCAAATACTGTATATGCCATAATGATAAATTATTAATATTAGGAAACAGCAAGATCATGAGAATAAATGATCCTTGAAATGATATCGGTCAGACCTCGCAGGAATGGACCAGCCCGTATGGAATATAGGTAAATGAAAAAAGCACAACCTATTAGGCCGTGCTTTTAAAGAGGCTCCCAAAATTTTCCTTTTCAATCCATATCCATTATTCCAAAACAAACTTTGGTATTTACGCGGTATTCGGAAATAGCATTATCAGTAACTGTTACCTGCATATCCTGCACATATACTGAACGGATATCCTTCAGGGTTTTGGAGGCTTCTGTGACCACGTTCTGAACTGCATCTTCAAAACTCACTGTAGAGTTTCCTAAAATCTCAACTACTTTTAAAACGGCCATGATCTTGGTTTTAAGGGTTAAACAGCAGAAAGATAAAGGCTGTTAATGTATCCTGAAATGACCTTGCTCATTTACAGGGGCGACAGCTAATAGTTTTTGCAGATGCAAACCTTAATACCGAAAAAGGGCATTTATGGGCCGTTTTGAATAGGGCATATGCCCTTTGTCCAGTATGTAGACCTTGCCCCCCTTCAGGAAGGTATCTCTTGCCATCCTGTTATAAATGGAGATATTCTTTTTTGTTTTCTCTGAATCCAGGATAATACATCCCTTTTCCGAATAAGTTCCGAATTCGTCTGTACCTTTTTGAATGAATAAGGTATCCACTCTACCGTCCTTGACTGCCCGGAGAATATCTGCAATTTGGTGTGAGGTATTGGAACGGTGGACATTCTCCCTGTAAGCCCTGATTTTGGCATCCAAAGTTGCTTTAAAATACGGGGCTACAAGTTCCCAGGCTTCCTGCTGCAACGTTCCAACATCCTTAAATTCAGGATCTCCCCAAAGAGCTTCCTTATAAAGGTTGGGATAGGAATTTACTTCCTTGTAAAGAGAATGCCATCTGGAAACTCCGGCAACAATCAGAGGGGCATTGCTTTCGCCTAAAAGTTTCCTTACGCCTTTATCGATCTCCTTGAAAAACTTGATTAACTCTATTTTTTCATCATCCTTGCCTTCGCCATGACCGTGGAATGAACCCTGTGCATATCCGGCCTGGCCGCTGCGGAATTGTAGTGTTTTTTGCTGGTAATCATAACCTACTACTTCCTCCAGCTGTTCAGGGGCATGGGTTTCAAGATTCAGGTCTCTAAGGCCGTAGCGGTCTGCTTTGTATAGCCTTACATAATCCCTGCTAAGCCCAAGTATAAAATACTCGCCGTTTTGGTGATACATCGGGTATAGGGGAAGCATGTAAAAATGATTGCTGACGTAGCTTACTGGCTCGAAAGAAAAAGGTAACAGGTAGTATTGCAGTCCGGATTCTTTTTCAAGGAATATAGCCAGCCCGTCACCGGGATTACGCCACAATTCACGGTTTTCCACAAGACTGTGCAATGGTTTGAGATACTCCTTTATTTCGGGATCTTTCATGCCGTATTCGCCCAGCGTTTTTTCGAGCCTGTGGATCTGGGATTTCAGCGTGGCAGGCCCCATCTCCTGATTCTGTTCCTTTCCTTTTTTGAACATGGGCAGGTAGATGCTGACGCAAAAAGGATTGCGGGTTTCTGAAAGATTTTTAAAGGTATTTAATGGCAGGGGTTTTGTACTAATTGAACGCATTTTATTTACATTTTCACCAAAGTAGCGAATGCCCGGTTAATGCAAAATGATATGCATCATCCCACTACTTATCTGTTGTCTTATTACTGCGCGAGGGTATTCTTGATTAACAGAAATTCACTGACATTGGTCATGTCAATGGCACCAACCAGGGCTCCGGCTTGATCAATAACGGGAAAGAAGCGTTGTTTTTGTCGGGCAGCGACTTCAAAGAATTCAGTGAGCCGACCGTCCTCTTTCATTGCATAGAACCCAGTATTCATAAAATCCCGGACAAGTAGTTTGCGGTCTTTGCTGCGATTGATGATTTCCTTGTGATATATGGTCCCTGCAATCTGGTTGTTTTCTACAACTACAAAATCCTTCTCGGTACTCGCCAGCAAGAGGTCAATAATTTGCTCCATGGTATAATCGGGGCTTACTGTGGTTATCTGGGTGAGCATGGCATCTTTTACCAAATGCCCCTCCAGTAGTGTTGTCTGTTTCACCATCTGGTTTTCGCCATAGGCCCCGATGAAAATAAACAAAGCAATGAGGACAAGGAAGGGGTTGAAGAACAATCCCAGGATAAAAAATACCACAGCCAGGGTTTGTCCCAGGGTGGCTGCTATTTCCGTTGCCCTGGCCCTGTTCATCTTAAAAGCCAGTAAAGCTCTCAATACCCTCCCTCCATCCATAGGGAAAGCGGGTATCATGTTAAATGCAACCAGCATAATATTGGCTATCAGCAGATAAAAAAGCAGTGTACTGAAATTAGGTGTTGTGAGCAGGGTTTCCAGTTTATCCGCTTCCATACTGAGGTAGGTCCCCAGGGGAACCACAAGCAGCAAGAGCAAGGCAATAACTACGTTTACTGCAGGTCCGGCCAGGGCGACAAGCAATTCCTGGCGGGGTTTTTCCGGCATCTTTTCCAGAGAGGCTACTCCACCTATAGGCAGCAAGGTTATTTTTCTGGTTCCGATATTGAACTTTCTGGCGGTTAGGGCATGACCTAATTCATGCAGTACAACGCAAAGGAATAGGAATAAGATCAGGGAAACATTCATAAGTGCTGAATTGAGGTCACCTCCACGTCTTATATCCAGGTAAACTACCCAGATCAGTAGCAGGGTAAAGGTCCAGTGCACTTCAATCTTGATACCTGCCACTTTTCCCAAATGCAATACACCTTTCATAACTATAATTTACATCAATCTAGTCACATAAGCCAATTTCAGCAATGATTAAGATCATACCTTATATCTGGACCCTGGTTTAACTTTGATTGTTAATCGCATCAAAGAAGGAAATGGAAAGAATTCAGGAATCAAAACTTGCCCATCTTAATACCAAACAATCACTCTGGGATCAGGTATTCACTGTGGCCCCACTGGTGATCATTGGTACGCGTGAAGATGATAAATATGACCTTGCCCCGAAGCATATGGTCACACCAATTGGATTTGGACCTTATTTTGGATTTGTGTGTACACCGAGGCATGCCACCTTCCACAATATAAAGGATACCGGAGAATTCACGGTGAGCTTTCCCAAACCGGATCAGCTGGTATTCACCTCACTCAGTGCAACTCCAAGAAAAGATTCCTGCTCAAATTATGACATAGTGTTCGAATCCCTCCCCATGGTAAAAGCGCTTAACAGGGATTTGCCCATTATTGAAGGGGCGTATTTATACCTGGAGTGCAGGTGCCTGAAAATCCTGGATGGTTTTGATGACTACGCTATTATTACGGGTGAAGTGCTGGCAGCATATGCAGACAGCCAATATACCCTGGTCTCCGAACGGGATAAAGATAAACAGCTTCGACAGCATCCCTTATTGGTTTATGTAGCTCCCGGAAGATTTGCCACGATTACGCAAACGTTTAATTTCCCATTCCCCAAAGATTTTGAACGATGAAGAGGGTCTGTAGCCATGTAGCAGAAATACTATCCTTCCTCCACGCACATGAAGATGAGATGCGAGAATTTCTCGGGGATCTGGTTTCCATGGAGACACCTTCTCATAATAAGGAAGCACAGCATATTATCCTGGAGTTTTTAAGAGAACGCTTTGAAGCGCTTGGTTTCCATGTTCTCCATGTCCCGGGAAAAAAAACAGGAGGCTATTTATATGCGAGGCCACTAAAACGAAATAAAAACAGGCCCATTCAGTTGCTCATCGGTCATTGTGATACCGTCTGGCCCACCGGAACCCTTCAGGAAAGGCCTTTGTCCTATGAAAAGGGAAAAATAAAAGGTCCGGGAGTATACGATATGAAAGCGGGACTTACTCAGATATTCTATGCCCTGGCCGCTATACAAAGCATGCCCCTGCCCATAAAAGTAGAACCGGTGGTTGTGATTAATTCCGATGAGGAAATAGGCAGCTGGGAATCTACAAGCATAATAAAGCGATTGTCCCGTATAGCCAGCCGGGCCTTTATACTGGAACCTCCTTTAGGCCTGGATGGTAAACTGAAAACTGCAAGGAAAGGAATTGGTCGCTTTACCATTACTGTAAAAGGAAAAGCTGCCCATGCCGGTCTGGACCCCACCAAGGGTATCAATGCCATTGTGGAATTGTCCCACCAGGTGCAGCAGCTCTATGCCATGAACGACTATGAAAAAGGGATAACGGTTAATGTTGGTACGATTGAAGGGGGTATCTCCCCCAATACAGTGGCTCCTATGAGCAAAGCTGTGGTTGATGTCCGCGTACTTAGTGAAAAGGACGGTGAATTTATCACCAAAAAAATCAAAAGCCTGAAACCACATCACAGGGATGTTGAATTGATCATTGAAGGGGCAATAGGCCGCCCCCCAATGGAAAAGACCCCCAGGAACCAGGAACTCTGGAGGATTGCCCAACTGCAGGGGAAACAACTTGGTTTAAAATTGGAAGAAGCCACCGCAGGAGGCGGCTCAGACGCCAATACCACCAGCTTGTATACCGCTTCTCTGGATGGTCTGGGAACCCCTGGTGACGGGGCACATGCGCTGCATGAGTTCATTTTTGAGAAAAAACTCCTGGAACGTACTGCACTGCTCACCCTGTTGTTATTGACGGAACCTATAAATGCTGCCTGATGGATCATAAATATATATACACCTCATTAACCCGGATCTCGGATCTGGAAAACAAGGATTTTGGTTTAAAAAAAATAGACAGGACCCACTGGGAAACCGGCGACTATGTTGCCTGCAGGATCCTTGATCCCGGTAGTAATAACATCCTTACCCTTGAGCTTACAACGGGCAGGATGCGTGGTATTATTGGAGGAGAGTCTATTGTAGGCGCTTTGGGCGAACGCCACGCCACGCTGGAGGCCACCGGTACCTGGAGGGAGGTGGGAGACGATCTGAAGATGCACGTGCTCACTGCAGCGGGATTATTTGGTAAGCTTACATCCAAATCGGTCTTTATCCCAAATATGATGGAGGTGGTTTATATGGGGCACGTAATGCGTTATGGAAACAAGGTGCGCATGCAGGATTTTATAATTCCTACACCTGTAGTTCCCTTTAAGACCCCAGTGGTGCTATTTACGGGTACTTCAATGTCTGCCGGTAAAACTACCTCGGCCCGTATTGTAACCAACCTTTTTGTACAGGCCAATTACAAGGTGGTGGGTGCCAAGCTTGCGGGCGCGGGCAGGTACAAAGATATTCTGGCCATAAAGGATGTAGGCGCTGAAGCTGTCATGGATTTTGTAGACGTAGGCCTGCCTTCATCCATCTTTCCCAGGATCCAGTACAAGGAAAGGATCCAGTTGCTTTTGAGTCATATTGAGAAGCTAAAAGCCGATATTGCTATTGTTGAAGTAGGGGCCTCGCCACTGGAGCCCTACAACGGTGATATTGCTATTAAGCTAATAGGGGAGCAGATTAAATGTACCGTTCTCAGTGCCTCGGACCCCTATGCCGCCTACGGGCTTATGAAGGCTTTTGAAATTGTGCCAGACATAGTTACAGGTATTGCCTCCAATACTATTGCCGGACGCGCCATGGTAGAAGAACTTTGTGGTGTTAAAACCCTCAATTTGATCGATTTCAGTACAACTCCTGAATTGAAGGAGATCCTTACGGAAACAACCGGTTTTCCAGTATAGAAGCTGCAAACCTGACAAGTATCATATTTACAATCCTCCTGGAATATTATCTTGTTCTGTATCAAAACAAACTGATTCAGCAAATAGAGCGATGAAAACAACCGAGATGAATGTGTGCCAGAGCTGTGGGATGCCAATAAGGAATATGTCCGATTTCGGGACCTATCCGGATGGTAGTGTAAACACGGACTATTGTTTCCATTTTTATCAGGACGGACATTTTACGGATCCCGATGTTACACTGGAAGAAAAAATTGCGCGAAATATTGCTCTGGCTCAAAGATTGGGTGTTTCCAGGCAAAAGGCACAGAGGATGGCCAGGAACATTTTGCCCGGACTAACGCGCTGGCGAAAAGCCGGCAGGAAGGTTTCCTCCTGATTTGGTATTGGTTAAACAGGTATTGTTTGATCATAAGGGATCGGGATATTCCGTAATACCAGAACATATGAATGTTATTCCAAAAGTACCCCGGCACAATTTCCTTTTACTGCCTTTACTGGGTATGGGGCTTTTTGTGATCCTCTATGTACTGGCCGCTATAAAATACCCTGGAGGCAGCTGGATCGATGCCACTGCCCCCGGCTTTAGTTTCTGGCATAATTATCTTTGCGACCTGCTGGATTACCGCGCATTGAATGGCGAACTGAACAGTGGAAGGTATTATGCCCGGGCATCCCTGGGTGTATTGTGCCTTAGTTTGATATACCTCTGGCTTTTCCTGCCTCATCTTTTTCCAAAATGGAATTGGAATACGAAGCTCATGTGGGTATCTGGCATACTCGCTTTTCTGTCCACCATGCTGCTCTCATCTGGCACCCATGATGTTACTGTTCGGGTCGCCGGTTTATTCGGCGCAGTTGCACTTTTAAGCGCCTTTGCAGAGATGTGGAAGGCCGGTTACATTGGGCTTATGAGATATGGATTTATCTGCCTGTTTATTTTCCTTGGAAACTATTATATCTATGAAACCGGCAAAGGGTTATTCAGTCTTCCGCTAATACAGAAAATTACTTTTAGCGGATTTATTGCCTGGTTTATATGGGTGGACCTGATCCTTTACAAACGGTTTAAAAACAAAGCCATGCATAAGGTCTTACCTCAGGATGGTCTAGGCTGATAAATATTAAATGAAAAAGGGTTTTTGCTATTGCGGATGCTCTTCATTATTAACTCTAAAATTTTAACTATGAACCCGACGTATCTATTTCTGATTATTCTCGGCTTAATCCTGCTGGCCGGGATCCGTGTGATCTATCAGTACAAAAGAGCACTGAAGTTCCGCTTCGGTAAGTATGTAAAAACATTGCAGCCCGGTTTCCGGTGGATCATTCCCATTGTGGAAACCATTCAGGTGGTTGATATCCGTGTGATTACCATCAACATAATTTCCCAGGAAGTTATGACGGAAGACAATGTACCCTGCAGCATTGATGGTGTGGTTTTCTTTAAGATCTATGACCCCGAAAAGGCTGTGCTTGAAGTGGAGGAGTTCTCCTTTGCCATAACCCAGCTTTCGCAGGCCGCCTTGCGCGATGTCTGTGGTAAGGTAGAATTGGATACCATCCTTTCCAAACGGGAAGAAATGGGTAAAAATATCAAGGCTATTGTAGAGCAGGAAACCCATGAGTGGGGAATCGAGATTATGGACGTTAAGATCAAGGATATCCAGCTCCCTGAGAATATGAAGCGCATGATGGCCAACCAGGCCGAGGCAGAACGCTCACGAAGGGCCAGGATTATTTTGGCGGAAGCGGAAGAACAGGCAGCAAACAAGTTGTTGGAAGCCGGTTTGCAGATCGACAAGTCTCCGTCAGCTATCAAGCTGAGGTTATACCAGACCTTGTCTAATATCGCCGCAGAAAAGAATTCCACTATACTGTTCCCGTTCCCGGAAGAAGTCCTGCCGAGAATCAGCAAGAAGAAATAGGATTGACGTGATATTTGCAAAAGGGAAGGTGTCAAAAACATTTCTGTCTCTGGCACCTTTCTTCATGTCTGATCGGTAAACTCCGGTAACTATTCAGTGAGTCAGATAGGACTCATACTTTTTCAGGCCATCGTTTAGCATTTGAACAACTGCTGAACTGGTTATAGTAGCTCCTGATACCCCATCAACCATGTATGCCCCCTGAATCACTGCCTTGCCATTCTGATTAAGGCCAAATACGTTGCCTTCACTCAAAATTTCCTGGTTGCTGAACTGATCGCCAAATGCTGAACTCATAATGCCATTTCCATATCCTTCGCTTTCCATTTCATGACCAAAGCGAACTTTCAATATTGTACCGGTGCCTTTATCGATCAAGATTCTCGCCCAAATTGGACCGAGGTAACCTTTGCCCGTAAATAACAAGAGGCTCCTATCCGATCCCTTATCTTCAAAAATGGGCAGGGCAGAGGCTTTTCCATTTTTCATTATGCCTTTATAAAATTTGAGGTTTTGTTCAGCATCCGAAGCAATTACCCCTTCTTCTCCCATCACTGCCTTATAATTGAACAAGGTGTCTGTTAATGTACTGTCCGAAACTTTGAAATCCATAAATCTGGCTATTTCTGCAAAAGCCGGGTCCAGGCTTTTAATAACTTCTGCTTCGGGAACTGCTGCGGGTTCTTCCTTATTGGGCTTGTCCTTACAGGAAGCAACCGAAAGTATAATCATCAGGACAGGTAAGCATAGCTTGGCTGAGTGCATTGGTTTGAAGTGCATGATTAATTGTTTTGATTTACAGAACGGGCCGGATCCATCGCAGTACTTTGGAATTTCCGGCCCATTTTACATTATTATTTTAAGGGATCCATACCCATGGCTACTCGAGGTCTAGCTTCATTAATTCCCAGTTATCCCCTTTTTTCACCGCAGCCAGGTTCTTTGAAAGCAATTTTGCTCGCAATTCGGGGAGTTCATACCGTCTTTTGGACATTAAAATATTATCCCGTTTGGCGAGCAAACGCATGATGTCTCCTTTCTGATCCAGGATTACCTCACTGAATTTATAATCATATATGTTAAGCTGGAAGTTATTTTTTCCACGGAATGTTTTGGTCATCAGGATTCCTACGGCATAACCCTGATCGAATTCCGTTACGTTGAGGTATTCTGGCTTAATCCTGGTGGTACCCGTTTTGTCGATAAATCCATAGACATAAATTTCCTCTTCCTCCAGCATTTCCCTGATCATGCAAAGCCCGTCCCTGAATGCCGGATAGCGAATGGCTTCAATGCCTTTCCTTTCTTTGTCTGCCAATTTGTTCCAAACAAGGTCATCCCTGAAGTCGATTACCAATTCTCCTTCCTCATTGATAAAACCCCATTGGTTCCCGACTCTTACTGCAGCCAAACCATCACTAAAAGGGGCTACTTCGTCTATATCTTTCAACTCCTGCCCAAAACTGGAAAAGGACAGAAAAGTCAACAGAGCAAACAAGATCATACTTCTCATAATTCTGAAATTTATTAGATTAATTACTGGCCCAAAGGTATTGTCCTGCAGGAGCATAAAATATGACTTTAATCAGGCACAAGAGGATGTATAGCCTTGCTAATTAGTTATTGCCAAAGCGTTATAGCATGCTGGATATCAGGTAAAAAATGGAAAATACAGTTACGTTTCAGAACATTATATTGGAATAAATAAGGCTTTTCAGTTCCTTGGGAAGTCCGTCACGTATATCTTCCATCTCCCCCAGGGATATATATTTCCTTAGGTAAATGAAGGTGGTGTTAATATACTGTTCTGCAACATCGTCGCTATATTCAAAGTCGTTGATGGCGGCAGGGCCGTCATGCTGGCGCACCAGATCTATGAATTCCGGGATGCGCTTTACTTTGGGTTTTTTCTGTCTTATGTTCCATCCATGGACGTAAACGGCCTTGAGGAACATGGGTAGTTGGGCTATAAGTTGCAGTGATTCCTCTGGGGTAATGATGTCTCTTAAAGCATGAAGTATGGACGTCAGAATCCTTCCGGCCTTATCCCTGTTATCTCCCAAATTCATCTCCTTAGCATAATGTTTTAAGAAGGTGTTGCCCTCTGTTGCATACTGATTGAAATTAAGTGCCATGATCTGTCTTTTAAGATTTTTAATATCAACTCAATATGAGAAATTCATGCTGTTCCTGAAATGATCATGATCAGTTGCCGGTATAATTCTGACTATTTCTGCAATAATCTTTGCAATGGTTTTTTTCGCCTATTTAAGACTGACCATGATCATAGTATCTCCCCGGGGTTATCTGTAATTTTAGGAGAACTTAAAATATCAGGGCTATGTTTAAAATTCTGCTTCCAACGGATTTTTCGGATAATGCCTGGAATGCCATAAGCTATGCAATGGAATTCTTCAAAAACGAACAGGCCACATTTTATTTATTGCATACCTATACCCCCGCTTTCTATCGTATGGACTATATGATGGGAGGCCCTTCCTTCAGCGCTATTCCTGATGTGGGAGTGGATATTTCCCTGGCTGGCCTTGAAAATACTTTGGAACAGGTTAATAAGACGTTCAACAATCCCAATCATACCGTAAAGACTATCTCGGCGTTCAATCTTCTTACTGATGAGATAAATGAGGTTTCGGAAGAGAAAGATATTGACCTTATAGTAATGGGTACCCAGGGAGCCACAGGGGCCAAGGAGATATTCCTGGGTTCCAATACGGTATTTGTGCTCCGCAAGGCAATAGTGCCCGTCCTGGCCATCCCTGAATCCTATAGTTACCAGAAGATAGAAAAAATGCTGTTTCCTACAGATTATCAGATATTTTACAAACCGGAGGAAATAGATACTATTAAAGGATTTGCAGCAATTCATGGTGCAGAGATAACCGTACTCCATGTCAAGGAGGAATATGACCTCAATGAAACCCAGGTTGCCAATAAGCAACATCTTGAAAAGTGTTTGGCCGGGGTCTCCCATCGCTTTGAAGAAAAGAAGGGAGCCATTATGCCGGATGCCGTGATTGACTATATCAACGATCATAATTACCAGCTGTTGACCATGATGAACCGGAAACATTCCTTTATGGAGCGACTGCTTTGGAAGCAGAATATAGATCAGATAGGCTTCCATACTCCTGTACCTTTTCTGGTGATAAGAGATACTGCTAGTGATATTAGATAATAAGCCCTATGAAAAAGATCCTGATACTCACCGACTTTTCCGATCCTGCATGGAACGCCCTGTTTACTGCACTTAAATTGCATGAAGGACGTGAATGCCAGTTTTATATTCTGCATACCTATGAACCCAGCTTTGCAGGGGTACTTGGAAATACGGCAAAAAAACGCGTAGGTGTGCTGTACGATTCCCTCGAGGCACATACGGAGTCTGAATTAGACAGGATTGAAGAATATCTGGGAATGCACCAGCATGAACCCCGGCACCACTTCAAGACCCTGTCCCTGGCCGAGGACCTTGTAGATGGTATTCAAAAAACAGTCAGGGAAAAAGAGATAGACCTGATCGTTATGGGAACCAAGGGAGCCACTGGTGCACGGGAAGTCTTTATGGGAAGCAATACGGTCCGCGTGATCAAAAAAGTGCGTAACTGCCCCATACTGCTTGTGCCAGCAACAAGCGATTTTAAAATGCTGCATGCGGTTATCTTCCCAACGGACTTTACCCAATACTACGATCCCTATGAATTGTCGCCATTGCTAGACCTGGTAAACGCCTGGAGCGCAAAGATCATTGTCTTTCAGGTAGCTCAGGAATTTAGACTAAGCCCAGAACAGGATGCAAATAGAAAGCTGCTGGAAAAACGATTGAAGGGAGCTCATATAGAATGGAAGAGGGGAAGCCTTAAAAGTACGGTTGAGGCCGCTATTATGGAATTCATCGAAACCTGTGATGCCGATCTGATAGCTTTGATTCACTATCATCATACCTTCATGGAACGCCTTACCCGCGAACCGGTTATTAAAAAGATTGGTTTTCATACCCCGGTTCCCATGCTGGTATTACCAGACCTCTGATGCGGATTATCATTAATCTATAGAATTACCTCTGATGCGAATATTGCTACCAACCGATTTTTCAAAAAATGCCTGGCATGCCATACAGTACGCCCTTTATCTTTTCGAGAAAAACGACTGCCAGTTTTTCGTGTTGCATGCCCATCAGGTGAGTCCCTCAGGTTTGGTGAGCACTATTAACAAAGAACGGGACACGCGTTTGTTTGAGATTACCTTACTGGAAGCCCAGGAGAAACTAAATAAGATTGTCAATCACCTGGATGCCATCAATAAGATTGCCGGCCATCACTTCGAGGGTTTATTGGAGACAGATACCCTGCTGAATGCCATTGGCAGGCAAATGATTGATAAAGACATTGACTTTGTGTTTATGGGGACTCAGGGCGCCTCAGGGATGAAAGAGGTTTTTCTGGGAAGCAATACGGTGAGGCTAATCCTTAACTTAAAAAACTGTCCTATCATGGTGGTGCCGGAACATTTTGAAATTGGCCCCTACAGGGAAATCCTTTTTGCTACCGACTTTAAGCATCATTATAAAAAAGCTGAAATACAACCCTTGCAGGATATTGCCGCAATTATTGGGGCCACTTTGGTGGTAACCCACATAGCCATGGAAGAAACCCTGGATGCGGAACAGAAGCAACTCCGCAAAATGCTGTATAGGTTGCTTGAGGGTTCAGATTTCCGCTTTGAGGATATTGCCTATTATCCCAATATCGCTTCTCGTATACAGGAATGGTCGCGGGAAGCACATATGGGTATGATTGCCATGATCAACTGCAGGCACGGATTTTTTAGCAGCTTGCTCAGGGAGCCTGTAGTTAAACGAATTGCTTTTCACACAGAAGTCCCATTCCTTGTCCTGCCAGAGATAACCTAAATCCAAATCCCAAGCTGGTTTATTGCTGCACTTTAAAATTATTCTATCGGGCGGCTTACATTTCCTGGGTTTATCCCATAAATTTGTCAATTGAAAATCATGTCAATGAGCAAAGCAGTTTATATTGCAACTTCTGAACCCAACAGTGGTAAGTCTATAGTTACTCTTGGGGTAATGCACCTACTAACCGGAAGGGCTGCCAGAGTGGGTTATTTCAGGCCTATAATCGATGACTACCCGAAGGGTAAGCGCGACAATCATATAAATACGGTAATCTCGAATTTCAATCTCGAACAGTCTTACGAGGAGTCCTATGCCTGTACTCGCAGCGAGGTAGTGCAAAAAAGCAGTGAGGATAAGGCTGATGAAATTCTGGATTCTATAATCGAAAAGTTCAAAGCTCTCGAAAGCAAGACCGATTTTGTGCTGGTAGAAGGGACTGATTTTTCCCGTGAAGGTACTGTTCTTGAATGGGACTTTAATTTGCTGGTAGCCCAGAACCTGGGGATACCAGCCATCCTGCTGGCAACGGGCTTGGGTAAATCTGTGGAAGAATTGACCGGCAACCTCTACCTTGCTTTCGACTCCTTTCGGGGTAAAGGAGTAGATGTGCTTATGGTTGTGGCCAATAAGGTAAGGCCTAAGGATCTGAAACGGGTTGCAGGAATGTTGCGCAAGCAGATTCCTGAAAATGTACTTATAGGGGCCATTCCCTTAAATCCACTTCTGGGGAATCCCACAATTAAAGAAATCGCCGAGCAGATGAAGGGCAAGGTGCTGTTTGGCGAACAGAACCTCAACAATCAGGCGGGTCACTTCGCGGTAGGGGCAATGCAGCTGAATAATTACCTCACGCATATGAAAAAAGATATGCTTGTAATTACCCCCGGCGATCGGTCCGATATCATCCTGGGAGCCCTGCAGGCTAATTTATCCCTGAATTATCCCTCAGTTTCAGGGATAATATTAAGTGGTGGTCTGGTGCCTGCCGATTCCGTTCTCAGGCTTATCGAGGGTTTGTCTGAGGTGGTTCCCATAATTTCCGTTAAAGGTGAAACTTATGTAGTGACCAACAAGATTGGATCGATAAAACCCAGGATTTACGCTGAGAATACCCAGAAGATCAATACCTCTATCAAGGATTTTATAAAGTATATATCGGAGGAAGAACTGGCTCGATTGCTTGTTACTTCCAAAACCAATGGCATAACTCCGAGGATGTTTCAGTACAACCTGCTGAAGAAGGCCCAGTCCAACAAGAAGCATATTGTCTTGCCGGAAGGGACCGATGAGCGAATTTTAATGGCTGCCCAGGACTTGTTGCATGACAATGCGGTATCCCTTACGCTTCTTGGTGAGCCGGAACGGATCAGGAATAAGGTGAAGCAGATGGACCTGGACCTCGATCTTGATCAGGTTACCATTATCGATCCCGTCAATTCACCTCATTTTGATGATTATGCACAGACCCTGTATGATTTGCGCAAACACAAGAATGTAAATCTGGCCATGGCCAGGGATCTGATGGAAGACGTTTCGCATTACGGAACCATGATGGTCTATAAAGGGCATGCAGATGGGATGGTGTCCGGAGCTGTGCATACCACCCAGCATACCATCCGACCTGCCCTGCAGTTTATCAAGACCAAACCGGAGGCATCCATTGTGTCTTCCATTTTTTTCATGTGCCTGGAAGATCGTGTTACCGTATTCGGAGACTGTGCCATCAATCCGAACCCAACGGCAGAACAACTTGCCGAAATTGCAATTTCATCGGCTGAGACCAGCAAGATGTTTGGTATAGAACCGAGGATTGCCATGCTTTCCTATTCCTCAGGTACTTCCGGTGCTGGAGAAGATGTGGAACGCGTGCGGGAGGCTACTTCAATTGTGAGGGAACGTAGGCCAGACCTGCTCATTGAAGGACCTATACAGTACGATGCCGCCGTGGATATTGATGTGGCTAAGAGCAAATTACCTGACTCGAAAGTTGCCGGAAAGGCAAGTGTCTTCATATTTCCTGATCTCAACACCGGTAACAATACGTATAAGGCGGTCCAACGCGAAACAAAAGCACTTGCCATTGGACCTGTGATACAGGGCCTGAATAAACCAGTAAATGATTTAAGCAGGGGATGTACTGTAGACGATATTATCAATACCGTAATCATTACGGCCATTCAGGCTCAGGAATAAATAAGATATTATGCTAATTCTGGTATTGAATTCAGGAAGCTCTTCCATTAAGTTCCAACTTCTGTCCATGCCTTCTGGAACAATGATGTGTTCGGGTTTTGTAGAGCGCATAGGCAATCCCGGGGCCCGCTTTTACCTTGAGACTACCAAAGGGGAATATGATAAGGAACAGGAGGTGCCAGGCCATCAAAAAGGACTTGAAATTATTGCGACCCATCTGACAAACCCGGAATTGGGCTTACTACAGCCGGGACAGAAGATCAGTGCTGTTGGCCACAGGGTGGTTCATGGGGGGAAGTTTTATGCCCAAACCGTGAAAGTAACACAAATTGTAAAGGAGAAAATAAAGGAATTGGCCTCTCTTGCGCCTTTGCACAATCCCAACAACCTGCTTGGGATTGAAGTATCTGAACAATTGTTTCCTGAAGCGGAACAGGTTGCTGTCTTTGATACCGCATTTCACCAATCTATACCGGAAAAGGCCTATCGTTATGCCATTCCCAATGTCTTTTATGATGATCATGGCATAAGGGTCTACGGCTTCCATGGTACAAGTCATAAGTATGTATCAGAAAGGGCGTCGGAATATCTGGGCCGGATCCCATCGCGCATGATCACCATTCATCTGGGCAACGGGTGCAGTATTACCGCTATCAGGGACGGAAAAAGTGTTGACCATAGTCTGGGATTCGGACCTTCCAACGGACTGATCATGGGTACCCGAAGCGGAGATATTGATCACGCGCTCATTTTTTATCTATTGGAGAGAGGCTACACGGCTGAAGAGCTAAACCAGATCCTGGTTAAGGAAAGTGGTATGTACGGCCTGACCAGATTAAGAGACTTGCGCGATATTCAGTCAGCCGCCGAAAAAGGGGATAGAAATAGTATACTGGCCCTCGATATGATGTCCTACCGTATCCGAAAATATATCGGCGCCTATGCTGCAGCCATGAACGGCCTGGATGTGTTGGTTTTCACCGCTGGGATTGGTGAGAATTCTGCATTGGTAAGGGAACAGGTCTGTGGTGAAATGGATTATCTGGGCCTTGAGATCGACCCTGATAAGAACCAGAAAGCTAAACGAGGCATATGCGAGGTGCAGTCCTTCGATGGCCGGGTTAAAATCCTAATCGTTCCAACCAATGAGGAATTGGAAATAGCCAGGCAGACTTACCAATTACTGAAGTAGCCTACTGAAGGAAGTAGAGCAGGACAGTAATGTTTCTCTTTCCAGGGATTGGAGAAGATCAATCTTTCCTGCGGCTCTGTGACCTGTCCAGGTTGCTTCGACCCCTGTTAGACCTGTTGTTGTGATATTCTTCTATTCGGTCTCCCCTGTAATCCCGGATCCTTACGTAACGCGATCTTCGGAGGTTGTAGCTTCGGTAACGTGGGGGTAGCACCTTCCTGCGTATCCATACCCCTCCATTGAGGTAAACGTACATGCTGGTATTCAGGTCATAGTAAATGGTCAGTTCAGGAAAATAGACATAGCGTACTACTTCCAGCCGGTTAGGATAAAACCATGGAGGCGGCGGAGATGAGGGTCTCGAAGTTATAAGGACTGGTCCGCAACCCATTAATAACCATATAAATCCACCCAGGAGCAAACGTTGACTCAGTTTAAAGATTTTCATTGGATATAGTTTTTAACATAGTTCAAAATAATAATGAGCTTTTCACATTTGAAATGACCAAGGTCATTTCACAGGATAGTACTAACCTGTACATTGGGGTGATAAATAATTAAAACGTTTATAGTCATGACAGATAACAGTGGAAATGTATTGCTGGCATTGTTGACTGGTGCTGCAATAGGAGCGGGAATCGGTATCCTGTACGCTCCGGACGAAGGAATTAAAACCAGGAAAAAGATCAAAAGGAAAGCATTGGATGCTAAAGAAGATCTTACCGAAAGGATAGTGCACGCCAAGGAAGAATTAACTAAGACTGCCAATGAGAAAAAAGAGGCATTTGAGCAAAAACTGGAAGATACTATATCTACCATGAGCTATAAGGCCGATGATATCATTGTAACCTTGGAACGAAAATTAGAAGAGCTCAGGAAAAAGAATGCCGAACTTCAGAAAACCTGACCCATGGCTTTTGAAGAATTGAAGCACGATTTTTCTGAGATCGATAAGGAGGTGTCTGCTTATGTAGAACACAGCCTGGAGTATGCCAAGCTCAAAAGTTTTAAGATCTCCATGGTACTGGTTACCTATTTTGCCAAAGTTGTATTGATAGGAGTCCTTGCCATACTGACCTTGTTATTTTTGAGCCTGGCAGCTTCTTTTGCCTTAGGCGAGGAATTAGATAATCTGTTGTATGGATTCCTCATAGTAGGCCTCATATACCTGTTACTGGCATTTGTTGGCTATGTATTGAGGGAAAAGCTCAACAAACCCATTTTAAGAATGTTCTCCAAACATTATTTTGACGAGTCATGACAAAACAATTTAGTTCTTTTGATGAAATAGATGAGCAACTTAAGATCCTTACGCTTAAGCGTGAAATAGATAAGGAATGCGCAAAGCTCAGGATTTACGATATAAAAAATCACCTGTATCCGGTTAACCTCGTTCGTAGTATGGATGGGACCTTAGCCCGGGTCATGATCCCACTGGTGCTGACCCGGATAATGAAAAAAATCCAATCCCGGAAAAAGGAAGAAGTCTAGCCACATTAATTTGTGGCTTTTTTTGGTTATTACCTGCCAGATTCGACCAAAAGGAGCAACTTTCCTAAATTTATCACAGTAAAATCAATTTTTTAATTTAAGCAGCGACAGCTTATGGAGCTAGGACTGGTGCTTAGTGGAGGAGGTGCGCGCGGAATAGCGCATCTCGGAGCGCTTCAGGTTTTCAGGGAATGGGGTTTGAAACCCGAAATTATTGCAGGCACAAGCGCAGGGGCCATTATAGGTGCCTTATATGCTGCAGGCATGGAGCCTGAAGATATTTTTGAATTCATCAGGAGCACGGAAATATTCAGTTTAAAGAAATATGCAGTTAGCAAACCTGGTTTTGTAGACACGGAGAAGTTCTACAATCGCTTTTGTGAATGTTTTGCTTCTGACAATTTTTCTTCCCTTTCCATTCCTGTGCTGGTTACGGCTACGAATTTGCTCTCGGGATCTCCGGTAGTTTTCAGCGAGGGTGAACTGGTCAGGCCTATTCTTGCTTCGGCCGCTTTTCCAGGGGTTTTTACACCTGTAAGGATAGGTGATGCGTATTATATTGATGGGGGGGTTCTCAATAATTTTCCGGTAGACTTGGTTTCCGGCAAATGTGAAAAGCTTATCGGGATTTATGTCAACCCGTTTGAACAAAAGGGCTATCAAGACTTTAAACACTCTTTGTCCATACTGGAACGCGCTTATCAGATCCGTGCCTCCCGGGACTCACTATCCAAATTTGAGTTTTGTACCGTTGTTATTTCGCCACAAGGGCTCAAGCGCTTTGGCACATTTGATCTCAATAACCTGGAAACGATCTATCAATTGGGTTACGAATCTGCATTGAGGACTTTGGATGCAAATCGGGGGACTTTTGAAAAGTAGGATGTGTGCCCTAAACAAAATAAGCCCCGGAAAACCTGTAAATTACATGGACAACACAAGTTTTCCAGGGCCTGACTAATTAAACAAGACCGTCATGAAATCTCCACCTTTTTAGGTGCTTTTTTCACAACTTCCTCTTTTTTTACCAGATTGAAGCGCAGGATGCCATCTTTGTACTTGGCTTCAATTTCTTCATCCTTTACACTTTCTGGTAACAATAATGACCTTTCAAAAGCATTATAGCTGAATTCTTTCCTGGTGAACTCCTCTTCTTTCTCTTCTTTTTCGGCTGATTTTTCAGCAGAAACACGCAGGTAGCCATCTTCCAGAGTAATGTCAAAATCTTTTTTGGAAAATCCTGGTGCAGCCAGTTCAATTTCGAAATGATCATCCAATTCCTTAATGTTCAGGGCGGGTTCCCCGGTCCTGCCATTCCAGAAGCGCTCATTTAACAGGCCTCTTTTCCAGAATCGATTGTCAAAGAAATCTTCCATGTCAAAAAAATCGGAAGTAACCAGATCGGCAAAAGGTCGAGTCCTTTTTTTAAATTTTACAAGTGACATGATAAATACTTTTGGGTTATACATTAAATCGGCACCAAATCTAATGGAAAACTTCCTCCTTTGAAATGATCTTGGTCAGGCCCGGTCTTAACCGGTTGATTTATTGAAAGTTTGATTTGATTTTTTCCAAATCATCAATGCAGAGCTGTTATCAAAACCTGACAGAAGTCATAGTGGGCCCGACTTGGATAATGTAGCTTTAGAAAAGCATTGGAGAGCCTTTATTAAGGCCATTATTAACGTATAAATCGTGATTATGCCAACTAGGGAGTTATTAAAATATAAAGCTGAAGATAATTTCAAGGACTTTTACGAAAGGATAAAATCATTGGTTCCGGAATTGGAGCGATTTATGGTCGCAAGCCTCAAGGTGTCCGAAAACCAGGGGAAAATTGACCGGCAATTCTATGACCCCAGGGGGATGCTGGATGAGGTGTATTTAGATATCTTCCGGAATTTGCCGGAGGATATGGACCTCAATAAACTGAAACATCTGTTGTTCGAAAAATCCATAACTAAGATCGATGATCTGCTACAACAGGAAGCCGAAACATCGACCGCAATACATGCGGATAATATTCTGAAGCAGGAATTGAACCGATTACAGGAAAAATGGTTTGTTGATGTTGATGGTGATCTCTTGCTTAAAACCGAGTTGGACGACATTTCCTATAAACAGGATCATCAATGGTCTCCTCCTATACTTCTGGATGAAGCAGTTGAGCAGCAGCTGATCCATAAGCTGGACCTTGATGAATCTAACTTTCTGTCAGAGGAAAAACGCGGTTTAATGGGAAGTGTATACGATAGGATTCCTTCCCGTAGCAGACACATGCTTGAACTTTTTGTTTTTGGCGATCAGACCCAAAAAGATATTTCGGAGATAATGCACATTAACGAGGAAAAGGTGAGCAGGATGCTCCGGATTATGTTCGAAAAGTTCAGATTAATTTAGTTCAGTACCATACGCAGCGGACAGTGATCCGAGCCGTAAATTTCTGAAAGTATCTCTACTTCCTGTAATTTTGGAAGCAATGATTTGCTGATCAAAAAATAATCGATCCGCCATCCGGTATTTCTTTCACGCGCCTTAAATCGATAGCTCCAATAGGTATAGGCTACATTATCAGGGTAGAGGGATCTGTATGTATCTATGAAGCCCTCCTGAAGATAATTCTCCATTCCATCTATCTCAATCTGGGTATAACCTGCGGTCTTGTTGTAATTAGTCTTGTCATTTTTTAGATCGATAGGACCATGGGCCACATTGAAATCGCCGCATACGACAACGGGCTTTTTTGATTCCAGGTTTTTCAGGTAGGTCAGAAAAGCAGCGTCCCAGGCTTTTCGGTATTCCAGTCGCTCCAGCTTTTGGCCGGAATTGGGAACATATACATTGACCAGGAAGAAAGCGGAATATTCTGCGCATATGATACGACCCTCTTCATCAAATTCCGCGACACCCATATCCAGGGAATGGCTTTGGAAAGGTATTTTGCTGATTAGGGTTGTTCCGGAATACCCTTTTTTTAGCGCGGAGTTGTAGATATGGTGATATTTCTGGTATGGCGAAAGGGCCGCCGCAACTTCCTTGTCCTGCGCCTTGGTTTCCTGAAGGCAAAGCACATCCCAATCCAGTTCTTCCAGGGATTTGAAAAAATCTTTCTTGATCACAGCGCGAACGCCATTTACATTCCATGAGACGATCTTCATAGCTATCGTTTAAGGGGTCTGAAGTTGTGTTTAAACCGGGCTTCCAAAGTTAGGGGATATTCAATTAATACGCCTGATCTATGTTTCTGTCATTCAAAAATAATACCGTGATTTGGAGGAAAAAGCCCATAAATTTACGATATTCGTCGGTCTATATTTATGGTGATTCTAAATCCAAAATGGGAACAGGAGTGTTAGCTCAGCTGGTTTAGAGCACCGCCTTGACAGGGCGGGGGTCGTTGGTTCGAATCCAATACACTCCACATCAAGCAGAAAACCAGCACCATGTGGTGCTGGTTTTTTCTTTCCCGAAGAAAGCCAAATTCATTTGGGCTTTCGAAGGGAAAGGAAAAACCAAAGCGGACCTGTCAAGGTCTGCGGTTTTTTATTTGCAGTCGTGGACTGCATTTGGATCATGAGCGTAGTGAATAATCCAACGGGCTTTCGAAGGGAAAGGAAAAACCAAAGCGGACCTGTCAAGGTCTGCGGTTTTTTATTTGCAGCCGCGGACTGATTTTGGATCACGAACGCCGTGAGTAATCCTCAAATTGGGCATAAGGGAAAGGTATTCCCCTCAAGCGGAATAGTTGATTTTTTAACCCAACGCTTTGGTTGGGACAGGTTTGCATGGGGAAATTATTCGGATCGCTATATCCTCTTTCTCATTTGCATGATTTAAAAATCAAGTATGCTAAATGAGGTCCAGTATCCGCTCCAGTGCCATTCCTCTGGAGGCTTTTATCAGAATAGTACCCTCAGTTACCGGGTGTTTCCTGAGGTAATCCTTAAGGTCCTCAAAAGTTTTGAATTTATGTGCCCTAGAGGCGGTGTCGAAAAAGTGCTCACCAACCAGGAATACCCCCTGATACCCCATCTTTTCGGCTTGTTCTGCAATTTGCTGATGCTCCATTGCGCTGTCCTGCCCAAGCTCAAACATATCTCCCAGAAAAACTATTTTGTATTCAGCTTCCATGTCTTTGAAGTTTTCAAGGGCAACTTTCATGCTGCTTGGATTGGCATTATATGCATCCAGTACAATGGTCAGTCCGTCGCGCTTAATCAACTGAGAGCGGTTAGCCTCAGGCACATAATTTTCAATGGCCCGTTTCATATCTTCAGGGGGTACTTCAAAATATTCCCCGATAAGGAGTGCTGCACAGCAATTACCAAAGTTATAGGCACCGATCAATTGTGATGTGATGGTTGTCTGGTCAAAGCCTATTTTTACAAATGGATCAGCCCCCAGAAACCGGATGATCCTGTAGTCTGACTTATCTCTGCTATATCCTGTTTTTCTCCCATATGCGTTCAATTTTTGGAGCTGTATCGGATCATCTGCGTTGAAAAATATGAACTTATCATGGGCTATAAGGTGGTCGTACATCTCACTTTTGCCTTTGATCACCCCCTGAACGCCCCCAAATCCCTCGAGATGGGCTTTGCCAAAATTGGTGATATAGCCATAGTCCGGTTCTGCCAGTTTGCACAAAAAGGCGATTTCCTTCTGGTGGTTGGCGCCCATTTCAATAATGGCGATATCAGTTTCCGGGTTAATAGTTAGCAAGGTGAGGGGTACGCCAATGTGGTTGTTTAGGTTCCCTTTTGTGGCAATGGTATTGTATCTGGTTTTAAGTACGTTGTGGATGAGCTCTTTAGTGGTGGTTTTTCCATTGCTACCTGTAAGTGCCACTAACTTCGTGCCGCAATAATTGCGGTGATAGAGGGCGAGGTCCTGTAGGGTCTTTAGGGCATTGGATACAAGAACGGTATGATTACCCGTTGCATAATACTCTTCGTCAATAATTGCGAGTATAGCTCCTTTTTTAAGGGCTTCCCTGGCATAGGCATTCCCGTTGAAATTCTCACCCTTAAGAGCAAAAAAAATACACGGCCCATCAATTTTCCGGGTGTCCGTGCATACAATAGGTGTTTCGAGAAACAATCTGTGCAAGGCGGCAATCTCCATGCATCAAAGATAAAAAAAGCCCCGATACCTTAGGTGTCGGGGCCAATAACACTTTGCTTAAAATATTACCTAGCTTTTTTACCTCTTACGGTCTTGTTCTTGGTCTTGGATTTGGAACCAACCCTTGACATGGCACATCGGAAACCGATATAGTCAGTGGCCATGTATTGAGGCAAATATCTTCTTTGTGCAGGATCTAACCAGTAGGCACGGTCTCTCCAGGAACCACCTTTGTACACACGAACTTCATCATTGATTAGCGAAGTACGGTAGTTGTCGGTGTCGTACTGACGTACCAGATTACCGGCAGAATCTCTTTCCACTTTGTGTTTGGGAGCATTATACATCTTCCTTTGACTTTCATCATCCTCATCGCTGAAGCGATCAAAGAATCTTGATGATCCCGGGTCACCATCCCTGTAAGCCCTGTTGTCGCTATCAGAGAAATTGGTTCTCAAATAGGTTTCCTGTTCATCTACAGGCACCATTTTGATCTCTCCAGGCAGATTCACGGCAACTACTTTTCCTGTAGGAAGAGTATCGTAAACAATATTGTCTTCCAGGATCTTGACCTTACCATCCTTATCGATAGCCGTCTTCATGAAAACATTACCACGGTAATAATTGAAGTCAGAGATTTCATCATCAACTATAGGTCGGTATACATCAGCAACCCATTCCGCCACATTACCGGCCATATCGTATAATCCGTGGTCGTTTGGTTTGTACGACTTAACTTCTGCAGTAATATCGGCACCATCGTCAGACCATCCGGCAATTCCGCCGTAGTCTCCTTTACCTTGCTTAAAGTTGGCCAACTGGTCGCCACGACCTACACGCTGGCCATTACGAGTGTAATCGCCTTCCCAAGGGTATTTCTTCCTTCCCCTGTAGTTATTATACTCACGGGTACCTACGAGGGCCTGAGCGGCATATTCCCATTCTGTTTCTGTAGGTAAACGATATTCGGGCATGATGATACCGGAGCTTCTTTTGGCGAAAACGGATACAGAATCCCGCTTTTGCTTACCTTGAAGAGAATCAATTTCGCCACCGTATACCGATTCCGGCCTGTTCAGGTACGCTTCTGTGCTGAAGGTTCCTGAGCTTTCACCAGTCAGGGGCTTGTATTTTGCTTCTGAATCCAGGTATCCTTCGCGCTCAAGCAAAGCCTCATTAACACGGTCTGTACGCCATTCGGCAAACTCAACGGCCTGTACCCAGTTCACACCAACCACAGGATACTCAGCATAAGCCGGGTGGCGCAGGTAATTGTTGGTCATGGTTTCATTAAACCCTAGACGGTTTCTCCATACCAAGGTATCAGGAAGGGCTCCCTTATAGATATTGGCATATTTAGGATTTTCCGGTGGGTATACTGCTTTAAGGTAGTCCAGGTACTCCAGATACATTACATTGGTAACCTCCGTTTCATCCATGTAGAAAGATTGTACGTGCTGCGTGGTTGGGGTATTATTCCAGTCATGCATCACGTCATCCTGCACCTTTCCTTTGGTGAACGTACCTCCTTCAACAAATACGAGGCCTGGGGCAGTTTCCTGTTCCTTAAAATCGGAATTGTACTGGAATCCTCCTTCCTTGGCATTGATCTTCCAGCCAGTAGCCCGAGAGATATTCTTGGAACTCGATGACTTTTTACAGCTGTTAAGGCTTAGGGCTCCCGCAATTACGGTTAATGAAAGAAAAACCCTGGTCATTTGTTTTTTCATCTGTATTTAGGACTTTACATAGTCAAACCGCACTTGTCGGTTTGTGGTTTTAGATAGATTAAGTGTCGCTTTTGGCTAATAGAACGAGCATTTACCCATAATATTTTACAGCCCCGAATTTTTTTTGCGGCTTTCCAGCAGCCCGGTTTTTCGGTAGTTTTCGACAAATTGATAACGCAGGCTTTGCCGGAATAGTATATGGCTTTTTCCTGTTGGCCGCCTGAAACACCGCTCTTAGGTCTGCCAAACCTGAATTTATGAGACTAAGATCTATGTATTTATAAGGGGTAGAGAGGGAATCCGGTTAATTGGGATTTAAGTATTTTCCTGATTTTTAGGTTTTATCCGGAATAATATATGATTAGGCAGTAGTTTCAAACAATAAGTACGGAAGAGCTCCGTTCTGTTGTTTTATACCATATAGTCTATATACAAGAAATTTTGCATATGAACAGGATGAAAAAATTATCATTGCTACTCCTCTTTTTTCTAGTTTACAAGGCTGTTGCCCAGGAAGATAGAAGAGTTATCACCACAGCAGTACCCTTTCTTACGATTGCTGCCGATGCCAGGGCTGCTGGTATGGGTGATATGGGTGTGGCTACTTCTGTAGATGCATTTAGTCAGCAATGGAACCCTGCCAAATTCGCTTTTGCCGAACAACAAATGGGAATCGGTGTGAGCTATACACCATACCTGGAAAGTATTATCACAGATATTTCCCTTCTGGGTGCTAACTTCTACAATAAGATCAATGACCAGAGCGCCTTCGCCTTCAGTTTGAGGTATTTTACACTGGGTGAAATTGAATTTCGTCAGTTTGCTAATGATGAGCCCAGGATTGCTAAGCCCAATGAACTGGCATTAGACGGTTCCTATGCCCTTAAATTAAGTCCGACTTTTTCCATGGCCGTGGGCGGCCGGTTTATCAGGTCCAACCTGAAACTTCAGGATGCCGGCGATGTGGATTCCCAGGCCTCAAGCACTTTTGCTGTCGATGTTGCGGGTTATTACCGTTCTCGGGAGATAGCATATAACAGTTTTAGTGGACGGTGGAGGGCCGGATTTAATTTGTCTAACCTCGGCGGTAAGATCAAATATGATGATGGTGGACAGGAAAATTTCATCCCCACCAACTTGCGATTTGGAGGTGGTTTTGATTTCATCTTTGATGCAGACAATACGCTCGCACTCACGGCAGAATTCAACAAATTACTTGTTCCTACCCCCAAGGATTTTGACGGAGATGGAGATATCGATGCAGATGACAATGCAGAGTACCAGGAGCAAACTTTCTTTGAAGGTATTTTTTCATCCTTTGGAGATGCCCCGGATGGGTTTGGTGAAGAGTTAAAAGAGGTTACCTGGGCGCTTGGTGCTGAGTACAGTTACCAGAATGCTTTTATGGTTCGTACAGGTTATTTCAACGAGAGCGAGGAAAAAGGATCCAGGAAGTTTTTTACCCTGGGTGCTGGCTTTAAGTTCAAGGCAGCACAGATAGACCTTTCTTACCTGTTCTCAACTTCTCAGGTGCGAAATCCACTTGAAAACACCTTGAGGTTTTCCCTTACTTTCAATCTGGGACAGGAGTTTATCAATGATTAAGTAAAATAAAAAGACAACCAATCCATAAATAGGAAAAACCTGCTTCACGGCAGGTTTTCTTATTTTTACACTCATTGCAATACCAATATGGAAAAGAAAAGCATTGTAAGCGAAATCAACATTTACCATGATGTTGGAGAACTCAGCCCCGAGGAGCAGCTACTGCTAAAGAGGGCAAGTGAGGCAAGGGAGGACGCCTATGCCCCTTATTCCCGATTCAAAGTGGGTGCCGCAGTTCAGCTGGAGAACGGTGCAATTATTATTGGCAGCAACCAGGAGAATGCCTCTTTTCCTTCAGGATTATGCGCGGAACGGGTAGCGATCTTTCAGGCTGGTGCCAGTAACCCCGGAGTAACAGTTAAATCAATAGCCATAGTAGCTGCCCCCGAGAAATCGGATTCAGGAAAACCGGCAGCGCCATGCGGCAACTGCAGGCAGGCCATTTATGAGTACGAAAGCAAACAGCAAAAACCCATCAGTATTTTGATGATGGGCAGTGACGGAAGGGTATTCAAATGCAGGTCAATAGAAACTTTATTGCCACTGGCTTTCAACAATGATTTTCTGGGATGATCACCTTTGCTACGGTATTCCTGAAAGAACAGCAGTAAACCCGGTTACTTTCTATTTCCCCTTTTTCGGCATTTCTTTTTCTCAATGGATTTAATGTGTATTTTTGTTTTCCATTTTTGGGGGCAAACCTATTGCTCCCCGGGAATGCTAAAATCAAAAGAAACCTGATTCATGGAGAAAATAACTAAAGAGGTTTATCTGAAATGGTATGAGGATATGCTGTTCTGGAGAAAGTTTGAAGACAAGCTTGCAGCAGTTTATATTCAGCAGAAGGTTCGCGGTTTCCTGCATCTTTACAATGGTCAGGAGGCAGTTTTAGCTGGTGCACTTCACGCCATGGATCTTACCAAGGACAGAATGATTACGGCTTACCGGAACCACGTGCAGCCCATAGGAATGGGTGTGGACCCCAGAAGGGTTATGGCAGAGTTGTATGGAAAGGTTACCGGTACCTCCAAGGGTATGGGTGGGTCAATGCATATTTTCAATAAAGAACATCGCTTCTATGGCGGTCACGGTATTGTAGGGGGTCAGATCCCCCTCGGAGCAGGACTGGCCTTTGCTGATAAATATTTTAAACGAGATTCTGTGACCTTGTGTTATATGGGAGATGGTGCCGTGCGGCAGGGAAGTTTGCACGAAACCTTCAACCTGGCTATGCTCTGGCAATTGCCTGTAGTTTTCGTGTGCGAAAACAATGGTTATGCTATGGGAACTTCTGTTGCCCGTACGGCGCACCATGAAGAAATCTGGAAACTTGGCCTGGGATATGAAATGCCTTCTGCCCCCGTTGACGGAATGGATCCAAAAAAAGTAGCACAGGAGATGAGCAAGGCAATTGAGCGGGCACGCAGTGGGGGAGGACCAACTTTCCTCGAGATGAAAACCTATCGCTACCGAGGGCACTCTATGTCGGATGCACAGCACTACAGGACTAAAGAAGAAGTAGAGGAATACAAAAAAATTGACCCAATTACACAGGTTAAAGAGGTGCTCCTGGATAAGAAATATGCCACCGAAGAAGAAATTAAGGAAATAGACAAACGCGTAAAGGATAAGGTCAAGGAATGTGAACAGTTTGCAGAAGAATCTGCCTATCCTCCTGTAGAGCAATTGTACGACGTAGTTTACGAACAGGAGGACTATCCTTTCTTACCACATAAATTATAGACAAATGGCGCAAATAATCAACATGCCCAGGCTAAGCGATACCATGGAGGAAGGAACCGTGGCTAAATGGCTTAAGAATGTTGGAGATAAAGTGGAAGAGGGCGATATCCTGGCAGAGATAGAAACTGATAAGGCCACCATGGAATTTGAGTCTTTCCACGAGGGTGTGCTTTTGCACATAGGAATACAGGAAGGCGATGGAGCCCCCGTAGACTCTTTGCTGGCTATTATTGGCGATGAAGGGGAAGACATTTCGGCCTTGCTTGATGGAGGCTCAAAACAGGAAGCTAAACCTCAGGCTCCCGCAGAGGAAGCCGGGGAAGCTGCACCAGCACCAGCTGCATCTGCAGAAATTCCCGAAGGTGTTGAAATTGTTAAGATGCCCCGCCTGAGTGATACTATGGAAGAGGGTACCGTTGCGACCTGGTTGAAGAAAGTCGGAGACACTGTTGAAGAAGGAGATATCCTTGCTGAAATTGAGACGGATAAGGCCACCATGGAATTTGAGTCTTTTTACTCCGGAACACTTCTGCATATTGGAATAGGGGAAGGCGAATCAGCACCTGTAGATGAGGTACTGGCCATAATTGGCCCTGCCGGAACGGATGTCAGTGCTGTATTGGCAGGCGGAGCACCAGTAGCTGCGACCCCTGAAAAAGTTGAAGATAAAGCAGCCGCCCCGGACACCATAGCTGAGGTGCAGGCCACGGCTGTACCGGCTCCGTCTGCAAATGGCGAACGACTCTTCGTTTCTCCCCTGGCTAGGAAAATGGCCGAAGAGAAGGGTATTGATTTAAGTACTGTTTCCGGTACGGGAGATCACGGCAGGATAATCAAAAGAGATATTGAGAATTACAAAGCTCCAGCTGCGGCAGCTCCGTCAATACCGGCATCAACAGAAACTGCAGCATCCCCTGTTGCACCTTCTGTAGTCCTTCCGGTTGGAGAAGAGCAGGTAGAGGAGGTTAAGAATTCTCAGATGCGTAAAGTAATTGCCCGCAGGCTCAGCGAATCTAAGTTTACCGCTCCCCATTACTATCTGATGATTGAGGTAGACATGGACAATGCTATAGCTTCCAGGTCTCAAATCAACGATATACCTGATACCAAAGTATCATTTAACGATATGGTAGTAAAAGCCTGTGCGATGGCTCTGAAGAAGCACCCACAAGTGAATACCAGCTGGAATAATGATACTACAAAGTACAATAAGCACATAAATATAGGTGTGGCTGTAGCTGTAGAAGATGGTTTGGTAGTACCGGTAATCCCTTTTACGGACCAGATGTCTCTGACGCAGATAGGAGCTGCAGTAAAAGACCTCGCAGGCAGGGCCCGCAACAAAAAGCTTACACCTGCTGAAATGGAAGGAAGTACTTTTACGGTTTCCAACCTGGGTATGTTTGGTATTTTGGAGTTTACCTCAATTATCAATCAGCCGAACTCTGCAATTCTTTCTGTTGGGGCAATCGTGGAAAAACCAGTTGTCAAAAATGGAAACATCGTAGTTGGCAACACCATGAAGCTTTCTCTGGCTTGCGACCACCGTACCGTGGATGGTGCCACGGGGGCCCAGTTCCTCCAGACACTAAGGATGTACCTGGAAAATCCGGTGACCATGCTGGCCTGATCACAAGGGTTAAGAAAAAAGTTAATCAAAAAGCATCTCTTGTTCCTGCAAAAGATGCTTTTGTTTTAAATGGGTAGTTTATTATGTACAGGTATCTTACGGTGATTCTGAGCTTTCTCGTAATCCTGAGTTGTGCTTCGCAGAAGCGGGCTAAGGAAGGAGAAGTGGTAGAAATTATTTTGGGACATGGTCGTAAAGCAGAAATGAACAATGTCCTGCAAAATAATGCCAGGCCGGTTAAGGGGGAAATGTTTACAGATAGTACCCACATAAAGCAGCTGGTATATTACTTGTCTTCGGATGAAATGAAAGGCAGGGAAACCGGAAGCCTTGAAATTGATTATGCAGCAGAATTTTTAGAAAAACTCTTTGTCCAGAATGAGCTGAGACCTTACTTTTCAGGATATAGGGATACCCTTTTAAATTCCAAAACTACTGCTTGCAATATAGTGGGTTTCCTTCCTGGGCAGGACCCGGAATTGCGAAAGGAGTACATTCTTATCGGGGCACATTATGATCATATCGGTCTTGTTAATGTGATTAATGGAGACTCTATTGCCAACGGGGCCAATGACAATGCCTCAGGTACTGCCACGGTCCTGGAACTATCGCGCTATTTCGGTAAGGGGAAAACCAATAAACGCAGTTTGATTTTTGCTTTGTTCAGTGCAGAGGAAAAAGGATTGCTGGGTTCCCGCCACCTGGCCCAAAGATTAAAGGCGGAAGGGGTTAATCTTTACCTGATGCTGAATTTTGAAATGACAGGTGTTCCTATGAAAACAGAGGATTACCTCATGTACATTACCGGCTATGCCAAGTCCAATCTGGCTGAAATTGCAAACTCCCTAGTATCCGATGAGCCTATTGGATATCTTCCTGATGAAGATAAGTTCAACGTCTTTGAGAGATCGGACAACTTCCCTTTCTACGGTAATTTCAAAATTCCCTCCCATACGTTTTGTACATTTGACTTTAGCAATTATCCTCATTATCACAGGGCAACAGATGAACCGGAGGAGTTGGACTACAAACATATGTCGGGCCTGATAAATAAGATGATTCCTATTATTGAAGGACTCACCAACAGCCCGGGTCAGACGGTTAAATTGAAATAATGGCGAACATAATAATTACAGGGACCAGCAGAGGTATAGGATTAGAAATGGTTAAACGCTTTGCCGATTGCGGGCACCGGGTGCTGGCCTTGTCGCGAAACCCTGATCCGGTTGCTACCCTGCAATTGGATGCCGTTGCTCATTTTCCATTCGACATCACCAGTACATCGGACATTGAGAAGGTAATAAAGTTCATAGCCGGAGAATGGAAAGAGGTAGATGTGCTCATCAACAATGCCGGATTATTGCTGAATAAACCCTTTGAGGAAACCACGGCATCAGAATTTGAAGCCGTTTATGCAGTGAACGTTTTTGGCGTTGCCAGGCTGATCAGGGCGGTCCTGCCCTTTATGAATCAAGGAGGCCATGTTGTTAACATCAGTTCGATGGGGGGCGTTCAGGGGAGTGCCAAATTCCCGGGGTTATCTGCCTACAGCAGCAGCAAGGGCGCACTGATTACCTTAACAGAATTGCTGGCCGAAGAATACAAGGAAAAGGGGCCCTCCTTTAATGTCCTGGCACTTGGAGCTGTGCAAACTGAGATGCTGGAGGAGGCATTTCCGGGCTACCAGGCACCTTTGAGTGCCCAGGAAATGGCGGCTTACATTCAGGACTTTGCCCTGGCAGGGCACCAGTACTATAACGGAAAGGTGCTGCCGGTTTCCAAGTCAACCCCCTAATTTCGTTTCCTGAACTTCTGAAGGCAGGGTTCAAAACAGGGGAAGGTTATAATAAGGAATCCGCCCTCAAGACGGAGACCAATTGAATAATCCACTGAATCGGCACAATCTATCCAATAACCGGAATCCGATAATGCGTATGTTCCAGTAATTGTACCTTCCGATTCTATGGAAAAATCGCAAATAGAACCCCTGGAAGTATAGATGCCATCTTCAAAAAAAGTGATTTGTTTATCGCTGCTTACAGATCTGAATCGGCCACTTCCGTCTCCTGGGTCTGCCAATACCTCTATCAGAGTCCATTCTCCAACAATGTCTGTTGTAACTTCAGGACCATCACATCCGTTTAAAAGGATGATTGCCCCCATGGCAAATAATAGTCTTTTCATAATACTGCTAAGATTCCAATATCTTCAAAAGGTTGTCTGGGAATCTTAGATAAGTAAGAATATTTAGTAAAAAAGTACAGCTTAATTGTTTCATCTACTTATCATTTAGGCCTATTTTTGGTTCCATGAAGGAGTTATTGATGCACTATATCCCCGATACTGCGATTGATCCCTGTGTTGATTTGTTAGGCAGTCACAGGGTAGAGGTAAAGGTCGTTAACCATCGCGTTAGCAAACATGGAGATTACAAAAGGACTGCGTTGGGATACCACCAGATTACAGTCAATTCCTCCCTGAACCCCTATCGTTTCCTGATCACTTTAATACATGAGATCGCACATCTTAAGGCCTTTGAAGTATATGGCAGGCGGATTAAACCTCATGGAATCGAATGGAAACAAACCTTTAAGGATTTAATGCTTCCCTTTTTGAGGCCGGATATCTTTCCATCCGAGCTTCTGCCGCATCTGGCTAAACATTTTATCAATCCCAAAGCCAGCAGTGCCGTGGATGCAAAATTATCTCTAGCTTTGAATCGATATGACGGGAAGGAAGAAAGGATATATCTTTTGGATTTGCCAGCGGGAAGTGTTTTCAGTATACATAATGGCAGGCAATTCAGGAAAGGGCATCAGCGTGTTAAACGCTTTGAATGCGCTGAGCTGCATTCGGGAAAGGTCTACCTTTTCCAACCCCATACAGAAGTTGAACATTTAGGCAATTAATCATATGAACAATAATTATTACGCGATTCTCATGGCTGGAGGGGTAGGTTCCCGCTTTTGGCCCGTAAGTACCAGGGAATACCCGAAGCAATTCCACGATTTGCTGGGAAGCGGGCATACCCTCATCCAAAAGACTTTTAATCGTTTGAAGCGATTTATACCTGCTGAAAATATTTACGTGCTCACCAATGAAATATACCAGGACCTGGTTATGGAGCAACTCCCGGAAATTGATAAATCCCAGGTTATTCCGGAGCCGGCTATGCGGAATACAGGCCCTTGCATTTTATACGCGGCGCTTAAGATCCAAAAACAAAACCCCGATGCTTTGATGCTGGTAGCTCCCAGTGACCACTGGATTGAGGATGAAGAAGCATTTAAAAATGACGTTACCCTTTGTTTTGAAAAAAGCAAATCGGAATCTGTTTTGTGTACCCTGGGGATAAAGCCAACTTTTCCAACTACCGGATACGGGTATATTGAATTGGAAAAGGAAGAAAAGGAAGAAGGCCTGAGGACTGTGAAGCAATTCCGGGAAAAACCCGATTATGTTACCGCACAGAGCTTTCTGGAGCAGGGGAATTTCCTTTGGAATGCCGGTATTTTTATCTGGAGTGCCAGAACAATCATTGATGCCTTCGCCAAATACCAGCCAGAAATGTACAGCCTGTTCAAAGCAGGTATACCGGTGCTGAATACGGAGCAGGAAGCTGAGTTTATTGCGACACACTATCCTCAGGCTGAAAATATTTCCATTGACTATGCCATCCTGGAGCATGCTGAAACCACTATGGTGCTCCTGGCAACGTTTGACTGGAATGATCTTGGTACATGGGGGGCTTTATATGATGAACTGGCCGAAAACCAACGTCGGAATGTTGTGGTAAATGGGAAATTTATAAGTCAGGATGCTGTTGGAAACATCATCCATGTGCCTGAAGGTAAGCTTGTTGTGCTTGACGGCTTAAGTGATTATATTATTGTGGACAAAGAGGAAGTTCTGATGATTGTTCCGAAAAGCAAGGAACAGGATATCAAGAAAATCAGGTCTGTGGTAGGAGAAAAATTTGGAAAACACTATGTTTAGGAGATGATAAACGAGGGACTTGAAAAGGAAAATATTCAATCGCCAGGTGATGGAAATGGAAGCGGTGAGGAAATAAAGCGAGATTTCCAGGGCCTTATTGGAAATGTGCGCAAGTTCCTTTCCGAGCTTTTGAATATCAGGCAAAACACAGACCAGGATGCAACCAGGGAAGCCATAATTGCGGATATTCCTTTTAAAGGACATACGTCATGGATCCTGATTTGTTCCATATTTATCGCCTCTGTCGGGCTTAACGCCAATTCCACTGCTGTGGTTATCGGGGCCATGTTAATTTCTCCCCTCATGGGTCCAATTTTAGGTATGGGTATGTCCGTGGCCATAAATGATATTTTTACACTGAGGAGGTCGCTTAAGAATTTTGGGGTTATGGTAATTTTAAGTGTACTTACCGCTTTTCTTTTTTTCAAATTCTTTCCACTTCGGGATGAATCTTCAGAACTGCTGGCCAGGACTGCACCTGATATCCGGGACGTGCTTATTGCCTTTTTTGGTGGACTGGCACTGGTAATTGCCCGTGCAAAAAAGGGTACCATTGCCTCGGTGATTTTTGGTGTGGCCATCGCTACGGCCCTGATGCCACCCCTTTGTACCGTCGGTTTTGGATTGGCCATAGGGAATCTGAACTATGCAGGTGGAGCCATGTATTTGTTTATTATCAACACCATTTTTATTGGGCTTGCAACCTTTCTGGTGATTAAATACCTGCGTTTTCCAATGGTTCGGTACGCCAATTCCCGCAAAAGGCGTTTTACCGCACGGGTTGCCTCTTTAATTGCCCTACTGGTAATGGTTCCGGCAGTTTATACCTTCTACATTGTGTTCCAGAAATCGCAGTTCGAATACCAGGCTAAACAGTTGATAGACGAGACCATTGAAGTTTATCAGTTTATGAAAAGTGGACGTTTTATGGACAATCTTACTGAGATTGAATATAATAGGGAAGGAAACTCCTTTATCGAACTGGTTATTATGGGCGACGAAGCGATCCCGGAAAACGTGATCAACTCCTGGCGAAACCAGAAAAGTAAATATCCAATGCTTGAAGAAGCAGAACTCCGTGTAGTTCAGGGCGGAAGGGATGATTCGGAGGAGAAATTCAGGTATGTAAACGAACTATACGAGGCTAAAAAGGCTGAATTGTTGAACAAGGATGAGCGTATCCGGATCCTGGAAGCTGAACTGGCCAACCTCAGCCGTCAGGCAACCCAACAGATACCCTTTGCTGATATCAGTTCAGAAGCCAGAGCTTCTTATGAAAACCTAGATGGCTTCAGTTTTTATTACAGTATCCGTACCGATTTCAGCAAGACAGATACCGTCCCTGTTTTTGAAGTGAAGTGGAAAGAGGCTGCCAGCAGTGATCAGATAGTCCAGGACAGCCGCAAATTGCACGAATGGCTTAAATTAAGGCTTAAGAACAATGCCATCCAATTGAAAACCTCTGCAAATTAGTCCCCGTCTTTCAGATACATCTGACGTACTTTCTTGAATAATTCCGAGGAGTAGACAAAATCGGTGATTGCCTTGTTGTCTGTCCTGAAGATATCCTTATTGGTGCCTTCCCATTCCTTAACACCATTTTTAAGGAAGACGATTTTCTCACCAATTTCCATCACCGAATTCATATCGTGACTGTTGATTACGGTAATAATGTCGTATTCCTTGGTAATTTCCTGTATGAGGTTGTCTATCAGGATAGCCGTATTGGGATCCAGTCCGCTATTGGGTTCGTCGCAAAAAAGGTATTTCGGATTCATGACTATGGCACGTGCAATAGCCACTCTCTTCTGCATGCCACCTGAAATCTCCGAGGGAAATTTTTTGTGGGCATCTACCAGGTTTACCCGCTTCAACACAAAGTTTACACGGTCTTCCATTTCAGAACGGGATTGTTTGGTAAACATTTCCAGTGGGAACATCACATTTCCTTCAACTGTCATCGAATCGAAAAGGGCACTACCCTGGAATACCATACCCATGTCCTGCCTAAGGTCGCGTCTTTCATCCCCGGATAGCAAGGCAAATCTCCTGCCATCATAACTTATGGTGCCTTCATCTGGTATCATCAGACCCAGCAGGCATTTCATAAAAACAGTCTTGCCCGAACCACTTTGACCAATAATGAGGTTGGTCTTCCCTTTTTCAAAGGTGGTGGTAATGCCTTTCAAAACATGGGCATCCCCAAAGGATTTATGGAGGTTTACTACTTCGATCATCAGCCCAGGAGTAATTGAGTGAGAATAAAATTCAGGATGATAATTACCACACTGGTCCAGACAAACGCTACGGTACTGGCCTTACCCACATCCAGGGCACCACCTTTCATATAATACCCGTGGAATGACGGCAAAGTAGCTATGATAAATGCAAATACTACTGACTTGATAAAGGAATAGGTAACGTGGAAGCTTATGAAATCCAACTTAATACCCTCCACAAATTCTGCACTGGAGCTGTGGTTGCCGAGCACATTGGCTACCCAGCCTCCAAAAATTCCCACATACATGGCTATGGCCACGATAAAGGGGTAAAAAAGCATGGCAATGATCTTTGGAAAGACAAGGTAATTGAGGGAGTTTACCCCCATCACTTCAAGGGCATCAATTTGCTCCGTTACCCTCATGGTACCAATGCTGGAGGTGATATAGGAACCCACCTTGCCCGCCATGATAATGGAAGTAAATGTAGGAGCAAATTCAAGGATTACGGATTGTCTGGTAGCAAAACCAATCAGGTTTTTAGGGATCAGCGGATTGGTCAGGTTGAGGGCTGTCTGTATAGCCACAACACCTCCAATGAATATAGATATGAATATGATAATTCCAAGAGAACCGAAGATAAGTTCATCTATTTCCTTGAGGATCAAATTCCTCATTATTGCCCATTTGGTTGGTTTTTTGAAAACCTCGCGAACCATAATGGCATAGCTTCCAATAGCGGAAAGGTAGTTCATCTAAACGGCGTAAACTTCTTTGCGTAAAAATAACAATATTAACTTTCATTTGACTTTTGATTCCCTTTTTTGAGTCCTTAATTCGCTATTTTTGAAGATTAAAATTGATTTCTATGAAGCGTTTTCAACAGTTTGTACTGGCTCTGTTTTTCATCATTTTTAGTGCAGATAATACCCTGTATGCACAGAAGAAGAATAAGGTTCGCAATTCTGGAGATACGGAACAGACCGCACCTTTTACACGGCCTAAATTGGTAGTGGGTATTATTGTAGACCAAATGCGCTACGACTACCTTACGCGCTTTTGGGGTCACTATGGTGAAGGAGGCTTCAAACGCCTGGTTAATGAGGGTTTTAATTGCCGTAATAACCATTTCAATTACGCCCCTACCAAAACTGGCCCGGGACATGCTTCCGTCTATACGGGTACCACACCGGCGGTACATGGAATTATAGGCAATGACTATTACGACAAAGAAAGCGGTGCTGAGGTCTATTGCGCCTCAGACCCTGATCAGCTTCCCATTGGGACCCAATCCGAAGATGGCAAAATGTCCCCTCACCGCATGTTAGTTTCAACAATAACGGATGAACTCCGACTGCATACTCAAATGCGATCAAAAGTGATTGCCATATCTTTAAAACATCGTGGAGCTGTATTTCCAGGAGGCCATACAGCCAGTGCTGCCTACTGGTTTTCAGGGGAATCAGAAGGTAAATGGATTAGCAGTTCTTATTACATGGAAGAGCTCCCGGCATGGGTAAAACAGTTTAATGCTTCCGGATCGGTTGATAAGTATAAGAAGGTCTGGAATACATTAAAACCTATTGATACTTACCTTGAGAGCGGGGCCGACAATACCCCCTACGAAGAAGCCTTTAATGGGGAGTCCGCGCCGGTTTTTCCTCACAACCTGCCAAGCCTCTGGGAGGCAAACGAACAATATGAGATGATTTTCGATTCACCTTATGGTAATAGTCTTACTACCGATTTTGTTTTTGAGGCCTTGGACAATGAAAATCTGGGTGAAGATGACATAACAGATTTTTTGGCGATTAGCTATTCCAGTACTGATCGTATCGGGCATCAATTCGGAGTTAATTCCAAGGAAGTGCAGGATACCTATTTAAGGTTAGACAAGGACCTGGAGCGTTTGTTTGCGGAGCTGGACAAAAAGGTAGGCGAAGGACAGTATACCGTGTTTCTGACTGCGGACCATGCTGCCGTAAATGTTCCTGCTTACCTGAAAGATGCTGGTATTCCAGCTGGTAATTTTAGTTTTTCATGGCACAGAAAGAAATTGGATGACTTTTTAAGTTATCGATATGGGACATCTGATCTGATAAAGGATTATTCCAATGCCCAGCTTTTTCTGGATTATGACTTAATTCAAAACCTCGATCTCAGCTTAAGGGAAGTGCAAGAAGAAATTGCTGCTGAAATCCTCAAGTATAAGGGAATAAGCCAGGTGTATACCGGTTATCAGATGATTAACAATGATTACAGGGCAGGGATACCTCACATCCTGCAGAATGGGTATCACCCAACACGATCAGGTGATGTTTTATTTGTGCTGGAACATGGATATGCTTTTGGAACTAGCAAAGGATCTGAACACGGTTCTCCACAGGTGTACGACACACATACGCCCTTGTTATTTTATGGTAAGGGAATAAAAAAGGGGAGTACGGCTGCACGGACCGAAACTCCAGATATCGCTCCGACTATTGCCTCGCTCCTGGGTATAGCATTTCCCAACGGAACCACGGGAAGCCCTATTGAAGCCGTGTTAGAATAGTTTTTTGCGTATCCCCTGCCAGCGGTGTTTTCGGATAAAGCGTCCTTCTTCTTCTGATACGATATAGGGTTTTTTGTTTTTCCTGGCAGAAAGGTAACCCCTAAGGTTATCTATAAATGCAGGTAGTTTTTTTGATTTTAGAGCCATCTTGAGGGAAGCAATTATGGTAATACCCAAGCCGTAACGCAGGGCATACATGGCTTCCCCCTGTAAAAATTTGGCACGCTTGTTATAAGCAGCTCCAATAGGTCTTAAATGTTTGACCCTCAGCGTTTCATCGGTATAAATGGCAAAGCCATGAAATAAAGCCAGGAGTTCGTCAACCGTATCCCAGCCCATTGCTGCTTTTAACCCTCCTATTGCCTTAAAACAGGATTTGGAGTACGATTTAAATGCACCTCTAACGTGGTCATTATTCATGGGATGGTTGCGTTTCCATTCACCTTTGGTATCCTTTTCATAAGCGAACCCTCCGGCTATACCCACTTGTGGATTCTCCTGGAAAATCCTGGCAATGTGTTTGAAATAATCAGGAGGCAGGATGATATCTGCATCCAGTTTTACCAAAAAGTCATACGCGTCATCAAGCAATTCCAAACCATAATTAAAGGTTTGAATCACTTTACTTCCAGGCATATGCTGCTCAGATGAATGGCGGTTTCTCTTTTGAATGAAGGGATGCTTTTTTACATAGCCATCAATGATACCCTCGGTATCATCTGTAGAATGGTCGTTAACAACAATAACCTTTTTTGGTGGCAGGCTTTGGGCTACTACAGAATCCAGTGTGCCTGCAAGAAATTCGGCCTCATTATGCGCGGGGATAATAATGTAATACTCCATAGTGTGCCGGGAACTTTTAGCTGTTTCTGCGTTCTGCGTACACAATATAGTATCTGGGAGTGAACCACCTTAACAAAGGTCTGAGCCCTATTTTCTTAACAGGATGTGTCCATTTATGCCGGTCTTTGATTTCCCATCCGGCTTTGTCCAGTAACCAGTCGAACTGCCAGTCCTCAAATTCATGATAATGCCTGTCCCAGGGATCCTCTTTGCTTCTGTATGCACTGGCAAACCAGAGTTTCAGCGGAACGCTGGCCACCAGTTTTTTGGTTTTTATAGCCTTAAGAACATTGAAGGGAGCCACCATGTGTTCCAGGATCTCGAAGGCTGTTACTACCTCCGCAGATGATTTGCTTACCGCACCAAGGTTCATGTCCAGGTCTTCACCACTGGTATTCTCCACCTCATACCCACGCTCTTTCATAATATCTGAAAACGGGTTTTCTACTCCCAGATCAAGAATATGAGCTGGTTTTCCTATATGCTTTTCAAGGAAAGTGATTGTTTCGCTATATCGCTTGCTTGGATACGATTTTTCGTACATAAGGAATCAACAACGATATACAAAAGCATTGATATTCATTCCTGCACCAACGCTGGCAAACATAACGATATCCCCTTCCTCAATGTGGTGACCTTCCAGTTGCCCACGTTTAACCATGTCAAATAAGGTTGGTATAGTAGCAACGGAACTGTTGCCCAGTTTTCTGATATTCATGGGCATAACATCTTCAGGTGGCTTCATGCCGTAAAGTCGGTAAAAACGGCCCACTATAGCTTCATCCATTTTTTCATTGGCCTGATGGATGAATATCTTCTTAAGCTCAGTTATGGGAACACCACTTTCTTCAAGGCATTCTTTCATGGCCTTGGGCACGTGTGAAATGGCAAATTCATAGATCTTACGCCCATACATCTTGATATATTGGGTAGTATCGTTGCTTTCCTTATTGTAGGTTTCGCCATTGAACAGGAAATACGCTTCTTCGTTGGCATAAGTGAGGGATCCATGTGCCAGGATACTCCCCGAGCTGCCTTCCGAGGATAAAACACAGGCTCCGGCCCCATCGGAATAAATCATGGAGTCCCGGTCTACGGGATCTACAACCCGGGATAAGGTTTCTGCACCAATAACCAGGCAATTTTTAGCCATGCCACTCTTAATGAAAGCATTTGCCTGTATAACTCCTTCCACCCAGCCCGGACAGCCGAAAAGCATGTCATAGGCCACGCAACGGGGGTTCTTAATTCTGAGCTGGTTTTTAACCCGAGTAGCCAGGGTGGGCAACATATCGGATTGTGCATGCCCTTTGGTTACATTTCCAAAATTATGGGCAAAAATAATATAGTCCAGATGCTCCGGGTCTATTCCCGCATCCTCAATAGCCCGCTGTGCTGCGTAGAAACCAAGATCGGAAGTATTGTAATCATCACGTGCATAGCGTCTTTCTTTAATACCTGTAATAGCCTTGAATTTATCAATAATTACAGTAGTAGGCTGGTCGAATGGCGCCCCGTTGCTGTTCAGGAAATTGTGTTCCTGAAAATCCTGATTTGTAGTTTTTATGGAAGGGATATAACACCCTGTTCCTCTTAATCCAACGTTCATCATACTTTTTCCAATAGTTACAAAGGTGATAATATAACCAAATTTACTTATGCGTTGAACCTTATAATGCTGGTTTCTACGATACCCAACACCTCCAATCAGGGCTATAATAAACTCATTATTAAACTTTTAAACCCTAACGATTCCCCGGTTCAGGTAACGCATTCCAAACACGGTCAGGCATAAGCTGCCATAGGGGCACAACTACACATCAGGTTTCTATCCCCATAGGCATCATCAACCCTCCTCACACTGGGCCAGAATTTGTTATCAGCCACGTAAGGCAGAGGATATGCTGCTTCCTGGCGGGTATATTCGTATGGCCAGACATCCGAACTTACCATGGCCATTGTGTGAGGAGCGTTCTTAAGCAATTGCAGGTAACGTTCCTCTCCCTGGCCAGCAAGTTCAATTTCGCCGTAGATAGCAAGCATGGCATCGCAAAAACGGTCCAGTTCAGCCAGACTTTCACTTTCAGTAGGTTCAATCATCATGGTTCCTGCAACCGGGAAGGATACTGTTGGGGCATGGAAGCCATAATCCATCAATCTTTTGGCGATATCCGTAACCTCTATGCCATACTGTTTGAAAGGCCTGCAATCAATGATCATTTCATGAGCAGCCCTGCCCTTTTCCCCTGTATACAGAATTTTGTATTTCTCTTCCAGCCTGTTTTTGATATAGTTGGCATTGAGTATGGCAATTTTGGTTGCCTCTTTAAGCCCTTCTTCCCCCAGCATTTTTATATATCCATAGGAGATTAGGCAGGCCAGTGGACTTCCCCAGGGGGCAGCCGAGATAGCGGTAATGGCGTGTTCTCCTCCGGTGCTTATTACGGGGTGGCCTGGCAGAAAGGGAGCCAGTTGGGATGCCACACAAATAGGGCCTACTCCCGGACCACCACCACCATGTGGAATAGCAAAGGTCTTATGTAAATTCAGGTGGCAAACATCAGCGCCTATGGCGGCAGGATGGGTAAGACCAACCTGGGCATTCATATTGGCACCATCCATGTAAACCTGTCCGCCGTTCTCATGGATCAATTGGGTGATTTTACGGATAGAGGATTCGTAAACCCCATGTGTTGAGGGATACGTAATCATAAGAGCCGCCAGGTTTTCAGAATTGGCAATTACCTTTTCTTCCAGGTCAACTAAATCAATATTTCCGTGATCATCTGTTTTGGTAACCACCACCTTCATTCCTGCCATTACAGCGGAAGCGGGATTAGTACCATGTGCAGAGGCAGGAATGATACAGATATTCCTGTGTGTATCCCCGCGTGATTCGTGATACGCCCTTATAGTCATCAAACCGGAATATTCTCCCTGTGCCCCGGAATTAGGCTGAAGCGAAGTAGCAGCAAAACCGGTAATGGTCGTAAGGTCATCTTCCAGTTTACGAAGGACCTCATGGTAACCGGCTGCCTGTTCTACAGGAGCAAAAGGGTGGATGTTCCCCCATTCCGGAGTACTGAGGGGAAGCATCTCTGTAGCTGCATTCAGTTTCATTGTGCATGAACCCAGCGGAATCATGGAATGGTTCAGGGCCAGGTCCTTACGCTCGAGTTTTTTGAGGTATCGCATCAATTCTGTTTCAGAATGATAGGAATTGAAGACTTCGTGTTCCATAAACGAAGAGGACCGCTTAAGGCTCTCCGGAAAAATATCCTCGGATGTGGACTGGTAGGGGGAGAGGTCAACAAGGCTCCCAGAGCCGTCCAAACATCCCGCCAGTTCCATCAGGTCTTTTTGGGTGGTAGCTTCATTAAGCGAGATCGAAAGGGTTTTATCGTCAATATAATTCAGGTTGATCTCCCGTTCTTCGGCCAGTTGTTTTACTGTATCAATATTTTCAACACGGATCTTTAAAGTGTCAAAAAACAGCTCGTTCTCCTGTTCAATTCCTGAATCACAAAGAAAAGCGTTGAGGATCTTTGCCTTCCTGTGTATTTCATTTGCGATATGCCGGAACCCATCAGGACCGTGGTATACCCCATAGGCTCCTGCCATAACGGCCAGCAGCACCTGTGCTGTACAGATGTTGGATGTTGCCTTATCCCGTTTTATATGTTGCTCCCGTGTTTGAAGCGCCATTCGCAAGGCGGGCTGGTTATCCAAATCTAAGGTGATACCGATAATCCTGCCCGGGATGTGCCTTTTGTAAGCTTCACGCGTGGCAAAATATGCTGCATGCGGTCCGCCATAACCAAGCGGAATACCGAAACGCTGGGTGGTTCCCACAACTACATCAGCTCCCATTTCACCCGGAGGGGTCAGCAAGACCAGACTTAGCAGGTCCGCAGCTACGGCAACCTTTATATTATTAGCCTGACAGTGGGCAATGAAAGAGCCAATATCTTCAACCTGGCCATATTTCCCCGGATATTGCAGAAGTGCTCCAAAATAGTCTGTCCCATAATCAAAATCCCGATGATCGCCTACCTCTAGCTCTATACCCATGGGTTTGGATCGGGTAGTGAGCAACGAAACCGTCTGTGGCAATACATTTTCCGAAACAAAGAATTTGTTAACGCCCAGTTTCTTTTGATCCCTGCTTCGCAAATGATGAAGCATAGTCATGGCTTCTGCGGCAGCCGTACTTTCATCCAGTAAAGAAGCATTGGATAGTTCCATTCCGGTAAGGTCGGAAACCATGGTCTGAAAATTCAGAAGGGCTTCCAGCCGACCCTGGGCAATTTCAGCCTGGTAAGGGGTATAAGCTGTATACCAACCTGGGTTTTCAAGGATATTTCGCTTAATAACGGAAGGGGTTACACAGTCGTGATATCCCAGGCCGATATAGTTTTTAAATACCTTGTTTTTCTTCGATACTGATTGCAGATGGTTCAGAAATTCTGCTTCGCTTATGGGCTGGTCCAGTTGCAGTGGTTTATCCAACTGAATTTCCCCTGGAATGGTTTCTTCTATAAGCTGATCAAGGCTGTCAACCCCGATGGTTTGAAGCATATGGTTCAGGTCCTGCGGTCTGATTCCCACATGCCTTAGCGCAAATCTCTCCGTATTCATTTTACTGGAAATTTTGAAATGCACAAAATTAGGGATTAATTCTCTTAAAATGGTCTAAATACGGTTCCTGCAGATGAAAGTTTTTAACCATAAATCAACGGTTTGAAGCGTTTGGTTACATTTGTTTAATGAAGCTCCTGAAGGACGTTTTCAAGTTTTATCTGCATTCCAGTATACATGTTGGCCTGGCGGTACTTTCACTGTTATGGGCTACCTCTTATTTCTTAAACAATATCCCGGGAAAAGGGCTGAGTATTTTTGTTTTTTGCAGTACAATAGCCACGTATAATTTTATAAAATATGGTGTAGAAGCACATAAGTATCTCATTGTATCCAATCGCTACCACAGAAGCATTCAATTTTTTAGTATTGCCAACCAGGGGCTGGCCCTGATATATATTGGTCAATTGAACAAATCCGGTTTGATTTTGCTGCTCTTTGTAGCCTTTTTGATAGCGATTTACGCCATTCCCATTTATCCCAGACTCAAAAACCTCAGGAATTACGGTATCCCCAAAGTGCTGCTGGTTGCTCTGGTGTGGACCTTAATAACTTCCCTATTGCCCATGCTGCAGTTTGATGTAGTATGGGGTTGGGACCGTTATCTTGATTTGACACAGCGTTTCCTGCTGATTTTGGTTTTAATGGTTCCCTTTGAAATCCGCGACCTGAATGTGGACCTTCCCGAATTAAGAACCATACCTCAGCGTATTGGGGAAACTGCCACCAAAGCCCTGGGTTATTCCCTGGCGATTGTATATTTCCTTCTGACTTTTCTTAAGGACGACTTACATCCACAGGAACTTATGAATCAGGCAGTGCTGCTGCTTTTGTTAATATTAATATTGGTGTCTACGAGCAGAAGGCAATCAGAGTATTATGCGGCATTTTGGGTAGAGGCTGTGCCCGTAATTTGGCTGGGAGTAATTTGGGTGCTGGATTTACTTCAGCTTTCTTTCTGAATCTTCTTTTTCATTTCTTCCTTGTCCTTTGCAGAAAGGCTATGCAAACCGGCTTTATCGCAAAGCCGGGTCAATCGGGTGTTCTTCCTGGAAAAAGAAGCACAGGTCTTGCATGCCAGGATATGCAGGAAAAGCTGCAGGCGTTCCCTCCAGGAGGCTTCTTTGTATTGCTTCCGGTTGCATATATGGGCGGCTTCCTCACATGAAATCATTATCCAAACCAGTTTTTATCCAGGCATCCCATCAGCGACGTACGCGCCCTGTGGATCATTACCCAGAGATTAGACGGATTTATTCCTAATTCATTACACACATCTTCCGTGCTCATGCCCTGTATGGTCTTCAAGGTGAATACTTTGGCTTGCTTTTCAGGTAATTTGCCAATACAATCCTGTATGGCCTGCCCCAATTCTTCATTCTCAATCGCACCTAACTCCTTCACACTAACAGGATCTGCAGCCCGTTCCTCCAGCCAGTCGCCTTCGGAGTCCTCCTGGGAAACGTACTGCATGCGCACCTCTGCCTTGCCTTTTTTTGAGTTTATCTTCCGGTAATGATCAATTACCTTTCGCTTTAAAATGGAAACCAGCCAGGTCCGCTCCGAGGCGGTACCCTTGAAATTTTTGGCAGAACGCAAACCGGCCAGAAAAGTTTCCTGAACCAGGTCCCGGGCTATTTCCGAATCACTCACCCGCGAAACCGCATAGTTATACAGGTAATCTGCATAGGTATCCACCCAGGTGTCAGGCTGCAGTTGATGTGTGTTTGTACCGCTAGGCATCTGCACAAATTTAAGGCTAATATGCAAGAATAAATATCACTATTTTTGAATAAACCCTTTGTCATGAAACGATTACTCATTTTATTTTTTATTGGAGGATTATTGATCTCATGTTCGGAAAAAAGGCAGATGCCCATAACAGAACTGACATCTTCAGATCTGGAAAATGCGGTACTGCTAGATGTGCGTACACCCGAAGAATTCGCTGAAGGACATCTTGAGGGCGCGGTTAATATGGACTGGTATCAGGCAGATTTTACCAGCAGACTTGAAGCAGTAGACCGGGGCGAAAAGGTCTATGTGTATTGCAAAAGAGGGGGTAGAAGTGCCGAAGCAGCCCAATTATTAGACTCCCTTGGGTACAAGGTTATAGACCTTACCGGTGGATATGATGCCTGGCTTGAAGCTAAGGACTAAGCTGTTTTCTTCATCAGCCCGGCCCTTTCCAGTAATGCCTCCAGGCGTGGTTCCCTTCCCCTGAAACGCACATATAATTCCATAGGTTTTTCCGTACCTCCTTTGGAAAGGATATGCCTCCGCAATTTTTGAGCTGTTTCCTGATCAAATATTCCCTCTTCCTTGAAATAGGCAAATGCGTCTGCATCGAGAACCTCCGCCCATTTGTAGCTGTAGTACCCCGAGGAGTAACCACCCTGAAAAATATGGGAAAAGGCTGTACTCATGCATGTATCCTGATGATCCGGGAAGAGCCGGGTAGCTTCAAATGCGGCAGCTTCATAGGCTTTTACATCTTTTACGCCAGATGGATCTTTGCCATGCCATGCCATATCCAGCAATCCAAAACTCAGCTGCCTCAAAGTGGCCATTCCTTCCTGGAAGGTGGCACTTGCCTTAATTTTGTTGATTAGCTCCATTGGAATTACTTCCCCAGTTTTATGGTGAAAGGCAAAGAGTTCCAGTGCCTCTTTTTCATAGCACCAGTTTTCCAGAAGCTGGCTTGGGAGTTCCACAAAATCCCAGTATACCGATGTGCCGCTAAGGCTGGGATACTCTGTATCCGCAAGCATTCCGTGCAGGGCATGCCCAAATTCATGGAATAGGGTAGTCACTTCCGTAAAAGTCAGGAGTGATGGCCTGGTTTTGGTAGACCTTGTAAAGTTGCACACGTTAGAGATATGGGGCCTTTGGTTTTTTCCCCCTTTGCGATACTGGGGTTTAAATGAAGTCATCCATGCCCCACCCCTTTTTCCGGATCGAGGGTGAAAATCTGCATAGAAAAGGGCAATAAATTTTCCTTCCTCGTCAAAAACGCGATATGTAATTACTTCTTCGTGGTATTTATCCACATCATCCACCGCTTCAAAGCGCAATCCAAACAATTTTTCCGTAACCCGGAATACCCCATCCAAAACGTTTTCCAGCTTGAAATAGGGTTTGAGCTGCTCATCGTCAAGTTCAAAAAGCTTTTTCTTCAGTTTTTCGGAATAATAGGCCGCATCCCATTTTTGCAGATCAGCTATGCCATCTGTGTCCCTGGCAAAGTCTTTAAGTTGCTGAAATTCCCTTTCAGCAGCCGGTTTTGCTTTTTCGAGCATTTCATCCAGAAAGTCCATGACCTTTTGAGGGGTATCTGCCATCCGTTCTTCCAGCACAAAATGTGCATGGGATTCATAGCCCAGCAACCGAGCCCGTTCAAAGCGCAACCGGGATATTTCCATTACCAAACCTGTGTTGTCCAGTTTGTCTCCGTGAAATCCCTTGCTTGCAAAAGCCAGATAGAGCTTCTTGCGCAGCTCCCTGTTTTTGGCGTATTTCATAAATGGCAGGTAACTGGGGTAATCCAGGGTAAAAACCCATCCTTCTTTCTTTCGAGATTCTGCAAGCTGCCGGGCGGCTTCAACAACTCCTTCGGAGAGACCCTCTAACTGACCGGGATCCTGAAGATGTAACTCGTATTTGTTTGTCTCAGCTAAAACATTTTCTCCGAATGAGAGCTTGCGGGTTGCCAGAGCAGTGTCTATTTCACGGAGCCTTTTTTTATCTTCCTCAGAAAGGTTGGCACCATTCCTGGTGAAATGCCTGAACTTTTTTTCCAGAAGGGTTATCTGTTCCGGGTTCAGATCCATAGTCTGGCGGGAATCGTAAACGGCTTTTACCCTTTTGTAGAGATCGTCATTAAGCGTGATGTCATTGCTGAATTCCGTCAGCAGTGGAGAAATCTCCTGAGCCAGCCCCTGGAGGGTTTCATTTGTGTTAGCGGCATTGAGGTTGAAAAAGAGGCTGGAGATTCGATCCAGGTGCTGACCGCAGAACTCAATAGCTTCTATTGTGTTGGCATAGGTTGGGGCCTCATTGTTTTTTACAATGTCATCAATTTCCTTGCGTGCATCTTCCAATGCAGACAGGAAGGCCGGTTTAAAATGTTCATTTTTTATCCTGGAAAAAGGCGCTTCATCAAAAGCAACAAGTAGGGGATTTACCTCTGACATACTTTACAGTTCAAAAATTAGAATTACAGGTTTTATTCGGGATGTTTGGTTACAACTTGCGAACGGATTCCGCACCCTTGATAACCTTCTCTTTGAGTCCTTCTTTGTATGCCATTATTTTTTCGAGTATTTCCGTTTCCTGACTACCTAAGATCTGGGCAGCCAGTATTCCCGCATTTCTGGCTCCATTAAGTGCTACGGTGGCTACAGGTACCCCGGCAGGCATTTGAAGGATAGACAAGACAGAATCCCACCCGTCTATGGAATTACGGCTTTTAACCGGCACGCCTATCACCGGCAGTGGAGAAAGTGAGGCCACCATTCCTGGCAAATGTGCAGCGCCTCCCGCCCCGGCAATGATCACACTGTATCCGTTTTTATGGGCATTCTTACTGAATTCAAAAAGTTTTTCCGGCGTTCTGTGAGCCGAAACGATATCTACATCCACGGCAATGTCGAAAGATTTAAGCAGGTCTACTGCTTCCTGCATTATTTCCAGATCACTGGTACTTCCCATTACTACGGCTACTTTGCTCATTCTATTATGTTGTTAGTTACTGATAACGCGTATTTTTTTCTTTACAGTTTCTGCTATTTCACGGGCTTTGTCCACATCCTGGTTCACTATGGTAACATGTCCCATTTTCCTGAATGGGCGGGTTTCCTTCTTTCCATAGATATGGGGGACTACGCCATCCAGCTGCAATATTTCATCAATATTTTCATAGACAACATTACCCGTATACCCTTCGGCACCTACAAGGTTGACCATAATTCCTGCTACCTTGCTTTCAGTATTTCCAAGGGGAAGGTTCAGTATGGCGCGTATATGCTGTTCAAACTGGTTGGTGTAACTCGCTTCTATACTGTAATGCCCACTATTGTGTGGCCTGGGCGCCATTTCGTTTATAAGTATTTCATTATCCCGTGTCTGGAACATCTCAACAGCGAGCAAACCAACATGATGAAGTTCCCGGGAAACCTTCAGGGCTACGTCCTGTGCCTTCCTCGCAACAGCATCCGGGATACGTGCCGGACATATAACATACTCCACCTGATTGGCTTCCGGGTGGAATTCCATCTCCACAACAGGGTATGCCTTCTCCTCACCATCAGCATTTCTGGCGACAATTACTGCAAGCTCATTTTCAAAATCGATCAGCTCTTCGGCTATGCATTCCACGTTCGGCAGGTTCTCCAGATCCTTTTCGGAGCGCACTACCTTTACGCCTTTGCCATCGTAACCGAATTGGGCACTTTTCCATACGAAAGGAAAAGAAAGTCCGCCATGGGCAATGCTTTCCCGGATTTCACTACTGTAGGCAAACCTGGAGAATGGAGCCGTGGGCAGATTGTGATCCACATAGAAAAGCTTTTGACGGGCTTTGTTCTGTATGGTGCGGAGCACACGTGGCTGCGGATAGACCGTTATCCCCTCTTCCTCCAGCTTTTCCAGGGCTTCCACATTAACGTTCTCAATCTCTATGGTGAGCAGATCAACATCTTTACCAAAGTTATAAACGCTTTCAAAATCCAGCAGATCACCCTGGATGAATTCATTGCAGGCAATCCGGCAAGGAGCTTCTGAAGAAGCATCCATTACCCGGGTATAGATATCAAATTTCCGGGTTTCATAAAGTAACATTTTACCTAGCTGTCCACCGCCAAGGATACCCAGTTTAAAATCGGAAGAAAAGTAATTTTTGGTCATAGAAATTACCTGATACGCCAACATTACAGCTTATTCCAACAAAAATACGGCTAAATCTCATAAACCCATGGAACAGGCTAAAAAAAGAGAAATCAAAACCTTATCTTTGGCATCCGCAAATAAACTGACCATTGATTAAACTGCACGACAAACAATTCGTTCCGTTCCTGAGCGAGGCGCAAATTTTTGAAGCGGTAAAAAAAGTTGCCGAAGATGTTGCCCGTGATTACAAGGACAAGAATCCAATATTTGTAGGAGTTCTGAATGGGGCTTTTATGTTTGTTTCAGATTTCCTGAAGCACTATCCTTATCCCTGCGAGGTTACTTTTGTAAAGCTAAGTTCGTACCGTGGACTTACTTCTACCGGAATTGTACGCAATTTGCTGGATGTGCCGGAAAACATTGAAGGCCGGAGCGTGATTATCCTTGAGGATATAATTGACACGGGTCGCACCCTTCAGGAACTGGTTCACCTTTTTTCCAATACCAATGTGAAAGACTTCAAGATTGCCAGTTTATTTTATAAGTCGGAGGTCTATAACGGGGAATACGCTATTGATTATTTCGGACTGGAGATCCCGGATAGATTTATTGTAGGTTATGGACTTGATTACAGGGAACTGGGAAGGAATCTCAGGGAAGTATACCAATTAAAAGAAAATCCAATGATTAATCTTGTTTTATTTGGAAAGCCGGGGGCCGGCAAAGGAACCCAGGCTAATTTCCTAAAAGAAAAATACAATCTCGTTCACATTTCAACCGGCGATGTCTTTCGGCGGAATATCAAAAATGGAACAGAACTGGGCACACTGGCCAAATCATATATAGACAAAGGAGAGCTGGTACCGGATGAGGTTACCATCAATATGCTAAGGGATGAGGTGGAGCAAAACCCTGATGCCAGTGGCTTTATTTTTGATGGTTTCCCGCGTACTACTGCACAGGCTGAGGCCCTGGATAATTTACTCGATTCCAAAGGGATGAAAATTGACGCTACCCTTGCACTTGAGGCAGAAGATGAAATACTGCTGCAACGCCTTCTGGAACGCGGCAAGACCAGCGGGCGGTCTGATGACCAGGACGAATCAAAGATCCGAAATCGCTTTGCCGAATACAACGAAAAGACAGCTCCGTTAAAGGATTTCTATATGGCACAGGAAAAGTTCCACAGTGTAAATGGGGTTGGGGAAATCGATGAGATTTCAGAGCGACTGGCCGGGGTGATAGACTCCCTGGTTACCGCATAAGAGTGCTTAAGACAACCGTCAAGGCCATAAGACTTTATCATGACTGAAGGTAATTTTGTAGATTATGTGAAGATCGATGTGGTTTCCGGAAAAGGTGGCCAGGGATCTGCACATCTCAGACGTGAAAAATTTGTAGCCAAAGGCGGACCAGACGGAGGCGATGGAGGGCGCGGAGGTCATGTGATTATCCGTGGAAATAAAAACCTCTGGACACTTTTCAGTTTTAAATTCAAAAGACATTTCAAGGCGGGCCACGGAGAGCATGGCAGCAAAAGCAGAAGCACAGGTGCAGCCGGTGCTGATGTTTATATCGATGTTCCTCTCGGAACGGTTGTGCGGGATACTGAAACCAAACAACTGCTTTTTGAGATAACCGAAGACGGAGAAGAAAAAATAGCCGCCGAAGGAGGACTTGGAGGTTTGGGTAACTGGCATTTTAAATCGGCAACCAACCAAACCCCGCGTTATGCTCAGCCGGGCACAGGCGGAGAGGAAAAAAAACTTACCCTTGAGCTCAAAGTACTCGCAGACGTGGGCCTGGTGGGATTTCCCAACGCAGGCAAATCTACACTGCTGTCAGCGCTTACCGCAGCCAAACCAAAGATTGCCGATTATGAATTTACAACCCTAAAACCGAACCTTGGGATTGTTCAGTACCGGGATTTCCGAAGTTTTGTACTGGCAGATATTCCAGGGATTATTGAGGGAGCTGCTGAGGGCAAAGGCCTTGGGCATTATTTCCTTAGGCATATTGAACGCAACGCAGTGCTGCTGTTCCTTATCCCAGCCGATAGTCCTGACATCAGGAAGGAATACGAAATTCTGCTCAATGAACTGCGTAAATACAATCCTGAGATGCTCGATAAATCCCGCATAGTGGCCATTTCGAAGTCGGATATGCTGGATGAAGAACTTATGGCGGAAATGGATGAAGAGTTAAAAAAGGACTTTTCGGATGTGCCTTACCTTTTTATTTCATCCGTTTCCCAGTTTGGATTGCAAAAGCTTAAAGATAAGCTCTGGGTGCTATTGAACGAATAGGGGCTCAGGAATACCCTTCAGCAGCTTATTTTTTACTAATTTTAGTAAGCAATCATGAAAAAAATAATACTCCCGATATTGCTTATCCTTCTGGCGTCCTGCGGTGCGGTACGGGTTAATTATGATTATTCTCAGGAAACGGATTTTTCAGTTTATACTACCTATGATTACTATCCGGATATGGATACGGGGTTATCTCAGCTCGATACCAAAAGACTGTTAAGGGTTGTTGATTCGGTCATGCAAATCCGGGGATTTAGCATATCAGACCAACCTGATTTCTATATCAACATTCAAAGTTCCGTATACCGGGATGCCACTTCATCATCAGTTGGCGTAGGCATGGGTGGCACCGGCCGCAACGTTGGCGGAGGTATATCGGTGGGAGTTCCACTGGGGGGCAGTGGCATAACCCGGGAAATCGTCTTTGATTTTGTGGATGCCGACCGCGATGCCCTATTCTGGCAAGCGGTGAGCAATAGCAACTACCGGGAAAATGCTTCACCCAGTACCAGAGAAAGGGTATTGAGGGAAGTGGTAGCTAAGGTCTTTTCCAAATACCCTCCTTCCAAATAGAGGGCTGTTTCCTGTTTTAATACCGTACAAAACCCTATAATTACCGTTCGTCATAAGCTCGTTGGTGTCAGTCTGACAGCCATTTACTTTTGTTTTGATAAAATTTTGGGGACCTACTGTAACATAGTTCTGCAGCAGGTCACTAATCATTTGAACTTATTAAATCATTAAATTCTAAATCATGCAATTAAGATTTCAATTTTTTAAACAATTTCTGGGTATTGCCTTCTTCTTTCTAAGCTTTCAGGGCTTTGCGCAGGACGCAACAGGGAACTGGAAAGGGACCTTGAATGTTCAGGGAACGGAAATACCTCTTGTTTTTAATATCGAAGAGGCCGATGGTCAGTACTCTGCTACTATGGATAGCCCTTCCCAGGGTGCAACTGGCATCCCTATGGATGAGGCCTCGCTATCGGGAAGTGAGCTTACCATTGTTTTTAAACAGGCCGGTATTAAGTACGTGGCCACGCTGGAGGGCAATACTCTAAAGGGAACATTTTACCAGGCGGGCATGGAGTTCCCGCTGAGTATGGAAAAGTCTGAAAAAACCATACCAGGAAACCCAGAATTAGTGAGTTCTGATGAAGAACTCGAAAAACTGGTTTCACTTGACGCGGGAGACTATAAATATTCGGTAGAGGATTACTTTGCCAGGCCAAAAGCCTCGTCTTTCCAATTCTCACCAGATGGAAAATACATGTCCTATCGCGAGAAGGATGAAAACCTGAAAAGACATGTATATGTGCGTAACATAGCCACAGGGGAGGTAAAACAGGCCATAGAAGAAAAGGAAGAGCTTATTCGCGGGTACGGATGGGTGAACAATGAAAGAATGGTTTACTTGATGGACCAGGGTGGTGATGAGAACTACCACGTTTATGCAGTGAATATTGATGGAACTGATCAACGAGATCTGACCCCATTTGACGGTGTTCAAGCTCAGTTTTCGGACCTGCTCAAAGACGATAAGGATCACATTATTGTGAATATGAACAAGAACAACCCTCAGGTGTTTGAGCCTTATAAGGTAAATGTGGTTACCGGGGACATAGAACAATTGTACAGCAATGAAGATCTCAGCAGTCCGATTATAGGCTATAGCTTTGATAAAGATGGTAACCTCAGGGCTTTTGTCCGTCTCAGGGATGGTGTTGAAACCGACCTGTACTATGCCATAGAACCCGGAAAGTTCGAACGCATAAAGGAGTTGAACTGGAAAGATTCATTTGGAATTCTTCAATTCAATTATGCTACGGAATATCCCCATGATGCCTACATGGTATCTAACCTGGAAAATGACAAGGCAGAGATAATCCTGTACGATCTCAAAAATGGGAAAATCCTTGAGAAGGTTTTTTCCAATGATAAATACGATGTGTCTGGTATGACTACTTCCAGAAAAAGAAATTGGGAAATCGATTCTTTCCAGTATGAAGGTGAAAAACAGGAAATTGTGCCCGTTAGCAAATATTATAAAAAGCTTCATAAGCGAATTACTTCACGGTTTAAAGGCAAACAATATGGTATTGCCGATTTTACCGATGACGAAAGCAAATACCTGATCTACATTACCAGTGATAAACTTTTTGGCATATACTATTCCTATGATGTGAAATCAGATGAGTTTAAGGAACTGTATAATATGATGCCGCAGCTAAAGGAAGAAGACATGGCCGAAATGCGACCTATCACTTTTACCAGCAGGGATGGACTTACAATTCATGGGTATATTACTCTTCCCAAGGCGGCATTGCAAGGGCAAAAAGTACCGGTAATTGTGAATCCGCACGGCGGTCCACAGGGAATCAGAGATTCCTGGGGTTTTAATCCGGAGGCTCAGTTGTTTGCAAGTAGAGGCTATGCCACGCTTCAGGTAAATTTCCGGATATCAGGCGGATATGGAAAAAAGTTCCTGACATCCGGCTTAAAGCAGATTGGACGCAAGGCCATGGATGATGTGGAAGACGGGGTAAAGTACGTAATTGAACAGGGATGGGTAAATCCGGAAAAAGTAGCCATTTATGGTGGAAGTCATGGAGGATATGCCGTATTACGGGGACTTACCAAAACACCTGACCTGTATAACTGTGGAGTGGATTATGTAGGGGTTTCCAACATATTTACCTTCATGAAATCTTTCCCACCGTACTGGAAGCCATACCTTAAATTAGCCAAGGAAATTTGGTATGATGAGGATATCCCGGAAGAGAAGGCAATAATGGAAGAAGTTTCTCCGGTATTCCAGATAGATAAGATCAAAAAGCCGCTCTTTGTTGTGCAGGGAGCTAATGATCCTCGGGTCAATATTGACGAATCTGACCAGATTGTAAGTGCGCTTCGCAACAAAGGATTCGATGTGCCATACATGGTTAAGTATGATGAAGGACATGGATTTGGCAAGGAAGAAAACCGCATCCACCTGTATAAGGCTATGATGGGATTCTACGCCAAGCACCTGGGAGACAAGGAGCTTAAAAAGCCCATACTGGATTAAACAACCATTCGGTTAATATTAAAAGGGGAGGTCCATAGACCTCTCCTTTTTTTTGGCCTTGAAGCACATTTGCCGTTTGCGTAGTAAATTTTGCCGTCCGTCATAATTGTATTTCGAAGGCACTCTCGTTATCCTAAATTGCAGGGGTAAATCAAAAACTGATGTTATGATAACTTTAGCCAAGATTGTAGCGACCTTAATCCTTGTAATAATCACTTAAATTGAATACAATGACGAAATACAGTGAGCTCAAAACATCAGCAGCCGGAAAGATTGTGGTCATTGCTCTGGTAACCTTCACCATGGCTTTGCTTGGATATTATGTTGGTCAGGCAATGTTCTACCTTTTTAACTAGCACGTATTTGATGGGTATTGCTTTATATTTGGACTAGCTTATTTGCTTATGCAACTATCTCATAAAAGACGAAACCGAATTTTCTGGCTATTGCAGATCCTGGGATGGGGGATAATGAATTTGTTATCATTATTCGTAATAAAGGGGATGAGCTCTACATTCCTTATCTATTCCATATTTGCAGGAATGTTTGTGGGAATTGTATCCACATCCTTGCTAAGGATATATCTCAAAAAACATATTTTCTTTGAAAATTTTGGATTAAGGGAGATTGCCAAAATATTTGTTTCTACTTCACTTGCCTCGGTGCTATATGCACTTCTTAGTATAGCTTCCGGATTACTTTTCACCCTTGTTTGGACACTGGAGAATGAAATCGACAAAAAGCTGTTTGAGATGTATAATAGTTTTTGGTTGCTGATAACCGGCTCTGTCTTTACTGTATTCGGATGGGTTATTCTTTATCTGGTTATCAAACTGTTACTGAAGTTAAATGCAGACCGTATAGAACGACTAGAACTTAATGCCACTCTCAAACAGGCGCAATTGAATACCCTGAAAGGACAAATCAACCCCCATTTTATGTTCAACAGCCTGAACAACATTCGAGGTTTAATGCTGGAGGATGTTGAGCGTTCCCGTGAAATGCTTACCAAACTGTCGGATATGCTTCGCTATTCTCTCAGTAAAAATAACGTCAATGCAATAGTCCTTAAGGATGAACTGGAAATGGTGGATAATTATATTGACCTTTCCAGGATACAGTTTGAAGACCGCATGACTTTTATTAAGGAGGTTGTTCCGGAAAGTTTGCATTTGGAAATACCACCAATGATCGTTCAGCTTCTTGTTGAAAATGCAGCAAAGCACGGCATAGGAAATCTCAAGGAAGGAGGTGTAATCAAACTTATAACCAAAGTAAAAGATCAGGTACTTCATATTCAGGTAATCAATTCGGGAAAGCTAAAAATTGACACCGGATCAACACAACTCGGACTCCAGAATATTAAACAGCGTCTGAAGTTACTTTATGGCGGAAGGGCTACCTTTTCTCTGGAACAACTGGAGGATGAGGTGATGGCGCATATTAAAATCCCAATACAATGAATAAGATAAGTGCCGCCATAGTAGAAGATTCCCGCCTTGCCCGCAATGAGCTTAAGGAACTTCTGAAGCATCATAAAAATATAGAACTGGTTGGTGAGGCTCCCAATGTAGATCAGGGATATGAACTGATCCGTTCGAAACGCCCACAACTTCTTTTTTTAGATATCAACATGCCGGAAAAAGATGGTTTTGAACTGCTGGAGATGCTGGATGAGGTACCCATTACTATTTTCACCACTGCCTTTGATGAGTACGCGATCAAATCCTTTGAATACAATGCCCTGGATTATTTGTTGAAACCTATAAACGAGAAGCGCTTTGCCGTGGCCATAGAAAAAGTGACCGCCAAAATGGAAGCTAAAGGTGATGATACAAGTTCAGAGCATAAACTTCGGGAAAGCAGTCAGATTTTTATAAAGGACGGGGAACAATGCTGGCTGGTCAAAATAGCAGATATTGTGCTTTTTGAAATTGTGGGCAATTATACCAGGGTTTATTTTCAGGACCAGAAACCCCTGCTGTACAAATCCCTTAATCAAATAGAAGATAAACTACCTCCGGATACCTTTTTTCGTGCCAACAGGCAGCAGATCGTAAACATAAATTTTATCGGGGAGGTAATACCCTGGTTTAACGGAAAACTCAAATTGACGATGAATAACGGATCTGAAGTTGAAATTTCACGTCGCCAGTCGTACATATTCAAAGACAAGCTCAGTTTTTAGAAAGATTTCAGCAAACCACCATCCAGAGGGATATTAGCACCGGTAAGGTAACTGGCTTTGTCTGACGCAAGGAAAGTAACCAATGCACCGTATTCTTCTGGCTTTCCGATTCGTTTCATGGGCACCTGTGCCTCCATGCCTGCCCTTACTTCCTCTGGTTTAATACCCTGTTGTTCCGCCTTTTTTGCATTCAGCTGGGCAATCCTTTCCGTATCAAAATAGCCCGTTAAGACATTATTTACTGTAATCTGCTGCTCTGCGACGTCCCTGGACAGCGTCTTTGCCCAGGTTACCACGGAAGCCCTGATGGTATTGGACAATGCCAGGTAGGAGAGGGGCTCCTTTACTGATATGGAGGTTACATTTATGATGCGGCCCCATCTTTGTGCTATCATATGATCCAGGGCCAGCTCCGTAGTATACACAACGGTTTTAAACAAGGTGTCAAATGCCTCCTGATAATCTTCAACCCCGACCTCCAGGCTTCCCGCAGCCTTTGGACCCTGTGTATTGTTGACCAGGATATCTACCTGGTGGTCTTTAAAGAATCCTTCAATCTTATTTCGGTATGATTTGAAATCAGCAAAGTCCACTGTAAGATACCCGTGCTGCTGTTTGCCCTTGCAGGGCAGATCCTTAACAACTGAACTGAGCAGTTCTTCAGATCGGGCCATCAGGGTTACGGATGCCCCGCTCGCAGCCAGCTGTTGGGCAATAGCCCTGCCTATACCCTTGCTGCTACCGCCAACCAATGCCCGTTTGCCTTCTAGTGAAATCAACATAAGCTACTTGTATTCATCCCGTACAGGGCTAAATATATCCATAAGTTTGCAAGGCGTGAGTGCCTTTCCGGAATGAGGGACTTCAGAAGGTATAACAACCAGCTCTCCGGGACCGTATATCCTTGTATTTCCCCCAACGGTAAACTCAAACTGCCCTTGCTGTACCTGCATGATCTGTTCGTGCATGTGGGCATGCTCGGGCACTTCTGCCCCTGCTTCAACCTCCCAGAAAGCCAGACTCATGTTTTTACCATGAATTAACCTTCCGTGATAGCCTGGTATAATCTCCCGGGGTTTTATTTCAGATAGTTTATAATCCATATTTAATTGAATAGTATAATCCCTGCTCATCCAATGGGCCTTCATTGTAGCGGGTTTGCTACGAATATAAAAAGATTTGCCCCTCCTGTAAAGGTTGGCAAGCCCCTTTTCTCTTCCTATCTTTGTCCGGTAAGCAAAACGAGGATGCGTATACATTTTATTGCCATTGGAGGCAGTGCCATGCACAATTTGGCCCTTGCCCTGCAGGACAAGGGCTATGAGATTTCAGGGAGTGATGATGTGATTTTTGAACCCTCCAGAAGCCGTTTGGAAGCCGCAGGCCTCCTGCCCGGTGAAATGGGGTGGTATCCCGATCGAATAACCAGAGACCTCGACGCAGTAATTATCGGTATGCATGCCAAAGCAGATAACCCGGAATTGGAGCGGGCAACCGAGCTCAATCTGAAAACCTTCAGTTATCCCGAGTTTCTCTATGAGCAATCCAGGCATAAAACCCGGGTGGTTATTGGGGGAAGCCATGGCAAAACCACAATCACCTCAATGATCCTCCATGTGATGCATTATTTTGACAGGGAAGTTGATTTTATGGTTGGGGCCCAGCTGGAAGGTTTTGATCGGATGGTACACCTCACCGAGGAGAATGACTTTATTGTTCTGGAAGGGGATGAATATCTTTCTTCCCCAATAGACAGGCGACCGAAGTTTCATTTGTATCAACCCAATATTGCCCTTTTAAGCGGCATTGCCTGGGATCATATCAATGTTTTTCCCACCTTCGAAAACTACCTGGAACAGTTTGAGATCTTCCTGGAGAGCATTGTGAATGGTGGAAGCATTACCTACAATGAAGAAGATCCTTCGGTGAAAAAACTCGTAGAAGAATGCGAGATCCCCATTCGCAAATTTCCCTACGAAACACCACAATATACCTTAGAAGAAGGAATAACTCACCTGGAAACCCCGGAAGGCCCTATGCCGATTGAAGTTTTTGGCAAACATAACCTGAGTAACCTGGCTGGCGCAAAATGGATCTGTCAGCAAATGGGTGTAGATGAAGATGATTTTTACGAAGCTATTTCCTCTTTTAAGGGGGCTTCCAGGCGACTGGAGTTACTTGCCTCCGGGGAAAGCGGACTGGCTTTCAAGGATTTTGCACATGCGCCAAGCAAGGTTAGGGCAACCACTAGTGCAGTGAAAGAACAGTATCCGGATAAAAAACTGCTGGCGTGCCTGGAACTGCACACTTATAGCAGCCTCAACCCATCCTTCCTGGGGGAATATAGCGGAAGCCTCGACCAGGCCGATGTTGCTGCGGTTTTCTACTCCCCTGAAGCCCTGGCGATTAAAGGTATGCAGCCCCTTGGTGAGGATGATATAGTGCGGGCATTTGGCAGGGATAATTTGCAGGTATTTACCAATGCGAAGGATTTTGAATCCTTTTTGCTGGGACACAGCCCCGATCAGGGCGTACTGCTTTTGATGAGCTCCGGAAACTACGGGGGGCTTGACCTGGAACAAATCAAAGCCTTGTATAACTAGGCGGATTAAACCCCAAATTGCTTTAAATGGTGGTCCAAATGCTTGTATTGTAACTTCCCCCACTGTTCTGGCGTAAATTCTCCAAAAATCGGATGTGGATTCCAGTTTTCACGACCTTTGAGGTGGTGTAATTCTGTGATCATTTCACTTAAAGTCCTGAATTCTTTTTCGAAGTCTTTTTCTTCAGTAGCCTTTGCAGCCTTTACCGTAGGCAGGTTTTTTCTCCAGGGCTTGTCGTTGTAAAGCGATTTCTTGAACAGCAGCCTGATTAGGGGATTGCTCTTACGCTTGGGCTCTTTATTCTTGATGGCGATCCGGATGGGGAGCTGGCAATGCCAGAGCATCTGGGCAACCGTCATTTTACCCCATTGCCTTTCAGAATCAGGGCTAAGTGCTTTCATGCGAGACTTTACTTCCTGATAGGTTTTTTCATCAAAAATCGATTTCATTATTGTCAGCTATAAGTACAATTTGAAGTTACTTAAAAATATCCTTCATTCGGTGTAAAAGGTGAAATCAAAGTTGGGTTCTTCATTATCCATAAGCAGCTGGGCTCCGGATGACAAACCTCGGGAAAAGTTGAGGGATAAGGGTGCTTCCACCCTCTCGGATGCAGAACTGATAGCCATATTGATTGGTTCGGGAAACCGTGATAAATCTGCGGTTTTGCTTGCCAAAGAGATTCTTGCTGCTGCCAGTCATAGTATCTCGGGGCTATCTAAATTTACCCTGCATGAACTTGTGCGATTTAAGGGGATTGGGGAGGCAAAGGCCATTGTTATAATGGCAGCATATGAAATAGGTAGGAGAAACTACAGCAAATCGAATAAAAAACGGATACACATCAAGGACAGTAATGGGGCATACCAGGTCTTATTCCCAAAACTTGCCTGCCTGCCTCATGAAGAATTCTGGATACTTTACCTAAATAATGCCAATAGGGTAATTCATGAATTCCAGCTCAGTAAAGGAGGGATAACGGGTACACTGGTCGATGTGCGATTACTTCTGAAAAAAGCACTGCAAGTAGGTGCTGTAGCCCTGATCCTGGCACATAATCATCCCTCGGGCACTCTTAGCCCCAGCGAGGCCGATAAGGAAATAACCCGAAAGATCCAGCAAGGGGCCCGGATGATGGATATTAAAATTCTCGACCATTTAATAATTACCAGAGAAGACTACTTTAGCTTTGCAGATCAGAACTTATTACTTTAGCAGAAAGGAAAGCCAACTTTTCCAACAGGTTTCGATTCAGATGTTATTAATATACACACACAAGATTACTTCCCGATTCCGGTATACCATGAAGCAAATATTTACCAGGATATTGGGTGTCGATGTAACCTATACTACACGTGTGGAAGATTTCATCAAACACAGCGGACCCAAAATAACATATACCAGGCAGCCCCTTCAGAATGAGTTCTTCATTCGCAATAATGATCTTTTATTTCAATCCGGCATCAATGATTTTTCGCTTACGATTGAATCCTGGGAGGGAGTACCCTGTTTTTTCAGGACCGGAGAACGGAGCAACCTGCCCTTTGATATTTTTGCAGCCGGTTTTTTTCTGCTCAGCAGATATGAAGAGTACCAGCCACATGTCAAAGACCAGCACGGAAGGTTTCCGCCCACCGAAAGTGCGGCCTACCGGCACAACTTCCTGCGGATACCAATTGTTGATGTCTGGGCATACAAAATGCTTGAAAAGCTGAAAGAACGTTTCCCGGACATTGAAACAAAGAACAGGATGTACGGGTATACTTCCATTATTGATGTAACTACTTCCCATGAATATGCTCATCGGGGATTGTTGCGCACCGTGGCGGGGATTGCCCTGGATACTGGGCGTTTTCGGTTCAGGAGAATATCCGAACGGCTGGCAGTACTGTTGGGTATTAAACAGGATCCTTTTAACAATTTTGGAAAGCTCATAGAACTGCATCAAAAGACTGGTGTAAACAGTATGTTTTTCTTCCAGTTTGCCGACTATTCGACCTACGATAAAAATGTATCTACTGAAAATAACAAGTTCAGATACCTGATAAAATGGGTGGCCGATTACAGCACTGTTTCCCTGGCCGCATCTTACAGTTCGTTCCACGACAATGACTTGCTCAAAAACGAAAAAAACAGATTGTCTGAGGTTATCCATCGCCCTGTTAATTATTCCCGAATGCGATATAATAGGGTGGACGTACCCGGTACATACCAAAACCTCGTGGAAGCAGAGTTTACAGACGATTTTACTATGGGTTACACTCATGAAATTGGTTTTCGGGCAGGAACCTGTACCCCTTTTTACTTCTATGATATAGCCATGGAGGAACAGCAGCCCATCAAGGTACACCCCTTTGCCATACACGATTACGCCCTTCTTGATTTGAAATCGGAAGAAGTAATGCTGAGGGAAATAGATGCTGTTTACGATGCTGTTAAAAAAGTGAATGGTCAGCTGAAAACCGTGTTTTCAAACGAACTTCTGGGAAGCAGGCAAAAGGTTAACTGGCTTGAGCTGTACTCCAAACTTATTGGTAAATACCATGTATAAAGAACTAGTCACCGACGTTTTTTTTGACCTGGATCATACCCTGTGGGATTTTGAAAAAAATTCAGCGCTGACTTTTGAAAAAATATTTAAGGAAAACGAATTGGAGGTAAACCTGGAACGTTTCCTGAAGATATACACACCAATTAACCTTGCCTACTGGAAACTGTATCGGGAAGAGAAGATCAGCAAACCTGAGCTCCGATATGCCAGGTTGCGCAATACTTTTGACCAGCTCTCAATAACTGTGGAAGATGAGCTTATTAGTACCTTGTCTGTACAGTACATAGAACACCTGAGTACGTTCAATTATCTGGTTCCTAATACCCTCTCAATCTTAGACTATCTATACCCGAAATACCGACTTCATATAATTACCAATGGCTTTCAGGAAGTGCAGCAGAAGAAACTGGAAAACGCATCTATAGCCGCCTACTTTGAACACGTTATTGATTCAGAGACGGCGGGTGTTAAAAAACCCAACCCCTACATTTTCACCTATTCCCTTGAGAAGGCAGCAGTAGCTCCGGAAAAGGCTATTATGATAGGTGATAACCTGGAGGCCGATGTGCTGGGAGCAAGGGCGGTTGGACTGCATACTTTACATTTCAATGTGCATAAAGATCCATCGCATCAGCATGGCGAGATAATCGACGACCTGATTGAAATAAAAGCCTATTTGTAGAGTTATATAGAAAAGCACCTTCGGGGAATACGGAATGTTTAAATTACAGGGTAGCTTACGAATAACGCGAATGCTATGCGCTTGCTGAAAAAGAGTCTTCATTATTTCCTGCTACTGATAGCAGTTCAATACGCCTGTGTTGATAAGCAGAATTTGGATCAGTTCGACGATCTGAGCGTTACTCCTACCGTTGCTTCCAGCCTTGTTTATGTAGAGTCGCCTGAGGAGGTGATCAACAATGCAGCAGGGGCTAATTTTTATGCCCAGGATTTCAATTTTGATGCCTTCAATGAGGACTTTTTTGCCGAGCGGGTATTAGAGGGGTCTATTACTTATGAGATTGAAAATACTACCAGTAAACCACTGGAGATTACCATTAGCTTCCTTGACGATGCAAGCAATGTCCTGGATACGGAAACATTCCTGATTGATGCCGCTCCCACAGCCGTCCTTACACGTGAGATCTTTTACGGGGGTGCAACCGGGAGGAGCCTGGATATTATTCGCAATACTTCTGGTATCCGTGTTTTTGGCCTGAATCTTGGGGATAATACCAGTGTGTCGACCCTTCCGGACCCTAGAATTGTGCTGCGTTCAAGTGGAAGATTTAGGTTGCGCCTCAGATGAACAGGAAACATTTTATTTTTTTCTTTCTATTGCTGCTCAGCACTTTAATCCGAGCACAAAATAAACAGTTATTGTACGATTTTGTGGAGATTCCGCAAGCCCTTATGCTCAATCCCGGAATGGAGACTGGTTATGATTGGTATGCCGGTATTCCCGGCCTTTCTGGTATTTATGCACAAGGAGCAACAAGCGGGCTTTCGGTTGATGATATTTTTGCGGATGACGGGCTGGACATCAATGATAAGGTACGGAACCGTGCGGTATTTGGACTTGGTATACGGGATAATCAAAGCCTTACCGGCCAGATAGAGGTATTAAGCGGTGGCTTTCGGAGTAGAAAAAGACCACAGGATTTTTATTCTTTTGGCATTTATGGAGAGAGTGACTGGATTAATTACTGGCCCAGGGACCTGGCCATACTGGCGTATGAAGGAAATGCAGACCGAATAGGGGAGCGATTTGACCTGAGCCACCTGAAAACCCGTGGGGACGTCTTGAGCGTATTCCATTTTGGGGTAAACAGGCAGTTGAACCGCCAGCTTACCGCCGGCGTTCGTGCTAAACTGTATTCCAGTATTCTCAATTACACCTCTACCAGCAATGATGGATATTTCCTGACTCGTCAGGGCCAGAATAACCTCCTTACCAATATCCTTGTGGCCGATATGAGGTTGCGCAGTTCCGGATTAAGAGCTCTGGAGAATGCCGCAGATGAGGACGTATCTGAAGTAACGAGCACTATCCTGGGCAGAGGCCTGTTAGGTGGTGATCTGGGATTGGGACTGGACTTTGGATTTACATATAAATTAAATCCGCAAACCGTTATCACGGCTAGTATCCTGGACCTTGGTTTTATCTATCATTTTAGTGATGTGGATAATTTCAGCCTTCAAGGAAGGGCGGCAAATGAAGGTGTGGAAATTATTTTACCAGATGCCCTGGATGACCCGGGCGCCGATTTCTGGCAGGAGTTGGTGGATGAGATTGAGGCACTGATACCCTTCGGTGAGGATACCCGTAGCTATGTAACCTTTCGTCCGACCAAATTATACGGAAGCATCAAATACAGCTGGGGAATGCCAAGGAGTTCATTTGCCCAGGACTGCGATTGCGATGTTACAGCGACAGCCAGGGCCAACAGGAATATTTACCGCAATAGTGTTGGGGGACAGCTATTTGTGGTAAACAGGCCCAGAGGGCCACAGGCCGCGCTAACTGCCTTTTATGACAGGCGACTGGGCAATTTCCTGGCCCTGAGGTCTACCTACACCCTGGACAAGTATTCTATGACCAATTTTGGCCTTGGATTAAGCCTTCAGGCCGGACCTGTTAATTTCTATATTCTGGCAGACAATTTACTGGCCTATCAAAACCTCGCTGCCGCTCATACTGCTTCTTTCCAGTTCGGATTAAATATCCTATCTTGGGGAGATAACTGATTCATTATGCGAACATTTCGGCTTTTGTTCCTTTTTCTTGCAGGCGGTTTTTTTGGCACACAGGCACAGGAAGTCTTATCGGCATACAAGTATGTGATTGTACCTACAAAATTCGAGAGCTTCAAAAAAGAGAACGAGTATCAAACAAGTACCCTGTTAAAACACCTATTGGTTGAAAAGGGATTCAATGCGGTGTATGACAACGCCCTGCCTTCTGAATTAAGCAACAACAGGTGTCTAGGGCTAACTGCCATACTGGTGGATGAATCCGGGATGTTGACTACAAAAGGGCATATTTCTTTTCAGGATTGCCAGTCACAGGAGGTTTTCAGAACTCAGACAGCGAACAGCAAAATTAAGGATTACAAAGGGGCTTTCAAGGAAACCATAACTGAAGCTATGGAATCCCTCAATAATTACACCTATTCCTATCAGCCGGCCGAAGTTAAAGAAGCTCCTATTACGGTAAACTTCGGGGATGATGTTAAAACCCTGGAACCTGATCCAGTTCCCACTGAAAAAATTGAGGAAATAACGACTAAGGCTAAAGAAGTCTCCGGGATTCCTGTTGTTCAGGAAAAGGAAACCGGTGTTTCAAAGCCCACCGTCCCGGAGATTAAAGAAGTGCCTCAGGTTGCAAAGGAAACGGTTCCTTCGGTACCTGAAGCTAAGGACAGCTTCCTTCTGTATGCCCAGCAAATTCCCAACGGATTTCAACTGGTAGACAGTAGCCCTAAAGTGCTGCTGCGAATCTATGAAACCGGGAAAAAGGGCGTGTTCCTGGCCAGGGGTGATGCAAGTGAGGGCATTGTCTATGAGGACCAGGGAAACTGGTATTTCGATTATTACAAGGACGGAGAACTGGTACACCAGACCTTAAATATCAAATTCTAGTAGTTGTATTTGTCTTTCCAGCGGTTGCGGAGAAACTCTTGCAACCCAGCCTCGCGTTTGTTTTTACCGGGTTCATAAAACCGAACCCCTGAGAGGTCGTCCGGCAGAAATTCTGAGGGCACAAAATTTCCTTCAAAATCGTGGGCGTAGGCATATTCCTTTCCATAACCCAGGTCCTTCATCAGTCTGGTTGGTGCATTCCTCAAATGAAGGGGCACTGAAAGGTCTCCTGTTTCGGAAACCTGCTGTTGTGCCTTGTTAATGGCCATGTATCCCGAGTTGCTTTTTGGGGAGGTAGCCAGATAAATTGCACATTGACTCAGGATAATCCGGGCTTCCGGGTATCCTATGGTATTCACAGCCTGAAAAGTGCTGTTGGCAATTACCAGGGCCGTGGGATTAGCCAGTCCAATATCTTCAGAGGCTGATATGAGCATCCTGCGGGCAATGAACTTTACATCTTCCCCACCTGCGATCATGCGTGCCAGCCAATATACGGCTGCATTTGGATCGCTGCCCCGGATCGATTTAATAAAGGCAGATATTATATCGTAATGCTGTTCCCCGGTTTTGTCGTAAAGCACCGTATTCTTCTGAACCTTGGCCATTACCAGTTCGTCGGTAATGGTTAAAGATTCCGCGTCTTCTGATGAAACCACCAGCTCAAACATGTTGAGCAACTTCCTGGCATCTCCTCCTGACAACCGCATTAATGCTTCCGTCTCCTTTAGCGCAATTTGCCGCTCTTTCAGTAACTCGTCTTCCTGCATAGCCCTTTGAAGAATAGCCTCCAGGTCTTCCTTCCCAAAAGGATTCAATACATACACCTGGCATCTGGATAGTAGTGCTGGTATAACTTCAAAACTGGGATTTTCTGTTGTTGCCCCGACCAGGGTTACCCAGCCCTTCTCAACCGCCCCCAAAAGGGAGTCCTGCTGGGACTTGCTAAACCTGTGGATCTCATCAATAAAAAGGATCGGATTTTTAGTGGTGAACAAACCTCCCTGTTCCTTGGCTTTCGCAATGACTTCACGCACATCTTTAACCCCGCTGCTTATAGCGCTGAGGGTGTAGAAGGGGCGTCCACTTTGAGTGGCAATGATATTGGCCAGCGTAGTTTTGCCCGTTCCTGGAGGTCCCCAAAAAATGAGGGAAGGGATGTTGCCGCTTTCTATTTGCCTGGTAAGGGAACCCTTATCGCCAACCAAATGGCTTTGGCTGATATAATCACTCAGGGTTTTAGGACGTACCCGATCGGCAAGTGGCTGACTCATACCATAAAAGTAAAATAAAATGTAATTTCGGTGCATGACCGAAGAACGATATTTCAAATTTACTTACAGCGTGCTGCTGGTTCCCATGATAGCTGTTTTGCTTATCTGGATTGTATTCTGGGTTGAAGTGCGCTTTCGGGTCAATTTAAATGATTTTGGGGTTTATCCCAGGACACTGAAGGGTTTGAGGGGAATCCTTTTCAGTCCGTTTATCCATGGATCCCTATCCCACCTGTATAACAATACAATACCGTTGGCCGTACTGAGCGCAGCGTTGGTATACTTTTACAGAGACGTTGCTCTTAAAGTATTTCTGTTAGGATTTCTTTTGGCCGGTATACTAACCTGGTTGATTGGCAGGCCTTCCTATCATATAGGCGCAAGCGGAATGATATATGTACTGGCCTCATTTATTTTTTTTAAAGGAGCCTTTACCAGGCACTACAGGTTAATGGCACTGTCCCTGATCGTTGTTTTTATTTATGGCAGCATGCTCTGGTACATCTTCCCGGTTAAGGAAGGAATTTCATGGGAAGGCCACCTGGCCGGATTTATAACTGGGCTTGTGCTTGCTTTTGCATTAAGGGCTGAAGTCCCCAAACCACGAAAATACGCATGGGAACGGGACGATTATAACGAAGAGGAGGATGAATTCCTGCGTCATTTCGACCAAGACGGGAATTTTATGGAACGCCCCAAAGATGCTGAAGAATCAAAACCACAGGTTCAGATACGATACCACTATCGGAAGGATAAGCCAAAACCTCCGGAAGATTCCTGAATTTGCTTGTAGGGATAAAGAGTTAGGCGCCTCGTTGACGGACTGTTTCATAGAGGAATACACCACAGGCAACAGACACATTCAGAGAAGCAATACTGCCAGCCATTGGGATTTGGGCCAGGTGATCCACAATTTTCAGCACGGCAGGGGATATCCCCTTGTCTTCGGCACCCATAATAATAGCCAGGGGCTTTTTCAGATCCAGATCGAATAGGGTGTTGGTCGTTTTTTCCGTGGCAGCAACTACGTTTACACCCGAAGCCTGCAGGTAGTAAACGGCGTCTTTCATGTGGTTGACCTTTGCGATAGGAATGTTGAATACTGCTCCCGCAGAGGTTTTTACAGTATCTGATGTGACCGGTGCCGATCCTGAACTCGGGACAATGATACCGTCTACGCCAGTGCATACTGCTGTTCGTATGATCGCACCAAAATTCCTGACGTCTGATACACGGTCCAACAAAAGGAAAAGCGGGGTTTTTTTGCTGGCGCATACCTGGTCTACCAGTTCTTCAAATACACTAAAGGAAACCGGAGAGACAGTAGCCACTGCGCCCTGGTGATTGCCCCTGACCAGCTTATTTAACTTCTGGAAGGGGACATAGGAAGTGGTTATCCCTGCTTTACGCAGCTTATTTTCCAGCTGAACAAAAAGCTCACCTCCCAGTCCTTTCTGTAAATAGACCTTGTTGATTGCAGTTTCTGAATCAATAGCTTCAATAATGGCCCTCAGGCCGTAAATAAATTGGGACTTTTGCATTAAATGCCTTTAACGTTGATTTTCATTTGATTTAGCGAAATATCAAAAAATAATCCGTACTTATTTAGATTACCGGACTAAATTAGTGTTCTTTTCCCTGGACTGTGGCCTTTGCTACGGGAAAAATACTATTACTTTATTATCCTTCAAGTATTTTCATGATTTCACATGCAACTCTACAGTAAACGCTATTAGGGAATCCCCGGAGGTTGCGTCTGTAATCTCAAAGGTAGCAATTACGGTCTTGCGTTTAAGGAACCAGGATTTGGATAGGGGCATTTTATTCAGGCCAGGTTTTACATTTACTTTATAACGGGTGTCCCATTTCAATATTTGTAAACTGCTTGTTCAGAAATTCTGGCAAACGCATTTTACTTTGATTAATGTTCGTATAGAATATCTTCCCAGGGGGAGTGTAGATCATGCTCTGAAAGAAACTCCTGGTCCTTTGGAGGTTTAGCGTATATAAAAAAGAGGCCTGTTATCTTTATAACAAGCCTCTTAAACTTACTTAATGAAATAAATTTAACAGCAGCTGATGGTCAACAACTACTGTAAAACTGTTTCTATTCATCAATATCCTCGATATTGACAACAGCTGTTTTAAGTGAATCTGTTCCCCCGCGTCCGACGGCAATTTCACCATCATTACTGGTAGCGCTTGCCAAAGTAACCTGGAGGGTTTTATCTCCGTCTACAACGTCATCGGTAAGAAGAACAACAACGATATCTGCATTTGGCGCTAAACCATCCAAATTAGGAGTTCCGTCAGGTTTAAGAATAACTACAGAACCTCCGGCGCTTGTTGCCCCATCAACTGTGAAGTCGACCCCAAATACTGCCGTTCCACTGAAGGTATAATTCACGGTTATATCCGTTACAGTTCCTCCCGGAACCTCAACATTCAATTCTTCCGATCCTCCATCTTCTGTGGTATCTACTGGAGCTATACTGGAACTTGCACCAGGGGCACTAAACGCGACGTATCTCGGTAATTCCTCAACGGAAAGACCCCGGTCATCTAAGTCATAATCCTCTGTACATCCTATCAAGAGTAAAGCGGATCCTAAAATCGTATATACTATATTTTTCATTTTTTTCATGTTTTATAGATTTTCAAACCACATAGGAACATCCGTTTCCGGATTCGCTGGGGTATTAGGGTTAGCACCCACTTCATCCGGTGGATAGTTAAATCGTTTCAAAATAGTAGAGATATTCGAAGCCGGAGGTGTTTCTAAAACAGGAAACTGATTTCTCCGAACATGATTCCAACTCAGAACCGGTTGCAAAAATGCCGCAAGATACTGCTGATTGTACACATCTTCCAGAGTAGGTGCAGGCAGACTGTTCACATAGGCGTCTATGTCTGCAGTGGAAACTGTTGTGATAACCCCGGGGATATCCTGCCCCCACCATGTAATGGAATTCCTCACGCCATTTCTATAATTGGTTTCCGCATTACCTGCAGCTGTAACACCCTCCAAAGCCAGTTCAGCCTTGTACAAATCTATCTCCGCCGGCAACATTACCATATCCGGCAAGTCTGCCCTGATAATATTATTGCTCAAAACAGAGGTGGTGTTATCAGGGAAAAGGTCGATACCTGGAGCAGGCAAATCATTACGGGCAACCCAAAGATCATATCTTGGATCTCCGGAATCTCTTAACAATGCATCAATAGGATCTCCAGGGCCAAATACATTCTGGCTTTCATTATCCGGACCAAAAAACGCTGTAATGATGGTGAGCATTCCGTTCTGTGCCCCGGGCTGTCCTGAATACCGTAGGTAAGCCGCCTGACCATTGCTTGTCATCAAAGGCTGACTTAAGGTGGCATTTATCTGCGCATCTACGTTGGCACCACCATTTCTCAATAGCATCAAAGCTCTGAGTTTTAGTGAATTTGCCAGTATTCTCCAGCTTGCCATATCACCACCATACCACTGATCACCGGCAGGGGTTATAGCAAATACGCCACTGCTGGGAGTACTGTCTATAAGTGCAATTGCCTCATCGTACATGGCTACAACGCCGTTAAGAATGGTTTGCTGATCATCAAAGTTCGGAAATGGAAATTCCTGTCCGTTTAGCGCTTCTGTAAAAGGGACATCTTCCCAAATACTGGTGAGCTCGTAAAAGATATGCGCACTTATAATCGTGGCAATGGCATTTACATTATTGCTGGTAGGGCCTGCTGCTGCTGCATCTGCTTTTACCAGGGATAAGTTACCCAGTACCTGGTTGTACATCATCCCCCAGGTGTTACCAGTAAGGAATATACTGGTTCTACCATTTTTTGGACTGTTAAATGTGTCTGAAATGTACTGTGGAACGTCACATATCCTCGTTCCCAACTCAGTTACTTTTCTGGACGAATACTGCACAAAAACATAGGGTAAAACTGCATTTGGATCTGCACTGGTAGCAACCAGGGGATCTGTATTTATATCCAGCTTATCGTCACAAGAAGACAACGAGCCAAGAATAAATGCAAACGATAGTAGTATTAATCTAATTCTTTTCATCTCTATTTTTTTAGAATGTTAACTTAACATTGAAACCAATACTTCTTGTTGAAGGGATACTGGCTCTTTCAATTCCGAATCCGTCCGCTCCTGAACCAAATAAGGTAGCTTCAGGATCAATATGGGGCACTTCAGAATAAAGTAGTAGCAAATTCCTTCCTTCTACACCGAATGTGAGGCCCTTGATAAAACTATCACCCAACAATCTGGATGGGAATGTATAGGATAAACCTACCTCTCTTAGCTTTATGAAAGAAGCATCATAAATGTATGGTTCTGCCACACTGTTGTCATTTAATGAAGTCCAGAAATCCTGGGCACTTAGTAGCGGTACATCATTATCTCTTCTTGTGAATGTGCCATCTCCATTATCTGTAAGGATAATACCCTGTGTATCGATAAAGGTTCCTTCTCTGTTTAATAAGGTTTCTTTTACTAATCCACCTGTTTGCAGAGCTTCAACAGTAGAGGACTTCATTACTCCACCCCATCTAACGTCAATGGTGGTCGACAGATTAAATCCTTTATAGCTGAAACTATTAACCCATCCTCCTGTCCAGTCCGGAAGTACGGATCCTAATGTAGTGGCTTGACCGGCCTGCCTTCTTCCAGTATTTGGATCAATAATAGGTCTTCCGGTTTCTTCATCCCTCAAGTGTGGGAAAGCATAAAGCTGGAACTCTTTTCCTGGCTCTGCAACCACCTGAACACTGTTAAAACCAGAAGCTATTACTACCCTGTCAAGGCCTTCGGTAAGGGAAACTACTTCAGACTCTACCCTGGAGAAATTTATTCCTGTGTTCCAGGTAAAATCACCAATGATCAAAGGAGTGGCCTCCAGGGATATTTCAAAACCTTCCTGGTCAACTCGCCCCACATTGGTTGTTCTAAAGGCAAATCCAGTGGTTTCTGGTATAGGAATGTTTAATATTTGGTCATCGTTCTGGTTTTTGAAGTAGGCCATATCCAAACCTAAACGTCCGTTGAACAGTTTCAAATCCAGACCAAACTCGTAAGAAGTTTGTTCTTCTGGTCTCAGATCGGCAGCCGGAATTGTGGCCGATGCCGAATAAGCCAACGCCCCATTGAACGGGAAGTTATTGTTCAGGCTGTATTGTCCTGTCGCTACTGTTATCGGATTGAAATTAAAGTTCAGTAAGTAGGCATCTGTATCGTTACCTACCTTTGCCCAACTCGCCCGAATCTTACCAAAGCTCAGGAAATCACTTTTAATATTGAAGGCATCGCTGAATACAAAGGCCATACTTGCAGAAGGATAGAAGTATGAGTTGTTATCCGTTGGCAAGGTTGAAGAAAAGTCATTCCTTGCTGTAAGCGTAAGGGTAGCCCAGTTCTTGTAACCGAATTCCGCAGAACCATAGATACCAAATAGCCTGGCTTCTGTAAAATCCCTAACAGGGATGGCTTGTTCTGCATTTGCAGGGCTGAAAAGTTCAGGGATCAATAAATTCACCCCTGTTATTTGCTGTCTTTCAAAGATCCTTGCATTATATTGCATACCACCCAGGACATTTACTGAAATATCATCAGTGATGTTTGTGTTATACGATGCTATAATGTCTGATGTTATTTCATTTCTCCTGATATTATCGGATATGAAATCACCAAACAGTCGACCTACAGTACCCTTGCTATTTTCAATCAACCTTCTATCATCCTGAAGATCCGCTCCTACTCTGGCAGTAAGGGCAAAGCCATCAAAGGGTTTGAAGGTCAATTGGAAGTTTCCAAAGATCCTGTCGTCATCCCGGTCATTGGCATTTTCATTACGAATCCAGAATGGGTTGTTGCTTACATTCCCCTGGTTGTTGGTTATCAGGTTAATCTGGTTTCCGCTTTCATCTATCCAGGGTTTAAAGAGATTCTGGTCCAGATTACTGCTGAAGGATGCGAAACTAATAATGTTAGGATCGTTCGCCCCGGAGGCTCCAGTTCCTCTGGACTGGGTAGTGGTATATTGGATACCAAATCTGGATTCCAGTTTATCGTTATGCCTAACCCCGGCATTCAGACCTATGGTAATCCTGTCAAGGCTCGCTCCTGGTAATATACCTTCCTGGTTAGTAGAAGTTAAGCTGATTCGGTAATCAAATTTTTCATTCGCATCCGAAACAGAAAAGTTGTTGATACGGGTTATCCCTGTGCGGAAGAAATCCCTGATGCCATTATCCTTAACAGCCTGCAGTGGGCCAGATTCTCCCGTAATGGGAAGGTTATCTACTGTTTGACCAACAATTCTTGGCCCCCAGTCAAAGCCTACACTACCTGCATCGTATTGCCCCTGGGTACCCATGGCATATTCCTGCTGGTAGTCCGGAATCCTGAACAGCGATTCGAATCTTGTAGAGGAATTCAGTTCAACTCGGGCTCCTCCGCCTTCGCCAGCCTTACCTCTTTTTGTGGTTACAATGATTGCTCCTGCCGCAGCTCGAGAACCGTATAAAGCGGTTGCAGCTGCACCTTTTAATACGTTTATGGATTCTACATCATCCGGGTTGATGACCGAAGCACCATTGGCAAAATCCCTTGTTCCTGTAATCCTGCTTCCGTTACCCGGGGTTTGTGCATCATTAATAAGTACACCATCCACAACCCACAGCGGGTTATTCCTTCCGGATAAGGATGAAACACCACGTATGATGATTTTTGAGGAACCACCCAGGTTACCACCAGTATTGGTGATCTGAACACCAGTAACTTTACCCTGAAGGGAGTTTACAATGTTCGTTTCACGGGCTTTCACCAAATCTTCCCCTTCTACGATATCAGTTCCGTAGCCCAGAGTTCTGGCTTCCCGTTGTATACCCAATGCGGTTACAACAACTTCTTCCAAAGCCTGCGCATCTTCTTCCATCTGTACATTAATTACATCAGAAGCGCCAATAGTCCTGTTCGCTGTTTTTTGCCCGATATAGCTAAACTGCAAAACCTGACCTACTTCGGCCCGGATGGAGTAATTTCCATCAAAATCTGTTTGAGTTCCTGTGGCAGTTCCAACGACAAGCACGTTAACACCCGGTAGGGGTGTGCCCGTCTGATCTGTAACGTTTCCGGTGACTGTCTTTTCCTGAGCAAAAGACAAATGCACGACAAACGCTAAAATCAGCGTTAAGATTCCATTTAAATGTGTTCTCATTGTTAAATTGTTTGAGTTTATCAAACCAACAAGTTCTAAATTTAATGTTAATACACCAAGGATTTTTTAATATTTCTTTAAGAAAAGGATTTATTAATCCCCTTTGGCCATATGATGATTCATATCCCAGATAAGGATGTCTATTTAATGTCTGAAAATCTCAATGTGATATATGCTAGTTTTTCTGTCAAGAATTCAAGGCTATACAGAATTGGGTAATCTACAGCTGGCCTTATACTTCAAAAACGAACATGATTATGGTAAATGTCATTGCTCAATGCAACATTTAATAGCTCAATAACTCCAGGTTTTTAGGGCATAATTACCATGGATTTCGCATCCCAAAAGCACCCGGCTAATTTTTCCTTTTAAAATAAATGCGCAGGCATTTGAATTATAATGATTTATTAGTACATTTGCCAGCCCTTTGACGAGGGTAGATTTATACATTATAATATAGTATGCCAACAATTTCACAATTAGTACGAAAAGGAAGGGCCACAATTACCAAGAAGAGTAAATCGGCTGCTTTGGATTCGTGTCCCCAGCGAAGAGGGGTTTGTACGCGGGTATACACCACTACACCGAAGAAACCAAATTCTGCAATGCGTAAGGTTGCAAGGGTAAGGTTAACTAACGGTAAAGAGGTGAACGCATACATTCCTGGCGAGGGCCACAACTTGCAAGAGCACTCGATAGTATTGGTTAGAGGCGGAAGAGTTAAGGACTTGCCAGGTGTAAGATACCACATTGTACGTGGAGCATTGGATACTGCCGGTGTTGCGGGCAGAACCCAAAGGAGATCCAAGTACGGTGCCAAACGTCCGAAACAATAAACGATAACGAACAGGAACGATGAGAAAAAGACAGGCAAAGAAAAGGCCACTCTTACCAGACCCAAGGTTTAACGACCAGCTGGTGACCCGTTTTGTAAACATGCTGATGTGGGACGGGAAGAAATCGGTAGCCTTCAAGATATTTTACGATGCAATTGATATCGTAGACCAACGCAAAACGGACGAAGAAAAAACCGCCCTGGAACTATGGAAAGATGCCCTTTCCAATGTGATGCCTCACGTAGAGGTCCGCAGTAGAAGGGTAGGTGGTGCTACCTTCCAGATTCCGATGCAAATCCGACCAGACCGCAAAATTTCTACCGCAATGAAGTGGTTGATCCTTTTTGCAAGGAAAAGAAATGAAAAATCGATGGCCCAGAAGCTGGCTGCAGAGATCCTGGCGGCATCCCGTGAGGAGGGTGCAGCAGTGAAGAAGCGTGTGGATACACACAAAATGGCCGAAGCGAACAAAGCATTCTCTCACTTCAGATTTTAATTTCAACAATGGCAAGAGATTTAAAATACACACGTAATATTGGAATTGCCGCGCACATTGATGCCGGTAAAACCACCACCACAGAACGTATACTTTTTTATACGGGGGTGAGTCATAAGATTGGTGAGGTGCACGACGGTGCTGCCACTATGGACTGGATGGCTCAGGAGCAGGAGCGCGGGATTACCATTACATCCGCAGCCACCACCTGTACCTGGAATTTTCCAACCAGCAACGGGCAGTTGACCAATGAGTCTAAACCCTACCATTTCAATATAATTGATACTCCCGGTCACGTGGATTTTACTGTTGAGGTAAACCGTTCACTGAGAGTCCTTGATGGTCTGGTTTTCCTGTTCAGTGCTGTAGATGGCGTTGAGCCACAATCCGAGACCAACTGGAGGCTGGCTGACAATTACAAGGTGCCGCGCATGGGCTTTGTAAATAAAATGGACCGACAGGGATCTAATTTTCTGGCGGTTTGCAACCAGGTAAAAGACATGTTGAAATCAAACGCAGTGCCGATTGTTCTTCCAATCGGGGAAGAAGCAGATTTCAAAGGTATTGTTGATTTGGTTAAGAACCGTGCGATTGTATGGCACGAGGAAGATATGGGTTCTACGTTTGACGTTATCGATATTCCAGCTGAAATGGAAGATGAGGTACATGAATACAGGGCCCACCTGATTGAGGCAGTTGCAGAATACGACGAAACCCTTATGGAGAAATTCTTCGAGGATGAAAACTCCATTACCGAGGATGAAATCCACGCTGCCCTCAGAGCTGCTGTTATGGATATGAGCATTATCCCAATGGTATGCGGTTCTTCATTTAAAAATAAAGGTGTTCAATTCCTGCTGGATGCAGTATGTCGATACCTTCCTTCTCCCCTGGATAAGGAGGCTATTGTAGGTACTGACCCAAATACAGGTAATGAGATCACCCGCAAGCCGGATGTCAAGGAGCCTTTTGCCGCCCTGGCATTCAAGATTGCCACAGATCCATTCGTAGGACGTCTGGCTTTCTTCCGGGCATACTCCGGTAAGCTGGATGCAGGATCCTACGTACTTAATAATCGTTCCGGAAACAAGGAACGTATTTCAAGGATCTACCAGATGCACTCCAACAAGCAAAACGCTGTTGAGTCTATTTCTGCAGGAGACATTGGAGCTGCCGTTGGTTTCAAGGATATTAAAACAGGAGATACACTTTCGGATGAGAAACATCCTATAGTGCTGGAAAGTATGATCTTCCCGGATCCTGTGATCGGTATTGCTGTTGAGCCTAAAACCAAGGCCGACGTTGATAAACTCGGTATGGCCCTGGGTAAACTGGCTGAGGAAGATCCAACCTTCCAGGTTAAGACCGATGAGGCTTCCGGACAAACCATTATTTCCGGTATGGGTGAATTGCACCTCGATATTATTGTAGACCGTCTGAAGAGAGAGTTCAAGGTTGATGTAAACCAGGGACAACCTCAGGTAGAATACAAAGAGGCCATTACCCAGCAGGCCAAGCACCGTGAAGTGTACAAAAAACAAACGGGTGGTCGCGGTAAGTTCGCAGACATCGTATTTACCATGGAGCCTGTTGGTGAAGAGGAATCCGGACTGGTATTTGTTAACGAGATCAAGGGAGGTAACATCCCTAAGGAATACATTCCTTCCGTAGAGAAAGGTTTCAAGGAGGCAATGAAAAACGGCCCTCTGGCAGGATTTGAGATGGATAGCATGAAGATCACTCTTACCGATGGTTCATTCCACCCGGTGGATTCTGATTCGCTTTCCTTCGAACTTGCTGCAAAAATGGGTTACAAGGCAGCTGCCAAATCAGCACGCTCGGTTCTTATGGAGCCTATCATGAAGCTGGAGGTTCTTACCCCGGAAGAAAATATGGGTGATATTGTAGGTGACCTTAACCGAAGAAGAGGACAGGTAAACAATATGGACGACCGCGCCGGATCCAAGGTGATCAAGGCAGAAGTTCCATTATCAGAAATGTTTGGTTATGTAACGGCACTGAGGACGCTTTCCTCCGGTAGGGCTACTTCTACCATGGAATTCTCCCACTATGCCGAGACCCCAACCAACCTGGCAGAGGAAGTAATTAAAATGGCAACTGGTGTAACCGCTTAAGTTAGAGTAAAATGAGTCAGAAAATCAGAATAAAACTTAAATCTTACGATCATAACCTGGTAGACAAGTCTGCCGAGAAAATCGTAAAGACGGTAAAGACCACCGGTGCTGTAGTAACCGGGCCAATTCCACTACCTACTCACAAGCGGATTTTTACAGTATTGCGTTCTCCGCACGTGAATAAGAAATCGAGGGAGCAATTCCAGTTGAGTTCATACAAGCGTCTTCTGGATATTTACAGTTCTTCCTCCAAGACCATCGATGCCCTGATGAAGCTGGAGCTTCCCAGTGGTGTGGAAGTGGAGATCAAGGTCTGATAATAAAATAAACTGTTTCTGAGGGAACAGGGACATGTCCGGAGCGTTTCGCGAAGGAAAAACGGTAACAAAAATAAATTCAGGGTTGAATTATTTTTGGCCCTGTTTTTTTGTAAACAAGAAAAGTAAAAATTGAACTATTAAATAAATAAGTATGTCTGGGTTAATTGGAAAGAAAATCGGCATGACCAGCATCTTTGACGAGAGAGGGAAGAACATTCCATGTACCGTTATAGAAGCTGGCCCCTGTGTCGTTACCCAAGTCAGAACCGAAGAGGTAGACGGGTACAGCGCCCTTCAGCTCGGTTTCGATGACAAGGCAGAAAAACGTGCTAACAAGGCCGAAATGGGCCATGTGAAAAAAGCAGGTACTTCTCCCAAGAAAAAAGTCGTTGAGTTCCGGGATTTTGAAGGTGAATTTAAATTGGGAGATACACTTGGCGTGGATCTCTTTAACGAAGGAGATTTCGTGGATGTCTCTGCCACTTCCAAAGGAAAAGGATTCCAGGGAGTTGTTAAAAGACATGGCTTTGGCGGTGTTGGTCAGGCTACACACGGACAGCACAACCGATTAAGGGCTCCTGGATCTATTGGAGCTGCTTCCTATCCTGCACGGGTATTCAAAGGAATGCGCATGGCAGGGAGAATGGGAGGAGAAACAGTAACTGTTCAGAACCTTAGGGTGTTGAAAGTAGTACCCGAAAAGAACCTGCTGGTATTGAAAGGCTGTGTTCCGGGTCATAAGAATGCTTACGTAACTATTGAGAAGTAATGAAGGTAGCGGTTTTAGATATCAAGGGAAAAGATACAGGTCGGAAAGCAGATCTTTCGGATGCTGTATACAAGATTGAGCCGAACAACCACGCCATCTATCTGGACGTGAAACAATATTTGGCCCACCAAAGGCAGGGTACGCACAAATCAAAAGAGCGTGCAGAAATTGTCGGAAGTACCCGCAAGATCAAAAAACAAAAAGGTACAGGTACTGCCCGTGCGGGTAGTATTAAGTCTCCTGTATTCCGTGGTGGAGGTCGAATATTTGGACCACAGCCAAGGGATTACGGGCAAAAAGTGAACAAAAATGTTAAGCGCTTGGCTCGAAAATCAGCGCTAAGCATCAAGCAACAGGAGAAGGCAATTTTGGTTGTGGAGGACTTTCAGTTCGAGCAACCCAAAACCAAAGATTTTGTTGACATTCTGAAATCCCTCGGGATTGAAAATAAAAAGTCACTCTTCGTCTTGGGCGATACAAATAATAACGTATATTTGTCGTCGCGCAATTTGGAAGGTTCTGAAGTTGTAACTAACACAGAATTAAGCACTTACAAAATATTGAATGCCAACAATATCGTGCTTCTTGAAGGTGCGCTGGAAGGAATTGAATCAAACTTAAACAAGTAAGGGCCATGAGGGTGTTGATTAAACCGATCATTACGGAGAAGATGACCAACGACAGTGAGCTGTACAATCGTTACGGTTTTGTTGTGGATCCGAGGGCTAATAAACTGCAGATCAAAGATGCAGTGGAAGAGACTTATGGGGTATCGGTCAAGAAGGTCCGCACTATGAATTACGGTCCTGTACGTAAGACCCGTTACACAAAAACAGGTGTTCAGCAAGGCAAAACCAATGCCTACAAGAAGGCCATAGTAGATGTGGAAGACGGGGATATTATTGATTTTTACAGTAATCTATAAAGACGCGAGATGTCAGTTAGAAAATTAAAACCGATCACTCCCGGGCAGCGTTTTAAAGTAGTAAACGGATTTGACGCGATTACTACTGATAAGCCGGAGAAAAGCTTGCTTGCTCCGTTAAAAAGAACGGGAGGTAGGAACAGTCAAGGAAAAATGACCACACGTCACAGAGGTGGTGGTCACAAGAGGAGGTATCGTATCATAGACTTCAAGCGCGAAAAGCATGATGTGAAAGCGGAAGTGAAGTCTATACAGTACGACCCAAACAGATCGGCTTTTATTGCCCTTGTGGAATATAAGGATGGCGAGAAGCGATACATCATTGCTCAGAATGGCCTGCAGGTAGGTCAGGAAGTTGTTTCCGGAAACAAGGTAGCTCCCGAAATAGGGAATGCCATGCCACTGAGCGATATTCCATTGGGAACAATTATTTCCTGTATTGAGCTGCGTCCCGGACAGGGAGCCGTACTGGCCAGGAGTGCCGGTACTTTTGCTCAGCTCATGGCAAGGGAAGGTAAATATGCAACGATCAAGTTACCTTCAGGGGAAACCCGAATGATCCTGGTGAAATGCCTGGCGACGATCGGAGCAGTTTCCAATTCGGACCATCAGCTTGTAGTATCTGGTAAAGCAGGTAGAAGCAGGTGGTTAGGAAGAAGGCCAAGAACCAGACCAGTGGCTATGAACCCTGTTGATCACCCAATGGGAGGTGGAGAAGGAAGAGCTTCTGGAGGACATCCGAGATCTAAGAACGGTATTCCTGCAAAAGGATACAGAACCCGTTCCAGGACCAAGGATTCCAACCGATATATCATTGAACGAAGAAAGAAATAAAACGTAAAGAATAATGGCACGTTCCTTAAAAAAAGGACCTTACGTTCACTACAGCCTGGATAAGAAAGTCCAGCAAAACTTAGAATCCGGTAAGAAATCCGTGATCAAAACCTGGTCAAGAGCCTCCATGATCACTCCTGATTTCGTAGGCCAGACCATCGCTGTGCACAACGGGAAACAATTTGTACCTGTATACGTAACAGAGAACATGGTAGGTCACAAACTGGGCGAGTTTTCCCCAACCCGTTCCTTCAGGGGACATGCAGGGGCCAAGAACAAAGGTAAAAAGTAAGTAAGCTATGGGAGTACGTAAAAGAGAAATGGCCGAAAGGTTAAAAGCAGAAAAGGCACAGCTGGCCTTTGCGAAGCTCAATAACTGCCCTACTTCCCCGCGTAAAATGAGGCTGGTAGCTGATCTTGTGCGCGGAGAAGGTGTAGAGAAGGCGCTGGCTATCCTCAGGTTCAGCCAGAAGGAAGCTTCCCGGAGACTGGAAAAACTTTTGTTGTCTGCCCTGGCGAACTGGCAGGCCAAGAATGAGGATGCTGATATTGAAAGCGCTGACCTCTTCGTAAAGGAAATCAAAGTAGACAGTGCGCGTATGCTGAAAAGGCTGCGACCTGCACCACAGGGACGTGCGCATAGAATCAGAAAACGTTCCAACCATGTAACCTTGGTTTTGGGAGCACGAAATAACGCAGAAAGCTAGCGAGAAATATGGGACAAAAGACAAATCCAATAGGGAACAGGCTTGGGATCATCCGTGGTTGGGAATCCAACTGGTATGGTGGAAATGATTACGGAGACAAGCTCGCTGAGGATGACAAGATCAGGAAGTATATCAATGCCCGTCTGGCAAAAGCCAGTGTTTCCAGGGTAATCATTGAACGTACCCTGAAATTAATAACGGTGACCATTACTACCGCTCGTCCGGGTATCATTATTGGTAAAGGCGGACAGGAGGTTGACAAGCTTAAGGAAGAGCTTAAGAAGATCACCGACAAGGAAGTTCAGATCAACATCTTTGAGATCAAGAGGCCTGAACTGGATGCCAACCTGGTTGCTGCCAGTGTTGCCCGTCAGATTGAAAACCGTATTTCTTACCGCCGGGCAATTAAGATGGCGATAGCCGCTGCCATGCGAATGAATGCTGAAGGAATTAAAATACAGATCTCCGGACGTTTAAACGGAGCTGAGATGGCCCGTACCGAGTCTTACAAGGACGGTCGAATTCCATTATCTACCTTCAGGGCAGATATCGATTATGCTCTGGAAGAGGCACATACCACTTACGGCAGGCTTGGAGTTAAAGTATGGATTATGAAAGGCGAGGTTTATGGCAAGCGAGAGCTTTCTCCCCTTGTAGGTATGTCCAAAGGACAGTCTAAAGGGAAACCGGATGCCAGAAAAAAACGTCGAAGAAAATAAGATTTAAGTAGAAGCAAATGTTACAGCCAAAAAGAACTAAATACCGCAAGGCGCAGAAAGGCCGTATGAAGGGGATTTCCCAGAGAGGACACCAGCTTTCCAACGGAATGTTCGGTATAAAATCTCTTGATTCGAGCTTTATCACTTCGCGGCAGATCGAGGCAGCGCGTGTAGCTGCAACCCGATACATGAAGCGCCAGGGACAGTTGTGGATCAAAATCTTCCCGGACAAGCCTATTACCAAGAAGCCTCTTGAAGTAAGGATGGGTAAGGGTAAAGGTGCTCCGGAATACTGGGTGGCCGTTGTTAAGCCAGGGCGTGTTATGTTTGAAGTTGCCGGGGTACCAATGGATATAGCCAAAGAAGCTCTGAGGTTAGCCGCTCAGAAACTACCGGTTAAAACGAAGTTTATTGTGGCACGCGATTACGACGCGGCATAAAAAAGGATAGGACGATGAAACAGTCTGAAGTAAAAGAAATGTCCGTAGAGGAATTGAAAGAGAAGATCGCTGCTTTGAAGAAGCAACATGCAGACTTGAAAATGGCGCACTCCGTAACGCCATTGGAAAATCCACTTCTTATCAGAAATACAAAAAGAACTGTGGCGCGTTTGGCAACAGAATTAACAAAAAGGGAAAACCAATAATGGGTTCTGCTTTATGGAAAAAAGAAATTTAAGAAAGGAAAGAATAGGCGTTGTTACCAGCAACAGAATGGAGAAATCCATTGTAGTTTCTGAAGTAAAGCGGGTAAAGCACCCCATGTACGGAAAGTTCGTACTGCGGACTAAGAAGTACGTAGCGCACGATGAGCAAAACGATTGTAATATTGGCGATACTGTGCGGATTATGGAAACCCGCCCTTTAAGCAAAACCAAGTGCTGGAGGTTAGTAGAAGTCCTAGAAAGAGCAAAATAAAATGGTACAACAAGAGTCTAGATTAAAAGTTGCGGACAATACTGGGGCAAAAGAAGTTTTGACCATCCGCGTATTGGGAGGTACAAAAAGAAGATATGCCTCTGTGGGAGACAAGATTGTGGTTACCGTTAAGGAAGCTACTCCCAACGGAAGCGTAAAAAAAGGTGCGGTTTCAACAGCTGTTGTGGTACGTACTATTAAAGAAGTGCGCAGGCCGGACGGATCTTACATCCGTTTTGACGACAATGCCTGTGTATTGTTGAATCCTGCCGGCGAAATGAGGGGAACACGTGTTTTCGGACCGGTTGCCAGGGAACTGCGGGAGAAACAATTCATGAAGATTGTATCACTGGCCCCTGAGGTACTATAAAGCGAAGAAAATGAAACTGAGAATAAAAACAGGAGATACCGTACGGGTAATTGCCGGAGACCACAAGGGCAGCGAAGGAAAAGTAGTCAGCGTGGACCGGGAAAAGAACAAAGCCATAGTGGAAGGGATCAACATGGTTTCCAAGCATGAGAAGCCAAGTGCCCAGAATCCACAGGGTGGTATTGTTAAAAAGGAGGCACCTATTCATGTGTCTAACCTGTCACTGATAGACAGCAAGAGCGGGGATATTACCCGTGTGGGTTTCGAAGTCAGAGACGGCAAGAAAGTGAGGTTTTCCAAGAAATCTAACGAAGTAATTTAGTTATGGCTTACGTTCCAAGATTAAAGAAAGAATACCAGGAGCGCGTAATCAGTGCTCTGAAGGAGGAATTTGGTTACAAGAATGTAATGGAGGTTCCTAAACTCAAGAAGATTGTTTTGAGCAGAGGGGTTGGAGCTGCCGTGGCCGATAAGAAACTCATTGATCACGCTGTGGATGAACTTACCATGATCAGTGGTCAAAAAGCGGTTGCCACCATTTCCAAAAAGGACGTCGCTGCCTTCAAACTGAGAAAGGGAATGCCAATTGGCGCCAAAGTTACCCTCAGAGGAGAGAAGATGTACGAATTCCTGGACAGGCTTGTGACTACTGCCCTTCCAAGGGTTAGGGACTTCCAGGGTATCCGCGCTACAGGATTCGACGGTCGAGGTAATTACAACCTCGGGGTTACGGAACAGATCATCTTTCCGGAAATCAATATAGATAAAATCAACCGTATCAGCGGAATGGACATCACTTTTGTGACCTCTGCCAATACGGATAAGGAAGCAAAATCACTTTTAGCAGAATTGGGACTTCCCTTTAAAAAGAATTAGTATGGCTAAAGAATCAATGAAAGCCCGTGAACGCAAAAGGGCAAAAATGGTTGCAAAATACGCTGCAAAGCGTAAAGCTCTTAAAGAAGCAGGAGATTACGAGGCATTGCAAAAGCTGCCTAAAAACGCTTCTCCTGTTCGCAAGCACAACCGTTGCAAATTAACCGGACGTCCGAAAGGTTACATGAGAACTTTCGGTATTTCCAGGGTTACTTTCAGGGAAATGGCCAATCAGGGATTGATCCCCGGAGTGAAAAAAGCAAGTTGGTAAACGATATAAATTAGGGAGAAGATGTTTACAGATCCAATAGCAGATTATCTGACCAGAATAAGAAACGCCAGCCGGGCTGGTCACAGGGTAGTGGAGATCCCTGCGTCTAACCTCAAAAAGGAAATGACCAAGATACTTTTTGATCAGGGTTATATCCTGAGTTACAAATTTGAGGAAGACAAGGTTCAGGGTTCCATTAAGATTGCCTTGAAATACGACAAGTTTACCAAGGAACCGGTAATTCGCAATATTGAGCGAATTAGTAAGCCCGGATTGCGTAAGTACGCCTCGTCTGGCGAAATGCCACGGGTGCTCAACGGACTTGGAATTGCCATTGTGTCTACCTCCCACGGAGTGATGACCAGCAAGCAGGCAAAAAGGGAAAATGTAGGGGGCGAAGTGCTTTGCTACGTGTACTAAGAGTTAAAGAGATCTAAAGAATAGGAAAATGTCAAGAATAGGTAATAACCCAATCGCCATCCCGGAAGGAGCCCAGGTAGAGGTAAAAGACAATGTGGTTACTGTTAAAGGTAAATTGGGGGAACTGAGCCAGGAGTTCGACGCAGTGGAAATTAAGGTGGAAGAAGGTCAGGTAGTTGTAAACCGTCCGTCTGAATCTAAAACTCACAAGGCCAAACACGGCTTGTATCGTTCCCTGGTAAACAATATGATTCAGGGAGTAACTCAAGGCTGGACCAAAGAGCTGGAACTTGTTGGTGTTGGTTACCGGGCCAGCAACCAGGGACAGAAACTGGACCTTGCCTTAGGCTTTTCCCACAATATTGTTTTGGACCTGGCTCCGGAGATCAAGGTGGAAACCATTTCCGAGAAAGGTAAAAACCCGATCATCAAATTATCCTCTCACGACAAACAACTGGTGGGCCAGGTGGCTGCCAAAATCCGTTCATTCCGTAAGCCTGAGCCTTACAAAGGAAAAGGTATCAAGTTTGTAGGTGAACAACTGAGAAGAAAAGCTGGTAAGTCAGCATAATAAGAATAGTATGGCATTATCAAAATCACAAAGGAAACTGCGGATACGAAGAAGGATCAGAAAGGTGTCTTTTGGCACCCCTGAAAGACCTAGGTTATCTGTGTTCAGGAGTAACAAAGAAATCTATGCCCAGGTTATTGATGATACTACAGGGCAAACGCTGGCGGCAGCTTCTTCCAGGGATAAGGAATTAAGTGCTGCTAAAGGCACCAAGTCCGAAATCGCTCATGAAGTAGGTAAGTCTCTTGCTGAAAAGGCGAAAAAGGCAGGTATCGAGCAAGTGGCATTTGACCGTGGTGGAAACCTCTATCACGGAAGGGTAAAATCATTGGCAGAAGGAGCCCGTGAGGGTGGATTAAATTTTTAGTTGTGAGTATGTACGCAAAATATAAGAACGTTGAAATAGTTAAGCCTGGTGGGCTGGAATTAAAAGACCGCCTGGTTGGAGTACAACGGGTTACCAAAGTAACCAAAGGAGGTAGAGCATTTGGTTTCTCTGCTATCGTGGTTGTAGGAGATGAAAATGGAGTGGTTGGACACGGACTTGGTAAATCCAAGGAAGTGGCAACTGCCATTGCCAAGGCTGTTGAGGATGCCAAGAAAAATTTGATCCGTATTCCTTTGAACAACGGAACACTGCCTCACGAACAAAAAGGAAAATACGGTGGTGCCCGTGTATATATTCAACCTGCTTCCCACGGTACCGGAGTAATTGCCGGTGGTGCGGTAAGGGCGGTGTTGGAATCCGTTGGCGTACACGATGTACTTTCTAAATCTCAGGGGTCTTCCAACCCGCACAACGTTGTGAAGGCAACTTTTGATGCCCTGCTTCAACTGAGGGATGCCAGAACGGTTGCCCAGCAAAGGGGTATTTCTGTTGAAAAGGTATTTAAAGGATAATCAGGAACAGGATGGGAAAAATACTAGTAAAACAAGTAAAGAGCAGCATAAAAAGGCCACAGAACCAAAAGAGGACACTGGAGGCTCTTGGCTTGCGCAGGATCGGACAGGTCGTTGAACACGATAACACTCCGAATATCCTTGGAATGATCAACAAAGTAAAACATTTGGTTTCCACAGAGGAGGCCAAGTAAAGGAAGGGAAAGATGAACTTGAACAATCTAAAACCCGCTAAAGGGGCGGTTCACAAAGCAGGCAAAACGGTAGGCCGGGGACAGGGTTCTGGTAAAGGAGGAACTGCCACACGAGGTCACAAAGGGGCTAAATCCCGTTCCGGATATTCCAAGAAGATTGGTTTTGAAGGTGGACAAATGCCATTGCAACGACGTGTCCCTAAATTCGGATTTAAAAACATCAACCGCAAAGAGTACCGTGGTGTTAATCTGAGTGACCTGCAGGCACTTGTTGAAAAGAAGGCGGTTAAGGATACAGTTGCTCTGGAAGATCTGATCAGTAACGGACTTGCAGGCAAGAACGATTTGGTAAAAATTCTGGGAGGTGGAGAAGTAAAGGCTTCTTTAAAAGTAACCGCCCATAAATTCACGGCTTCAGCTAAAGCAGCTATTGAGGCTGCCGGTGGAGAAGCTATAAGCCTGTAAGCATAAGACCTATGAAGAAATTCTTCGAGATCATATCGAATATCTGGAAAATTGAGGAACTCCGCGGACGTATTATCGTTACGTTGGGGTTGCTGCTTGTGTATCGTTTTGGTGCCCAGGTAGTACTTCCGGGTATTGATACGTCACAACTGGCAGAACTTTCTTCCAATACGGAACAGGGCATCCTGGGGATATTAAACGCATTTACCGGCGGTGCTTTTGCCAATGCCTCGGTATTTGCTCTTGGTATCATGCCGTATATATCGGCTTCTATTGTAGTTCAGCTGATGGGAATTGCTGTACCCTATCTGCAGAAATTGGATAAGGAAGGGGAAAGTGGCCGTAAAACAAAAAACCAGATTACCAGATGGCTAACCATCGGTATCTGTATAGTTCAGGCTCCGGCTTATCTCTATGGCCTCGGAGCACTGGGTGTTCCTGATAGTGCCTTTCTACTGGGGAAAGGGCTCAATTTCATTATCCCCGCAGTTATCATTCTCGTAACCGGTTGTGTGTTTGCCATGTGGCTGGGAGAGAAGATCACGGATAAAGGGATTGGAAACGGAATCTCCCTGCTCATTATGATTGGTATTATTGCCACCATGCCACAATCCTTTGTGCAGGAATTTCTTTCAAGGACAACAAACAACACAGGAGGTTTGATGTTTATGCTGATTGAAATTATCCTATGGTTTGTGGTGATCCTGGCCAGTGTGCTGCTGGTTATGGCTACCAGAAGAATACCGGTTCAGTATGCGAGAAGGACTGCTTCCGGTGGCTATGAAAAGAACATTGCCGGATCCCGACAATATATTCCCTTAAAGCTCAATGCTTCAGGGGTGATGCCTATCATCTTTGCTCAGGCTATTATGTTTGCTCCCGGACTTTTGGGTCGAACATTCAACAATACTGCTGTTGGACAATGGATGGAGGTACAGTTCCAGGATATCTTTGGACTCGCTTACAACATTTTGTTTGGGGTATTGATTATCATCTTTACCTATTTCTATACAGCTATCACCGTTCCAACGAACAAGATGGCGGATGATTTAAAACGTAGTGGTGGATTCATACCAGGGATCAGGCCGGGAAAAGAAACCGGAGATTTCCTGGATAAAATCATGTCCCTGATCACCTTGCCCGGGTCTGTATTCCTGGCTATTCTTGCAGTTTTGCCTGCCATAGTGGTCAAGCTGATGGATATTCAGGCAGGATGGGCATTGTTCTATGGCGGTACCTCATTGCTGATTATGGTAGGGGTAGCTATTGATACAGTGCAGCAGGTTAACTCCTATCTGTTGAACAGACATTACGATGGATTGATGAAAACCGGAAAAAACAGAAAAGTAGCATAGTATGGCAAAGCAGGCACCCATAGAACAGGATGGTAGCATTATAGAAGCCCTTTCCAATGCCATGTTCCGAGTGGAACTGGAAAACGGGCATGTAGTTACCGCTCATATCTCGGGTAAAATGAGAATGCATTATATCAAATTATTGCCTGGAGACAAGGTAAAGCTCGAGATGAGCCCATATGATCTTACAAAGGCTAGAATAACATACAGATACTAAGCACAAGACAAGATGAAAGTTAGAGCGTCCATAAAGAAAAGAAGTGCCGATTGCAAAATAGTACGCAGAAAAGGCAGATTGTACGTCATTAATAAAAAGAATCCTAGATTCAAACAAAGACAAGGGTAGTTATGGCTAGAATTGCAGGGGTAGATATCCCCAAACAGAAAAGAGGCGTAATCTCACTTACCTATATCTATGGAGTAGGTAAAAGCAGGGCTAAAGAGATCCTGGAGAGGGCAGAGGTTAGCGAAGATACCAAGGTTTCTGACTGGAACGACGACGAGATCGGGCGTATCCGGGAGGCAGTCTCTTTCTACAAAATAGAAGGTGAATTGCGTTCAGAAACCCAGCTGAACATCAAGCGCCTTATGGATATTGGATGTTACAGGGGTATTCGTCACCGATCTGGTTTGCCATTGAGGGGTCAGCGGACTAAGAATAACTCCCGTACAAGGAAAGGAAAAAGAAAAACTGTAGCCAACAAGAAGAAAGCTACCAAATAATAGTCATTTAGGCCGGGGGGATTTAGAACAGTTACTGTGCAGAATCCTTCAGCTGAGACAAAGCGCAATAGTAATTTAATATGGCAAAGACAACGACAAAAACGGCAAAGAAGCGCAAAGTGATTGTGGAGTCTGTTGGTGAGGCCCATGTAACGGCTTCTTTCAACAACATCATTATCTCGCTGACCAATAAGAAGGGAGATGTAATTTCCTGGTCTTCTGCTGGTAAAATGGGGTTCAGGGGTTCTAAAAAGAACACACCTTATGCTGCCCAGGTTGCTGCGGAGGAATGCGCCAAGGTAGCCCATGAAGCAGGGTTGAGGAAGGTAAAGGTATATGTTAAAGGTCCTGGAAACGGAAGGGAATCTGCAATACGTACCATCCACAATGCGGGAATAGAAGTTACTGAGATCATCGATGTAACTCCTCTGCCTCACAACGGTTGCAGACCTCCTAAAAGGAGACGCGTTTAATTTGAGATAATTTTCACAAAAGGATTTTTCACCCGGGGGTGAATAACGATTATCGAAGGATAAGCCTTAATTCATAATCTCACCTCCTAATAATTAGAAAATGGCAAGATACACAGGACCAAAAAGCAAGATCGCACGTAAATTCGGAGAGGCGATCTTTGGAGACGACAAAGCTTTTGAAAAAAAGAATTACCCTCCAGGACAACACGGAAACAACAGACGTCGCGGAAAGAAATCTGAGTACGCGATACAGTTAATGGAAAAGCAGAAGGCCAAGTATACCTACGGCATTCTGGAAAGACAATTCAGGAATTTATTTGCCAAGGCAAACCGAAGCAAGGGTGTTACCGGTGAGGTATTGCTCCAGCTTTGTGAAGCCAGGCTGGACAATGTGGTTTACCGCATGGGAATAGCCAATTCCCGAAGAGCTGCCAGGCAATTGGTTTCTCACCGTCACATAACTGTAAACGGCGAAGTTGTAAACATTCCATCCTTTTCCCTTAAGGCCGGAGATGTTGTAGGGGTTAGGGAAAAATCTAAGTCCCTGCAGGCAATTCAGGATGCTTTAGCTGCCAACAGCAGTGTCTACGAATGGATTACCTGGAACACTGAGAAAAAGGAAGGTACCTTTGTTTCTATTCCGGAGCGTATTCAGATTCCGGAGAATATCAAAGAACAACTAATCGTCGAGTTATACTCTAAATAAAATCATACAATTCCTAACATGGCATTATTAAATTTTCAAAAGCCCGATAAAGTAATCATGATCGATTCCTCCGATTTCGAGGGGAAATTCGAATTCCGTCCTTTGGAACCTGGATATGGATTGACTGTCGGGAACGCACTTAGAAGGGTATTGCTGTCCTCTTTGGAAGGATTTGCTATCACTTCTGTGAGAATCGATAAGGTAGAACACGAATTTTCGGTTATTGAAGGAGTTGTAGAAGATGTTACCGAAATAATCCTGAACCTGAAGCAAGTTCGGTTCAAGAGGCAGATAGAAGATGTGAACGAAGAAACTGTTTCCATTTCTGTTAGTGGCAAGGATCAGTTAACAGCCGGAGACTTTCAGAAGTTCATTTCGGGATTCCAGGTATTGAACCCGGACCTCGTGATCTGCAATATGGATCCCAAGGTGAGCATCAACATGGAGATCATCATAGAAAAAGGACGTGGCTATGTTCCCGCTGAGGAGAACAAAAAAGCCAATGCTCCTATAGGAACCATTGCCGTGGATTCTATTTTCACTCCTATCAAAAACGTGAAGTACAGCATAGAGAACTTCCGTGTGGAGCAGAAAACCGACTATGAGAAACTGGTGTTTGAGATAGTAAGCGATGGGTCTATCCATCCTAAGGATGCCTTAACTGAGGCAGCCAAGATTCTGATCCACCACTTTATGCTCTTTTCAGACGAGCGTATTACCCTGGAGGCAGACGAGATTGCACAGACCGACACTTACGACGAGGAATCTCTCCACATGCGTCAGTTGCTGAAAACCAAATTGGTTGATATGGACCTTTCCGTAAGGGCATTGAATTGCCTGAAAGCGGCTGAAGTAGATACTCTGGGAGATCTGGTTTCTTTTAATAAGAACGATCTGATGAAGTTCAGGAACTTTGGTAAAAAATCACTTACTGAACTGGAAGAACTGGTCATCAACAAGGGTCTTAACTTTGGAATGGACCTATCCAAATACAAATTAGATAAGGATTAATGGGGCAGGAGATTAAGCTCCCCTATAGTTTAGAAAGATGAGACACGGAAAGAAAGTTAATCACTTAGGAAGGAAAGCAGCCCACAGGAAAGCGATGCTAGCGAATATGGCCTGCTCCCTGATTGAACATAAAAGAATCAATACCACGGTTGCCAAGGCCAAGGCACTTAAGCAGTTTGTTGAACCGCTTATTACCAAATCCAAAGCCGAGAACAACCAGTCTGCCGAGGAAGGCACCCATAACCGCAGGATAGTTTTCAGCAACCTGCGTAATAAGCAGGCAGTCTCCGAATTGTTTGGAACTGTTTCTGAAAAGGTGGGAGACAGGCCCGGAGGGTACACCCGGATTATTAAACTGGGTAACCGCCTCGGGGACAATGCTGAAATGGCTATGATAGAACTGGTAGATTTTAATGAGATTTACGAAGCGGGAAGACCCCAGAAGAAAAAATCTACACGAAGAAGCAGGAGAGGTAAAAAAGCAGAAACTGCTCCCGCAGCAGTAACCGGGACAGCAGCAGATGATTCTGAAGAATAGAATGTTTATAAATTCATTAATATTTTGGAAAGGATAGGCCTAAAAGCTTATCCTTTTTTTGTGTTTATTTGTTAAACCAAAATTTCGAAGGCAGCATGAAGTATCAAACCAAAAAGAAAGCCCTGCTTTTACTGGCAGATGGAACCATTTTCTACGGCAAGGCGGTTGGAAACAAAGAAGGAACAGCATTTGGAGAGGTGTGTTTTAATACCGGGATGACCGGATATCAGGAGATCTTTACTGATCCTTCTTACTTTGGACAGCTTATGGTAACCACCAATGCGCACATTGGGAATTACGGGACCAACGCTGATGAAGTAGAATCGGATTCCGTTAAGATATCGGGCCTTATTTGTAAAAACTTCAGCTACGAATATTCCAGGCCCAGCGCCGATAAAAGTCTTCAGGAATTCCTGGACGATAGTCAGCTGTTTGCGATTTCAGACGTGGATACCCGCGCTCTGGTGAGCTATATACGAGATCACGGTGCCATGAATGCCGTTATTTCTACAGATGTGGACAATATTGAAGGCCTGAAAAAGGAACTGGAAAAGGTACCTAGTATGGAAGGCCTCGAGCTGGCATCACGAGTATCAACCAAAGAGCCGTATGAGTTTGGTGACCCGGCTTCCCCTTATAAAATTGCTGCATTGGATATTGGGATTAAAAAGAATATACTTCGCAATCTGGCGAAAAGGGGAGCTCACATCCGTGTTTATCCCTACGATGCCTCTTTCGATGAAATGGCTGCCTTTAAGCCCGACGGGTATTTTATCTCCAATGGGCCCGGTGACCCCGAGCCTCTACATCAGTCCGTTGAAACGGCCAAAAAGATTATGGAGACTAACAAACCCCTTTTTGGAATTTGCCTCGGCCATCAGGTGATTGCACTGGCCAAGGGCATTTCTACCTATAAGATGTACAACGGGCACCGGGGTATTAACCATCCTGTCATCAACCTGGAAACCGGAAAAGGTGAAATTACTTCACAGAACCACGGTTTTGCCATCAACCGGGAAGAGACAGAAGCACATCCGGAGCTTATCATTACACATGTACACCTCAATGACAACACGGTTGCAGGAATGCGGGTAAAGGATAAGAATGTCTTCAGCGTACAATACCATCCCGAAGCCAGCCCTGGCCCCCACGATGCCAATTATTTGTTCGATCAGTACTTTGAGATGATCGCCGCAAATGTGGATGATCAGGTTTCGGTTTAAGGAATTGTTATTATACTCTTCTTAGTGCCCAAACACTTGAGGGAATCCCATGCACCTTTTGTATCTTTATACCGCAATTAGGAAGGATTGCCGGGGATGAACCTTTGCAATTTTCCAAAGTTTGAATAACCTAATAATCAACACAAAATATTATAGAAATGAGCATAATTATTGACGTTCACGCAAGACAAATATTAGATTCCCGTGGTAACCCTACCGTTGAAGTAGATGTAGTAACCGATAGTGGGGTAGTAGGCAGGGCCGCAGTACCATCCGGAGCTTCTACAGGGGAGCATGAAGCCGTTGAGCTCCGCGACGGAGGAAATACCTTTATGGGTAAAGGCGTGAGCCAGGCGGTCAACAACGTCAATACCATTATCGCCGAAGAAATCAGGGGTAAAATAGTTTTTGAGCAGAATCTGATCGATCAGGCAATGATAGACCTTGACGGGACCCCGAATAAATCTAAATTGGGAGCCAATGCCATTCTGGGGGTTTCCCTGGCGGTTGCCAAGGCGGCTGCAAATGAGCTGGGACTTTCCCTGTTTCGCTATGTTGGGGGCGTGAGCGCCAATACCCTTCCTGTTCCTATGATGAATATTATTAACGGAGGTTCGCATTCCGATGCTCCGATTGCTTTTCAGGAATTTATGATCATGCCGGTAAAAGCCAAAGACTTTTCCCATGCCATGCAAATGGGGACAGAAATATTTCACAACCTGAAAAAGGTGTTGCACGACAGGGATCTCAGCACGGCCGTAGGGGATGAAGGAGGGTTTGCCCCTGCTCTTGACGGTACTGAAGATGCCATCGATACCATTGCCAGGGCCGTGGAAAAGGCAGGATATAAATTCGGAGAAGAGATTAAGATAGCTCTGGATTGTGCTTCAGCAGAATTCTATGTGGACGGTAAATACGATTACACCAAGTTTGAAGGGGATAAGGGAGCAGTTCGCTCCTCAGAAGAACAAGCCCGATACCTGGCTGATCTGTGTGAAAAATATCCCATCATTTCCATAGAAGATGGTATGGATGAAAACGACTGGGACGGATGGAAGATACTCACTGAGCTGGTTGGGGATAAGGTGCAACTTGTTGGGGATGACCTGTTTGTAACAAATGTGACCCGCCTTGAGAGGGGTATTGAGAACGGAATTGCCAATTCTATCCTGATCAAGGTAAACCAAATTGGAACGCTTACTGAGACGATAGCTGCGGTTAATATGGCCAAGAATGCCGGCTATACCACGGTTATGTCGCACCGCTCTGGTGAGACCGAAGATAACACCATTGCCGATTTGGCCGTGGCACTTAATACCGGACAGATCAAAACAGGTTCTGCATCCAGAAGTGATCGGATGGCCAAGTACAATCAGTTGCTTCGGATAGAGGAAGAATTGGGCAGTACAGCCTATTACCCACAGGAAAAAGCATTTAAGGTACAGGCCTAGCAGGCGAAGCATTAAGCACGGGATACAGGATTCCGTTTTCACCACTGGCTGTACGAAAGAAAGTACCATAATTCATGAAACACTTTTTATTTGTAGCAGCAGAAAATGATGCGCTGGCCAATTGCAAAGCCGGAGGCATGGGTGATGTTGTCCGGGATGTACCCCGTCAGATATCGGAACGAGGGGATAAGGCTCATGTTGTGGTGCCGGCATACTCCAGGTTACACAAGGAGGCCTTTTTTCGTACACACCTTAATTTTCAACTGAGAGGACAGACCTATACGGCTGAATTATATGAAGCCGTACCCAAGAAGGAGTTCAATAACATCATCCACTATGTAATCCACCACCCCGAGATAGAGTCAGGAAGCATTGCGCATATATATCACGATGATCCTACAGAACCCTTTTACACCGATTTCCTTAAATATACTATTTTCTGCACCGCAGTTGCCGAAGCGATAAAAAGAGGTGTTTTTGGCAACCTGGATATTGTGCATTTGCACGACTGGCATAGCAGCATGGTGTTGTTTTTAAGGGAGTTCCACCCAGGCTATGAATTGTTGAAGCCCATACGATTTGTATACAGTATCCATAATCTGGCCATACAGGGGATCCGCCCTTTCCGGGACAACTACGCTTCTTTGCAGACCTGGTATCCGGAGGTTCCCTATGAAGAAGATCAGCTGAAGGACCAGCGCTACCAGGATTGTATCAACCTCATGGCACTGGGCATTCGATTTGCAGACGCTGTTCATACTGTTTCTCCCTCATATAAGGAGGATATTATGAAACCATCGGACCCTCCTGAGTTCATTGGTGGTGAGGGGCTGGAAAAGGATTTGCAAAAGGCAGACAGGGAGGGCAGGCTGTTTGGTATTCTCAATGGATGCAACTACAAAAACATCCGTTCTGCCAGGCGTAAAAACATCTTCCCAAATATTGTCAAAGCCATATTTATCTGGCTTCAGCAGGAGTCCAAAAAATACAAGGCAGATTTCCTGGCACATACCGGGGAGAAGGTTGTTGCTTATCTGGATACCCCCCCGGATTTTATTTGTTCCAGTGTGGCGCGTTTAACGGAACAAAAGTTTTATTTCATCAAAAGATCGCCTGAAGCGTTTATCCAGATACTGGAAAAACTGGAGGAGGTCAATGGTGTCTTTTTGCTCCTGGGAACCGGAGCACCAGATTACGAGGAGTTGTTCCGGGACCTGAGTCATAAACACAGGAATTTCATTTTTATCAATGGGCAGTCAGAGGATGTAATTGATTCGATCTACCTGGAAAGCAATATGTATTTTATGCCCAGCCTGTTCGAACCATGTGGCATTAGCCAGATGCTGGCTATGCGCAATGGCAACCCATGTCTGGTACATCATACAGGGGGGCTAAAGGACACTGTTAAGGACGGTGTTACAGGATTTGCATTCAATGGGGAAAGCTATGACGATAAGATTCATGATATGGTTCGGGCCTTTAATGACGCCCTGGGGGTTTATATCGATGATCCGGCACGCTGGAAGAAGATCAGGGCCAATGCGAAACGACAGCGATTTACCTGGGAGAAATCAGTTGGCGAATACTACAGGCAGCTGTATCTTTTGGAATATTAAGCCCTTTTAAATGCGGGGAATCCAATTGTTAAGGTGATCCGTTTTTCTTATCTTTAGTGCTTTGAAAAAAATAAGCAAAATCGAACAATGGCAGACAAAGCGATATTAGAATACCAGGGAAAAAGATACGAATTACCCGTTGTCAGGGGAACCGAAAATGAACTTGCAATTGACATCAAAACCCTTCGTGCAACCTCAGGGTTGATTACGCTGGATCCGGGCTATAAAAATACCGGGTCATGCTCAAGTGCCATTACCTTTCTGGATGGGGAAAAGGGTATTTTACGATATCGCGGCTATTCCATTGAGGAACTGGCGGTGAAAGCAGACTTCCTCGAAGTAGCATATCTGCTCATTTTTGGAGAACTGCCAAACAAGGAACAATTAGAGCGCTTCCATACAGATATCAAGCATGAATCGCATGTTGATGAGGAGATGAAAAAGATTCTGGATGGTTTTCCAAAATCTGCCCACCCAATGGGGGTTCTTTCCTCCCTCACCAGTGGCCTGATTGCTTTTAACCCCTCATCCGTAGATGTGCGATCCGAGGAGGCTATGTACAATGCTATTATCCGGATAATGGCCAAATTTCCTGTACTGGTAGCCTGGACTATGCGCAAGCAGCAGGGACTACCCCTGGACTACGGGGATGACAACCTGGGATATGTAGAGAATCTGCACAAGATGATGTTCAAGAGGCCCAATAAGGAATACAAACTCAACAAGGTTGTCATCGATGCCTTAGACCAGCTCCTTATACTGCATGCAGATCACGAACAGAATTGCTCTACCTCCACAGTGAGGATTACAGGTTCCTCGCATGCCGGGTTATTTGTTTCCCTGTCAGCTGGAATTTCGGCCCTTTGGGGACCCCTGCATGGAGGAGCAAACCAGGCGGTACTGGAAATGCTAGAAGCAATTCACGCCGATGGAGGCGATACGGACAAATACATGGCCAAAGCCAAGGACAAGGATGATCCTTTCAGACTGATGGGCTTTGGACACAGGGTGTACAAAAATTTCGATCCCCGTGCAAGGATCATCAAGAAAGCAGCCGATGAGGTGCTGAATGATCTGGGGATTACAGATCCTATCCTGGATATTGCGAAGGGGCTGGAAAAAGTAGCCCTGGAAGATCCTTATTTTGTTGACAGGAAGTTGTATCCGAATGTCGATTTCTACTCAGGAATCATTTACCGTGCGCTGGGGATACCCGTGGAGATGTTCACCGTAATGTTCGCTATGGGCAGACTGCCGGGCTGGATTGCCCAATGGAGGGAGATGCGAATGAATAAAGAACCTATTGGGAGGCCAAGGCAATTGTATGTAGGTGAGAACAGCCGTACTTTTGTACCCCTTAAAAAAAGGTAGTATCCCTGCTGTATTCAATCTGATATGCTGAACCTTAACGTCCGGGACGAGACCGCTCCTCTTAAGGCGGTTCTACTGGGTACTGCCCAGAGCCCTGGTCCGGTGCCCAGACCGGAAGATGCTTATGATCCGAAATCACTGGAACATATTCTGGCGGGAACTTATCCCAAAGAAGCAGATATGATCAGTGAGATGGAAGGCTTTGCAGCTGTATTCAGGAAATATGGAGTAGACCTGTTCCGCCCTGAGGTAATTCCGGATTGCAATCAGATTTTCTCACGAGACATCGCCTTTGTTATCGAGGATAAACTGATCAAGGCCAACATCCTTCCGCACCGGGAAGAAGAGTTCGAGGCCATACTTCACGTACTGGAATATATTGCTCCGGAAAATATCCTGTACCCTCCGGATGAAGTCCATATTGAAGGCGGAGATGTGATGCCCTGGAACGACTATATTTTTATCGGCACCTACACCGGCCATGATTATCCCGATTACATTACTGCACGTACCAATTGGGAAGGGGTGGAATACATACAAAAAATGTTCCCGCACAAGAAGGTGAAGTCCTTCGAGCTGCGCAAGAGCATTGTAAACCCCAAGGAGAACGCCCTTCACCTGGACTGTTGCTTCCAGCCCGTTGGAAAGGACCGCGCGATTATCTGTAAAGCTGGTTTCCTGGTAGAAGAAGAATACCAGTGGCTGGTTGACTATTTCGGCAAGGACAAGATCTTTGAGATCACCGTGGATGAGATGTACCAGATGTTCCCCAATGTATTTTCTATTTCCCCGGATGTTGTGGTTTCAGAGCGCAGCTTCACACGCCTGAACAACTGGCTCCGTAAGGAGGGATTTACGGTGGAAGAAATAGACTATGCTCAGATTTCTAAACAGGGCGGTTTACTGCGTTGCAGCACCATGCCCCTGGTAAGGGAAATTTAAGTTCATATCTCTTTATTAAGTCCCTAAAACCTCTGTAATTTTTGGTTTAGTCTTGTCGGGTAATTGCGTACATTTATCCCACTTTTCCAGGATTGATGATGCAAATTACAAACAGCATTTTAATGATACGGCCGGTCAATTTCCGCATGAATGAGCAAACGGCTGTGAACAATTATTTTATGGAGGATTTGTCCATAAAAAACGCAGAAATTAATGCCCGTGCCCAGCATGAATTTGACCAGTTTGTAGAGGTGCTCCTTTCCCATGGGGTGGATGTGACCGTTGTTGATGACCGAGTTGAGACAGATACGCCGGATTCCATTTTTCCCAATAACTGGATAAGCTTTCATGATAACGGCACAGTTGTGGTTTATCCCATGTTTGCGGAGAACCGGAGAAAAGAGCGCAGGGAAGATTTGTTGGATATTCTGGAGGAGAAGGGTTTTCGCATTGACCAGGTCGTAGATTACACGGCAGCCGAAGAAGACTCCCTTTTTCTGGAAGGCACAGGCAGCATACTTATGGACCGGATAAATCAAAAAGCTTATTGTGCCCTGTCCGAACGTGCCCATGAAGAACTATTGATAGAATTCTGCGAAGATTTTGAGTGTACTCCTGTAATTTTCACGGCATATCAGACCGTGGAAGGGGAACGCTTACCCATCTACCACACCAATGTAATGATGTGCATGGGCGAGGATTTTGCAGTAATCTGTTTGGATAGCATAGACGATAAATCTGAGAAAAGGAATGTGCTCAACCATTTAAAACAGGATGGGAAGACCATTGTGGAGATATCCGAAACCCAGATGCATCAGTTCGCGGGTAACATGCTGCAAGTTATTGGCAGTGACGCCCAAAGGTTGCTTGTAATGAGTTCTTCAGCCTATAACAGCTTAACTCCTGCCCAGATCGCTACCCTGGAAAAATACAATGATAAGATTGTTCACAGTGCGTTGGACACCATCGAAACCTGTGGTGGTGGCAGCGCGCGCTGTATGATGGCAGAGGTGTTCCTTCCCAGGCAATCTAAACCAGCCTAGAGTAGAATATCAGGGATTTTTTTCGGTAGATGCACTAAAGGACCTTATGGCTTCATTGGGTTCCATGATATCGTAGCCTTTCCAGAATTCGGGATCGTATCGGGAGAGGTAGGTAGCCTTAATCGATTCATTTTCCACAGTGCCTTGGAATTCTTCATTGCTGATGAGGTTATTCTGGAATACCACTAGCTCATACTTTTCCCTGTTGTAATTGGATATATCCAGTTCCATGGATAATTCGTTTTGTTTTCGCCTGCCTTTTACGTATTTGTTCTTTTCAATTACTTTCAAAGGCCGCCGGACACCCATTTGGTTCCCGATTATCTTTTCCAGAAAACGGAGTTCATATTTCCCGTTGCTACCCCGGGCAAACAAGGTGGTTCCACGGTAAAGCTGTTCTTCATAGCTCAATCCGAGGAGCCGGATACGCCTTAATGATTTCACGTTTTCATATTCCAGTCGTACCACAGCATAATCATCTATGTTCACATAGATAGTGCCCTGAAAATCCTCAGAGCGCTTAGGGGCAAAGGAGATGATATATACGCCGGCATCATCGATGCTGGTGTATCCTTTAAGGGAAAAATTATAGCGGTTGGGTTTTTCCAGGAAGTTCAGCTTGGATTCATCATTAAAGAATAACGAAGCATAAATGTTGTGAATGGCACTTTTTCGATTCGACAGGAAATAATGCTTTTCTTCCTTCTCAACAACGGGTTCTGATTCTTTTGCCTCCTCATCCTCAGCATCAAAAACCGAATCCAGCTCCATTTTGGTGCCAAAGATCCCGGATTTGATCTTCAGGTAGGAGTTGGGTTTTACATTTTCCCTGAATATTCGTTCCATCTTTTCAGACAGGGCATCCATGGATCCCTCGTTGTTCTTGTCATACAGTTCGGCGGCCTTTTCTATGTACAATTTGTGTTCCTCAGGGGTTCTGTAAAAATCGCACAAGCTCTCTGTGTAATAAGCCGAACTTCTTGGAATAAGGCCTGTGACACTATCCAGGAATTTCTCATTTAGTTCTGCTATGGTCGATTTTTTAAAATCGATTTCAAATTTATTGAGATTGTTCAGGCTGCTTTGCCTGAAAAACATACGTTGTTTTACCGGCTGCTTATTATAATTATAGGGGAGCCTTTCTATTACCTGTTCAATGATGTCTTCTACTTCCATTTCCCGGTCGAAAAGGAAGACTTCATCCAGGTCAATCGCTTTTGGAGAGATCTTAATAATACTGTCTGAAATTCTTTGGATGGAAATAGCCAGTTTTTCATACCCCATGCAGGATATATATAGGGAATCCTGGTTTTCAGGAATAGCACTCCACCTGAGTGAAAACAGGCCTTCTTCATTGGTGATGATACCGGAATTGGTATCGAACCGGATTGTGGCATAGGGGATTCCCTGTCCGGTTTTGCTATCCACCAGTTTGGCCGTAAGGTCCTGTGTATATCCCTGGAGGGTTAATAAACTGAATAGGGCAAAGCAAGCAACTTTACTGATTTTCATAGCGGAAGAAATATCATTCATAGTCATAGACGAGGCAGGGGTTAAAAAAGTAACCTGGAAATGTAACTTTTTTCAGGCGCGGGCTATATTTCTGATCATTCCCCCAAAGATAAAATAGTGGAAAGGGAGCACGCAATACCAGTATAGTCTGCCCTTCAACCCCCTGGGCCGGAATGTGGCTACCTGATGCAAATTGTTTTCATCATCAATTCGGAATTCCAGCCAGGCTTCCCCTGGCAGGCGCATTTCGGCAAACAACAGTAACCTTTTCTTTTTGCGGTCGGCAAGCAGTACCCGCCAAAAATCAAGGGAATCTCCCGGATAGATCCGGTCCGGATGAGTGCGGCCACGCCTTAATCCCACGCCGCCCGTGAATTTATCCAGTAACCCCCTGAGTTTCCACAGCCAGTTCCCGTAATACCATCCGGTTTCTCCTCCAATTTTCCATATGTTATTAAGCACGCGTTTCGGGTCTTCAACCCTGATCATTTTTTCGTCTTTGAGCACCCCAAACCTGGGAACCTGAATGTATTTTTCGAGGCTGGTGTTAAATCGGCCACTAACCATACTGTCTTTCCAACTGCTCACAACAAGGTTTTGCTCAATTCGCTTAAAAGCCATTTTAATTGCTTCCTCATAGGTGTGGGTCTGGATTCCCAGCATTTTTTCGAGGCGGTTATCCCGGGCCACCACTTCAATTTTCATGCTGTCAACAAGGTTGAGGGCTAGTTTATAGGAGGTGGAGGTGACAAAATACAGCCAGTAAGAGGAAAGTTTTGGTGTCATGATGGGCACGGTAAGTATCCAGTTCTTGAAGCCCCGAACTCTGGCATATCCCTTTAGCATCTCCTTATAAGTAAGAACGTCTGGTCCGGCTATGTCAAAAGACTGATTATAGGTATCCTGCCTTCCAATTACACCCGTGAGAAAACGCATCACATCCCTGATGGCTATGGGTTGGGTTTTTGTCAAAACCCATTTAGGGGTGATCATAAAGGGAAGTTTCTCACAAAGGTCCCTGATGATCTCAAAAGAAGAACTTCCGGAACCAACAATAATTCCAGCCCTGAGCACGGTAAGGTTAAAATTCCCTTCGTTCAGGATGTCTTCAACATTCTTCCGGGACCAGAGATGTTTGGACAGGTTCTCATCGTTCACGATTCCGCTCAGGTAGATCACTTGTTTCACCCGGGTGTCCTTGAGATAGGTATTGAAATTCCTGGCGGTGGTAGCTTCCATCTCGTCAAAATCCCGGGTTGAGGTACTCATGGAATGGATGAGGAAATAGGCCACATCAATATCCGCCGGGATTATACCGGGTATTACTTCCTTGAGGAAGTCAATTTCTATTATCTCAACCTGAGCCCTCGTTTCCTCGTCAATGGAAAGCCTTTCGGCGTTGCGTACCGCACAAACTACCTCATGGCCCATTTTAAGCAATAACGGCAGCAATCGCATTCCGATATATCCATTGGCACCTGTGAGTAGTATCTTCATGCTTTAAAGATCTTCAATAGAAGTAGGAGTGTTGTCGGCTTTGTAGTCCATCATTTTCTTAAAGAATTGCCTGATGGCCTTGGTGTCACTTTTGATCTTTACAAAGTAGTGATCCCTGTAGATCGAATACACCTGCGCCTCCCCTTTGTAAACACTAAGTTTATAATACGGAACGATCAGGGCATAGGTTTCAAGCAAAGAACGGAACCTTAGGATGATCCCCTTGGGCCTCAGTTCAATATTGCAGGTATTCAGGTTATTGTCAAGGTTAAGCAGGTTCCCGATCTCCACACTGCAGGATGTTATGAAAAGTTTAGGCGAGCCTATGCCTCCTAATTTCCACCTTTCCTTCAGGGTGAATGGTTTTCCCACGCTATCGGTAATCTTCTTATCAAGTTCTTTGTTGGAGTAGGAAACGTTTGCAAGCATAAATCTTTACTATGAGCTTCGGGCTTATCCCTGTTACCATTGATTATAGATTATAAAGGTAGGGATTAGAAAGGCAGGGAATTCCTAAAAATATGTTATCCCCGAGAAAGCTTAAAATTTATGTAGTTTTGCATCTTCAATCAGGCATTATTATGGATTTGAATTCCCTGCTTAGCATCCGCGTTCAAGAGGCGGTATCTACATTGAAAGGAGTCGATATCCCAACGGTGGAATTGCAGCCAACCCGTAAGGATTTTACAGGAGATATTACCCTTGTGGTATTCCCCATGCTGCGTTATATAAAAGGGAATCCGGAGGCAATTGGGCGTGAAATAGGGGAATACCTCAAAAAACATGTGGATGAGGTGGACGATTTCAACGTGATCAAGGGCTTTTTAAACCTGGAAATCAGTGACCGCTATTATGTAGATGCCTTTAATGTTGTGAAGAAAGATGCCAGGTTTGGTTTTCACAAGGAGGAAAGTACAGGTTCGGTAATGGTGGAATATTCTTCTCCCAATACCAACAAGCCGCTTCACCTCGGACACCTGCGCAATATCTTGCTAGGGTATTCCGTATCTGAAATACTTAAGGCTGCTGGCAAAAAGGTGTATAAAACCCAGATCATTAACGACCGGGGGATCCATATCTGCAAGAGCATGCTTGCATGGAAGAAGTTTGGCAAGGGAGAGACCCCCGAAAGTGCAGGAATTAAAGGCGATAAGCTGGTAGGCAATTACTACGTGGCCTTTGATAAAGCATATAAACAAGAGGTATCCGACCTTATCGCGGGGGGAATGGATAAAGAACAAGCCGAAAAACAGGCCCCCATGCTGGTAGAGGCACAGGAAATGCTAAGAAAATGGGAATCTGGCGATCCGGAGATAGTGGATTTATGGAAAACCATGAATGGCTGGGTTTATAAAGGGTTCGATGAAACCTATCGTGCCATGGGGGTGGATTTCGACGAGCTATACTACGAAAGTGACACCTATTTGCTGGGCAAGGATGTGGTACAGAAAGGGCTGGACCAGGGTGTTTTTTATAAAAAACCCGATGGAAGTGTCTGGATAGACCTGACGGAAGACGGTCTTGATGAAAAGATTGTGCTACGGGCAGATGGTACTGCTGTTTATATGACACAGGATATTGGAACCGCAATTATGAGGGCTGAGAACCATCCGGAGATTGAAGGTATGGTATATACCGTGGGTAACGAGCAGGATTACCACTTCAAAGTACTCTTCCTGATCATGAAAAAACTGGGATACTCCTGGGCAGATCAGCTGTACCACCTCAGTTATGGCATGGTGGATTTGCCAAGTGGTAAAATGAAGAGCCGGGAGGGAACGGTGGTAGATGCAGATGACCTGATGGATGAAATGGCCAGAACAGCCCAGGCGATTTCCATGGAATTGGGCAAACTGGACGATTACAATGAGGAAGAAAAACAGGCCCTGTACCGCATAATCGGGCTTGGGGCCTTAAAATACTATATCCTTAAGGTAGACCCCAGGAAGCGCATCTTGTTTAACCCGGAGGAATCTGTAGATTTTCAGGGGAATACGGGGCCATTCGTTCAATATACCTATGCCCGTATACAATCCATTTTGAGGAAGGCAGATCCCAAAGAGGTTCAATTAAAGGAAACCCTGGTTACAGCTATAGAACTGCATCCTAAGGAAAGGGAATTGCTCAAAGGTTTGCTTTTATTTCCTGAGATTGTGGATAATGCAGCCGAGCAATACAGTCCGGCCCTCATTGCTAATTATACTTATGACCTGGTGAAAGAATTCAATTCCTTCTACCAGCAGGTTTCCATTTTAGGGGAGTCTGACTCAGATAAGCGCCGTTTCAGGGTACAGTTGACGGCCAAGATTGGTGAGGTTATTGCCTCTGCGTTTGGTTTGCTGGGTATACAGGTCCCGGATAGGATGTAAACAAAAAAGATCGCCAAATTGGCGATCTTTTTTTATGATGTTTCCGTCTATGGATTAAGCTTCTGACTTGGCAGTAGCAACAACGGCCAGGTTGTAAACTACCAGTCCGAATCCAATTTTGTTGATGGCATCACCTATGTTGTAAACTACATCCATGGACAGACCTCCAAAGATTCCTTCATACCATCCTGGAGTTCCGGCCATATAACCGATTGGGTAGATTGCCCATCCAACCAGTACAAACCAGCAAAGAGTTTTGTGTGCTGTTAATACGGCACCTCCGGCTTCTGTAGCCAGCTTTTTGGCCTCTCCGAACCAGATGATGTAAACGATCCAGAAGTAAGCCAGTCCGGAAATAAAGCCCCAGATCTGAGCCGCGTCTCTGTAAACTGCCTCTCCGAGATACCCGGTTACCAGCATTACCACAGAAGCAAAGATCAGCTTCCACATTAGTGATTTTTTCGCTCCTGCTACTTTCAGGATCAGGAAGAACTCAACACACATTAACGGCACAGTAAGTACCCAGTCTACATAACGGAAGAATGTAGGTGACTCAGCGTTTGCCGCCCAGTAATCCCTCATGTACCAGTAGTGTACCGCTGCAATAAACGTAATCAATCCAGAAACAAGGATTGAGGTTCTCCACTTCCTGTCGTAGCTGTTCATAGACAGGAAGAAGAAGGCAGAAGCTGCCATCATGGCCATACACCCTACGAAAAAGGTGAAACCAACATAATCATTGGTAGCGATCTTCGCCACCATTGGAATTGATGCTAAAAAATTTTCCATAAAACTAGAATTAGTTAATTTTGTTGAATCAAATGTAGAAAAAATTAAACAGAATAAATCAAAAAAATTCCTTAAATTTTAACAAATATGAAATTTCAACCCTCAAATATTGCCAATATGAACGCTTTCATGATCGTAAGCACTTTTTTCTGCTTGTGGCTGGCTGTTTATTTTGGTGATCGTGCAGAGGCGTTGCTGGCCTATTTGTTTGTTTTCTCTTTTGGTATCATGCATGGGGCCAATGACTTGAAGTTAATACAAAGGACAACCGGGATGAGCAGCCGGTCTTTTTATATGCGGGCACTGGTCAGTTACCTCCTCGTCATAGGAATAATTACAGTATTTTTTTCTTTTGTGCCCATTTTAGCACTGGCATTTTTTGTACTGGCCAGTGCTTATCATTTTGGCGAACAGCATTGGGCATCCCGCACTTCTCTGCCTTCTATTCTGAGAGAGTTATTTTTTATGGCTTATGGGATGTTGATTTTCTTCCTGTTGTTCTATTTCCATGCCGATGAGGTAACTGGTGTAATCCATGATGTAACGGACTTTTCTATACCCACGGCTTTTTACTTCTACGGCCTGCTTGTTTCTGGCTTGACTTTCCTGGTTTTTTTTGCCTGGATAGCGTTTAATTCTTTGTTGTTAACCCATATTATAGAAGAGCTTTTTTACCTGCTGGTCTTTTATGTTTTATTCCAATCGGCCTCATTGATCTGGGGCTTTAGTATCTATTTTGTGATCTGGCACAGTATCCCATCCCTAATGGATCAGGTTCAGTTCCTCAGTGGCGAGATCAGTTCCAAAGCCCTCTGGAGTTATTTCAAATCCTCTTTTCTGTACTGGATAATTTCTCTGGCAGGTCTGGGGATTCTGTATTATATCTTTCAGGGGCAGGACAAGCTGTTTTTTTCCATTCTGGTTTATTTCCTGGCAGCCATAACGTTCCCGCATGTTTTGGTAATGAACAAAGTAAACCGAATCTAGAAAGAAACCCGGAAGCTAACATTGGGTGTAAGCCCGAGTGAGATGCTTTCCACCGCCTCAATTTCGTTCTGCCGGTTCAGGCGGTAATAGGTGTTCAGGACATTGCGTTTATCAAATACATTGATTACCGAGGCACCTGCAGTGGCTTTTATGTTGGCGCTGATATTAAAATCGTAAAGGGCCGATATATCTGCCCGGATATAATCGGGGAGCCTGCCGCTGTTGGGAGATTGGTACGCTATGGTAAAGGGGAATACACTGGTATTGATCCCGGCAGCACCTTCAAGGGGCTGTGTATAGGGCCTGCCTGTGCGGTAGTTTAATCCTACCCCCAGTTTAAATCCCCGGTACATGTATGTGGTTGCAAAGGAAATCGTATGCCGAATATCAAGGTTATTTGGAAAAACGTTTGGAGTGATGTTGTTAAACGTATATTCATTATCGTTAAACGTATAACTGAGCCAGGTACTGAAATAACGGTTCCTGTGGTTGATCAGAAATTCCAGTCCCATGATCCTGTATTCCCCTATTTCCCCATTGAATTGGTCCTCATTCTGAAATCCCTGTGTATCTGTGCTTATCCCGTCTACGTATTTATAGAAACCTTCCAGGCCTACAAACCAGTGTCCTTTATCGTAATTAAGGCCCAGAGAAGCCTGTTTACTGCGTACAATGGGTAGCGGGCGTTCATTGGGGGCGCCATTCAATAGAGTGTCAGTTGCTGTATTGGCAACTATCCAGCGCCTTTTTTCTACACCCAGAAAATTCTGTTCCAGATCAATTACCTGGTTGGTGGTTTGATTCTTGAATTCACCCAGCAATTGCAGTTGCCAGTCTTCCCCCAATTTGTAATTTATATTGACCCTGGGCTCTACAATAATCTCCGAAAATGTATTCAGGTTTTCGATATAGTGTGCCCTGAGCCCAGCAATAGCTTTTAGTCGACCATTTTCAGAATTGTGTATACCCTCGGAAAAGAGCACGTGTGTGCGTATAACCCCTTTTATATTGCTGTTAAAAGGCGGCTGAGTAACGTCTGTAAAATTGGTAACCCCAACTTCAGTAAACTGATATCCTCCCTGCCATGACCAGTTAGGTCGCCACTGAAAACTACCGAATGCCTTCACAGCGGTTTCTACCACCCGGTTATTCTGAAAAAGTTCCTGTACCCCCCCATCTGAAGTATTTTGGGCATCCAGGTTGTATTCTGTATAATAGGCATTGAAACGGGTTTTAAACCTGTCGCTCCAGGAACTCTCCAGGCTCCCTCCAAAAGAGAGGTTGGTCTGGTCCAGTGCACTGCTGTTCCTCAACCCCGTATCCCGGGATTCCTCTTCGTAATTCAGGTTGTTATTTATATTTATGAAATTGAGTCGTACCTTATGGTCCGGACTGGGGTTAAAAAGTACTTTTCCGGTAAAATCATAGAAGTAAAACGATTCATCCCTGTTAACGCCGGTATTGGTCCCGGCCCCGCTTCCAACCACTTCGGAATCCTGGAAAGCACGATCAAAAAACTGGCTGTAGGTTGGGGTGTTGAGGAAATCGGTGACAGACCTTCGCGCTGAAAACTGTACAGCTAATTTATTTGAGAGTGGAATCTGGGCATATGCATCACCACTGATCAGATTGAAGCCTGCCCCCCCGAAAGCATCCTGGTCAAGGCTATTCCTGGTCTCCATGCTGATAATCCCGCTAACACCTTCTCCATACCGGGCGCTTGTTCCATTTTTAATGATGTTGATGCGCTCGGTCAGGTATGGGTTAAAGGCGGATATCAGCCCAAAAAAATGACCAGACTGATACATTTTGATCCCATCCCAGAGTATGAGATTCTGGTCGTTGGTTCCTCCCCGTATATTGATATCGGAAACTCTTTCGTCTATACTTTTGATCCCAGGCAATGCCTGTATGGTCTGCAATATATCCGGTTCTATGAGCCCGGGAAGAATGCCAAACTCTTCCTGTTTGATAGTGAAACTGCCATCGTCTTTGCGCTGTATTCCCGTGGTCAGGAATTGGGATACAACCACTTCCTCCAGCTGCTGGTAACTCAATCCCAGGGGAATACGAGAACAGGGCCTGCTTATAAGATCTTCGGCATTGATATATCTTACTTTGTAGCCCAGATGGCGTATTCTAATTACTGCTTTTCGGGGAACATTTGTGAATGAAAACTTCCCCTCACTATCGGTAACCTGTGCCAGGGAACCTCCCAAAACCTCTACGGAAGCTCCAGGGATACCCAGTGACATATAGTTATCCAGCACTTCTCCGCAAATGTCTACTGTGCTGCTTTTGAAAACGGTATAATAACGTTCGTTTAATTGCTTAATAGTGAGCTGTGTTTGACTTCGCAGCCCTTCCAGTATGGATGGCAAATCTGCAGCCGCCGGCCGAATTATTTCTATTCCGCTCAGGTCTTCATCCGCAAAACTGAACTTGACCTGGAACCGGTTTTCCAGTTCTTCTATATAGGCAATAAGGGAAAGTGATGATTCCTTCTCCTGGGCAGGTGCCTTCTGCAGGAGCACAAGAAGGAAAAGGAGACAAAGAAAAATACGGTTTAGCTTAGTCTTTAGCATATATTAAAACCTGTTTCCCCTCAATGGTATACGCAAGGTTTGAAGGGGCGCTTATACTTTCTAACGCCAAATTCAGGTTTGTGTTGCTAAAGCTGCCGGTATACAACTGATCCAGGTCTACATTCTGGGTTGTGACCTCCAGATCGAACTGTCTTTCCAGTTCACCGAGTACATAGACAAGTGGGGTACTTTTAAAGCTACTTTCATCAAGCATCCAGGCAGGAACTACTTCTGTCGGACTGTCTGCAGGGATGATTTCCCCCCTGATGGCAAGGAATGCGTCACCTGCGGCCAGCTGGGTTTCTTCACCCTGGTAGTTTACGCTTACCAGACCTTCGAAACAGCTTACTTCAAAATAGCCATTACGGTTTTCAACATTAAATTGGGTGCCCAGTACGGTTACTATTCCGGCTTCCGTGGCCACCTGGAACTTTTCTCCTTTGGCCACCTTAAAAAAGGCTTCCCCTTTTAGGTTCAGGGTGCGCTCCTTATCCCAATTCTTTTCGCTGTATGTTATTTCTGACCCGGCATTTAGGATGATCTCAGAATTGTCAGGAAGTACTACTTCACTCCGTTCTGCAAATTCTGTGTGAACGGTGATATCACCAGATGACAGGAAGTAGACTGAAAGCACAGCAATAGCGGCAACTGCTGCCGCAACCCTGATAAATTTCCGGAAAGAATTCAGAGGAACTACTCTTCCTCCTGCATTCTCCTTACGTTGCTGAAGGTCAGCAAGAGCTTTCTCCACATCAAATTCGGGCGCACTTAGCTTGCCTGAAGCCTCTATCAGCCTCTGGTAAGAAGCAAACTCCTCGGACTGTTCGAAAAGCTTTCGCTCTTCTTCCGAAAGTTCGTTATTAAGCCATTTTGCCAAATAATTCTCTTGCATTTTGCTAACTTTTCGTCCTTATAACAACTTAAAATTGATCTACCCTACCCGGAAATCAAAAAAAATTAGTTGTCCTTATATTTTCCCGGGTCTTTCTACCGGATTTTATTAAAGTCCTTCAATCTCATTTCGGAGTGTTTTCAGGGCCAGGTGCATCCTTTTTTCAATGGCCTTGACACTCACTCCTTCCATTTCTGCTATTTCGGCATATTTCTTTCCATCTATCCGGTTCAAAAGGAAAACCGTCCGCTGATTATCAGGTAGACTGGCTAAGGCCCGATCCAGCTTTTCCTTGTATTCCTGTTCTTCGAGCAAAAATTCGGGAGATTCGTGAGAGACTGGTTTTTTTGAATCAGAGGCGTACTTCTGGCGTACTTTCTCTGCCTTGATCAGATTCAAATACAGATTATTGGCAACCGTATAGACAAATGATTTGGCTTTCTCGGGGGATACTTTGGCGCAATTCTCCCAAAGCTTGATAAATGCCTCCTGCACAACGTCATAAGCTTTTTCCTCGTTGCCGTACTTATAATATATGTAATTGAATACCGTTTTGGAATTGGCCCTGAAGAGGGAACTGTACACTTCCTCTTCACAAACATTATCCATAAGCCCCAGGTTCTAAAAGTTGGTCTGTACTCAAAGATATTTTAAAAAAAATTAAAATCGGAGTAGGGTAGAAAGAGAATCAATTGTTATAAGTGAGAACGAACAACAATTTATCCAAATCATTATGAAAAAGATCTTTAATTATTCGGCTTTAGTCCTACTGCTAATTACGGCCCTGACCTTTACTTCCTGTCAGGAGGAATTTGAAGAATTGCCCCAACCCGATGAACAACAAACCTTAATGGCGAGTTCTTCAACGGCCAAACTTATACAGCGAACAGCTGCCAAGGATGGTTCCTTTGACAACATCGTTGACGGAGCTAGCTGTTTTGCCGTTAATTTCCCTTACACGGTAAATGTAAACGGTCTGGACATTACCATCGATTCCCCGGAAGACCTCAAAGTGATCGAGGAGATTTTTGACCAGTTGGATGATGATATTGACGTCCTGGAAATACTTTTCCCCATTACTATCACACTGGAAGATTACACGGAAATTACCATTTCCAATTTTGAAGAATTGAGAGCACTTGCCGCGGAGTGTATTGAAGGTGGCGGAGATGACGATATTGAATGTATTGACTTTGTCTATCCCGTTACTTTTTACACTTTCGACATAAACGAGGTGCAGACTGGTAGTGTTACCATTGAAAACGATGAGCAATTGAGAAGATTCCTGGAAGGCCTTGACGACGATGACCTTATCAGTATTGATTTCCCGGTAGACCTGAAACTTTATGACGGAACCGTGGTTACGGTAACCAACAATGCAGAACTGGCTATCACCATTGAAAACGCCAAAGAAGCCTGTGATGAAGACGACGATAATGATTATAATGATGATGACTTTAATAAGGAGCGCCTGGCCAATTACCTTGTAGAATGCCCCTGGATAGTTCTTTCTGTGGAGCGAGATGGTGTTAACCAATCGGCCCAATACGAAGCATTCCTGATGCGATTCAGGGAAGACGGAAGTGTTACTGTTAGGGACAGGGCAGGAAACGTTCTCAATGGAGAATGGGAGCTTAATGATACTAATAGCGACTACGTAGAATTACAGCTTTTCTTTGATACCCTGGTAGATTTCAACCTGAGCTGGAAGGTATATGAAGTTGGCGAAGGAAAGATCAAACTCTTCTCTGATGAGGGTAACCATATTGTAATGAAAATTGCCTGTGAAGAAGATGTTGAACCAGACTCCCTGAGACAGATCCTGAGAGAATGTAGCTGGGTAATCAAAAAAGTGAAGAACCAGGGAGAGGAAATAAACCGTCTGCTCGGATATGAGTTCAATTTCTTTGCAGAAGGCGTAGTTACCCTTAGCAATGAAGAGATCATGTACGAAGGTACTTGGGAAATAGTGAGGAATGAGCAGGGCAGACTGGTTATGTCCATTACAATAGGAGATGAGCCAGGTGTGAATTTCGAGTGGCCATTGAGCAGCCTGAGGTACGACCGATTAAAGTTTGAGATTCCTGAAATTGGTTACGAACTGATCCTTCAACGCGTATGTGACGATAATGCCAATGATGGTGATGTTGTGGAGATCCGCAGCATTATGATGGAAGGAGAATGGGTAGTTGCTCAGTACCAGGATAACGGTGTGGATATTACTCAGGAGTTTGAAGGGTACGACTTTAACTTCCAGCCAGAGCACCTGGTGACCGTGTCCACCAATATGGATCCGCTATTCAACGGACTCTGGAGGGTAATTCGCAACTATGAAAACGAGCTGAAGGTTTACCTGAACTTTGGAGACGATGCACCTTTTGCTGAGCTTACTGACGACTGGAACCTGGTTTCCATTACCGCAGACCGCATTGAGCTGAAGGATTGGAGTGATGATCCCGAGGCAGGTACCGTAGCATACGATGTGCTTGTATTCGAGAGAAAACAATAGTGAACAGGGAGTAAACCCGTAAAAATCACCTTATTTGCCCCAATTTTGCTGAAAAGGGCAACTCCACCCCCGGAGTTGCCCTTTTCTCTTTCTATATTGTTTCCCACTTCTATCTGTTATTGTTAAATTTGCACTTCTCCCAAAAGAAAGCAATACATGTTCGATAGTTTAAGCGAAAAACTGGATAAGGCCCTACATGTTCTCAAAGGGCACGGGCAAATCACCGAGATCAATGTTGCAGAGACCACCAAGGAGGTCCGCAGGGCCCTGCTGGACGCCGATGTCAACTTTAAGATTGCCAAGGAATTTACCAATAGGGTAAAGGAAAAAGCACTGGGTCAGAATGTATTAAAGACCTTGCAACCGGGGCAGCTGATGGTCAAGATAGTCAAGGATGAGCTAACCGAGCTCATGGGAGGCGATGCTTCCGGGATAAACTTGTCCGGTAGCCCTTCGGTTATCCTGATGTCTGGTCTGCAGGGATCCGGGAAAACAACTTTCTCCGGTAAGCTGGCCAACTACCTAAAAAAGAAAAAATCTAAGAATCCCTTGCTGGTGGCATGTGATGTGTATCGCCCTGCAGCGATAGACCAGCTGCACGTGGTTGGGGATCAGATTGGGGTACCGGTGTTTTCTGACAGGGAGAACCAGGATCCTGTGTCCTTGGCAAAAGCCGGAGTGGCCCATGCAAAGGCCAATGGCCATAATGTAGTCATCATCGATACGGCCGGACGTTTGGCTGTTGACGAGCAGATGATGACTGAAATCGCCAATATCAGGGATGCAGTCTCCCCTCAGGAGACCTTGTTTGTTGTGGATTCTATGACAGGACAGGATGCGGTGAATACGGCAAAGGCCTTTAATGATGTCCTTGATTTTGACGGGGTAATCCTGACCAAACTTGATGGTGATACCCGGGGGGGTGCTGCCATATCCATCAAATCCGTGGTCAACAAGCCCATTAAGTTCATCGGTACCGGTGAGAAAATGGAAGCTATTGACGTTTTCTATCCGGCCAGGATGGCCGACCGGATCCTGGGAATGGGAGATGTAGTTTCCCTGGTTGAAAGGGCTCAGGAACAATTTGATGAAGAGGAAGCCCGCAAACTGCAGAAGAAGATTGCCAAAAACAAGTTTGGTTTTGACGACTTCCTCAAGCAGATCCAGCAGATCAAGAAGATGGGGAATATGAAGGACCTGATGGGTATGATCCCCGGAGCCGGTAAAGCCCTTAAAGGTCTGGACATTGAAGATGACGCCTTCAAGCATGTGGAGGCCATTATTTATTCCATGACACCGGAAGAACGCTCTAATCCCACAACATTGAATGCCAGTCGCAAGAAACGCATCGCAAAGGGAAGCGGAAGGAGCATACAGGAAGTAAATCAGCTTCTCAAACAGTTTAACCAGATGAGCAAAATGATGAAGATGATGCAGGGTGGCGGAGGAAAGAAGATGATGCAAATGATGCAAAATATCCGATAACAGAATCTAGCAAACCCAATAATCAATATCGCACTATGGTCCTCTTAGATGGCAAAAAGATCTCCAATCAGATTAAAGAAGAAATTGCCGCTGAGGTGGCCGCAATGAAAGAACGAGGTGAGAAAGTCCCACACCTTGCCGCTGTACTGGTTGGCAATGACGGCGCCAGCCTTACCTATGTAGGTAGTAAGGTGCGCTCCTGCAAGAAGATCGGGTTTGAGTCAACCCTGAAACACCTTCCCGAAGAAACCACTGAAGAGGAACTTCTGGACCTTGTCAATCAGCTGAATGAAGATCCGGATATTGATGGCTACATAGTACAGCTACCCCTGCCCGGGCATATCGATGAGGAGAAAATACTTATGGCGGTACATCCGGATAAGGATGTAGACGGTTTCCATCCCATGAATTTTGGTAAGATGGCCCTGGATATGGAGACTTTTATTTCTGCAACCCCCTACGGAATTATGGAACTGCTCAGGCGCTATGATGTAGAAACGGAAGGCAAGCATGCCGTTGTAATTGGGAGGAGCCACATAGTAGGCAGGCCAATCAGTATTCTGATGAGCCAGAAGGGAAAGGCAGCCAATGCTACTGTGACACTTACCCATAGCAGAACCAGGAATATTGCGGAACTTACCCGCCAGGCCGATATCGTGGTTTCCGCCCTTGGGGTACCTAACTTCCTTAAGGCTGATATGGTCAAGGAAGGTGCGGTAATTATTGATGTTGGGATTACAAGGGTTCCTGATGAAACCAGGGAAAGAGGATACTATATTACAGGAGATGTAGACTTTGAACCGGTAAGCAAAAAAGCTTCTTATATTACACCGGTTCCCGGAGGAGTGGGTCCTATGACCATAGCCATGCTATTGAAAAATACGCTGCTTGCAAGGTGCAGGCACTGGAGCAGGCCTTAGATCCTACAACTTTCTTTGGTTTGCTTTGGACCGGGTACTGTCATTTGGGGTAACGATATCCAGGTCTTCCCCACCTTCATCATTGGTGCAGGCCATAAATCCCAGAACCATAATCAAACCAACCCCGAGGAATATAATCAGCTGCTTCATAACATTGTGTTTAAGTAGGTGTCCTTAGCCGGTTGAGCTTTTTCTATAACGTGCAAAAAGGGGTGTATGGTATGGTGGGATAAGACAAAATGAGTACCTTTTATCGAAAATTTAATCAACCGTGAAAAAAGCGCTATCCCTTGTTTTTATTGCCATTCTCTTCAATTCCTGCCAGGATGAGGTCTCCTCAGGGGCCAGGATCAGTATTAAACTCAGTATTTCCGAAAACCTGTCTGAAGCCCCTGAAGACGGCAGGTTGCTCCTTCTTCTGGCCGATAATGAAGATCGGGAACCCCGCTTTCAGATAAATGCCGGACTCCATGCACAGCCAGTCTTTGGAATGAATGTGGAAGGTTTAAAGCCCGGTGAGGCCAGGGTGTTTGACGAACAGATTTTTGGATTCCCCTATGAAAGCCTTTCAGAACTTCCCCCGGGAGATTATTGGGTGCAGGGATTATTACATGTTTACGATACCTTCACCTTGTCTACAGGGCACACGGTGAAACTGCCTATGGACAGGGGTGAGGGGCAACAGTGGAACCGCTCCCCGGGAAATATATACAGTAAACCAATAAAAATTACGGTTCCCGAAAGTGGAAAGGTCTCATTCGATATTGTTCTGGACCAGGTTATTCCTCCAATCGAGGAACCTGAGGATACGGAATGGATAAAACATATTAAAATTAAGTCGGAGAAGCTATCGAAATTCTGGGGCCGTGATATGTATCTGGGAGCCCACGTGCTGCTTCCCAAAGGATTTGATGAACACCCGGAAGCTCGTTACCCACTTATGGTTTTCCATGGGCACTTCCCCTCGGATTTCGGTGGCTTCAGAACTACCCCGCCAGATGAGGACCTGGAACCGGAGTATTCCGCACGGTTTGATGTTGAGGGATACAATCGTGTACAACAACAGGAGGCCTATGACTTTTACAAGCGGTGGACAGATCCTGAGTTTCCCCGTTTTCTGATTATCGAAATACAGCATCCCACCCCTTATTATGACGATTCTTATGCGGTAAATTCGGCCAATCAGGGACCTTACGGAGATGCGATTACCTATGAACTGATCCCCCATATTGAAAAGGAATTCCGGGGTATGGGTGAAGGCTGGTCGCGTTTCCTTTACGGAGGCTCTACCGGAGGATGGGAAGCCCTTGCCGTACAGGTGAAGTACCCTGATGAATATAACGGTTGTTTTGCTGCCTGCCCGGATCCTATTGATTTCCGTGCCTACTGCCTTACCAATATCTATGAAGATGAGAATGCTTATTTCTACAAGAGCAATCACAAAGAGCTGGAGGTTCCGGCCCATCGGGACTACCTGGGGCAGGTTCAGACTACGGTGAGGGAATACAATCACCTGGAACTGGTGCTGGGAGATAAGTCAAGATCAGGACAGCAGTGGGATATCTGGGAAGCCACCTATTCACCTCAGGGAGAAGAGGGTTACCCACAGCGATTATGGGATAAAACGACCGGTGAAATTAATCATGACGTAGCCGAATACTGGAAGGAAAACTATGATTTACGCCATATTCTGGAACGCGACTGGGACAAGTTGGGAGAGAAGCTCCGGGGTAAGATCCACATCTATTGCGGGGATATGGACAATTATTATCTCAATAATGCCGTATACCTGATGGAAGACTTTCTGGAAAGTACTACCGACCCCTATTACGAAGGTGAAGTGATGTACGGAGACCGGGCAGAACATTGCTGGAATGGCGATCCTGAATTGCCTAATCACCTCAGTCGCCTCAGATATAACAGCATGTATATTCCCAAGATTATGAAGCGAATAGCAGAAAGTGCTCCCCCCGGCGCCGATCTGGATAGCTGGCGGTACCGGTAGTTGTAACATCTGGAGAGGGAGTATAAAGCCAACAACGAATAAAATTGCCTGGGTTGCCTTCGGGATGATAGGTATCGCCCTGTTAAAAAAAAAGATACTGATAATTTAGTTTATTCCACAAAACCATAGCAATGTCAAAACACTACCTTCTTCTGATCACTCTTAACTGCCTATTAATTGTCCCTGCTGGTGCTCAGGACCTGGTGGACAGGGCGCACGCTTTTTTGAATAGCCTGTCCCCCGAGTTGCAACGGGAGGCACAATTCTCGATAGAGGATGATGAACGCAAAAACTTCCATTTTATCCCAAAGATGCGGAAAGGACCGAACTTTCACGACATGGGTCCGGACCAGAAAAAGGCTGCCCTGGCCCTTTTGGGTGCCAGCCTAAGTGATCAGGGCTATCAAAAGAGCATCGAAATCATGGAACTCGAAAATGTTTTGCTCTCCATGGGGCAGGATTATAAATTTCCTGACGGGTCGCCGGTTCGCGATCCACTTCGGTACCATCTAACCGTTTTTGGCGAACCGTCCCGGGAGGCGCCTTGGGGATGGCGTTTTGAAGGGCACCATATTTCCCTGAATTTTACCTCTCACTCAGGGAAAGTGATTTCATCTACTCCTTCATTTTTCGGATCCAACCCGGGGATTGTATCGATTGAACCATATACGGGAAGGCAAGTACTGAAAAAGGAGAGTACCTTGGCCCTGGACCTGGTAAACTCCCTGTCCGATACACAACTTGGTCAGGCACGGTTTTCTGAAACGGCTCCACGAGGTATCTTTACCGGTATTGAACGGGAGGTTGCCCTGCTGGAACCTATGGGTATAAGCTACACAGCCCTGACCCATGGTCAGCAGGAGGCCTTCATGGACTTGCTCGAGGTCTACATCGGGAACTATATTTTTGATTTTGCCGAGGTACTTCGCCGAAAAATCATGGAAGCCGGCGTGGATAAGCTCCATTTTGCCTGGGCGGGTGGCATGAAATGGGGTCAGCCGCATTATTATCGGATCCAGGGACCTATGCTCATTATCGAATACGATAACACACAAGATGATGCGAACCACGTACACACTGTGGTTAGGGATCTCACAAACGATTTTGCCGAGGACTTCCTAAGGGAGCATTACGAGAAGGAGCACAAAAACTGAGATTCCAGTAACCGGAAGGCAACAAATTAATTGAAATAAATAAAAATTCATATAGAATGAAATACAGAAAGTTAGGAAGAACAGGCTGGGAGGTTAGTGAAATTGGTTACGGTATGTGGGGCATGGCAGGCTGGAAGGAATCCGATGACCTGATATCAAGCCGGTCCCTCAGCATAGCCGTGGAAAAAGGGGTAAATTTTTTCGATACTGCCTGGGCTTATGGAAGTGGGCACAGCGAACGCCTTCTCGGGCAATTGCTTAGAACGCATTTGGACAAAAAACTCTATACGGCCAGCAAAATACCCCCAAAAAACTTCCGGTGGCCGGCCAAACCGGAATATACACTTGACGAATCCTATCCAACGGAGCATATCATGGACTATACCCATAGAACCCTTAAAAATTTGGGGCAGGAACAACTGGACCTGATGCAGTTTCATACCTGGGATGATGGATGGACGGAGCGGGAGGAATGGCAAAGGGCTGTAGAGGAATTAAAGAAATCCGGTAAGGTAAGGGCTATGGGCATCAGCATGAACCGCTGGGAACCGGAAAATGGAATTAAGGCCTTGCATACGGGCCATATAGACGTAGTGCAGGTTATTTACAACATTTTTGATCAGGCTCCGGAGGATGTACTCTTCCCTGTTTGTGATCAGTTAGATATTGGTGTTATTGCACGGGTACCTTTTGATGAAGGTACGCTGACCGGGAATATTACCCGGGATACCGTTTTTCCCAAAGGAGACTGGCGTGCCTCTTATTTTGTACCTGAAAACCTTGAAGCCAGTGCAGATAAGGCAGATCAATTGAGGCCTGTAGTGCCGGAAGGAATGACTATGGCCGAAATGGCGCTCAGATTTATCCTTTCCCACCCATCGGTAAGTACAACAATACCGGGTATGCGCAAGGAACGCAACGTACTGGCCAACGTAGGGACCAGTGATGGAAAAGGATTGACAGAAGAATTGGTTGCCCAATTAAGAAAGCATCGTTGGGACAGGAAGCCTACATCATGGTCTCAATAACAGCATAGATTAAATGGACAAAAAAAAGCTTATTTCACAAATTATAGCAGCCATTGTGCTGTACACGATTATCTCCGTAATCCTGGAAAAGGAATACAGCATGGAGACCTGGATGAACGAGGGTAAAGAAGCCCTGATCTTCGGGGCCATTTTCGGCCTGTTGATGTGGTTCAGGGAAAGATTCCGGAAATCTGAGTAAGCCCTATTTTGCAAATAATTGCCCCATATCCTTGAAGGCTTTGAATTCAAGGGCATTTCCGGCAGGATCCAGGAAAAACATGGTGGCCTGTTCCCCAACCTGTCCTTCAAAACGGATGTAGGGTTCAATAATAAAGGAAACACCTTTTTTCTTTAATCCTTCTGCAAAAGCACGAAAGGTATCCCAGGGCAGGACTACTCCATAATGCGGTACAGGCACATTTTTCCCATCTACCGGGTTAGTGTGTAATTCCTCTTCCGACTTGGGTTTGTAATGGATTACCAACTGGTGCCCGAACAGGTTGAAATCGACCCAGTGATCACTGCTTCGCCCTTCTTCGCACCCCAGGACTTCTCTGTAAAAACTTCGGCATTCTGTTAAATTATGAACAGGTATAGCCACATGAAAAGGAGTAATAGCCATAGATAGTTGTTTAATACTCTAAAAGTATGCCATTTCTAGGATTTCAGAAAATCTGCAATCTGCTGGTTAACCTGCTCCTGGTGCATGGAATGCCCCAATCCCCGTGTCCTGATCAGTTTGCTCCCTTCCCAGCTGGCATGAACGCGTTCTGAGGAAGAAAAAGGTGCAATGGTATCCAGTTCATCATGGATAAGCAAGCCCTTTATCTTAAGCTCTTTGGCAAACTGTGAAGTAGAAAAATCCTTAATCCTAAAACCAAAATGCTTGTAGAGATAATTATCCAGCGCCCGCATTACCCGGTTGTTGAATCTCAGCAACTTCTGATATTGGTCCATAATCTCCGGAAACTCTGAAGGAGATCCTATGGTAACTATTTTCTCTATGCCTTTGGAATCGTACGCATACTGATGGTAAACTGCGGTCATACCGCCAACTGAATGCCCCACGATGTGTTTAGGCTTATATACCTTGCAGATTTCTTCCACGCATTCTGCATAGAGGATTACATTGAAAATTACCCCCGTCGATTTGCCATGTGCAGGAGCATCGAATGCTACGATATCAAAACCATTGTTGCGGAGTTCTTTTATTAATTTTTTCCAGCGGAACGTATTGCTCTCCCATCCGTGTAAAAGCAGAACCCTTTCTTTTTCCCCCGGCCAGTGGTAGGTCTGAAGTCCCATCCCGCCAATAGTGATCACCTGGTCCATGGCATCTTCCAGAAAAGCCTTTTGAATGGGAAGGACCTTACCTTTTCTGGGGGTAACAAAAAGGGTGAAGGCTTTTTCAGCCGCCATCTTTTCAGAAAACAATGCTATAAAATTAAAATAGGCTCCGTAAAGGGGTGGTAGTAAGCGGTTGAGCAGTTTTCTCATTATTAAAGAAGTTACCAGGGGGTAACCTGTTGAATAAGGAGGCAAAAATACTTAGTTCCTGTATAAATTAAAACAGGTATTTGGCATTGCAAATGGGTTGATGAAGTTAAAAAGGCTAAGATCAGAAGCTCTATTCCCAGGCTATCATCAGGTATTTGAGTGCCGCTTTGTCCGGGATTTGCACGGCCTCAATATTCACATCCCGGGTATATCGCAGACTGGCCGGTAGTTCTTCGCGGTCTATGGTAAAGTACAGGTCATGGTTCTTCACAAAGACAACCACATTGCTCAGGGAAGTGACCACTTTCTTAATTTCATATTGCTCCTTAATATCCTTAAAGGTACTGGCCAGTCCTATCCCGTTGTCGGTTACATAACGACGGTCATGAATACGAATGTTTCCTATGCCGGGTATACTATCCGAGTTGGAGGTAATGGACAGCAAGTGCTTTCCTCCCTTTTCAAAAATCCGCACCCTTTGGTTTGAGGAAAGGGAATAGACAGAATCCACGACTACGGAATCTGCCTCATAAAGCGATTCAATATCGGCAAAGGGAGTGTCGCGGTTTACGAGGCCTACACCGTCCTGTCTTATGCTAAAACTGAGGTCCTTATCCTGTTGGCATTGCCAGAAAAGTCCGAGAATGATAATTACTATGGGTAGCTTTCTTTTTGACATGGTTTTAGCGCATTACTTTTTTCATAATTCCAAATACCTCCCGGATAAAGGTGGCACTGGTTAAAACTTTTACAACGGGATGCTGACGTGTACTTCCACGGCTTCTGCTGCTTGTTCGGCTGCGCGTTGTGCTTTTTGTCCTGCTGCGACTGGCCTCCTTTTCTTCTTCCTTCCGGGCCAGCTCCTCGGCCCGGGCAATCTTTTCATTCAGCAATTCATAGGCACTTTCCCGGTCGATAACAGCATTGTACTTGGGAACCAATTTGGAATTGGCTATCTCTTCCTTTAACTCTGCCGGTGTTAGAACATCCATACGGCTCATGGGTGCCCTAAGCATAGTAGCAGCAAGGGGAGTTGGCCGGCCCTTTTCATCCAGGGCAGTGATCAATGCTTCCCCTATGCCAAGTGAGGTTAGTACTTCCTTGGTATCGTAATATTCAGATATCGGGTAGTTCTCTGCAGTGAGCTTGATCGCTTTCCGGTCCCTGGCAGTAAAAGCCCGCAGGGCATGCTGCACCTTAAGCCCTAGTTGTGCCAGTACCTCATCCGGCACATCCGTTGGATTCTGAGTAACAAAATATAGTCCAACACCCTTGGAACGTATAAGTTTTACTATACTTTCAATCTGCTCCAGAAGGGCCTTGCTGGCTTCTTTGAATATCAGGTGGGCTTCATCTATGAACAGTATCAGCTCCGGGCGGTCACTGTCTCCCTGTTCCGGGAAGGTTGCGTAAACTTCTGCGAGCAGACTCAGCATAAAGGTAGAGAAGAGTTTGGGCCGGTCCTGTATGTCTGTAAGGCGGATGATGTTGATCATGCCCCGACCTTCCTCATCAATTCGTGTAAGATCGTTCACATCGAACGACTTTTCCCCGAAAAAAAGCTCGGCACCCTGCTGTTCCAGTTCGATGATTTTTCTGAGGATGGTTCCTGTGGAACTGGTTGAAATCCTTCCGTAGGCTTCGGTAAATTCCTTTTTTCCAGCTCCGGTTGCATACTGCAGTGCTTTTTTGAAGTCTTTCAGGTCCAAAAGAGGCAGCTTGTTATCATCGCAATACTTGAATACAACAGCAACAATTCCTTCCTGGGTTTCATTGAGATCCAGGATGCGTGATAGTAGCACCGGTCCAAATTCCGACACCGTGGCCCTGAGCTTTACCCCATCCTGTTCTGACAGTGATAATATCTCTACCGGAAAACGTTTGGGTTCAAAAGGAAGCCCTATTTTTTCATGACGCTCATCAATTTTTGGGTGTCCCGGACTTGGCTTGGCCAGTCCGCTAAGATCTCCCTTGAGGTCCATTAGCAGAACGGGGATACCCTGTTCACTGAGGTTTTCGGCAATTACCTGCAGGGTTTTGGTCTTTCCGGTTCCCGTAGCACCAGCAATAAGTCCGTGTCTATTGAGCGTTTTGAGGGGTATTTTCACAAAGGCCCCTTGCACTGGTTCCCCTTCATAGATGGCCGATCCCATTATCAGGTAGTCTCCCTTGGTTTTATATCCCTTCTCAATATGACTGAAAAACTCTTCTTGACTGGACATAGCAGAAATTTAGGTTAAAAATAGGGTAATTTTTGGGATTTTAACCCCGTTCTCCCATCTATTGGAAAGCATAGAAATTTCAGATTGGAAGGAGAAGTTATGTCGAAGTAGTATCTTTGCCGAATGGCAGATAAGCAAGTAATGGCTGAGGTTGATAAAGGCAGGATGCTGCCTTTGATGGAGGCTTTTTATACCATACAGGGAGAAGGGTACCACAAGGGTACCGCCGCCTATTTTATTCGGGTTGGAGGATGTGACGTGGGATGCCACTGGTGCGATGTCAAGGAAAGCTGGGATGCGGATGTTCATCCCCCTACGCACATAGACGAGATAGTGGAAAATGCCGCAAAGGCTTCGGATACTATAGTGGTCACCGGTGGGGAACCCCTTACCTGGAATATGGAGCCCCTCACTTCTGCGCTGAAGGCCAGGGGGTTGAAGACCCACATTGAGACTTCCGGGGCCTATCCGCTAACCGGTAGCTGGGATTGGATCTGCCTTTCGCCCAAAAAGAATAAGTTGCCTCTGCAGGCTGTCTACAAGCAGGCACATGAATTGAAGGTTATCGTATACAACAAGCACGATTTTAAGTTTGCTGAAGAACAGGCCCTAAAGATAAACGGGGATTGCATCTTATATCTGCAACCCGAATGGAGCGTAAGGGAAAAGGTGATGCCGCTAATTGTTGACTATGTGATGGGCAACCCCAAATGGAGGGTTTCCTTACAGACCCATAAATACCTGAATATTCCCTAGCGCCCGCCGTTGGCCTGAAGATCTGCAAGGCATGCGGAGTCCAGGTTGGGAACTGCCTGGCTTTTACCGGCAAGAGCGCGCCTTTCCAGAATCCCCATGAGACCTCCACCAAACTCTATTTCAGCTCCCATCAGGCATCCATCTATATCGCAGTGATTTGAAGCTGCAGGATCTTCATGAGGTGTTATCATGGGAGACCCTAAATTTACAAGTCCGGATAAGTGGCCCATTTCATGGCAAAGAACAGCTTCTTCAACATCGGCTACGGTTATATTGCTGCTCCGATTCGCAATATCCCTGACCGTCCTTTCGTATATAACCATGGAAGTATTCCGGTAAACAGAGCCAAGGGTTACGAGATCCTGCTCCGGCTCATCATCATCAGAAGGGGCATCTGCAAAGTAGATATAGATTGCAAGTGTGGTATTTTCATTGTAAGCCGTGCGATTGGCAGTTTCCAAATCTGCAACCTCCTGCAGGGTCAGGGTTGCTTCTCCCGGTGATGGCAGTGACTTGTATTGTATAGTGATATTTTCCTTGAAAGTCCTTTCTCTGATGAATTGTTCAAAGTTGGTCATGGCAGTTGATGTAGGCCTGAACCCTTCCACATAGGCTATTTCGATGAGCAAGTTGCTGAGGTTGGTATTAGCCAGGAGATCACCTGCCGAAGCACCGGTCGCCAAAAGATTGGCAGACCTGTCTATCTGCTCTTCTGGCCGGGGTTGCACATCTTCATCCTTGGAACAGTTGAGGAATAGTGTCAATCCGGCAAATATTAAAAACAACCTGAATCTTTTCATGGCAATTGTATTATTGGGTTTATAACGACTGCCCATACCTTCTAGTATGTATTTATGGTCAAACAGGCCAAATAATCGAAATGATCTCCCGAACAGATCAGTTCGCATTTAAACCCTTGATTTTCAGCGATATCCTTCAATAGGGTAAAGTCGATATAAAACCAGGGAAATGGTTTGCTTTTTTGACCTTTATATTCTACTGTAAAGATAAGCTCTCCGTAGTAATCCTCCATAGCTGGAATGCGAAAACTACCATCCTCTTCTTCAAAAACATAGAGAATGTCCGTACTGTCTGTTAAAATCTGTCCTCCCGGCTGCAATAGTGTTTTTAAATGCTCCAGGAAAGACCCTAACGACTGTATTTTTTCGGCCACCCCAATCCCGTTCATCAGCAGTAAAATGGTATCAAATTTCGTGCCTGAATATTCCTGAATAGAACCATGGACCACATTCTTTACACCCCTAAGCCTGCAAACTTGTACAGCTCCTTCGGAAACATCCAGTGCTGTAACCGAAAATCCCCGTTCCTGCAAATAAAGACTGTGGCTACCCGCACCACAGCCAACGTCCAGGACTTTCCCCCTGCATAGCTTTAAAGCTTGCTGCTCCAAAAATGGCATGTTTTCATAGGAACGAAAAAGATGGGGGAGGGGCAGGATATCTTCCTGTTCCAGGGAGGTAAAGGTGATAAGATCCTCGGTATACCGTCCCTTTTGATAATCTTTGAGGGCCTCGCCGAAAAGGTCCATGGGGATTGATTTGCTAATTGAATACAAATTTGGGATTTTTGAAGGGATTCTGAAAGAAACATATCAGAATCATTAAGCATTGTGAAAGAGAAAATGGAAATACGCTTGTCTAACCTGAAAGAAAGGGCTGCGCAGACACATCAGGAGAATAAACAATTCTTTAAAAAGCTACGAAAAAAACCTCCCAGGCACCTGGATAGCCTGATGCAGGAATTGCATGATGAGGAATTTGAACGGACGGATTGCCTCAAATGCGCACATTGCTGCAAGACCACCGGCCCGCTGTTTACCCGGGCCGATATTGAACGAATTTCCAGGAAGTTGCGTATGAAACCGGGTGTCTTTATTGAAAACTATTTACAAGTGGATGATGAACAGGATTACGTTTTGCAGGAACTGCCCTGTACGTTTCTGGGTCCCGATAACCATTGTATGATCTACGATTTTCGCCCGAAGGCCTGTCGGGAATTTCCCCATACCGATCGGAGGAATTTTCACCAGATTAGTAACCTTACCCTAAAGAATGTTGCGATTTGCCCTGCAGCTTATCAGATTGTGGAAAACATGAAGGCCCGGTTAACGAATTCCTGAATAATGATAATGTAGTATTTTAGCGGCCTATGGAAGCAATATTGAATTATTTCGAAACCATCCCCTCATCCCACCGCAGTGTCCTGCTGGTTCTGGGGATAAGCTTTTTCTGGTTACTGGAAGGTGCTGTGCCCCTGTTTCGTTTTAAATACAGGAAATGGCGTCATGCCCTGCCCAACTTCTTCTTTACCGTGACGACTATCATCATCAATTTTGCGCTGGCTTTTCTGTTGTTGCAAACCAGCGATTGGGTAGCAGCGAACAATTTTGGAATCATCAACTGGATCCAAGGAATGCCCCTCTGGCTATACGCACTTCTAGGGGTGCTTTTGCTGGATCTGATAGGAGCCTATCTAGCCCATTACGTGGAACATAAGGTAAAACCCCTGTGGATGATCCATTTGGTGCACCATACCGATCACGAGGTAGATACCACTACGGCAAACCGCCATCATCCTTTTGAAAGCTTTATTCGTTTTGGCTTTACCCTGTTCGGAGTTTTTATAGTTGGTGCTCCTATTGGGATAGTGATGCTTTACCAGTCCCTTTCCCTGCTGGCTACGCAATTTAGTCATGCGAACATCCGACTTCCCAAGAAAGTTGATGATATAATCAGTTGGATCCTGGTATCTCCGGATATGCACAAGGTACATCACCATTATGTGCTCCCGTATACAGATTCTAATTACGGGAACATTTTCTCCATCTGGGATCGTATGTTTGGTACTTATATGAAACTTGATCGGGAAAATATTGTATACGGAGTGGATACCTTTCCGGACCGTGTTGAAAATGGCAGCATTTCCGGATTGCTTAAACAACCCTTTCATAAATACCGGAGACCCACAACGGTAGCAGAAGAATAATCAGGGATAGATCAGATATTTGGCCCTGATGGCCTTAAAGCGTGCCAGATCGGCTTGCCAGCTTTTTCTGATTTCTTCTTCCCCCAGACCGGATTCAATGGCCAACTGCAGTTTGGTTGTACCAGCATGTTTGGTAAAACCTGAGGTTTTAAAGAATGCGGATTGATCGCGGCTGTGCTCATAGGCTGATATCAGCCATTTCAAAGAAACCACACTCATCCGGGGATACTTACTGAGGTCCAAGCCATGGCAAATTTCCCCCTTGTGCTTTGGATTTTTTGAACCAAAATTAGGTTCCGGGGTATAGGAGAATTCAAAATGTTCTTCACTTAAGAACGGGGCTCCAAAACGCTGGAATTGAAATTCCGTACCCCTTCCTGCATTTACGTGGGTTCCCTCAAAAAGCCCCAGGGACGGATAGAGATTTATGGCCTGGTCATTGGGCAGGTTTGGCGAGGGGCGGATAGGCAGGGAATAGGTTTTTTCATGTGTGTAGTTTTCAAGCGGTATAACCGTCAGATCTGCCTTAACACCCCCTTCAAGCCAGCCTTCCTCGTTGATCATGATAGCATATTCCCCGATGGTCATCCCGTAAACCAGTGGGATAGGGGTCATTCCCAGGAAACCCTGGTGTTCTTTTTCCATAGTAGGCCCGTCCACGTAATGACCGTTGGGGTTGGGGCGGTCCAGAACCAACACGGGTATGTTTTTAGCAGCACAGGCTTCCATAACCAGTTGCAGTGTTGCTATATAGGTATAGAAACGAACTCCTACGTCCTGAATATCGAACAAGACCAGATCAAGACCTTCCAATTGCGAGGCTGTTGGTTTGCGGTTCTTTCCGTAAAGAGAGGTTATGGGCAATCCGGTCTGGGTATCCACCCCATCTTTTACAGCTTCTCCGGCATCGGCCATGCCACGGAATCCATGTTCCGGGGAAAAAACCTTTATTATGTTAATATCCAGGGATAGCAGGGAGTCTATCAGATGCGTATAACCCTGATGCGGATCGGTTGGACCTCTAAAGATTACGCTTGTAGGGTTAGCCACAATGCCGACTTTCTTTCCGCGCAGAAGCTTCAGGTATTCCGAGGTACGGTTGGCAGCCACAACAATCGCTTTTTCTACCTCTGCAGATACCGATCCCGATGCTGTTGTGTCTGTGGTCTTGTCGTTGGCTATATTCCCGCAGGCCATCAGCCACAAAAACCATAAGAATAACGTATTTTTGAGACCGGACATAAAGGGCATTACCTTGAATTTATCGTTTTTTATTGCCAGGAGACTTATCAAAGGCGGGGATCATAAAATTAGCATATCCGCCCCAATAATAAAAATTGCGGTATTGGCCATTGCCCTTGGGGTTATCATGATGCTGGTGGCTATCGCTACCGGGGTGGGCCTAAAGGAAAAGATTCGTGAAAAGGTATCGGTCTTCAATGGTCATATTCAGATCTACAATTACGACAACAACCTCTCGGAGGTCTCTGTAGTCCCCGTTTCCCTGGACCAGGAATTTTACCCGGAGTTCAAAAATGTTGAGGGAGTGTCACATGTGCAGGCCGTAGCGACTAAAGCAGGTATCATCCGGACTTCCGAGACTTTTGAAGGGGTTATTGCTAAAGGCGTGGGGCCGGATTATAAGTGGTCTGCCTTTCAGGAATACCTTGTTGCCGGGAAAATCCCGGATTATGAGGGGTCATTAAATGAGGAGGTTTTGCTTTCGGCCTATATGGCCAATCGTTTGCAATTGGGAGTAGGGGATGAATTCTTTACCTTTTTCCTCAGGGATGAAGACCCTTCCAAAATACCGAACCAGAGGAAATTTAAGGTGGTTGGAATATACGACAGCGGTTTTGAGGAGTTCGACAGCACCTACCTCTTCGTGGATATCCGCCATGTTCAGCGCATGAACCGCTGGGAATCAGATCAAATAGGCAATTTTGAGATCTTTCTGGAAAATTTTGATGACATCGAAACCAAGAGCGCCGAGATCTATGGAAAGACCCTTTCCACGCTGGATACACAGACCATTATGGGTAAGTATTACAAGATATTCGAATGGATTGGCCTTTTTGATTTCAACATCGCTATCATTATTGGAATAATGATCATCGTGGGTGGTATCAATATGATTACGGCCCTGTTAGTGCTTATCCTGGAGCGCACGCAGATGATAGGAATAATGAAGGCACTGGGATCTCACAACTGGCAAATACGAAGAATATTCCTTTACAATGCGGCATATCTGATAGGCGTGGGATTGTTCTGGGGCAACCTGTTTGGTCTGGGCCTGATCTGGGTGCAGGATCGCTACAGGCTCTTTAAATTTCCCAATCCCAAGGAATATTATATAGACTACATACCTGTTTCACTGGATATCCCTACAGTGCTGTTGCTTAATCTTGGGGTATTGTTGCTCTGCCTGCTCATGCTGATACTGCCATCCGTAATTATTACCAGGATTACTCCGGTCAGGGCTATCCAATTCGAATAATCCCCAATATCTTGTGAACTTTTTAACGTACTAGCCGAAGCGTCTTTTTTGCCCGGAATACTATCTTTGCACAACATGGAATACGCTGATACTATACTCGAAACCATAGGGCACACCCCCCTGGTGAAAATAAACAAGCTTACCAGGGACCTCCCCTGCCTGGTGCTGGCCAAATACGAAACCTTTAATCCTGGAAACTCGGTAAAGGATCGCATGGCCCTGCAGATGATTGAAGATGCTGAACAATCCGGCCTGCTTAAACCAGGAGGGACTATTATTGAAGGTACCTCAGGCAATACAGGAATGGGTCTCGCTCTCGCCGCTGTAGTAAAAGGCTACAAGATTGTTTGCGTGATAAACGATAAGCAATCGAAGGAGAAAATTGATATTCTCAGGGCCGTTGGTTCCGAAGTGCATATCTGTCCTACGGACGTAGCCCCGGAAGATCCCAGGAGTTATTATTCCACAGCACGGAGGCTGGCAACTGAGATACCCAATTCCTGGTATGTAAATCAGTATGATAATCCCTCCAACTCCAAAGCCCATTACCTGACTACCGGGCCTGAGATCTGGGAACAGACCTCAGGAAAGGTGACCCATTTTGTGGTTGGTGTTGGAACCGGCGGTACAATTTCCGGGGTGGGCAGCTACCTGAAGTCGAAGAACCCGGATGTCAAGGTTTGGGGAGTAGACACTTACGGCTCTGTTTTTAAAAAATACCACGAGACGGGAATATTTGATGAAAATGAAATATACCCCTATGTAACCGAAGGAATAGGGGAAGATATCCTTCCTAAAAACGTGAATTTTGATATCATAGACGGCTTTACCAAGGTTACGGATAAAGATGCTGCAGTTTATACACGCAGACTGGCCCGTGAAGAAGGGATGTTCCTGGGAAATTCCGCCGGTGCAGCGATCAAAGGGGTGCTTCAGCTTACAGAGCATTTTACTCCGGATGATGTTGTGGTGGTCTTGTTCCATGATCACGGAAGCCGTTATGTGGGCAAGGTTTACAACGATGACTGGATGCGGGAACAGGGGTTCATGGAATAGGGATACATCTTTTGTGTCTAACAAGGCCTTGCCGCTAAAGAAATACCAATGGACATTTTAAAATCTGGTAATCATACGGTTAGAATTGATCAGGGTGAACTGGTTGGTTATTCCTATGGCAAATTTGAACTTATTCACCAGAAGGGACAACGGGGTTGGGGGCACAGCGATACCGAAATGTTCCCCATTATAGGCCCCACGGCAGATACTGCCTACCGCGTGCAGGTACCCAAAGGCAATGCTATTCAGGATCAGCATGGCCTGTTGAGGGAACTGGATTACGAGCAGGTTTCCGTGACCGAAAATTCGGCTTCCTATCGGAAAAGCTACACCGCCGGGACCGTGGTTAAGAACTCCAAGTATCCGGACAGGTCGCCCATGCAGTACCTGATATGGCCCTATTCCTTTGAGTTTACCAAGACCTTTGAACTGACTTATAAGGGGCTTACCGTTTCCTTTGAGATAAAGGGTGAAGCGGACATGCCTTACATGCTGGGATACCATCCTGCTTTCAACCTGATTACGGAAAACCCCCGTATTGAAGCCGGTGAACATGAAATAACCCTGGGTGAGGTAATGCAGGCAGGGAGCAGGGCCCTCGAAATTCCGAATGCCTGCGAATTAGTTTTGCAGGACCAGTGCAGGATTACGGTAAAGACAAATGGATTTGATAACTTTATGTTGTGGACAGAGGTGCCCAACATGCTGTGCATTGAACCGGTTACGTATTATCCCAATACCAAATCCCAGCAATTTTTGCACGAGGGTTTTGACTACCTTAGTCGGGAGGGAAAATTGTACACGGTACATATAATACCTCAGTAACTGACCAAACAAAAAGGATATGCGCGAATTATTGGAAAGGCATTATGGTTATCTTTTCGAAGAGGAATTGCTCAACGAGATCGAAGCCGTTGGGGTTTGTAAAAAAGTCAGGCAGGGAGAGACACTGATGGATATCGGACAATCCATTTCCGCCATGCCCCTTCTTTTTAGCGGGGCCATTAAGGTTATGCGGGAAGATGAGGTGGGAGATGAGCTTATCCTCTATTTTATCGAAAAAGGCGATACCTGTGCCATGACGTTTTCCTGTTGTATGGGCACAGGCAAAAGCGAGATCCGGGCAGTTGCAGAGACGGATACCGAACTGCTTATGATCCCCATTGAAAAAATGGAAGAATGGCTAAGCCGGTATACCAGCTGGAGGCGATTTATCCTGGACAGCTATCATACCCGGCTGTCGGAATTACTGGAGACCGTAGACACCCTTGCTTTTATGAAAATGGATGAGCGCCTGCTCAAATACCTCAGGGATAAAGCCATGGTGACCCATGACGATGTTATTTATGCTACACACCTCCAGGTTGCCCATGACCTGCATACGTCCAGGGTGGTCATTTCCAGACTTTTGAAAAGCCTGGAGAAAGAAGGGAAGATCAAGCTCAACCGGAACCAGATCAAGGTACTTGACCTGTAATACCACTTACCCAAACTGCTATCCGAATTTCTGATTAAGTAGTACCTTTGGATCATGCAAGGCTTTTTACCTGTATTGGACTGGATATCCCGATATACCAGGGCGGATATTCCCCGTGACCTTGGAGCGGGTTTATCGGTTGGGATACTGCTGGTTCCACAGGGTATGGCCTATGCCATGATTGCCGGATTACCCCCGGTTTATGGTCTGTATGCTTCCCTTTTTCCGTTGCTGGTTTATACTTTTTTTGGAACATCCAGGTACCTTGGCATTGGTCCTGTAGCCATGGATTCCCTTTTGGTTGCGGCTGGTCTGGGTATAATCGGTGCTAGTAGCCCTGCAGAGTACATAGCACTCGCTATTGCCCTTGCCTTTTTTGTTGGGGCCATCCAACTTGTACTGGGCCTGCTTAGAATGGGGTTTCTCGTAAATTTTTTGTCAAGGCCGGTGATCAGCGGTTTCATTTCGGCTGCAGCTTTGATTATTATGCTAAGCCAGCTAAAGCACCTTTTCGGGGCGAAAATAGCGGAAAGCAATCGAATCTACGAATTGATCATTAATGCATTTGAGGCCCTGCCGCACATACAGCCCATTGATTTTACAATAGGACTGCTGGGCATATTGATAATTATCCTGATCCGTAAGTGGAACCCCAGGTTTCCCGGGATCCTGCTGGTGGTGGTACTGGGAATATCAGCAGCCTTTCTGTTCAACCTGGAAGCGAAAGGTGTGCGTTTGGTGGGTGCTATTCCTATGGGCCTGCCTGGCTTTTCAATGCCTGAATTGAATGTGGAACTGGTGGAGAAGCTCTGGCCGATAGCCCTGACCTTGGCCATGATTGGCTACCTGGAGGCTGTTTCCATTGCCAAGGGCATTGAAGATAAGAGTAATGAAGACCGTTTGGATGCCAATCAGGAATTACGTGCGCTTGGCCTGTCCAATATGATAGGTTCCTTTTTCCAGTCATACCCCGTTACCGCAAGTTTTTCCCGCTCTGCACTGCTATACGATGCTGGAGCCCGGTCTAACCTGTCTGGCTTAATTTCCGGCCTTGTAGTAGTGGCTACTTTGCTATTCCTTACACCTGTATTCTATTTTCTGCCAAAGGCTGTGCTGGCAAGTATTATCATGGTTACGGTATTCAGGTTGATCGATGTTGCCTATGCCCGTATCCTGTGGTTCAGGCGCAGGGATGAATTCTTCATTTTAGTGGGGACTTTTCTGCTTACGTTGTTTGTAGGGATTACGGAGGGAATTCTTATAGGAGTTCTACTGTCGTTAGTGCTGATGTTGCATCGTACGTCCAAACCTCATTTTGCCATACTGGAGAACATCAGGGGTACTGATTATTACCGGAATGTTGATAGGTTTTCGGAGGATCAGCATATCAGGGAGGATTTGCTAATAATCCGTTTTGACGATCAGCTGTATTTTGGGAATTGCAGCTTTTTCAAGAGGCAGCTTTTCAAATATGTAAAGGAAAAAGGACCGGCGTTGAAGGCGGTTATCCTCAATGCAGAACCTATAAATTATATAGATTCGACAGCTACCCAGATGCTTCTTAAAGCTATTACCAAACTGCGTGAAGAGGGCAGGGAATTTTATATAACCGGGGCCATTGGCCCACTTCGCGACATTATTTTTAACAGTGAACTGATAAACGTTATTCCCAAATCACACCTGTTTGTGCGGATTGTTGAGGCTGTGGCCTATTTTGATGGGAAGGAAGCGCTGTCGCCTATACAGAAAAAAGTAACCCAGCAAACAAAAAAGTCAGGTAACTAGGGTTACCGAATTGCATGGGAAATACATTATTTTTGGCCAAAAATTGACTGTGACATGAAAATAGAACAGATATATACCGGATGCCTTGCACAGGGTGCTTACTATATAGAGAGTGAAGGGGAAGCGGCTATTGTAGATCCTTTACGGGAAACCGGACCCTACCTGAGGCGTGCCCATGAATCTGGGGCAGACATTAAGTACATCTTTGAGACGCATTTTCATGCCGATTTTGTAAGCGGTCATGTTACCCTCTCAAAGGAAACCGGCGCACCTATTGTCTACGGTCCCCTTGCCAATCCCTCCTTCGAAGCCATAATAGCAGAAGATCAACAGGAATTTGTTTTGGGTAAGATCAGGATCAGGGCCCTGCACACACCAGGGCATACCATGGAAAGTACCACTTATCTGCTGATTGATGAAAATGGTAAAGACCACGCCATCTTTTCAGGAGATACCTTATTCCTTGGAGATGTGGGAAGGCCGGATCTGGCTCAGAAGGCAGCTGATATGACCCAGGAGCAGCTGGCGGGTATGCTCTTCGATAGCCTTCGAAGCAAGATTATGCCACTGGCCGATGACGTAATAGTATACCCTGCGCATGGTGCGGGTTCTGCGTGTGGTAAGAATATGATGAAGGAGACCGTGGACACCCTCGGCAACCAGAAAAAAATGAATTACGCCCTCAGGGCGGATATGACCCGGGAAGAGTTTATCAGAGAAGTTACTGAAGGGCTCTTGCCACCCCCTAAGTACTTCCCTGCCAATGTAAAGCTGAACCGGGAAGGTTACGAAGATTTAGGTGAGATTCTGGAGCGGGGAACGCGCGCTTTGTCCCCGGAAGCTTTTGAGGCACGGGCCAATGAAACCGCTGCCGTGATCCTGGATGTAAGGCATCAGGATGAGTTTGTAAAGGGGCATATCCCAAGATCAATTTTTATAGGTCTTAAAGGTGATTTTGCCCCCTGGGTGGGTGCTCTAATTGCCGATGTGAAGCAACCCATACTGCTGGTAACTCCGGCGGGGAATGAAGAGGAAACGGTTACCCGTCTCTCCAGGGTAGGCTTCGATAACACCCTGGGTTACCTGGAAGGTGGTTTCGAAAGCTGGATTGCCTCAGGAAAGGAAACTGACAGCCTTGAATCTGAGGCTCCGGAAGAGATCAGCGAAATCCTGGCCAAAAAAGAAAATCAGGTTTTTGATGTACGCAAAGAAAGTGAGTTTGCCGCAGAGCATTTGGAGGATGCTGTTAATACCCCATTGTCTGTCCTGAATGATCACCTCGCAGAATTCCCTTCGGATAAACCCTTTTATGTTTATTGTGCAGGCGGTTACCGCTCTGTGATCGCTGCTTCCATATTGAAGAGCCGGGGCATCCATAATTTAGTCGATATCGCCGGGGGCTTTACGGCAATGAAGAAAGCATGCTTACCCACTACAGATTTCGTTTGCCCGAGCACCAGGCAGTCCTGATATTTATCATAGGTTTAATACGGCATTGCCTATACTTTTAGTTTTTATCAGGAATCGCTAAACGAAATACACGATGAAAACAAACATGGGAAGATGGGACAAGGTCCTTCGTTTTTTAGTAGCAGTAGCTGTAGCCCTGCTGGTCTACTATGATGTGCTTCAAGGACCATGGGCTTATATCCTGATTGCAGTGGCTGTAGTTTTTTTCCTAACCAGCCTTACCGGTTTCTGTCCGCTTTATGGACTGTTGGGGATCAATTCCATCAAACGCAGAAAATAGGGACTAGCTGGAGAATCCCTGAAGTCAAGTACATCAGAACGAGATTGTCCGGCGTGATATTGGTCATATTTTCAGGAGGGCCTCTTACTTAATTTCGTGGTGTTAATGGAATATATTTAATTATGAAATCATTTCTGATTCCCTTAGCAGATTGGAGCAATGGCATAATTATGATTGCTGTTTTTGCCTTTGTTGTGATTGCCCTGGTCGCTACGCTGGTGAGCTTTATGAACAGTGGAAAGCGCAAGTAGCACATTATTTAAGGCTCAGGTGCAGGCATTTTATCGTCCAGGCTTTGCGTATTATTTTCTGATCACTAAGTGTGTATGGAATTTATAGCTATATTTAGGAGAGCACATTAAATCCTAGATATGTTAAAGAATTTTATTGGGAAAATAGGGACTATGAGCTTTATAATGCTGCTTGTGGTCCTTTCTATAATTATAGTATCCGAATATCTTTTTCTCACAGGAAACAAACTGGAAGCCATATTTATCGCTTTCTGGGCACCAACCATTCTCGGTTTTATGAATTACTTAAAGTATAGAAAGTGATTGCGTTTATCCTGGGCTACTCTATTGTGGTAGGTATAATTTTTATGATCTGGCTTTTATTTGTGATCCGGATGTACCGGGAGATAGATAAATAAAGCCTCTATCTTTCCCGGATTGAAGATTTACAGGTTAGGCCTGGGCCTGCTTCAAATCCATGGGCAAGCCTTTATCCGGATGACGGGTTAAATAGGCCGCAATCAGCTGACGCGCCTCAATGGTATCTTTCTGTGGAATGATGAATGCCATAAGATCCTCAACTGAATTTATGACAGCCTCTCTGCTTACAAATCCATACCCCTTGTAACACCCATCCTGGATGCATACCACGGCTTTTTCATCTGCAGTCCTTCCCTTTTCCCTGATAATCAGGTTTTCCTGTTGCCTTCGGTAGTCCTTTATAGCCCTGCTTACCCGTTTATTGTAGGCATCTGCTGTTTCTTCATCCCGGCATATCCCACGGCAACTCGATATTCGAAAATGAGAGCACTTCCTCACATTTTCCTGTAAGTGGCAGTATCGAGGGCACAGTTCATACGCCTTGCATAGCTCCTCCAGAAATAACCGGCATTCCGTGCTGTTACGCAAAACCGCTATCGGCCTTTTAACTTTGGACAAGCGCTCAAAGGCCAGGTGTATGATGCCATTTCGGTCTTCATATGAAAATATCCCATAGGGCAGGGTGTTGCGCTTTTGTGCCTGATTATACCGGGGAAAATGATGCTTAATGGCTGCCGATTCCATAAGAAGAGCAAGCAAATCACTCCCTGACAGTTCAAAGCTGATATCGGTAGTTTCCCTGCATAGCCTCATTTCTTTTTCAGAACGGTCGTAAAAATGCCCCAGTACCCTTTTTTGAATGTTTTTAGCCTTGCCCACATAGATAATTTCTCCTTTGTGGTCTTTGAAATAATAGACCCCCGGTTTTTTGGGAAGGCGCTCGTAAGTTTCACGGGACAGGCCAGGGGGCAATGTAGCCTCCTGCGACCGGGCATTTAAAAAATAACTGATCAGAGAATCCGAATCGGGTTGTGCAAGAACCTTATGAAAAAGAGTAGTGGTGGCCTCTGCATCCCCCCTTGCCCGGTGGCGGTCTGTAATGGGTATTTCAAGGGACGAACACAATTTTCCAAGACTGTAGGAAGAAAATCCGGGAAATGCCTTTCTTGCCAGGCGCACCGTACAAAGCTTTTTACGAACAAATGCCCTTCCAATAAGGGCAAACTCATTTTTGATGACGTGATAGTCAAAATTAACGCTGTGTGCCACGAAAATCGAATCCCGTGTAATCTCCTCTATCTGCGGTGCTATTTCGGAAAGGGTAGGGGCATTGCGCACCATGAAATTGTCAATGCCGGTAAGGCCGGTGATAAAGTAAGGAATTTCGCATTCCGGGTTAACCAGGGAAGTAAACTCGTCGAGAATTTGCTCGCCATCCGTCTTGAAAATGGATATTTCAGTGATCTTGTTTCCCTTGATCCCGTTGCCAGTGGTTTCTATGTCGACTATCGTATACACCTATGCGATTTGCAGGAGACTAAAGTTAAGGCAAAATTATAAGCCTTGTGCCTAATTGTATATTGGGTAATAGTAGGGGGAATACGTTAGTTATTCAAATAAACTAATTCCAAAGTACCTGTTTTTGAATGAGAAGGGGTTTTTATACGCCCTTTGACGATATGCTGGTGGATCAGAGCTTGCTCTTTGATTGGCTCATCAATTAGACCTGAGGAATTCCTACCTTTATTGACAGCCAGACATGAGGAACAAGGATAAAATACAGTTTGACCACCGCTTTCCCAGAGTGAAAGACCTGAGGGAAAAGGCCAGGAATCGCATTCCCGGATTTGCCTTTGATTATTTGGATGGCGGGTGCAATGAGGAGGTTAACCTGCACAGGAATACCCAAAAGATCAGGGAGGTAATACTTCAGCCCGATTATCTCAGCAACTTTAACGGGGCAGATTTGTCCACCTCCCTGTTCGGGCATACGTATAGTGCTCCATTTGGGATTTCACCTATTGGACTGCAGGGCCTGATCTGGCCCGGTGCCTCCAGGATACTGGCAAAAGCTGCTTTTGAACAGAATATTCCCTTTATCTTAAGCACTGTGGCAACTACGGCCATTGAAGAGATCAGTGAGATTACCGAAGGCAAGGCCTGGTTTCAGTTCTACCACCCGGCTTCAGATGAGATGCGGGACGACCTTATTAAACGCGCTGAAGCTGCAGGAGTAGAAGTCCTGGTGCTCTTGTGCGATGTCCCGACCTTTGGCTACAGGCCGAAAGAGATCCGAAGTGGATTGAGCATGCCCCCACGACTTACCCTCCGAAATATTTTACAGATGATTGCCAGGCCCAAATGGACTATGGCCACCCTGAAAGAGGGAGCCCCCCGCTTTGCCAACCTGGATCCCTACATGCCGGGGAATCTTAACCTTAGTCAGCTCGGGCAGTTTATGGACCAAACCTTTGACAAAAGATTAAACGAAGAAAAAATAGGACCTATCCGTGACCGCTGGAAGGGAAAGCTGGTGCTCAAGGGTGTAGCCTCCTCCTATGATATGAAAAAGGCCATAAAACTGGGAATGGATGGAGTCATCATCTCCAACCATGGAGGCAGGCAACTGGATGCAGGAGAAGCTACAATATCTACCTTAAAACGACTGGCCTGGCTCTATGGTGACCAAACGGTGATTATGATGGATGGGGGACTGCGTTCCGGACCGGATATTGCCCGTACAATGGCCTCAGGGGCCAACTTTACATTTATAGGAAGGCCCTTTATGTATGGCGTAGCCGCACTGGGCAGGGAAGGGGGAATGCATACCATTGCTATGCTCAGGACACAACTACAGCAGATCATGGATCAACTGGGCTGTCCGGCACCATCAGAACTATACCGCTACCTATTAAATGATAATTAGTAATTGGGAGGTAGGCCGGTCTAGAAAATGGAACCGGTATTCCACATGTAAAGCCACCCAACAAAGGCTATTCCCAGACAGATTAAGAAACGCCCAACTTCAACAAGGTTAATCTTAAGTTTCATATTCGGGGGTTTTGAGATATACCATCACAAATTATGGTGAGGTATCATACTGGTCCGGACTTTTAGATAAAACGCGGGATTTTACAGCTTTTTGCCCCTTTCTTAGCCTAAAAACGGGGAAATGTACCTTATGTCGACGGGTGCACATTTGTCTTCAGCACGATTAAAGGAATGTTTTGTCGATTTATGAAACTTGTTCAGGATATCGAAAAATGAGAGAAACATCTTACACATAACATATTTAATCGGTCATTTACTGAAAATATACCGGGACATCCGAGAATATGTTAACGAAAATCACCTATATTTAAATCAGCCACCAAAACAACCAACCTTATTCCTGCCTATTTCGATAGCGCAAGAAGGTGTCCTTTATAAGTTGATAATGGAGGAAACCTGTGCGATATCATGATCAGAATTACTATTAATTAAATGCTGCTGGTTTTATCATGGCAATTAGACCAGGAGGGCTTTAAACGTATTTTGGCATGAATAAAAAAACCGTATTCCTCGCACTGGGCCTAACCCTGGTCACATTAATTTTCTGGGAATTGCACTGGAGGAGTGAAGGGTATCCTATTGCCCCTGAAGACGACAAGCATCTTTATGCGGAACACCGTGCAAGTATTGAGAATTTGGGAAAAGATGATGTGGTACTGCTGGGTTCTTCCCGTGTACTTTTTGATTTCCAGCTGGACGAATTTGAGTCCGTAACCGGTCGAAGACCAGTAATGCTGGCCGCTGCGGGAACCAACCCCATCGCTGCACTGAAAGATATCGTGGAAAACAGTAGTTATTCCGGGAAGATTATCCTGGGTATAACCCCCCCGTTGTATTTCAGTCCGCCAACAATGGACCAGTTTTTCTTCCGGCGTGCACAAAAGTTACTGGATCATTATCACAGCAGGACCTGGGCAGACCGCTGGACGCATACGGTGAAAAAGCCATTGCAGAACACCTTTGCCTTCCTGTGTGCCAGCCCGGAAACATTTTATAACGAACTAGATCCGAGAACCCTTTTGGAATGGAAAATCCAATTACCTGCACGTGTACCTGGGGAACCTCCTTTCCCTATGTTCCAGTATCTGGATTGGGACCGGAATATTACTATGTGGAGGGCCGATACCGATCCGGAATACGCCAAAATGGTAACAGAAGTTTGGAAGGATGCGGTTAATGTTCCTCCCGAAGCCCTTCCACCTCCGGAGGTAATTGAGGAGGGAAGAAAAGGTACAATAGCCATGACCGTAGGCCTTGTCAAGGCATTTGAAGAACGGGGAGGGCAGGTAATATTCGTAAGGTGCCCCTCTTCAGACCTGTTTCTCGATATAGAGAGTAAAGCCTTTCCCAGGGACATGTATTTTGACCAGCTTGTTGAGCAGACCGGCAGTTTTGGCTACCACTTCCAGGATTACTCTTTTATGAACAAGTATACCCCGCCGGAGTGGTCGCACCTGAATACACCAGACGCCAAACAATTCACCCTTGATGTTGCCGCACAAATGCTGAAGGACGGCGCTTTATAAACAATTCAACCACACCAACCAAACCATAAAAGATGTTATTCAACTCCCTTGGATTTATTGTCTTCTTAGTAGTGGTCCTGGCGCTGTACTACAGCCCCATTAAATGGACCAACAAAAAAAGAATCCTCCTCCTGGCCAGTTATTTGTTCTATGCCATGTGGAACCCCCCGCTTATCCTCCTGCTCTGGATATCTACAGTGGTAGACTGGACCGCTGGGAACAAGTTATATACGGAGACCAATGAGCGCAAAAGAAAGATGTGGCTCTACCTCAGTATTATTGTAAACCTTGGTTTCCTGGCGTTTTTTAAGTACGGTGGATTTTTACTCGAGAATTTTACGATGCTGCTTAATGCCGTGGGTGTCGAATACGAAGCCGCTGCACCGGATATCCTGTTGCCTATGGGAATCTCATTCTATACCTTCCAGACCATGTCCTATACCATAGACATGTACTACAGGAGGAACAAGCCGGCCAAAACCTTCCTGGATTTTGCCCTGTTCGTAACCTTCTTCCCTCAGCTGGTGGCCGGACCAATTGTAAGGGCTCCGGAGCTTATTCCTCAGTTCTATGCACCCAAAAGGGCCACAACCAAACAATTCTTCTGGGGTTTCTTTTTGCTGACACTGGGATTATTCGAAAAGGTGATCATGGCAGATGTTTTGCTTTCTCAAACAGCAGACAATGCTTTTGGCGCCGGCAAGGTGTTACATTCCCTGGATGCCTGGGCAGGTACGCTGGCCTTCTCCGGCCAGATCTTTTTTGATTTTGCCGGGTATTCTACCTGTGCTATAGGTATTGCGCTTATGCTGGGTATAATCCTCCCGGATAACTTTAAATACCCCTATGCCGCCATCGGTTTTTCTGATCTCTGGAGGCGCTGGCACATAACACTTTCCAGCTGGCTGCGCGATTATTTGTATATCCCGCTGGGAGGAAACCGAAAGGGCCCAACCCGAACTTACATAAATTTGGCGCTAACCATGTTGCTAGGAGGTTTGTGGCATGGATCGGCCTGGACCTTTGTTATCTGGGGAGGCTTACACGGATTCTACCTCATGGTTGAGCGTTTTTTGAAGATGCATATCACACTAAAAATCAACGCATGGAACGGGATTGTGCTGGCTTTTCTAACATATACCTGTGTGAACTTTACCTGGGTATTCTTCCGGGCGGAAGATTTTGGAACGGCTATGGATATTTTAGGTTCCATGTTCTTTATGCAATCAGGCGAAAAAGTGGTATCTTCATTAGACCTGTGGATTACCTTTTTGGTTATTGGATTACTTTTTATCGTCCACTGGTTGATGCGAAATACCTCCGTAAAAGCGGTGTCTGAAAAAACACCCTGGTGGTTATTGAGTATAGTCTGGGCGGTTATGCTGTTCCTGTTGCTGATAGCACAAACACCTGGAGAACAATTCATTTATTTTCAGTTTTAATTTTTAAATCATGTCGAAGAATATTTTAGGGTTAATCGATTTCTCTTCAGTAACTGAAGATATTGTTGCCAAAGCAGCAGAATTGTCAAAGGTTTATGACGCCAAGTGCTGGCTGGTGCATGTTGCACGGCCCGATCCCGAATTCATTGGCTATGATGTGGGCCCCAAATATATAAGGGACGCCCGTGCGGAACACCTGTTGGATGAGCACCACAAACTCGATGAATACAAGTCCAGGGTAATTTCCGAAGGTGTAAACTGCGAGGTGCTTCTAGTGCAGGGTGAAATTATGGAAACCATCCACCATGAGGTGGAAAAACTGGGAATAGACCTCATTGTGTTAGGAAGCCATGGCCGTAGTATGCTTTATGAACTTATGGTGGGTAGTGTTTGCGAGAACCTGCTGAAGAATTCAAAGGTGCCCCTGTATGTGCTTCCTGCTAAGAAGTGATTGCCATTGCTGGCTTTATTGCACGCGATTTTTCTTTAGAGATCTGTTTTAGCATCTTAATTATTCCGCATTTCTTCTATTTTCTTCTAAAATCGAAAATCGAGTAGATTGATTTCTATAATGATTTGTACGATATTGTAGGTTAATAGAAAAAGAAATGGGTAAGATGGTTATCCAAAACAAATATTAAGGAATGAACAGATTACTTATCTTATTTGTAATTGTTGCTGCGATACTATCGTCGTATAGTGCCAATGCCAGTCAATTATTAAGGCCTCCGTCGGTAGATACTACCGAGACAAAAGAATCCAAAGAGAATTCCGATCCCCTGGGCAGGTCTAACCCAAAAGGTACAGTACGGGGTTTCTTCAAATCCCTTGCCGGAGAAAATCGGCTTCAGGCTGCCCAATACATGGATCTATCAACATTTCCCAATAAGGATCTTGAATCTGAGGTAAAAAACCTGGTCAGGAAACTGGAACTGGCCCTGGACCGCAGCGGGCAGGTATTGCCCATCAATCTGATAAGCAGCAATCCGGATGGGAATTTGAACGATGGCCTTAATCCGGTATTTGAAGAAGTGGGTACTATAGTGCTGCAGGGGAATGAAATCCCGCTACTGCTGGAACTTATAACTACTGAGGATAATCAAAAGAAATGGTTGTTTTCATGGAAAACACTGCAGGTACTCACTTATGAGGAATATGCCAATGATGAGGTGTTTTTGGAGAAGCCGCCTTCCGATGGTATGTTGTCTTCAAGGTGGCAGGGAGGCCCTGTAAGGGACTGGATAGGGATAATCCTCATAGGATTGGGCTCGTATTTAGTGGCCTGGTTGATCACCTTATTCCTCGGTTGGTTTGTTCGTTTATGGTGGAAGAATTTTACAAAAAGTGAGCATGGCAAAGTGCTTAAAACACTTTTAATCCCCTTGCGCCTTGTTCTTGTTGTGGCCATTTTAGTTTATGTGGCCCGGGCCTTTGGGATTTCTATCGTGGTCAGGCAGGCTTTTGGTGTGGTCAATGTAATCCTGCTTTGGATCGCCCTGTTTATATTCATGTGGTTATTGATCAATACCCTGTCTTCCTATGGGGAACAGCGCCTGCGGGAGAGTAACCGCTTTGGGGGGCTTTCCGCCATTTCATTTTTCAGGAACAGCGCCAAGTTTATCCTGGTTCTAGTTGCCCTGTTAATCGCTTTAGACACTGTTGGAGTAAATGTTACGGCTGGTCTGGCTGCCCTTGGCATTGGTGGTATTGCGCTGGCTTTGGGGGCTCAGAAGACCATTGAAAATATTGTAGGGGGCTTGTCCGTGGTCTTTGACCAGCCCGTAAGTGTGGGGGACTTCTGCAAATTTGGAGATACCCTGGGTACGGTAGAAAAGATAGGCATGTTTTCTACTCGGATAAGAACTCTGAGTCGTACTCTGGTGACCATACCCAATGCCGACTTCTCTACCCAGTTAATTGAGAATTATGCAAAGCGGGATATGTTCTGGTATCACACCGTTTTAGGTTTGCGATATGAGACTACCGCGGATCAGATGCGCTATATCCTGGTGGAACTAAGGAAGATCCTTTATGCACATCCAAAAGTAGATCCGGACCCGGCGCGCGTGCGTTTTCTCGGATATGGTAGTGATTCCCTGCAAGTTGAATTATTTGCCTATACTCATGCTGAAGACTGGAATGACTTTTTGGGGATACAGGAGGATATCAACCTGAGGCTTGCGAAAGTAATTGAAGACAGCGGGAGCGGATTTGCGTTCCCTTCACAAACGCTCTACTTGTCCAGAGATCAGGGGCTTTCCCAGGAAAAAAAGGAGGAAGCTGAAAAGCGGGTAAGGGAATGGATCGAAAATAATGAGTTGAAGTTACCCAATTTTGACGCCGATACCATTGCGTCCCTGAAAGGAAGTATTAAATATCCACCAGAAGGTACTGATCTTTCTAAGAATGAAAATAATACCTGAAAATAGTTACCATTCCCAGCCGATACCTGTCCGGACAATATAGTCCGTATCGCTGGCGTTTTCGGCCGGCTGGTTGTCATAATTCAGGGAGACGCCCATACGGACAAAAAAGTCCAGAGGCAGGTCGTATTTCGCATCAAAATTGATATCTGCCCGATATCTTCCGGTATCAGTCAGTCCGGAATAACCCATATATAAAAAAGACAGGTTGAGGTCGCCAATATCATATAAATTCACTTCGGTTCCCAGGTATGCTTCCCAGGTGTTGCGATTTGAAGAATCGTCAGAAAAGCGTTCAAGGTTATTATTAACCCCTGTCTTTACCCCCCAGTAGGCCCTGTTTGAACTCAGGATGAATTTCCCGATACCCAGTTGGGAGTTGGCCCTCAGGTCAATGCGCTGCTCCGTATTGGATAGGGTGGCTATAGTACCAATCAAATACCAGTTTTTAGGTAGAATACGCCTGTAGTTCAATAGGCCGTCGGTACGTTTTACGGGTTCTACATTGTCCTGGCTGGATCTTATGATATTATAAGATGCATCGGCCGTCCATTTATCGGTTTTATAGCTGATGGAGCTCCTCAGTGAAAACTGACGCAGGTCCTGGGCTTTGGTCACATTAAATCCTGCCTCTACCATAGCACCGAAGCGATCGGAAAACTTTTCTTTGAATGGATTGAGATAGACTATGTCGTCCTTTTTACAGGTGGCATATATGGTATCATTATCAAAGATCTTTATTTTTTGATCCGGAAGGGAGGCTAGCCTTCCCCTGTATATCCTATCCTTTATGCTTACTACAAATTTGGATTGCGTATAAATTTCCCTGATGCTGGACCACTTGATTTTAAAATTCTCATCACCATATGGCGCATCGATTTCAAGAACACTCCTTTCCATTTTCTTGATTTCGCCTACCAAGAACTCTTTATGATCAGTGTCAAGAACAAGGGAATCTGCCTGGCTGTAAGTTATGTGTAAAAACACAAAAAGCGCAATTGCAGTAAAATAGAACCTCCTTACAACCCCCATTTTAATTATTATTTGCTGATCAAGTATTTGGCAACCGCATGATAAGCCGGCAATGAAGTGGGGTCAATCTTAGCATTTTTAGCCTCGGGATGGGATGAAAACCTGACAATAACCATTTCTGCGGTGGGGTCTATATAGATCGTCTGCCCGTGTACGCCACGAGCTGCAAAAGCACCGTGCTCGTTGTGGGTATGCCACCACATGTTGCGGTAGCTCCAGCCTGGCAATGAGCTATAGGCCGATTTTGCAAATGCTTCCCGATCCCCACCATTCATGATATCCTCTATCAGGGACTCCGGTAATATTTGTTTCTTATTGAATTTTCCTTTTTTGCGGACCATTTCACCGAACATAGCCATATCCCTCATATTGGCACTGAATCCACCACCGGCAAAGGCAATTCCGGCCCCGTCAATTTGGAAGTAGCCGTCAAAATGCGTACCCAAAGGCTTCCAGATCCTATCCGAAAGCAATTCCGGTATGGATTTACCGCTAACCCTGGAAACGATCCAACCCATCACATCGGTATTTACCGTTTTGTATCCGAATACCTCACCATGCCGGCCCTCTTTTTGAACGGTCTTTAAGTAATCATAGTAGTTTGTGGGTCCTTTATAGGAAGCAGGTTTTGGGAATGGATTCCCCGCTGCGGAAAAGGCCCAGATCTCTGCCTTGGGGTTTGAGTAGTCTTCACTGTATTTCAACCCGGTGGTCATGTCCAGGATCTGTCTGATAGTGGCATCTCCAAAGGCCGAACCTGCCAATTCGGGGATATAGTCGGCACCGGTTTTATTGGCATCCAGCAAGCCTTCATCCACAAGCAATCCGCCTAATGTTCCGGAAAAGGTCTTGCTAACTGACATGGCGGCGTGCAGCCCATCAGGTTTCAGTTCGCCAAAATATTTCTCATAGACAATCCTCCCTTTGTGCAGGATTAACATCCCATCTGTGTAATTCTTCCCCAGGGATTCGCGCCAGGTCATGGGTTTGGAGCTATTGGTTGGCATGAAAGTGACGCCATCAATGGTATTATCAAGCCGGACTCTGAACTTATACCGTTTATCCTTTGACGCTTTTACCACGGTTGTTGGCATAAACTGTCGCATATGGCATACGCTGTAGCGCAGTGCCGGAAACCTGAAAAAACTGCCGTCAATCGCAGATACTATTTTATCCTGAGGCGGTGGAAAACCCTGCATCCAGCCCATTTTAACAGGGTCGGATTCTTCAAAGCCTATATACTCTTGACCCTTAACATCGGTTTGTATTGCAAGGGTCAAAATCAGAATGGTTAAAAGTAATTTTTGCATAATTAAAAGTTTTTAGTGATACCGAATTGAACTAAGAGCCCTCTGTTATCCAGGGTTTCTTTTTTGGTTGGAACCTCCAGAACAGAGGTCAGGTTAAATCCGCCACCAAGGGATTTGCCTATGATGGGCGCTACAATAAAGTCGAATTGATTATTTTCAAAATCGTTGACAATACGCGGTTCAAAAACAAAGAACCAGCCGCTTTGCAGGAACTTAGCAATAAAAGTTCTGATGGTTAGGACATTGAGGTCCGGAACAAAGCCAGCCTTGCTAAGATCAAAGGTATACTGCGGCTGAAAAGCAAGAAAAAGACTGGGATCAAGCGTGTAGGCATAAGTCAGAGAAGGATTGACTGAAAAATACTGGTTTCCAAATCCCTCCGACCCAGTGGGAAGGGTGAACTCCGCGGCTCCTGCCAGGGCGTGTTTGCCTTTAACAAAGAAGGCGTTGAGAACAGAAAAACGCAAATCACCGGCTTTGGTCTGAAACGCATTGCCTGCAGATAGATCATTTCGTGTTATGAGTTCCGGTTTCAGGGAAAAACTCCAGCGATTCACGCCTAAAGTAAAATTGATCCTATTGTTAATTTGGGATCGATCGTCTGCTCGATCGTAATACCAGACTGAATACACCAGTTTGGTCACTACCCGGGTAGGGTCCACACCAGACTGTGTCCTGAGCTGCGCCAGGTTCGTTGTATCCGATTGGGAGCGCGCTTCCTGTCCAGCGGCAAATAAGAAAAGTAATATGAGGGGAAATAACTTCCTGAACATATAATGGAAACAATTTCAGCGGTAAGGTTGTTGGTAAACAAGGTAAAAAAAAAGATACTATTTGTGGTCCTATTATTAAATAATCATTTGGTAATTATGTCCTCCTTCGCTTTCGTTGGGCTCAAGCTTCGGAGGAGTGAAAATTGGAAGGACTAAACCCTACCCTGCCAATTTCAGCTTAGGGTAAACAAAGAACGAATTTCGCCTCCTTCTTCGATGGCTTGAGACCTGTGGATGAATTCGTTGGATTTCGGGTCATAGCGATAGTCTTTTGCCCAGACCTTATGGTTTTCAGCGACCTCCATAATGGAGTCACAGATGAATTCGATTTCTTCCCAGGTATTGGTAGGATGTATAGACATACGTATCCATCCAGGCTTATGCGATAGGTCTCCCTCGTCTATCTCACAGGTGATGTTGCGGGACATTTCCTCGTCCACATGCAGCAGGTAGTGGCCATAGGTGCCCGCGCAGGAGCAACCACCGCGTGTCTGTATCCCATAGCGGTCGTTGAGTAGTTTGACTGCCAGATTGAAGTGAAGATCGTCAATATAGAAGGAAAAACAACCTAGGCGGTCCCTGTGCTGGGGCGCCAGTATGTTAATCCCCTGTTGTTCACCGAGGCGATCAAAAACCCGATTGATGAGCTCATGTTCCCGTTCCAGTATCTGCCTTACTCCCATTTCTTCCTTCAGTTTTATGGCCAGGGCTACCCTTATGGTTTGCAGGAAGGCGGGTGTACCCCCGTCTTCGCGGGTTTCTATGTCGTCAATATATTTATGATTCCCCCAGGGATTTGTCCAGCTAACTGTACCTCCTCCCGGGTTGTCCGGGACCTGATTGTGGTAGAGGTTGTTGTGAAAAAGCAATACGCCACTGGATCCGGGGCCACCCAGGAATTTATGCGGTGAAAAATAGATAGCATCCAGTCGGGCTTCATTATCTTCCGGGTGCATGTCGATATCCACGTAGGGTGCTGAACAGGCGAAATCTACAAAACAGAGACCGTTATACCGGTGTATCAGTCGGGCGATTTCGTGGTAGGGGGTGCGAATCCCGGTAACGTTGGAGGCGGCTGTCACCGCAGCAATCTTGATCGGGGCTTCCTGGTGATCCCGAATACATTTTTCAAACTCATCCAGGCAGATGAGCCCGTCTTCACCGGGAGGTACCACCACAACACGTGCAATAGTCTCCAGCCATGTGGTCTGGTTGGAATGATGTTCCATATGGGTAAGAAAAACCACAGGTCTTTTCAGATCAGGGATCTTAGTATGGGGTTTCAGGTTCTCAAGTACTTTCAGGCCCAATATGCGCTGGAACTTGTTTATTACACCCGTCATACCAGACCCTGTTGTGATCAGCACATCTTCTCCACTTGCATTGGCGTGGTCCTTGATGATACGCCTTGCCTCGGCATAGGCCCGGGTCATGGTGGTGCCGGTAATGGTGGTCTCCGTATGGGTGTTGGCCACAAAGGGACCGAAGTCGGTCAACAGTTTTTCCTCTATGGGCCGGTAGAGCCGGCCGCTCGCTATCCAGTCTGCGTAAAGGATTTTCTTTTCTCCATAAGGAGTTTGGAAGGTCTGGTTTATTCCAATGATGTTCTCCCGGAACTGCCTGAAATAGCTTTCCAGGGTGGATTTTTTTTTGGTGCCTTGTGTTTTTTCCATGCGGATGATATACTTTCAGGTCCGGCTAAACAGCATAGTGAGATCTTGTAAATAAAACAAACTTTTGCTTACCCAAAAAGTAACTGAAAATTAGGGAATTTCTGGCAGATTTTTAATTAAGAACCGTGATTATTCAAGGCCTGGATCTATGGATGGGATTACCTCCGGTGATCCCTTGGGTTCCCGTCCTGCAAATACAACTGCCTGAGCTCTTTTCAGCTGGTTTAGATCAAGCGCTTATTTCTAAAGGCGATACCTGATCCAGACTTCAAATAACGTTCATAGTCATAGGCCTTTATAACCTCCTTAAAAAAGACTACATGAATGAGTTTTACAGGGAGTTTGTCCCGGGTGAAAGATACCTCTCCACGTCTATGTGCTCTTAATCTATTACCTAGATTTCTGGAAAACCCGGTGTAGTATTGACCATTCTTGCATTCTAAAATATAGACTGCGTAGGGTAAAATCATCAAAAATCTATTTGTTTGGAAAGATGCATGTGAGAAATGAAAAGATCAAGCGTTAGCCCTCCTTCGCTTTCGCTTTTGCTCAAGCTTCGGAGGACAGGGAGGTAATAAAAAATAAAGCCCTCCTTCGCTTTCGCTGAGCTCAAGCTTCGGAGGGCGTAGGTGGAGCCGGAGGGATTCGAACCCTCGTCCAAACAAGCAATTACCATGCTTTCTACATGCTTAGTTTCTGTTCGGTTTTCGATGTGTAACTGACCAAAAACCGCCTATTACACACTTAGCTTCTTAAGGTCAACCTGCTTATCGAAGCGCAAAGCAGGCGGTGTTGACTTTTCTGGTGCCCCTAAAAAGATCGCCGTCAACAAGGGCTATCCAGGGACATCTCGCTTCTCTGCCTTGCAGAGACGAGGCTAAATCCTACTATAATTCAGATTAAGCGGCAAGAGCGTAATTAGATTCGCCATTTAAAAGTGTGAAACATGAGATTTACGAGCTGTATCCCAGCGCTCGGCATGCTTACATAGCCATTGGTCTCGCTGTCAAAACCAGTCGGCCCCATATTGTTAAAGAACGTCAATTCACAAAAAGGATTGCGAAGTTAGGAAAAATCTATCCTATGTAACTTTAGTGAAGGAGGAATTTGCCTGTCCTTCGAAATCCACGTAATTTCGAGCAAATTTTATACCAAATCCCTTTTATGCATTTCGGAATCATCAGAGAACGGAAAAACCCTCCTGACCAGCGCGTAGTGCTGTCTCCCGGAGCCTGCCAAAAAGTCCTGTCGGCTTTCCCGAAGGCACATATTACTGTGGAATCTTCCCCAATCCGGGCATTTAGCGACCAGGATTATAAAGATGCCGGTATCACGGTTGCATCCAGCGTTGCGGAGTGTGATGTACTGCTCGGGGTAAAGGAAGTGCCCATTGAAGCTCTGATACCGGATAAAAAGTACTTTTTTTTCTCCCACACCATTAAAAAGCAACCCTATAACCGGGATTTGTTAAGGTCAATCCTCGAGAAGAACATTGAACTCTATGACCATGAAGTAATTGCCAACGCCAAGGGTGTTCGTCTTGTCGCTTTTGGGCGCTATGCGGGAATCGTGGGTGCCTACAATGGTTTCCGTGCTTATGGCCTGAAAACCGGCATTTATGAATTGCCATTTGCCCATACCTTGAAGGACCAGCATGCACTGATCTCGGAACTCCAGCGTTTAGAACTTCCCCCAATCAAGGTGCTGCTTACAGGTAAGGGACGCGTGGGCAACGGTGCCAGGGAAATGCTGGTCGGTATGGGGTTAAGGGAAGTAAACGTTAAACAGTACCTTGAAGAGCAGTTCAAAGAACCGGTATTCTGCCAGATTGATGTACTGGATTACAATAAACGCAAAGACGGACAAGAACTGCCCATAAAAGATTTTTTCAATCATCCCGAGGACTACGTATCCGATTTCTTTCGCTTTGCCAAAGTGACCAACCTTTACATCGCCGGACATTTTTATGGTGATGGAGCGCCTTATTTGTACACCAGAGAAGATGTCCGAAATCCTGAATTCCGAATTGAAACAGTGGCCGATATCAGTTGCGATATTGACGGTCCGGTTGCTACAACCATAAGGGCTTCAACCATTGCCGATCCCATTTATGGGTTTGACAGGAATACGGGAGAGGAGATTGATTTCAAAGATCCCAATGCCGTTGCCGTTATGGCCGTGGACAACCTGCCTGCTGAATTGCCTAGGGATGCAAGCGAAGGCTTTGGAGACACCTTTGTGGAACATGTGATCCCCGCATTCTTCAACGGGGATAGGGATGGGATACTCGAACGTGCCCGAATGACGCAGAATGGTAAACTCACTCCCCGTTATGCCTACCTGCAGGATTATGTAGATGATAAAAAGTAAACCTATCTTAAGGTAATCTCCCAGTCAATTACCGGCTGGGTCCTTGGCGCCGTGTATGCACCAAGGGCCTTCAGGGAAAGGGTTAGCTTATCCAGCTCTTCAAGTGTTTTGATGTTGAGGGTTTTGCTTTCACCTGCCCTGAGGGTAAACACAGGTGGAGTGGAATAGAAATTATAGGGCATCTGGTTTTCGAACGTCAGATCACTACTCGAATTATTTTCCAAAACTACCCGTGCAATTTGGGTGTCCTCAATATAGTGGGCACTTTTAATTTCTACACATGCTTTTAAGAGTGGTTTGAGGTATACTTCCCGCCCCACCATCAAACTATTGTAAACGGCTACCGTACGCCCGGCAAACAATGCCTCTCTGGTGCTCTCCAGGGTCTTCTCTTTAGCAAATACCAGGGTAATGGGCCTGTGATTTCCTTTTTCCAGATAATCCCAGTCGATCAGTCCATGGATGTCACTGGTTCCCATAATGGTCAGATTATGCTTGAGGGCCAGGGCAAGGGATTCCTCGGCATAATCAAAGGTGTTGATCACCTCTATTCCGTGCAGTTCCCCTTTCTCAATGCGTTCCTTTTGAAAATCACTTAAAATGGGATTCCCACTTGGACTTTGGTCGTACCAGGCAGGGTGGTTCCAGAAGACAAAAGCGCCCTGCTCATTGGCTTCCCTGAATGTGGCTTCAGCTTTATCATTCAGCAGTTTGTTGGCGTCCTGGATAAAGACCGCATTGCTGTGGCCTATGGGTTCACTCCTGGTTATTTCCGAGCCATTTATGATTAGCAACCCATGTTCTTTTGCCTCGTCTAGGGCAAGTTCATAGGAACGATTCCGGTCAGGGTGTGGTATATCTGCCTTATGTGGCTGATATTCCAGATGTTCGGTAAGCGATATCACATCCAGGTTCTCCCTGAGCGCCTCCATTACCCTGATACTGGGCCATACTTCCCCGTCGGAAAAAACACTGTGCTGGTGCAAATCTGTTTTCAGGGTGACATACCCTTCAATATTAGGATAGTGCAGAGCGCGCATGCCCTGGTGACTGTGCGACTGTGCATAGCTTTCCAGAAAAACAAGCATGAGCAGGAGGAAAAGAAGGAATCTTGACATGGTACTTTGTTTAAATCTTAAATAAATATAGGTAACCTGGTAATAACCCGGCCCTGGCAGATTTTATCAAATGGTTATCAATAAATACGGCAATAGTTTCCCTTTGTCGGATAATCCTTTTTATACTTCCATCAAACTACATAAAATCATTATATTGGAAAGCTGTTGCAACCATTGCCACAATGAAATTTAACTGGATTTCTGAAAAAGAAATAGACGATTCCCTGCGAAAGTCTTGCATTGATCTGGAGTATCTTTTGCGCCCAAAGATTACACGTTTCCTTATGGATCACCTGGAATACGAGTGCAAGGGCGATTTTTCATCTTTTCATTTTGACGTGGACCTCAATTTGGGCAAATTGCACATCAGTCATAAAACCCCGTTACGGCTAAGTCAGAAAATAATGGCGGATTTCCAAAGGGAGTTAGGCACATTAAGCTTCCAGTAAATTGACCCGGCATCATAATTTCCGTTTTCAACCCTGAAACCAATGGAAATGTTATCTTTTTCCAAACTTTATTCCATTTAAAAATGAATCCAGCCGAATCCTATATTCTGGAAAAACCTGAACCATTTCGGGCCATTCTGCTTCACCTGCAGGTAGTGATAGAAAACACGGTGCCCGGACTGGAACTCAAATACAAGTACCGAATCCCTTTCTACTATTGGCAGGGAAAGCCTTTTTGTTACCTGAATCAATCCCGGGATTACGTTGACCTGGGTTTGGCTTCATCGGCCCACCTCAATGTGCATCTGGAACATATGATTACGAAAGGGAGGAAGGTAATGCGCTCCCTCAGGTACACTTCTCTTGAAGAGATTGATGAAAAAATCCTTGTTGAGGTACTCCAGGATGCCTATTCTGTTAGGGACAAAGGTTTCCGCAAATAAGAATAATAGAAAGGACTAACTGTCTATCTCGTTGATGGTTTTCCGCAGTTTAACCAGATCGGCAAGTAAGGGCTCCAGCAGGTCCAGATGCAACATGTTGGCCCCATCGCTTTTGGCATTCGCCGGATCAAAATGTGTTTCCATGAACAGTCCGTCCACCCCTGTGGCAATTCCTGCCCGTGCCATGGTGGCTATTAAGGCAGGTCGGCCACCCGTAACTCCTGAAGCCTGGTTAGGTTGCTGCAGGGAATGGGTAACATCCAGGACAACGGGCGCATATTGCTTCATGGTCGGTACACCCCGAAAATCAACGATCATATCCTGATACCCAAACATGGTACCCCGGTCGGTGATCATTACTTGTTCGTTGCCGGAGTCCGTTACTTTTCTAACCGCGTGCTGCATGCTCTCAGGGCTCATGAATTGTCCCTTTTTTAAGTTTACGGTTTTACCTGTCTGGGCGGCGGCAACTACCAGGTCTGTTTGCCTTACCAGGAATGCCGGGATCTGCAGTACATCTACATATTCGGCAGCCAGCTCGGCATCTGAAGCTTCATGGATATCGGTTACAGTAGGTACTGAAAACGTCTCTGAAACTTTTCTGAGTATCTTCAACGCCTTCTCATCGCCAATTCCGGTAAAGGAATCCACGCGACTGCGGTTGGCTTTTTTGAAACTCCCTTTGAACACATAGGGGATCTTTAATTTATCTGTTACCGCAACGATACGTTCGGCAATACGAAGGGCCATGTCTTCTCCTTCAATGGCACATGGGCCGGATAACAGGAAAAAATTAGATCCTTCTGCAAACTTTAGGTTGGGAATACGCGCTAATTCCATCTGCGAAATTTTTGGCAAAGGTAGGGATTTGGCCCCTAACAATTATATATAACACTGGCAGAGAGAACAAGTCTAACTTTTTAATTCACTGTGTTTCTTGTGACTAAATAAGGACTATCTTTGCGGCCTTAAAAGGTACGCCCATGTCAAATATGAAGAACATCGCCATTATTGCACACGTAGATCACGGTAAAACTACGCTGGTAGACAAGATCTTACATTTCTGCAAATTGTTTAGGGAAAATGAAAAGACAGGCGAACTGATCCTGGATAATAACGATCTGGAGCGCGAGCGCGGGATCACTATTGTATCCAAGAATGTATCGGTCAATTACAAAGACACCAAGATCAATATTATTGATACTCCCGGCCACGCCGATTTCGGAGGCGAGGTTGAACGGGTACTCAATATGGCCGATGGGGTTTTGCTTTTGGTTGATGCCTTTGAAGGTCCTATGCCTCAGACCCGATTTGTATTGCAAAAAGCACTGGAAATGGGACTTAAGCCCTGTGTGGTAATTAATAAGGTGGATAAGGAAAACTGTACCCCGGATGAGGTTCATGAGAAGGTATTTGACCTGATGTTTGAATTGGGCGCAGAAGAGTGGCAGCTGGATTTTCCGGTAGTTTATGGTTCAGCCAAAAACAACTGGATGAGCACGGACTGGAAAAATGAAACCACATCCATTGAGCCTCTGCTGGAAATGGTCCTGGAACACATACCTAGTTTTACCGCATTGCCGGGAACAACTCAGTTGCTGATTACCTCTCTGGACTTCTCTTCCTTTACCGGTCGGATAGCCATAGGCAGGCTACAGCGGGGTAGCCTGAAGGAGGGTCAGATGGTGTCACTGGTTAAGCGCGATGGAAAGGTAGTAAAGTCCAAAGTGAAAGAACTTTTCACTTTTGAAGGCCTTGGCCGGAAGAAGGTTGAAGAGGTTACCGCAGGGGATATCTGTGCGATTACCGGGCTGGAGGGCTTTGAAATTGGAGATACGGTTGCTGATGCCGAAGCCCCGGAAGCACTGCAGACCATAGCTATTGATGAGCCCACGATGAGCATGTTGTTCACCATCAATGACAGTCCTTTCTTTGGTAAAGAAGGCAAGTTTGTAACTTCAAGACACCTGAAGGAACGCCTTGAAAGGGAGCTGGAAAAGAATCTCGCACTTCGTGTTGAGGAGACGGATAGTGCCGATAAATTTATGGTTTACGGAAGGGGGGTGCTTCACCTTTCGGTTCTTATCGAAACCATGCGACGTGAGGGGTATGAATTGCAGATCGGACAGCCCCAGGTAATTATTCGGGAGCTGGACGGTGTGAAATGCGAACCGGTAGAGCAACTGACTATCGACCTGCCTGAGGAGGTGTCCGGGAAGGCGGTGGAAATGGTTTCTATCAGAAAAGGTGAACTGATCAGCATGGAGTCCAAGGGAGATCGTATGCTTTGCGAATTTATGATTCCTTCAAGGGGAATCATCGGGCTTCGAAATCAACTGCTTACGGCAACGGCCGGGGAGGCCATCATGGCGCACCGTTTCAGGGAATACCAGCCCATGAAAGGGGACATACCACAAAGGATAAACGGCTCGCTGGTTTCCATGGAAAACGGTAAAGCCATACCTTATTCTATTGATAAAATACAGGAGCGTGGCAGGTTCTTTATTGATCCGGGAGAAGATATTTATGAAGGACAGGTAATAGGTGAGAATTCACGGGGCGACGATATGGTAGTAAACGTTACCAAAACCAAAAAACTCTCCAATGTGCGGGCAGCAGGTTCTGATGATAAAGCCAGGATTGTACCGGCAATCAAATTCTCCCTGGAAGAGGCTCTGGAATATATTCAGAAAGACGAGTATGTGGAAGTAACGCCCAGAAGCCTGAGGTTGCGCAAAATCCACTTGAAGGAAGTAGACCGCAAACGAAACAAGCCTGCCTGAAACAGGGAAATTAATCCTGAGGCATTTCGTGGAGGGCTGCAGCTGCAGCTCCGATAATTCCGGCATGGTTCCGCAGTTCAGCAGGGATAACCGGAGTGTCTATGGTGATATACTTCTTGAAATCCTCAAAGTATTTGGAAGTGCCACCGCCCAGAATAATTAGATCCGGGCAAACGAGCAGCTCCACGAGTTCCAGGAAGACATTAAAGCGCTTTGCCCATTTTTTTATGGATAGTCCCTCGCGTTCCCTGGCAGAGGCTGCTGCCCAGGTTTCAATTTTATCGTATTTCTTGTAGGGGATTTGTCCCAGTTCAAAATTCGGAATGAGCTCCCCATTAAAGAAGGCGCCACTGCCCAGTCCGGTCCCGATGGTTATCATGATCACAAAGCCCTGCTTATCCTTTCCCACCCCATAATTCATTGTGGCATAACCGGCAGCTCCCGCATCGTTGATTACCGATACAGGCAATCCGGTGGCCTCGCTGAAGAGTTCTTTGACATTTACGTTCATCCAGCTTATGTCCAGGTTTCCGGGCGATTTGCACACACCGTGCTTTATGATAGTTGGAAAACCAACTCCCACCGGGCCTTTATGATTGAAGTGGTCTACTATCTGCTTCACTACCTTAGCCATTGCCTTTGGTTTTCTTGAGGCCGGAGTGGGAATCCTGAAGCGTTCGGTAAGCATTTCCCCAGTTACAGAATCTACAATTGCCCCCTTCATTCCCGAACCCCCTATATCAATTCCGAGTATTTCCATTAATTCACAATCTAGTTTGGTTCTTTTGTTTTGTTCAATGCCGGTAAAAGTAACAAATTCTTTGGCAGCAATTTTATATGCTACATTTCTCCCCTTGCCCTGTGATAATGAAAGACCATCTGACCGGCTGGAGATAACCGATACCGTTCCTCATAGGACAACCATTGCAATTCCGCAATCTCAGACTTCGCCTGTAATTCTCCGTTGAATCGGGCCTTATAACAGTGCATGCGAACAATTGCACCCGGAAATTGCATGTCTGCCGGGGCTTCGAAAACCTTTACGAAGACCAAACTCACAGGGTCCAGATTTACATTTAGTTCTTCCCCGATCTCCCGCAGCACGGTTTGTTCATCATTTTCGCCAGGTTCCTTTTTTCCACCTGGGATATAGAAAAGATTCTTACCCTTGCTGCGCACACAAAGCATTTTCTTATCCACAATACAGATCCAGGCAACTTTATCGATAATATGCTCTGTAGGTTCAATATAATAGTCTATAGAATTCAGGCTGTGGTTGGGGTCAATCCGGTCCAGTATCTTGTCTGTAAGTTTTCCAAAGCCCGTAAGTGTCCCCAGTACTTTATTTCGGCCCAGGGCACTGGATATGGTCTCGTCCCGGTTCCCGAATTTATACCCGCCTTTTCCAATCCATAGCAAGTTCAGTAAATGCTGCATGATCACATTGCCCAATTGGTCGATGGAGATGGCAATTTTCAGGCTGTACTCGCCCAGACCGGTTAGTCCTTTCGTAACCAATTTGTAGGCTACTCCATAGGCAAACCCCAGGGGAACGGTCAGGATAAAAAGTATAATGGAGATCAAAAATAACAGCAACCCAATCAGGGGGTTGGCCTTTTTGGGTTCCCTGTTCTCCTGTTTTTTAAGTAGCACGATATGGCGATTGGTTTATACTGCTTTCTGAACCACTTCGAACACTTTTGCCCCGTCACATTTAAGGGTTTTAGCGGGGTATTTGAGGATCAAAGCATAGTCGTGTGTAGCCATAAGGATGGTCCTTCCCGCCTGGTTGATTTCCTGTAGAACCTTCATGACCTCCACACTGGTTTGCGGATCCAGGTTACCTGTGGGTTCATCTGCCAGGATAAGCTCCGGATCGTTCAAAAGTGCCCTGGCGATAGCAATGCGCTGTTGTTCGCCTCCGGATAGTTCATGTGGAAACTTAAACCCCTTTGTTTTCATGCCCACCTTATCCAGCACCTTTTCGATCTGTGCGTCCATTTTGGCCTCATCTTTCCAGCCGGTTGCCTTAAGGACAAAGCGGAGGTTGTTGTTTACATTCCGGTCTGGCAGCAACTTGAAATCCTGGAAAACAATGCCAAGCTTCCTTCTCAGGTATGGGATATCTTTCTCCTTGAGGGTTTTGAGGTTGAAACCCACAATTTCACCTTCTCCTTCTTTCAGAGGCAGATCGGCATACAGGGTCTTCATCAGGCTGCTTTTACCACTGCCGGTTTTTCCTATCAGGTATACAAAGGAGCCCTTTTTAACCTCGAGGTCTACACCTTTGAGAATCATATTGTCCTGCTGGTATACCCCGGCTTCCTGAAGACTTAGAATGCTTTCTGCCATATCCTTAATTGTTGATATAAAAGTAATAAGTTCATTCAGAATTCCTTCGCTGACCTTAGAAATTTCTTTTAATTCAAACCTCCATATACTGGAACACCATATTTGCCGTTATAAGGGGTAATACGGGAATTTTTAGTGTTCAACACGAAATGAAAATGAAAAACACCACAGCATTGCTATGCCTATGGGCTATGGCGTTCTCCCTGGGTGCACAGGAGTCACGGATCTTTACTCATGATCAAAAACGCTACCAGGAAGCACTGGCCCTATACAACAACAAGCAGTACCAGGCAGCTCAAACTATCTTCCAAAAAGTAAAAACTGAAACTCGCGATCCGGAGACGGAGGCGAATAGTGCTTATTACGTAGCCAATGCGGCTGTGCGCCTTAATCAACTGGGGGCTGATGGGCTGATGGAAGATTTTGTGGAGGATTACCCCACTTCCACTAAAAGGAATTCGGCCTTTATGGATGTGGCCGACTACTATTTTGCCAATGGAAAGTATCCCTATGCCCTTAAATGGTACCGTAAGGTAGAAGAGGGTTCTGTGGCACCACGGGACAGGGAAAGATTCAATTTTAACCTCGGGTATGCCCTGTACGCTTCCAAAAAACCCAAAGAAGCAGAACGTTACCTGAACAGGGTGGTAAATTCCCCTGAATACGGATCCCAGGCTAAATACTACCTGGGGTATATCGCCTATCAGCAGGACGACTATGAGCTTGCGAATGAGCGTTTTGATAAAATTACCGACCAGGAGGTGCTCAATGAAAAGCTGTCCTACTACCAGGCCGACATGAACTTCAAGCTGGGCAATTTTCAGGAGGCTATTGATCTGGCCAAAAAGCAACTGGAGCGAGCAGATCGAAAGGAGCTATCGGAACTTAACAAGATAATTGGCGAAAGCTATTTTAACCTGGGTCAGTATAGTACAGCTATTCCGCACCTCGAGGCCTACAAAGGCAAGCGAGGAAAATGGAGCAATACAGATTTCTACCTGCTTGGATACAGCTACTACAAACAGGAGGACTATGCCAATGCCATTCAGCAATTCAATAAAATCATAGGCGGAGAGAACAGTGTCTCCCAGAACGCCTATTATCACCTAGCTGAGTGTTATCTCAAACTGGATAAAAAAGCCGAAGCCCTGAACGCTTTCAGGAATGCTGCCCAAATGGATTTCAATACGGATATCAAAGGGGATGCCTATCTAAATTATGCCAGACTGGGGTATGAAATTGGCAATCCCTACGAAAGTGTTCCCGAAGTACTTCAGCAGTACCTGAAGGACTATCCCGGAGACCCTAACAAGACCGAAATACAGGAGTTACTGGTAGATTCCTTTATTACCTCAGGCAATTTTGCGGGAGCACTGGAACTCCTGGAAAACAACAGGGGTTTTGCCAGTAGGGAAACCTACCAGAAGGTAGCTTATTACCGTGGGATTGAACTTTTTCTGGATACCGATTACACGTCTGCTCTTGAACATTTTGAAAAATCCCTTAAGAGTAGTGAAAACCTTTTGTTTGCAGCACGAGCCCAATACTGGAAGGCAGAATCGGCATACCAGCTCAATCGTTTTGATGAAGCCAGAAGGGGCTATATGCAGTTCTTGAAGAACCCTCAATCTCCCTCCACAGAGGAGTATACCCATGTTTACTACAACCTGGCTTATGCAGCCTTCAAATTGAAAGACTACACGGGCGCCATTCAATATTTTAAGCAGGTCGCCTCTAAGGGCCAGAACGATGAACGAAGATACGATGCACTGGTAAGGATGGGCGACTGCTATTTCGTTACACGGCAGTATAATAATGCCATATCGGCCTATGAGCAGGTAATCCAATCTACAAGCAAGGAACGGGATTATGCCGCCTATCAGAAGGCGATGAGTTATGGGTTTGTGGGTAAATCTGACGAGAAGTTGCGGGAATTGAACCGTTTTGTCAACAGTTACCTCAAATCTTCCTTACGCGATGATGCGATGTTCGAAATGGGCAGCACTTATATAAAACAAAACCAACAGGAGCTTGGACTGCAGGCCTATGAACGCCTGATCGGGGAATTTGCAAGAAGTCCATTCATTCCCAGGGCCATGCTGAGGCAGGGACTGGTGTACTACAACAGCAATCAGAATGAGGAGGCCTTACGCAAGTTCCGATCGGTTGTTGCTACCTATCCGAAGAGCCCGGAATCCCGCCAGGCTGTGGCTACCGCCAAACTGATCTATGTAGATCTCGGGCGCGTTGAAGAATACGCTCAATGGGTAAAAAATATCGATTTTGTTGAGGTAACGGATGCTGAACTGGATAAAGCCACCTTTGAGTCTGCCGAAAAACAACGCATAGAGGGTAAGGCAGAAGCAGCTATCCGCGGATACAACAATTATCTTAAAAACTTCCCCAATGGGTTGTACACAGTGGAGGTGAGCTTCAGATTGGCTCAGTTATATTACGCCGGGGAAGACTGGGATAATGCATTGCCCCGGTACCGCGCAGTGGCCGATGCCGAAGCCAGCTCTTTTTCAGAGCAGGCCCTCACCAGGACCTGCGAACTCCTGCTAAGAACCGGTCGGAACAACGAGGCCGTTCCCTATCTGACCCGCCTGGAAAACATGGCCCAGATCGGCCAGAACAGGACATTTGCCCAATCCAACCTCATGAAGACCTACTACGAACAGGGGGATTACACCAGAACCCTGGAATATGCAGATAAGGTCCTTGCCGCAGGAGATATTGACAATCGGATACGCAGCGATGCCAAGATCATGATAGCCCGGTCGGCCATTAAAACCAATAAGCAGGAGCTTGCCAAACAGGCTTACAGGGAGGTGCTGCCCATTGCCACGGGAGAAATAGCGGCAGAGGCCCTGTATTACGACGCCTATTTCAAAGAAAAGGAAAAAGATTTTGAAGGATCCAATGCGGCAGTACAAAAACTGGCGAGAACCTATCCGGCTTACAGGGAATGGGGAGGTAAAGGCCTTATTATTATGGCCAGGAATTTTTATGCCATGGAAGACGCCTACCAGGCAACCTATATACTGGAAAGCGTAACCAAAAATTTCAAAGAATTCCCGGAGATCGTGGAAGAGGCTTCTGCAGAACTCAATAGGATCAAAACCCTGGAAGCGGAAAGAAATTCATCAATCAATCCCGAAGGAAACTAAAAGCGAACACATCATGAATAAGAATAAGCTATTTCTGCTTATGGCTGTACTGATTTCAGGCACAGTGATCTGTGAAGCACAGGAGACTGAAATTGGTACTGAGGAAGTAACCGTGGTAAAGCCATACGCGCCGTCCGTTTCAGATGCATTCAAGATCAGATCGGTACCGGGCCTCATAGATTCGATCGTCAGAAAGAAAAAAAAGATCAACTACAGCATATTTTCTGTCCCGGTGGCCTCCACCTTCACACCCGCAAAGGGCAGGGCAGCAGGCGTGGAAAAAGCAAGGCCTGAAGAACTCTTTAACTCCTATGCATCTGTTGGCCTCGGAAATTATAACAACGCTCTGGTAGACTTCTATACAAGCAGAGAAATAGATCGTGGGAATCAGCGCCTGGACATTGGCTTGAATCACTTTTCCTCTCGCGGGGATATAGACGATACGCCCCTCAACACTGATTTTTACAACACGGACCTGGCTGCCTATTACACCAAGAACGACCGTAATTACAGCTGGGGCGCCAACCTGGGTGCAAATCACAGCCTGTACAACTGGTATGGACTTCCTGAAACGGTTAATGATCCGATTATAATTGAGGGAATTGACGAGAAGCAGCAGTATTTTACTCTTGAGGCAGGAGCCTACTTGAAAATGGAAGAATCATCAGTTAAAAAAGCGGAAGTTCAATTACGACGTTTTTGGGATGATGTGGAATCTGCCGAGAACCGACTGGTTTTCCAGACTGTGCTGGAATTCCCGGTAACGGAAGAGAACCTGACAGTAGCGGCCGGGCTAGATTACCTTGGGGGAAGTTTTCAAAATGCCCTGATCAGTAATTTTCAAAATCTTGAGGGTATTGATTACGGATTTATGCAGGCCAATATTAATCCCAGCCTGAATATATTGAGGGACAACCTAACATTGAACCTCGGAGCCAATATTACCTATGGCCTCGATACTGAGAACAGTGAGAGTAATTTTTATATCTACCCTGCTGTGAGAGCCTCATACCGCTTGCTGGATGAGGTTGCTATAGCCTATGGTGGAGTGGAGGGGGAGCTTCGCCAGAATTCCTATCATGGATTTGTTTCGGAGAATCCGTTTTTGGCGCCCGCTCTGGTAATTCAACCCACAGACCATCAGTATGATGCTTATGTAGGACTTAAAGGCCAGTTACTTCCTAATCTGAGTTATAATATCAAAGGTTCTTATACGGCAGAAAACAGGCGACCCCTATTTAAACTGACCCCTGAGAATGCTTTCAGGAATGATGAAAAGGCCTATTTCTACGGAAATTCCTTTGAATTGTTTTACGACGATATCAAGACCCTTGGGATATTCGGAGAAATTAATCTGGATGTGAACCGAAATTTTAGCCTGGGATTAAATGCTGAGATATTCGATTACGATACCGAAACGGATAACCCCGCATGGAACCTTCCCAATATACAGGGATCCCTTTTTATGGATTACCAGATCGGGGAAAAGTGGTTCCTTGGAGCCAACCTTTTCTATGTTGGCGAACGGGAAGATATAAGCGCGCAGGTAGTGCAGAATGTACAACCTCAGGATTTCCCTTCATCAATAATTCAGTTGGATGGATTTTTTGATGCCAATGCACATTTAGGTTACCGCTTTAACAATCAGCTGTCCATATTTGCCAAGGCAAGCAACCTGGCCAATAATCAATATCAGCGCTGGGCCAATTTCAGGGTACAGGGATTACAGGTCCTTGCCGGAGCCACCTACAAATTTGATTTTTAGACATCACCTTTTTAGACCAGATTTACGATTTTATAAATTTTACCGTTCGTTTGTCGCCGAAGGAATCCATTTAACCGGAACAAGTATGGGTTTCCATGCCTAAATCCCTACATTAGAGTTGGTTAAGCCAATTATCTTGAATTCGCTGAGTACAAAATTAATAGGGACCTTTACTTTTGCCCTGCTTTGCCTGTTTTGTCAGGCTCAAAACCTGGTCCAGAACCCCAGTTTTGAAAAATTTGAGCAATGTCCTGTGAAATTGGGTAATCTCAATACTGATGTAGTGCAATGGTCGACCCCCACTTTGGGTTCCACGGATTATTTCCACAGTTGTAGCATACATATGGGTACCCCAAAAAATTTTAACGGGGAGCAGGCAGCAAAATTTGGTTCCGGATATTCGGGTTTATACCTCTATGCCCCGGACGACTACAGGGAATATCTTCAAGGCGAGCTCATCGGGACACTGGAAAAAGGAAAACAATACGAGCTCTCATTTTTCATCAGTCTGGCAGAACGCTCAGATTTTGCTATCCGGGAATTTGGTGTGCTATTTACAGACAATCCTCTGAAATTTGAGACCAAAAGGAATATTTCAAGGAAAGTCCGCTACAGTGAAGCCAACAACCGGTATCACTATCTTCGTATTCCTGATTCGGAATTTTTCAGGGACACCCAGGACTGGGTTGAAGTAAGGACCACTTTTGAGGCCAAAGGGACGGAGCGCTTTATGATCCTGGGGAATTTTGAAAATAACGCAGCAACCTTGACAACTAAAAGGAAGCGCTTAGCCAGACAGGGGGCTTATTATTACCTGGATAGGGTTTCCCTTAGCAGCCCTGGCAAATCCGGAACCGTAACAGAGGCTTCCGTCCCAATAGAAGACGAGGTTGCATATGAACTGGGTGAGGAGCATACCTTTAAAAATGTACTGTTTGCATTTGATGAGTACCACCTTGATTCTGAAGCCCGGGAAGAAGTTCTAACCGTCTATAACTACCTGGCGAAGCATCCCACCTATCAAATTACGGTGCACGGGCATACGGATAATGTAGGCACAGCTACCTATAATCAACGCCTGTCTGAAAGAAGGAGCGAAGCTGTCGCCAGGGAATTGAGGAGATTGGGGCTACCTAAAAGCAGAATCAGCTGGTCTGGCAAAGGAGGCCGAGAACCGCTGGCATCCAATGATTCCGAGGAAGGCCGACAAGAAAACCGGCGGGTATCCTTTTTCCTTAGCAATGAATAATGCTTTTAAAAACCTGGTATTCTGATAATGAACCCGGTAGGGCTTAAAAATCGCTCTTTGGGAAAAAATATCAGGCCGATATGGTAGATTTATTTCTTACATTTAAAGAAATAAAAACAGCTGTATCATGAAGAAATTATTCCATTTTGGAGTTCTGCTCCTTGCCCTTTTAGTTTTTGTCCCCGCCGCGGGGCGAAATGATATCCCTGACACTGCTGAGAATGATATCCCGATAATATCCAAGAAAAAATGGGTGGGGATTTGGGATTATACCGTTTCCGATGTGCCACCGGAATATACCAATGGGCAGATACATGTTACCAAATCTGGAAGGGATTACCTGGTGGAATTGGTTATGGAATACGGAAAGTTGTCAGGGAAGTCTGTGATGCTGAAAAGCAAGGTGTTATATTTTGAAGTAGACCTGGATGGTGCCCCTATAAAAATTACCATAAACCGGGAAGATGACTCCATAAGCGGTGAAGCCTCTACTCCGGATGGAGTGTTCTTTCTGGAAGGACAACGCCGGGAGTAAGGTTCATTAAGAACAGGATCTGTCTCCTAACTCACTAAACATAAAACTCAGGATAGTAGAAATAAAAAAACCGGGAAAGCTCCCGGTTTTTCTGTATTCTAGGAAATTTCACTTACATCTTGATGGGTACGGCTACTCTTGTGGTTCCCCATCCCATTACAAGGTGAACGCCGTTATCTACTTCTTTGAAGGCCATTGAAAAGGCTTCCAGGGATTCCCCATCACTGCTCACACCGGCCATGGCACGGGCAATATCAGCTCCTTCGTCATAGGAATAGGCTCCCCACTGATTGAGGTTCTTATTGAGGATCACAGTCCATTGTGATTCTCCGGGAATCGTAAACAAGGAATAAGTACCTGCCTTAACAGCTGTATCGCCAAAGGTAACGTCTTTGTAGAAGGTGATCTCTACAGCCTCATTGGCTCCGGTCCTCCAGACTTTGCCGGCAGGGGCCAATTCGGAAAGAGACCTTCCTTTGAGTTGTGGCCTGCTGTAGATCACACGAACGGCTTTTTCGGATACGCGATAGCTAGATGGATAAGAGGCAATATCAGCCGGACTTTTGTCCAGTCCGCTGAATTTCTGTGCTGTAAGAGAGGTGGTGAATACCAGGGCCAGGGTGAAAATGGCCAGTGTAAATACTTTTTTCATGGATAATGGATTTGTTTAAGTGATAAAACTACTTTGTTTTTGTGTTTGCCCTTTATAAAGAGTCGTTAAAATTTGACTTGCTTACAATTCTGCAGCGATTTATTTAAATAGCCAAATCTGATCTAATATTTTGTGTGTAATATTAATTTAAAACTTATAAATAGTAATATAAATAATAATAAGTATTTAAATATGTTATATAAAATATGATATTTGACTTTTAAATGAAATTATTTATATGTGCGGAATAGTATGTGCCTTCGATCTGAAGGAGAAAGCAGAAGGGCTTCGGCCCCAACTTTTGGAAATGTCAAAGAAGGTCAGGCATCGTGGTCCTGACTGGAGTGGAATATACGCTGATGAAAATGCCATCCTGGCCCATGAGCGACTTGCAATTGTGGATCCCGCTTCTGGGAAGCAGCCTTTGTTTAGTCCGGATGGTAAGCTGGTCCTGGCGGCCAACGGTGAAATATACAACCACCGTGAACTTCGAAAAGAGTTCGAGGGAACATACGACTTTGCTACACAGTCGGACTGTGAAGTGATCCTCGCCCTGTACCAGAAAAAGGGCGTGGAGTTCCTTGATGAACTCAATGGAATTTTTGGGTTTGCAATTTATGATGCCGCCAAGGACGAGTATTTTGTGGCCAGGGACCATATGGGGATAATCCCCCTTTATATGGGATGGGATAAGAACGGAACCTTCTATGTTGCCTCCGAACTTAAGGCCCTTGAAGGGACCTGCAGCAAGATTGAGCTTTTTCCCCCGGGACACTATCTCCACAGTGGAGATGGCGAGCTGAAGCGATGGTACACCCGTGATTGGATGGGGTACGATGCTGTAAGAGAAAACAAAACCAGTATTGCAGAAGTAAGGGAAGCTCTGGAAGCAGCAGTTCACCGGCAGCTGATGTCTGATGTGCCTTATGGCGTATTGCTTTCCGGGGGGCTGGATTCTTCTGTAACCTCTGCCATTGCCAAGAAATTTGCCCAGAAAAGGGTAGAGTCCGATGATAAGGTGGATGCCTGGTGGCCCCAGTTACACTCCTTTTCAGTAGGCCTGGAAGGATCGCCGGACCTGGCTGCTGCACGCAAAGTGGCAGACCATATTGGAACGGTTCATCATGAAATCAAATTTACTATACAGGAAGGTCTGGATGCGATCAAGGATGTGATCTACAACCTGGAAACCTATGATATCACAACAGTGCGTGCTTCTACGCCAATGTACCTGATGGCCCGGGTAATAAAATCGATGGGGATCAAGATGGTGCTCTCCGGCGAAGGTGCAGACGAGCTCTTTGGTGGCTATCTGTATTTTCACAAGGCACCAGGTCCAAAAGATTTTCACGAGGAAACCGTTCGCAAGCTCAAAAAACTCCACATGTACGATTGCCTGAGGGCTAACAAATCCCTGGCAGCCTGGGGAATTGAGGGACGCGTGCCCTTTCTGGACAAGGAGTTTATTGATGTAGCCATGCGAATCAACCCAAAGGATAAAATGATCAATGGCGAACGTATGGAAAAATGGGTGGTTCGAAAGGCCTTCGAGGATTATTTACCGGAAAGTGTTGCCTGGCGGCAAAAGGAACAATTTTCAGATGGGGTAGGGTACAGCTGGATCGATACGCTCAAGGAGCTGGTAGATAAGGAGGTTAGTGATGAGCAGCTTGCCAATGCACAGTATCGTTTTCCTATACAGACCCCGACTTCAAAGGAAGAGTATTATTACCGTGCTATTTTCGAATCTCATTTTCCCAGTGACGCAGCGGCGCTGTCAGTACCCCAGGAGGCTTCTGTGGCCTGTAGCACGCAAATTGCACTGGAATGGGATGAGGCATTCAAGAACATGAACGATCCGTCTGGAAGGGCAGTGGCACAGGTGCATGAAGACGCCTATGTAAAATAAATGGGACACAGCCTGTTTAGGGCTGCAAATATTTCAAGCAGTTTTTAAGTTAGTCGCAAGGGAGTATTCAGGGATGGGTACTCCTTTATTATTCCAGGACCGCTAAGCCAGCCATGTATAGATAAGTGACACGACAACTGTAATCACAATGGGGGCCATTAATCCAAGGCTGATACCTCCGTATCGGAAATCTCGCTGAACCAGCTTGCCGGTGCTGTATGCAATGGCATTGGGAGGGGTTGAAATTGGCAAAAAGAGCGCGGCAGAAGCACATAAACCTATTACCAGTGGCAAAACAACCGGGTTTTTGAATGTAAGTATAATCCCGATGGGTATAAGTATGGTAGCCGTTGCGGTATTGCTCATAATATTTGAAAGTACTACGGTCAGGAAGCCAAAGCACAGTACAAGGACATAGAAGTTGAGGTCAAATTCCTGTATTTTTTCCACATAGAAGCTAGCCAGTCCGGTTTCCTTTATGGCAAGGCCCAGGGCCAGTCCACCCGCTACCAGCATCAGGGTATCCCAGGGTAGTTTTCGCACGTCGTCCCCACTAATAATACCAGACATGGTTAGCAGGATAATGGGCAGCAGGGACACAACGGAGGCCGGTATACCATGAACATTTTCTGTTAACCATAATAGTAAAGTAAGGCCCAGAACGGCCAGCACAATCCTTTTTTTAATCCGCTCAAACTTATAGATGCTAGCAGGATCGTCTGTTTCCTCTTTTTCCAGTTCAATTTGCACTTCCTTTACCTTGGGGATATATCGGTTGGAAAGCAGCAACCAAAAAAGGAATGTAAAAAGTATGGCCAGAGGGAAACCAACCATCATCCATTCCAGAAAACCGATGTCTACCCCATTGTTATTAAGGGCCTCAACAGCCACTGCATTAGGGGGAGACCCTATCAGGGTCCCCATACCGCCTATGGAAGCTGCTCCGGAAATACCCAGCAATATGGCTTTGGAAAAGGGTGAATTTTTGTCGAGTGTCTTCACAAAAGGCATCACAGAGGCAATCATCATGGCTGTCGTTGCCGTGTTGGACATGATCATGGAGAAAAGTGCCGTCGTGAGCATTAGCCCAAGCAGGATAAATTTGGGTTTGGTGCCAAAACGGGATATGGATAAACGGAAAACCAGTCGATCCAGTTTGGTTTTGCTCATGGCCTCTGCCATAAAAAAACCGCCAAGCATTAACCAGATCACACTACTGGACCAGGAGTTGATATATTCTATGTAGTGGGCCTGCACGTTTTCAGGATCTACCTCGGAATAATAGCTGTTCATAGCGAAAATCAGAAAACCGAAGACCAGGAGCCCGACGGCAAAAGGCGGAATGGCCTCTGTAATCCATAAACCAACAGCGAGGAACAGCATAAAAAGCACATAGATCTGGGCCTGATCCATGACAGGTTCGTAAAGGGCGTAGGTAAGCGCAAAAGAGAGGATGATACTGAGCAGGAAGTAAATGATCTTGCTCTGGATATCTACCACTTTCTGTATATGAGGCATCAGCTTCAGCGACGCCGTTCGGGAATCAGCCATTAGAAAATTATTAGCAGGTTTTCCGCTTACAAATGTACAATTCAAAAAGAATGGAAAACCTAATAAATGTCATAGAGTATCCCGAATTCTGATTAAGGTGAAAACACTGCTAAATTGTTGTTAAATTGTTGATAACTTCGGACCTTCAAATGTCAAGCAAACGTATATTATATAGGTGATTGCGTATATTTGTTGGATTGCAAAATTGCAGGCTATAAACGTAAAATTTTATGAGCGAGGAACTTAAGAAGAATAATTACGGGGCAGATAGTATTCAGGCACTTGAGGGTATTGAACACGTGCGGATGAGACCCTCCATGTATATCGGTGATGTTGGGGTAAGAGGCCTTCACCATCTGGTATACGAAGTAGTAGATAATTCCATTGATGAGGCCATGGGCGGCCACTGTGATACTATAAGCGTAACCATCAATGAAGATAACTCTATAACGGTTGAAGATAACGGTAGGGGAATACCCGTAGGACTCCATAAAAAGGAAGGGGTCTCTGCCCTTGAGGTTGTGATGACCAAAATCGGTGCAGGAGGGAAATTCGACAAGGATTCCTATAAGGTATCAGGGGGACTCCACGGTGTGGGTGTTTCTGTGGTTAACGCCTTATCAGATAATCTGAAAGCCACCGTGTTCCGGGAGGGGAAGATATGGGAACAGGAATACCAGCGTGGAAAAACCTCCTATCCCGTTAAAAGTATTGGGGAATCTGATAAGACGGGGACTATAGTAACATTCCATCCGGACGCGCAGATCTTTACCCAAACTATAGAATACAGCTATGAAACCCTGGCCAACCGGATGCGTGAACTGGCTTATCTCAACAAAGGGATTACCATTACTATTACCGATACGCGCCAAAAGGATGATAAAGGTGAATTCTTGTCAGAGACCTTTCATTCAGAGGAAGGGCTCAAGGAGTTTATAAAATTCCTGGACAGTAACCGTGAGCCACTTATTCAGAACGTGATTTCCATGGAAGGGGAAAAGAATGACATCCCTGTGGAAGTGGCTATGATCTACAACAACAGCTACACGGAAAACCTGCATTCCTATGTAAACAACATTAATACGCATGAAGGGGGGACTCACCTTTCCGGATTCCGAAGGGGTCTGACCACTACCCTCAAAAAATATGCAGATTCTTCCGGTATGCTGGATAAGCTCAAGTTTGAAGTGTCCGGTGATGATTTCCGCGAAGGACTAACCGCTATCGTTTCGGTTAAGGTGGCTGAGCCTCAGTTCGAGGGCCAGACCAAAACCAAGTTGGGTAACCGCGAGGTATCATCTGCAGTAAGTCAAGCGGTTTCCGAAATGCTCACTAACTACCTGGAAGAGCACCCGGACGATGCCAAGATGATCGTACAGAAAGTGATCCTTGCTGCTCAGGCCAGGCATGCGGCTACCAAAGCCCGGGAAATGGTACAGCGCAAAAGTGTTATGTCCGGCGGAGGTTTACCCGGAAAACTTTCTGATTGCTCCGAACAGGACCCTGCAAAATGCGAGGTATTCCTCGTAGAGGGGGATTCTGCGGGAGGTACGGCAAAACAGGGACGGGACCGTAATTTCCAGGCCATCCTTCCACTGAGGGGTAAAATTCTCAACGTGGAAAAGGCCATGCAGCACAAAGTGTTCGAAAATGAGGAGATTAAGAATATCTACACAGCCCTGGGGGTAACCATTGGAACGGAAGAGGATAGCAAGGCGCTGAACCTGGAAAAATTGAGGTATCACAAGGTGATCATCATGTGTGATGCGGATGTGGACGGAAGCCATATCGAAACCCTGATACTCACTTTCTTCTTCCGGTATATGCGGGAATTGATAGAAAACGGGCATGTTTATATTGCCACCCCACCACTTTACCTGGTTAAGAAGGGGAACAAGAAACGCTATGCCTGGAACGACAAGGAACGCGATGAGATCGCAGAATCCTTTGGTGGAAGCGTGTCCATACAACGCTATAAAGGTCTGGGGGAAATGAATGCAGAACAGCTTTGGGATACTACCATGAATCCTGAGTTTCGTACCCTGCGCCAGGTAACCATCGATAATGCCACTGAATCCGATCGTATCTTCTCTATGCTTATGGGCGACGAGGTGCCTCCGAGACGGGAATTTATTGAGAAAAATGCCGTATATGCGAACATTGATGTATAGGAATTGTGCCTTACACAACAAAAACTCGCTCCCATGGGGCGAGTTTTTTAGTTTTAGGAAAAATATTACAAAATGAAACGGATCTTATTTTTTCTATTTATTGGCTTTTCAGCCTGTGGTTTTGCCCAATCGAACATCAATGACCTGCTGGCAGCGGGAATAGATGATGCAGAACAGTACACCAATGACTACCTTGCTCCAACCCTGGAGGCTTCTATCTACAGCCTGGGTGGCAGCTGGTACAATACTGCGGATGCCAAGCCCCTTGGGGGATTTGAAATATCGGTTGTGGGTAACCTGTCGTTTTTCGGAAACAAAGACGACAAAAAATCTTTTGTTCTGAATACTGCCGATTACCAGAACCTGCAGTTTACAGATGGAAGCACTTCTAAAACGGTTTCAACAGCTCTGGGCGACATTCAGGGTGTGCAGGTTTTTGTTGAAGATGAAACCGGCCTGGTACGGGCAGATTTTGAGCTGCCTTCCGGACTTGCTGCAGAAGACATCAACTTTATCCCTTCAGGATTCCTTCAGGCCAGTGTTGGTTTAATTAAAGGTACAGAGGTCAAGGCGCGTTTTCTTCCTAAAATAGAAACAGATGATGTTTCCCTGAGCCTTTTTGGCGTTGGGATACAGCATGAATTTACCAAACACCTTCCTGCAGATAAAATGCTCCCTGTTGCCATATCAGCTGTAATCGGCTACACGCAATTAAACGGGGAATATGATTTTACCTCAACTTCAGTGGTTGACGGCTCAAATCAGCGGCTGGATACCAAGCTTAAAACCTGGAACTTCCAGGCCGTGGTCTCCACGCGTTTGCCTATCATTAACTTTTATGGCGGACTCGGATACCTTTCCGGAACATCAGAAACTGATGTCCTGGGTACCTATGTGGTAACTTCGGGGCCATTTCAGACGACTTACAACGATCCTTTTTCTGTAAGCGCAGACGCCAGCGGTGTTATTGCCAATGTAGGCACCAAATTGAAACTCGGCTTCTTCAGGCTGAATGCCGATTATTCCCTGGGCGAATTCAACCGATTAACCGTAGGAGTTAATTTCGGATTCAGGTAGAAAACAAAAACGTACAGACAACCATAAATGAAAAACAGCCTTCAAATCGAAGGCTGTTTTTCGTAACTATATGGAAAAATTAAGGGGGTTTATTCTCTAAACGCCAGGATATTATCACGTGTGTCTGCCAGTACTTCCCCGGCAGTAAGGTCTTTTCTGACTACCTCCTGGCTCATCATGTCCGTTCCAGGGTAATTGATCGTATATACACCATCCCGGATCTCCCAGTTAAAATCAGTTTTAAAAACAAGTGTATTATTCTCATAGCGGTGGTACCTGCCCAGATATACGTCGTTGAAAATCCATTCCTGACGAACAGCTTCCCGGCTGCTTTCTTCCAACTCGTTTACGTCAAGGCGCGACCAGATTCCAATAACAGGGTCATTGTTTTCTGGTATCCGCGTACAGTTGCTCACAGAAATGATAGCAACTATGGCCATAAGTGAAAAGAACTTCTTCATGTAAGTAAGCGTTGATTTGGGAATTTACTAACGCATTTACGGTGCCCATTATTGTTAAAATTCGATATACTGCACTGAAATTTTGGAATCTTCGTTGAAGCGCACCTTTTTTTAACAAAAAGCAACAGCTGATACCGGTCTCAAAGTGCACTTTGCCTACTGAAATTAATCCACAGTCAGGTAGGCTTTCTTTGGGTAAAAATGCCTAATTTTGTGGCGTTAAAAATCCAGATAAAATGCAGGTTTCAAAGCATTTTAGGGTTGTTGAATAGTAAACCTTTTTAAATCTATAAATACATGAAAGTTACCGTAGTAGGAGCGGGTGCTGTTGGGGCCAGTTGTGCCGAGTATATCGCCATTAAAGATTTTGCATCGGAGGTAGTACTTCTGGATATCAAAGAAGGCTATGCCGAAGGTAAGGCCATGGATCTCATGCAGACCGCATCCTTAAACAGTTTCGATACCAAAATAACCGGAACCACCAATGATTACTCTAAAACAGCCAACAGTGACATCGCTGTGATCACTTCTGGTATCCCAAGAAAGCCCGGGATGACCAGGGAAGAGTTGATTGGTATTAATGCCGGTATTGTCAAAGAGGTGGCTACCAACCTTTTAAAACATTCTCCAGATGCCATAATTATTGTGGTAAGTAACCCAATGGATACCATGACTTATCTGGTTCACAAAGCTACAGACCTTCCAAAAAACAGGATCATAGGTATGGGAGGGGCCCTGGATAGTGCCCGGTTTAAGTATCGCCTTGCCGAAGCCATGGAAGCCCCTATTTCCGATATAGATGGCATGGTCATCGGCGGACATAGTGATACAGGCATGGTACCACTTATCAGGCATGCTACCCGAAATAGCGTTAAAGTATCCGAATTCTTATCGGACGATCGCATGCAGGAAGTGGTGGAAGCTACCAAAGTAGGTGGTGCTACCCTTACCAAACTGCTTGGAACCAGTGCCTGGTATGCACCCGGTGCTGCCGTATCTGCACTTGTACAGGCCATAGCATGTGACCAGAAAAAGATGTTCCCCTGTTCAGTGCTCCTGGCAGGAGAATATGGCCTGGACGATATCTGTATCGGAGTTCCCGTCATATTGGGAAGAAACGGAATCGAGCAGATCGTGGAGATAGAACTCAACGACAAGGAAAAAGCCAAAATGCAGGAAAGCGCTGCAGGAGTAAGCAAAACCAACGGCCTTTTGGACGTTTAAAATAAAGCTGTTATTTTATAAAAAGCACCTTGTCTCAAAGGTGCTTTTTTTATTGGCTGTGGGTTACTATCCCGGTATTTCCGAATTCCTAAACCTGATCTGCCGAGGAATTTAGGCTGGATTTCACCATCCATAAATACGGTAAATATATTGTTAGTTCCTCGTGGAAATGATATATTTGCACGCTATTTACGAATACCATCAACAAATCAAAATAATCCATGCAGAATAAAGGACTCATAAAGCTTTTTGCTTTGCTGTTCGGGTTGGTTAGTATCTATCAATTATCCTATACCTTTTTTACAAGCAAAATAGAATCGGACGCTCAAAAGTTTGCCGCAATGAAAATCCCTTCTTCCGAAGAGGATTATGTGGCCAAGCGGGAAATCCTGGAAGCGAGTTACCTGGATTCAATTGGCAAGAACCCTATCCTTGGTTTTACCACTTATGAAGAGGCGAAAACCAAAGAACTCAATAAAGGACTTGACCTTAAAGGGGGGATTAATGTTACCCTTCAGATTTCCGTAAAGGATATACTGAAAGGGCTCGCGGCCAATACCAAAAACCCCATATTCAACAAAGCCCTGGCCGATGCTGATGCAGCTTCCAAGAATAGTGACGACACCTACCTGAACCTGTTCTTTGAAGCATTCGAAAATATCAAGGGAGACGCCAAGCTGGCTAACCCGGACATATTTGCCAACAAGGGCCTTAGCGATGAGATCAACTTCCAGATGACTGATGATGAGGTTAAACCTATCATCCGGCGCAAGATTGACGAATCCGTAGTTTCGGCCTTTGAGGTACTCAGGGAACGTATTGATGGTTTTGGTGTTACCCAGCCCAATATTCAGCGTGAAGGAAATTCAGGTCGTATCGTTGTGGAACTTCCTGGTGCCCGGGACATTGCGAGGGCACGTGACCTTTTATCCAGTACGGCTCAACTGGAGTTCTGGGAAACCTACGAGCCCAACAACCAGAGCCTGATCAACTTTTTCATACAGGCCAATAACCGACTAAAAGACATTGTTGTTCCCGAAGAGGAAGTAGTCAAGGCAGAATCCGAGATCGATACATTGCTCTCTGATGTAGCTCAGGATTCCCTTGATCTGGCTACTGAAAGAAATCCACTATTTGAAAAACTGCAGCTCAACGGGCCTGGTTTTGCCATAGGTATTGCTGCAATTAAAGACACTGCAGAAATTGGGGGATGGCTCAGAATGCCCGAAATAAGGAGGTTGCTTCCTGCCGATGTGCAATTCACTAAATTTTTATGGGAACGCCCTTCCAAAGGTACTGAGGTTGCCGCCCTTTTTGCCCTGAAGTCGAACAGGGACAATACCCCCAGGATCAGTGGGGATGTGGTAAGCGATGCTCGCGACCAGTTCGACCAGTTTAACCGTCCTTCAGTAGGGATGGATATGAACGTTAAAGGCGCCAAGGAGTGGGAGAAACTTACCAATGAGGCCAACCTTAATAATACTGGTATTGCCATTGTTCTGGACAATAAGGTATATACAGCTCCCGGGGTAACTACTGTTGGGGGAATATCAGGTGGTAGTTCGGAAATAACCGGGACCTTTACCGTCAACGAAACTAAAGATATAGCCAATGTACTCAGGGCTGGTAAATTGCCGGCTTCTGCAGAAATCATCGACTCTTTTGTGGTTGGTCCGTCACTGGGCCAGGAAGCAATTGACAGTGGGTTTATGTCCTTTGTCATAGCGATGATCTTTGTCCTTATCTGGATGATTTTCTACTATGGCAAGGCAGGGATTTTTGCAGACATTGCCCTGATATTCAATATTGTGCTCATCTTTGGGGTGCTGGCCAGTCTTGGAGCCGTACTTACCTTACCAGGTATTGCAGGTATCGTTCTGACCATTGGTATGTCTGTGGATGCTAACGTACTTATTTTTGAGCGGATTAAGGAGGAAATTGCCAAAGGTAAAGGAAAAGGGCAGGCCATTGCAGATGGTTTTGCCAATGCGTTGTCTTCCATTCTGGATGCGAACATAACAACGGGCCTAACGGCATTGATCCTCCTGGTTTTCGGTTCAGGGCCCATCAAAGGCTTCGCCACAACATTGATCATTGGTATCCTCACCTCCCTGTTCACAGCCATTTTTATCACCAGGCTATTGGTAGACTGGTATATCTCAGGCAAAGGGCGCACACTGGATTTTTCAACAGCCATTACCAAGAACCTGTTCACTAATATGGATATCCGATTCCTGAGCAAGAGAAAGGTGGCCTACATTTTATCATTTATTCTGGTAGCTGTGGGTATCTTCTCCTTAACTACAAGGGGATTAGACCAGGGTGTTGATTTTGTAGGTGGAAGAAACTACCAGATACGTTTTGTTGATCCGGTTAATCCAACGGAGATTACCAGTGAATTGACGGAGGTTTTCGGTAGTGCTGCTGCTAAGACTTTCGGAGACGCTAACCAGATCATGGTAAGTACAAAGTACAAGGTAGATGTACAGGGAACTGAAGTAGATGACGAGATCCTGAATAAATTATATACATCACTTCAGAAGTATTTGCCGGATGGAGCTACCTATGAAGATTTCATTCCTGGTGGTACCAATGGGGATATTGGGGTACTGAAATACCGAAAAGTAGGGCCAACCATTGCGGATGATATCAAACAAAACGCAGTATGGGCCATTGTTGGGTCCCTGGCTGTGGTGTTCCTTTATATCCTCCTCCGTTTCCGGAAATGGCAATATTCCCTTGGTGCGGTTGTGGCTGTTTTCCATGATGTACTGTTTGTTCTGGGAGTATTTTCGCTTACCAGCAGTATTATGCCCTTCAATATGGAAATTGACCAGGCCTTCATAGCTGCCATCCTTACGGTGATTGGATATTCCCTGAACGATACGGTGGTTGTATTTGACCGTATCAGGGAGATAGTGAATGAGCGTGGCTGGAAAGGCGGAGCCAACATCAACAACGCACTTAACAGCACTCTTAGCAGAACCCTGAATACCTCCCTTACCACCCTTGTGGTACTGTTGTCTATCTTTATTTTCGGTGGGGAAACACTCAGAGGGTTTATGTTCGCAATGATCGTCGGGGTAGTAATAGGAACTTATTCGTCCCTGTTTATCGCCACACCGGTGATGTACGACACACTGAAAAAGAAAATTCTCAAGGAAGAAAAATAAGAAGAAGAACCCCGGGCAATAACCCGGGGTTTTTTATTCTTATTTGAACGGACTTAATCTTTAGGTCCTATGTGCTGTACAAATCAGAAAGCAGCCGTTTTCTGATTACGCTTGTGCTTGTAAAATACTTTACTTCATACCCGCGCTTGCTTCAATTACTTTTCCTGTTGAACCCTCTTTTCCCGGCGAAAGAATATATGTGAACTGTGGATTTAATCCGGGTTCCGGTCTATGGGAAACAAATACAACGCAGGAGTCTGTAGAGCGCGCTATTTGGTTCACCAGACCTACCACAAGAGTGGCGGCTGTATCATCCAGGCCGGTAGTTGGCTCGTCCAGGATTAAAAGAGGAGGGTGTTTGATCATGGCTCGGACACACATGATAAGCCGCTGCTGTCCCAAAGAGAGTTCATGAAAATACCGTTGGCTCAGGTCTTTCATCCCCAGGAAATCCAGCCATTTCCGGGCCAGCTGCTTTTCTGCGCGGGAAGGTTGTACATAGAGCCCTATAGAATCATGCAAACCGGATATGAGCATATTTTCCAGACTGTGGTATCCCCGGAAACGATCTATCATGGCAGGTGTAAAATAACCGAGCTTCTCTTTTATGTCCCATACACTTTCCCCACTACCTTTCTTATTCCCAAACAGGCTGATATCCTGACCGTAGGCTTTTGGGTTTTCACCGGTTATTAGGGAAAGCATAGTTGTTTTTCCACTGCCATTGGGGCCGCTTAGCTGCCAGAATTCCCCGGATTTGAGTTCCCATGAAACCTGATGGAGGACCGGTTTTTCACCGTAACTTAAGCTTACTTTTTTAAATAACACCAGCGGGTCTGAGACCTGTGCTATAGGATTCAACGGACCAGGCACGGACTTTTTAAAAGGAGCTGTATTTGTAATGGTTTCTAAATAAGAGAGATTATCAATTACCCTTAATTTATCCTCATGGAATACAGCCCACCTGCTGGGAAATGAAAATTGGTCTGTCTTTCGGGTAATAAGCTGAACCAGAGGTATGTCCCGTGCAAGTTTGGAAAGGAGCCCTCTTAACACTTCCCTTGACGCTGTATCCAGGTTATCCAGCGGGTTATCCAGTACCAGGAATTCATTATCCTGTGAAAGCAGATATTCGAGCAGGGCTTTCTTTCTTTCCCCACTGCTCAGTGTGTTGAGATGCTGCCTGCTTCCCGCTGTTAGGAAATTCAGGTCATGCCGTTCCTCTTCCTCAATGAACCGGTCTATTTCGGATTGTGAGAAGAGGCCTCCCTTCATACCTTTCAGGTATTCAAGTTCTTTGGGAAGATCCTGGCCCAGGAGTAATTGTTCGAAAAGCTGTTCGCGATCCGATTCGTTGTCTGCAAATATGGTCCAGTGAACTATGGCCATGGCTACAATCAGGCTGTTTATCCACGAGGGGATTAAGGTTTTATTGCCTGTTAAAAACTATACGGTCACCCAACTGTATTCCCCATTTATCTGAAAGACCGGCGTTTATTTCCAGGACATATTGGACGGGTAATCCCGAGGGTATTCCCGATTCATCCAGTGGGGCAGCGTTTTGCCTGATGTTAACGATATTAAGCCCTTCATCAATAAAAATGATATCCAGGGGGATGAGGGTATTCTTCATGTAAAAGGAATGGAAGGCCACATCAGGGAAAATAAAGAGCATGGCCTGATTGGCTTCCATCTTTTCCCGGTACATCAGACCCGTTTCTATCTCGTAATCCGATTCTGCAATTTCAATCTCCAGTTGGGTTATGAGAGAATCTTTTGTACCCCTGTAAATCTCAAGTTCCCCTTCTTTGCTGAAGGTTATGGGTTCCGTACTGATTGACTTTTTGGGTTCGTCCTTGCAGCTCGAAATAACCGAGAGCGCAACAAGGCATAGAAGAGATACCCTTAGCAATACCATTATGTTCATTTTCAACTGCATCTAGGAGCTGGCCTTTACAGGTTTAAACATAAAGAAAAGACCTATGAGGATAAAAGGGAGGCTGAGCCACTGTCCCGTGGAAAGCAGGCCCAGGGATTCTTCAAACCCTCCCTGGCTTTTCTTGACGAACTCCACAAAAAATCTTACTGTCCAGAGTAGTACAAGGAACAGCCCAAACAGGTACCCGGGCTTATCTTTTTTATCTGTTTTCCAGTATAGGAAATACAGGATGAGGAAAACAAAGATATAGGCAACACCTTCGTAAAGCTGCGCTGGGTGACGGAAAGGAATGGCTTCGAAAAACTCAGCAAATTTCGGGTTAGTCTCAAGGGCTGCATAGGCGGCATCCGGAGTGTTTTCTCCAGTAATTGCCATGACTTTTCCAGCAGGCATATCATCCGAATCCCGGACAAACTTAGTTGCAAAGAGAAAAGAAGCATCTGTGATCTTGCCGTTGATCTCCGAATTAAAAAAGTTCCCCAGGCGCACACAGAAAGCACCGAGGGCCACAGGTATTACCAGGCGGTCCAGGACCCACATCATTTTAAGCTCTTTGTGTTTTCGGCTCAGGAGGTACATCCCAATAATCACCCCAATAGCGGCCCCATGACTTGCCAATCCCGTGAATCCAGTGAATTCGTAACCATTGATAAGCCCAAATAGGGATTCACCGGCTCTTTCCCGAACAGGTAGCAGGATTTCCACTAAATGGTTTTTGTAGTAAGACCAGTCATAAAAGAAAACATGGCCCAGGCGAGCTCCAAGCATGGTAGATAAAACCGTGTAGATAAACAGGGCATCCAGCTGTTTCAAATCCCTTTTTTCATTAAAAAAAATCCGCTTCATGATAAACCAACCTACCACAAAGGCAACAATCCAAAGCAGGTTATAATATTTGATCTGAAGAAAACCTAGTTTGAATAGGGTATCGTCCGGATTCCAGGTAATTCCTAAAAAGTACATAGTCTGTATTTTGCTGGGCTAAGATAAGAAAATAGCTGGCTACGGGTACCCCCTGCTCTGGCTAAAACATGTGAAATTAACGTTTGGAATGGGGAATACTGATGTGTTGCCAAATGGACATCAGGTCAATTCAGGGTACGGGATCGTATCCGCTTCCACCCCAGGGGTGGCAACTGAAAATTCGCTTAATGGCCAGGCCTCCACCTTTCCACAATCCATGTTTCTTAAGGGCTTCCAGTGTATATTGGGAACAAGTGGGGGAATAACGGCAGCTGGGTGGCGTCCAGGAAGAAATGAGTACCTGGTAGGCCCGTACCAGGAAAACAAATGGTGCGATAAGTATTTTTTTTAGCATTCAGGTCCTAATTGTACAGCACCTATCAGCGTGTGCTGAACGTTGTTCCATCCTTGCCATCTTTCAATTGAATACCCAAACCGGCAAGTTCATCCCGTATTTTATCCGAAGTATCGAAGTCTTTGTTAGCCCGGGCCTCGTTCCTAAGCTGGATCAGCAGATTAATAACTCCACTCAGCTGAGAAGAATCCTGGCCCTGTTCGCTGGTTCGTTCCAGGCCGAGTACCTCAAAAATAAAAGTATTCAAAGTGTCTGTAAGCAAGTCCCTGTCTTTCTGACTTATGGTCTCTTTCCCTTGTTTTACAAGGTTTATATGTTTTACTCCCTCAAAGAGGGTTGCAATGAGAATGGGCGTGTTGAAATCATCGTTCATGGCATCGTAGCACTTTTGCTGCCAGTCCTGGTAATCGAATGAAGATTTTTCTGAAGTGGATAAAGAGGCCAATTGATCAAGAGCCTCCATGAGGCGTTGATACCCCTTTTCTGCTGCCAGAAGTGCATCATTGCTCAAATCCAGGATACTGGTGTAGTGTGCCTGCATCATGAAAAAACGCACAACGGCAGGTGAAAACGCTTTACTCAGAATATGGTTATCCCCACTAAAAATCTCTTCAGGTAGTAGGTTGTTTCCCGTTGATTTGGCCATTTTCTTACCGTTCAGGGTAAGCATGTTGGCATGTAGCCAGTACCTTACCGGTGATTGGCCATTGCAGGCTTCTGCCTGAGCGATTTCACATTCGTGGTGTGGAAATTTCAAATCCATTCCACCACCGTGGATATCGAAGGTGTCTCCGAGGTATTTGGTGCTCATGGCAGTGCATTCCAGGTGCCAGCCTGGGAATCCATCTCCCCAGGGAGAAGGCCATCGCATTATGTGCTGAGGCTCGGCCTTTTTCCAGAGGGCGAAATCCTGCGGGCTGTTTTTTTCATCCTGGGATGCCAGCTCCCGGGTGTTGGAGATCATATCCTCTAACTTCCTGCCACTTAGTTTTCCGTAATCGTAGGATTCGTTGAATTTATTCACATCAAAATACACTGAGCCATTTTTCTCATAAGCGAAGCCCTTGTCCAGGATTTCCTTGATGATCTCAATCTGCTCTATGATATGACCCGTAGCTGTGGGTTCTATGCTCGGCGGCAAGAAATTGAATTTATGCAGGATGTTATGGAAGTCAACCGTATACCGCTGTACCACTTCCATGGGCTCCAGCTTTTCGAGGCGGGCTTTTTTGGCGATCTTATCCTCACCCTCTCCGGCATCGTCCTCCAGATGTCCGGCATCGGTAATGTTGCGCACATAACGCACTTTATAGCCCAAATGACGCAGGTACCTGAAAATCATATCAAAAGACATGAAAGTCCGGCAATTGCCCAGGTGTACATTGCTGTAAACGGTTGGGCCACACACATACATACCTACGTAGCCTTCATTCATAGGGGTAAATTCCTCTTTTTTTCCGCTAAGTGAATTGTATACCCTGAGTTTCTGGTTTTCGTACAATGCCATAGGTGTACTCTAGAGTTTAGAAATTGGTGTCCAGGTTGATGTAATCTAAAAACTCCCGCCGAACTCCTTCTTCCTTAAACCTGCCTCCATATTCGGCTGTTACCGTGCTGCTATCCACATCCCGGATACCCCTCGAATTTACGCAAAGGTGTTTGGCATCAATAACACAGGCTACATCTTCGGTGCCCAGGACTTTTTGCAATTCCCTTACTATCTGAATATTAAGTCGCTCCTGAACCTGTGGGCGTTTGGCAAAATAGTCCACAATGCGGTTCATCTTCGAGAGCCCCACAACGGTGCCGTTAGAGATATAGGCAATATGAGCCTTGCCCACAATGGGCAGGAGGTGGTGCTCACAAGTAGAATAGAGGGTGATGTTCTTCTCTACGAGCATTTCCCCGTATTTGTATTTGTTCTGGAACTTTGATGAGCTGGGTTTCTTTTCCGGATCTAAGCCCCCGAATAGTTCCTGTACATACATTTTTGCCACGCGATTGGGTGTTCCTTTAAGGCTGTCATCCTGCATATCCATACCCAGGGTATGCATGATCTCAAACACATGTTTTTGGATGCGTTCGATCTTTTCCTGCTCACTCAGTTTAAATGCATCCTCCCTCATGGGTGTTTCTTCGGAGCTGGACAAATGGTCATTCCCAACCGCCTCAAAACGAGCCTCTAATGTGCTATCAAATTTCATTCGAAATCAATTTTACGAAGAGCAAAGATATACATTATATGGCACTTTATGGCCGGTTTCACGGTGTACACAACATAAATTAGTGTTAACGGAGACCCCGGGTTATTTTTAAATCCAGCCAAATTCGGACCTGTTTATGAAGCGTTACCTGATCATAACGGCAATAGCCTTTTTGTTGGGGGTATTATCAGTATCTGCCCAGATCGCTTCCGATTGTATCAATGCCATTCCTATCTGCAATAATACGCCTGCCAACGGCGGCACTCAGGATTTCGGCATAGATGATTTTAATGGAGCTGCCATGAGCGGATGTTTAGAAAGAGGGTTCCGCCCTGCCATAGAATCCAATTCTGCCTGGTACAGGTTCAGAACAGGGGCTTCCGGACAACTGGGTTTTAATATTGGGTTTGATCCCTCAGAAGACTGGGACTTTGCCCTTTACCTGGCTAGTGATTGCGGAGACTTAGGTGACCCAGTGCGTTGTAATTTTTTCGATAATTCGGACATGCAATCTTATATGGGCGTGGGCGAAGACCCCACTGGAGATACAGACACCTTCCTTTATGATGAATGGCTCGATGTGGAACCAGGCCAGGATTATTACCTGCTCATAGACAATTACAGCAATACCAATTCGGGATTTTCGATACAATTTTCCGGACAGATCTTTGAGACCAACCCTCTGGATGCGCTGGACTGTTCCATAATCAGCAACTTATTGGGGCCACCCATAGCTGCCTGTGATAATGAAACCATCGTTCTGGATGCCAGCGCTGCTGCTGATGCCCTGTCCTTCACCTGGTACAGAGATACCGGAACCGGATATGAATTGCTGCCCGGAGAAACCGGGGCCACTCTGAATCCAACTATTTCAGCTATGTACAGGGTGGAGGTCATTACAACAAGCATGACCAACATCATAAGCGATGTGCAGGTGGCTTTTTCCACCGCTCCAACTGCCTCTCCCATATCGGATGAGGCCATTTGTTCCGAGTTGCAGCCCTTCGATCTCGGCAACAAGGATATGGAAGTGCTGGGGCCACAGGATCCGGCGCAATATCGGGTGAGTTATCACCAGACCCAGAGCGATGCCGATCTGGGTGTCAATGCACTGCCTTTGCAATACAACATTTTGCCGGGGGTACAGCAGGTATTTGCACGGGTTACCAGTGAGGATAATCCCCGCTGTTTTGATGCCTCCCAAAGCTTTGAATTGAATGTGCTGCAAACCCCTGTTCTGGCTTTTCCGGAGGAGGTTTTTATTTGCGAGGATACCGCTGGGGTATTGATAGGGGAAATGGCGCCGCAGGGACACCTCTCGTATTCCTGGGATACCGGGGAGAACAGTCCTGCCATTAGCGTAACCCAGGCTGGAGATTACACCCTGACTGTTACCAATTCACAGGCCGGGGTTGATTGTATATCAACGCGCACGGTATCTGTGGTTGTTTCGGAAACGCCAACCATTGCGGAGGTAATTGTTGAAGATTTACAGCAAAGCAACAGGGTAGAGATAGTTCCCGGACTGTCCGGGAATTTCCAGTACCAGCTCGATGGGGGTCCTGCCCAGGCATCCACCGTTTTTGAAGGGGTAAGCCCCGGGACTCATGTGGTCACAATTACAGATCTTTTGGGTTGTGGCTCGGTGTCTGAGACCATAACTGTGGTAGGTTTCCCAAGCTTCTTTACACCCAATGGGGATGGGGCTAATGACCTGTGGCATATTGAAGGGATTTCCACACTGAATTCACCGGTGGTGGCCGTGTTTGACCGGTACGGTAAACTCATAGTTCAGATAGATCAAAACAGCGCTGGCTGGGACGGTACCTTTAACGGCCGTGAACTGCCCTCAACAGACTACTGGTTCAGGCTTACTTATACTGATACAGAAGGACAGCGGATTGAGGCTAAACTGGTGAGGAACCATTTCTCATTGAGGAGATAGGACTACAGCCTTAATCCATACTTTAGTCATTCGTCGATTTGGCATTCAAATCTCTTTTCAAAATATACTAAACAGGGCCTGGTCGAGTTATTATAGTGTTTGTTACCCGACATAAGCTCCAAATCTATGTTTAAATTCTTTTGTTGCCTGTGTACTGTTTTGTTTGGCTTTGCCTTGCTGAGTGCCCAGAACTCTCCGGATTGCCGCAGCGCCATTCCGGTTTGTGCCGATGCACCCATTGCCGGGATTGCTGATGGTGGCGGCGATATAGACGATTTTGATCCGGACGTGATCAGACAAACCGGTTGTCTGGAAAAAGGGAGTGTAAGTTCGGCTAATATAGAGAATAACACCTCCTGGTATGTATTCAGGGCCGGGACAGACGGAAGAATTGGTTTTGACCTGGAAGCACTGCCTTCACCCGGGGGCATAATTACGGCCGAGTGGGATTTTGCCCTCTATGGCCCGGATGTAGATTGTGGAAGCATCAGCAATGGATCGGCGCAACCTATTCGCTGCAACTATGAAGTAAACAACACCCGATTTACCGGGATCGGAGTGAATCCTGAAAACGGACAGGTGGGTGCACCATCCCTTACCGGGAACCTGAACACCTATGACGAATGGATAGATGTTAGGGCCGGTGAAGTCTATTACCTGCTCATCAATAACTTCAATACCAACTTTAACGGCGACCCAGAGAATTATATCCTGACCTTTACAGGGACTTCGGTAGATGCAGACCAGAACACGGCCCTGGATTGTACCCTTAGAGATGAATTCCTCGGGCTGGATATCGTAGCCTGTGAAGGAGATCCCGACATCGTGCTAAGCGCTCTAAATTCACCTGCAGGGCCTAATATTTCGAATGTTACCTGGGAAGTTGACACTGATGACGACGGAAATATAGATGCAGTTCTGGCTTCGGGACCTGCAGAAACTACCTATACGGTCAGCAGCCCAAATTCAGGTCGGTATTATGTTACCATAGACGATACATTGGGAGGTACCATTACAGACAATATCCTGATCACCTTTTACGGGATTCCCGTCCTGGACCGGATTGATGTGCTGGATGACCTTTCGGATAATAATACCATTGAAGTCTTTGTACAGGGCAATGGGAACTATGAATACGCTTTGAACGGGGGGGAATTTCAGGATTCACCCATCTTCGAAGATGTTCCCCCGGGACAGAATAACCTGGTTATCAATGATAAAAATGGATGTGGAACTACCAATCCCATCCCTTTCCTCGTAGTGGGGTATCCCAAATTCTTTACTCCGAATGGGGATGGCATTCACGACGCATGGAATATCCTGGGTATAGAGACGCTGACAGATCCTGTGGTCTTCATCTTTGACCGCTATGGAAAACTACTCAAGCAACTGGACGAAACAACCGTTGGCTGGGATGGAACTTTTAACGGAAGGCCTATGCCTTCTTCAGATTACTGGTTCCGCCTGGAATATGAACGGGATGAAGGAGGAGTCCTGGTTGCCAATACCATTCGTACTCACTTTTCATTGGTTCGATAAAAAAACCCGGCAATCGCCGGGTTTATATTTGTTGTAGATAATGTCCTAGAAGTTAATGGTGTACGCTAGTGTAACATTAGTGTTTACACGGTTCACGCTGGCTGCATTGTTAAGCCCCACTGTAAATAATTGCTCGTTTACATCCTGCTCACTTCTGCTGAAGGCAAGGTCTAACCGGCTCGCTCCGAAATTGTATCCAATACCACCGGAATAGGCTGTCAAGTCGCCAATTCCTCCGTTGTTTATCCCGCCATCTGCGAACGGACTTTCTTCAAATCGATAACCTGCTCGAAGGCTTACCTTGTCAATGCGGTATTCTCCACCAATCCTGTAGGAGGAAACTGTTCCCAATTCAGAAGCGATGAATTGATTTTCAGACGAAAAACTAGGATCTGAAACTGGTCTTAGTTCGGCCTGAGACATGTCCTGATAGCCATAATCAAAACTGAGAAGGCCTTCTTTGCCAAATACCAGTGCAACACTACCAGTTAATTTACCAGGTGTTTTTATGGTATATCGTTCAAACAGATTCACGATGTTGAAGTCAATGAATCCAATTTCGCTATCTGCCAGGTCCGAGTCTATACGCTGAGAGGTATCATCGGTTAGCCTGTACCAGGTAGGCGACTGATAACTACCACCAACTCTTATGTTTTCATTCAACTTGGCTATGGCACCCAGGCTGAAAGAAAATCCAGTCCCTTCGGTACGCAACAGATTGTCAAAGTTTACAAACTGTATGGGGGAGGCAACATCGTATCCACTTTCTGTAAACTCCTTGTATTGATCATAAAGAACAGTGTGAAAATTTAGGGCCGCACCCAGATATAAATTATCCTTGTATTGTGATCCCAATGCCAGGCTGAATTTACTGTTAAAGCCACTTGTCCTCAAGAGGTAATCCTGGCTAACCTGGCTGTACTGTGCATTGGAAACATAAGCGGTATTATTGTTGTCATCCGGGTCTACAGGATCTATTACTCCGCCGTAATAGCCGAGGAAGGTCTGTTGATCCAGGAAGCCCAGGCTGGAACCAATGTCCAGATAGGCCTCTTCAATAAATTCACCGTCACGAATCAAGATAGAACCAAAGGGTACACCCTGTGCTGCGCTAAGGAAATAATTGTCTATACCTTGCGGACTGTTTCCGCGTATTACGATATCATTGTCAAAATTCTCAACCATATCGTAATTAAAGGCCAGGGCTACTTTTTTCCATTCGCTGTTGTCATTGTTTCGAAAAACGAATACCCCACCCAACTGGTTTATGTCCCAAAAACTATTGTTTATGGCAGTTGTGGAATTAAAATAAGTAGCCTCGTTGTCCCGGTTGAAGTTGGCGCCGGTTATTCCAAACAAACTGTTGTTGAACACTGCAACACCCGCCGGGTTGATATTAAGTGCCGAAAGGTCGCCTCCAAGGGCTCCAAAAGCACCTCCCATTGCCTGGAAACGAGCGGTTCCCTGAAGGTCTTCTGTGCTGTAACGCAGCACATCATTGATATTCTGAGCTGAGGCGCCAATGCATACCAAAGCCAGGAGTAAATACAAATACCTTTTCATCTTGCTATATATTATGATGTTAGAATGTTAGGCTGATTAATTCCTTCTGCCGCCACCCCGGCTGCCTCCTGAAGACCTGCTTCCACCCGAAGACCGGGAAGAACCACCTGAACTTCTGACACTACCGGAACTACGCGAGCTGCCTCCTGAGCTCCTGCTGTAACCTGAGCTTCTGGAACTGCTTCCCGAGCTCCTGTACCCGGAACTTCTTGAGCTTGAGGATCGACTTCCGGAACTTCGATAGCCCGAAGAACGGCTGCCAGAACTCCTGTAACCTGAGCTTCTGCTCCCAGATCGGTTGTATGAGGAACTTCTTGAAGAGCCACTGTAAGTGCTTCTGCCAGACCTGGCTGTAGTGCCTCTGCTACTTCTGTAGCTGCTATTCCCAGGGGTATTTCCCCGATACGAGCGGTATGTGTTTGATGACCTGTTGTATCTTGGATTTGCCCTTGTGCTTCTGCTACTCCTGTAGGCCCTGTTTCTTTCAATGGCATCTGCGCTTACGCTCCTTCGGGAAGACAGGTTGCTTCTGTAGCTTCTGCTCCTGTTTATAGCACTACTTCTCGTAAGGTTAGAACGACCACTGTTGCTGCGGTATCTGGTACCATCATTCAGGCGTGAAGAAAGATTAGACCTGCCCCTAAGGTTATTGGCTGCAAGAGTGTTGCGATCATAGAAGCCACGTCTGCTCCTGTTGTAGGACCAATTGTATCCGCGGCCATAATACGCATAATAGGGATAGCCGTAGTTCCAGCCCCAGCCCCAGTTCCAGCGGTTCCAGCCCCAGCTGTTCCAACCCCAGTAGCCTCCCCAGCCCCAGTTGTTCCAGCCCCAGTTGTTCCAGCCCCAGTTGTTCCAGCCCCAGCCCCAGTTGTTCCAGCGGTTCCAGCCCCAGGTATTCCAGCCCCAGCCCCAGAAAGGATCGGCCCAACCCCAGTTGTTCCAGCCCCATCCGTTGTTAATGAAGTTTATAGTTACATTACTTGGGTTGTCGCCCCATCCACCATAACCGACGTAATCATTGTTTTGGTCAAAATAATTGGTTTCCTGGTCCAGATTGAGACTATCGTTCTCTACTCCACTGTAATAGGCATCTACATCAGTGAAGACCTCGCTCTCCATGATGTCATTAATTTGATCCGCTTTCTGTCCAAAATAATCCTCGTAGATCCCATCTTCAGCCTGTACAGGTTGAGGTTGGGTTCTTTGCTGAACCGATCGCTCAGGAGAGATACGATAAGGACTTTGGGCATAGATTCCGTCATTGTCGTAATAGGAAGCCTGCTGGTAAGATCCGCAGGAAACAGCAAATATTCCCAGTGTTACCAAAAGGGCTATACGACGAATTTTCGGTTGGGGTAGTATATGCATCATGGTCGTAAATTTATATTGTTGAACATTTTAAAAATAGTTAGTTTTACCGAACTATTTTTGTTAATAAGGTCACAATATTTGTGCCAAACTATAATTGATGGGAAAAAATCTAACCAAGAGGAGTGAGGACTATTCCAAATGGTACAATGAATTGGTGATCAAAGCCGATCTTGCCGAAAATTCGGGTGTCCGCGGGTGTATGGTGATCAAACCCTATGGTTTTGCCATATGGGAGAAAATGCAGGCAGGGCTGGACAAAATGTTCAAGGATACCGGGCATGAAAACGCTTATTTCCCCCTGTTTATACCTAAGTCGTACCTGAGCAAGGAGGCCAGTCATGTGGAAGGATTTGCCAAGGAATGTGCTGTAGTGACACACTACCGCCTAAAAAATGCGGAGGATGGGTCCGGAATTGTGGTAGACGAAAACGCAAAGCTGGAAGAAGAGCTTATTGTCCGTCCTACGTCAGAAACCATTATTTGGGATACTTATCGCAAATGGATACAGTCTTACCGGGATTTGCCCCTGTTGATCAATCAGTGGGCCAACGTGGTCCGCTGGGAAATGCGAACCCGTCTCTTTCTTCGTACTGCAGAGTTTCTCTGGCAGGAAGGGCATACCGCCCACGCTACCAGGCAGGAAGCCATAGAAGAGGCAGAACTAATCCTGAACCTCTACGCCGAATTTGCTGAAAAACATATGGCTGTGCCCGTAATCAAAGGGACCAAAACCGAAAGTGAGCGTTTTGCCGGGGCAGTAGAAACCTATTGTATTGAAGCGCTTATGCAGGACGGGAAAGCGCTTCAGGCTGGAACCTCCCATTTTTTAGGGCAGAATTTTGCCAGGGCATTCGACGTTAAATTTGCCACTAAAGAAGGTCAGCAGGAACACGTATGGGCTACGTCCTGGGGGGTGTCGACCCGACTAATGGGGGCTCTGATCATGACGCATAGCGATGACAACGGGCTGGTTTTGCCACCGGTACTGGCTCCCATACAGGTGGTTATCGTACCTATCTATAAGGGGCTTGAAGTGCTGGAGGCCATTGATGAAAAAGTTGCGCCTCTGGTGGAAGCTCTTCGAGACAAAGGCATATCCGTTAAATACGATAACAGGGATACCCATAAGCCTGGTTTCAAATTCAATGAATACGAACTTAAGGGTGTGCCTGTGCGATTGGCCGTAGGCCCTCGTGATCTTGAAAACGGGACTTATGAGGTGGCCCGAAGGGATACGCTGCAAAAGGAAGTTGTAGCTGCAGATGCTGTTGTGGAACACATCTCTGGCTTGCTTGATGATATCCAGCAGAATCTTTACAACAAGGCGGCAGCATTTCGGGACGACCGCATTACCAGGGTTGATGACTACGAAGAATTTAAGAATATTCTCGAAAACAAGGGAGGGTTTATAGCCGCCCACTGGGATGGTACAGCCGAAACTGAGGAGCGTATCAAAGAGGAGACCAAGGCAACCATAAGATGTATACCGCTGAATGCTGCTAAAGAGGAGGGAAGCTGCATACTGACGGGGAAACCATCACAACGCAGGGTGCTATTTGCCAAGGCGTATTAAAGCTTTCAAAAAATAGGATTTGGGGGTTGTGATAGTAAAAAATAATTGTATTTTTGCATCCGCTTGTGTGTAAGCACAATGGCCCGTTCGTCTAGGGGTTAGGACGCCAGGTTTTCATCCTGGTAACAGGGGTTCGATTCCCCTACGGGCTACAAAGACAGGAAAACTTTTTGGTTGTTTCCTGTTTATTAATCATTTTGGCCCGTTCGTCTAGGGGTTAGGACGCCAGGTTTTCATCCTGGTAACAGGGGTTCGATTCCCCTACGGGCTACAAATCAGGGTGAACAAAGAACATACCCGAAAAACATAAGAGTAAGACAATGGCAAATCACAAGTCGGCATTAAAGAGGATCAGAAGGAACGAATCGGTACGTTTACGCAATCGCTACCAGCACAAAACAACGAGGAATGCGATCAAAAAATTGCGAAATGAAACCGACAAGAAAAAGGCAGAGGCGCTATTGCCATCTGTTGTCAGCATGATAGATAAGTTGGCCAAAAGGAATATTATCCACGGTAATAAGGCGGCCAACCTGAAAAGCAAGCTTACCCAACAGGTGGCAGGGCTGTAACATATTTTCCTTTTTACAGGGAACCCCGGTTGTTGTGAGCCGGGGTTTTTTTGTTCCCGGAGGTATACAATAAAAAAGCCCGACTACATGAAGCAGTCGGGCTTAATTTATATTGGTGAATACCTATTGATTCATGGTCATCAGGAATTCATTGTTATCCCTGGTTTGCTTAATGCGCTGTTCCATAAATTCCATGGCTTCTATTGGGTTCATATCTGCCAGGTACTTGCGCAGAATCCACATGCGCTGAACCGTATTTTCATCATGCAGCAGGTCGTCTCTTCGCGTTGAAGAAGATACCAGGTCAATAGCAGGGAAGATCCTGCGGTTACTGATCCTTCTGTCCAGCTGCAATTCCATGTTACCTGTTCCTTTGAATTCCTCAAAGATCACTTCGTCCATTTTAGATCCTGTTTCCGTAAGCGCAGTGGCTATAATGGAAAGGGATCCGCCATTTTCGATATTACGTGCCGCTCCGAAAAACCTTTTGGGTTTATGCAGGGCATTTGCGTCAACCCCTCCACTAAGTACCTTTCCGGAAGCGGGTTGAACCGTATTGTATGCCCGTGCTAGACGTGTAATGGAATCCAGCAGGATAACCACATCATGACCGCACTCTACAAGACGCTTGGCCTTTTCGAGCACAATGTTGGCCACGCGAACGTGCTCAGTAGCCTCCTTGTCAAAAGTAGAAGCTACCACTTCCCCGCGTACATTGCGCTGCATATCGGTTACCTCTTCCGGACGTTCATCAATAAGCAGGACAATCTGATATACTTCAGGGTGGTTGGCTGCTATGGCATTGGCGATATCTTTCAGCAGCATGGTCTTACCTGTTTTGGGCTGAGCCACAATCATACCCCTTTGTCCTTTTCCGATGGGGGAGAACAGATCTATAATCCGGGTAGATATATTGCTTTGTCTTTCCGCCAGGTTGAATTTTTCATCGGGAAAAAGGGGTGTAAGATGTTCAAACGCCACTCGATCCCTGACTACCTGTGGATCCAGGCCATTGATCTTGTTTACTTTGATCAGCGGAAAATACTTTTCGCCCTCTTTTGGCGGACGGACATTACCTAATACCGTATCGCCGGTCTTCAGGCCAAACAGCCTGATCTGCGACTGAGATACGTAAATATCGTCAGGTGATGAAAGATAATTGTAATCCGAGGAACGCAGGAATCCGTAGCCATCCTGCATAATGTCAAGCACTCCTTCGCTGGCGATAATGCTATCGAACTCGTATTCGGGCTGCTTGTATTTATTCCTTAAATCTTTGTCAAAATTGCTGCTTTTGCCTTCCTGATTATCTCTCTTCTGGTGCTGTCTTGGTTTTCCCTGTTGCTTGTGAGGTCCACCCCCTTTTTGTTGGTCTCTCTTCTGGCGACGATCTTCGTTCTGGCCGCCTTTCTTCTGACCTTTGTTTTCAGGTTCCTTATTGTCAGGTTCTGTTTTGTTGGGTTCCTCTTTTTTAGGCTTTCTATCATGCCCCTTGGTCGCTGGAACGCGCTTTGGTTTTGGGGCTGCCTCGGTCTTTTCGTCCGATGTCGCAACCGTTTTTACGGCACTGGGGTTACTTGCCTGCACATCCAGAATCTGATAAACCAGATCCAGTTTTTTTAATGATTTGTACTTGGGTACTTTAAGGCTTTTGGCAATTTCTTGTAATTCCGGGAGTTTTTTTCCCTTTAGTTCTGAAATCTCAAACATTCAGTATTGAATAAATTAAACTTAACTAAGATGAAGTGTGTTGTTATTTGGGTATTACTTGGGAAAGAATTCCCAGGCGGTAAGTGATCTAACTAATAACGAGGCAATAATACGAATTATTTTTCACTTTTCTGTTTATTGTATATGAAGAATTGATACGATGTGAATTCTGTGAAAGGATATTTATTTATTCTGCTATTTCTTTGTGGCAGAACCTTCTATAGCTCAGTTAGCGAATTTTATGAAATTTAGGTTGATTTGATTTTCAGGAAATAAAAACTGCCGTATTTTTGCATCTCTAATTCAAAAGCGGTGATACAACGCATTCAGACTGTTTATTTGATCATCACGGCCATACTTTCCGGGGTTCTGCCATTCTGGTTACCGCTCTGGTCGGAGAATGGAAATGCCGTTTACGCTAGTGAGGCGTTATGGATAGCTGCCGTGTTTATGGTGGTAGCAGTTCTGGCGCTTATTGCTGTTTTTTTATACAAGAATCGAAAAAACCAGTTTGTTTTAAACCGGTTGAACCTCATATTGAACCTTTTTTTACTAGGATTTTTCGTTTACCGGTCCCTAAGTTTATCTGGAGAAACCTCGGTTTCTGAGAAAGGTATTGGGATGTTGATTCCGATTTTTTCTATCGTTTTTCTGGCCCTGGCTAACAAGGCCATCAAAAAGGATGAAGATCTCGTAAAATCTGTGGACCGCTTACGTTGAACCTGACATCTTAGTAGTATTAGTGCGTAAAACCCTGGCAAGCCTGGCTTCGTCAGGGTTTTTTGCTTTAGAAACTTAGCGCTGAAACCTGGTTTTTTACCGTTTCCCCAGCTCTATGACTTCCAGGTCCTTTATTTCCTTCCCATCAATAACAAACCGAAGCATTGTCCTCACCTGGTGAAACCCCTGTTTTCCGCATGCCCCGGGATTCATATGGAGGAGATCCAGCTTTTTATCCCATTGAACTTTGAGTATGTGAGAATGCCCACTTATGAAGAGTCTGGGAGGCTTTGATTTGATTTCTTTCCTGACCCTTGGGTTATACCGGTCCGGGTAGCCGCCAATATGGGTCATCCATACAGAAACCTGCTCGCAGTTAAACTTCTGGTCTAACGGAAATTCCTTTTGAATAATGGCATTGTCAATATTCCCATATACAGCCCTTACCCGGGTAATGTCTGCCAGCTGATCTGTAACTTCCAGAGAACCTATGTCGCCGGCATGCCAGACTTCATCGGCCATTCTGGCGTATTTCAGGATGTTCTCATCCATATGCCCATGGGTGTCTGATAACAGGAGTATACGTGTCATGGATAATACTTTGAACTGTGGAGGATCAGATGGTACTACTTCATTATCTTTACGCTTGCAAAATTAGTAGATTCGTTGAGATACTTTTTATCCCTCTCATATTTTGGTGAAGCTTATCACGGCTGGCAGCGGCAACCCAATGCCATTTCCGTGCAGGAGGTAGTTGAAGATGCCCTTACCACACTGATGAGATGCCCTATTTCGATAGTAGGGGCCGGGAGGACAGATACCGGAGTTCATGCCCGGGAGATCTACGCCCATTTCGATACAGACCTGGGCCTTCCCTCTGACCTGGAACACCGTCTCAACCGCTTTCTGCCGGATGATATAGCCGTAAACGGATTGTATTTAACTCCTGAAGACGCACATGCCCGCTTCAGTGCAATTTCCCGCTCTTATGAATATCATGTCACGAAAAGGAAGGATCCCTTTCTGCGAGACCGGGCCTATCTGATGCAACGCCCCCTTGATGTGGCAAGGATGAACGAGGCGGCTACTGTGCTGAAGTCATACCGTGATTTTGAGTGCTTTTCAAAAAGCAATACAGACGTGCAGACCTTTAATTGCGAAATTACTTCGGCTTATTGGAAGGAGGATGGCGATTTGCTGGTATTCCATATCACGGCAGACCGTTTTCTCCGCAACATGGTCAGGGCTGTTGTGGGAACCCTGCTCGATGTTGGACTTGGAAAGCTCAGCCTGGAAGATGTTAAAGCTATTATAAAAAGCAAGGATAGGAGTGAGGCCGGCGTCTCTGTCCCTGCAAAAGGGTTATATTTGACACGTGTAGAATACCCCGAGGGTATACTTTAAACGGATGGACAGGGAGACGGGAAAAGCATTTGATTTCAGGCTATTCAAGCGAGTACTGGCATATACCAGGCCTTATCGTTTTACCTTTTTGGGTGTATCCCTTGCGGCTATTTTGTTGTCCGTATTCGCCGTTTTGTCAGCCTTATTCCTCAAACAGATTGTAGACGAAGCCCTGCTCCAAAAGAATGCGGATAAACTGATCTATTATTCCATTGCCATGGGGGTTGTACTCCTGGGACAGGTAATATGCCAGTTGTTGTTTAACTATTACGCAAATTGGGTAGGGGAGTCCGTAATACGCGATATCCGCATGAAGTTGTTCCGGCACATGATCAGCTTCAGGATGAAGTATTTTGACAATTCTTCCGTGGGAGTTCTGGTAACCCGGGCAGTGGCCGATATGCAACGTATAGGGGAAATCTTCAGCCAGGGTTTTTTTGTTATTGTGGCCGATTTATTAAAGATGCTGGTAGCTGCAACTGTTATGATCTACCTGAACTGGAAACTATCACTGATTGTCTTCGCCCTTCTACCTATCATCCTCTATGCTACTCGATTATTCCAGCAGGCTATGAAGAAGGCCTTTATAGAGGTGCGCGCCCAGGTTTCCAACCTGAATTCTTTTGTGCAGGAGCGACTAACCGGTATGAAGATCGTTCAATTGTTTACCAGGGAAGATATTGAAAGCAGGAAGTTCAGGGATATCAATGAGAAACACCGCGATGCCTGGTTAAAAACGGTATGGTACAATTCCTTCTTTTTTCCTGTGGCTGAGATTGTTTCCTCTGTGGCTATTGGACTGATTGTCTGGTATGGTGGTTTGCAAAACGTAGCCGGGCTGAATCCCGATGAGTTTGGGACAGTTTTTGCTTTTATCCTCCTGATAGAAATGCTCTTCAGGCCCTTGCGCCAGATTGCAGACAAGTTCAACACCCTGCAAATGGGTATGGTGGCAGCCAACCGGGTTTTCAAGATTTTGGATACAGACAGCCATATCGAGGACCGGGGCACACGGCAAATTGAACATATGCGAGGGGAAATCCAGTTCGACCAGGTGCGCTTTGGGTATCTGGAAGAAGAGGAAGTACTGCATGGCGTAAGCTTTAAAGTCAATGCCGGGGAAACCATAGCTATTGTTGGCGCTACAGGGGCTGGAAAGTCTACCATTATCAACCTGCTCAACCGCTTTTATGAGATCAACGCCGGGGCCATCCTCCTTGATGGGGTAAACATCCGCGATTATCGGTTATCTACATTACGAAAGAATATAGCCGTAGTACTTCAGGATGTATTTTTATTCGCCGATACCATCGCCAATAACATCACTCTTCGAAATACTGAAGTTACGGAAAAGGTTGTGGAAGAAGCTGCACGACAAATTGGGGTACATGATTTCATAAGTTCTTTACCCGGGGGTTACCAGTACAATGTAAAAGAGCGTGGATCCATGTTATCCAGTGGGCAGCGGCAGCTCATCGCCTTTCTAAGGGCCTATGTAACCAATCCCAGCATCCTGGTCCTGGATGAAGCCACTTCGTCTGTAGATACCTATACCGAACAACTCATACAGAAGGCCACGGAAAAAATTACTGAGGGGCGTACCTCCATCATTATTGCTCACCGTTTGGCAACGGTTAAGAAAGCCGATAAGATCCTGGTTATGGATGCAGGACAAGTAGTTGAAACCGGAACGCACAAGGAACTCCTCAAAAAAGGCGGTTATTACAGCAAGCTATACGAGGCCCAGTTTATGGCCGAAGAGCTAGCCTAAGCTTCCGGAGGAAGAAAGTCTTTAAATTGCAATTGTCCGGTTAGCAGCAATATAAGGTTGATCCCAATTGACAATCCAAAATATCCTATCAAATAAAGAGCGCAAAAAAGAAAGCCCCTTAATAACGTTATTGTGATAGAGTACCGATGTATCCTTAAAAGAACATAGAGGGTATAACTCAACATGATTAACAGGCTGAAGATGGAATAGGCCATGTATGATTCCGGAAAGCCAAGAATTATAATCATGCTTATTGGAAAGGTTAGCAAAGAAGTGTGGGACAGAATATAGGTTCCGGTTACAATATATTCCGGAAGATTATAAGACCTTTGATTCAGAGTGATGTAGCCTGCTAAGGCAATAATTGGTATATATAAAAGAAAAATGAAGTTATTGTATTCCATTACAATATTCATCACCTTCATAGACCCAGAAGTACTGACATCCATTCCAAAGACATCAAAATTGATCTTATCAAGTGCGAACCGCCTTAGAAAGAAAAGTAAAATTCCAGAGAGTGCCAGAGATATAGTCAGATAATTAATGGGGTTCAGGTACTTTCTTCTCGTCCCATCTACATAGCTAGTGATCACTTTTTCGGGCCAGACGGTCAGATGGCCTATTGTCTTGAAGAAGTTGTTTTCCAGGTTGAGCAGCCTTTCAAAGAAATCGGAGAATAATCCTTTGAACGTAATGCGCTTCAATACAACCTTTGCACCACACCCGGGACAGTACTTGAAATCTGTTCGAAGATTTGCATTGCAGTTCTTGCACTTCATTTTATTGCAGGTCTTTTCTCAATTTGCCTTCCAGGTCCTTGAGATCTTTATACATCTTGAATTCCCCGTTTTTAATGTAAGAGAGGTTTCCTGTCTCCTCGCTGACGACCAGAGCTATGGCATCTGTACGTTCCGTAATGCCAACTGCAGCCCGGTGTCGTAAACCAAAGCGTAAAGGGATGGAGCGCTCATTGGAGACCGGCAGTATTACCCTTGTGGCCGTTATAATATTATCTTCAATTACCGCTGCCCCGTCGTGAAGTGGGCTGTTCTTGAAAAAGATGCTTTCTATTATGGGCTGGTTTACCTCTGCAAACATCCTGTCGCCCGAGGATTTCACAAAGTCAAGAGAATTGTTTCGTCTAAGGACTATGATGGCACCGGTTTTGCTTTTACTCATTTTCTCGCAGGCATTGAGGATGGCAGGCAGGTCTGTTTTAACAGTTATACCTTCCTGCCTCAGGAATTTGAAGCGCTTTGCAAAATCTCGTTTGTTCCCCAGGTTGGTAGAGCCTATCATCAGCAGGAACTTCCGGATCTCCTGCTGGAATACGATGATCAGGGCAATAAGTCCTACAGACATAAAGCCACCCACCATGCTGCTGATCATTTTCATGTCCAGCAATTGCGTGAGCTTCCAGAATCCCCAGACAATGACAATCCCGATAAAAATATTGATGGCCACAGTTCCGCGGACCAGTTTGTAAATATAATAGAGGAGGATAGCGACAAGGACTATATCAATTACGTCTGTTACTTTGAAATCGAGAAAATCGAGAAATTCCAATCCTTGCCGTTTTTGTAAAATTAGGAAAAATAGGTTTATCCTTTACCGGTCATTTATTCTGACAATTGCTGGTGTAGTCTCACGCATTCCACTGCCTCCTTAACATCATGTGCTCTCAGGATACTTGCTCCCCGGCTAAGGCTGTACATATGAAGCGCAGTTGTACCGTTCAAGGCCTGTTCAGGACTTAATCCCAGTAATTTATATATCATGGATTTCCGGCTAACCCCTACCAGCAGGGGGTAATCCAACTGTTTTAACAGGCTTAGGTTCCTTAGCAATTCATAATTCTGCTCCAGTGTTTTGGCGAAACCAAAACCCGGATCCAGGATAAGGTCCACAATTCCGGCTTCCCTGGCCAGTGCTATTTTTTCGGAGAAGTAATACATTACCGATTCCAAAAGGTTCTCATAGTCTGTGAGGTTTTTCATGGTCTGTGGTGTGCCCCTCATATGCATCATTATATAGGGGACCTTGAGCCGGCCCATGGTTTCCATCATATTAGGGTCCATGTTACCGGCAGAAATATCATTGATCATAGCAGCGCCCGCTGCGATACACTCCCTGGCAACACTACTACGGAAGGTGTCGATGGAGAGTAATATCTCGGGAAATTCCTTCAGCAATAATTCTACTATAGGTAGTATTCTGGATAATTCTTCCTCTTCGGGGACCTGGTCTGCTCCCGGTCGTGAACTGTAAGCGCCCACGTCTATGAAAGCCGCTCCTTCCCTGAGCATTTTTTCAGTTTGATTCAGGACCTGTTTTGGTTGTTGATAGCGACCCCCGTCGTAAAAGGAATCCGGGGTAATGTTCAGGATACCCATTACAAGGGGAGGCTCCAGGCTGATCAGTTGTCCCTTGCAATTCAACGTCATGGAGTTTTTCAGAGGCATTTAAGAAATGGAAAAAGTATAGGCAAGTTTAAATCTAAAACCTTGAAGATTATAATAATTTACGCGAAATTTACACAAATTTGAAGCTTTCCATGCAGCATACCTCCCAACAATACGATACTATCATATCGCATTGCCGCGATCTTTTTTCTAAAAAAATGACGGATTATGGCAGCGCCTGGCGGATTTTGCGATTGCCTTCCCTGACGGATCAGATCTACATAAAGGCACAGCGGATAAGGAGCCTGCAGGAAAACGAGGTGCGGAAGGTAGACGAGGGTGAAATCCCGGAATTTGTGGGGATCATTAACTACGCCGTCATGGCCCTGATCCAGATTGAGAAAGGGATAGCAGATGAACCTGACCTCAATACGGAACAGGCCCTGAGCCTTTATGATAAGGCTATTGCTGAAACCAAAGGCCTTATGGAAAACAAGAACTTTGATTATGGTGAAGCCTGGAGGGATATGCGCGTTAGTTCACTGACAGACCTTATTCTGCAAAAGCTGCTTCGCGTTAAGCAAATAGAGGACAACCAGGGAAAGACCCTAGTTAGTGAAGGCATTGAAGCAAACTACCAGGACATTATAAATTATGCGGTATTTGCCTTGATCCACCTTGAAGTCCATACCCATTAAGCCCATGAAATATATTGTTCATTTTTGTCGGATTGCCGTTGGAGTGCTGTTTATTATCAGCGGCTTCATAAAACTGAATGATCCGGTTGGATTCTCATTTAAACTGGAAGAATACTTCAGTCAGGGTGTACTGGATCTTCCGGTGTTTATGCCTTATGCTCTGGCCATATCCATATTTGTGGTCATTGTGGAAGTGATACTGGGTGTGCTTTTGCTTATTGGGTATAAAAAGAAGATTACGCTGTGGAGTCTTTTAGGCATGATCGTGTTTTTCACTTTTCTGACCTTTTACTCTGCCTATTTTAACAAGGTCACAGATTGTGGCTGTTTTGGTGATGCCATCAAACTCACGCCCTGGGAGTCTTTTACCAAGGATGTGGTGCTGCTTGTCCTCATCCTTGTGCTCATGGCGGGAGCGCGGCATATTAAGCCCCTGTTTTCCGGTAAATGGAATATGGGATTGACAGTTTTGTCACTTGCCCTCTGCATCGGCTATGCCAATCATGTTCTTAACCACCTCCCTGTGATAGATTTCAGACCGTATAAAATTGGTGCCAATATTCAGGAGGGTATGAGTGTGCCGGATGATGCCCCCAAGGCCATCTTTGAATATGCCTGGAAGTTTGCTGTGGGTGGTGAGGAGAAAGTTATAGTTACCAATGGGGAGTACCCAAGTGTTGATGGAGAATTTATAGGAGTGGAAACCACGGAAATCCAGAAGGGGTACGAACCGCCAATTCACGACTTTACCATTGAACAGAATGGAGTAGATAAGGCAGAACAACTATTAAATGAAAAAGGCCTTGTGATGGTGGTGGCTTATGATCTCGCCAAAAGTGAACTGCAGGCTTTTGAAAAGATAAAAACACAGGCTGAGGAAGCCCGTGGAAAGGGTTACAGGGTGATAGGGATGTCGGCTTCCAGCGACGAGCAAAGCGCAGCGCTCAGGGAACGTTATAACCTTGATTTTGAGTTCTACTTTACAGATGAAACCACCTTAAAGACCATTGTAAGGTCTAATCCAGGGGTGCTTGTACTGGATAAAGGCACCATCCTTCAGAAGGTGCATTACAACGACCTCGATAAATTGAGGTTTGATTAATTTATAAACAGATAATTAGATACATATCATGAGAAGCAAAATTGTAGCCGGCAACTGGAAAATGAATAAAAACCTGGAGGAAACCACAGCCTTACTCAATGAATTGGCTGGTAAACTTCCTGATACTTCGGCCGAGGTTATAGTAGCACCCACGTTTGTAAACCTTGCCGAAGCAGTAAAAACACTGGGAGGTTCCAAGGTGCAGGTGGCTGCCCAGAACATGCACTTTGAGGAAAGCGGTGCATTTACCGGGGAAATAGCTCCGGGTATGCTCAGGAATATTGGCGTAAACACTGTTATTCTGGGGCACTCCGAGCGCAGGGCTTATTTTGGCGAGACGGATGATCTCTTGAAGAAAAAAGTAGATACGGCACTTGCTCAGGGTATGCGCATAATATTTTGCTTCGGGGAGGAATTAGAGGATCGCAAAGCAGGAAAACATTTTGAACTGGTAGAGAGTCAGCTGAAAAATGCCTTATTCCATCTGCCTGCCAGTGCCTGGAAGCATATTGTCCTGGCCTATGAACCTGTCTGGGCTATTGGCACCGGGGAGACAGCAAGCCCGGAACAAGCCCAGGAAATGCACGCCTTTATCCGGAAAACCCTTGAATCTTCTTACGGGTCAGAAATCGCACAGGGAGTCACCATACTCTATGGAGGTAGTGTAAAACCCGGGAATGCTTCTGAAATATTCTCAAAGCCCGATGTAGATGGAGGTCTGATAGGAGGTGCTTCGCTCAAAGCTGACGATTTTATCGGGATTATTAACGGTATCTAAGCGGATGGCCGTTCCCTACCTGGAATACAACTTTCAAATAAGTCCCCAGCAACCTGCAACGGATATTTTAATTGCTGAACTGGCAGAACTGGGTTTCGACAGCTTTGTTGAAACCGAAACCGGACTACAGGCTTATATCCCTTATGAAGGAGAGGTGCCTGACCTGAGTGGAGTAGGCATCCTTTCCAATCCGGAATTTGAGATCAGCCACAACCGCAAGGAAGTTGAACCCATAAACTGGAATGAAACCTGGGAAAAGAATTTCCATCCCATTCTGATAGAAGAACACTGTGCGATCCGGGCTCCCTTTCACCAACCCTTTGAAGTACCCTACGAGATTGTGATTGAGCCCAAGATGAGTTTTGGCACCGGCCACCATGAAACTACCCACATGATGCTGCAATATGTACTCAAGGCAGAGCTTGAAGGAAAGTCTGTACTGGATATGGGTTGTGGTACTGGCGTACTGGCCATCCTGGCCGGCATGCGGGGTGCTCAATCCGTTACGGCTATTGATATAGATAACTGGAGCTATGAGAATTCGATGGAGAATGTGAAGCGTAACGGGCAGCCTGATATTGAGGTGATACAGGGTGATGCCAGTTTGCTTGCAGGCAGGAAATTTGACATCATCCTGGCCAACATTAACCGCAATATACTTCTTGAGGATCTCCCCACTTACAGGGAAGCATTAATAGCTCCCGGGGGAGAGCTTTACCTGAGTGGTTTTTACGAAGAAGATCTACCGTTGTTAACCGATAAATGCAATTCACTGGGATTGCGATTTTCAGAAAAATTGAAAAAAGGAGACTGGGTTTCAGCAAAATATGTATTTTAGGGAGTGAGAATACGGATCAGATGAGTACGAAAGAAAAGGTATCGGAACAGCTGCTTGTAAAAGAAAAGGTTGTCAAGCAACATGAAATTATCCTCTTCAACGATGATGTCAATACTTTTGATCATGTAATTGATACCCTGATTGCGGTTTGTGACCACACCCCTGAGCAGGCTGAACAATGTTCCATAATTGTTCACTACAACGGGAAATGCGCTGTTAAAACCGGGGAATACGATGATTTAAAGCCCCGGTGCAGTAAACTTTTGCAGGCGGGCCTGAGTGCCGAGATCATTTAAGGGGAAAGCATCAACTTCTTGGAGCCATTGCTGCCAGAATTCCAGTGATTTGGAAGAGTACGCCCTTATGGTTCTTTTTTTTATTTTACCGAAAGATTCCTAACATCAACTTCATAACTTCCAGAATTAATACGTCATGCTGAAAAGAAAACAACTTTTACCAGGTTTGTGGGCTTTCATCCTATTATCATGCGGCCAGCAATCCGAAACTCCGAAAGGAACTACAGAAGAAGAAACCAAGCTGCTGATTGAATTCACAAATAGTATGAGGGGGGAAATTGTAACCACTGCCCACCAAACCGATCTGAAACTTACTCCAACAGGGAGTTTCGAGCTGGGGGAATTCCGGCAACCCCTTGAAACGGAAATTGACATTCTGGTTGACCCCAGTAAACAATTCCAGACCTTACTGGGTATAGGTGCAGCTCTTACGGATGCAGCGGCAGAGACTTTCTATAAATTATCTGAAGAAAACCAGCAAAGGTTCCTGGAAGCTTATTACAGCCAGGATAAAGGTATTGGATATTCCCTGGGCAGGACCATAATCCATAGCTGTGATTTTTCTTCGGGCAGCTATACCTATATCGAAGAAGGTGACGCTGAGTTGAAAACGTTTAGCATAGACCATGATCGCGAATATCGTATTCCTTTTACCAAAAAGGCTATCGAAGCGGCGGGGGGAGAACTAACCATGTACGCCAGCCCCTGGAGTCCGCCTGCTTTTATGAAGACTAACAATAATATGCTGAAGGGAGGTAAACTGAAACCGGAATTCTACCAGCCCTGGGCCAACTACTACGTAAAATTTATCGAGGCTTATGAAGCCGAGGGCATTCCTATATGGGGGCTTACTATCCAGAACGAACCCATGGCAGTGCAGCGCTGGGAATCCTGCATCTACACCGCTGAGGAAGAACGTGATTTCCTGAAGAATTACCTGGGGCCAACCCTGGAAAAAGCAGGAATGGGTGATCGCAAGATTATCGTATGGGACCACAACCGCGACCTGATGTTCCAGAGGGCCAGTGTGATTCTCAATGACCCGGAGGCCGCCAAATATGTTTGGGGTACGGGCTTTCACTGGTATGAGGACTGGAAAGACGGTATCCCGATGTTTGACAATGTGGCCAATGTCAATGAAGTATTTCCAGATAAGAACCTGATATTCACTGAGGGGTGCAACGAGGGCTACGATCCGGATAAGATTGAGGAGGTCAGGCTTGCGGAGCGATACGGCAGATCCATGATCAATGATTTCAACAATGGGGTGGTTGCCTGGACAGACTGGAACATCCTGTTGGATGAAACAGGGGGCCCCAACCACGTGGGGAACCTATGCTTTGCCCCTGCCCATGGAGATACCCAGTCCGGGGATCTTTTACTTACTAATTCGTATTACTACATCGGGCATTTTTCTAAGTACATCAGGCCGGGAGCCAAACGGATCAGCAGTGTTTCCAGTGCCAATGTAGTGTTGTCAACTGCTTTTGTGAACCTCGATGGAAGTGTTGTAATTGTTGCTATGAATCAGGGCGATGAGGATAAGGATTATCGGGTAACCCTTGGAAATAAAACCGCAAATTTGCAGATTCCTGCACACGGTATCCAGACACTGATATTAAGGTCTTAACCGATAACCGGGCTAATAAGCTCTTGAAATATAGCAGGGGTTGTGCATGTTAGTGTGGCAACTTGTCCTTGAGGATGCCGTACACAAACGTACCCAGTACGGCTGCAGCAATAACGATAAGCATACTAAAAACCCCCGTTCCAACCAGGATGTACATAGGACCAGGGCATGCCCCTCCCAACGCCCATCCGAAACCAAAGATGCTTCCCCCGGCAAGGTATTTGATAAAACTTTTGTCTTTGGGGATGAGGTGTATAGGTGTGCCCTCTGTGTTTCGCATACCTGATTTCTTCATCAACCACAAGGCTATTACGCCCAGCGTTACTGCCGAACCGATAATCCCGTACATGTGGAAGGATTGAAACTTAAACATTTCAATGATCCGGTACCAGGAGACTGCTTCGGACTTCACCAGGACAATTCCAAAAAAGATCCCTATGAGCAAGTAACGTACTATTTTCATGTGCCAAAGATTAAGGGTAGCAAAAAGTGGGTCATGATCAGACCACCAATAAAAAATCCTATGACCGCTATAAGCGACGGCCATTGCAGATTGCTCAGTCCTGAAATAGCATGGCCTGAGGTACAGCCACCTGCATAGCGGGTTCCAAAACCTACGAGGAATCCTGCACCAACCAGGATGGCTATTCCCTTAAGGGAGAAAACAGCATCCCAGCTATAGATCTCAGGAGGTAGTATGCTGGCTCCGGCATTCTGAAAACCGAGTTCCTGCAGGTCGCTTACCGTTTTTGGATTGAGTGCAATGGGCGAGCCATCGGACAGGAAAGTAACGGCAATGAAGCCTCCTATTATTGCGCCCAGCACTACAATAAGATTCCAGCGGTAGGCTTTCCAGTCGTAGCGAAAGAAATCCGAATATTTCCCGGCGCCTCCAATACTGCAGAGGGTCCTCAGGTTGGAAGACATCCCAAAGCTTTTTCCAAAATAAACCAGGATTACCATTACCAGGGTAATCAAGGGGCCGGAAACGTACCAGGGCCATGGTTTGAGTAGAAAATCCATAGATATTTTTTACAAATATATTCACAAGGCTCACACTTTTGTGCCCTGTTAAAAATTTTTAGACGCAGGGAATATAAAACCTTACAATCATTATTTAGCCTGGGGACTTACCTTTTTTGATAGACTTCACTAAAAAAATCCGGTAAGGTATCACCCACAAGGTTGGTCAGGCGATCGCCATTTAGGGTAAGGATAATAGGATCAAAGTTTTGGAAAAGTGTAAGCTGGTTGTTCTGGTATGCCCAGGTCCCCGAGTTAAAGCTTTATGCCGGATCACATATTATATTGTACAAGTCTCCTGTAATACTGGTGATCGTAACCCCATCTAATTCCAAGTTCCAGGTACCAATAGCATTGATGGTTAGTGTTCCGGAAATACAGTTCAGTTCATCCATTAGATTGGCATTATTGGTGCCGTCCTCATCAACATCCTGAGCAGGAGATATATTGAGTTCTACCAGGTCCCAGGTTCCAATAACCGGCGCTGGTTCGTTGGTTTCACCTGAATCATTCGAACCACAAGAGATAAGAATCGAACTAATGCAAAAAAAATAGGATTAATGACCTTACCATAGGTGTACTGCATGTATTTCTAAGAATATAAGACATTCACAGCATTTGGGTTTACAGGGACCTCAAGCTAAGAAGCCAGCCTGCTTGTTATGAATGTTATTTCTTATTCCAGTTAATAAATATCTCAGTAATCAAAAGGGGAATTGTCCAGGAAACCCAGATAGTAGTTGGTCCCCGTTCTATGAAGGTTCCTAAGTCCTGAAGCATGGGCAAATCGATTAACCAGCGGAATGTAACGAACGCAAAGGTTACCACATAGCTCCGTATCATCCAGTCTTTGTGTTGTTGGATGCGCCTGCGCATTACAGAAATATAGGCCAGGGAGGCGGTTATAATCCAGGCAAAAGCAAGGCCCTGCAAGCCAAATGCCCAGGTCCAGTGTACTTTCAGGGCGGTTGTCCAGGCCAGATGTGTTGATGAAATGGAACCGACAAAAATGGCGACCAGATAGACCCGGCCGAGCCAGCGGTGTGTATTGAGGTATTTGTTCCTGAACCCCTTCCAGAACTGGAAAGGCCCAATGGAAATAGCCAGAAGCCCTCCTGAAATATGCCCTATCAGGGACCATTTGAACTCCCACCACCTTCCCAGAATATCTTCGGTAAACCCGAAATAGGGCAGGGCATCCTTAAGAATAAATCTGCCTCCAAAAAGAATGAGGAAAATCCAGAAGGCAAGGGTAATGTATCCTTTGGGTTTGGACACGGAAAAAAGGGTTGATCGTTTCATGTTGTGATGTTTTGGTTAGCTTTTAAGGTATTATTTCAGATAGGTGTTTATATAGGAGGTTACCTTTCTCTAATAGTCGTTTGTGGTTTTTTCCACCCTTTTCGTACGAGCAGCTCTGCTGTTGTAAAAGTTCTTAATGGTCATCTCAAGTGAATCCGGCAGGTTTTATGTTAATCCGGTTTGAGTAAGGGCATACATAGGGCAATTTGATGCACAGCACCAATTTATTACCATTTGTCAAATTCAGCCTTATTTGTTTTATTTATTCTGCTATAGGTACCACGTATCATCCGGATTTGATACAAGTGACCATAAAAGTGTGTGCTATGGATACCCAGAATAGTCCTGAGGTCCACATCTGCCCTTTTCTTATTGTGGTCGTTATAGAGATACTGTGAAGGCCTGCGGACCTGTTCTGCGGTGAGGTTGCCTACCAGAGTGTTATACTGGTCATGTGCCCGGGTAAACCGCTTCTTCATTTCATCCAGGGAGTCCGATTGGAATGAGGTGGAGGGCTGTTTTTCTATCAGGTACAACCCTGTTTCATTTATTGCATCACATGCCCATTCCTCGAACCAGGTCAGGTGTCCAATGATCCAACGGATGGAATTTGACTCTTTGTTAATTTTCCAATCCAGCTCCTCATCTGAAATACCCTTTAATAAACTCCAAATCCACCCAAATGCATCATTATCCAGTTCCTGTAACAATTTTACCTGTGACAGCAGTTCCTCATCATTTTCCGCCGGGTCTGGTAATGCGGTGGTGAAAGAAAGGCAACTCAGTCCTGCAACGGCTGGGATAGCCCCCAGTATAAATTCTTTTCTTTTCATAATCGGTATGTTTAATGGTTGGTCAGGTTTTGCTTAAGATATGAAAAAAGAAGGGGTATGGGTTTGTTCAGGCCAAAATTTATCAGCAAAATTTGGTTTCATCAGGTCTCTGGGTCCCCCGCAAAAGGCCATCGAGCTTCCTCTAATAACATAGATCATTATTTGATTCTATAGTTTATTTTATTTACAGTTGTTTTGCTATATAATATTGGCGCCTTTATTCAACCCTGTTTTTTTTCAGGCATGAGATAGTACAGGAAACCTCCAGTGTTTGTTTTTAAAATAATCCGACTGCTCTTTAAATACAAAAAGTACATCATCCGTATCTAACAGGTTCTTTTCAAAACCGGTTTCGTCCAAGGGGGCAAATCCCAGTGCTACCCGATCTATGGTCTTGTCGCACATTAATTGTATTAGCTGATTAAGATCTACCTGCTCTTTGGAAAACACGTCCTTTATGTGCAGGGAATTGCCCTCTCTATCTGCTATGACCACGGCATTTAGATCTTCCAGGTAGTAAATAATGTTTTTCATAAAAGATAAGCAGTAGAACATGATCAGGCCTGTGTTATTTCGCATGGACACCTTGGCCACAGGAACAGAATCAGTTATTGTCCTGAGCAGTAGATCCCTATCAAACTCCTTATCTAAATTCAATTTTCTTGAAGGTGAAGAAGGCCGGATTGGCTCGATGGATTTGGAATATGCATATTCATTTACCCTTTTGAAATTGAACTTTGGATAGAAGTCGAGAACGGTGTCGTTTGCAAAAAGATAGATAAAATCTACCCGCTCTTTCCAATCACTGAGCACTCTTTCCATAAGGTACTTATTGAGTCCACGATGCCTGTAATCCTTATCGGTCATAACTGTACCAATCTGGATAGCCGTCTTCTTTTCATTTTCGATGAGAAACTCCATTTTACTGATGGATACATTGGAAACCATTTTATCCTTGTGAAGCAAGGCATACGGAATATAATTTTCGCCCCAGTAACCCGCTTCGTACCAGAATTCAAAATCAAATCCGTAAGTGCTTTTGGTTAGCTTGTTGAAGCTTGCCCGCATTTCCGGGTTGTGTTTATAATTGCTTACGAACCCATACGTTGTATTCCTGAGCGTTAAGTAGTTCATAGAAGTTTAATTCTTTTCCCGCAAAATAGCCAAACACATTAAATGCATTCCAATATAACATCACGTTATTCTAAATTAAAAGCTCCAAATCTGCAATTTGTTGGCGCCTTTGACGAGTTTTGCATTCTTAAGTGACCTCCACAGGCATGCCCGCCGTAGCTTTAGCGAAGGCAGGATTTTCTTTGTTATGCTCGAACATCCTTCGAACTCCGTAGTCTAAATGAAAAGCTCCAAATTTTCAATTTGGTTGCTTTTTTATTTTCACTTCGATATCCGAGCAAGCTCGAATCTCATTCAAATAAAAAAGCCCACCTTCCGGTGAGCTTTTCATTCCTAAGTGACCTCCACAGGATTCAAACCTGTAACCTCTTGAGCCGTAATCAAGTGCTCTATTCAGTTGAGCTAGGAGGCCTTTTCTACATTGCTTGGTTGCAATGGGGTGCAAATATATTTCTTTTTTAAATTTAAGGCAACATAAGGGGACTCATAATGGATTTTAAAACATACGTCAGGGATATTCAGGATTTTCCGGAAAAGGGAATTGTATTTAAAGATATAAGTCCCCTGCTCAAGGACGAGCGAGCTTTCCAGGCTGCCACCAAAGCAATGATAGCAATGGTGGGTAACAATGCTGTGGATAAGGTAATCGGCATAGAAAGCCGGGGCTTTTTCTTTGCTCCCCTGCTGGCCTTTGAACTGAGCGCCGGATTTGTCCCGGTGCGAAAGGTAGGCAAACTGCCTGCCGACAAGATTAGCAGGACCTACGCTCTGGAATACGGCAGCGATACCCTGGAAATACATTCAGACAGTATAACCAAGGGAGACCGTGTGCTGATCCATGACGATGTCCTGGCCACAGGAGGTACAGCCAGGGCTGCCTGCGAGCTTGTAGAATCCCTGGGGGGCGAGGTGGTCCTCTGCCACTTTCTGCTGGAACTCGACTTCCTCAATGGCAGGAGACGGCTGGAAAATTATCCTGCTAAGTCCTTAATGGCCTTTTAATCGAGAGCGCGGGTAGTGCAATAGTACCGCCAGCCAATAATAGCCAGCTGTAATTTAGTTGCTTTGGAAAGGTCTAATCCCTTTTTGGAATAGGAGGGGAGCAGCTTCCTGTTTAACCAGGCCAAACTTCTGAAAAGTAAAGACTTCATCTATAGGTTGGTTGAGGCTTGTAAAGATAAGTATCAAATACAAATAAGATGAAGCCCTCTTTGCAATATTTATAATGCGATAAGGATAATAACTAATATGGCGTGTAGCAGAAGTTTTGCGAGCGTTATCATGGGAACTTTATTTTCGTTGTTTGTGTATTGCTTGATTAAATCTGGGACGAATATATAGGAAGGGTGGAGTTGCCTGCAAGGAAATTGCAAGAAAAGAATGAAATTACATACAATATTGTAAGCAAAAAAATATAAATTATACTAAAATGAAACATTGTTGCTTGTAAAAAGTTATAAAATGTTATAATATATTAACTTAAGGATTACGATATATAATATTTGTAGGGGGTTTTTAAGGCATTTTTCAAAAACCAAGGGGGAAAATCACTTAAATCGGGCATTTTTTTGCCAATCCATCTTTCAATAATAAAAATGCCGCCCTCGACAAGGGCGGCATTTGTAATGTTTATTAATGGGTAAGGTCGGTTATTGAAGGTTATATTAATTGCCTTTTTTGGTTGTTATGACAATCACTCCGTCCCTGGCTTTATCCCCATACTTTTCTGTTGCTTTGTCTCCTTTGAGTACTTCTACCTTTTCAATTTGATTTGGGCTCAAATTGGATTTAAACTCAGCCCGATCCATTTCTTTACCATCTACAATGAAAAGGGGTTCTTCACCTTTTCCGCTATCCACGAAGAAGAAACCATTGCCTTCTTTTTCAATAACCTCTATATCATGGTCTTCATCGGAATCCTTAATAATAAAGACATTCTCGCCTTCACCTTTTTTCAATTTCTTTATTTTAATCTTCTGTCCTTTGCCTTTAATAAGTCCGAGTTCGTCTTCGCTTACTTCTTTACCGTCTACAAAAACCACTTTTTTCCCATCTTTAATTTCAACACGGATTTCCTTTGCTTCTCCATCCCCGCTATGCACCCAGGTATGCACATCCTTATCGCCACTATTTAGGCGAACTACCTTGTGCTTTTTGTGCTTTCCTTCATGTAGGTCATCATCATCTACTTCAACAATGATCTTCTTGGTCATGTTGCTGCCAATGGAATGTGCCTTATGCTTGCCGGAGTGTGCATAGAAACCGAGGGTCTGATTATCCGCATCTCCGTCTATCTGAAAGGCAAATGGGGCTATGGGTTCATCACCGTTAAGGCTGTAGCTCCCGCTCTGCCCCTTATCGGTTTTATAGGTAGCCGTAATTGCAGTGATCTCCCCGGCTGAATTGCGTTTAACTCCTTTGAATTTGAGGGTAATATTGCGTTCTTTCATGAAAGCAATATCCTTATCCATCTGGTCCTGGGTATAATCCTTGTCAATTAACAATTTGATTTTCTGTACTTCCTGTACAATAATGACCTCTTCCTTTTGGGCTACAACCTTGGTGTTGAAGGCAAATACAAAGGCTGCCAGCATGGGAATTACAAGGGCAAATTTATAAGCACTTAGTTGATTTGATCTGGATTTGTGTAACATGACTATTCGTTTTTTGATTAATGAATTATAGAAATTATTAGTTATTGGTGTTTGTATTGGATTGGATGATACCTTGAGCAAGGCGTATTGATAACTTTTCTTAGATCGGGTGCGGTTCACGGCACTGAAATCGGCCAGGAACTCCAGGTTTTGCTGAATATTCTTTCTGTACAACCAGCTGAGCGGATTCATCCACAGGGCAATAGTAAGCAGGTGGGCTAATAGTACATCTATGGAATGTTTTTGAGCACAATGGGCCTCTTCATGCTGTCTTATGGCCTCCAGTTCATCTTTTGAAAACTGCCTGGGATTGTAGAAAATATAGTTGAAAAATGAAAAGGGAGCCAGGTCCTGATCTGTTTCCACAAGTTTGAATGCGCCACATCTCTTTATTCGGTGTTTTAGCATAAGTTTTCGCAGGGAAAGTAACTGAAACAAGAACTTCACCAAAAGAAACAGTACTCCCAGCCCATAAATGCCCAGCATTACCATCTCCCAGGGAATGGAGGCAGATGCTACCTCACTGTTTTGAATAACAGGGACCCCGCTAAAGTCGGGCAGGGCACTACTTTCCACAGTCACATACCGGGTGATCTTAAGAAAGGGAAAAGTAAAGGCAGCCAGTATACCAGCCAGTAAAAAGTGCCGGTTGGCTTCGAAAAAAGTCTCCTTTTTCAAAAAGAGGTGGTAAACGCCCCAAAAAATGGCCAGTATACCAGAAGCTTTAAGGAAATATATGAATACAGCCTCCATTATTTATTCTTTTCTATTAGGTTGATGATTTCTTTGAGTTCGTCTACGGAGATCTTTTCCTCTTTAGCGAAAAACGATACCATGCTCTTGTAGGAGTTGTCATAGAAGTCCGCCAGGGATTTGCTAACGAATTGTTTCCGGTAAGCTTCCTTGGATACCAGTGGATAGTACCTGTGGGTATGCCCGAATGCCTCATGCCCCACATAGTGCTTTTCTTCCAGGTTCCTTACTATGGTAGACAGAGTATTGTAATGGGGTTTAGACCCCTCAATCTCGGCTAGGATTTCCTTGACGAAGGCCTTTTCCAATCGCCACAAAACCTTCATTACTTCCTCTTCCTTATTGGTGAGTTTTTGCATGTTCCTGATCTTTGGTCAAACATATTACTAAAAAATTAGTTGTCCAACTATAAATATAGTTATTTAACAAATTTTAGCATTTAGATCATTGGGGTTGGTATTACAATAAATAGAGAATCTCATTGCCACGGCGTTGCCTACTGCCGTATCTTTGTATAAAACCAAGCTATGCTCAACCTCATACTAATAGCTGGCGGATTAACCTTGCTCGTATTAGGCGGGCACTGGTTATTAAAAGCTGCTGTGGCCTTTTCACTACGTCTATACATCCCGAAGATTATTATCGGGATGACAGTGGTGTCTTTTGCTACTTCGGCTCCGGAACTTATTGTAAGTGTAAATGCTGCTCTTGACGGTTTCCCTGACCTTGCCCTTGGGAATGTTGTGGGTTCCAATATTGCCAACCTCGGACTGGTACTGGCAATAATTGTTATCCTGAGTAAGATCGAGGTACGCAAGAGTTTCTATATAACAGACTGGCCCATGATGATGTTTGCCTCTGCATTGTTTGTGGGCTTTGTTTATTTTGACCGTTTACTGGAAAGACATGAAGGGATTATCATGTTTGCATTGCTCTTCGTCTTCCTGGTATACCTCCTCCGTTTTCAAAAAATAGCGGTTGTGGATGATTTGCCCGAGGATGATAAACCCCTGCCATTATACCTGTCTGTGCTTTTCCTTGGACTCGGAGCCATTGCCCTTTGGGCGGGTTCTGAAATGCTGATCCGGGGAGCTGTGGATATGGCCGAGTACTTTCAGGTGAGTGAACGGATCGTTGGTATCACGGTGGTTTCTGTGGGCACAAGCATACCGGAATTGGCAGCTTCCGTTGTGGCGGTAGTCAAAAAGGAAAAAGCCATTTCCGTGGGAAACCTGATCGGATCCAATGTTTTCAACCTGCTGGCTGTACTGGGCATCACTGCAATTATCACTCCCATCCCCGTCCGGGATACCCAGTTGCTCTCCAGCGATATTTTCTGGATGCTGGGCATATCATTCCTGATCTTTCCATTGGTGTTTCTGCCGAGGCCCATGCGCCTGGACTGGAAGCATGGGATTATCCTGATTTTGCTCTATGGAAGCTTTGTATATCTCGCGCTGACATAAAAAAACACCTTTGCGAAACGCAAAGGTGTTTAACCAATTGATTTCAATTATAAACTATCCTGCTACAGATTCAACCTTAGCGGATTTTACAGTTTTGATGATCCTTCCGGCTACTTTGTAAGGATCTGCGTTTGAAGCAGGCCTCCTGTCTTCCAGCCATCCTTTCCATCCACTTTCTACTGTGGCGATAGGGATTCGGATAGAAGCCCCGCGGTCAGACACTCCATAAGAGAACTCATGGATAGACTGGGTTTCGTGCAAACCAGTAAGACGCTCATCGTTAAAGGCTCCGTACACGTCAATATGGTCATCAGCCACGGGACGGAAAGCCTCGCAAATGGATTCATATACTTCTTTGCTACCTGCATTTCGCAAGGTGCCGTTAGAGAAGTTGGCGTGCATACCACTTCCGTTCCAGTCGCCCTTAACAGGTTTTGGGTGCAATTCAATATAGTATCCGTATTTTTCAGTTATTCTGTTGAGCAGGTAACGCGCAACCCATAATTCATCACCGGCCTTCTTGGCTCCTTTGGCGAAATTCTGGAATTCCCACTGTCCTGGTGCAACCTCCTGGTTGATACCTTCAATGTTAAGTCCGGCGGCCAGGCAGGTATCCAGGTGCTCTTCTACAAAATCTCGTCCCCAGGTGTATCGTCCACCTACGGAACAGTAGTACTTACCTTGTGGCCCTGGGAAACCTCCTCTGGGGAAACCTAAAGGCAGATCAGTCTGAGTATCCATCAGGAAGTATTCCTGTTCGAACCCAAACCAGAAATCGTTGTCGTCATCGTCAATTTTAGCCCTGTGATTAGATTCGTGTGGAGTTCCGTCTGCGTTTAATACCTCGCACATTACCAGAAAGCCATCTAAGCGATCCGGATCAGGATAAATAGCTACAGGTTTCAATAAACAGTCAGAAGAATTTCCTTCTGCCTGCTCTGTAGAACTACCATCAAATGACCACATTGGGCAACTTTCCAGCTTACCATCAAAGTCGTCCAGGATTTTCGTTTTGCTACGCAGTTCCTGGGTGGGCTCATGCCCGTCCAACCAGATATACTCTAATTTAATCTTACTCATAATACCATGGATTTTTAAAAATTACTGACCGTCAAAAATATGATAATTCTTCATATACGTTTAATTTATAAGGGGGTAAATATTAAAAAAATCGACATAATTATTAACACCCCTATTTTTTAAGGGGTATTTTGTTTAAAACTCATTTTTTTCTGCAATTACTGTTAAATGTGTAATTTAGCCCGAATACAGCGGATAACACCTATAAACATGTCCAATATGCGCAAGGAAGCGATAAAGCAAAGTATGAACCGGGCTACTATTAATGTGGAGAATACCGGAGGGCGATCTGAAATTTTCGGTACCCATGTTTTTGGTCAGGATCGTATGCAACAATATCTGACCCGTGATGCTCTCAATAGTGTCAATGCTGCCATATCTTCAGGTTCGAAAATAGACCGGCGCATGGCCGATCAGATAGCCGAGGCCATGAAGGCCTGGGCGATGAGCATGGGGGCTACGCATTACACCCACTGGTTTCAACCCCTAACCGGGGCCACAGCAGAAAAGCACGACGCCTTTTTTGATCTGATGGCCGATGGCCGGGCGCTGGAGAAATTTGGTGGTGGTCAGCTGGTCCAGCAGGAACCTGATGCTTCCAGTTTTCCAAGCGGAGGAATACGCAACACATTTGAAGCTCGTGGCTACACGGCATGGGACCCTACTTCTCCTGCATTTATTTACGGTACTACCTTATGCATCCCAACCATATTTGTTTCTTATACGGGAGAGGCCCTCGATAACAAAGCCCCGTTATTAAGGGCCCTTCACGCCGTTGATGAGGCTGCTACGGCCGTAGCTCGTTATTTTGATAAGAATGTTTCCAAGGTCCTGGCTACCCTGGGTTGGGAACAGGAGTATTTCCTTGTAGATGAGGCGCTGGCTAATGCCCGACCGGATATCGTTATGGCAGGACGCACGCTTGTGGGGCAGGATGCAGCCAAAGGCCAGCAACTGGACGACCACTATTTCGGGGTAATCCCGCAACGGGCACTCCAATTCATGAAAGAGCTGGAAACTGAGTGTGTTAAACTTGGTATTCCGGTTAAAACCCGGCATAACGAAGTGGCGCCCAACCAGTTTGAACTGGCCCCGGTTTTTGAAGAAGCCAACCTGTCTGTAGACCACAACCTGCTGCTGATGGATATTATGGAGAAGGTGGCCCAGAAACACCACTTCAAAGTATTGTTCCACGAAAAACCCTTCGCAAAGATAAATGGCTCCGGGAAGCACAACAACTGGTCCCTGGCCACAGATACCGGGGTAAACCTTCTGAGCCCGGGGACCACCCCGATGAAAAACCTGCAGTTTCTCACTTTTTTTGTGAATACAATCAAGGCTGTGGATACCTATGAAGAACTATTGCGGTCCTCAATTGCTTCGGCAAGCAATGATTTGCGCCTGGGGGCCAATGAAGCGCCACCAGCCATATTGTCCATATTTATTGGCAAGCAGCTCAATGATGTGCTGGATGAACTGGAAGGGGTATCCCAGGGCAAACTTTCACCGGAGGAGAAAACCGAACTCAAGCTCAATGTAGTGGGTAAGATCCCGGAAATTCTTCTGGATAACACGGACAGGAACAGGACCAGCCCCTTTGCCTTTACCGGCAATAAATTTGAATTACGTGCCGTGGGTTCCCGTACCAATTGTGCCAAACCCATGACGGTTTTGAACACCATTGTTGCCAAACAGCTTCAGGAATTCAAAAAAGAAGTGGATGGTCTTATCGCCAGCAAAAAACTGAAAAAGGATGAGGCCATATTTAATGTACTTCGGGAGTATATCAAATCGTCCAAGCGCATTCGCTTTGAGGGGGATGGGTACAGCGCTGAGTGGAAGGCAGAGGCCAAAAGGAGGAAGCTGAGTAATAATGCCAGTACCCCGGAAGCATTGAAGGTTATGAGCTCCAAAGAGACATTGGACTTGTTCAGGTCCATGGATGTCATGAGTGAAACGGAGGTAAAGGCGCGGCAGGAAGTAGAACTGGACACATACATTTTGCAGACTCAGATAGAAGGGCGGGTTTTCAATGAACTGGTATACAGCTATATCATTCCGGCAACGGTTGCCTATCAGAACACCCTTATCAGGAATGTACTTGGGCTCAAGGAGATTTATGGTGCTGCGCATAAAAGCTTTACCGATGGTCCGCTGAACCTTATTGAGCAGATCTCAGAACACCTGGAGCAGTTGAAAAAGAACACGGATGCAATGGTTGAGGCACGCAAGAAGGCCAATGCCATGAAGGATATCCATAAAAAGGCTTTCTCGTACTGTGAAGATGTAAAACCCTATTTTGAAGAGATCAGGAAACACAGCGACAAGCTGGAACGCCTGGTAGACGACGCCGCCTGGCCACTTGTGAAATACAGGGAGTTGCTGTTTATCAAGTAGCAGTAGAGTCCAGCACATATAAACTGTAAGTTTCCTGTAATTCTATGCCAGGTTTCCTATTTTTGTGGCTAAACATCTGCCATGGGATCATCCGCCAGTGAACGATATAGTAAAAGGGGTGTATCAGCCTCTAAAGAAGAAGTGCATGAAGCCATCGAAGGCATCGATAAAGGCTTGTTTCCCAGGGCTTTTTGTAAAATCGTTCCGGATTATCTCACAGGCGATAGCAACCATTGCCTGGTGATGCATGCTGATGGGGCAGGGACTAAATCCTCCCTGGCGTACATGTACTGGAAGGAGACCGGGGACTTATCTGTCTGGAAGGGCATAGCCCAGGACGCACTCATCATGAATATTGACGACCTGATCTGCGTGGGGGCTACTTCAAATATCCTTTTATCTTCAACTATAGGCCGGAATAAGAACCTGATCCCGGGGGAGGTGATTCGGGCCATCATCCAGGGTACGGAAGAATTGATATCCGACCTATCGAAATACGGAATTGAGATACATTCCACTGGTGGTGAGACCGCCGATGTGGGAGACCTTGTGCGTACCATAATAGTGGATTCAACGGTAACGGCCCGTATGAAGCGCAGTGAGGTTATAGACAATGCCAATATTCAGGCCGGGGATGTAATTGTAGGCCTTGCATCTTTTGGCAAGGCTACCTACGAGCATGATTACAATGGTGGCATGGGCAGCAATGGGCTTACCTCTGCCAGGCACGATGTATTCTCCAAATACCTGGCTGAAAAGTATCCCGAAAGTTTTGACCATGCAGTCCCTGAAGAGCTGGTTTACTCCGGTAGTGTTAAACTTACGGATCCGGTTGCCGGAGCGCCTCTGGATGCCGGTAAATTGGTGCTTTCGCCTACCCGAACTTATGCACCGGTGATCAAAAAAATCCTGGAGGAATTTGCTGCCGATCAGATCCATGGGATGGTGCATTGCAGTGGTGGTGCGCAGACCAAGATATTGCACTTCATTGAGGATTTGCATGTGATTAAGGATAACCTGTTCCCGATACCGCCGCTGTTCTCGCTCATACAGAAAGAATCAGGAACGCCATGGCGGGAAATGTACCAGGTGTTCAATTGTGGCCACCGCATGGAGCTCTATGTCCCTGAGGCTATCGCAGACGAACTTATTGCCATTGCTGAATCATTTGGAATTCCAGGGCGCATTGTTGGTAGGGTAGAAGAGGCCAGCAGTAAAAAACTGACCATAAAAAGCCCCTTCGGAACCTTTTCCTATTAGGGTATACGAATACCCCATTTCAATCGTTTTTGATAATACAGAACCCTTAAGTTAAGGGCAGGAATTGTATTGTGAAATAAAAACTGATGTTATGGAAAGGAAAGCATTTTTAAGAACCCTCGGAGCCGGAGCGGCGTTTGCCCTTACGTTTCCCAGTATTCAGGGCTGTTCCAAAGATGGTAATGGAGGGGAAAACCCCGTGCCCGAGGGGGTTGATTTTACTATTGACCTCAATTCTGCGGAGGGTGCAAACCTCCAGAATAATGGTGATTTTATCCTGAAGAACGATGTGGTTGTAGTGAAAAACCTGGAAGGGAATTTTGTTGCCGCCAGCCAGATCTGTAGCCACCAGCAAACAGATCAGGTGCGTTTTATTGCCGAAAATGGAGGTTTCTTCCGCTGTTTTACCCATGGATCTGAATTTGACCAGAACGGGACCCCGCTGAATACCATTACGAGTAACCCGCTTAAAATATTCAATACCGAGCTCAATGGAAATATCCTGAGGGTATTTGATTAATCCGGGTACTGCCTGGTTTACAGTAGCAATTTTATTATCCCAAATCCTATGGCTGTGAGAACTGCCCTGCTGTTGTTCCTTTCATGCTTCACCTTCTTCGGGAGTGATGAACAGCATAACCAGTGGGTTGCGGTAAAGCAGTCGCTTACCCTGATGGGCAGTCCTTTTGAAATTACGGTCATTGCTCCTAATGAAGATATCGGTTACATCAGCATTCAGGAGGCCGTTGATGAAATAAGGCGCATTGAACGGATGATCTCGTCCTGGGACCCTGAATCTGAAACTTCCTTGATCAACCAGAATGCCGGTATTCAGCCGGTTCGCGTTAGTAGGGAACTATTCTCTTTGCTGGAACGATCCATTCAGATATCCGAGATCACCAATGGAGCCTTTGACCTTACCTATGCAGTCCTGGACGATGTCTGGAAATTTAATGAGGATATGGAAAAGTTTCCTTCCCCGGAAAGGATTAGACAGGCGGTTTCCAGGATAGGCTATGAAAAGATAGAGCTCAACCGGGACGAATTTACGGTATACCTGCCGGAGAAGGGAATGAAGCTGGGATTTGGGGCCATAGGCAAAGGATACGCAGCAGACCGTGCCAAAGAGCTCCTTATTTCCAAGCAGATCAGTTCAGGCTTTATCAATGCCGCAGGAGATGTTACTGCGTGGGGTACCAGGGTAAATGGCGAGAAGTGGTTGCTGGGGGTAGCTAATCCGCTGGGGAAGAACCGGATCTTTACCTGGGTACCACTCATAGAATCTTCCGCATCCATTAGCGGGAGGTTCGATAAATTTCTGACCTTCAATGGCAAACGCTATTCCCATTTAATAAACCCGGCAACCGGTTACCCCGTTACGGAAATAATACGCGTAATTGTATTCGGGCAAAGTGCGGAATTGTGCGATGCGCTGGCAACTGCCATTCATATCCTCGGCAAGGAGGAGGGGCTGCATCTGATCAACCAGCTTGGGGATACCGAGGTGATCATTATCGATAATTTCGGAGAACTCACTTCCAGTATGGGATTAAAGATGCTGAATCCCTAGGGCTTTTTTCAGAACCCCTGCAGCCCTGCCAAATCAGCTTTCGCTTTTCCTTTCCCTGTGAAAAATCGTAACTTCGCAGAATAAGCTTCAGGCACATGCTAGATAAATTAAATATTGTAAAACAACGTTTTGATGAGGTCAGTGATCTTATAATTCAACCGGATGTGATTTCGGACCAGAAGCGGTATATCCAGCTTAACAAGGAATATAAAGATCTGAAAGTGCTGATGGATAAGCGCGATTACTACATTGAACTCACTAACAATATAAAGGAGGCCGAAGAAATCATATCAGATGGTAGTGATGCGGAGATGCTGGAAATGGCCAAAATGCAGTTGGAAGAAGCCAAAGAGGCCCTGCCCGCCCTGGAAGAAGAAATCAAACTCCTGCTTATCCCTAAAGATCCAGAGGATGCCAAGGATGTGGTTATGGAGATCCGTGCGGGAACCGGAGGGGACGAAGCCAGTATTTTTGCCGGTGATCTCTATCGCATGTACGCAAAGTATTGCGAATCCAAAGGCTGGAAGACCAATATTATCGATCTCAGCGAGGGCACCAGCGGGGGTTACAAGGAAATCCACTTTGAAGTGAGTGGTGAAGATGTTTACGGGACATTGAAGTTTGAAGCAGGAGTGCACAGGGTTCAGCGTGTTCCCCAGACAGAAACACAGGGCCGGGTGCACACCAGTGCGGCAACGGTAATGGTTTTGCCGGAGGCCGAAGATTTCGATGTTCAGATAGACCCCAAGGACGTGCGCATTGATTATTTCTGTTCTTCAGGTCCTGGTGGTCAATCCGTGAATACTACCTACAGCGCGGTGCGCCTAACCCATATTCCAACAGGTCTGGTGGCACAATGCCAGGATGAGAAATCACAGCATAAGAACAAGGATAAGGCCTTTAAGGTGTTGCGTTCCCGCCTGTACGACATGGAGCTGGCAAAGAAGCAGGAAGAAGATGCTGCCAAGCGTAATTCTCAGGTTAGCAGTGGGGATCGCTCGGCCAAAATACGCACCTATAATTATCCACAGGGACGGGTTACGGACCACAGGATTGGACTGACCCTTTACGACTTACAAAACATTATAAATGGAGATCTCCAGCGTATTATTGATGAATTGATGCTGGTAGAGAACACTGAAAAGCTCAGGGAAGCCTCCGAGATCTTTTAAGGCAGCCTATGAAAACAGCCTTCCTGGAACAACAAATCCGCGAGAAAAAGTCTTTTTTATGTGTGGGCCTGGACACCGACCTGGAAAAAATTCCCCCACACCTGCTGGACGAGGAAGACCCCATATTTGTATTTAACAAGGGAATTATAGACGCTACGAAGGATTATGCGGTGGCCTTTAAACCCAATATCGCCTTTTACGAGGCATATGGTATCAGGGGCTGGAAGTCCCTGCAAAAAACAATCGATTACCTGAACCAGACTGCCCCGGAAGTTTTCACCATTGCCGATGCGAAACGCGGGGACATCGGGAATACCGCACAGCGCTACGCCAGGGCATTCTTTGAAGACCTGCAGTTCGATGCAGTTACCGTAGCACCCTATATGGGACATGATTCTGTGGAACCTTTCCTTGAGTTTCAAGATAAACATACCATACTACTGGCGCTTACATCCAACTCAGGGGCTTTTGATTTCCAAACCAGGGATATGGAAGGCCAAGCGCTTTACAAGCAGGTTTTGAATACTTCAAAGTCTTACAGGAATGCCGGGAATCTCATGTACGTGGTAGGAGCAACCAAGGCAGAATTCCTGGCTGAAATAAGGTCTATTGTTCCGGATCACTTTTTGCTGGTTCCCGGAGTAGGGGCACAGGGGGGTAGCCTTTCTGAAGTTTGTCAACATGGAATGAATAAACAGGTGGGCCTCCTCGTTAACTCTTCAAGGGGTATAATATATGCCTCAAATGGAAGGGGTTATGGAGAGGCCGCAAGGACTAAAGCGATGGAACTGCAACGAGAAATGGCCACGTATCTTTAGCCATAAAGTTTATCAGGCCCCGCGGCGCTCTAAAATTTTCCGAATTTTTTCAACCTTGCCTTCGAAAAAGGACTGCAGGGGGGTACCCTGATGAGCAACAGCCTTTTGTTGAAACACCTGAATCTGGATTTCAAGGGCATTACCATAATAATTTCTTGTCCTTTCATTATTAGAAGCCCCAACTTTACAAAACTGTGCATTCATAGTAGATACCTTTTCTTACAAATATACGTTCAGAAATGGCTTTTGGATTACCGGAATAGCGGTTATATGACTAAAAATCAGGTAGTTTGTCTAATTATCCTTTTTCGGAGGGTAAATGGGATGAATTCCCCTGCTTTGAACTAAAAAAAGTATATTTAATAAAACTCCCGAGACAACATGAAAACACTACTGCATTTATCCTTTATTCTGTCCTTTGCTCTATTTTCCATTCAATTCGCATTGGCCCAGGAAAAGGACTGTGCCTGTTGTACGGAAAATCATTCGGCCTTCGATTTCTGGATCGGTGATTGGGAAGTATTTCTTCCGGATGGCAGTGTTGCAGGCTATAATACAATTGCTAAAATTCAGGATAAATGTGCCCTGCAGGAGAAATGGACCAGTGCTAAAAGAGATTTCAAGGGAACAAGCTATAACTACTACAATCAGACCAGCGGGCAGTGGGAGCAGTTGTGGATAGACAATGCCGGAACACAACTTAAGCTTTATGGCAATAGAATCGGCAATCAAATGATCCTATCCTCCGAGGCCTTTAAAGGACCAGACGGGGGGATGTACATTAATCGTATTACCTGGACGGCAAATCCTGACGGAACGGTGCGGCAGCACTGGGAAGTCCTGCAGGGAGAGAATGTTGTTCAGGTTGCTTTTGACGGCTTGTACAGGAAGAAAACGCCTTCCGGAGAATAGTCTAACCGGGTTAAAAAAGAAACCCCGACCAGTGGTCGGGATTTCAAACTAACTAACTCAAAAAATACTAACTCAAATAATTGCCGTAAAGGTCTTTTATCTTTTTTATACCCAGGTTAACTGAATATTAGCTGATTGTAATCTTTTGCTTTTAATAACCCAACGCGGCCAAATCGGAATTATTGTTTGGAATTAACAAGAATTTCCGTATTAAAGTTAGTAAAAACTCAGAATAGGTTGCAAGTGCAACCAATATATTAACCAAAATTAATTTTAGAATGGTGGCTTAACTGTAGTGTTCGGCGATAATCCTTGCGGTTTCATCAAAGGTTTTAAACACCTCAAATGTTTTTCCCTGTGTACGCAATGCTCCCAATGTATTGGCATATTGCGCAGCTTTAATCGCATCACCAAACCTGGAAAATCCGAATGCCAGTCCACCTGCAAACGAGTCTCCACAACCGGTGGTATCTATCACATGTTGCATGAATACGGAGGTAATAAACTCCTTTTTCACTTCATTATTTTCTTTGAAATACATCACACAGCCACGTGAATCAAGGGTAACGTAGAAATAAGACACCCCGTGTTCGAGCACGTGAGCAGCCATATCATCGAGATGCTCTGTACTCTCTTCGTCGTAACCGGTCATCTCGGCTGCCTCGTATTCATTTTTAAACCAGCATACCTGGGATTCTTCCAGGTTCATTTTTAGAACATCAATATAAGGCAGCCACTCGTCCATGTCTACCCAGAATTTTCGATGCCTTTCCCCGGAAATACTCATTGCAGAAGTAGGCCCGTGTGCATCGAATATAATGGTCCCTTTTCCTTTTTCCTTCAGGTACCTGAGGGTGCTTAGTGATATTTCAAAATCCGTAATCGGTACAAAAACATAGGCATCTGCATCTTCCAGACCGGCTACGTCTGAAGGAAGTATGGGTTTCATGCAGGCCGTTTGTTTCTCCAGCCTGTTGTTCTGATCCAGAAAACGCAATTCTATAACCGTGCCGCGGTCATCTGCATCACTCACGTATTGGGTGTCAATATTGTCATAAGGTGCAAAAACTTCCAGGATTCCCTTGTAATCTTTCTGATGTACATGGGATACCGGAATCACCGTTCCTTCTTTACCCAGCAATTTGGAAAGGGCAATGACAGGATGGGTAACACAACCGTATTTTTGGATCATTTCATCCTTGTAAGTGTAAATCGTATCCCTTGGTATGGGGCCTAGCACGGCAATCTTGGTCATCTATATGCACTTCGGTTTATACTCATGGGAGGAAGCATTCCTCCGAAAGGCTTAATTTAAAAAATCTGATTGACATTATGCAACCTAAAACAGGATTGCCTAATAAAAGATAACGGTTTTGTTGTTGTATACCATCGTTTTATGGGCGATATGGAGTTTAACCGCCGTTGCCAGCACTATCTTTTCAAGGTCCCGGCCTTTGGAGACAAAATCCCTGACCGTGTGCACGTGCGAAACGGTAGTTACATCCTGCTCAATAATTGGGCCTGCATCCAGATCTTCTGTTACGTAATGGCTGGTGGCTCCGATTATTTTCACCCCCCGTTCAAAAGCAGCATGGTAGGGCTTTGCACCGGCAAATGCGGGGAGAAACGAATGGTGGATGTTGATGATTCGGTTTGGGTAAGCCCCGATCAAAAGCGGACTTACAATTTGCATATAACGGGCAAGGACTACAAAATCTACTTTATGGCTTTGTAACAATTCCAGTTGCCGTGTCTCAGCCTCGTGCTTATTCACCTTGTTTACCGGGATGCAGTGATATGGGATATCGAACTGATCAGCAATGTGCCTGAGGTCTTCATGATTGCTTATGATAAAAGGAATGTCTACCTCCAGCTCCCCGGAACGGAAACGGCTTAGCAAATCATAAAGACAATGATTGTATTTGGAAACAAAAATGGCCATTCTTGGACGCAGGCCTTCCTGGTAGAGGTCCCACTCCATATGGTATTGTTCGGCAAGTTCAATGGCTATTGACTCTTTCAGCATGCTAAGTCCGGGGTCATTTTGTGCGAAATCACATTCCAGTCGCATAAAAAATACGCCGGCTTCCTGGTCCACATGCTGATCAAGATAGAGGATGTTCCCTCCCCTGAGATGGAAGAACTGTGTAACCGCTCTGATAATACCGGGTCGATCCGGGCAATGTATATGTAAAGTGACCTTCAAACCTTTTGAATATGGGATAAAATTAAGGTTTTTGAAAGCCTTGATTTTACGACCCAAAACTTTTATAAAATTCGAATCATATCGAAATATTTTTTGCATATTTCGTAAATTGCACGCCTGAAACCGCCTTTTTTTTAACGATGGAGCAAATTAAACCCTACAAGCCCAAGAATAAGGTAAGAGTTGTTACCGCAGCCTCACTTTTTGACGGACATGACGCCGCTATAAATATTATGCGCCGCATTATTCAGTCCACTGGTGTGGAAGTGATTCACCTGGGGCATGACCGTAGTGTGGCCGAGGTTGTGGATTGTGCTATACAGGAAGATGCCAATGCAATAGCGATGACTTCCTACCAGGGAGGGCATAATGAATACTTCCGTTATATGTATGATCTGCTGCAGCAAAAGGGGGCCGGTCATATCAGGATATTTGGTGGAGGTGGAGGTGTAATCCTGCCTGAGGAAATCAGGAGCCTCATGGATTACGGTATTACCCGCATATATTCTCCGGACGATGGAAGGCAAATGGGACTTCAGGGAATGATTAACGACCTGGTATCTCAATCGGACTTCCCCGTTCCGGAACTAAATCTTGGTGAGCACAAAAACCTGGAACAGGCCCTAGTGAAAAAGGATAGCCGCATCTTGTCCAGGTTGATCAGCCTTGCCGAGAACCGTCCGGAAGAATTTGACGCACATTTTAAAGGTATTAAGGCAAAAAATGCACAGGTTCCCGTGCTGGGTATTACCGGAACAGGTGGGGCTGGTAAGTCCAGTCTGGTTGATGAGCTTGTTCGACGCTTCCTGGTCGATTTTCCGGAAAAAAACATCGGCCTGATCTCGGTAGATCCCTCCAAGCGCAAAACAGGTGGTGCTCTGCTGGGAGATCGTATCCGAATGAACGCTATCAACAACGAACGGGTGTATATGCGTTCCCTGGCTACACGGCAGTCTAATCTGGCCCTGTCAAAGCACGTCAATGAGGCACTGAATGTGCTTAAGGCGGCAGACTTTGACCTGATCATTTTGGAGACTTCGGGAATCGGACAGTCCGATACGGAGATCATCGAACACAGTGATGTCTCCCTTTATGTAATGACCCCTGAATTTGGAGCTGCTACACAGCTCGAAAAAATAGACATGCTTGATTTTGCAGATCTGGTAGCAATAAACAAGTTCGATAAGCGGGGAGCACTGGATGCCTTGCGCGATGTTAAGAAACAATACGTGCGCAACAACAACCTCTGGGATGCCGACCCGGAGACCCTTCCAGTTTTTGGAACCATGGCTTCCCAGTTTAATGATCCGGGTATGAACCGCCTGTATAAAATGGTAATTAAAACCCTGAATGAGCAGGCTGGCGCTAAATTAGAATCGGGCTTTGAGGAGTCGAATGATCGCGAAGAAAAGGTATATATCATTCCCCCTGCGAGAACGCGATACCTGTCAGAAATATCAGAACAGAACAGGAATTACAATCAGAACGTTGCCGAACAGACAGAAGTGGCAGAACGTCTGTATGGAATTTACAAGACCCTGCTGACCATCAGTGGTATAAGTGAGGAAGCGGAAATCTCGCCTTATATTAATGCCAAAGGCCTGGACGAAGCTCAAATAAAGAAAGACGCTGCTAAGGATTACGACACCGTTCTGTTCGGAAAACTAACAGAAGAGTTCAATGCAGAGCTGAAAAACCTCAATCCATACCATTGGGAAACGCTGGTGAACTGGAAAAACCTCCGTGCGCGTTATACCGATCCGGAGTACGTTTTTGAGGTAAGAGGCAAAGAGATTCGGGTTCCCACCTACACTACTTCCCTTTCCCAGTTGCAGATCCCAAAAGTGGTGCTGCCCCGTTATCGTTCCTGGGGAGACATACTCAAATGGACCCTGACCGAAAATGTACCTGGTGCATTCCCATATACTTCAGGACTATACCCCTTTAAGCGAACCCAGGAGGATCCTACCCGGATGTTTGCTGGTGAAGGGGGTCCTGAAAGAACGAACAGAAGATTCCACTATGTGAGTATGGATATGCCCGCTAAGCGCCTTTCCACTGCTTTTGATTCGGTAACCCTATATGGTCATGATCCGGATAAACGCCCGGATATTTATGGCAAGATAGGCAATGCAGGGGTTTCCATATGTTGCCTCGATGATGCCAAAAAGTTGTATTCCGGATTCGACCTTACTGATGCATTGACTTCTGTGAGTATGACCATAAACGGGCCTGCCCCCATGTTGCTGTCCTTTTTTATGAATGCAGCTATTGATCAGAATTGTGAAAAATATATTCGTGCCGAAGGCCTTGAGGAACAGGTAAATAAAAAAATTGAGCAAATGTATAAGGACATGGGCGTGGAACGCCCTGTCTACAAAGGTGACCTGCCCGAAGGTAATGATGGGTTGGGTCTTATGCTGTTGGGGGTAACCGGAGACCAGGTACTACCAGCAGAGGTTTACAACCGAATTAAAAAGGAGACGCTATCGCAGGTACGGGGTACCGTTCAGGCAGATATATTGAAAGAAGACCAGGCACAGAACACCTGTATCTTTTCGACCGAATTTGCGCTGCGCCTGATGGGAGATGTGCAGGAGTATTTCATAGCCAACCAGATCCGCAACTTCTATTCGGTTTCTATCTCGGGCTATCACATAGCTGAGGCCGGGGCCAATCCGATTTCGCAATTGGCTTTTACCCTGTCTAACGGTTTTACCTACGTAGAGTACTACCTGAGCCGGGGAATGGATATCAATAAGTTTGGCCCCAACCTGTCTTTCTTCTTCAGCAATGGCATCGACCCCGAATACGCGGTAATCGGGAGGGTGGCACGGCGTATCTGGGCCAAGGCCATGAAGGAGAAATACGGTGCCGATCCAAGGGCACAAATGCTCAAATACCATATACAGACTTCGGGCCGAAGCCTGCACGCCCAGGAAATAGATTTCAATGATATCCGGACTACCCTGCAGGCCCTGTATGCGATCTACGACAATTGCAATTCCCTTCACACCAATGCCTATGACGAGGCTATTACCACCCCAACAGAAGAATCTGTCCGAAGGGCCATGGCTATACAGTTGATTATCAACAAAGAGCTGGGACTGGCGAAAAATGAAAACCCACTTCAGGGTTCATTTATCATTGAGGAACTAACCGATCTGGTGGAAGAAGCGGTACTACTGGAATTCGACAGGATTACCGAAAGAGGTGGGGTACTCGGTGCTATGGAAACCATGTACCAGAGATCCAAGATACAGGAAGAAAGCCTGCACTATGAAACGCTCAAACATACGGGCGAATATCCTATTATTGGTGTAAATACCTTTTTAAGTTCAAAAGGTTCTCCAACCATACTCCCGGCTGAAGTTATCCGTGCTACCGAAGATGAAAAGCAGGTGCAGCTCGAAACGCTGGATAATCTCTGGAAGAGAGACAGTAATAGGGCAGAAGAGGCTTTGAAGTCTTTAAAGCAGGCAGCTACCCGCAATAAAAACACCTTTGAACAATTAATGGAGGTTTCCAAGCACTGTTCTCTGGGTCAGATCACTCAGGCATTGTTTGAAGTAGGGGGTCAGTACCGCAGGAATATGTAGTTTATGCCCTGTATATATAGGAATGCCTTTTAGAGGTCTTGCATTAGTAGCCGAGGTAATCCTGGTATCCCCAGTTGCCTTCACCATTGTGCTTGCCCAGGGTTTTGCTCCATTTTTTAAAGGCCTTCTTGAAGCTTTTGATCTCTATTCTCAACAGGTTCAGATATTCTTTTTCATTCACCCCGTGATGTTCCAGTCCGTTGGTATACCCCTGCAGATTTCTGATCATTACAGAGATAAAACGGGTGGTTCGGAAGCGGACAACCGGATTGCTGCTTTTTTCAGCCCTGTCTATTTGCTGCTGTATTAAAATGGTATCGGTAAGCAGTGAGTCTGCAATAATATCACGCAGGCTATTGGATTGATACAATTTCAGCAAATCCTTGTTATGCGTAACATAAGAAGCTATGGCTCTGCTGAGTTCACAGAGTTCCAGAGCCTTACGGTATATAAGGGGTGGATTCATAAGATCGGGACAATAAGAGTAAAACAAATTATTCTAACCTAAAGATACATCGCTATAATCTTAATTTGCTTTTGATATAAAAGTAAATAATTATATTAGCTTTAAAATAATAAAAAAAATAAGGTAAAGAATTGGAAAACAAAATAGATGATATAAACAGGAAGATTCTTCGCCGTTTACAGGAAAATTCAAGAGAATCTTTTGCCAGTATTGGCAGGTTGGTGGGCCTTACACCACCGGCAGTAGCAGAGCGTGTTAAAAAGATGGAAGACCTGGGCATACTGGAAGGGTACAAAGCCCGGGTTAATCATTTGAAAATGGGGTATCAGTTACGGGCTATCGTTACCATAAAGGCCTTTATGGGAAAATTAAAGCCATTTTTGGAGAAGGTGCGTTCCATGCAGGAAGTAATTAATTGTTACCGCATCACGGGGAATGAAAATATCATCATGGAGGTCGTACTTTTAGACCAGCTGCATCTGGAACAATTCATAGATCAGCTTATTCAGTATGGTGAGACCCGTACCCACATCATCCTTTCTGATATCATCTCCGATGCTCCAATTATGGGAAATAAAGGTATCTGACAAGTTTTTAAACATATTTTTCCCATCTTTATATAAATGCGAGAATTTTGGGAGCAACTTGAAAAAGAATCCTGAGACATTTTGCTTTTATGAAATTTTGGCCGGATTTTTGATATCATATTGCTATGAATAAATCGCTACTTTCCGCTTGCTTTTTATTGATGTTTGCCCTGGCTACTCAGGCACAACAGGGACAGCTAAGAATAAAGAAGGGTATAATTGTAGATTCCATTCAGGTTCAGGATACTATACCGGCAACATTTGCACTTTATATCCCTTCAACATTTGAAAAATCGAAACCCTTTCCCCTTCTTGTAGTCAATAATATGAATGGCGAGGGTAGGGAAGCAATAAGTAAATTCCGAAGTGCTGCGGAAAAACACCAGTATTTGCTGGCCGCATCCAATAACCTTAACGACAGCCTGTCGATTTCCCACAACATCGCATTAAACAAAGCTGTTATAAGCAGCATGGCGAAGATTTTTCGCATTCCGCAAAACCGTATTTATGTTGCCGGATTTGGAAGTGGAGGTAAATTGGCCGGCATTACTCCTGTTTTTCTTTCAGGGATAGGGGGTGTTATCTCAATAGGAACAGCAGTAAATACTGGATTACTGCAGCTGCCGGACAGGTCCAGGATTACTTTCCGGCTTATTGAAGTAGTAGGGCGGGAGGATTATAATTACACTAGGATGCTTGAGCACAGCAGGCTCCTCGATCCAATAAAAATCTCTAATGATCTTCTGGTGCATGATGGCGGCCCTGATATGATTAGTCCGATATTCGTAGATAGAGCAGTGGGCAGGTTAAGCCTGGATGCTATGCGGAAGGGCTTAAAGGTTAAAGATACCAGCGTCATCAATAGTCTATTTATGGAGGATTATAAAGAATTCCGCCAGCTGATGGGCCTCAGGCATTATGTGGAAGCGGAATTGGTTTTGAGTTCTATGATCGATACCTACCAGACTTTGGTAAGTATAGATTCCCTGGTAAAACGCAGGAGGGTATTAAAACGGGATCGTGATTACAGGGAACAACAACGGGAATTTTCGAACCTGATCTTCAAGGAAAACCTGATGAAATCGGATTTTGAATACAGTCTGTTACAGGACCTTGATGCTCTGAATTACAACAACCTGGGCTGGTGGAACTTTCAGATGAAAAAACTGAAGGAGTACGAGAACAAACCTGGTTTTCGGGAAAGGGAGAGCGGTAAACGTCTTATCGCATTCCTGAATGCCCTTGTGGAGGACAATATCTACATAGAACTTGCCAGGCCTGCTGTGGATGAGGAAGCCCTTAGTTTGCTCTGGATGATCAAAACTATTACAGACCCAACGGATTTCTCCTATTATCTCAAGATCATTTCAGACAGTGCCAAATACGAGGATTTTGGAACCGCAATCTTCTACCTGGAAGAATTGCTTAAACAGGGATTTACAGATAAAGAGACCCTGTATGTACTCGAAAATACTGCACTACTCCGTATCATGCCCGAATTCAACGAATTGGTGGAAAAATACCTCAATGAAGCCCGTTATAAAATTAATGAAGAGTAATCGGGATTTCCTTTAAGTTGTATTTTTAGGCATGTAAATAACAGCTATGCAGAGATTTTTTGTTTCGGTACTCATTGTTTTTATTGTTGTTATGGCTTCCTGCAGGGATGCCAAGCGCTACCACGACACAGTGGAGGATAAGAGGCAATTGACTTCAGAAGCCCTGAAGGATATAGATGAATTTCAGAAGAAACTCAATGCAGATTTCCGGAATCCCGAGGTATCCCCTTTACCTGATCGTTATCGCAAGGATTTTATGGGGCTGGAGTTTTTTGAGCCGGATACTAATTTCAGGGTCTGGGCCCGACTGGAGTATACACCTGAGGCCATTCCTTTTTTGATGCCTACCAATACAGACCGGGAGTCTGAAGAGCAGGTCTTTGCAATAGCCCATTTTACGCTTGAAGGCAGGCCTTTTTCCCTTGAGATATATCAAACCCTGGAACTGCTGGATGACCCGGGTTTCGAGGATTATCTTTTTTTGCCCTTCCTTGATGCCACCAATGGGGAAGAGACTTACTCAGGAGGCCGGTATATTGACCTTCGAATTCCCGAGGGAGATTCTCTTTTAATCGACTTTAACAAGGCGTATAATCCCTATTGTGTATACAACAAATCGTATTCCTGCCCCCTTGTTCCCAGGGCCAACACGTTGGATATTCCTGTACGTGCGGGAGTCAAAGACTTTAAAATGGGTAAATAGGAAAGCCCCGAAATACATCGGGGCCCTCCAGATTAACTAAACTGAACAAAACCAAACTAAAATTTTTATTTCTAGAACGAGTAGATCGCGGCTACAAGGAATGAACCTAAACTTCCGGTAGGGGCCAGGTCGTTATCGATAAATGCATCTTCTGAAGCGCTATCCAATCGCAATTCCGGCTTGATGATAAGATCCCCGATAGTTGCACTGCCAGTTAGGGTTACCGCAAAAACACTGGCATCTCCATCGGCATCTGCCGCACCAATAGCTCCTAAATTGGTCTCGGTGAAGTATTCACCCCGAAGACCGATGGTAAAGTTTTCAGAAGTGGCGTATTGAGGATAAAGGGCTACCCCCGCAAAGCTTACATCCGCATCGCTGTTGTCAAAATAAGCTGCGTTGATGCCCAGGAAAAATTCCTCGCTTACATCAAATCCTCCTGTGTAGTCAATTTCATAGCCTCCCTGGCTGTAAAGGAAATTAAGGTACTGTCCTGAATAACCTAATTGAGCACCAACAGCATAATCCCCTGTTGGATTGAACTCGGTCAGGTCTGTAGGGTTCATGACGGCAACCATAGCACTCCAGTCGTTCCCCAGATCAAAATCGGCCTTAATTCCTGTATGGCTGAAGGGGCCATAGCTGAAAAGATAGGAGGTGCTGTAGTTAAAGTTTGCCGCAGGCGAGATCACCTCGTACCCCAGGAAGGTGTTAAAATTACCCATCGTAAGCGTAACGCTCTCGCTAACATTCCAGTAAACGTACAATTGGTTTACTATATCCCCGGTAGCGGAGTACATAGGGGAGGCGAAAATAGCATCAGTTCCCCTCGGCCCAAAAACCAGATCGGCCACAAAACCTACTTTTTCACCTTCATAAGAGGCAATGACGTTGGCCATACCCAGAGAAAATCCCGGCAGGTTGGCGAATGAAGAACCAGGGGCAATAGCGTCCTCGTCATTCGGTGCGGTAAGGTTGGCGCGGTAATACGCATCAACTGTTCCGCTTAAGCTAAACTTCTTTTCTTCTGCTTCTTCCTGAGCAAATCCTATTCCCGCAATCAGCAGGAATGCTAGAAAAAGCATTTTTTTTCCGAAATTTGTAATGATAATCGTTTTCATATTTTCAATGTATTAGAGCTCCACTCCGGTGGAGGTTTTTAATGTGTCTAATTGATGTTGTTAATGGTTATTTGACGGAGCGTTCTGCCAAACGCTCCGTCTTTATTTCAGGTTGTTAATGCTGGTTCATTCTGAAATCTGCATAGGCATCCATCCCATGCTCGTGAATGTCCAGTCCTTCAATTTCTTCTTCCTTGGATACCCGGATGCCCACAGTTTTCTTCAATGCAAAGATGAAGATGAAGGCAGTGATGCAGCAGAATGCTCCTGCAGCGCCCACTCCGGTTAGCTGATAAAGAAACTGATCTGCACCAGCCTTGGCACCAAATATACCTACGGCCAGGGTTCCCCAGATTCCGCAGATAAGGTGAACTGTTACTGCACCAACAGGGTCGTCCAGTCTTATTTTATCTATAAAGGATACCCCCAGAGGGATGATCAATCCAGCGATGAATCCGATGGCTACTGCTTCATTTGGAGACATGAGATCTGCTCCGGCAGTGATACCTACTAAACCGCCCAGAATACCGTTCAGGAACATGGTGAGGTCCAGGTTTTTCGTGAGAATTGTTGACAGCAGGATTGCTCCAACACCACCAGCGGCAGCAGCAAGACTTGTGGTTACCAGTACCAATGAAGTGTTGGTTGGGTCTGCAGACAAGACAGATCCCCCGTTAAAGCCAAACCAGCCTAACCATAGAATTAGTACACCGGCAGTTGCCATTGGAATACTGTGGCCTGGAATAGCTCTGGGTTTACCGTCATCACCAAATTTACCGATACGGGATCCTAGTAGCCAGATGGCGATTAAAGCTCCCCAACCCCCTACAGAGTGTACCAGGGTAGAACCTGCAAAATCGTAAAATCCGGCGTCGTCACCACCCAGGGTGGAAAGGAATCCGCCTCCCCATTGCCACGAACCTACGATCGGGTATACCAGTCCTACATATAAAATGGTAAAGATCATAAATGGTCCGATCTTGATCCGTTCTGCAACAGCTCCGGAAACAATTGTGGCTGCGGTAGCTGCAAACATTCCCTGAAAGAGAAAATCGGTCCACCAGGTATAGCCTCCATCGGCATAATCCGGAGTCATTCCGTTTTCAGGTGCTGCAATGCCGAATCCGGCAAAGTCGAGAATCCCGGATGATCCTTCTGCAAATCCCGGGTACATAAGGTTAAATCCTCCTATATAGTACATTAACAGTCCTACTGTAATGATGAAAATGTTCTTAAAAAGGATGTTGATCGTATTCTTCTGTCTGGTGAGCCCAATTTCTAAAAAGGCAAATCCGGTATGCATAAAAAACACCAGGGCGGTACATACCATCATCCAGACGTTATTAGCTGTAAATAATCCTGCTTCCATATCTTTAATGATTAGTTGATTGTATTTAATTAGTTAGTTGATTCCGGCGTGACCACTTTCTTTGGTTCGGATGCGATAGGCTTCGAGTACATCGGAAACAAAGATCTTTCCATCACCTACATTACCGGTATAGGCCGACTCCAGAACCGTGTTTACTGTTCTTTCCAGAAATTCATCAGAAACAACGATTTCCAGGTACCGGCGTTGGATATCGGTCGTGCTATAAGATATCCCGCGATATACATGTCCTTGTTTCTCATTACCCACTCCGGTTACATCCCAGTAACTGAAGAAGTTCACCTCAATTTGATGCAATGCTTTTTTAACATCGTCAAACTTCGACTTACGAATAATTGCTTCTACTTTTTTCATTGGTTTATTGTGTTAATTCAGCGCCAAATATATGGTTAATGATAGAAGACCCTAAAAAAAAGTGGGGTTATAACATGATTTTTATCATATAATAAATTTACCCCCTATCATTTTAGGGGGTGTATACTTATTAACATGTATTTTTGGCTAATTTGATATTTAGAAGCCCTTGGAAAAACTAAATATTGTGCAGAAAAGGGATGATGAAGAGATGCTTTTAGTTAAAAGCAAATATTAAAATACTGATAAACAATTATTTACAAATTTTTGGAAATCCAAATGCCCAGGAAAACGGCGGCTATACTTATTATGATGCTGCCTAGGGTGTAAAGGGATAAATTGAGGTAGTCGCCCATTCTTATGAGGTTGTGGTTTTCGAATGCAAATGCCGAAAAAGTAGTGAATCCGCCACAGAAACCTGTTGCGAGCAAGAGCACATGGCTTTGAGAAAGGAGGGAGCCTTTCATGGCATACCCCAGAATAATGCCAATAAGGAAGCAGCCTATGAGGTTTACTAAAAAGGTACCCAGAAAGAAATTAGAAAATACGGGATTGAGTGATTTACTGATGAGATAGCGGAGACAACTCCCTATTCCTCCGCCCAGAAATACCAAAAAGGCCTGTTTCATACCCTAAAAGTATAAAACTAAATGGCTTTTTTGAATTGAGAAGGTTTTGAATCCAAAGGATAAATTTTAGTGCTATCAGATTCTTCATCTCCTTTTGCACTAGAAGATCCATTACTGCTGTTAGCTGCACTGAAAAGCAAAAGAAAGGCGTTTACAGTGATCAAAGCAAAGAATATTGAGAAGAAAATTACCATTGGTCTGGTTTATTTATCCTTTATAACGCAAAAGTACGAGTTTTCTTATCTTTTGAACGCTGAAAAACTTTTATGTTGTGTAGAATTGAATTTTTGTGGCGTACACAAAAAATTGGGCTAATTTTTAAGAAGAACCTTAAGCACAAACAACAGAATTACGAAAATGACAAAGGAAATTCCCACCCATTGTACACCCCTGTAATTTTTTTGGTGCAGGCGCTTATCTTTTCGGTAAGAAATGACCATAATTATGGCGAAGGCAATGATGAAAAGTATGGCGAACACAATTTGTCCTGAGCTGAACATATCCTTATTTTTACGCAAAGCTACTGCAAATACATACAATTATGAAAAGGAAAATAAAAGCGGTTGAACACTTCCACAGATCATTCGGACTGGGCGTGTCCGATACGCCACGGGCCAACCTGGGACAGGAAAAGAACATGCTTCGCTATAACCTGATGGATGAGGAAAACAAGGAATACCTGCAGGCTGCACAAAACAATGATTTGGTAGAGGTGGCAGATGCTCTGGGAGATATGCTTTATATCCTTTGCGGGACGATACTCGAGCATGGCATGCAGTACAAAATAGAGGAAGTGTTCGAAGAAATACAACGTTCCAATATGAGTAAGCTTGGCCCCAATGGCCAGCCTATTTACCGTGAGGATGGTAAAGTCCTGAAAGGTCCGGATTATTTTGCTCCGGACATCAAGGCTATTCTGGATAAATAAAGATTGGTTTTATCCACGCTTTGTGGATCGAAATTACTTCACCCTGTACCGCCATCCGAATTTATCTTCGGCACGGTTATATTGAATATCCATTAATTGTTTTTTGATAGTGGCTGCGTAAGAATTTTCTACTTTTGGCAGTTCGTAGCGTTCCCCTTTGTAACCGAAACCTAAAATAGGATTGATCACGGCCGCCGTGCCACTTCCGAACATCTCTTTCAGTGATCCGTCCTTCATTCCCTCCAGTAATTCCACTACCTTAATGGGGCGTACTTCTACCTCGATTCCTCGGTCTTCTGCCAGCGCTATCACACTTTTGCGCGTAACCCCGTCAAGGATCCTGTCGCTCGTTGGACAGGTAATGAGCTTATCTCCCAGGCGAATAAAAATATTCATGGTTCCAGCCTCCTCTATATATTCGTGGGTGTTGGCATCTGTCCAAACTACCTGCTGGAAGCCTTCTTCCTTAGCCAGGTTGGTGGGATAGAACTGACCTGCATAATTCCCTGCAGCTTTGGTATAACCAAATCCGCCATCGGCAGCCCTGCTGAATTTTTCTGCGATCTTCACCCTTACCTCACCTCCATAGTATGACTGTGCCGGGGAACAGATAATAATAAATTTAAATTCCTGGGAAGGGGAAGCGATTATAGCTGGTTGGCTGGCAATAACAAATGGCCTTATGTAAAGTGAATTTCCTATTCCGGGTTTGATCCATTCCTGGTCCAGCAGTAAGAGCTTTTTAAGCCCTTCAAAGAAGTACTCTTCCGGAAATGCTGGCATTGCCAGGCGTTCACCGGACCGATTGATCCTCCTGAAATTCTCATCAGGGCGGAACAACCAGATACCCCCTTCATCATCCTTATAGGCCTTCATTCCTTCAAATACGGCCTGACCGTAGTGAAAAACGCTGGCAGAAGGCTCCATCATCAACGGTTGATAGGGAATGATCTTGGGTGTTTCCCATTGTCCGTTTTTGTAATCACAAACAAACATATGATCTGTAAAATTTGCACCGAACGGCAAATGGTCAAAGTCTATTTGTTCAATCCTGGAAGTTTTGGCTTTTTCTACGACAAGGTTTTTGCTGGTAACATCCATATTAAGAATATTAATCGTCCTAAAATTACGCAAATATAGGCAGTTGTGGCTTCTTTTTTAATTGAAAAATACGGAGCTTTGTTGTAGGAAAGTAATCTTTAAAAATAATGAAACAATTTAACATTTTAATTGGAGTTTTAGCAGTATTAATCAGCTGTCAGAACGCAGAGAAGAAGAAGAAAAACCAGGAAACTGCAACGGAAATTGCTCAATATGCTTCCTTTGGTGCCCAAATACTGGCCGAGGGTGCTAAATCTGAAACTGACATGCTGGCTTTATACCAGAATTTGCCCGCAGCAGACACTGTGGATACAAAGTTCTCTGCCAAGGTAACAGAAGTTTGTCAGGCGAAGGGATGCTGGATGAAACTGGAATTGGAAGATGGTACTCAGGCCATGGTTCGTTTCAAGGACTACGCTTTCTTTATGCCCAAGGATATTTCGGGAAGGGAAGTGATCGTGGACGGAAAGGCTTTTGTGGATATGATGAGCGTGGAAGACCAGCGTCATTACGCTGAGGATGAAGGGAAGTCCGAGGAGGAGATAGCTGCCATCACCCAACCTAAGAAGACTTTCAGTTTTGAAGCTTCAGGAGTGCTGATCAAACAATAGGGTGAAGCGCAGGATCGTTGAAACCGCAGATGGTTCCAGGACCATTTTACTGGAAGACTGGCAGGAACAATACCATTCACTTCACGGGGCTATAGGAGAAGCCTACCATGTATTCCTGAAAAGCGGACTTTATACCCTGCAGCACAAAAATGTATCTGTTCTCGAAGTAGGTTTTGGCACCGGTTTAAATGCCATAATTACATTCCTCGAAGCCCGGAAAAGAAACCTGAATATCCGATATACGGGCCTTGAGGCTTACCCGGTAGGGAATGAAGAACTCAGGCAGCTCAATTATGTTGAAATGCTCGGAGAACCAGATCTTGGCAATGCCTTCCGGGAAATGCATGAAGTGTCCTGGGGAGAAAAACATAGCATCTCAACTTTTTTTTCACTTACCAAAGTTCGCAAGGATTTCAGGGATTTTTCTGTAAGCAACGCCTTTCACCTTATCTATTTTGATGCTTTTGGTCCCAGGGTACAACCTGAACTCTGGACTGTTGAGGTTTTCCAGACCATGTTTGATGCCCTCTTTCCGGCAGGGATCCTCGTTACCTATTCTGCCAAAGGGAGTGTGAGAAGGGCTATGCAGCAGGCCGGATTCCTAGTTGAAAAACTCCCCGGTCCTCCTGGTAAAAGGGAAATGCTCCGGGCTGTAAAACCAGATATCAGCTCCGGGGAATCCCTTTCTTAAACAATACTGTTAAACCTTATTTAAAGGCATAAACCACCAGTGCTAAAAGCAATACATTTGCAAAAATTTAAGCATGAAGCTGTTGATTACCGGGGCTACCGGGCTGGTAGGGGGAGAGTTACTTAAGATATGCCGTGAGGAGGGGATCCCGGTGAATTACCTCACAACGCGCAGGAATAAAATCCAGAATGGGGACAACCTGAAAGGATTCTACTGGAATCCACAGAATGGAGAAATTGACCTTTCCTGTTTTGAAGGGGTTACTACTATAATTAACCTGGCCGGGGCCTCTGTTGCCAAACGCTGGACAGCAGCCTATAAGAAGAAAATAGTTTCAAGCAGGGTCGATAGCCTTAGAACCTTGCGCCTAGGACTGGCAAAAAGCGGTAAAGGCCAGGTGTCTTCACTGATTTCTGCTTCAGCTATCGGGATTTATCCAAGCTCATTTACTGAATATTACACCGAGAAAGCAGAGGGAGAAGACACCGGTTTCCTGGGGCAGGTAGTTGCCAGTTGGGAAGAGGAGGCGTTAAAGTTCGAAACATTGGCGATTAAAACGTCCCTGTTGAGAATAGGGCTGGTCCTTTCGGAAAAGGGAGGAGCATTGCCACAAATTGTTATGCCGATAAGGAAATACGTGGGAGCTGCCATGGGTTCAGGGGAACAATGGCAATCCTGGATACATATTGAAGACCTTGCCCGAATGATTATCTTCCTGGCCCAGAAAGAGGGCAGTGGTGTATTTAATGCCGTGGCACCCAATCCCGTTACAAACAAAAGGCTTACCAGGGAAACGGCCAAGGTCTTTAAAAGGCCGTTGTGGCTGCCCAATATTCCCCAATTTGTTATGAAAATAGTCCTGGGCGAAATGTCTTCCATACTTTTTGCCAGCCAACGGGTAAGTAGCCAGAAGATTGAAAAGCACGGTTTCAATTTCCATTACCAGAATATTTGCAGGGCACTTGAGGATCTTTATCAAAAATGGGGGGAACAATAATTCCCTGCAGCCTGTCTCACAATCATCATGCATAAAACCCCACATTTTTCCCAGGGGTGAATTTTTAATGACATTTTGACATTTTTAAAGAAATGGCAGTACTTTTGCCGTTCTTAAAACGATGTAAACCGTACGTTCGATGAGCAAGAAAAACAAGTCTGAGTTGGAAGATATCCTCCCTGGGGAAGAAGCAAATGAAACTGCTACCCCCGAAACCGATCAGGAGGAAATAAAGGATCTTGAAGAATCCGTATCAGAAGAAGAGCGATTACGTGAAGAATTGTCTGCAGAAAAAGACAAATTTCTGAGGTTGTTTGCCGAGTTTGAAAACTATAAAAAACGCACCTCCAAGGAACGCATGGACCTGTTTAAGACCGCGGGACAGGAGGTCATGGTGGCATTGCTGCCCGTACTGGATGATTTTGACAGGGCCATGGCCGAAATGGCTAAGCTGGAGGATAAGGAAATGTTCAAAGGAGTTGAATTGATCAACAACAAATTAAGGGAGACCCTGAAGTCAAAAGGCCTCGAGCAAATTGAAGTGAAACAGGGAGATACCTTTGACGCTGAGGTACATGATGCCATCACTCAGATTCCGGCACCCAATAAGAAACTGAAAGGCAAGATCATCGATGTAGTGGAGAAGGGGTTCAGGTTAGGGGATCGTATCATCAGGCACCCCAAAGTGGTAGTTGGAAATTAAAAGAAGGCAATGAAGCAGGATTATTATGAAATACTAGGAGTAGATAAAAGCGCCTCGGCAGCCGAGATAAAAAAGGCATACCGCAAAAAGGCGATACAATACCATCCGGATAAAAATCCTGGGGATACCAAGGCTGAGGAGATGTTTAAAAAGGCTGCAGAGGCCTATGAAGTTCTGAGTGATCCGGATAAAAAAGCCCGATACGACCAGTATGGACATGCGGCCTTTGAAGGCGGAGGTTTTGGCGGCGGAGGCATGAATATGGAAGATATCTTCAGCCAGTTTGGGGATATATTCGGAAGTGCTTTCGGCGGAGGCTTTGGCGGTTTCGGAGGTTTTGGCGGCGGAGGACAGCGCAGGGTAAAGGGAAGTAATTTGCGTATCAGGGTTAAGCTCTCGCTTGAGGATGTTGCCAATGGGGTTGAGAAAAAGGTGAAAGTGCGGCGGAAGATCAAGGCTCCCGGAGTAACATACAAAACCTGTTCAACCTGCCAGGGTACCGGGCAAATGACCAGGATTACCAATACTATCCTGGGAAGGATGCAAACCAGTACTACTTGCAATAGCTGTGGAGGTAGCGGTCAGTTAATCGATAAACGTCCTTCAGATGCCGATGCACAGGGGCTCAAAGTTTTTGAGGAAACGGTGTCTATCAAGATTCCAGCCGGCGTTGAAGACGGTATGCAACTAAAGGTATCCGGCAAAGGAAATGAAGCGCCTGGAAATGGCATTCCAGGGGATTTGCTGGTAGCCATAGAAACCGAGGAGCATGAAACCCTGAAACGCGAAGGCGACAACCTGCATTATGACTTATACATCCCCATTACAGATGCAGTGCTCGGCACTTCAAAGGAAATTGATACAGTAACCGGTAAAGTGCGAATTAAACTGGAACCCGGAATCCAATCCGGTAAGATCCTGCGCCTCAGGGGCAAGGGTATTGCCAGCCTTAACGGATATGGCCATGGAGATCTTCTCGTTCATGTGAACGTATGGACCCCCAAGGAATTAAACAAGGAACAGAGGGATTTCTTTGAAAAAATGAGGGGTCATGAAAATTTTGAACCCAAGCCCGAAAAATCCGACAAATCCTTTTTTGAGAAGGTTAAAGACATGTTCTCTTAAGGAATACAGCTTGTTTTTAAATAAAAAGCGTATATTTGATTCGATATTGGGCAACCAATATTAATTTTCTTTTTCATAGCAATTTTTTTCCCATCCTTAATCTTTTTTAAGGGTGGGTTTTGTTTTTAGGGCTATCATTAACTCCTTTAAAATTCTCATCCACGCTAGATGGCAGGATGTAGCTTCTCTTTCTTCCCAATTGGCTATCTTTGGCGCTGATGTCGAACAATAAGACTATTCTGGTTGCTGAAGGAGTTACCAAAAGCTTTGGGACCCATACTGCATTAAAAGGAGTTTCCCTTAACATTCCGGAAAACAGTATATACGGTGTGCTTGGCCCAAACGGTGCCGGAAAAACCACTTTTTTGCGGATTGTAAACCAGATTACCTATCCCGATTCGGGTTCGGTGTTTTTTAATGGGGAACGGCTTAAGCCAGAACACGTTGCACTTATCGGATACCTTCCGGAAGAACGGGGCCTTTACAAAAGCATGAAAGTAGGTGAACAGGTATTGTATCTTGCTCAATTGAGGGGCCTTCAAAAGCAGGAGGCTAAGGAAAGGTTGAAATACTGGTTTGAGCGACTGGAAATTGGGGATTGGTGGAATAAAAAAATACAGGAGCTCTCCAAGGGAATGGCACAAAAGATTCAGTTTATTGTAACGGTACTGCATCAGCCTAAACTACTGATCTTCGATGAACCCTTCAGCGGATTTGATCCGATAAATGCCAATATCATAAAGGAAGAGATTTTACACCTGAAGGAAATGGGAGCTTCAATCATATTTTCTACTCACAGGATGGAATCTGTAGAAGAACTTTGCGAATATATTGCATTACTTCACCAGGGTGAGGTTATCCTGGATGGAAAGCTTTACGATATCAAAAGACAATACAAGAGAAACCTTTACTCAGTGCAACTGGAAACGGCCGAAGGGATGGGGGTAATAACCGGACTTGAAAATAAATTTGATATAAGTGCCGCCCGGTTTGATGAAAAAAGGGAGCAACTGGAGTTCAATGTGAAACTTCCCAACGGGCAGGTTTCAGATTTCCTGAGTCGGGTAAGTTCAGAGGCATCTGTTACCGGCTTCGTGGAAACCGTGCCATCGGCTAATGAAATATTTATTCAAACCGTTCAGGAGAAAATGGGAAATGAATAAGCTATTACTCATAATTAAACGGGAATACCTGGCCAAAGTAAGGAATAAGTCTTTTGTGATCATGACTATCCTCAGTCCTATTCTAATTGTGGGTATGATTGTTCTGATCGCTTATCTTACCAAGGTTAATGACAGTGATAAACGCATTGTTACCGTCCTGAACGAGAGTCTGTTCTTCCACGGCGATTTTCTCACAAACAATCAGACAGCCTATATCAATTTCGAATCCCTGGACCTGGACGAGGCAAAGGATTCTACCTTAAACCTGGGGTATTATGGATTGCTGTACATTCCTGGTGGACCGGACCTGCAATCTGTTGCAGAGCAGTCATACTTCTATACCAAGGAGGCCCCTAATACGCTTGTTCTCGATCAACTGGAATCTGTTTTCTCAGAGCGTATCCGGGCTAAAAAACTAGAGGAACTGGGAGTTACGGACAGGGAATACAGGGAGATTGGCAGCGGTTTCGATCTGCGTACTTCAACTTTTGAGGGAGAAGAGAACCTGAAAGGAATCAATGAAATAAAGGCTTTGATAGGAGGCGGCTTTGGTTACCTCATAATGATGTTCATAGTGATCTATGGAGGTTTTGTAATGCGAAGTGTTATTGAAGAGAAAACCAGCCGTATCATAGAGATCATAATTTCAGCTGTGAAGCCTTTTCACCTGATGCTTGGGAAAATCATTGGCACTTCCCTTGCCGGGGTTACCCAGTTCGCGATCTGGATAGTTTCGGCTTCTGTTCTCATGGTCGTTGTGCTATCGGTCTTTGGAATTGATATTTCGGCTTTGGAAGCTTCTCCACAACTGGGTCCTGCATTGCCGGTGGCCGAGGGTGTATCCCCTACTGCAGAGACCTTGCAGACCTATGCCACGGAACTTTATAAAATACCATGGGCTGTACTGGTAATTTCTTTTGTGGTTTACTTTATTTTGGGTTATCTGATCTACAGTTCCATCTATGCTGCCATAGGTGCTGCAGTAGACAATGAAACGGATACCCAGCAGTTTATTTTGCCCATAATCCTGCCCCTGGTTCTCGCTATATACATCGGGTTCTTTTCCGTGTTTAACAATCCCAATGGCCCAATTGCGGTAGGTTTTTCGCTTTTCCCGCTCACATCTCCTATTGTTATGCTGATGAGACTACCGGCTGGAATTGGGGAAGGTGGGGTGCCCCTATGGGAGTTTATCACTTCTATTTTGTTGTTGGTTATCACCTTCATTGGCATTGTCTGGCTGGCTGCTAAAATTTACAGGGTAGGGATTTTAATGTATGGAAAGAAACCTTCTTATAAAGAATTATTCAAATGGTTGCGCTATTGACTTTGATACAAGATAAACCCGGAAAGGTAGGCGAATTCCTCGAAAAAGATGTCTGGGGTACAATCAAGGAAGTCCTTAATATGGGCTTGCATATTGGTGAAGGAGAAAAGTCCATTCATATTACTCTTGGCTTGTTGTTGCTTCTAATTACAGCATTTGTGGTTACCAGTTATGTTCTTAAATGGTTGCGCCATTTGCTGACTCGAAAAATGCAGGGGGACGATAAAATGAAGTTCTTCAGCATTTTTAAGTTCATAAAATATTTTGTCTACGTAGCTGTCATCCTGGTGACAATGAGCGCTGCGGGCATTGATATTACCATTCTGTTAACCGCCTCTGCTGCTCTTTTTGTGGGTTTGGGCCTTGCGTTACAGGAGTTATTTCAGGATGTTATTGCAGGAATCTTCATAATTACGGATAAATCGCTTCTTGTTGGGGATATCATTGAAGTGGATGGTAAAGTTGTGCGGGTATTTGAAATTAAACTGCGTACTACAAGAGCAATTACCCGTGATGACAAGGTTATTATCATACCTAACCATATATTCCTTTCAGGTACAATATTCAGTCATACCCAAAATCGTGATACAACTCGAGAGACGGTTAATGTTGGGGTGGCCTATGGCAGTGATGTGGAAAAAGTTACTCAAATCCTGCTGGATTGTGCCAGGGAACACTCTGGCGTTTTGAAATCACCGGAACCCTTTGTACTCTTTGAAGATTTTGGTGATTCTGCCCTGCTATTTGCTTTGAAGTTTCATGTAGTGGACAGTTTTACGACACCCAATGTAAAGAGTGAACTCCGCTACAAGATTGATAAGGCTTTCAGGGAAAACCAGGTAACTATACCGTTCCCACAGCGCGACGTGCATATATATCAGAACGATGCTTTCCAGGTAAGGCAAAAAATCACCCAGGAAGGAAAAGCAAGTGAGTAAGTGCTTATATTGTATTCTAATACTGAGCCTTTTGGCTTTTTCGGGTTTAAGGGGACAAAGCACTGACCTGCTCAGGCTGGAATACACAAATGTACCAAATGGGGATTCAGGGGTTGAAACATCGCGTTACCGCTTCCTGCTGAATATCCCTTTCAAACTTAAGGGAGGGCAGTACCTCATAGTGGGGTCTGAGTACAATTATATCGATTTTGATACTACCCGGGATTTCCCTTTTGACGATTCTGAACTGGAGCACCTGCATGTAATAGACCTGAATCTGGGTTATATATTCAAATGGAATAAAGACTGGCGATTTGTAGGTATCCTCACGCCGCGTCTCGCTTCGAACCTGGTTACGGATATTGTAGGACGTGATTTTCTCCTGAACCTGACAGCTACTTTCTGGAAGGAAGTCAGCGATACCGAAAAACCCTTCCGTCTTGTACTGGGGCTTACCTATAACAGTACTACAGGATTGCCGTTCCCAATGCCGTTGATAAATTACTACAGACGCTTTGATCCCAGCTGGTCATTCACGCTTGGAATACCACGCAGTGATTTCCGGTACCACATTTCAGAGAAGAATACATTGCTTATGGCATTATTCTTGGACGGTTATTTTGTGAATGCCCAGAACGATATCATTTTGCCAGACAACGACCTGGGATCGGCCATTTCATTATCGGCCCTGGTAAGCGCCCTAGGATATCAGTTTAACATATCTAAGATGGCCTCCTTCTATGGTTTTGCGGGATATACCCTGCTACAAAATGGGGTTTTGCGGGATGATAAAAGAAATAATGTGTTTAACTTGAACAATGATGGCAGCCTTTATTTTAAGGTTGGCTTTAAAGTTTCAATTTTTTAAAGAATACCCATGTCAAAAATTCTTGTTATAGAAGACGAAGCAGCAATCCGGCGCGTTCTGGTAAAGATCCTAACTGAGGAAAATGAACAGTATGAGGTAGAACAGGCCGAAGATGGTGCAAAGGGACTGGATATGATCAAAAAAAATGATTATGACCTGGCTCTTTGCGATATTAAAATGCCAAAAATGGATGGCGTTGAGGTCCTGCAGGAAGCCCGGAAGATCAAGCCCGAAACCCCTTTTATCATGATATCTGGCCATGGCGACCTGGATACGGCCGTAAATACCATGCGGCTAGGGGCATTTGATTATATATCCAAACCCCCGGATCTGAATCGTCTGCTAACCACGGTGCGCAATGCGCTTGACAGAAAGGAACTGGTTGTGGAGAACCGTATCCTCAAGAAAAAGGTAAGCAAACGCTATGAAATGATTGGGGAAAGTGGGGAGATCAGCAAGATCAAAGACATGATAGATAAGGTTGCCCCAACTGATGCCAGGGTCCTGATTACAGGGGCAAATGGTACGGGTAAAGAACTAGTTGCGCATTGGATTCATGAAAAGAGTTCCCGTAGTGCGGGCCCCTTCATTGAAGTCAATTGCGCAGCAATCCCCACAGAACTCATAGAAAGTGAGCTTTTCGGACATGTGAAAGGGGCGTTTACTTCTGCCGTGAAGGACCGAGCTGGCAAATTCGAAGCCGCTAACAAGGGAACTATTTTTCTGGATGAAGTAGGGGACATGAGCCTTTCTGCCCAGGCCAAGGTTTTGCGTGCCCTGCAGGAAAGCAAGATATCCAGGGTGGGATCCGATAAGGACATCAAGGTAGATGTAAGGGTTGTGGCAGCCACAAACAAAAACCTGCAGGAAGAAATAGAGAAAGGGAATTTCCGTGAAGATTTATATCACCGGCTTGCTGTGATCCTGATAAAGGTGCCTTCCCTCAATGATCGCAGGGACGATATTCCTATGCTAATCGAACATTTTGCAGATCAGATCGCTTCCGAACAGGGATCGATACAGAAAAAATTCTCCAAAAAGGCAATAACGCTCTTGCAGAGTTACGACTGGACCGGGAACATCAGGGAACTCAGAAATGTTGTGGAAAGGTTGATCATCCTGGGAGGTAAGGAAGTTACCGAGGATGATGTCCAGTTATTTGCCAGTAAATAAGGGATGTAATCAGGGGATGGAAGTGGCACATTCCCGGAGCTTTTCCAGGGCAAGCGCTGTAATTTCCTTGGTTCTCAGATTGTAGTATTTTTTAGCCTCTGTCAGCTCAGGTCGCAACAGCTGTTCCTCACAACGCTCGTAATTCTTAAGCGCCAGTTGATAGGCCTCCTTGCAGGGTATTGTATTTACAACCTGATCCAGGGAATTCTGGTAATTTACAAGGGCCTGGTCGATCTTTTTTTCCAGCGCTTTTCCTACGGGTATCTTTCCCTTCAATTCTTCCATATAGGAGGCCCGGGTATTAAGGCTCAACTGATCACTTCCATACTGGCTCTGGTGAACTTCCTCATGTTCTTCAAGGGTTTGCAGGCTGCTTTCTACCCCTGCGAGTGCTTTTTCCAGTATCAATCGCGTACCTGTCAAAGAAGACACACGTGTAGCTCGCTTCAGGTGATCAAGACTTTCTATGATGCTCTGCTGTGCCAGTTCACAGCCACAGGCCAGGAATTGTTCCTTAGACTTTTCAATGGCATTGAGAGCTTTGTAAGCGTAGTAACGGGAAGTATTGAGATCAGGGGCGTCAAGTGCTTTACGGGTCTGCTTCTGAATGTATCCGATGTTGGAACCCATATACTCGCATGCCTTGTTCACAGTGAAGGAAGATAGGGCAGTGTAAAATACAAAAACGAGTATGACAAGGTAAGGACGCATCACCTAAGTTGTTGATATAGTAAAATTTAGGACAGTATAAAAATAGGACGAGCCGGGCGCCTCCCCCTTTTTTTTCGACTAAAGTCCAAAAGAGGGAGTCAAAGGGGTAATTTTACCGGAAGATACACTGTATAACTGCTTTTTTATAGCCCGATAAAATGTTCTATCTTCAGCCCATGGAACCTATTGAGAGCACTAGTTACCTGGCCAAACCCGGCCTTAAACTGGAGACATATCCCACACTTGAAACCTTTGACAAGTCCGATAAATACCTCAAAAAGAAACTGGAAGATGTCCGGGAAGACCTGGGGAATTTCCAGAATATGCTTTGGGCTCACAGGAAGTATTCCGTCCTGATCTGTCTTCAGGGAATGGATACCTCTGGAAAAGACAGCCTTATTCGGGAGGTATTCAAGGATTTCAACGCTAACGGGGTTGAAGTTCACAGTTTTAAGGTTCCTTCCGATTTGGAAAGGAGTCATGATTATATATGGAGACATTATCTTGCTCTGCCTCCCAGGGGAAAATTCGGTGTTTTTAACCGCACCCACTACGAAAATGTCCTGGTAACTCGGGTACATCCGGAATATATCCTCGGTGAAGACATACCCGGGATTGACCATTTAGACAAGATAGACGATGCCTTTTGGGATTCACGGTTTGAACAGATCAATAATTTTGAGAAACATCTGGCCCAGAACGGCACCCTTATCTTTAAATTTTACCTGCATTTATCCAAGGAAGAACAGCGGCAACGCCTTCTAAGGAGACTTCGGCTTGAGCATAAGAATTGGAAGTTTTCACCAAAAGACCTAAAGGAACGCAAACTATGGGATCAGTACCTGGAATGTTACGAAGAAGCAATTGGCCGAACCACACATTCCCATGCACCCTGGTATGTGATTCCTGCAGACAACAAGAAGGCTGCCAGGGTTATTGTAGCCTCCATCTTACTTGGGGAATTAACGAAGTATAAGGATATCAGGCCCCCTGAACTGGACAGTGAGATTCGGGAAAATATTGAACTTTACAGAAAGCAATTAGAAGAAGAAAAAGAATGAGACTATTCATTTTATTGGTTTTATTGGCATTTCAGGCCTTTCCTCAAAGCGAGGATGAGAAACAAATAAAGGCATTTTACGAAACGGTACTGACACAGGGCGATTCTTACCGCTGGCTTAATTACCTGTCTAACCAGATTGGCGGTAGACTATCCGGTTCTGTCCAGGCCGAGCAGGCAGTTGCTTATACCAGATCACAACTCGACTCTCTGGGTCTTGATCGGGTCTGGCTTCAACCCGTAATGGTGCCAAAATGGGTAAGGGGAACACCGGAGTTTGCTTATATTGAAAGTCAGCCAGGAGTAACCAACAATGTACCTGTTTGTGCTCTCGGAGGATCTGTGGCTACACCCCAGGGTGGACTAAAAGCCCAGGTTGTGGAAGTCATGGGTATTGAAGAACTGAAAAAGCTACCGAGGGAACAGGTAGAGGGTAAAATAGTATTCTATAACCGTCCTATGGATCCCACCCTTATCAATACATTTCAAAGTTACAGCGGATGTGTGGACCAGCGATATTCCGGAGCTGCAGAGGCAGTTTCGATGGGGGCCGTTGGTGTAATTGTGCGCTCTATGACCCTGCGCAATGACGATTATCCACACACCGGGGCCATGAGCTATGGAGATTTACCGGTTAACCAGCGTATTCCTGCAGCAGCAATAAGCACTAACGCTGCAGACCTTTTGAGCACAACGCTTAAGCTGGATCCCAACATCAAGTTTTATTTCAGGCAAAATTGCCGGCAGCTGGATGATGTACAATCATATAACGTTATTGGGGAAATCCGGGGGACCACATATCCGGAGGAGATCATGACTGTTGGAGGACACCTGGATTCGTGGGACCTGGGAGATGGTTCCCATGATGATGGCGCGGGATGCGTACAAAGCATGGAGGTGCTTAACCTTTTTAAGAAAACGGGTTATCGCCCGAAAAGAACTATTCGGGTGGTGTTATTCATGAATGAGGAAAATGGCCTGAGAGGCGGGCGTAAATATGCAGAAGAAGCCCGAAAAAGAGGAGAAAATCATGTTTTTGCCCTGGAAAGTGATGCCGGTGGTTTTACCCCCCGCGGCTTTTCTTTTGATTGTACCGATGCCAATTATCAACAGGTCCTGAGTTGGAAACCCCTATTTGAACCCTACCTGATCCACAGCTTTGTCAGGGGAGGCAGCGGAGCAGATATTGGTCCGCTTAAGGATGGGCAAATGGTTCTTGCCGGATTAAGGCCTGATACTCAGCGCTACTTTGATCACCACCATGCAGAGAACGACACCTTCGAACATGTGAACAAGCGTGAACTCGAACTTGGAGCGGCAACCATGGCAAGCCTGGTTTTCCTCATGGACAAATACGGCATTGTAAAACCTCCCAAAATAAAGGGTTAACCCAATCCAAACACTCAACATATATCCCCCGGGAACTTTAAAAAGCCCTACCTTTGCAGCTCATTTAATTTTCAGATATGCAAGAAGGAATTTACGCCAAGTTCAATACCAGCAAAGGAGAGATTCTGGTTAAGCTTACCCATGACAAAACACCCGGTACAGTTGGGAATTTTGTAGCCCTTGCCGAGGGAAAGATGAAAAATACTGCCAAGTCCGAAGGGACTCCCTATTATGACGGTTTAACCTTTCACCGGGTAATTGCCGATTTTATGATCCAGGGAGGTTGCCCGCTGGGTACGGGAACGGGAGACCCCGGATACAAATTCGATGACGAGTTCCACGCGGAATTAAAACATTCCGGACCTGGTGTGTTGTCTATGGCTAATGCAGGACCTGGGACTAACGGAAGCCAGTTTTTTATCACTCATGTGGCGACACCCTGGCTGGATAATAAGCACACAGTCTTCGGTCATGTTACCCATGGGCAGGAAGTTGTGGATGCCATTGAACAGGGCGATAGCATAGAAAGCCTGGAAATTGTGCGGGTTGGCAAGGAGGCCGAATCCTGGGATGCCGAGCAGGCATTCAGGACTTTTGAAAGCTCTAAAATAGAACGACTTGCAAAAGAGAAGAAAGAAGCTGAAGAGGCCCTGGAAAGAATTTCTCAGGGGTTCGAGAAAACAGATAGCGGCCTTCGGTTCAAGATCCTGGAAGAAGGTGACGGCCCAAGTGCTGAAAAGGGTAAAACCGTTTCAGTTCATTATGAAGGATCTCTGCTTAACGGCCAGGTTTTCGATTCTTCTTTCCAAAGGAATCAACCTATAAGCTTTCAACTGGGTGTGGGCCAGGTGATACCGGGCTGGGATGAAGGAATCCAGTTGCTGAAGGTTGGAGACAAGGCCCGACTCGTAATCCCATCAGAGCTGGCATACGGAGCAGCAGGGGCAGGCGGGGTAATCCCTCCCAATGCAACGCTGCTTTTTGACGTGGAGTTGGTGGAGGTTAAATAGAAAACCACTTAAGGCAATTTACAACCTATTTAAGTTGGCGGTAGCTGATTGCCAGTAAAAGCATATTAAGAGCTACCAGACCGATCAAAACACCGAAAAATACATTCATAATAATTGTTTTTAGATCCTTATTTGCCCTTTTTAATTAGATAACAGCCAGAACTGCTTATACCCTACCGGTTAATTGTTAAAATACCCTGTTTCATTTCGAAGCAGGGTATTTTATTAATTACCGGCCCTAAGAAGGCGTAATTCCGGGGGGTATGGGATTGTTTAGATAATTTGGTGTTCCCTACATTTATTACATGGAAACCGAAGCATCAGATCCTATTAAATAGGCTATTGAAAAATCCTGGAAGATCGGGCCTGCTTTATACTAGTTTTTTGCCCATTATGTACATCGGTCTTTCGGATTCTACCAGGCCGGGAAAACTGAGTTGCTTTTCTCCCGTTATGTTGAAACCATTCTGCTTGTAGAATTCTATAGCTTTTCCTTTTTGCATGCTTTCCAGCCAAATGTAGTTCTTGTAATATTTCCTGCACAGCCGTTCCACAAACCCTAGTGCATAGGTCCCAACGCCCTGTCCGCTGAATTCCTTTAGTAGGTAAATCCTTTCCAGGAAGAGGCAATCTGAAATAGAGGCCAAAGGCATGGCTTTATTCAGCACTATTTTGAGAATGCCGGCAGGGCTGCCCGTAACATATATGAGGAACAGCAGGCAATCGGGATCTTCCCATTCTTTTTTTACGGCACGTTTATGGAAGCTTTTTTCAAAATAGGGGCTGGGGTCCCGTTCTTTCCATAGATGAAGGTAGTGTTGTGAATACGATTTACGCCCTACCCGGATATAGGTTTCGTAATGCTCCGGCCCAACCGGGATAATTTTAATCCGGTGGTTATCCATTGCAAATTATTTTTATTTCCATTTGATATTACACCCAATACTGGGCTTTTGCTTTTCGCTCACCTTTTCTCCATTTAGCAGCTGATCCAATGCGGAGCGAAGGTCCGAGCCGCTAACAGGAATTCCGTTACCAGGTCTGGAATCATCGAGTTGACCCCGGTATACCAGGGACAGGTTACTGTCAAAAAGATAAAAATCCGGCGTGCAGGCCGCATCATAAGACCGCGCCACTTCCTGGGTTTCGTCATACAGGTAGGGAAAGGGGTATCCCAGGCGTTGTGCCGTTTTTTTCATCAGATCAGGGGAGTCCTGAGGATAGTTGACGACATCATTGCTCGATATGGCTGCAAATCCGATCCCCTGAGCCTGATATATCCGGGCCAGGGTAACCAGTTGTTCATTGACGTGAATTACAAACGGACAATGGTTGCATATGAACATTATCACGGTACCCTGTGATCCCTTAATTTCCTCCAGGGATAGGATATTATCCGTAACAGTGTCAATCAGCTTAAAATCAGGTGCCTTGGTCCCTAGGGGTAGCATGTTGCTGGGGGTACGAGCCATTTTCTATTTTTTGAATGAGCAGCAATTGTAAAGTTAGTGGTATTTTTATTAAAAAGGGGGGATGCCCCTGGCTTGATCCCCGTACTAAAACGTTCCATCTAATTGAGGAAGTTCATTTATCAGATAGCGAGAATATTCATGAGGACTGCACTGCACTGCTATTTTGGCAGGATTAATTTGCATGGGCTGGATGGTATCCCCGAAAAGGGACCTTTAATGTTTTTGCCCAATCATCAAAATGCACTGCTCGATGCTCTTCTAATTGCCGTTAACTGCCGGAGAAAGCCATATTTTTTGACCCGATCAGATGTATTTTCGAACAGGCTCTTTCGCTCCCTTTTTTCATTCTTTCATATGTTACCTGTCTATCGGATAAGAGATGGGAGGCATACCCTTAGCAGGAATGAAGCAATATTTCAAAAATGTGCCGAGTTGCTGTGCCAGGGGGAGGCTGTAGTAATATTCCCGGAGGCGAACCATCATCTGGACCGACGCGTACGTCCCCTGAGCAAAGGATTTACCCGTATCCTCTTCCAGGCTGTGGAACTGTGCAACGGACAGGAAATATTCCTGCTTCCGGTGGGGGTTAATTACCTCAGGGCAGCACAATTTCCGGATCTTACTTCTCTGTACTATGGCAGGGCTTTTCCTTTGTTGCCACTTTATGATGCCCGGGACCCGCGTAATTCGGTATTTCGGATCAGGAATGAAGTAAGTCAGCAATTGCAGACCCTTACCACGCATGTGCCTGAAGATAAAAAATACGAACAATTTATTGCTTATCTGATTTCAAGGGGAATTGATTTCCAGGATCCTGAAAAGGCAAATCAGGCAATTGCCGGCTTCACGGAGAATATGGTCGATTTCCCAGATGAGATGGTAAAAAAAAGGCGTACGGGAATACTCAGGCTTATTTTTTACCTGTTCAATTTCCCATTGGTGATCCCGTGGTTTTGGATAAAGAACCGATTGGTTCCCGAGCCGGAGTTTAACAGTACATTTCGGTTTGCCTATGCCCTTATGATATATCCTTTAGTATATCTGATTTGCTTTTTCCTTATCAGTTCCCTTTGGGGATATGCACAGGCTTTGACCCTGATCGCTTTGCATTTCGGTGTCAATCAGGTCTATATAAAAGTTGTGAGGGAGAACTGAAAGTGTTAGGAATTATACCTCGGAAATCATATTCTTCCCGGAATACATGTATTCCATAACATTTTATGCATAAGAGAAAACGGTCTCCTGTATAGAAGACCGTCAACTTTTTTTTGTGCTAGGCGATTAAATATCGTCGAAATCCAGATCCGTAAAATTCTCGGGGGATTTCATCTCTCCATTGGATTTTACGTCTTCCTTCTTAAAATCTTTCTGATGTCTTTCAGAAATTACCTCAAGGCCCTTTTCATCAATGATATAATCCATCATTTCCTCCATGATTTCCCGGAAAGCCTCGAAATCTTCCTTGTAGAGGTAGATCTTGTGTTTTTTATAGTGAAATGAACCGTCTTCGTGGGTGAATTTTTTGCTTTCCGTTATAGTGAGGTAATAGTCTCCGGCTTTTGTGCTTCTGACATCGAAAAAGTATGTGCGTCTGCCTGCTCTTAGGACTTTGGAGTGAATTTCTTCCTGATCCATGATTTCTTTATCACTCATTTCGGGTTGTTCTGGTTAGTATTTTCAATCTTGATCAGCTCAAAAATGTAAAAAAAAAGCGTATTCAGCAACTTTTTCTATGTTTCTTTCTCTGATAACTGGTGCATGTAAAGCTCTTTGTAATAACCCTCCTGTTCTACTAACAGATCGTGCGTTCCTTCCTGTAAAATCTGTCCGTCTTCAAGCACTATGATCCTATCTGCGTTTTTGGCCGATGATACCCGGTGGCTCACAATAAATGTGGTCCGGTTCCTTGAGGCCTTTTTCAGGTTGCTGAGGATTTCTTCTTCTGTTTCCGTATCTACCGCAGAAAGGCAGTCGTCAAAAAGGTATATTTCCGGGTCCCTTAAAAGTGCACGGGCTATTGAAACCCGCTGCTTTTGCCCTCCACTCAGGGTAATACCCCTTTCTCCAAGTACGGTATCATAGGTTTTCGAAAACCCCATGATATTGTTGTGCACAACGGCCTTTTTAGCAACATCTATCAGTTCTTCCTCACTGGCTTCTTCTTTTCCGAACTTGATATTGTTCCTTATGGAGTCCGAGAACAGGAATGCATCCTGCGGAACCGTCCCTATGGACGATCTCAGGTCCTTGAGGTTTAATTGCCTGATGGGTACACCGTCTATGCGTATTTCTCCTGAAGTGGTGTCATAAAGGCGTGTGATAAGTTCGAGAACGGTAGATTTTCCCGATCCGGTCTTACCCAGGATAGCGACGGTTTCTCCGGCATTTACACGGAAGGAAACTTCCTTGAGTGCTTCAATGTTGGTGTCTGAATAGGTGAATGAAACCTTGTCAAATTCAACCTGTCCCTGAATTGGGGTATGCCCTTCAACCTCATTCTGGATTTCCGGTTCAATTTTCAGGAATTCGTTAATTCTTTTCTGGGAGGCCTCAGCCCGCTGAACAATCGAGGTCAGCCATCCTACAATGGCTACAGGCCAGGTAAGCATGTTTACGTACAGGATAAACTCGGCGATGATCCCAAAAGTGGCTATTTCCCCGCTGAGGTATTGTTGTCCGCCCACATAGATCACACACAGGTTGGAGATCCCAATGAGCAAAATCATCAGGGGGAAGAACCACGCATTCACCTTGGCCAGATCCATGCTCTTGTCTTTTCCTTCGTGTGCAAGGGTGCCCATTTCCCCATTCAATTGTGGTTCCAGGTTATATGCCTTGATTACGGATACACCGGAAAAGGATTCCTGTGCAAAGGTCGATAGCCTGGACAGGAACTCCTGTACCACCGTGCTCCTCTTATGAATTATCCGACTGATCTGATAAATGAGTATGGAGAGGACAGGTAGTGGCACCAGGGCATAGAAAGCAATGGTTGGGGCTTTGATGAACATTAGTGGTATTAGGCATACAAATAGTGTAAGCGTCTGTATCCCATACATGATGGCCGGCCCGGCATACATGCGAACCTGGGTAACATCTTCACTTATGCGATTCATCAGGTCACCCGTACGATTTCTTTTATAAAAATCCAGGTTGAGAACCTGATAATGGTCGTAAACCTCATTTTTCAGATCGAATTCGATATAGCGGGAAACATTGATGATGGTTTGCCTCATCAGGAAGGTGAAAAATCCGGATAAGAGTGCGGCGCCCACAATTATAAGTATATATTCGAGCAACAGGTTGCGGGCAGCAGATTCGGCTATTTCCCCACGGATGAATTGCTCAACTACCTCAATAGAGTTTTTTACATAAGAGGGCATAACCAATTGGAAAACCCTGGCAATGATGGTGATAATTATCCCAATAAACAATTTGAGCCCGTATTTGCGGAAATATTTATTGAGGTGCTTGAGTTCTTTCATCTGAGTTTGGCAGGAGTGGACCGCTATCCCGGCAAATATAGGTGTTAGTTCCGGAACCAAGTGTTAGAAAAGTGATAAGAATATTGTGATGCAAAATACAATCCATTCGGGCAGGATTGTTATTTTTGTCGCTGATAACAGCAAACAGGCTAAAGTTCTTTTCACATGCTAACAAGAAGGCAATTGCGCATCAAGGTTATGCAATGCATATATGCATTAATCCAGTCTAAGGACGATTCTCTGGAAAAACAGCAGAAGTTCCTTAAGGTAAGCATAGACAATACCTTTACACTTTACCTTTTGCTTATAAGTGTTTTTCGCGAATTGCATGCCCTGGCTAAACGGCATGTGGAGCACACTTCAAAGAAATACCTGGCTGCTGAGAGTCCTTATCCCAACTCCAAGAAATTCCTGGAAAATCAATTGTTACAACAAATTGTTGATAATGAGCTTTTTGAAAAGGAATTAAAAAAGCGAAAGCTTAACCTGTGGTACCTGCATGAAGACTATATCAGCCTGCTCTACAAAGACATTGAGGGCAGTGATTTATACCAGGAATACATGCAGACTGAAGGGAGCTCTTACGAGCAGGACAGGGAATTTTTGATTGCTTTGTACAGGCAACTGATAGCTCCTAATGATAAGGTATATGAACTATTGGAGGACGATAAGCTGACCTGGGTTGACGATATCCCATTGGTGAACACCTTTATAGTAAAGAAGCTCAGGAAGATGACTCCTGATGAGCCCAAATCCTATTTACTCCCCAGATTGTTGAAGGATTCAGATGATTTGGATTTTGCAAGGGATTTACTGGCCAAAACCCTGCTGCACAACTCAGCTTTTGAAAAGGAAATTGTAGATAAGACCCCTAATTGGGATAAGGACCGAATAGCAGAAATAGATGCCATCCTGCTTAAAATGGCTATATGCGAGTTGCTTCACTTTGCATCGATTCCTGAGCGGGTGACTTTAAACGAGTATCTGGAAATTGCCAAAGAGTATTCCACACCCAAAAGCAGCATCTTTATAAACGGTGTTTTGGATAAACTGGTCAGGGAATACAAGGCTGCCGGAAAACTCAAAAAAACAGGTAGGGGCTTGTTGTAAGCAAATATTCCGTAATTTTGCCCAAAATTTAATCGCTTCACATAATGAAAAGAATTCTTTTATCGATCAGCCTTGTGGCTGCACTGACCCTGGTTTCATGTAAAGAAAAAGCATCTGAAAAAATCAATGCTTCAAACGTAGAAGTTGCTGCAGAAAGGGACGCCGTTTCCAAAAATCTGCCTGTGATGTCATTTGACAAAGCAGAACACGATTTCGGTGTCATTGAGCAGGGTGCTCCTCAGGAAACCGTATTTACATTTACCAATACAGGTAATGCTCCATTGATCATTACCAATGCCACCAGCAGCTGTGGTTGTACTGTTCCTGAATATCCAAAGAATACACCCATTGAACCCGGGCAATCCGGAGAAATGCTGGTAAGATTCAATGGTTCCGGACAAAATCAGGTTACCAAGACCATTACGGTTTCGGCCAACACTGCAAAAGGTTCTGAAATGCTCAGAATCAAAGCTTTTGTAACCCCTAAGAGCAGTACGTCGGCATCAACCCTCGGTCCTGTAAAATAAAACAACCCATAAATACCAGACAATGGAAGGTTTAGGACAATTTCTGCCCTTATTACTCATTTTTGTGGTGGCTTATTTTTTTATGATTCGCCCTCAGGTAAAACGTCAGAAAGAAGAAAAGAAGTTTGCGGAAGCCCTCAAAAAGGGTGATAAGATCATCACCAAGAGTGGTCTTCATGGCAAGGTGGTAGAGGTTAATGACAAAGATTTTTCCTGTGTTATTGAAACGATGGCTGGAAAGTTAAAATTTGATCGTTCCGCTATTTCGTTGGAGATGAGCAAGAAATTAAACCCACCCAAGGCGAAGTAAAATTGGCATTACAACAAATATAAACACCGGCCTGAGCCGGTGTTTTTTGTTTTCTAATATTATTAACGGTAGTGATCGTTCAGGCCTTTACCCTGCAGGATCATGGGAAAGATTTTCTCAATGCGTGAATGTTTGGTTTTTTCCTGCCTGGCGCTGTTAATATACTCGCAATACTCACGCTGCCTCCCTTGAGTGAGGCTTTCAAAGGCCTTTTTTAGCCTGGGGTCTTTGAGTGCGGTCTGCAGAAGCATGGGGATTTCAACCTCCTTTTTGCGTTCCGGGCTTAACTTCAGGCCTTTCTTCTGGTTGGCTATGGCTTCCTCTACATAGCTCAAAACAGCAGTGGTGTCGATGCCTTCATTCCTGGAAAACCTCCACTGCCTCATGGCTCTGGTCTTTTCCTGCTGTGCATTTTGGAGCACACCCAGTGGGTCAGAAAGAAACACGCCGTTGAAGAACCATATTCCAAAATGGTTTTTAAAGCCCATGACACCCAGAACATTTTTGTTGTTAAGGGAATATACCGGGGCACCCCATTTTAATTGTTCTTCCAGTTCCGTTTTAAGGATAATCTCCCGCAATTGCTGCAGCCCTTTTTGAAAAGGGTGTTCACGGGAATAGTAGGCTTCAATTTTATCCGAGCTCATGATAAGGAGCTTCTTTCAGCGGTAAGTTCACAAATCTTTACAATAGTAGCCACAGCTTTTTCCATGCTCTCCACGGGCACGTATTCGTACTTTCCGTGGAAATTATGCCCGCCTGCAAAAATATTTGGGCAGGGAAGGCCCATATAACTCAGCTGAGAACCGTCGGTACCGCCGCGGATAGGTTTTATAATTGGCGTTATGCCCAATGACTTCATGGCCGCTTTGGCAATCTCCACAATATGCATAACCGGGGTTACTTTTTCTTTCATGTTGAAATACTGATCCTCAATTTTGACTGAAAGGTAGCCGGGGTTTTGCTTATTGATTTCCTCAACCAAATGGGCCACATGTTGTTTGCGCGATTCAAACCGTTCCCTGTCGTGATCGCGAATGATCATTTCCAGGCTGGCATCTTCAATGCTTCCCTTAATTTTATGGATATGGAAAAACCCCTCTCTGCCCGATGTGCGTTCGGGAACTTCCTGCCTGGGTAGACCTGACATGAAATCCTGCAGCAGGCCAATGGCATTTACCATTTTGTCTTTGGCATAACCCGGGTGTACACTTTTACCTTTGGCTGTAACTACTGCACTGGCGGCATTGAAGTTTTCATATTCGAGTTCCCCGATCTGGCTGCCATCCATGGTATAGGCCCAGTCGGCCCCAAATTTTTCCACATCAAAATGGTGGGCTCCCCTTCCGATTTCCTCGTCCGGCGTAAAGCCAACGCGGATTTTACCATGTTTGATCTGGGGGTTTTGGATCAGGTACTCCATGGCCGTCATAATCTCAGCGATACCTGCCTTATCGTCTGCACCCAGTAAAGTGGTTCCATCAGTTACAATAAGAGTCTGTCCCTTATACAGGTTGAGGTCTTCAAAGTCATCCGGGGACAGGTGTATATTCTTTTCCTTATTCAGGACTATATCTTCTCCATTGTAGTTTTCGATTATGCGGGGGTTGACATTGGTTCCTGAAAAATCAGGGGTGGTATCAAAGTGCGAGACGAATCCAATAGTCGGGATGTCCTCAGTTGTATTGGCCGGCAGGGTGGCCATTATGTAGGCTTTGTCATCGATCGTTACATCCTGCATTCCAATTTCTTTGAGTTCAGTAACCAGCTTATGAGCCAGGTCCCATTGTTTTTTGGTGCTCGGTGTGCTGTTAGAGTAAGGATCGCTCTGGGTATCAATTTTCACATAGCTGAGGAAGCGTTCAACAAGATTATCCATATCCTTCTATTTTGGATAAATGTACTGCTAATTTGGAAGTATTCTTGTAACTTGGTAGAAAGATCAGGTTATGCAATTCCGGGTTTTTGGTTTGGTTTGTGTTGTGCTGCTTATCCCGAAGTTACATTTCGGACAGATGCAGGATTGCACCCTGGGTATTGGGAATAAGGATACTGAGGTAATTTACCAGGTTTTTAAGCTCAGTGGAGAGCAGCAGGTTGTGGCAGAGGCACTGGCCGCGGAGTACCAGAAAAATTCACGCCTTATACAGGAAGAAGTGGACCTGCTTTTCGAATCACATCCACAAGCAACCCCGGAGGACCTGCAAAAGATGGCTAAAAAATTCGATTCCCTCAAAGTAGCTCTAACTACAATGTCCAGAACCTTTGATCAGAAACTGGTGGGGATATTTAATGAGAAGCAATACGAGGTGTATTTGCAGCTATGCAATGAGGTGATGCGTAAACCTCTGGTGCCTTACCGGGATTAACAAAAAAACTTGTCAAAAAATTTCGTTCAGGATGCCCTGTTTAATTGATGTGTCCGCATGTAAGTTTGTATTTTTGCATAAACGAGCTTAACTTCATGTACAAGTCCCTCATCCGGCCATTATTGTTCCTGTTTGACCCGGAACGCGTTCACTACTTTTCCTTTGCCGCAATCAGATTATTATCCTGGCTGGGGCTCTCGCCCCTGATACGAAGGATATACCTCATAGAGGATAAACGACTGGAGCGGGATCTTTTTGGACTTAAGTTTAAGAATCCGGTTGGACTGGCAGCCGGGTTTGACAAGGATGCCAAGTTGTACAATGAATTATCCGATTTTGGATTCGGGTTCATCGAAATCGGTACACTAACTCCAAAACCTCAGGAAGGAAATCCAAAAAAGAGGTTATTTAGATTGAAAGCCGATAAAGCGATAATCAATCGTATGGGTTTCAACAACCAGGGTGTTTACAGTGCCGTGGAGCGCCTGGAGAAACCCCATCGCGTGCTCATAGGAGGGAATATTGGCAAGAATAAAATTACCTCAAATGAGGAAGCGATTGAGGATTACCTGATTTGCCTGCAAGCCCTTTTTGACCATGTGGACTATTTTGTGGTTAATGTAAGCTCTCCAAATACCCCGGGACTCAGGGAACTTCAGGATAAAGAGCCACTTACCAAATTATTGATCGCCCTTAAAAAGGAAAATAAAGCGCTTGCAGATTCAAGGAAGACGGGTGAAAAGCCCATATTGCTGAAAATTGCACCCGACCTGAATGAAGCCCAGCTTCTTGATATCATTGCCATTGTCCAATCGTCCCAAATTGATGGGGTCATTGCCACCAATACCACCATTGAGCGGAAAGGTTTAAATTCAGATGTGCAATTAACAGAAGAGTCAGGTGGTTTAAGTGGAAAGCCGCTCACCAATCGCAGTACGGAAGTGATCCGCTTCCTGACGGAAAAAAGCAGGAATGCTTTCCCAATTATTGGAGTGGGGGGCATCCATAGTCCGGAAGATGCCCTGGAAAAGCTTGAGGCCGGGGCAAGCCTGGTACAACTTTGGACAGGTTTTGTTTATGAAGGGCCTGGCTTAATCAAAAAAATAAATAAGGCGATCTTACAAAAGAAATTGGACTAAAATCAGGGGTGATACCTACTTTTTTCTTTACCAGCCCATTCTGTTTTATAAGTAGTATTTTTGAGGAAAGGTGGTTTTTTAGCTTATGTCCGATAAGGTTAAAATTATAGAATGCCCAAGGGATGCCATGCAGGGGATCAGGGCCTTTATCCCTACAGCGGAGAAGGTCAGATACCTTCAGGCATTGCTCAACTGCGGTTTCCATACCCTGGATTTTGGAAGCTTCGTTTCCCCCAAAGCCATACCCCAGATGGCAGATACCGCCCGGGTTTTGGAAGGACTGGACCTGAGTAAAACAAATACCCGTTTGCTGGCCATTGTGGCCAACCTCAGGGGTGCTGAAGATGCTTGCAAACACTCAGAAATACAGTACCTGGGTTATCCCTTTTCTATTTCAGAGAACTTCCAGATGCGGAATACCCATAAGACCATAACCCAGTCTGTGGAAATTTTGAAGTCTATCCTGGAACTGGGAGCTAAAACTAACAAGGAGGTAGTTACCTATATTTCCATGGGCTTTGGCAACCCCTACGGGGACCCATGGAGTGTGGAGGTAGTAGGGGAGTGGACCGAAAAACTGGCCTCTATGGGCGTAAAAATCCTGTCGCTATCCGATACCATTGGAACCTCCAAACCTGAAGTGATCCACAAGCTGTTCCATGAATTGATCCAGATGTATCCCAATATTGAATTTGGGGCCCACCTGCATACCACCCCTGCCACCTGGTACGAAAAGGTGAACGCTGCCTATAAGGGTGGATGCCGTCGTTTCGATGGCGCCATACAGGGGTTTGGCGGCTGTCCTATGGCTAAAGATGAACTCACCGGCAATATGCCCACAGAGAAAATGCTCTCCTATTTTACCAGCCAAAAGGTTGAGACCGGTGTTAACTGGATGGCCTTTGAGGCGGCATTCAATAAGGCCAAGGACCTTTTTGGACAATATGCTTAATGCAAGTTACCTCCTTAGTAACTCAAAATAAAACCAAGGCTTGCATTAAAAGGAAGTCCCGGACGCAGGCCTGCAGGAACACGGGCCACGGCATATTCCTCATCCGTCAGGTTCAGCACATTCATGGTTAGGCCCAGGTTTTTGCTAAACTGGTATTTTCCGGAAAGGTCAACAATAAAATTTGATGGTACTTCCTCGGCATCGGGAATACTCCCACTTCCTGCCTCAGTTCGGAATGCACCGTTGTATCTTCCACTCAGGTTGATTTCAAAATCCTGGTGCTCCAGGGAAATACCCAGGTTAAACTGGTGCTTGGCAATATAAGGCAGTTCGTCTCCTGCAGTTACCTCACCCCAGAGATCGTCCTCGCTTCCGAAACTGTTTTGGAATTCTGTATCCGTAAAAGTATAGGCGAAGGTAACAGGGAGTTGAAATTTTTCATTGTTGGAAAGCAGGTTGTAGTTCAACAGCAATTCCAATCCACTTACATTGACGGCTCCTGCATTGAACTGTTCCAGGCTGCCTGTCCCCCCTGTTGCTGCGAGGTCGCTCCCCAGCAAATTACTGTAATCGTTAAAGAAGCCTATAATTTCTCCTGAAAGACCCAGGAAGGTAAATCGCGTTCCCAGTTCCAGATTAATACTTTCTTCGGCTTCTTCACCTTCCCTGCTGGTAGGAGGGGAGAATCCTTTGTGTACCCCGCCAAAAAGAGAAAATTGCTCAAAATTATAGTTGAATCCAATTCCGGGAATAAATACATCTACCTGATTAGACCTCTCGGAAAGATCAGTTCCTTCCCGGGTTATGTCATTGGTCCCGTAATTGATCCTGCCCAAACGAATACTTTCAAAGCGCAAACCCGGGGTCAGGGTGAGGTTGTTGTATTTTAACTTGTACAGGGCATAGCTTGAGAAGGCACGCGCATCACTGATCCGGTTTGCATCCGTTCCGGGAGTCCCGGCTGTGGTGAGATTCATTACCCCATTAGTAATGCCATAGCCGTCTACCCACTGGAATCGGTCTTCCTCATCGTAATGGTACCTCAGGCCAATTTCGATATCGTGGAAGGTTTCTTCCCCCTTCCAGTGATAGTCAAATTTTGTCTGGATACCGGTAGAGATGTAGTCTCTGTTATTGGCTTTGACGAGCAGTGCATCTGCCGCTGCATCCTGGCTGCCATTGATCAGGGCAAAATAGTCAGGGAATAATTCAGGATTTTCGAGGATTCCTGAGAGTCCTTCCCGCTGGCCATTGATGGTTACGCCATCCAACTTGTACCAGTTTCTGCTGAACTTGTTATAATAGGCTGTGGTAGAAAGACTGAAAAAATCATTAAATCGGAAGGTATGAGTGCCCATAAATTGCAGGTGATCGTTCGTCATCTGATCCCTTTGGGAGCCTGCGTACCGGCGAAACGGACTTGCATTGAAATCAGTATCGGTCAAACCCAGATAAGTCTCATCCGAAACTTCATCCGAATACTGGAATTTCAGCATAAAGGATTGAGGAAGTTTGGAATCGGGCCTGGAGTTGTATCGGAATTTGGCTACCAGGTCGTTTTTGTTAAAACCGGTATCCCCACCCCGGTCCAGGTCCTTAAAGCCATTGGAATTGAAGTTAAGGTATTCTACAGCATACCCGAATCTTTCTTTGCGGTCACCGAACTTAGCGTGTAATCGACCGCTGTTAAAACTGCCATAGCCTCCACTTAAGCTTGCTTGAAATGCCTCGGGAATGGGCAGTGAAAGCATGTTGATAGCCCCCCCGGTAGTAAAGGGGCCGTATTGTACCTGACTACTTCCTTTTAAGATTTCCACAGCCTGCATGCGGGCAACGGAAGGAAAGTAATAAGCTGCGGGAGCACTGTATGGGGCAGGTGCTATAAGTACACCATCTTCCATCAGGGTAATCTTGGCACTTCTTTCAGGAGAGGTTCCCCTCAAGCTAATGTTAGGCCTAAGGCCAAAACCATCCTCCTCATATACGGTCACTCCCGGAACTGACCGCAATACGCGATTGATGTCCGTGTAATCAAATTTTTTAATTTCCTTAGGAGAAATGTAATACGCTGCGCCGGTACGATTCTGTGCCTGGAATTTGCTTCCCAGGATTTCATTGGCAGATAGAACTACTTCGTCAAGTTTAACCAGATTAGAGTCCCGCTGTGTAATTAGTCTTGTTGATTGAGCAGCCAGATTAAAACTGACGATACTAAATATAATCAGAACAGAATACCGTAACATTTTATTTAGATTGATTAAAAATAAAGTGTAAAAGTAGTAAGTAAACGGGGATTTGACAAGCTTATTTGGAAAGATTTTAAATAAGAAATTCTTAGGTTTTTGTAATCAATCGGTTATGAATAAAAATTAACATTTGCTGTTTTTATAGCCTCAGGCTGCCCACCGTGTTTAAGCCGATAAAAAACCGTATATTTGCACGCAATTAATCCTTAATTGCCATGGACGCTCACCTAAAGAAGATCGTTGGAGAAGGCCTCACCTATGACGATGTCCTCCTTGTTCCTGCTTATTCCGAAATACTTCCCAGAGAAGTTGATATCTCTTCCAGATTTACCAAGAACATCCGCCTTAATGTTCCTATAGTCTCTGCGGCTATGGATACGGTAACGGAGTCTAAAATGGCTATAGCTATGGCCAGGGAAGGCGGAATAGGGGTATTGCATAAAAATATGACCATCGCCAACCAGGCTCTTAAAGTTCGGAAAGTGAAGCGCGCGGAAAGCGGCATGATCATGGATCCCGTAACCCTTCCTTTATCGGCCATAGTACTTGATGCCAAGGAATCCATGCGGGAACATAGCATTGGCGGTATACCCATAGTGGATGAAAACAACAAACTGGCCGGTATCGTAACCAACAGGGACCTGCGTTTCGAAAAGAACAACAACAGGCCCATTACCGAGGTGATGACTTCTCAGAACCTTGTTACTGTGGGTGAGGGTACTTCAATGGAGGAAGCTGAGGAAATATTACAGGCAAACAAAATAGAAAAGCTTCCGGTCGTTAATAAAGACAATAAACTCGTTGGATTAATCACTTTCCGGGATATCACCAAGGTTACCCAGAAGCCCATGGCCAACAAGGATAAATATGGTCGGCTCCGGGTTGCTGCAGCCATAGGCGTAACCGCAGATGCTGCTGAAAGGACTGAAGCTCTTGTAAATGCAGGTGTGGACGCCGTAATCATTGACACAGCGCACGGGCATACCAAAGGGGTAATTGCTGTTTTAAAAGAGATAAAGGCCAATCACCCGGAACTGGATGTGGTGGTAGGTAATATTGCTACTGGGGAAGCTGCAAAGTATCTGGTTGAAGCCGGTGCAGATGCCGTAAAAGTTGGAATTGGACCCGGATCCATTTGTACCACGCGCGTGGTGGCTGGGGTTGGGTTTCCACAATTCTCTGCTGTACTTGAAGTAGCAGCTGCTATCAAAGGCAGTGGTGTACCCGTAATTGCGGATGGGGGTATACGATATACCGGAGATATTCCCAAAGCCATAGCCGCAGGTGCCGATTGCGTTATGCTCGGATCCCTGCTGGCCGGTACCAAAGAATCCCCTGGGGAAACTATTATCTATGAAGGTCGTAAGTTTAAATCGTACCGCGGCATGGGATCGGTTGAGGCCATGAAAGAAGGAAGTAAGGACCGCTATTTCCAGGATGTGGAAGACGATATAAAGAAACTGGTTCCTGAGGGAATTGTGGGCCGGGTGCCCTACAAGGGGGATCTTTTTGAAAGTATCCATCAGTTTGTGGGTGGACTCAGAGCAGGTATGGGCTATTGCGGAGCCAGGGATGTACAAACCCTGCAGGATTCTGCCAGGTTTGTAAAGATCACCTCAAGTGGTATCGCGGAGAGCCATCCACACCACGTAACCATTACCAAGGAATCTCCTAATTACAGCAGATAAATATTTCGAAAAGAAAATGGATAGAGCCTAAGGGTTTATCTGCTCTGGCCACTGTATGTTTTCCAGTCTTGTCTCAGGTAAATATTGTCTCCGAAATAACGGGCAATGTTTAAAAAAGGCTCAGGTTTCTGGTATCCCGGAACTGGTGAAAGCATGTTAAGGTTTTCATCCAGAAAAACTACAGTAGGATAACTTAGTCGGCCCTGTAGAAGGGCGGCGGCAAATTCGTGATAACCCCTTCGACCTGAAGGAACAAACTTAAAGGTTTTGCCTTTGAAATTGATGGGTTCCTTTCCCTCCCCGTCTAGTTTAACCATGTAGAAATTCTCTGTCATATAGGCGGCTACCTCCTCATTCTGAAAGGTGTCCTTGTCCATCTTCTTGCACCAGCCGCACCAGTCAGTGTAAACATCGATGAATATTTTCTTGGGATTTTCTTCTGTAGTAGCCAGCTGGGCTGCTTCTTCCCAGCTCATCCATTGTACTTTCTGTCCGAGTACAGAATTGCTTGTGAGCAGGAATAGAAAAACAGCAATTAATTGGAAAATTCTGGGGGCAAAATTAGTCATGAGATAGCTTTTGAGGAATCAGTCCAATTTCTATACCAAAACTAACGAAAATAATGAGATTTTATTTTACCGCAGGCTTTCTGGACGGGGCTTTGAAAAGATCGTCTACATCGATTTGATTGCGGATCAGGTCGTCAAAGTCTTCCCTTTTTCGGATCAGGATCGCTTTGCCTTCATGCCAGAGCACTTCCGCCGGCCGGTATCGTGAATTGTAATTGCTGGCCATGGTAAAGCAGTACGCCCCTGCATTTTTGAAACAGAGGATATCGCCCTCTGAGATTTCCGGGATGCGGCGGTTGTTGCCAAAAGTATCGGTCTCGCAGATATAGCCTACTACGGAATAGAAACGCTCCTTGCCTTCAGGGTTGGAGATATTTATTATTTCATGAGACGAACCGTAGAACATAGGCCTGATGAGGTGGTTAAAGCCAGAATCCACACCTGCAAAAACTGTGGAGGTAGTTTGTTTGACCACATTTACTTTGGCAAGGAAATATCCCGCTTCGCTCACCAGGAACTTGCCGGGTTCAAAGGCCAGGGTTAGCTCCCTGCCATAGCTTTTGCAGAATTCATTGAAACGGGTACTTAGTTTTTGTCCAAGTTCCTCAATATTGGTCTCTATGTCGCCTTCCTTGTAAGGCACTTTGAAACCGCTGCCAAAATCTATAAAATCAAGGCCTTTGAAATGCTTTGCCGTGTCAAAGAGGATTTCCGATGCGTAGAGGAAAACATCTATGTCCAGTATGTCGCTTCCCGTATGCATGTGGATCCCGTTCACCTTCATTTTGGTGAGTTCCACGATCCTCAGGATGTGGGGTATCTGGTGTATGCTGATACCGAACTTGGAGTCGATATGCCCCACGGAAATATTGTTGTTTCCTCCTGCCATCACATGTGGGTTGATGCGGATGCAAACAGGAATATCGGGATGCGCACTTCCAAATTGCTCAAGGAAGGAAAGGTTGTCGATGTTGATCTTGACGCCCAGTGCCGCAGCTTCCTCAATCTCTTCAAGGGAAACTCCATTGGGCGTAAAGATGATGTCTTCAGGCTTGAAACCAGCCATGAGCCCCAGCTTTACTTCCTGTATGGATACGGTATCCAGACCACTCCCCAGGCTGTTCATCAGCCTCAGAACAGACAGGTTTGACAAGGCCTTTACAGCATAATTCAGTTTAAGGCTGGGTACTGAACTGAATGCCCTGGTAAGCCTCTCGAACTGGGAGGTGATTTTTGCGCTGTCGTATACATAAACCGGCGCTCCGTATGTTTCTGCTACTGAAAGTAAGTCTGACGGTCTCATATCCGTTGCGATTTTGGCAAATCTAGGGGTCTTCTTCCGGGCACACAAGATATTGCCTTAGTTTTATATTTATACAACAAAAAGTTATAAATGTAACATTATGACTTTTTGGCTTATGCCGATTTGCTTTGTATTTTTAGGTAAAATCCTGCCATGAAAATACCGTTATTTCCTCTACAGACCATATTCTTTCCCGGTGAACAGGTGCCTTTGCACATATTTGAGGAACGCTACAAGGAGCTGATCCGGGATTGCAGGGAGGAGGCCACAACCTTTGGCATTCCGGTATATATAAACGACAGCATCGCCTATGGTACAGAAGTGCAGCTGGTAGAGGTTGTGAATACCTATGAAAGCGGGGCTATGGATATTGTTTGTGTAGCCCGACAGGTTTTCCGCGTGGTTACTTTTGAGAATGAGATGAGCGGTAAGTCCTACCCCGGAGGGATCGTTGAGTTTCTGGACAATGTGAAGGATGGGGACGAAAAACAGAAGCGGATAGTGCTGGACAGGTTAAGGGAACTGTATGATTTGATGGATGTACCCTTTGGTCCGCTCAAAGAAGATTTATTCAACAGTTTTACCCTGGCACACAAAATGGGCCTCTCTTTTGAGCAGGAATACCAGTTACTGCAGATGGCCCGGGAGAGCGAACGCCTCAGTTTTATCAAATCCCACCTGATTGGGACCATTATGGTGCTAAAGGAGGTGCAACGCACCAAAGAGCTGATTGATCTGAACGGGCATTTTCGGAACTTTGACCCGCTGGACTTCAAGGATTTTAAGATAAAGTAACTTAAGCGGATTACGCTATAATTTCGCCTCCCTGCAGCTGGTTCTAAATTGCTATCTTAGTTTCAGTAATGCATAATAAATAATACTTGCAGTTCAGCTTTGGTCGGGATAACCCAAATCAGTTAAGCAGCATATCGTCGGGAGTACGCAAATTTTAATGTACTTATTTTTATGAAACCTAAAACCAACTACACCAAAAGCGGGGATTTTAATATCGCCTATCAGGTAGTTGGCAAGGGTCCGGTGGACATCATTTACATACCTGGTTGGGTCTCCAACATTGATATGATGTGGGCCGAACCCAGACTTGCAGCCTTTCTGACAAGGCTTTCCCTTTTTTCAAGGCTTATTTTATTTGACAAAAGAGGTACGGGACTTTCGGATCGAACGGATGAATATTCCACTATGGAAGAACGGATGGACGATATCAATGCTGTTATGGATGCTGCAAATTCGGAAAAGGCATTTCTGTTTAGTCATTCAGAAGGTGGTTCGGTAAGCCTGTTGTTTTCCTTGAACTACCCGGAAAGAACATTGGGAGTTATCGGATTTGGAATATTTGCTAAACGCAGATTTTCCAAAGACTATCCATGGGCCCCTACCGACGAAGAGCGTGAAGTCTCTAATAAGTTAATAGAGGAGAATTGGGCTCACGGTGATTTGGATGAACTGCGTACCCTGGTACCGTCTTTAGCCCATGATCATGGATTTATGGACTGGCTCGCCAGCTATTTACGATCCGGGGCAAGCCCCAAAGCTGCCTTAATCCTGCATAAACAGTGCACTCATATAGATGTGACCGGGATTTTGGGCTCAATTAAGATTCCAACTTTACTCCTCTTCAGGATTGGGGATATAGAAATTCGTGTGGAAGAGGGAAGGTATCTGGCCGAACGTATCCCAAATTCCAAATTAGTGGAATTCCACGGTTCGGATCATCTCTTCTGGACTAGTGATACCTATCCTATTCTTGCTGAAATTGAAGAGTTTATAACAGGAATACGACCGGGAAGAATTGAATTTCAAAATGCAGAACCAATTAAGAGAAAATCGCGGATTGATCTGGAAACTGTAATGTCTGAAAACTTTCTGTATAATTTAAAAATCGAAGAATTCGCCAGATTATGTGGTAGAAGCCTGTCAGCATTTAAAAGAGATTTTAAAGCCAGTTTTAACACTACTCCTTCCAGATGGATCAAATCCAAACGTCTGGAACATGCCAAAAACCTTCTTTTGGAAAGTGAATTAAACATAAACCAGATTTCCTTTGATAGTGGTTTTGTAAACCCATCTCATTTCATTAAATCTTTTAAAGAAAAGTATAGGCTTCCTCCACTACAGTACAGGTACGAAAATTCCCAGGTCTGATCACTGATTCCAATTTTGGACGTTTTAGAATGTTTTTTGAACTATTCTGAAAATTCAACACGTTGATTTTTAATGACCTTTAGTATTTATTAAAATCAAACTTCACATATATGAAAACGAAATTAAGATTCGCCCTTCTTGGAATTACGCTGGTCGCATTTACCGCCTGCCAGGAACAAAAACAAGAACAAACTGCCAAAGTAGAGGAAACTAAGGTCGATTTGATTAATGATGAATTCCCGGAGGCCAAGCAGGAAGTCATGGAAACCTTTGGAGCTATAGCCCAGAGTATTCATGAAGGTGACCTGGACAAACTGATCTCCTTCCATGCCTATGGTCCAAAATTCACGGAATTCAAAAACGGAGAACCCAGAAATGGCGGAGCAGAAAATGAAGCGCATGAAAGAGGTGTATTTGGTTCCGTTACGGAAGTAGTCAAATTCGAAGCCAAAGATCTCCAGATTGCCGTATATGGAGACGTTGCCAATCTAACCTTCCATTCCGATTTTCATCTGAAATTTGGGGAAGACCTGGTTGTGGTAAACGATCAGATTACTTTACTCTTTGTAAAAACCGATAACGGTTGGAAAATGGTTCATGAACACCATTCGCCCCTCAACAAAGAGGAAGCATAGTTGATTTATGCAGACCATATAATTAAGCCAGAATTATAAGGTTTATAGTTCTGGCTCTTTCCCAAAATAAAAACAGGATGTAAAGCAAATTTTTATGAAAATACATGCTACATACAATTTCCTTTTGTCTGGTGTGATGCTCTTTTCATTTCTTTGGAACCAGGATCCACAGATGCGACCAGATGAATCAGAACCTGCCTCGAGAATTGAATACTTTACATTTTCAAACAACGGTACGCCCACAAAAGGAAAAATCTACATACCTGATTCGTACGATACCAATAAAAATATACCTGCCATTTATTTGATTGATTTTACAGAACAACACTTTAAGCTGGCTACAGATGAATTTGAAAAGGTAATTGCCGGAGTGGAACAGCTAGAGGGAGTTGAGGCCCTGGTGGTATCCCTGGAGGGCATTCCGGATATCGATGCCGAACCCGATTCGTATCAGCAACATTATTATATTTATAAGAATCTGGCCTCTTTTGTCGATGCCCAATATCCCAACAATTCCTCAAGAACATTTATCGGAAAAGGCAGCGAATCCGGAGTTGTACTGATGGCCATGTTTCTTGAAGATTCGAAAACTTCCATCTTTGAAAATTTTATAGCTACAGATCCTTCCGGGCTGTACACGGCTTCCCTGATTGATTTAATTGAGGGAGGGGATTTCCCACAAAACAAATCGGGTAAAAAACTCCATTTCTCTTTTTCTACCAGCAATGACCGGAATTCGTGTACCAGGCTGATCAATCTGATTGACAATGCCCGCTACCCCTGGCTGCAGTTCGAATCAAAAGAATATACGGATAGTAATTACGAAAACACCTACCCGATTGCTTTCGCAGAGGGCCTGCAGTATGTTTTAGGTGATTGATACCAGCAAACCGAATTACTGAGGGTTGAAATCAAACACATAAACATGTGAAATTTTCAGATACCTAAAACTGTGATATGATAAACCAGTCTGTAAAATATGCTCTTCAAGGGTTTTTTGCCTTAAATTGAAGAAATTCTACATTAACGCGAAACGGGGAATGAACAAGATCAGAAATAATCCTATCGAGATTGAAAAAGAAGAATTCAGGCGTATCGGTTATCAGCTTATTGATGACATCTCTGGTTTCATTAGCAGTATTGATGCAAAACCGGTAACCTACAATCGAAGTCCGTCACAAATTCAGCAGAAGATTGCTGCGACCTTACCCAAAAATGGTAGTCCTGCTGGGGAGTTATTGACAAAGACCACTGAATTGCTTATCAATAATTCACTCTTTAATGGTCATCCCAGGTTCCTCGGGTATATAACTTCTTCTGCAACGCCCATTGGCGCACTTGCCGATCTGCTGGCTGCTGCAGTAAATCCCAATGTGGGTGCTCATATTTTAAGTCCGGTGGCCACTGAGATAGAAAAACAAACTATAAAATGGCTGGCAGAATTTATTGGGGTATCCCCTAAATATGGTGGTGTTCTGGTTAGTGGAGGAAATATGGCAAATTTTACAGCCTTCCTGGCCGCAATAACTGCAAAGGCCCCCAAAGCGTATAAAACTAAAGGGGTAAGGTCCCTTACAGGTAACCCTGCAGTTTATTGTGCAAAATCCACCCATGCCTGGATTGAAAAGGCTGCCATACTTTTCGGACTGGGCTCAGATGCCATCCGATGGATACCCTGTGATTCCGCAAACAGCATGAAAACCACGGCTCTTGAGGAAAAAATTGAAGAGGACCTTAATAATGGCTGTCTTCCAATAATGGTAGTGGGTACAGCTGGTGATGTGAGTACAGGGGCCATAGACGACTTAACGGAAATCGGAAAGATTTGCCAGACCTATGATCTCTGGTATCATATTGATGGAGCATATGGTGTTCCTGCTGCAGTTGTACCGCAATACCGAGGTCTTTTCAACGGCATGGAGCAGGCCGATTCCATAGCACTGGATCCGCATAAATGGCTATATAGTCCCCTTGAAGCCGGATGTACGCTTGTTAAAGATCCAAAGCATCTGACAGACACCTTCAGTTCACATCCGGAGTATTATAATTTTGGCAGCGAGGAGGGAGAGTTTGCACAGAATTTTTACGAATACGGCCTTCAGAATTCCCGGGGGTTCAGAGCCCTTAAAGTGTGGCTTGGCTTGCAGCAAATGGGAAGAAATGGATATGAGAAGCTTATACGTGAGGATATCCAATTGGCAGAATTATTATATATGCTTGCTGATGAACACCCTCAATTACAGGCCGTTTCACAAAATTTGAGTATTACCACCTTCAGATATGTGCCAGAAGAATATGGTTCAGATGACAACTTTGACGAGGTTTACCTGAATTCGTTAAACGAAACCCTTGTCCATGCCCTGCAACGGGGCGGTGAAGTATTCTTGTCCAACGCCATTGTAGATCAGAAATACTGCCTGAGGGGCTGTATAGTAAATTTCAGAACCTCAGAAAAGGATATTCGGGATATTATCGAAATAGTGGTTCGAGAAGGAAGAAAGATGCATTTAAATCTGCAGAATAAAAAATAAAATCGATCTGCCATAACGCTTAAATGTGCCGGTATTATGAGGTTGGTCTTAATTTGCTATCTTAGGTTATCGTACACTTGGTTTGTTAAAGATATATTGAAGATCTTCCGGTGTGCCGATTTCATTTAGACCTCCTGTTCAATGCTTTACCGGGTTTTTAAATGGCTGTTTTACTTAACCGTTAAAGGGTATTTCCGTTCTATTTACATAAAAGGGAAAGAGAACATACCAGCCTCAGGTCCGGTCATTTTCGTGGCGAACCACAATAGTGCTTTTATGGACCCTATACTGCTCGCCGTCCATATCAATAGGCCTATCTATTTTCTGGCCCGTGGAGAATCCTTTACCTCAAAATTAGTATCCACCATTTTTGGGTGGTTGCATATGATTCCCATTTATAAACCGGAGATAACCCCGGATGAGGTCTATAAGAACAAGGCGATATTCCAGAAATGCTTTGACCACCTGGGTAGGGGAAAGACCATTATGATTTTTCCCGAGGGCATAAGCGAGACGGTGCGCAAACTCCGGCCCATAAAGACCGGAACGGCACGGATTGCTTTAGGTGCAGAAGAGCAGCATCAATTCGGGCTGGGTGTACAGATCGTTCCCATTGGTATCAATTATTCCAATCCGCATTATTTCAGAAGTGATGTTTTTGTCGAGGTGGGATCATCCATTGGCCTGGATCAGTACCGGGAAGGGTATAATGCGGATCCCGTGGGGGCAGTTCTGGAGCTGACTAATTTGATCAAGGACCGGTTGGAACAGCTAATTGTTATGGTGGAGGATCAAAGCATAGATCAGCTGGTGAAGGATATAGAACGCCTGTATCGCAGTACACTAAGGGAGGAAATGCCTGAAGAGCACAAAGCTTCCCAGGACTTCTACCTTTCACAGGAGATTGTAAAGGCGGTTGTTTTTAACAGGCAGAACCGTCCGAAAAAGTCTTTTAAATTCGAACGCAGGATCAGGCAATATTTTCGGGCCCTGGACAAGCTGAAGATCAGCGATTCGAAATTTCGGGACCCTGGTTCCAATAATCCCTCACCATGGCGAATTCCTTATTTTATTTTCGGATTGCCCATATTTGTCTACGGTTTTTTGGTAAACATTTTACCCTATATGACCGTCGGCCTGTTGTCGCGTCGTGTGAGTGTGAGGGCCGACTTTATCGGTTCTATGAAACTGGCCTTTGGGATGTTTGTTTTCCTGATTTTTTATGTCCTGCAAGTACTGATATTTGCTACCTTAACCAACTGGGCCTGGGGAATAGTATTTGCTTTGTCATTGTACCCGGGTGGCTTATTTGCGGTGAACTACCTGAACCAATGGTATCGTTTTAAAGCATATCTAAACTATCTCAGACTTAAAGCTAAAAGAAAAGAGCCTATTGGCAGGCTGCAGAGACTTCGTGATGAATTGTTGAATGAATTGGATGTAGGTAGGCATTCATATCTGGAAAGCCTTGATTAAAATTTCCCTATCTTATTATGAAATTGGAAGCAATAACTTTGAGACTTTAAGTGACTACAGATTAAATTGGATAAAATGGATAAGCCTAACTGGTTAAAAGAAGCGGAAGAAACCCTGATACGGTATTGCGGGGATTTTTCACCCATCCTGGTTGAAAAGGCAAAGGGCTCCTATATTCATACTAAAGACGGCAAGCGCATTCTGGATTTCACCTCCGGCCAGATGTGCTCTGTTTATGGACATAACCACGAAAAAATAATCCAGGCCATTCAGATGGCTACAAAAGATAGTATCCACCTGCTGAGCACCATGCTTTCCCCTGCTGTTATTGAATTAAGCAAACAGCTGGTCGACTTGTTGCCTGAAGGACTGGATAAAGCCGTATTTGTTAACACTGGTTCGGAATCTAACGAGGTTGCCATCCGAATGGCAAAACTGGCTTCAGAAGGCTTTGAGATCGTTGGGTTCCTGGGTTCCTGGCATGGTATGACCGCGGGTGCTCAATCGAGCACCTATTCCCATACCCGCAAAGGCTACGGGCCTGTAATTCCGGGAAACCTGTCGATTCCTGCGCCTTATGCCTACCGGTGTCCTGTAAAACATTGCAATAATAAATGCGACAACACCTGCCTGGAAGTGGGTATGGCCATGGTAGACCAGCAATCTGTGGGGGCTTACGCGGCCTGTATTATTGAACCGGTATTGAGCGCTGCCGGTATTGTGGAGTTATCGCCGGAATATTTGAAAAGGCTAAAAGAGCTTTGTGATGAAAGAGGACTTTACCTGATCCTGGATGAGGCACAAACTGGCTTCGGGAGGCTGGGGGTTAATTTCGGATTTGAATTACTGGAGGTTCAACCGGATTTTCTTACCCTCTCCAAAACCCTGGGGGGTGGATTGCCACTGGCCGCAACCGTTACAAGTAGGAAAATCGAAGAGGACTGTTATGAAAAGGGATTTATCAATATTACTTCTCACATTTCAGACCCCTTACCTGCCCGGGTGGGTCTGGCTATGATCGACATATTGATCAATGAAAAAATGGCTGAAAACGCTGAGGTGCAGGGGGCTTATCTGAAGCAGCGATTGCTGGAATTGAAAAACGAATTTGAGTGCATTGGCGATGTAAGGGGTGGGGGGTTGCTGCTTGGTGTGGAGATCGTTAGAGACAGGGAATCCAGGGAACCCGATATCGCATTAGGAAACAAAATTGCAGATACCTGCCTGGAAATGGGATTAAGCATGAATATTGTGAGGGTGAAGGGTTTTGGAGGCGTATTCCGCATTGCCCCGCCTTTGTCCATTACCCAGGAGGAAATTGATTTGGGCATTGAGATCATGGCCAGCGCCATCAGAAAATCAATCACCTAAAACCAGCTACTAACTGCAAACTACCAGCCACAAACCATGATCCTGCAAACCGAACGGCTCATCTTAAGAGAAATGCTGCCTTCAGACGAAACGAATATGTTGCGATTACACAGCCATCCCCAGGTACAGCAATACACGGGAGATACAATAATTACAACCCTTGAAGGGATTCATGGGAAAATAGAAGAGAAGATTGCCGAATACAAAAAGTACGGGTATGGCCGCTGGGTTGCGATCCTCAGGGAGGAAATGGAATTTATCGGTTGGGCCGGTTTGTCCTACCTCCCTGAATTTGACGAGATAGACCTGGGCTATCGGTTTTTACCGGAGTTCTGGGGTAGGGGATTAGCCACGGAGGCCTCCCGGGCAATTCTCAAATATGGATTTGAAGAACTCAAACTAAATAGGATAATTGCCATGGCCCTTCCGGATAACGAAGCATCGATAAGGGTGATGCAAAAAGCAGGCATGCAATTTGAAAAATTTGCGCCTTATGAACCTGGAAGCAAAGATGTAGTTTGGTATGCTCTCAGCGCAAACGACTATTCTAAAAACCCGGCCATTCAAACCTAGCTGGCTTGATTCAAATATTGCCTCCCAATTAATTGTTCTAATGGTAGGTGTTTCCTATTTTTGCCAGCAATAAAATTGAGCATATGAATCTTCACGAATACCAGGGAAAAGAAATCTTAGCGAGTTTTGGAGTGCGCATTCAGCGCGGTAAAGTGGCACAAACCCCTCAGGAAGCGGTGGCTGTTGCCAAAGAGCTTACTGAAGAAACCGGGACTTCCTGGTATGTAGTAAAGGCCCAGGTCCATGCAGGAGGTCGTGGAAAGGGCGGAGGTGTTAAGCTGGCCAAAGGTATTGAGCATGTAGAGGAAATAGCCGATCAGATCATCGGGATGAACCTGGTTACCCCTCAGACATCAGCTGAAGGAAAGAAAGTGCACCAGGTACTGATAGCTGAGGATGTTTACTACCCTGGAGAGAGCGAGACCAGTGAATTTTATATGTCGGTCTTGCTTAATCGTGCCATTGGGAAGAATATGATCATGTATTCAACCGAGGGTGGGATGGATATTGAGGAGGTTGCGGAAAAAACCCCTCACCTGATCTTTACCGAGGAGGTAGATCCTGCCGTTGGGCTGTTGCCGTTCCAGGCCAGGAAGATCGCCTTTAATTTAGGATTGAGTGGCGGAGCTTACAAGGAGATGGTCAAGTTCGTTACAGCACTCTATACTGCCTATGAGAAAAGTGATTCCAACCTGTTTGAGATCAACCCTGTGTTAAAGACTTCGGATGATAAGATCCTGGCGGTGGATGCCAAGGTAACCATTGACGACAATGCCCTTTACAGAAGAAAGGAATACGCTGCCATGCGCGATATCAGGGAAGAAAGCCCTATCGAAGTTGAAGCCACCGCATTGGGCCTCAACTACGTAGACCTGGATGGAAATGTTGGCTGTATGGTAAATGGGGCTGGTCTGGCGATGGCCACTATGGACCTTATCAAAATGGCAGGCGGGGAGCCCGCAAATTTCCTGGATGTTGGTGGTACTGCTGATGCCAAAAGGGTTGAGGAGGCATTCCGTATTATCCTTAAAGACCCAAACGTAAAGGCTATACTCATCAATATTTTCGGGGGTATTGTCCGCTGTGACAGGGTGGCCCAGGGTGTGGTGGACGCCTACAAAAATATGGGTGATGCCATTCAGGTTCCTATAATCGTTCGATTGCAAGGTACCAATGCCGATCTGGCTAAAGAGATTATAGACAACTCCGGACTTGCCGTGCATTCTGCAACCCTCTTCAAAGAAGCAGCAGATAAGGTGGAAGAAGTGTTGTCATAAATAACTGAAACAAAATTTACGGGGCGATGTTAGCAAAACATCGCCTTTTTTTTTGCCTCATTCTTTCCTGATAGTTGTTTTTATTAAGCTTTGGTTAAACCTATAATTTAAAATACAATAGCTGAATTTATTCTGCTGATTCTGCAACGAATTTATACTGTAAATGATTAAAGTTTTGTTAAAAAAGAAAATGCTTGTAACATTCGCAATAATAACTCGTCTCTTATAACAAATCATCAATTAATCATCAATCATTAAACAAACAACATCATGAGAAAAATTAGTTTAGTATTCCTGTCCGCTGTATTCTTAGTAACAACCAGCTTATCTGCCACTGAACCAGAACCTGTTTCAGAAGCATCAAAGCAATTGTTTAGCCAGATTTCGGAACTCCTTGACAAAAAGATAACCGTTAAGGAAGATCTTACTGCAACGGTTATGATCACTATCAATGAGGATAGCGAAATCGTTGTTATTTCTGTGGACACAGGTGATGAAAAACTGGAGCAGGCCCTTAAGTCTCGTCTGAATTACGAAAAAGTAGATCTCGCCCCACATCACGCAGGAAAACTATATAAGGTTCCTGTTCGCATTACGGCATAGTGAACTAACAGAAAAAAAATCCTGAACAAGTTTTCAGGATTTTTTTTTGCCTTTTTTTGGATAAGGAACGGTACTTTTTTTGGTTGGCACTGATTTGGAGGTTGACTGCTGTGAACCGGACTTAAGCACATCACCCGGATATTTAGGGTTTTCTTTAGTGCCTCGCAAATGAAGTACAAGGCCATTCAGGAAATTCCGAAGCACCTGATCTCCGCATTCCATGTATTTCGGGTGTCCCTCGCGACGGCAAAAAGCTCCTATTTCAGACTTGGAGATCTTGAAATCTACCCCTTTGAGGATATCCACAATTTCGTCATCCCTTAGCATTAAAGCTACCCTTAGCTTTTTTAAAACATCGTTGTTGTTCATTAAATACGTTTGGTTAGATAATAATAGATACGAACCTTCATTGTTTTATCGAGGGTTTACCAGTTTCGAGATAGGAGATCAGATTGTTATAAGACAGTTCGTTTCCCTGAATAAAAAACTTCATTAAAGACAGGTACTTTTCACTGGTTTTGTAACCTATCCCATAAGATGTGACCTTGGTTTCTTCAGGATTTAATTTTTCAAAAAGAATAACGTTATAGAGATCTTTTTCATCTTCCTTCATAAAATTAGGAAAGTTATCAGTCAATTCAGCCTGGAGTGTCAAAAGCCTTTTTGGCACATAATTGCGTATATGAAGCGTTATTGTTGAATCATCCCCAATTTCTCCTGATTTATCGTAATTTGTCTTAATAGTTCCATTTACCCTTAGATCTATTTCAGCAATTGCCACTGCCCAGCTTTCCCAGCCTTCTTTTGTAGTATAGGCATTCCAAACAGAATCTAAAGGAACATTCACAATAAATTCCTGGATTAAAACGAGTTCAGGGCTCTTAGTTGTATCAATTCGTGATACCACACGTTTCTCCTTAGTGTCCTGATCATTTTGTCCGGATAAAAGGGACACAGAAAAGAAGCAAATAATTATCGCCAGATATTTATGCATGCCCTACGGTATTTCACAAGTAAGTGGTTTGTCATAGTAATAATGCTAAATATAAAGTCCCTTTAATATACGAAACCTGGGCTATAATCAGTTATAAATCTGTAACCGGTTAAAAAAATCAATCGCCATGTGTACATACAAGGAAAAGCTTGGCCTGGTTTCAGAGCTCATAGCCCTTGCCAAAGCAGACAATGTAGTTTCGCCTGCCGAATATGGATTTTTACAGAGTATTGCAGCTGATCTGGGTATTGAGGAAAAACGCTTTCTGGAGCTTTTCGACCAGCCGGTTAAAAAGCCATCCCATGGATCCCAGGGCCAGCGTATTGTACAGTTCCACCGCCTGGTGCTTCTTATGAATGTCGACCAGGAACAGGACCAAAGGGAAGTCGAGAAATTATACAACCTCGGACTGCACATGGGTGTCCCGCCCGGGGCTATACAACAGGTGCTGGCCATCATGCATCAGTACCCCAACAAGATCGTTCCCCCAGATGTGCTCATCAGTATTTTTAAGGCACATAACAACTAATTCACGGCCTTTCCCCTATTTTTTAAGACATATTGACATTATAAACAGGTCTTAAACCGACAAAAAGGCAGTGTTTTACTATTGGTACACCCTTTGCCTATACAGCAGTGATTACAATGTTTAACCAAAAACTAATAGTCATGAGTATAGTAAAAAGACACAACGTATTGTTCCCTTCAGTATTTGATGAATTCTTTAAGCCTGACTGGTTTGGAGGTATGGAAAGATACAATACTTCATATCCCGCTGTTAACATAAAAGAAAACGAAGACAGCTTTGAATTGGAATTGGCGATACCTGGTAAGAAAAAGGAAGATTTCAACGTAGAACTGGATGATCATGTAATGACCATTTCTATGGAATCCAAAGCCGAAAATGAAGTGGCAGAGGAGAATTACACCCGTAAGGAGTTTTCATACACTGCTTTCACAAGGTCTTTTACCCTGCCAGAAACGGTAGCTGAGGATAAGATCGAGGCTTCTTATACAGATGGGATCTTAAAATTTAAGCTTCCCAAGAAAGAGGAGGCTCTTCCCAAGCCCAAAAGACTAATAGAGATCGGGAAGTAAAATATAATGATGTTATGTAGCGCCCGCCTAACGGGCCTTCATAATGGTTGGTTTGTTTAGTTGGTTAGTTAGGGAAAGCGCCCCGTATTCGGGGTGCTTTTTTTATCCTTCCTGTTCCTGAAGGGTCTTGATCTCATCCCGTAATTTGGCTGCCAGCATAAAATCCAGTTCTTTGGCGGCTTTTTCCATTTCCTTGCGCTTGCTGCGTATCAGTTTCTCCTTTTGTTCAGGGGTGAGGTAGGCAAGATCCGGTTCTGCGGCTCTTATGGCTTCCTTTTCATAATGATAGGTTGATACTGAATTTTTCGCCAGGACATTGTCTAAGCTTTTATTCAGGGCTTTGGGGACGATATTGTTCTCTGCGTTATAGGCCAGCTGTTTCTCCCTGCGATAATTGGTTTCATCTATGGTTTTCTGCATACTGTCGGTAATGGTATCCGCATACATAATGGCCTTGCCGTTCAGGTGGCGCGCAGCCCTTCCCACGGTTTGGGTCAGGGAGCGGTTGCTCCTGAGGAATCCTTCTTTGTCAGCATCCAGTATGGCCACCAGTGAAACTTCGGGCAGGTCCAGACCTTCCCGCAAAAGGTTAACACCAATGAGCACGTCAAAAATTCCTTTCCTCAGGTCCTGCATAATCTCAACCCGTTCCAGAGTGTCCACGTCGCTGTGGATATAACGACACCGTACCTGTATGCGTGTCAGGTATTTGGCCAGTTCTTCGGCCATCCTCTTAGTGAGCGTAGTCACCAGAGTCCGTTCATCCAGTTCCACGCGTTTTTGGATTTCTTCCACCAGGTCGTCTATCTGATTTTTACTGGGTCGAACCTCTATTTGAGGATCCAGAAGTCCGGTGGGCCGGATTACCTGCTCCACATAGACACCCTGACTGAGCTGTAATTCATAATCGGCCGGTGTAGCGCTTACATAAATCACCTGATTTTGAAGCGCTTCAAACTCCTCAAATTTTAAAGGGCGGTTATCCAGGGCGGCCGGTAGTCGGAAGCCGTATTCCACCAGATTTTCCTTCCTGGATCGATCTCCGCCGTACATGGCGTGTACCTGCGGGATCGTAACATGACTTTCATCAACCACCATGAGGTAATCATCCGGGAAGTAATCCAATAAGCAGAAGGGCCGTGTTCCGGGTTCCCGTCCATCAAGGTATCTGGAATAGTTTTCTATTCCTGAACAATACCCCAGCTCCCGTATCATTTCCAGGTCAAAGTTGGTCCGCTCTTCCAGGCGTTTGGCTTCCAGTGGTTTCCCGATCTCTTTGAAATAGTCAACCTGATGTACCAGGTCATCCTGTATCTCATGTATAGCATTCTGCAGAACGTCCTGTGAGGTTACGAACATATTTGCCGGGTAGATGGTAATCTGATCGAATGATTCCAGTTTCCCATTTTTATAGGGGTCAAAGGCCTCAATTTCTTCGATCTCATCCCCGAAAAAGTGGATACGGAAAGCGTAATCCGCATAACTGGGAAATACGTCCACCACATCTCCTTTTACCCGGAAGTTCCCATTGCGAAAATCGGCAGTGGTCCTGGAATACAAACCTTGTACCAGGTCGTGAAGGAATTTAGTCCTGGAGATTACCTGGTCGCGTTTAATGCGTATTACATTCTTCTGGAACTCCACCGGGTTCCCGATGCCGTATAGACAGGAAACCGAGGCAACCACCAGGACATCCCTCCTCCCAGATAAAAGGCTGGAGGTTGTACTTAGTCTCAACTTTTCGATATCCTCATTGATGGAGAGGTCCTTTTCAATATACAGTCCCGTAGTGGGTATGTAGGCTTCAGGCTGGTAATAATCGTAGTAGGATACAAAATACTCAACCGCATTGTCGGGAAAAAACTGTTTGAACTCCGAGTACAGCTGTGCCGCCAGGGTCTTGTTGTGCGCCAGTACGAGTGTGGGTCGCTGAACCTTTTCGATCACGTTGGCCACAGTAAAGGTCTTCCCGGATCCGGTTACTCCAAGCAGGGTTTGATGGGGCACACCGGCCTCTATCCCTTCGGCCAGTTCTGCTATGGCCTGTGGCTGATCACCGGTGGGGGTAAAATCGGAAACAACTTTAAATTTCAAGAAGCAGGGTATTAGATAATGTAAGTGCAAAAATACGAAAGCTATTGCTTTAGTTACCTTTTCAGGGAAAAGTGACCCTTAAGTTGTTCATCATCCAACGTAGTGGCCAGGAACCAGTAAATAGATTAAGGCTCTTATATGCAGATCCGTTGAGTTAAGTAACCCGGGCGGCTGGCATTATATCTTTACGGTACTTTTGAATACACTTCACTATATTATAAATCCCTCTTTTTAAGTAAAGCGTACGACAAATAGATAAAAATGGAGGTCCAACCCAGAACTATGAGCATTTCGTATCCATGTACCTGGTAGTCGAGGGGAATTTCCTCCCCGATTTGATTGGCCACCGTCTGTACGGCACTTAGGCGGGAGAAGGGCTCTTTGATCAGGTTGTACATAGAATTTAGCGGAAAAAAGCCCATCACTGCGTCCGTTGTTTCCGCGTCAAAGAGTTTCCAACGCATCATTCCGCGACTAAAACCTTCAAACACCTGCCAGAGAACGAGAAAGCCCAGGGCAAAAGCCGAACGCTTGACCAGTATTCCAAGGAAAAGACAGAATGAAAAGAACCCTACTAACTTGATAAAAAAGGCCAGCAGGAATTCCAGATCGGAAAAGATAATGGAAAACTCATCGTAGTCAGAGTAGATAAGTCCCAGGATCATGGACACCACGAACACAAACAATGTAGATATGAAAGCGAATGATACCACGGTCAGGAACTTGGACATGATAAACTCCTTCTTGGAAAGCCCGTCTATCAGGTTTTGCTTGATAGTCTTGTTACTGTATTCATTAGCCATCATGGAAACAATGACAATGGCCAGGAACAACTTGAAAAATGCTGTTACGAACGTATTGAAATGCCAGATATAGGGAAAATTAAAGATCCCCTGATCGGCCAGGTGGAACTTTACAGGACCTATGTCAAATTTGATAGCGGCAATTAGTGCTATAGAAGTAAGCAGAACAAAATATGATATTATCAGGATCCTGCTCGAACGGTTGTTCCAGAGTTTGATGAATTCTATATGGAGAAGGCGCTTCATGATGGTGTGGGTTTAAACCGTTTGTCTTTCGGTTATTGTCAGGAACTGTTCTTCAAGACTTTCTTTCTTTTTCTGCAGGTGGGATAGGACAAGGCCTTTTTCATACAGGAACTTGTTCAGATCCTTTGCACTCATCTCCTCCTTTGGAAATGCGATTATGAGGCCTGATTCTTCCTTGACTTCAGAAAACCCATTATGCTCTTTCAAAAGCCCCTTCAATATTTCATTGTTGTCGGCTTTCAATTCAAAGAAACCATGACTGGCCATCATGCCATCAACCTTGCCTGAGTATAACTTTTCCCCTTTCCTGAGGATAACCACATGGGTGCAGACCTTTTCTACCTCGTCGAGGAGGTGAGAAGCCAGTAAAATAGTGGTACCCTGTGAGGCTATCCGTTTTATTATCTCACGAATCTGATGGATGCCCTGTGGATCCAGGCCATTTGTAGGCTCGTCAAGGATCAGGATCTCAGGATCGTTTAGCAGGGCTGAAGCAATGGCCAGCCGCTGCTTCATCCCCAGGGAATAAGTCTTGAATTTGCTCTGGCGCCTTTCCCATAAGCCCACCAGTTCAAGTTTTTCCTGAATCTTGTCTTCAGATACATCCTTGATCTTGCAGACCAGTTTCAGGTTCTGGATGGCCGACATATACGGATAAAAGTTCGGACGTTCGATTATGGCGCCAACCCGCTTTAAGGCTTCATGGGTTGAGGTATTGCCATTGAACCAGGTAAAGGATCCACTGGTTCTGTTCACTACGTTCAGCACAATGCCCAGCGTGGTTGATTTACCACTGCCGTTGGGACCCAGGATTCCATAAACATTCCCTTTTTCAATAGTAAAGGAAAGGTCCTTGACAGCTGTTAGATAGCCGAATTTCTTGGTGAGTTGGTTGACTGATAAAATGGTTTCCAAAGGGAAATCTGTATTGGTTGTATAGTAACTTGACGAAGAAATTACTAATTTGTTACAAGAAAATCAAAGTAAAGCATTTTATGGCGCAGGAACGATTGATGTCGAAGAAGAAACCGGCCTACCCGGTGAGCGAGAAGCTGGATGCCTATCTTGAGAAGTACAACCGGAACATTGAGATACCTATCTTTTATGAGGATCTGCTGCGTTTTGCCGGCTCTGTGGTAGTGTATGATGACAATGGAGAGGATACCCTCTGGGTAAGGGTCTATTATTCAGATGCCGAGCGTCAGGAGATCGATCAGAGCCTTAAAAGTGTTTACTCCATCCTGCATTCAGACGGGAGTGACCGCATTTTTCAGTACCTCAATATTGATGCTGTAGACTACTGTACCTTCGGGAATTCAAAGCCTTTTCGAATCAAGGTCCGGAATATACTGAACGACAACTTCCTGTATTTCTATGTAAAAAAAACTGACGCATCCAGGATTTATGGCCTGGAACTGGAACATATACTATCTCCTTACCACCTCAATTTCCTTGTACACGAAGATACCCTGATCGAAGAACACATTGCAGGCATACCCGGTGATGTTTTTATCAAGGAAATGCTCCCTGACTGCACAGAGTCCGAAAAAGCACAGCTGGCCAAAGAATTCGTCAAATTTAATGAACGCTGCATGATACGATTGCTGGGCGATATGAGGTCTTACAATTACGTTATCGTGCCTATGCACGATTTTGACCATGTGATCTACAAAATAAGGGCTATTGATTTTGACCAGCAGAGTTATGAAGGTAAACTCAAGGTATACCGGCCGCAATTCTTCAAGGAGAATTACACCATGGTAGAAATGGTGCAGAACAAATTGCTTCCGGATTCTGTAGATCAGTATAAGATAGAAGAGCGTTCTGCCGTGGCTAAAAGGATTATAAGTTCCGGGGAGCGGATTAACCGACTGGTTAATATTTGCAAGGAAGACAATATTTCACTGCCCGAGAATATTGAATTGCTGGGGAAACAGATCTATGACCTTACCCACGACATGAAGTTCAAGAATTGCAAGACCATGGGCCAGTTGCTTTATCTGGCACTGGATTTTGTGAAGCGAAACTACCAGGACGTCAGCATGAAGCAGATCCTTGATAAAAAATTAGGTATTAAAAGGGGGAAGCAATAATTAAAACTTAAGCCGGGATCGCTTAATTCCAGTTTTCGTCAAAATCAAGGTCTTCGTAGCTTTCCAAAGGGTTGTCAAAATCAAAATCGCTTTCGGATTCAAATTTCTTTTCCGGGGGGGCATCTGGTAGTTCTCCAAAGGTGAAAAGCAAATTGGGATAAGACCTGCCGTCTTCCTTGGCCGTGATATCGGCCAGTTCCACAAAGAAGGTCCACATGCTCAGGAAGTCATAGACGTAGATCAGTTTGGGATTTTCCTCAGTCAGGATATCCTTCAGGAACGTATCCTTCATCAACCTCAAAGGAGCTTCTCCCTCGCCCATGTCGAATAAAGGAATCTCGTCTTCCTGATTCCAGCGGTCATCACAGGTATAAAAGGAGGCCATTTCGTTGCCCAGAAAACCAAAAGACTGGGTAATGGTATTGTGTAGGTCTTCCAGGGTATTGTCTCCTTCTATTTCGATGTCCCTGAAGATATCCTCCTCTGCATCCAGTATTATTCTGATCTTGAATATCATAGCTCAGCAATTCACTTATGCAAAATTACGAAGTTTTTAGTTTACCCCGGGCCATAAACACTTCGAGTACAAGAAAGAACTGTACACCGAAAAGAACGGTAGCCAGGAAAAGGTGTAATGGCTGACTGCTGAATGGAAAGTTGAGATAATACATGATAATTCCGGTTATGGCTTCGGCAAGCAGCAAAGCCAAAACCCAGTTAATTTTAGAAAATCCGAGTTTGTCCCTGAAAATGCGGTAAGCCAGGTACGCATTCAGCAGTAAAACCAGGATAGAAAAAGACCTGTGAATATAAAACGGCATGGTTGGTGCTGCCAGCCAGAGGTCTTTTGCAGTTTCACCAAGCAATTCAATCTGTTCATCAACCAATTGCCTTACCTGAGTGCCAAGTACAATTTGTACCATAGTGAATACCATGGCAACCAGTACAAGGCCACGCAAATTTTTACCTATTCTTCGCTCATGGCGGTGCTTTCCTGTTTTATGAATAAGGAAAAGCAGCAGGGCAACAATAGCCAGTGCCATAACCATGTGTACAGTAATCTTTACCGGTTCCAGCACCGAATAGACCACAGTTGCACCCAGCCAGGCCTGAAATCCCATGGCGAATACCACCAGAACAGACAATCCGGTGATAAATTTTTGCTCCTTCCAGTACCCGAATGAACTTATAGCCAGCAGTAGTGTGGCAAAGCCAGCGAGTGCACCCAGCAGGCGATTGATAAACTCGGTCCAGGTATGAAAAACATTGAATACGGCGTAATCGTGTTTGTCGTATACAGCCCAGTTGCCTGCATTGTAAGACTCGCCTGAAGTAAAGTCCAGCTGAGCAACCCAGAGTTGTTCTTCCCGGATAATGACCTGCCCTTTTTCATAATCGCTTCCCGGGGCCCATATCAGTTCACTTTCTTCGGTGGGCGGGATAAGGTAGCCAAAACACTTTGGCCAGTCCGGGCAGCCCATTCCACTACCTGTCATACGTACCACAGCTCCAGCAAGGATTACCAGGTAAACGAGTATCAGAGAGGTTTTGGCAAGTCTGCGGTACATCTTTTTCATAGCGATCAAATAGATTGCAAAATTACGGTTCTTCGGGAAAATTACCCAGCGTTCAGAGTGCGTATTTACTTTGGTTTCAGACCGATTTCCTGACCTTTTCTGAGCATAAATTCATAGGCGTGGTCATGTTCATTGGGGATCTCCCCATCCAGTATCGCCTCTTTAATTGCTTCTTTTATGATGCCTATTTCCCGACAGGGCTTCAGCCCGAATGCATTCATGATGTCATCGCCACTTACAGGAGGCTGGAAATTCCGGATACGGTCCCGTTCTTCCACTTCCTGTATCTTCTGGCGAACGAGCTGGAAATTATTGCGGTACCTCCTTTGTTTTCTGGGGTTCTTGGTAGTGATATCGGCTTCACACAGGGTCATCAGGTCTTCTACGTGTTCTCCTGCGTCAAAAACCAATCGGCGAACAGCCGAATCGGTTACATGATCTTCGGAAAGGATGATGGGCCTCGAGCTCATTCGCACCATTTTCTGGACAAATTTCATTTTCTCGTTCTGCGGCATCCGCAGGCGTTTGAACAATTTGTATACCATTTTTGAGCCCACAAATTCATGTCCATGGAAGGTCCACCCAATTTTAGGATCATACCGCTTTGTGGGCGCTTTGCCTATATCATGAAGTAGTGCGGCCCATCGCAGCCACAGGTCGTCCGTGGTTCTGGCAATATTGTCAACTACCTCCAGCGTATGCCAGAAGTTGTCTTTGTGCCTTTGTCCCTCTACCTCTTCGATTCCCTGAAGCGCTTTCAATTCGGGAAGTATAATAGGTAGTAAGCCCGTTTCGTGCAGCAGTTTCAGCCCAGCAGACGGCTGGTCGCAGGCCAGGATCTTATGCAGCTCGTCTACAATCCTTTCCTTCGATATTATTTTGATCCGTTCCCGGTTCTCTGAAATAGCCCTCAGGGACTCGTGGTGGATATCAAAACCCAGCTGACAGGCAAATCGTATGGCCCGCATCATCCTGAGGGGATCATCGGAATAGGTAATGTCCGGATCCAGGGGTGTCCTTAGTATCTTTTTCTCCAGGTCTTCCAGGCCGGAAAAGGGATCCAGCAGCCTGCCGAACTCACCGGGCTGTAGCGAAAGGGCAAGGGCATTGATGGTAAAATCCCTGCGTTTCTGATCATCCTGTAATGTCCCGCTTTCCACAATGGGTTTCCTGCTGTGGCGCTGGTAACTCTCCTTACGAGCACCTACGAATTCCAGTTCTTTACCCCCGTGCCTGATCATAGCCGTGCCAAAATTCTTGAAAACCTTAACCTGGGGTTTGTCCTTCAGCTGTTCCGCTACCTTTTTGGCCAGTTTTATCCCTTCCCCAACGGCGACAATATCAATGTCTTTTGGGGTGCCCCTTTCCAGAAGGTAATCACGAACATATCCACCAATCACATAGGAATCCACACCCAGATCCTGAGATGCCTTTGAAATCTTTTCAAAAACAGGGTTGGTTAAAGCTTCCTTGTAGAGTTTTTCCATGCTGTTGCAAAATTACCACTTCAGTCAGACCTATTAAAATAGGGTGGGCTGTAATGTTTTTGTTCGTACTGATCTGGTTTTGGTGTCCTGCTGTCAACTGCGATTCATGAATCTATCCAGATCGAAAAAATTGGTTAAGGCCTTCCATTGTTTTACATTCTTGTGCTCTCCCACATTGATCTGCTTGAGTGAAACCTTCTGTGTTCCGGCAATGGGTACGGGCTCTTTGGGCGTAGTCAAGGCCTGAATTGTTTTGGTACCGTTCAATAGTGCCATGGTTTTAAACCATAAGTCGTCGCTTTGGGGAGCAAGTCTGAGAAAGAGGTCAGCATCAAATACTTTTTCGCTCAAACTGCCGGGAGGATATAAAATCCCCCATGCACCTATAGCCACTACGGCCCATTCATTAGCGTCTTTGGAATGCCTGTACCTCCATTCTCCATAAGGCAAAATCCCTCCTTTCTCGTCATAACCGATATGGCGTGTATTGTTGCCAATTATGCAGTCCGGTAAAAGCCTGTGGTTCTCATACAATAGATAAAGCCAGTTATTCCGGTACATCAGGTCATCGTCACAGGTAATAATTACTTTATCAGGGTATTCTTTGAGGCTGTGAATGAGTTTTTTATGGGAACAATGGAGGTCTGAATAACGGATTTCGAATATTTCCGACTGTAATCTGGTCAGACTTTTAGGCAGGTGCGATTCCAGCTCCTGGTTGAGCCACAATACGATTTTTTCTGGCAGATGCGATTGGGTCAGAAGGCTGCGGATAACCAGGTGGAGGGAACTGAGCCTGGATTCAATGGAAGTTAAGGATACGATTACCGGAAGTGTGTCTTTTTTTGGGGAGATTAATCTTGACTTCGGAATTGAGGACAGCCTGATGCTATTCAGGATGTATAATGGAAGTTCTTTAACTAGCTTCATTTGGAATTTAGTATAACCTTGCCCAATCCATAGTTTAAAAGGAATCAGCCATTAAGAAAAACCTTGTCTTTCAGGATTGTATTATTGCGGCCCTGCAAATATAGTTTATAAGACTTTCTTATTTTTACACGCTGTACAGCGCTCATCATGGAAAAAGCAAAAATCTCGGTCATTGTAAGCACCTACAACTCAGAAGACTGGTTGCAGAAAGTCCTTTGGGGGTTCAATTACCAGATCTTCAAGGATTTTGAAGTGGTTATTGCCGATGATGGTTCCGGTCCGGCTACGCGGAAGCTCATCGAGAATATGGCTGAGGAGGTAGATTATCCTATAATCCATGTGTGGCAGGAAGACAAGGGATTCCAGAAATCCCGGATTTTGAATAAAGCTATAGTCGCTTGCAACGCGGACTACATTATTATGACCGATGGCGATTGCATTCCACGGGAAGATTTTGTGCTGGTCCATTATATCAATAAGGAAGAGGGATACTTTATTTCAGGGGGATACTACATGCTTCCCATGAACATTTCTAAATTGATTAGCCGCGAGGATATTGAGCATCAGCGCTGTTTTAATATTCAGTGGCTGAAGTCCAAAGGAATACCCAAATCCTTTAAGAATAATAAACTCACCTCCGGGGGCTTTCTTTCCAAAGTACTTAACGCTATAACCCCTACGAATGCCAGCTGGAATGGCCATAATTCCTCCGGTTGGAAAGCCGATATCCTCAAGGTAAACGGTTTTGATGAGCGAATGCAATACGGGGGGCAGGACCGTGAGCTTGGTGAGCGCTTATTTAATCTGGGAATAAAATCTAAACAAAGGCGATACAGCGCCGTCTGCGTACACCTGGATCATAAACGCGGATACAAGACTCCGGAATCTATTGCTAAAAACAAGGCAATAAGAAAAGAGACGCGTAGTAAACGCCTTGCCTGGACCTCTTACGGCATTACCAGGTAGTACGCCAGTTCGTTTTTCCTTTCCAGCTTTTTCAATTCCCTGTTCCGTTCAATTTCGCACAGCGCATTGAGGTAGCAGATGATCATGCCTTTTTTGCCATCCAGAATCCCCAGCCTAAGAAAGTAGTGGTTGACGAATTTCCAGGTAGGTTTGAACAAAAAGGAGAAATAGTTAAAACGCTTTTCCTTGTAAAAGTCTTCCGTGGCCTTCATACGGCCATAGCTGAGCATCTTCTTTTTGTAGTCTTCGTAGTTTTTATAGCAATAATGGGTAAGCTTCTCCCTGAAGATCCCCGTGGTGCCATTCACTTCAAGCGTCTCGTGTACAATTTTTTTATCGGTAAAACAGGCTTTGCTCTTTCTGAAAAGCCGGTAGTTCTTATCCGTTTGCCAGCCACTGAAACGCAATACCTTATTGCCAAACATAAATGTGCGGTAAAACCAGTAGGCTGCGTGGGTGCTATTAGAATTCACCGTATCCACTATTTCCTTTTGCAGTACCGGGGACACCACTTCATCAGCATCAACGAAAAGGATCCAGTCGTTTTTAGCAAGCTTTAAGGCAAAGGACTTTTGTGCGGTGAAATTGTTGAAGGGATTTTGTACCACCCTTACATTGGGTTGAGATAACAGATACTCATAGGTCCCGTCGGTGCTGTAAGAATCCACCACGACGATCTCATCGACAAAGGATATAGAATCAATACATTTCTGAATATAACCCATCTCATTGTAGGTGATAATCAGTGCAGTAATTTTATTTCCAGGGTCTTTCATTATTGACAATTAAATGGTGTCTTCTAAAAGGTTACAAAGCTATAACATTTATTCAGTTCAAAAATTGTACATCAGTAGAATATTGTCAATATATATAACAATTTAAAACGCAAATCCCCTACCGTAAATTTTCATGGGGATAAATTGAATTTTATATCTTTAGCGCTTATGGCAATAAAAATTATTGGGTGGGTCCTTCTCCTTGGAACGGCAGGTTTTTTTCTGGGCAAATTTATAAAGCATAAATCCCTCTATCCGTTTTTACCATTCCGTCACGATTTTCGCAAAAGGCGGGACAGCTTCAGATTGGTAATGGCCCTTATGGATCGCATAAAGGCAAGGGTAATAGTTGAGACCGGAACCTCAAGGGAAGGGCTCAAGGGTGCAAAAAGCAACGGTGCTGCAACCATTGTCTTTGGCACCTGGGCAAAAGCAAACAATGCACATGTGCATTCTGTGGATATTAGCCCTAAATCCATTGCGAATGCTGAGAAAGAGGTGATTCGCCAGGATCTGGCAGACTATGTAAGTCTTCACACTTCAGATTCCATAGCGTTCCTTAAAACCTTCAATGAATCCGTGGATCTGCTGTATCTGGACAGTTATGATTATAGTGATGACCCTGAGGTGCAGTTAAAGAGCCAGGAACACCATCTGGGAGAATTCAAGGCCATTGAAGCTAAGTTGCACGACAATACCCTTGTATTGATCGATGACTGTGATTTACCCAATGGAGGCAAGGGAAAGCTGGTAATCGCCTACATGAAAGAGCGCGGCTGGAAGATTATTTACGAGGGCTATCAGGTGCTACTCGTTAGGGATTCCTTCTCTTATTAGAAAATTTCGGAGTTCGATTTTAATTAAACCAGGTTCAAATTCCTGATACAGGTCCAGGGATTCCTTTTTCAATTGCGACTTGGATTTGCCTTCAAACAGTTCAGGTTTGTAATCACGCAGGTGAACCGCCTGGTTTCTGGTTTCGTTATTGAAGGTATCCCATGCCTTTTTCGAAATCCAAGGAGAGAAAATATTGAATGTTGGAAGTCCAAGTGCCTTGGACATATTTACCATGCCACCTTCATTTCCCACATAGGCTGTGCATTGACTTAAAACTGCAAGGAATGATCTTAAACTACCTGGCTCAAAATCATGATAAACAGCATTTTTAACCTCCTGAGGGCACAATTCTATGTAAGCCTTCACCTGTTCTTCCTGATGGGGGGAATAGTTGAACAGTAATCTGGCCCCGGTCTTCTCTATTATCTCTTCCAGCAAGGTGGTCAGATAGTTCAGGGGGTAGGATTTGATGTCGGAACTTCCCAAAACGCCGATCATGATCAGTGGTCGGGATAAATCCACCCCGGAGGTTTTTAGTAACTCTTTAGCCTTTTGGATTTCATCGGTCGATAAATGTATTTTAGGCTTGATAAAAAATCCATCAGAGGGGCCTAAGACCGGTTCCAGTAATAACAACCGGTTTTCTATAGCCAGGCCCATTGGAGTTTTACGTTCAGAGTGGGGCTTGCACAGGTGTGTATATATCCACGAGGTATACCACTTTTTATACGATATTTTGACTTTTGCCCCGGATGCCAGTGTGATCAGGTTGCTCTCGAGTTTACCGTAGGCGTCTATCACAATGTCGTACCGCCTGCTTCGTATTTCTCTCAGGAACTTGTAAAACGCCCCGTAGTTTTTTTTGAAATGGCTCTGGAAAATAACCAGGCCATCTATATGAGGATGGTTTTTAACTACATCAATGGCACCGTCATTTACAACATAATCTACCTGGGAATCTGGCAATTTCTGCTTGAGGAGGTCACATATGACCGATGAGGCCAGTACGTCTCCAATCATCTTTTGCTGAATTACCAGGATCCGTTTGCTCATGCCATAACGTTATAGGTCCTCAGGGCATCGTTTAATGAAGTTTTTTTATCCGTGCTGGCTTTTCTTTGTCCGATGATCAGTGCACAGGGTACCTGATATTCTCCTGCGGGAAATTTCTTGGTATAGCTGCCGGGGATAACCACTGAACGGGCAGGGATGCGTCCTTTGCTTTCAACTGGTGTTTCCCCCGTAACATCAATGATTTTGGTGCTGGCAGTTAACACCACATTTGCACCCAGTACAGCTTCTTTTTCTACGCGTACCCCTTCCACCACGATGCACCTGCTTCCTATGAAGGCATTGTCTTCAATAATAACGGGTGCGGCCTGCAGGGGTTCAAGGACCCCGCCTATTCCTACGCCTCCGCTAAGGTGCACGTTCTTTCCAATCTGTGCACAACTTCCTACGGTTGCCCAGGTATCCACCATGGTACCCTCATCCACATAAGCACCTATGTTCACGTAACTTGGCATCAGGATAGTTCCCGGAGCGATATAGGCCCCATGACGGGCCACGGCATGGGGAACAACCCGTATTCCTTTTTCCTTATACCCTTGTTTTAAGGGTATTTTGTCGTGGTACTCAAATATCCCTGCCTCCAGGGTTTGCATTTCCTGAATGGGGAAATAAAGGACCACGGCCTTTTTCACCCATTCATTAATCTGCCAGTCATCACCAACCGGTTCGGCGCAACGTAGCTTGCCCGCATCAATTTGGCCAATTACTTCGCGGATAGCATCCTTTGTTGCTTGATTTTTCAATAGCTCCCGATTTTCCCAGGCCTCTTCTATTATATTTCTGAGGTTCATAGTGTCCGATTCTTTGGGCAAAGATAGTTGTTGCGACCAATAAAGAAGCCAAAATTTACACCCATAACAGAATAAGCATTATTTTTGCGAAAAATTAAATTTGGGTAGGATTCTGGCTTTGGACTATGGTAAAGTAAGAACCGGTATTGCTGTTACGGATACCCTTAACCTTATTGCCTCCGGACTTACAACGGTCAGAACAACTGAGCTTTTTGATTTCCTTGGGGAATACCTGAAAAAAGAAGAAGTTGAAACGCTTGTGGTGGGAGAACCCAGGCAAATGCAGGATAAACCCTCAGAATCTGAGGTCCATATTGCAAAGTTCCTTGCCGAATTCAGTAAAAAATACCCTGAAATTAAAGTTGCAAGACAGGACGAACGCTTTACCTCCAAGCTCGCCCTTCGTAGCATGATAGAAGGAGGAATGAAAAAGAAAAAACGAAGAGACAAGGCCCTTGTTGATGAGATCAGCGCAACGCTTATTTTACAGGCCTACCTCGAAAGAATATAATTGCATATGACATTACCTATTGTTGCCTATGGGGATCCGGTTTTGAGGAAAGTTGGAGTGGATATTGATCCCGATTACCCCAATCTCAAAGAACTCCTTGAAAATATGTGGGAAACCATGTACAAGGCCAACGGGGTGGGGCTGGCCGCTCCGCAAATAGGCCTTCCAATCCGTCTTTTCCTGGTTGATACTTCGCCATTTGCGGAGGATGAGGATCTTACTCCTGAAGAACAGAAGGCTCTGAAAGGCTTCAAAAAGGTCTTCATCAATGCCTACATAGAAGAAGAAAGCGGAGAAAACTGGGCCTTTAACGAGGGCTGTCTCAGCATTCCGGATATTCGGGAAGACGTAACCCGGAAGGATACCATAACAATAGAGTATCAGGATGAAAATTTCAAAACCCACAAAGAGACCTACGATGGTTTGCTGGCAAGAGTAATACAACATGAATACGACCATATTGAAGGTATACTGTTCACCGACAAACTTTCATCTTTAAAGAAAAGACTACTTAAAGGACGATTAACCAATATTTCCAAAGGAAAAATTGACGTGGATTACAAAATGCGCTTCCCTGCTTTAAAAAAGGGGAGATAAAAGGTTAACCCGCATAAGCAAGATTCCGCAAAAGTCTTCATAATCATAAAATCAAATGAGTTTAGAAAAGATATTATCTATAGGGGGAAAACCCGGCCTGTTTAAATTGATCACCCAGACCCGCTCGGGTTTTGTAGCTGAGTCCCTGCTGGATGGAAAAAAAATTACGGTAGGGGTCCGGGGGAATGTGAGTGTGCTCTCTGAAATTGCAGTCTATACCCTGGAAGAAGAACTACCGCTGGCCAAGGTTTTCCAAAAGATCAAGGAGAAAGAGAATGGATCCAAAACGCCTATAGGACATAAGGCCGATAAGCTTGCCCTGGAAGAATATTTCTTTGAAGTGCTCCCTAATTATGATGAGGACAGGGTGTATGCCAGTGATATCAAGAAAGTCATACAGTGGTATAACATACTTCACGACAATGGGATCCTTGATTTTGAAGACGGAGAAAGAACCGAACCAAATCCGGAAGAAGCCGCGGAATAGATCGCTTCTTTATTTTCCATAATTATTCGGCTACTTAGCTGCCTTATTGTTTATATTAGGTGATTAATTTTAAATTCCACCTAAATGAACCGTAACCCCCTGATTATTATTTTCCTTTTAATAGGACTGGTTTTTAATGGTAAAGCATTAGCCCAGGAAAAGGAAAAAGACTCCACAAAAAAAGCAACCAAGAATCTCCCCTTAGAGCCGGAACGCACCGTTTCTTTCACTACGGATAAAGGAACCTGGATTTCACTGGACGTAAGCCCGGACGGATCAACAATTGTATTTGATCTTATGGGGGATATTTACAGTATACCCATAAGCGGCGGAAAAGCCGAGCCAATCACAACCGGTATGGCATATGATGTGCACCCCAGATACAGCCCGGATGGTAAGTCTATCGTTTTTATTTCCGATAAAAGCGGTTCGGATAATATTTGGACACTGCGATTGTCCGACAAGGAGGAAAAGCAAATCAGCAAGGATAAAAAACACAATTTTTTCTCTGCAGAATGGACTCCCGACGGGGATTATATCGTAGGTGCTAAAGGCAGACGAAACATAAAATTCCATATCTACCACAAAGAAGGAGGTGGGGGGAGCGCTCTTATAAGCGAACCTAAAAATATTAAGGTCATAGATCCTGCATTTGGTCATGACGGAAAGCTGCTCTATTTCTCAAGACGTAATGGTGCCTGGAACTACAACGCCCAACTGCCGCAATACCAGATAGGAACCTATGACATGGAAGATGGCGATATGGATGTGATTACCTCGCGATACGGTTCGGCCTTCACGCCTACTTTGTCCGATGATGGGCAGTGGCTGGTGTACGGAAGCCGTTTTGAGGACAAGACCGGTCTAATTCTCCGCAATCTAAAAAGTGGCAAGGAAAAATGGCTGGCTTATCCGGTGCAGCGTGATGAGCAGGAATCAATTGCTCCCCTGGGTGTACTTCCGGCTATGTCTTTCACACCCGATAGCAAGAACCTCATTGTTTCCTATGGTGGTAAAATCTATTCCATTGCCTTGGCTACGAATGTTGCCACGGAAATTCCATTTAGCGTTGATGTATCTCTGGAACTGGGGCCGAGGCTTAAGTTCAATTATCCTATAGACGACAAGGAAGAGGCATTTGTTACCCAGATACGGGACGCGGTTCCATCTCCGGACGGTAGTAAAATTGCCTTTACAGCCCTCAACAGGCTGTATGTTATGGACCTGCCTGATGGCCAGCCCAGGAGGTTGACAAAAAATAACTATACAGAAGCCATGCCTGCCTGGTCTCCTGATGGAAAAAACCTCGTGTTCACTACCTGGAAGCAGGGGGGAGGGCATCTGTACAAAGTTAACGCAGAAGGGCGTGCGAGGATCGTCCAGCTTACTCAGGAGCCTGGAATATACAGTTCCCCGAAATGGTCATACAAGAAAAACCGTATCGCCTTCCACAGGGGAACGGCGCAGACCTACGAAGATGCGATTGGCCCTTTTGCCGGCAGGGCGACTGAGGACCTGGTCTGGATTTCCACCGATGGAGGTGCCATGAAATTAATTGACAAATCCAAGGGGAGGGCACAACCCCATTTTACCAATGTGGATGACCGGATATATTTAACACACCCCACAAAAGGACTGGTTTCCATACGATGGGATGGAACAGATGAGAAGCAACACCTGAAGCTGAAGGGCATCGAAACCTATGGATCATCCGATATCTTTGGCAAGGGACATTTTGACCAGCACGAACACACTTACCTTCCGGTGGTTGATGATGACAGGGAACCCAATGATAAATCTTCCAAACCCTCCGAGATACAAATATCACCAGACGGAACCCAGGCCCTTGCTAAAATCAATAATGATATCTATACAGTGACCATACCCAGATATGGCAAAACCCCTACCATATCTGTGGCTTCACCTGAAAAGGCTTCCTTTCCGGCGATGAAGCTGACTACCCTGGGGGGTGAGTTTCCAACCTGGTCTTCTGACAGCAAAAGAGTACACTGGTCATTGGGTGCAAGCCATTTTCGTTATGATCTGGACAAGGGACGGCAGTTTAAAGACAGTGTGGAAGCTGCTAAAAAGAAGGAAAAGGAGCTGAAGGCGGCCGAAAAGGAACAGGATTCTACAAAAACGGAAGTAGAAGAAGATGAAAAGAAGAAAGATGAACGGTTTAAGGCAGAAGAGTTTAAAATAAAGGTTTCCTACAAAAGGAATATCCCCAGAGGTAACCTTTTGTTGAAAGGGGGGAGGATTATTACCATGAATGGTGATGCCATTATTGATAATGGCGATATCCTCATTGAGAACAATCGAATTAAGGCTATTGGGCCCTCTGGTAGTTTTGCTATCCCAAGTAATACCGAGCTAATTGATGTAAAAGGAAAGACGCTCGCCCCTGGCTTTGTGGATACGCATGCCCATATGTGGCCAAACTGGGGGATCCATAAGAATCAAATCTGGATGTATTCGGCTAATCTGGCCTATGGGGTTACCACAACCCGGGACCCTCAGACGGCTACCACCGATGTTCTTACCTATGCAGACATGGTAGAGGCCGGGATGTTGCATGGTCCCAGGGTGTACAGTACAGGTCCGGGTGTTGGCTTCTGGCAATATCAGATTACCAGTCTTGACCACGCCAAAGACGTTTTAAAACAGTACAGCGAATATTACAATACCAAGACTATTAAAATGTACCTGGTTGGAAACCGTCAGCAGAGGCAATGGGTAATCATGGCGGCTAAAGAACTGAAGTTAATGCCAACCACGGAGGGTGGACTCGATTTTAAACTGAATATGACTCAGTTGCAGGATGGTTATCCCGGTCATGAGCACTCGCTGCCTATTTATCCCATTTACCAGGACGTGGTTAAGTCTATTGCAGAATCCAAGATGGCTGTTACACCCACACTTTTGGTGGCTTATGGTGGGCCCTGGGCAGAGAATTACTTCTATTCAAGGGAAAATGTCTGGGGCGACAAAAAGCTGCAGTACTTTACCCCATACAGTGAGCTGGCCCAGAAATCCAGAAGGAGGCCGGGCTGGTTTATGGACGAGGAACATGTATTTAAGAAACATGCCGTATTCATGAATGATCTGGTCAAGGCCGGCGGCATCGCAGGAGTAGGAAGCCATGGTCAGTTGCAGGGCCTGGGCTACCACTGGGAACTGTGGTCCGTGGCCAGCGGAGGAATGAGCAACCTGGACGCCCTAAAAGTTGCGACTATCCATGGGGCCACTGCATTAGGCCTTGAAGGGGATCTCGGTAGCCTGGAGGCAGGAAAGATCGCCGATATCGTTATCCTGGAAAAGAACCCCCTGGAGAACCTGCGAAATACCAACACACTTACCCATGTAATTAAAAATGGTGTGGTTTACGATGCAGATACCCTGGATGAAGTCTGGCCGGAAGCTAAGAAAGCCGAAGACTTTAACTGGCAGACCAAAAAACCCCTGGGCTTGCCGGGTACTCAGGAATAAGGATTCCAGTATAAAAAAAGGACGTCATTTCGACGTCCTTTTCTTTTTCATTGTACTAATCTTTAACCTTTTGCTTTTCTGGAAAGTCATCCTTCACCCAGTCAATTCGCGGTGATGGGTAATACTTCACATTCATCCTTTCCAGGAAAGCAGCCTGGTTTGCCAGGCGGACTTTAAATTTCTCCCAGTCCCGGTTGGTTTCATCGGTCCAGCTTAATTCAGAGTACCCGATCATCCTTGGGAAAGCCAGGTACTCCAGTTCCTCTATATTGCTTATGGTTTCTGACCAAAGTGGGGCTTCCACTCCCAGGATCTGGTTTCTGGGTATGCCACTGTAGGTCTCAGGGGTCCAGATATATGCGCTGTCTACAGGAATATAGGCAGCCCATGCAAGCCCGTATTCAGAAAGGGTGTCGTATTTCATATCCAGGTAGGATTTGCTGGCTGGCGAGAGAATTACCTGCATTCCCTTTTGCTCGGCCAATTTAGCGTTGTCCAGGCTGGCCCAGAATTGGGCTATGGAGGTGCTGTCTATATCGGCGGTAGCCACCTCGTCCCAACCAATCATTCGTTTCCCGTATTTCTGGACAATTTTTTCCACACGCGATACGAAATAGCGGTAATCGTCTTTTTTGGTAACATGGCTTTCATCTCCGCCAATATGAAAATAGGGCCCGGGGCTTATATCGGATATCTCCCGAACTACATCATCAATAAATTGATAAACAGTGTCTTTTCTGGTGTCAAAAGTGCTGAAACCTACCCGCGTACCTTCGTAAAGCTTAGCCGGCTTTTCAGCTCCGTTGAGGAAGGCATAGGACGCTGAGGCGGCATTGGTATGCCCGGGCATATCTACCTCCGGTACGATGGTTATGTAAAGCCTCGCCGCATAATCCACGATGTCTTTGTAATCTTCCTGGGTAAAGTAGCCGCCAGCTTCTCCGCCTACTTCTGTACTGCCACCAATCTCGGTTAGTTTTGGCCAGGATTTTATCTCAATTCGCCATCCCTGGTCATCTGTAAGGTGGAGGTGGAGGTAATTAATCTTGTAGTAGGCAAGCAGGTCCAGATATTTCTTAACGTCTTCAACCGAAAAGAAATGCCGGGCCACATCCAGCATAGAACCGCGGTATTCAAAATTCGGCACGTCACTGATCCTGCCAGTCGGAATTCGCCAGATTGGAAATTCCGCGAGGGTGTCAATACCAGCCTCAGGGATTAGTTGCCTTAAGGTCTGGACACCGCGGAATGCTCCTTGGGGTGCGGTTGCTGCCAGGGTAATGGTATCCCGGCCAATATGCAGTTCGTAAGCTTCATCCCCGGACAGGCTAATGCTATCTTTTTGAACGATATTAATAATTCTGTCTGTTCTTTCTACTTCCCGATCATTTACAGGAAGTGTGAGTCCTGTTTTGGAGGCTATTTTCTTCGACAGGAAAAGCCCGATGGCTTCAAATTCTGAAGCCTCATCTGAAAAGGTATAAATTCCGGTAAAAGGGTCCAGGGCAAAACCGTCATTAGTGGCTTCAACACTGCGCGGAAATGGAATAAGGTTTTCCTGGGTGAGATCCGTTTCTCCTAGGTTGTACACCGGTAATTCCTTTTGTTTGCAGGAAGCAAACAATACCAGAATAATCATGGTGGTTGATAATTTTAAAACATAAGTTGTTTTCATAGGATAAAGGTTAATTAACATAGGGATCAATTACGTTTTTCCAGATTTGATACCCTTTCTCATTTATATGCAGACCGTCTTCTATATACAGGTCTTTCTTAAGTTTTTTACCGCTGAGCATTGCAGTCCAGACATCCGCAAAATACAACCCTGGCTGCCTGTCTGCAAGCCTTTTAAACCGCCGGTTCAGCCTCCTGAACGCCCCCTTTCTGTGCCAGCGTGAAATGCTGGGTTTTGCTGATATCAAAATTACTTCAGTATTTGGATTTGCCAACCATATTTTCGAGAGGATCTTATTAATATCCTTCAGGATTTTCCCGGGCCTTTTTCGCTCGGAGAGATCATTATCACCTTCGTATATAAATACTTTAGAAGGTTTGTAACGCAGAACCAGTTGGTCTGTATAGGCGATCAAATCTGAGGCATGGGATCCACCAAATCCTGAGTTTATTATTTGCCGGGAGGGGAAGTCGCTCTGAAGACTCTCCCAGGTTTTTATGCTTGAACTGCCTGTAAATACTATGGTTTCCTTAGTGCTGTCCCAAAGTGAATCGTTTCGTTTTACAAGCTTCTCCACTTCTTTCCGAAATCGCTCGGGATCCTGAGGCCTGGCCCCAGCCGATGTCAGCAAAAATGAAAGAAGTAAAATTACACTGGCTTTTGCCATAAAATTAATACTTGGTTGGCGTCACCACCAGACCCTCGGCAACCGCCCATTCATAGACTCTCGCCAGCCAGGTATCGGAAGGCAGGTTTTGCTTAAGCATGCCAAATCCATGTCCACCTTTCGCATATAAATGCAATTCAGTAGAAATTCCTGAGTCCAGCCATTCCGAATAGAGTTCGACACTCTCCCTGGCAAGCAGCAGAGGATCATCAGATGCACAAACCACTGCCATGGGAGGAGCTTCCTCCGGAACCTTATATTCACCCATAATAGTCATCCAGGGATATACCGGGACAAGGAAGTCTGGCATGTTGCTTTTATTGGCATTAAAGGCAACGCCCATGGTTACCGATCCACCGGCAGAAAAGCCCATAAATCCTATTTTATCCGGATTTACTCCCAGTTCGCCTGCGTGTTCTCGTACATATGAAACAGCAGTAAGTCCATCTGCTATAGATAAAGGCAGTACACGAGCTATTTTATCTGCATTTTTTTCTCCCCCATCCAGTAATTCTTTGACCCCGTCTTCTCCTGAGGGAACCAGGCGGTAATTCAGCACAAAAACCGTAATCCCTTTTTGATTGAGCCAGCGGGCTACATCCTTTCCCTCCTTGTTCACACTTAATGCATAAAGTCCGCCTCCCGGAGCAACGATTATTCCGGTTCCATTGGGAGGAGTCCCAGCCGGCCTGAAAACCTCCAGGGTAGGCCTGGATACATTAGTTAATACCTGGGTGTTCCAAATTTTTGAATAGTACTCCTTGGGTGCATCTGCCCATTCGATATTCCCCGAATCCTTATGTGGAAGCTCAATAATTTCCTGAGCTGAACAGGGTGCAGTAAAAAATATTAACAGGGCAAACAAATACGTTCCTTTTGGATAAGCCATGCAGAAGGGTTCGAATAACTTTGATTTTAGGACTTGAATTTACTCCATTATCATATGGTAGGCAAATAGTACCTCAGTAATTCTACCCCGGTAACATCGGTTACGGAGCTATTTAAAAAAATCATTTACATTTAGAAGCTATAATAACCAACTAATGCCCAAAGATTACTCCTGGTTGCATAATTCTTGGCATTCTGTACTCTTATTGAGTTTGCTAATACTGCCTGTTATATCTCAGGCACAGGATTTCGAAAACAACCGTCCTACCGCCAGGGCAATCCCCTTACAAGAAAGGCCCGAAATAGATGGGGAGGTGATGCAAGACCCCATATGGCAGGGGATTACACCCTTCGGTGACCTCATACAAACCCAACCCAGTTTTGGGTCACAGGCCAGTGAAAAAACCGAGATCCGTATTGCATACACCGCAGATACCTTCTATCTGAGTGTGGTTTGTTATGATGCAAATCCGGAACAACTGGTAGTATCTGATGCAAGGAGAGATGCCAATCTGGATAATACAGATGCCTTTATTTTTATAATGGATACCTATCAGGACGGGCAGAATGGTTTCATATTTGGGACTAATTCCCTTGGAGTGGAATACGATGCCCAGGTAGACAATGAAGGACAGGGTAATTTCAATGCCAACAGGCAACAGGGTGGAACAATAGGAGGGTTTAATCTCAACTGGGACGCAGCATTTGAGGTTAAGGCCAAGGTAGGTGACTTTGGCTGGAGCGCTGAATTTGCCATTCCCCTTCGGACCATTCGCTTCCAGGCGGGAAGGGACTGGGGTATCAATTTCAGGAGGAATATAAGGAAGACTAATGAGATAGCCTATTGGGCCAGCCTGCCAATAGGGTTCAGCCTTAACCGTTTGTCTCTTGCAGGTACCCTAACGGGCTTGGACCTGAGGAATCCCGGCAACCTGAAACTGATCCCTTATGTACTGGGGAGAATGGATAAGAATTATGAGCTCTCAGATCCAAAGCGGGAATTTAGTGCCGAAGCAGGAGGGGATATCAAATACAGTATTACCCCTAGCCTCACCCTGGATCTTACCTACAATACAGATTTCGCCCAGGTTGAGGTGGATGATCAGCAGGTAAACCTGGACCGGTTTAACCTGTTTTTTCCCGAAAAGAGGCCCTTTTTCCTGGAGAATGCTGGCCTTTTCAGCGTGGGTAGCCCCGGTGAGGTAGACCTTTTCTTTAGCAGGCGAATAGGTATTGGTGAAGATGGCAATATCGTTCCCATTATTGGCGGGGCCCGCCTTTCGGGAAAACTGAACCGTACCAATGTGGGGTTCCTTAGCATGTTTACTGATGATGTTGTTGATGCCGGCATTGAAAAAAATAACTTCACCGCAGTCCGGGTAAATCACGAATTTAAAGGGAGGACGGCATTAGGAGCGGCGTTTATCAGTCGAACTGGCATGGAAACGGATAATGACTACAACCGGACCTTTGCTATCGATGGCAAGCTGGGACTGGGAAACAAAGCCAGGATGTCCGGGTTTTATGCCCGTTCTGTAGATCCTGATCGCCCTGATGATGCCCATTCCTTTAAATTCCAGACCGATTATCAATGGAATAACTGGGTAATGCGTGCGGCATATACGGAGGTGGGAGAGGGGTTCAATCCCGAAGTGGGTTTTTTACTGCGATCTTCCTTCCGCAAACCCGAAGCCCTGATCCTTCATCATATGCGTCCCAAAAAGGAAAACTCTAGGATCCTGGAATACCGTCCGCATATTTCCTACCGAGGCTACTGGAATTTTGAAGGGTTTCAGGAAACTGGATTCCTGCATATTGACAACCACTGGGAGTACAAAAGCGGACTTGAGTTCCACACCGGGGTCAATTTTACAACAGAGGGTGTGGTTAATGCATTTGAAATTTCCGATGGTATTGTTGTGCAGCCCGGCACCTACAATCATGCGGAAAGTCAACTGATTTTTTTTACCAACCGCAGTAAACCGGTATCGGTTAATATACGTTCTGTTATGGGAGGGTCCTTTGGGGGTTCCCGATATCTCAATAGTGCAACCCTTAGCTTTAGAAGGGGGGACAAGTTCAATGCCGATTTTACCTATCAGTACAACCGATTTAACCTTCCTGTGGGAGATTTTTCGGCCAATATTTTCCGTAGCCAGATCACCTATGCGTTTACCCCAACAATGTTTGTGCAGGGCTTGATACAGAACAATACCAGCCGGAAACTATGGGCAGCGAATATCCGTTTCAGCTGGCTTCAGCGCGCTAATACGGGTTTGTTTATAGTGTACAACCACAATCTGCAGGACAGGAGTCCCCTGAACAATAGTATTATCCTGAAATATACTCGCATCTTCGACCTGGTCAAATAATTAACTCCGGAAATGGAGGCTCAAAACACCAGTTCGTCGTAATTAACGGGTTCGTTGATTTCCGGGACATTTCCCAGGTAGCCTTTACCCCTTAACCTATGTACCGTATGGGCCTCAATAGCCTCAGCCGGATAAGAGCGGATCAATTCCTGAACGGCTTTAATATCCAGATCATCTGTTGTTGGTTCCAGCCATTTATCCGCTAGTTCGTCGGGTAGGATAAGAGGCATTCGGGGCCCCTTTACCCTGGGATTATTGTGCACTTTTGCGAGGAGTTCATTCCCTTCCGTAGTAACAATGCTGAAGGTGTTTATTACTTCGGCAGTTTCCGGATCTCTCCATTCACTCCAGAGACCTGCAAAGGCCATGGGCTCAAGATCTTTTCGATACAGGTAAAAAGGATAGGTTTTACCTTTGTAATGGTGGTGTTCATAAAAGCCGTCTACATATATAATACATCGGTTATGGCGGGCAGCCCAGCGGAAGGACGGTTTTTCAAAAATAGTCTCCCCCCGCGCATTCAGGGTGTTGTTCCATAGCTTTTTCAATTGCTGCTGGTCCTTAACCCAATGGGGTATCAGGCCCCATACGGATACTTCCGGAATTTCAGGTGACCTGTCCGTGTAGATAAGCAGTTTAGGGTGTTGAAAACCTGAGGCGTGATGTAGCGGGAGGTCTGTAAAGGGCAGGAGTTTTTTCTCGATTTCCCGCACAGCGTCCCGGTCCCCATAACGCTGAGCCCGTTTCAGTTGTGCCTCTAAACTTGCCTTGATGTCATAACACATCTTCTGTGGATTTTTAAGCCAGGTTGATCAACGAACACCGCTTACGTTCATCTCAAGGGTATAAAGGCTGTTCATAGCAGTGACGAACAATGTCTTCTGATCCTTGCCTCCAAAAGTGACATTGGCCGTCCAGTCCTGGGGTACTGGTATGTGTAATACCTCAATACCCTCCATATTGAACACCGTAACTCCATCACCCGTAAGGTAGATATTCCCCTTATTGTCCATTGTCATTCCATCAGACCCCATTTCGGTGAGCAATTTTTTGTTGGTGAGCAAACCATTATCCTGAATGTCATAGGAAAAAGTCTTTTTATCCCCAATATCCGCTATGTACAGTTTTTTACCATCAGGACTGCCGATGATACCATTGGGTTGAACAAAATCATCGACTACTATTTGAGGTTCCTTGCTTCCTTTTGGTAGGTAATAAACCCGTTCCTGCTCAATTTCCTTGGCAGATCTGTCCCACCAGGGTCTTTGGTAGTAGGGATCAGTGAAGTAGATGCCACCACTGGGGTCTACCCAGATATCGTTGGGGCCATTCAGGTTCTTTCCCTGGAACTGACTTAGGAGAACCTCTATATTCCGATCTCCTTCTACGTCTATTCTCCACAATTCAAATTGCTCATCGGCCGCTGCCAGCAACCTGCCCTCATTATCGAAATAAAGACCATTGGCCCTACCTGCCGGTTTCATAAATACGGTTACTTCCCCGTTTGCTTCAGACCACTTTAAAATCTGATCATTGGGCTGGTCCGTAAAATAAACATTTCCATAGGCATCAACTGCCGGTCCTTCGGTAAATGCATATTCATCCGAAACAAGAGTAAGTTCTGCTCCCTTTGCAATCAGTGATTCTTCCGTTCCCTTGCAGGCGATACAAAGCACAGCGAAGAAAACCGGGAACATCAGGAAGTAAAATTTTCGTACATACATAGAAAAAAGGTTAGGCCAAAGCCTCAAGGCCAGGGGGAAATAAGCCTTTTAAAAATACGCTAAAAATACCGATGGACAAACCCTGAACTTTGTACTTTTGCCCAAATTCCGAGAACATGAACAGCAGGAAAGCACAATTGGAAGCCCTGGACCGCCTACTGACCATTATGGACGAATTACGGGAACAATGTCCGTGGGACCGCAAGCAAACGATGAAAAGCCTGAGGCACCTGACCATAGAGGAGACCTATGAACTGGGCGATGCAATCCTGGATGAAGACCTGGAGGAAGTAAAAAAGGAGCTGGGCGACCTGTTGCTGCATATTTTCTTCTACGCCAGGATCGGATCTGAAACCCGGTCTTTTGATATTGGCGATGTAGCCAACGTAATCAGCGATAAGCTTATACATCGCCATCCTCATATCTATGGGGATGTGGATGTGGCCGATGCCGAGGAAGTAAAACAAAACTGGGAAGCCATTAAGTTGAAGGAAGGGAAGAAAAGCGTACTGGAAGGGGTTCCCAATAGTCTGCCTTCCCTGGTTAAGGCAAATCGGATACAGGATAAGGTTGCGGGAGTAGGGTTCGACTGGGAAAAACCAGAACAGGTATTTGAAAAACTCAAAGAGGAACTTGCGGAATTGCAGCATGAGGTTGCAACAGGAGGGAAAGATCGCATAGAATCGGAATTTGGTGATGTACTCTTTTCCATGGTCAATTACGCCCGATTTCTGGATGTTAACCCTGAGAATGCCCTGGAACGAACCAACAAGAAATTTATAAAGCGGTTTAAGTACCTGGAGTCCAAAGCCAGGGATGCCGGGAAATCTTTAAAAGACATGACGCTTGCAGAGATGGATGTTTACTGGGAAGAGGCAAAGCAACTGTAGCGCTGCTATTGAATGCAGGCGTGAATTCCTGAAAACCCTTCAACATTGCATAAGTTGTCTTCAACCCAGCAAATTGCCCCATAATATTATTGATTAAATTTTTAGACTTGCTTCGCCAGTACACACGAGAATTTCGCTTTAACGCCCGCCTGGCAGCCCCGGTAATACTGGGTATGCTGGGACATACCTTTGTGGCCTTCGCAGACAATATAATGGTGGGGCAGTTGGGCACGGCAGAGCTGGCAGCTGTTTCCCTGGGCAACAGTTTTGTCTTTATAGCGATGTCTATTGGTATTGGTTTTTCAACGGCTATTACGCCTCTTGTGGCAGAAGCCGATGGAGCTGCGGATAAAGGGGCTGGCAAAAATGCTCTGAAACATGGTCTTGTGCTCTGTACGCTGCTTGGTCTGGTGCTATTTGGTCTTATCATCCTGGCAAAACCACTAATGCTCTATATGGATCAGCCGGAAGAAGTGGTGCAGCTGGCCATTCCCTACCTGGATATTGTGGCCTTTTCGCTAATACCACTGATCATGTTCCAGGCTTTCAAGCAATTTTCAGAAGGACTTTCCCAGACCAAATACCCCATGTTCGCTACCATTCTGGCCAATGTGGTGAATATTGTACTAAACTACCTCCTTATATTCGGTGCATTGGGGTTTCCGAGGCTTGGTGTGGTTGGGGCGGCTATAGGTACACTGGTAGCACGGATAATTATGCTGGTCTTCCTCTGGCTGCTACTCAAAAACAGGAAGAAATTCCACGACTATGTTACCGGGTTTAATTTCCGCAATCTGGAAGCCAGTTATCTCAAAAAGATTATGAGTCTTGGTTTTCCTTCTGCCCTGCAGATGCTTTTTGAGGTGGCCATTTTCACCGCAGCAACATGGATAAGCGGGGTGTTGGGTAAAAACCCTCAGGCAGCCAATCAGATAGCTTTGAACCTCAGTAGCATGACTTTTATGTTTGGTATGGGACTGGGGGTGGCAGCCATGATCCGGGTAGGAAACCAGAAAGGTCTGAATAATTTCATAGAATTACGCAGGATAGCACAATCGATCTTTTTTATGACCTTCTTGCTGGAAATTGTATTTGCAACCCTCTTTTTAATAGGGCGGTACTGGTTTCCCACCCTCTATCTGGATGAGCATGACCTGATCAACCAGGCAGACAACCTGGAGGTTATAGGTATTGCTGCCCAATTGCTGCTTGTATCTGCTTTTTTTCAGATATCCGATGGTTTGCAGGTTGTCATTCTCGGTGCATTAAAAGGCCTGCAGGATGTTAAGATCCCCACAATTATTACCTTCATTGCTTACTGGGTGATAGGGTTTCCATTGAGTTTTTATCTGGGGCTGTATACGGATTTAGAGAGCGTTGGTATCTGGATTGGCTTGCTCTCCGGGCTCACAGCATCGGCCATAATGTTGTATATTCGATTTAATTATATGACCAACCGTCTGATCACTAACTGATATAAATATTTGAAACCCTCATGACACTTCCCAAATTCCTTTTAGGAGACAATACCGATCATCCCGATGCCATATACATAGTGCATACGGAATACCCGAGGTTTATTATAAATCTTGAGAATGATGAAGTAGAATGGTTTGAGGAGTTTGGAAGGGAAGATGAAGATGACCTGGCCGTAGAAGCCGAAAGGCTGATTGAGGAAGCAGTGGCTTTTTATGACCGGGAAGTTAGTCGTTACCAATCCTAAAGTATGCTGGAAGAGCTAGTAAAGCTGGATCAGGAACTATTCCTCTTTCTCAATCAACTGGGATCGGAAACCTGGGATTCGTTTTGGTTATTGCTTACCAATAAGTGGACTTCAATCCCATTATACCTGTTGCTTTTAATACTCAGCTATATCCATTTGGGCTGGAAGAAAACACTGATACTTTTGCTGGTTGTGGGCTTATTGATTACCTGTACAGATCAGCTGGCTAACTTTTTTAAGTATGGGGTAATGCGCCTCAGGCCCTGTCACGATCCTGATCTGGTTGATCAGGTTAGACTGGTGAAGGCAAGTTGTGGAGGCAAATACGGCTACTTTTCGGCCCATGCGGCAAACTCCTTTGCAATTGCCCTGTATTTCAGTTATCTGCTAAGTACCAGATTCCCGTTTCTGAAATATCTCCTGGTTATCTGGGCACTGGTTGTGGCTTACAGTCGCATCTATATCGGGGTTCATTTTCCATTGGATGTCCTGACCGGCCTATTGATCGGTGGTTTCTTTGGCTGGACGTTTTACAGGTTAACTATCTTTGCCATATACAAACTTAGGTTATGATTTCCCGGACCCGATTCTGGATATTCATTGGTCTTATTTTGCTGGTTTACCTGGCCGGCATGTTTGTTACCCTTATTGAGTACGATTCCGCCCAGTTCGCAGTAATGGCCATGCGCATGGTTCAGGAGAATGATTTCATAAACCTTTTCAAAGGCCCTGAGGAATATCTGGACAAGCCCCACCTGCATTACTGGCTGGCTGCTTTGTCTTTTAAAATTTTTGGAATTCACGACTGGGCTTACCGTATTCCTGCCATACTGGTTACCCTGTTGGGTGGTTGGAGCTGTTATGGTCTTGGAAATGCACTTTACAACAGGGATGCAGGAAAAATAGCGGCCCTTATTTTTCTTTCTGCCCAGACCATAGTGTTATCGGTTATAGATGTGAGAACAGATGCCGTATTGACCGGTTTTACCGTATTTGCCCTATGGCAATTGCTTTTATACCTACAGCAGAAAACACTTGGCAATATTGTGCTGGGGGCCCTGGGTGCCGGTCTTGCATTTTCAACTAAGGGACAAATAGCGCTGGTTGTCATTGCACTGCCCCTTTTATGCTATCTGGCTTATACAAGGAAATGGAAGATGCTATTAGACTGGCGTGTTCTGGTTGCTTTGGGAGTATTTGCTCTCACCATAACCCCAATGTTGTATGCTTACTACCAGCAATTTGACCTGCATCCCGAAAAGGTTATTCGGGGAAAGGCCAATCGCAGCGGGTTCCGTTTTATCTTCTGGGAGCAAAGTTTTGAGCGCCTTAGCGGGGAAGGGGTAGGCAGAAACAGCAGTGATTATTTCTTCTTTTTCCATACCTTCCTCTGGGTATTCCTGCCCTGGACAGTGATCGGTATCTCAGCCTTTGGTTCAAGGATAAAACGTGTTTTTAAGAGCCGTTTTAAGATGGGGCAGGGGGTTGAAGTCCTCACGATAGGAGGGATATCGCTCATTTTCCTTTTAATCAGTTTTGCCCAGTTTAAACTCCCACATTACCTGAATATTACTATCCCCCTTTTCGCAGTGCTTAGCGGGGCCTACCTGGTATACCTCAAGAAGAGCCGCAGGGAAAACCTGTTAAAAGTTTTTCGGAATGTGCAATATGGAATATTTGCTTTGTGCTTTGTGGTTGCTGCCTTGCTCACACAATGGGTTTTTGAATCGGAAAATATCCTGGTCGGCAATTTTTACCTGGCTTTCATTTTAGTTGCCGTTTATTTCGCAGTTGTTAGAAAACCGGTACTTTCCAGGATTATCAGTGTTGGAGTATTGAGTTCTGTACTCCTGAACCTGGTAATGAATATCTCATTTTATCCTTCTTTGCTGAAATATGAGGCTGGTGCCACAATAGCCGATGTGGTAAGCGAAAAAAGTATCCCGGCTGATCGTATTTACAAGATAGCTCCCCATCCGAGCTGGGCCCTTGATTTCTACAACCGCAAGCCTGTGAAGATCACGAATCTGGATAAGGTGGAACAAATGAACGATGTCTGGGTTTATGCAACGGACGAGGACCTTGACGCTTTAAAAGAAAAAGGCCTGCTGTGGGAAGAACAGTATACGGCAGATCAATTCAGGATAACCCGCTTACAGGCCCGTTTCCTTAATCCGGATACGCGCAGGGAGGTGCTTCGAAAACGGCATCTGATTCATTTGAAATAATACAGCCTAGGGTCAATACACTTCCAATACCGGTTTCCTAAAATGGTATATCATCCCGAAGAGGGAGACCAGGGCGGTTATCAGGAAGAATACCACGCTGATGCTGATGGCCGATCCTTCATCCAGGCCCAGCCAGAGGGATCCGTATAGAAATACTACCTCCCTGCTGCCAATGCCACCAATGGTCACCGGTAGTACGGCTACTATAGAGGAAACGAGGAAAACGAACAGATAAGGCACCAGGGCCATATGCAATCCCAGGGATTTCCAGATAAGAAAAACACTAACTAATTGCAATAGTTGCACCCCCGCAGAATATCCCACTGACTTCCAGAAAACCGGGAAGACATAGTCAAAAAACCGTTTGTTGAGGAGCCAGAAAACGGCAAGGGAAAGGAAGAGGGCACTAATAATTGCAATTCGAATCCCGGTCTGGGAAGAAGTCTCCAACATAATGCCAAGGAAGCATGCATAAATGAAAAGGAGTAGCAATCCGCTAAGTCGGTCAAGAACCATAATAGCCACAACCCTTTTGGTTTTGATGCCGTATTCTTTCTTAAGCACATAGCCCTTGTAAGCATCGCCCCCTATTCCGCCTGGCAGGAAAAGATTGTAAAACATCCCCAGCAGGTAGAGCTTCAGGTTGCTCATGTGGGTAAGTAATACGTTTAACTGGTGCAGGTAGGCATTGAGCCGGAAAGCAGCGAGCAGCTTCGAGGCCATAAATGCAAGTAAGGCCAGAAAAAGGTAGTAGGGGTCCGTTGTTCCTAGGGTCTGCAGAACATCCTGTAATTGGATCTTATTGAATACAAAATAGAGGAGTACGGCACTGGCAAGCAGTTTCACGGCCGTGGTAAGGGCTTTTTTATTGAATTTTCCCGCCAATGCTTGTTCGCTTTATTCGATAGGGACGCTTGCTCTGCGATTCGTAATAGGTTCTGATCAGCAGTTCCATTACAATACCTATGGTGAATAATTGAATCCCTGCCAGAATAAACATCATTCCGAAGATCAGTAAAGGGCGGTTCCCAATGTCTTCTCCAAATCCCCATTTCAACAGGAAGAGGTAGACGTTGATCAGAATGCCCAGTACAGTTAGCAGCACCCCGAAAATCCCAAACAGGTGTATAGGGCGCTGGAAATATTTACGGATAAAGAGCAGGAGCATCATATCGGCTACCACTTTAAAAACACGCTCCAGGCCATATTTAGATACTCCGGCATTCCGGGCGTGGTGCCTTACAGGAACCTGTTTGATCTGGGCTCCTTCCAGGTGAGCGAGCAGGGTGATGAACCGGTGCATTTCCCCATAAAGGTTGAGATCTTTCGCAATGTCCCGGGTAAAGACCTTTAGTGCACAACCGTTGTCTTTGATATCCAGTTTGGTAACCCTCCGCACCAAAAAATTAGCAATTTTGGAAGGAATTTTCTTGATCAGCGAGTCCTTGCGCTTTTGCCTGATGCCGGTTACCACATCAAATTCCTCATTTATGGCAAAGTGAAGCATTTGGGGGATATCCCCTGGGTCATTTTGCAAATCCCCGTCCATGGTAATGATATATTCACCACTGGCGTAGTCAATACCGGCCGCAAGGGCCAGGCTTTGGCCGTAATTCTTTTTGAGTTCAATCAGGTGGATACGCTCATTAGCCATTCCCTTGATGACCTTACGCGTACCATCTGTTGAAAAATCATCCACAAAGACAATCTCATAATTATACCCGGGCAATGCCTCATGGATCTTTGATGCAAGCAGGGTAACGTTTTCTGCTTCATTGAAAACCGGGATCACCAGGGATAACTTGGCGTCAGTGATGGGATTCATTGTGACACTTTAGAATTGCGACAAAATTAGGTTTTTTATTTCAGTTCTGTTTAAATGAAGAAAGCAGAAGGTCAGCGGCCTTGAATGGTGAAATTTGATTATTGCCTACTTTTTTAATCAGTTTGGTTAATTCTTTTTTTACATCGGGATGCTGGTAAAAGCTGGATTTTAATCTTTCGTCTACCGTTTGCAGGAACCAGTTGGTATTCTGTTCCCTACGCAGTGTTTCAAAAAATCCTGAGTCTCTGTTGTTTGCTATAAACTCCTCAATCATTCCCCAGAGTTCTGTTATCCCTTCATTATTGAGTGCGGAACAGGTGGACACTTTCGGGAGCCAACCACTTGCTTTCGGGGGGTATAATTGCAGGGCACGCTCAAATTCTGCGCGTGCCCGCTGAGCCCTTTTGAGGTTGTCACCATCTGCTTTGTTGATCAATATGCCATCTGCCATTTCCATGATCCCCCGTTTGATGCCCTGCAACTCGTCGCCAGCGCCGGCAAGTTTGAGCAGCAGGAAGAAATCGACCATGCTGTGGACGGCGGTTTCGCTTTGTCCCACACCAACAGTTTCTATAAGGATTACTTCATAGCCTGCGGCCTCACACAGGATTACGGACTCTCTGGTTTTCCGGGCCACCCCACCCAGGGACTCACCTGTGGGAGAAGGCCGGATGAAAGCATCGGGGTCCTTCGAGAGTTCCAGCATCCTGGTTTTATCTCCAAGAATACTGCCCCTGGTCACCGAGCTGCTGGGGTCTACTGCGAGTACAGCAACTTTTTTGCCCATGCCTGTAATCAGTTTTCCGAGGCGTTCGATAAAAGTGCTTTTTCCCACACCGGGAACACCTGTAATGCCAATTCTGATGCTTTTGTTTATTTTGGGCAGGCAACGCTCAATTAGTTCCTGAGCAAGAGTATGGTCTGCTGTTCTTCTGCTCTCGATTAACGTAATTCCCCTTGCCAGCAAGGTTTTATTTCCGGCAAAAATGGCCTCTGCCAGTTCATTTACAGAGGGGATTTTCTTTCTTTTGAACTGCATTCGTGATACCCCGTCAGGTCCGGTATGTGAAGATTTGTTCAAGCCTGTTTTTTGATTGGAATACGAATACGGGTTTTATCCCAGCTCAGGGTAAGGAAAAGTCCTTCCGATTCCTGGAAATCGATTGTAAAACGTTCAATTGACTGTTCCAGTGTTTCAACGGGAACTTGTATCTGGAAGACATCGGTATCCGGGTTGTAGGTTGTTTTCTTGCCGCCGCTTATGAGTGTGACACCCCAGTCAGGCACTTCCGAATTCAACATCACCGTCCAGCTTTCCCTTCCGGGTATGGTCCATAGCGAATAGGTGCCCGGGGCCACCTGATTACCAAGGATACTAATGTTTGTTTTTGTAGTAAAGGTTGTGGGTTCATTTGCCCCTGTCCTCCAGACCGCATCAAAGGGTACGAGTTCGCCGAATATTATACGCCCTTTTTTGTACGGACCGCTATATTTTACCTGCATGTCCAGCCCATCCTGTACGTAGGTTGCCACTCTTTCCGGGCTGATTTTTTTGGTTTGTTTTTTAAGATAGGGCATGCCTACGAAGGCAAACAACAAAATTATAGCGATAAGGATAATCACTACCCATTTTAATATTTTCATCGGATCGGGTTTTAAATAAATTCTATCCTAAGGTAGTAAATCGAAGGTAAAAACGGATTGATTGAGATAGCTTTCACCGGCTTTTAACAGGCTTGATGGAAAGGTTGATATATTGGGGGCGTCAGGATAATTCTGGGTTTCAAAACAAATCCCGGCAAAAGAAGGCGGGGTATAGACCACTACTGCCGGCTGATTGGTAGTAACCCGCATACGAATCCCGGAGACGGGGGAGTAGACACTGCCGGCAAAGTCCGTATGAAGCACCAGAGGGGTGTCAAAACGAGTTTCCCCTATGGCTCTGCTTTGCTGGAAATCAAAGGCTGTCCCGTAGACATCCAGTAATTTCTCTGTAGGTAACAGGTTGCTATGTGTCTCCAGGTATTGCCTGCACCCTAGTTGCAACAGATAATGGGATATGTTCGGTTCTTCATCCATTTTAAAATAGGAATGGTTGGTAAGGTTCACAACGGTATTCCGGTCCGTAATAGCCTCATGGGAGATTCTCAGGTTTCCCTTTATGAGCTGATAGGTTACCAGAACCTGAAGCCTGCCAGGATACCCTTCTTCCAGGTGTGGACTGGTATAAGCCAGTTTAACAAAGGGGTCTTCCCCTTCATGTACTTCTCTTATTTCCCAGAATTTACGGGCAAATCCTTCCTTTCCGCCATGGAGATGCACGCCTTTTTCATTATACAAGGGATAAAAAACGTCGTCTAATGTAAAACCCCCGGATGAGATCCTTCCGGCAAATCGGCCCACACAGGCTCCCAGGGATATGGCATCATGCAAATATTCCTCAGGATCTTCAAATCCTACTACTGTATTTTGCCAGTTTCCACTTTTGTCGCGAAAGAGCAGTTCCTGTATGCGAGCCCCGTAATTCAGGACTTTCAGGGAAAGGTAATCGTTTTTTATACTAACTTGTTCCAAAGGCTGTTGCATCTTTTTTTTAAAAATACAGGAAATTTTGCAACACCTGAATTTTCAACTCGTCCTTAAGGATAGCAACAACAAAGTAATCTTTGGCCACCAACCTGATGTTTCAAATAGACCTGGTAGAACGCTGCAGGAAAAACGACCGAAAAGCGCAGCTAAAGCTATATAAACAATACTGTGATGGTATGTATTGTGTGGCTATGCGATTTCTCAATAACGCAGATGATGCGGAGGACGTTTTGCAGGAGGCTTTTATCAAGGCATTTCAGAAAATACATCAGTACGGCGGTGAAGTTACATTTGGAGCCTGGTTAAAGCGGATAGTGATCAATAAGTGTATCGATTTCCTGAAAGCAAAGAGGCTGGACCACGTGGAGCTAAAAGATTATCAGATGCAGGTTGTGGAAGATGAGAGCTGGTCAGTTGCACCTTCTATCTCAGTTGAAGAGGTGAGGCAAACCATGGAGCAACTTCCGGATAAGTACAGGTATGTACTGCAACTCTACCTGGTGGAAGGGTACGATCATGAGGAGATTGCCCAGATCCTGGGATTAACGCCTACGGCAAGCAGGACCAGGCTATTGAGGGGCAAGGGTCATTTAAGAAAACTATTAAAAAACAAAAGTCATGGAACAGGATCTTAGGAAATTGTTTGAGACCGAACGGGATAAGAAATTCCAGCTGAAAGAGGGGCATGAAGACCGATTTATGGAAAGGCTGGATCGCGAGATGCCACCCTCTCAGCGCACTTCCAGAGTGTGGGTTCTGAGTATAGCCGCCACCGTGCTGGTATTAATATCTGTGGGTGCATTTTTGTTTACTTCTCAGGACAATCCAATTCCTGCAGAGGAGGTAGTAGTAGATGCCGAAAAGGAAGATGACAAGGGTACCATTTCCCTTGGGGATTTGTCTCCTGATCTGGAAAAAGTGGAAAACTATTACCTGGCCAGCATTAACCTGGAATTATCTAAACTGGAGGTTTCTCCCGATAATAAGGAGCTGGTGGATAGCTACATGGAGCAACTGGCAGAATTGAACCGGGAATACCAGCAATTAAATAAAGAACTAAACACTTTCGGGCCAAATGACCAGACCATATCGGCCCTGATAAAAAATCTGCAGCTCAGGCTGGAGTTATTACAGAAGTTAAAAGAGAAGTTAAATCAAATTAAATCATCAAAAAATGAACAACTATCAACAATTCAGGCGTAAATCATTTTTGCTTGCCTTCGTTCTCCTTGCCATGGGAGCTTATGGGCAAACACAACGCAAAGAATACAAGGAAACTTTCAAGGTTGAGGACAATTCCGTCCTGGCCATAAACACCTCCCATGCAGATATCGAATTCGATACCTGGAACAGGAATGAGGTTGTGATTGAAGCCAGTATTGAGCTGGAAGGGGCCAGTGAGGAAGAAGCTGCGGCTTACTTTGAAGAAAACGGAATCAAGATCCTCGGAAACAGTGAGCGCATTGAAATATCTACTTCAGGAAGCAGAGCGTGGCAGTTCAGGACCCTGAACGGGCATCTGGCCGATTTGGAAAATATAGTGATTGATATCCCTGAAATTCCGGACCTGGAGCCTTTCTTCATGGAACTGGAAATTCCTGAACTCCCTGAAATAGCCGAAATGCCACCTATGCCTCCAATGCCTCCCATGAAGTTCAAAGACTTCGATTATGAGAAGTACAAGGAAGAAGGAGAGAAGTACATTGAGAAATGGGCTATGGAATTTAGCAAGAATTTCGATGAGAAGTACGAAAAGAAATGGGAAGAGTGGGGCGAGACATTTGCAAAACGCATGGAGGAAAAGGCTGCTCAGATGGAAGAACGTACCGCAGAAAGGGAAGAGAGGATGAAAGAGCGCGAAGAGATCATGAAGGAGAGGGAAGAAGTCCGGAGGAAAGCCCAGGAAGAACGGAGAAAGGTTATGGAGGAAAAAAGAAAGCTAATGGAGGAACAAAGTGAAGCGAGGAAAAACGTCATTATTTCCGGAGATGCTCCCACAATCTTCTTTCGTTCTTCTGAGGGAGAAAACAAAAGCTTTAAGGTAAAGAAGTCAATAAAAATCAAAATGCCTAAGTCTACCAAGCTGGATATGAATGTTCGGCATGGGGAAGTGAAACTGGCTGATAACACTAAAAACATGCAAGCAACCTTGTCCTACTCAAGGTTGCTTGCTTCAACCATAGACGGTGATGAAACCAATATTTTGGCTTCCTATTCGCCTGTTGAGGTTGATCGCTGGAATTACGGCAAACTCAAAACACAGTTTTCAGAAGGCGTCGCCTTAAGGGATGTGCAACACCTTAACCTGGTGTCTACTTCATCTGAGGTTACCATAGACCGTTTGCTTGAGACTGGAATGTTGAAAAACAACCTCGGGGTACTGAAAATCAATGCCGTGAACCAGAATTTTAAGGAGCTGGATATTTCAGTTGAGAATGGTGAATTGGTATGTGTGTTGCCTCAGGGCCCTTTCAAATTTCGGCTTGAAGGTGTAGCAACTGATATGTCCGTGGCTGAATCACTCGCGCTCGATAAGCAGTCGGAAGGTAAAAAGGTCATATACACCGGGGGGAATTCAGGAAATGCTATCAAGGTAGATTCACGCTACAGTGATGTGGTTTTAAGGCAATAAAACTGCAATTCCCAATCGTTCCAGTTGTCTTAACCTCATTCTTTCCCAACTTGGCTAATCTGCCTAATGGGTATTTTCTTTCAGATACTCCGCAAAATTTTTCTTGAATCGATTGTACCTGGGAATTGAAATATTCCTGATGTAAGGATTGTCCGGGTTTCTCCTTTCGTAATCCTGGTGGTACTCTTCTGCCTTATAAAAGATTGTGAAGGGCATAACCTCTGTAACAATAGGCCTGTCGTATACCCTATTGTCGGTCAGAGCCTTAATATAAGCCTCTATAACCTTCTTCTCCGAGTCGTTTTTATAAAATGCTATAGAACGGTATTGCGGACCCCTGTCCGGCCCCTGCCGGTTAAGCGTGGTAGGGTCATGGCTTCCAAAAAAGACCTGCACCAATTCTGTAAAACTTATAACTTTTGGATCGTAGTAGACTTCCACGGCCTCTGCATGCGAAGTTTTTCCGTAGCTTACCTGTTCATAGGTTGGATTTTCTTCGGTACCTCCGGCATATCCGGATATTACCTCGGCCACCCCTTTGACGTTTTCAAAGATTACCTCCACACACCAGAAACAACCACTTGCAAAATAGGCCGTTTCATACTTTTCCAGGTCCTGGGGTGAAAGTTTGGTATCAGGTTCCACCTTTTCGGTCTTTTTTTGTGTTTCCTGGGATTTTTTGCTCTTGTTCTTAGACTGGCAACTGGCTGTGATAAACAAGGCCAGAACCGGGATAATCCATTTTCCTAACCGTTTCATATACTCTTTTTTTCAAAATTCTGTATTACCTTTTACAGTTCAGGTTAAAGCATTGTTAATTTGAGCGGCTAACGGGGTTAATTAGTAGTCTTTCCTATCTTGCAGGTTTATGAAGCAGCTTGTGTCCAAAACACTGCCCAATCCCGGGAAACCGGTTAGTATACTGGATCCGGCAATCCCGATATCCGACTATTGCAGGATAGACCTTTCAACGGCTAATTGGGCCTTAAAGAGGGTAGATCTTACAGATCCTGTAGCCTGTGAGGCTTATATGGATCAACTTTTAGCGGATAACGGCGCTACTGTGGCATATGGAGGTTATTTGGAGAAGCGTAACCTCTATGCAGACAAACCTGCCTTTACCCATGGGGGTAACCCCCGGAATATCCACCTGGGGGTGGACTTCTGGGCAAAAGCAGGTACAAAAGTTGTTGCGCCACTCGCCGGTAAAGTGCATAGTTTGCGAAATAATAACACTCGTGGAGATTATGGACCTACAGTAATCCTGCAACATGAAGAGGAGGACGCCATCTTGTATAGCCTGTACGGACATTTATCTCTTGAAACCCTGGAAAACTTAAATCCCGGACAGGCTCTAAAGGCCGGTGAAGTAATCGGCTCCCTGGGAACAGCTGACATCAATGTGAATTATGCCCCTCATCTTCATTTTCAGCTTATTTGGGATATAGGTTCTTATCAGGGCGATTACCCTGGCGTTTGCTCGGTTGATGAACTGGACTACTACCAAAACAATTGTCCGGACCCTTGTTTTTTACTTGGAATCTGATTTTCTACCTCATAAAAAGCCGATTATCGACCACTATTTCCGATTAGTGGTTTTGGGGTGTTGTTACGTTCATCGAGGTTTTTCTGCACTTAATCCGGCTTTTTGTCAAATACCGAAAAATAAGGGCTCTTCGACGAATTGCATGGGGTCAGGATAGCGTTTGCCGCGTTTTTTTAATAGAAAAAAACGCAAGTCATGAAAACGCTTATAACTTTAATTTTTGTTCTTACCATCGGAGTTGCCGCCCAGGCTCAGGATAAAGCTGCTGAGGTTAAGGTAGAAACAATCGAGATGGCTATCGTTACTTTTACTGAGCAGACTACTGTTAATAAAGAAGAGAAAGTAGCTCGTTTGTACAGAAGGGCTAATTCTAAAGTAAAGAAGGCTTTGTCTTTTTCTACCAGACGTAACCGATCTAAGCTGGCTTAATCCATTAAATTTATTCCTCTTCCGAACTTGTTTCCTCCTTATGCAGAGAATGTTCCATTATGTTTAGCTTTTTCAGCTTAGCCTTCCAGGTGTTAAGTGAATCCTTATGCCGATCAATATTTTGAATAACATCCTTTACTACGGGGTTGTCTTCGGGAACATGGGCAAAAAACTGCAGGTTATTTTCCAGTTGGCGTATTTCACTCTTGCTTTCGTCTATTTTTTTCTTTATAAATGCCCTTTCTTTCAAAATTGCGCGTTCGTCCTCTCCTGCGGCCAATTCCTGAATTTTATTGCCGTATTTAAGAAGTTCGGCCTCCTGCTTATCTACTCCTGCCTTTTTCAATAAAGCATCCAGGATCTTGTTGAATTTGGTGTTGATGTGTTTGCGATTATGCGGAACATTGCCTATAGCTTTCCAGGCCGAAATATAGCCCTTAAGCTTTTTCAGGTCCTTGTCCTGCTTCCCGCTTAATTGGTATTCCTTGATTTCATCCAGGATTGCGGCCTTTTTTTCGAGGTTTTCCACCTCTTTGGCCTGTGCCTTATCTTGCAAAGCGTGAAGCCTGTTAAAATAATGGTTGCAGGCACCTTTAAATTCTTTCCAGATTTTATCGGAAAACTTCCTGGGAACATGCCCAATGGTCTTCCATTCCTTCTGTATGCGCTTCATCTCAGAAGTCGCTGTATCCCAATCTTCACTGTCTTTCAGTGAATTGGCAAGTTCCAGAAGCGCACGTTTCTTTTCCAGGTTATCCTGCTGTTCCTTTTTCAGCCCTTTGTAGAAGGTGTTTTTCTTGCGGTTGAATTCCCTGACTGCAGTTTTAAATTCGGTCCAGGTTTGCTCATTAACCTTTTGGGGGACTTTCCCGGCCTTGAAAAAAGCCTCTCTTAACTGTTCAATTTCCCGTATCTGTTTCTGTATTTCCTTGTGACTGGCTGCTGCATTTTCTAAAACTCCGCGGATTTTGGCTATGATTTCCTTCTTGGCTTTCAGGTTTTCCTCCAGGTATTTTTCCTGGTCCTTCAGAAACTCCTGCCTTTTAAGGTGAAGGGCTTTTGTTGCATTGCTAAAGCGCTCCCAGATTTCCTCCCGTTGTTCCTTGGCTACCGGGCCTATATCTTCTTTCCAGATTTTATGCAAGATCTGGAGCTCTCGAAACGCCTTGCCGATATCCCTTGATTCTGCCAGCGCTTCTGCCTTTTCAATGATCTTAAGTTTTTCTTCGAGGTTGTGTTTGAAGTCAAGGTCCCTTAATTCCCTGTTAAGGTGCAGGAAATCATAGAAGATCTCCATATGGTGGTGGTAAGTGCGCCAAACATCATTGTAGTTTGCCCTGGGAACCGGACCTGCATTTCGCCATTGCTCCTGTATCTGCTTGAAATTCTTATAGGTAGTATTGATGTCTTCCTCAACATTAACAAGACCTTTCAGTTCTTCAATCAGGGCCAGTCTCTTTTCCAGGTTGGCTTTCAGGCTTTCTTCCAGGTTTCGGTAGTACTGGCTGCGCTTATCCCGATATTCGTTGTAAACTTCGTTGAACTGTCGTTTGGTAACCGAATTGTATTTAAAATCAATTTCGTTACCCCCTTTACTGACAAATTCCTCTTTTTTCTGTTCCAGGAACTCCTTGAATTTCTCATCAAATTCCTGCTTGATTGCATCAGCATGGCGCTTGATGGCCTGTATCTTCTCATTTCTGATCAGTCGCTGGAGCTCACCCACCAGGTTTTCCATAGACATGCTGTGGTAGTCCAGCATGGGTATATGGTGCCTCCTTTGGTGTCCCTCATCTTCGGCATCTTCAGCATTGGATTCCTCAATTTCGTCTACCGCCTCCTTTTCGGAACTCTCATCCAGATCTGCTGAATCATCCTTGATTGAGGCAGCCGTTGCCACGGTCTCTTCCTCAACCTTGGTCACTTTTTCTTCAACGGGAGATGCAGCTTTTTCTTCTGCTTTTTCCTGCTGTTCCTGTTTCTTTTCTTCCGACATACGATGGGGTCAATAGTTCACTCGCCTATCTAAGATAAGAACAACACATTGAAACGCAAAAGTTATTCCCGGTTCTTTTATCAGAGGGTAGTACGATTCAGCATAGGAAAGGACCATCAATAAACAGAGCTTTAACTATTCCAGATCTCCCAGGCCCTGTCTGCCTGTAATTCCAGCATTTTAAGTCCATTCGAGATCGTTGCACCCCTTTTTTCCCCTTCTTCCAGAAAAGCGGTTTTTTCCGGGTTGTAAATAAGGTCGAATAGCAAGTAATGCGGATTAAGCACAGCATAAGGGATCATGGGCTTTGCCTCTACATCCGGCCATGTACCCAAAGGGGTACAATTGATGATCATATGGTAAGTGGCCATTGTTTCCTGGTCCATGTCGCTATAGGCAAGCTGGTTAGCTCCCGCTCTCCTGGAAACAAACAAGTAGTCTATTCGAAGTTTATCAAGCACATAAGCTACTGCCTTGGAAGCTCCCCCCGTTCCCAGAATAAGGGCCTTTTTATGGTTTGCTTTTAAAAACGGCAACAAGGCCTGTTCAAAACCGAATGCATCTGTATTGTAACCTATCAGACCTTCGGGGGTTTTTTTCACGGTATTTACGGCCCCAATATCCCTTGCAACCGGGTCCAGCGAATCCAGGTAAGGGATAATTGTTTCCTTGTAGGGAATGGTAACATTAAGACCAGCGAGGTGGGGGTTTTTTTCAAGCACTTCGGTGAACTGGCTAATATCATCCAGTTCATAGTTATCATAGCGGTAATTTTCCAGGCCTAGTTTCAGGAACTTTTCCCTGAAATATCCGCGGGAAAACGAATAGTCAATATTCTTGCCTATAAGACCGAATTTACGCTTTGGACCTTCTGTTTTTTCCATACCATTCCAGTGCGATCAGGATTATCACCCCAAGCAACACAAAAGCCATAGCCCACCAGGTTTCCGAGTCTGAGATGCTGGGCCAATAGCGTTCGTAATTTATTATAATCTTGTCCCCGTTGGAGTCCAGGACCGCATTTCCGGTGTTATCGAGGAGGAAAATGGTGCTTTTCCAGGGCCATACCACACCAAGGGAACCGGTGATGAACCCAATGATTACTGCTGTGGTGATATGTTTGAAGTGTTTAAGTACGTATCCCAGGATATGGGAAAGGGTTACAAGTCCGATTGCCGACCCCGCGGTAAAAACGGCTAAAATCAACAGCGTATCTAAACGGGCCGTATTGTCTATAAAACTGAAATCACCCTGCACAACTTCAGCTATGGTATCGTATAATGCGTTAACGGAATCGACCAGTAAAAGCACATAATTGCCCAGAAGTATCAGGATAAAGGAACCGGACAATCCCGGCAGGGTCATTCCTGAAACGCTGATAACACCACAAATAAATATAAAAACGAGGTTGTCGTTCTCCCGGGCCGGATTGAGGAAACTAATGGAAATTCCCAGTATCAGGCCGAGGATACCCATGGTTAGCGTCCTTTTATTCCAGTGTTCGAAGTCTTTGGCAATGTAGTATATAGAACCTATAATCATCCCAAAGAAAGAAGACCAGACGTATAATTCCTTTGTTTCCAGAAAATAATCCAGGAGTTTGGAGATGCTGAAGTAGCTCACCAGCATCCCGAAAATTAGCAGGGAGAGGAATGAGCCATTTACATAGCGGTAGAAACTCCGGAATCTTCCGTTGAAAAGCAGTTTAAGGGCCTTCCAGTTGATTTTTTGCAGGGAGTAGATAAACTCCTCGTAAAATCCGGCAACAAAGGCTACAATCCCCCCGGAAACACCAGGAACTTTATTGGCTGCACCCATGCCAAGGCCTTTGATGACCAAAAAGATTTTGTCCAGAAGTGTCCTTGAGTCGTACATGGGGTTTAGCTTATTGCTTTGATGCCAATCTTTCGAGCACAAAAATAAGGCAAAAACCAAGGATGCTAAGTAAAACAGCCCATTCTAATTGGTTATTTCCTTCAAAAGCCCATGGCCAAACATTTTTTTCGATCACGGGGATTACTTTATCTCCGTATTCACGAGTGGAAATGACTTCCTTCCACGGCCATATTTTATTTAGGGAACCGAGGATAAAACCGGTTAATAAAGCGAGGGTGATATTTTTATAATGCCCAAACATCCATTTGAGGAGCCTGGCAAAGCTAAGCAAACCAAAGACTGCCCCCGTACCAACTGTGGCAATAATAATGAGGTCCCTTTCGTGCACTGCATCCAGAATGGTTTTGTAACTCCCCAGCAATACCAGAATAAAAGCTCCGGATATGCCAGGAAGTATCATGGCGCAAACGGCCAATGCACCTGAAAGAAACAGGTAAGGCAAGCTTCCTGTATTTTCCGAAGGCGGGAGGCCGGTAATGAAATAAGCAAGGACTGCGCCCAGCACAAATATCATTATAACGGCAATATTCCATCGTTTGATTTCCCTGGCAACGAAAAATACGCTCGCAAATACCAGCCCGAAAAAAAACGACCAGAGTAAAACAGGCTGGTTCACCAGAAGCCAGCTGATCAGTTTTGCCAGGGAAACAACACTAATGGCGATTCCCAGGAATACAGCCAGGAGGAAATTCCCATTGAGTGCCTTCCACGTGACTTTGATACCTTCCTTTCTGAGTACCGTGAAAAGCTGTGGCCCAATGTTACTGATAGACGAGATTAACTCCTCGTAAATACCTGAAATAAAAGCTATTGTACCTCCAGATACCCCAGGAACAACATCGGCAGCTCCCATGGCCATCCCTTTTAGGGTGAGTACTAAATACTGGAAAAGGTTGCGGTCTCTCATCTAATCAGGATACAAAAGTACCTTTTTTATTGAGATGCCTTTTTAATATTCAGTATGATATTCTGTGCCCAGTCGGAATTGTAGAAAGAAGGGAATTCCACTTCAAAATAATGCAGTTTGTCAATATCCATCTTCAGGGCCTTAACAAATCGGTATTGGGCCTTTACAGGATCCTGGGCCATAAGGTAGAGGCCGGTCATTTTGTATAGCATTTCCGCCTTTTCCGGATAGAATTCCAGTCCCTGTATCAGTATCTGTATAGCGCTTTCAATATCGTTGTTTTGCGCCACCACTTCTGACCAGTTCAACCAGGTATCAAGTTCGTAATTCCCCAGTTCTACAGCCTGACGATAGGAAAAATCGGCCTCGTCATACTTTTTAAGGGCCGCATGTATGCGAGCGCATTTTTTCCAGTACTGGGGATTCTGCCCGTCAATATTGATGGCCTTGTTCATGTAAAAGAGCGCTTTTTCATAGTCTCCCTTACGGAAATAATAGTCCGTAATAGCCAGCCATCCTTTGTCCAGAAGCGGATCCTCATGGACCGTCTGATAGTAATAATATTTGGCCATATCGTCATTTTTAAGGCGCTCATGGCACTTTCCCATTCTCAGATATGCGTGTGAAGTAGGATCCTCAATGGAAATTGTGGTCTCGTAGTTTTCAATAGCTTTTTCATACTCACCCATTTTTTCGAGCACTTTCCCCTTTTCAAAATAGGCCCCTACGAAGTTGTCGTCGGCAATAATAGCAAAGTCAAAAGCGGCCAGGGCCTCTTTGTACATGCCCTTTTCAAAATACTGTTTTCCGAGCTGGTGCCAGGCCACCTGACAATATGGGCTTCGCTCCAGGTAATCATTGAGATAATTGATTGCCCCATCGTGTTCTTCCATGAATTCGAAACAGTAGACCACATTATACAAAGAGGCATAATCCTCCGGGTCGTGTTCCACGCAGATCATGAAATTTTCCCGGGCTTTTTCATAATCGTCCATAAACAGGTATTCCATACCCAGCAGAGAATAGACATCCAGGCTTCCGTGGGAAAGGGTAAGCGCCTTCTTCAACAATTCAACCGCTGCCTCATGGTTGTCCTTTTTGGAATATATATTGGCGCGTTGTATGTAGATTTCCTCGTTTGCGCTATCCAGTCGCTGCAGTTCGTCCAGTATTATTTCAGCTTTCTGGAAGCGATTTTCAAATACCAGTACTTCCACATCAAGGAGTTTCAGGTGTATTGCTGCAGGGTGTTGTTGCAGGCCGATCTTGATGGCCTTCTTGGCAAGTGTTATTTTGCCGTTGTTAAGATAGTGGTGGATGATTTCCTCAAAGTCCTCTGCGTCAAAGAAATAGACGTCATTGGTCTTGAGCATGGATTCGAATTTCAGTATGGATGAGCTTGGTCTTTCGTCAGGGACTAACGCCATAGAGAACGGACTTGGTTATACTATGGATTTAAATATATGCCTTTTGCAAACATGCTTTTTTTTAATTCTCACCTTTATTATCAACAATTTAGTTAACAACCCGGTCAGCTATTTCGTTCAGCGCTTGCAGTATAATATCGCAGCCCTCATCAATTTCTTGAGCGGAAATGGTGAGGGGCGGACTGATTCTGACAGCCCTTGGTTCGAATAGCAACCAAAACAAGATAAGGCCATTGGCTGCGGCACGGAGCACTAGTTCATTGGCGGTATCGGCATTATCAAAGAGCAGGGCAAGCATTAGGCCTTTACCCCTTATTTCGTTGATCAAAGGGTGTTTCAGGCGCTTGCGAAACTGTTTTTCCTTGGTCAGCGTTGCTCCTATGAGGTTTCCGGAGGTAATTTCTTTCAACGTTGCCAGTGCCGCGGCGGCAATAACCGGATTTCCCCCAAAAGTGGTGATATGGCCCAATTTCGGTTGTTCACTCAGGGAACTCATCATTTTGCTGGAAGCACTAAATGCCCCAATAGGCAATCCCGAGGCCATGCCTTTTCCCATGACCAGAATATCCGGAACGCAATGGTATTGTTCAAAGGCAAATAAAGAGCCTGTTCTGCCAAACCCTGGTTGTATTTCATCCAAAATAAGGAGTGCTCCAACCTCATTGCACTTTTTCCGTACCTTTTGCAGGTAGTCTCCTTTAGGAAGAATAAACCCCGCTCCGCCCTGGATGGTTTCCAGTACAACGGCCGCAGTTTTTACGGTGATTTTCTCCAGCTCTTCCAACTTATTGAACGTAATATGCCTCACATCAGGAATTAAGGGTCTGAAAGGTCCTTTGCGTTCTTCGTAATCCATAAGGCTGAGGCTCCCCATGGTATTGCCGTGATAGGCATTGTGGGCGGCGATGATTTCAGATCTACCTGTGAACCTTCTTGCCAGTTTAAGGGCCCCTTCCATGGCTTCAGTACCGGAATTTACCAGATAGGTGGTTTCCAGTTGGGGAGGCAGATGATCCGCCAGTGCTTTACAGAGGTCCACTGCCGGTGCAAGCACATACTCCCCGTAAACCATTACGTGCAGGTAAGTCTCTGCCTGTTCCTGTATGGCCTGTACTACTTTCGGATGGCAATGCCCCAGGCTGTTTGCCGATACGCCGGCAACAAAATCAAGATGAGCACCTCCATTAGTGTCGTAGATATAGCTGCCTTTTGCATGGGCTATTTGCAAACCAAGGGGATGGGACGTGGTTTGGGCCTGATAAGCAAGGAAATCGTCTTTCATGTCCTTCATTGCTCCCTTTCATTCTTTGGGTCTGATGTGGGGATTGCCTTAACCGGACCTTCTGAGGTTCGGGAAGGGTCCTCCGGCAGTTCTTCCTCACTTTCCGTATCTATAGGATTATTAACTCCCTGGATAACGGGAAGTACCAGGTTCCGGTCGTCTTCATCAAAAATGTCGTCCTTGGTCCGGATCCTTTCGTCGCCCCGCCAGATAAAGCCCCTTAACTTCCTGCTGTTTTCCGGTAATTCGCTTTCGGGGAAGATGTCTCCGTCCGGGTTTGTGAAAAAGGTTATTTCCTCAATGTCGTTGTTCGCCAGGGTCATCCTGATGGCGCTGCAGATGGTCTTGTTGATACCGATGAGTTCCTGCGCATCGTTGTACATATAATAAATAACCTCCGTGTTTTTAACCAGGTCTACCGTTCGCAGGGCATTTTCTTCAAATTTTCCAAACAGGTCCTTTCCTTTGGCCTGGTTATAGCCTTTCTTGCTGATACTGTCCAGTGAAATGACAAAGGCATTATTCATCACCTTGAGGGAATCCAATTTGTTGGTCTCCTTGTTGGAGATGAGGTGTATGCTGTCTCCGGTCATCTGGTTTTCCAGATTCCATAGAATGGGGTTCTTTATGAGCTGGGTGACCCCGTCTGCCTGGGTGTAATGTATGGAATCGCACTTTCCGCTCAGGTCTGTTTTGAAGAACTTGGCATTGCGAAAAGCCCGTAAAATGCGTTCTTCTGGTTTGCCGGTTACCATCAGGGTGTCCCCGTGGATATAAACTGAATCCTGCTCTACCAGGTTTATCGCAACAGGGCGCTTGGTTGCAAAAACGGAATCTCTGGCCTTAAAAACTTCAGCGTAATGGGCACGTATCACCCCTTTGTTTAGTGTGTCCGTAACCACAATGTTATTGGTGGCCGAGGCAAATTCTGTTCCCTTGTCAAAATATACACTGTCTCCTTCGATAATGCGGTTGTTGTAATCAATACGTGTATTTTTTACCCCATATCCCCTTTCAATTGTGGTGTTGTAAAAACCACGCTCGCTGTACATTTTATAGGTCTCACCGGTTATGGTAGACGGACCGTACATGTAGACATTCCTGGAATTGGTGTAGTAATCAAGCCGCTCTGATTCTACTGTATATTCGGGATTCCTGATAAAGACGCTATCCTGGAACTGGTATTTCTTTATATCCATAAAATACCGGCCTATCCTGCTGGTCAGGGTATTTGCGGAATCAACCACTTTCCCGCCCGTATTGTAATAGGCCTGCTGGGCTTCACGATTAAAGTAAAGTGTATCGGTAGTTAGTCTCATCTGGGCATTCCTTAGCACCACATTTTCACGGGCCTTTGCCAGCTTGGTGTTGCCGTCATAATCCAGCTTTTTGGCTACCATTTGCACCGAATCTCCCTGTTTCATGCGGATGTTTCCAATGGCCCGCAAGCGGTTTTCCTTTTGGTAAAATATAGCTACATCGCACCAGAGGTCGGCCCCTTCGTGTTCAAACTGAACCTGCCTTGTATCCTTGCTGAAGATTGAGGCTCCGGGATACCTGGCTTCATCCTTGGTGAAGTTGGCCCCGTAGACAATATTGATTTCCCTGCCCTTTTCAGGAACATCCTGCCCGTAAGACAAAGCAAGTGGTATCAGGAAAACTATAATGATAAAACAGTGCTTCAAACCGCTCATAATTTGTCCAAAAATAGGATTTTTTACAGGAGGGTTCTGTTCGTTAAGATAGATTTAATACCGTATATGCTATTGCTATCCCGGACGGGGACCGGTATTTACCGGTAAATGGTCTGCAATCGGTCTGGTCCAACCGATACTATTTTGATTGGCACCTCCAGCTTCTCTTCGAGAAAGGCAATGTATTCATTCAGTGTCTCCGGAAGTTCACCGGATGAGGTCAGGCCCGTGAGGTCTTTCTTCCATCCTGGCAGAGTAGTATATACAGGCCGTACATTTTCTTCTTCGATATTGAAAGGAAGATGTTCTATTTCCTTACCCTGGTATTTGTATGCGGTACACACTTTTATTTGTTTGAACCCGCTTAGAACATCGGCTTTCATCATCATCAATTCGGTCACCCCATTGATCTGCACAGCATATTTTAAAGCTACCAGGTCCAGCCAGCCACATCTGCGGGGCCTTCCCGTGGTAGCCCCAAATTCATTGCCTACTCGTCCCATGGTTGCTCCGTCTTCATCGAATAACTCCGTTGGGAACGGGCCGCTACCCACTCTGGTAGCATAGGCTTTAAAGATGCCGATGACATTTCCAATCCGTCCCGGAGCTACACCAAGTCCGGTACAGGCTCCCGCAGCAGTTGTATTGGAGGAGGTAACATAGGGGTAGGTGCCAAAATCAATATCGAGCATGGAACCCTGTGCTCCCTCCGCGAGGATCTTCTTTCCATCCTGCATAGCGTTGTGAAGGTATTCTTCACTGTCTATAAAATGAAGGGATTTAAGTGTTTTGATCGCATCAAAGAACTCCTCTTCCAGTTCTTCCAGGTTGTACTGGATATCCACATTGTAAAACCCGATCATAGCCTCATGCTTATCTGCCAGTGCCCTGTATTTAGATTTCCAGGTATCCAGCTCAAGATCGCCAACACGAAGGCCATTCCTGCCTGTCTTGTCCATATAGGTGGGTCCAATTCCTTTGAGGGTGGAGCCTATCTTGGCCTTTCCCTTGGAGGCTTCCGAAGCAGCATCCAGGAGCCTGTGAGTAGGCAATATAAGGTGCGCTTTCCTCGATATAAGGAGCTTTGCCTGTATGTCTATGTTGAACTGGGCAAGGTTATCCAGTTCTTTTTTGAATATCACCGGATCTATTACTACGCCGTTTCCCACTACATTTATGGCATTCTCATGGAAAATTCCGGAAGGTATGGTGTGAAGCACGTGTTTGATACCGTCAAATTCAAGGGTATGCCCTGCATTTGGCCCTCCCTGAAACCGGGCTATGATATCGTAGTTATTGGTTAATACGTCAACAATTTTTCCTTTGCCTTCGTCCCCCCACTGGAGGCCCAACAGTAAATCTACTGCCATGTGGTTTTATTGGTTTGTTGGTTCTTGATTAGCTTTTTTTCGGGTACCGTAAAAATAGAGCGAGTGATTATTGATTTCAATATCGAACACTTCTTCTATGGTTTTTTTGATAGACTCGATCCGGGGATCGCAGAACTCCACAACTTCTCCGGTATCGGTAAGGATAACGTGATCGTGTTGCCTGTCGAAATAGGATTTCTCGTACTGTGCCTGATTCTTCCCAAACTGATGTTTTCGAACCAGTTTGCATTCCAGAAGAAGTTCAATGGTATTGTAGAGGGTGGCTCTGCTTACACGATAGTTCTTATTCTTCATTTTGATGTAGAGGGACTCAATATCAAAATGGTCATCACTGTCGTAGATCTCCTGTAAAATGGCGTAACGCTCTGGTGTTTTGCGTTGCCCATTCTCCTCGAGGTAAGCCGTAAACACCTGTTTTACTATTTCCTGATCGTTTTTAGTGTCCATAGCCCTATGTTGCTGTCCAAACCGCAAAGGTACGGTTAAAAATAAAATTCTCTTGCCTCTGCCTGGTTACTTATAAACAGAGTTAACCCATCAAATGCGAACCACTTTGTCAATACCGTTTATCTGCTTGAGATTATTGATGAGTTTTTTCAGTATAGCGTTGTTCTTGACCACCAGAGTAATCTTGCCCGTAAAGGTTCCCCCATCTGCATTAAAATTGAGGTTTTTCATATTCACATGCATGTTATCTGAAATGATCTCGGTGATCTGATTCACTAATCCCATGTTGTCTATTCCTGTAAGTTTTATTTCCGAAGTGAACTCCTCCTGTGAGGAATCTATCCATTTGGCCGAAATGATTCTGTATGCGTAATTGGATTGCAGAGCAATGGCATTGGGGCAGTCTTTCTTATGAACTTTAATGCCTTCGTTTACGCTAATAAAGCCAAAAACAGTGTCTCCGGGGATTGGATTGCAGCATTTGGAAAGCTTGTATTCGAGCTTTTCCTCATCCCTCCCAAATACAAGCATGTCGTATTTGGCCGTAATTTCTTCACGATTGATGTCTTCCGGAAGCGGTTTCTTCCTGATCTTGTTTTTGAAGAAACTGATAAAGGCGTTGTTGTAGGAAGAAGCAAAATCCTTTATTTTCTGGTTGTCAATGGAGCCCACACCCACACGGTAAAACAGGTCCAGGCTTGTCTTTAATTTAAAATAAGACACCATCTTATTTACCACGTCCTCATTGAGGCTGACCTTTTGTGATTTCAGTTTCCTGCGCAGTATTTCCTTGCCTTCTTCTGCAATTAGCTTTTGCTCTTCCTTAAGTGAGGAGCGGATCTTTGAAATAGCCCTTGCGGTAGTGGCGTAATCCAGCCAGTTCTGATTGGGTTTGGCTGTTTCGGAGGTGATGATTTCAACCTGATCTCCGCTTTTAAGTTCGGTATTCAGCGGTACCAGTTTGCCGTTAACCTTGGCACCGCGCGTCCTCATACCTACTTCCGTATGGATGTGGAATGAAAAATCAAGAGGTGTGGCCCCTTTGGGAAGTGATTTCAGTTCTCCTTTGGGCGTAAATACGAATATCTCTTTTGCATATAAGTTTAATTTGAACTCCTCCACAAAATCAACAGCACTTCCATTGGAGTTCTCCAGGGCCTCCTGCAGGCGGTTCAGCCATTCCTCTATTCCCAGTTCTTTTTGTTCGCCGTGTTTGTACTTAAAGTGTGCGGCGTAGCCTTTTTCGGCTATTTCATGCATGCGCTCACTTCTGATCTGCACTTCCACCCACTTGCCTTCCGGTCCCATTACGGTGATATGGAGCGCTTCATAACCCGTAGATTTTGGAGAAGAAATCCAGTCGCGTAACCTCACAGGGTTAGGGGTGAAGTGGTCCGTTACTATGGAGTAGATTTTCCAGGCCAGGAACTTCTCGTTTTCGGGATCCGACTGATAGATGATCCGAATGGCAAATTTGTCGTAGATCTCATCGTAGCTCACATTCTGGGTAATCATCTTCTTTCGGATGGAATAGATGGATTTCATGCGACCTTTGATGGTGTAATCCAGCTTTTCCTTGTCCAGAGACTTTTTGATCACCTTGGAGAAATCCTCAATGTATTTTTGTTGTTCTTCCTTGGTTTGCTCAATACGCTCCGCAATGTCGTTGTATACATCGGGCTCGGTATATTTCAAGCTAAGGTCTTCCAGTTCTGTCTTGATATTATACAGGCCTATCCTATGAGCCAGGGGGGCGTAGATGTAAAGCGTTTCAGATGCCATCTTAACCTGCTTGTGCTCCGGCATAGCATCCATGGTAAGCATGTTGTGATACCGATCTGCTATTTTGATGATAATTACCCTTACGTCGTCATGCAGGGTTAACAGCATCTTCCTGAAGTTTTCGGCCTGCTGGGAAATATTCCGGTCTTTTTTTAAGTGGGCAATCTTGGTTAGTCCATCAACGATACGCGCCACTGTTTCCCCGAACATACGTTCTATATCGTCCAGGGTGTACTCGGTATCTTCCACAACATCATGAAGCAGGGCGGAGGCAATTGAAATGGCATCCAGGCCAATTTCCGAGGCCACTATCTTGGCTACGGCAATGGGGTGGAAAATATAGGCTTCTCCCGAACGCCTTCGCTGGTCTTTGTGCGCATCTACGGCGACATCGAAAGCAGAGCGTATAAGTCGCTTATCTGCTGCGCTAAGTGTCTGGTAGCTAATGCGCAGCAGTTCCTTGTATTGTTTGGCAATTTCCCTGTTTTCCTTCTCTATCAGTGTCTCCGTCCGCATAAATTAAAATTACCACAAACTTTTGTAGTAACCAACAAAAATCATGCCCTTAGATTACGTATGCGGTCTTGCAGGGTTGGGTGGGAGTAGTGCATGAAGACATAGGCCGGATGGGGCGTGAGGTTGCTAAGGCTTTTTCCCGATAGCTTTTTCAGGGAGGAGATCAGGGGTTGGGGAGCAAAGGTGCTTTTGGCAAAATCATCGGCCTGGTATTCGAATTTACGGGAAAGGAGGTTCATCAGAAGACCGGTAATCTGGGAAATGGGGCTATACAGCAAGCCAAAACCAATCAGGGCCGCATGAAAACTCGGGGTCTCTACTCCAATGGCAGCAGATACCTCGGGATTGTTGATAAACAGGGAAAGAATAAACAGGGTTAGCCCGGTTATCAGTATGGAGGCCAGCAGGTTGTAAATAATATGCTGCTTTTTGTAATGGCCTACCTCGTGAGCAAGCACAGACACAATCTCATCCTCTTCCAGGTCCTCTATCAATGTATCGTACAAGGTAATGCGCTTGGTCTTTCCAAAACCTGAGAAATAAGCGTTGGCTTTTGTAGAGCGCTTGGAACCGTCTATTACAAAAATGTGCTGCAATTCAAAGCCTACTTTTCTCGCATATGACTGGATCTTGTCTCGCAGGGAACCATCTTCAAGAGGGGTTTGTTTATTGAAGAGGGGTACGATCAACCTGGTGTAGAAAAGGTTGATAAATACGGTAAATACGGTTATCACAACCCATGCGTAGATCCAGAAATCGGATCCCACTTTGGTAAAGAACCAGATAACAATGGCCAGCATGCCCCCGCCCAGTAATGCCCCCATGAGCCATCCTTTGAGCTTATCGGTAATGAATAGCTTTCTGGTGGTCTTGTTGAAACCAAATTTTTCTTCAATCACAAAGGTCTGGTAGTAGGCAAATGGCGTGCTTATAATATCACTTCCGATAAAGATCATGCCAAAAAACAACAGGGCAAGCCCTATAGGATGCTCTGTAATACCCCTGGCCAGGGTGTCGATCCAATCAAAACCTCCGAAAATCAAAAATGCAATGGTAACCCCCAGGGAAACGATACCGGAAATCAAACCAAACTTGAAATTGGCCTGCTTGTATTCCTGTGATCTGCGATACTCATCCTGCTCAAACACATCCCTGAGCTCTTCCGGAACCGGGTCTTTGAATTTCCGGGCATTCAACAGGTCGAGTACAGTTTCAATGGCAAATTGCAACAGCAAAATGCCGATGATTACATAGAAGAGTACAGATGTATTCATATGGGTTACTGGTCTTATTTGGCAGCTAATCGAAATTTCGCTGCCTGAGGGCCTCAAAGATAAGTATTGCTGCGGATACCGACAGGTTCATGGAGTCTATCTGTCCCTTCATGGGTATGATGACGCTGGCATCAGACTCACTGATCCATCGATCGGTCAGGCCTGTGGCTTCCGTGCCTACCGCAATGGCTACTGGTCCGGTATAATCCAGCTCGCTGTACAGTTGACTGGCCGTTAGGGCGGCCGAGTACAATGAAATTTCCTTCTCTTTTAAAAACTGAAGTACTTCATCACTACTATCCACCGCAATATTTACGGTAAAGAGGCAGCCTACACTGGAACGTATGATATTCGGATTGTAGAGGTCACTTTTGGGATCGGCCAGAATTACCGCATCCAGGTCAGCTGCATCTGCAGTGCGTAAGAGGGCCCCGAGATTCCCAGGTTTTTCCGGTGACTGCGCAATAAGTATAAGGGGATTCCTGCGATGGAATTCCAAGTCCTGCAATTTATGCGATTTGGCTTTGGCAAGAGCCAGCATACCTTCGGTCTTTTCCCGGTAAGCTACGCGCCTATAGACCTCGCGGGATAATTCTATGGCTTCTATATCGGCGGCTACCGAAGGGAACAGGTTAGCCAATTCCTCAAGCGAAATAATATCAGCACAGAAAAAGACTTTTGTGATTTCATACCCTCCTCTCAGGGCCAGTTGCAGTTCCCTTTGCCCTTCCAGAATAAAAAGACCGGTTTTATCCCTGCCCCTTTTTTTCTCCTTGAGCTGCAGTATCTGGCGGACTAACGGGTTTTGAAGACTGGAGATATGTTTTCCCTGGCGCATAGAAGCAAAAATAGGAAATACTTACCCATTTGGCCTTTTAGTTGGCCATGACAGGATTATCCAAATGATAGTTGACAATAAGGGAAACTACCTGATTGTAGCTTTTAATCCCCTTTTTTTGTTTGTTGGCTTTTAAGAAGGTGTTGAATGCCGATTTAAAAATGGGTTCTAAAGGGTTTTCGTACTGCTTCCAGAAATCGGTTACCTCCTGGTAATTCGCTTTCACCCCTGGGTTGATTTGCAACCTTAGCTCTTCCCATGCCTCTTTATCCCTGAGTCTCAGATCGCGGAGGCAATAACCAAGGGCGTAGGCATAGGCAGAATACTGGAAATAAATATTCTTGTTCCTAAGCGTTGCGAGGTAACCAATAAAACTTACTTCATTTTCTGCCGAATAACCCAGCTGGTGACCAATTTCATGTCCCGCAACCACGGGGTACCTGAATTTAGGCAGCTTGCCATTTACCTGGGCCTCATGTGTAAAGGGGTTAAGGTATCCCCCATAACCCATATAAGAAAGGCCAATGCTCAACAGGGATCGCTTCACGCTTGGACGGGAATATCCAAGAGCCGGGTATTCTTGCTGAAGTGCATCATATCCCGCCAGGGTCATATCAAATACTTCGGATTTTGAAAATGGGAAGGAAACAGGGATACTGTCTGAATCTGTGATCTGTTCCTGTAGACTATTAGTGGCACCTACCAATTGCAGGGATATCGCATAAAGGTCCTTAACCTCATAAGTTTTTTCCAGTTTGAGGTATTGATGGAGGGGCTGTCGGAAATAATTCAATCCCCAGGAAAAGTAGAACGTAAAATGAACTACCGCAAGAACCATTGCAATGTCTCTTAATAAAATTACAGGCCTGCCTTTGTAGATAGTCCATGAGCTGTATAGGTAGCGGATTGCAAGTACAAAGAACAGGGTGTAGAGGATGTCGCCTACAGAAAAGGGTATCCATCCCAGCAAGGTTCTGAAAAACCCGGAGATCACCGGGAATATCCCCAGACTGTAATACTGCTCTATCCATTCCGGGAAAAGGGCCAGGACCCTCACTAAAATAACCTGAGGTATAAGCGAAAGGGCAATGCCATTTATCCATCGGTTCTTCATAGACTTCAAAATTAGGGAAATCTCTCGCTTGGTTATCTTCCATGCCTTATTTTTGGACTAAAATTTACAGTATGAACACAGTCGTTAGAAAGCTTGCTCCACAAGCTGTCTGGAATAACTTTTCCGACCTCAATGCAGTACCCAGGCCATCCAAGAAAGAAGAACGGGTAATTGCCTTTATGATGGATTTTGGCCAGGGCCTTGGTTTGGAAACTTTCAGGGATGAAGTTGGAAATGTGATTATCAGGAAACCCGCTACCAGCGGAATGGAGAATCGTAAAGTGGTAACCCTGCAATCTCATTTGGACATGGTTCATCAGAAAAACACGGACACTAAGTTCGATTTTGACAGTGAGGGGATTGTAATGGAAGTTGATGGCGACTGGGTCAGGGCTAAGGGCACCACCCTGGGTGCGGATAACGGTATGGGTGTTGCCGCTATTATGAGTTTATTGCAGGCTGACAGTATTCCACACCCTCCGCTTGAGGCACTTTTTACGATTGATGAAGAAACCGGAATGACCGGTGCAAAAGGATTACAGCCGGGAGTGCTGAAAGGTGAAATCCTGCTCAACTTGGATACCGAGGAAGATGATGAAATTGATATAGGATGTGCCGGAGGTATAGACATTACTGCCCGGGCTGCTTACTCCGAAAATCCTGTAGCAGAGGGAGGCGTTGCCTATAGCATAAAGGTCAGGGGTTTGAATGGTGGTCATAGTGGTATGGATATCCACAAGGGATTGGGCAATGCCAATAAAATTATGAACAGGTTGTTGTCCAACGCTTTGTATAATTTTAATGTACAATTGGCTGAAATCAATGGAGGCGGATTGCGCAATGCAATCCCCCGGGAGAGCACAGCTATTGTAGTTATTGATAAAACAGAGGAAGGGGAATTCAGGAACCATTTTAAGGAATGGACAGCTGCTATCAAAAGTGAGCTGATGCTCCCCGAACCCGACCTCGTGATTGCGCTAGAACAAACCAGTTTGCCCGAAAAAGTTATGGAGCAAGAGGCCTTTGGGCTTCTGGTAAAAGCCGTTTATGCAGCGCATAACGGGGTGTATCGCATGAGTCCGGCCATTGCCGACCTGGTTGAAACTTCCAACAATATTGCCAATGTCACTGTACAGGACGGGAAATTGAAAATAGGTTGCCTGACACGTTCAGCTGTGGAATCATCCAAAATGGACCTGGCCATGGCGCTAAAGAGTTCATTTGCACTTGCGGGTTATGAGGTTTCCTTCAGCGGCAGTTACCCCGGTTGGAGTCCAAACCCCGATTCTGAAATACTGGAAGTGCTTAAACAGCGCTATGAAGTCCTTTTTAAATCCAAACCCAAAGTAGTGGCATGCCATGCAGGACTGGAATGCGGGATTTTAGGCCAACACTATCCGGAAATGGATATGATTAGTTTTGGCCCTACTATATTAGGGGCTCATTCCCCGGATGAAAGGGTAAGCATCCCGTCAGTACAGAAATTCTGGAAGTTTTTACAGGAGATATTGCTACATATTCCTGAAAAGGGATAAAAAAGAAGGCCGGGTTAAAGGCCGGCCTTCTCTTTATTCTGCCATATCAATGATCTCAAGATCAAAAATGAGATCTGCATTGGGAGGTATTGGTCCGCCCCCCTGAGGACCATATCCCAGGTAGGAGGGGATGAATAATCGTACTTTATCACCCACTTTCATGGTTAACAACCCTTCTTTGAAGCCCGCGATCAGGCGGGAATCAGGGCTGTAATCCATTGGAGAGGGAGAAAAGTCTCCCCGGTGCATACGGTTGATCTGATCAAATTTTCCAAACTGCTCGGCAACCTCAGCAACACTTGTGTCGAAAAGTGTACCATCGCTAAGCCATCCCGCATAATTCACCAGTACTTGTTGCCCAACATTTGGCTTTTCTCCAGATCCTTTTTTCAGTACGTGAATCTTCAAACCTGAGGGCAACGCCTCGGCAGCTTCCTTCTGGGCCGTTGTTTCGGATACAAAATCCGCTATCCTTTTTTTCATGGCTGCCTCTCTGGCTTCTTCCTCTGCAAAATAGTCCGTCATGACCTGAACAGCATCGAACTTGCGAGCCTCTTTACCATTGCGGACAATTACAACAGCATTCATGGTTACATCAGACACAGGCCTGTTTCCATCCCCAACTTCCACATTGGCAATGGAATCTACTACATCCAGCCCCTGTACTACCTCTCCAAATACGGTGTGCTTACCATCCAGCCATGGGGTTTCTTTATGTGTAATGAAAAACTGGCTGCCATTAGTCTTCTCCCCTCCGGAATTGGCCATTGATAGAATACCCTTGCGGCTGTGACGTAGGGAGTCCACGATTTCATTCCTGAAGCGGTAGCCCGGGTTGCCACTCCCGGTGGCGGTAGGGTCGCCACCCTGTATCATGAAGTCTTTGATAACGCGATGAAAGATAACCCCGTCGAAAAATTTCTTGTCTTTGTAGTTTTCACTGACAAAAGGATTGTTGCCCTCTGCCAGGGAAACAAAATTAGCCACCGTTACTGGTGTTTTTTCATGTTCAAGTTTCAGGATGATATTGCCCTTGTTGGTCTGGATGTCCGCAAAAAGGCCGTCTCCAAGTTCGGGGTACTGGCTGCTTTTACATCCGATTGCGATTAGTATCAGGGCAAACAGCCCCATTACGTTGCTTAACTTTTTCATAGGTTTACTCTTCGTTATTTTCTGATTGTTTTTCTACTTTGAGAATTTGAATGGTAGATTTTATGGGGACATTAGTCCCAATGCGTTCCTTGTCGCCAGGGTAACCAAAAGCCATGGGTGAGGTGAACAGAAAGGTTGCCCTTTCATTTTCCCTCAGCAACTTTACACTGTTTCTCAGGCCAGGGAAAAGCTCCTGCTTATCTACTTTATATTGAATAATTCCGATCTCCTGTTGGGAGTATATTGTGTCATTTTCAAGGCTGACAATATCGTAGGTAAGGGTAACCAGGTCGTCCGGTTCGGCGAGCAGTCCCGACTCATTTTGGTCCAGGTAAAAATACCAGGAACCCTCCCCTGAGGTGTTGTACACATGGGTAGTGTCTGCCGCGATTATGGTTCGGATCAGCCCTTCTTCCCTTTCCAGTAATTTTTTGCTTCGGGCAGCAGATTCTTTTAAAAAACTATTCCCCGAAGCTTTGATGGGTTTCCGTGGTTCCGGTTGTCCACAGGCAACCATACCCAGCAGGGGAACTAATAAAAGCAGCTTTTTCATTTTGCTAATTCAGATTTATACTGGTCCAATAACGCAACAAAACGACTTGTAGTCTCTTCCATGCTCAATTCACTCTTACCTCCTGCAGCATTGGTATGCCCTCCACCCTGAAAATGAGCCCGCGCGAACTCATTTACCGAAAATTCACCTTCCGATCGGAAAGAAATCTTGATAATGCCTTCATCCCGGTTTTCAATAAAGATTACAGCAAAGCGAATGTTTTCAAGCGTTAGACCGTAGTTCACAAAGCCCTCGGTATCACCCTTGCGAAAATGGTTAGCATCCAGTTCATCCTGGCTCAGGGTTATATATGCCGTGTTATATTCGGGAAGAATGACCATATTATTGAGTGCACAACCCAGCAGATGCAGTCTGTCCGGGGTGTTGGTGTCGAATATCCGGTTGTGGATTTCACTGTTGCTGGCACCTTTATCGATAAGGTCGGCTACCACGCGATGGGTCCTGCTGGTGGTTGATGCGAATTTAAATGATCCGGTATCCGTAAGAATGCCCGCGTACAGGCAGTTAGCGATGTCTGCATTTATTATTTCCCTATCCCCGAGAGCCTCAATAAAATTGTAAACCATTTCGGCAGTGGAGCTCATGCTGACATCGGAATAGGTAATGCTGGCATAGTCATGAGGTGCCTGGTGATGATCTATCATCACTATTGGAGCAGATACCTTTTGAAGTGATTTTTCCACCGCACCACTCCTGCTTAGGTCATTGAAATCCAGGGTGAAGACAACTGTAGCTTCCAGGATTACTTTTTCAGCATTAGACTGATCCCATTCGTAAATCAGGATTTCCTGGGTTCCTGGAATCCATTTGAGGAATTTAGGGAAGTCATTGGGAACTATTACCCTTGCCTCATGGCCCTTTAACTGCAAATAATGGCATAGCCCAAGGGAAGAGCCGATGGCGTCTCCATCTGGATTTTTATGGGGAACAATAGCTATTTTTTGTGGTCTGGAAAGAAGCTGCTGAACGGATTGAGCCTGCGTCAAATTCATGCGCTCAAAGATACAATTTAATAATATAGGGGTAGTGATATAAGCTGTATTTTTGTGGTAACCACTAACTGTAATTATGAGATACTATCTTATTATCCTATTGCTTTCGGTTTTTGTAATCAGTTGCAAAACCACTGTTGGCCCCTCAGGTGCGATTGAGCCGAAGAAAGAATTAAACATAGCCTTTGGTTCCTGCAACAAGCACGACCTTGATAATCTTTTATGGGACGATATCCTGGATCTCGAACCTGATTTATGGATCTGGGGCGGAGACAACATTTATGCAGATACTGATAATATGCAGCTACTGAGGGAAATGTATGAGGCCCAAAATAAAGTGCCTGTATATAACAGGTTGCGAAAGAAGGTTAAGATGCTGGGTACCTGGGACGATCATGATTACGGTCTGAATGACGGGGGGGTGGAGTTTGAGGCTAAAGCAGAAAGCCAACAGGTATTCCTGGATTTCCTCAACGTTTCCAGGGATGATCCAAGGAGAACACGGGAAGGGGTGTATCACAGTTTTGATTACAAAGGCCGGGGCGGAAGTGTGAGAATCCTCGTCCTGGATACACGTTATTTCAGATCACCTCTGATCAAGGATACAATCACCCAGAAGAGATACACCCCTGACCTTTCCGGTCGGGGAACCATTCTTGGCGAACAGCAATGGAAATGGTTGGAAGAGCAGTTGCAAACTTCAAAGGCCGATTTTAATCTGATCGTTAGCAGTATACAATTCCTTTCCGGGGAACACGGTTTTGAATGCTGGGCTAATTTCCCGAATGAGGTCTCCCGTATGGAACAATTGATTTCCGGTTCCGGTGCTAAAGGTGTGATTTTCTTATCAGGAGACCGCCATATTTCTGAATTCTCCAGAAAGGATGTACCCGGGCTTTCCTATCCCCTGGTGGATTTTACAAGCAGTGGCCTCACGCATGCCTATCGTGGGTTTACGGGAGAACCCAACGCTTACAGGGTAGGAGAAGTTGTTTCAACCGAGAGCTTTGGATGGTTGCGCCTTAACCTGGAAACAGGTGAAGTGCATATGCAAATGCGGGGAGACGGGGGTCAAATTCTTCAGGATTTAAAGCAGCAGTATTAATGTTGTGGGTTGGGCCAATAAAGTGTACTTTTGCCGAAAATTTTTAAAATGGCAGGAAACAGAACGTTTACGATGATCAAACCTGATGCCGTGGAGAACGGATATATTGGTGCTATTCTTGAGAAGATCACTTCAGCAGGGTTTAAAATCGTAGCAATGAAGTATACACAGCTTAGCAAGAGAGATGCGCAGGAGTTCTATGCAATTCACAAGGAACGCCCTTTCTTTAACGAGCTGGTTGCTTTTATGACCAGGGGTCCGATTGTGTCGGCTATTCTGGAAAAAGAAAATGCAGTTGAGGATTTCAGGGCGCTGATCGGGGCTACCAATCCACAGGAAGCTGCAGAAGGTACCATAAGGAAACTATACGCCAAGGACATAGGTGAAAATGCTGTTCATGGTTCGGACAGCGATGAAAACGCAGCTATTGAAGGCGCTTTTCATTTTTCCGGCAGGGAAATCTACTAAAATATAAAATCGGCCCATCCGGGCCGATTTTTTTTAACGCAATATCAATTTCTGGATAACTTCTCTTCCCAGGTCCTCATTCAGCATGGCTATAATTCTGGAGGTACCAAGGCTTAATTCTTCACGAAGCACGGAAGAAGACAGGTTAACATAAAGAATATCGTTTCTCAGGGTTACTGACTTGGTGTAGTGATTTACGCCATTACCCAAAACCCTTTCCCAGGCTTCCTTTACGTTTACCTGGTCTATTCCACTTTGCAGTTTGTTTGAGGAGATGAATTCCTGTAATGCCTCCCCCAGGGATTGCTGGTTTTTGTGTTTGGCCATATTTAGTTCATTTCTAGAGGTTCATAGCGTTTATAGTGGTAGGTAACCCCATCTTCACTCAGTACCTGAAAATGGTCTGTAGTAATCTCCACCAACGTCTCTTCCCAGTGGTTATCTGCGTTGGAATATCTCATGATCAGCCTGTTTTTTACTGATATTACGGTAAACTGTTCCGCATCATCCGAAGTATTGAAAGTGCCATCAAATTGAGGTTGCATTTTCTTTCGAAAGCCCTGCTGGCCCTTGATCTCAATGAAATCAATAGAGGTGTTAACCTCATAAGTTTTATTACTTCCGTCGGGAAAGACTACCTTCTCAATTTCCCAGTACCCATTCAATTGGGGAAGTGCGCCGGGATCTACCCTGGAACCACATCCGAGTAGCAAGCAAACTGTGAATACGCAGTACCAGACTTTCATATTACAATTTAAATATTTTGTAGGATTGATGAATAGCCCGGACAACATTTTCAGTACGCTCGGGATGGGTGTCGCTTATGAAGATCTGTCCAAAATTCTCATCTTTTACCAGCGTTATGATGTGTTCAACCCTGTTTTCATCAAGTTTGTCAAAGATATCGTCCAGTAATAATATCGGGGTGGTCTTTTCCTGCTTTTTAATCAGGTGGAACTGGGCAAATTTCAGGGAGATGAGGTAGGATTTCTGTTGTCCCTGACTGCCAAATTTTTTAATTGGATGGTTTGAAATTTCAAAAAGCAAATCATCCTTGTGTATACCTACACTGGTGTATTGCAGGGCACGATCGCGATTAATATTTTGACGCAACTCATCAATTAGCTCACCCTCGTGGAGGGTGCTATTGTATCTAAGGTTAACCGGTTCATTCCCGGCTGATATAGCCTGATATTGTTCTCTGAAAAGGGGTACAAAGGCCTCCAGAAATGCTAGTCGCTCTTTGTATATGGTAGTACCCAAAAGGTCCAGTTGCTGATCGTACACGCCCAGTGTCTCACCGTCAAAAGTATTGTTCAGGGCAAAGAATTTAAGAAGGGAATTGCGTTGTGCCAGTACCTTATTGTAACGTATCAGGGCCCTTAGATATTCCGGGTTCGATTGAGAAATTACCCCATCCATGAATTTCCTTCTTGTTTCGCTTCCCTCCAGTATCAGGTCGCGGTCTGCCGGAGATATCATAACCAGGGGTAAAAGCCCGATATGGTCGGACAGGCGATCGTACATCTTCCCATTGCGTTTGATCATCTTTTTGCCCCCTCTTTTGAGGCTGCAAACAATTTTTTCTTCACGCCCGTTCTTTTCAAATGTTCCTTCGAGCAGGAAAAAATCCTTCCCGTGGGTTATGTTTTGTGAAGCAATAGGATTGAAATAGCTTTTACCCAAAGTGAGGTGGTAAATCGAATCGAGTATGTTGGTCTTTCCAATGCCGTTATTGCCAACAAAACAATTGATTTTATTGTCGAACTCGAATTCCCGGGAATCAAAATTCTTGTAGTTAACTAGTGATAATTGCTTTAAATGCACCTTGGGTATTCAATTTTAGGGTCTGCCAGAGACGTAAAATATTCAAAATTAAGGAATAATTACCCTTTAGATTTTGGATAAAAACTTTATTTTTGCGCGACCAAATACGAATAAGATGGCAACATACAAGAAAAGGGGATACAAACCTAAAAATAAGGCCGAGGAGAGGGAAATGGATGTTAAAGGCAGCGCTACGGCGGAGGTTTTCAGTACCCTTGACGAGAGTGCTTCCAGATCGGAACAATGGGTTTCCAAAAACCAGAACTATATTTTGGGAACAATTGCTGCCATTGCCGTTGTGGTACTGGGTTACCTGGCGTACAACCAGTTTATTCTGGAACCGAAGTCGGTTGAGGCGAACAATGAATTGTATTATCCTCAGCAATATTTTGAGCAGGCCCAGCAAAACCCGGAAATCAGGGATTCACTGTTCCTGCTGGCACTGAACGGTGGTGAAGGAAAATACGGTCTGCTGGATATCATCGATGAATACAAAGGCACAAAGGCTGCAAATATTGCTACCTATGCCGCAGGGATGTCTTATCTTAATCTTCAGCAATACGATAAGGCAATTGATTACCTGGAGCAGTATTCACCAGATGAGGAGATAACCGGTGCTTTAGCCATTGGAGGGATTGGGGACGCTTTTATGCAACTGGGACAACCTTCTGATGCCCTGGGTTATTATGAAAAAGCGCTTGACTTTGACGATAATGAATTTACTACCCCTAGATATCTGTATAAGTCAGGTATAACAGCTATGGAGTTAGAGGACTTCAGCAAGGCGCTCAAGTATTTCCAGAGAATCAAGGACGATTATCCCACTTCAAGTGAGGCGGCTACCATCGACGCTCTTATCGGTATGGCAAAAAGGGGCAGCTGATGGCCACCAAAGGAAAGAACCTTTCGGAATACGATAAGTCAGGACTTCCCCCGGCGAACCATTTGAGGATTGGCCTCGTTGTGTCTGAATGGAACCCGGAGATCACAGAAAATCTTTACAAAGGCGCCTACCAGACCCTTGTTGATTGTGGTGTTCATGAAGATCGGATAATCCGGTGGGATGTACCTGGTAGTTTTGAGCTCACTTTCGGGTGCAAGAAAATGATAGAATCCCTGGATCTTGATGCGGTTATAGCCATAGGCAGTGTTATAAGGGGTGAAACCAAACATTTTGATTTTGTCGCCGGAGCAACAGCTCAGGGTATCAAGGACCTTAATGTAAAGTATAATACACCTACCATTTTCTGTGTCCTGACAGACGACACCTTGCAGCAGGCAATTGATCGCAGTGGAGGTGTACACGGAAATAAGGGAGCGGAAGCTGCTATTGTAGCCATTAAGATGGCCTCTTTGTCCTAGAAACAGACTGTTTTTTAACCTTCACAAGGATGCAATTGCCCATTAACAAATTTTGGGAAGTAGGCTTCTTCACTTCCTGCGAATTTAAGTACCTTTGATTTGCTCAGGTTATGGGAAGGTTTTCAAGGTTGCGAAAGAATAAGAAGTTTGATTATAACCCCCGTTATTACGATAAAGGGGAGGGTAATCCTTTTAAGATTGAACGCAAACTGGACAAGTTCCGCACCACGTACAATACCTCAGGGGGAATAAAGGGCAAATTCCGCAGGGCTATGGAAGACCGCAGGCGTAGAGGAGATCCCAACCTCAGATTGAGGATGCTTATCATAATAGCAATATTGGTACTGATATTCCTTTTCATAATCGATTTTGATCTATCAATATTTTTCTAATCGTTAATGGCAGATATCATTCAGTTATTGCCCGATCACGTGGCAAATCAAATTGCTGCCGGAGAGGTAGTACAGCGTCCGGCATCTGTAGTCAAGGAACTGCTTGAAAATGCCATAGACGCCAGAGCCACCATCATAAAACTAGTGGTTAAGGACGGCGGCAGGACCCTTATTCAGGTTATTGACAATGGTACCGGAATGAGCCATACTGATGCCAGGTTTTGTTTTGAACGGCATGCTACATCCAAGATTACATCTGCAGATGATTTATTTCAGATTAACACCAAGGGGTTTCGCGGAGAGGCCCTTGCGTCAATAGCAGCTATTGCACATGTAGAGCTGAATACCCGGGAAGGTCAGGCAGAATTGGGTACCGCTATAAAGATTGAAGGAGGAACGGTAGCCTCACAGGAATTTACGGCGGTCCCTGAGGGCACCTCCATTTCAGTAAAACACCTTTTCTTTAATATTCCTGCACGAAGGAATTTCCTGAAATCCCAGCAGGTAGAATTACGCCATATAACAGACGAATTCCACAGGGTGGCTTTGGCACACCCCGATATAGAGTTTCATTTTTTTCACAATGGGAGTGAGCTTTTCCACCTTCCACCTGCATCACTTAAAAAACGGATTGTGGGGATTTTCGGGGGTAAGACCAAGGAGAAGCTAGTGCCGGTTGAGGAGGAAACGGAAGTTGTTAAGTTACACGGTTTTATTTGCAAGCCAGAATATGCCAAAAAGAGCAGGGGAGAGCAATATTTCTTTGTCAATAACCGCTATATCAAAAGCCCTTACCTGCATCACGCCGTGGTGAGTGCATTTGAGGGCTTGCTTAGAGCAGACACACACCCAGGCTACTTTCTATACCTGGAAGTTGACCCTTCTTCTATTGATGTCAATATTCATCCTACCAAGACGGAGATCAAATTCGATGATGAGCATACCATCTATGCCATCCTGAGATCTGCTATCAAACACAGCCTCGGGCAGTTCAACATTGCCCCGGTTTTGGATTTTGACCAGGACCGGAACCTGGATACGCCCTATGCCTACCGTGATAAATCTGCCATACAGCCCAGGATTCAGGTAGACACGGGATACAACCCCTTTAAAGAAGATTCTGCCCAAACCTTTCGCCATTCAAGTCGGGAAAGAAGACCTGCGGCCGAATGGGAAGGGCTTTATGTGGGACTGGAATCTAAAATGAGTGAGGAGACCTCATTCAGCAGCGTACATCTCGAGTCTGAGGCTAACGCGCCATTATCCTTCGATCCTCTTTACGAAGACACGGAAACCCAATTAACCAGTTTTCAGCTTCGGAGGAAGTATGTAGTGACTACTATCAAATCCGGAATGCTGATTATTCATCAAAACAGGGCCCACCAGCGAATTCTTTACGAAAAGTTTTTAAAGATGGCGACCTTTAAGGAAGCGGTGAGCCAGCAATTGCTTTTTCCTTTGGTTTTGTCTTTTTCCAGATCTGAGATGAGCATTATTTCCGATATAAAGGAACAATTGGAAATGTTTGGATTTGTTTTTGAAGAAATGGGCGAAGAGCAATTGAAGATAGCAGGGATACCGGCCCTGGTAGCCGAAAATGAAGTAGGTATAGTGATGGACGAATTGATAGCAGAAGCCCAGGCACATGGGGACCAATTAGACACTTCGCCTGCCGATCTGCTTTCGCGTACACTGAGCAAGGCCCTGGCGGTAAAAACAGGAACTCCATTGAATGAGGCCTCGCGCCAGTCACTGGTAAATGACCTGTTTGCCTGCAGGGAACCTAAGTTGTGCCCTTTTCAAAAACCGGCCTATATCACCATGGCCGAAAGTGAAATCGATAAAAATTTTAATTAAATGGGTAGAGTTACCGATGCCATAAAGCATCTGTTGATTATCAACATCCTGTTTTTTGTAGCCACCAGTCTTTATGGTGATCAGATGTATCAGTGGTTTTCACTCTGGTTTCCTGAAAATTCAAATTTTGGTTTCTGGCAGGTGCTGTCGCACATGTTTATGCACGGCGGGTTTATGCATATTCTGTTTAATATGTATGCCCTGTGGGCCTTTGGGTCCCCACTGGAGCGCATGTGGGGAAGGAATAAATTCCTGTTTTTCTATTTTTCGGCCGGTCTGGGTGCTGCTGTTATCCATACGGCAGTAAATTATTATAATTTCAATGCAGGGATGGATGCCTTGCTGGCCGCAGGCTGGCAGGAAGACCAGGTCATGCAGATCATTATGGAGGGCAAATACAGTCCGGAATGGTACAATGCAGCATCGGAACGTACCATCACAAATTTTTTAGCAGCATTCAATACTCCTGCGGTAGGGGCTTCCGGAGCCATTTATGGAATATTGGTTGCTTTTGGGATGTCTTTTCCCAACAGCGAACTCTTCCTTATCTTCCTGCCGGTCCCTATAAAGGCCAAGTATTTTATCCCCGTCCTGGTGGCTCTGGATTTGTTCTCAGGGGTTACCGGAGTGTCTATATTTGGAAGTGGAATCGCACACTTTGCCCACGTTGGCGGGGCCTTGTTTGGGTTTATAATGATGTGGTACTGGAAGAAAAACCAGTTTAATCAAAATCGATGGGATTAAATGAGTACTGGAAATCTCAATTATCAATTTGCACGACTGAACACTGCTGAAAAGCTTATTGTCATCAACGTTGCCGTTTATATCATTCATGCGCTGGTTGTTTACCTGTTTGCATTAAACGGGAATGCTATAGTTCGCTGGTTTGAATTGCCGGCCGACTTTTTCGATATGCTGAGTCAGCCCTGGTCCCTGGTCACCTATTCCTTTTTTCATGGAGGTTTGTTGCACCTGTTCTTCAACATGCTGGTTTTGTATTATGTGGGGCGTATATTCCTTAATCTTTTCGGAAATAGAACCTTTACTAATGTCTATTTCCTTGGAGTTATTCTCGGGGGGCTGCTATTCCTGTTGAGTTACAATGTTTTTCCCGCCTTTATGGGAGGAAGGACCAGTCTTATTGGAGCTTCTGCAGGAGTAACGGCAGTTTTGATTTTCGTGTGCGCCTATATGCCCAATCAGGAGGTACGCCTGTTATTTTTTAATGTGAAATTATGGCATATAGGAGCCTTTATTGTTCTTATGGATCTGGTCATGATTACCGCCGATCAGAACCCAGGCGGACGCATAGCACATCTCGGTGGAGCAGTGCTTGGCTATTATTATGCCCGAAGACTATTGAATGGGCAGGACATTGGTAAGGGTTTTTCCGCGTTGCTGGACAGTCTGGCTTCCCTATTCAAAAAGCAAGAGAAAAAAGCCCCGATGAAAACCGTTTATCGCAAAAATGGAAAAACTGGTAAAAAGTCACCGGATTATCAAAAAGAAAGCAGGCAGCGCAAAATAGACGCTATTTTGGACAAGATTAGTAAATCCGGCTACGAAAGCCTTTCCAAAGAAGAGAAAGATTTCCTGTTTAAGGCAGGAAAGGAGGACTGAGCTATGAGACTGGCTTCAGGTATTCGCAAGTTTTTTGTACTTCTCAATGTTGCAGCGGCTTTTACGCTTTTACTGGCTTGTTATAATGCTTATAAACCTATCCCTTCACTCCCGCTAGTAGATGTAATTGGAATACTGGTTCCACCATTGATGATTATCAACTTACTGTTCCTGGTATTTTGGATATGGATAAAAAAACAATTTGCCTTAATCTCCGCGATTTCCTTATTAGTGGGATTCTGGTGTTTTGGGAGTATATATGAAATCCAATTTCTTAAACCGGATTTATCGGAAAAAGATCTTTCCATTTTTAGTTATAATGTACAGGGATTCAAATATTGGGCAGGGAAGGAAGCTTCAGGGATAGTTAGTATAGATATTCTAGAATTTATTTCTGAGCAGGATCCGGATGTTGTTTGTTTTCAGGAATACAAACCGGTAAGGCCGGAATTAATAGCCAGTTATCCATTCCGATACTATACCCCACACGGAACTGGAAGAACCAGTCAGGCTATTCTCTCTAAATACCCTATTGCAAATGGCGGGTCTCTTAATTTTCCTAATAGCGGCAACAATGCTATTTATGCAGATGTGGCCTATGGAAAAGATACAATCAGGATATATAATGTGCACCTTCAATCTTACTGGATTTATTCCTTCAGATCCCTGATTAAAAGGAATGCAGGCAAGGATTTTATGAAGCGTTTGCAACATACCGCTGCTAAACACCGTGAACAGGCCGTTATCCTGGAGAATCACCGAAAGTCTTCGAATCATCCGGTGGTTTATGCTGGTGATTTTAATCAGCCACCATATTCACCCAGTTTTAGACGTCTGTCTGAAGATATGAAGGATTCATTCCGGGAAGAAGGCGGGGGTTGGGGGACTACCTTCAAACGCAACTATATTTCTGCAAGAATCGATTTTATCCTGGCTGATGACCAGGCTTTTGAAGTAATTGATCATCAGAATTTTAATATCAGGAAATCAGATCACCTCCCGGTAATGGCCCGCCTGAAATATCGATCAAATTAACAGGCAATCTGCGGTATCTGCGAGCATATGTATTAGAAAAGCCAGACCCCAAATGCGGGTTTTGGCGGGAAATAGAAGTGCTATGTAGACGCCAATAGCCCAAAAGGTATGCAAGGGATGAAATCCCATACTGCAGCGGTCAGGATCAAAAACCGGATTGGCCAGCAAGTGATCCACATCCAGCAGTATACCCCCTAGCAAGATCAATACAGCCCGCAAACGATACTGCGGAAAGGCAAGGACTCCTATGGCTATGGGCAACAGGAAATGTATTCCGTAATGTATAAATTCCCTATACATCAAGGCTGAGTGTTTGATTCCTCAGATAATCGACGGCCCTGCTACCTTCGTTAAAAAGCAGGTCCAGAATGCTGAGATTGCTGATAAACCCGTGTCTATCTCCAAATACCTGAATATAGGGCACCTGCTGTGGTGGTTTTTCTCCTTTGGAATGTACCAGATCGCGGGCATCCAGCATATCAACTGCAGGTTGGAGGTAGCTTTTTGTCCTTTTATCCTGAAAGGGTAATTGCAGGCATTCGCAAATTGCAGCAATAGTCTTGAGGTTAAAATCCATCAGGTACCTTTCCTTTCTTTCAAAAAGGGGGGCCAGGTCGTCCTCATAGAACTCAAAAAAAGGTGAGGTGCGGTAGGCCGTTTGCAGGGTTCTCCAATGTTGACGTGGCCAGTTTTCCGAATAATCTATCTGTACATCACGGTATAGTTGCCTGCCTTCTTTACCTCCAACATGTTTAATGGGAATGTTTAGCATCAACCTGCCCTGATCCGTACAGATATAACAGCGGTTGCGATAGGTTTGTTTCTGGTAATTATCCCATGTTTCCCAAACGATCTCGTGCCGAGCCAGTATTGAAAAAGTATGGATGTTGGGGAAATAGACCGGATGCAATAAAACAGGCATGGGTCTTATACCTTTTGTTTGGCTTTTTTCCTGCGTTTGCGGAAAAAGTCAAATACCAGCCATGCCCCGAGTACCACAAGGAAATGGCGGAAATAGGAGCGGGGCTCCCCATCTCCTCCAACGGTGGTGAAGATACGATCCCACCTGGGTTTCCAATTGCTGATACCGTCATTGAAATTGTCAAAGCTCAACCAGATGAATACGGGCTTACCAACAATATGGTCAGCAGGTACATATCCCCAGGTGCGGGAATCTTCAGAGTGGTCCCGGTTGTCTCCCATCATCCAGTAGTAATCCTTTTTGAAGGTGTAGGAATCAGCCACTTCCCCATTGATCAGGATCTGGTTTCCGGAAACATCCACAGTATTCCCCTCATAGTCCCGTATGATTTTCTTGTATAACGGAAGAGTACCCAGGTCCAGTTTAACCTCATCTCCTTTGCCCGGGATATAGATGGGACCGAAATTGTCGTTATTCCAGGCATAATCCCGGTGATTGGGGAAAATATTGTACCCCTTGACCCCAGCAGGTTCAATTATCTTAACAACAGAGTCAATGCTTTTACTCTGCTCCAATTGAATCAGCATTTCATCCGTTAAGGTGACCGATCTTTGCCTCGCCGTAACTTCCTTTAGTGAAATACCGGCCGACCGGATTACCTTGATTGGTATGCCATTGGCATTGGTGTATAATTCTATGTCCCCCCGGGCATTTTGTCCCCCGCCCAATAGGTAGGGATTCAGGGCATTGAGCTGTGCCTGACTCAGTGGAGGTGATACATATGTTCTTGTAAATTCAGATACTCCCAATTCCAGGAGCAGGCGGGAAGAAACCCCTTTCTGGGCGTAGACATTATAATCGTACTGCGGTTTTGCCCGGTCGGACAACTGTAGTTTCTCCCCATTGATATATATGTAACTGTCTATAATCTGAAGGGAATCCCCGGGTGTTCCAACACAGCGCTTTACGTAGTTCGACTTTTTATCGATTGGCTTCTTAACCCCTTTTTCCCTTTTGAAAAAGATGCGTACCGTATCTGCAGGCCAGCTGAAGACCACAATATCGTTTTTCTTCACTTTTTGGAAACCGGGCAGCCTGAAGTAGGGGAGTTGAGGTTTATTGAGATAAGACCTTATCCCCAATCCGGGAATGGTATCGTGAACCATAGGGGCGGCTATAGTCGTCATGGGTGCGCGTGCTCCGTAATGAAATTTACTTACAAACAGCAGGTCACCTATTCGCAAGGTCCGCTCTAGGGAACCTGTTGGGATTACATAGGGCTGTATAAAATAGGTGTGAACGAGGGTAGCGGCCACAACGGCAAAAACAATAGAACTTACCCATTCTCCCAGGCTGCTTTTGGGGTGCAGACTCCTGTCTTCGATATATTCGACTTCAAGGGCGTAATTGACGTAGTAAATATAGAACCCCAGCGTCAGGATTACCAGCCAGGTTTCGGGTAAATTATTACGACCAAAGCTGCGGATTGTTTCAACCCAGACTACCGGGAACATCAGCAGGTTAATAATGGGTATAAATAAGAGGATCACCCACCATTTTGGCCTGCGAATAATTTGCATTAATACCAGGGCATTATAAACAGGAACCAGCGCTTCCCACGGCTTACGACCTGCTTTTTTATACAACTTCCAGGTGCCTCCGAAATGGATTACCTGCACGATCAAAATAAATATTATCCAAGCTGTTCCGTTCATCGCTCTATTGCCTTTCGATTCACTTTCCAGGAAATGAATCCCTTATTTTTTGTAACAATACATTAAATGCACGAGAATAATCCCCTGCTTAACCCAGGTTTAACACATCCTGCATGGAAAAAACACCCTTTTTTCCCAATAGCCATTCAGCTGCTATTACGGCTCCTTCGGCGAACCCTTGTCGGGAATGCGCCGTATGTTGAATCCTGATCTGATCAATGCTGCTGTCATAATCAACCGTATGGGTGCCAGCATAGTCCCCAATGCGTTTTGAAGTAATGGGTATTTCTCCTTCTCGGGCATTGCCCAGTTTCCAGTGGGTATAATCTGAATTTTCCAGTATGCCTTCAGCTATTGTGATGGCTGTGCCGCTGGGGGCATCCTGCTTTTCAGTGTGATGTATCTCTTCGATGGATACCTCATACTGTTTCAGGGGCGCCATTTTTTGAGCAAGGAATTCGTTCAGTGCAAAAAAGATATTTACACCAAGGCTGAAATTGGAAGCATAAAGGAATGCGCCTTCCAATTCGTTGCAGCGCTTTACAATATGGGAGTACTGGTCTAACCAGCCTGTAGTTCCGGAAACCACGGGAACATCATTTTCAAGAGCTTTTTCAATATTGGTAACGGCTGCTTCAGGGACACTGAAATCTATCGCTATGTCTATCTCCCTGAAGTCTATATCCTCAAGATTCCCCATATCAATTCTCGCCTTTATCTCATGCCCCCTTTTCATGGCAATACCTTCAATCATTTTGCCCATTTTACCATATCCGAACAATGCAATCCTCATAGCTAAAATTTAAGGGTTAGTGATACTCCATAATTGGGGTCGGATGTTATGGGGTGGTACTCCAGGTAGGGTTGCAGGTCGAACGTAAGGTTTTCATCTACATTGAACTGTCTTAAATGGGCATCCACGTTGGCATCTATAATATTCAGGGCGTATAGCGCAATGGTGATCAATAAGGCCAGGTCACGGTCTCTTTGATAGCGTTCCTGTGCATCCTGCAGGGCCTGATCCGAAAGATCCGGGCTTCCAGGCACTAGCCCACTATTATTCACATCATAAAATTCGTCATCTGTAAATCCTGCCCTCCTCCTTTTAAACGCATCGCGGAACCGGTTGTAAAGATCATCGTTGTAGATATACGCGTATACCCCTGTACCAATGGCGCCGTAGACAATTGGTAATTTCCAGTAGCGCCGGTTGTATATCTGGCCGAGGCCGGGAAAGACAGCCGAATAAAACGCTGCCTTACTGGGAGCCAGTGGATTTACCCGCCTTTTGTCCAGCTTCCCGTTAACCACTACACCTCTTTTCCTCATTTCTGTCTTCAGGGAATCCGACGAACGTTCCGCAGAAGATTTTTCCTGGGAAAAGCAGGGGAGAATAACCATGAAAAGGAAAACGACTAGGAAGAGGTTTTTAGTCACCTGTAATAAGTTTGGACAAACGTAAGAATTCCGCTTCAGACTCAAAAGGAATGGTGATTTTTCCTTTCCCAGATTTTGAGGTGGAAACACCCACCTTTGCTGAAAGGTAATTCTGCAGGGCCTTAATCTGTTCCGGGGCAATTTGTGAGCCTGGACTTCCAGAACCAGATGTATTATCAGTTGATTCCGGTTTGTGGTAATCCTGCACTGCTTTTTCGGTATCCCTTACCGACCAGTTTTGTCCCACAATTTTTTCATACAGATCGATCTGATCTGAGGTATCCTGAATATTAACCAGGGCCCGTCCATGGCCCATGCTGATAAAGCCATCTCGGATACCCGTTTGTATAATGGGATCCAGTCGCAACAACCGCAGATAATTGGTAATCGTAGAACGCTTTTTTCCAACACGTTCACTCAGTTTTTCCTGAGTAAGCTCTATTTCTTCTATAAGCCGCTTATAGGAAAGTGCAATTTCAATGGGGTCAAGGTCCTGCCGCTGAATATTTTCCACCAGGGCCATTTCCAGGGTCTCCTGGTCATTGGCTATGCGAATATAAGCGGGGATGGTTTCCAAACCAATACGTTTGGAGGCCCTGAACCTTCGTTCGCCCGATACCAGCTGGAATTTATTGAAATCGATTTTACGAACAGTTATGGGCTGTATCAACCCAAGTTCCCGAATGGAAGAAGCCAGTTCTTCCAGGTTTTCCTCATTGAAGTTAGACCTGGGCTGGAAAGGGTTGACCTCAATAGTATCCAGATCCAGTTCCACGATATTGCCCACAAGCTTTTCCGCATTTTTGTCGGTTGCTGTGCGGATATCGTTTTCCGGATCCTTAAGCAGTGCAGAAAGGCCCCTGCCCAATGCTTGTTTTTTAGTTGCCCTGGCCATTATACCGTCTCCCTGTTCTTTTTGAGTAATTCATCTGCCATGTTCAGGTAATTAGTTGCCCCCTTGCTGCTTGCATCGTATTTGATAATGCTTTCGCCGTAGCTTGGTGCTTCTCCCAGCCGCACATTGCGCTGGATGATGGTGTCGAAAACCATATCCCCGAAATGTTTTTTCACTTCGCTGACCACCTGATTAGACAGCCGAAGCCTGGAGTCGTACATGGTTAATAACATGCCTTCAATATCCAGGTCTGGATTATGTATGCGCTGAACACTTTTGATGGTATTCAGCAATTTGCCCAGTCCTTCAAGGGCAAAGTATTCACACTGAATGGGTATGATAACGGAGTCTGCCGATGTGAGTGCATTCAGGGTCAGTAATCCCAGTGAAGGGGCACAGTCTATCAGGATATAATCGTACTGTTCTTTCAAATCCACTATGGCCTGTTTCAGCATGGATTCCCGGGAATCCTTGTCTACCAGTTCTATTTCAATGGCCACAAGGTCTATATGAGAAGGGATCAGGTCTACATTGGGGGAAGAGGTCTTGATTATGGTATCCCTGGCATCTGCCGTATGCTCCAGCATCTGATAGGTCCCCACTTCTACCTCGTCCACCTCAATTCCAAGGCCGGAAGTGGCATTGGCCTGAGGGTCGGCATCGATTACAAGAACGCTTTTTTCCAGTACCCCCAGCGAGGCGGCCAGGTTAACTGTTGTAGTGGTTTTTCCAACCCCACCTTTCTGGTTGGCTATAGCAATAATTTTGCCCATCGTCTTAAGTAAGTTAGGGTTTAAAAATACGATTATTTGGCTAGCGATAAAATGTAACTTGTTAACAGCAGGTGAATAACTTTAGGTTCCCGTGTTAAAGTTTTAATTACATCCAGGGGCAATGCAAAAAGTTCAGGGGCAAACATTGTGTCCCTGAACTTTGATATTGATTGGAATTCAACTCCCTATTCGGAAGAAGCCATCAGGATGTTCAGTATTTCAATGGCGGCATCGCTTATTTTGGTTCCTGGTCCAAAAACAGCAGTAGCGCCGGCTTCAAACAGGAAGTTGTAGTCCTGCTTGGGGATAACCCCGCCCACAATGACCATGATGTCTTCTCTTTCGTTCTTTTTGAGTTCCTCCAGAACCTGCGGCACCAGGGTTTTATGTCCGGCGGCCAGGGAAGATACCCCCAGAATATGTACATCGTTTTCCACGGCCTGTTTCGCAGCCTCGGCCGGGGTCTGGAATAGCGGCCCTATGTCTACATCAAAACCGAGGTCGGCATATCCAGTAGCTACTACTTTGGCTCCCCTGTCGTGGCCGTCCTGTCCCATTTTGGCGATCATAATACGAGGCCTGCGGCCCTCCAGTTCTGCAAACTGGTCGGCCAGTTCCCGCGCTTTTTTAAAGCTTTCGTCGTCTTTGATTTCTTTTGCGTACACTCCGGTAAAGGATTGGATTTTGGCTTTGTAACGATTAAAGGCTACCTCCAGGGCATCGCTGATTTCCCCAAGGGTGGCTTTTGCACGCGCTGCCTCCAAAGCTAAAGCTAATAAATTTTCCTGTTTGCCGTTGCCCGATTTAGCTTTGGCGGCCAGGGTTAGCCTTTGTAAGGCTTTTTGTACCGCGTCATTGTCTCGCTCTGCCCTCAATTGCTCAATACGGGCAATTTGTTGCCTCCTCACTTCAGCGTTGTCTACTTCGAGGATCTGCAGGGTCTCTTCCTCTTCCAGCTGATATTGGTTTACCCCTACAATGATGTCCTGACCGCTGTCTATTCTTGCTTGTTTTTTGGCTGCAGCCTGTTCTATCCGCATTTTGGGGATTCCTGCTTCTATGGCCTTAGTCATTCCACCGTGTTCCTCCACTTCCTCGAGAAGTTCCCACGCCTTGCGGGCTAACTGGTCCGTCAGGTATTCCACGTAATAACTTCCTGCCCAGGGATCCACCGTCCGGTTAATCTGGGTTTCCTCCTGAAGGAACAACTGCGTATTGCGGGCAATCCTTGCGGAAAAGTCAGTTGGAAGGGCTATGGCCTCATCCAGTGCATTGGTGTGCAGGCTCTGAGTACCCCCAAAAGCGGCGGCCGCCGCTTCAATGGTAGTCCTAGCCACATTGTTGAAAGGATCCTGTTCGGTAAGGCTCCATCCACTGGTCTGGCAGTGAGTTCTTAAAGCGAGCGACTTTGGGTTTTTTGGGTTGAACTGTTTCACGAGTTTTGCCCAGAGCATCCTTCCCGCCCTCATTTTGGCAATTTCCATAAAATGGTTCATCCCAATAGCCCAGAAAAAAGAAAGGCGCGGGGCAAACTGATCAATATCCAGCCCTGCCTTGAGCCCTGTACGGATGTATTCCAGCCCGTCTGCCAGGGTATAGGCAAGTTCAATATCGGCTGTGGCCCCTGCTTCCTGCATATGATATCCGGAGATGCTGATGCTGTTGAAGCGAGGCATGTTCTTACTTGTGTATTCAAAAATATCAGCAATGATCTGCATGGAAGGCGCAGGAGGATATATGTACGTATTCCGGACCATGAACTCCTTCAGGATATCGTTCTGTATGGTGCCCGCCAATTGTTCGGGTTTTACACCCTGGGCTTCCGCTGCTACGATATAAAAGGCCATTATGGGCAGTACCGCCCCATTCATGGTCATGGAAACCGACATTTTATCCAGGGGGATCCCGTCAAAGAGAATCTTCATATCTTCCACAGAATCGATCGCTACCCCGGCCTTGCCTACGTCGCTTACAACCCGTTCGTGGTCGCTGTCGTACCCGCGGTGGGTAGGCAGGTCAAAGGCCACAGAAAGGCCTTTTTGTCCGGCTGCAAGGTTCCTCCGGTAAAAAGCGTTGCTTTCCTCGGCCGTAGAAAAGCCGGCGTATTGCCTTATCGTCCATGGGCGCCTGACATACATAGTGCTATAGGGTCCCCTGAGGTAGGGTGGTATTCCCGCGGCAAAATCAAGGTGATTCAGATGTGCAGTATCCTCTTTAGTGTAAAACGATTTCACGCTTATGTCTTCTGCGGTATTGAATACGGACCGCTCTCCTGTTTGCTTCGATACCCCGTGAGAAACGGTTTCCAACTTCAAATGATCGAGCCTGGGTCTATTCATCTTGTAGTCTTTTTTGTTCTTCTTTTTCAGCCAGTCTTTTCGCCAGGATGGGCTCAACTGCCGTTTTTCGGGATCCCTTTTGGAGGAAAGGTGATTTTTCAAGGTTGTCCTTCATCCGGTCTGCAGGATTGGGGTATTTATTACTGCCTATGAGCACCAGTTCACCCGAGTCATATGCTTGCTGTTCTTTAGCTGCGCTTTCCCTGATCTTGCGTTGCAGGGTCTGATTTTTCATTTGTGCCAGCCATCCGCCTCCTTTTTCAATACTCTTGAAAAGAGCGAGGGCTTCTTCGGCCAGTTGTAAAGTAAGACTTTCAATATAATAGGCTCCATCGGCTGCATTGCTCACCTTATCGAAATAACTCTCCTTTTTAAGTATAAGCAATTGATTACGGGAAATCCGGTCACCGAAGTCATTAGACTCATGATAAAGTGCGTCATAAGGCAGATTTATGACCGTATTGGCCCCCCCAAGTACAGCGGACATACATTCCGTGGTGGTCCGCAGCATATTCACGTTGTAGTCGTACAGGGTTTTATTCCGTTTGGAAGGTTGGGCCACTATATGGCAGTGCCCGGGCAGTTGATATTCCGGGGCCAGGGAATTCCAGAGCAACCTTAGCGCTCTGAGTTTGGCGATTTCACTGAAATAATTCGCTCCCATCCCTGCCCTGAAGCAGATGATTGGGGCTTTCTGGGAAGCTGGTTCCAGGGTCTCCCTGTAACGGATGAGGTACTCGTTTGCATGGGCCAGGGCATAGGCCAGCTGTTGTACTGCATTAGCTCCCGCGTTCTGGTATATATCCGTTTCTATAAGGATTACTGGCTGTTCCGGGAAATCCAGCAATAGTTCTCCGAGCATTTCAAAATCCCCGGCTTCGTTGGCTTCCCAGTTCCCTGTCCTGGCAAGGTTTCCCAATGGATCTACCCCCGGGAACAATTGCCCTCCTGATCCTTTTGCATATTCGAGAAAGGGCTTTGCGCGTTCCAATGACGAAGAATCAAACTCAAGGTAAACGGGAAGATCCCTCAGGTCTATCCCCTCAAAAAGTGTTTTAGGATTTATAGCTGCATCCGGAATTTGAAAAACCAGGCTTTCTATCCCCTTGGCGAGCAGATCATGAGCCTCTTTGTTGGCTTGTTTAGCATCTTTAACCCGGAGTCGCTGACCAATAGACCATTGTTCCGGAGGAGCGGGAATGTTGGTATCATCTCCCGTGTAATCATCCCTGTTATAGAACGGTTTAATCTTCAGGCCTTCAGGACTATTCCAGACCAGTGTTTCATTGTAATCCGCCCCTTTTAAATCTACCTGGATTTTTTGTTTCCAGGCTTTGGTTGGCACCGAATCAAAATCGGCAAATAGGGTTTTATTATTCATCCTTTTTGGATTTTAGGCTGTCTTCATACTCAATAAGGTAGATCTCCTCGTTTTTCTTTTTAAGATAGTATTGTTCCCTGGCAAATTTTTCCAGTTCCTCAGGGTCCGAGAGTTTATCCAGTACCTGCTTATCCCTGTTGATTTCTGAACGAAGAAATTCTTTTTGTTTTTCCAGTTTTTGAATTTCCTTCTTGAGTTCCATATGGATCAAAAGGGAGTTGGTATCGAAAAAGACCATCCAGATGACAAAGACCGTAAGAACTAATATGTACAGGTTCGTCAGTATGCTAAACCATTTTCTTTTTTTTAAGTCTTTCCAACCCATGGGAGCTATTGGATTTTCTCGTTGATAATGGTTCTTACTATATCGATGGCCACAGTGTTGTATTTATTGTTGGGGATGATAATATCTGCATACTCCTTTGTGGGCTCAATAAACTGATCGTGCATTGGTTTCAGGGTTGTCTGGTAGCGGTAAAGCACTTCTTCTATGTCACGTCCCCTTTCATTGATATCCCTTTTCAAACGGCGAATTAGTCGCTCATCAGAATCGGCGTGCACGTAGATTTTAATATCGAACATTTCTCTGATCATTGGATTGGTCATAATGAGGATGCCTTCCACGATCATCACTTTCCTGGGTTCGGTCATCAGGGTTTCCCCCGTCCTGTTGTGCTGAGTAAAGGAATAAACGGGTTGTTCAATAGCATGACCTTGTTTCAGCCTGGACAGGTGTTCTCCCAGCAGATCAAAATCTATGGCTTTAGGGTGGTCAAAATTTACCTGTACCCTTTCCTCATAGGACAAATGGGACAGGTCATTGTAATAACTGTCCTGTGTAATGACCCCTACGTGATCCAGGGTTAACTCCTCAATTAACTGGTTTACAACCGTGGTCTTTCCACATCCCGTACCACCGGCAATCCCAATGATTAGCATACTGCTTATTTTACTTCAAAAATAAGGAATTGCTACAACAATCCTGCTTCTAAAAGCTTTCCGGATACAGATCCATAATTACGGTGGAGATTTACAATAAAACATGACAAAATTCATGTTTACTACTGTTCTCAGCCCCTACATTTGTTGGTAATTTGCAAGATATGCCCTTTTCGAATTCCGCTCAGAATTACGAAAATCCCAGACTCGAAAATGACGATTGATTTTGGTGTCGTTCGTAACTTTAGGGTTATATTAGGGACTTCAAACCAGACGATTTTATATAAGATCATCAACATAAAAAATCTATGGAAGACCAATTTAAGGTAAAGGTTAACGAAGAACTGGAGTACCAGCTAAATTTGGAAGACCTTTCTTCATTGGATGCCCTGGCCACCTCGCCCACATCCTATCATGTGCTGGTAGACAGCAAGCCTTTCACAGCTCAAATACTGCAGTCTGATTTCCATAAAAAGAGCTATGAAATAAAGATCAACAGCAATACCTATTCCATTACCATTGAAGACAAGCTGGATCTTCTGATCGATCAGATGGGATTTGCACTTTCTTCTGCCCGAAATATCAGTTCTATTGAAGCACCAATGCCGGGATTAATCCTGGAGATTAGTGTGGAAGTTGGACAGGAGGTACAAGAAGACGACCCGCTTCTTATCCTTGAGGCCATGAAAATGGAAAATGTGATTACGTCGCCAAGGGCGGGGATAATCAAATCCATACAGGTGTCCCAGGGGGATGCTGTAGACAAGGACAATCTGCTTATTGAATTTGAATAACAACCACAATAGATGAAAAAGATTCTAATTGCCAATCGTGGTGAAATAGCCATCAGGGTAATGAGTACCGCCCGGAAGATGGGGATCAAAACAGTGGCCGTATATTCTGCTGCCGACCGGAACGCTCCGCATGTCCGTTATGCAGATGAGGCTGTTTATATTGGAGAAGCTCCTTCAAACCAATCTTACCTCAGGGGGGATAAGATTATTGAGGTTGCCAAATCCCTGAAGGCAGATGCCATTCACCCGGGTTACGGATTTCTTAGTGAGAATGCCGATTTTGCTGAGGAGGTTGAGCGAAATGGACTCATATTTATAGGACCCAAGTCCAAAGCTATCCGTATGATGGGAAGCAAACTGGCGGCCAAGGAAGCTGTAAAGCAATATAATATTCCAATGGTACCCGGCATAGACGAGGCTATTACTGATGTTGCCAAGGCGAAATCCATAGCAAAGGAAATAGGTTTCCCTATACTTATTAAAGCCTCGGCAGGTGGGGGTGGAAAAGGGATGAGGATCGTGGAAAAGGAGAAAGACCTGGAATCCCAGATGAAAAGGGCAATAAGCGAAGCTACTTCGGCCTTTGGAGACGGTTCGGTCTTCATTGAAAAGTATGTGACTTCTCCCCGGCACGTGGAGATTCAGGTAATGGCAGACAGCCATGGGAACATCCTTTATTTCTTTGAACGTGAGTGCAGCGTGCAAAGGAGGCACCAGAAGGTAGTTGAGGAGGCACCTTCTGCTATTCTGAGTCCTGAACTGCGCAAAGAAATGGGCATTGCTGCAACCAAAGTGGCCGAGTCCTGTGATTATCTGGGTGCGGGAACAGTTGAGTTCCTGATGGACGCAGACCTGAATTTTTACTTTCTGGAAATGAATACACGTCTTCAGGTGGAACACCCTGTATCTGAGCTTATAACCGGTGTGGACCTGGTAGAATTGCAGATACGTGTGGCACGGGGTGAGGCCCTCCCAATGAAGCAGGAAGATTTGAAAATAAATGGCCATGCAATAGAACTTCGGGTTTATGCTGAAGATCCGCTGAACGATTTCCTTCCCAGTGTGGGAAAACTGGAAAAGTACAGGCTTCCTGTTGGGGAAGGCATCCGTGTGGATAATGGATTCGAAGAGGGTATGGATGTCCCTATTTACTACGATCCCATGCTATCCAAGTTAATCACCTACGGAAAGAGCAGGGAAGAGGCCATTGAATTGATGATTGAAGCCATAGACGACTATGAAGTTAAGGGCGTAATGACTACACTGCCTTTCGGGCGTTTTGTATGCGAACACGAGGCATTCCGATCCGGGAATTTCGACACCCATTTCGTGAAGAACTACTATTCTCCTGAAATGCTCCAAAAAAACACAGAGGAAGAAGCGCGTATTGCAGCAGTTATTGCCCTGAAACAATACTTCAAAGATCAAAAGGTACTACGTATCCCAAACAATTAAAGTATGGATCCAAAAATCAAAAAACTTCAAGAACGTATTGCCCTGGCCCATCTGGGGGGTGGTGAGAAACGAATTGCGAAGCAACACGCCAAGAAAAAACTTACGGCCAGAGAAAGGATAGATTATCTCCTGGATGAGGGATCCTTTGAAGAGATGGGTATACTGGTGACGCACCGGACTACGGATTTTGGGATGGAAAAGGAAGTGTATTTCGGAGATGGGGTAGTTACTGGGTATGGAACCATTGAGGGCCGTTTGGTTTACGTCTACGCCCAGGATTTTACCGTATTCGGAGGGGCATTATCTGAGACTCATGCCGAAAAGATCTGCAAGGTTATGGATCTTGCAATGAAGGTAGGCGCTCCGGTTATAGGCCTGAATGATTCCGGAGGGGCAAGGATACAGGAAGGAGTGAGGTCTCTTGGTGGCTATGCCGATATTTTTTACCGGAATGTTCAATCCTCAGGGGTGGTTCCACAAATATCCGCAATCATGGGACCATGTGCAGGTGGTGCGGTTTATTCCCCTGCCATGACAGATTTCACCATAATGGTTGAGGAAACCAGCTATATGTTCGTTACCGGGCCCAATGTTGTAAAAACGGTGACCAATGAAGAGGTGACCGCCGAAGAACTTGGAGGTGCCAGTACACATGCCGTAAAATCAGGTGTTGCACACCGGACGGCTGCCAATGATATAGCTTGTATGGAAGACATTAAAAAACTACTGAGTTATCTTCCTCAGAGCAACCGCGAGAAGCCAGCCAGACTTCCCTATGAATTGCATGATGAGGTTCGTGAGGAACTTACGGATGTTATTCCGGACAATCCCAACAAACCATATGATATGCACAATGTGATCAATGGTATCATTGACAAGGATTCATTTTATGAGATCCACGAGGACTATGCCGAGAATATCATTGTGGGATTTGCCCGACTGGCAGGAAGGAGCATTGGCATTATTGCCAACCAACCCATGTACCTGGCCGGGGTTTTAGGTGTAAACAGCTCTGTGAAGGCTGCTCGTTTTGTCAGGTTCTGTGACAGTTTCAATATTCCCATGCTGGTACTGGAAGATGTGCCCGGATTCCTGCCTGGAACAGACCAGGAATGGAACGGGATCATTGTTCACGGTTCAAAATTGCTGTATGCCTTCTGCGAAGCCACGGTGCCACGGGTAACTGTTATTACGCGAAAAGCATATGGAGGTGCTTATGATGTGATGAACTCCAAACATATTGGGGCCGATTTCAATTTCGCCTGGCCAACGGCCGAGATTGCTGTTATGGGGGCCAAGGGGGCCAGTGAGATCATTTTCCGGAAGGAGATTGCCAGTGCTGAGGATCCTGCTAAAAAACTGGCGGAAAAAGAAGCTGAGTATGCAGAAAAATTTGCAGATCCCTACAGTGCCGCACGAAGAGGTTTTATAGATGAGGTAATCCTCCCGAAGAATACCAGAAGGAAGTTGATCAAAGCCTTTAGCATGCTTGAAAATAAGGAAGTTGCTGCTCCCAAAAGAAAGCATGGAAATATCCCGCTGTAGCCGGTTTTGAAAAAAATGCAATTCGCTTAAGGATCACCAGATTCCTTTAACTGCATGTAATTCCATACGGTTAGCACAGACCTGAGATTTATCATGGCGTATTTCAATTCAAACGCCTTATTTGCAGTCTATGCAGGTAAAAACCAGATATCGCTACTGGCGCATGCGCCGGATCAAAGATCCCAGGCAACGCCTCTATGCCTCTCTGCTCATAACAGCAACAGGCATTCTCCTAATCCGTACCTGGCATATGGTAATGGAGGAGCAGAACTTTGAAATCCTTGTGGGTTGGGTATACGGCTTGCTTATATTGGAATTCATGCTTTCCATAGGCTGTTTGCTGGCGGCTTTGCGGTGGTTTGTCTTAAGCAAGTGGCAGTATGCAAGTACGGCTATGAAGTTAGGTGTATGGGCTGTTATGCTTCACGCGATTCGCGTAATTATCCTTGTTTCCGCACGTAATGACCTTTGGAAGAACTTTGATTTACTTCCTGAATACAGGCCTTCTTATACCATAGACCAGTTCTGGTTGTATTTTTCCATTGGTTTTGCTGTAGTGGCTTTAACTGGTGTCTACATCGTATGGAGGCTCTGGCTAAGGGTGAAAGGCAAGTACGATCATTTTTTCTAAAGGCTCCTAGAGGTATATCATTGCCTGCAGTATCAGATAGTTCGATTTGGTATCACCAAACACATCACTTTTGTACTCCAGTGTAAACTTGGAATGGTGGCCGCTTCTGTAGGCATTGATACCAATACCAATGGAATTTCTATTGTCGTCAACTGCATCGTAAGATTGCCATTCATAGCTTATATAGGGCTGGTACCTCCTCTTGGTCATATCTCCTTTGAAAACGTAACCGGCATGGGAGCAAAAAAAGTTGCCTGTGCCGTAGGGCCCAAAAAGGTAATTTTTTCCATAATCTGCTACCTGGTACAGGGCGTAGGCGGTAAGGGCGTTTCCCTTATCGCTTAATGGGGCATCATAAAAGGCATCCACCGCATATATAAATACATCTTCCCCGGCAAGTTCGGGCTGTAGAGTGGAACCGTTATCTATTACAGCTCCACCCGGATGAAGGAAAAAACCTGCTCCTATATTGAAGACCCTTTTTTCTCCCAGATAAGTACCTACTTTATAAGGCAAAAGATTGGATTCTTCATCAAAAATCTGGTAGTCGAAATATCCTGCAAAAGTTTTCCCAGCTTTTTTGGATCCAAGAAGTGAACGCCCCCTGTAAACCGCTTCGCCTCCCGCTACCGGATCGCGTTCATCCAGGCTTGAAACGGAAGCCTCGTTAATGGATACCCGGTATTGTAGTTTATTGAACCTTCCTTTGGCGAATATACCCACATGCCTTCCGAATTGATCGGAAAGTCCCAAAGTAGCCCAGGCCTGCCTGTGATTATCCAGCGTCATCATATTCAGGGTACTCTGGCTGTTTAGCCTTGATATTCCGTTGAAGTAGTGCAAACCACCACCAAGCGCATGGTTTTTGTTGAGGTTGTATTCAACCCAGGCCCCGTGAAAAAATAATTGTGAACCTTCCCCTTTTCCTGTTGGACTTATGGTATTACTGTTCAGGTTGTTTAATCCAAAATGAGTGACGATCAGGAAATTTCGATTCAGCTGGGAATATAGTAAAATCCGTGCCCTTCGCAGGTTAAAACTCAGGTTGCTGTTTTGGTTACCATTGACATCAAAAGTATCTTCAGTATTGTAAACCGCCTGTCCCTGCACCCAGGATATTATACGAATGTATTTGGAGCCATCTTCACTAAGTTCAAATTTGAATCCTCCCTCATAATTAGGGAAACCCTGTGCGATAATTGCCTGACCAATACAAATTAAAAATCCTGTCAGGAAAAGGGCAGCTTTTCTGGTTGACATCATATTTTGTAACTGTTGTGAATGCCTGGGGAACAGGCTCATATTCAGTACAAAATTGGGACTATAAGTTGTAGAATTTTATGACAGAAATCATAGTACGGAAATATTCATACTGGCCTGTATTACTAGGCTGGATAATAAATTACACCGCCAGTGCTGTCCCTTTCTGCACCTGTCACCGAGGAGAGGATATTGATCTCGTTTTCCATTCTCATCACACCCATGAGTCCAAAAACCAGAGCTTCTTTGTAGTCTACCAAAGTTGCGTCCGGAACAACAACCTCAGCGTTGCCTGAAAGCTTTTCAGACAGTTGTCCGATCAAAAATTTGTTATGCGCGCCTCCGCCGGTAACCAGCAGTGTACGGCCCTTATTTTGGCCGAAGATTCGCACCTGATCGGCTACCTGACTGGTAATATGTTCCACGGCTGTGCATAACTGGTTTTCCAGGCTGTCCGGGTATTGCTCCAGTAAGGGCACCAGATCATTCAGGAACCATTCATAGCCTGTCGACTTAGGAAAAGGAAGCCGGTAATACTCCACGTTATTCAGGGCATCCAATAAGGGTTCATTAATTGTTCCCTTTGCGGCAAGGGCACCACCCTCGTCGAACAAAAACCCTGATTTCTGGCAGATGTGGTTGAGCATCATATTGGCCACCCCAATGTCGTAAGCGATCCGCTTTCCCTTGTGGTGAAGGGAAATATTGCTTATTCCCCCGAGGTTGAGGCAGAAAGTATAATCTCCAAATAGTTCCTGGTCTCCTATGGGTACCAGGGGAGCCCCCTGGCCACCCAGGGCCACGTCGTTTGATCTGAAATCGCAAACCGTTTGGAGGCCGCAGGCGTTTGCCAAGTGCTGACCGGAACCAAGTTGCCAGGAAACGCCTTTATGAGGCTGGTGATGTGAAGTATGGCCATGGCTGGAAACAAAATCAACATCCAGCCCCTCCTCAGCGATAAAGCTCCGTACCTGCTGACCCAGCCAGGTACCGTATTCATTATGGAGGCAGGTATGTTCCAGTGCGGGGAGTGTGATAGCCAGTTTAAGGACTTCCCTTCGCTCTCTTTCGTAGGCAACCTGCCGTGTTTTTTTAATTTCAAATGTCCAGCGCGAATCTGACTTCGCAAAGTGGCAATATGCCATATCCAGGCCATCCAGGGAAGTGCCGGACATCAGGGCTAAGACCTTATGCTTTTTCATTACTGTCGCATTTGAGTTTTACGGGAAGTTTGCCTGGAGCTTTACACCTGCCCGTCAAATATTCTAACGCAATGTGCTGGAATTCATCAAAATGCTGATATGCAATCAGGACTTTTTGATTCGGATTCAATTCCAGGAGGTTCAAAAAGTAAGGATTTCCAAATAAACATATGGTCACGTTGGCAAACTTTAGCAGGTCATTGATGAACGAGATCGTATGTTCTGAAAATCCAAAATTGCCCGCTGGTTTAACCAGTGGAGGATTTAGGGACAGAAGTATTGTGTCTTCCGGACTCAACTGTCCCGGGGCTATTTCAGGATTTTGGCGGTCTACAATTATTTCCCTTAGTCTCCCTGTTTCCCTGAGTTTATTGAACAGGAGATCATTACCAGCAGAGCCTAATTGAATTCCGGTAACTGCTATTTCATTCTGCGCAAAGAGGTGGGAATCCGGCCCCATTTGAGTAAGGCTTCTTCTGGCAATTTCCAGGTTGAGGGAATGCGGGTTGGTCAATTCCGATTTATCCGAACCATTTATCGGAATGCTCCTGGATTTCAATCGCCATATACGCTGAAAACTTTCATCTATAGCGGCTTGATTCCCCTTTTCGCAGATCTTCTGAATACCTTCCACGGGGTTCTCCGAAAAGCAGAACAAGTCTATGCCAGCTTCGAAAGCACGGAATTCCAACTCCCCTTTTTCCTTGAACGATCTGGATACGGCGTGCATGTTAAGTGCATCTGAGACAACCACTCCGTCAAAACCCATATCTTTCCTGAGCACACCTTTGATTATTTTATCCGATAGGGTTGCCGGTAGATTTTGGTCTCTACTAAGTGCGGGCACGGCCAGGTGTCCGATCATTACAGAATCGACCCCGGAAGCGATAAGCTCTTTAAAGGGAAACAATTCATTTGCTTCCAGTTCTGCCCGGGATTTATCAATTAACGGGATTCCCAAATGCGAATCGGTGGCCGTATCTCCATGACCGGGAAAATGTTTGGCGCTGCTCAACACTCCCTGGCTTTGCATCCCTTTAGCAAATGCAATGGCGTAATCTGACACCTGTTTTTTGTCGCTGCCAAAGGATCTGTAGCCGATTACGGGATTGTCCGGGTTGTTGTTAATGTCGGCCACAGGCGCAAAATTCCAGTGAATTCCTGCTGCGCGGCAATCGGCCCCAACCTGGCTACCTGCCTGATAAACCAGTTTATTGGCATTGCGCATCGCCCCAAGGGTAAGGGCATAGGGATAACAGGGTGTGTTTTCAATGCGCATGGCAAGCCCCCATTCAGCATCTATGGCAATGAGCAAGGGAATTTGTGCTGCTTCCTGATAGCGTTTAATCAGGGATTTGAGGGTGGCAAAACTATCCTCGTTATAAGGGACTTCCTTTTTACCTTCATAATTAGTCGCCGCACTGGCCCTGCTGTGAAAAAAACATATACCACCAATACCACATTCCCGGATAAGCTCCTCCAATTTGAGGATTTCTTCTTCACTATCGTTTATGAAAGCAGCAGGCATAAAGAGTTGACCAACCTTTTGCTGCAGGCTGAGCTGTGCAGCTGCTTCATCAGAAAAATCAAATGAACTATTCATCAGAAGCCCCTTTTTTTCCGTAATCCGCCGGGTAATCAATAAACTTTAGCAATATAATGGAAGGTAGTGCTGCAATAACCACCCATATAAAAAACCCATCGTACCCCAGCCATTCCTGAACGTACCCGCTAATGAGCCCGGGCAGCATCATCCCAAGGGCCATAAATCCTGTGGCCAGGGCATAATGGGAAGTCTTTGAGGCCCCTTCCGCAATATAAATCAGGTACACCATGAAACCCGCAATGGCAAAACCGTATCCGAATTGTTCAAGCACTACGGTAGTAACAACCGCAGCTATATGAGAGGTGTTGCTTATGGCCAGGAAGGCGTAGAAGGCATTAGGTATATTTAGGGATAACACCATCGGGAACATCCACCTTTTCAGGCCGTGGCGGGAAATCAGGACACCTCCCAGTATACCTCCAACGGTAAGCATGATAACCCCGATAGTTCCATAGATAGTACCCACTTCAGCAGTTGAATATCCCAACCCGCCAACTTCAGGATCGTCCAGCAGGAATGGGGAAGCCATTTTCACAAGCTGGGATTCCCCCAGCCGGAAAAATAAGATGAAGGTAAGTGCCATACCCATTCCCTTTTTACTGAAAAACGTCCTGAATACCTCCAGGAAACCTTTGGGCTTTTCCAGGTTGATGTCTGAAGAACTTTCGTATTTGGGTGTTGCAAAAAAGTTAGCCGCCGTTAGCATAAACATCAAAAGTGCTGCTGCAAGCATGGTTACGGACCAGGCTCTGGTATTGTCCCCGTAGTGGTTTTCCAGAAATCCGGCCAGGATAACCAGTAAGCCCTGCCCTGTAACGTTTGCAAGCTTGTAAAAGGTGCTCCTTACCCCTACAAAGAAGGACTGTTTTTCCTGGGTAAGCCCTATCATGTAGTAGCCGTCAGAAGCAATATCATTGGTTGCTGAAGCAAAAGCCGCCATCCAGAAACAAGCCAGGGTGGTGATGAAAAAAATGTTGGTGGGGAGGGTAAGACCTATCCCAAGGAAGGAGAGGGAAACCAGCAATTGCATGAGCAGGAACCAGTTGCGTTTGGTACTCAGCAGGTCAAGAAAGGGGCTCCACAAGGGTTTGATCACCCAGGGCAGGTAAAGCCAGCTGGTGTAAAGGCCAATATCGGCATTGCTGATACCCAGTTTCTTATACATGATCACTGAAACCGTAACCACCATGACATAGGGCAGTCCCTGGGTAAAATAGAGTATGGGAACCCACGCCCACGCCCACTTATTTTTTTGTATCATAGAGGTCAGGTTTATTTTCGGTTGATTTTCAAGGGTTTGGTTTTTTGACGGAATTTATCGGTAAAGACCAGTTCCAGATTTTTCATTCCCCTAAGGTCTCTGGCAGGAACACGAAATGAACTAAGTTCTCCTAAATATATCTTTTTCCCGCGATATCTTTTCTTTTTTCCAGTACCGGTAACCCCCGGACTGCGGATTTCGACAAATTGGTACCGCAATTCGGTATCGGTAAGGGTAAAATAGAGGTAGTCCCGGGTTTCCTTAAGAACTATACCTGGCCTTTTAAGGGAGGATTCGACTGTCTGCTCAAGGGGTGGCGGAAAGACAGGTTTGTTATAGATCTGATTGCGGAGTATACGAACTACATCGGTATTTTTCCGCATAAGAGAACGGGCACTAAAAAATATATTTCCTTTGATATTGCTGGTCTTCCTTCCCAGTATCAGTTGTTCCGGCAGCTCCGTCTTGTTGCTCCAGGCCTCATCCGGATTATTGCCGATTTTATAGGCCCCACTACCAATCAGCAGCGGTGTTTCGGGTACTGCCCCGGACCACCAGCTGAGTAGTTTTCGGTGGGCTGCAGGGGCGTAGTCCAGGCTCCAGTAGAGTTGCGGTGCCAGGTAATCGACCCAGCCATTGCGAGACCACTCCAGGGGATCTGCAAACAGGTCGTCAAAATTAGTTTGTCCGGCCCGGGTATCTGACCCCCTTGGGTCCTGAGATGCGTTTCGCCACACCCCAAATGGACTGATGCCAAATTGTACCCATGGCTTTAATTCTTTGATGGCAGCATGCGTATCACGAACAAGCATACTGATATTGCTTCTCCTCCAATCCTCAAGCGACTGGTCCTCAATGGCGTAGTTTTCATAGGCTATGGAATCTTCAAAAACTTCTCCCTGAATGCGATAGGGGTAAAAATAATCATCAAAATGAACCCCGTCAACGGGGTAGCGCGCTACTACTTCCCGGACTATATTTACCAGGTGCTCACGTACCTCTGGAAGGCCGGGGTTGTAATAATATTTTTTCCCGTATTTAACCATCCATTCCGGAAACTTGTAAAAGTCATGCGTAGTATCCAGCAACTCGGTCTTCATGTCAAATGTGGCCCGGTAGGGATTGAACCAGGCGTGGAATTCCATCCCGCGCTTATGGGTTTCATCAATCATCCATTTAAGCGGATCTGTAACCAGGTCTCCCGGGTCTCCTTCCTTTCCGGTAAGGTACCGTGACCATGGGGCTAACCTGGTTGCATACAAGGCGTCCCCTGCTGTTCTTACCTGCACAAAAACGGCGTTGAACTGCAGTTTGCTATAAAAATTGAGAATTTTTAGAAAGTCGGCTTGTTTTTTCCCCCAGGGATCTGCGGGGTGCTCCGGCCAGTCAATATTGGCTACCGTAGCCACCCAAACACCCCTGAATTCCTCTTTAGGTTGAGGAACAGGGGTCTTCAGGGTACTACATGCTATAAACACAGGCAGTAACAAGAGTAAAAAGAATCGGCCCATAGGCTGCCTGTCCTTTGTGTTTTAAACGCCAGGATATTTTATGCCTGCCAAATCACATAAAGTGGTATCTGACAAATCCTTCCATGGCTTCATATTCTGCCATACCAAGGTCATTGTATTTGCGTGCGGTTTCCGTGTTTCGTTGTTCCGCCCGCTGCCAGAATTCCCTTTCATCATTTCCAGGGAACATAGCACTGTCTTTCTGCGACTGGTGTTTAAAGATAGCGTTCTTTTTTCGTTCCATGTCCATGGGACCTATAGGTACAGCCATTTCCATATCGGCTATATCCCATTCCTGCCAGGCACCTCTGTAGAGCCAAACGTAGCAATCTTTAAGCCATTCAGCTCCTTCTTGCACGAGCCTGTCCAGTGCGCTGTAAATTACCTGAAGACATACCCGGTGTGTCCCGTGGGGGTCAGACAGGTCACCCGCGGCAAAGATCTGATTCGGTTTAATTTCCTGAAGCAGGTTGTAGGTGATCTCGATATCGGCCTCTGAATGCGGCTTCTTCTTCACCGTGCCTGTTTCATAGAAGGGAAGGTTAAGAAAGTGTGCATTGGATTCATCCACACCGCAATATCTGCAGGCTGCAAGTGCCTCACCTTTACGGATCAGTCCTTTGAAGTGCTGTATTTCAGGGCTATCTACATCTCCTGGTTTTTTCGAGTTCAGAAATTCCCGCACTTCCTGGAATTGTTTCTGCAATACTACATTATCTTCCTGCACATCGGTGGCAAAGTCCAGAAAACGAATCACTTCGTCATCAAAAACCGCAATATTACCTGAGGTCTGGTAGGCTACATGGACCTGATGCCCCTGGTCTACCAGCCGTAGCAAGGTTCCTCCCATGGAAATCACATCGTCATCCGGATGCGGGCTGAATATAAGGGATCGCTTGGGGTAGGGGTCCTTTCTTTCTGGCCTGCTGCTGTCGTCCGCATTAGGTTTGCCCCCAGGCCAGCCCGTTATGGTGGCCTGCAGTTGGTTAAACACCATGAGGTTGATGTGTTCTGCAGAACCTATCTCGGCAATCAGGTTACCCATCCCATATTCGTTGTAATCCTCATTGGTTAGTTTCAGGATGGCCTTGTCCAGTTTTTCGGACAACCAGAGTGTGGCTTTTTTGATCAGTTTTTCATTCCAGTCGCACTCAGAAACCAACCAGGGTGTATTTACGCGAACCAGGTCGGATGCGGCGGCATGGTCAACAATAAAATTGCAGTTTCCATGGTTTTGCAGGAATGTGGCGGGTACGGACTCTCGGATCTTACCTTCCACAGCTTGATGAATAACTTCTGATTTCCCTTCACCCCAGGCCATAAGGATAATCCTTTTGGCGGCCATGATGGTACCAACCCCCATGGTAATGGCCTTTACGGGTACGTTTTCCAATCCAAAGAAATCACTGGCGGCATCCAGGCGAGTTACCCGGTCCAGTCGTACCAGCCTGGTTTTACTGGTTAGAGAGGAGCCTGGCTCGTTAAAGCCGATATGACCGGTTCTTCCTATCCCAAGTACCTGTATATCAATTCCCCCGGCATCTTCTATCTTTTTTTCGTATGCGTCACAAAAATCGCGCACATCTTCCTTTTCCAGTGTTCCATCCGGGATATGCACATTTTCCTTTTTGATGTCGATATGGTCAAAGAGGTGCTCATTCATAAACCGGACATAGCTGTGTATGGAATCCGGTTCCATGGGATAGTACTCATCCAGGTTAAAGGTGATTACATTTTTAAAGCTAAGCCCTTCTTCCTGATGGAATTTTACCAGGAATTCGTAAACCTTGGTTGGGGTTGAGCCCGTTGCCAGACCCAGTACGGCATGTTTACCCTGCCTTTGCCTTTGCCTGATCAGTTCGGCAATTTCATTCGCAACATAAAAAGAAGCCTCATCAGAGTTGTCGTAAATGTTGGTTTTGATCTTTTCAAATTTCCTTGATTCCTCATCGATAGGGAAATTATTTACACTTGATTTAGTAAGCACTTCTGCCATTTTTAGTCCGATTTTAAATTCAGGACAAAAGTAGCACTTATTTCTGTATTATGCTGTTTTAATATTTAAAAACTGCAAATAATTGCAATAATTTAACCTTTATGTAATAAATAACGGTACAATACGGCATAAATGAAATTTCTATATCTTTGTACAAAATCCCAAAAAAAGCGGTAAGCATGCTCAAAGAAGAACGGCAGCGGGTAATCATGAATGAAGTAGACCTTCACAATAGGGTGCAATTGACGGATATAGCCGAAAAGCTGGAAGTATCTATTGATACGATCAGGCGTGACGTTAAGGAGCTCGATGCTGAGAATAAATTAAAAAAGGTCCACGGTGGTGCTGTTTCTCTTGGTTTTACCGGACTGGCCAATATGGACAACCGGGTGTATGCACAGCCTCAGAAAAAGCGAATTGCCGAAAAGGCCCTCGGATTACTAAAACGCAACCAGGTGGTCTTTATTGATGGGGGTACTACCTGCCTTGAATTGGCAAAGGCTATTCCGGATGATCTCAGCTTTACTTGTTTTACATTTAGTTTGCCGGTTGCAGTTTTGCTACTGTCCAAGCCTAAAATCCGAGTGATATTCCTGGGGGGAGAGCTTTCCCAGGAAGCACAGATAGCTACCGGGGCGGGGGTAGTACACCAGTTAAGCGAGGTGCGGTTCGATTACAGTTTTATCGGAACCGGATACGTGGATTCCCTGCATGGCCTTACGGAATTTGACTGGGACATTGTTCAGGTAAAAAAAGCGGTGGTTCAGGCTTCCAAAAAAACGGTACTTTTGTGTATCTCTGAAAAACTGAATTCCCAGCATCGGTATAAGACCTGTGATATCAATGCGATAAATACCATGATCACCGAGTTGGAACCTGAAAACAACCTGCTCAACCTTTTCCGAAACCAGGACATCCGTTTACTCTGATATGAAATTCAAGAAAATAACCGAATCTCCTTCGCTTTACGACCACCTGGAGAAGCTGGATACTGCAACCCTACTGGAATACATCAACCGGGAAGACCAGAAGGTTGCTCTTGCTGTATCCGGGGTGATCCCACAGATAACCAGGCTGGTGGATTTGCTCGAGGAGCGTTTTTACAAGGGTGGAAGGTTATTTTACATTGGAGCAGGGACCAGTGGTCGGCTGGGTATTTTGGATGCCTCTGAAATTCCACCCACATATGGCATGCCTCACGACCGGGTAATCGGACTTATTGCCGGCGGTGACGGAGCAATAAGAAAAGCTGTGGAATTTGCCGAAGATAATACAGAACAGGCATGGAAGGATCTGGAAGCCTATGATATCAGTACACTGGATACTGTTGTGGGGATAGCTGCATCGGGAACAACCCCCTACGTGCTAGGTGGGGTCAGGACTGCCCGAAGCAAGGGATTGCTGACAGCCGGAATTACGAACAACCCGGGATCTCCGCTAGCAGAGGCTGTTGAAATTCCAATTGAGATCAATGTGGGCCCGGAATTTATTACGGGTAGTACGCGCATGAAAAGCGGTACCTCCCAGAAACTGGCCCTGAATATGATCACCACGGCCCTGATGGTCCGAATAGGCCGGGTAAAAGGGAATAAAATGGTAAATATGCAGCTAAGCAACAACAAGCTGGTAGACCGGGGCACCAGGTATTTGATGGAAGGGCTTCAGCTTAACTATGACGAGGCACAGGCAGTTTTAAAACAATATGGTTCCGTAAAAAAAGCCCTGGATGCTTTAAAGAAAGACTAGCGAGGCCTCGTTTGGGCCACTTCTTCAACCGTGACGGGTTTATCCTGGTTGTTTCCCCAGGAATTCATAACAAAATTCATTACATCTGCTATCTCCTGATCCTCTAGTCCTAATGGCATCATGGTGTTATTGTACACTTCGCCATTCACGATGATCTCGCCTCGCTGTCCGTATTTTATCCCCCGAATGCTGGCCTCCCGGTTATTGGCCAGATAATCCGATTTGGCAAGAGGCGGAAAAGTGTAGGGAACACCCTCACCTTTTTCCATATGGCAGGTAACACAGAAATCCGAATAAATGGCTTTCCCTCGTTTGATGCTTTCCGTAAGTTCCTTGTCCTGCTGCAGGCAGAGTGCCAGTGCTGCAACACAAATCAAATACCCGAATAGAAAAGACTTCACGATTTTTTTAAAGATTTAAACCCACTGGAAAAAGGACTAGGATTCTGGAACAAGTCGGAAAATCCCCTTGCCTTCCACGGCCACGTAGATAAAACCGTCCAACCCTTGTTTTACGTTGCGTACGCGGCCTACATCCTCCATAAGTTTTTCCCTGTAAGTAACGCTGTCGCCATTAAGTTCGAGGCGTTCCAGGTACTGGAATGAAAGTGAGCCCACCAGCAGGTTGCCTTTCCAGGAAGGATAGCGGTCCGAAGTTACGAACTCCATGCCGCTGGGGGCAATTGAAGGGACCCAGTAGTGTATGGGCTGAGCCATGCCTTCCATTTCAGTTTTGTCAGTTATGGGCGTACCGCTGTAATTAATGCCATAGGTGATAACCGGCCAGCCATAGTTTACACCTGACTCAACAATATTGATCTCGTCTCCTCCCCTTGGACCGTGTTCATGTATCCAGATAGCTCCTGTTTCCGGATGCCTTGCTATTCCCTGTGGATTCCGGTTCCCATAGGTAAAAATGGCTGGCCTGGCCCCTGGTTCATTTACAAAGGGGTTGTCCGAAGGAATTCTGCCGTCATCGTGCAGCCGGTAAACCTTTCCGCCATCCCGGGTAATGTCCTGGGGATTTACGTCTCGTTCTCCCCGTTCACCGATAGTAAAATAGAGGTAGCCATTGGTGTCAAATTCTATCCTGGAGCCAAAATGCTGTCCTTTGGTGGTGTTGGGGGTTGCCTTGTACAGCACTTCCAGGTCCGTAAGGCTGTTCCCACTTAGCCTGGCGCGCGCTATAGCCGTATGTCCGCCCTTTTCGGTTCCTTCCTCAGAGGCATAGGAAAGGTAGATCCAGCCATTATTGGAATAGTCGGGATGAAGCCGGATATCCATAAGGCCTCCCTGTCCGCGATAGTATACCTCAGGAGTATTTTCAATTACTGTTTTCTGCCCGTCGCGGAAGAGGATGAGTTCCCCGGATTTCTCGGTGATTAGCATGCCTCCTTCCGGCAGGAATTCCATGCCCCAGGGAATCTGCAATTCAGGCACGAATAACTCAGCGGTGAAGTCTGTCTCCAGAGGTGTATTTATCTCATTGTCAACTTTCTGACCACAAGAGGAAATGGTAATTACAACGAAAAAACCGAGCAGGGCAATACTTTTTTTCATATTCGAACGTTAGATGAAATAATAATAAAGTAGGTTGAACTACACAAAATTAATTAGAAAATATAAGTTTAGATAATTACGCTTCAGAATATCCTGACCCCAAATCAAGCATATTCTTGCCATAACTCGAATTAACCTATGCTCCCAATAAAAAACAGGCATCTTCTGTATGCCGTGCTTTTGCTAGGGCTATCTATCATCGGAACTAGGGCCATAGCAAACACGAATGTTTACGATATTTTTTGGGCATCACTCAACACTGATTCCCCTGCAGAGCAAAAGGAATCAGATTCAGATGTAACAATAAGCACCGCTACCGAGGGCGAATATCTGTTCACTCAGGCACCTATGTTTATGACCATCATTCAGGGTGCCAATGAGGAGGTGGTATGTCCTAATGACGGAAGTACGCTTGCCAAGTTTTTTCTATGTGGTACCAGTGACATACGTGCCATTTCCCTCAGTGTTAGCGGTAGTTCTTATGAGTGGCAAAAGCTGGATTCCAATCGATGTGCCCCTTCTGTTATTGACGATTGTGCTAATACCGGAAACACCTGCTACGACACAGTAGGTACCGGATCAACCTACAACCTGGATTCTGCAGGAGAATTCCGGGTGAGGGTAGATGGCGGGCAGTATTATTATTTTAAAGCCACCCTAAACCCCCTAAACCCGCAGTTAATCAAGGAAGATATAATCTGTGGGAACCCGGGCCGGGTAGAAATTACCAATGTACCTGCCGGGTATGAGTATAGCCTGAACAGTCCTTCTGGGCCTTATCAGAATGACCCCTTTTTCGATGTAACCAATGCGGGGAATTACACGGTTTATGTGCGCTTGCAAAACGTTTCGGGCAGTGCCTGTCTCTTCCCCTCCAATACAGTAACCGTACAGGACCTGGACATCACTGTGGATGTGACGGCCAATGATATTCTTTGCAGCGGGGAATTGGGCAGTATAGATGTATCAGCATCCGGAGTCCCCGGATTTTTCACTTACCGGCTGATCAAAAACGGGGTTACGGTAGATACCTTTGGTCCCGATGCAGCCAGCAATTACACCTTTGCCAATGTAAGCCCCGGAATTTATACCGTCCGGGTAGAAACCAACAAGTGTAACGAGTTGATCACCCTGGATACCAATGGTGATCCCATTGAGATAGGTAACGGGATAAGTCCGCTTGCCGTTTCAGCTACCGCGACCGACAGTTTTGGCTGCGGGGCAGCATCTGTAGATGTCACCATTGAAACCTCCGGGGGTACGGCCCCTTATCGCTATAGCCTGGATGGAGGAGCTACTTTTAGTCCGCCTTATGGAGGAACCGACGTATTCACCGTAACATCAGCCGGGACATACAACATTCTAGTAGAAGATGCTAACGGATGTACCCGGACGGCTAATGTAGACGTCGAAGACCTTCCGCCTCCTGTATTTACGGTCACCGAGCTGGATGCTAATTGCGGGGGTGTTAACGATGGCAGTATTGTAGTCAATGTAACCAACGGATTTGGATACAACCTGGAATTCAGTATTGATAATGGTGTTAATTATCAAACCGGAAACGTTTTTACCGGACTGGCTCCGGGGAGCTACAACGTGGTTATTCGTTACCAGCAGGATAGTTTTAGCTGCACCACTCCGTCTACCAGTGCAACTGTTGGGACGCCTTCTACTATTTCCGGTACGGCTAATGCGGACAGCGTACCCAGCTGTTTAGATGAAACAGGCGGACAAATAACCATCTATGGAGTTTCCGGGGGTACGGCTCCTTATGATTACAGTATTGGTGCCGGATTTAGCGCCACAACTGTATTTACCAATCTTGGCGTAGGAACCTACACCCCACAGATTCGGGACGCCAACGGCTGCGTGCAGACCCTGGCGCCGATTGTTTTCAACCCGCTGGATAAGCCTACAGACCTCGACTTTACCATTTCCAGTATTGACTGTATTACTACTACAGCCACTGTTACGGTCGCCGTTACTGACGGAACAGCTCCCTTTACTTATGAAATAATAGCACCTGCAGCAAGTGTCATTAATAATGGAAATAACAATGTATTCACAGGCCTAGGACTGGGTACATATACTTTTCGGGTTACGGATACAGAGGGCTGTTCGTATGACGAAAGCTATGCGATTACCGATATCAGCTCTATTTCAGTGCAGGCACAGCAAACCAAAGTTGTGACCTGTGTTGGTGACAGCGATGGTGAAGGGCGTTTCCTGGTTGATGGCTTTGATACCACCTACAGTTATAGTATAGATGGCGGTCCCCTGAATACCGGCGAAACCTCAGGAATAATCCCCCTTACCGGGCTTTCCGCGGGTAGCTATGTGATTACAGTTACCGATGAAGATACTAATTGTACTGATACAGCCACCCTGGTGATAGAAGAGCCGGCTGTAGCCCTTGCCATAAGCAACCTGAACGTTACCCCAATGAACTGCCAGAATGGGAATATTGGAAATGTTACTGTAAATACCGTTGGGGGATGGGGAGGTAACCGCTATGAATTAATTCAGCCCAATGGTGTTTCACGCGGACCTAAAAACGGAAATACATTTTCTAACCTCTCTCAGGACGGGCTATACCAGGTAATTGTGACCGATAACAACGGCTGTACGGTTACGGATACTTTTACGCTAACCTCACTTGCGTCCCCTGCGATCAGCCTGGATGCTGTGGCATCGGATTTCTGTTATGATAATGTAGATGCTGCTACCCTGGCAGTCAATGCTGCAGGCGGATTGCCTCCGTATCAATATCGGATTAATGGGGGACCACTGGTAGGCAGCAGTAGTTTTGCAGGGCTTACCCCTGATACATACACCATAGAAGTTGTGGATGCAAATGATTGCCGTGATGATATCACCCTTGTCATTGAACCGGAAATCTCAGCAACTGCCACTACAATTCAGGAGCTTACCTGCGGGGGCCCTGACGCACAAATACGCGTAAACATAAGTAACGGATATCCCTCAGGCGGAGATTATGATTACTATGAAGTAAGCATTGACGGAGCACCATATACTACTGGTAATTTCAATATTACCGGCAATTCTTTCATTTACTCCATTCCTAACAATGGTACTATTACTACCGATACAACCTTCCAGTTCGAGGTCTACGACAGCGAAGGCTGTATGACAGTGACTAATGTGGTAACCATATCACCTACGGAAGCCATAGCAGGAGCTGCGGTTCCTACAAATACCACATGTGGTGATGACAATGGTATCATTGAGCTGGTACCAGACACTAATTTTGGCGTTCCTCCCTACGAGTTCAGTATCGATAACGGGGCTACGTTCAGCACACAAAATATTTATTCCGGATTTCCTCCGGGTACCCACAGCACCTTTATGATTCGGGATAGTCGTGGATGTACCACACCACTGCTTTCAGCTACTGTTGCAGCCAGTACACCAATTGATGCTACCATTGCCGTAACCGATGCCGTCTGTGGGGCCGGTACAGTAGAAGGTATAATTGATGTAACCGCTGTGGCTAATGGCACGGCCGATTACACCTACACGGTTCTGGATATCAATGGAAATCCAGTTGCCACTGCAGGACCAACAGCCAGTACTACGGCCAATTTTCCGAACCTGGTCCCTGGGACTTACACGGTGGTCACCCAGGATGCTTCCGGTTGTGAAGACCGGGACACGGTTACCATTTCACAGAATCAGCTGGATTTAATCCCTGTATCGACCACAACGCCAGCAGATTGTACTTCGGCATTTACCTATATCGTGGATATTGTAGGTGGAACGCCTCCGTACCAGATTGGACTTCTGGGAGGACCGCTTGGACCGCCTAATGTCGATGCGGACACACATGATTTCACAGGACAAATTACCTACGGGGTTACCTTTTTTGTTGAGGTAATTGATGCACTGGGTTGTCGTTATATTGAACAAATCGATCCCATACCCGGTCCCAATCCGCTGAATGTGGCTGCTACGGCTACATCGGCTTCCTGTGCGCCGGGAGGTAACGGTCAGATCGACTATCAGGTAACCGGAGTTGGTTCACCTACAGATATAATTGTGTCTCTCCAAGATACTAACACCGGGGCTATAGTGGTTGGCCCCACAACATTGAATAATGTTACCATTCCTTATAACGGTTCATTTTCTGCACTACCTCCGGGCAACTATCAGGTAATAGTTCAGGATATTCCCACCAGTTGTAGGGCCAGTGACCTTGTAGACATTATCCAGGACATTCCCGCTATTGTTGTAGATAGCAATGTCCCGGCCACCTGTAATGTGGGAGCTCTGGTGACCGTAAGAGGAAATGGGGGAACACCTGGTTACGAATTTGCATACGTGCCCACAGGGGATCCGGCACCAACTACTTATAGCACTGATACAACATTTGAGATTGCCGGACCTTACCCGGAAGATTACGATTTCTATGTGCGCGACAGCAATGGCTGTGTAAACTTTACTACGGTAACTGTTACTGAAGCTGTAGGTGTACCTGACCCCACCGTAAACGTAATAAACCAATGTACGGCTGTTGCGAACTACGATATTTTTGTAACCTCTCCTTTAACTTCCGGACCCGAACCAGAGAATACCTTTGAATATGACATAGGGGGTGGCTTCCAGTCAAGTCCTAATTTCACAGTCCCTAACCCCGGAGACTACACCATTGTGGTCCGGGATGGAAACGGATGTACCAATACCGTTGTGGCAAGGGTTTTTGATTTTTTTGCGATTACAGCAAGTGCTACTTCCGAGCCTACCTGTAATGCCGGTGATGGCGTAATAACGGTGAACACCACGGGTGGTAGCGGTAATTTCCGCTTCGACCTGGATGATGGGATCAATCCTACAGTTACCCAGATCAATGATCCGGTCTTTATCAATCTGCCTCCGGGGAATTATTCCATACTGGTTACGGATCTGGACTCCAACACGGTTCCGCTGTGTACGGATACCGCTGTGGTAGACGTTACTGTAGTTAATAACCCGGTAATAGCGGCAACACCCAAAGGTGATATCACCTGTAATGGGGCCAATGATGGCTACATAGATGTGGAGCTCCTGCCCGGATCGGATACAGACAGTCCATTTAGCTATATACTCTATGATGGAGGAACGCCTACAGTCGTCCGGCCTGCACAGGGATCTTCCCTGTTCGACAATCTTGCTCCCGGCACATATCAGGTTGAGGTGATCTCAGATCGCGGATGTACGGTCCGTTCAGGGGATGTCGATATTATTGAACCCAGCCCGCTGCAGATCGCCACAACAGCCACTACGTTTACCTGTGACCCGAACAGCAACCGTTTCAATACAGCCACCATTACCGTGTATACGGACACAAATGGTGATGGTACCGGAACGGATACCGGAACAGGACCCTATACCTACAGCATGAACGACGGTACCCCTCAATTTGACGGGACTAACTTCCAGACCAGCAACACCTTTGAAATTATTGATAATGGGGGTACCCAGAATATTATCATTACGGCCCGCGATCAGAACGGTTGTGAGATCATTGATAGCGTTACCCTTAATCCACCTTCAGATCTGACGTTTAGTTTTAACGTGAACCCAATAACATGTGATGTAACCGGATTTGGTGTAAATCCGGGAACCATTGAGATCATTATTAATGAGGGTCCTGGAAACTACGATGTGGAGATATTGCCGCTTGGCTCGCAGGCCCCGCAAAATTCCGGAGGTACGGATAGAGTAAGCTGGGCAATCGATACGCCTGGGGACTATATCTTCGCCGTTACGGATATTGGAAATGGCGGTTGTAGCTACCTGACCCCTATAGTAAATGTGCCGGAATACAACACGATTGATGCCGTAATTGCCGAGGTAAGCCCTGTAACCTGTTTCGGTGGCAATGACGGAGAAATCAGCATACAGGTAAACAATTACGCCGGGGCCTATAACTATGAGGTATTCTCCAGGGATAATGCCGGGGTGGAGACATCCACTGGAGAAAGCGGGACCTTTGATACTACTGTACCCGGACAAAATCCCGCGATAATTGGGAACCTGCCTGCCGGTAACCTGGTTGTAAGGGTAGAGGCCCTTGATACACCTTTCTGCGATACTTCCAGTAATGTGGCTACTGTGCGACAACCAGACCGCGGCCTTACAGTGGCCCTGCAGCAAACCTCGGAGGTTACCTGTGCCACGCCCGGACTTGGTGAAATATTCGCTACCGGCGATGGCGGCTGGGGAGGTTATGAATACCAGCTGATTGCTCCGGATGGTGTTACCATTATCCAGGATTTCCCGGATACGAATAATACGTTCAGCGGTCTGTCTGACGGGACCTATACCGTAAATATCCGCGATGCGGAAGGCTGTGTTAATACTAATACAATCAATCTGGCTTTACCAGCACCAATATTTGCCAATATTCGAATTACCAATCCATTAGCCTGTAATAATGACAATGACGGGGTAATTGAAGCTTATGATATGAGTGGCGGACAGGGAGCAGGAAATTACCTCTTCCAGTTAAACCGATTGTCCGAGGGCACTAACAGCGGATTGCAGACCAGTCCTACTTTCGCAAACCTGTCTGCAGGGGATTATACCATAACAGTCTTCGATGGCTGGGATTGTAGTTTTACAACTGTACCTATTACCATTACAGACCCCGAGATCGTTATCGCCGAACTGGTGGAATTGCAACCTCCGGGATGCGGGGACGTGGGTGTTATGGAATTAACGGTAACCAATCCGGAACCGGGGGTAAGTTATTTTTATCGCAGGTCCGGAACAGCAGATCCGTTCCTGCCTTTTGATAATGCTGATCCATTAGCGACTTCTGTACAGATTACGGAAAATATTACCATAGATCCGGGACCATTCCAGTACGACGTGCAAAATTCCAACGGATGTCCATTTGAGAAATCTAACCAGATATCCCTGGACCCTGCCGCACCGCTGGTTATCTCTTTAGACCTGACCAATGCAACTATAAATTGTGCAGGCGAGGCAACAGGTATCATCCGTTCAGAAGCCTTCGGGGGAATTGGAAACTATTTCTATACGCTGTTGAATTCAGATACTCCGCCTAATCCCACTGCAACCAATACGGTCAGGAGTGCCCAGAGTTCTGGTATTTTCAGGGATCTGGGACCGGGAACCTACTGGGTATACGCCCAGAGTGGGGGATGTGAGGCCATATCTACGCCTATTACCATTACGGATCCTCCGCCGCTTGTACTGGATTACGTGGAGGCCGTTCCTGTGAGTTGTTTTGGAGATACGGATGGTCAATTGATCATTGAGGCCAGCGGGGGTACTGGTGTGATCCGATACTCCATCGCAGACCAGCTGAGTGAATTCTTTGAAGGGGATGATCCAATGTTCCCTAACAGGAAAACATTCACCGACCTGGCCCCAAGGAGCTATGAGGTAATTATTCAGGACGATCTGGGTTGTACCATCACACAGACCATTACCATAACGGAACCAACCGAATTGGTAGCAGGGATAGCAGATTCTACCCCGGAAACATGTCTGGGGGATACGGATGGAACGGTAACCTTACAGGTCAATGGAGGAACCCCTCCTTATGAATTTGCTGTGAATTCGTCAGATCCGGCAGATTTTGCTCCTAATCCTTCTCAGTTCTTTGATGGGCTGACAGGAGGTGATACCTACGTCATTTTTGTAAGGGATTCACAGGGATGCGAAACCAATGTAATTGTACCTGTTGGAATTGGGGTAGACTTGATGCCGGAAGCCCTGGTAACCTATGGGTGCGAGGGTATATTCCCAAATAATTCCGTGGAAGTGGTAGTACAGGATACCAGTCAGTACCCCTTGCTCCTTTATGCGCTTGATCCTATGGACCCTACTGACGCTATTACTGCCCAGGCCGGTGATGTAAGGCAATGGGGTGATCTGGCTGCCGGTGATCATACGGTGTACATTTACCACCAGAATGGTTGTACTACCTCCGTAGACTTTACCATAGACGCCTACGATCCGTTGACCCTGGAAGTGGTCAAAACAGCGGCCAATGAAATTACGGCGACTGCTACAGGGGGTTACGGAGGATACGAATACTTCTTCAACAGTGTTTCCTATGGTAGTGACAATGTGTATACCAGCAATCAGGATGAAACCGTAACGGTGCGCGTGGTAGACCTGCAGGGTTGTGAAGCGGTAATGTCCTTTCCTTTTGATTTTACCGGTATGCTGGATATACCCAACTTTTTCACTCCGGATGGGGATAACAATAATGATTTCTGGTTTCCCAGGAACCGCGATTTCTTCCCGAATATTGAAGTTATAATTTATGACCGATACGGCAGGGTAGTGGCCCGATTGGACCAGGTTTCCAAATGGGATGGTAATTATGACGGCAAACCAGTTCCTACAGGAGATTACTGGTATGTGGTAAACGCCAATGATAAGGAAAAACAACAGTATGTGGGACATTTCACCCTATACCGTTAAAAATATAATTCGATGTTATGCTAGGCAAAAGGGGCTGCAATTTGGGGGTAGCCCTTTTTCTTTGGTCATAACCAACTGTCTCTACTGAGTTATCATTAACATTTATTAGGATAAACCCCCTTAAATCAATAAATATCTTAATAAAAACGTTAATAGTTGTTAAAAATTTGAATAATTCATAATTTTTACTATATTAAAGTATGTTGAAAAACAAAACATACCACTTCAAAGACAACGCCTTCTAAGGTCGTTCCATTACTCGGGAAGAAAGTTCCCTAGAATCTAACTTTTATTTAAAATCTGATTAAAAAGCAAAATGCTTTTAAATCACTATTACTAATCTAAAAACCGAATATTTTGGAAAATACGAAGACACTGAATAAGACAATTGACAAAAAGACTATTAAGGATAAGACCTACAAAAAACTGGGATTCACCTATCTGGATACCGCCGATATAGTAGTGCGTTTAAAGAAAGTACTGGCCAATTACCAGGTACATTATCATAAGTTGAGAAAATACCATTGGAATGTAGAAGGGCCGGATTTCTTTGAATTGCATGAGGAGTTTGAAAAGGACTACAAGGACGTCATGCAGAAAACTGATGAAATCGCAGAGCGAATCCGCGTATTTGGACTCAAGCCGATGATGAATATGAAAGACAGTATCGAATTATCCAATATCAAGGAAACGAAAAAGGAGCTGTCCGGCATCGCCATGGTGAGGGAAATACTCTCGGATTATGAAATCATTCATGACGACTTGCTGGCAGCCCTGAAAGTGTCCCTGGATACCGGAGATTCTGCTACCGAATTGATGCTCAACCGGTTTATTGCCGACCTGGAGAAGCGGAACTGGATGTACACTTCATGGTGCAAATAAAAAGCAGGTTGAGTTAACTGAATTTTAATCGAAATAATTTAATGCTATGGAAAGGAAATTTGAAAGGTCAAAGACCAAAGCAAAGCCCACGAATTTTGGGAAAATAAACCAGAATACTAGGGATTTCGGCCTGGATGCTGATACCATAAAAGAGCAGCAGGAGAAAGATTGATTTTCAACCTGTTCCTTCAAACAAAAAGGGTTCTCATTTTGAGAACCCTTTTTTATTTATTATAAAGCAGGGAGCTACGTATTTACAGTTACTACTTAACCATTATTCCCTCTTCCAGCAATACTTCATAGGAATATCCGGCCCCAAAATCTTTATTCAGGCTCACCAGGGCTCTAAAGCTAACTTCCTCTCCCGGGACGGCTACCCATTGTGAAGTTACCACCACTTTGTTTTCCGTTTCATCAACGTCCTGCAGGTGGATCCAGTTCCGGCCCATGATCCCGGTATTTATTTTTGTGCATTCCCCGTGGACTTCCACCATCTTTCCTTCATAAGCTCCGGGATTTGAAAGCAATTCACCTATGGTCATTTTTTCAGCATCCCTGTAGATTCCGCTGGTATGGTGTTCACCGGTTGGTTCCAGATTTTCTGGAGTTGTTGCAGAGGCTTCATTAGTAACTGACTTCAGTTTCTCTGCCTGGCTTTCGGGTAGCAGTTGGGTTACCAGATACAGGGTATCGAAGACCTTTTGCATTTCCTTGCTCTCAAATTGCGTCATTAAAAGCGCTTCGTTGTAAAAATAAGTGTCGCCTTTAGTAATCTCTTTATTACCGGTTGCCATCCAATACTCCCTGTCCTGGTCTGTTACTTTCAGGTAAACATATTTTGAAGTGGGTTTCACCTCAAGGATTTCCACCTTGTGTACATTCCGGTCAATTACATCCCGGTTAGCTTCCGCTGCATGCATTTTTTCTAAAGAAACAGGCTTAGTGGCATCCGGGCTTTGTTTACACCCCGTAATAAAAGCGAAAAGCACAAGAATAATAAGGGCACTTTTAAATTCTGTCATGATGAGAAATTATAATGAAATTAATAATGAATTTACTGATAATCAGGATTTTTAGCCAAAGGAATTCTACTGTAGGGTTATTTTTTAAAAAATAAACACACGTAAAAACAAACCTACTAATTAGCAATAGTAATGAAAATGGATAGTGAAATCAGTACTCGTTTATAAGTTTTTAATATAGTTTACAATCATCCATTGTTCTTCTTCGTCTACTATCTTTTTCATAAAACTTGGCATTTCACCCCTGCCAACATAAGTTTTATAGTACAAACTGCCGTCTGACTGTTTCTTAAATTCGGCTCCGGTAAAGTCTCTGATAGCCGTTTCAAGTCCCTTTGCTTTAGTACCGTCACCATTTCCTTTGGTGCCGTGGCAGGACCGGCAATGTTTTGCATATAAAATACGGCCTATATTATCAGCATCCTTAACCCCTTCGTAAGGATTTTTCATCTTTTCATATTTCGCCGGGACTTCCCATTTGTCCTGTAAGTCTTCCGGCAGGCCACTCATGGACAGGAATATAAAACTTCCGATCAGGGCGGTGGCGAGGATATAAAATTGTTTTTTCATGATATGTTGATTTAAATTGAATTAAGCTTATGTGTTTACCTTGTTTAATTTACTGATTTTAAATAAGATAAATATAATATAGCCAATTATAGACCAGACTGCAAGAATCATACCACTGGTTGCTAAAACCAGGGCTATGGGTGCGTTGGCGGCTGCAGCCCACAAGGATCTTTTTTCTTCAAACTGATCAACCGGGGTTGGTATCCCCCAGTTTTTGATTCGTTCCACAGTAAGATCATTGTAACTGTCAGAATCCTGCAATTTGACTATAATTTTGACATGGCCCTCTTTGTCCCCTGGCAGATCCCCGGGAAATTCTACTTCAACCATCCCATTCTCATCAGTGAAATTAATGAAATCACCAATGGGCAAAAGGCTAAAGGTTCGCTGTACGTAAAAATATAATTCCAGGTCTGTTATTGGATTTCCTTCCATATCCCTGGCAGTTGCCCGTATTATTTTAGAATCATCCTCCTCCAGGAAAGAGAGGGTTACCAAAGCATCCTGATACTCTTCCTCCGCCTCCTGAGCATTTAATAAGGGCATGTTCAATAAAGCTATTAACATTAACAGTATGGGTATACTGGGAATAAGAAACCTGTTATATTTCATCGTTATCGGATTGGGAGTTGGAATTTGATTTTATAAATGCCTCCTCTTTTTTGACAGGAATAACCGGAAAGATCTTAACTAAAAAAGTGATAATTAAGAGGAACCAGGCAAAGGAAGAGATCGTAATCGCCCACTCTTCCCATGTCGGGTTATAATGTAAATAGGATTCGTCAACACCCTGAATGGGTAAATAAGGGTGCTGTAACGATGGGATCACAATCAAAAACCGCTTAAACCAGGCCCCCAGAAGTACCAGCATGGATATCACAAATGCAGGTAATGGTTTTCGCAGTGGTTTGAACAGAAGCAGAATTATGGGTAGTACGAGACCTCCTATCTGCACAAGCCAGTACATCGGTGCATAATTTCCAACAAACAGTTCCGTAATGTGTTCTCCTTCAACTCCTACCATCTTGAATGCCGGGCCCAGATATTCATTAATATTGAAATAAAGGTAAACCAGGGAAAGAAGCACCAGTAGCTTGCTCATTTTGTCGAAATGCCCTTGTGTAATGTATCTTCCCAGGTTCATGTGCTCCCTTATAAAGTACATGGCAACGATGATGATTGCAGCCCCAGCCATAAAAGCTCCGGACACAAAGTAGGGACCCAGGTTAGTGCTATCCCATCCGGGCCTCCAGGTGGTGGCAAATAACCAGGAGGTAATGGTGTGGATTGCAAAAGCTACAGGGAGTACGGTTATGGCAAGTATTTTGTTGATTTTTTGCAGCTTCTTCCACTGTCTGGGGTTATCATTCCAGTTTAGGGCTAAAATCCGATACAACTTTTTCTTCCACCGGGGAACCGAGGTCAAACGGTCACGGCATAGCCCAAGATCGGGAAGCATGGAAATATACAATAAGAGGAAACTGATAACCAGGTAGGTCGATATGATGATCACATCCCAGATAATCGGTGATTGAATTCTCAGGTACCTGATTACATAGAAAAACCGGTCTGGTCGACCCATATCTACAATAATAATCACGGCGGCACAAATAATGGCAGAAACGGCAATAATTTCTGAAATTCTGGTCAACGGCCTGGACCATTCATTTTTGTTCAGTTTCAAAATGGAACTGAATAAGGAACCTACAAGGCTTATGGCCACGAAGAATACGAAATTTGAAATATAGATTCCCCACGAGGTATAGTCCCGCATGGCAGTGACTACGAGCCCGAATTTTAGCTGTCTGTAATATCCAATAAGACCGAATACAACAAAGACCAGCAGAACTGCGATCCAAATCTTATATTTTAAGGAAGTAGAGGTTATGTGACTTAACAGGTCTTTCTCTCTGGGGGATTTAAAGATTTCTGAATCTGTTTTTGACAACACTTTGCTCATGATTCACTATTTAATTCGGTGTCTTTTTCAAAAGGGAACAAGCGGTCAACCGGTGGGAGATAATAAACACGGGGTTTGGTACCCAGTTCCTCCATATAGCGATAACCCGCTTTTTCCTTAAGCAAGGTTGAAAGGCGTACGGTTTCCACTCCATTAGTGACCGTATCATCAATTTCATCTCCAAAGTAAATTACCCCATTGGGACAGGATGTCACGCAATGCGGTAATTTGTTTTGACGCAACATGTCAGGGCAAAAATCACACTTTCCAACGGTGCCAATTTTACTGGGTACACTGGTTTCAGGGGAATAGGGAATATTTTCATCTTCTCTTGGTGGCTCACCCCAGTTAAATACCCTCGCCGAGTAAGGACAGGCAGCCATACAAAACCGACATCCTATACAACGCTCGTTGTCAACGAGAACGATGCCATCTGTACGCTTGTAAGTTGCGCCAACAGGACAAACCTTTACGCAGGGAGGGTTGTCGCACTGAAAACATTTTTTTGGCATCCAGTAAGGTGCAGATTTCTCATTGTCCTGCATTTCCAGAACTTTGATATACGGCCTGTCCGGAGTTAAATTATGAGTGTGATCACAAGCTTCCACACATTTTTTGGCATTCTTGCATTTGGCCAGATCAACTACCATGACAAATTTCTTACCTGGGATCCCTTCACGCGCTTCTGCCGGTGTTGCCGGATGATGTTGATGCTCCATGGCTTCTATTTCTGAATTGGAAACCTGAACCAGCTTGCCATCTGTAGTCATTAAAGTGGTCTTTTCCCCGGAATTCTGTTTGCAGGAAACCGAGGTGCAGGCCATCCCGGTAAGGGTAATCATACTGCCGGCAGACAAATTTTTTAAGAATTTTCTTCTGGAGGAATCTTGGTTGGTATCATTTTCCATGACTATTGTTTTGGGAAGGTCAGCTTAAATAATTTATCCATATCCAATGGATAAGATTGCTTGTTAAGTCTAAAGTTAAATACTTATAAACCAGCAATTCATGACAAATGTCATATACAGGACTACCTTTTTTTCGGATTTATCATGAGCTGAACGAAAAAGAACAATAAGAGTCAGAAGGAAAGCTCTCTTGGGAGCTTAAAAGGAGGTTTTTAAAAGGATAGAGGCCTGATCTGCGATTAAAGCGTCTATTTCTTTTGAAGGAAAATTGAAGGATTCAGACTCGGAAAACATTTTTTTAATAACCTGGTTGGTGAGCATTTCTGCAGTTTCAGGCTCCTCTGATTGCAATTCTTTTGCCAAATATGCCTGTACTTTCTTAAATACCATTTCCTTTTGCTGCACCACCTTATTTCTGAGAGAGGCCATTTGAAACCATTGCATAAATGCATTCACCTCATTATCCAGGATTTCCTCTACCTCTACAATAGCAGCCATCCTTCTGTTCCTGTTTTCCTGCAGGTCCTGGGCAATGGTGTCTAAATCATAACAAATCAATTTACCACCTCCTTCAATGCCTTTGCTGATATTGCAGGGCATTCCTAGGTCAATAAGGATTCTCCTGCTGGAACTTGGATGAATGTTTTTAATTAATTGCGGGTAATTGCTGACGGCACTGATGACCACATCAAAGTCCCGAAAATCATTATCCAGCACTTTTTGCCAGGGGTAAACACTGCCCTGGTAAAGTGATGCCAGATTCCTTGCTTTTTCCTCAGTCCTGTTACTGATATGGATATTGCTGAAACCAAACTTGGAATTATATTTAAATAATTGCACTACAATATCCCCAGCCCCAATAAAGAGTATTCGCTTTGTTCTGGATGATTCTTTCGGGAAAATATCGTCAATAACTTTCAGAGATTTATACGCCACGGAAGTGGTTCCATCCCGATAATTGGTTTCGTTGCTTATTCTCTTATGGCTCCTGAATACAGTTTGCATGGCGCGTTCCAAAAGAGACCCCTGTAATTGACGCTCCATAGAAAACAGATAGGCTTTCTTAATTTGGTGGATGATTTCGGCATCTCCCAATACCTTTGATTCCAGGCCTGAAGATACTTTCAGCAAGTGCTTCACAGAAGCTTTTGTGTGGTCATTGCAGGTAAACCAATTTTTAAATTGAGCAGGATCTTGTTTACATTTTAAGGATATCAATTCCTCCTGTACCAGGGCAGAGGTAGTGGTTTTGGATTCGAAATAAACCTCTGTCCGGTTACAGGTGACCAGCAAGAGCAACCCGGAAATATCAGGAAATCGTTCGCAGAGATGATCCATAATCAAGCCTTTCTTGCTCTCGGAAATATGAAATTGTTCCCGAAGACCAACGGAAGCGGATTTATGAGAAATACTGACGTATCGCAATATTTTAGGCATACCAGCTAGTATATATCAGTTTTAAATAAGAATGTTGTTATCCTGTCCAATACGGAATATTGGTTTCTTAAAGTCTGAATGAAATGGCTTTAAAAGATTATTCTGCCAGGGTCCTCATGTAATTAACGATGAGCCAGCGATCCTCGTCATCCGGCATCTTTTTGGTGTATTCCGGCATATCGGCACGGCCAAAAGATGTTTTGTAAAAAATTTCCCCATCCGTTTGTTCCTGGAATTCAGGAGATGAAAAATCACCAAGGTCACCGTTCATGTCATCGGCTTTGGGTCCGTCTCCGTATCCTTCTTTACCGTGGCAGGATTGACAATGCTTGCTGTATAAAGCTTTTCCAATGTTAAGATCAGCGGATGGGTCTGTTGGATTCTTCATATTCACATATTTTTCCGGAACCACCCATTCATCTTGTGTTATGGTTGTAAAAGAATAGAATGCGAGGGAGATAATTCCCACTAATAATAGCATTTTACGTGTTTTCATATTTGTAATGATTAATTTTTAGAAATTTTGAATAAGTTTATTATTAAGTAAGCAAAAAATCCCCATATGACAAAAATAATGGCATTTACAAAAATTAGCAGGAATAAAGGTGTTTTGTCCCTGCTGGACCACATGTTCCTTTTATCAAATGAAGTGTCAAATTCAATCGGGGTGCCCACATCTGCAACCACTACATCCTTAAGGGTTCCATAGGTGTCGCTATCACTTAATACAACCTCAATATTTAGTTTACCGTCGATACCCGGAATACCTTCTTCAATAGGAACAAGAATGGTGCCATTTTCGTCCGTAAAGTTAAATTGTTCACCAATTCTCAGCGGTCTGAATAATCGCTGTACCTGGACGCTCAGGGATTTTCCCTCGAGCACGCTGTCTGTTGCTGTTTCTTTGAGTAAGGCAGAAATATAATTCAGGCTATCTATGGTTACATATTCCGCAATTATCTGAGCTTCTTTAATGTTTACAGTACGTGAGGCTTTGCGAAAGGCATCATTGCCCTTAAAAGCAACTCCCAGGTTATACGTGTTGGTTGAATCTGCCTGCAGGTTAAAGGACTCTTTCAAAATAAAGGTGCATTCACCGTTCATATCGGTAACAGTATTGCCCAAAATCTTTTCTTCGCCAGCTATTTCATTATATACTTCAAGTTCTATGTTAGGCACGTTTTCGTTTTTACCGTCAATCCTTGCACTGGCTTTAATATTAAGGTAGGCGTCTTTGTCCATTATACGCACATAATCTGCTCTTAAACGCAATCGGTTTTTTTTCTGGTTTTGAGCATATAAAAATGGAGATCCTATGCCGAGGAAGAGCATGGCCATCAAGGCATAAAAAGTAAACCTGTATGTATTTTGATTTTTCATGACTCCTCTTTCTTGTCAATTTTTGTAAGGTATCCTTTTTCTTCTGCTGTTCTTTGGATAGGGATTACCGGCAGATAACGCACAAACAGGGTAATGATCAATAGGGCCATCGCCAGTGTAGCGCTGGTAATTAACCATTCATGTACACTTGGAAAATAATGTTGCCAGGATTCTGGTACTCCTTCTATGGGCAAGAATGGGTGTAACAGGGTAGGCGTCACAATTACATAGCGCTTCCACCAGGACCCGATAACTACCATAAGGCCAACAATAAACATAGCCCTGGGTTTACGCCCTGCTTTAAATAGAAGAATAATGAGCGGTAATAGCAGACCTACGACCTGAGAGAACCAGAACAGGCCGGCATATTCCCCATAAATCAACGCATTGAGGTGTATTTCTTCCTCCACTGGGGCAGTAAAAATTGGGATTACATATTCATTAATGTTAAAATAGAGGTATACCAAACAGGTTAGTGCTAAAAACTTACCGAGTTTATCGAAATGGTATTCTGTAATATAATGTTCCAGTTTCCTTACATATCGGATTACAAATACCACAGTGATCAAAGCTCCCAAACCAGCTACAAAAGCACCAGATATGAAATAGGCGCCCATATTGGTGCTATCCCATCCAACTCTGTAGGTTGTGGAAAACAGCCAGGCATCAATGGTCTGTAACATGATCCCAACCGGTATGGCCATCACTGCGATTATTTTTATAGATTTTTGCTGAATAGCTTTTTGTTTTTTGCTTCCACTCCAGTTTAAACCGAATTTTCCGTACCATTTGCTCAGGCCAGGTCTCGATTTCGCAAATGCCTTCTTCAGCACTTTTAGATCCGGCAGCAGAGGGAAGTACAGCATGAGAAAACTCAACACAATGGACGTTGGAATAATGATTACATCCCAGGTAATGGGCGACTGTAGTCTGGCATGAATAAAGAGATTCATGAGCCTGTCTGGCCTGCCCATGTCCAGGACTATGGTAAACCCTGCCATAATTATTGAAGCCAGTGTAATGATTTCGGCAATTCGAACTACCGGGGTACGCCATTTATTTTTGGTAAGCCTAAGAACCGCTACAGTGGCAGAACCTACAAAACTGGTTGCAACAAAAAACACAAAGTTGGAAATATAAATACCCCACAGGGCATAATCCCTTAGGTTAGTGACCACTAGTCCCTTTCTTATCTGATCGATATAAGCTATAACTCCTGCAATTATTACCAGGACTAATAAAAAAACCCATATCGTTCCGCGCCTGCCAAATTTTCTTGGTGCAAGATCATTAATAAGTGTATCGTAGTTTTTCATTCCTCTTCAGGTATATCAACAGATTGGAATTCATTGTAATTTTCCATACCATCTTCAAACTCAACCAGCCGGTCAACCGGTGGCAGGTAATATACACTGGGTGCCGTTCCCAGTTCTTCGAGTAAACGATACCCCGCTTTATCTTTCAATAACTTGCCAAGCCTCAATGTTTCCTCTCCATTGGTCACCGTATCTTCATATTTGTCACCAAAATAGAAAACGCCATTGGGACAGGCTGTTACACAATGAGGTAGTTCGTTATTCTTAATGGTATGGGGGCAGAAATCACATTTATCTACCGTACCTTTTTGGCTTGGCATACCTGCATAGTCCGGAGAGGGGTGTTCTCCACCCAAATGCATGGTAATTTCACTTGTTTCACCTTGCTTGGGTTCTTCCCAGTTAAATACCCTAATTGAGTAAGGGCAGGCGGCCATGCAGAATCGGCATCCAATACAGCGGTCATCGTCTATTAGGACCAGGCCGTCCCTTCTCTTAAAGGTAGCGTCTACAGGGCAGACCGTAACACAAGCGGGCTGGTCACAATGCATACAGGTTCTGGGCATCCAGTAGGGAGCAGTGTCCCTGGATTCCTGCATCTTGTGCACTTTAAGCCAGGCATTTTCACCTGTTATATAGTGGTGTTTATTACAGCTTTCCACACATTTCAGGGCATTTTTACATTTCGCCAGGTCAATAACCATAACGAACTTCCTATTGGGTATACCTTCCCTTACATTGTACTTTACATCATCATCATGGGAATGTTCAACCTCAACGACCTCATTGGCATCTACCTGAACAATAGTGCCATCCGTCGTCATCAATTCCATTTTATAGTAGGATTCCGAATCGGTATTTGCTTCGGCCCGATTCGTTATTTTCGATAAACCAATTCCACCCAAGGCTCCGGCAAGGCCAAATTTGAGCCCCTTATCAAGAAATTTACGTCTTGATTTCTTATTGTTTTCTTTCATGTTTAAAGGACTTAAATGAAACTAGAATTTTTTATCCAGCCAATTCAGAAAGGTGGAGTTTGAAATATTTTTCTTGATTACTTTAGATTTTTTCAATGCGCTTTTTTTCACTTTAACGGTAGTGCCATCAGGTTTCAGCAAGGTCTGGTACTCTTCGTCCTCGCCTTCTTTTTCCTGGTTCTCCCCGCTGCGGCCGAAGCCTAATAATGGGATCAGCAGTGTACCTCCCAGGATCGGGAAAATTCGCCTCCTTGAAATACGCTTTTCGTTATCTGGTCCTTTCGGCATAGCTTTATTCCTGTTTAGAAGTTATACACCCTGGTGATGGTAAACCCGATGAGAATGTCAGGGAGACCATCCAGGAAGCTGTTCTGGTTTTTAAAGTAATTCGCTTGTGGAACTATACCATTATAGGTAGACATATAGATCTGGAAGGCGTGATTAGAGGTAACGAATTCCATTCCAACACTAAAGCCGGGTACCGGATTGAGTGCTGCATCGAAGTCTGTAACATTCGTCCGTGCGGTATTTTCTCCAAAACTGGTCACCGGAAGGCTGTATTCCATCATGATAGCCGTCCCCGGACTAATTTTGTGGCGCATTCCAAAGGCTACCGCAAAAATATCGTTAGGCATCCCCTCGGGCACCAGGTTGTAATGCGATATGCTTGGTGCAATCTGCATGGAGAAATTAGGGTTAAACCTTCTGGAAACTATAAGCTGGTGGAAGAAGGAATAGCGATCCTGTCTCAGGGCAAAGTTTTCCTTTTTCTTCATATTTACTGCCCCATTCCCATAATAGGTAAGGTTGATGGGAACACTGCCGGAACGGGTCTGCCTCAGTATGGCCACTTTCCAGTTGATATCCTGTAAGCGCTCAAACTTGGTAATCCCGTAGCCTAATTGAAGCCAGTTAAAAGGGGTATAGGAAACCCCAATACGAATATTTGCGGGTGCCCATATGCCGGCCAGGTCATTATCCCCTCCACCAATGGTACCGAAACGGTGCTGGAAGACTACCTCCAGGCTGTTTTTGTTATAGAGGATATCCGTTGGGTTATCAATTAAGAAATTGCTTTCAAATGCGGGTCGTTCCGGCTTGTCCACAGGTTTTTGTTCCTCCTCCCCAGTTTGCTGGGCAGTGATTAAGAGGGGTGAACAGCACAATAACAGTAAGAAAATATATATTGATCTCATTTCAATGTTTCTTTTAGTTGGTTATTCCAGAACAAGCCCGTTGATCCAATTTTCAATCGTGCTGATTTCACTTGCAGTCAGGCTAATGCCTACTGGTGGATGATCACTTCCGGTATTGCCGGGTAGCCTTTGGAAAAAAATACTGGCTGAGGCATCCCCTGCTACAACATAGCCGTCCCCAATAAGGGAATTCAAGGCATTTTGTGGCCGCAGATCGGGGTTCAGACTTGCATTATGGCACTGAGTGCAGTCGTATTTAGAAAGGATTGGCAGGATATCTTCATTAAAGGTATCCTCTATGTCAGGTGCTATTTCAATTTCTTCCACTGGGGGTAATTCGTCGTAATAACAGGAGGAGCTGAAAAGCAGTAAGCAACCTGCGAGAATGAGAAGTGCGTTTTTTTTCATTGGTTTCGGTTTAAGACTTCACCTGGAAATTAGAAATCAGGCGCCTAACTCCTTTTCCTCCGGACCGGGGAATGGATTAGTTAAGGGTACCATTGACACCCGGTCCGGAAAATCAGGATATTAGTCTTCGTTAAGAAGTGCTTCGATTGAGTTTTTCAACAATGCCTTGGTGTAATCCGGATTGTGGATACCCCTACTTTGGTCATGATATATCGTGGTGTAGTTCCAGGCAGCCATGGCGGCAACATCCGAGAAAATACCAGTATTGGTCCGATATTCAGAATCAGCCTGTATTATCCCAATTACGGGCTCTCCAGTAGGGATATAATTACCATCCGCATCTTCTTCATAAGCTACACCTTCCACATTCCTCAACAGGGTCAGGAGGGTTGCCATATCCGAAGCATAATCCTGGGCTGAACCGGGTACCGCACCGTGACAAGTTATACAGGCATCCTCGGTATATTCCCAGCTGTGACCACCTCTTTCCGGATCGCTGGATGGTCCCATATGGCATTCCACGCAGGAAGACAAAGCTCTGTGTCCGTTTCCATCGGAAACACCTACATCGCCAGGGGCAGGATAAGGCTCTGGACCTGGTAGTTCTGCTCCGAGAACACCTTCAAACATAGTGGACTGTGGACCATAGTGAGGTGCAAAACGAGTACTGGTAACAACATATGTTCCGTCTGCATTCAGAGCAGGAATCGGGTAAGAATTTCTAGGTTGGTGGCAGGAAATACAAGCATTGCTGGAACCTTCAAAATCTAAGGTAATACTAGGCGCCAAAAAAAGCTGCGTTCCATCCGTTAACCTCAGCGCATAATCCTGCCCGTCATTCTCGAAGTCGAAACTTTTATGCATATCGTGGCAGGTGCTGCAATTAATTGTAGTTCCGTCGTAGTCAACAGTTCCATCACCGGCTGGACCAAGAGCCATTCCCATTTCAATTTGGTCAATAAAGCCCTCGCTGTCGTGGCATTGAGCGCATCCAACACGTCCAGCGGGATAACCACCATCTGCATGTTGTGACATGGCAAATGCTGCGCGAATAGGATCCCGTTTTGCATTGGAGTGGCAGGCAACACAGGAGGCTGTGCCGCTTACCCCGTCCTGACCATCAACCCCGTCCTGTCCGTTTACCCCTGGAGGGCCTTGAATGGGTTCTGGTAATTCGCTAGTACATTGTACAAACAAAAAAGCTGATGCCAGGATCATCAGTAATCCGAAAAACTTGTGCTGTTTCATGAGGCGCTTGTTTAATTATTGGTTTGGTTTAATTCAACAGGTTGTACTTGTTGATCTTAAGCTATAAATTTTTGTTAAAAATACCAATGAAAGTCGCGCAAAAAGATGATATAAATCATAGTTTGATACTTTTTTTAGAAAATTTTACATTAAATATTTATATGGATAGCATAAATAAAATTTATGTAAAAACCCTTAATTGTGCTTTGGAATATCCTCCTAAGAATCCGGTTTTTCCACTCTGATCTGCCGGAATGATATATTTTAATTAATTCGTAGTTTTAGGAGGAAATCATCTTTAACAACCGCTCTGAATATGGAGGCCACTCTACCCATAACCGCCGGTCTTATTACATCCATGCTCCACGTAATATCTGGTCCGGACCACCTGGCTGCAGTTACCCCTTTTGCCATAGAATCCAAAAAAAAAGCCTGGAAGATTGGCCTTTCCTGGAGTATGGGCCATCTCGCCGGGATGATGGCCATAGGCTTGCTTTTCACAGCATTTGGTGAACTCATACCCATAGAAGCTATCTCGGCGTATAGTGAGCAACTGGTGGGGATTGTGCTTGTGGGTGTAGGTGTTGCGGCGATCTTCAAGATATTTAGAAAGAAAAAGGACCATAGTCATTTGCATGTGCACAGCGAAAATGCACCCTTAATCCACAGTCATGAGCACGATCACAGTCGCGAACAAACCCACAGGCATGTTCACCCTAAAAATTTGAAACAGAGTAATAAGGCTTCTTTTTCCATAGGACTGTTGCACGGGTTCGCTGGAATTGCTCATTTTTTGCTTTTCCTGCCTATACTGGGTTTCGAGACCCGCTCCGAGAGCATTACCTATATCGCCGGCTTTGGTTTTGGAATTATCATTGCAATGGTAGCCTATGCCATAGTTGTGGGGCAGATAGCTGCTATTGCCAGAAATGGCCACAATGAGGTCTTTTTTAAAGGAATTCGCCTGGCGGGAGGCCTGTTTGCCGTTATAGTAGGGGTATACTGGTTTTTTGCTGCATCTGCCTAGTTGTTTTCCAAATCAGGTGGCATTTCAACAGCATTACTAAAGTCACCACCGGCCGGCTAGCATATCCTGGGCAATTGTTCTCCTATAAGCGGACTAATGATTCGCTTGCCCCCAATACTGCTTTTCATGATTACCTTGGTGGGGTGCTCATCGGTTACTTCCCCTATACAAACTGCATTTTTGCCCTTTTCGTTATCCCGCATGGCGTGGACAATGTCCTCAGCAACCTCAGGGGCCACAACCGTGCAAAAAACACCTTCATTAGCTACAAACATGGGATCTAACCCCAAAATCTCACAGGCAGCGGCAACCTGCTTCTCCAGGGGGAGTTTGTTTTCCTCCAGCGTAATACCTTTATTAATGTCTGCTGCAATTTCGCATAATGTACTGGCCAAACCACCCCTTGTAGGATCCCTGAGCATGCGAATCTTGTCCCCAAAACGGTCCAGCAACTCCCATATCAGGAAATTCAGGTTGGTGGTGTCGCTTTCAATTGAGGATTCAAATTCCAGGCCTTCCCTTTGAGACATGATGGCCATTCCGTGCTGGGCAATATTGCCATTGACGATTATCTTATCCCCTTTTCGGATATTCTCGGCGCTTACCTTTGCTTTGGGATGCAGGGGTCCGAAACCGGTGGTGTTGATGAATATCTTATCTCCTTTTCCCCGTTCTACCACTTTGGTATCCCCGGTGATGATCTGTACGCCGGAATCGTCGGCAGCTCTTTTTATAGATTGTACAATCCTAATAAAGTCCTGTATATCCAGCCCTTCTTCTACAATAAAAGCAAGGGAAATGTATTTGGGCATGGCCCCGCACATAGCCACGTCGTTAACTGTGCCATGCACGGCCAGCTCTCCGATATTTCCCCCTTTGAAGAAAATAGGGGATACCACAAAACTGTCGGTGGAAATCGCCAGCTGGCCCTCTGTTCGAATCAGGGAACCATCGTGTTTCTGATTCAGGTAGGGGTTGCTGAAAACCCTGAAGATGATCCGGTCGAGGAGTTCGCGTGTCATAAGTCCACCACTGCCGTGTCCCAGGCTGATATTGTCAAATCCTAAATCGGATATATCCATATGCTTTTATTAAAGTTAAGAAATTAGGTCACTGGCAAAATGATAATAGGCGGCGCAGGCCCCTTCGGAAGATACCATGGGAGCCCCAAGCGGGTTGGCCGGGTTACAGGCCTTCCCAAACTGACTGCACTGATGTGGTTTTTTTATGCCCCGTAAAATTTCACCCGCAATACAATCCGGGTGTTCGGGTGCCTGTATGGACCCCACCCCAAATTTGGATTCAGCATCAAAGGCACGGTACGCTTCTTTTAAAACGTAGCCGCTGTTCGGGATGTTGCCAATACCCCGCCATTCCCGGTCGCCGACTTCAAAAACGTCCTGAATCACTTTTTTAGCAGCTATATTCCCTTCTTCGCGCACTACCCGGGCATACTGGTTTTCTACAATATGTGTGCCTTTCTCCAACTGCTTAACCGCCATATAGATGCCCTGTACCAGGTCCAGCGGTTCAAAGCCCGTGATCACAATGGGTATTTTGTATTTCTCAGCCAGGGGGTAATATTCATCCAGGCCCATGATGGCACAGACATGTCCCGCTCCCAGGAAGGCCTGAATATTGCAAAGTTCGTCGTCTAAAATGCCTTCCATGGCCGGGGGCACCAATACATGGGATACCAGTATTGAGTAATTGGTAAGTCCTTCCTTTTTGGCATGGAGCACAGAAAGTGCATTGGCCGGTGCCGTGGTCTCAAAACCTACCGCAAAAAACACCACTTCCTTGTCCGGGTTCTGGCGGGCAATTTGTACCGCCTCCAGGGGCGAATATAAAATGCGCAGGTCCCCGCCAAGGGCCTTGGCCTGCAATAGGCTTTTCTTACTTCCGGGAACACGAACCATATCCCCGAATGAACATACAATGATGCCGTTCTCCAGCAATTCAACAGCTTTGTCTATCAGGTTCATCGGGGTAACACAAACCGGGCAGCCCGGGCCGTGGATCATCTGAACATGTTCCGGAAGCAGATCCAGAATTCCGTTTTTCACCAAACCATGGGTTTGGCCCCCGCATATTTCCATGATATTCCAGGGCCTGGTAACAGTATTTTCTATAAGCTTCAGGTAACCCTTGGTCGCCTCAAGATCCCGGTATTCATTTAAATACTTCATTGCTTTTTGTTTCCGCTACAATATATATGGTAGTTTATTTGCCCGAAGGAAACATTTTCGTCATTCGGACTCAAGTTACGATTAAAATAAAGTTTATAATTGGTCCCGGCCAATTCTATAAGCATATCAATCAATGTTGTATTCTGGAAAACCCCGCCGCTGAAGGCCAGATCGCTTATCTTATGTTTGTCGGCCATTTCAAAAACAAGATGTGCCAGCGTATACAGGAAACTGGCAATAATGTTTTCCCTGGAAGTCCCATTCGCATAATCGTTATAAAGGTTTTTCAAAAGTAATTGTGTTGGTATATTACCAGTATCAGGCAGGGAAGCATAGGATTTACAAGCACTCAAATCATATTCCTTAATATTATTTTCCAACAGGATGGCCGCTTCCCCCTCATAGGTATTGTAATCGCAAATTCCAAGAAGGGAAGCAACGGCATCGAACAGTCGGCCTACGGATGAGGTTTTGAGTTTGTTCCTTTCCCTGATGGACTTATAAATGTTTATTTCCTGACTCGTGAATTTCCGGGACAGAGTATCCTCCATATGGTTGTCGGATAAGGATAAGAGGGAAAGCCTGGGTTCCCTGGCCATTTTATCGCCTGCAAGCCAGTCAAAGTACTGCAAATGCCCTATGCGGTCTATCTGACCATCCTGGTAACTAAAAAATTCTCCACCCCAGATATTTCCGTCGTCCCCATATCCGGTGCCGTCCCAGATAACCCCCATTACAGGACCGTCCCTTTCAAAAAGGTCGTGCTCTCCCAGGACCGAAGCAAAGTGCGCCTTATGGTGCTGTACATGAAAGAGGTTCGTGCTTAGCTCCTTGCTTAATTCCTTGCCAAATTGCGTACTCTGGTATTCCGGGTGGGAATCTACCAGGATGGTGTCTGGTTTTTGTTCAAAAATCTCCATAAACCGGTTGGCCGTTTGAGTAAAACGGGTGTATACATCGTAATTATCCAGGTTGCCCAAATACTGGCTGAGGTAGATATAGTCATTGGGAATAAAGCCAATAGTGCTCTTTAAATGTCCGCCCATGGCCAGGATTTTTTCCTTTCCGGAATGCACTTTTCCAAAATAGTTTGGGGCATAGCCCCGGGAGCGCCTGAAGATTACTTCATGATGGAATTTGCTGCTGAACTTCACTAAGGAATCATCCTGTGGGTTGCTTACCGGCATATTGTGATGCACAAAATAATCGGCCACAGACTGCAGTGTTTGGAAACAATCTTCATTATCGCTAATTATAGGCGATCCGTGAAAATTACCGCTGGTAGCCACAATCGGCATGCTAATATGCTCCGCCAGGAGCTGTAAAATACCGGTATAGGGCATCATGATCCCCAATTGGTTCAATCCAGGCGCCAGTTCTTTTAGAGCCAGACTTCCCTTATATGCTTCTTTTTGAATAATCACGATGGGCCTTTCAGCGGAAGACAGGGCTTCCCTGTGTTTATTGGTAAGCCTTAGTTCTCTCTCCAACAAGTCAAAACTTGGATAAAGAATGGCAAAAGGTTTATTGGGCCTGTTCTTTTTATCCCGTAATCGTTGCACCGTTTCCGGGTTGGTCGCATCGCAGCACAATAGATAACCGCTGGTGTTTTTCAGCGCGATGATGGCCCCACTCTTCAATAGCTCCCCGATTTTCTCAAAAAGTTCCGTTTCCAGGTATTGCAGAATTTCACCCTGGCTATCCGTAAGTTCCATGCCTATGCCGCATTTGGAACAGGAATTGGTCTGGGAGTGGAAACGCCTGTCTAGTGGGTCGGTATATTCCCTTTCACATTCCGGGCACATGGTGAATTCTACTATACTGGTATGGTTCCGTTCAAAGGGGAAGGTATTGGTAATGGCCCAGCGTGGGCCACAGTTAACGCAGGTTGTAAAGGGGTAGTTATAACGACGGTTTGAAGCGTCCAGGATCTCACCAGCACAATCCGGGCAGATGGCAAAGTCTGGTGTTAGTTGAAGATTGAGCTTGCTTCCTTTTTTGGAAGGAATTATGCTGAAATCTTCATAATCCTTCAGAACAATTTCCCGTGCAGTATGCGTGTTTATCCGGGATACCTTGGGTGGATTTTCAATCAGCTGTGAAACAAAAGACCGGATATTCTCCTCTTTACCGGTAAGGTAGATGATAACCCCTTCTTCGTTGTTGGATACGGTACCGGTAAGGTCCAGCTGTTTGGCCAGTACGTAAACATAGGGTCGGAAACCAACTCCCTGTACCTGTCCTGTGATTATTACTTTGAAGGATTTGATCATCTTATATCGACTGGGACCTAAGCCAAAATAAGAAAATCAGGAATGTAATTCTTTTGTGAGCTGCACAATTTTCTGGATGGCCTTTGGTATTGAAGCCCTGACCTCCTCAGAAAGTTCCAAAGTCATGGGCTTCATTTCTTCAATAGAGATGGTTAGCAGGTGAATATCCGGTATCTGGTCCATAAGATATACAGCCTCTACCATATCTTTCAAGCCCACATCGTGTACACTTAGGGCAGAGGGGAAATCGGATGCAAAGCGTGGCTTAATTAGACTTAAGGAGCCCGGCGGTTTACCGTCCATGGTAGCATCCACAAAGATGATGGTTGGGTAGGATTCAAAACATCCCAGCAGGGTAAAGCCTCCGGTGCCTCCGTCTAGTATATCCACATTTTCCGGAAGGTCCAGTTTGGCCATTTCCTGGATGATGTGCACCCCTATGCCTTCATCACCCATCAGGTAATTACCCACCCCCATTACCAGGATGCTATCTGATTTGTCCTTCTCGAAGAAAAACGAATCACTGCTTATAGCAATGGGGGAGGGATTAGTGTCTTTATATCTGCTCATTTCTTTTTAAACCGTTCTTTGCGTACAAACTTGTATCCGCTGATCATGGCTGAAGTTTCGCCCCGTCCTTCCAGCCAGTCGTGATAGAAAACCAGATAGACATGGATCAGGGTAAACAGGATGAACAGCCAGGTAGCTGCGTGATGAATCTGCCGGGTAGCAAAATCGCCTCCAAGGAAGTCCGGCACCCATGCAAATAGCTGGGGTAGCCACCAGCCTGAGGTTGGCGCATACAGCCCGAAGCCTGTAAATATCTGTATCACAACCAGAACAAACAGGGCAAGGTAAGATAACGAAGCTACATAGTTGTGTCCTACGCTTATATTCTTTAACACCTCTTTTTCCTCGTTCCGCAACAGCACATCCACTTTCAGGACATGCTTGATGTTCTCCCAGGCTCTTTTATCCAGGGGCAGGAACCTGCGCCAGCTGGCGTAGTAATTCCCCATAAAACCCCAGTAAATCCGTATAACCGTACTGATCAGGAAGATATAAGCGGTGATGAAATGTATGGCCCTTACGGTTCCAAACCAGTAGATGTCACTGGCTTCTGCCTGAGACATAATGGCCGGTGGGTCTGCAATAATGAACCCTGTTACTGCCAGGACGAATATTGACAAGGCATTTATCCAGTGGCAAAAACGCACTGGTAATTCCCAGACCAGAACTCTCTTAAATTCATAGGTTTTAACAGCTTTGTCCATAACAGTGTTTTTAACAACTATTGATGTTAGTTACTCTGGAAACGTGCTTTCCATGCTCGTCGTACAAGTGCACAGCACAAGCCAGGCAAGGATCAAAGGAGTGAACCGTCCTGATGATTTCGAGCGGTAGTTCAGGATCTTCCACCGGAGTGTCTATCAGACAGGCCTCATAGGCAGACATTTGCCCGTTTGGATCCCTGGGTGAGGCGTTCCATGTAGTAGGCACTACCTGCTGGTAATTCTCGGTTTTCCCGTCCTTGATTTTGATCCAGTGGGCCAGGCTTCCACGAGGTGCTTCCGTAAAGCCAATTCCCTTGGCTTCAGCGGGCCATTTTTCGGGCTCCCAGAGTTCTGTATTGGCCATACGGGTGTCCCCGTTTTTGATATTGGTAAGCAATTGCTCATAGAATTCTATTGTCCAGTCTGCTACAAGCTGTGTTTCCAGGGCCCTTGCTGCAGTCCTGCCCAGTGTTGAGAACAGCGCTTCAACCGGAACTTCCAACTTGTTCAAAACTCCGTTTACGGCATTTTGAACTGCTTCGTTTCCACGTCCATAAGCAACCAGCAGTCGGGCTAATGGGCCCACCTCCATAGGTTTACCCTGCCATCTCGGTGTTTTTACAAAACTGTATTTCTGTGAAACATCCAGATGTTCAAACGGTGGTTTTGGTCCGGAATATTTAATATTGGTTTCTCCGTCCCATGGGTGTCTTCCGGTGTCTGCTCCTTCGGAATAGTTGTCGTACCAGGAGTTATTGACAAACTCTTCGATATCTCCATTTCTGTGATCCACATCATAAACTTTAGACAGATCACGATTCAGGATAACCCCTTGCGGGAATTTAAAACTACTGGGATCCCCATAGCCATTGGTTGGGAAATCACCATAAGACATATAATTACCATGTCCTTTGCCAATGAAGCCCCAGTCCTTATAATAAGGAGCTACTGCCAGTACATCTGGAATATAGACCTGATTGATAAAGTCTCTACCTTGTTTTAAGAGTTTGCCAACATGGGCCAGACGCTCAGCATTGAGGCCTCCCATGCTATCTTCATTGATGGCGCAGGCCATACCGCCCACCAGGTAATTGGGGTGGGGGTTTTTTCCTCCGAAAATGGTATGTACCTTAACTATTTCCTTTTGCCATTCCAGTGCTTCGAGATAGTGAGCTACTCCAAGTAGGTTTATCTCTGCGGGCAGTTTCATTTGCGGATGTCCCCAATAGCCATTGGCAAAAATGCCCAGTTGTCCGCTATTCACAAACTTTTTAAGTCGGTTTTGTACATCGCTGAAATAACCGGGTGAGCTTTTTGGCCAGTTGGAAATACTTTGGGCAATACGCGATGTCTCCGCGGGATCAGCGCTCAGGCAACTTACCACATCTACCCAGTCCAGGGCGTGAAGGTGGTAAAAGTGGACAGCGTGGTCGTGCATATACAGGGCACCTTCCATGATATTGCGGACCATTTCCGCGTTGGGTGGAATGGTAATACCCAGGGCATCTTCCACGGCACGTACCGAGGCTATGGCATGTACTGTGGTACACACCCCGCAGGTACGCTGCGCAAAAGCCCAGACATCCCGGGGATCCCTCCCTTTCACAATATTTTCAATTCCACGCACCATGGTGCTGGAACTGTAAGCGTCTACTATTTTACCGTCTTTAATTTCGGCTTCTATCCTTAAATGACCTTCTATTCTCGTAACGGGGTCAACTACTATTCTGTTAGCCATGATGTCTTGGTTTTAATTGTCTTTTTCCAGTTTCTCTTCGTTGACGATTCCCCTTTTGTAGCGGTCCTTGAGTTCTTTGCGTTTGGAAACATTGGCTGCGATGGCATGTGCAGTTATACCTGCAGCTACTACTCCGGCAGCCACTTTTCCTACCTTGTCTGCGGTTCCTTCAATGGAGAATCCCGGGATATTGGTCTGGCGCTCATAGAAAGGCCCATTGTCCCAGAAATTCGCCTCGCTACAGCCGATACAGCCATGACCCGACTGAATAGGGAAGCTTACTCCATTGTTCCATTTCATACTACCGCAGGCGTTATAAGTGCTTGGCCCTTTACAACCTACCTTGTAAAGGCAATAGCCTTCCTTGGCATTTTCGTCGTCAAAGGTCTCTGCAAATAAACCGGCATCGAAGTAAGGCCTTCGGTAACAGGTATCGTGAACCCGTTTTCCATAAAATGCTTTAGGCCTGCCCATACGATCCAGTTCCGGCAATCTACCAAAGGTTACGTAGTGGACAATCAGGGCGGCCATGGCTTCCCCTATAGGCGGGCAGCCCGGCATTTTAACTATGGGTTTATTCTTGATAATCTTATGGATGGGCGTAGCATCTGTAGGATTGGGTTTGGCACCCTGCACACAGCCATTGCAGGCACAACTACCCCAGGCAATGATAGCTTTGGCACCCTCTGCAGCCTCCTTCAGATGGTCCAGTGCGGTCCTTCCTGCAATGGTACAGTATACACCGTCTGCTCCCATTGGCACCGAACCTTCAACACATAAGATGTAGTCGCCATAATACTTTTTCATCGTATCGTGTTTGGCGGCTTCGGCCTGGTGGCCCGAGGCAGCCATCAGGGTTTCTGTGTAATCCAGTGAAATATTTTCGAGGATGATGTCTGCCACGATGGGGTGGTCAGAACGAATAAAACTTTCGCTGCAACAGGTACATTCCTGATAATGTTCCCAAATGACTGGCAGGCGATAGGTGGTCTCCAGTGATTTTGCCACCTGCCCAATCATGGAATGTTCTAATCCCATATAGGCAGAAATAAAAGCGGCAAATTTCATGAAGTCTCGTCGGCTATATCCGTGTCGGATAATACTTTCGTAATACGTTTCCCTGGCGGGTTTTACTAGCTTTCCCATGAATGTTTTGCTAAGATGGAGAGTTTAAAATTATATATCTGAAAATCAACAGATTAAAAAAAGGTCCCTTAAAAGTCCTAAACAATTAGCAGGAAGGCTATGATAAAAGTCATATTTTAATATTTAAAATTGCTTTAAATAAGTAGGTTGATTTTTAGTACTGTAAGAAGTAAAGTTGCAATCAAAATATTCCTTTGTAATGCACGAAATGTCCATTGCCATGAGCATTGTCAAAATTGCTGAAGAAGAGGCCAGGAAAGCCAATGTTAGGCATTTTTCAGCTATCGATCTGGAGATCGGAACCCTGGCTGGCATTGAATTTGACGCACTGGATTTTGTATGGGAAGCTGCCGTGCAGCAGACGGTACTCGAAAAAGCAGAGAAACGAATTATAAAAATTCCCGGCAGGGCGCGTTGTGCAGATTGCAACGAGGAATACCCCGTCTCATTTATCTACGATAACTGTCCCTCCTGCGGCAGTTACCTCAAAAGTATTTTACAGGGGAAAGAACTGCGGGTAAAAAGCCTGGAGACCCTTTAAATTTGACGTTGAATCCTCCCCTGATTTTTTAGACCCTTTTACTTCGGAATCCTTTGTGTTTCAAAGTGCTAAAATCTGCCTTTTAGCCCAAAAAATCTTACGTTTTATGACAGAAGTCATTATTCTTTTCGGGCCTCTACAGTACTTTTCGGATCTAAATAAATTTCGGAAATATGGGAGCAGAAAAGGGCACGGACCGGAGCACTTTGATGGACATTCTTTGGGATGTTCAGCGCAGAAAAAGATACATCAGCGAGGACGATATCGGAAAGATTGGGCAGGCATTCAATATGTCGAAAACGGAGTTGGAAGGAGTCATTACTTTTTATCATTTCTTCTCCACAACCAATCGCGGCAAATACACCATCTATCTCAACGATTCCATTGTTGCCAACCAGTCGGGCAGAAAAGCCATTCAGAGGGCGTTTGAAGAGGCGCTTGGTATTAAATTGGGCCATGTTACGCCCGACAATATGTTTGGCCTTTACCGGACTCCCTGTATTGGACTGAGTGATCAGGAGCCTTCCTGTTTAATTAACTTCAAACCCTTTACCAATCTTACCCGGGACAGGGTTTTTGAGATCGTTACCGAATTAAAATCCGGAAAAAGGCCCTCGGAGCTCTGCGATATCCCCAAGAGTATTATTCATTATACACCTGCAGAGGAAAGGACAGTATTTTTCAAACCTTACCGGCAATTTTCTTCCCTATCTATCCTGAATACCTACTCTCCGGAGGAGATAATAGATCTGGTTAAAAAGTCCAAATTAACAGGCCGGGGAGGTGCTTTTTTTCCCACAGGCCTGAAATGGGAATTCTGCCGCAATAACCCCTCAGAAATCAAATACATCATATGCAATGCAGATGAGGGAGAGCCGGGCACTTTCAAAGATCGGGTGCTTATGGAGGAACATCCCGAGTTAATGATTGAGGGGATGATCTTTGCAGCCTATGCAGTTGGTGCTAGCGAAGGGGCTATATACCTGCGGGCAGAATACATGTATTTAAGAGACCGGCTTGAGGAACTCCTGAGCAAATACAGGTCCCAAGGCTATCTTGGTAAAGGGATCAAAGCCAAAACCCCATTTGATTTTGATGTCTATATCCATATGGGTGCCGGTGCCTATGTATGCGGGGAAGAAACCGCCCTGATCCATTCCATGGAAGGTAAAAGGGGAGAACCCGGGACTAGGGAGTTCTTTCCTGTGGAAAAGGGATTTAACGATAGGCCTACCATTGTGAACAATGTGGAGACCCTTTGTGCGGTACCCAGGATCCTGGAAATGGGCATCAGTAAATATTTGAGCCTGGGAACCAAAGCAACTCCCGGAACAAAGCTTTTCAGCGTATCCGGAGATTGCAGCAAACCGGGAATGTATGAGATAGAATGGGGCATGAAGCTTCGCGATTTCCTGGACCTGATAGGAGCCGAGGATCCCTGCTTTATCCTTTTTAATGGCTTTGCCGGGGAGTGCCTCTCCGAGGCCGATTTTGACCGGGAGATCTCCGGGGAGAACCTGCTTGCCGAACACATGCAGTTCCGTTTTAAGGACCCACTGGAATACGCCCGAAAAATGGGTGGTATTGGTTTGAGAAGCGGGGGATCCTTTATGGTCTTTAACAAGCAACGGGACCTGCTGAAGATACTTAAAAATGTGGCCGACTTCTTTGTGGCAGAATCCTGTGGCATTTGTGTTCCCTGTCGTACCGGAAACTTTTTGCTTAACAAGAAGATTGATAAACTCATCCTGGGGCATGCGGAACAGCAGGACCTGGATGAAATTAAGGAATGGAGCAATATCATCAAGATCACCAGCAGATGTGGTCTGGGGAAAATGTCGTCAACTGCCCTTAACCATGCCATGCTTAAATTCCCCGAAGTCTTTGAAAAACGGATATCTGCAAATACGGATTTCAACAAATCCTTCAGTCTGGAGGGTGCTACAGCCGACTACGATAGAATTATAAATGAAATGACTCTGGATTATGACTGACAAAGTGAACATTTCCATTGACGGCAGGCACATAGTAACGGAAGCCGGAAAGAATCTTGTTACTGTAGCAAAAGAGCATGGGGTTTATATCCCTACACTGTGTTACTTCAGGAACCTGAATCCACTGGGAACCTGCAGGATTTGTACTGTCAGGGTGAACGGTAAGGATACCACGGGTTGTACGGTAAAAGCTGCCGGGGGAATGGAAATTGAGGTCAATACCCCCGATTTGCTGGAAAACCGCAAAGCAATCATTGAAATGCTGTATGCGGAAGGCAACCATTTCTGTCCAACCTGCGAGAAAAGCGGAAACTGTGAAATGCAGAATCACGCTTATGACATGGGACTTACAGTAACGCGTTACCCCCAGGTTTTCAGCGCAAAGAATGTGGATTTTACACCTAAGCGCATGATCATGGAATCTAACCGCTGTATTCTATGCAAGCGCTGTGTGGAGGAGGTAAAGACAAGGGACGGGTATGACGTTTTTTCCTTTGTCCAGAGAGGAGTGAAAACCCGGGTTCAGATCGATTATGAACAGGAAGAAAAACTGAGTGAAGCGGAAGCTATAAGGGCTATGAACCTTTGTCCGGTGGGCGCCATCCTGGTAAAAGGTATGATACAGGAACAGCCTTTTGGCGAACGCAAATACGACTTACTTGGGAAAGACATTAAACCGGTGGTAAGGAATGAGTCTCTGCGTAAAGCAGATAGCGGTAAATATATTATTGGCACAACTTCCCTGGCGGGTTGTTTTGGCTGCCATATGTCTTTGCTGGATATTGATACGGATTTACTGGACATTGTTGAACTGGCGGAATTCAATAAGTCGCCTTTAACTGATATCAAAAAATTCACCAAGCAGTGCCATATTGGCCTTATTGAAGGGGGTTGCTCCAATTCTGAAAACGTTCATGTGCTGAAGGAATTTCGTAAAAAGTGCGATATCCTGGTAGCCTTTGGCGAGTGTGCTATTATGGGAGGTATACCCGCCATGCGGAACTTTGTACCCCTGCAGGAATGCCTGGAGGAAGCTTATCTCAATGGTATAACCACGGAGATAGGTGCCCACGTGGTACCCGGACATGAGGATATTCCTAAAATGCTGAACAATGTATATCCCTGTAATGAGGTAGTAAAGATCGATTATTACATACCCGGCTGTCCGCCAAGTGCACAGCATATATGGAAAGTAGTGAAGAGTATTTTGCTTGGCGAAGAATTTTCAATCGCTCATGATGAATTTAAATACGACTGATCCGATCAAAAAAGAAAAGAACTAAACAACATAAGATGTCGCAAAAACTGGTAATTGATCCGGTAACCCGGGTTGAAGGTCATGGCAAGGTAACCGTCCACCTGGATGATCATAATAAGGTAAAAGATGCCTTTTTTCATGTAGTGGAATTCCGGGGGTTTGAACGCTTCATTCAGGGACACCCCTATTGGGAGGCCCCTGTTCTGGTACAGCGCTTGTGCGGGATTTGTCCCGTAAGCCACCATCTTGCTGCTGCCAAGGCCATTGATCAGATCGTTGGCCTGGACCCGGCAGACCTTTCCCTGCCTGCACAAAAGATCAGAAAACTGCTTCACCTCGCGCAGATATTCCAGTCGCACGCACTGCACTTCTTTTACCTGGCCTCGCCCGATCTATTGTTTGGGTATGATGCAGATCCGGTGAAGCGCAATGTGGTAGGCGTGGCTATGGAGTACCCTGCCCTGGCAAAGAAGGGAATACTGATGCGAAAATTTGGGCAGGAAATCATAAAGATGATAGCCGGCAAACGGATACACGGGATCTCTGCCACGCCGGGAGGGGTACACAAAAAAATAACTGTTAAGGAACGCAGCTATTTCCTGGAGGACAATGAAACCCCGTCAATTGATACCATGATCAACTGGTCTGTTGAAATTGTGGATTTTATTAAGGAGTATCATGGGAAAAACAAGGCCTTCCTTGATACTTTTGCCGCTTATCCATCCGGACATCTGGGTTTGGTGAACAAGGAAAACGGATTCCTGGAATTATATGATGGCAACCTGAGGGCTACGGATTTTGAGGGAAACGTAACCCTGGATGATATACGGGATGTGGACTATAACAAGCACTTTTACGAGGGAGTTGAAAAGTGGTCCTACTTAAAATTCCCATACCTGAAGCATCTGGGACGCGAAAAAGGATGGAACCGCGTTGGTCCGCTGGCGCGTATCAATATATGCGACGGGATTGAAACGCCTCTTGCAGAACGGGAAAGGCAGCTGTTTAAAGCCGAAACCAATGGGCAAATCAATAATATGACCATGCATACACACTGGGCCAGGCTTATCGAAATCCTTTACTGTGCCGAAATGATGAAGTCCCTGCTTGAGGACGATAATATCTTGTCAGGCGACCTGCACAGGAAGGGAGAGCGGCGCAATGAGGGCGTTGGTGTTATTGAAGCGCCAAGGGGTACCCTGATTCACCATTATGAGGTGGACGACAAAGACCGTATCACCCGTTGCAACCTGATCGTATCCACTACGCATAACAATGAAGCTATGAACCAGGCCGTTCGCTGGGTGGCTTCACATGAGATGAGCGGCAAACCCAGGGTGACTGAGGCGATGATGAACCAGATAGAGGTCGCGATCAGGGCCTACGACCCCTGCCTGAGTTGTGCTACCCATGCCCTCGGACAGATGCCCCTGGAACTCACACTATATGATGCCTGCGGAAACATAGTAGATGAAAGGATCAGGCAGTGACATATTGATCATAGGCATTGGCAATAGTGGCCGGGCTGATGACGGTCTGGGCTGGGCTTTTGTTGACAGGATCAGGGAAAGCCTTCCGGACCGCGTAGACTATGCTTATAATTACCAGCTTCAGATAGAGGATGCTGAATTAATTTCACATTACAGCAGGGTTTATTTTGTGGATGCACACATTATGGAATGGGATGAGGGTTTTACGCTGGACCCATGCACTCCGAAAGCCAACCAAGGTTTCACTACTCATGAACTTGAACCTGGTGCTGTATTGTACCTTGCTGAAACCCTTTACCATAAAAAACCTGAAGCCTTTATCCTGGGAATTACAGGCCTGAATTTTGAATTAAAAACAGGACTTTCGGAGGGGGCAGAGCAGAACCTGGCCAGGGCTTTGAACTACTTTAACGAAAATGTACTAAATTTAATAACCTAATTGATTAAGATATGTGTGGAACTTGTGGATGTGGAAGCGGAGAAAATGGAGTACGGATTTTAAGCCCTCTGGAAAAAAATGGTCATCATCACCATGATCACGACCACGATCATGGGCATCACCATCATCATGACCATGATCATCACCATCATGATCATACCCATGACCACCATCATAAAAAGGTACTGGAGGTGGAGCAGGACGTGCTGCAGCAGAACGAACTTATGGCAGCGAGAAACCGGGGTTATTTTGAAGCCAAGAATATTTTTGCCCTTAACCTGGTGAGTTCCCCCGGTGCCGGTAAGACTGCCCTGTTAGAGCGGACCCTTAAGGATTTGAAAGAGGAAGTACCTTTCTATGTCATTGAGGGCGATCAGCAGACGTTAAACGATGCCAACCGTATAGCGGCGCTTGATGTTCCTGTGATACAGATCAATACGGGGAAAGGTTGCCACCTGGAAAGCGATTCTGTTTACGAAGCAGTTAGGAACCTGAACCCGAAAGAAAACTCTGTATTGATGATCGAAAATGTGGGCAACCTGGTTTGTCCGTCGATGTTCAACCTGGGTGAGGCCATGCGGGTGGTTATCATAAGTACCACCGAAGGGGTGGATAAACCCTTGAAATATCCGGATATGTTCCACACTTCGGATATCTGTGTGATCAATAAGGTAGATCTCTTGCCCTATCTGGATATTGATATAGAAGAACTAAAGCAGAACGCGCTAAGGGTTAATCCCGGTCTTCGATTCTTTGAAGTTTCGGCTACCAAAGGCGAAGGGGTGGAATCCTGGTATTCCTGGTTGAAGGAGAATATTAAAGTAGCCTCTCATTGAGAATTCAAAAGTTTGTACCATGTGCCTGTCAATCCCCGGAAAACTAATTGAGATCACTTCCCAGCTGGATGATACCTTCAGAATGGGAAAGGTATCTTTTGACGGTGTAATAAAGGAAGTAAGCCTAACCCTGGTCCCGGAAGCTAATGTAGACGATTATGTCATGGTGCATGTAGGTGCTGCGATAAGCGTTGTGGATGAAGAAGAGGCTCAGAAAACCTTCAGCCTTCTGAAGCAGCTTGGTGAATTGAACGATCTGGAAGACGGCCCGGACAACGGGTTATAAAGGCGGCCTTTATTTGATTAAGCGCTATCTTTTTTCCCGGCAACAACCCCTCAGTTTTAATATTTTTAGTTTTATATTTGCAATCCGATTTCGGGATGTGGCGCAGTCTGGTAGCGTACGCGCATGGGGTGCGCGTGGTCGCTGGTTCGAATCCAGTCATCCCGACCAAGGAAAGCCAAGCAAAATTGCTTGGCTTTTTACATTTCCATCGGCGTCAAAAGCATGCTTTTGAAAGCAAGGGAAATGGAAAAACCATAAAGCGGAGCTTTGCGGGCATTACTTGAGCACCAACCCCCAACTCTGGATCACCGACTGGAAGGAGGTAATCCAGTAAAGGATGCATTAATATGTCTTTTGAAAGCAGGGGAAATGGAAAAACCATAAAGCGGAGCTTTGCGGGCTTTACTTGAGCACCAACCCCAACTCTGGATCACCGACTGGAAGGAGGAAATCCAGTAAAGGATGCATTAATATGTCTTTTGAAAGCAAGGGAAATGTAAAAACCACAAAGCGGAGCTTTTCGGGCTTTACTTGAGCACCAACCCCAACTCTGGATCACTACACCCTACGGGGTAATCCAGTCACCCCGACTCAGTCCCCGAAGTTTTAAGCGAAGGAGGATATTTTATTTTACGTAAACCTCATCAAATAAGATAATTACATTCGTGTTGTGAGGTCTGGTAAGTCCAAACTTGAAACATTTTAATTCTTTCTAGTGACTTGGGTTGTCCAGCATTTTTTTGGAATCAACATGATTTTGATAGCATGTTGCGGCCTTAGCCATTAATTTGATTTTGGGGTGGGGTTTAGGCCCCCAATGTTTACAGCGGACATTATAAAATAAAAAAGGCCCATATTTCTATGAGCCTTTTCTCTTTAATTAATTTATTATTAATAGCCAGCGTTCTGTTCCATCAGGCCATTGGTGTCCATTTCACTTTGTGGAATTGGCAATACCAGGGAGGCATCATTCCAGCTTAGTCCGCCAATTGTACCCTGAGTTCTTTTGACATCGTGGATAAGATGTCCTTCAAAAGCCAGTTCTAGCTGCCTCTCATTAAAGAATACATCAAGATCCAAAGCAGCCAGAGGACCGGCATTTGAGCGGCCTCTAAGGGCATTTATTTCAACCAGGGGATCCAGACCGATACTGGTTCCCTCCCTGAAATTTGACTCGGCTCGTATCAGGTGCATTTCCCCAATCCTCAAAACAGGCACGTTACCAAACTGGTTAGTGTATTTTGAAGTGAGAATCAAGCCATTATCAGGGCTTATATAATTGAAAGATAATCTGAAATCAGCAGGATCATCAAACAGATCCAAATAGGCCTGTTCTATAGAAATATCACCTCCTCTACCTCCATTGCTTTGTGAGGCATAGAAAACAATAAAGTCATTATCTCCAGACTGGTTAGTAACCTGCAAGGTAAAAAGATCCTCAACTCCATCTGCATCATTGTTAAATGCACCGTCAAAAGAGGCGGCAAGGGCATGTCCGCTGTTAGTTAAAACATCATCAGCTGCGTCGCGAGCTGCGGCGTAATTGCCCTGCTGAAAGTAAACCCTGGCCAGAAGTGCCTGAGCGGAATACCTGTCGGCAAATTCAGCATTATCAGCTGGTAAAAGGCTGTACGCATCATTCAAATCGCTGATAATTTGATTGTAAACATCTGCAACACTACTTCTCGCAATATCCAGATCCTGTGAAAAATCTGTTATTCCCTGAAGCCTCAACGGAACACCCAGTTGTGTGTTGGCCTGTCCGGCTTCAAATGCAGGAGCAAATAATCTTACCAGGTCAAAATAGGCCATTGCACGCAGGAATTTGGCTTCTCCTTCAACGCGATCAGCTTCTTCCTGACTGCTTTCAACCGCGCTGATATTGTCTATTACCAAATTGGCCTGATTTATGGTTTCATAATTGTTATCCCAGGCTCCTTCTACAAATCCATTGGTAACCAGAATGTTCTTATTCAGAAATTCTCTGGGATCAGCAAAGGTACCATTCCAGGATACTTCATCTACAGTACCCAAAAGGTCGGCCATGATCTGGCTTGAACCTCCAAGACTTGCATCATTACCTATTTCAGCGTAAACACCAATAAGGATATTCTTGATATTTTCTTCACTGCCGAGAGCTACATCCGTAGAAATACTCTGGGCAGGTTCTGTTTCGAGTTCGCTTTCGCAACTAACTAAAAATAGTGAGGCCACTACTAATAGGGAAAGCAGTTTTGATATGTATATTGTTCTTTTCATGACGATTTTTAGAAATTTAAGTTTACACCTATAGAATAAGTTCTCGCTGCAGGAGCAGAGTAAAATACCTGACCTATACCTCCGGCATCAGATCGTGATTCTGGGTCATAACCTTCAAAATCAGTAAATGTCAACAGGTTTAATCCGCTAACGTAGAACCTCACGTTTGTCATCCCCAACTTATCCATAATTGACTGTGGCAATGTATATCCTAAAGTCAGGTTTCTCAATCTGATAAAGTCACCATCCTCCAGGTATCGGGTTGAGTGGGCGGTACCATTTCCACCAAATAACCTGGCTTCCGGAACATCTGTGATGTCTCCCGGGTTTTGCCATCTCCTCAGCTGATCTGCAGTCTGGTTATCGAAGAAATCAGCATTGGCTGACTGGAATCTTCCACCGCTGTTATATATGGATGCACCCCATTCACCCTGGAAGGTAAATGAAAAGTCAAAATCCTTATATCGTATGGTGTTGGTCAAACCACCAATCCACTCTGGCAATGGTCTTCCGGCAACAATTCGTTCTGCCTCATTGACGTTGGTAGTAGTGCCTCCACTTCCATCGTTAAGATTGTAAAGTGCATCACCATTGTCCGGATCAACACCTGCGTATTCAGGCAGGTAGAAAGAGTTGATTTGCTCTCCTTCCCTAAGGATATTCCTGCTGAAGATTACATCGCTACTGTCTGGAAGTTCTTTTACTTCAACATCGTTTTTAGAGAAGTTGAAATTGGTGTTCCAGGTAAAGTTTTCAGTATTGAAGTTTTTGGTACTGATGCTGATTTCAAAACCAGTGGCTTGCAAACGACCTATATTCCTGGTAATACCATTCTGATTAGGGTTACCTGAAGAACCTGGAAGCGGTTGTGCAAACAGCAGGTCATCTGTATCCTTTACATAGTATGCAAATTCACCTGTTATGACATCATCAAATAAACCATACTCAAATCCGATATCGGTCTGGGTTGAAGCCTCCCAACCAAGAAGCGGGTTACCGGCCTGTGTAGGCTGTAAACCAGGTCTCTGGTTGTAGGAAACACCCTGGAAGAGGTTTAATGAAGGGAAGTTGCCAATTTCGGCGTTACCAACTTTACCCCAGCTACCCCTGATTTTCAGATAACTCAGAACATCAGATTCGGACAGGAAGTCTTCCTCGCTGATTATCCAACCTGCTGAGAATGCAGGGAAGTAACCAAATCGATTTTCGGAACCAAATCTGGAAGATCCGTCACGCCTGATACTGGCTTTTAACAGGTATTTATTCTTGTAGGAATAGGTAGCCCTGGCAAAATAAGAAAGGAAGCTAAACTGGGTAAAACTACCTGTACCGGAAACAATTTCCGCGGCGCTGTTTACTGTCTGGAAGTCATCCGATGGAAATTGATTTCCTTCCACACTGGTTGCCCGTCGCTTACTTTTATTCAATTCACTACCAACTACCAGTTCCACATCATGATCTTCGTTGAAGGTCTTGTTGAATCTAAGCAGGTTTGTGAACACATAGTTTTCTGTATCTACGTTAGAAGCGAAAGCCTCACCGTTGGTAGATTGGAATGGTGTCAATCTTCCTCTGAACTGGTCTTCCGTCTGGGTAAACAGATCGTGTGAGAATGCAGAAGTGAACGTTAACCAATCTGTAAAGTCGTATTCAAAATTTATCCTACCCAAAAATCGCTTGACGATTGTATTGTAATAAGCGTATTTGTCCTCGAGCAGGAAGTTGGGATATAGGGTATTGGGGTTAGGATCACCATTTTCCAGAAAAGCAGGAGAAATTGGTGCCTGGGCAATGGCTTGCAAAGGCGTAACGAATGCATTGTCATTGGCAATCCTGTCGATATTTACCCTGGAATAACTCATATTCATCCCCATCCTGATTTTGTCAGAAAAGTTGTGGTTGATATTGATCCTTCCGGAAACCCTGTCCAGCTCATTCCCCCTTACAATACCCTGGGTATCGTTGTAGGCGGTGGAGAAGAAATAAGTTGTTTTGCTGTTACCTCCGGACATTGAGAAATCTGCATCGCGGATGCTGCCGTCCTGGAATGCCAGTTCCTGCCAGTCTGTATCAACTGCCAGGTTCCTCCAGTCGGTTCCATTGGAATAGCGGTCAAACCTGCCTTCCAGGAAACTGCCGGATAAATCTCCGAAAGGTGACCTTTCCGCAGCTTCGGTGAACAATTCAATGTATTGTGCAGCGTTTAACCAGTCCCTTTTGTTGGCTGGCTCACTGGTACCGGTTGAAAAGTTCAGTGAGAAACTGGACCTTCCTTCTTTACCTTTTTTAGTAGTAATAATAACCACACCATTGGCACCCCTCGAACCATAGATTGCCGCGGCAGAGGCATCTTTCAAAATATCTATGGATTCAATTTCACTTGGGCTAAGGGTTAGGAGTGGGTTAGATGGAGAACCGTTATTGGATTCATTATCATTTGTTAGTGGAATTCCGTCCAGTACAAATAGCGGATCAGTTCCCGCACTGATACTGGCCTGGCCCCGTATCCTGAAGTTAAGACCACCTTCTACCTTACCGTTCTGCTGGGTAATTTGTACACCCGCTGCTTTGGCGGCAACAGAGTTGAAGACGTTCGGGGTCGGTACATCGGCTATATCCGCACTGCTCAGGCTGGAGATATTATCGGTTACAAGCCTTTTGGACTGTGTACCATAACCTACAACAACTACTTCACTGAGGCTTTCGGCGTCTACCTGCATGCGAACATTAAGCGTGTTGGAACTACCGATTGTTCTGCTTTCTGTCCTGAATCCCAGGTAGGTAAATACCAGAACCTGGCCTTCAGCTACATTAATGGCAAAGTTACCATCAAAATCTGTCTGAGTACCGGTGGTTGTTCCCTGTACTACAATGTTTACTCCGGGCAGAGGTACACCGTCAGCATCTGTAACCGTACCCGTTATGCTTTTACTTTGTGCATAAACCAAATGTACAGCCAACACCAATAGAAGGGTGAGGACTGCTTTCAATTTCGTTTTCATGTTTATTTGAGTTTGAATTAGCTCAACAAAAGTCTTAAAAATTGGTTAAAGAGCCAAGTATTTACCTGATATTAACGTAATGCGATAAATAATTTAGGAATGTGTAAATCTCGCTTGTAAAATTGATTATTCTTAAATTAATGGCAGGGTTTGGCGCGAATTTTTTACAATCTTCTGCATTCATCCACATTAGTGATATGCTAAGTGACATGTTGTCTAACGGTAAGACCGCACACTGTTTCCCTGGATTTGCGAAAATGGAAAAGCCGGCAAGCATTGCCTGCCGGCTATATATTGTGGCCTTTATTAAAAGGTCTTGAAATTGGAAGAATCCAATTCCTTATTGTGTGATTTTATTTGCTTCCAACAGCAGAGCCTTCAGTTTCCTGCACTATAAATTGTTTAATAAGCCCAATTATTTCAGCTTTACCGCCACCTTTCTTTTCAAGAGGGTAGAGGTGCCTGTAAAGGGGCTTGTTATCCACTTTTTTGACAAGGATTAGATTGCCTTCACGAGGGTAAACCTCGCCCCAGGCATCGCGTACAGAACTCCAGAATTCCCCGTGTTCCGTCCACCAGTCTATGGCAGCTTCACATTTTTTTGAATCTACCCGGGTATAGCTGTTCATTCCTTTTTCCTGAGCAAGGAGTACGTCTTCCTTTCCGTTTTCCCTAATAATTTTGTCATTATCCTGCGCATGGATCCAGCCAAACGCTGTAATCTCGTGCCGGTTTCCCCTTAGCATTACATTGTAATCATTTCGTTTGGTATACTCACGGCGGGGCAGGGGAGAGTCTGTTTTATTTTCCCAATAGTGTTTATCGTCCACGTGAACCCAGCTTGCCGTACCGGAATACCTTGGACTATCGTCTACCTGGTAAACCTTTTGGGTCCATTGACCTTTTACAGCCTCAGCAGGTAGTTTTTGAAAAGTCCAGATATTATCCTTGTCGTAATAAAATACTTCCTGGTTTTCATACAGCCAGTCCTGTCGCCAGTGTTTGATAACGGTGCTGTCATTTACAAGCAGCAGGTGCTGGATAGAAATTTTGTTTTCTTCATCTGCAATTGGCAATGCCAGTTCCATGGCTGAGGCAAAATAATTGGGTTTTTTCTCGTAGTCCTGGTTCGGAGAAAATGTTTCAGCATATTCAAACGTGATCTCATAGCAGCCACACATATCCTTAATGGCTTTTCTGTCCAGTTCTTTTTTGGTTTGTCCGTAGGTAGCGCTAATAAATGTAAGTAAAGAAACAATGAGTAGTGATAGTGGTTTCATTTTTGACTATATTAAATTAATTTAGACTTATTAAAAATAAAGTTCAAAAATAAACGTCACGTGGAATTAAAAAAATATCTCAACTGATTTTTTTGAACAGGGGGTTAGGCCTACCTGATCTCTTATATTGCTATGACAGACCTGGAGACCTATGATTTACAACAAGGTAAAGTGCAGGGGATTACTTGTTCGCATTATCTACAAAATATGACTTCTATCATGTTTCTCCTCAGAATGCCTGAATAACTTTGTTTTTGGATTTACACCAATTTACATAGCGGGGCTCAGTAAAATCTAAATTCATTATCATGAAAAAAATTGCATTTATTTTCATGGGGTTTTTAGTCTCTGCCCTGACTCTATCCTGTACTTCAGACTTTCATTCAAGGGATTATCAACAAGTTGAGGACATAACAGAAACTCCAGACGGGTCCGGTTCGGACAACAATGGTATTGGTAATGCTGGTAATTCCAATGGGGACCCTTCTGGCGGAAGCGGAAATTCGGACAATACATCTGGGTCTGATACTTATGCCGGACTTGTAACCTATCTGGCAGATGTCAAACCTGTAATGGACCAACTTTGTGTATCCTGTCACAATGCTGCTTATAAAGAAGACGGGGTTGATCTCTCCACATATTTGTTGACAAAATCTCAAATTGATGACATCCTTAAATCGATGCAGGAAGATGAGGGTGAGGACGACCTTATGCCCCCAAGCGGTCGTGTTGACAATGCAATCATACAGACCCTCATCGACTGGAAAACTGATGGCTTATTAGAAGGGGAGTCCCCACCGGATAATGGCGAACCCGGAGGATCAGATGGTAACTATACCTACACCGCGGATATAGCTCCTATCATTTCCAATCATTGTATTTTTTGTCATGGCTCCAATTCCCCTGCCGGAGGATATGACATTTCTACTTATCAAAAAACCGTAGATCAGATTGCAGTGTTTATTGAGCGCATAGAACTTCAAACCGGTCAGGCAGGCGTTATGCCCCCAGCAGGGCGCATGGATGAGGCCGTTATACAGAAAATAAAGGATTGGGTAGACCAGGGAATGCCGGAGTAATTGCGAATTAAAGATACACAGTTTTTACTTGCCCTGATTTACATTTAGACACAGTAAGGATTTACAGTCTATCCCCTTTATGAACAGGTATTATGGAGTGTCAATGATGTTTTCGTTACTTCTACCCTCATTGAAATCTTGAATATTCTGAAGGGTGGTTTTGGTAATCTCGTCCAGAGCTTCCTGGGTAAAGAATGCCTGGTGGGCGGTTACCAGTACATTAGGAAAAGACATAAGCAATGCCAGGGTATTGTCGTCTATGATTTGTTCCTGAAAATTGTGAAAGAACAAGCCTTCTTCCTGTTCATAAACATCTATGCCCAAATACCCCAGTTTCTTATTTCTCAAGGCCTCAAGGGTGTGTTCGGTATTGATAAGTCCGCCCCTGCTGGTATTGATCAGCATGGCATTGTCCTTCATTAATTTAAGGGTTTCCCTATTGATGATATGCGCGGTTTCCGGCATCAGTGGTACGTGAAGAGAGACAATATCGGACTCTTTCAACAATGTACTCAAATCCACATAGCGATATCCTTTTTCTTCCAAACTGGTGTCGGGGAATTTATCGTATAACAGTATACGGCAACCAAAACCATGCATCAGATCGGCAAAAACACGTCCGATCTTTCCTGTGCCCAGAACACCGACGGTTTTTCCATACAGGTTAAAGCCTGTCAGCCTCGACAGGGAGAAGTTCCCGTCACGGACCCTGTTGTAGGCCTTGTGAGTCTTACGGTTCAGGGTCAGGATCAGTGCAACAGCGTGTTCGGCTACAGCATGTGGAGAATATTCCGGGACCCGGTAAACAGGAATTCCCTTAGCAGCGGCAGCGTCCAGGTCCACATTGTTGAATCCCGCACAACGCAGGGCAATCATTTTGACCCCCATATCCGAGAGGATATTGATCACCTCTTTGCTCAGGTCATCATTGACAAATGCACATATTACATCGGCTCCTCGTGCATAAGTTGCGGTCGATTTATCCAGCTTCACCCGAAAGTAGTTTATCTTATAGTTGTCGCTGTCAACATGTTGGTCGAACCATTGCTTGTCGTATGATTTGTAGGAGAAGAACGCGATATTCATAGAAGTTTAAACGCTTTGGGTGATTTTAACAAATTTTGAAGGCAAATGTAGGTCATGGATACTTATCTGATTCATTAATGCAGTAAAAAACCGTAATTTCTTTTTAGGGCGGGGCGGAAGCCCCATCTAACTCTTTATAATACATCCTGTCAAAATTTACCCGACGCAGTGTTTCAGGAAACCATAGGCAAGAGGATTTGCTTTTTTAGGCTTTTCTTTTATATTATAGGGTATGACAGCACAAGACAGAAAAGAAAATAGTTCGATCTTAGAAAAATCAATTGATTATTTAAAAGCCAAAGGATTCACCAATATTAAATCGGATTTGCCGGGCTATGAAAGTCCGAAATCCTTTGTAAGGAAGTCCAATGGCCTTAATGTTAGTCCGGATATTTCAGCGAATAAAAATGGGCGCAAGTATTACTTTGACATCAGCCTTAAAACTGAGGCATCCAGATTGTTAAAGTCTAAATGGTTATTGCTGGATACCGTTGCCCGCCTTAAATCTTTTCGTTTCAGGATCATTACTACCACAGGGCATGTCCGGTACACTGACAACCTCCTGGCGGAAGTTAACCTATCCAATAAAACGCCGATCAGGATCTGAATTACGGCTGCTGGAAGGATTCCATTACCGTAATTTTTAAGGCCTTCCCTAAACATGGGTTGTTTTTGGGTGGTAACCTTAGTACCTTTGCGGTAATGAGGATAAAAAACCACGAAAAGAGAAATAAGCGAGTTTTTAACTTTCAATATCTGGTATTCAGAAACCAGTCTGACAAATTTATCCCCCCCACAACCTGGCTTTTTGGGCTTCATTGAACTCTTGTTTATTCGTCGGTTGGCCACAATTTAGCAAACCAGGCTGGCGCATTATCATAATCAATTTACCAGTTCCCGAATGTCATACCATGACGTATTCATGGGCAGAATTTTAATCCTTGGATCCAGAGGTGTGGAAATATCCAATTGAAAAATAACACTGACAATACTTCGGCAAGAAGTTACCATAAAGAAACATAACACAAGTTAATATGCTAAAAATTGAAATTAAGCCGGGTGAAAATATAGAAAGGGCCCTGAAGCGCTATAAGCGCAAGGTCAGAAACGTAAAACAGATGGACGAAATACGGGAACGTAAGCAGTACACTAAAAAATCCCAAAAGAGGCGAGAACAGATAAAAAAAGCCAAATTCAGGCAGGAATATTTAAACAGACTCGAAAACGAATAGCTATGAAATTGATATGGATTAAAAGAAAGACTAAATATGAAAAAAGATTTAGTCCGAATATGGGTAAACTAACTACCAAGGTCACCTACGTTAGAAAATACCTGATGGGGCTTCCCGTAAATACTTTGCACAAATACCGGGAAACCTATTATGGCGAGGTGAAGGATTGTGAGGACTGCAATCTTTTTGTCTGATACCTTATTAAGACTTGGTTTCAAAAGCAGCCTGCAAATCAGTTGCCATTTTTAAATTGAACGGAAGCATACTGGTTCATTTGTGCGGTAAGAAGGAATACCTTTATTCAAGGGGAGGGGGACCTTATCCCCAGATGTTAAAAGCCTATAACTTAGTTGCTGATAAGGAATAATCTTCTTTTTGCAGCTACAGCCACTTTTTTCTTCTGAAGTAGTATAGCATTGCTAAAAATATCAGAAGCATAATACCTAGCAAAATAAAATAGCCATTTCGGTATTTCAATTCCGGGATGTATTCAAAGTTCATCCCGTAAATACCAGCAATAAAGGTAAGCGGTATAAAAATGGTGGCAATTATAGTCAGGACTTTCATGATGGTATTCATCTTATTGCTGATGGCTGTCATATACATGTCCATTAAACTCCAGGTCATTTCCCGGTAAATTTCTATACTCTCTGAGACCTGTATAATATGATCCTGTAAGTCACTGAGGTAGAGCATAATTTTTTCAGAAATATTAGGGTGACCACTTTTCTCAATTCGGGATACGATTTCCCGCAAAGGGGATATAGCTCTTCTTATCCGCAGGATTTCTCTTTTAAGTGATTGGATTTCTGTGGGCATTTCCTCACTGGTCTGGTCTTCAAATAGCTGATCTTCTAAGGATTCTATGCGGTTGCCTATTTCATCAAGAAGGTGGAAATAATAATCTACCACGGCATCCATTAACGCATACAGCAAATAATCCGAACGCATAGATCGGATTACGCCCTTATCTCCCCGAAGACGTGTCCTGACCGGGTCAAAGACATCTCCTTCTGCCTCCTGAAAGGAAATTACATAATGGCTTCCGAGAACCAGGCTAAGATGTTCTACAATTAAACCCTTCTCCTCATCCATATGTAGCATTTTAACAACCACAAAAAGATGGTCCTGAAACTCTTCGACTTTAGGGCGTTGCTGGGTGTTCACGATATCTTCAACCACAAGGGGGTGAATACCGTAACGTTTCCCTATTTTTTCAATTACCGAAGTATGACTAAGGCCATTGATGTTGATCCAGCTGACAGGTTCTGATTCTACAAAGGGATAGGCCTCTTCGATGCTGCTTAAATGCCTTTCCTCAAGCATTCCCTTGTTATATTCAATGACCTCGATGCTGAGTTCACTTTCTGTTTTATGCCCTACATAAACAGGAACTCCCGGCACCTGCCCGATGGTAGCCTTAGCACTCAGTCGTTTTTTTCTGATGCGGGGAGGCGTTTTAATCTTTTTCTTTGCTGCCATCTGGTTCTAAAATTTCGATGCCTTTTTGTATGACAAGATTAGTGGGAATGGTAATTTTCCTTCCATCATCAGTCTTCATAAAAAGGTAAAATGCACTTATATCTTCTATCTCACCGGTCCAGTCGAAATCCTTGTCCAATACCCGGATCCTGTCGCCCAGGCGCAGGGGATGACTGAAAAACAGGATAACACTGGCCGTGAGGTTTGATAAAATAGACCATTGTGCCACAAAAGCGACCCCCAGTACAGCCAGTATGGAGGAAATAAATACTACAAAATCCTTGAGGTTTACCCCCCAGATGATGGAAAGTACGGTAAGGGCCAGAAAGTAAATGATCAGGTAACTCAGGTAAAAAATCACCTTTCTTTTGTTGACATCAATCTCAACAAGTTTTCCAAAACGCCTGATTGCCCTCCTGGTGATGGAAATAACCAAAAAGGTCAGGATTATCAGGACCAGTGTGGATATTAATTCTGTTTGGATGTCCCCCATGCAGATTGATTTTAATTTAAAAATAGGCATTTATTTCAGGATTTGTTCCTCTCGAACCCCTGAATTATGCGAGATAAATAGGGATATTCCGGAACGGATTAACTCATTTACTCCTGATTGTACCATACCCTGGGGTCCATTTTATTTGAACGAGGCGGGAAAACCTTATGCGCTTCGTTTCTGGACTTTTCAGAGCTATTTATTCCGTCAATCTTTTGTTAATCAAAACAATAAATAGGAATATTTTGTAGTTTTGTTTCTGTATGAAGGCGGCATTGCACAAATTTGGAGCTGTTTGCTTGGCTTTAGTGGTCTTATTTTCCACCCTTTCATTTACGGTGGATATGCACTATTGTGGCCGTACCCTGGTCGATTTTAGCCTTGATCAGGCAGATAATTGCCTTATGAAATCATTGATGCCTGAAGATAGCAGCGCATGCGAAAGCATGAAGAAAATGCGCTGCTGTACAGATGTGGAAATCACCTTTGAGGGACAGGATGAGCTCAAAATGAATTTTGACCAGCTAACCCTTAACCAGCAGGTTTTCATTGTGGCATATGCCTATACCTTCATTGATCTGCTCCAGCCCGCGGAGGAGAATAGAATACCTTTTGACGGCTATCCGCCGCCCATCCTGGTGCAGGATATACAGGTATTGTACGAGACTTTCCTTATTTGATTATCGGATAATGTATAGCTCCCGATCCATTGTGGATACGGGCACTTTGTGTTGTATGCAACACGGATTTCATTATACCATAATCAAATAATATGCTCAATAAATCAATAAAATTTCTGATTCACAACAAACTGGTAGCAGCGCTGTTGCTGCTGCTTTTCATGGGCTGGGGAATTGTCAATGCACCTTTTAAGTGGGATATTCCTTTTTTGCCTGAAGATCCCGTTGCTGTTGACGCTATTCCCGATATAGGGGAAAATCAACAGATCGTCTTCACCAGATGGGAAGGAAGGTCTCCCCAGGATATTGAAGATCAGATTACCTACCCCTTAACGACCTCACTTCTGGGAATTCCAGGAGTGAAAACCGTTCGCAGTTCATCAATGTTTGGGTTTTCGAGCATCTACCTCATTTTTGAGGAGGATGTAGAGTTTTACTGGTCCCGCAGTCGAATCCTGGAGAAGTTGAATGCCCTGCCATCGGGACTATTGCCCGATGGGGTCAGCCCTTCCCTGGGACCGGATGCTACCGCCCTTGGACAGATTTTTTGGTATACCCTGGAAGGGCGTGATGAAAAGGGCAACGTTACCGGTGGTTGGGACCTCCACGAACTGCGAAGTGTACAGGATTACTATGTGAAATATGCCCTCTCTTCTGCCAATGGCGTATCCGAAGTAGCATCCATTGGAGGTTTTGTTCGGGAATACCAGGTTGATGTGGATCCGGAGTTGATGAGACAGTATAAGGTGAGCCTCCATGAGATTGTAAATGCTGCCAGAAGATCTAACCGGGATATTGGGGCGCAAACCCTTGAAATTAACCAGGCAGAATATTTAGTCCGGGGGTTGGGATATATCAAATCCATTACAGATATCGAGGAGGCCGTAGTCAAATCTACCGGATTTACGGCCATCCGTGTTAAGGACGTGGCCCGGGTAAACCTTGGGCCTGCAGCACGCCGGGGTATACTGGACAAGGAGGGAGCTGAGGTAGTTGGGGGCGTGGTGGTTGCCCGATACGGGTCAAATCCAATGGAGGTAATCAATAATGTCAAAGACAAGATAAACGAATTATCGACCGGACTGCCATCCAAAAAGCTGGCAGATGGACGGACTTCCCAATTGACCATTGTTCCCTTTTACGACCGGACCGAACTCATACAGGAAACCCTTGGCACCCTCAACCATGCCCTTACCATGGAAATTTTAATTACCGTGCTGGTAATAATCGTCATGGTATTTAATCTTCGGGCGTCAATTTTAATTTCAGGACTATTGCCTGTTGCCGTTTTAATGGTATTTATTTCCATGAAACTATTCGGGGTAGATGCGAATATCGTTGCACTTTCCGGAATTGCTATTGCCATTGGGACCATGGTCGATGTTGGCGTCATCCTGTCGGAAAATATTATCCGCCACCTGGATGAAAACAAATTGCTTTCAGCCAAAGAGCAACTCCCCGTAAATACGGTGGTATACAATGCCACTGCGGAAGTATCAGGGGCCATCTTGACGGCTGTGCTCACCACTATCATCAGTTTCCTCCCCGTGTTTACAATGATTGGGGCCGAGGGCAAACTCTTCCGGCCCCTGGCCTTTACTAAGACTATGGCACTAACCGCCTCCATTATTATATCGCTTTTGCTGATCCCTCCCTTTGCCGCTTATTTGTTCAGGAAACAAACCATAAAGGATACGGTGAGATACATTATCAACAGTTCGCTCATTGTTCTGGGCATAACAGCTGTCATTTTCGGGTACTGGCTTGGATTGCTGCTGGTTGCTTATGGCACGCTAACCATACTGTCTTTAAGGGGAAAGCTTACTCATAAACAGCAAAACATGGGTAATCTGCTGGTTTCTGCCGCTGCCATCCTGCTCCTGCTGTCCGTTCACTGGAGGCCCCTGGGCTTTGACCGGGGCATGTTCATCAACCTCCTTTTTGTTGGGCTTATTGGTTCTGGTTTATTGGGTACATTCTGGGTGTTCCGAAAATACTATACCCACATCCTGCGGTGGGCTATGGAAAATCGTTTGCTTTTTATTTCCATTCCTGTTGCCATTGTAGTTTCTGGAATATTGATTATGAAGAACACTGGGAAGGAATTCATGCCTCCTTTGAATGAGGGATCCTTCCTGCTTATGCCAACCTCTATGCCACATTCAGGGGTTGAGGAGAACAAGCGTGTTTTGCAGCAACTCGATATGGCTGTTGCGGGCATACCTGAAGTTGAAACTGTAGTGGGAAAAGCGGGTCGCACAGAATCTGCACTTGACCCCGCACCCCTCTCCATGTATGAAAATGTTATACAATATAGGTCGGAGTACCAGTTGAACGCGGACGGAGATCCACAGCGCTATAAAATCAACGAGGACGGATTGTTTATCCTCAAAGACGGCAGGCTGCTTGCCAATCCAAACCTCGGGTCGGAGAGTTCCGAAAATTCTCAGGAAAATCCCTACCGTATAGACCGGGATCTGTTGATAGCGGACGAAACCGGCGAGTATTTTCGAAACTGGCGACCCAAAATCAAGTCGCCCGACGATATCTGGAAGGAAATTGTCAGGGTAACCCGCTTGCCCGGGGTAACCTCCGCTCCCAAACTGCAACCTATTGAAACCCGACTTGTAATGCTGCAAACCGGGATGCGTGCCCCGATGGGGATCAAGGTCAAGGGGCAGGACCTCAGGCAAATAGAAGCATTCGGCATGCAGTTGGAAGAAATCCTGAAGACTGCCCGGGGTGTTAAGGCTGAGGCTGTTTTTGCGGATAGAATCGTGGGAAAACCTTATTTGCTTATTGATATAGATCGGCAGAGGCTTGCACGCTACGGAATTACTGTTGAAACTGTACAGGAGGTTCTTTCTGTTGCAGTGGGCGGTATGCCACTAACCCAGACCGTGGAGGGACGGGAGCGTTATGCTGTACGTGTTCGATATCCCAGGGAACTGCGCGATAACCCGGAAGATTTGGAGAACATCTATGTTCCCGTTTCCGGAGGGCAGCCGGTTCCTCTAGGGGAATTGGTAAGCATACGTTACGAACGCGGGCCCCAGGTAATAAAAAGTGAGGATACTTTTTTGGTGGGCTATGTCCTATTTGATAAAATGGACGGTTATGCCGAAGTAGATGTTGTTGAAAACGCCCAGCAAGCAATTCAGGCGAAGATAGAACAAGGTGAATTGATTATTCCCAAAGGGGTAAGCTATACTTTTACAGGTACTTATGAAAACCAGATTCGGGCCGAAAAGACCCTCTCTGTAGTAGTTCCTCTGGCACTACTCATCATTTTCCTCATCCTTTATTTCCAGTTCAGGAGCGTGTCTACTTCCCTAATGGTATTTACGGGTATTGCGGTGGCTTTTGCCGGGGGATTCCTCATGATCTGGCTGTATGGGCAGGACTGGTTCCTGAATTTCAGCCTGTTTGGGGAGAACATGCGCGATTTGTTCCAGATGCATACCATTAACCTGAGTGTGGCGGTCTGGGTTGGCTTCATTGCTCTTTTCGGTATTGCCACAGATGACGGAGTGGTCATGGCCACTTATCTCACCCAGACTTTTGAGCGAAACCAGCCCGGAGACCTGAATTCGGTTCGGGAATCTGTAATTGAAGCTGGAGTGAAGCGCATTAGGCCCTGCCTGATGACCACGGCCACCACCATCCTGGCCTTGCTTCCTATCCTGACCTCCACAGGAAGGGGAAGTGATATCATGATCCCAATGGCTATTCCAAGTTTCGGGGGGATGCTCATCGCACTTATTACCCTATTTGTAGTACCTGTGCTATACGGCTGGAAAAAGGAAGTTCAACTTAAACGTACTGCCAAATGAAGACCTTTCAATTAACATTTATCCTGCTACTAACCTTTATTGCTGGTAATGCCCAGCAATTGCAGGAGTATATCGCTCAGGCGCTGGTCAATAACCCCAACATCAAAGCCTATGAGGTGCGCTATAATCTGGCAGAGGAAATGGTAAATGAAGCGGCCTGGCTTCCCAATACGGAAATTAGCGTCGGGTACTTTGCCAGCGAACCGGAAACGCGGACCGGGGCGCAGCGCGCCCGGTTTTCGGCCAGACAGATGTTACCCTGGTTTGGAACGGTTGGAACAAGGCAGGAATATGCATCTTCCAGGGCAGCATCTGATTATATGGACTATATTATTGCCCGTAGAAAACTGGGCCTGCAGGTTGCTCAATCTTATTATGACCTCAATAGCAATCAGGCCAGGCAGAAGGTGCTGGAAGAGAATTTACGGCTCCTGGAAAGCTATGAAGATCTTGCATTGAACGCAGTTGAGGTAGGCAAGGCTAGTGCAGTTGATGTTTTGCGCCTGCAGATCAGACAGAATGAATTGCATCAGCAAAAAGACATTTTAGAGCAACAGTTTAAAGCAGCACAGTCAAAATTTAATGCCCTCCTTAACAGAGAAGGCAGTGCAACTGTTCAACTGTTTCCTGAAATATATATACCGGAAACAGATCCGGTAATAGCAGACAGCCTGCAGTTAAATCCTGAGTTGTTAAAGTTCGACCGCCTTTATGAATCGGTGGTGCAATCAGAATTGGTGAACCAGAAGGAAAGGGCTCCCATGCTCGGGTTAGGGCTGGATTATGTTCCCGTTCAGGAACGGCCCGACCTGGTCTTTAGCGATAATGGCAAGGACATTGTTATGCCCATGGTCTCCCTGTCAATTCCCGTTTTTAACCCGCGCTATGATTCCAGGACCAAACAGAATGAACTGCGTAAACAGGAAATCCAGTATCAAAAACAGGAACGTTTGAATATGCTGGATGCCACATTGGAAAATGCCCTTTCACAACGGAATGAAGCACGCATCGCCTACAATACCCAGCTCAAGAACATTAAACAGGCCAAAGACGCAGAGCAAATCCTCATCAAAAGTTATGAGACAGGCACTATTGATTTTAAAGAAGTGCTGGACATACAGGAGATGCAGTTAAAATTTCAGATGAATCAGATACAATCCGTGCAGAAGTATTTTACACAATCTGCCATTATCAATTATTTAATTAAAATGTAATTTTCAAAACTATGAACACAAAATTCAAATCTATCACAGTTGCTGTTTGTTTGGCGGGACTTCTATTTGCAGCATCCTGTAAAGGAAAAACAGAAAACAAGAATGAAGCCGCAACGGATCAAACAGAAAATGTGGAGGAACTGGGGAAGGAGTATACTTCGGCCTATGTTTGTCCTATGCATTGCGAGGGAAGTGGAAGTGAAGAAAAAGGCAATTGTCCGAAATGCGGAATGGCATATGTAGCCAATGAAGAGCATGTAAAGGACGGACATACTCATGAGTAAAATAAAATAATGAAACACACCTACCATATACACGGAATGTCCTGCAACGGATGCCGAATGCACGTGGAAGCTACCCTGTCGAATGTCGAAGGAGTAGCCCGGGCCTCGGTTGATTTGCAAAAGGCGCAGGCAACCATCGAAATGCAAACCCATATACCCCTGGAAACGTTCCAAAAAGCCTTGGAAAATGATGGGGGCCGTTATAGCATTCACCCTCCCGGTGAGCATGATCATCCAAAAAAGGAACATAAAATAAAACCCGTGGGGCAGGGGACAGGTGTTTTTTATTGTCCCATGCAGTGTGAAGGCGATAAAACCTATGACAAGCCGGGAGACTGTGCTGTATGCGGTATGGACCTGGTGGAGGAGCAAAATTTGTCCGTTGCTTCCACCAGCCAGTGGACCTGCCCGATGCATCCTGAAGTAATTCAGGATGGGCCTGGCAGTTGCCCCATGTGCGGGATGGACCTTGTACCTTTGGAAGCTGATCTCTCTGCCGAGGAAAAGGCCTACCGAAAGCTCCTTAAAAAGTTCCGGGTAGCCCTGGCATTTACACTACCGGTCTTCCTGATCGCCATGAGCGAGATGCTGCATCCTAACCCCCTTTTCGAAGTTATGGGTCAATATGCCTGGAACTGGGTACAGTTTGCCTTATCCCTGCCCGTCGTATTCTGGGCTACCTGGATGTTCTTTGAACGGGCCTACCGAAGCATCAGGTTTTGGAACCTGAATATGTTTACCCTTATAGGCATTGGTTCTGGTATCGCCTGGATGTTTAGCGTGGTAGCCCTTATTTTGCCAGATGTATTCCCGGATCAGTTTAAAACAGAATCCGGAACAGTGCATGTCTATTTTGAGGCAGCAGTGGTAATCCTCACGCTTGTGCTTCTGGGTCAGCTCCTGGAAGCCCGGGCTCACAGCAAGACCAATTCTGCAATTAAGGAGTTGTTGAAACTGGCGCCTAATAAGGCGATCAGGGTAGTAGATGGTGAAGAAGAGGTGGTAGGTATTGATGCGATAGAAATTGGAAATATCCTCAGGGTTAAACCGGGAGACAGGATTCCTGTAGATGGGGTGATCACAGAAGGCGAGAGCGCCATTGATGAATCCATGATCACAGGAGAACCGTTACCCGTGACCAAAAATGTCGGAGACCAGGTGAGCAGCGGAACCATTAATGGAAACCGAACCTTTTTAATGCAGGCAGAAAAAGTAGGTAGCGATACGCTTCTTTCCCAGATAATTTCAATGGTCAACGAGGCCAGTCGGAGTCGAGCTCCAATTCAGAAGCTGGCCGATACGGTTTCAGCCTATTTTGTTCCTATTGTGGTACTTGTTGCTTTGGTGACCTTCGGAGTCTGGGCTATTTGGGGTCCTGATCCGGCCTACGTTTACGCACTGGTCAATGCCATTGCCGTTTTAATCATTGCCTGTCCTTGTGCCCTGGGCCTCGCGACTCCCATGTCCGTGATGGTTGGGGTAGGGAAAGGTGCCCAGAACGGAGTGCTGATCAAGAATGCCGAAGCCCTTGAAAAGATGTATAAAATTAATACGCTTATTGTTGACAAGACGGGTACTATTACAGAAGGAAAACCCGCTGTGGAACACATTGGGTCATTCGGGAATAACTATACCAAAAATGAAATACTGGAACTGATCGTTGCACTGAACAGCAACAGCGAGCATCCCCTGGCGGAAGCCGCAGTAGCCCACGGTAAGGAAAAAAAGATAGGGGTAAAAAAAGTGGACAATTTCAGTGCAGTAACCGGAAAAGGGGTTGAGGGCACTGTTGACGGTAAAAAACTGGCCCTGGGCAACCTTAAAATGATGGATTATGCCCTGACTCCGGTAGCTGATGTTATGAAGGCGGAAGCAAAGCGTTTCCAAAAGCAGGGGAAGACCGTTTCCTTCCTCTCAGTAGAGGGCATTCTAGAAGGTTATATGGTAATTGGAGATAGAATAAAAGCGAGCAGCGCTAATGCTATCAGGGAATTACAAGCCAAAGGAATTGATGTTGTAATGCTGACAGGCGATAATTACGACACTGCGAAATCAGTGGCCAGTGAACTTGGCTTAGCCGATTTCAGGGCGGGCATGCTACCAGAGGATAAACTGAAAGAAGTGGAAAGGCTGCAGTCACAAGGTAATGTGGTAGCCATGGCCGGTGATGGAATTAACGATTCACCTGCTTTGGCTAAAAGCGATGTAGGCATAGCCATGGGGACCGGCACAGACGTAGCTATTGAAAGCGCGGCTATAACTCTGGTTAAAGGGGACTTACTAGGCATTGTAAAGGCGAGGAAACTCAGTGAGGCGGTCATGAAAAATATTAAGCAGAACCTCTTTTTCGCCTTGATATATAATACCCTGGGAGTTCCCGTGGCAGCGGGAGTGCTGTACCCCGTCTTTGGGATATTGCTGTCCCCAATGATCGCGGCTTTGGCTATGAGTTTTAGTTCTGTATCCGTGATTACCAATGCGTTGAGGTTAAGATCTGTAAAAATATAGGCGATATGGCGAACAGGATTACAGCAAAATGGATTCGGAAATCCCACAGGTACCTGGGTATCTTTTTAGGGATTCAGTTTCTGTTGTGGACATCGAGTGGAATGTATTTCAGCTGGACCAATTTAGATGAAATTCACGGAGACCACTTTAAAAACCTCGGGCAGCAACCCAGGGCATTTTCAGGCTTAATCGCCCCTGATATGCTTAAGGTAAAAGAGGGCATACGGTCTGTGGAAATTCGGGATATCAGCAAAACGCCATACTACTGGATCAATGGAAAACAACTTTTCAATGCCCTGGATGGAAGCCCCAAAAAAGCTATCAATGAGGAAGAAGCCTTGTATGTTGCAGCCCAAAACATGAAAAGTGACCTGGAAGTAGCCCATGTAACCTTGATAGAAGAGGCAGACAAACACCACGAATACCGGGAAAAGTTACTTCCGGCCTATGTGATCACCTATAAGGGCAATGAAAACCTGAAAGCCTACGTGTCTTCCAGGGATGGAAAGTTCCAGACGGTAAGGCACCGAAACTGGCGTATATTCGATTTCCTGTGGATGACCCATACCATGGATTATCAGGGCAGAGATAACTTCAATACTACCGTTCTGAGGGCCTTTTCCCTCCTGGGTTTGATTACCGTTCTCAGTGGATTTGTACTGTGGTACATCAGTTCCCCTTCGGTTGTAAATCTTAAAAAAATATTTAAATCAAAGAAATGAGAAAGAACACCCTTTATATCATTATCGCGGCAATTGCAGGCCTTTTGCTAGGATACCTGTTTTTTGGCGGTTCGGATTCCAGCAGTACTTCAGGTCAATCGCATGATCACAATTCAGAGGCGGCCGATCATATGTGGACCTGCTCCATGCACCCCCAGATCATGCAGCCCGAAGCCGGGGATTGTCCTATTTGTGGAATGGACCTTATCCCTGCAGAAACAGGATCAGAAGGTGTAGGGCCAGATCAAATAACAATGACAGAAAACGCAATGGCTTTGGCCAATGTGGAAACCACGGTGGTTGGTAGTGGCGATTTTGGATCCGGGGATGCCATTGTGCTATCAGGTACCATAGCGGTTAATGAAGAGGCCATGGCCGTACAGGCAAGCTATTTTGATGGTAGGCTGGAAAAGCTCAATGTGAATTATGAGGGACAGCAGGTAAGGAAAGGTCAGCTCTTGGCTACTATTTTCGCCCCGGAACTGGTGGCCGCACAACAGGAATTGCTTACAGCGGCTTCTCAAAAAGAATCTCAGCCAAAGCTATATCAGGCGGTTAGAAATAAACTTAAGTTCTGGAAACTTACTGATGAACAGATAAATGGTATCGAGAACTCAGGCAAGGTACATGAGTTCTTTCCGGTTTACGCAACTGTTTCTGGAACGGTTTCGGAAGTGATGAGCGCAGAAGGCGACTATATTAAGCAGGGACAGCCTATTGCCAGGGTAATTAGTTTAAGCTCGGTCTGGGCCGAATTTGACGCCTACGAAAACCAAATCTCCCAAATCAAGGAAGGCCGGGAAATATCCATTACCACAAAGGCCTACCCGGATCAGAACTTTGAAGGGCAGGTTTCCTTTATTTCTCCTGTACTCGATAATGCCACCCGGACCTTTACTGTTCGTGCTATATTGAATAACCAAAAAGGACTTTTTAAGCCGGGCATGTTTGTAAATGGCCAAATCAGGAGCGGCGTCCAGTCCGATGGGGACCAAAAGCTCTTTGTTCCGGTTTCTGCAGTTATGTGGACCGGGGAACGTTCCCTCGTATACGTTAAAGCTAGGGCAGAACTGCCCGTTTTTGAGATGCGGGCCGTTACCCTGGGAGAACGGATTGGGGAATCCTATACCATTGCCTCGGGACTGCAGGCAGGGGAGGAAGTGGTAACCAACGGGACATTTACTGTAGATGCCGCTGCACAGCTTCAGGGTAAGAAAAGCATGATGAACCCGGAAGGCGCCTCTTCCGTAACCGGTCATGAACATCATAGCGAAATGCAGCCGGATCAAAGTATGGAAATGGATTTGCCAGAATCGTTTCAAAAGGGTTTTATTGGACTGCTTCCATCTTATTTGAAGATGAAGGACGCCTTTGTGGCAAGCGACGCCAGGGCCATTGCCGGGGAAGCCTCTGCCTTGGGTAATAAGATGAACAACCTGGATGATTCTTCACTTGGGAAAATGGAAAAGGAATACTTCAGGGAATCGGTTCGGTTAATAGAAAAAATCAGTGGATCTGCCGGGTTAAAGGAGCAGCGCGCTTATTTTGTAAATCTTAATGAACGGCTTATCACCCTGGCTTCGCATATGCAATTGAACAGCACGTTCTATGTACAGCAGTGCCCTATGGCAAATAATAATAAAGGGGCCATATGGCTGAGTGCCGAAGAGAAAATCAGGAATCCCTACTACGGGGACGAGATGCTAACCTGTGGGAAGGTGGAACAGGTTTTGAATTAATGCTCATTCCAGCCCTACGAATGGGAGATTTCCTGTTGGCTCAGTTAAACAAAAACTTTAGGGTGAGGTTGGGGGTAATTCCAAGCGATTTTTGGTCTATCTGCTGAGGGTTTTCCAGATTATCCAATCGGTAGTAGGTGTTTAATGTATTTTCACGGTCCAGTATGTTCCACACGGACAATCCGGCCTGAAGACCTGTATTATTCCCCAAATTAGTATTATAAATTGCCGAAATATCAACCCGGAGATAATCTTCTACCCGTTCCCCATTTACATCGGCAAAATTCAGTTCACCATCTGTTACTTCACTTCCAGTTTGTGGCTGTGTATAGGGCTTGCCGGTTCTCCAGTTAAATCCTGCTGCCAGGTGGAGACTCTCCGTAGAAAACGTTAACCCTGAGGACAAAGCATGGGTAATGTCAAAATTGCTTCTAAATTCAGGTTCCTGTAGCTCCGGAAATATGTACTGGCTGTCCAGATACCCATAGCTCATCCACATATTCCAGTTGGACAGTTGTTTTCTAAGTAGTAATTCCAGTCCGCTTGCCTCATATTCCCCTGAAGACCTTACAAATTCATAACGATCCTGAAAACCCTGGCTCTGCGTGGTTATACCGTCCACTTTTTTCAGGTATCCAACGGTATTTACTAGCCAGCCGTTATTCCTGTAACTCAGCCCGATGGATCCCTGTTTGCTTTGGATAATGGGAATATCTTCATTATTAGAAAGCTGCCACCGCCTCTTTTCTATCCCCAGAAAATCATTTTGAAAATTAATGATCTGCGATGTATTCTGATGTTTAAATTCTCCGAGCACTTCCAGGTTTATATAAGCTCCTATTCGCTGGTTGAAACTTAACCTGGGTTCCCACAGTTGTCTGCTGAACTTTTCCAGGTGGTTGAACCGCATCCCGGCATTTAAAGAAGTGCCGGTAGCCGGTAATTTCCAACCCAACTCGGAAAAAACGCCGTGAGTTCTCAGTACCTCGCCAACCAAACGCCTGAAAACTGGATTATCAACATCATCAAGGTTGGTGATCTTGGTCTCAACGAAATGATATCCATTTCTCCATACCAAATTACCTCTGAGTTGATAGCTTGCCAGAAATCTGGCTCCTGTTTCAGAAATGATGTTTTCCTGTAAAAATCGCTGGCTGTCCAGGATATTGGCATTAATGGCCCTGAGTTTATAATCGGTTTCGTATACGGATAATTCAGTGCTAAGACCCGGGCTCCACCGGCGCTTGTAGAATACTCCTCCTGCTATACTTCTTTGGTTTAAACTGCTCTCACGGATTTCCTCACTGTTATTTACCTGGGCACTTTCATTAAACACCACTTCATTTGCGGTATGGATAAAGTTGAGCCTGATAAAATCCTTATCGCTCGGTTGAAAAAGCAAGCGCATGGAAGCATCGTAAAAATCAAATTCGATGTTGGAATTGGAAACAGAAACTACATTGCTCTCTATTTCCGTATCCTGAGCTATGCGTTCAAAATATTCCGTATAGGTAGGAGTTTCTACAAAATCACTGATCGCTTTTCTTGCAGCAAACTGTACGGAGCTATTTTTACCAAGCGGGACATCGGCAAAACCATTGGCATCAATAAGATTGATACCGAGGCTTCCTTTAAAGTCGGGATTTATATTCTGTCTTGTCTGCATGGCTATGGTCCCCGAAACCCCATCTGTTAATGATGCTGAGGTTCCGTTCTTTTGAAGGGATACACGTTGTGTAATCTGAGGGTTGTACATAGAAATAAGCCCGAAAAAATGGCCGGACTGATACATTTTGATATCGTCCCAGATAATCAGGTTCTGGTCGTTGCTACCCCCACGAATATTGATGTTAGATACGGTTTCATCCACGCTGTGTATGCCAGGTAGGGCCTGCACCGATTGGAGTACGTCTTCCTCTACAAGGCCCGGCAGTATTGAAAATTTGTCAAAATCCAGCTGGAAGGAGCCGTTATCCAGCTTATCAAGGCCCCGGATGAGGTAATCTGATAAAATAATTTCAGCTAGCTGCTCCTGTTCCGGCACCAGATAAATGATTGCACAATCACCTGGGTTAAAAAACCGGGCTTCCCTGCGCAGGGTTTTATGGCCAATATGGCGAAGTATTATTTGCTGAGAGGAATTTTCAATGGCCAGCTCAAAATACCCTTCTTCATTTGCTACCGTACCCTGGCCGTCGACCTGAATAGTTGTAAATGGTACAGGTTTACCGGTGTCTTTGTCGCGGATGCGACCGCAAATCATTCCTGCGCTTTCACGAATACTGATAATCCTATCCGAAATAAACTCAAAATTGAGTCCGGTTTGATTTTGCAATTCCTTGACGATATCATTTATATCCTCAGATATTTGCGGGAGGATTACCTGTTTTCCCTCTACAATATCCGAGGCGTAATTGAATTGTACCTGGAATCGCTCCTGAAGGATGTTAAGTACTTCAAGAAGTGGTTTATCCTGTGCTGTTTGCTGTCCGTAAAGCGTGTTGCAAACGGGCATGAGCAGCACAATAAAAAGAAGAATTAACTTATTTCTCACCTGGCATTACCCTGACATTGTTGGTTTCCGTGATGCTATAATGCAAATTAAGAGGTTCTGTTATAGATTTCAGGGCGTTTTCCAAATCTCCGTGAGTAAATCCACCTGTGAAAAGCAGGGTAGAGTCAACATTTTCGAAGGTGACCGATATACCAAATTGTCTTTCGAGCTCGGTAAATACCTCGGAAATGGCTACCCTTTCGAAAGTGCTGGTATTCTGAGTCCATTGAGGAGCTGAGAAGCTATTTTTTCCGGTAGTGAATTTCCCGCCTGATGACCTGAATTTATCACCTACTTCCAGGATCACCTTGTAGTTTCCTGAAACTACCTGAACTTTTCCCTCGTAACAACTTACTTCAAAGAAATCACCTCTTTGCTTAACATTGAACTCCGTTCCAAGGACCGTAATCTCACCTTCAGGAGTAATGACTTTGAACTTGCTTCCTTTAACAACATCAAAAAAAGCTTCTCCAATTAATCGAACCTGACGGTTTTTATCCCATTTTCTTTCGTTGAATGCCAGCTCTGAAACCGCATTTATGGTAACCCTGGATTCATCTGGCAAAGTAATGGTGGTTTGCTCCCCAATTCTGGTATCTATTTTAGTTACACTTCCGGGCCATAGAAAATAGGATAGCACAAAACCGATAAGTACTACACTGGCAACTCTGAGCAAGGGCCCAATCCAACGGATTTTTCCTTTTGATTCATCCTTTTTGCCCAACCTGTCCTTCAATTGAGAGTAATCTCCTGGGGAAGAGAAATGGGAAGCCTTAAAAGCTGAGGCATTATCCACAATACCCTTTAGAAATGCCGCATCTTCAAGTGATTCGAAAGCGCTAGATTCCTCCTGAGTAAGGGTGCCGGACAGCCATTTATTAATAAGTTCTTCCTTGTTCATTTTTACTTCCCTTTACTGTATAACAACTTACTTTCCATTTTTCCTGATTATTTAATGCGGAATCCTTCAAGTTCCTCTCTCAAAACCTTAAAAGCAGAGTATATCCGGTATTCCACGACTTTCCTTGTGACTCCTAACACTTCAGCAATTTCCTCGTGTTTTTTGCCCTCTACTTTATTCAGCATAAAAGCCGTACGTTGTTCTTCGCTTAATTTTGAGAGCACTTCCTGATACCTTTTAAAATACTCATCCTGCTCCATCAGGAATTCCGGTGACTCCCTGGTGTAATTTCTGGGTTTCTGGTTTTGGTAATTCAAAACTACCTTCTGATGTTTGATTTCGTTAAGCATCAGATTATTGGCCACGGTATAAAGGAAAGACCTGGCTTTTCCCAGGCTGACCTTTTTACAGTTTTCCCATAGTTTGATGAAAGCCTCCTGAACTTTATCATCTGGATTTAGGTTCTGCCCGTACTTGTAGTAGAGGAAATCGTGGAGCCCCTGTGCAAGTTTTTCATAGAGGCCGGAGTAAATATGTTCTTCGCAAACTTCCTTAAGCAGGTCTTTTTCCAAGAGTGTGGTTTTTCTATATCAAATTTATAAAAAGAATTTTCTTCAAATTTTTTCAGGAATTTTCAAGTCCGGGTTGTTTAATAAGTAAACAGCATGAATTTAAAACTTCAACCTATGAAAAAAGCTATGAAAAACCTCGGTCTGCTCTTATCAGCGATTGTGCTTCTGAATGTTTCCTGCAGGCAGGAAGAGTCAGAATTTATCGAGGCACCCCAGGAAGAAACCTTAAAGGCCAACTCGGCTGTTGCTTCTCTTCTCTCAAGGACAGCATCGAAAGATGGTTCAGACGATAATATAATAGACAATGCCAGCTGCCTGAGTATACAGTTGCCCGTTACCGTAATAGCCAATGGTATTGAGATTGTGGTAGATTCTGAGGATGATTTTGACATAATAGAAGAAATATTCGATGCGCTGGAAGACGATGAGGATGTCCTGGAAATTTTGTTTCCTATCACTATCATCCTGAGCAATTTTGATGAAATAACCATTAACAACCTTACGGAGTTAGAATCATATGTGGCTGCCTGCCCGGGTGAGAATGAATATGATGATGACATTGAATGTGCCGACATAAAATACCCCGTTACGGCATCTGTATTTAACGCTCAGAATGAAATTATCGATACCGTCACAATAAGCGATGATGAAACACTTTTCGCTTTCCTGGAGGAATTGGATGAGACTGATGTAGTAAATATTAATTTCCCCATAACTGTGGTTCTTTTTGACGGCACAGAAGTGGCAGCATCAAACCTTGACGATCTGGAAGATATTTTGGAAAATGCCGAAGACATCTGTGATGAGGACGATGACAACGATTATAATGACGATGACTGCGATAACTGTACCACGGAACAACTTTCTCAAGTGCTTACTGGTTGCTCAGACTGGACGGTGGATAAGTTGGAGCGCAATGACCAGAACCTCGAAGACCAGTATATTGGCTACCTGTTCAATTTTTTAAATGACGGGACCTTATCTGCAACGGAGGGCGCCAATGTGTTTTCGGGTACCTGGTCGGCCAGTGGAACAGCAAATAGCATATCGGTTCAAATAGACATTCCTGATCTAGGAGATTTTAATGCGGTATGGAACCTTCATGAGATCCAAACCGGTGGAGAAACAGATGTTGATTTGCGGGTAGGGGATGACCGCCTGAGATTTGAAAGTTCCTGTAGCACTGGAGGTGGAGATGGTAGTACTGGCTCTACGCTTGGAGCTATACTTATAGATGGGAGCTGGATAGTCTCGTCCTATGTTAGTGATGGTATTGATGAAACCACTAGTTTCAGTGGCTATGACTTTAACTTCCAGGCAGGTGGTTCCGTTGAAGCCAGTAATGGCAGTACGGTCACTGGCAACTGGTCTTTCCTTGAATCCAGCAACAAACTAATCCTGAATTTTGGAACGGACATTACCCTGGAGGAACTGAATGATGATTGGGATGTGGTATCGGTTACCGACACCCAGGTAAACCTAACGAGTGTGAGCGGTGGAGACGGCTCAACAGACACCTTAATATTAACAAAACAATAGAACAATAAATAATTTAAGATCATGAAAAAGAACATTTTAAGCCTGGGAATTTTTCTGGCACTAATATCCTTTACTGCCTGTACAACGGAGAGTGAGAGTAATAATGAAGACCTTGATTTAGCCCGCCTGCAAGCCGATGTTGCAGAGATTACAAACATGGCTACAACAGGTCCCTGGACTATAACCAACTTTGTTGATTCCGGAAAGAACGAGACGGGAGACTTCTCGGGTTACGGTTTTAGTTTTAATGCAGATGGAAGCCTGGTGGCAGACAATGGTACGACCACCATTACAGGATCTTGGTCTATTACCATAGACGATGATACCAGTGACGACAATAGCGATGATTCCAGTGGGGATTCTCAGGACCACGACTGCGATTCCTGTACTATTGAACAACTAACAGACGTGTTAACCGCCTGTTCCGACTGGTTTGTGGAAAAACTGGAAAGGAATACCAACAATCTGGAAGACAACTACTCTGGCTATCTTTTCAACTTTATGGCAGATGGCTCCCTGATGGTGACCAGCAGCACGGATAGCTACAACGGCAGCTGGACAGCATCCGGAAGCGGAAACAACATTCAGGTTGTACTAACGGTTACAGATCTGGCTGATTTTGAGGATACCTGGACCTTGCACGAAATAGAATTATATCAGGGAGAATCTAATGTAGACCTGAGGATAAATGGTGAAGATCGCCTGCGATTCAGGAACAATTGTACTCTTGGAGATTTTGGAGGCGGCAATACTACCGGGGAAATTGATTTCAACATATTCTTTGCTGCCCCGGAGGACTTTGCCGAACTAACTGAGGATTGGAATATTATTTCATATTCTGCCACCAAAATTGAACTGAAACATGTAAGCGGAGGAGATGGAGATATTGACCTGCTTACATTTGAAAAATAAGACGCTCCAATGAACATAACCTAGGGACCTTTCTGAAACTATGGAATGAGACCCGCTGTGAAAGAGAGAGGTTCTTTAATTGCCCCGGCAACACGTCGGGGCAGTTTAATTGTTATATTTAGTAAACTCAAAGCAGGATTTCCAAAATGGATACTTCGGATAAAGCTTCACAAAACTTTCCCAAACTATTCAGGAAAATGCAGGAGGTAGGCATACGCAAAAGTATCAGTGAAGGGACAGAAATCCTTCGTGAAGGACAGTTTGTAAAAGTTATACCTCTGGTTCAAAGTGGGCTCATCAAGGTGTTTACACGTCATGAGGACAGGGAATTGCTATTGTATTATATACGGCCTTACGAGAGCTGCATCATGTCTTTTTCTGCTGGTATCAATAATGAACCCAGCGAAGTGTTTGCAGTTACCGAGGAAGATACGGAGGTATTGTTAATTCCTGTAAGCGAAGTGCAAAACCTGGTAAAGGACAACCCAAACGGAAATCATTTCTTTTTTCAGCAGTATAAAGCCCGATACGCGGAATTGCTGGATACAATCCACCATGTACTTTTTTCAAAAATAGATGCCCGCCTTTATAAGCATCTTAAGGATAAGGCCGGTTTAAAGGGAGAAAATCCGCTTCGCATTTCACACCAGCAGCTTGCCAGTGAACTGGGAACTGTCCGGGAGGTTATCAGTCGCGTAATGAAAAAACTGGAAGGGGAAGGCCTGGTCAGACAAATAGGCAATACTATCCAGGTTTTTAACCGGTGACTTAAGTCACTGCACACTCCAACTACACCTTTTATTTTTATCAAAAAAGGAAATCATGAGCTGGAAATCCATAAAATTTCTTATTGCGTGTATTATTTGCATTGAAATTGCAGGTTTGGTTTGGCTTGTGAAGCTGTTGTTTAATTAAAAACTATAATCATGAAAAAAAATATGGGGTCTGCAGACCGAATCATCCGAACAATCATCGCTGTAGTAGTTGGAGCCCTTTACTTTACTGATGTAATAACCGGGACTCTTGGCCTGGTACTGCTTATCCTGGCAGTGGTATTCCTGTTAACCAGTCTGGTTAGTTATTGCCCGCTTTATGCCCCTTTTGGAATTTCAACCTGCAAGCTTAAAAAAGAGGATTCATAAAAAAATTGAGATTTCTTGAGGAGTTTTCCGGAGTTAATTGTTTTAATAATGTGATTCCGAGCAATATGGAATGGAATCATTCGTTAGTAAAATGTTCAATCTTAAGTACTTAACCTATTTTAAAGTTATGAAGAATTCAATTTATCTTACCCTTTTGCTGTCTGCCATGTTATTGGTGAGTTGTTCCAGTGACGAAAACGACGGCAGTAGGATTAGACTCAAAGTTGCCTCTGTTAATGCCCCCGGGATAAGCGGGAAATCTGCTGCTTTTACCAGCAAAGTTAACGAAGGCATTGTTTTTACAGATTTCCGTATCTCTATCAGGGATGTGGTTTTTAAAAACGATGATGACCCTAACAGCAGCCTGGATACCGATGAAATACAGTTCAGGGGACCCTACCAGATCGATTTGCTCACTGATGGTGATGCTGTTACTCAAACTATTGGGGATGCATTTGTTCCCGATGGACTTTACAAGGAGCTCCGTTTCAAATTTCATAAAGACGAAGACCTGCCAACAAACGATGTCCTGTACGACAAATCCATTTATATCGAAGGTACTATTGATGGCACTCCATTTGTTTTCTGGCACGATACCAGTGAAAATCTTGATGTAGGAAGAACTACGGGTGTGGAAGTAGCCGGAGGTGTGGTTAATTTCACCGTGGAATTTGATATCTCTCAGTTCCTGAGTTCTTTGACGACCATTGACCTGCATCAGGCTGTGGACGGGAATCAGGACGGATTAATAGAGATTTTCCCCAATGATCAGGATGGAAACCAGGATATAGCCGATACCTTAAAGGACAATATCAAAGAGACCGCCGATTTAATTGACAGGTAGTCTGGCGCTCCTAAAGATTAGTAAAAGCACCGCATGGCATGCGGTGCTTTTTTATTCTCTGGATTTGTGTTCGACATGACAAATATCAGTGTTCTTTATTTGTTTCGTTCAGACCTTTGTAACTATTGTTACGGCCTACAAATCGGATACGGGTTAATTTTAACTCATAACCATTTAGTTGACGAATTATGCATGTTGAACAAATCTATACCGGATGTCTCGCTCATGCGGCCTATTATCTGGAAAGTAAAGGGGAAGCTGCCATTTTTGACCCCCTTAGGGAAGTAGATCCTTATATCGCCAGGGCCAATAAGGACAATGCGAAGATCAAGTATGTTTTTGAAACCCATTTCCATGCTGATTTCGTAAGTGGACATCTGGATCTGAAAAAGAAAACCGGGGCCCAGATCGTTTTTGGTCCCACTGCTAAACCTGGTTATGAGGCCATTGTTGCCAAAGACGGGCAAATATTTGAAGTTGGGGATTACAAGGTGAAAGTGATCCATACGCCCGGACATACTATGGAAAGTACAACCTATTTGCTGATAGACGATAAGGGTCAAGAACACGGAATAATCACCGGAGATACCTTATTTATCGGTGATGTGGGAAGGCCTGATCTTGCACAGCATGTGGTATCCGAACTGACCGAGGAAAAGCTGGCCGGGCATCTTTTTGATTCCCTCAGGAATAAAATAATGCCTTTGGATGATCACCTGATTGTATACCCAAACCACGGAGCGGGCTCGGCCTGTGGTAAGATGATGAGCAAGGAGACCACGGATACGCTGGGTCATCAGAAGAAAGTGAACTATGCGCTGAGGGCAGATATGACCAAGGACGAATTTATAAAGGAACTGCTGACCGGGCTTACCCGTCCGCCGGGCTATTTCCCCCAGAACGTGCTTATGAATATCAAAGGATACGAAAGCCTGGACACGATTAAGGAACGGGGCGAGAAACCATTATCGCCCAGGGCATTTGAAGTGGCTGCCAATGAAACCGATGCACTGATGCTGGATACGCGGACGCCCATGGATTTCGCACGGGGATTTATCCCGAACAGCATCAATATTGGCCTGAAAGGAAACTTTGCCCAATGGGTGGGGGAAATGATCCCGGATATAAAACAGCAAATTCTGCTAATAACCTACCCCGGACAGGAAGAAGAGGCAATTACACGGCTTTCGAGGGTTGGGTACGACCATACTATTGGATACCTTGAAGGCGGGTTCGATGCGTGGAAAAAAGCAGGAAAGGAATACGAAACCGTAGGAAGGATCGATGTAAACGAATTTGAGGAAACCTATAAGCGCGAAAAGCCAGTGGTTATCGATATCAGGAAGAAGAGCGAGTTTGATTCCGAGCATGTTGTAGACGCCATAAATGTTCCCCTGAATGATATTAACGAAAACCTGTCCCGGTTTCCAAAAGATAAATCCTTTGTATTGTATTGTGCAGGAGGTTACCGCAGTATGGTTGCCGCCTCTATACTAAAACAGAGGGGCTGGGATAATTTTGTAGATGTCATTGAAGGTTTCGACGAAATTAAGAAAACTAGCGTGGAGAAGACGGATTATATCTGTCCGACAACCCTGCTCTAGTGACCATAAAATTTGTTTTGGTTGGTTGTTAGGGAAACGGCCACATTTCTTTGGGTCGTTTCCCTTCTTTATCGACTGTCAGGTCTTAAAAAAATAAAAATAATGTCATTTCTAAGTACTATATTTAAGTCAAAGTCAGTAGATTCTGATAAAATTGAAATCCTGGACACCAGGTCTTATAAAGAGGCTGTTGTGGGCAAGAATGTTCAATTGGTTGACGTCCGGACTCAACGGGAATTTAGATCCGGCCATATTGGCAAAGCCGCTAATATCGATTTTTTCAAAGGTGGTTCTTTTGAGAAGGCTTTTGAAAAATTTGACAAGCAAAAACCGGTTTACCTGTATTGCCGTTCCGGCAACAGGAGCCAGAAGGCGGCCCGGAAACTGGTTGCCATGGGATTCGAAAAGGTTTACGACTTAAAGGGGGGTATTTTGCAGTGGGAGTAAAATAGGAACTTCTTAAAACCAATCATATTATGAGAGCTTTACTTTTCTTCGCCATCCTGGCCTTTGTTGTCAGTTGTAAGGAACAACCCAAAAAGGCAGATGAAGCGGTAAGCATGAGTGCTGAGGCACTCGCAGAACAAGGGGAAAAACTGATGACTACCTACTGCTATCAGTGCCACAACCCCAACACTTCAAGAGAAAGTATGCTGGGACCACCTATGATAGGTATTAAAAAACACTACATTACGGATAGTACTACCAAAGAGGCGTTTGTAGCCGACCTATTGTCCTGGATGAAAGGGCCTAAGGAAGAGAATAGCAAAATGCCCCATGCCCTGGAAAAATTTGGTTTGATGAATCACCAGGTTTATCCGGACAGTGTTATCATAGGTATTGCAGAATATATGTACGATAACGAAATTGAAAAACCGGAATGGTATCAGCAGCACCACCGGGAGATGCATGGAAGCAAAGACGGAACTGGTCATCGGCATGGCCAGAAAAAAGGGGATCAGTAAGTGACCTGGATAAGGCCAGGGACTTTGCCATGGCTACCCAGGCCCAACTTGGAAAAAATTTAATGGCAGCACTACAAAGGGGAGGCACCACAGAGGCTATCCCCTTTTGTAATATTAAGGCCCTGCCAATAACAGATAGTATTGCTGAGGCTTCAAACGCTCGTATTCAGAGGGTGACTAATAAACCCAGGAATCCTGCAAATAAGGCCAGTGAATCTGAAATAGCGATTATCCAGAACTTCCAGAGCCGGATTGAAAATGGCGATACGCTGGAACCTGCTATAGAAACCCTGGATGGTAGAACGGTGTATTACTTTCCCATTATTACCAATCCCATGTGCCTGCAATGCCACGGCAAACCGGGAAAGGAAGTTCAGGAAGTTACTCTGGAAAACCTTAAAAAATACTACCCGGCGGATCAGGCACTGGGTTACGGCCTCGATGAAATCAGGGGACTATGGAAGGTAATTCCAAATCCGATTCAGCAGTAATCCTTGATGCAATTAAAACAAACTGCCCTGACGGAAACGTCAGGGCAGTTGTATTAATCTTTTAAGTGGGATAGGGATGGGCTATTCATTCTTTGGTTTGCCAAACCCATAAATATTCTGGTGTACAAAATCCTGAGGGAAGTTCTCGTCGCCCGGGAATCCAAGTTCTATAGTTCCGCTATCCTCGGGGATATAGTTGGTTTTAAAGATATAATCCCAGAGGCTCAGGCTGATCCCAAAGTTTACTCCGAAAGATCCTTTTGGAAGGGTATAGGCATGGTGGTAGAGGTGCATTACCGGGTTGTTGAAAATATATTTCAACGGGCCGTATGAAAGCTTTATGTTGGCATGATTGAGGTGTCCTATGCCAATAGCTACAAAATGTACGATAAATGCCTGTTCCGGCTCAAAGCCTCCCAATACCATTACACCCAATGTTTTCAGAGGTTTATACAGGATGTTTTCCATCCAGTGGTAGCGCAAATGCGCAGCAAATCCCATTTCCTTTACCGAGTGGTGTACCTTGTGGAAATTCCATAAGACCGGGTATTTGTGCAAAAGGATATGAGTAAACCACTGCACAAAATCGAGGATGATAAAGAAAATCAGCAATTGCAGCCACATTGGATAGCCGGAAATACTCAATAAGGTCAGGCTGTCTGAGGCAATACCCAGGTCTTTGAACGCCAGGCCAAGCACCTTGTAAAATCCGCTGATAGCTATCGCAAACAGGAAGAAATTAAAGTACATGTAAAAGGCGTCCAGCCAGAAATCCTTCCTGAAAATAGACTGATTTTTCCTCCAGGGAAAGCCAATTTCGAGTAACCAGACTACCAGCGAAATAGCCGTAAGCCCCCAGAAATAATTTGTGTACCAGGGAACATCGAATATGATCGATTTCCAGGTCCATTGTACACTTCCCATAAAGGCATCACCAAATGCATTAAGATATTTTTCCATAATTCAATTTTTTACTAGCATGTTTAATTTATTAATAAAAGGGTAATCTGTATGGCTCCATTCTGTCCAGGAGCCATCATAATTCAAGACGTTTTTGTATCCCAGCAATTCCGTAAGCACAAAATAAGTATGCGATGACCGTACCCCGGAATGGCAATACACGATTATTTTATCTTCTTTGGATGCATTCAGGCGCGCAAATATGCGCTCCAGGTCTGCAAGTGATTTGAATTTCTTGTTTCCGTCAAAATGGATGGCTTCGGACCAGTCCAGATGAACGCTGCCCGGTATTCTGCCCGCTTTGGCAGCACCTGTTTTCCATTTGTTGCCCAAATACTCTTCTTTGGACCGCGTATCTACCAGTACATAGGAGTGTTCCTTTGAACTGATCAGCTCAAACAGTTCTTCCTTGGTAATCAATTTGCCGGTGGCAGGGCCCGACGGGAAATTAAACTGTGTAGGTTCAGGTTGCTCAGCTTCTATTTGCAGGGAATGACCCAGGTCTTTCCAGGACTGTAATCCACCATCCAGTAATTTTACATCTGGAAAACCGTAATACTTCAGGGCCCACCACATGCGCGCCGCTTCCGGAAGTCCCTGGTCATCATAGAGCAAAAGCTGATGTTCATTGGTAATCCCCAGTGAGCTCAATACCTTTTCCATATGATTTTTATCTGCCAGCATTCCACCATAAGAATAAGAAGGGTTCTCAATAGCATCTCTCCAGAGGTTAACAGCGCCTGGAATATGACCCTTTTCATAGTCTTCTTTTTTTCGAAGATCTATAAATAGGGTATTTCCGGTATCCACCCTCTCCAGCTCCGCTACTTCCATAAGGGCAACCTCAGAAGGTTTATTAATATGACCTTCTTTACAACCCCAAAAGACCAGCAAGCCAATAACTATATACAGCTTATTCTTCCAGTACATACCAATCAACATCAGTGAGAACTTCTCTTCTTCCTTTTTTCTTTGGGGGGTAATTCGTAACCAGGTAGTCTACAATAATATCCTCATTCTTTCCCAGGTCCCATAAATTTTGTGTCTCCTGCATCCAGCGTATTGTGGAAATCCAGCGTTCCTTGTTCATCCTGTTCTGTATGACCAGTCGTGCAGAATGGCAATTGGTACAGTTGTTCACTACCGTCATTAGCCCCTCTGCATCTACAAGCCCGGTACGTACATGGATTCCATTTTCAATTTTATCAAAATCATCTTCCTCCGAAACAGCAACATAAGTAGTGTCTGCTGTACTTCCCCTGAAAAATGAAAGATCGGGATCGGCCATGATATATAGTATGGTAGCCACCATCAATCCAAATATGCCAAAGAGGCCCAGCATGAGTCGGTAAATGGCCTTTACCTGTTTATGGAATGTATTTTTTTCTTCCATCTCAGGTAACTTTTACCGCAATCCTGTGGCAGGCATTGTTAAGGTATCCTTTGGGGTTCCAGCCGGGCAACAACATAGGTTGTCGCATACCCTGGGAGTCCATGGCGCGGGCCCAGACTTCATAGTAACCTTTCTTTGGGAAAGATACCTCGGCAGAGAAATGCTGCCAGGCCAGCCTGTTTGCGGGCTTTTCGAGGGTACACTCCTGCCAGGTTGAACCAAAGTCTATGGAATATTCCATTTGAGTTACTTCCAGTTCACCTGCCCAGGCATGCCCGCGGATACCTAGTTTTTTGCCTTCCTTGATCATGGCACCGGTTTTGGGATAGGTGATCAGTGATTTTACTGGCATGGATTCGATAATACACATATCCTCATCCTTCACCTTTTCACCCGGAGCAACCGGATTGCACGGAACCCTGTATGCGGTACCTGTCATTTTAGTTCCGTCATGCACTTTATCCCGCACGCTGATTCTGTTTACCCATTTTCCGGATACAGAAGCAGGCCAGCCACCGGCCACAAGCCTGAGTGGATAACCATGTGCAAGCGGTATATCTTTACCATTCATTTTGAAAGCGAGCAAAGTTTCATCCTGCAGGGCTTTTGCCATTGGAGCACCCCTTGAAATGGGCTCTTTGCCAGGGTCACGGCTCAGGTGCACATCGGCAGCATGGTATCCTATGTACACAGCATTGCTTTTGATCCCAACATCTTCCAGCACATCGCGCAGGCGCACTCCCGTCCAGGTGGCACAGGATACGGCGCCAACCGTCCACTGGTTTCCTTTTGCCGGTGGATCAAATTCGCTTCGTCCATTACCTCCGCATTCCAGGGTGAGTTGATAGGTGTAGTTGGGAAATTTGGATTTCAGCTCCTGAAGGGTATAGGTCTTACTTTGGGATACTGCCTCCCCATCTATGGTAAGGGTCCATGTTGAGGCATCGATGTTTTCGGGAATAAGCCCATTGTTCCGTATAAACATACAACGGTTTGGAGTGATTGCATCATCCAAAAGGTGGGCTTTGGCCTCGATATTCCAGGGCCTATCATTTAAAACTTCCATCCCCTCGTCTTTTCCAAACAGCTTGAAGGGGTCAGGATCCTGCAGGCCCAATGGCTGGTAACCAGATGGCATGGTATGGCCATAAACAATTTCAACCCCGATAACGGCCGCCATAGAGCCCAGTACGGAGTTTTGTACGAACTTTCTTCTATTCATGGATTAAGTAAATCTACTTACCACTAAATTACTAAATATTTCAGGGTCAATTATGTAACAAATGTTACCCATCTGCCGAAATTGTAGAGCTAAATTGATCACATAACCTATTTATAAAATAATGAAGGGAATAATGTGTGATTAGTTGATTGGTTGTTAATGAAAACGGGGATGAAGATCCCCGTTTTTTGTTTGCCGTTGATGAAACTTTTTAAATAAAAAGCAAGTGTGTGCCGTCTTCGTTGGCACGATTGTAAAAATCACCAATGGTAAGAATACCATCCAATTCATCAATCAAGTCTTCACGTTCCAGGTGGAACATGTCTACGGCAAGCTTACAACCCCATAATTTACAGCCAGAGTCAGAAAGGATTTCCAGGAATTCCCCAACCTCGGGCATATCCAGTTTTTCCATTTCTTTTTTCATCATCTTCGAGGCCAGAGCTTCCACTCCTGGCAATCCGCCAAGCATGGTAGGCATGTGCATAGCAGGATTACCAACCGTAGCTACATGCAAATGCTCGAGCTTTTTCTTCTGTATGGCCTCAAGACCGAAGAAAGTAAAGAATATTTCGGCTTCAATACCTTCCATACGGGCACCATTGGCCATCACAAACGCGGCGTAAGCATTTTCCAGAGTCCCCTTGGAGAGGATGAAAAGCATCTTTTTAACTTTAGTTTCGCTCATAACGTATGTTTATTGATTCACAAGGCAAGAGCCTTGATTTATTTTAATTTAAATACAGCTTTTTGGTTTAGGAATACCGGCGATTAATGTGGATTTTTTTAGTGGTCCACCTGGGAACAAATTGTAGAACTCCTTGATGTCAATTACACCACTTTTTTTGATGCCTCTGATAGAAAGGGCCTCGCCGCTTTGTTGTTTGTCCTGGAGATATTTAATTACTTCCCAATGTTTATCAGACATGGAAATACCTTGTTCTTCCGCCAGGTATTCACCTATTTCCTTGCTCCACTGACTGAAATCCAGCAGATACCCTTCTTCGTTCACATCTATTTCCCGGTTTGCAATTACTTTTTTCATTGTATAAAATATTATGGTTATGATACTTCTTCTAATTTTTTGCCTTTTTCGTTCATGGTAGCCGATACAAATGGGATGTTTATACCTTTTAACAGCATATTCCAATATATCCAGCGGAATGCCATTTTTCCCATATGATTGGTCCTGCTCTCCTTAAGCAGACTTAATGGTCCCACACCAGGGAATGGGAAAGTACCTTCCACAGGTTCGTGGGTGTAGTTAAAGTCAATAAGCAGGGCTTTGCCATTACCGGTTTCAATGAAGCAATTGGCATGACCGTCGAACTCTTCTTTAAGCGGTTCTCCTTCAATATATCGAAGGATATTTTCTGTAAGGATCTCGGCCTCGAAGTGCGCCACGGACCCGGCTTTGGAAGCGGGAATGTTGGAGGCATCCCCGATTACAAAAATGTTTTCGTGCTCCTGCGACTGCAAGGTAGCCTTGTCTGTGGGTACAAAATTAAGATCGTCTCCCAGGCCGGATCGCTCGATAACAGGGTCTCCCATGTTGGTAGGAACGGTCACTAAAAGGTCATAGGAAACTTCTTGATCGGCGTAGTCAATGATCTTGTTATTCTCATAATCCACGCGTTCGATGTTAAAATCAGTTACTTCTTTGATCGCCTTTTCTTCCAGTAGGTAATGCAGTGTTTTGGTGGCTCTGGGCTTGGTAAATGCTCCGCCTAAAGGGGTTACAAAAGTGATGTCTACCTTGTCGCGCATGCCCTTGTTTTTGAAATAGGAGTCGGCCAGGAAGGCAAATTCCAATGGTGCCACAGGACATTTAATGGGCATTTCGGTAATATGGACAACCAACTTGCCTCCTTCCCATTCCCGAAGTTTGTTTCTCAGGGCTTTGGCTCCTTCGTAGGTGTAGAAATCAAAAATGCTCTTATGCCATTCAGGTCCGCTCATGCCTTCGATCTCTTCCGGCACTATTTTGCTGCCCGTGGCAATAATTAGCACATCATAGGCCATGGTTTGCCCATTTTTAAGGTCCACTTCATTAGCTTCCGGCCTTATGAGCTCAATTTCTTCCTGTACATAGTTTACACCTTTGGGTATAAATTTCTTCCCATTCTTTTTGACCTGCTTGGTAGTGTAGATATCAAAAGGGAGAAAAAGGAAGCCCGGCTGGTAATAGTGGGTTTTGTATTGGTCTACAATAGAAATCTGCCATTCACTTTTAGGAAGTTTGGATACCAGATGGTTTGCCATCATCGTTCCTGAAGTTCCTGCTCCTAAAATCAATAAGTTTTTCATTTTGAATCTTGTTTTAACTGGGTGAGACGCCTTATCTGGTCTGAATCACGGGGTAAAATTAGTGGAGATGCCAAATGGAAAACATGACATAAATCATAAATAACCCCCGGCACCCCCTTATGTAACATTTGTTACCTATATACTGAAAATCAGATATTTAAATAAAATTATACCTTATATATAAGTAAATATGGGGGTTTGGGTGATATATGACTTTTATCATGAAAATTAGATTGTTTGCAGTATAATTTTGGCATGACTATTTAACCGTGATACCCCAGCTTTTTGGGAAGCTCCGGGATATTTTTTGTAACTAAATTTTAAAATTATGAGGAATTATCTGCTCAATTTAATGGTATTGTTTTCGGCGGCCTTTGCTTTCGGACAGGCTGGCCACATCATGCAGGGTGTGGGATCAGTAAATATGTCTATGGGTGGTGCTGCCACAGCACAGCCTATTGATATTTCAGGGGCCCTGCAATGGAACCCGGCTTCCATTTCTGTATTTGATGGAACAGAGCTGCGCTTTGATGTAGGCTTGTTCTTTTCATCCCCGGAATTAAGCGCAACCGTACCCGAAGTTGATGGTACTGGTCAGCCCACCGGAAGGTTCTTCAGTGGATCTACTCCTGATGACAGGGGTATGTCTCCTTTGCCTGCCCTGGCAGTGGTATGGGGAGAGGCCGATAGTAAGCACACATTTGGTGTTTCTGCTTTTGGTATCAGTGGTTTTGGGGTTACTTTTCCTGAAGAAACCCGGACACCACAGCTGGTAGACGACACTTTTATTTACAATCCTATAACAGCACCACAATCACAAAGAGGTTTTGGCCGCATAGAATCCGAATATATTCTATTACAGGTAGGCTTTACCTATGCCTATGAAATTACGGATCAGTTATCCATAGGGGTACAGCCCAATTTAAATTTTGCAACACTGGAGTTGCTACCCAACCCAACCGCTACTCCTGGTCCTTCCGGGTATCCCGGGACAGACAAGGCAACCGCTGTCGGTATAGGAGGACAGGTAGGGTTATTCTATGATTCAGGTTCAGGATTCAAGGCAGGTCTTGCCTATAAATCTACCCAGGCATTTGGCGATTTTGAACTGGAAAATACATACCTGGATGAGTCATCCAACACCAATGAATTCAAGATCAATTACCCGGCAATATATTCCTTAGGTCTTGGATATTCCCTGGGGAATGTGGATCTGGCACTGGATTATCGCATAGTAGACTATGAGAACACCGCCGGATTCAAGGAAAGTGGCTGGACAATCGTAAACGGTCAGCCCACAGGCTCTGTAGCAGGCTTTGGATGGGACAATATCTCCATAATCTCCGCCGGTATCCAATTCAAAGGGATAGACAAGCTTCCTATCAGGGTAGGCTATACCTATAGTTCTAATCCGATCAATAATGATTTAGCATTTTTCAGTATTCCGGCTACGGCGATTATCAAAAACGCATTCCAGTTTGGCCTCACCTATGAGGTAAACGACCGACTGCAATTGAATACAACTTATCACCATGGGGATAGTGGAGGAGCTACACGCGGACCAGTATTGGATCCGAGCCAGGTACTCAACTTCCCTCCAAATGGGGCTATACCTGGTACTGAAGTGTCTTACGATATGACCACGGATATGGTAATGTTTGGTTTCAGCTACAAATGGCTGAATTCAGGCGGAAATCAATAAAAATTACCTAACTACTCAATAATACCATATTCAATGGTGGAAAAGCGGGGGTTTGGCCTCCGCTTTTCTTGTTTCGTTTACAATTGAAAAGGATGTTTCATTTGAATATTCCCTTTTGTATCTTTAAAATGGCTGTCCGTTAAGATAAGAATGCACCCGTTATTGGTTGTATAAATTAGATCCGGCACTGTTGATTAATATTTCGCTATGATCATTCATAATTATTCAGAATCCAATTCACTGTTAAACCAATTCGTGGCAGAATTGAGGGATGTGAATATTCAGAGGGATTCCATGCGTTTCCGAAGGAACATTGAACGTATAGGTGAAATCCTGAGCTATGAATTAAGCAAGACCCTGGACTACCGGGTAAGTACTGTGCAAACCCCTTTTGGTAACAAAGCCATGTCCCTGTCCGTCAACAACCTGGTACTTTGCTCAGTACTCCGTGCCGGCCTGCCCCTGCACCAGGGCCTGTTGAATTACTTTGATGCGGCAGAAAATGCCTTTATCTCAGCCTACCGTCACCATCCAAACGGAAAAGACGATTTTGAAGTGATTGTCAAGTATTTTGCGGCACCTGCCCTTGGCGGGAAAACCTTGATACTTACAGACCCGATGCTGGCCACTGGAAAAACCCTGGAAAATGTGCTGAAATCACTTAAAAGCCACGGGGAACCCAGGTCTATTCACATCATTTCCGTGATTGGGTCCAGGCAGGGCATAGACTATGTAAACAGTGTATTTCCGGAAAACACCCAGCTTTGGATAGCAGCCATCGATGATGAACTGACTACCAAGGGCTATATTATCCCTGGACTGGGAGATGCCGGCGATCTGGCATTTGGGGTTAAGTTATAATAACCGGGTCTTTCTACTCATTTGATTTAGCAATTTTCCGTAGTTGTTACTGTAACATTAGTTACCGGGAATAGGTAACAATGGTTACGGATTTCGGCCTTTCATCGCCCTAATTTTGGTGGAAATTAATTCAGATATGAAGCATTTCCATTTTATCTTACTATTATTCCTCTTCAGCCTTCAGCTGTTTGCTCAGGATACCTTGCTTATATCCAAGGCCAGTGTCCTGGAACAAATGGAAAAACAAAACCTGAAGATCAGGATATCAGAGCAGGAACTCTGGTCGGCCAGAGGACAATACCGCCAAACCAATGGGTTGTTGCTGCCTTCGGTTAGTATTTCTCACACGGGGATCACCACAACAAACCCCCTCATGGCTTTTGGATCAAGGCTCAATCAGCAGCGAATAGTGTCTGCCGATTTTAACCCGGACCTGTTGAACAATCCGGAACGTATTGAAGATTTTGCTACCCGCGTGGAGGTTAGTCAACCCCTGATAAATATGGATGGCTTTTCAAGACGAAAGGCGGCCAAAGCCCAATGGGAGGCTGCCAGCCTTAATTCAGAAAGGACGCGAGAATACATGGTCCTTGAAGTGGAAAAGGCCTATATGGAACTGCAACTTGCCTATAAGACCATTGAGGTACTTCAAAAAGCGAAGCGAACAGTGCAGAGGAACCTGAAGCAGGCCAGGGATCAATACAAGCAGGGTTTACTCCAGAAATCCGATATCCTGGCGGTAGAAGTCAGGGCCATCGAAGTTGAAAATCAGTTGCAGAGTGCGGAGAGTCAGTTAGGCATCACCTCCAACTACCTTTCCATGCTGATGAACGACACGGGATTCATGATACTAAAACCCAGCGATTCCCTTGAGGTGTCCGGTATTCCATTTGAAGAGGCTCCTGTACTGGACAATCGCAAGGATATCCGGGCCATGGAGGCGGCCACCAGAGCATACAAACAACAGTACCAGGCAGAAAAAATGAATTTCCTTCCCCGTCTCAATGCGTTTGGGGTATATGAATTGCATGATCAGGATATATTTCAGGGAGCCGCCAATGGGTATCTCATTGGGGCCGAATTGAAATGGGATGTACTTCAGGGAACCAAGCGTTTTGGAAAAGCACAGTCCAGCAAGGCCGATTATGAAAAATCGAGGCTTGAATTGGCCCAATATAAAGCAAATAGTCAGGTAGAGCTAAACAGAGCCAGACGTATGCTTCAGGATGCGCAAAGTAGCCTGGAGCTTACGACACTGGCCCTGGAACAGTCCAGGGAAGCACTCCGGATCAGAACAAACAGATATAAACAGGGACTTGAAAAGACCTCGGATCTGCTGGCAGCAGAATCGCAGTACGCACAAAAAGAACTTGAATATTACATCAATATTTTTCAACTCAATTATTCCCGGGCCTATCTGCATTTCCTGACCAGGGGCTAACGGTATTATTAAAAGTAAATGAAATACATAATGAAACTAAGAAATGCAATTGTGGGGTTATTAACCCTCGGATTCATTGTCTCCTGCGGGGATTCGAACACTGAAAAAGAATTGGCCAAAACGTCACCGATTCCGGTAACAGTAAGTGAAGTGGGTTCCGATAGCGGAGCTGCCTCCTTCTATGCCAGCGGCAGCCTGGAGGCTGTACAGAACACCAGTATCAGTACAAGGATGATGGGATTTGTAAGGCGATTGAATGTAAAGCCCGGTGACAAAGTAAGGCAGGGAGCACTGCTGATAGAGATAAGCAATGCTGATTTGTCTGCCAAAAAAGCCCAGGCCCGCGCAAACATTCTCTCTGCGGAGGCAGCTTTCGCCAATGCAGAGAAGGATTATAATCGCTTTAAGGCGCTTTACGAATCACAGAGTGCTACCCAGAAAGAAATGGATGACATAAGCGCCCGCTACAGGATGACGAAGGCCGGGCTGGAGGCCGCCAGGCAGATGGAGCAGGAAGTCCTGGCCCAAATGGATTATGCAAAGATCAAGGCCCCCTTTGACGGGGTAGTGACCAATACCTTTATCAAGGAAGGGGATATGGCCAATCCGGGCATGCCTCTGCTGGGTTTGGAAGCACCGGATCAATTTCAGGTAGTAGCCATGGTTTCGGAATCCGATATAGACAGAATTTCAAAAGATGTCGGGGTACAGGTGCACCTGAAATCCCTGGATAAGTGGGTTACAGGAAAGGTAAGCGAGGTAAGCACTTCTTCCCGGAATACAGGAGGCCAGTTTTTGGTGAAGGTTGTTTTGGAAGAAAATCACCCTGGAGTAAGGTCCGGGATGTACGCCACAGTGCAATTTCCACAAGGCAGGGAAGCAACATCTGAAAAGGTCATGATTCCCTCCAGCATCCTCGTAAACAAAGGTCAGTTGACGGGAGTCTATATTCTGTCTGATCAGGATATTGCCCTGCTGAGGTGGATTAGGACTGGCAGGACCATAGGAGATAGCGTAACAGTGCTATCCGGTCTGAAACCAGGGGAGCGGCTAGTCCTCACTGCGGAAGGAAAATTATATAACGGAGCTAAAGTAACAATCCAGTAATAGTGCTGGTCAAAACGGTGTTTACTAAAGAAGGATAAGCATTATGAAAGAAGGAATAGCAGGAAAAATTGCCAAAGCATTTATCGGTTCAAAACTGACGGTTTTGCTGATGATTGTCTTTATGGTCATCGGGGTGTACAGCTCTTTTTTGATCCCAAGAGAGGAGGAGCCACAGATCGATGTACCCATGGCCGACATACTGGTTGGCTATCCCGGCGCAAGTCCCACGGAGGTGGAATCTCGGGTGATCAAACCCCTCGAAAAACTCATATCCAACATCAAAGGGGTAGAATACGTGTACTCCACAGCCATGGAGGAAAAGGCACTGGTGATTGTGCAGTTTTACGTTGGGGAGGATATTGAAAGGTCTTTTGTTAAGCTCTATAACGAGATAAACAAACACATGGATATCATGCCAAGGGGGGTGACCTTCCCCCTGGTAAAAACGCGCGCAATTGATGACGTTCCTATTCTGGGACTAACCTTGTGGAGTGAGGTGTACAACGACTTTCAGTTGAGACAGATCGGGCAGGAGTTGAGGCATGAACTGGAAAAAGTGAAAGATGTTTCGGCTACCCGTGAAATTGGTGGTCGGGTCCGCAAACTGAGGGTACTCCTGGATAAGGAGAAAACGGCTGCAAGCGGGCTGGATTTACTTTCGGTTGCCCAAATGATACAGGCAAGCAACCAGCAGTTAAACAGCGGCACCTTTGATCGCAACGATATGGAATTTGCCGTAACCACAGGGCAGTTCCTTAAGTCCAGGGAAGACGTGGAGAATCTTGTGGTAGGTACTCAGGATAATATGCCGGTTTACCTCAGGCAAATAGCCGAAGTAATCGATGGCCCGGGGCTGCCACAGAACTATGTAAGCCTTGGTTTTGGCCCGGGAAGCCCTAAGGCATCCCAGTACCCTTCAGAATATCCGGCGGTAACCCTTTCTGTAGCAAAGCGAAAAGGGGCCGATGCCATGCAAATAGCCGACAGGATCCTTGACAAAGTAGAGCACCTGCGCACCAACCTTATTCCAGATGAAGTAAATGTAGAGGTAACCCGGAATTATGGTCAGACGGCTTCACAGAAAGTTTCAGAGCTGCTGATGCACCTTATAGGGGCCATAATTGCCGTAACCTTTGTAGTTATGCTGGCAATGGGATGGAGGGGAGGCCTGGTGGTTTTCCTGTCGGTCCCCATCACATTTGCCTTAACCCTGCTGAGCTATTATATGCTTGATTACACCCTGAACAGGATTACATTGTTTGCCCTGGTTTTTGTAACTGGTATTGTGGTAGACGATTCCATTATCATAGCCGAAAATATGCATCGCCACTTCAAGATGAAGCGGCTTCCTTTCCGGCAGGCTGCATTGTATGCCATTAATGAGGTAGGAAATCCTACCATACTGGCCACATTTACGGTTATAGCCTCCGTGCTACCCATGGCATTCGTTTCCGGTTTGATGGGTCCTTATATGTCGCCCATGCCCATTGGGGCCTCTATAGCCATGATCTTGTCTTTATTTGTGGCCCTGACCATAACTCCATATCTGGGTTACCTGTTCCTGAGGGAAAAACATGGTAAATCTCAGACCCAGGAAGAGCAAAAACCCCAGGAAACCTTTATTTACAGGTTGTATGAAAGATTTGAAAAGCCCCTTATCGAAAACAAAAAGGTTCGCTGGACATTTCTGGGCATTACCTTCCTGTTGCTGGGCGGTTCCATAATGCTGTTCTTTACCAAGACGGTAGCTGTAAAAATGTTGCCATTTGATAACAAGAACGAATTCCAGGTGGTTATTGATATGCCGGAGGGAACAACTCTGGAGCGCACAGCCGCTGTTACCCAGGAAGTGGCCCGTTACCTGTCTGAGCAGGACAATGTTGTTAATTACCAAAGCTATGTAGGTACATCGGCTCCTATCACTTTCAATGGCCTGGTAAGGCACTATGATCTGCGCGGTGCCAGCAATATGGCCGATATTCAGGTAAACCTCACGGATAAGCACAACAGAAGCGAACAGAGCCATGATATAGCCAAGGGTGTTAGGACAGCGGTACAGGAGATTGGAAGGCGTTATGGTGCGAACATCAAAATTGTGGAAGTTCCTCCCGGTCCTCCAGTACTTTCTACTATAGTTGGGGAAATCTACGGGCCGGATTACGATGGACAAATAGCCCTGGCAGGAGATGTGGTCAACTTGCTGGAAAACACCGAAGATGTGGTGGATATTGACTGGATGGTAGAGGCAGATCAGAAGCAGTATGCCTTTGTGGCTGATAAAGAGCGAGCCATGCTCAACGGGATCGCACCGGAGCAAATAACACATACCCTGCATATGGCGCTATCAGACCAGGCCATTACTAACCTTTATGATGAAAGTGCTGCGGAGCAGGTTCCCCTGGTTTTGGCCATAGATGAAAAAGAACGTTCCACTACAACTGACCTCAAACAACTTATGATCAAATCAAAATCGGGTCAACTTGTAGCCGTTGGAGATCTCACCAAAATGGAGGAAAAGGTACGCCCCAAAAGCATTTACCGCAAGAATCAGAAGCGCGTGGTTTATGTGCTGGCAGACATGGCAGGTGAATTGGAAAGTCCGGTTTATGCCATCCTCGGGATGACGGATAAACTCATGAAGTTAGATCTGCCCCAGGGTTATTCTCTGGAGGAATTGTATATGAATCAGCCTGAATTTGAAGATGATTACACTGTCAAATGGGATGGAGAATGGCAAATAACCCTTGAGGTCTTCCGGGATCTTGGCATTGCCTTTCTGGGTGTTATCATTATAATTTATATCCTTATTGTAGGCTGGTTCCAGAATTTTAAGGCCCCTGTGGTGATGATGGTTGCCATTCCGCTTTCCCTTATCGGGATAGTACTGGGGCACTGGCTCCTGGACGCTTATTTCACTGCTACGTCTTTTATTGGTATGATTGCCCTTGCAGGTATTATGGTACGCAATTCAGTATTGCTGATTGATTTTGTGAACCTCCGCCTCTCTGAAGGTATTTCGCTGAAGCAAGCCGTGATTGAAGCCGGCGCTATTCGTACCACTCCAATCTTACTAACAGCCGGTACGGTGGTTATTGGGGCATTTGTGATACTGTTTGACCCGATTTTCCAGGGACTGGCTATTTCACTTATGGGAGGTACCATAGCCTCCACTGTGCTAACCCTGCTGGTTGTACCCCTTGTTTATTACATGATCGAATCTAAAAACCATCAATAATGAAACTAGTAATTGTTACCGTTGTAGAGGATTTTGAACCTGAGGTATTGCGGCTTTTCAAAGAGGCCGGGATAGAGCAATTCAGCGGGTCGGATATAGATGGATATAAAGATCAGGCTTCAGTCCTTAAGGCTGCCAGTTGGTTTCCAAGTACCAAAGGGGGTGTGGAGTCCAGCCTGTTCTTTTCGTTTACGGATACTGATAAGATCTCCAGGCTGTTTAAGCTTATCGAGGCCTTTAATTCAAAACTGGATACGGAGAACCCCATAAGGGCCGTTGTGGTACCCATAGAGAACTATATTTAAAACCGAAGAAATGAAAAATAGAATTATACGTGCAGTTGCAGGGTCCTTTATTCTTATTAGTCTGATCCTGGCTGTATATGTGAATCAGAACTGGTTGTGGTTTACCGCCTTTGTAGGCCTGAATCTGCTGCAGTCTTCCTTCACCAAATGGTGCCTCATGGAAGATATCCTGGCTAAGTTTGGAGTGAAGGATTAATATGGTAATTGATAGATTATCAATAAGTTTTGTATAATGACCTGTGGTTTCGGCTTCATAGGATAACTTTTGATAACTTTTGATGTAAGTTTTTTGGTCAATATCCTACTTTTATAACCGTATTAATTGATGATTTTCATTACATATGAGTGAGCAAATAGAACGAATAAAGACATTGATTATCGGCTCCGGACCGGCCGGCTACACAGCAGCTATATATGCTGCCCGGGCCGACTTAAAGCCTGTGGTTTACACGGGTATGGAGCCGGGTGGACAGTTGACCACCACGACTGAAGTGGATAATTTCCCCGGCTATCCTGAAGGAATAGACGGGCCAACCATGATGGTTCAGCTGCAACAGCAGGCAGAGCGCTTTGGAACGGATGTTCGAATAGGAATGGTTACCGCTGTGGAATTCAGTGATGAGGTAGGGGGTATTCACAAAGCTACAATTGACAACGATAAGGTTGTTGAAGCTGAAACGGTCATTATTTCTACCGGAGCTTCTGCCAAATATCTCAATATTCCAAGTGAACAGCGTTTACGCGGGGGTGGTGTTTCTGCCTGTGCTGTATGTGATGGGTTTTTCTACAAAGGACAGGATGTGGCTATTGTAGGTGGAGGGGACACTGCTGCTGAAGAAGCCTCTTACCTTGCCAACATATGCAACAAGGTAACTATGCTGATTCGGAAAGACTATATGCGGGCTTCCAAAGCCATGCAGCATCGTGTTAATAATCTTTCCAACATAGAGATCCGCTACAATACCGAGGTTGATGAAGTACTGGGAGATCAGGTTGTGGAGGGCCTTCGTCTCGTTAACAATAAAACAGGTGAAAAAGAAGAAATTACGGTTACAGGCTTGTTCATTGCTATTGGCCATACCCCAAATACCGGTATCTTCAAGGGACAGCTGGATATGGATGAAACCGGATATATCATTACAAAAGGCAAGTCTACCAAAACCAACAAACCCGGAGTATTTGCCTCGGGAGATGCCCAGGACAAAGAATACAGGCAGGCAGTAACGGCTGCAGGAACCGGGTGCATGGCCGCTCTGGATGCGGAACGATACCTGGCTACCGTAGAGACGCCGGAAGAAGTTTCCTGATAAAACAAAAAAAACCGCTGCAATCACAGCGGTTTTTTTATTGTGGTGGATATGATTAATCTATGCGCCGATAGTTCTCGGAGAATGTTCTGTTGCCCTCTTCGTCCTGAGAGATCTGACTGTAATTGTCATCGGTGAGTATTAGTTCAAAAGTAAATACACTAAGGGTATCCAGGGCCTGCATCATCTGGTAATCCCCGTATTCAATGGTTTCAATTAGCTGGTCTGAGGTTATCCTGTACGAACCAAAACCAAACCTGCCTATGGTATCACTGGGGTTTGTTCTGGACCACATGATCTTCCCATTGTAGTACATCTTGACCTGGCGGTACCCTTTTGGGGCATATACAGTATCCGTGACTTCCTCTCCGTCATAATTGTAGAAACTTTCTAACTCCCAGGTGCCTTCAATGGTATGCATGGCAGGAGGGGTTGTTGTGGTGATTGCTGTACCAGCAAAAAGGATCAACAGCAGCAAAACCAGTCCGATCAATTTTCTCATGGCCGTATCATTTAAGTGTTATTCTTAATTATTTCTTAAAAGTTACAAAATTTTTGCAAATAAAAGTACAGGAATAAGAAATACCAGAGCTGCGTTTGCTCAGGGTTCAATGACCATGAAAATATTGGTTAATAAGCTGTGCCAGGTGGCTGATTTCAGCCTTGCTGTGCGCCGCTGTAAGGACAATCCTGCTGGTAGGTTCGGATTGTTCATTTGGGTAATGGAAATGCGTTACCAGGACATTTTGTCGCCTTAAATACTCCGTTAGCCCCAGATCCTTATAGGCAAAGGCAGGCTGGCCGGGTATAAAGCGAAATACATGCTTTTGCTCTAGGAGGGCAAGGAAATATTCGGTTAATCCCTTGAGTTGCTGGTTTTTCTCCCAGATCAAAACCAGGGACTGCACAAAAGTAGCCAGTCCCGCAGGGCTGGCCGGACTTGCTGCTCCGTATATTTCGGATTTAGCCAGCTGATTGATCATTCTTTTGGAGCCCGCGACAGCACCTGCGGGGATGCCTATGGCCTTGCCCATGGAAAAACACACCAAAAGATCTTTGGGCTTAAACTGTGTCAGTATGGGGTAGGCACCTGTACCTTCCTTCCCCATCACACCAAATCCATGTGAGTCATCCGCTACAAGGATACACTCCGATAGGGGCAAATCCCGTAAAGCGTCAAATTCGGGATAGCTTGCCTCCGGGTTCTCCAGGGTATCCATGAAGATTACAGGGGTAGATTCTTTTGTGGAAAGGTGTTTTTCAAGTGCGAGCCTGAGTTCCCCGAAAGACGCATAGGCTGGGATTTTCTTCTGGTACAGTGCGGAATGGCTTTCCCGGGTATAGAAAAGGGTATAATCCGAATCGCTGAAGAAGGCTGCCAGGATCTGCCCGGCAAGATATCCTGAGGATAACGTAATTGCAGCCTGGGATGCTGTGATTTCTTTCAGCTTCTGTTCTGCTTCTGCATAGATGGCAATCTGCACATTGGCATTGCGGGAAGCGCCGTAATGTGTGCCGTAGCGATCGATGTTCTCTTTGTAGCACTTCTGGAAGGAAGGATTGGTTTGCAAACCCAGGTAGGCTGTACCCCCGAAATACAGATCGGATTGTTCTTTTATCTTAATATGTGTCCCGGGGAAGTGATCCAGAGGTTCCATCAGGCAATCAGGCTTACTCCACTTCCTCCTGTTCTGGGAAAGATCACTTCTCCTCCTTCCCTGATCTGCACACCGGTAGCTATGTCTTCAGTCAGCAAAAGTGCTCCATCCATGTCTACATAATCAAGTTGAGGCAATAGCTGCGCAATGGCCGAAATACCTACTGTAGATTCCGTCATGCAGCCCACCATCACTTTCATCCCAAGGGATTTTGCCTCGCTGATCATCCTGAGGGCCGGGGTGAGGCCGCCGCATTTGGTCAATTTGATATTGATACCGTGAAAATGAAGGGCGCAGGCGGCTACATCGCTCTCCACAATACAACTCTCATCGGCTATTACCGGCAGTACACTATTATGTGCCAGTTGTTCCATGCCTTCCCAGTCATCCGCTTTTAAGGGCTGCTCCAGGAATTCCACACCCAGTTCCTTAAGCAGGGGGGCATTGGCGATGGTTTCGGCTGCAGACCAGGCACAATTGGCATCGATCCGGAAGCGTGCATCGGTATAACGCCTGAGTTCCCGGACTATATCCAGGTCGTGATCGGTACCAAGTTTAATCTTGTATATGGGCCAGGGCTTTTCCCTGATTTTGGCTGCCATTGTTTCAATGGAATCCAGTCCTATGGTATAATTGCTAATAGGATAGTTGCTGATGTCTGTTCCCCATATCTCGTAAAGGGGTTTATCCTGCAATTTGCCAAACAAATCGTGAGCGGCAAGGTCCAGGGCACAAATGCTGAAATTGCTCAATCCCTTATCAACAAGAAACTCGTGGAACACAGATGGTTCCCGGAAATCGAATCCGGCAATTTCTGCACGTATTCCCTCAATTTCTGTAATCATCCCGGGTACCGTAATCCCATAATAGGGGTTGGAGGTAGCTTCCCCGTAGCCGGTCTTTCCGTCCAATGTGAGGGCTGCAATAAGGCTGTCCTGGGAATCATAGGATTCCCTTGAGATTCCAAAGGTGCGTTTTAACCTTAAGGTATAGGATTTTAGCGCTAATTCCATAAGCGGGTTTATTTACGAATATAGCTAAATATGGCCTTTATAAAACAAAAAAAATCCGGGCACAAAGGCCCGGATTCAGGGGTATTGGTTGCGAATCAGGTATGGAATATTAGCATCGTTATTGGTTTCACCCGAATCCGTGATAGTTGCCCCTTAGTATTCCCTAACGCTGCCGGATACTGATTTGTTTTTAGTCACATCGGCCCCACCGGTGTACTTGATATCGGCTCCGCTGCTGGCATCGGCCACGAGCTTTTTGGTTACGTTTACTCGAATATCGGCTCCACTGCTGGCATCTGCCTCACAGGTTTGCACTTTGAACTCTCCGGCCCTGATATTTGCTCCGCTGCTTGCATCGGCGTACAGGATATTGGCATCCCCACTTATACGCAGGTCGGCGCCACTACTGGTATCGGCGTGAACGATATCGGCACTAAGTTGCACCTTAAGATCGGCACCACTGCTCGCATCCAGGTAGATCTCGTCTGTCTCAATGCGGTCCTTTGTTATCAGATCAGAACCGCTGGTAGCCTTAAGAGCGCTGATCTCCGGAAGGGTTACATAAATCTTTTTGGTTGCCCTTCCAATGTTCTCAATGGCATGGATCCTCAATTTGCCATCCCTGATATCTGTACCGATAAGGTCTATGATGTTCTCGTCGGCTTCTACAAGGATCTCAAAATTCTTATCCTGGGTAATGTAAACATCAAGGCCCTCACTTGCCTCAACAGCGGTAAACTCTGAGGTTACTTCCCGCCTTTCATCTGTTACATTGCCATTTCCTCTTTTTCCTTCTCCCCAGCTCATGTCGAAGGCACATGAAGACAGGAACAGTGCTGTTAGTACTGCGATGGTGATTTTTGCTAGTGTTGTCATGATTGTCGTTTTTTTAGATTGTTTGCTGTTATTGTTTAAATCCGGTATCAAAATTCTGAAATGCCTTTAGCATCCCCCATTTTAAACTACCCAATTGTCGATTTTGTTTACTGAATTGCATTAATTGAAATTATCCTTCATCGGCCTTGATGCGGAGGCCATCTTCATCGAGCTTCATTTTGAAGGATTCCCCATCATTGTTGATGTTCACATCCACACCCTCGCGGTTGATAATAATGCGGCCTTCAGCGTCCTGGTCACCGGACCTGTCGATATCATCCGGACAGTCCAGGCATTTCAATTCGCCATTGGACTGCATTTCCCAGGTGTAGGTTACAATATCGCTGCGGTACAGGTCTTTGTCGTATCTTGTAATACGGCCCAGGTGCCTTTTGGTATTGTCGTCTAATTGAACCACCGTTCCTTCGGGCAGGTACACCGCAATCCGCACTTCCTGATCGCGCATTTTGTTCTCATATGCTGTGGTCAGGTAATTATCCATTACCAGGGTACCATTCTGCAATGCATATTGATAATCTATACTGGCTGCGCGTTCCCGGGCATCTTCGAATGAACTGCCATTGGCGTCCTTGCGAATGCGGATATGGGCCAGGCTGTCCTCGGATTTCCGGATATCAAAACGGATATCATCGGAATAGAGCAGGCGATTGCCTTCCTCATCCTGGGTAACGTATAATCCGCCTATGCCATATTGCTCTCCCTCTTCATAGAGTTCATTACGCTGCATACTAATATTCAGGGTGTCTCCATACATGGGCTGATACAGTTCTTCCTTAACAGTAGAGCTCCCACTGTAAGCGTGTGCCGCTGCCTGTTTTACACCAAGTACCATCAGTCCTATGATAGAGATCAACCATACGCCCAGGAGGGAAAATTTTGCAATATTACCAATGGATTTCAGGTTGGTCACCAGGATCTTCAACCCCAGATAGAGCAGGAAGAAGAAAGGTATCCCCACGGCAAAGAATGTGAGCAATGATACCAGCCATACGGGTGCATCGGTGTAGTTTACTATTTCATAAAAATCCACCCCCGGGATATGGATTACGTCTAGTATGCCTACTGAGAACAGGCCGATAAACAGCCCGATCAGGGATGCGGCCCCGATTATGATCAGGAGGATACCTACAAACTTTCCGATGACCTTGAAGAAGAACATGATGATGTCGCCCAGGGTATCAAAAAAAGACTTTCCGCCTTGTTTTACCTTGTTGCCAACTTCTTCGTAGTCCACGCTTTTTACACGTTCGGCAACGTCTTCAAACCCTTCTTTTACTTTGCGTTCGATATTGCTGATATTGACCGGCTCACCGGTCATGTCCAGTTTCTGGGCAGTTGTAGCTGCCTCAGGAACCAGTATCCACAACAGTATGTACGCGATAAAGCCAAAACCTGTGAACAGACCAAGTATTATAAATATAATACGTATCCAAAGTGCATCAAAGCCCAGGTAGTGTTCCAAACCGGCACACACACCTCCGATGTATTTATTGTCTATATCACGGTAGAGCTTTTTGATCTTGCTTTGAGTTGCACCACTGCTGGAAGAAGGGGCATCTTCAAAGATATCCTCGTCTACCATGTAGTCTTCTGGCTGACCCATGATCTGGATCACCTCGTCTACCTCTTTCATGGTGATCACCTGCCGCTCGCTCTCCATTTTTTCATGGAAAAGTTCTGCAATACGAGCCTCGATGTCTGAAATGATCTCGTCACTGCCTGTGGTACCGGCAAAGGATCTTTTTATGGCCTCCAGATACCGCTGCAGTTTATTGAATGCCTTTTCATCGATGTGAAAAAGTATATTCGCTAGATTTATGTTTACTGTTTTATTCATTGTTAGGCTTTTTTAGCTTTTGCTTTGGTTACCAAATTCACGGCGTTTCGCAGTTCATCCCAGGTGGTGTTCAGTTCTTTTAGAAAAACTCTACCCGTTTCCGTGAGTCCATAATATTTCCTGGGTGGTCCGGAGGTCGACTCTTCCCAACGGTAATTGAGTAACCCCGCATTTTTCAACCTTGTGAGCAAAGGGTAGATAGTACCCTCTACCACGAGCATTTTTGCGTCTTTAAGGGCGCCCAGAATCTCAGAAGCATACTTGTCTTCCTCATCCAGAATGGACAAGATGCAGTATTCCAGAACCCCTTTGCGCATTTGTGCTTTTGTGTTTTCTATGTTCATGATCTCATTGTTCTGTTAGATTAACTGTTCGTTTTCTTGATTGGTGTTGATTGATGAATAAACTTCATTGGCTTTGGTTTTGATTGATGATGATTGATTATTTGATAAAATTGATGGTGATAGGGTATTTAAATACCTGTCCCTCGTTTGTCCTGATGGTGGCCAGAATAGTGTAGACAATATTGACTACAAACAAGGCCAGATGTGCCATTCCGGCAAATCCTGCCGGCCATATAAACCGACCCCAGTTAAAATGGTCGCGATCAAAATGGAAATTTATCCCATTGAAATCGTTAAAGTCCCGGATATTCAAAATGCCGCCTTCAAAAATGTTGGGAAGGAATCCAATAATTAAAGGAACGGCAATAATGCCGAGGATAACCGAATACAATAACAGGCTGATCTGGAAGTTCAGGGCCTGTTTGCCGTTGTAATCCACAAAGGCATTTTCCTTGCGGTTGGCCAGCCAAAGTACTAGCGGAAGCAGGAAGTTCCCGAAGGGAATAAAGAACCTGCTCAGGGTAGAAGCATGTATGGCAGCGGCCAGATTTCTTTCGTGTTTGGTCAATGATTCTGTCATGGCATATTAGTTTCTTATGCAAATATATATCCAAAAGAAGGTATTATGCAATACAAAGTACTAAATATTAACATAAAATTAACATTTTAATCCTTTGAAATTATCCCTACATTTAGTGAAAGTTTGAAGAGTATGTCCAGGAAAACAAGGAGTGTCAATACCTTTTTGCTATTTAAATTGCCTTCCGCTTGGATATGCGGTGTGAGACTTAAATATATCGATGATAATCAGGCAGTGGTTAAAATCAGGCACCGCTGGATAAACCAGAACCCCTTCCGATCCATGTTCTGGGCGGTTCAGGGGATGGCTGCGGAACTAAGCACCGGAATACTGGTTATGGAAGGCATTAGAAACAGTGGTAAGAAAATCTCCATGCTGGTTGCCAACAACAAAGCTAGCTTCACCAAAAAGGCTACCGGTACCATTACGTTTACCTGTACGGAAGGAACCCTTGTGGATGACCTCATAAAAAAGGCCATTGAAACCGGGGAGGGACAGACCTGCTGGTTGCACGCCACCGGGGTAAATGAGGATAATATTGAAGTAGCTTCCTTTGCTTTTGAATGGACTGTAAAACTTAAATGACCAACCTTTAAAAGGACAAGTTATGCAAGATCAGCGTGATTTATTGTTTAAAGAGTCTCAGCGGTTTACCCAATGGTGGCTCTGGATCCTCCTTTTTGGCATATTCGCCCTGCCCATCTATGGAATAGTACAGCAATTGATCTTTAAGGAACCCTGGGGTAGCAAACCTATGCCCGATATTGGCCTTATGATCTTCGCCCTGGTTATGGCAGCTCTTGTTTACTTTATTTACTATATAAAGCTCATGACCTGGATCCATCCGGATCGTATTGTACTATCCTTCCCTCCATTTTTTAAAAGAAAACAGTTCCTGTTTGCCGATATTGAATCTGCGAAAGTGGTCACCTATGGCATATTAGTGGGATATGGATTGAGGTTCAGTCCCAAATACGGTACTGTCTACAATATCAAAGGAAACAAAGGGCTTGCGATTACCATGAAAAATGGCGGGAAATATATGATCGGCACCCAGCATCCCGCACAGGTAGAGGAATTAGTAAAACATCTCTTATCCCATATGTAACATTTCATTAATCCAATCAACTAACAACTAGAAACCATCAACTAACGACGATCAACATTTAACAAATATAAAAATGAACGCACACGAAATAGACTACCAGATCTACGGTGAGGAAATGCAATACGTAGAAATAGAACTCGATCCACAGGAAGCAGTTGTGGCCGAAGCCGGCAGCTTTATGATGATGGACAGCAATATTAAAATGAGTACAATCTTCGGGGATGGCTCCAACCAGGACAACAGCGTGCTTGGAAAGATTTTTTCCGCGGGTAAGCGCATACTAACCGGGGAAAGTCTGTTTATGACGGCTTATCTAAATGAAGGACAAGGGAAAAAGCAGGTGAGCTTTGCTTCTCCTTATCCAGGCAAGATCGTACCTATTGATCTCTCTGAGAAACAAGGCAAGTTCATTTGCCAGAAAGACGCTTTTCTATGTGCCGCAAAAGGGGTTTCAGTAGGTATTGAATTTTCCAAAAGGCTGGGAAGGGGACTGTTTGGAGGTGAAGGCTTTATTATGCAAAAACTGGAGGGTGATGGCATGGCCTTTGTCCACGCCGGGGGTACCCTGGCCCGAAAGGAACTGGCTCCTGGTGAAGTTCTTAAAGTAGATACGGGTTGTATTGTAGGCTTTACCAAGGATGTGGATTATGACATAGAATTTGTTGGAGGCATCCGTAATACCATTTTTGGAGGAGAAGGGCTATTCTTTGCCAGTCTAAGGGGTCCTGGAGTGGTATATATACAGTCGCTTCCCTTCAGCAGGCTCGCCAGCAGGGTATGGGCGGCTGCCCCTAAAGGAGGCGGAAGAAACAAGGGAGAAGGTAGTATTTTAGGCGGACTGGGCGATGTTCTGGACGGGGATAAGCCCTTCTAAACGGCTTACCCGAATATAAATCGCCGGAACCCATATGGATTTTGCCAATCTCTTTGCCTTTCTTGAAGCCCTGCAATCCAACAACAATAAATCCTGGATGGATGCCAACAGAAAATGGTACCAGGAAGTGAGGAACGATTTTATCCGTTGGCTGGATGACCTGGACCATGACCTAGCCACTATAGATCCGATGTATTACCCAACTCCTGGAAAGAAGGGTATCAACAGGATCAATAACAACCTTATGTTCCATCCTGAAAGGCCGGTTTACAAGGATCACTTTGGTGCCGGGCTGGACAAGGCACCAGGTACCGGTGACTTTTACATCCAAATAGGGGTGGGGGAATGTATGCTGGCAGGAGGATTGTGGAGGCCCGACCCCAAAAGACTCAAAAGTATTCGGGATGCGATTGATTATAATGGGGATGAACTGGTCAAAATCCTTAATCAGCCTGACTTCAAAAAGCGGTTTGGAGGATTGTATGAAGATACCCGCCTTACCAAGGTTCCAAAAGGGTTCCATTCCGCCCATCCACATTTAGAATTATTAAAAAACAAGACCTTTGCGGTAGCCTGTTCCATTAGCAGGAAGCAGGTACTGGCTCCTGATTTCAGCGATCTTGTCATAAAGGTATACCAGGAAATGCTTCCTTTCAGGCGCTATTTGAATGAGGCGATTACTGTATAATTTTACCGGATACATATGAAATACGGCAACATCAGGAATATCAAAAAAGAAACACTTTCAAAAGCCTGGTACCGCCTGTATCGTTATACATTCGACTACCAGAAGGAAGACGGAGAATGGGAAACCCAACAGCGAGAAACCTACGACAGGGGCAATGGTGCTGCAATCCTGTTATATAATCCCGAGACCTCAAGGGTAGTCCTAACCCGTCAGTTTAGAATGCCTACCTACGTAAATGGCAACCCGGATGGCATGATGGTGGAAGTCTGTGCAGGCCTTCTGGAAGGCGATGATCCGGAGTCCTGTATCATCAAAGAGGTAGAGGAAGAAACGGGTTACAAGGTTGAAAAGGTTGAAGAAGTATTTCAGGCCTATATGTCGCCGGGAGCAGTTACCGAGAAATTATACTTCTTTCTGGCCGAGTACAATGATGATATGAAGATCAGCGCGGGGGGAGGGGCACCGCATGAATCCGAACATATAGAAGTCCTGGAAGTATCTTTTGACAAAGCCCTCGCAATGATACAATCCGGGGAGATCATTGACGCCAAGAGCATATTATTACTTCAATACGCCCGCATTAAAGGAGTACTCTAAATTACTTTTTAAAGCATACTAGTAATGGTCCCGAACTCCCTCCAGAAATTCCTGCATATGGGTTTTGATCTCTGCTGAGGGTTTGCGGAAATGGTTGTTCATGAAGCTAAAAATCAACACTTTACCTTTTTTAGTGATCAAATACCCACTCAGGTTGTAGTTGTTGCCCAGGGTTCCGCTTTTGGCAAAAATGTAGGGTTTAGAATCTCCCGGGAACCAGTCTTTCAGGGTGCTGGATTCTCCGCCAGCAGGAAACAAATCAAACAGTCTTTGCCTGGGGATCTGACGGTATAGTTTCGTTAGCACGTGCACCATGGATTCCGGTGTAAACAGGTTGTATCTTGACAGGCCGGAACCATCTACCCACCGGGGCATCTGCGGCAAATCAGACAAAGACATGCTCAGGATATATTTGCGTGCCAGATCCGTGCTCAGTGAGTCTGAAAGCTCATTGGATACCATAAGCAATAGCTGTTCAGCCAGAAAATTATCGCTTTCATGCATCATCCTTTTAAGGACAGAATCTGTAAGAATTCCAGAAAGGGTCCTGTCCATCGGGGTATTCTTCCCTGGGGGCTGCAGCAGGCGTCGGCCGATGGCCTTTTCCAGCAACAATTTGATTTGCATGCTATCCGTTTTAAATGGGATCTCCAGGGTGTCAGTTCTATCCGGATCGTAGAAAAATACATTGGCTTCCTGCGAACGCTTTTTGGAAACGGCTGCAGGTAGGAGCTGCTCCCGGAACAACGAAGGGTAGGTTCTGAGGGAATCATCCTTAATGATGGTGAGCACATTTCCATACAGGGGCAGGCTACTTCGCTCTGCTGAGTAGTACTGGTCATAGTCGTCCCAGGCCCAGCCTGGCCCCAGGGGGTCATCAGCAAAATAGGGGTGATGTATGGCTATGGGACCGTCGTGCTTTTTCAGGAAATGGTAAAGCGTACTGTCCTGGAAATAGGGATGAAACTGGGTGGGATCTCCTGTGCCCGATATCACAAGGGTATCTCCCAGGTAGGTATAGTTAATTACGGGGATTTTTTCCGGCAGGAATTGCAGTGCGGTGTAAAAGGTAAATATTTTGGTATTGCTTGCCGGGGTGAAATATTTATCACTGTTTCTGCTCAACAGGGTATCCTGGTTTTCCGGATCGAGGATCATGATCCCCGTGAACTGGTTCTGGTAAAAAGATTTGGTGAGGGTTTTGCGACTTACTTTTCTTATAGCTGATTTACCTGTGGAAGCGCAAGAGTATAAAGCACTAATAATCAATATGTAAACAATAGGTTTTGTTGCTGCCCTGATCGTTTTCAATGTCAAAGAAATACGGTATTTCATCGAATTTAACACCTTATTGTCCATTTTTTAACGAATTCCCTTACAGGATATTTACCTTTTTTTGGTTAATTTTGAGTACAATCTAATTAAAACAAACAAATCTTATGGCCAGAGCAATGTTGGATTACTATAAGACAGTACTCCAAAAAGTAAGTTTTGATGTTAAATTATTTAGCAAGGAACTTAAGAAGGCCCTGAAAAGGCTGCTTCCCCATGAAATTGAAGAGTTAAAATACTGGTTGCGACTCTTTCTGACAGACAAACCGGAACTGCAACCCAGTTTAATTTATTTAAAAGGATAAAAAAGGGCCACTTACTTTAAAGTGGCCTTTTTTATTTGTTGATCGGGCTTATGATCTGAACGTCCTGAAAGGTGATTGCCCCCCGGACTACTGCAGATATTACATCCTTTATGGCCTCTGTTATCTGTATTTTCAGTTCATTCTTGTGGTAGATCAGGCTAACCTCGCGTGCCGGTGGCGGGCTTTGAAAATGCATCAGGTTTCCCTTTTTCCTATCATCCAGTACCAGCGTATTCAGGTAGGGAAGTAAGGTCATACCAAGGCCTTCATCGGACAGGTTGATCAGCGTCTCAAAACTACCGCTGTGCAACTGGAAATGCTCATCCCGGTAGTCTCCCCTTGATTTACAGAGGTTAACCACTCCATCCCGGAAGCAGTGGCCGTCCTGAAGCAATAAGATATCGCTGATATCCAATTCTTCAGGCTTAAGGAATTTCTGATCTCTCAGGCGATGCTGCGGAGGAACATAGCCTACAAATGGTTCGTAGTAAAGAGGGCGCTCCCTGATAAATTCAATTTCCAGGGGTGTTGCTGCAATGCCGCCGTCCAGGTGCCCATCCTGAATATTCCGTATCAGGCTTTCGGTGCTTTGCTCCTTTACGATAAGGTTTACCTTGGGATATTTGTTGATGAAGGTTTTCAGGAACATGGGCAGCAGGGTGGGCATTATTGTGGGAATGATCCCCAGAGAGTATTCCCCACCGATAAATCCCTTTTCCTGGTCCACTATATCCCTGATACGCTCGGCCTCGTTTACGATGTTTTTTGCCTGGGAAACGATCTTCCTGCCGGCTTCGGTAATAGAAATGGGCTTCTTGCTGCGGTCAAAAATCAGGATGTCCAGCTCATCCTCAAGTTTCTGTACCTGCATGCTCAGGGTAGGCTGGGTAACAAAGCATTTCTCGGCCGCCAAAGTAAAGTTCTGGTACTCCGCAACGGCTAAAACATATTGAAGTTGGGTTATGGTCATTTGAGATAATTCTATATAATAAAATTATAAAAAATATTGATATTATTTCCCATTATCAATAAGTTATTCTTATTAATTTTAAAGTAAATAAACACTACAGTTATGACGTTAAACAGTATCGGACTTGATCTTGAAAAGTCCAAAGCACTTGGTGCTGAACTGAACATTTTACTGGCAAATTTCCAACGCTACTATCAAAATTTGCGAGGTATTCACTGGAACATTAAGGGGAAGCGATTCTTTGATTTACACACTAAGTTTGAGGAATTGTACAACGATGCAAACCTCAAGGTAGACGAGATAGCAGAACGGGTATTAACCCTTGGTGTAACCCCACTGCATACCTTTGAAGACTACACAAAAAATTCCACTGTACCAGTGGGAGAAAACGTAACCAATGATGAAGATTCCATACGCCTCATTGTAGATTCACTTAAGGAGTTACTTATTATTGAAAGGCGTATCCTCAAAGCATCGGATGAAGCCAATGATGAGGGAACCAATTCCATGATGAGCGACTTTATCACTGAACAGGAAAAGACAGTCTGGATGATGAAAGCCTGGCTAGCTGAAGAGATGTAATCTTTTTCGATTAAAAAACAAAGGCTGCCAAATGGCAGCCTTTTTGTGTTAGAAGCGTATGCGTATTTCAAGGTCTTCCTTACCCACCTCAAATTGACTATCCTGGAAATTGGGCGGACCCATAGCAATACTATTTCCGCTGGTGCCATAAGGTTCCACAGGCATGCCACTGGCTTCAAAATCCATGCGCTGGTTGTTGTTAAAGTCCTGCATTACAGTAATAGCATAAACACCTGGGTTCACATTTCTGAACTCAAAACTGAGTTCACCGGCTTTGGCTTCGGTGGCATAGTCTGCCACACCCGCTCCGCGCATAAAATTGTCCTTGGTATAAAGCCCTGCGAGAATATTACCCTTATCGCTCAGAACATTTTCAATGACAACGCTTATGGTTACACCGGAATCTTCCTGTGCGCTCAATGAAAGGGTGCAGATGGCTAAAATTAGTGTTAGGATGTACTTGCTCATGATGATTCATTTTGTGGTTACTTGTACAAAAATGAGTTAGCTGAGCAGATTCAGGAAGAAACTCTTTCTGAATTGTAGAAATTAACCTCTGAACTGTTACAGATTATTCGCTGGCAGGAATGCTTTACTCCTCATTGTCCTGAACAATCAGGCAGAGGGCCGCTGCCAGAAACATACTTACGCCCCCCACGATCAGCGCATAAATAGATATATTTCCGAAAAATGATTTGAGCATAAAGCCCAGTATCCCTGCTGCCACAATCTGAGGTATTACGATAAAGAAATTGAATACCCCCATGTAATACCCCATCTGATGGGATGGTAGTATGCTGGAGAGCATGGCATAAGGCATGGACAAAATACTTGCCCAGGCGATACCTACGCCAACCATGGATATTAGTAATAGGTTAGGGTCCGAAATGAAATAGATAGAGATCAATCCCAGGCCGCCGAGGGCCAAAGCCACCAGATGTGTTATCCTGCGACTTAACCTTTTGGCCACAACCGGAAGCAAAAAAGCTACCAGGGCCGCAATGCCATTGTAGACTGCGAAACAGATCCCTACCCAGTCGGCACCTTCATTGTAGACTGCAGAAGTGGTATCTGAAGTTCCGTAAACATGGCTGGTGACGGCTGAAGTGGTGTAAATCCACATGGCAAAAAGAGCAAACCAGGAAAAAAATTGCACAAAAGCGAGTTGGACCATGGTTTTGGGCATTTTGAAAATCCCCATGAAGGATTCCGCCAGTCCCTGGAAAATTCCTCGTTCGGCATTCTCAGCCTTTAGTGCTTCGATATCGTCAGGCGGATATTCTTTGGTTTTTACAACCGTCCACATCACAGCGCAGAAATAAGCAATGCCACCCAGGTAAAATGAGATCCGTACAGAATCCGGGATACCCCCATCGGCAGCAACATTGCTAACCCCAAACCAGTTGGTCATCATATAGGGCAGGGCAGAGGCAATGATAGCTCCCAGTCCTATAAAAAAGCTTTGCATGGCAAAACCGCTGGTGCGTTGCTCATTGGGAAGCATATCACCCACAAACGCCCGAAAAGGTTCCATGCTAATGTTAATGGAAGCGTCCATGAGCCATAGCATGATAACAGCCATCCACAGGGCCGTAGAGTTGGGCATGGCAAACAGGGCAATGGTAGCCAGAATGGCACCAACAGCGAAAAAAGGCCGCCTCCGTCCCCATTTCCTGTGCCAGGTACGATCGCTGTAATATCCTATGATAGGCTGAACCAGGAGACCGGTCACCGGGGCTGCCAGCCAGAGAATAGGTAATTCATCCTTTGAGGCGCCAAGGGTTTCAAAGATCCGGCTCACATTCGCATTTTGCAGGGCAAAACCAAATTGGATTCCCAGGAATCCGAAACTCATATTCCAGATTTGCCAAAAACTTAGTCTTGGCTTAACGGAGCTTATGGAGATTTGTGTCATGTCTGGTTAGTTTGATTACCCTAAAATAGAATATTTATGCAAAACCAGAATATTCATTCCCGGGGATTACCAGGAGTTTTACTCTTGAAATAATCACCACAACCGTCACTTTTCAGACATGGACGACCTGTGAATTTTTAACAGTTTTACTGTCAAAATCATCCATTTGAGTGTAGTTTGTCGAAAAAACTTGCCTGTTTATCCTTATGCTCTATCTTCGAAGGACAAATCTTACTAAAACTTTATAAGCACCAAACTACTTCCTTCTGGGATTTCCATACATTTATTTATTACTCTTGGCGGTTGACATATTCAGATTTCCCGGAGGGTTGGTTTTGGTGCAAAAGTTTTGAATAAATGTTTACCGCAGAGCTAAGCCCTTTCCCAGGCCGTTTCAATCAATTTCTTTGTAGCCCTTATGCCTTCTGGCTCTGAAATGTGTTTCCCTTCGTATTCAATGCCGATATATCCCTGGTAGCCTGCTCGTTTCACAATACTGAGCATTTGCTGGTAATTGATCCTGGTCTCTTCACCCAAATCGTCAAATTCATAGGATTTAGCGCTAACTCCCTTTGCGTAGCGTATCATTTCGGTTACCCCGCGATAGGGATCGTAGCGGTTCTCACAGGGATTCTGTATACTTCCCCATTCGTGGGAGAGGCACCAGTTGCCAAAATCGGGCAGTGTACCCAGGTAAGGGTTATCTACTTCTTCAATTATGGAAACCATAAAACCAGCGTCCGAAGTGTGCAAGCCATGATTTTCAACCAGGACACTTATCTCCATGGACCGGCCAAATTCTGCAAGTCGGCCCAGGCCATCAACCAGCGCAGCTTTTAGTTGTTTTCTACTGCCTTTTCCAAAGGCATTTACACGTATGGAATGACCCCCAAGGGTTTTGATGGCCTCCATCCACTTGTAATGGTTCTCCACTGCAATAAGCCTTTTGCTTTCGTTCTTTACCCCCAGTTCTCCCTCGTCATCAACCATGATCAATAGACTCACTACTCCATGATCATCTGCGTACTGTCGCATTCTTTTCCAGAAAGCGGTGTCCCTGGCCTTTTCTTTATAGAAGGCATTCACATACTCAACCGCTTTAATTCCATACGTTTCAGAGGCGATACCTGCAAACTGTTCCGGATCGAGTTCCCCGGCAAAGAAAGCCCGGTTTAAGGACCATTGTGCCAGTGAAATATTGGGTTTTGATATTGTTAATTCCCTAAGCGGATCCAGCCAGGAGAAGGCCATAGGACTGTATACGGCTAAAGTTCCCAGTGCCGTATTTTTCATAAATCGTCTACGGTTTTGCATCCCTATTCCAGTGCTGGCTGGTTACGCTTGGCAACAATTTCGACCAGCCAGTAGATCAACTGACCCAGTCCGCTGACAAAAACGAACAACAAAATCCATAGTAACAGCAAGTTGTTTTTCTGGAGGTTGGGATTTTGCACGGCGTGGACGATGTAGAAAACCAGGCTGGCTATTGAAAGGAGGATCACCACAAAAAGCACGACCATAAAAATGCCCAGCCATCCAAAGATAAGTTCAGGCGGACCTTCATGATGTCCTTCCAGCTCCGGGATATTACTCAAAACAGAGAAAAGAAAAGCAAAATACCCCAGCATGATAATAAAGAAGATAATAATGGGGGAAAGCGCAAAAAATGCCTGCCAGTACTTGTTGTGAATCATTTTGAACTAGGTTGTGGTTACTCTTTAAAGTTACGGAATAATCCCCTTTATAACAACAAAACCCGGGCACGTCCCGGGTCCTGTCGTTTGGTTGGTTGTTGATTGGTTATTGACGGGTAGCTGCCACTACACGACTGCTCAACCCGCTCAGGTCTTCCCGGTATACCCAGAGTTCGTGACGTTCGCCATCGGTGGTTGCCTCAATGGTTTTCATGAATTTGGCCATGCTTCCTTCGCCATGGACAGCTTCATAATCCTGCCAGAAAGTATCGGACTCGCCCATCCAGGAAGACTTATCAAAGAAATCTACCCAGGCAAAATCGTTACCCTGCATATTGGCCATCTCATTGGTGTATATTCCATAGATCTGGTCTGATCGCTTTTCTTTATACACCTTTTGTACTTTCTCTACGGCATTGATGAATTCCATATCCCTGAACCTTTTGACATCCACCACAAAAACCAGCAGATTCTTCAGGTCGAAATCACTGGAAAAATTGGAACGGTCCGGATGGAAACGCCAGTAGTTCACTTCACTTTCTGCCTCCACGTATTTTATAACATTGTTGTTCCAGTCTTCATCGTGGCCATCCTGAGCCGGACGGCTATCGAATGCGGCCCAGGGGATGGGACCCATATTCCACATATACTTACCGGAATTGACCCCGTTGGAGATCCAGTAGACGCGCGCACCATAGACCTCGTCTGCATGGTATTTCTTGTTATGGGCTGCCATTCCGGCTTCAAATTCACTTACATGTTCGGGATTTACGGTAAGCATTACATTTTCTATAACCATATGACCCCCGCTTTCCTGGGCCAGCAGAAGGCCGGGAAGGACGAATAACAGATAAATTATTTTTTTCATTTTAATGTTTTAATAGTTAGTGTTTATAGTTGTCTATTCTCCGGCAGGAGGACTAACTGTATACCCCAACTGGTTATAAAGTTCCATATTGTCAAAATAGGCATCTTCCTGAATGGCTTTACCATCTGCATCAAATGTCCATATACTCATGCCATGGGTTTTGATAGCTTTTCCCGTAGGGGCATTGCCCATGAATTCTCCCGTATTTGTACCGGTAACCGTCCAGGTGAGGTAGGATTTTCCATCGCGTATCACATAGCTGTCGACAACCACATTGAAATCCGGGAAAGCCGAATGGAATACATCCATCAGTCCGGCATATTCTTCCAGGTTACTAGCTATTCGAATGCCATTAGCATTCCGCACAACATTGGGTGAGGCAGCCGAGGCAAAGAGCTCTTTATCATAATTGCTCCAGGCTTCGGCAACTTTTGCCTGGTTGGCCATAATGGCTTGTTCTGCTTCAGGGGCATTCTGCATGGCCGTGAGTTCTGCCATGGCATTTTGGATGATAGATCCGTCCCAGAAACCGTATTCTTCCACGATTTTCCCGTCTTCAACATTAACAGACAGGTGAACTGGTACATCCATTGATTTGTCGCTGCCTGTTGGCGTTGCCTGCCAGACTCCCCAGAAGTTCACCCAGGTTTTTCCATTGTTGTCTATTACCTTTTCGTAAAAAATTGGCTCGTCTTTAAAACTGTAGGTACTGAAAGGAGCAAGGGACTCCTGGAAAGCCTCTTTAAGCTCATTTGCCGTAATTCCTTCATCCCAGTTATTGTGATAAACTTTAGCGGTATCCGCGTATTTGGTTAACCAGGACTCCCAGTTGCCCTGTTCGTAATCGGCAACAAGGCTTTTAACTACGTCTATTTCAGGACCAGTGGTGCTGTAACGTTCTGGTCCCTGTGACTGGCACCCTGCGATTAAGAGTAATACGAGTGCGGCATAAAATAAATTCTTCATTTGTTTCATAGTTTAAATGGTTATTAGTTTGAAGGCGAATAGGCCATATCAGGTCGCATTTGGCCAGCGATCTCTTCATATTTCAATAGGTTCCCCCAAAGTTCCCCCATTACTTTTTGTCCGTCCTCCCCCAGAAGTTTTTGGTTATCCATCCCACTCTGGGCATAGTCTACCGGATCTTTGGCGGCAATGGCAACCATATAATACTCTCCGCGATTTCCAAACCCACTTCTATATACGCGATAATCTACTTTGGATCCTTTGGCTACAAAAAGGTCTTTCACAGCCTTCATTTTTTCCCTGACAGTCGCACGTTTTTCGGGGGTGAAGTAGAGGTAGTGAAATTTGCGGTAGTTCTGTCCCTCGGGCGTCTGTGTAATGCCACCTGGCATGTAAGACAGTTCTTTGTCCAGGTAAATAACATAGTCATGTTCTGTGTCATAGCACTTGTCCATCCTGCCAAAAAGGGCTCCCATTTTATCGCCCCCCATTTTTTCCGCTAAACCTGGAAAAGGAGATTTATCCAAATCGGCCATATTGTCTATAGCACCAACAAAAAGGTAACGCGAATCTGCCGTATTGGTTACAATCCATCCATCATTCTGAATGTTATGGGTTTTCATATTTTCAAGAAGTTCTTTACAAACTGCCTCATATTCCCCAACCATTCCTGGCTTAACAACATCCTCGTGCACCCAGAATGCCTGTGGACTATTATCCTGTGCCAGAATTAGTGCAGGCACCATAAAGATCAGGCCAAGGATTAGGGTTTTGATTTTTTGTGTTCTCATAATTGATAGTTTTAGGTTACTGTTTTTATTATTAGGTAATTATTCCAGGTTTGGTGGTATCAGGCTGTATCCCATTTGCTGCAGCAGTTCCAGTTCATTGTAATAGACAATTTCCTGAATTATTTTGCCCTCTTTGCTGAAGTTCAGGTGAGACAAGCCGTTAATGTTTATGCGCTTGCCGGTTGGACGGATCTCACCGAAAACGCCTGTATTGGTTCCCTGGGCATTCCACTGAATAAATGCCAGGTTATCCTTGTAATGTACATCACCTGCTGTGATTACCAGATCTGGAAATGCAGTAAAGAATAGGCGCAAATGCGCTTCCAGTTCTGCAGGCCCTATGGCAACTTTAACCCCATTCATATAGCGCGTGGATTCCGATGAGGTTAGCCCTTGCAGCGCATTAAAGCTTCTTTGATTCCAGCAGCTGTCTATCCATATGCTTACCTGCCTGGATAGTTGTGCTTCTCTTTCCCCAACATTCTTCTGCTGATCCGATTTACAAGCCAAAGGTGCAAGTATCAGGAAGATGATTATAAAGGGCCAGGCTTTCATGTATGCGCGTTAATTAAAGGGAAAAGACAGCAATCTTGAAGTAATCCTTTTATTGTCAGATAAGGAAGCGCTTAAGGACGGATAGGTGGTTTTATTGTCCGAAACTGCTGTTTTTTTTAGCGAATGTAACAGCTCTGGAAAATTTGCTTATCTTTAAAATTCTCATTTTCAATGAGGCAACCGACCTGAAATGAAAAACGGTGCCCTAACCACGGCCTTTCTTATAGCCCACCTCCTTTGGGTATCTATACCTGTTTATGCCCAAATAATAGATCCCGGCAAGAATAACCCATATAATAAGGTTTTTGTAGACACCGATAATTTCGGTGTTTCCTATCTGGATTCTCTGGAACTGGGTTTGGAAAGGGTGGACTCAGATCAGGTTAAAATGGTAATCCTCAATGACCTTGCCTATTACTGGCATACCAGAAACCTCAATCGCTCGGAGGAATTGGCCCTTAGCGGCATTCAAATGGCGGAAGACCTGGGCGATACGCTTGCCCTGGGCCGTTTTCAATCAACCCTGGGTGCGATACTGTTGCGGATGGAAAAACTGGATTCGGCCTTGTTTGTGCTAAAAAAGGCAAGATCCAGGCTGGGGCCAGAGGAACTCCCATTTTTGCTAACCCAAATGGGCTATGTTTACGAAAGACAGGGGGCATTGGACGATGCGGCCGATTATGCGATGGAGGCCCTGAAAATCGCTGAAAGCAATCAGGATAGTTATGGGATTGCTGTGGCATACAGCGATCTTAGCAATTTATTCTGGAAACAGGAGAAGTACGAGAAAGGACTGGATTACGGCCTCAGGGCTATAGACCTCTTTGAAAAATCCGGCCTGAATAACCTGGATTACGATTTCACACTATATGTGGTGGGCAATCAGTACCTCGCACTAAACCAATATCAGGAAGCGAGAAAAAATTTCGACCATGCCATTGCTATTGGTGAGCGATACGGATTTTACAATAACCTTTCGGATGCTTATATCTCCATGGTAGAGCTACTAGCCCTCCAAAATCAATATGAAGAGGCAAGTATGGCAGCTGAGAATGCCATAAAATATGCAGAATTGCTCGATAATAATTTTATGCTGATGCGTTCCTGGCTCTCCCTGGGAAAACTACAGTACTTGCAGGGCAAGTTTTTATCTGCTATTGAAAGCCTCGAAAACAGTATCCGAATCGCAACTCCAGAATTCGGTGATGCCTTTTTCCTGAGTCAGGCTTATGAAAACCTCGGGAAGGCCTATGCCGGAAGTCATAATTATAAGGAAGCTTATCTGGCCTTTGAAAAATACGACGCGCTTAAAAACACGGTGTTCAACGCACAGTCGGATCAACGAATAAGCCAGTTGGAGTATCAGTTCGACTCGGCTGAGAAAGACAGCACCATACTGGAGCAGGAATCCAAGATTCAGAGACAGCGTGCTACCCAGACCTTTATTATTGTTATAACGGCAATGCTGGTGGTGGTTCTGGTTCTTCTCTATACCACCCTACAGAGCAATAGCCGGAAAAAGGAACTGCTGGAACAGCAAAACCGGGAAAAAGAGTACCTCCTTAAGGAAATTCACCATCGGGTTAAGAACAACCTGGAGATTGTTTCGAGCTTGCTGGCCCTGCAATCGGCCCAATTGCAGGATAGTAAAATAGCCGATGCCATGCAAAAAAGCGAACAGCGCATCCACAGCATGAGTATGATCCACCAGAAATTATACCAGGGGAAAAGCCTTTCCAAGATAGAGATGAGGGACTATTTTGAGAACCTGGGCAATTATATTATCCACACCTTTGGCAAGGAAGGTGAGGTAGTGCTGCAATGCAATATGCCGGCCCTTGAACTGGATGTGGACTATGCAGTACCCATTGGGCTTATCGTAAATGAACTGCTAACCAATGCACTCAAATACGCCTATCCGGCTGGCCAGAAAGGGTTGGTACAGGTTGCCCTTACCCAACAGGGAAAACAGTTATTCCTGAAGGTATCCGATGATGGCATAGGGAAAGACATAACCAATATGCGAGGTACTGGTTTTGGTACCCAGCTCATTGCACTGCTCACCGATCAACTGGATGGAAAAATGGAACTTTCAGTAGAGCGCGGCACATCGGTTAGTTTTGAATTCCAGCTAAACCAGGCTGCCTGATATGGAGAAACAAAAACGCATATTGATTGTAGAAGATGATATGATCATCGCGGCCAACCTGTCGCTCCAATTAAGCCAGCTTAACTATGAAATTACAGGCATAGAATCAAGAGGTGAAGAGGCTGTTTTGCACGCCCAGCTCAATCCACCGGATATGGTTTTAATGGATATCAATCTCAGAGGAGCTTTGGATGGAGTTGAAACAGCCAGGAGAATCCATGAACACCAGGACATACCTGTTATATACCTTACGGCTAACAACGATGAGGCCACATTCAATCGAGCTAAAGAAACCCGTCCCAGGGCATTCATATCCAAACCCTTTAATAAACTGGACCTGCAGCGCACTGTGGCGCTGGTTGCGGAGGAAATTCGAACGGAAACGGATGGCCCGAAGCCGCAAAGCGGGGAAGTGGCGGTGATGAACGACCGGGTGTTTATCCGGCATAACGGTAAGATGATCAAATTGCTCCTGGATCAGATATTGTATATAGAAGCCGACCGCAATTATTGCAAATTGGCAACCAATTCCGGGGAGTATCTTGTAGTTTGTACCCTGAAAACTATTGAAGGGGAATTAGATACCTCAAAATTTGTAAGGGTTCACAGGTCCTTTATGGTCAATTTGGCCAAACTGGATGTAGTGGCCGAAGGTCATCTGGAAATCGCTCGCAAAACTATTCCGATCAGTAAGTCTTACAAAGAACAGCTGATGGCCAGACTGCACACCCTGTAAGCTTTTCAGGGCTGATCTTTATCCATATGCTTAATAATCCCGGAGTCCCCTCCCCGGTTCCTTTTGCACAATTCTTCTATGATTCGCTCATGGTCTTTCTCCCTTCCCTGCGATAATTTGAAGGCAGCCTGAACCTCTTCAATATCGATCTGGAAACCCACTACACCATTAACCTGTCTCAGGGTTTGATCAGACATTTCACTCAGGGAAACAGGGTGTTTGGATTGGGCCTCATATTTATCTACCAGCCGATGCAGGGAAGCCATTACTTCTTCCTCCTTCAATATCCTGAGCGTACCATATATATGAACGGCAACATAGTTCCATGTTGGGACTTCTTCATCCTGATACCAGGAGGACGAAATGTAGGCATGAGGCCCGTTAAAAATGGCCAGCACCTGAGTATCTGGTTGGAAATGTTTCCATTGAGGATTGCGTCTGGCCATATGGCCGGTAAGCACTTGCTTTCCTTTGGGAGTAGTTTCCAACTCCAGGGGCAGGTGAGTGGCCCACGGCCTGTTATCTACCTGGCTCACCAGGATGGCAAAGGCGTTGTCTCTGAGAAAATCCTTTACCTCTTCCAGGTTTTCATTGCGGTATTGCAGTGGGATATACATAGTGGAAAAATGTGATCAAAGATAGCCAATTTTGAAGGTTGGCTTGAATTGGCAGCACTAACGGGATGCTCATCTACAGTTCGGTAAGGGCAATTGACAGTTCAGTAATCCATGTTGTGCATAATTTAATTGAAGGCGCACCTTTGCTAAAAAATGAAGAATAATGCAATTTATAATCCCTCTTATTATTGTTTGCTATTGCCTTGTACTCCTATTTTTATGACAGGATTTATCATAGCTAAATGCCAGCTTCACCGGAAGTTTACTAATTTTATTTACCGGCCGTCCCAGTGGAAATCTCAGGTTTTATCCATTGGTTGGCCCTTTTTGAAACATATTCAACATGTACAGAAAGATCATTAAAATATTGCTCGTCGGATTTTTAATTGGCTTTGTTATGTCCTTTGTCTTTATTGGCATACAGGTCCTTGCGGGAAATCAGAATCTGGGAAACTACAACGAGATCCTTGAGCAGGTTGGCAACTATATGCTCTATTCCATCGTACTCACTTTTATCAATGTGAGCTGGTTCGATTACCTGAATGATAAAGTCAAGTGGAAAAAATACGCTCGCTATCGCTTGCTCATAGGGGCTTTGGGGGCAGTAGTTTTCACCATGCTGGGAATTCTTGTCATCCGTATGTTCCTCGAAATGTATGTTGGGGGTGAGTCCTGGGAGGAGTTTGTTTCCGAAGAACGGATTGTTCATTATTACGTTGCTCTGCTAATTACACTTGTAGTAACCGTTTTTTTTCACGCAGTCCATTTTTACAAACTTTCCAGGGATAAGCAGATCAAAGAACAGAAGATAATTGCGGGAACGGCATCTGCGCGCTTCGATGCCCTGAAAAACCAATTGGATCCCCATTTCCTGTTTAACAGCCTTAACGTGCTCACCAGTTTAATTGAGGAAGATTCTGCTCAGGCCCAAAAATTCACAACATCCTTATCCAAGGTCTACCGATATGTGCTTGAACAAAAGAACAAGGATCTGGTAACCGTAAATGAAGAGTTGCAATTTGCAAGGACCTATGTTCGCCTGCTCAAAATGCGTTTTGAAGACAGTATCGTTTTTGATATTCCTGAAGAGGCCAGCAACCCGGAGGCCAAAATTGTTCCCTTATCGTTGCAATTGCTTTTGGAAAATGCAGTAAAACACAATGTGGTCACGGGGTCCAAGCCCCTGCATATTAAAGTCTTTGAGGAAGATGGATATCTGGTTATCCACAATAATCTGCAGGAGAAATCCGTCGTAAAGAGAAGCAGTGGGGTAGGCCTCAGAAATATACAGCAACGCTATCAGATACTTACAGATAGACAGGTGGTGATTGATAAGTCAATAGATGCATTCCAGGTCAGTATTCCCATGCTAACCCGGCAGAAATCTGAAGTAACGAGACAGGAAGTTTATATAGAAGACAAGCGCTATCAGAAGGCTAAAGAACGTGTGGAAGCGATAAAATCCTTTTACGGCAACCTAGTCGCTTATTGCATGGTTATTCCTGGCCTTGCCTACCTCAATTATGTCACTACAAGCTGGCCCTGGGTGGTCTTTCCTGCTGTGGGCTGGGGTTTTGGCTTGCTTATTCACGGCATGGAGGCCTTTGGGTATAACCCCTTGTGGGGCAAGCGTTGGGAGGAAAAAAAGCTTCGCGAGTTAATGGAACGCGATGATTTTTAGCCATGGTTTTATTCAAACAACAATTCAGTCATTAAAAACTACAGTTGGGGAATCTATATTTAGGAACCCGATCTACAGTACCGAGATTTGTACTGTAATTATTAAATAATAAAAGATGGAAAATATTAACATGGAGAACAGTTACTTACGCGCTAAAAAGCGTGTTGAAGAAATCAAAGGATTTTATGGCAACCTAATTGCCTACATAATTATCATGCCCCTGCTGGCCTGGCTCAACTATATTACTACGTCATTTCCCTGGGTTATCTTTCCGGCTGTGGGATGGGGACTTGGCGTAATCCTCAACGGGATGTGTGCCTACGGCTATAATCCCCTCCTTGGGAAAAACTGGGAAGAATGCAAGATCAAGGAATTTATGACGGAAGACGGATTTTAATCACTTATAAAACAACCTGTCAATTTAAAAGATCATGGAAGAATTCAACAAAGAAAGCAAATACATACGCGCCAGGGAGCGGGTAGAAGAGCTGAAGAAGTTTTACGGCAACCTTACCTCCTATATAGTTGTCATAACAGGTTTGGCTATACTGAATTACTGGATAAATGGCTGGTCATATATGTGGTTCCTTTGGGCCGCATTCGGGTGGGGGATAGGTCTTATATTCCACGCACTTCGGACCTTTAACCTTAATCCCTTCTTTGGAAAGGACTGGGAACAGCGCAAGATCAAGGAATTTATGAAGGAAGATGAACAGTCTCCCAGGAGATGGGAATAATACAGGGATAATGGAAGAAAAATCAAGGTTTGAACAGGAAGAAAAACTAAAACGCGCTAAAAAGCGGGTAGACGAGATCAAGGGGTTTTATATTCATTTGACGGTATATCTGGTTATAAATACTTTCATTATGGTCAACATAGCCATGCAAAATTTTGGAAATGAGAACGAATTCTGGTCATTTCCAACTTTTGTTACCCCGTTCTTCTGGGGTGTAGGTTTGGCGTTTCATGCCCTGCATACCTTCCAGGCCAGGACCTTCTTAGGCAAGAAGTGGGAAGAAAGGATGATTCAGAAGTATATCGAAAAGGACAAGCAGGAAGCTAATAAATACAAATAATGGAAAGAGATCAGCAATATCGAATAAGGTTTGACCAAGCCAGAAAGCGCGTTCAGGCCATTAAGGACTTTTTTAATAATGTGCGTGCCTTTTTATCGGTTTTCGTGATTCTGGCAGTGCTATACCTCTTTAAGGTCGAACCTTTTATCCTTATCTGGGAAGTGTTTGAAGGTAAAACCCTTATGTGGATTGAGTACAACATACTGGCAGGGCTTGGGATTTGGGCGCTGGTACTGGTCATACAGGGATTGGCAGCATTTAAATACCGCTCTACTTTTCTCCGTAAATGGGAAGAACGGCAAATACAAAAAATCCTCAGGGAAGAACAGTAAATACATACTAATGCCTATTTTCAAGGCCTATACCAAAAGCGAACAACCAATAACGAATAACCACCAACCAGCTACCAACCAAAAACCACTATGCAAGTCATAATTATTGAAGATGAGAAACCCGCTGCAAGGAGGCTTGCCAGGTTACTCTCGGAGCTCGGGGTAGAAGTATCAACCCTGCTCCATTCTGTTGAGGAGTCCATTGAATGGTTTCAAAACAACTCCCATCCGGACCTGATTTTCCTGGACATACAGCTTTCAGATGGTCTTTCGTTCGAAATCTTTGATGCGGTAAGTGTAGAAAGTGCCATTATATTTACCACGGCTTATGATGAATATGCATTGCAGGCTTTTAAACTAAACAGTATTGACTACCTGCTCAAGCCCATTGATGATGAAGAGCTGGCTGCGGCAATGAAGCAATACCAAAATCTAAACCACAGGGAGCAAACCGTCAACCTGGATTTTGAAGATATACGGAAACTGTTGACCAATCCTCTGGAACGGGAATACAAAAAACGCTTCACAGCCAAAGTTGGGCAGCATATAAAAATTCTCAATGCAGAAGATATTGAATGTTTCTACAGTGAGAACAAAGGCACTTATGCTTTCACCAGCGATGGCAGAAATTATTTGTTAGACACTACTTTGGAAAATCTGGAGGAGGAGCTGGCCCCGGAATCCTTCTTCCGGGTCAGCCGAAAATTCTATGTCAATATTCGCCATATCCACGACATTGTTGCCTACACCAATTCACGGCTGAAAGTGAAGTTAAATCGATTTAATGAGCAGGAAATCATCGTAAGCAGGGAACGGGTAAGAGACTTCAAGTTGTGGTTAGAGTAATAATATTAATTAATCTGATTAACAATATATTAACCCTTACAATAGATTTTTCTTATGGCGGGAATTTAGGCTAAATTAAGAGTGTTTTTCTACGCGGTTATCGTCGAATGCGGACGGGAGTAGTTTCGGAATCAATTTAATAAAAATCGGCAATAAAACCGCGCCTCCCGGAAGCATGAAAATTGCAAGTGAAGGTATGCTTTTGAAAATATCGAGCAGCTGGTTTTGCACCTTTTTCTTCTCCTCAGCGCTCAGGTCTTTCACGGTAGATTTCGAGAGTAAGCTTACCAGTTCCTTGCTGTCTGCAAGTTCTTTTTGGAGCCGTTTACTGTTCCTCATGATAAGCTTATTGACCACCTTGGACATGCTGTCGTAAAACTGGACGGCCAGGTTGTTCGATTTCAAAAAGGAGATAATTGGAGCATTTTTTTCAAAAAAAGAAGTTACTTCTTCCAGGCTTCTTGCAATCTGTTTTCGTTCAAAACCCAGATCCATGCCAATCCCAAATATGAATTCCGATTCGTGCAATTCCAGCACCTTGTCTTCCCAAACGGTAATACAGGCTACATCCAAAAAGTACCGATTTTCCCATTTAGAGGCATATTTAGCCAACTTCTCACGGTATCGGCCGTCAAATTTTTCCTTATCGCTATCAATAAAAGTCAAAGATGATTCGAAAAGTTGCGCCAGCCTGTCGTCTTTTTTATTGCGTTCCTTGGAACTCAGCGCGTGAAACACCAGGTTGATCAGGATATGCTCCAAATTTTTAGCGTGTTTGCGGATCTTTTCCCGCCCGTTCAGGTACTCCTTGTAGGTGAGTACATCAATAAACAGCAGGGAATTGGTTATAACACTATTGAAGGTCTTGGAGATCACATTGTCTTCCAGGAACACACGGGAATCCATAAGGCGTTCTAGCTGCGATGCGGTTTTGCTACCTGTTAGCAGTTTATTCAGGAAAGACATGCTGAAGATCTCCAGGTCCTTGTAAAAGCTGAAAATGCTTTCCAGAAAGGCCTGATAATCGGTTTCCCCTGTTTCACTTTTGAATGTGAAGAAAAGGGCTGTTATCAGGTTGATCTTGGCTTTCTCGTCTTCGGACAAGGTATGGGAAGGTCTTATAAAACGGGGTACCTTTACGTTGAGGCCGTAAACAAACCCGGTCTTTTTCATGCCTCCGTAAAGATCGCGGAAGTCCTCATAGGTATCCACATGGGCCTTAACTTCGTATCCAAACTTTTTGATCCATCCGGATGCCGATGGGTTCATACCGTTACTTTTTAGTGACCTCTCTTCCTTCTGTTTTACATACTATACCATCCTGGCAATATGTATTTCAAGGGTAAAGGGGATCGACATTAAAAATAACATTTCTTGTTTCTCAAAACATGTGTTTCGCATATTTTCCTTAGTTATGGCCTTACCATTCATCGAAATTTTAACAATTCTATAGGATAAGCCGGATGAAACGTATATTTTTAACGTTGAACTACAGGAAGTTGCCTTTGAGTCTATTGGTCTAAAGGTTGATTTTCTGGCTCAACTCAAAGTAATAGCTAACCCAAATCTGCCTATTATGGAATACTTAATATTTTTTGTTTGGCTGGGTATCATGTCATTTCTTGTTTACAAGATCGTGAAAGCCCATCATTCTCTTAAAAAACCACTGGAAAGATAGGAGTACAGCTACTTAATTTTTTTAGTGCTCTATATGAAACCATGCTTCGATGCGAAGCAGTTTTTTGAATAGTTTGAAAATGCCCAAAAAAAAGGCCGCAATCTGCGGCCTTTGTTGTTTCTACGTGGTTTTATGCGGTCATTCTATGATTCCGGTACAGCTCACGCGAGCTCCGGCAGCACCGCTGGGTTGGGAAACAAAGTCGTCTTTCCCCTGATGCACAATAACTGCTTTGCCGAGGATGTTTTTGGTTTCATCAGCGCATCCAAGGCACCATAAATCTGTTGAGAACTCAACTGTGGCATTTCCTTCTGCATCGGCTGTAAAGTTACCGATATCACCCCTGTGGTACCCTTCTTCTGCACCCCATGCACCATGCGGCTCCCGGGTAGGGTTCCAATGCCCCCCGCTCGATTTTCCATCAGCCGATGAACAGTCGGCTTTCTCGTGAATGTGAATGGCGTGCTCACCTTCGGTAAGGCCACTTAGCACAGCAACCATTTTAACCATACCATCTTCTTCGGTAAAGGTTACGGTACCGGCCACATTACTGTCACTTTTCGGTTCCATGGTAAAGGTAATGGTCTTAACTTCGTCAGTTTCCACCGCTTTCTCCACCATTGCTTCGCTTTCAGCCTTAGCGTCTTTCTCACCTTTCTTGGCATCCTTGCAATTATAGAAGGCTACACAGCAAAGAGCAACTATTAAAAAACTTATCTTCTTCATCATATTTCTTTAGGTTATTTCCCAAAGATAGGGGATTCAAAATGGGTTGTCAACCCCGGCCTTTAAAAGCACCGCTGATTTTACATAGAAAGCAGTCTTAAAATACTTTCGTATTAAATCAAAAAACAAGTGGTTTGTTAGCTCAGGAGTTCAGTAATTACCTGAGTTTCGCTATGCAGGGTGCGATGCACAGGACATCGGTCTGCAATTTCCAGCAGACGCTGTTTTTGTTTTTCATCCAGTTCTCCACTAAGTCGGATTTCCCGGTGGAAGGTGTCTATTTTCGCACGATCCGAATCACAATTTGCGCAATCTTCTGCGTGGGTTTTGCTGTAGGAGGTATGAACCTCAACATTCTGCAGGTCCCAGCCTTTTCTCCTGGCATACATTTGCAGGGTCATTACGGTGCAGGCCGACAAACCTGCAGAAACGAATTCGTAAGGGGAGGGGCCAAAATCATTTCCTCCGAAATCCACCGGTTCATCTGCCGTGAAATAATGGTTCCCTATCTTCATATCAGTAGTAAATCCGGAATCATTATCAAGGCTGGCTACCACCTGATGCGTGCTCTTCAGTACAGGTGTTTCCGGTATGCCTACATACCTGCTGGCCCATTCTGCAATTACCCTTCCGGTATAATGGGAATCTTTTGAGCTGCTTAGCAGGTGGTCTGCCCCGTCCAGGCTTACGAAGCTCTTGGGATGCCTGGCCGCGTGGTATATCTCCTCTGCATTTTTCACCCCAACCGTGGTATCCTGTGGCGAGTGGAGGATCAGGAGGGCTTTGCCGAGGTTTCTTGCCACCTTTGGCAGGGTATGGGCTTCCAGATCATCAAGGAATTGCTTCTTAATAGTAAAGGGCCTTCCTCCCAGGTTCACTATGGCCCTGCCTGATTGGCGTATTTCCTCAATATTTCCCTGCAGCAGGTGGGTCACATGCTGAGGATTCGATGGGGCCCCGATAGTGGCTATGGCCTGTATGCTGTCCAGCCGGGCACCGGCGAATATAGCGGCGGCACCCCCCAGCGAATGTCCCACCAGCAAAGCGGGAGCCTGGTGCTGTTCCTTAAGGTAATCTGCGGCAGCTATCAGGTCTTCCACATTCCCGGAAAAATTGGTTTCAGCAAAGTCACCGTCGCTTTCACCCAGTCCGGTAAAATCAAACCGAAGTACCCCAAACCCTTTTTGGGTAAGGGCTTTACTGATATTCCTGACCGCAGACAGGTTCTTGTTGCAGGTAAAACAGTGGGCAAAGAGGGCAAAATTATGGGGGTGCTGGTCTGCCGGCAGTTCCAGGTGACCAACGAGTTCCTGACCTTCAACGTTCTTGAAAAATATTTTCTGTCTCTTCATGTTCTTCGGATTTGAAATAGTGGTCGTGACCGGAAGTTAATCCTGACATTTACAATCCTTTCAGATTGCAAAAGCCCACCATATTTTGTGCCGGGTGAGGTTACTTCTTGAACAAGCCCCTCAGATCAGGATTGTAGAATACTGCAAACTGAAGGCGATCAAAGCTGGTGTTGCTGAAATGATTTTTTAAATAACCTATCTGAACACTGCTGTTTTCCGTAAGATGCACCCCAAAGGCCGCATAGGCCCTGTTCTGATCGAACAGGTTATTCTGGAAGTTAACAAAAACCTCGTCGTAAAAATTCAGGAAAAAGGTATCTGTTAAAGGTAGAGTAACTTGCAGGCGGTATCTGGCCCTGTGCTGGGTTTCTTCGCCTCGTATTTCTCCAAAATCTATAAAGCGCTGTTCCAGCCGGTAGCGGTGCTCGATCTTGAATTCCCAGACCTTGTTGTACAACAGGAACTGCTGGAATATACGGTGCTCGCTGATCTCATTGATGGTGTTCAATTCCCCGAAGGAAGGATCGGTGTCTATATATGCATATCCGAGCGTGGCAATGGCATTGTCCGAAATATGGTAATTGGCCCCGGTACGCAACAGCATCTGGTTAAAATTGCTGCTAGTCTCATAGTAGCGGAACTGGGCTTCGGAGTGTATGCTCCATTTGTCCGAAATCCTGTTCATTCCAAAATACTGAAACCAACTTCCCCAGGTATCTTCCCCTGTTTGCTGGGCATTCATTCCTGTAACGGCAATAAGCGCAAACAATATCCAAATTTTCCTCATCTCATTTATGTTCTGTTTTACTAAGCAAGTTAATCAAAGTAAAGCTAAAAAGGCCCCCATTCCGGGAGCCTTTTTGGAATTGTAATCTACAATATTATTTGCTGGTGTCCAGGTCGGTGGACTGCCCATCCTCAATGGGTTTTCCCGGGTCCTGCTTGAGGTAGACCTCCAGGAATTCCAGCACCTTGCTGTACGCCTCTATTTGATTCTCCTTCTTAACAAATCCGTGTCCCTCGTCTTCAAACAGCACGTATTCCACAGGCACTCCATTTGCCCGCACCCCCGCTACGATCTCGTCGGATTCTACCTGCAGCACACGCGGGTCCTGAGCTCCTTGCAGAACGATCAGTGGCTTCGTCACCTTGTCCGTATGGAAAAGGGGCGAAATAGCCCTCAGACGTACGGAATCCGCACTGTAGGGGTCTCCCAGTTCCTTGTAGAGGGCATCTTTGAAAGAAGCCCACCATGGCGGGATGCTTTTGAGGGTACGGATCCAGTTGGTTACCCCAAACAGGTTAACCCCCACTGCAAATTCTTCAGGCGTATAGGTCAGGGCTGCCATGGTCATATAGCCCCCGTAAGAGCCCCCGATGATCCCGATCTTGTCCGGATCGATATCTGGTTGCTGGGCGAGCCAGTTCTTGCCTTCAACACAATCCCTCAGGTCTTTGTCACCATGGTTCAGGTCGTCCATCTGGTAAAAGGTCTTGCCATAACCGCTGCTTCCACGGTTGTTCACCGCTAGTACGGCATACCCATGGTTCACCAGGTACTGGATCAGGGAGTTGAACCCCTGCCGGCTTTGCCCGCCGGGTCCGCCATGTACCCAGACCAGTGCCGGGACTTTGTTGTCTTCCGAGGCCTGGTGGGGCTTGTAATAGATGGCCGGGATCTCCAGTCCGTCAAAGGATGGGTAGCGGACCACCTCCGCTGTTACCAGGTGCTCCGGGGTGATCTCCGGGTTCAATACATCGGATATCTTGTTAAGTTCCTTGCTTTCCAGGTTGTAAACATACAGATTGGAAGGAGTGTGCGAGCCTCCTGCATAGAAGCGCATCATGCTTTCATCCCGTGAAAACCCAACGGAAGTGATGCTGGCATTTTCGATCTCCGGCAAGGCAATATTCTCGCCACTGGCCACATCTTTGACCTCAATCACGTTCCTGGCGTCTTCATTGATGTAGGTCACCTGGTATTTTCCATTCTCGGTGAAATAGCTTCCCGAAATGTCCCAATCGCGTTCCATCATCTTTTCCCTGCTGCCATCGGCCAGGTTGTACTTCATCAGGTATGCAAATTCTGCACCGTCATCCGTGGTATAGTAAAAGGCCGAATTGTCCAGGGAAAAATCCTGCATTCTGTTTGCACTCTGGTTTTCATTTACTTTGATTAGCGCATCACCTGCACGGCTGTACAGGTAGAGGTCGCTGTCGTTGGTGTTTATGGACTTGCTCAGGGCCACATACTGCTCGTCCCAGGAAATGCCCTCTATATTATACCCCTCCGTATTCTCATAGAGCATGGTCGGGGTAAAGGTTTCCACATCCATTTTGTAAAGGTCGTTGAACTGCGGGTCCCTTTTATTGGATGCAAAATAGAAATGCTTGTTGTCCTTAGCCCACCCATAGAAAAGGGCACGGGCTCCTTCATAGGGGGTCAGGTCCTGCTGGCTCCCGTCCTCATCCCGAAGGTAGATGTGGTAGATCTCATCCCCGTTGTTGTCCATACGGAAAAGCATGCGTTGGTCTTCAGGGAAATAAGAGATGGCAAAAACCGAAGAACTGTCTGATTCCGTTACCGGCATAAATTCCCCTCCGCTGGTGGGAACCGTGTACATATTGTAGATCCCGGAGCGGTTACTGGAAACCAGTAATTTGGACTTATCCGGGGAAAAACTTCCCCCTCCCACGTTCTCGTTGTCCATCATCTGCTCGATGGTGTAGCTTTTGAGCGTGTCCGCAATGGAGGGCTCTTTTTTCTCCTGGCAACTCCAGATCAGGACGATCCCCAGGAGTAAGATGCTTTTTTTCATTGATGTTTGTTTTTAATTGTTGATGATATAGGTTATAAGACGCTTATTCCAGCGTAAAGGTTTCGGTTTTCTTAAAAGGAGTTAATTCAAGTTGCTCCATTTCCTCCTGGTAGGCCTTCCAGCGGTCGGAGAAGAAGGTGTTGGTTTGTTGAAGGGCTGCTTTCAGATCGTTCTTTGCAAACTGAATCAGCCGCTCTTCCGTAGTGGTAATCCCTGTCTTTCGGCTTGCCACATAGCGGTAGGCATTGGATATGCGCTGCATAACTGTTACCTCAGGGCTCCTTGTAATACCCTGGCGCTTGTCTACCTTGCCCAGATATAGCGCGATCACTGAATCAATGCCCTTCACGATATCCTTCGATGCTTTGATCTGTGTTTTATATTTTTCCTTGTCCAACTCCTTGAGTTCCTTCTCGTACTTGCTGGCAATTTTCTTGCTTTCCACCAGTTGGCGTACAGCATCTGCAGCGGTCTGCATATGCGCCTCAAGCTTTTTGGTGGTTTCATACACTTCGTTGATGCTTGATTGTGAAACATTCAACCTTGGGTCTGTTTTGACGGTAACAGAGGTTTCATCTGTATTTTCTCCATATTCAACCACCACCTTGTATGTCCCGGGTTTAACCGTTGCGCCCCCAGGTTCCCTGTTTCGTTTACGGATGGTCCGTGAAGGACGATCCGGCCCTTTTTCATCCATTCCCCAGTACACCCTGTGGAAGCCTTTTTTATCCGGAGTCTTGTATTTCAGGGTGCGGATCAGTCTATCTTTATCATAGATCTTGAAAATAACGGAGTCCTTCGTCATTTTTTTCTTCCCTGCTTCATCATTTTCTTCTGATTCTTTTTCTTCCTTTTCATCTTTTTTGGGTAGGGGCTTGCGATCTTTTTTCCCCTCCCTAAGGTAATAGGTGATCATGGCTCCCCCTCTGCGGTTTTCCCCATTGTACAGGGCATCGCCGCCGAAACGGCTTCCCGTAGGCTGCTGGTAGGCAGCCAGGTAAGCATCCGGACTTGGAAAGAGGCTGATCTCCTGGTTCAATAGACTTTTATCTCTGGCTAGTGCCCTTAGCGGACGTATATCGTCCAATACCCAGGCAGCGCGGCCAAAGGTGCCTATCACCAGATCCTGTTCCCTCGGGTGGATGACCAGGTCCTTTGTGGATACGGTTGGGAATCCTTCCGTCCATTTCTGCCAGTTGCTTCCTGCATCAAGAGAGATGTACAGACCATCGTCCGTGCCAAGAAACATCAGGTTGGGGTTTTCTTTATCCTCCACTATGGAAAGAGTATAACTCTTCACATCTCCTTCATCTACCAGGCGTTCCCAGGTTTTGCCATAATCCCTTGTGCGGTAGGCGTAGGGTGTGTAATTGTACCTGCGGTAATCATTGGCGATCAGCAAGGCCTCACCCTTGTTGCGTTGGGAAGCTTTGATCTGTGGGATCCAGCTGCCCCTGGGCAGCCCCTTTATATTTTTGGTAACCTCTGTCCAGGTGTTCCCGCCATTCCGGGTAAAATGCACCCGACCGTCGTCGGTCCCTACCCAAAGCATGTCCTTTTCAACCGGGGAAGGCTCAATGACCAGTATGGTACAGTGGTTTTCCGCCCCGGTGGCGTCCATAGTAAGGCCACCACTTTCACTTTGTTTTTGTTTTTCCGGGTCGTTGGTGGTCAGGTCCGGGGAGATCACTTTCCAGGTCAGGCCTTTATCAGTGCTCTTGTGTACAAACTGGCTTCCGAAATAAACGGTACTGTTGTTGAAGGGGTCCTGACCGATCCCGGCATTCCAGTTAAAACGCAGCCGGGTCTCGGCATCTGGTGGAGTAGGGCGAACCGAATAGTTGTTCCCGGTCTGCCAGTCGTATCGGCTCACAAAGCCCTGCTGGCTCATGGCATAGCCGTAGCGGGAATCGTCAAGGTCCGGAACCACATCAAATCCATCACCAAAGGCAATTTCCTGCCAGTAGCTGTTGCGAATTCCCTGGTCGCGCCAAACGTAGGCAGGACCCCTCCAGGAACCGTTGTCCTGCATGCCCCCGTAAACATTGTAGGGAAATTCATTGTCCACACTGATATGGTAAAACTGGGCCACGGGCAGGTTGCCTATAAAACGCCAGGTCTTGCCACCATCCCTGGTGATGTTCATGCCACCATCATTTCCATCGATCATAAACTGACCGTTATCCGGGTGGATCCACCATGCATGGTGGTCCGGGTGCACCCCGTTGCTCACCCCGTAGGCCGGCATCAGCTGGCTGAAATTCTTTCCCCCGTCTTCGGACACATTCACATAGGTAAAGACTGAGTATACCCGGTTTTCGTTCTCGGGGTCTACGTGTATGTCCGAATAGTAGAAGGGTCGGTTGCCAATATCGTTCTTGTCGTTGATCTTTTTCCATTTAAAACCCCCGTCCACACTTTTGTAAAGCGCATTTTTCTTGGCTTCTACCAGGGCATAGACCACATTGGGTTTGTTGTGTGCAATGGAGAGGCCAATACGCCCCAGCTCGCCTTTGGGCAGGCCATCTTCCTCCGTAAGTTTCTTCCAGTTCTTACCACCATCATGGGTCATATAAAGGCCACTTCCGGGACCTCCTGACTCAAAGAACCAGGGATCGCGCTTGTGTTCCCACATGGCTGCGATGAGTTTGTTAGGGTTGGTGGGGTCCATGACCAGATCAGCCACCCCGGTTTTGTTGTTTACAAAAAGGATCTTCTGCCAGGTCTGTCCGCCATCTATGGTTTTAAATACACCCCGTTCCGGGTGTTCCCCCCAGGGGGATCCTATTGCTCCTACGTAGACCGTGTTGGGGTCTGTGGGATCTATAATAATGCGGTGGATATGACGGGTTTTTTCAAGGCCCATGAGCTGCCAGTTTTTGCCGCCATCCAGGGAGCGGTACACTCCGTATCCTCCGTTGAGGGAATTTCGGGGATTTCCTTCGCCCGTACCTACCCAGATCACTGAGGGGTTGGATTGCTGTATGGCTACAGCACCTATGGACCCGGTGGATTCATTATCAAATATTGGGTCCCATTTGATGCCTCCGGAAGTGGATTTCCAGAGTCCGCCGGAAGCCGTACCCACATACATAACGTCCGGGTTTTGGTGGACCACATCAATTGTAGTTACCCGGCCACTCATACCGCCGGGGCCTATGTTCCGGGGTTTCAGGTCCTGAACCAGGTCCATCGTAAAGTCTTGTGCAAAAAAAGAAAGGGATGCAAAAAGCATCAGTGGAAGTAGTAATTTCCTCATATATAAAGGTGCGTTAGTTAGAGCTCTAAAGATACCCTAAAAGGCAGGGTGAAGTTCTTAAAAGGATGTTAAGGAGAATCCTTGAATCTATTAAAACAATTAGTTAATTTAGTTATGTATTTAATTCGTGCAGGGGTCGATGCTATTATAACTCAGTAGCTCATTAATAAGCCTTCGGACTGAAAGAATTTTAATCACATGCGAGAAGGTTGCGATGCTGCCACGAAACCTTCAGGAGTCACGGAAATTATGGTATTTGTATTTAAGAAAAGTTATTTAAGGGCTAACCTCATCTTTGGGTTGATTTGGTTGACTGTATTTATACTTAAGGTCTTCATAGAGGATAATACAAATTCGATATCCTATTGGATAGATTATGGCTTCTTGTTGGTGGCGGTGCTGTATCTGGGCACCTACCTTTACCAAAAGCGCTACGGTTATTTAACCCTGGAAAACGGACTGCTCAAACTGAACGATCCCAGGAATAAGCATATCGACCTCAACACTGTTACCCGTTTCAAATTTTTTGCCGGGGAATATATCCTGGAAAGTGATAGCAAAAAGCTAAAGGTGAATACCTACCTGCTGGAACCGCCGTCAGTGGCACTGCTAAAGGCAGCACTGGAAAAGCACGGTCTGAAACCCGGAACCTCCCGAATCCTGCAAATGGAATCGAACTAATCCATCAACCAACAACCAACAGCGAAAAACTATGCTACTACCCCTTGCCTTAAGCTCCGCAGTGATTTTCTTTGTATTGATCCTTGCCCTGTTTGCCCTGGTCCTTACCCTGGTAGCCCTGGTCGATATCCTGGGCAATAAATTTGAAGGGAATGACAAGCTCATCTGGGTATTGGTGGTCATCTTTCTAGGCATCATTGGCGTTTTCTTATACTTCGCCATGGGGCAGAAGCAGAAGCTTCCCAAACCCTGATTAAAACCATACAGATGGAACAACATACGAACAACGACAAACAATATCCCGAAGGCCATTTTGTAGGCATGTGGATGGGTATTGGCATAGCTATTTTCACCGGGCTGGGTGTAGCCCTGAGTGCTGCTTTGCAGAATTTTGCCTTTATCGGGGTTGGCCCTGCTATTGGGGTAGGTTTTGGACTGCCTATCGGACAGGCCATTGAAAACAAGTACAAGGCGCAGGGCAGGATACGGCCGCTTACGGAATCCGAAAAGCAAAGCCGGAAAAACTTCCTGATTGGTGGGCTCCTGCTTTTCCTTGCCGGTGTGGTGGTGTTTGCATGGATGTATTTCAGGAAATAAGCGCCTATCGCAACAAGCTGAAATGCCCTTTCAGTATCCTTTCTTCACCCTGCTGGTCTACCAGGCGCGCCAGGAACCAGTAATCCGAAGCCGGTAACCGCTTACCCTTAAATGTACCTTCCCATCCCTGATCTGCCGGGGATACCTGTGCTAAAAAGGTGCCGTAGCGGTCAAAGATATGTATGTAGGAAGCAGAGCTAAAGGTATCGTTCCAGCCCTGCAGGTTCCAGGTATCGTTGATCCCATCCCCGTTGGGGGTGAAGAATTTGGGGAAGCCCAGCACAAAGACCTCCAGGGAGGCGATCCCACAGCCTTTTTTGTCCCGCACATAGATCACATGGGCGCCGGCATCTACGTCTCCGAAGAAGGGTTCATCCTGGAAGGGGCCGGCTTCATCATCCAGGGCAAATTCATAATCGCCTATACCCAGGTTCGTCGGGTCTATGCTGATGCTGTTATTGTTGGAAAAGTCGGTTATGCTAACATCGTCCATGCCGATATCTGCCAGTGCCGATTCTACCACTGTGAAGGAGTAGGGGAAGGAGATACAGTTAGTTGCGGAAATGGCCTCTACGGTGTAGGTGCCTGCCTGGCTTACTTCTGCAAACGGATCCGTACTCACCACGGTGCCCTGGGCATCCGTCCAGACATAGTCGTACTGCCCTTGCGGATCAAAGGTAAACAGGGTTATGGGGCTGCCGTTCAGGCAGAAGATATCCGACTGGTCCACCTCAAACTGCGGCCTGGGATATACGGTTAACAGCAGGTGCGGCCCTATCCCGAAACAATCCCCATTGATAATGCTTTCCACCCTCACATAGAGGGTCTGGGAAAATGCAGTTTCGTTGGTATATACAACCTGGTCCTGTATCTCATTCTGCTCCAGTTGGGCATCCTCCAGGTTTCGGTAATACTGTACGCTCAGGTCCTGTCCGCCCGGGAACTGGTCCAGGAATTGCTGGGAAACCTGGGAAAGGTCGAACTCCCGGAAACCATCTGCCCTGTCATCGTCATCACAAAAGGCCAATTCCTCCAGGTAGCCGGCCGGGAAGGAGGTGGTGGATACCTGCAGGCCTACCTGGGCCACCCTGTAGCAGCTATTGGGATTGGCCACACGGATATAAACCGTGGACGCCAGGGAATTATTGAATGGGAGGGGAGCTACGGCATTAACAGCCTGTTCGGCATCTGCCTGGCTCAGGTAATAACTGAAATCGAAGGCTGCCGAATTTCCGTTGGAGAGGAAATCGTTTACTTCGGTAAGGTTGAAATCGGTAAAACCATCCGGGGTGCCGTCCTCATCGCAATTCAGGAGTAGTGCAGTGCTTTGGATCACGGGCAGGGCCTGTACTTCCAGGGTGAATTCCGTATCGGTAAAACAGCCCGGGTTGAGCTGGTTGCTTACCCGTACATAAACCTGTTCCCCACCGCTTACCCCATTGACATAGGCATTGGGATTGGCAATAAGGCTGCTATAGCTTGCATCGCGGTAATATTCAATGTTGAAGTCGGCCGCATTGGCGACGTTCAGGATCTGGTTTTCATATACGGTCAGGTCAAAAGTCGTAAAGCCGTTGGTGTCGTCCCCATCGCTATCCGTATCGCATAAGGCCAGGGTCGGGATTTCGGAAGGGACGGGGACATCCACGGTTTCGTATACGGTTACACCTACCTGCAGCCGGGCAGGGCTCTCGCAGCCATTCAGGGTCTGACTGCCGTAATAAAACCCGGAAACCAATAATTCTGAACTGTTTAGCGGACTGCCCCCGAAAGGGGTGTTATACCATTGGATACTCGCCCCATTTGCCGCTAAATCGGAAACCAGAGCAACTTCCAGGTCGCAAAAGGTCTGTGAAGCATTGCCCGTGGGGGCTGCCACATTGACCACCGTGGTGTTAACGCCTTCACGCACCGGGTTTGCACAACCGTTGAGGGATGCTTCCGCATAAAAAGTGGTGGTTGTGGTAAGGTAGGGCGTTGTAAAGTTGTTTCCGGTGCCCAACAGGTTTCCTCCTGTTGGGGCATCGTACCAGCTGATAGTTCCCTGGTTGGCAGTAGCAGACAAGCTCCCTGTGCCTTCCTCGCAAATGATTGCAGGGCTAACCGTTATAATGCTGGGTATGGGTTGTATGGTAGCGGTAACAGCAGTGCGCTCTCCGGTCAGGCAACCGTTAACCGATGCCAGGGTATAATAAGTAGTGGTAATACTCAGGGGGGGCGTGTTGTAAGAATTACCGGTAAATATAGGGGAGCCTCCCGTCTGGTTTTCAAACCACAGCACATCGCCTGCAGAGGCTGTTGCTTCCAGGGTAATACTGCCCGGGCCACAATTGCTTCCCTGTACAGTACTGGTTATTTCAGGAATAGTAATTCGGGTGCTGGCTGATATATCAAGCACGGGATCGCCGGGGGTGCCCCCGTATTCAACAATAAAGCCCTGGGGGTGAAACAGACTGGCAGGATTAAGGTCACCGGTATCGGGAAGGTCGTTCCAGGAACCAGGTGTGCCTATGGAAGGATCAGTGACATGTGCGTAGTCTTCCCCACCACAGCATTCATTGGGTTCCCCCTCATTCCAGTTCGCATAGCCTCCTGCAGGAGGAGATCCGTTCATATCACCATTCCAGAATATGGTACCTGCTTCCGGGCCGGTCATCCACCTCCAGACCCCTTCGGTTTGTGCGTCGCTCCCGCCAATCCAGCCCGTTCCTGCAGCTTGTTCTCCAGATAATTGTGCCTCTTCTGCAGAGGTGATGGTGGCCAGGTAACCCTTTAAGCCAAAATAGGTATAGGTTTCCGCCAGGTCCCGTGCTGTGGTCCAGGTAACCCCGGGCATGGGGATGTACTCATAGTAATGATTTGTGGAAGGAAGGTAATTTGCATCTCCGATTGTGAAGGAAAAGAATTTCTCACCCGTGAATGTAGTGGAGCTACTGGTAAATACCACATCCTGTACCGCTGCAATGAAGTCTGTATAGGAAACCAGGGCATTGCCAACCCCAGAAAGGGTGAGTTTACCTTCGTTAGCATTCCAGCTCGTCTGTATATTGGGATGAGAACCAGTGAGGCTGAGTATATCCTGTCCGGGAACATAACCCTGTGATATCTGTATAAAAAGGGCTGCTATCTGGGTGTCGTCCGGATCTGTAATATTGAAACTGCTAACAATGTTGATCTCGGATTGTGGACAGTACAGTTGGTCGCCCGTAGCATCCAGTGTGGGCGGGGCATTGATCTGTGTTCTGACACTTAAAAAGGTCAGCATAAGTATACCAGATATGAACCATTTTTTTAGCAAGGGCCTCTGACGGTTTTACAAAAGCGGACCCTAAAATAACCAATTATCACGAGAGGCCCGAGTGGTTAGGCCAAGTGGGCTGTTTACCACGACAAAAGGGATTGGAACTCCCTGGCAGGGATAATTAATTGCAGTAGAGGAGACCTCACGGTGAATGCCTGGATGAAACCAGTATGCCTGTATAGATCAAGCCTTATCCTGCTTGCCTTTTTGTTTAGGCAATCTTTTGTGGTCCTTGAGGCTTTTATTGATGATCCATTCCAGTTGTCCGTTCACACTGCGGAATTCATCCTCTGCCCATTTTTCAATTTGCTTGAAAAGGGCGGGGTCAATCCTAAGGACAAAAGACTTTCGTTTACTCAAACCTATCAACCATTAAGGGTGCCTGCGTTTACCACAGGGATGGCTTCTTTATCGCCACACAGCACAACCATTAGGTTGCTCACCATAGAAGCCCGCTTGTCATCATCAAAGTCGATGATATTGTCTTCAGAGAGCTGGGTAAGGGCATCTTCGACCATACCTACGGCACCTTCCACGATTTTTTTACGGGCAGCCACAATAGCCACAGCCTGCTGCCTCTTGAGCATGGCACTGGCTATCTCGGGGGCATAGGCCAGGTAACCAATGCGTGCTTCCATAACCTTGATCCCGGCAATAGCAAGTCGTTCTGTGATTTCGGTTTCCAGGGCTTCATTGACCTCGTCCATACCGGAGCGCAGGGTCAATTCGGCTTGTTCGTCGTCAAAATTGTCATAGGGGTAGGAACCCGCCAGTTTCCTGACCGCCGCATCGGTTTGAACACGGACAAACTCCACATAGTTGTCGACATCGAAGGCCGACTTATAGGTATCCTGCACCTGCCAAACGAGGATAACGTTGATGAGGATGGGGTTTCCGATCTTGTCGTTCACCTTTACCCGCTCGCTGTCAAAATTACGGGCCCTGAGGGAAATCTTTATTTTGCGGTAAAAGGGGTTGGCCCAGAAAAAGCCGTTTTCTTTCACGGTGCCTTTGTACGCCCCGAAAAGGACCAAAACTTTGGAACTGTTGGGGTTTACGATAAAAAATCCTACCATTATGAGTAATATTACCGGTATCAGCAACAGGAATAGGGGATTCATGGTCATGATGATCCCAATTATCGTTGCTGCTATAAGTACCAACAGCACAAATAGCATGGTATAGCCGCTGCTCGCTTTTACTTCTTTTTCCATAATAATATCAATTTGATATCATAATAATACTAAAATTTTTCAAAATAAAAAAACTATTTCTAAAAGAACTTGCCGGGAGAATTGACTAAGTGTTTTACATATGAACCCAGAATTAAAAGTTTGGTCATATGAAAGTTGTATCGGGCGGAGATTTTTCTTACCTTGATAGGTGCCCTATTCTATCTTAACCTGCTTTGGCTTAAGGAATTAGTGGAGTCCAGAAGCCACTTTAAAAACCGGGGCGTAACCGAAAAGCCATACGAGTAGGAAGCTAATAATTACAACCATGCCAAAGTATGTTATTGAACGGGAAATCCCCAATGCGGGACAACTCACACAGGAAGAACTAAAAGGAATCTCGCAGACATCATGTGGGGTATTAGAAGAAATGGGGCCGCATATTCAGTGGCTAGAGAGCTATGTTACAGGGGACAAGGTCTATTGCGTCTACATTGCACCCAATAAGGAAATGGTCAGGGAACACGCTCAAAGAGGAGGCTTTCCTGTAAATCAGGTTAATGAAGTAGCAGCGGTCATTGATCCCACTACTGCAGAATAATTTTTTGGATTACAGTACATTTGAGGATCAAAACAAATAAACATAGATAAGGTTTAAGCAAAATATTTTGATCCTCTTTTTTATTGCCCTGTATTGGCGGCAATACAACCAGGGATATCCAGTATTTCCATCCTCCGGTATTTGGCGTATCAGAGGGCTTAACCTGCAAAAACTAAACCTGCTTAGCAGAAAGTTATGGAATACCTTCTTGTATCCTTAGTGGCTTTCCTTGTTGCCATACTCACTTTTTTTTCAGGATTTGGTTTGGGGACTATCCTGACCCCGGTTTTTATGTTGTTTTTCCCGGTGGAACTTGCAATAGCCCTTACCGGGGTGGTGCACTTTTTCAACAACGTCTTTAAAATTTTCCTGGTAGGCAGGCGGGCCGATAAAGAGGTGTTGCTTCGATTTGGGATCCCTGCGGTTATCTTTGCACTGTTGGGTGCTTGGGTGCTGGTCCATATCCCGGATGCCAAGCCCCTGTTTGAATATGAAATGTTCGGTAGGATTTTTGTGGTGTACCCAGTAAAATTCATTATCTCCATCTTGCTCCTCATTTTTGCAAGCTGGGACCTCATCCCTTATTTTCAGCGACTTGAGTTTGGAAAGGATAAATTGCCAATAGGGGGAATGCTAAGTGGATTTTTTGGTGGGCTTTCCGGGAACCAGGGCGCCCTGCGAAGTGCCTTTCTGATTAAAGCCGGATTGTCCAAGGAGGCATTTATAGGTACTGCTGTTGTGGTTTCCACCTTTGTGGATTTTACTCGCCTGGGGGTTTATGCTACTCGTATTGACCAGACCGGACTTACGGACAACATCACAATTGTTTTGTGTGCCACCCTGTCAGCCATCATAGGTGCATATCTAGGTTTGAAACTCCTAAAAAAAGTGACCGTGAAATTCCTTCAGGTTACCGTGGCTATAATGTTGATTTTCCTATCCGTTGCTCTGGGTGCCGGTTTGCTTTAGTCTACAGAGTAGCAAAGGTGATTACTTAACAATTTTGCCCGCTTTAAACACCAGTTGTACCTTGCGCAACCTGGTAATATCCATACTTGGATCACCCTGAGCAGCGATAAGGTCTGCCATAAACCCTTTTTTTATTTCCCCTAGTCTTTCCAGGTGGAAGGTCCGGGCATTTACGGAAGTTGCTGCCCTAAGCACTTGCAGGGGTGCCATGCCATAGGCAACCATCAGCTCCAGTTCCCTGTAGTTCTCCCCATGAGTGTAAACCCCTACATCTCCACCGAAACCAATAGTCACACCAGATTGCAGGGCCAGTTTAAAAGAGGCTTTTTTCATGATTATACGCTCTGTATCGGGATCTTCCCCCTTCTTCCATCCGCGGTATTGCTCAACGGCATCACCAGCAGCCAGGGTAGGGTAGAAGACCACCCCTTTTTCCTTCATCAAACGAAAAACTTCCAGTGTGCCGCCATCCCCGTGTTCTATGGTTTCCACACCGGCGAGGATAGCCCTTCTCATGCCTTCCGGTGTGCTGGCATGGGCCACTACATAGCTGCCGGCAGAGTTGGCCGCTGCTACCATGGCTTTGAGCTCTTCCTGCAAAAAGGTCGGCTGGGAAGCTGCTCCCGGCTGCCAGCGGTAATCAGCGTAGACCTTAATAAAGTCTGCTCCGTTACCCAGTTGTCTTCGTGTAGTTTCAATAACAGCATCAACCCCGCTGGAGGGTTCTGCCCCCAGGGGGATGCTGACCCCATCGTGAAACCCTTTTGGACCATAAGCTCCGGTGGCTACTATGGCCGGACCCGCAACGAGCAGCCTCGGCCCGGGGATAATACCTTTTTCAATGCTTTCTCTCAGGTATACATCGGCATATCCGGCACCTTCAGAACCCAGATCGCGCATAGTGGTTACGCCCGCCATCAGGGAGGCTTTGGCATGATTTGCACCCCTAAGCGATCGCTCCACGGGGGATTCTTTAAGGACCTGGTCATTCCAGGGAGTTTCGTCATAAGGGTGGAGCAACAGGTGGGAATGCCCCTCGATAAGCCCGGGCATCAGCGTCATCCCGCTCAGCTCTCTTATTTGAGTACCCTTCGGGACACGCAGTCCTGATTCGACACCGGCATAGGTTATAATTTCACCTTCAACCAGTACCACCCAGTTATTGTGCATTTCTATGCCATCAAAGACCCGGTTGGGTTTTAATAAAAGTTGTCCGGTGGCCAGCGAGCCAGAAAGGAGGGAGAGACAAAGGGTAAGTAAAAAGTTTTTCATTGGTTATGCATTGATTTAAACATCCAGGGCCAGCAGGTAGTCGAGGCTCTTTTTTAAAACCACTTCCGGCTTTTTGGCCATGTCCTGCTCAACAAAAAAGTGCTTTACCCCATTTTTTCTAGCCACGGAAAGGATTTCCGGCAGGCTCAGCACGCCACTGCCGGCAGAGGTCATGTTTGGGAACAGGGCTATCCATTGTGCAGCATCGCCGCCATCCCCTTCAAAATGCTTCAATTGCGCCATGTCCTTAACGTGCATTAGGCGATAGCGGTTTTTGTATTTTTTGAGATAGGCAATTGGGTCGGCCCGGCCGGCAATGGTCCAGAAAAGGTCCATTTCCAAGAACACCGCGTTGGGATCTGTACGTTCCATTAGCAGTTCGAAAGGGATCTCCCCTTCCATTTCACTCAGCCCGTACCCATGGTTATGGTAGGCAAAGCGTATACCTAGTTCACGTGCCCTCCGGCCAATGGTATTGAAACTATCGGCTACAGCCTTGTAGCCGTCCAGGTTTTGCCTGCGTTCCTCAGGGATTGCAGGCAGGATTACATATTTGGCCCCGAGGTAGTTTGCAGATTCTGCCAGCTTTTCCAAATGGTTTTCCAGGGTATCCAGATCGGTATGCATGGCCGGGACCCGCAGCCTGTTCGCATCGAGGACCGCCTTAAAGCGTGATTGCGAAAGTCCGAAAAAGCCACTTCCGCTAAAACCCAGCATGGGCGTAATCCCTGCCCAGCGGGTTTTGTTGGATTGGGCACTGAAAGGGTAGGGCCCGTAGAGTTCCAGTTCCCTGAAGCCCATTCCGGAAATCATGGCTACCGTGCCTTCAAAATCCTGTTCCAGCGGAAGGGGAATGGAAAAGAGCTGCAGGCCGACGCTCTTCAATCTTTTAGAAGAAGGGAAGCCCCTACCTATTGCCAATTCTGGAGCCAGGAGGCTACCGGCTACAAACAGTCCGGAATTTTTCAAAAAGGTTTTACGGTCCATGTTCTTATTGTTTAGCTGCATTTGAGGCGATTGATTCCAGTTTCTTATCTATATCCTCCCGGCTGATCCAGGTTCCCCGGACCATTACGCCTTCAACATTCCTTAGGTTCTCCAATTCCTCCAGTGGATTCCCGCCTACCAAAAAGAAATCCGCGGACAATCCGGTTTTGATTTCCCCGAATTCATCTTCCATCCCATAGAACACCGCCGGATTGAGGGTGCCGCTCTGCAATATTTCCAGGGGGCTCAGGCCGGCCCGGAGCATCACTGCCATCTCATGGTGAATGGAAAAGCCTGGCACGTTAAAAAGCTGTGGTGCATCCGATCCCAGAAGTAATCCCTGACCATCTTCCTGCAGGGCCTTGATGAGTTGCCTGCGGATGCTGATAAAATCTTCCCATTGGTCTTCTGAAAAGCCGGTGCCTTCACCGGTAGACTGTTCCTTGCGCTTCTTCCAGTTCTCCAGGGTGGTGGCAGGCATATACTGCATTTCCGGCTCGGAAAGCATTTCATTGGCTTCGGCAGGGGCGAACCAACGCTCAAAAAGGCTTTGGGTAGGAACTATCCAGACCCCTTTTTCCTTGGACTGTTCCACCAGTTCTTTTATCAATGTGGTATCAGCCAGTGGGGTAAAGTTATAGCCAAAGAAGCCGTTTTCGTTTGGTTTTACAGCAGCTGTTACAGGTACCAGCCCCTCCAAATAGCCATCAACATGGTCTATGGAAGCAAATCCACTTTCAATAGCGTGACGAATGCCAACATCCACTGGGACATGACCTGCGAATTCAATACCCAATTCGTTGGCGGTTTTAACCAGGGTATCGAATACATCTCTTTGAATACCCGGATGTATTTTCAGAAAATCGTAGCCTTCTTTTTGATAGGCGGTAACCTTGGTCCGGGCTTCTTCCGGTGTTCTTACCGAGTTCCCGTTTAATGACGGGCTGGAAGTAAAGACCCGGGGACTGAGCAAGGATCCTTCCTGAGCTTCCTCTCGGAGTTTAAGGTGTCTGGGGTGGCCCAGCATACCCCGAATGGTGGTAATCCCATTAGAGAGATAGAGGAACAGGGTTTCCTGTATCCTTTCTTCTGAAGTTGGTGGTGAGGGGATGTGGGCGTGCATCTCTGCCAGGCCCGGTACGGCAAAAGAACCCTTTCCATTAATGGTGCTGGAATAGTTTCCTTCAATCGAAATCCCTGTTTGCTGGATCTTTCCTGAATCAACCAGGATCTGATAATTTTCCAAAATATCGCCGTTGCGGACATCCACTATATGGATATTGGTTATCAGGATGGCAGTTTCACTAACTTTTTGTTGTGCCTGGTTGCAACCCAGAAAGGCAAGGGACAAAAAGACGGCATATAATTTTTTCATGAATTATTGAATTAATTGGGTTCTAATAATGTTTTCAGATCTTCCTGCAGATAAATTTTACCCTCCCTTACCACGGCTTCTATCTTCCGGGTATTCTGTATATTATCAAGGGGGTTTGCAGAAAGTATAACAAGATCTGCCTTTTTACCCGGGCTGACTGTCCCATATTCCGTTTGCTTTTTAAGGAAGTGTGCCCCGTTATATGCGGATGTGCGAAGTGCCTCTAATTCACTTAAACCACAGGAAACAAGGGCTTGCAGTTCATCGTGAAGCGAAGGTCCGGGATATATATAAGAATTGTATGCCCCACAGTCCGATCCGGCCAGCAAACCAACTCCCGCATTGTGCAGCTCAGTGGTGAGCTGGCGAAAAAAATCATCCAGTTCCTTGCGATTTTTCCGGGCCTGATCTGTTCCACTCAAAAAACTTGAGATACGCCTTTTGTAGGTCTCCAAAAATTCCGGACTTAAATAGTGCAGGTAAGGATCCTCGCTGTGGTCTGCTTCATCCAGGTAGCTAAGCGTCCTCCCGATATGGAGGGTAGGTACTACATAAACCTGCTTCTCTCGTAGCATGGTGAAGGTCTGGTATGCAATACTGTCTGTATATGTCTGCTGCAATTCAGGCATGGCCTGCCAGAAGCCCATGTTCCCGTCAATTACAGCCTGCGTAATCCTTGTTTCGGTAGAAGAGCATCCTTTCATCACGTAATACAGGTGTTCAATGGCGTCGATGCCGGCTTCTACGGTCTCCTGCAAGCTAACGCTGAATGGCATATGGCCGGAACTTATGAGCTCCCGTTCTTCGGTTTGCCGGAGGGTTTCCAGGTAATGCCGTGCGCTGATCCTGCTGTCATAGAGTTTCACAAAATCCACCCCCAGGGATTCCAGCGAATCCAGAGCAACCGGGATATCCTCATCTTCTGTTACTTCCAGGGATCCAGCCCAGGTGGCACCGGGACCATCAATCTTGGGGCCTGAAGTAAATATCTTAGGCCCTGGCATACCGTTTGCAATTTCTTTCTGCCACTGCTTTATGTAGGTAGTGAGGTCTCCACCAGCATCCCGGACAGTAGTGATCCCGTTAGCTAAAAACAATTTCAGAAACGCTTTGTTTTGTTCAATGAGGGCTTCCCCTCCTCGGAAATGTACGTGATTGTCCCAGAAGCCAGGGAGCAGGTATTTGCCATTGGCGGGTATTGAATTTTGAGTTCGATAGCGAACTGAAGACCCTACAGGCAAAACTCGCTTAATCAGTCCATCTGAAATAAAAACATTGCGGGTATTGATCTCTCCTGATTCCAGATCAATTACTTCAGCAGCTGTAAGTACCAGGTCATACTCTTCAAGCTGTTCGGACTTACATGTGGTTAACAGCAGCAGTAAAAATGCAAGGTATCGGAATGGGATTAGAATACGCATGTCCTCTTGATAAGGACTTTAAGGTAATAAGTTTTCCCGATTAATCAGTCGCCTTAAACCGATAAATACCAGAATGAAGACGGAGTAAAAGAGGAAGAAGGGAAGGATGTACGATTCCAGCCCGAATACAAGCATAAGGCCAATAAGCAATAATTGAAATCCAAGCCCAAAAGTAGATACAGCTGTCATCAACCAATTCGGGATATTGCGTGCAGTACAGGCGCCACGGTCCAGCGCATAGATTATCCTGTCAAAAACCCCGTAGCAGAGCCGATACATTATGAAAAGCAGGGTTACGTGCTTTTGCTCTTCTCCCTGATGAGCCCTGGGAACCTGTGTTTCAAAAACCCTGCTCGTAGTATCCCCCTGATGTCGGCTTCGCAAAATGGCGTAGTAGTAATTGTAAAGAGTACCCTGAAGTTCCAGGCCTATAAATGCAAGGATTGCCATCCATACCGAACCATTGGTAATGTACCATATGCTCAGCACAATGAGAAAGTTTAGGATTATGTCCGACACGGAATCCAGAAAACGACCAGTATAGGAAGGGCGGTTTTTAATCCTGGCTAATTCTCCGTCGGCAGCATCCAGAATGGATTTCAGAATGAGAAAAAATACGGCTCCCAGATAATATTCATTCAATATGCAATAAATACCCAGCAGACCTGAGATTACAAAGCCAAGGGTAACATGAATAGGCGTAAGGGTAGTCTTGCGAAGCATCTGAGCGATACGCACTGCCAGTGGCCGACCGTAGTCGGACAGGTCAAGAAACTGGTATTGCTCAGGTAATTTGGGCATAACTACTCCCGAAGGCTAATCCATTAATTATCAAACGATGGAAGCTAAGGATTATATAAATGTACCGTTAATTTTAAAATTAACTAGGCTTTTACCTGGTGGGAATCCAGTAATGTTATCCCCAAAAAAAGTTATTCCCTTATCTGCTTTTGGCGTATTTGCGGGTTTCCACATAAAAGTTCGGATCAAATTCGGGGATGGCATTGCTTTCAATTTTATCAGTTTTCCAGTTGGCTGATGGGAAGATCCATGTTTCCCGCCCTTCGATATAGATCCGCAGGGGCATGTCAAATCCGTCAACTATATTGGAGTACCTGTAAGAAAAAAGTTCGCCGTCCAGCTTAAATTCGAGGACAGGGATCTTTGTTGTTCTTAGGTATTGATTAAAAAAGGCGCTCAAATCCTTGCCCGTCTTCTCGCTGATGTAGTTTTCGATTTGTTTGGTTGTAACAGTCTGGTGGTAAAATTCCTTATTCAAACCTCTCAATACCTTACGCCAGAGTTCATCGTCCTCCACCAACTGCCTGAGGGTGTGCAGCATATTGGACCCTTTGTAATACATGTCTCCTGAGCCAGGATTATTTACATTGTATTGTCCAATTATCGGACGGTCATTTCGGATCAGCTTACGTGTCCCGAGAACATAATCTGCCCCAAGTCTTTTACCTAGGGCTTTTCCCTTGCCGTACTCTTCATAATGTTTGATCCCAAACCAGTATTCCAGATACAGATTTTCAGAGTAGGCCGTGAAACCCTCATGGATCCACATATCAGCGGCATCCTTGTAGGTAATGTTGTTGGCAAACCACTCGTGGCCGGTTTCATGGACTATGATAAAATCAAATAGTTGGCCTCCTCCAGAACCAGAAAGGTCCCTGCCCAGATAGCCATTCTGGTAGCCATTCCCATAGGTAACGGAGCTCTGGTGTTCCATGCCCAGATAGGGAACCTCCACAAGTTTGTAGCTGTCCTCGTAAAAAGGATAGGGTCCGAACCAGTATTCAAAGGCCTCAATGGTCATCGGCGCCTGAGTAAACTGTGTTTTTGCTTTTTCAAGGTTGTCCCTAAGCACATAATAGTCCATGTTCAAAGGGCCGTTCTCCCCCTTAAATACTTCCCCGAAATGCACATAATCTCCTATGTTTACATTTACCCCATAGTTGTTTATAGGATTGCTGACAAACCAGTGGTAGGTATTACTTTTTTTACCCTTCTCAACGGACCTAAGCCTCCCATTGGCAACGCCTGTAAGGTCTTTGGGTACGGTAACGCTAATGGCCATGCTGTCTGCTTCATCGTACATATGGTCTTTGTTAGGCCACCAGATACTGGCTCCAATTCCCTGGCAGGAAGTGGCTACAAAGTGTTTCTCATTGGCATCCCTTGTCCAGGTAAAGCCACCATCCCATGGGGGCATTTCGGCTTCCACGGGTTTTCCGGAATAATAGACTTTCAATTCTTTTACGGTGTTTTCAGGTTGTGGTCCCTCCAGTACTAAAAAATGGGCATTACCCCTGGATTCCCATTTGAGTTGTTTCCCATCCTGAATGACTTTGTCTATTTTAAGGGGAGGTTGGAGATCTACCTGCAGGCGATTATTCGATTCCAGGACCTTATATTGGATGGTGTTGCTTCCCGTGATGTATTTTCTATCCGGATCTATGGAGATGTCCAGGTGATAATAGGTCAGGTCCCACCACGCCCTTTCCGGGGTGATGCTTCCTCTGAGGGTATCCTGTTCGGTAAAAACCTTGTCCTGGGCTGTTACCCCTGAGATTGAAAGTATTGCCAGTAAGCCAGCTAGTTTTCGGATGATCATAAAGTCTCGTTAGTATTTGTTTTGACAAGGTTTGCAAATACGCCTCCCTGGTAAATGGTTTCCAGATTATCTGTATTCAGGAGCTCGTAAATGGCTTGTTCCTTATCTTCGTGATTCTCGTAGAACGATTTGCAAATAAGGTATCCCAGGGTGTAGCCCAGGTCTTGAGGCCTGTCTTCAATGGAGCCTCCATTATACAGCCATTTGGAGTTGTCTGTGTTATAGAGGTCGCCCTTGAGTTCTTCCAGGATAAAGGACATATTCTCTGGTTTTTCGAGATAGTTGAGGTTGTCGTTCTCCAGTTGCTCTCCCGAGCTGAGTTCCACAAGGAAGTCGCATACCCCTTCACCAATAATGGCGCCCATCACATATTCGAGATTTACCGTATCCCTGTAATTCTGCTGGAAGTGCATAAGTTCATGTATGGTGATGCCGGGCAATTGATCAAAACTCATAATGGCATTTTTTTGCCAGTCGCTCAGTCCTTCAGTAGGCATTTCATTTGAACGCCCATACATATCCCCTCCAATAAACATACCCATTTCTGTAACTGTTCCCCCGGAATTCAATATCCCGGGCACCACATATACTTTGGGGAATATGGCCTGGGGATACAGTTCCTTAAAATGCTGCATCCATTGCCTGGTAGTCTCCTGTACGGCAAGCAGGCTATCAGGACGCACCTGCGACTTCAAATGCAGGTAATAATCCGGCGATGCATTGATCATCTGTCCATACATCATATCCAGGTTTCCATAGCGCACTAAATAAAAGTCCCTGATCTCTGGTGGGCCTTCAAACAGGTACTTTTTCAGCTCTTGCCTGGCTTTGCTTGTATCTGCAAGTGCCCGTTCAAAATAAGGCCAGAATTGCTCCATAGAGCGCATCTCCAGGTGGTAATGGGACACCTGCTCCAGTTGTTCCTGGATAGAATCCAGTCGTTTGAACAACCTGTTGCCTTCTTCTGAGGCGAGTGCCTTTACGTGACCCGAAAACTGATCCATTATTTTAGGGTTGGCCATGCCCTTGTCTATCGCCAAATGCAGGGCATTTACCATTTCGGTTCCTGCGCCTGCCTTGTGGTATTGGGTAGCAGCTTCTACATAAAGCTGACTGGCCTCGAGATCTCGATTAGCTGACATCAAAGTATCTCCGAAGGCCCTGTAAGCTTCCGGTGATTTTTTGCTTTCTTCAATTGCAAAAAGGTCTACAATATCTGGCAGGTGATACTCCTTGGCTGGCACCACATTTTGTTTCTTACATGCGCCAAGGCCTATTAGGAGAAAAGCCAGAGCCAGGAGCCATAGTCTCATGCAAAGTGTCTTTTAGTTTCGAAATATCCCACCTGGAAAAACCACAGGGCTCTCAAACCCATTTTCACCTACTGCAGATACACCAAAAAAGTAATTGTCTATTACGATGCCTTCAAGCGTATGTTCTGTAGTGTTTCCAACATAGCGACTGTAATCCCAGGTTGGGGAGGTAGTGTCCCTCCAGTAGATTTTATAACCCTTTGCCCCAGGAACAGCCTCCCATTTTAATTTGGCATAAGGTTCAACAATACCACCTATTTTTACTTCCGCGGGGCTTAGTGGTGCCCATGCAATAGAGGCGAGGTTGATGGCATTAACCGCTGTCAGCTTTTTGGCAAATTCGAAGTTTACATGTTCGAGTTTGTCGCCGTATTCGATACCGTTCTCCGTGCGGATATCCTGGTGTTGTTGTGTGTAATTCTCATGGGCTTCCATGATGCGGATACCTGCAAATCCGGCATCGTTAAAAGGACGGTGGTGACCACCCCGGCCAAACCTGTCCAGGCGATAGATCATCATGGGGTTCATTTCAGGCATGTATTGTTGTGTTGTTTTATGCACATAGCGTGCCAGCTGCCTGGATATACCGTCTACTTCTCCGCCGTAGAATCGCCTGCTTCTCCTTTGTTGTTCTGTTTCCGTTGGAGGCACTGGTTCTGAAAAAATGCGGAAATCCCGGTTGCTCACCACACCGTCTACCCCGCGGATGTTCCCTATCATGTCGTTGTTCAAAATGCCTATAATATTCCATTCGCGTTCTTTTGCATAAGCCGCAAGGCCTTTACCGCCGTATAACCCCTGTTCTTCCCCTGAGAGCCCCACATAGATTATGCTGTTTTCAAATTTGTATTTGCTGAGGACACGAGCAGCCTCTATAGTGCCTGCCATACCACTGGCATTATCGTTGGCTCCGGGTGAATCCGAGGTGTAATCTGTAGGATTGCTAACACGGGAATCTATATCACCGCTCATAATGATAAAACTATTCGGGTTTGTTGTACCCCATTGTATGGCAACCACGTTTACGATCCATACGTCTTTTACAATACGCTGATTATCCCCTTTTTTTATAAAGTCTTTCTGGTAAAATACCTCCAGGCAATCTCCGCAATCACGGGAAATTTTATCGAATTCACTTTTGATCCAGCGTCGTGCCGCCCCTATCCCACGGGTTTGGGATAGCGTATCACTTAAGGTGTGGCGGGTTCCAAAATTAGCCAGAGTGGTAATGTCCCGCTCAATTCGCTCAGCGGACACGGCGTCTATAATACGATACAGGTCTGTTGATTCCTGTGCACTCGCCATAATAGCCGATAAAACCAGGAGGAAGGGTAAAAGTCTTTTCATGAAAGGGGAAATCTGAATTTTTTAAATTTTAGGGTTTTGCTGGCAAAGCAAAGGACCTTACAGTAGGTATGCAATACCAGGAAGACCAAAGATAATGCCTATTTTAAGATCAGGCAAAACGAAGCTCAGGGCTTCCGCATGAGGTCTGTATCCCAGGGATATCAACGTACAAACATTACTTTCGTGATCTTTCCATTTCTCACCTCATAAACGGCCACGGCATGGAATATCCTGCCATTAGCAGTGACGGATTCCTCATCGATCACTTTGTCCTGTATTATTATTCTGTTTTTCAACTCGCAATGCAGGTCCGGTGTACTCCTGAAAAAAGCACTGTAATTTTTCCGCATGGTTTCTTTACCCACATAGCGTAGTTTGTCCGGATAATCATAAACCTGTACATCTTCTGCATAAGGTTCCAGGAATTTTTCAATATCTCGTGCGTTATAAGCCTCCAGTTGCTCCTGAACCGGGATTTCAGAGGAGGCTTCGGCTACCAGAGCAAGGAGATTGCCTTTGCTGTTCACTGTAATCCGACTGATATTGCCAATATCTGGCCTTATGAAGCGATGGAATTGGCTCCATTCAGCGGATTCTCCAGGCTGGAATTCCAAAAGTCGGTTTTGCTGACCGGCGATTAGCGTTCCATCAGGAAGCCAGCAATAGTCCTGCACTCCTTCCGGTAATTCAGTTATAACTTCATTAGCCCTGCTAACAGGATCCAGGGACCTTATCGCAAATCCCTCTTCATCCCTGCTTGTAAAACTTACCAGTTGACTATTAGGAATCTTGTGCAGGGATCTGCCCACATTCTTATATACAGTGTACCGGGTATTCTTCTTGATATTAGCCACTACCAGGTCCATACGGTCTTCTATAAGAACGCTGCATACCATAATGTCCTCATCAAACCATACATGATATCCAACTTTGAGATCAGCCAGAAGTTCTTTCTCCTTTCCTTTTTCAAGGGGGTATGAGTAGAGCCTTTGCAGTCCGTCATTGTCCAGCCTGATAGCTGAAATACGGTTTTTTTCTGGTATTTTCAGGGGTGAGTACTCGCTTCCCCCCGGAGTATCCGTAATCCATGTTTTCTCCTTTTTATTTCGGGTGTAGCCTGCGATATCCGTTTGTCCGTATCGGTTTGAAGAAAACAGTACTACATTATCGTTGTAAAAAGAAGGCTGATTGTCATAACCGGGATTGTTGGAGATGTTTCGGGCTACACCAACCATTTTCTTTCCGCCGGTGATTTCCAGAGGAATCAGGAATACTTCTGTATTGGTTTGTGCAAATAACCCCGAAGATAGCAGGGCGAATACCCAAATTTTTTTAGGCATTCTTCCGAAGGTTTTAGAACTCATATGGTAAGCTTAAATATTCAAAAATCCTGCCAGCAGGTCTCTTACCTTGCGGTTGTTTTCCACAAAATAGCGCGCATTGGTTTTTTCACGACCTACCTTAACAGTAAAAGTATTTTCAGGCAATTCCTGGAACATGAATTCATCAGTGGTATCATCACCAATAGCGAATACAAAGTCGTACTGCCCTCGGGCCAAAACCTGGGTGCATGCCCTGCCTTTATTTACATTGCCACTCTTGATTTCCACAACTTTGTTCCCGGATAATATGCTAATGTTATCTGTGCCGATAAGGCTTGTGAGTACGGTTTTAAGCTCTGTGGCCCTTTTGTTCCCGAAATCGGGATCTGTCTGACGGTAATGCCATGCCAGAGAGAAATTCTTTTCTTCTATGAAAGTTCCAGGGGTACGGTCTACAAAAGATTCCAAAACCGGCCTGATTTTGTCCATCCAGTCTTTCTTCATCTGTTCCATCATCCTGAATTCCTCCCCATTCTCAGAGATCCATACACCGTGTTCCACAATCATATTGTACTTCTTGCGGCCAAACCATTTTTGAAAGGTTTCCTTGTCCCTTCCACTAATCAGGTATACTGTATTTTCTTCAGGTTCGCTCAGGCGATCGAGCAATTCCAGCAAATGCCCGTCCGGTTCTGCATGTTGAGGATCGTTCCTGAAGCCTGTGAGTGTTCCGTCGTAATCCAGGAAGAACAACCTTTGATGGGAAATCTGATATTTGCTCATGAGGTTATCCCAAACCTGGCCCTTGAGCAGGAGTGTAATGTTTGCTACCCCTTTGGAGGGCACACTTTTCAGGGAGGTCATGAAGTCATTTGCCCATTTTTCAACATTATACCGCTCCAGCCTGTTTTGCAGCAGGCTGTTCCTGGCTTGTTGTTCCTCAATTGGCATATTGATCGCCTGGTAGATAGTATCTGCAATCTGCTCAAAATTATTGGGGTTGATCAACAGCGCTTCATTCATTTCATTGGCTGCACCTGCCATCTCACTCAGGATGAGCACCCCTGTCTGATCAGTCCTGGAAGCAATGTACTCCTTGGCCACCAGGTTCATTCCGTCTCGAATAGGGGTTAACCAGGCAATATCGCTGGAGGTGTAGAGGTCTATGAGGTTTTCGAAGGGAACTGAGCGGTAAAAATACCATATGGGTGTCCAGCTAACAGTTGCAAATTCGCCGTTTATGCGACCAACAAGTTCATCAACTTCACTTTTCAGCAACTGATACTGGGGTACATTGGCCCTGGAGGGAACCGCAAGGATGATCAACCTGACCTTTTCTTTGTATTCCGGGTATTTATCCAGGAAATATTTGAAGGCATGCAGGCGTTTAGCGATACCCTTGGTATAATCCAGTCGGTCAATGGAAAGGAGCAATTTGCCCTCCGGTGTTAGTTCACGATGGCTGTCCAGACGCTTTTGAAGGTCTGACTGTTCACTACTTTTTGGACTGTCGTGTTTAAGGGCAGCCTGATGCCATTTCTTGTAATCGATCCCCATGGGGAAGGAGTCTACCCGCACTATACGGTTATCGGCGTATATTTCATTGTAGCTAACCTCAATACCCGTCAACCTTCGCACTGAGCTAAGGAAGTGCCTTTCGTAATCATAGGTGTGGAAACCGATTAAGTCAGATCCCAGCAGGCCCATCAGTATTTCTTTACGCCAGGGTAGTGTTCTGAAAATCTCGAAAGAGGGAAAAGGGATATGAAGGAAAAAACCAATGGTTACCTCGGGTCTTTTTTCCCGTATCATATCGGGTAAAAGCATTAACTGGTAGTCATGAACCCATATCGTATCCCCGTCCTCGGAGTGTTCCAGGACCACATCTGCAAATTTCTGGTTGACATCCCTGTAGATCTCCCAGTTTTTCAGTTCAAATTCGGCGTACTCCAAAAAGTAATGGAACAGCGGCCAGACGGTCCTGTTGCTGAAACCAAAATAAAAGCCGTCTACCTCTTCCTTGCTGAGCGGGACCTGTAAAGAACCGTGTCCGGCAAGGGCCTTGTCTATTTCTTTCTCCTTGCCCTCCGGAATTTCTTCATCCGTAAGGCCACTCCATCCAATCCAAACGCTATCCCCTCCGGAATGTACAGATTTCATACCTGTTGCCAGACCCCCCACACTTGGCAATGCAGTGATGCCTTCTTTGCTAATTTGCAATTGTACAGGTAGTCTGTTTGAGATTATGATAGTTTTGGCCATGAATTCAGCTGTTTTGTCGTCTATTGGATTAAATTTCTCTAAATTTCGTCAAATTGAAGCGCATAAACAATTCTAAAATCTTTTTTAGCTATTCCTTAAAATATGGATAATCTGGATTACGGTATAATAGGCAATTGCAGGAGCGCAGCCCTGATTTCAAAGACCGGTTCTCTGGACTGGTGTTGTCTTCCTGAATTCGACTCTTCTTCTGTTTTTGCCAAACTCCTGGACAAGAAAATTGGGGGTAGTTTTGAGATACTTGTAGATGATGATTATGTAATTACCCAGCGGTACAAGAAAGGAACAGCCCTGCTGATTACCCGTTTTAGCAGGGGAGAGGATATTTTTGAAGTCAGGGATTTCATGCCGAGATACCTGAAGAGCCAGACCACCTACCATAGTCCACCAGAAATTATCCGGTATATCCGCCACATTTCTGGCAAGCCCAAATTCCGGGCCAAATACGATCCCAGGCTGGGCTATGCCGTGGGGGAAACCCATACCTACGTGAAAAGTCAGTTTGTTTCCAGTTTAACCCACGCCATCAAATTTGACACCCTCTTTCTGTATACCTCTTTTAATAAAAATGCAGTTGTGGAAGGGCGTGAACTGGAGGTAGTCGAGGATGGATTCTTTCTCGTGGCCTACAATGAAAAAATATTCCTGCCTACTACCAAGTCCGCCTACCTGGAGCAGGAGCGCACCAAGGTGTACTGGCTCAACTGGAGCAATAAAACCCCCAGTTACCAGAAATACAATTCGGTAATAAACCGAAGCGCATTAACGCTTAAGTTACTCAGCTACGATAAGACAGGGGCGGTTCTGGCAGCTGCAACTACTTCACTGCCAGAGACTATAGGAGAGGTGCGCAACTGGGACTATCGGTTCTGCTGGATCCGGGATGCTTCCATGGTGATCAAGGTTATGGCGAACCTGGGACATGCCAATGTTTCCAGGAGGTATCTGCAGTTTATAATCGACCTTATTCCTGAAAAGGACGAGAAGTTGCAGATTATGTATGGGATAAACAGGCAAAAGCGCCTGACCGAACATACCCTGGGGCATTTAAGCGGTTATGAGAATTCCAGTCCGGTACGCATAGGTAATGCCGCCTACCGGCAAACACAGAACGACATTTACGGTATCCTGATGGATGTGATACACCAGCAACTTGCGCGATTCAGTACCAATATCGAAAACGGGGAGGAACTTTGGGGCATCACCAAGGGAATCGTCTGGATTGTTGAAAAGCACTGGCACGAGAAAGACAAGGGTATCTGGGAATTTCGAACGGAAGACAGGCATTTTACCTTTTCCAAAGTGCTTTGCTGGGTAGCTGTGGACAGGGCCATTAAAGTAGCCAGGATCCTCAAGAAGACCAGGAAGCTCGAAAAGTGGAATGCTCTAGAGCAGACCATCAAGAATGACATCCATGAAAATGCCTGGAATGACGAGGTAAATGCCTTTGTTCAGTCCTACGGTTCAAGCGATCTGGACGCCTCTGTGCTGCTTATGGAACAATACGGCTTTATACATGCAAAAGACCCGCGCTATGTGAGCACTGTAAAGGCTATAGAGAAAGAACTCAGCCACGATGGCCTGCTGTATCGCTATAAGAACGAGGACGACTTCGGTCTTCCTTCTTCATCCTTTACCATTTGTACATTCTGGTTTATCAACGCACTGTTTAAGATAGGGGAAGAGGAGAAGGCACAGGAATGGTTTGAGAAGGTACTGGGCTATAGCAACCATCTCGGGTTGTTTAGCGAGGATATTGATTTTAAGTCCAAGAGATTGCTCGGAAACTTCCCGCAGGCTTATTCCCATTTGGCCCTGATTGAATGTGCCGTTAACTTTTCGAATAAGGCTACGGCCGAAAAGGTAAAGGAATCTGTCTATTAGTAGTTTTGCACTTTTTATCAGGAGTTTTGTTAACTCCAAATACGGCATGTATTGACTGGTAATTAGAGGGGGTTTGACTACCTTTGCAGGACGAACAAAAATCCAAATTTAAAATGAGAATCAGTCAATTTTTGGGGATGGCTCTGGCCCTTACCCTGGCTTTGTCTTGCAAAAAAGGTGCCGAGGCCGATAAACCTGTGGTCACCGAAGAAAAAGGTTTTGAATACGTAGTAGATCAGTTTGCCGATCTGCGGATTTTGAGGTATCAGGTGCCAGGCTTTGATGAGCTCAGCCTGAATGAAAAAAAGCTGGTGTACTACCTCACCCAGGCTGGTCTGGCGGGGCGTGATATTATCTGGGATCAGAATTACCGCCACAATCTGCAGATACGGGAAGCCCTGGAAAACGTGTACACTACTTTCGAAGGTGATAAATCTACGGCCGACTGGAAAGAATTTGAAGTCTACCTCAAGCGGGTCTGGTTTTCCAATGGAATCCACCACCATTATTCCAATGATAAGTTGAAGCCCGGATTTGCCGCAGATTATCTGACCTACTTGCTCAAGGAAACCAATACGGAGCTTCAGGGGGAAGCCTTTGACGTAATCTTTAGCGATTCAGATGTCAAAAAGGTTAACAAGAAGAAAGGGGTAGACAATGTCGCTGCTTCAGCGGTTAATTTTTATGATCCGGATATCACAGATGCAGAGGTCGAAGCCTTTTATGCCGCAGTGGATAAAGGTAGTGATGAAGAGCCAATTGAAGCAGGACTGAATACCAAGCTTGTGCGTGAAAATGGCGAGCTGGTTGAGAAGGTCTATAAGGCAGGTGGCATGTATGGAGAAGCTATCAGCGAAATCGTCAAATGGCTGGAAAAAGCTGTGGAAGTTGCTGAAAATGAGAAGCAGGCCAATACCCTCAAATTACTGATATCATATTATCAAACCGGAAGCCTGGATACCTGGGATGAATATGCAATTTCCTGGGTGAATTCCACAGAAGGCAATATCGACTGGATACAGGGCTTTGTAGAAGTTTACAACGACCCTAAAGGGTATAAAGGATCTTATGAGAGTATCATTCAGATCAAGGACTTTGAAATGTCCCGTCAGATGGCCGTGCTGTCTGATAACGCACAGTGGTTTGAGGACAATTCCCCCTTGATAGAGGAGCACAAAAAAGACAATGTGGTAGGAGTATCTTACAAGACTGTGGTTGTGGCCGGGGAGGCCGGAGATGCCAGTCCCAGTACTCCAATAGGGGTAAACCTGCCCAACAATAACTGGATCAGGGTGAAACACGGAAGCAAATCGGTTTCGCTGGGTAATATTATAGATGCTTATAACAATGCAGGAGGATCGGGAAGACTGAGGGAATTTGCCAACGATGAGGAAGAAGTAGCTCTGGAATTGGCCTATGGTGAGCTCGGCGATAAATTGCATACAGCTTTACACGAGGTGGTGGGCCATGCCTCGGGGCAAATAAACCCGGGAGTGGGTCAGCCCAAGGAAACCCTTAAAAACTATAGTTCCACGCTGGAGGAAGGCCGGGCCGACCTGGTAGCCCTTTATTATCTGATGGATCCCAAGATACAGGAGTTAGGGCTTGTAGATGATTATGAGAAGCTGGGCAAAGCCACTTATGATGGCTATATCCGAAATGGTCTGGTTACTCAGTTGATCCGAATTGAACTGGGAGATGATATTGAAGAAGACCATATGGTGAACCGGCAATGGGTTTCTGCATGGGTCTTTGAAAAAGGACAGGCTGATAATGTGATTGAGAAAGTATCACGCAACGGGAAGACCTATTACAATATTAACGACTACGGGAAGCTACGGGAGCTTTTCGGGCAGCTGCTCAGGGAAACCCAGCGGATCAAATCAGAAGGTGATTTCCAGGCCGCCCAGGACCTTGTTGAAGGCTATGGTGTGAAAGTAAACCAGGAATTGCATGCTGAGGTATTGGAGCGGAACGCCCAATTCACCTCTGCACCCTACAGCGGATTTGTAAATCCTGTACTTAACCCCGTTATGAACGATGCCGGAGAAATTACGGATGTTATCCTTGTCCAGCCAGAGAGCTTCGAGGAGCAGATGCTGGACTACTCGGAGCGTTATAGCACGCTATCATCGAAGTAGATATCATTATTGCATAAAATGAAAAAACCGCCCAATTGGGCGGTTTTTATTTTCCCTAAGGAAATCCATCAGTAAACTGATTAGTCAAACTTATAGGCGTTATCTGCCGCTACCTTATCGGCAATTATGGTGCGCAATTCTACCACATTGGGTTGGTTTACGTACTTGGTGAATCGTTTAAGTCCCATCAGCATCATGCGCTGCTCGTCACCCTCTGCAAAGGAAACAATAGCTTCCTTGGCACGCTGCACTGTAAGGTCAACGGCATTGTACAGGTACAGTTTGGACATGGCAATCTGTGCTTTTTGGGCATCTTCCCCGAAACGTTTGGCATTCTTCTCGGTTCGGAGTATGGTTGACTCTGCCATATAGATCTCTATCAAGATATCTGCAGCTGCCAGCAGTAACTGCTGATGTTTTTCCAAATCCGGCCCAAATTTCTGAACAGCGCTTCCTGCTACCATAAGGAACACTTTTTTCAAGCGGGCTATCAGGTCTTTTTCTTCAGAAAATAGCGCAGAGAAATCAGGGGTTTCAAAGGAAGGAATTCCCATCAGTTCTTCTCCCACGGCCGTGGCTGGTCCAAGAAGGTCCACATGGCCCTTCATGGCTTTTTTGACCAGCATACCCACGGCAAGCATGCGGTTAATTTCGTTAGTACCTTCATAAATCCTCGCAATTCGCGCATCCCTCCAGGCCTTTTCCATAGGAGCGTCTGCACTGAAACCCATCCCTCCGAAAACCTGTATGCCTTCGTCAGTAGTGTTTTGTACATCTTCAGACACAGCGACCTTCAGAATAGAACATTCGATGGCGTATTCTTCAACGCCCTTGAGTTCTGCCTCCTGATGCGTATTCCCTTCGGCTACCCGAATTGCAATCCTGTCTTCAATGTTTTTGGCTGCTCTGTAACAAGCGGATTCACCGGCGTATGCATTGGTGGCCATCTGAGCAATCTTTGCTTTAATGGCTCCGAAATTTATGATAGGTGTTTTGAATTGTACGCGCTCACTGGCATAACGCACGGCTTCATTGGTAACCCTGCGTTGTGCTTCCAGGCATGCAGCCGCTAATTTGATACGGCCAACATTGAGTGCATTCATCGCAATCTTAAATCCATTTCCGCGCTCGGAAAGCATATTCTCAACAGGAACTCTAGTATCATTAAAGAACACTTGTCGGGTAGAGGAGGAGTGGATTCCCAGTTTCTTCTCTTCATCACCCAGGGTGATTCCGTTTTCCGGATCGTTTTCGACTATGAATCCGGTGATATATTTATCATCTTCAATACGGGCAAATACGATAAACAGATTGCAGAACCCGGCGTTGGAGATCCACATTTTCTGACCCGTGATGCTGTAGTACTTGCCATCTTCTGACAGTACTGCCTTCGTCTTTCCGGAATTGGCATCAGATCCGGCGCCAGGTTCGGTGAGGCAGTAGGCCCCAAACCATTCTCCGCTAGCAAGTTTGGGTACATATTTCTTCTTCTGTTCTTCCGTACCGTATAAGGTAATGGGCATGGTTCCGATACCGGTATGAGCTCCAAATGCCGTGCTGAAAGAACCTGTGGCGCCGGAAATGTAGTCGCACACCAGCATAGTATCAACAAATCCCATTCCCATACCCCCATAGGCTTCAGGAACAGCAATACTTAGGAACCCCAGTTCCCCGGCTTTTCGCATGCAGGACTCGGTGTAGGCATAATCCTTGCTTTCGAAGCGCTCCCAATGCCCCCAGAGTTCGCGATCTACGAATTCCTTGGTGCTTTCGCGCATCATCTTTTGTTCTTCATTGAGGTCTTCCAGGGTGAAAATATCATCACACTGGGTTTCCTTAACCAGAAACTGACCTCCCCTGAGAATTTCCTTGTTCATAACTTCTGTACTCATTGCTTATTTTTTGATCGATTAATTTAAAAATTCATAAATCCCTGCGGCACCCTGTCCGGTTCCCACACACATGGTAACCATGCCGTATTTTCCCCGCATGTTTCGCTTACGCATTTCATCAAACAGCTGTACCGAAAGTTTGGCCCCGGTACACCCCAGAGGGTGACCAAGGGAGATGGCCCCGCCATTTACGTTAACAATCTCCGGATTTAACTGCAATTCCCGCATCACTGCAAGGGATTGGGATGCGAAGGCTTCGTTAAGCTCAATTAACCCCACCTGATCTTGCTGCAGTCCGCCTTGTTTCAATGCCTTAGGAATAGCTTTAACAGGACCAATACCCATTATCCTGGGCTCAACCCCGGCAGCAGCATAACTAACCAGGCGCGCTACGGGTTCCAAATTTAATTCCCTGACCAGTGTTTCACTCATCACAAGTACAAATGCAGCACCATCGCTCATTTGTGATGAATTACCCGCGGTTACACTTCCGTTGGCTGCAAAAACCGGTCGTAAACGGGCCAAAGCTTCCAGGGATGTATCAGCCCTGGGACCTTCATCTGTGTCTACGGTATAAGTTTTTGTTTCCTTCTTTCCCTGGGCATTTACAAAGGTGTGCTCTACCGAAATAGGTACGATCTGATCCTTAAAACGATCATCTTTTTGTGCTTTCAGAGCCTTCATATGGGAATTATAGGCAAATTCATCCTGGTCTTCCCTTGAGACTTTGAATTGCTCTGCCACTGCTTCAGCAGTAAGTCCCATACCCCAGTAATAGTCCTCATGACCTTCTTTGGCGGTCTGATAATCAGGAGTGGGTTTGTAACCGCCCATGGGTATATAGCTCATGCTTTCTGCCCCTCCGGCTATGATGCAATCTGCCATTCCCGCCTGGATTTTGGCTGTGGCAATACCAATGGTCTCCAGTCCTGAGGCGCAGTAGCGGTTAACAGTTACACCGGGAACATCTTCAACCTCGAGTCCCATCAGGGATATTAAACGGGCCATATTAAGACCCTGTTCGGCTTCCGGCATGGCATTTCCGACGATTACATCATCGATGCGTTTCTTGTCCAGTTGCGGAACTTCCTGCATCATATGTGCAATGGTTTCCGCGGCCAGTTCGTCCGGCCTTTTGAATCGGAACAGGCCTTTAGGGGCCTTCCCCACGGCAGTTCTGTATGCTTTTACGATATAGGCTGTATTCATGATTAGTTTCTTAAAGGTTTACCAGTTTTCAGCATATGCTGGATGCGTTCCAGGGTTTTTCTTTCTGTGCAGAGCGACAGGAAAGCTTCTCGCTCAATGTCCAGCAGGTACTGTTCGCTTACGTATGAACTTTCGGAAAGATCCCCTCCTGCCATTACGTAGGCCAGTTTATCGGCGATCTTTTTGTCGTGTTCTGATATATAATGTGCAGCTTCCATGGAGTCTGTCCCTACAAGGAACATCCCAAGGGCCTGTTTTCCCAGGACTTTTACATCTTTACGACGTACCGGTTGTGTATAGCCCGATTCTGCCATTAGTTTTGCATATGCCTTGGCAGTGGCAATTTGCCGGTCTTTATTCACTACCACAACGTCCTTGCCCTTCTGCAAAATACCAAGGTCATAGGCTTCGTAAGCTGATGTTGACACTTTGGCCATGCCAATGGTAAGGAAGTATTCCTGTAATACATTGAGTTCAACATCATTCTTGCGGAAGCTGTCCGATGCGCGCAGTGCCATTTCCTTGGAACCGCCGCCACCGGGGATTACACCAACACCAAATTCAACCAGTCCGATGTAGGTTTCCGCAGCGGCTACTACCTTATCGGCATGCAGGGATAATTCGCACCCCCCTCCAAGGCACATGCCATGCGGAGCAGCAATGGTAGGGATAGCTGAATAGCGCATGCGCATCATGGTGTCCTGAAACATCTTGATAGCCATGTTGAGTTCGTCGTATTCCTGCTCAACGGCCAGCATAAATATCATACCGATATTGGCCCCGACCGAGAAGTTAGCAGCCTGGTTCCCGATCACCAGCCCCTGGAAGTCTTTTTCAGCCAGGTCAATGGCTTTGTTGAGGCCAGCGATTACATCTCCGCCAATAGTATTCATTTTCGACTGGAATTCACAGTTCAGGATACCATCACCCAGGTCTTCTATAACCACACCACTGTTTTTGAATACCTCATTGGACTTGCGGATATTGTCCAGAATAATGAAGGCATCCTGTCCGGGTTTTTTAACCTGTTCTTTCCTGGGAATGTCATAATAATAGGTTGCCCCATCCTTGACGGTATAAAAAGAAGTTTCACCGCCACCTTTCAGATCATTTATCCAGGCCGCAGGTTCCTGTCCGGCTTCTTCAATCAGCGCCAATCCCTTATCCAGACCAATCGCGTCCCATATTTGAAACGGACCGTGCTCCCAGCCAAAGCCGGCTTTCATAGCGTCATCAATCTTGTAGAGTTCGTCCGTGATCTCCGGTATGCGGTGGGAAACATAAGCAAACAAAGCACCAAAACTCCTCCGGTAAAATTCGCCGGCCTTGTCTTTGCCACCAATCAGCACTGGGAAGCGCTCAATTACCTTGTCGATAGGTTTGGTGAGCTCCAGGCTGGCAAAGTTTGCACGCTTCTTAGACCGGTATTCCAGTGTATCCAGATCCAGGCTCAGGATCTCGCTTTTCCCTTTATCTCCCTTGACCTTTTTGTAAAAACCCTGACCGGTTTTACTTCCCAGCCAATTATTGTCTGACATGGTTTTTATGAAATCCGGTAATTGGAACAACTCATGCCGCTCATCTTTCGGGCAATTTTCACCGATCCCGTTTGCCACGTGGATCAGGGTATCCAGCCCTACCACATCCACTGTTCGGAATGTAGCAGATTTGGGCCTTCCGATTACGGGTCCTGTGAGTTTATCAACTTCCTCAACGGTGAGACCCATTTCCTTAACCGCATGGAAAAGGCTCATTATACTGAAAATCCCGATCCTGTTGCCGATAAATGCCGGAGTATCCTTAGCCACTACGGCTGTTTTGCCCAGAAATTTCTCCCCGTAGGTATTCAGGAAAGAAAGTACTTCCGGACGGGTTTTAGGACCTGGGATGATCTCAAAAAGCTTCAGGTACCTGGGTGGGTTAAAAAAGTGCGTGCCACAGAAATTCTCCTGAAAATCATCGGATCGCCCCTCACTCATAAATGCAATGGGGATACCCGAGGTATTTGAAGTAATCAGGGTTCCCGGTTTGCGGTATTTTTCAATTTGTTCAAATACCTGTTTTTTGATATCCAGTCGTTCCACAACTACTTCAATGATCCAATCTACCTCAGCAATTTTAGGCAGGTCATCCTCCAGGTTACCTGTGGTGATCCTGCTGGCAAATTTGGAGTGGTAAATAGGTGAGGGCTTTGATTTAAGAGACTTGGCCAGGGCTTCGTTGACCAGCCTGTTACGTACAACGGCATCTTCGAGGGTTAACCCTTTTTTCGCCTCTTTGTCGTTCAACTCCCTGGGGATTATATCGAGCAGGAGTACTTCCACGCCGATATTCGCAAAATGACAGGCAATGCCACTTCCCATGATTCCGGAGCCGATTACAGCTACTTTTTTGATGTGTTTCTTCATATATGGTTTTGGCTTAGCGCTATTGTTTTTATGTATCCTGTAAATAAATCTTCTTTTCTGATATCAGGTGATTGATGACATCCACTACCTCAAAAAAATGATCCAGTTTGTCCTGGCTAACATGTTCTCTTACCGTATTGTTGAACTGGAGCACTACGGCTTTGGAGTCTTCGCGTTTTTCAAGGCCAAATGGAGTGAGGTGGATCAATACCCCGCGACCGTCATTGGGATTCGGGCGTCTTTCTATAAGCCCTCTTTCCTCCATACTCTTTAAAATCCTCGAAAGGCTGGTGGCTTCCATCCCCATTTTAGGTCCCAGGGATGTAGATGGGGTCCCTGTTTTGGGATCTATGCTCAACAAGGTAAACCCAACCGCCATTGTAGCCTCGAATTTCTTGGCTTCTTCATTGTACATACGGGCAACTGCCTGCCATGTGGCACGGAGAGCATAATCAATGGTAATATCCTTCATGGGAGACGCTTAGGTTCCCAAAGATAGAAAAAATTTATTATGCATGCATAATAAATTAGATGAAAGTACGAAGAAATTACGGATGGAATTTAATATCCGTATATATCGTTGTAGAGGTCGATATATTTTTCCTTAATGATCTTTCTTCTGAGTTTCATAGTGGGTGTAAGATGTCCGTCATCTACCGTCCATACTTCCGGGGTAAGCCGAAACTGCTTGATCTTTTCCCACTTGGCAAAACTTTCATTGGCTTGGTCAACTTCTTTCTGGAAACGGTCTAAAATCCGTTTATCAGCAACTATATCCGAGTTTTCGCCAAAGGTAATATTATGGCGTTTTGCCCATTCGTACAGGAATTCATAATTGGGCTGTATAAGTGCAGCCGGCATTTTTTCACCCTCGCCTACAACCATGATCTGTTCAATGAAACGGGATTGCTTGAATCGGTTTTCCAGTAACTGCGGGGCCACGTATTTCCCTCCGGAGGTTTTGAACATTTCCTTTTTACGGTCAGTTATCTTAAGGAATCCATCGGCATCAATCTCGCCAATATCGCCCGTATGAAAATACCCGTTCTTAATAACTTCGGCAGTCTTTTCGGGGTCCTTGTAGTAACCCATCATTACATTGGGGCCTTTGCAGAGGATCTCCCCGTCATCGGCTATCTTCACTTCCACATCGTCAATAACGCGTCCCACACAACCGATTTTCCATCCGGCATTGCGCTGGTCGCTAACGGAAATAACCGGTGAGGTTTCGGTAAGGCCATATCCTTCCATAACTGGCATCCCTGCTGCACCAAAAACACGGGCCAGCCGGGGCTGTAATGCAGCACTACCTGATACCATAACCTCCAGGTTCCCACCCAGGGCTTCCTTCCACTTCACGAATATCAGTTTACGGGCCAGGCCGAGTTTCTTTTCATACCACCAGCCATTGGCCTGATAGGGCTCAAATTTCAACCCCAGTTCCACCGCCCAGAAGAACAATTTCTTTTTCAAGCCGGTAAGCTCAGCACCTTTGGCTATGATCTTGTCGTACAACTTTTCCAGCAGACGGGGAACAACACTCATGGTGTTCGGGTTAACTTCCTTTAGGTTGTCGCCTATTTTATCCAGGCCTTCCGCGAAGTAGACCGAAATGCCGCAATACATATAGATATATAAGATGATGCGTTCAAAGATGTGGCAGATAGGCAGGAAACTAAGGGCAGTAGCTCCATATTCGAATGGTACCCGTTTTTTGCTTGCCAGGGTGTTAGAAACGATATTCCAGTGAGATAGCATTACCCCTTTGGGCCTGCCGGTTGTTCCTGAAGTGTAGATAAGGGTAGCAAGGTCCTCCGGTTTTACAGCATCCTTGCGTTGTTCCACCTCATCCTGGTTACTTGCATCGGCTCCTAATTCCAGCAGTTCCGACCAGTGTTTGCAATCGCCTAGTTCATCAAAGGAATAGACTTCAATTACCGTACTGATCTGGTTCCGGATGGCCTTTATTTTTTCGAATACCTCCGCGCAGGATACAAAGACATATTTGGCTTCTGAATGGTTCAGGATGTATGCATAATCCTCCTCCGAAATGGTGGGGTAAATAGGCACATTCTGGGCACCTACCTGCAACACCCCTATATCCATTATATTCCACTCGGTGCGGTTAGTCATGGAGATCACCCCAATTTTATCATTGGCCTTTACACCCAATCTCAGTAAGGCCCGACTAATGGCATTGGACTTATCCAAAAATTCCCTGCTGGATGTGGCAACCCATTCACCATTGTACTTGGTGACCAGGGCTTTTTCGAGATTGTAAGTTTCCAGCTGATAATAAGCGAAGTCGAATAAACGGGTAATATTCTCCATAAAAAGATTCTGAACAGTTATTGCAAAATAGGAAAAGACTGGCTGAATTTAAAATATCCGGCTTCTTTTGGTTCAGGAAGCTAGGCTGCCACCCGTTATAAATGGAGTTTCATCCCCTCGTGCGATGCACGGAAACCAAGATCTTCATAAAACTTTATGGCCTCGGAGCGGTTTTTATCTGTTGTGAGCTGCACAACATGGGCCCCTTTTTCCCGTGCACGTTCAATACACCATTTAAAAACGAGCTTTCCAATGCCTTTTCCTCTGTAATCCTTATGGATCCTGACGGCCTCAATCTGGGCGCGGGTACCCCCTCGATAAGTCAGGTATGGAATCAAAGAAAGCTGCAGCGTGCCAATTACCCTACCCTCATCATTTATTACAACCATCAATTCCTGGTTGGGGTCAGTGGAAATTCTTGAAAAAGCCTCATAATAGGCTTTCGGAAGCGGGTCCCGGAAGTCCTCGCGGGTACTTCCCAGTTTATCATCCGCAAGCATGGAGACTATTTCGGATACATCTTTCTTCCTGGCAGGACGAATCTTAACTTCTTCCATGGTTGAGAATCCAGTTTCGCGCATTTATAAAGGCCTCAATCCAGGGTGAGATCTGGTCATTCCGGTCTTTCGGATAATGCGCCCAGTTCCATGGGAAAATGGAACGTTCTATATGCGGCATGGTTACCATATGCCTTCCTGAAGGATCACAAAGCATTGCTGTATTGTAATCACTTCCATTTGGGTTCGCAGGATAAGCTTCATAGCCATATTTACCAACAATATCATAGTTTTCTTCGCTCAGCGGCAGGCTGAATTTCCCTTCGCCATGAGAAATCCATACGCCCAGGGTGGTGCCTGCAAGACTGGATAACATTACAGAATTATTGGGCTGGATGGTAACCGAGGTAAAACTACTTTCATGTTTGTGGGAATCATTAAAGGTCATACGGCCGTGCTCAGGATGATTGGGATTAATAAGGTCCAGCTCCATAAAAAGCTGACAACCATTGCAGATGCCCACGCTCAGGGTGTCTTCCCTGTCGAAGAAATTCCTGAGGGCCGTGCGCGCTTTTTCATTGTACTTGAATGCACCCGCCCATCCTTTGGCACTACCCAGTACGTCTGAATTTGAAAATCCACCCACAGCACCAATAAACTGTATATCCTCCAGGGTTTCCCTTCCAGTAATAAGATCGGTCATATGTACATCCTTAACCTCAAAGCCTGCCAGGTACAGGGCATGGGCCATTTCCCTTTCAGAATTGCTTCCTTTTTCCCTCAGTATTGCAGCCTTGGGTTTTGGATTATTCTCCCATGAATTCAATTTACCATTGAAATTCACTGGAAAAACATAGTCCAGCGGCTGATTGGAATAATTTTCAAAACGGTCTTTGGCCAGGCCATTGGCGGTCTGTTTGGTATCCAGCAGATATGACGTCCTGTACCAGTATTCTCGGAGTTCCGGGATGTCCAGGCTAAATGTGTCATCGTAATTGGTAATATCCATTCTGGATACTTCCATAATACTTCCAATTCGGAAATAAGACAGTCCGGCTTCTTTCAAAAGCTGTTCCACACTATCGTCTTTCGCCTGGAACACTATGCCTGTGTTTTCCGCAAAAAGCAGTTTTACAGAATCTTTTTCTCCCAGGGCACTCAGGTCTAATTTGGCTCCCAAATCCAGGTCTGCAAAACACATCTCCAGTAAGGTGGTGATTAGTCCGCCTGAGGCCACATCGTGACCAGCAAGTATGAGGTTCCTTGCTATTAGTTCCTGAATTGTGTTGAACGCTGTTTTTACATAGGCCGCATCCTTTACAGAAGGTGCTTCGCTACCTACTTTATTTCTGACCTGATTAAAGGAAGAACCTCCCAGTTTAAAATTGTCCTGTGACCAGTTGAGGTAATAAATTGCCCCTCCATTTTTCTGGAGCACCGGCTCTACTGTTTTAGTCAGGTCCTCACACTGCCCGGCGGCAGAAATAATTACCGTACCTGGCGCAATGACTTCCCCATCAGGATATTTTTGTTTCATGCTCAGGGAGTCCTTTCCTGTAGGAACGTTGATGCCGAGCTCAATTGAAAACTCGGAGACCGCCTGTACGGCTTCATAAAGACGGGCGTCTTCCCCAGGATTTTTACAAGGCCACATCCAGTTTGCTGAAAGGGAAACAGCCTTTAGCCGGTCTGCAAGTGGGGCCCAGACAATGTTGGTCAGCGCTTCGGTTATGCTGTTTCGGCTGCCGGCCACAGGATCGATCAAGCCGGAAACTGGGGAATGCCCAATAGATGTGGCTATACCGGCTTTTCCTTTGAAATCCAAGGCCATAACCCCACAATTATTCAAGGGCAGCTGCAGTGGTCCCGCACATTGTTGCGTGGCCACGCGTCCACCAACACATCGATCTACTTTGTTGGTCAGCCAGTCTTTACAGGCCACGGCTTCCAGCTGTAACACCTGTGTCAGGTAAGTTTTAAAATCGGCAACCTGATATGCTGGATCTTCATAGGTCCGGGCAACCGATTTATCATTCATTATAGTTTGGGGAGAGCTGCCAAACATGTCGCTCAGTTCGAGGTCCATGGGTTTTTCTCCTCTTTTGGCCGATTCAAAGGTGAAGCGGTGGTCACCAGTTACTTCACCAACTTCATACATGGGGGAACGTTCCCGTGCTGCTACCCTTTTAAGCAGTTCCATATCAGCCGTGCCCATAACCAGCCCCATCCTTTCCTGGGATTCATTTCCGATAATTTCTTTGGACGATAGGGTAGGATCACCAATGGGCAATTGATCCATATCGATATACCCTCCGGTTTCCTCCACCAGTTCTGACAGACAATTCAAATGCCCCCCGGCGCCATGGTCGTGAATAGAAACAATGGGATTATGGTCCAACTCCACAAGCCCCCTGATGGCGTTGGCTGCCCGTTTTTGCATTTCAGGATTTGATCGCTGAACGGCGTTTAATTCAATAGCAGTGCTGAAGGCACCAGTATCAGCACTGGATACCGCTGCGCCTCCCATTCCTATCCGGTAATTATCCCCGCCAAGGATTACAATTTTATCCCCTTTTTCGGGTGTGTCCTTCAGGGCCTGGCTGGCCTTTCCGTAGCCAATACCACCGGCTAGCATAATCACCTTGTCGTAACCCAGTCTCCTCCCGTGCTCTTCATGCTCAAAGGTGAGCAGGGAACCCGAGATCAGCGGCTGACCGAATTTGTTTCCAAAATCGGAAGCTCCATTAGATGCTTTGATGAGGATATCCATTGGGGTTTGATACAGCCATTTTCTTTCGGGCATGCCCTTTTCCCAGTGCCTGTCATCCGCAAGCCGACTATATGAAGTGATGTAAACCGCAGTTCCGGCCAGGGGTAGGGACCCTTTTCCACCGGCAAGCCTGTCCCGTATCTCTCCCCCGGACCCTGTTGCTGCACCATTGAATGGTTCTACTGTGGTCGGGAAATTATGGGTTTCGGCCTTTAAGGAGATCACAGATTCAAAAGGCTTCTCTTCATAGTAATCTGGTTTGTCTGCCGATTTGGGGGCAAACTGAACCGCTTCAGGCCCCGTAATGAATGCTACATTGTCCTTGTAAGCAGAGACGATATGGTTCGGGTTTTTTTCAGAGGTCTTTTTGATCAGTTTGAAAAGGGAAACAGGCTTTTCCTCCCCGTCTATCACAAAAGTCCCGTTAAATATCTTATGGCGACAGTGTTCGGAATTTACCTGACTGAAGCCAAATACCTCGGAATCTGTAAGCTTTCTGCCCAGGCGATTTGCCAGATCCTCCAGGTAGGTAATTTCCTCAGGGCTCAGGGCCAGACCTTCCTGCTCGTTATAAGCAGCAATATCATCCACTTCAATAATAGGCTGGGGGGTAATATGGATGTCGTAAAGATCTTGGTCTAAACGGCTGTACTTCTGGAACAACATGGGATCAAAGTCCTCAAAGTCCTCGTTTACCGCCTTGAACTCCTCTATGCGTATAATACCCGAAATCCCCATGTTCTGGGTAATCTCTGTGGCATTGGTACTCCATGGAGTGACCATGGCCGCCCTGGGTCCAACAAAAAAGGCGTCCAGTGACGCCAATTCCAGTTTGGGTTCGTTCCCGAATAACCAGTTTAATTTTTCAGTATCCTGTTGATACAGATTACCGGGTGCTTCTACAGCGTAAACTTTTCTGGCAATGTCTCCAAAGAAGTGAATCATGGGCCTTAAAAGGTATTTAATAAAGAAAGCTCAAATTTACATCTTTATAGGGGAAATCAGACATTGGTTTTTAAACAGTTATCCCCTGGGATTGTTGATTACTTTCGACGGAGGCGGGCCATATAGAAACCGTCGAAACCATCATCCGCCGGGGAACAGTGCTTCTCCTCTTCGAGAACAAAACCAGACCCGGAATCCTTTTTGAGGAATTCCTGTACCTGTTCCTCATTTTCCCGGGGTAGGATAGAGCAGGTAGCATAGACTATTTTGCCTCCTGGCTTCACCATTTTGGAATAATCTTCAAGTATTTGCCTCTGGATTGCTGTAACCCGTTCCAGGAACTCCGGGTTTAACTTCCATTTGGCATCGGGATTTCGCCTGAGGACTCCCATACCGGTACAAGGGGCGTCAATCAATACACGGTCTGCGCGCTTATTCAAACGCTTGATCACTTTGGTGTTCTGGATCAACCTGGATTCCAGATTGTGTACCCCGTTTCTCCTGGCCCTCAATTTGAGTTGTTTTAGCTTGTAATCGTATATATCCAGCGCCAGCAGCTGGCCTTTGTTTTCCATGAGAGCAGCCAGATGCAGGCTTTTCCCACCCGCTCCGGCACAGGCATCTACCACTAATTGCCCGGGTTCTACCTGGAGAAAAGGAGCAACCAGTTGTGAGGATGCATCCTGGACCTCAAACCATCCTTTTTTAAATAAAGGGGTCTTAAATACATCGGTTCTTTGTTCCAGCAGCAAGGCATCCTCATATCCTTTTAGTCGGGTGGTCGGAATCTTCAGGGCCGATAATTCCTTCTGAAGTGCATCCAGATCTGTTTTCAGGCGGTTAACCCTGAGTACCACGGCTGCCTGCTGGTTCAGGGCTGCTAATTCCCTGGACCACCTTTCTTTTCCCAAAGACTGAACACCCAGTTCGTCCAGCCAGTCGGGTACAGCTTCCCTGAACTTTCTGATTTTGGCCAGCTCGTCGAATTTCCCTTTTATTCTACGGGCAGGGGTGTTTTTGAATTGCTCCCATTCCGGAAGGGGAATACCCCTAAGGGTAATCCAGACGCCAATGATACGGAAGAGGTCTGCTCTTGAAAATGGTGTTTTAACTTCTGCTATTTCCTGGTAAAGGCGTTTGTAGCGCACTATTTCATAGGTGGTCTCCGCTATAAAACCTCTGTCGCGTGAACCCCATCTTTTGTCGCGTCTAAGGACCTTTTCCACTACCTTATCCGCGTACTCCCCCTGGTTGAATATCATATTCAGGGCATCAATCACAGCAAATACCAGGTTTCGGTGTAAGCGCATAGCGGAAAATTATCGGACAAAGGTATCGCTTTCCTGTATAACAAGTACATTTGATAAATTTCAAATCATGCGAATAACCGTCATCCTATTGGTATTTATGTTCTTGTCATGCGCAGACCGCTCTGCAACAACCAGGGAATTCTCTGAAGTGGAGGTAGATCTGCTCTACCAGGATTCCATCAGTATTCGGGCGATCGAGATCATGGGAGGTAGCCTGGCGTTTGCTGCTAACAAGGGTGTTTTTGGCAGTGTTGATTTACGCACAGGGAAAGTTAGGACAGCCGTACAGGCCTATGACAGTATACTTCCGGAATTCCGTGCTATAGCCCATACATCCACTGATTTTTTCATGCTTTCGGCCGGTAATCCGGCCTTGTTGTATAAAACTGGTGACAAGGGTAGTATGGAATTGGTCTATACCGAATCCGGTGAGGGTGTTTTTTACGATGCCATGGCCTTTTGGGATGATCAGGAAGGCATAGCATTAGGGGATAGCAGGGAAGGCTGCCTGTCTGTACTGGTCACAAGGGATGGCGGACAACACTGGGAAAAAATACCTTGCAGGGAACTGCCTGAGTCGCCTGAAGGAGAAGGGGCCTTTGCTGCCAGTAACACCAATATTTCGATTATTGGGGATGAGGCCTGGATCGCTACAACCGAGGCCAGGGTTTTCCATACTTCAGATCGGGGCAGGACCTGGAAAGTGATGCAAACGCCTATGGGCAGGGAAGCGGAGGCCCAGGGTATTTTCAGTATTGCTTTCTACGATTCAGAACAGGGATTTGCCATCGGAGGCGATTACACAAAACCAGAAGTTAATATTGGGAATAAGGCGGTTACAAAAAATGGAGGTAAAACCTGGGACGTTGTTTCGGATGGGGAAGATCCGGGCTACAAGAGCTGTGTGCAATATGTACCTGATTCCGGAGGAAAAGGCCTGGTAGCGGTGGGCTATACCGGTATTTCTTATTCTCCTGATTCCGGGGAAAATTGGAAAGAATTATCCACGGAATCGTTTTACACCCTGCGTTTCCATAATGATTCAACTGCATTTGCCGCCGGAAGCAATAGAATAGCACGTTTATCATTCAAATAAAAACGGGAAGGTCAAGACCTCCCCGTTTTAATCAACACGTATTCAAACAACAATCACCCTGATAGTAGCCTATACGCTAACCACGATATAACCACCTTTTCTTTTCTGGTAATACACACCGTTAAACCGGTAGTATTTCCTTCCATTGATCCTTACAACTTTCCTTCCCCTGGGCAGGGTTCTTACTACAACGCCTACAGGGGCAGCGGCAACTACATAGCGATTGCCCGAGGTTCGGTACCATATGCCTTTGGAGTAATGAAACCGCACTCCTTTATGTACATAAATTTTGGGTTTGTGAACCTTGGTTACAACCACCCCTATCTTTAACTGGGGAGCAAAGCTGTTACTGGCCTGTCCTATGGCAAAGCCAGCTAATAAGAACGTAATAACAAATAAAGATTTGAGACTTTTCATAACTTGTTTTTTTAGGATTTCTATTATTAGGACAATGCATAGGGTAAAAGGTTTAATAAAAAAGGAAGCTTTTGGGCTTCCTTTATTGCATTTGGTCGAAACTTCTATCTGTTGCCCCGCCGGCGTTGCTGGATTTCACGCAAAAGACGCTTCTTGAAATCTTCCTCGGCTTTGATCAGCAGGAAGGCTTTCTTAGCCGATATCACCTGGCTGATTTTGTCCATAAATTGCATGTTGAGCTTGTGCTTCTCCCGCTCCAGTTCCAAGGATTGCTGCAGTAAATCTGCGGCTTCCCTTTCCGAGAGGTTTTCAAAATCGATCAGTTTACTCCGGATTTCCCTTCGCTCCTGTCTTTTGAGCGCTTCCAGGTTTTGTTCATGGGCATTGTAAATGGGCCAGAAGTCCTGTGCTTCATCGGTCGTAAGGTTTAATCGCTCCGTAATAAAAGCAACCTTTAAGGTTTTTATTCGCTCCTGTGCCGGCCTTCTTTGGCCATATCCGCTTGCAAAAACAAGCATTATTATTAGCAGCGCCCCTATTTTGCTCAATTTATTCATCGTACTCAATATTTAGTTCATACAGATCTTCCACATTATCATCCAGATAATCCATAATGTTCTCTTCGTTCAACTCATTATCCAGTATGTCATTAACCTCAATTTCCTCAACCGGCAATACCTCCGCCATTTCATAGGAAGTGAGCTCCAAATCGTTATCATAGAAATAGCTCTCCAGTTCGGCGTTGGCCAGATCACTGAAGGTGAAATCATCCGTGCGCCCCAATCGCAGGCCAATGATTATTACCACAGCGGCCGCAATGGAAGCAGCTACAAAATAGTACTTTTTCCACGGTTTGAGTTTGATAACCCCGGGTTCTTCCCCAGTTGCTATCCGGGAATTCAGTTTGTCCTGCAGGCCTTCAAGATAGCCCTCCGGCACCGCAAACCCATCCTCCTCAGGCAGATCAAACGAATCCTGATAAAGACGATCCTGAAGGCGCTTGTTTAAGCCCTCAAAATATCCGTCAGGAACCCTGAATCCTTCTTTTTTATATTTCTTATCCATCGTTTAGGTTTGACTTTCAATTCGCATCATGGTTTAATCCTCCTCCAGGTAGCTTTGAATCTTTTTCACAGCCAGGTGATATGAAGCTTTAAGCCCACCTACAGAAGTATCCAGGATTTCAGAAATCTCATCGTACTTCAATTCCTGGAAATATTTCATATTAAAGATCAGCTTCTGTTTTTCCGGCAGGGTGGCAATGGCCTGTTGTAATTTCAACTGAATCTCATCACCTTCAAAATAAACATCAGATACCAGTTGATTGGCCAGCGATTCCTGCAAGGCTTCACTGCTTAGCCCCAGCTTGCGCGACTTGGTTTTCAGAAAGCTGAGGGCTTCATTGGTGGCAATCCGGTACATCCATGAATACAATTTGCTATCACCCTTGAAATTTTCAATATTGCGAAAAACCTTGATAAAGGTATTCTGCAAAACATCATCCGTGTCATCGTGATTCAGGACAATCCTCCGGATATGCCAGTACAGCCTCTCCTTATAGGCGTTTATCAGGACTTCGAAAGCCTTTGCCTGGCTTTCCCTGTCTTTTAACTGAGCTACTAAGGTTTCTTCTGCGATCAAAGCAAGCTTGTTGTGATCCTTAGACTATTGCAAGAAGCAATGGTTTAGTCGTTTTTTATCCCAAAGACTGCATTTCAACGAGTTTTTTGTACACCCCTTTGGATTTTATGAGTTCTGCATGGGTTCCCTGTTCTACCAATTTGCCTTTCTCAAGGACCACGATATTGGTGGCCTTCTGAATGGTAGAAAGGCGGTGAGCGATGACGATTGAAGTACGGTTGGCCATCATTTTTTCAAGTGCATCCTGTACAAGGCGTTCACTTTCAGTGTCCAGGGCGGAAGTAGCTTCGTCCAGGATCATAATTGGAGGATTTTTAAGTACGGCCCGGGCAATGGACAATCGCTGACGCTGACCTCCACTCAGTTTACTGCCCCCGTCACCAATATTCGTTTTATAGCCTTCCGGCAATTCTGAAATAAATTCATGGGCGTTGGCAATCTTTGCAGCAGCCATAATTTCTTCATCTGTGGCATTTGCTTTGCCGAGGCGGATATTATTTTCCACAGAATCATTAAACAGAATTGATTCCTGGGTTACCAGGCCCATCAGGTTACGCAGGTCTCCCTTGCGAATATCTCGTATATCAACGCCGTCTATGGTTATAGCCCCGCCCGTTACGTCGTAGAAGCGGGTAACCAGATTGGCAATGGTGCTCTTGCCGCTTCCGGATTGTCCTACCAGAGCGAGTGTGCTGCCTTTGGGGATTTTAAGGCTGAATTCCCTGAAAACAGGTTCCTTCTCGTATTGGAATGAGATGTTATCAAGAACGATCTCCTCAGAGAAGTCTTCTTTTACGACCGGATTCTCGGGTTCCCTGATTGGATTTTCTGCTTCGATTACCTCCAGTACCCGTTCGGCAGCGGCATTTCCTTTTCTAACGCCATAGGAAGCCTTGCTGATGGCCTTGGCGGGGGTGAGGATATTATAGGCCAGGCCCATATAGGCTATAAAGGAGGAAGCATCCAGGCTGTTTTCCACCAGCACCATTTTCCCCCCGAACCAGAGCAATACGCCAATTACCAGTATCCCAAGGAATTCCCCGGTAGGTGAGGCCAGGTTTTGCCTGTTGAGCAAACGATTGGAAAAGTGATAAAACCGTCGGGTAGAATTTTTGAAAGTCTCCGCAAACCGGGATTCAGAATTAAATGCTTTTATTACACGCAGGCCTCCCAGGGTTTCTTCTACAATGGAAAGGAACTCACCCTGTTCCTTTTGCACCCTCAGGGATTTTTTCTTGAGTGATTTGCCAATGCGGCTGATGACCATGCCCGCCAGGGGGATGAAAATAAACACGAACAGCGTTAGTTTTACGCTGATAAAGAACATGATCAGGATGGTGAAAAGTATGGTAAGCGGTTCACGGACGATAAGTTCCAGTATGGACAGGAAGGAATGTTGTATTTCCAGCACATCTGAAGTGATACGCGCAATGACGTCCCCTTTCCTTTTCTCGGTGTAGTAGGATATGGGCAATTCCACCATCTTTTCGTACATCTTGTTTCGGATGTCTTTGAGTACCCCGTTCCTCAGGAAGGTAATGAAGTACATGGCCAGGTAGTTGAAAAGATTCTTAAACAGGAATAAAACCAGGACCAGCCCAATGACCAGAACCAGGCCTTTCATCTCGTCTTCCCCTGCATAGTTGGTGATCCGGTAGTTGATGTAGTCCTGCAAAAAGGGCTTAACCTGACCAATACCTTCATATACTGGTGGACTGTATACTTTCTGAGACTGGTCAAACAGTACATCCAGCATTGGGATCAGAGCGGCAAAGGATAGAGCGCTGAACAAGGCATACAGGATGTTGAAGAATATGTTCAGAAAGCCAAATTTGCGATAGGGCAGGGCAAAGGCCAGGATTTTTCGGAAGTATCCCATTAGCCGAGGTTCAGTTCTTTGAGAATGCGTTCAATCTTTCGATCCAGTTCTGCTTCCGTTTTTTCAAAAGCGGCTTTGGAGCCTAGCCTGGTGTTCACGCTGAAATAAAACTTGATCTTGGGTTCGGTGCCGCTTGGACGGGCTGCCATTTGTGTACCATCTGCTGTTTTGTATATCAATACGTTGGATTTGGGGATATCGATGGTATGGGATTCGCCGGTTTTCAGATTCCGTGAGATCGAGCTGCTGTAGTCGTCTATGGTCACCACTTCAGACCCGTCGATGGACTTAACCGGATTTTCCCTGAAATCGACCATCATCTGGGCAATTTCCTCTGCACCTTTCATTCCTTTCTTTGTCAGTGAGATCAGTTTTTCCTTGTAAAAACCATAGGCTTCGTAGCAACTTACGAGTTCCTCAAAAAAGGAGCTCCCATCGGCTTTGGCCTGTGCTGCAATTTCACATGCCAGCAGGGTTGCTGTTACCGCATCTTTGTCACGCACAAAATCGCCCACCATAAAGCCAAAACTCTCTTCACCACCACCCAGGAAATGCTGATCCGGGAAATCCTTGATCATTTTGGCAATCCATTTAAATCCTGTAAGTGAGATTTTGCATTCCACACGGTAAACCTCAGCCATCCGGGACATCATGGGTGTGGAAACGATAGTAGATGCAACAAATTCGTTGCCCTTAAACCCTTTTTTCTTCTGTTGATCCAGTAAAAATTTGGTCATCAGGATCATGGTCTGGTTCCCGTTAAGCAACTGCAGCTTGCCCTCCCTGTTCCTCACCGCAATTCCCAGGCGGTCACTGTCGGGGTCTGTACCCACAACCATGTCGGCTCCGATTTCCTCTGCTTTTTTCATAGCAAGACTAAGTGCCTCAGGTTCTTCCGGGTTGGGGGATTTCACCGTGGGAAAATTACCATCAGGTTCGCGCTGCTCTTCCACGATGGTCACATGGGCATATCCGGCCCTTTTGAGAACTTCCGGAATAGCAGTTATGGATGTGCCGTGCAGGGAAGTAAAGACAATTTTAAATTGGTCCTTACCCTCGGCTCCAAAATTACCATTATTCACAGAAGCCGAAATAAAGGCCTCATCCACTTCCTTGTCGATCAGCTTAATGAGGTTTTTATTCGGATTGAATAATATGTCTTCAAAGGAGATGTTGTTTATCTCTGCAATAATCTCACCATCTTGTGGAGGTACAATTTGTCCGCCGTCCGTCCAGTAAACTTTATATCCATTGTATTCCGGAGGGTTGTGTGAAGCGGTAAGAACCACACCGGCGTGGCAGTTAAGGTATCGAACTGCAAAGGAAAGCTCAGGGGTGGTCCTAAGGGCCGAAAACAGGTACACCTGAATGCCGTTTGCTGAAAATACCTCGGCTACAACGCGGGCCAGTGTATCGCTGTTGTGGCGGCAATCGTAGGCAATAACCACCTTCAGCGATTCACCTGCATAAACCTTTTTGAGGTAATTGCTCAGTCCCTGGGTACTTTTTCCCAGAGTGTATTTGTTGATGCGGTTGGTGCCTACACCCATGACACCACGCATACCACCGGTACCAAATTCGAGATCGCGGTAGAAACGCTCTTTCAGACCTTCTTCATCTTGGGTGATCAGGGTTTTAACTTCATTTCGGACCTCAGGGTCGAAAAAGTCGCTTAGCCAGGAATTGGCTCTTTCCAGGATTTGCTCCATTTTATTTCAGGCAGGTAATGTTTCCCACCAAAATTACGAAGATTATCAAATTAATAGGGGTTAGAGGTTTAAATCTTCCGCGATGAAGTAACGGGGCCTGCCTTTGCGCGAGCGCACTACGATTTCCCCCAGGAATCCGGCCAGGAATAATTGTGTACCTATAATCATGGCCGTCAGGGAGATAAAAAACTCAGGACGGTCTGTCAGCAATCTTCCTCTGGGATGAATAAAGAGCTTGTCTATTCCCAAATAAATAGCAAAAGCGGTTCCAATCAAAAACATAAGAAAGCCCAGGGCACCAAAAAGGTGCATCGGTCGTTTGGAAAATTTAGAGACGAACCAGATGGTGATAAGATCCAGGAACCCTTTGATAAACCGGTCTGCACCAAATTTGGTCTTGCCGTATTTACGAGCCTGATGCTGTACTACTTTCTCCCCAATCCTCAGGAATCCGGCGTTTTTGGCCAGTACCGGTATGTATCGGTGCATTTCGCCCGAAACCTCAATGGTCTTGATTACTTCCCGGCGGAATGCTTTCAGGCCGCAATTAAAGTCGTGCAAGGCAACGCCGGATGTTTTTCTTGCAGCCCAGTTGAATATTTTGGAAGGGATGTTTTTCATGATAACGGAATCGTACCGTTTCTTCTTCCACCCGGCCACAATATCATAGCGTTCTTCTTCCATTAGGGCGATCATGCGTGGAATTTCCTCCGGATTGTCCTGAAGGTCTGCATCCATGGTAATTACGATATCGCCCCCGGCCTTTTTAAACCCGGCATGCAGGGCCTGAGATTTCCCGAAATTTTTCCGGAACCGGATGCCTTTTACCGAAGGATTTTCAGCAGCTAGTTTTTCAATAACCTTCCAGGAATCGTCTGTGCTTCCGTCGTCTATAAAAATAACCTCATACAAAAAATGATTGGACTGCATTACACTTGCAATCCAATCATGTAATTCGTCAAGGGATTCTTCTTCGTTAAGTAAAGGAATTACTATGGATAACTTCATAGGGCAATGGGCCTAATTCCTTTCAAAAGTACAATTTTCAGACTTATTATTCAGGCTTGGCCTTCTTAAGGATGAGTCCTCCGATCAATCCAATAACCAGACCGATAAGTACATTGACAATGAGGATTACGGGATAACCGAACCAGAAAAATTTAATCCCCATTTCTTTTTGCTGCTGGATTTGTTCAGCACTGTACTGTCCACCAGCTTCCAATTCTGCCATTCGGGCATCCATGATCTTGGCCGTAAATTCCGGATCCAGAACATTGGATAGAAAAATGGTGTAAACTATAGATATGATAGCAGAAATAAGGGCTATCCCGGCACCGAGTTTAAGTGCTTGACTAATAGTAAGAAATCCTCCGTTAGCATTTCTGAATGCGTAAATACCCCAGATCACGACGGCAACCATCATTACCAGACCAATGATAGTATTGCTTATATCCTGAGAAGTATGAGCATCCATGCTGTACAGCATAAGACCGAAAGCTACTCCCAATGCTCCGAGGATTAATCCATAATTCAGTGAGAACTTACCAGTTTTAGGTTGTTGATCTTCCATTTTGTGATTTTTTGTTGATTTTTTATCCGTTAGTTGTTTGTTTAGTCGGATTGTTACAGTTAAAGATACGATATTGTGCGGTGTTTTTTAAATGATTAAATTGTAGTTTCCTTGAAAAAGGTATATATTTGCAGCCTGAAAAATCGGGAGCGCATAAAATTAAAACGATGAGAAAAGGCATACATCCGGAAAATTTTAGAATAGTAGCATTCAAGGACATGTCCAATGATGACGTATTTCTGGCAAAATCCACTGCGGAGACCAAGGAAACCCTGGAGGTTGACGGTGTTGAATATCCGCTGGTAAAGCTGGAGATTTCAAGGACTTCCCACCCATACTACACCGGGAAAGCGAAGCTTGTGGATACTGCTGGTAGGATTGACAAGTTCAAGAGCAAATACGAAAAATTCAAGAAGCCCGCAAAAAAGGAAACGCCTGAGGAAGAAGGCAAGTAGTCCATTTAAACGGGAGTACATCGATAAGCTCGCCTCTGAAGTCAATTCAGGGGCGTTTTTTATTTAATTTTGTACAAAATAAGGTCAATGAACTACATCTTATTCGATAGTCCTGTACGCGAAGCCCTCAAACCTTTTACTTTTACAAGGCCTGTTGCCGATATCCGTTTTGGCATACTTACGATCAGGGAAAAATGGGAACACTTTTTGGGGACATCCACCAGTTCCAGGACGGAGGACTACCTTTCGGGAAAATTTCCCATGGTACGGGGCGATGAAAATATCTTTATCAATGGTGCTTTTTTGCCGGACAAAGAATTACTCAGGCAGATCAAAGCCCTGAATACGGGGGAGGCCCTGGTTAAGGCGGGAGAGATGATTGCCTGCGCCACGGGGGCGTCCGTTGAGTTGCCTGGCGCGAATGATTACACTGCCATTGAGTATATGCCCGAAATCCTGTCGCTTCGCAATACATGGGACATTTTTTCCCGAAACGGCGAAGCCCTGGAAGCGGATTATGAACTTATCACCAGTGGCAGAAAAAGCGCCCCTCTATCAGATACCAATAAGGTAATCAACCCTGAGCGCATCTTCCTGGAAGCGGGAGCCAAAGTAGAATACAGCATCCTTAATGCCAGTGAAGGCCCTATCTACATTGGGAAAGACGCTGAAGTAATGGAAGGCAATATGATCCGGGGTGGTTTTGCCCTATGCCATAATGCCGTGGTTAAAATGGGAGCTAAAATATATGGTCCTACAACAGTTGGTCCTTTCGGCAAGATTTGTGGTGAGGTAAATAACTCGGTAATTTTTGGTTATTCCAGCAAGGGTCACGACGGATATCTCGGTAATTCCGTGCTCGGGGAGTGGTGCAATATTGGTGCAGATTCCAACAACTCTAACCTCAAGAATAACTATGCTAAGGTCAGGTTATGGAATTATGCTACGGAACGATTTGACCATACCGGACTTCAATTCTGCGGATTAATGATGGGAGATCACAGCAAAACTGCGATCAATACCATGTTTAATACCGGTACTGTGATAGGTGTGAACACCAATATCTATGTGCCTGGCTTCCCCAGGAACTTTGTGCCCAGTTTTAGCTGGGGAGGAGCATCCGGCTTTTCGGCTTATTTGCCGGAGAAGGCTTATGAAGCGGCGAAGGTCATGATGGCCCGTCGCAATGTGGAGTTTACCGAAGCAGATGCTAAAATGCTGAAGCATATCTTCGAGATCACGAGCAAATACCGGAAGTATTGATTCGGGAGCTGGAAACACATTGATTTTCTTATCTTTGCAGGCCTGGAATCCAAGGTGTTGCCCATGAAGAAAAAAGTGGCTTTTTATACCCTGGGCTGTAAGCTCAATTTTTCCGAAACTTCCACTATTGCCAGACAGGTAGAAGGTGAGGGATTCCTGCGCGTGCCCTTTCACGAGGAAGCAGACCTTTATGTGATTAATACCTGTTCGGTAACTGAGAATGCGGACAAGCGATTCAAGACCATAGTGCGGCAGGCACAGAAAGCCAATCCAAAGGCCTTTGTTGCAGCCATTGGTTGTTATGCGCAGCTTAAGCCAGAGCAACTCGCTGCTGTAGATGGGGTTGACCTCGTACTGGGTGCCACCGAAAAGTTTAAGCTGACAGATTATCTGAACGACCTGTCCAAAAACGATTTTGGGGAAGTCCATTCCTGTGAAATTTCCGAAGCGGATTTTTACGTGGGCAGTTATGCCATAGGAGACCGTACCCGGGCGTTTCTCAAGGTTCAGGACGGCTGCGATTACAAATGCACTTATTGCACCATACCACTGGCTCGGGGTATTTCAAGGAGTGATACACTGGAAAACGTCTTGCGCAATGCACGTGAAATTTCTGAGGAGGGTATCAAGGAAATTGTGCTTACCGGTGTAAATATTGGTGATTATGGCAAAGGGGAGTTTGGCAATAAGCGACACGAACATACCTTTCTGGACCTGGTTCGCGCATTGGACGATGTGCCGGGAATCAACCGGTTGAGGATTTCATCAATAGAACCCAACCTGCTCAAGGATGAAACCATTTCTTTTGTAGCGGGTAGTAAAACCTTTGTCCCTCATTTTCATATCCCGCTCCAAAGTGGTAGCGATAAGATCCTGAGGGCCATGAAGCGACGCTACAAACGTGAATTGTACACAAACAGGGTAGATCAGATCAAGTCTCTTATGCCACATGCCTGCATTGGTGTGGATGTTATAGTAGGGTTTCCTGGCGAAACGGATGATGATTTTCTGGAAACCTATCATTACCTCAATGAGCTGGACATTGCCTATCTCCATGTATTTACCTTTTCGGAGCGCGACAATACGCCTGCAGCAACTATGAATAATGTTGTCCCACTTAAAGTACGGCAGAAACGGAGCAAAATGCTGAGGGCTTTATCAATAAAGAAACGTCGTGCTTTCTATGAAACCCAGTTGGGAAGTGTACGTACGGTATTATTTGAAGGGGAGAACAAAGCCGGCTATATTCATGGCTTTACCGAAAATTATGTAAAGGTGAGGGTACCCTGGAACCCTTCTTTGGTCAATACACTGCATAAGGTTCGACTCACAGAAATTGATGAGGAAGGAATGGTGCGCCTGGAGTTTGTCAAGGCTGCCGTAATACCATAAAAAAACCTCTCCATTTGAGAGGCTTGTATTCCGTAGTCTTTTAGTCTTATATCCGGATCCCAACAGGAAGCATTTCCTTGTACTGCCTGTTTTTTCTCAAGAAGCCTGCAATTTGAGGACTGGTTGGAACAACCCTCAGGTTTTGTTCCTGTATATGGTGCAGGACAGACTTTATAAAATCCTCTTTAAAACCGTTATGTTGAATTTCTTCAGGGATAACCAGTTTAGTTAAGAAAATCTTGCGTTCTTGGGAAGAGTATTCAATCTTGGCCAGATGACCGTCGACTTTAGTTTCAAATTGGCGCAGGAAACTATTGTCTTTAATTGCTACTTCACTCATATAGTTTGATTTAATTTGGTTTTTAGACAAAAAAATTACGATCTGTTCTTCATCGTAATTTCCCAAATTGTAAGCGTAAGGTTAAATTTGCAAAGAGATGGGGCTTCAGTTACATTTACTGTACAAAAGTAACCAAAAAAATGCTAAATTCCTAGTTTTAAATTACTTTAGGCCAAATGCCTTCCAGTAGAATTCACGTTTATTTTATGCCCGGCTTGGCAGCGAGCTCCAAGATCTTTGAATTCATACAGCTCCCATCCGATACTTTTCAAATACATTACCTGGAGTGGTTCCTCCCGGAACGGGGAATGACTTTCGAGGCCTATGCAAGAAAAATGGCAAGTCAGATCAAATACGAACATTCGGTTTTGGTAGGGGTTTCCTTTGGTGGGATGCTGGTTCAGGAAATGGCTAAATACCTTCCGGTTCGTAAAGTGATCATTATATCCAGCATAAAGATGAAGTCAGAGATGCCTAAAAGGCTTCTGTTCGCCAAATACACCAAGGTGCATCGCTTGCTTCCCACAGGTCTTGTAAATAATGTGGAATTACTTTCCAAATATGCCTTTGGGGAAACGGTAACTAAACGCCTCTCCCTGTATGAGCAGTATCTGTCCATTCGGGATAAATACTACCTGGACTGGTCTATCGACAAGATAGTCCATTGGAGTCAGAGCAGCTATGATCCGGGACTTGTTCATATCCACGGAGATCGGGATGCCGTATTTCCGGTAGGCCCCATCTCAAACTATATTCCGGTTAAAGGCGGTACCCATACGATGATCCTCCATCGATTTAAATGGTTTAATGAACGATTGCCCACAATTATTTTGGAATAAAGAGTTTGTATTTAATACCTTTATCAGGGTAAACCGTATGTCATGAGAGTAATTAAGAAGATTTTGATGCTTCTGGGGGTGGTTTTTGTTATATCTACCCTTGTTTTTGCAGTTCAGCAAAAGGACGCAGCATCAGTAAGTGGTCCCCAGGCAGGGGATAATGAAGAGGTAAAGAACGTAGCTGAGGAATATACGATATCCGCTATTGATATACCTGAGAATTTAAATTTTGCCGGTGAAACCGTACCGCAGGATGACCCTGAGATCATGGAGCGGATTGACCGGGAGTTTCTCGTAAATACGTATTGGCAGTCCAATGCTGTGCTACTGATGAAGCGGGCTCACAAGTACTTTCCAATAATTGAACCTATCCTGGAAAAGAATGGTATTCCGGACGATTTCAAATACCTTGCTGTGGCAGAAAGCGGTTTGCAGAATGTGGTTTCCCCTGCAGGGGCAACGGGTTTCTGGCAAATTATGAAGGCTACAGGAAGAGAGTACGGACTGGAAGTTAATTCGAATGTAGATGAGCGCTACCACCTGGCCAAATCAACTGAAGTGGCCTGCAGGTACCTCAAAAAATACAAGGAAGCTTACGGTAGCTGGACTCTAGCAGCGGCTTCCTACAACGCAGGTCCGGCTGCTATCAAGAGATATATGAATATCCAGCAGGTAGATGATTATTACGACCTGTTACTGGGTCAGGAAACCGGGCGCTATGTTTTCCGAATTCTGGCAATTAAAGAAATCCTCTCTAATCCGGAGAAATATGGTTATGTCCTGGAGGAGGATGACCTGTACCAGGGTATCCCAACCTTCAATGTGGAAGTTGATACGGCAGTGACCAATTTTGCAAACTTTGCTGAAGAGTACGGTATCAACTACAAAATCCTGAAAAGACATAATCCCTGGTTACGCGAGCCCCATCTGAACAACGCTTCGCGTAAGAAGTATGCAATTGAAATTCCTAATAAGGGATTTTACAGGGTAAGCAGGTAATCAGATACGCTTCATCTGTTGCTGCATCATCTTTATCTGTTCGGTAAGCATGTTGTTTTTGTCGAGCTTCTTGGCCTCCTGCAACAATAAAGTGGCTTCCCTTTTTCTCCTCTTCTGCAGGGCAATCCCGGCAAGGCTTAATTTGGCCATCGCCACGTCATAGTCCATATTAAGCCCTAACTTAAGGGCTTTCCTGAAGAATTTTTCTGCCTGGGTAAGGTTTTTCTGGGAGTAGATTATTCCATGCAGGTAGTTGTAATAACCCTGTTGTTTCCGGGTAAGGGCGGCTTCCGGGTTCTTTATTTTGGTAAGCCATTTCTGGGTGCCTTCAAGATCCTGCTTCCGCATCCTTAAGAATGCGAGTAATATGATCTCATTCCGGAAATAAAAGAACACAAAAACCAGGGAGAACAGGACCAGGAATATTCCATTGCCAATATAGCCTTCGTAGAATTGGTATCCGGCGTAAGCCACAATTAGAAAAGTAATAACCAGCTTAATATTTTTGTGAAACATAGTTGTCTATTGAATTAATTCGTAAGTAGTAACCGATTGAATACTAGTGGGGATTTCCGCATTTCCCATTTGGGCCATTATAGTAACCCCTTTTGATGATCCCTCAACTTTCATGGAAACGATAAAACCAGAAAGTAAATCTGTTTTGATCCATGTAGATTGTGAACCGTCGAGTTTCATGGTTGATATGGGCTCGGAAACATCCATAGTGATATCTGCTTCTCCTTTAATGGTAGCCGTGCTCTCCGATAATGCTTCAAGCAACCAGGAATTCCTGGCAGATAATTTCCCCTGGTATTCATTTTTCCAGCTTTCACCCACACGAACCGGCTTGCTGGGATAGATAAATGTCATTTGCTCGTAGCTGTTAGATAAGGCTTCGGATCCAAACTCCCGCTCCAGGGACTTCTTCATCATATTCAGAGAAAACTCATCTGTAATACCGGATGCCCCGGACATTTTTATAACCAGACTGTCTCCCCCCGTCACTTCCAGTATATCTCCGTTCTTACTAAGGATCATATGGACCGGTTCGTTTAGCAGACTGTTGAATATCTTGGATTGAATATCGTTTTCGTCAACTTCACTTGCCTTAACGTTCATCAGTTCGCCCTGAATGCTCGAAGTCATCACCAGGCTGAGGTCCCTGAAAAAAAGATCTATTTCGAAAGTGGTATCCCTCTCTTTGATTACCTGGAATTCCAGCAATCCCGTGATCTTGTTGGTAAGCTCATGCACAGCACCATCCATTTCCTGCAGGATAACCTGCTGAGCTTCCTGTTTTATCTTATATACCTCTCCTTCTTTGAGGTTATACTGCAAATTTGTCTGTGACACTGCTGTTGTGGATAGCAGCAAAAACAAGACAAATATGATTGCATTTTTCATTATTCTGCGGGGGCTTTCTTATTAACTGCAAAAGTAGTAAAACTATACCGAATAATTTTAGCAATCGATTTGGCAAAGCAAAAACTCTTCGTATATTTGCGCCCAGAATTTTGCATGGTCAATAAGGACTTTTAATTGTCCGCAATTAATCTTCAGTTATGAAAAGAACATTTCAACCTTCCAAAAGGAAGAGAAAAAACAAGCACGGTTTCAGAGAGCGAATGGCTTCTGCTAACGGAAGGAAAGTATTGGCCAGGAGAAGGGCTAAAGGAAGGAAAAAATTAACCGTATCCTCAGAGCCGAGACACAAAAAATAATGATCATATTCCAGAATATTGATAAAGGTGTTACTTTTCAACAGTAACACCTTTTTTTTATCCATACTTAACAACGCCTATTAAAAATGCCTAAAAGAAAAGACCTGAACTCCATCCTGATCATCGGATCAGGCCCAATTATTATCGGACAAGCATGTGAATTTGATTACTCCGGATCACAGGCCCTTCGTTCCCTCAGGGAAGACGGGATTGAGACCATATTGATCAACAGCAACCCGGCCACGATCATGACGGATCCGTCCATGGCAGACCATGTCTATCTTTTGCCACTGAATACCAGGTCTATAATAAAGATCCTGAAAGAACACCCTCAAATAGATGCAGTATTGCCAACTATGGGTGGACAAACGGCATTGAACCTTTGTATCGAGGCGGATGAAAAAGGTATCTGGGAAGATTTTGGCGTGGAAATTATCGGAGTGGACATCGATGCAATCAACATTACCGAGGACAGGGAGAAGTTCCGGGAGCTAATGACCAAAATAGGCATAGGCATGCCTCCCCAGGCGTCAGCTACTTCATTCCTAAAAGGAAAGGAAATCGCCCAGGAGTTTGGCTTCCCATTGGTTATCCGGGCTTCGTACACCCTTGGTGGGGCAGGAGCTTCTATTGTACACGACCCCAAGGATTTCGATGAACTGCTCAGCAGGGGTCTGGAAGTTTCCCCAATCCACGAGGTCATGATAGACAAGGCCCTGATCGGATGGAAGGAATATGAGTTGGAGCTCTTGCGTGATAAGAACGATAATGTTGTTATTATATGTACCATTGAAAACATGGACCCTATGGGAATCCATACCGGTGACTCAATAACCGTAGCCCCAGCCATGACACTGTCTGATAGAACCTTCCAGCGCATGCGGGATATGGCTATAAAGATGATGAGGAGCATAGGGGAGTTTGCCGGAGGCTGCAATGTACAGTTTGCTGTAAGCCCTGATGAAGAGGAAGACATCATTGCCATCGAGATCAATCCCAGGGTTTCCCGTTCTTCTGCACTTGCTTCCAAAGCAACGGGTTATCCGATTGCCAAGGTTGCTTCAAAACTGGCAATAGGCTATTCCCTGGATGAACTTGAAAATCAGATCACTAAATCAACCTCGGCCCTTTTTGAGCCTACACTCGATTATGTTATCGTAAAAATACCCAGATGGAATTTCGATAAATTTGAAGGCTCTGACCGTACCCTGGGATTGCAGATGAAATCTGTTGGGGAGGTAATGGGTATTGGGCGCTCCTTTCAGGAGGCCCTGCACAAGGCCACGCAATCCCTCGAGATCAAACGCAATGGATTGGGAGCTGACGGCAAAGGCCATACGGATTATGATACCATCATCAGTAAACTCACGTATGCCAGCTGGGACAGGGTTTTTGTCATCTATGATGCTATACAGCTCGGGATCCCCCTGAGTCGTATCCACGATATTACCAAAATAGACATGTGGTTCCTTAAACAATACGAGGAATTACATCACCTTGAACAGGAAATTACCAAGTATTCCGTAGAAACGGTGACCAAGGAATTGCTGCTGGAAGCAAAGCAAAAAGGATTTGCAGACCGGCAGATTGCATACATGCTGGATTGTTATGAAAGCGAGGTGCATGAGAAGCGCACACAATTGGGGATCAACAGGGTTTATAAACTGGTAGATACCTGTGCCGCTGAGTTTAAGGCCATGACGCCTTACTACTATTCAACCTTTGAAGAGGAGGTTGAGACTCCGGAAGGGGAACGCTATGTGGCCAACGATAGCGAGGTAACGGATCGCAAGAAAATTGTTGTGCTGGGTTCAGGCCCCAACAGGATCGGGCAGGGGATAGAATTCGACTATTGTTGTGTACACGGAGTACTGGCCGCTGCGGAATGCGGCTATGAAACCATAATGATCAACTGTAACCCGGAGACCGTATCTACTGACTTTGATACGGCAGACAAATTGTATTTTGAACCGGTATTCTGGGAACACATTTACGATATTATCCGGCACGAGAAACCTGAAGGCGTGATCGTGCAACTGGGCGGACAAACTGCCCTGAAGCTGGCAGAAAAACTGGACCGATATGGCATCAAGATTATTGGAACCAGTTTTAAATCACTTGACCTGGCGGAAGATCGTGGTAGTTTCTCTACACTGCTTAAGGAAAACGATATCCCTTACCCTCAATTCGGGGTGGCCGAAAGCGCAGATGAAGCACTGGCACTTGCAGATGAGTTAAAATTCCCCCTGCTGGTTCGCCCGTCCTATGTACTTGGGGGACAGGGAATGAAGATCGTGATCAACAAAGAGGAACTGGAGGCGCATGTGGTTGGACTACTCAAGAAAATTCCAAATAACAAATTGCTGCTGGACCACTACCTGGATGGAGCCATTGAAGCTGAGGCCGACGCCATTTGTGATGGTGAAAACGTGCAGATCATAGGAATTATGGAGCACATAGAACCCTGTGGCATCCATTCTGGAGACTCTAACGCCACATTGCCCCCCTTTAACCTGGGTGAATTTGTTTTGCAGCAAATTAAGGACCACACCAAGAAGATTGCACTTGCCTTAAATACAGTGGGACTGATCAATATTCAGTTCGCAATCAAGGACGATATGGTTTATATTATTGAGGCAAACCCCAGGGCTTCCAGGACCGTACCTTTCATTGCGAAAGCCTATGGAGAACCCTATGTAAACTTTGCAACCAAGATCATGCTGGGGCACAACAAACTATCTGATTTCAAATTCAATCCCCAACTGGAAGGTTTTGCAATCAAACAGCCGGTTTTCTCTTTCAATAAGTTCCCGAACGTGAACAAGAATCTCGGACCTGAAATGAAAAGTACTGGCGAGAGCATACTCTTTATTGATAGCCTTAAGGATGATGAATTTTATAACCTCTACGCCAGGAGGAAGATGTACCTGAGCAAATAGGGAAATAAGCTCAGAATAATTTATTGCCGGGGTAGCTGGAACGAAAAATTAACTTCCACTTCCCTGGCAATTTTTTTAAACATCAGGCTTGGGATTTCCACCTTGTACTCCTCCGGACGGATAATAAAGGAGCTTTTAAGAAGAATCCCGGCACTGTTTCTTAAAATGGTTCCCGGAACAGTTACTCTTTTCTTTATCCCGTGTAAACTAAGCTCTCCGGTGATTTTTATTGCTACTGGTTTTTCATCAACAGCGGAAAGATTCGCTTCCATTATTTTTCCTAGGAAATAACTCTTTGGATAGGTGTCGGATTCCAGGTAATTTTCATTGAAGTGCTCCTGCATGAGCTTCCTGCGGAATTCAAATTCGCCAACCAGCAATACCACGGCCAGATCGCCCGTCTCTTTTAAGATGACATTGACCTTTTTGTTGACGGCCCTGATATCCTCCAGTGGGGTAGAAGCGTTGAATTCGACCTGTCCGGATGAAGTTTTGTAAACATCCTGCCCCAGTGCAATTTGATTCCCCTGCAAGGTGAAAAGAATAAACAATATTAGAATTCGGTACTGCCTCATCTCCACTGATATAGGGATAGTACGTAATTTCATCCTGAATATTGTCCTTGTTGCTATAATGATTGGATAAATAAACAGGCTTAAAAGGATTCTTTGTAAGTTTAATACGGGGCCTATACAATTACACATAGAAGGATATGAAGAAATGTATGATTTTTATCGGTTTGCTCTTTTTTGCACTGACAGCCAGGGCTCAGCAGGATCTGCTGGATCAAATAGACAAGGATGAGAATGCCGCTGCCACAGCTGCCTTTAAAGGGCTTAAGATTGTGAATTTTGAGTCTACCAAATTGCTCTATAAGCGCGAATTTTATTTTGTGGTTTCACACCGTTTTGGAAGCATCAAAAATGGTTTTGACGACTTCTTTGGCCTGGATTTTGCCAATACCCGGCTTCATCTTCTTTACGGAATTACAGATAATATCAATATTTCCATTTCCCGTAATTCTTTTAATAAGACCTATGATTTCTCCGGAAAATATCGCTTTGTGGCCCAGAATAAAGACTTCCCTTTTACGGTTGTGGGCTACAGCCAGCTTGCCATAAATACCCTCCTGGAGGAAGCCCTTATTCTGAGACCGGTAGATTTTAGCGATCGGGTATCCGTTACCCAACAGCTACTGATATCCCGAAAGGTTAATGACCGACTGTCCCTGCAGCTCATGCCTACGATCTTCCATGAGGGATATACAGCTTATGATCCGCAGGAAAATACCCAATATGCGCTGGGATTTGGTGGTCGTTATAAATTGAGCAAAAGGTTAAGCCTCAACATAGATTACGGCTGGCATCTCAACCGGGCGTCGGGATCGCCCTTTGTGAACCCACTTTCAATAGGGGTGGATATAGAAACAGGGGGGCATGTATTTCAGTTGCATTTCACCAATGCTCAGCCTACGTTTGAGAGCGGATTTCTGGGTAATGCCAGGGGCGACTGGGGAGAAGGGGATTTTTACTTCGGGTTTAACCTGAGCCGGGTATTTAATTTCTAGGCTTTATGCTATTTTACCATTCGGTGCTGAAGTTTCCTTCACGATCTTTGCGTTCGTAGGTATGGGAACCAAAAAAGTCCCGCTGTGCCTGTACCAGATTGATAGGGAGATCCGCTGTGGTAAATGCATCGAAATAGGCAAGTGCACTGTAAAAGGCAGGAATGGCAATCCCATTTTGCGCAGCTAAACATGCCATCATACGTGTGTGTTGCAGGGTATCCCTGACCTGATCCACTATAGCCGGGCACAGCAAGAGGTGCCCGGGCGAATCCGGACCGGAAAAGGCATGAGCGATATCCTGTAGCAGCGAAGACCTAATAATACAGCCAGAGCGCCAAATCTTGCTAACTTTAGCCAAATCAAGAGCGTAGCCATAAGTTTCAGAGGCATTGTTCAGCAGATGAAACCCTTGTGCAAAGGTCAGGATATAGCCAAATCTCAGAGCGGCACCTGTAATATCCAGAAGGTTCTCTTCCGTGCTTCTGTTGGATTTTTCATAGATTTTACCAGCCTCCACTCTCATTTCTTTAGCGGCAGATATTTCCCTCATCCTTACGGCCGCATCAATTGTAGGAACCGCAATCCCCAGGTCCATAGCGTTTTGTGATGTCCATTTACCGGTGCCTTTTTGTCTGGCCCTGTCCAGGATCTGATCCAGCAATGCTCCCTGTCCCAAAGGATCCGGTTTAGCGAAAATAGCAGATGTGATCTCCATCAGATAGGACTGTAAGGGACCTGAATTCCATTCACCATAGATTTCATGAAATTGGGCATTGGAGTAATTGCCAAGACACTTCAGAAAACCATAGGATTCTGATATAAGCTGCATCAGCCCATATTCAATCCCGTTGTGCACCATTTTTACATAATGCCCAGATGATCCTGTTCCCAGGTACGCCACGCACGGTTCGCCCCTGTACTTTGAAGCCAGCGCTTCAAGTATTGGTCTTACATGTCCATAGGCGGATTTGCTTCCACCCGGCATCATGCTTGGGCCGTGAAGCGCACCAAACGCACCACCAGAAACCCCAACGCCGAGGAAATGTATGCCTTTTTCTTCTAGGGATTTTTGTCGCCTTTCGGTATCCTGGTAAAAGGAATTACCGCCATCGAGGATAATATCTCCGGGATCCAGTAAAGGTTCCAAATTTTCAATAATTGATTCAACTGCATTGCCGGCAGGCACCAGTAGCATTATCTTGCGGGGTTTGCTTAAAGAATTGACCAGTTCCTCCGGATCTGTAGAAGCCTGAATTTGAAAGTTCCTATTATTTTCTCTCAATAAGGAGTTTACCTTGCTCCGGTCCAGATCATAACCAAAGACCTTATACCCTTTTCCGGCTGCATTCAGAAGGAGATTCCTTCCCATAACGCCAAGACCTACCAATCCGAAATCACAACTGTTTTTCATATTCTTTTTAATTGGCAGGTTATCAGGAGGCTTCCGGCTGCAGCAGACATACTAAAGGTTCAGCTTGGGTTCCTGGTCAAATTCGTCTTCCTCTGCTCTTTTAAGGATAGGCTCCGGTAGTGATTTCTTGGCTTTTGCACCCATTTTCTTCAGCTTTTCAATACTCGTAATAATGTTGCCACGGCCTTCCACCAGTTTGTTCATTGCCCCCTGGTACTCCCTTTTGGCCTCATCCATTTTACGGCCCACTCTGGTCAGGTCCGTTACGAAACCTTCAAATTTATCATACAGGGCGCCTGCCTGCCGGGCAATCTCAATGGCGTTCCGCTGCTGTTTCTCATTGTTCCACATACTATCTATGGTGCGTAGTGTTGCCAGTAGGGTTGAAGGGGTTACAATTACAATGTTTTTCTCGAAAGCCTGGTTATAGAGGTTGTTATCGTGGTTAATTGCAAGGGCAAAGGCAGGCTCAATGGGTACAAACATGAGCACAAAGTCCGGGCTTTCCATTTCGTACAATTCCTCATATTTTTTCGAAGATAGTTCAGACACATGTTTTTTGAGGGAATTCACGTGGTCCTGCAGGAATTTGGGCCTTAGGTCATCTTCGGCATTTACGTAGCGCTCGTAATCTGTCAGGGACACCTTGGAATCCACGATCATTTTTTTGCCATCCGGCAGGTTGATGATTACATCAGGCATAACCCTGCTGCCATCTTCGCGTGTAAAACTTTTTTGCACAGTATATTCCCGGTCCTTTTCCAGGCCCGATTTTTCCAGTACGCGTTCCAAAACCAGTTCCCCCCAATTCCCCTGCATTTTACTGTCGCCCTTCAGGGCTTTAGTCAGGTTGGTGGCCTCCTTCGTCATTTGTTCGTTCAGTTCCTTAAGCCCGTAGATTTGTTGCCGCAGGGCTGCGTGGTAATCTATGCTTTCTTTATGGGTTTTCTCTACCTTGTCCTCAAAGGTTTTTATCTTTTCCTTCAGGGGATTCAGGATATTTTCCAGATTCTCCTTGTTCTGCCTGGTAAATTTGCTGCTTTTCTCCTCCAGGATTTTGTTTGCCAGGTTCTCGAATTCCTTGGTGAATTTTTCCTGTAGCTTTTCCACCTCTTCCTTGTGTTCCTGATTTTTTTGCCGAAGGTTATCCATATCGGCCTGGTAGCGCACTAATTGGTAGCCGAGATCTTCTTTTTTTTGCCCCAGTTCCTGATTTTCAGCAGTTGCCTTTTCAAGACGATGTTCTAATCCGCTGATTTGGTGATGCAATTGTTTTTCCCGCTCTTCCAGGGCGCTTTGTCCGGATTTGGTGCGTAGTAATTGAATATAGCGTCCTGCCCAAAACCCCACTGCCAGGGTAATCAGACCGATAAGAATGTAAGGGAGTAATCCGTCCATAGTTGCCTCAATTCATCAGTATAAAGATAGGGGTTTGCATGTAATTAAGCTGCACTTCCGGAATTAACTACTGTATTTTAAATGTCCCGGTTTTAGCATCAAAGCGGACGAGGTCTGAGGGGAAGAGGGTTTCGAAATTCTTTTGTGAGATTAACTCGCAGGGCTCGCCAAAATAATAGCCTTCCGGGCCAAGGATAAGCATGCGGTCGCACAATTGAATTGCAAGGTCCAGTTCGTGGGTGGTAAAAACAATAATTTTGTTGGAATTATGTGCTACACCTTGCAAGGTCTTCAGGATTTGTGCTTTGTGGTACAGGTCCAGGTGGGTAGTGGGTTCATCAAGCAGCAAGAGGTCTGTATCCTGGGCCAGCGCTCTTCCGATCAGGGCCTTCTGTAATTGTCCGTCGCTCAGCTCAAAACACTTTTTGTTTTTCAGGGGTTCCAGCCCCATAAGTGTGATGACCTCCCTGACTCTTCCGAGATCCACTGCAGACAGGCTGCCTATCCAGTTTGTATAAGGCTGCCTTCCTAAGGCAATGAGCTCCGTTACGGTAATATTCCGGCTGCTCAAAGGTTCAGTTAGCACAACGCCTATTTTCCTGGAAAGTTCCCGAACGGTATTTTCAGAAACAGGTTTTTCATCAAGAAGGATGCTCCCATTAAGCGCCGGTTGTATCCTGCCTAAAGTACGGAGCAGCGTAGATTTCCCGATACCGTTAGCGCCTACAATGGCGGTAAGTTCACCACACTTGATGGTAAAATTCAGGTTTTCGGCTATTACAGTTGATTTTTTCCCTGAACGGTATCCAATAGCTAGTTGTTCGACTTTTAGGCTGATGGTATTACTATTTAATTGGTATACTAACCAGGCTGAAAATTACGTAAAAACTCAGAAGATCATCTTTTTTTTCCGCAGCAATAGCCAGATTACAACAGGGGCCCCAATAACAGAGGTAATGGCATTGATAGGAAGCACATAGGACGAGGACGGCATCTGGGCTAGTGTATCGCAGAGTAGCAGGAGAATGGCCCCGTAGAGCAATACTGCCGGCACCAGTACCTTGTGGTCTGTAGTGTTGAAAATCTGCCTGGTAAGGTGGGGTACTGCCAGTCCCACAAAGGCAATAGGGCCCGCAAAAGCGGTAACCGAACCGGCCAGTAAACCCGTAGCCACAATGATCAGGTAGCGCGACTTGCGGATGGCTACGCCAATACTCTGGGCATAGTTTTCCCCGAGCAAAAGGGCATTCAGGGGTTTTATAGAGAGGATGCTGAGCACTATACCAATCAGGATAACCAGGCCTAGGATCAATAACTGTGTCCAGGAGAGGTTCCCTACACTCCCGAAGGACCAGTAAATATACTGGCGAAGCTGCTCTGCTTCAGTAAAGTAAGAGAGGATAGACACGAGGGCTGCTGTAATGCTCCCGAACATGAGCCCTATGATAAGTAAAGCCATGGTATCTTTAATCCTGCTGGCAACAACGACCACTACCAGTAAAACAAGAAAACTACCCAGGCTGGAAGCCAGAATCAGGGAAAGATCCTGTGTGAGCCCCAGGATTGCTGCTCCTCCCAAAGCAGACATACCCATAATGAGTATGGCTGCCCCCAGGCTGGCTCCTGAGCTTATTCCCAGGACAAAAGGACCTGCCAGCGGATTTCTGAATAAGGTTTGCATCAGCAGGCCACTAAGGGATAAACTGCTCCCGGCCAGTATGGCTGTCAGCGCTTTGGGGATACGGTATTCCCAGATGATGTACTCCCAGGAAGATTCTGAAACAGAGCCACCGAAAATAGCTGATACGGTTTCATCCAGGGGAATGTTAACAGAACCCAGGCTGATGTTCAGCCCAAGGCTCAAAATCAATAACAAACCTAAATAGAGAAATCCGGTGATATAGGTTTTGCTGGGATACACTTATTCAAGAGGCTTAAAAAAGTAGAGCTCCCTTTCGGGCAGCAACTCTGGATGAAAGATAGCGATTAAGTCGAGAAGTACCTCATGGGGCTTAGTGGGTGCCAGTTCGTAGTATAACATGCCACCGGTTGGTCCCTTTGATCGGGCAAAGGTGTATACCTTTTTATCCTTAAATGACCTGAACTGCTCGTAATGCCTGCTTCCCTGTGCCAATTCTGCATAACTGGTGTACTGGGAAGGTGACACCCAGATATCGGCATTCCGCCCCTTTTCCAGCACAGCTTCCACGCTGAGAGAGAGGCTCCCGGTGCCGGGCACATCCTTCCATAGATATTCGGCGCCGGCATCGGCAAGGAATTTGGCTGCCCAGCTCTCACCGGCCGGGAGATACCAGATATCCTTGTAAAGTGCACCGCTAATGGCCGTCGGATTATCAGTGGCCTGCATGGCCAGTTCCTTCGCTTGCTGGTACGCTTTTTCAATTCTGGAGAATTCATCAAGGGCAAGGGCCTCCTTTCCAAAAAAAGGGGCGAAAAACCTGATCCATTCTGCCTTACCCAGAGGTGTATTTTCTGTCCAGTCTCCTACATAGACTGTAGGGATGCCGGACTGCTTAAGGGTCTGATAGGTTTGATTCTCCCCGTTAATGCTAAATCCAAAAACAAGTTCGGGTTGTAGTGCCAGGGTGATTTCGGTATTGATGGCTTCGTTACGGCCAATGTCTGTGATCTGCCCTCCTTCCACACGTTTTCGGGTGTATGGAGAGGAGATGTAGCGGGTATCGGGAAACCCCACCATTTTATCAGCAACGCCAAGGGATTCCAGGGCCGGTATATGGGTGGTAGAAGTTGCTACCATGCTTTTTACGGGCACCGGGATAATAGCATCGTAGGCATAACCGTCCAGGCTTACAGTTGGCAGCAATTCCCTTGGAACCAGCGCATAGACCAATTCCCTGTCGGCATCAGGCCAGGGGGAATTGACCTTTAAGAGGGTAATTCCCGATGATGATTGCTCTATGGAAAACCCTTTCGCATATGTTACCCCCTTTGTCTCCATGCTATGCGATTGGGCCGGATTTCCCGCTTGCTCTTTGCATGAAATGGCAAGCAGCAGTATGATTATCAGGAAGGGTTTCAAATTGATCTCCATTGGCTGACTTCAAAAATACTCCAAATTTTCCACCAGCATGGCGTCATTTTTTCATTACTTTGTTTCCGGATTTACGGTGCCTAAACCTTTTATATGGGTTGGGCTTAAAATGGGAATTCAGTGCTGGAATCGAACAATTACCTCCAAAAGCTGAAACTGTACCCGCAACTGTGAGCTTCGTCACTATATCCAGTGATGCTTGCGGCATCTTCATACCACTGTTCATCTGAACGGGAAGGGCGCCGGCAAGACGCAAGTCAGGAGACCTGCCGTGATTCCCAGGATTCCTTCTCTCGGGATAAGAAAAGGTATTCCTAATTAATACGATCAATCTAATCCGTAGTGCATATGGGATCCAGATTTCTGGGGGTAACTGCCGCAATATTGGTATCTGTCTTTGCTCAGGCACAGCAAAAGGCCGATAGCCTTGATATACAGGAACTGGAAGAAGTCGTAGTCAGCGATTCCCGTTTTAAATTAAATCGTTCCTTTTCGGGAAAAACGATCATTAGCATTGGGCCTGATGATTTGGAGCGCTACAGGGGGGTGGCTGTGCCTGTGCTGCTCAATCAATTCAGCGGGATTGAAATAGGGGGTAGCCGAAGCAGACAGGGTGAGGTATTAGGCGTTTATGCGCGTGGAGGCCGTGGCCGACAGGTCCTGGTGCTGCTGGATGGCGTGCGAATCTCCGACCCCTCTTCATTTTCACAGGAATACGACCTCAGATTATTGTCTACCCTGGACATAGAGTCCATTGAAGTTATCAAAGGGGCGGCAAGCAGCCTTTACGGAACCAATGCGGTTAGCGCAGTCATTAATATCATAACCAGGAAAGGTTCTTCGGAAAGGTTATCCGGTGAGTTCCTTTCCAGAGTCGGGACTAACCAATCGGCCATGGAGCAAAATTACCAGTTGGGCAGTTTTACCCATTCGGCCAGGGCCAGCGGAACAATCCATAAATTGACTTATGCTGTTGGGATTACCCACGACTATGCCGATGGTTTGTCGTCCTTGTCAACCGAAACCAATGAAGAGGATCCTTTCTCCAGGGCCGTCAGCCAGGTTCGACTGGGTTATGAATTCAATGCAGGTCTTTCAATGCAGGTATATGCCCAGGAAAGTCGTTTACGCAATGATTATGACGAATCCTTTGGTTTAATTGATGCTCCTTATCGTTTTGTAAGCCGACAGCAAAGAGCAGGAATCATGGCCGATTATCGTTATAAAGTGGGAAGCCTGCACTTCAATTCGGCTTACACCGAATACGATTCCGAGAATTTCAGTGCATTTCCATCCGTTTTCAAAGGCGATAACCTGATTGCGGATCTTTACAACCGCTATACTTTCGGAGAGCATTTATATACTGTGATAGGGTTGAATTACAGCAAGGACCGCACCTTTCTGGCAAACAGGGCAGAATTTACACAGGCAGATCCCTATTTAAATCTGGTTTTTGTTTCTCAGAATGGATTTAACCTTAATACCGGTACGCGCTTAAATATACATTCTGAGTATGGAAACCACTGGGTCTACAGCCTAAACCCTTCTTACGTATACCGGATGGGAAAAGGGTACCTGAAAGGTTTTTCTTCCTACAGCACTTCATTTTTGACTCCCTCCCTTACCCAGTTGTTTGGGGAGTTTGGTGCCAATCCAGAACTGGAACCCGAAACCAACAGGACCTTCGAAATAGGGGCAGAAGTTGCCCTGGCAGGTAAGTTCAGAGGCAGTTTGTTGTATTTTGACCGAAAAGAAGAAAATGCGGTAGTTTTCAACAACAGCACTTTCCGGTTTTTCAATGCAGATGCGACTATAGATGTTTCCGGAGTGGAGGTTGAAGGCAAATGGGCATACAGTGATAATCTGGAAATCAACGCTAATTACACCTTTACAGAACGAAAGGGTGACAATGCCATACGTATTCCACGGCATAAACTGAACCTGAGCTTGGGTTATGAACTAAATCCGCGCCTGTATGCCAGTTTTAGCTACACCTTTACAGGTGAACGTGAGGATACAGACTTCAACACCTTTACGGATGTTTCACTGGACCGGTTTTCCCTGTATGGGTTATATATTTCGTATAGGCTGATCCCCAATCGTTTAAAAATGTTTTTCGAAGGTGAAAATTTGGGTAACGCCCAATTTGAGGAAGTCTTTGGCTTTAACACCCGAGGACGGAACCTGGCCTTTGGTTTTCAGTTATCCCTATAAAAAAAGCCCCTGCAGGAGGGGCCTTTTTTAAAATCTATTCTGGAATAAAATCCAGTTTAATGGGTTTGTCGAGATACATATTGTCTTTAAGCGTAGTAAACATCTTGGAGTTGGTAATTTCTTTCACGGGGATGTCCACCGTAAAGTCGCGCCTTCCGCTCATACCAGTTATTTCCTGAATGGCTCTGGCCAGCAATGGCTCGTTAACGTCACCGAGTATGCCCATGTTTTGGGCGTTTTCAAACAGCTGAATATCAGGTTCCAAACCATTTGGAGCACTGAATCCGACAGAATTCGCGGTTACACCCACTATAGCCTGCATACCCCAGAGGTTATTCGGGTTGATCTGGTTTTCCCTTGATGGAGAATAGATGTATGGAGCACCTTCACGATCAGGGTCGTCTACAAGGGTAAGTGAAAACTCGATCTTTCCCCTGGTGGTAGAACCAATCTGAACTACATCCATATAGGGAGCCAGGCCGTTGATCACAAGCTCACTGGCAGAGGCACTCGACCGGGTGGTTAAAACATAAACCCTGTTCAGGTTTAGAGTGTTCAGTGGAGTTCCCGCCCTTGGGGTTTGATTTAAGAATGTATCCTCCAGTTGCGCAGGATCAAAAATAGCCTGTAATTTGGGGTTATATTCTTGTCTCCACAGTACCAGGTTGGTATTATCAGTGCCGTAGATCATACTGCTTAATAATTGGGCGGTTCTTACTGAGCCGCCAGGATTATATCGCAGATCGAGCACTAATTCTGTAGCTCCCTGACTTACCAATTCTCCAAATGCACTGTTAAGTTCCTCGTCATAATCAGCAATAATATTACCTGCATCATCTCTGGCAACATCTGTAAAACCGTTGTACATCAGATAACCAATCTTAGTCCCCATGACGTCTAAAGTAGTTGTAATGTAGACCGGATTTTCCAAAAGTCCCTCTTCTTTGGTCAGGGTTACTTCTTTACCGTTTGGGGTTAGAGTACCACCATCAATATCGGCCATATTCAAGGTGTAGGTGGCATTTTCACCAAACAGCAAATCCTGATAATTGGCTCCATTAAGTTCCTGCCCGTCGACACCGGTAAAAATCTCACCTCTGGAGATATCGACAGTTGCGGCATTAGAACCATTGACAATATAACGTACTATCCCATAGATTATCTCGTCGTTATCCAGTAGATCGTTGTCGTTCGAATCGATATAGGTGAGGCTAAATTCCAGTCCATTACTTCGCGAAATCCCATCTAAGCCACGGACAAGATCTTTAAAATCCTCCCGATAAAAGGTAAAACGATCACCGGAAAAGCGAAGTTTGTTTTCAAAAAAAGCTGCGGGGTCACTTTCAGAGCCCAGGAATTCCGTGTATTCCTGATCTGAACTAAAACGGTCGTCGGCCAGGTTGGGAACTTCAGCCTGCCAGTAATACCAAAGGTTCAGGGATTGCCACATAAAATGCTGCGTATCCAGGTCGGCATTCCCTACCGGGTCAGGGCCATTGTCATCATCATTATTCTTACTGCATCCTAAAGCCAGCAATCCAACGGTTAAGAGGAGAAAAATGTACTTTTTCATTCAAGCTATTTTTTTATTTTCTTTAATATAACAACTCAGCAGCAAAAAACACTACCCATTTTTACTACCTTTATTTTGGACGCTAAATATCAGGAATATGCTGAAAATAAAGCGTTAAGAACAACCTAAAATACTTACTTCAAAAAGAAAAAAAAATTTTCTGTAACAAATTTCGGTGTACTTCGTCTTCCTTGTGTAATGCATCATAAATGATTACAGCAGCAATACAACAACCAACAATGACACAATCAGAGTTTCTAAATGTGGTCATGCCTTTTAAGGATAAACTGTACCGCCTGGCAAAGAGACTGCTCGTCTCCTCGGAGGAAGCAGAGGATGCCACTCAGGAGATTTTGATGAAACTGTGGAGCAATAATAAATCCATAGGGAAGTATAAGAATGTAGAGGCGTTTGCCATGACCATGACCAAAAACTTTTGCCTGGACCGCTTAAAGTCTAAACAGTCCAGCAATTTAAAACTGGTCCACAGCAATTATCACGATGGTGCCACCTCTTTACAAAGGCAGGTTGAAGCCAAAGATAGCGTAAGCTGGGTAGAAAGGATCATGGAAGATTTGCCCGAACAACAAAAAATGGTATTGCAATTGCGGGATGTTGAGGAATACGACTATGATGAAATTGCAAAATTACTGGAAATGAAGCCCACAGCAGTTCGGGTAACCTTATCCAGAGCAAGAAAAGCAGTAAGAGAAAAATTATTAGAAAAGCATCGTTATGGAATCGGTTAACATAGAAAAATTACTGGAGAAATATTTTGAGGCCACAACCACGGCGGCCGAAGAGAAACAGTTGAAGGAGTATTTTACCCAGGGGGATGTTGCCCCGCATCTGGAACAGTACGCCCCGATGTTCTCCTACTTCTCCGTAGCCAAGGAAGAGCGTTCAACGCGGCAGGTATCCCTAAAAACCAGAAGATACATCTATCAGTGGGTTTCTGTTGCCGCAGTAGCCGTAATTGCCTTGGGCGTGTTCTTCGGTAGAGACTACCAGGAACAAAAAGAAGCAGAATTTGCCTACCTGGAAACCAGGAAAGCATTGACCCTGCTGGCCGCAAATTTGGACCGTGGAACCGAGAAAGTGGCCTATTTAAATGAATTTGAAGAAGCAAAACAAAAAATTTACAAAAACAATTAAAAAGCGATCAGTGATGAAAAAATTATTATTAATTGCCTTTATGGCCGTACTCCCATTAACCGGATTTTCACAATCCATCTTCGATAAGTTCGAAGACCTGGATGCAGTAACTTCGGTTGTCATTAACAAGAACATGTTTAACCTGCTGGTTAAGATGGATGTTGATGTAGATGATCCGGAAGCACGGGAATTCATGGATATTGCACAGAGTCTGAGTGGTCTCAAAGTATTTGTCACCGAAGACAGTGCCATCTCTGCCGATATGAAAACAACGGTAGACAAATACCTGAGATCTAACTCTCTGGAGGAGTTGATGCGGGTTAAGGACAAGGATGCCAATGTTAAGTTCTATATTAAGAATGGCAAGGATGAAGACCATGTAAGCGAACTGCTCATGTTCGTAACCGGAATGAGCAACGCGGATGTTGAAATCAACGACCGCAAGATTGAAACGGTTCTGTTAACCCTTACGGGGGACATAGACCTTACCAAGATTGGTTCTCTTACCAAGAAGATGGATCTGCCCGAAGAACTGAATAAGGCAGAGAAGAAGAATTAAATCAATCAAAATAAATTTTCCCATGGGCGACGGTAATCTACACCGTCGCTCCAGGGAAAAAATCATCCATAAACCAACAGAAGATGAAAAGAAATATTATTTCCGCTCTTGTATTACTCGCGGTAATGCTGGTAGCAGCCTGCAATTCAACCCAAAGTTTACAGGAGTACTACATCGATAATTCGGAGAACCCGAATTTTATATCCCTGGATGTACCTACCAGTATTCTTAACCTGGAAGAATCCGATCTTGATGAGACCCAGAAGGAGGCTTATCAGTCCCTCAGAAAACTTAATTTGCTGGCCTTTAAAAAGACCAGTACCAATGAAGCGGAATACACTGCTGAAAAAGCCAAGGTATCTGCCATCCTGAAGGATAAAAATTATAAAGAGCTGATGAAGCTTAATTCCGAATTTGGAAAAGGTGTGATCAAGTACCTGGGTGAGGACGATGCCATTGATGAGGTTGTGATCTACGGAAGCAGTGACGATAAAGGCTTTGCCCTTATCCGAGTACTCGGAAACGATATGAATCCTGCACACCTGATGCAATTAATGCAGGCCATTCAAAGTGCGGATTACGACGAGGACGCCCTGGGAGATATAGGGAAGTTCCTGAAAGGATAAACATCAATCAAAAACCAACCAGGAAATCCCATTGCCAGAACGGTAGTGGGATTTTTTTTTGGCCTGATCAGATACCTGTATAATTCTGGGGACTAATGGCCAGCATCTCCTTTTTAACCGTGTCATCAATATCCAGGGAATTGATGAATTCTGCCAGGGTATCCCTGGTAATTTGGGTGTTTTTACGGGTAAGGCCTTTTAAGGCTTCATAAGGGTTGGGATATCCTTCCCTCCTGAGGATAGTCTGCAGGGCTTCGGCTACCACAGCCCAGTTTTGGTCAAGGTCCGACTGTATCTTATCCTCATTTAACAGCAATTTGTTAAGGCCGGTCAGTGTTGCTTTTAACCCAATCAGCGTATGTGCAAAGGGGACCCCAATATTCCTAAGGACCGTACTGTCCGTAAGGTCGCGCTGCAATCGGGATACCGGTAGCTTGGAAGAAAGGTGTTCAAAAAGGGCATTGGCCATACCCAGGTTCCCTTCCGAGTTTTCAAAGTCAATTGGATTTACTTTATGTGGCATGGCCGAAGAACCCACTTCCCCTTCTTTTATCCTTTGCTTGAAGTAGTCCATGGAAATATAGGTCCAGAAATCACGGTCAAGGTCTATCAATATGGTATTGATACGCTTTAAATTATCAAAAAGTGCAGCCATATGGTCGTAATGTTCAATCTGGGTAGTGGGAAAGGAGTGGTGCAATCCCAGTTTTTCCTGAACGAATTGTTTTCCAAAAGCCTTCCAGTCTATCTCGGGGTAAGCTACCTGATGTGCATTGTAATTCCCCGTTGCACCGCCGAATTTAGCAGCACTTGGGATATCATTAAGGAGGTTGAACTGCTCTTTCAGGCGGACCACAAAGACACTGATTTCCTTACCCAGCCTGGTAGGTGAGGCTGGTTGTCCATGGGTTCGCGCAAGCATTGGGATATTTTCCCATGTTTTGCTCAGCTCCTCCAGTTTTGCAACCACCTTGTTGTACACCGGTACATATACCTCATTCATTCCTTCCTTCAGGGAATACGGTATAGCAGTGTTGTTGATATCCTGGGATGTAAGTCCAAAATGTACAAATTCTTTAAAGGCCTGAAGCCCCATTTCGTCCATTTTTTCCTTGATGAAATATTCAACAGCCTTTACATCGTGATTGGTAACTTTTTCTATTTCCTTAATGGCCTGGGCCTCTTCCTCCCCAAAATTGAGATATAGCTCCCTTAGCTGGTGAAAATCGTTAGGGTCGAAATCCGCAAGCTGGGGCAGTGGAATCTCACAAAGTGCAATGAAATACTCAACCTCCACCAGGATACGGTACTTGATCAGCGCAGCTTCGGAAAAAAAAGGAGCCAGTGTTTCGGTCTTGCCGCGATACCGGCCGTCAACAGGAGAAATCGCATTCAGTTTGGACAATGACATGGGAGCCGTAATTTGGTTAGCAAAATAAAAGGCAAAGATACTTATTTCCGGCAGCTTTTCAGGCGCTTAATACCAGATACGCCTTTGAAAAGTATTGACCTAATTTTTACATCTCTTTCCCGGTCCTAGCCTGATAGGCAATACTGAGTACAGGCAGGACATGGAAAAGGCCTGAGCGGCCACTTTGGGTTCGCTGATCAGCCAGTCATATCTGTAAAGGATTTGGAAGAAAATCTAGATTGCTGCACCAATTAGATCAGCAACAAGAGCAGGGACACCGGAAGCTGCCGTTTGAGTAATAACATTAAGGTTAGGTAAATCTCCGCTTCCCAAGGTAGGCCTGGGATCTACCAAATAGATCGGTATTCCGGGGTTGGCATAATGGATTAGGCTGGCTGCAGGATAAACCTGAAGACTCGTACCGATTATTAATAGGATATCTGCCGTCTGTGTAATATTCGCAGCCACTGGCAGTAAGGGAACTTCTTCTCCGAACCATACAATATGAGGCCTGAGTTGATGGCCTTCCGGACAAGTGGAGCCCATTATAAGATCTGTTTTCCAGTCCATTATGAGCTCCGGGTTGCCTGTGCTGCGGACCTTGAACAATTCCCCGTGCAGGTGTATGACCCTGCTACTGCCCGCTCGCTCATGCAGGTCGTCTATATTCTGGGTGACAATGGTTACATCGTAATGCTTTTCCAACAGGGCCAGCGCTTTATGACCCTCATTGGGATGTGCAGACAACAGTTGTCTCCTTCGCTGGTTATAGAACTCCAGAACCAGATTGGGGTTTCTGGCAAAACCTTGTGGAGAAGCTACTTCCATAACATCGTGCCCCTCCCAAAGACCATCCTCATCCCTAAAGGTTTTCAAACCGCTGTCGGCACTCATTCCCGCACCGGTTAGTATTACGATCTTCCTTTCCATAGTAAGCTGTTCTCCCTTAAAGGTACGTTTTTATTATCTTCGATATATGTCAGATCAGGAACTTCTGAAATACCTTGAAACCTTAATAACTCCGGAGAGGAGGCAGCGATTTATCGACATCCTGGAACTGCGTACACGATACATCACAGTTGCCGTTGAAGATGTGTTTCAGATGCATAACAGCAGCGCGGTTATTCGCAGTTGCGAGGTATTTGGAATACAGGACAGCCACCTTATCGAAGCCCGTTTTGGCAAAAGGCTGGATAAAAATATCGCACTGGGGGCGCAGCAATGGGTTGATAACTACTCCTACACCGATAGTCCCAGCTGTATTCAGGAGCTAAGGCAAAGAGGTTATCGCATTGTGGCTACCACCCCGCATTGCGAATCCTGTCTGCTGGACGATTATGAAATCCAGGAACCAATAGCCCTGTTTTTCGGAACTGAGAAGGAAGGCCTGAGCAAGCTGGTCCTGGATGAAGCCGATGACTTTATTAAAATTCCTATGGTAGGGTTTACAGAAAGCCTTAATATTTCTGTTGCGGCCGCCATAGTACTGCAAAACCTGACCTCAAAACTTCGGAGTTCTGAACTTCCCTGGAAACTGACAGAAGAAGAAAAATTTGTAAAACGACTAGACTGGACCAAGAAATCCATTAAGCATGTGGAGGAGATTATTGATCGCTACCAGAGGAGTTTTTAAAATTCGTATCTTTAAGTAAACCAATCAATTAAACATTATGGAAACCTTTCTCTACATCCTTTTAGGATTAGTGGTTGCTATCATCTTTTTAGCCACAATTGCCCCAAAAACGTATGACGTTTACCGCTCTATTGAGATATCCAAACCTAAGGCTGAGGTTTTTGAATATTTGAAATACCTTGATAAACAACGTGAATGGTCGCCCTGGGAAAAGCGCGACCCCAATATGGAGCACAGGTTTACAGGTACAGACGGAACTGTAGGGGCCATTAGTTATTGGAATGGCAACAAGGAGGTTGGAGAAGGAGAGCAGGAGATTACTAAGATTGAAGAGGGTAAACGAATTGAAACAGAATTGCGATTTATAAAGCCCTGGAAGTCACAGTCTGATTGTTACCTCGAAGTGAATGAGGTCACGAAGGATAATACTAAGGTAACCTGGGGGTTTAATGGTCAGAATAAGTTCCCCATGAGCCTGATGATGCTTTTTATGAGCATGGATAAGATGATCGGAAAGGATTTCGAGGAAGGCCTGGCAAACTTAAAAACAAGACTGGAAGGATGATGGAACACAATATGATAGGGTGGGTTGAAATACCCGTCACGGATATGGACAGGGCAAAGAATTTCTACGAGGCCGTCTTCAATATTACGATATCGATACACGACCTTGGAGGATTTATAATGGGATGGTTTCCCTATGAAGAAGGAGTGAAAGGCATTTCAGGATCACTGGTCAAGCACGAGATGTATCAACCCAGTGACCACGCAGGCGCTCTTATTTACTTTAGTTGTAGAGACGTGGCTGAAGAAGCCCGTAGGGTAATGGATGCCGGCGGTGAGGTATTACGCGAAAAAACGGCCATCGGCGAGGGTCATGGCTATATGGCCCTTATCAAGGATTCCGAAGGCAATCGCATAGGTTTGCATTCACAATCCTAACCTTAACTGTAACATTTTTGGATTACTCTGCAAGCTCCAGTAGGGCCGTATCATAATTATTTTCCAGGGTCACAACCCCGTCTACAACTTCTACCACGGAACCGGAATAGGCGTCGTGCAAGCTGGTCCCATTTCCAAAGAAGCCTTTTACCCTCAGTGTTTTTTTGCCTTTTGGCAGGTCAAGCCCAACCACCACTTTATCGCGGTATTCACCATCCATGTACGACCTGCTAAAAACATAGGGAGCTCGGGTAAGACGTTTATGCCTTCCTGCTCCAACGGCGGGATGATCACGCCTGAATTTCCCCAGTTTTTGCCAATGGGTGAGCAGTTCCTTGGTCTGTTGGAGACTATCAATCTCCTGCCAGTTCATAAAGGAACGGAGTGTGGCATCCCCTTCTGCCCCTTCAATGGTGAGGCTGCGGCCAGACTCGTCTCCGTAATAGATTTGTGAGGCTCCTGGTGCCAGTAAAAGTATATTGGCGGCATAATACCCGTTTTTGCGTTCCTTGTCAAAGGGAGCCCCATCATCATGAGAGGTGAGGTAGTTGAGTGTGCCTAATCCTTTGAGTTGGGTCCGCAGTAAGCGGTTATATTTCCTGAAGGTTGCTTCGTATCCTTTGGTAGCGTCTGTTTTCAGGTCAAAATTGATAAGGCTTTTAAATCCGTGATTGTAGTAATCCACTTTTTTATCACCAAAATCAAATTCACGTCCCTGGGAAATCCCATAATTATATACTTCCCCTACCATGAAAAAGGGATTGTTATCCAGAACCTTGGCGGGATTTTTTTTCTTCCAGTTTTCGAAAGCATAGGAAGCCTCTTTGTACAATTCTGCCCAGGCATTTTCGTCTGCGTGTTTTACAGTATCTACCCGAAAGCCGTCTATCCCCAGATCATTGACATAATCTGTGAGCCATTTGATTATATAGAACCTTGGGGCCCTGGGGTAACCGGTCCGTTCAAAAAACAATTGCAATTCATCCAGTTCGTTACTCAACCTTCCTTCCTGCTTCCATTTAGCCAGAAGGGCATCGGGCAATTTAACATTGTCATTTCTTTCTGTGTAGATGTCAGGCAAGTTATCTACCAGTGTACAGCTAGTGGTGTTTTCGTAAGTGGTGAATTCACATGTGGGACTGGTACGCACCCAGTCTTCAGGCCAAACAGGATCTTTTTCGGTTACGGGCCCCGTATGATTAACCACCACATCCATCAAAATGCGAATGCCTGCGTCATGTGCTGTTTTTACCAGCTTCTCCAGGTCTTTCCTGCTTCCGAAGTTAGGATCTAGCCTGGTCCAGTCCTTGGCCCAGTACCCGTGGTAGGCGTAGGTGTTGCCAGTGCCTTCATCCGTGTCTCCGTGTACCTGTTCTACAACTGGCGTAAACCATATTGCATTTACTCCTAAATCTGTAAAGTACCCTTCCTGTATTTTTTCTGTGATGCCCGCAAGGTCGCCACCCATAAACCCACGCAAAGTACCGGTGGGATTCGTTCTATCATAATTCAGGTCGTTTTCAGGATTACCGTTATTGAATCGATCTGTTAAAAGGAAATATACATTGGCACCTTCCCATAGGAAAGGCACTTCTTTTCTGGCTACTGAGAGGCTGTCAATTGCTTTTTCAGTTTCGGCCTGGGGCTTTTGCCGATCTGTTTTGCAGTTCAGGAAAAGAGTGCAAATTGCTAGTGCAATGAGCAGGTTTTTCATATTTATGGTTTTGAGTAAAGCTATAAAATGATTGTTGAAATCTAAAATAATATTGCAGCGTTCATTTCCCTTAATTCATGGGGATTGCCTTGGCGATATTTATGATAAGATCACGGAAAATCAATTACCACGGTTGAGTATCCTGTACTCTTCGTAACAGCTGCTTATGGCATCCAGGATTTGAAGATCGTTGGCAGTAGTAATAAAGGATTTGGAATAGTTGCAGTTTGAAAGGATATCGTCTATGTCCACCTTTTCAAGTTGCAGGAGTGCCTGAAGCGTTTCCCTGTCGAATTTGCTGGCCAGCAGGTCGCGGATGTCATCATCTTCCTTCATCTGCCTGAGTTTTCGCATTTGCCTGGGGCGTTTGCCAAACAAATTTCGAAGGAGATCGGCAGGATTCATGATAGCCCCCAGGACCTTGGTAACGGCACTTGGATTTTTATTTCCAGCCTCATAACTGGTGGGAAGGCCAGATATGCTGTACTGGTAGGCTGTATTGATCGGAAGGTTGCGCACGTCTATTTCGAGGTAACCCGTGAGCTGGTATGGGGTAATGATCACTTCTTCCAGGGCATAGGCCAGTTCTGTCAGCGCTATTTTGGTCTCCTGGAATCGAAACATATCATTGGTAACCCGGACCTTCTGTGATTTGAAACCCAGATAGGAGAAGTACAGCGTGTCATTCACTGCTGCAGTTATGGCAAATTCTCCCTTTTTATTGGTAATGGTCCCTACTACCTTGTTGAGGTTGATGACGTGGACGCTTTCCAGCGGGCCACCTGTCTGTGCGTTTAGAACCACTGCCTTTAGCTCTCCTTCCTGCATTTCAGGGGTTTCTTCCTGGGCAAGTACAGGAAGTGCCAAAAACACCATAAACAACAGGAGAAAGTTCTTTTTCATAAGGGATAAATACGCTGTAAAGCTACTAAGAAAACGAAAATTTATCCGATTATACATGCCATTAATATACAATTAACTAAAAGTAACCGGACCTTCGTTTACCTCGGTGCCCTTTTCCTTTTTTGGAGCGAGCAGCTGCCCCTTGTTTTTTTCGAGAATCTGATTTGGTTTTCCCTCCCTTGCTGCGTTTTTTTCTGCGTCCTGAAGATTCCGCGTTGGTCGCAATCTCCGCATTAATGGTCCGCCCGCCTGATTTGTAGTTCCTGAGCACCCCGGTAACCACGTCCTTTATGGAATCATCGGTGTTGAAAAAGGAAAAACTGTCTTTGACATCAACTTTGTAGATATCGTCCCGCTCCAGGTCCAGAGCCTCCTTCAAAAAGTCCTTAAGTGATTTCCAGTCGTATCCGTCACGTTCGCCTATATTGATAAAATACCTTGTACTTCCCTTATCGCCATTAGGTGTGACCTCGGTAGTGTTGAGATCTTTTGATTTGCTGTAATAGGCGTGAAAGCGGGAGAACTCCACCGCAACCATTTTTTTTACGAGGGTTTCCCTGTCCAGCCCCTCTAGCACGTCGTATATTGCCGGCAAATAGGGGTTTATAGCTTCGTCTATTTCTGTATTCTTGATTTTGCTGGCCAGGTGGTAGAGCTGAATTTCACAGATCTCCATCCCTGTGGGTAGTTTTTTTGCCACGAATTTTTGCCCGATTTTCTTCTCGATGGCGGAGATCCTCCGCAATTCACTTCGCGTAAGGATCACCATGGACACACCAGATTTGCCAGCCCTTCCTGTACGACCACTCCTGTGGGTATAAGTCTCAATTTCATCGGGCAGCTGGTAGTTGATTACGTGGGTAATATCTTCCACGTCTATACCCCTTGCTGCCACATCTGTAGCCACCAGCATCTGTATCTGATTTTTCCGGAAGGCTCCCATAACCAGATCGCGCTGATTCTGGCTCAGATCACCGTGCAGTGCCCCGGCATTATAACCATCTTCAATTAATTTTTCTGCTACCCGCTGTGTATCCCTTTTTGTTCTGCAAAAAACCACCGAAAAAATATCGGGATTGGCATCTGCGAGCCTCTTGAGAGCCGGATACCGGTCCCGCCCGGATACGGTGTAATATTCATGCATAACGGTTTGAGCACCCACATTCCGTTCTCCCACGGTAATTTCCACCGGGTTCTGCATGAATTTCTTTGCGATCTGCGCCACTGAATTGGGCATGGTGGCTGAAAAGAGCCAGGTCGACTTTTCTTCTGGCGTCCCGGAGAGAATATCACGAATGTCTTCATAGAAGCCCATATTGAGCATTTCGTCTGCCTCATCAAGGATACAGTAGTCTACCCGGGAAATATTTACCAGGCCCCTGCCGATCATATCTTTAATACGGCCCGGAGTAGCCACGACGATCTGGGCTCCTTTTTTTAACTGCTTAGCTTGTTCATTAATGCTGGCTCCGCCGTATACGGCTACAATATTTAGGCCTGGTACATATTTGGAATAAGCCTGAAGCTCATTGGTTATTTGTAAACACAGTTCACGGGTAGGAGAAAGGATAACCGCCTGGGTAGTCCTGCTTTCCTCTGCGATCTTTTGGATCAGGGGAAAACCAAATGCTGCAGTTTTACCCGTGCCGGTTTGGGCAAGTGCAACTAAATCGGTTTCAGATTCAAGTAGCACAGGAATACATTTGGCCTGGACTTCAGAAGGCTTTTTGAACCCGAGGTCTTCAACTGCCTGCAGGATGGGTTGTTCCAACCCTAAATTTTCGAATTTGTTCATGGATGTTTTTAAGAAGCGTCCTTAATGAATTTCCCCCGGACGACTTTGTTTTAAGTTGGGAAGGGTCCCAAATGGGGTGCAAAGATACTTTTTAATTGCTGTAATCAGCTTTATCTGGCTGATTTCTTTTCACTTATGTCAACCCTGATCCATTTTGCTCAGGAATTTACTAAGCTTTTTTAACGCTTTGCCCCGGTGGCTGATAAGGTTCTTCTCTGCCAGGGTCATTTCGGCAAACGTCCTTGTTTCGCCTTCCGGCAGGAATATGGGATCATAGCCAAAGCCTTTATTTCCCCTGGCTGTTTCAATTATAGTCCCTTCAGCCACTCCCGAGAAAAAATGTGTCCTGCCTTCCAGAATGAGCGCTATTGCCGTCTGGAATCTGGCCGATCTGTTCGATACCCCTTGCAGTTCCTGAAGTAATTTATTCATATTCTGCAGAGGGTCTCTTTCAGGTCCGGCATAACGAGCCGACCATACCCCTGGAGCCCCACCTAGTGCATCGGTCAGCAGGCCCGTATCATCCGCAAAGCAATCTAAGCCATACTTATCCTTTACGTGCTGCGCCTTGGCCAGAGCATTTTCTTCTAAAGTCAAGCCATTTTCGGGAATATCTTCCCTGCATCCTATATCATCCAGGGATACGAGCTCTATATTTTTTGAGAGTAGTCTTTGTACCTCTATGAGTTTACCCTGATTGTGAGTGGCAAAAACGAGTTTCATAATCAAATAAGTGTAAGCGGGAAGATACAATAGCTGGAGTTAAATCGGTATTTTTAGGGGAGTAAAAATAAAAGCATGGAATTAAGGATTCCACCGGTAGTTGTATTTTTTGTATTTGGTGGGCTTATGTGGGCTGTAGCGGCGTTTTTGCCTGTAGGTGATTTTAATTTCTTTGGAAGGATATGGCTCATTGGAGCTTTGTTGCTACTCGCTATGCTTATTGCGTTGATTGCACTGGTACAATTTTTCCTTTCCCAAACCTCCGTTGACCCACTTCACCCGCAGAAAAGCCGAAAACTGGTTACTTCGGGCGTCTACCAGATCTCCAGAAACCCGATGTACCTCTCCCTATTGCTGATCCTGCTTTCCCTGGGCCTCTGGCTGGGAAATGCATTTAATACGCTAACTGCGGCCGCATTCGTGTACTATATGAATGCCTTTCAGATAAAGCCCGAGGAACAGCATCTCCAGAAGATTTTTGGACCGGCGTATAAGCAATACTGTAGTATGGTCCGCCGATGGTTTTAGCATATTCTCATAAATTACGGACATTAATTATCAGCTCATTAATTCTGGAAGGTAAATGATTCTTATCATTCAGGGAGACAGATTTAATTTATAGTTTTGCAGCTTTATCAAGACAGCTTTTATTACGGTGGGAAGAAAATATGTATTCGATTTTGACAGCACCCTGACACAGGTGGAGGCCCTGGATGTGCTTGCAGAAATGACGCTTCAGGGGAGGATCGACAGGGACGATGTTATAGCGCAGATACAGGAAATTACCAATCTGGGCATAGACGGAGATATTTCCTTTACTCAGTCACTGGAAAGTCGCATTAAATTGCTCAAGGCCCATAAGGAGCATCTTAAGCCCCTTGTTGAAGAACTAAGGCAGAAAATTTCCAAGTCCATTGCTTCCAACAAGGAATTCTTTCAAAAGTTTTCCGATGACATCTATGTGATTTCCTGTGGTTTCAAGGAATTTATTGACCCCATAGTGGCCGAATATGATATTCCCTCCGAACGGGTTTACGCCAACACCTTTAAATTCGATGAAGAAGGAAACATTGTTGGATTTGACGAGACCAATGTGCTGGCTACGCATAACGGTAAAATAGAATGCCTCAAAATGCTGGATCTGGAAGGTGAAGTTCAGGTGATCGGTGACGGATACAGTGATTATGTAATGAGGGAGGCCGGTATTGCTCATAAGTTTTTTGCCTACACGGAGAATGTACACCGGGAAAAAGCAGCGAGCAATGCAGACCATGTGGCACCCAACCTGGATGAATTTTTATTTGTTAACGATCTTCCCAGGAACCTGTCCTATCCTAAAAACCGAATCAAGATATTGTTGCTGGAGAATGTACACCCTGTGGCCTTTGACAACCTTTCTGAAGACGGTTTCTCGGTAGAGCTGGTAGACCGGAGCCTTTCTGAAGACGAGCTCATAGAAAGGATAAAAGGAGTCCATGTACTGGGCATTCGATCCAAGACGCAGATTACTCCTAAAGTTCTGGATGCCGCGAACAAGTTGCTGGTGATTGGTGCATTTTGCATAGGTACTACACAAATTGACCTTGATTCCTGCAAAAAACATGGGATTGTAGTATTCAATGCTCCATACAGCAATACCAGATCGGTGGTTGAATTGGCCCTTGGACAAATTATCATGCTAATGCGTTTCATTTTTCCAAGGAATAAGGAACTCCATTCCGGTATCTGGAATAAAACTGCATCCAACTCTCATGAAGTAAGGGGAAAAAACCTGGGTATTGTGGGCTATGGTAATATTGGAAAGCAGTTATCCGTCCTTGCAGAGGCCATGGGCATGCGGGTGTATTACTACGATATTGAAGACCGCCTGGCCCTTGGTAATGCTGTAAAATGCGATACACTTGAAGATTTGTTAAATGTATCCGATGTAGTGTCTCTTCATATTGATGATAACCCGGCTAATAAGAATTTTATTGGGGAACGGGAACTGGCCCAGATGCGTAAAGGGGCATTCCTGATCAATTTATCCAGGGGATTTGTGGTGGACATACCCCACCTTGTTGAGGCATTGAAGACAAAAAAACTGGCTGGTGCCGCTTTTGATGTGTATCCGAAAGAGCCCAGGAAAAACGGGCGTTTTGAGAGTGAGTTACAGCAACTGGACAATGTGATTCTCACACCCCATATTGGCGGTAGCACCGAGGAAGCACAACGCGATATTGCCGACTTTGTTCCTAACAAGATCATGGCGTACATCAATTCAGGGAATACTGTTGATGCGGTTAATTTCCCAAATATCCGCCTCCCCAAACAGGTCAATGCGCACAGGTTTCTTCATATCCATGAGAATGTGCCGGGTATCATGGCGAGGATCAATGAAGTGCTTGCTCAATACGATATGAACATTATAGGGCAGTATCTATCTACGGACAGTGATGTGGGCTATGTTATCACCGACCTGGACAAGGATTACAACAAGCAAGTAATCAAGGACCTCAAGCGCATTGAACACACAATCAAATTCCGTGTGCTATACTAAACCACGGATTTACTGATTGTGGTAGGGTTCATTTCTAAGTATGCTGAATCCCCGGTAAAGCTGCTCTACAAAGAACAGGCGAACCATCTGGTGGGAGAAGGTCATTTTGGAGAGGCTTATTTTGCCCTGTGAGCTGTTGTGAACCTCTTTGTCGAAGCCGTAGGCACCACCCACTACAAAAATAAGTTGTTTGCCTCCCCGATTCATTTGTTCCTGCAGGAATTTGGAAAATTCAACAGAACCGTACTGTTTGCCACGTTCATCCAGGAGGAATACGGTATCGCCATCTCTGAGACGATCCAGAATTAGCAGACCCTCCTTCTGTTTAAGAGTGTTCTCAGGAAGGTTACCGGCCTTTTTGAGGTCAGGAATCACCTCTATTTCAAAAGGGAGATAACGGTTAACGCGCCTGGTGTAGGTATCGATCAGGCCCGCGAGGTCAGCGCTTTGGGTTTTTCCAACAACCAGGAGTTTAATCTTCATATGCCAAAGGTAAAATAATCCCGGCTACAGGATATTCCCGTGGCCTATGTTTTTAGTAATTTAGCGTTACCGTATTATTGCTTCATGATATCCAAGGATCAATTCCAGAAAGAAATAGATATTATCATTGCCAATGCCATTCGTGAGGATGTCGGGGACGGGGATCATAGCTCGCTGGCGTGCATCCCTAAACATGCCCTAGGCAAGGCCAAATTGCTGGTCAAGGACACCGGCGTTATTGCCGGCGTTGATTTTGCCAGGCAGGTATTTGCCTATGTAGACCCGGAAATGAATATGGATGTCCGAATAGCGGATGGTGAAAGGGTAAATTTTGGTGATATAGCCTTTTATGTGAGTGGAAGATCACGTAGCATATTGCTGGCTGAAAGGCTGGTATTGAATGCAATGCAGCGCATGAGTGCTATAGCCACCAAAACAAGGTATTTTGCGGATCTACTCGAAGGCACAGGAACGCAGATCCTCGATACCCGAAAAACAACCCCGGGTATACGTGCCCTGGAGAAATGGGCCGTTAAGATTGGCGGAGGAGAGAACCATCGATTTGCCCTGTATGATATGATCATGTTGAAAGACAACCACATTGATTTCGCGGGGGGTATTCCAGAGGCTATTAAAAAGACTTCGGCATACTTGAAGGAAAATAAAAAAGACCTGAAGATAATTGTTGAGGCGAGAAACCTGGACGAAGTAAAACAGATCCTGGCTGAGGATGGCGTACACCGCATACTGCTCGACAATTTTTCATACGAAGACACTCGAAAAGCGGTGCAGTTAATTGGCAACAATTGCCAGACCGAATCCTCCGGAGGTATTAATGAACATACCATTGCCCAGTACGCTGCTTGTGGGGTAGATTATATTTCTTCCGGAGCCCTGACACATTCGGTTTATAATATGGATCTTAGCCTAAAAGCGGTATAGATGTCCGTAGAGATAGAAGAACGACTCAAAAAAATACCTGTTGTAAATGGCCTGGTCCGTTTTATGAAATCGGTCCGTTTTTCGGCCCTGGAGGGATTGTCCCTTTACGATATCATGGAGATGTATATTATAGGGATCATACAGGGTACCCTCTCGGCAAGGGCCAGTTCTATAGCATTCAGTTTGTTTTTAGCCCTTTTCCCCCTTTTGATTTTTCTAATTACCCTGATTCCATTTGTTATCCCCTTATTGAGTATAGGGAACGAAAATTTTGACGCCCAATTCCTGTTGTTCCTGGAGTCCTTTCTGCCTTCGGCCACCAGTGATTATTTTGGGGAAATCTATCAGCAAATCAAAGGACAGAAAAGGGGAGGACTGCTTTCTTCCACCTTTCTCCTATCCATTTTCCTCATGGCCAATGGCGTTAACGCCATATTCGGTGGATTTGAAACCTCATATCATATTGAGCTCACCCGAAATTTCTTCAAGCAATATTTCTATGCCCTTATGGTAGGGTTGATATTATCCATTTTGCTTATCCTGGGAGCCGTGGCCTATGTTTATGTGGACCTTTATATCCTGGAATACCTGAGTGTGTGGGCGGCTAAGACAAGGGGTTATAATCTTACGGAAAATTACATACTGGGTGCCCGCGTTGGGAAATTCGTTTTCTTTATAGTACTTTCCTACCTTACCACAGCCACCCTGTATTATTTTGGAACAGCAGAAGGCAAACAGGCAAAATTCTTTTCCTACGGTGCCCTGATGACTACCCTGCTCTTTCTTCTGACCTCTTATCTTTTTGGTGTTTATGTGGAGAGAATTGCTCGCTACAATGAATTATACGGTGCACTTGGAGGTTTACTGATCCTCATGGTATATATCTGGCTGAATTCGATTATTCTGCTCCTGGGATTTGAGCTCAATGCTACCCTGAATTACCTCCACAAAAACATCCGTAAGAAATAATATGGGCTTCCCTGAAGTACTTTTGGAACCCACTGAAGGTTCGATAGAACCGCTGTAATTATTCAAGATCAATGGCCAACGCATATTATATAGACGTAATCCTTCCCATTCCTCTGGAACGGGCATTTACCTATGCGGTGACGCCCAGTGAAGCGGATGAATTGCAGCCTGGAATGCGTGTAGCAGTCCCCTTTGGAAAAAACAAGATCTATACAGCACTTGTTTACCGCATCCATCAGAATGCCCCGGAGGTATATGAAGCCAAGCCCCTTCATCAGATACTAGACCAAAATCCGGTTGTTAACGGCTTGCAGTTGAAGCATTGGGAATGGATGGCCTCCTATTACATGTGTACACTTGGGGAAGTGTTCCGGGCGGCTTTACCAGGACCATTTCTGCTGGAGAGTGAGACCCTGATAATCCGGAACCAGGATGTGGAAGTGGCAGAGCAGGAGCTCACAGATAATGAGTTTTTGATCTATGAAGCACTGCAGTACCAGGAAAGTCTCAGAATAAATGACCTCATGGACATCACCGGCAGGAAAACCATTCTCCCTATAATTAACTCTTTGATAAATAAGGGAGTAGTGCTTCTGAAGGAAATATTGGATGAGCAGTACAAACCCAAGATGGTCTGCTATGTGGACCTGCACGAACAGTATTCTTCTGAGGAAGCCCTTTCGGAACTGCTGGATTCCCTGTCCCGTGCCCCGAAGCAGTATCAGGTGATCTTGAAATTGTTTCAGCTCAAAGGCGGTTCAGACAGGCTGCTCAAAGCAAAAGAGTTGCAAAAGGAGAGCGGAGCTTCCGCCAGCATCCTCAAGGCACTGGTAAAAAAAGGTGTATTGTTGGAATCCTGGTTGCGTACAGACCGCGTAAGTTACAAGGGGGATAAACCTCTGCCACCAAAGGCCTTGAATTCCCATCAAAAGGAAGCTTTAAAGGATATTGTGGATCAGTTTGGAGAAGATAAGGTAGTGCTGTTGCACGGGGTTACCTCTTCTGGTAAGACTGAAATTTATGTTAACCTGGTGCAGTCCGCTCTCAGGAAGGGCAAACAAGTACTCTACCTGCTGCCTGAAATAGCCCTTACCACCCAGTTGATAGCCCGCTTACAGCAGTATTTTGGAGATCAGCTTTCAGTTTACCACTCCCGCTACAATGCCCAGGAAAGGGTAGAGGTGTGGAACAATGTACTGCACCAGAAAGTAAAGGCCCAATTGGTGGTAGGTGCGCGTTCGGCCTTATTCCTTCCTTTTCAGGATCTGGGACTGGTTATCGTAGACGAAGAGCATGAGACTTCTTACAAGCAGTTCGATCCGGCTCCCCGGTATCACGCCCGTGATGCGGCTATAGTACTAGGCAAGTTCCATGGAAGTGATATACTACTGGGCTCTGCCACTCCCAGCCTTGAGAGCTTTCACAATGCCAGGACTGGTAAATATGGTTTTGCCAGGATAAGCAGGAGGTATGGTAACGTGCTTATGCCTGAAATTGAATTGGTAGACATAAAGGATAAAATCAGGAGAAAGCGAATGCAGGGGCATTTTTCTGACCGACTTATTCTGGAAATTGAGGAGGCACTGAAGGATAAAGAACAGGTAATTATATTTCAAAACCGAAGAGGTTATGCACCCGTTTTGGAATGCCAGACCTGTGGTCATTGCCCGCAGTGTCCCAATTGCGATGTTAGCCTTACCTACCACCGGACAAGAAATCAATTGCGCTGCCATTATTGTGGCCACAATACAGCTCTGCATACCAGTTGTGAAGCCTGCGGAAGTAACACTTTAGATACAAAGGGGTTTGGCACTGAACAGGTAGAGCAGGAGCTAAAGGAGCTCTTTCCTGAAGCTTGCATTGCAAGGATGGATTTGGATACCACGAGGGGGAAACATGCCTACCGCAATATTATTACATCTTTTGAAGAACAGGAAATTGATATCCTGGTAGGAACTCAGATGGTTACCAAGGGACTGGATTTTAGGCACGTAAAACTGGTAGGTATAATGAATGCGGATGCACTGCTCAACTTTCCGGATTTCCGTGCACATGAAAGAAGCTTTCAACTGCTTACCCAGGTTGCCGGCAGGGCAGGGCGAACTAAGAAAAGGGGAAAGGTTATTGTGCAGTCTTATAATCCTTATCATCAGATTCTGAAGCAAGTGTCTACAGGAGACTATGAGAGCATGTACAGCGAGCAGTTATATGAAAGGGAACAATTCCAGTATCCTCCTACCTACAAGGTTATCAAAATTACCCTGAAGCACAGGGATTTCAACAAGCTAAGTGAGGCTTCAGCCTGGTTTGCACAAGGACTTCGCAACATTTTTCGCTTTCCGGTACTGGGCCCTGAATTTCCACCTGTGGCCAGGATCCGTAACCAGTATTTGAAGAACATACTGATCAAAATACCTCCGTCTTATTCCCTGAGCAAAACAAAAAATGGCATTAAAAGACTGGAACAATCCTTTAATGCCATCGCCCCGTACCGTGGGGTACGAATAATATATAATGTAGATTATTTCTAGAAGTTGTTCAGGGCCTCAGCAAGCTCCGTCTTTTTGTTCCGGCTCAGCGGGATAGAACGACCACTAACCTCTACATTTTTGCTGTTGAATTTTTCGATCTTCTCCAGGTTAACAATGTAGGATTTGTGTATCCTCAGAAACTTTTCGGCCGGAAGTTGCTTCTCAAAGGCCTTCATGGTAGAAAGGATAACGATGTTAGCCTCATCTGTAACTAATTTAATATAGTCTCCGAGGGCCTCAATCCACTTAATGTCATTCAGGATAACTTTGCGCTTTTTCAGATTACTCTTTACGAAAATATGCTCTTCATCCTCGTTAACCTTATGCAACTGCTCATACTTGGTAACCGCCCTCTTAACTGAAGCGTCAAAACGCGCCATGGTAATGGGTTTATGCAGGTAATCGGTTACATCGTAATCAAAGGCTTTAAGTGCATAATCCGGCTTTCCCGTGATAAGAATAACCTGAGGTCTGTTTTCAAGGGATTCGAGCAGATCAAAGCCACTGATAATCGGCATTTCAACGTCCAGGAATATCAGGTCAATTTCATTGTTCTTAATCCCGTTTTTGGCCTCAATAGCATTGCTATAGTCAGCCACCAGGGTTAAGTTAGGATGGTTGTTTACGAGCTTTGCAACTGCCATACGTTGCATAGAGGAGTCATCAACAACGATACTTCTAAGTTTCATAAATGGTTGATTTGTGGGGTTAAATCATCGACAAAATACTGAAAAAACAACTGTTTAGGCAACAAAAGTTGTAAACAATGTTAAATGTCCTTGTACATGGCGATGACCATACTTTTTTACGTTTTAGGTTAAGTTCAGATTTCAAGATTTATATGCATTAACGAAGATTTTTTAGTTTTCTTGTGCTTGCAGCTAATTTTTATTACTTTTGCGCTCCTAAAATTCAATAACATATTTATGAACAATTACGAAACTGTTTTCATTTTAAATCCCGTTCTATCTGATACGCAGATAGAGGAAACAGTAAAGAAATTTGAGGATTTCTTGAAAAAACAAGGCGCCAAGATGGTGGCCAAAGAAAATTGGGGGCTGAAAAAGCTTGCGTATCCCATACAGAACAAAAAGAGTGGTTTTTACCATTTGTTTGAATTCGTTGTTTCTGGAGAGGCAATTGGCCCTTTTGAACAGGAATTCAGGAGAGATGAGCGCGTAATGCGCTTTCTGACTGTTAAGCTAGACAAGCACGCTATAGCCTGGGCGGAGAAACGCAGGGAGAAACTAAACATTAAAGCGTAGTAAAGATGGCAACATTACAACAACAAGCAAAAGGTAAAAAAGATGGTGAGATCCGGTATCTGACCCCGCTCAACATCGAAACCAACAAGCAAAAGAAATATTGCAGGTTTAAAAAGTCCGGTATCAAATATATCGACTACAAGGATCCTGATTTCCTTATGAAGCTGGTCAACGAGCAGGGTAAATTGCTGCCCAGAAGGCTTACCGGTACTTCCCTGAAGTATCAGAGAAAGGTTGCCCAGGCAGTTAAACGAGCCCGTCACCTGGCTTTGATGCCTTATGTAGGAGATTTATTAAAGTAAAAGCGGAGGATCATGGAACTTATATTAAGAGAAGACGTACAGAACCTGGGTTTTAAAGACGACCTGGTTACAGTAAAGAACGGATACGGAAGAAACTACCTGATCCCAAATGGGCTGGCTGTACTGGCTACCCCATCAGCTAAGAAAGTTCTGGCTGAAAACCTGAGGCAAAAAGCCCACAAGGAAAAGGAACTGATAGAAGGTGCCAATAAAACGGCTACTGCCCTCAAGGAGCTGGAAATCAAGATACCTGCCAAGGCCGGTGCCGGAGACAAGTTGTTTGGTTCGGTAACCAATATTGATCTTGCAGCTGCCCTGGAGAGTGTGGGTCACGAGATTGATCGCAAGTTTATTAGTATCAAAGGAGGTTCAATTAAAAGGACAGGACCTTACGAAGCGCAAATCCGACTTCACCGTGAGGTAATTGTGGATTTCCCCTTTGAAGTGGTTGCTGAGAAAAGTTAATAGATTACTTATAATCAGATAAAAGAGCTATGGGGACATAGCTCTTTTTTATTTTTGCCGTATGAAGTACGCAAGGCTTACACAGGAACAATTAGAAGAATTACATGAGGAATTTATTAATTTCCTCGCAACCCAATCCATTACGGCTTCGGAATGGGAAGCCATAAAAACCGAAAAACCGGAAGTGGCCGAGCAGGAGCTGGACGTATTCAGCGACCTGATTTGGGAAGGGGTGCTTAGCCGTGTAGGATACCTGGAAAACATATCAGCCCAGCATATGCATCTGTTCTGCTTAGCCGACAAAGAAATGAAGTTAATTTCGGTAAAGGTCCGCAATCCGGAGATCGACCTTACCACTTCGGAGGGGTTTGCCTGGTTCAAGAAGAACTGGCAGTCGGATTACGTAGATTACCTGACGGCTTCCAAGGCCTATTCCCAGGATCAAAACCAGGATAAGTTTGAGCTGATCAGGCAGGGAGCCGTAATTACCAGGGGTGATTTGTACCGTTGGTTTGATGATATCATAGGTGAATAATCAAGAGCCATAGCCAGAGAAACCTCATTATTTTATCTTTGCAGAAGAATTTAACTCCATGCCACAGAAACCAGCAATTCCCAAAGGCACCCGGGATTTTAGTCCGCGAGAAGTAGCCCGGCGAAATTATATCATAGATACTATAAGGAAGTATTTCCGGATCTATGGCTTTATGCCCATAGAAACTCCTGCAATGGAAAATATGGATACCCTAATGGGCAAATACGGTGAAGAAGGGGACAGGCTGATCTTCAAGATCCTTAATTCCGGTGACTTTATCAGAAAGGTAGACGATTTTACCTATAGCTCCAAGGACTCCAGATCCCTCACTCCGAAAATATCGGACAAGGCCCTGCGATACGATTTAACCGTACCTTTTGCGCGTTATGTGGTAATGCATCAGAATGAGATTGACTTTCCATTCAAGCGTTACCAGATCCAGCCGGTGTGGCGGGCAGACAGGCCACAGAAGGGTCGTTTTCGTGAATTCTATCAATGTGATGCCGATGTTGTTGGGCCCAGATCGCTGTGGCAAGAGGTTGAGTTCATTCAGCTCTACGGAGCTGTATTTTCCGAGTTGAAATTGAATGACGTCCAGATCAAACTCAATAACCGTAAAGTACTCTCAGGCATTGCAGAAGTTATCGGTGCCAAAAACCACCTGGTTGATTTCACAGTTGCCCTGGATAAACTGGATAAGATCGGCAGGGAAGCCGTAATCGCCGAGATGCAGGATAAGGGTATAAAAATGGAAGCCATAGAAAAGGCCAGACCCTTATTTTCACTCAGTGGTAGTGCAATGGAAAAGCTCGACAAATTGGATGATTTCCTCTCCCATAGCGAGATCGGAAAAGAAGGTGTGGAGGAGCTCAGGTTTATTATAACAAGCCTTGATGCTTTGGATAGTCGGGATACCAGGATAGAAATTGATGTCACACTGGCCAGGGGGCTCAACTACTACACTGGCACTATCATGGAAGTAGCACCGCCAGAGGCGGTAGCCATGGGTTCTATTGGAGGTGGTGGCCGCTATGACGATCTAACCGGCATTTTTGGCCTGAAAGACGTCAGTGGGGTAGGTATCTCCTTTGGTTTGGACCGTATCTACCTGGTCCTGGAAGAATTAGGTTTGTTTCCGGAAGAAATAGATCAAACCCTGGATGTTTTGTTTATCAACTTTGGGAATCAGGAAGCATTGCAATCCCTCAAACTAATCAAGAAACTAAGGAATAATGGCATAAAGGCCGATCTGTATCCCCAAAATACCAAGATTCAGAAGCAAATGAAGTATGCCAATAACAGGCAGGTGCCCTATGTGGTGATGATCGGGGAGGAAGAACTCAATCAGGGTCAATTTGTAGTTAAGGACATGGTAAAAGGTACCCAGAAAACCTATCAGTTGCAGGATCCCGATTTATTTATTTCAGAATTATAGCCGCTCTTTTATTGCCTTTATAACCGCCTTGTAATAAGATATGTCATGGGGTACATAGCGCTGGGGGTTTGCCATGCCCCAGACCTCTTCGGCCAGGGTATGCAGCGGTATCAGCTTCAGGGCTTCTACCTCGCTATCCTGTTTCCTGAGTGCAGCTAAAGGCGTATTGAGTTCGCATAGGAAGGAATGGTGGAATTCCCGGTCTATCAGGGTTTTGTGATGTAGCTGTTCCGACTTAAATACACCCAGCAGATGGAGTTCTCCTTTTTCCAGGCTTAAGCCAATCTCTTCCTCTATTTCCCGGATGGCGGCGTCACTTATGGATTCCCCGGAACTTACATGTCCGGCAACGGACACATCCCACAGCATAGGGAAGGTAGGTTTACTACGTCCCCGCTGCTGCAATAAGATGTATCCTTCCCTGGTGTAGAACCAGATATGCACAGTTGGATGAAAAAGGCCTTTGCTGTGGGCTAGAGACTTTGGAACGCTTTCCCCGGTGTACCTTCCCTCGGCATCCATTACGTCTACATACTCCTCCATCTGCCTTGAATCTAAATTGCGATAAGACTAGTCGAAATAGCTAAAAGTCTCTCCCGGCTTAATGGTCAGAAGAGTTTCGTAGATAAGTCGTATAACATTCTCTACATCTTCCCGGTGTACCATTTCCACGGTAGTATGCATATAGCGAAGAGGGAGTGAGATCAGGGCCGATGCTACACCTCCATTACTATAAGCAAAGGCATCAGTATCTGTACCTGTGGCACGGGATGCGGCAAGGCGCTGGAAGGGAATTTCCTTTGCTTCTGCAGTCTCCAGAATACGTTCCCTGAGTTTATTTTGAACTGCCGGTGCGTAAGAAACCACCGGACCAGAACCAATTTCCGTATGACCCTGTTTTTTCTTGTCGATCATAGGCGTTGTGGTATCATGGCAGACGTCAGTAATGATGGCAGCATTGGGTTTGATGCGCTGTGTGATCATCTCTGCGCCTCTGAGGCCGATTTCTTCCTGTACGGAATTGGTAATATACAGTCCAAACGGAAGCTTAACCTTGTTCTCGTGCAAAAGCCGTGCAACCTCGGCGATCATAAATCCACCAGCGCGATTGTCAATAGCCCTGCAAACAAATTTATTACCGTTCAGTATCTGAAATTCATCCGGGTAGGTAATGACACAGCCTACATGTACGCCTAACGCTTCGACTTCTTTTTTGTCTTTGGCGCCTACATCGATAAAAATATTGTCCAGTTTTGGGGGTTCTTCCTTACTGCGATCCCGTGTGTGGATTGCCGGCCAGCCAAATATACCCTTTACAATACCCTTTTTGGTGTGAATATTAACCCATTTGGATGGGGCAATCTGGTGGTCACTTCCTCCATTTCTGATTACATAGATTATGCCATCATCGGTTATATAATTGACGTACCAGGAAATTTCATCGGAATGACCTTCGATAACCACCTTGTACTCGGCTTCCGGATTGATTACCCCTACTGCTGTTCCATAGGTGTCTGTAATAAAAGTATCTACATAAGGCTTCAGGTAATCCATCCAGATTTTTTGGCCCTCCCATTCATATCCGGTAGGGGATGCATTGTTGAGGTATCGTTCAAAGAAATCCAGGGATTTATCAGTAATAATATTCTTATTGCTCATACGTTTTTTCTTTAGCTACAAACTTAAGAATATTCACTTTTATTTAGTACAGGCTTTGTTGCTTTATGTTTAATTTTGAAACATTATGATCAAGCATTTGCCAATGGGCAGGAATTGGATTTTTGCAATCATCTTTTGTGTTCCCCTGATGCTTTTCAGTCAGGTAGCAGATCAGCCATTGGATTCGGTTACTGAGCGGCTGATCATTGTAGAGGGTGATTCCATATTTCGAACTTCCATTGCCCTTGATGAGGTATATCTGTTTAGTAAACTGGAATTTGGAAGTTACCAGGAAAAATTGCGCTATTATATCCTCCGGAGGAAAACTTTAAAGGTTTATCCTTATGCAAAGCTTGCATCCGAAAGACTGGTGAGCCTTAATGAGCGTTTGGAAAACATAAATTCCAAACGCAAGCGGAAAAAGTATACGAGGCTCGTGCAGAAATATATTGAGGGGGAGTTTTCAGAAGAATTAAAAAAACTTACGCGCACTGAGGGTCAGATCCTGGTCAAGCTTATCTACCGCCAGACGGGCACCACGGCTTTTGATCTGGTAAAGGAGCTGAGGAGCGGATGGCGCGCCTTTTGGTACAATACCACAGCCAAGATGTTCAAGATTAATATCAAGGAGGAGTTCCATCCTGAACTTGTGGAGGAGGACTATCTTATTGAAGATATATTACAGCGCGCTTTCGCGGCCAACAGGCTGGAGCGACAGAAGAGCGTGCTGGACTATGATTACGCCACGCTTACGAATAAATGGGCCAGGAGCAACAAGCAAAAAAAATAGTTGCAGGAGTCTTTAAAATCACTTATCTTTAGTAGCCTTTTTTTGTTGCTTTTTTAAGTAATAATCTCTTTTAGAGAAGGTTAATTTTTTGGGGCTTAAAAAAATCTTAAAAATACCCGATAATTTATTTTTAATTAAAAAAAGTCCTCTATATTTGCACCCGCTTTACGGATGAGATGATTGAATGAGGGATAAGATCTGTGGGGTAAGAATATCAAAAGTTCATTGAAATATTGGCAGAGACAAGCGTTTTTTCGTTAGCCATTTATGGTTGATGAGAAGAAGTACAAATTAGAATTATTTCCAAAACAATGAGGAGATACGGGACAGGATCTTGGATTCGGGTTCGTTAGTGATTATTATGATTTAACGATGAAGAGTTTGATC
>NZ_JAPFQP010000003.1 GCF_026241225.1 Lentiprolixibacter aurantiacus | reverse complement strand
ACGGTTACCACCCTGGTAGACAATGGGGATGGCAGCTTTACCTACACCTCAGAGGATGGCACGGTAACGACTTTCACTGAAACCCTGACCACTTTGGTGGACAATGGCAACGGTACCTTCACTTATACCAATGAGGATGGGGTAGCCACTACCTTTGATTCGAAGATCGCCACGGTAGTAGACAACACCGATGGTACCTATACCATCACGGACGACTTTGGTACAGCAGTTACTATCGATACGAACAATACAGTTACCACCCTGGTAGACAATGGGGATGGCAGCTTTACCTACACCTCAGAGGATGGCACGATAACGACTTTCACTGAAACCCTGACCACTTTGGTGGACAATGGCAACGGTACCTTTACCTACACTAATGAGGATGGCGTAGCCACTACCTTTGATTCGAAGATCGCCACTGTGGTAGACAACACCGATGGTACCTATACCATCACGGACGACTTTGGTACAGCAGTTACCATCGATACAAACAATACAGTGACCACCCTGGTAGACAATGGGGATGGCAGCTTTACCTACACCTCAGAGGATGGCACGATAACGACTTTCACTGAAACCCTGACCACTTTGGTAGACAATGGCAACGGTACCTTTACCTACACTAATGAGGATGGCGTAGCCACTACCTTTGATTCCAAGATCGCCACTGTGGTAGACAACACCGATGGTACTTACACCATCACGGATGACTTCGGTACAGCAGTTACCATCGATACAAACAATACAGTGACCACATTGGTAGACAATGGGGATGGCAGCTTTACCTACACCTCAGAGGATGGCACGATAACGACTTTCACTGAAACCCTGACCACTTTGGTAGACAATGGCAACGGTACCTTTACCTACACTAATGAGGATGGCGTAGCCACTACCTTTGATTCGAAGATCGCCACTGTGGTAGACAACACCGATGGTACCTATACCATCACGGACGACTTTGGTACAGCAGTTACCATCGATACAAACAATACAGTGACCACCCTGGTAGACAATGGGGATGGCAGCTTTACCTACACCTCAGAGGATGGTACGGTAACTACCTTTACTGAAACCCTGTCCACTTTGGTAGACAATGGCAACGGTACCTTCACTTATACCAATGAGGATGGCGTAGCCACTACCTTTGATTCCAAGATCGCCACTGTGGTAGACAACACCGACGGTACTTACACCATCACGGATGACTTCGGTACAGTAGTTACCATCGATACGAACAATACAGTTACTACCCTGGTAGACAATGGGGATGGCAGCTTTACCTACACCTCAGAGGATGGCACGATAACGACTTTCACTGAAACCCTGACCACTTTGGTAGACAATGGCAACGGTACCTTTACCTACACCAATGAGGATGGGGTAGCCACTACCTTTGATTCGAAGATCGCCACGGTAGTAGACAACACCGATGGTACCTATACCATCACGGACGACTTTGGTACAGCAGTTACCATCGATACAAACAATACAGTGACCACCCTGGTAGACAATGGGGACGGTAGCTTTACCTACACCTCAGAGGATGGTACGGTAACTACCTTTACTGAAACCCTGTCCACTTTGGTAGACAATGGCAACGGTACCTTCACTTATACCAATGAGGATGGCGTAGCCACTACCTTTGATTCGAAGATCGCCACGGTAGTAGACAACACCGATGGTACCTATACCATCACGGACGACTTTGGTACAGCAGTTACCATCGATACAAACAATACAGTGACCACCCTGGTAGACAATGGGGATGGCAGCTTTACCTACACCTCAGAGGATGGTACAATCACCACCTTTACTGAAACCACATCAACCTTAGTGGATAATACAGATGGTACCTATACATACACTGATGAAACAGGAGTTACTCAGAATATTGACACCAATGCTTCAAGTAACCCGTATAGCAACGCCACATCGGGTCTTTCAGCCAGTGATGTACAAGCAGCAATCGATGAAGTAGTTGCGGGCAGTTCTGATGATCAAACAGCATCTGAGGTAAATTCTGATACACCTGCAGATGTGGACGGCGACGGTGCTACAGAAGCAACCGTAGAAGATGTGATTCAGGATATCGCTCCGATTACCTCCAAAGCAGCCAGGATATTCTATCCACCCTCCATAGCTATTGATGCATCAACTAATGGCACTGGGTATACTGTGGATCTTTATTCACAGTACATCGCTCAATTCGGTACACCTGCAGTAGCGAGTACAGGAGCTCCTGCGGCAGTACCAACCTATGCAGCCACAGACCTGTATTACTATGTAACCTATGCAGATCCGGCCGTATTTGCCAATATGAGCATAGATGCCAATGGGGTGCTGACCTATGATATAATTGGACAGCCTTCGGATTATAACTCACTCATCAATGTCGTTTTTGTCGTGAAATAATGCGGACAACTATATCCGAATAAGTTTGAGAAATAAACAACGATATCAGTTTTTGATCCTCAGTATGGTATTTACCTTGCTGGGGTTTACTGCATCTAATGCGCAGTTCCTTTTGCAGGCTCCTAATTCGGGAGATGAAAGCAATTACCGCTGGTATGAAGCTTCAGATCCTGCCACTGTGCTATCTACGGATTTCTTTTATGAGACTTCCACACCAGGGGTTTATTACGCAACTTACGACGGTACACTTTGTGGTTCCAATGCCACAGGGTATTTTATTTTAACGGACTGTACAGCTCCTGATAATCAGGTTACCCTGGATATATCCCCCAATGTTTTGGGAAGTGCAACTGTCAGTTGGAGTCCTGCCGTTGCCGGAGATCAGCTGAGTCCGGTAGTTACTGCCACCACTTCGGTTGTTCGATATGTTGCCACGCTTACCAAAGCAGGCAATTCGATTGATTTGCCGGGGTTTACTGTCGTTTGCCTGCAACAGGCTGCTGTCCTCTTGGACGATGTGGCCACCCTGGATGAGGATACATCTGCCGTTATAAACGTTTACGCCAATGATTCCAACCTACCTGCGGTCGGAACTTTGACAACCACCAGCCCTGCGCACGGTACAGTAGCTATAGATGATGGAGGAACACCCAATGACCCCTCAGATGATGTGATTACCTATACACCGAATCCCGATTACAACGGTACGGATTCATTTGATTATACGGTTTGCAATAATATGGGCGATTGTAGTACGGCTACGGTAAATATCACGGTTAATCCTATTGTGGATGCCATTGATGATTCCATTGCTACGGAGGAAGATACCCCGATCACTATAGATATACTTGCCAATGATAATGACCTTCCTGTTTCCGGCACGCTGACCACTGCCAGCCCTCTGAATGGGACGGTAACGATAAATGATGGTGGCACACCGGGAGATCCTTCAGATGATACGGTTACCTATACGCCCAACCCTGGGTTTATAGGTACAGATGCCTTCTCTTATACGCTCTGTGATTCTCTCGGAAATTGCAGTACAGCGACAGTTACTGTAATCACCAATCCTCTGGGTGTAGACCTCGATGCTGATGACGACGGAATCGTAGACAGCTTTGAAGATCTGAATCTCGATGGAGACAATGATCCGTCAACGAACCCTACAGACACCGATGGTGACGGTATTCCGGATTACCTCGATATTGATAGCGATGACGATGGTATCCCGGATAATGTGGAAGCACAAACCACAGCAGATTATGAGGCACCAAGCAGCCTGGACAATAACGATAACGGTCTGGATGACGTCTACGAAACAGGCGGAAACCTGGGAATTATTCCGGTAGACACCGATGGAGATGGTATTCCGGACTATGTGGATACAGACAGTGATAATGACAATGTGCCGGATAACATTGAAGCTCATGACCACGACCACGATGGTATTCCGGATGTGACCTTTATTGGTTCTGATAAAGACAATGATGGTCTGGATGACGGATATGAAGGCTACACCCAGATAGATCTGGATGTGAATGATGAAATTGATGATCCGTATGAGAACCTTCCAAATACGGACCGTGATTCAGAATCGGATTATCGCGATACGGATGATGACGATGATAACATTATGACCATTGATGAAGATGCCAATTTCGATGGTATCTATAGCAATGATGATTTTGATACCGATGGAATACCCGATTATCTGGAACTAAACATTATTGAGGCTGATATTGAAGTCTTCAATGTAGTGACTCCGAATGGAGATGGGGTACATGATGTGCTTACGATTAGGGGTATTGAAAATTATCCGAATAACACCATAAAAATTTACAACCGATGGGGTGTACAGGTCTACATGACCAAAGCGTATAACAGCCAGGGCAACGTCTTTGATGGCACATCAGAGGGCAGGGTTACCGTGGATGTAGATAACAAACTGCCTGTAGGTACATATTTCTATATCCTGGATTTTGAGGATGATAATGGAATTATGCAAACCCTGTCCGGATACTTGTATCTTAACCGTTAGCAACCAAGGAAAAAATGAACCAGTCTAAACATAATCGCTTTAAAAAACTGCTTTGGGGATTTCTTTCCATACTATTGGGTATGGCCACTACGGAAGCCCAGCAGGATGCACAGTACACCCAGTATATGTACAATACGGTAAGTGTTAATCCGGGGTATGCCGGATCCAGGGGGCATATGAGTATTGCCGCCCTGTACCGGGCACAGTGGGTTGGTCTTGACGGAGCACCCAAAACACAGACGTTGAACGTCCATAGCCCTCTGGGATACAAAGGGGTTGGTGCAGGGATATCCGTTGTTAATGACCAGATTGGGCCTACCTCGGAAACGTATTTCGACCTGGATTTTTCCTATACTGTTCAAACTTCTCAGGATGCAAGGCTGAGCTTTGGCATCAAGGCAAGTGCTCATTTGCTGGACATAAGGTTTTCCGAACTCAACCAGGACCTGAGCAGCCCGGGTGGTCCGGATCCCACGCTGCAGCAGGATATTCAGAACAGGTTTTCACCCAATATCGGGGCCGGGGTTTATTACCATACAGAACGGTTCTATGCAGGGCTTTCTGTTCCCAGGATCCTGGAAACGACGCATTTTGATGAGTCATCCCTTTCTACTGCGAGTGAAGAATTGAATTTTTACTTCATTACCGGTTACGTCATGGAAATGAGTGCCTTCTGGAAATTTAAACCGGCTTTGTTGACCAAAGTAGTTCGCGGAGCCCCCCTGCAACTTGATCTGTCTGCCAATTTCATGTATAACGATAAGTTTATCCTGGGCGCAGCATACCGCTGGGACGCTGCCTTTAGTGGTATGGCTGGATTTCAGATCTCTCCCTCCTTCCTTCTGGGGATAGCCTACGACAGGGAGATTACAGAATTGGGCAATGCAGCTTTCAATGACGGTTCTTTTGAAGTGATACTGCGGTACGATTTTATCCGAGTCCAGGGTAATTTGAAGTCCCCTCGTTTCTTCTAAAAAAGGGCTTTACTGCTTACCTGGTTTAGTTTTAAGACGCTCTTAACCCTATTGTTGGGTAAACCTGCTATTTTTGCGATGTGAAAGAGGAAATGGTAATCCTGGTAAACCAGGCAAATGAACAACTGGGCACCATGCCCAAAATGGAAGCCCATGAGAAGGGTGTCCTGCACAGAGCTTTTTCGGTATTTGTCATGAACCCGGCAGGGGAAATTATGCTGCAACAAAGGGCAGCGCATAAATACCACTCGCCTTTGCTGTGGACCAATACCTGTTGCAGCCACCAGCGTGAGGGAGAATCTAACATCGAAGCGGGCGTGCGCAGGCTTAAAGAGGAAATGGGTTTTGAAACCGAATTGAAGGAGCTCTTTTCCTTTGTCTACAAAGCCGAATTTGACAATGGCCTCACCGAACACGAATTAGATCACGTGATGTTAGGCCATTACAATGACGCCCCTGAGATCAATCCTGAGGAGGTAGCCAGCTGGAAATGGATGTTGCCAGAAAATATAAAAGCCGATATCGCCAATAATCCTGAAAGGTACACGGCCTGGTTCAAGATTATTTTTGATAAATTTTACGACCACCTCTTCCAAAAAAAGTAAGCAGATGAAAGTAAAAGTTAGTCGTAAAGCCCATTTCAACGCTGCCCACAGGTTATTTTTACCGGAGTGGGATGACGCTAAAAATGAAGCTGTTTTCGGAAAATGCAACAACCCCCATTACCACGGACATAACTATGAGCTGGTTGTCAGTGTTACCGGGGAGATCGATCCCAAAACCGGTATGGTTATCGACATGAAGGAACTCAAGGACCTGATTAAATCGGAGGTAGAGGAGGCGCTCGATCATAAAAACCTGAACCTGCAAGTCCCGGAATTTAAAACGCTTATTCCCACTGCTGAAAATATTGCCGTAGTTATCTGGAACAAGTTGCGCCCTCACATTGCCGCTGAAAACGATTTGGAAGTAGTTCTCTATGAAACTCCAAGGAATTTTGTCACTTACAACGGATAGCCATGGGACTAAAAGTAGGGGATAAGGTTCCCCATTTCACGCTCAATGATCAGGATGGAAATCTTTTCAATATCTCAGACCATTTAGGCAAACACAACCTGGTTGTTTTCTTTTACCCAAAGGACAATACACCAGGCTGTACCATGGAAGTATGTTCATTCAGGGACAGTTATGAGGAATTCACCGAACTAGGGGCGATGGTCATCGGCATCAGTGCTGATTCTGAAAACTCCCACCGTAAATTTGCATCCAAATACAGGTTACCTTTTACATTGCTGGCAGATCGTCAGAATAAAGTTAGAAAACTTTTCAAAGTAGAAGGTAAAATGTTCAATCTGCTACCGGGAAGGGAAACCTATGTAGTAGATAAATCAGGAAAAATCAGCATGGTATTTAATAGCATTAACGCAACACAACATATGAAAAAGGCGTTGAATGCTTTGAAACAACAGAACTGAGATGCAATTATATCCGTTAAAGTTTATACCCATTCTTAAGGAGCGTATCTGGGGAGGATCCAAGCTTAAGAATGAACTGGGTAAACCTGCTCAGGGTCCGAATATCGGTGAAAGCTGGGAGGTTTCTGCCGTTCCTGGCGATATTTCAATTGTTTCCAACGGGGCCTACGAAGGCATTTCCCTTCAGGAGCTGATTGATCGCTTTCCAGAGGAATTACTGGGGAGCAGCATTGTAAGTCGTTTTGGAGCAGAGTTTCCTATTCTTATTAAGTTTATCGATGCAGCTGATGACTTGTCTATACAGGTTCACCCGGATGATGAACTGGCAAGGAAAAGGCACAATTCCTTCGGCAAGACGGAAATGTGGTATGTTATGCAGGCCGATCCGGGGGCTCGGCTGCTGATCGATTTCAACCATGCGGTTAGTGCCGAAGAATACCAACGACACCTGGAGGATAATACCCTGCTGGACCTTATGAATAAAGAGGCCGTTGATGCAGGAGACACCTTCTTCATCAATGCCGGTAAAATCCATGCCATAGGCGCCGGGGTTATGCTGGCAGAAATACAGCAAACTTCTGATCTTACGTACAGGGTTTACGATTACGACCGGAGAGACGCCAACGGAAATGCACGGGAGTTACACACCGAAGAGGCCCTGGAGGCTATCGATTTTAGTGCAGAACAGAATTTCAGGGTTTCTTATCCAAAGGTGCCAAATACTGCCAATCCCATGGTAGATTCCCCTTATTTTACCACAAACTACATTCCCCTGAACGGTTGTCTTGAACAGGACCTGTCCGGTCGGGATGCTTTTAGTATCTGGATTGTGGTGGCCGGATCGGTTCGCCTTACCACCGAAGGCGGTAGTATAAACTTGTCTAAAGGGGAAACCTGCCTTATGCCGGCAGGTATAAATTCACTGCAATTAGAAGGTGAAAACGCCAGCCTTTTGGAAGTCACCCTATAAAAGGCTTACTTTTGAAAAAAATTTACTCATGGCCAGTATCCGGGATTTAAAGAAAGACATCAACTACGTATTAGGCGACATCATTGAGGCCGTCTACATCATTGAAGCCTCAAATGAAAAACAGGGCTCCAAAGAAGGCTCAGCAATAATTGAGGACGCCATTTCCACTTTTGATGAACTAATGGCAAAGGTCAACCAGAAAGGGGTTGAAGATCACAAAACCCATTTCAAAGGGATTCGGGAAGAACTGGAAAAAGAGGCCAGAGGCCTTGTAGACAAGCTTAATAAGCTTTAAGACTTATTGCTGCTCTCCTTTTTTACCTTCGATCAGACGGATTAATTCCTTCCCATATTTTGAGGCTGCCACCTCAGGGCTCAGGGAATTGTATATAGAATCGAGTATGCCTGTGCCGGCACTGGGGACTTCTTTGACGGCGATGTAAGGGGCAATATAAGAGTCCTTATTGTTAAGTGCGTAATTCAGAGAGTACAGGAATCCTCTTTGCGCGTTTCTGTCGCTCGCTATTTGCAGGGAATCCAGGGCTTCCTGGTTTTGAATCACTTTCGGATCGGATGCTGCCTGAAGAAATTCAATATTCCTGGAATTAAAACGGGACATCACTGACAAATATTCCTCTAGTTTTTTTTGGGATTCCGAACCGCTTATTTCAGCATCAATATCAAAGCCATTCCAGGTGGTATTGATAACTATGGATCCGGGTTCGGCAAAAAAGGTGATCCGGTCATTAATTTCGTTGTTGTCCTCCTTATCCAGGTATAAATAGAAGATTTCCGGACTTTCCAGCAGGGTAGTAAAGGAGAACTGCCCATCTCCCCTTACCTGAAGGGAATCAACAGTTACCAAAAGAGTATCCTGCACATGCTGCAGGAACAAGGTCCCCTTTTTCAATCCTTTTACCTGTCCGCTTACCGTCATCTCATTGGGATTCGTCTCCTGTTTACAGGAAAAGATCACAATCACTACCAGAAGGGTCCACAAGCTAATTCTCATCATCAAAACTTTAGAAGCGCAAATATGCTGAATCTGATCGAGATTCTAAACATTTGCCGCAATTTCCATAAGAAGTCCGCAAATATATGCACCTGCGGTTCCCACCACATAACCGAGTACGGCAAGCAGGATTCCTACAGAGGTCAGGGAAGGATGGAATTCCGCTGCTACCACCGGCGCAGAGGCCGCTCCGCCCACGTTGGCCTGACTTCCCACGGCAAGGAAGAAATACGGGGCTTTGATCAATTTAGCAACGAGAATGAGCAAACCGGCATGTATGGAAATCCAGATCAATCCAACCAGGATTAAGCCGGGATTTTCCAGGAAAGTCCTCAGATCCATCTTCATGCCAATGGTAGCCACGAGTATATAAATGAACAACCCGCCAATCTTACTGGCTCCAGCACCCTCATAATTCTTTGCCCTGGTAAAGGAAAGCACAATCCCTATAACCGTTGAGAAGACCACCATCCACAGGAACTTCGACCCAAGTGAGGAAAGCGCCTTTTGTTTATTCCGGATTACCTCAAAACTGGCCTCCAGGAATTCAGCAAAATGATTACCCGCAAAATGGGCGATCCCTACCGCTGTAAATGCCAGGCACAACATAATTATATAATCGTTCAGGGTAGTTACACGGGTAATTTTTGCAGTGTATGCAGAAACTTTTTCTTTTAGGGTCTCTATGGCTGATGTGTCAGACTTAAGCCATTTGTCTATCTGCTTGGAGCGTCCTATTCCAAGAAGAATGATTGCCATCCAGATATTGGCAACCACAATATCAACAAGTACCATATCACCAAATTTCTTGGGGTTATAGGAAAAGACTTCCAGCATGGCCGCCTGATTGGCCCCGCCCCCGATCCAGCTTCCGGCAATGGTAGATAAGCCCCTCCATACCGCATCAAAATCACTCCCACCTACGGTTTCCGGTGAGAAAATGGAAACAATGAGGATCGCAATAGGCCCACCTATAATAATACCTGCTGTACCTGTAAGGAACATTATCAGTGCCTTGGAACCCAGGTTGAGAATGGCTTTCAGGTCAATGCTCAGGGTCAACAGGACCAGTGCAGCCGGTAATAGATATCGACTGGCGATGTAATATAGGTTAGAATCCTTCTCCGAGATCAGGCCCGTACTCGTCAGTATGGCGGGCAGCATGTAGCACATCAGTAAGGTGGGGATAATTTTGTAGAATTTGCCCCAAAACCCAGTCTTGATGGAAGAGGTATAGAAGACAAATCCGAGGCACAAACAAAGCAGTCCGAAGATTACGGTGTCTTCAGTTAGTGGTAGTTGATTCATTCGTAGTTTGCTAGTTAGTTATGCGACCAAATATAGTCAAATTACCACAGGCAAATCAACACGCAAAGCGCTCTTATATATTCAACCAGTAGGTAAGCTTGAGGTTGATGGACCTCAGTTTGGGCATAAAGGAATTGACAAAATAATTGTCGTTATAAACCAGGAATAGGTCAGAAAGCGGAGCAAAACGCCATTGTAAACGCGAATTTATACCCAGGTTGTCCCGTTGATTGCTATACTGGACAAGCGTAGACCAGAAGATAGATTTGCTGAAGGTGAGGTCAAACCTGGGACTTATCAGCCAGATGTCTGCACTGCCATAAGGTTCCGGTAGCTTTATCTGGTCATACCTAAAGTTCATGGAAATAACAGTTTTGGGCTGAACACGAAGGTTCATTCCACCTTCCAATGAGAAACGATCACCGTTAAAAAATCGGCCTATTGTAGGCTCCAGTGAATATGAAAAAAGGCGTCGCCTGTCCGATCTGTATTGAAAATTTACGGAATTGTAATAGTATCCCTGTTCGCCAGGAAGGGGAAGGGCATCATCACTTCGGGTAGGGTCAAACTCATCCAGTAAATAGGTGTACCGGTGTGAAAAAGAAACCTGAGCCTGGGACTGGTCCTGAAATCGAAACTCCCAGTCAACTCTTGTGGTATAATCCGTGTTTTGAAAATTACGGCTAGGACTCCAGATATAGTTGGGAATAAGCCTTATGCTGTGATTCTGTATAATTCCATTCTTTGGCCAGAAAACCCGCCTCATACTAAAAATACCCTTGAAAATATCGGTTCGGCGGATAAACCCAAGGTCAGACTGGTAATCTTCTCCAACAAACACTGCCTTGCTGAAAAAGTTCCAGTATCGGGAATTGTATTCCAAACGCATTCCAGTGGACAGGTCCTCCATTCTGCCCCCCGGTTCAAAGGATTTATGCATGAAGAACCTTCCACTCCATAGATTGTCTTCTGAGATCAGGTTATAGTCAACTCCCAGAACACGATTATAACGATCTTCATCTGTCTGGAAATCATAGTCTTTGGCAGCCTGCCTGTTGATAAAAAAGAATCCTATATTGGAACGGGAGAATACCTGTTGCTGAACGGCCAGCATCATATTATTGTTGGAGGCAATTTCATTGGCTTCATCAGCCTCGGTTTGAATATTAAGGAATCCAAACCGGAGCCTGTTGTTCAGTTTACCGCTAAGCCTGACCCCTCCGATTATACTATTTTCAATGGTGTTGTCAGCTGTGTCACGAGCAATACCAATACGTCTTGAAAAAAAGGGGTTACTATCCCGGGAATCACCAAAATCTGCAAAGAGATCGATATTGTCAATAAAGAATTGCCGCCTTTCAGGAAGGCCAATTTCAAAGCGTGTCAGGTTCGTCACCTGGTTATCTACTTCTACCTGTGAAAAATCGGGATTTACCGTGATATCCAGGTTCATACTATTTCCGATGGACACTTTGGCATCACCACCAAACTTGAAATTACTTATGGAGGATTCATTTTCGAAATCCTGTGCCCCCAGGTAATTGATATAGGGGATAACAGCGAATGGGGATCTGGATTTTCCAAGGGGCTTCTCAAATACCATATCCCCCATAAAAGTCAGGCCAAAAATGTTCTGGTTCTGGGGGATGCGTACCCAGGTGCTATTCTCATTGGACTGGGTATCAAATCGGTAACTGTTAAATCGCCATTTGGTTTCCCCCTCCCGGAATTTAAATGAAGTCAGTGGGATTATCATTTCGGCAGTATAGTACTCATCGTAGATCTTTGAGTTGCCCCTCCACTTCACATCCCATGAATTAGTAAAATCCCCTCCATCCAGGCCACCGCCTGAAATCAGTCCTTCACGCCTTACGCCATAGGGATTGATCCCGAACATAAAGGCATTGTTCCCGTCGTTAAAGGTGTCAAAGAGCAAGGTGATGTTGTCACTGTTTCCGGCACGGAAATCCCTTTTCAAAGATTCCACGGCATAATCTCGTCCTGCAGTGTAGACTGTAATACCCACATAAAGATTTTTGTCGTCGTACAACATCTTTATGTCGGTTTGTTTAACCGCCTGTATGGAATCTACGGGGAAATATTCCCAAAAGTCATGGGCGCTTTCCGCAGCAAACCAGATGGGTTCATCCAATGCTCCGTCAGGAGTAATGTTTTCATCAATATAGCGTACCGTAAATGATTTGTAATTTTCTTGTCCGTATATGGTGCAGGATAAAACAACAAATAGCAGACAACAAACAGTCCTTGGCATTTTGTTTCCTTAGTCAGCAGACACAAATTTAACATTAAACGGTCTTAAAAAAATCCCAAAGTTTGGCCCTGTGATTACACTTTACTGGTTTTCAATGATAAAGGCTGTTATAATATCCAGAAGGGCCGGAGAGAGGGGTATGTCGGCCTGCATATATGACTGTTGATTTTCAACAAGGGAATTCACTTCCTTAAGTACGTGGTTGAGTTTGGGAATTATTTCCAGTCGGGATTCCGGTAAAGCTTCGTGAAGGAGCCTGGCATCATCGGCACTTACCTGGAGATCTGCCTCTCCATTTATAATCAAGGTAGGCACAGACACCTTTTTAATTTCTTCAGACGGATCAAGTGCGGTATAAAGTTTCAGAAACCGCTGGTTTTGAGGGGCAAAGATGGAGTAGAGCATAGGATTAATCTCAGCTATGGTGTCGGTTTCCCGGAGTTCCTGAAAATGCTTTTCGACAATTTTTCCCAAATCAGCACTCTGATTACCTATCTGCTCAATGATTTTCTTGTCAATCGATACCCCAGGCCCTGCTAGCGAGATAAAACTGCTCACTTCTGGGGACAGGCTCATCATGCCTGCCAGGGAACCCTGACTATGCCCGATCACATGCACCGAAGCGAATCTGTTGTCGGAAAGAAACCTGTTCACCGCTTGTCTCGCATCCGCAACAAGGTCTTCAAAAACGATATTTTTTAATTTGCTGAAGTTGGCCCCTACTGCTGTTCTTTTGTCGTAACTGTAAAAAGCAATCCCCCTGTGGTTAAGGCTATCCCTGAGTGTTCTGATATAGGCAGACTGTATAACGGTCCCGGCCTGGTTCCCATCCCGGTCTACATTGCCCGAACCCTGAATAAAAATAACCAGCGGACTAACCGAACCTTCGGGGTAGGAAAGGGTTCCCGGCAACATAATGTCACCGTTGGCCATGGCTATTTCTTCAGAAATTATTTCCTGGGCATTGGTATGCAGCAGGAAAAAAAAGCAGATCAGGCTGATTATCCTCATTTTTTTTTGCTAAAAGGATTAAAGCATTAATGTATAAAATTTAAAGACAAATTAACCCGGAGACTGGATGAAATCTCTATTTTTGATCTGCAAAATTTAAAATATGAAACGGATTCTTATCCTTTTACTTTTAAGCGCCTCAATGGCTTACGGAAATGCCGATATCTGGGGTAAAACGGGTCATAGAGTAGTAGGTGAAGTGGCGCAAAAATACCTGACAGGCAAAGCAAAACGCAAGATCAGGAAATTGCTCAAAGGGCAAACTCTGGCAGAAGTAGCCAATTATGCTGATGCCATAAGATCAGACCGTGTATATGACAGGTTCATGACCTGGCACTACGTAAATTTCGAGCCCGATCAGGAATATCGCAACGCAAAACATAATCCTGATGGGGATGTGGTTATGGGGATACTGCGCTGCAAGGCTATTCTGGAGGATGAAACCCGATCCGAAGCAGACCATATTTTCTACCTCAAAATGCTGGTGCACCTGGTGGGAGACCTTCATCAGCCCATGCATGCCGGAAGGGCAGGGGACCGGGGCGGCAATGATATTCAGATCCAGTGGTTTGGCCGTGGCAGTAACCTGCACCGTTTATGGGATACCAATATGATCAGTGATTACGGTATGAGCTACACTGAACTCACCAAAAGGGTGGATAAACTGAGCCGGACGGAACGCATGGAACTGGCACAGGGTGATGTCTACAGTTGGGTTGAGGAATCCCAGGACATCGCAAATGAAATTTATGACTCGGTAGAAGTGGGTGAAAAGCTTGGGTATTCCTACAGCTATAAATACTGGCAAACCGTTGAGCAACAATTGGTAAAAGGGGGTGTTCGACTGGCAGAAGTGCTCAATGATATTTTCGACTAGGCTCAGCGTTTGGAGATCCTATTTCCTGTAATTTGGCGTTGCCGACTGCATTTAAATCGATCAACCGAACTTTCTCGTAATTTGGCGTGCTTGGTCCTGCGACCCTGAACCCGTTTTCTCCACATCCTGAAACTACTGGCCTTCATGTGTTTCCTCATAATAGCAATAGTTTCCTGTTCACTAATGCCAAACTGATGGGTAATGGCGTCAAATGGGGTCCTGTCCTCCCAGGCCATTTCAATAATACGATCCAGCTCTTCTTTTGTGAATTCTTTACTCATAGCGGTGCAAAGATAAACCATAATTTAGGAATAGATCAGGGGTTCAGAATCAGCCGTTTATCTAATGATCTGGTTTTTAATCTATTATATTGGGAATTCAGGAAAATCAGATCTAATTTAATACTAAACTATGAGGAGATTAATGCACTACCCGAGCATTAAAGGCAGTAGTTTAGGTGAACATCTGAGGGTAATAAAAAATCGGTTTGCTTTTACAGACCGATTTTTTATTGGATTACACGGAAGGTAAGGTTGATGCGTTCTCCAATGGGCCTCTTAGTCTTGGGGATTTGATGCAGCCAGTGGTGCTGGGTGGTTCCCTGCATCAACAAAAGACTGCCGTGTTCCAAGGTCATACGATGTCTCAGATCCTTGTTTGTTTTGTGCTTAAAATGAAAACTTCGTGCTTCGCCAAGGGAAAGCGAGGCGATTACCGGATTAATACCCAATTCCTTTTCGTCATCAGCATGCCAGCCATTGCTGTCCCGGCCATCCCGATATAGGTTCAAGAGACAGCTGCTGAAAGAAATACCTGCTATTTCTTCAATATCTGCCTTGAGGCCTTCAAGCAATGGTGTGAATTCCCGGGGGTGCATGGTAATGCTGGAATACTGATAAGGCTTCTGGTTATTCCCGTACAGTGCTGTGAGTCTGGGCTGCGCATAAGTCTTGCCAAAAACCTTTATGTCGTCCTGCTGCCAGGGAGTTTCTCGTCTCAGCTTCTCAAAATATTTGGTAGCTGCTGCCGGTTTCAGGAATGCAGGGTAATACCAGATATCCGAATCCGGCAATTCCAGTTTTTCTCCACCTAATCCTGGAGAAGCCATTACTGCAGTACTTTTTTAAGCTGGTTCCGGTATTCGGACGGACTTTGGCCGGTAAAGGCCTTGAAAGATTTGTTGAAATGGGAGAAATTATTGAAACCGCTGTCAAAACAAACCTCGGTTATGCTCATAGGTTGCTCTGCCAGTAGTTTGGAGGCGTGAACCAGGCGGTATTCATTCAAAAACTGAACAAAGGTCTTGTTGGTGATCTTCTTGAAATAGCGGCAAAAAGAAGGAACGGTCATGCTGCTGAGATCAGCAATGGTCTTCAGGGGAATGTCTTCCTTGAAATTAGACTTTACGTAGTTGAATACCAGGTTAATCCTGTCATTATCCTTTACTTCAGCCTCCATAGAAAATGCATCGGCATTGAGTATTTTCATTTCCCTCGAATTGCTCAGGTCGTTTAAAATACTGAGGATGGAAAGCAGGCCCCTGAAATCTGATTTCCCATGCATGGCCTCCATTTTCTCACCCACTATGTTTTTGGTTTCCCCGTAAAAGGCAATACCGCTTTTAGCCATTTCAAACAAAGTCCTTATTTTTTTCATTTCCGGGATGTTGAAAAAATCATTTCCCAGGAAGTCCTCTTTCATCTGAATTACCGTTTCACTCTTGTTGCCGGTAAATTTATCCGTAAAACCACAATGTGGAAGATTGCTGCCAATTAGGATCAGGTCTCCTTCGGTGTAGCAGGATACATGGCTGCCGATCTGTCTTTTACCGGCCCCCCCATTTATATATACCAATTCAATTTCAGGGTGGTAGTGCCAGTAATTGTCCTTGTTGTTTTTGGCAGCATCAAATTTTTGGTAGGTGTAGGAATGACCAAAATTAGGTTCTATTACTTCAAATGTAGGTTTGAGCTGTCTCATTTTTTTCTGATTGATAGTGTAAAGTTACCGTGGGGCCATTTGGTATTCGTTTGCAAAATTACCCTTTATATGTTTAATATTACCTTTTTACATTTTTTTAACAATAAATAGGGTTAAAATAAAACATAAATTGGAAAATGTCCATGTAGTTGGATAATGGCATTCTGGAGTAGGTTTGCAGTGTAATTTAGAATTACCTGTTTGAATGATTAACGAAAAAACAGAAGCTATGATTAAACAATTGAGAAATCTTAAACCGGAAGTTCAGGGTCTTATACTTTATGTGACTCTGAATGCAATAACAATGGCCCTGGTAGCGGCTATTATGTTGTATACCTTCTAAAATTAAAATGTAACCCTATTTAAAATCAATAATTTAAAAACGAAATATTATGAAAACAATTGTAAAAACCACCGGTATACTGGCCCTGTTATTTGCAACTGCAATAGCTACAGCCAATGAAAGTAAAGTGGGTAAAAAAGCCTTTGAAATAGAGCGACTTACCAAAAAGGAAACTACAAGGCCTGTTTTCAAGAAGAAAGGAGACAAGCTCTTTATGAACCTGTTAAACCTGGACCTCGAAAAGGTAAATATCAAGGTAATTGACAGTGAAAATCGAATTGTCTTTAGTGAGGTAATTGAAGGAGAACTTTTAATCCAAAAGGCATTTAACTTTGAGAAAGCCTTTGAAGACAACTATACGATAGTTGTTAAAGACAGCGAAGGTACCTACAGGGAAAAACTTGCTGTTAAATAAATTTGATAAACCATATTAAAAGGGGCTTGGAAAAGCCCCTTTTTTATAGGAATTTTTTGAGCTTTGCCTTTTTCCTGCTGGAAAGTGCTGGATTTTCAAGGGCAAGTTGCAGGATTGCCGGGTCTTTCTCCTGCATGTATCGCAATTCGAAAAATGCCTTCACGGTCAGGGTGTTTTCAGATTGTCGAGTGGTAGTAACCCTGTCTCCTGAGCTGACCAAACCTTCTTCGAGAATACGCACATAGGTGCCAGGAAAGCCGCGATCCACAAATTCCTGTATTATTCCCTGGTTCCCGAATTTAATACCAAGCTTGTAGCAGGGTTCCCTGGGCTCAGAGACTTCTACAAGTGCCTTCCCTATTTGCAGCACATCTCCAATCCGTAGTTTTGATTCATCCAGTCCGGAGATGCTTAAGTTTTCGCCAAACATACCCCAATTCCAGTCTAAATCAGGGTATTTGTTCTTCCAGTAGTTGTACTCATCCGTCGAAAAAAGATAGCAGGCTTTATCAATGCCGCCATGTACCTTAGCGTGCACAATGGTATCCCCGTGCACCTCCTCTTTCCCAAGGAAAATGGGATCATTTACCGGTTCTTTGTATATGCCTGTGAATTCCGTTTTGCCCTTCCAGCTTATTTCCCTCGGGCGGGCAATGTTGGTTGATACTACTTTCATACCCTAAAAATAAAAAACCGCTACCTAATAAGATAGCGGTTGCTTTCAGACTTTTATGATACTTTTTAGTCCTCTCTTTCCAGTTTCTTGGTCATGTTGAAGCCCACAAAGAGACCAACACCTGCCATCAGGAAAATGGTACCCGGGTAAGCGGTCTCTTCATCTACACCAAACTGTGTCAGTACAGAGGCCAGGAATACGCCAACACCAATACTGATGAGCAATAAGGATAGATTCAGGATCAGGACTTTCCAGAATGGAGCACTCCGGCGATTTTTAGACGAAAAGAATATGCTGGCATCTGCTCCCTTCTCAATAAGGGCCAGCCTTTCCTTGTTCCTTGTTGAAAAATACAGGTAAAAAACGCCAAAAATGGCACCAAAGATTAATGCGGTAACTATGATTTCTCCTCCCATGTTCGTTTTTCTTTTTTAAAATTATACATTGGTTTCATTCCATAAGACCGCAGTTTTTTTAAAAAGGTTACAGGTCAGCAAATATTTTTTTAAACTATGTAACCTTAAAGGTTGTATAATCGTCTTATAGTACACATGGGCCATCATTCAGACCAACACCTAATCAAAAGGCTTAAAGAAGGGGATAAACAGGCGTTTATAACCTTTATTGGGCAATACAAGCATATGGTATATACGCTGGCCCTGCGCATTGTTAAGAATGAAGAAGATGCTGAAGAGGTTTCCCAGGATGCTTTTCTTAAGGCTTACCAGTCCATAGGTACTTTCAAGGGAGATGCTAAATTATCTACCTGGCTTTACCGGATTGCTTATCACAGAAGCCTGGATTGTCTTAAGAAGAACAAAAGGAAACCCAGCACAACGCAGTTGCAATATGAAGAAGTTACCAATATCCAGATAGCCGAAATGACCTGGGACCATATGGAGCGCATGGAGAGGAAGCAGATCATCCAGAGAGCGCTTGGGGAGCTTCCGGGAGATGACGGGGTTATATTGAGCCTGTTCTATTTTGAAAGTCTGTCGCTGAAGGAAATTTCAGAGGTATTGAATATTAGCGTGAACTCGGTTAAGGTAAGATTGCACAGAGGCAGAAAAAGACTGGCTTCTGTTCTGGAAAAAATGATGGACAAAGAAACAATTTCGATCTATGAAAGCTAGTGAGGACAAATCCTGGGAACGATTTATTGATAAGGCCATGCAGGAAGCAAATCCTGAAGAACCCGGTATTGATTTTACCGAAAAGGTTCTGGCAGCACTGGAGACCAAAAGGGAGGCCTCTGCAGTTACCAGATATAAAGCACCCATATCCCGGTTGACATGGGTAGTTATTGGGATTGTTTTTTCGGGGGTTTTGGTATGGGCTTCCATTACCGGGACTTCAACCCAATGGGACTGGGCTTCCAGGATGAGCTCTTTCATAAATTTCACCAACCCGTTGGAACGGATGGCCTTACCGGACCTGGAATACAGCTCCATATACAGTATTGGATTCTTTGCCTTTTTTGTACTGTTGCAAATCCTATTTATGAAAAGGATTTTTGACCGTCGATTAGGCCTGCAGTGATGCGTCCAGAAAAGCCTTTAATTTTTTAAAATCTCGCAGGTCTTTGTCAAACCAGAGGGCTTTTATGCCTGCAGAGGCAGCACTGGCCACGGCATCGGAATTGTGTTCGAAATAGATTGTTTCATGGGGCTTAAGGTCGTAGGCTTTTAGCAGGGACTCAAAATAATAGGGGTCGGTTTTATCCGGATGATGGTTCATACTGTACAGCGGATAGGGTAAATTCACCATGCCAAAGGCCTGCTGCTCTTCTGCATTGGCATTCGTAACTATTATTTTGGGGTTGGTATATTTATCCAGCAGTGTTACCATGTCAGTATCTATCCCATTTTTGGTAATCAAAGTATTCCAGGCGTCTACAAGTATCGTTTTCATTGGCTTTTGAGGATTAAAGTTCCAGGTAAGTATAGGCCCAATACATAAGCAGGAACTGTAAGGGCAGTCGCAATATAAGTATCCACAATGGGATTCCTGCTGCTGCCTTTTTTCCACTCAGCATGTACACATGTACGGTCAGGAAAAGCACCAGCATGGCTATTATTAAAATCAGAGCTGAATTCTTGATTAATGGAAAGAACAATCCAATGCCCAGCAAAATTTCCACAATACCACTTAAAACAACCAATGTTCTGTGGCTTGGAAAAAATGGGGGCATCACCCTCAGATACCATTCCGGCTTAACAAAATGCCCAATACCGGCAATGATATAAAAGGCAGCCATAAGGAAATAGTGCCAGGGATAATTCATACTTAAAGATAAAAAAGGCTGCCTTAATAAGCAGCCTTTTTCGTGGAATATCGATCGGGAAACTATTTTACCATTTCGTAACTGCGCTGTATGAATTTGGTTAATTCCTCCCCTTTTAGAAGTCCTTTCGACAACCGGGCCAGATCGAGGGATTGATTGATGAGTCTTTCCCTTTTCTTTGCGGTTCGCGTATTGAGTATTTCACTGACCAGAGGGTGGTTGGCATTTACCACCAGGTTATACATATCCGGCATATTGCCCATTCCAAACATGCCTCCACCTGTTTGCTGCATCTCTTTCATCCTGCGCATGAATTCGGGTTCGGTAATGATAAATGGGGCAGCTTCACTGTCGAGGGCTTCCATCTGGATGGTAAATCCTTTGTCTGAAATGACTTCCTCAATATTGGTTTTGAGTTTGTCCTTTTCCTCGTCCGTCAATTTGCTAATCTGTGTATCCTCTTTTTTGATAAGGTTGTCCAGGTGGTCTGCATCTACCCTGGCAAAACTCAGCTTATCATTGCTGGTCTCCATCTTTTGCAGCAGGTGTCCTACGATGGGCGAGTCCAAGAGCAGTACTTCATAACCTCTGGACTTGGCTGCTTCAATATAGCTGTGCTGGGCCTCTTTGTCTGATGCATAGAGCACAACCAGTTTATCATCCTTGTCGGTTTGCAGGTCCTTGATTTTCTCTTTTAACTCTTCAAAGGTGTAGAAGTTTCCATCCACACTGGGGTAAAGGGCAAATTTTTCTGCTTTTTCAAAGAATTTCTCCTCAGAAAGCATTCCGTATTCAATAACGATTTTGATATCGTTCCATTTGCTCTCAAAGTCTTCCCGGTTATTTTTGAACAGAGAGTTGAGTTTGTCTGCTACTTTTCGGGTGATGTATGAGGATATTTTCTTTACCGCACTGTCTGCCTGCAAATAGGAACGGGAAACGTTAAGCGGTATGTCTGGTGAATCTATTACCCCTTTTAGCATGGTCAGGAATTCTGGTACGATGCCTTCCACGTTATCTGTTACAAACACCTGGTTTTGATACAGTTGTATACGATCTTTCTGAATGCTCAGATCCGTTGTAAGCTTTGGGAAATAGAGGATACCGGTAAGGTTAAATGGGTAATCCACGTTCAGGTGGATATGGAATAAAGGCTCCTCAAATTGCATAGGGTACAGCTCTCTGTAGAACGACTTATAGTCTTCGTCTTCCAGGTCTGCCGGTTTTTTGGTCCAGGCCGGGTTGGGATTGTTGATGATATTGTCTACCTCCTGTGTTGGTGCAGGGTCTTCGGGCTTTGCATCTTCGGGTTTGGGAAGTGTTTCAGTCCGGGTGCCGAATTTGATCGGGATTGGCATGAATTTATTGTACTTCCTCAATAGTTCGGAGATTCTCGATTCCTCCAGAAATTCGGTGTCATTTTCACCAATATGGAGTATTATTTCCGTACCATGGGTGTCTTTCTTGGCCTCTTTTATGGAGAAATTCGGGGAACCGTCACAAGACCAATGCACCGCCGGTGCATCCTTAAAACTCTTAGTGATGATCTCAACCTTGTCAGCCACCATAAAGGAAGAATAAAAACCAAGGCCAAAGTGGCCAATAATTCCCGTGTCTTTTTCGGCATCCTTGTATTTGTCAAGGAATTCTTCTGCTCCGGAAAATGCCACCTCGTTAATATACTTCTTAACCTCTTCCTCGGTCATTCCCAGACCCTGGTCAATGATATGCAGTTTCTTACCTTTCTTGTCTGCCTTGATCTCGATTATGGGATCCCCGTATTCTACTTTTGCCTCTCCAATAGACACAAGGTGCTTGAGCTTCAGCGTTGCGTCTGTTGCATTAGATACTAGTTCCCTCAAGAAAATTTCATGATCACTATAGAGAAATTTTTTGATAAGAGGGAAAATATTGTCTACAGAAACATTGATTTTACCAGTAGCCATAGTTTTCTATCATTTAAAATTAGTTACGCAGCCAAAAGGACAAAAAAAGTACCATACTGGCTTTAGGTGACAAACTGACATAAATGTGGCATATATTTTTATATAAAAATTTTAACAAAAGTTTTGTTTAATGAATATTGTAAATAAGTAAACAATAATTATATTTGTTACATGATTACAGGAACATGGTTGCTATGAAAGAGTTCTTGATTTTTGTAATCAGTTTGTTTATTAATTGGTTAGGTTGTTTGAAAAGCGCGCTTTCCCCCGAAAGTGCGCTTTTTCTTAGAACATAATCAGCTTAACCTTAAGCAATTAAGTTTAATATTATAATATAAAAAGTAAACATAAATATGTCGGCAAAGAAGAAAACTGCTAAACCTGGAAAGAAAACGATAATAAAGCAGTATATGGATTTTGTATTGGAAGCAGGTGAAGTCCCGGCTTCTGTCTATGCTTTTGCAAAGGCTGTTAAGATTGAAGAGGCCGATTTTTATGAGCACTTTGGATCGCTTAAAGGTTTGCAAAAGGCAGTGTGGAATGCATTTTTTGAGCACAGCATGCAACTGCTCGAGAAAAACGAGGATTACCAGGGTTATGGAAACAGGGAAAAGATGCTTTCCTTCTTTTACACCTTCTTCGAATTATTAGCACTAAACAGGAGCTATGTATTATTTACCCTTGATGGGCAAACCAATATGCTGAAGAGCCTTGAGCAACTCAAAGACCTCAGGAAAAGTGTATTGAACTTTGCTACAGAACTCATTGATGATGGAAATACCGACAAACAATTATGTATTACCCGGCACAATCCAAAAGTATTCGCTGAAGGAGCCTGGCTACAGACTATGTTTCTGTTAAAATTCTGGATAGATGATGATTCTGCAGGTTTTGAGAAAACGGATATGGCTATTGAAAAATCCGTAAATACCATATTCGACGTTTTTGATAATACGCCACTGGAAAGCATTATTGATTTTGGCAAATTCCTCTTCAAGGAAAATTTTGCTTAAAGACCACCACTATTGAAGACACTCGATAAAATCCCCACCTCAAAAGTAGAACGAGCCGGTAAATTGGTTAAAACCGGGGTAAAGGTTGGTGGTAATTATGTGAAATACTACGGCAAAAAACTGGTCAACCCCGAACTTAGCAAAGAGAAACTAAATGAGGAAAATGCCCAGGATATTTACGATGGACTGAAAAGCCTCAAGGGGAGTGCGTTAAAGGTGGCCCAGATGCTCAGTATGGAAAAGAACATTCTCCCCAGAGCATATGTTGAGAAATTCTCCCTGTCCCAGTTTTCAGTACCCCCTCTTTCAGCCCCGTTGGTGCGCAAAACATTCCGTAAATACCTCGGTCAGTATCCGGAAGTTTTGTTCGACAGTTTTGAAAAAGATAGCATTAATGCAGCCAGTATTGGACAGGTCCACCGGGCTGCCAAAGAAGGCAAATCTTTGGCTGTCAAGATACAGTATCCTGGTGTTGCAGAGAGCATCAGTAGTGATCTGGCCCTCGTTAAACCCATTGCAGTCCGCATGTTCAACCTCAAGGGTAAGGATTCTGAGAAATATTTCAAGGAAGTAGAATACAAATTGCTTGAGGAGACCAATTACCTCATGGAACTACAACAAAGCAAAGAACTCACAGAAGCCTGCTCCATTATTCCTAATATTTCCTTTCCAAAATACTATCCTGAGCTTTCCAGTGAACGTATACTTACCATGGACTGGATGGAAGGAGTGCACCTGAGTGATTACACCAAAAAACCGTTTGACCGGGAGCAGGGAAATCGCCTTGGGCAAACCCTCTGGGATTTTTACATGTATCAGATGCATGGACTGCGGAAGGTTCATGCCGATCCTCATCCGGGGAATTTTCTGGTTAGTGAGCAGGGGGAACTTATCGCCATCGATTTTGGCTGTGTTAAGGAAGTTCCTGATGAATTCTATGTCCCTTATTTCGAGCTGGCCCTGAAAGAAAATATAGAAAACGAAACGGTTTTCAAGGAAAAGCTCGCAGAACTGGAAATTCTTACTCCCGATGATACTGAAGAGGAGCGAAAATTTTTTACTGCACTTTTCAAAGAGATGCTAACCTTGTTTACTGAACCTTTTCAGTCTGAAACTTTTGATTTCAGTTCCCATGATTTCTGGGGAAGGATAGCAGAACTTAGTCAGCGCTATGCCAAAGACGAACACATCAGAAAAATGAACGGGAACCGTGGCTCCCGTCATTTTCTGTATATCAACCGTACATTTTTCGGCTTGTATAACCTACTGCACGACCTGAAAGCGAAGGTGGAGGTAAATGCCTTCCGGCAGTACCTCTAACCCCACGCTTATTTCATATCCTGCTCTGGGGCAGATTCTTTGTTCTTGACATATTTTTCAAGCCACTGATCTTGTTCCCATAAGAGGTGAAGTATGCTTTCCTTTGCACGGTAACCATGACTCTCCTTGGGCAGCATTACCAGTCTTACCGTAGCCCCAAGTCCTTTTAAGGCGTTAAAATAACGTTCACTTTGCATGGGATAGGTCCCCGAATTGTTATCGGCCTTACCGTGAGTTAGCAATAGTGGTGTTTTCATTTTGTCGGCGTGCATAAAAGGCGACATGGTGTAGTACACTTCCGGAGCCTCCCAGTAACTGCGTTCTTCGCTTTGAAAACCAAATGGGGTCAGTGTGCGGTTGTAAGCTCCGCTACGCGCAATACCTGCAGCAAACAGGTCTGAATGAGACAAGAGGTTGGCTACCATAAAAGCGCCATAGCTGTGACCTCCCACAGCAACACGGTCCCGGTCTATATAGCCGAGTTTATCCACTGCATCTATAGCCGCCCTGGCATTGGCAACAAGCTGTGACCTGAAACTGTCATTGGGTTCTTCTTCTTTCTCACCAATTATGGGGAATGCTGCGTTGGCCAGAACCACATAGCCCCTAGTTACCCAGTATACAGGAGACCCCCAGGAAGGGTAGGTAAACTGATTGGGGTTCTGGGTACTCTGTGAGGCACTGTTCCTGTCCTTGTACTCACGTGGATAAGCCCAGAGTATCATGGGCATCTTCATCTTATCGTCCTTGGAATACCCCACGGGTAAATACAACGTACCTGAAAGTTCTAGCCCATCGTCCCGCTTATAGGTAATTACTTCTTTGTGAACATCTTCCAGGCTTTGGAAAGGATTTACAAAGAATGTGAGTTGTTCAGGCCCTTTTCTCTTTATCAGGCTTTTATAGTAGTAATTGGGATACTCACTTTTAGATTCGATGCGAACCAGTAACTGATCCTCCTTGATATCATAATCAACCAGTGTTTCTTTTTTGCCGGGTATATTAGATGTGTATAAACGGGTTTTCTTAAGGGATTTCAGGTTAAATCGGTCAACAAAAGGGAATTGACCATTTTCCGTAAATCCGTCGCCCAGCAGGTATGCATTTCCTTTCCTGTCCATGGCCAGTGAATACAAGCCGTATTTATTTCTCTGGGTGGCAAAATCCCCGGGATCGCTATACCGGTCCTGATAATTCCGGTCCGAAATAATAGTTGAACCTGCTGTTGGATCCGAAGGGTTAAAGAGGTAGGTTTTGGTATTTCTGTTGTTCCACCAGCGGTCATAAGCCACGGCGAGCTGATCATTGCCCCACTCAATACCCGCATAGCGATTACGCGTCTTCAGGATACTCTTTGCTTCCCCCCGGAAGGGTGCCTCCCATTCAAATACTTCGTCTCGATAATCCACTTCTGCTGCAGGGTCTCCACCATCCAGGGCCTTAACATAGATCAGGTTAGCTGGCTTGTCAGCTCTCCAGCTTATGTTTCGCATCCCCGACCATACGGCCATTCGTCCCTTGGGTAACTCCTCCACCAGTGGTGCTTCCAGTAATGTCTTCACCTGCTCTCCATCCTTGGTGTAAACAACTGTAGTGGATGGGAAGCGATAATAAGGTACCAGGTAGGAAAAGGGTTTGTCAAGGGTAACCACCATAACAAACTCCCCGTCCGGAGAAAAGCTTACTGATCGATACATATCGGACTCTTTCCAGTGACTCTTACTTCCGTCAAGTGAAACCCTGTACAGGGAAGATGTGGCCAGTTGTTCAAAGTTGAATTCGTCATCCGGATTCTTTAGCAGGTCCTGGTAAGTCCTGTTTTGTGCTTTTTTACCGTCATTGCTGGAGATAGTCGGGCCGGAAGGTACCATTACCGCAGTGTTTCTCAGCCTGGAACGATTCTCCGGAACCATTTTAACAAGCATAGATTGCCCATCCCTGAACCAGTTGATAACATCCCCCAGGTTGGCATTAATCCCAGGGCCTGACAAGCGGCGAGCCTGGGCGTTCGCTATATCCAAAACCCACAGTTCCACTCCCTCAGCTGTAGTGTTTGTAAGGGCGATCATGGACTCATCCGGAGAGGTGCTGAAGTTGGACAATCTCGGATTGTCAGGTAAACCAGAGACCTGGGTAGCCTCTTTTGCTCCGGTCTTTTTAACTTTGACATTATTGTAATAGGTAGTTCTGCTACCAATATTCGTATCCGGGTTAATACGCAAACCTCCGAGGCGCAGTTCAGGCTCTGAAAGCTCTGCTATGGTCTTGTAACTGTCACGGTACAAAAGCACCATATAGTCTGTGGTTTCTGTTATTCTTACCGATGGCGCCATAGGCACATCTACCAGTTCGAGGATTTCAGAAGGGGGTTTTTGGTAGTTAAGGTTTTCCTGACCGTAAGCGATAATTACGGAGAAGATCGCTAAACAGGCAAATAACTTTTTCATTGTAATGTGTTTTTTGGGTTTGGTACTTTTTGAGTAAGGTTAAGATAAACCTAAAAGGTCATCTCGGCAATTTAAGAAATTTTATAGCCGGTTCCTTTCAGGGTATGCCCATTTTACAGAATCTTTAACCAATTTTTTAGGCTATATATCCATTTATGGGTATTTTAGATTTTCGTTCTTTTCATGACCTGTAAAGCTGTTAAGAACTGTGTTGTCTAACTAACAAAACGCATTATGTACAACTCAAAAATTATTGGTTTGGGATATTATGTCCCGGACAACGTGGTGACCAATGACGATCTGTCAAAGATGATGGATACGAGTGACGAGTGGATACAGGAACGGACCGGTATTAAAGAAAGGAGGCATGTGATAAAAGGAGAGGATACCACTGCCAGTCTGGGCGTAAAGGCCGCGAAAATAGCCATTGACAGGGCCGGTATAGATAAGGACGAAATTGACTTCATTGTTTTTGCCACGCTGAGCCCTGATTATTATTTCCCTGGCCCAGGGGTGATGGTCCAGCGAGATCTGGGTATAAAAACAGTGGGGGCGATAGACATTCGAAACCAATGTTCCGGATTTGTTTACGGCATTTCACTGGCCGACCAGTACATCAAAAGCGGCATGTATAAGAATGTGCTGGTTATAGGTTCTGAGGTACATTCCACCGGGCTGGATTTTACCACAAGGGGCAGAGGGGTTACAGTTATTTTTGGAGACGGTGCTGGTGCGGCGGTATTGAGCCGGGAAGAAGATCCGACCAAAGGTATCCTGTCTACACATCTGCATTCAGAGGGAGAACATGCCGAAGAACTTTCGCTTATCGCACCAGGGATGGGGAAACGCTGGATTTTAGATATTATCAAAGACAATGACCCGGAAGAGACCTCTTATTATCCTTACATGAACGGGCAGTTTGTGTTCAAAAATGCGGTGGTGCGCTTCAGCGAGGTTATTATGGAAGGCTTGCAGGCCAATAACCTGCAACCCACGGACATTGATATGCTGATCCCGCACCAGGCTAATCTCCGTATATCCCAGTTTATCCAAAAGAAGTTCAGGCTTTCCGATGATCAGGTATTTAATAACATCATGAAATATGGAAATACCACTGCGGCCTCTATTCCCATTGCCCTTACCGAGGCCTGGGAGCAGGGGAAGGTTAAGCCTGGAGACCTTGTGGTGCTGGCTGCTTTTGGTAGTGGATTTACCTGGGGAAGCGTCATAATCCGCTGGTCTTAAGACTCAGGTTATGGGAAAAAGAATTAAATCCCTCACGTCTTCACTTGTAGATTTTATTAAGGATCAACATATATTTTTTGTGGCCACGGCCATGTCCGGGGGAACAATCAATTTATCCCCCAAGGGGATGGATGCCTTCCGTGTAATTTCCCCCAATAAAGTAATCTGGCTGAACCTCACCGGTAGTGGAAACGAAACCGCCACACATTTACAGCATACACCCCGCATGACCATCATGTTTTGTGCTTTTGAAGGCAAACCATTGATCCTGAGGTTGTATGGGCAGGCTTCCGTATTTCACCCAAGGGATGCCAAGTATCAGGAATACCTTTCCCATTTTCCTGAAACCCCCGGAAGCCGTCAGATCATAGAAATGGATATAGACCTGGTTCAGACTTCCTGTGGAATGGCTGTTCCCCTGATGGAATTTCGGGAGGACAGGGATTTGCTAAATGACTGGGCCCGGAATAAGGGAGAGTCCGGATTGCAGGAATATCTCGAGCAAAAGAACCAAATCAGCCTGGATGGGCATCCAACGGGAATATTTGGGGAAAAGCCATAAAAAAACCCTGACCATCTTAAGATGTCAGGGTTTTGAATTGAAGGCATACCCGGAAGTCAACCAACCCACCTTCCGGTATCAATCAATCCATCTTATAAGATTCCGCCTCCACCTTGTTTGGTATTATCGTCTCTTCGTTTTCTTTTCATGGCCCTGTTTTTTCCACTTCCAAAGCGATAGGAAAGACCGGCATATACATTCTGGCTTTCCCAATTGAAACCTCCGGTTTGTGCATAGGGCTGGTCCCCGTCAAAGGCAAAACGCATGGTGTTGAAAACATCGTTGAAGTTCAGAGAAAAGGTGCCTTTGCCCTGAGCGAAGCTATAGCGTGCCCCCAGGTTTACAAAGTACATGGGTTCCATTTCAAACTGTATGGTTCTGTTAGATCCCCTGTAGAATCCAAACGCCTGGAAGGTCAGTTTTTTCGTTGCTTTAAACATATTGTTTACCCTAAGGTTCCATGCTCTGTTATCAACCTCCAGGTTTTGTGTAACAATATCGTCCTCTGTTGGGTTCGGGTCTGTAGTGGTCAGGCTTTCAGTCAGACCGCGCTGCGTTTGCGAGAACATATCAAAGCTACCATTGATGCTCCACCATTTGGTAGGCCGGTAATTTGCTGAGATTTCCACGCCGTAGGCGTCAGTCCGGTCAAAGTTGTCAAAGGTCAGGATGATTTTATTCAGGTCCAGGCGGTCTATGTAAACAGCCCGGTTTATCTCGTCCTTGATTGATCTGTAAAATACACCTGCAGTCAGGCTTCCGTTTTTAAATCGGTGCGTATAATTTGTCTCCACAGAATTGGTAAACTGGGGAACCAGAGTTGGGTTTCCAAAGGAAGAAATCAAGGGTGTTGCCCACTCCCGGATCGGATTTACCTGGGTAAGTCCGGGCCGATCTACGCGCCTGCTTACACTTATCTGGAACTGATCTTTTTCACTTGGTGTATATGTAAGGAAAGCAGAAGGGTATACCTGTGTGTATTCATCTGTAAAAGCTCTTACGGTATTGGTGTCTGCCTTTACGGTTACATCTTCCACCCGCAGCCCCAGTTGATAGGACCATTTGTTGCGTTTCTGCCCAAAAGTTACATAAGCCGAGTATATATCCATGCCATAAACAAAGTCCGTACTTGGGGTTGGTACCAGATCTCCACTGCTGTTGAATGAAAGGCCTGTGGAATTGTAGTCCACTTCGGTTTCAAATGTTCGGGACTCCAGGCCGGCTTCAATTTTTGAAATGGAATCAATCGGGTTTACATAATCGAGGTTTACGAAGGTTTGCGTTCTCCTGGTGTCTACAAAATCCGTGTAGCTGGGGAACAAATTTGCGCCTGTTATCCTGAAATTGGCTTCTTCATCCCGGTCAAAACGGTTGTGGTCAACTTCCAGCTCCAGGTTATGTCCTTCCTTCTTGAAGTCCAGTTTGTAGTCAAAATTGTATTGCTCACTGTGGTTTTCAGAATCACTCACAAAGGTCTGGCTGTTATCCCTTACAGGATCGTCGTAATAAAAAACATCGGTAATTGCATTAGTCCTGCCATTGTTGAAGTTCTGGTTGGTGAAGAAGGAGATGGTATTCTTGTCATTAAGATAAAAATCAACCCCTGCTTTCAGCAAATGCGACTTATTGTTGTCAAGGATATCGAAGAATTGTTCTGCATTTTCATCTACCCTCAGGATATTTCCGTCATTTACATATTTGCCAACATTGTTGCCGTAATTCCCGTAGAAGTTGAATTTCCCGTTGCGGTAGTTCAGGTCCAGGGAACTGTTGAACTTTGCCTCTATCCCTACCGTTAAGCCGGTATTTAAGTTTCCGTTGAAACCAATATTGGCATTTTTATGCAGTATAATATTGATGATCCCACTCATGCCCTCCGGATTGTATTTGGCTGAAGGGTTGGTGATCAATTCAATTGATTTTATAGAGGTTGAGGGAATCTGGCGAAGCAACTGGGCTACAGGTACATTAGACAGCTTACCGTCTACCATAACCCTGACGTTGGAGTTTCCCCTTAGGGTCAGCTGCCCGGTCTGCTGGTCCAGGTTAACTGACGGGATGTTATTCATAATGTCTGATGCAGTGGCCCCTGCCGTTGTGAGGTCCTTTCCTACATTGACCACTTTCCGGTCTATTCGTTGCTCAATGGTTGTTCGTTCTGCCACTACTTCCACTTCACTCAGTGCCTCGGCTTCTTCCTCCAGTACAATGGTTCCCAGGGACAACTTCCGGTTCTTTTTGGTAATGATAATATTAGTTTTGTGAGTCTTGTACCCCAGGAATTGTACTTCTACCTCGAATTCCCCTTCAGGAAGGCTTATCTCAAAGTCTCCGTCGTCTGTGGTTATCCCACCGGTTACCATACTCTGATCTTCAGAAGATTTGATAACAACAGCGGCATAGGGGATGGGGGAATTGAGACTTTTATCTATTACCTTACCGGAAATGGATCCGATTTTGATATCGGTAGTAAGGGAGTCAGTATTTGCTATTAGGGAAAATTGGGTGAGCAGGGCAAGTAGCCCAAATAATTTTTTCATGGTTGATCGTTTTTTGATGATGATTGATGATACTTAGTTGACGATGAACAGGTGTTTATGTTACACGAGAATGAAAAATATTTAGTTGAACCTTGCCGGTGAAATACCGTGAATCGGGTTTAAATTCAGCCTTTGTGACCGGATTGTTAAATAAAGAAAAACCCCGACGTGAAAGTCGGGGTTACTCATTGATAAGCTATACTAAACACTAACCATTAACTATAAAATTACAGCCCTATCAATGATATTAAGTACTTTTGTATATAGTTAATAGACGGCTTTAATCAGGATTCGTTACAGTAATTAACAATCTTTAACAGCGAAACTGCAATTGTGAAAAGAACCTTAGTATTTGGGGCCTCACTCAAGCCCGATCGATATAGTTATTATGCCATAGAGCGACTGGTTGCTCAAGGCATTGAAACACATGGTTTTGGAATCCGGGAAGGTAATGTATCCGGAGTACCGGTCCGGAATTCTCTGGAAGGGTTGGAGGATATCCACACCGTTAGCCTTTATCTTAGACCTGCTACACAGCAGCAATATTATCAGGATATTCTGGCACTTAAACCAAAGCGGGTAATCTTCAATCCAGGTACGGAAAATAATGAATTCGCCCGGTTGCTGGAGGCCAACGGAATTGCTGCAGAAAACTCCTGTACCCTGGTGTTACTGTCTACACAACAGTTTTAGTGTTTTCTTTCTTTTTGCGGATAAGATAAAGCCCAATAAAGGTGATGAGACCATTTATGGGCAACAGCTCATAGCCAACCTGATAACCTCCAAGGTAATCTGAGGGCAGATTGGCCAGCAGGACAATGCTCAGCACGGATATCAGGGCCACAACCCAGACATATTGGTCCTTCACCTGGTATCGGGTGAATATGCCGAAGGAGAACAGGCCCAAAAGCGGACCATAGGTATAGGTTGCCACGGTTAGCAAGCCGTCAATTACATTGCGATCCAGGACATATTTGAAAATGATGACGACCACAACCAGGAGGCCACTCATCCATATATGTGTGCGTTTTCTGATCCTTTTTTGAGAGCCTTCGGGCTTTTTCCCTATGTTGAGGAAGTCAATACAAAAAGAGGTGGTCAATGAGGTCAGCGCGCTGTCTGCACTGCTGTACGCGGCTGCAATCAGCCCCAGTATAAAAGTAATCCCAACCGTAAGCCCCAGTCCGCTGTTGAGGGCTATTTCAGGAAAAAGCAAATCAGATTTTGGAGCCCCGTCCATGAGGGGCGTGGCTACGTTGAATTTGTCGGCGTATATAAAGAGCAAGGCTCCCAGTAGCAGGAAAATAAAATTAACCGCGATAAGGACCACACTAAAGGAGACCATGTTGGTCTGTGCTTCTTTCAGGTTTCTGCAGGTAAGGTTTTTCTGCATCATATCCTGGTCCAGCCCTGTCATGCAAATGGTAATGAACATTCCCCCAACAAAGGATTTGATAAAGTGGTTCTTTGTAAAAAAGTCATCCGTAAATAAAATCTGGCTATAGGCCCGTAGTTCTTCAGAATTGAAAAATTCGGAAAAACTCCAGTCCAGCTGCTGGTTGATGAAGTAAATCGACAAACAAACAGACAACAGCATGAATAGGGTTTGCAAGGTGTCTGTCCAGACAATGGTTTTTATGCCACCCCGGAAGGTGTAGACCCATATCAGTAAAATGGACAATAACACCGTTACTTCAAAGGGAACATGCCAGGCGTCAAAAACAAATTGCTGCAAAACAATAGCTACCAGGAACAGGCGAAAGGATGCCCCCAGTACCCGGGATACAAAGAAAGACAAGGCCCCAATTTTATAACTCACATGCCCAAAGCGGCCCAAAAGGTATTCATAGATAGAGGTAACATTCAATCGGTAATAAAGCGGAAGAAGGATAAAGGCAATCACAAAATATCCGGCCAGATAGCCAAATACCACCTGCATATAACTGAATTGTGAACTTTCTACCCATCCCGGTACAGAAATAAAGGTTACGCCAGACAGGGAAGCGCCAATCATGCCAAAGGCCACGAGATACCAGGGAGATTGCTTTCCTGCCTTGAAAAAGTCGGTATTGGAATCGTTCTTTCCGGTGAAGTAAGAGATCAGCAATAGCAATACAAAATAGCCGCCGATAAGCAGCAGAATATGCGAGCCTGTCATAGAAAGAAATTTCAGTCGCAAAGTACAAAAACTTAAAACATTACGTAATTTTGCGATTATGGAATTTTCCTCTAAACTCCTAGAAAACGCCGTGTATGAGATGTCTCAGCTACCCGGTATTGGTAAGCGGACCGCACTGCGCCTGGTCTTGCACCTGCTCAAGCGGCCAGAGACCCAGACTGCCCAGTTAAGCAAGGCTTTGACCGCGCTTCGCGAGGATATCTGCTTCTGTTCCAACTGCCATAATATATCTGATCAGGAATTATGTGAGATCTGTTCCAATCCGAAAAGGGACGAGGCTACTGTTTGCGTAGTCGAAGATATCCGCGATGTAATGGCCATTGAGAATACCGGTCAGTTCGTTGGGCACTACCATGTTCTTGGGGGTAAAATTTCTCCGATTGAGGGTGTCGGGCCCCAGGACCTGAGCATAGCTCAACTAGTGGCCAAAGTAAAAACAGGGAAGGTCAATGAGTTAATCTTTGCACTGAGTGCTACCATGGAGGGTGATACCACTAACTTTTATATCTATAAGCAGTTGCAGGGCATTGAGGTAAAAACCTCGACAATAGCCCGTGGAATACCTGTAGGTGATGAACTGGAATATGCCGATGAGGTTACCCTGGGACGGAGTATCGTAAACAGGATTCCCTTTGAGGGATCCCTCAGGATTTCGTAATATCAACTTTACAAGAAGTTTAAAAAAATAGAGTATTTTTTATTAATTTTGCAAACCGAAATAAATAAAGGGCCTTAAAAATACCAATATGTCAAAATTTGAGCTGAAATTGCCGCAAATGGGAGAAAGTGTTGCTGAGGCAACATTGACCTCATGGTTAAAGGAAGTTGGCGATACTATCGAAATGGATGAGGCGGTTTTTGAAATTGCCACGGATAAGGTAGATTCAGAAGTTCCCAGCGAGGTGGAAGGGGTTTTGGTTGAGAAGAGGTTCGATGTGGATGACGTTATAAAGGTAGGAGAAATTGTTGCTGTGATTCAATTGGATGGTGAGGCCGAAGTGGAAGAAACGCCTGCAGCGGTTGAAACGGCAGAGCCTGAACTTGTTCCTGAGACTGCAGCGGTTATTGAGCAACAAGTGAAGGAGGTACAGGAAAAGGTATCGGCTCCGGAAGCGGATTACAGCCAGTCCGAAAGATTCTATTCTCCTCTTGTAAAAAATATAGCGAAAAAGGAAGGTATATCCCTGGAAGAACTGGATGCCATTGCCGGAAGCGGTCTGGAAGGCCGGGTTACCAAAAATGATATCCTGGATTATATCGCTTCCAGAAAAGGCGGAGCTGCAGTGCCAACAGCGGAACAGCCTGAAGCTGCTCCCACACCTGAAATAAAAGCTGTTCCCACACCTGAAGTAAAAACTGCTCCAAAGCCGGCAGCCCGGGTAGCCACTCCTGTTACGGCAGGCGCTGAGGATGAGGTTATTCCAATGACCCGAATGGGTAAATTGATCGCACAACACATGACAGAGAGTGTTTCCACGTCGGCACATGTGCAAAGTTTTATCGAGGTTGATGTAACCAACCTGGTGGCATGGAGAAATAAAATGAAAACTGTCTTCCAGCAAAGGGAAGGTGAAAAACTAACATTCACCCCAATTTTCATGGAAGCTGTTGCCAAAGCCCTGAAGAACTACCCGATGATGAATATTTCGGTTCAGGGTGACTCGGTCATAAAAAAGAAGAATATCAATATCGGGATGGCCACGGCCCTTGCCGACGGGAATCTTATTGTACCCGTTATCAAAAATGCCGATCAGCTCAACCTTGTGGGGATGGCCAAGGTGGTAAACGACCTCGCAAACCGGGCCCGGAATAATGATTTAAAGCCCGATGAGATCCAGGGAGGAACCTATACCGTGACCAATGTGGGTACTTTTGGCAGTGTTTTCGGTACACCTATCATTAATCAGCCCCAGGTAGGCATCCTGGCCCTCGGAGCAATTCGTAAAGTCCCTTCAGTTATCGAAACCCCTCAGGGTGATTTTATAGGGATACGCAGCAAGATGTTCCTTTCGCATAGTTACGACCACAGGGTAGTAAATGGTGCCCTGGGAGGAACATTTATCAAGGCTGTTGCCGAATATCTTGAATCCTGGGACCCGGACAGGGAAATCTAAAAAACCAAAGGTGTTGCCTACTGCCTTTGATCTGAATACATGGAACTAAAGCTCAATAAACCCATTTGCTTTTTCGACCTGGAAACCACTGGGACCAATGTCGTTAATGATCGTATCGTAGAAATTGCTATCCTTAAGATCTATCCAAACGGAAATAAAGAAAGCAAGACCTGGCTGGTTAATCCGGAAATGGATATTCCTGCCGAAGCTTCCGCCATTCACGGCATTACTAACGAAAAGGTCGCTTCAGAGCCTACCTTCAAAGAACTGTCACATACCATCTGGAATATGATCAGGGACTGCGATCTGGCAGGTTTTAACTCAGATCGCTTTGACATTCCCCTGCTTGCGGAGGAGATGTTGAGGGTGGGGATTGAGTTCGACCTGAAAAACAGGAATACCGTTGACGTTCAGGCTATATTTCATAAGATGGAGCAACGTACGCTGTCTGCTGCATATCTTTTTTATTGCGACAGGGAATTGAATGATGCCCATAGTGCAGAGGCAGATACCCAGGCTACTTATGAAGTATTACTGGCACAAATTGAAAAATACCCGGAGCTGGAAAACGACGTTAAAAAACTTTCCGAGTTTTCCCACCGTAAAACGGCCGTTGATCTGGCAGGCTTTATTGTGCTGGATGACGATGGAGAGGAGGCTTTTTCCTTCGGCAAGCACAAAGGCAGAAAGGTATTGGATGTACTGGAATCTGAACCGGGATATTTCGGGTGGATACTCAATGCCGACTTCCCTCGCTACACCAAAAAGGTACTCACCCAGATCAAGCTGAGCAGCCTAAATAACAGATTGGGATAATCCTTAGGAATTCAGATTTATGAAAATTATCTGCATAGGACGGAACTATACGGAACATATTGAGGAACTCTCGAACGAACGACCTTCAGAACCTGTGGTCTTTATTAAACCAGATTCGGCGGTACTTCCAAAGGAACAGGATTTTTTTATTCCTGAATTTTCGGAGGATATCCATTACGAGGTGGAATTGCTGGTCAAGATCAAAAAAGTGGGCAAACACATACAGTCGCGATTCGCATACAAATACTACGACGAAATTGGGCTGGGGATAGATTTTACGGCCAGGGATCTTCAAAAAAAACTCAAGGATAAAGGGTTGCCATGGGAAAAGGCAAAGGGTTTTGACGGGGCTGCGGTGATTGGCAAATGGGTACAGAAAAATTCCCTGCCGCATATCGATAACCTCCATTTTTCGTTGTATAAAAACCAGCAACTGGTTCAGGAGGGCCATACCGCAAAGATGTTGTGGAAGGTTGATGAGCTGATTAGCTATGTATCTTCTTTTTTTACCTTAAAAAAAGGAGATATCCTGTTCACAGGAACCCCTGCCGGTGTTGGTAGAGTAAAGCCAAATGATTACCTTTCGGGTACGCTCGAGGGCGAGGAAATGTTCTCTTTAAATATACAGTGATGATTTACAGTTTAGATAAGATTAATGAAATGGCGGAAGGAGATACTGACTTCATAGAATCGGTAATCGCTGTTTTCCTTGACGAAGTACCACAGGATTTGAAAAATCTGGAGGCGGCTATTGATAGTAAAGACTACGAGAAAGTATATAAACTTGCCCATAAGATAAAGCCCAATGTGGATTTGCTGGGTATGGAACAAACGCGGGCAGTGGCCCTGGAAATAGAGACTCTGGGCAAAACGCCGGGCGATAATGGCCCTGCAATCGAGCAGAAGTTCCCGGCTCTTAAAAAAGATGTTCTTCAGGTCATTGCCGAGCTTAAAAATGATTTCAATTTCTGATGTACGCAGAAATTATCACTATTGGCGATGAGATCCTCATTGGCCAGATTGTAGATACCAATTCGGCCTACATTGCCCAGGAATTTAACAAAATAGGTATTTCTGTTTATCAGATCTCCTCTGTTCAGGACCATAGGGAACACATCCTGCAGGCACTGGAAGAAGCCTGCTCCAGGGCAGACCTTATACTGATCACAGGTGGACTGGGACCTACAAAAGACGATATTACCAAACATACCCTTTGCGAATTCCTGGAAGATACCCTGGTACTGAACCAAAAGGTACTGGCCCATATAGAATACCTTTTTGAGAAATATATCAGCACACCAATTTCGGAGATGAATCGGCAACAGGCCCTGGTGCCTTCCCGTGCCAGGATTCTGCATAATAAATACGGTACGGCACCGGGAATGTGGATGAAAAAGGGGAAACAAATCCTGGTTTCCCTGCCCGGGGTTCCTTTTGAAATGAAGAACCTCATGCAGGCTGAGGTGTTGCCCCGTATTCAGCGTGAATTTCACCGGCCCTTTATACTGCATCGGACAATAATGACCTATGGCCTAGGTGAAAGTGCCATTGCAGAACGCATAGAAGACTGGGAAAATTCGCTGCCGGATTTCATCAAACTGGCTTATTTACCCAATTTGGGGAAGGTGAGATTGCGCCTTACTGCTAAGGGTGATGATAAGCAAAGCATCTCAGAAGAAGTGGAAAAAGCCATAGCAGAATTGTACGGAATTATAGGAGACATTATCTATGGGGAAGAGGAAGAAGGAAGCCTGGAATCCGGAATTGCAAAAGTAATGACCGAGAAGGGCCTTACCCTGGCTACAGCAGAAAGTTTTACCGGGGGTAAAATTGCCCAGCAGCTCACTTCAATCCCGGGTGCCTCTGCCTATCTGAAAGGTAGTGTGGTGGCCTATGCCACTGAGGTGAAGAAAGATGTACTAGGGATTCCGGAAAAACTTATTAAGGAGCACAGTGTGGTAAGCGCAGAAGTTGCTAAAACCATGGCAGTAAATGCACGGCAACTCTTCAAATCGGATTATGCTGTGTCAACTACGGGTAATGCAGGTCCAACCAAGGGAGATTCGGATGCAGATATTGGTACGGTTTACATAGCTATCGCTACTCCCGACAGGGTATTTGCGGAGCGGTTTTCCATGGGAAATCACAGGGTAAGAATTGTGCAAAAGTCCGTCCATAAGGCATTTGAATTGCTGAAGAAAGAAATTTTAAAAATCTGAGAGAGAATCTTGTAGGTACACCAAAAATGATGTACATTTGCACCCTGTTTTGAATAAAGTAAAAAAGTAACGCGATGTCAAAAGTCTGTGAAATTACGGGAAAGAGGGCGATGTTCGGAAACAACGTTTCTTTCTCCATTAATAAGACCAAAAGGAGGTTTGATGTAAACCTGTCCAAAAAGCGTTTTTATATTCCTGAAGAAGATCGATGGATAACCCTGAAAGTATCTGCCCGTGCGCTAAAATCGATCAACAAAAAAGGAATTTCTGCAGTATTAAAAGAAGCTAGGGAACAAGGATTAATCAAGTAATCCGAAAAAGAAGCAAGCGATGGCAAAGAAAGGAAATAGGGTTCAGGTTATTTTGGAGTGCACCGAGCATAAAAATTCTGGTATGCCCGGTACATCCCGCTATATCACCACCAAGAACAAAAAGAACACTCCAGATAGGATGGAAATCAAAAAGTACAATCCTATCCTCAAGAAAATGACCATTCACAAAGAGATAAAATAAGGCGTTATGGCTAAGAAAACGGTAGCAACATTACAATCCTCTTCCAAAAGATTGACCAAGGCGATCAAAATGGTTAAATCGCCAAAAACAGGAGCCTACACTTTTGTGGAAGGCATCATGCCACCAGAGTATGTAAACGACTGGTTGGCAAAGAAGTAAAAGAATAGATCGAAGCACTATATGAAAGCCGTTTTGTTAGCAAAACGGCTTTTTTTATTTCCTATCTTTATAGGATAATTCAGCCAAGGATATGAGCTTATTCAAAAAGATATTTTCTACCCAGAAAAAGGAGACCCTGGATAAGGGGCTCGAAAAATCCAAGACCAGTTTTTTAGGGAAATTAAGCAAGGCGGTAGCTGGCAAATCCAAGGTTGACGATGACGTACTGGATAACCTGGAGGAAGTGCTGGTGACCTCGGATGTGGGGGTGAATACTACTCTAAAGATTATCGAGCGGATCGAAGAACGGGTAGCCCGCGATAAGTACCTTGGTACCGAGGAACTCAATCTGATCCTGAGGGAAGAAATTGCAGGATTGCTTTCCGAGACACATCACGGTGAGGAAACTGAATTTCAAATCGATACAACCCACAAGCCCTACGTAGTTATGGTAGTAGGGGTTAATGGAGTGGGTAAGACCACCACCATTGGAAAGCTGGCCTACCAGTTCAAAAAACAGGGCCTTAAAGTGATGTTAGGTGCCGCCGACACCTTCCGGGCCGCAGCTATTGACCAGTTGCAGGTTTGGGCAGACCGCGTTGATGTGCCCATTATAAAGCAAAAGATGGGTAGTGACCCGGCATCCGTGGCTTATGACACCCTCAGTTCTGCGGTAAGTCAGGAGGTTGATGTGGTATTGATAGATACTGCAGGACGCCTTCACAATAAGGTGAATCTCATGAACGAACTGGGCAAGGTAAAAAGAGTGATGCAGAAAGTAGTACCCGGAGCACCCCATGACGTGCTGCTGGTCCTGGACGGATCTACCGGTCAGAACGCCTTTGAACAAGCCAGGCAATTTACCAAGGCCACCGAGGTATCTTCTCTTGCCGTAACCAAATTAGACGGTACGGCCAAGGGTGGAGTGGTAATTGGAATTTCCGATCAGTTCCAGATTCCCGTGAAGTATATCGGGGTAGGGGAAGGCCTGGAAGATTTACAGGTATTCAATAAGTATGAGTTTGTGGATTCCTTTTTCAACACCAGCTCTTAATGGAAAACATGATTAAAAAAATGTATTCTTAAAAGAAAACTACTAACAGTATTAAAAATAACCGTGCTATGAAAAAACTCTATTTTATTCTCCTCGTATTAGTGGGGATAGCCTGTAAAAATGATCCCAACGTAAACTACGAGGACGTAGTACTATGGGAGCCCTACAACGATTCTGCTGAAGTAGCTGCAAACCAGGATCACGAGAATACCCGAATGCGATACAAGCTCATACAATCCCGGGTTCTGGACAAGAACGAAGTGTTTCGCCCGCTTTACAAGGAAGTGAGCCGGTTTTCAGAGGCCGAATATGATTCTTTAAAACCATTGATCCTCGAACAGGACATCCCTACGATACAGCTGCATGTTGCCTCAGGGGAACTCAGCTATGAAAAACTGGTGCTGTTTTATCTCTACCGGATCTACAAATACGAACTGGACAATGCTACCACCCTGAATACGGTAATTGCTCTCAATGCCGATGTGGTGGAGGAAGCACGGGAGAAAGATCGCGAAATCGAAGAAAACCCGGACCTGCTGCAAAATCCTCTTTTCGGGATGCCTGTACTGTTGAAGGATAATATCAACACCAAAGGCATGCGCACAACAGCCGGGGCCATTGCCCTGGAAAATAATGAGAACACGGAAGATGCATTTATTGTCAGCAGACTCAAAAGCAATGGCGCGCTTATTCTCGGCAAGGTTAACCTCAGTGAATGGGCCTACTTCTTTTGTGGTGGATGTCCGGTTGGGTACAGTGCTATAGGGGGGCAAACTTTAAATCCATACGGCCGAAGGGTTTTTGAGACTGGTGGTTCGAGTTCAGGTAGCGGGACATCAGTTGCGGCCAATTATGCGGTAGCTGCCATAGGTACTGAAACCTCAGGCTCTATATTGTCTCCCTCGGGTCAGAATTCCGTTGTGGGATTGAAACCTACTATAGGTTTGCTAAGTAGAACCGGCATAGTCCCTATTTCCAGCACTTTGGATACGCCCGGGCCCATGACCAGGAATGTGGTAGACAATGCTATTCTCTTGGGGGCACTGACAGGAAAAGACCCTGCTGATGCCAAATCTGTTGATGTAAATATGGATTATCTGAGTGGCATTCTCGAAGGTAGTGTGTTGCGTGGAAAACGACTGGGTGTTTTTGCACCGCTCATGGAATCCGATTCTGTCTACGCCAGTACCGTGGAGAAATTAAAGGAAATGGGAGCTGAGGTGTTCAGTTTTACACCGCCGGAAGTGCAAATGAACGGTTTCAGTACTTTGTTGAACATCGATATGAAATACGATTTGCCGGCCTACATCAGTACTCAGGTGAAGGATACCCAGGCAGTGAAGGTCAGGAACGTGTTGGATGTAGTAGCCTTCAACAAAAAGGACACCTTACTGCGTATGCCCTATGGACAGGCCCGTTTAGAAGGGATTTTGAGTGATTCCACAACACTTGAAGAACTGGAAGTTATCAAGCTAAATCTTGAAAAGAACGGACGTCTTTTCTTTGATCAGGCCATGGAGGAATTCCAGCTGGATGCCGTCCTCTCTATAAATAATTACCATGCCGGATATGCAGCAGTTGCTAAATATCCTGCCCTTACTGTACCAATGGGATACCGTGAAACAGGTGAGCCGGTAAGCCTTACCTTTATAGCCAAACCCTTTGAAGAGGATAAACTACTGCAACTGGGCTATGCATTTGAACAGGCGACCAAAGCCAGGAAAGCCCCTGAAATGTATAATGAGTAGGGAAAAGGAAGCTTTTTTCCAAATGGATATATGTATAAATGCCCCTAAAAGAAGGCATTGTATTTCTTGTCGTATTTTTGCACATCAATTTGAGATATGAGGACCAAATCGACAAAGAAGAACCGCATAAATGTAGTAACGCTGGGTTGTTCCAAGAACCTATATGATTCAGAGGTGCTTATGGGGCAACTAAAGGCCAACAACAAGGAAGTGGTCCATGAGGGGGAAGGCAATATCGCCGTTATCAACACCTGCGGTTTTATAGATAATGCCAAGGAGGAAAGTGTCAATACCATATTGGAATATGTTCAGAAGAAGGAGGCGGGTGAAATAGACAAGGTTTTTGTAACCGGATGCCTCAGCGAACGCTATAAACCGGATCTGGAAAAGGAAATCCCAGATGTAGACCGTTATTTTGGGACTACAGACCTGCCCAACCTCTTGAAGGCTCTGGGTGCAGATTACAAGCATGAATTGATCGGGGAACGCATTACTACCACCCCAAAGAATTATGCCTACCTTAAAATTGCAGAGGGCTGTGACCGGCCCTGCTCCTTTTGTGCGATTCCCTTGATGAGAGGAAAACACAAAAGCAAACCCATTGAGGAACTAACACTGGAAGCGGAAAAGCTTGCCAGGAATGGGGTTAAAGAACTTATTCTTATCGCCCAGGACCTCACCTATTACGGACTGGACCTTTACAAAAAGCGGGAACTGGCAAGGCTTTTATTGGCGCTGTGTGAGGTGGAAGGGATAGAGTGGATCCGATTGCATTATGCGTTTCCAACCGGTTTTCCCCTCGATGTCCTGGAAGTGATTAAAACGCAGCCTAAAGTCTGTAACTATATAGATATACCCCTGCAACACATCTCAGACTCCATTCTTAAAAGCATGAGAAGGGGAACCACAATGGAGAAAACCAACAGGCTCCTAAAACAATTCAGGGAAATAATCCCGGATATGGCTATCAGGACAACGCTTATTGTGGGTTATCCGGGTGAAACTGAAGAAGACTTCAACACCCTGAAGAACTGGGTAAGTGAAATGCGCTTTGAGCGACTGGGGTGTTTTACCTATAGCCACGAAGAAAATACCCATGCCTATTCCCTCAACGATGATGTGCCTGAAGCCATCAAGCAGCAGCGAGCCAACGACATCATGGAGCTTCAATCCCAGATATCCTGGGAGCTGAACCAGCAGAAAGTAGGCAAAGAGTTTCGCTGCCTGATCGATCGCAAAGAAGGAAATTATTTTGTGGGCCGGACAGAATACGATTCTCCAGATGTAGATAATGAAGTCCTCATAGACGCCACTAAGTTCTACGTAAAAATTGGAGACTTTACGCAGGTTAAGATCGTTGAAGCCGCAGATTTTGACCTTTACGGGGAACCGGTGGGAGTTTAGCTATCATAAAAATGCCAGTCGTCAACTGGTTTTGTTGACCCCAAATGTATCCTTTGGTTTTTGCTATTTATTTGCCCGTACTTTCATAATCATAAAGGGCTCTTCCAATTGTCGCAAGGAATGGAATCCCAACTTCATCGTATTCATAAGCGTCGTCATTGAATAGGCGGTCCTGATTAACCAGGATGGTTGCACTAACCATAAATTCCGCCCCATTTAAATTGTCGCGGATATAGGCACAATCTGTAAGGGTCCCGTAGGCAAATCCAACCTTGTTGAAGATTTGTATATGTTCCGGAATTTGCTCCTGGCTGTCCCCATACATAAAGAATTTGCAATAGCTATCGTAATATTCCTCTTCGTCATATCCGGCTTCCCTGGGAAGCATTTGCATGGCGTTCAGCAAGAATTTCCGTTGTTCCTCTGAAATACCAAAGCGCTTATGTTCAGGGAAATAGGTGGGAAAAATAATGCGTTTCAAAACGGAGTGCTGCGCTTCCAGGGGATAGTAGTTCTTGAGTTTGAAATCAAAAGGTTCTGCATAAAGGGAATCTGCCTTGTAGAAGCCCCTTCCCTTTTTAATTCCTTTTAGTAACAGCGGTTCGGGAGGGGTGTTTTCAATTGGCCGACTAACTGCGGTTGTACTGTCGTTCAGGTAGATCACTAATGGCCGGGTAGTCACTTCATCGGAATGCACTCCGAGTCGATGCGAAATTCTTACCGGTTCAACCCCCCTTCTTCGTAGCCGGTAGTTGAGATCGTCCTGGCCCAGGAATTCCAGTAAGCGATTATTAGCGTGGTTGTCACTTACGGTAAAGATCTTGATAATGTCTTCTGCAAAAGAGTTTTCCACGGTATCCCCTTCAACATAATAGCGGACATTGCGGTTTAATGAATCCAGCTCATTGAGTTTTTCCAGTGCTGCCACCGCCATGGGAAATTTAACCGTGCTGGCGGGATAGAAGTAGTTGTCCACATCTACCTGAAATTTATAATCCTGCAATACAAGGCTATCGCCATGCCTTTCAATTCGTGTGTAGATGATCTGCAATTCGTGTTCTTCTACCTTATCCATTACCTGGCGGATATAAGGATCCTCAAGCTGCAGTGCCTGCCTGAGCGGGTCCTGAACTTCCTGGTCTTCAGAACATGTCTTAAAGAATAAAAGGCTTAATGCAGCAAAAAACCAAAATACTTTCAAGGAAGTAGGCTTAGATTAGACATTCATTCCGTATACAATTCCCCACGATGAGGCAGAAGTGCATCTCGGACAGGAATCATCCCGGATTCCTGCACTACTAAAAAGGCGATGCTATGAAGTTCACTTAACTCCTGGTGCCCGGTAATTTTGAGGCTCAGACCTTCTCTTTCAATAAATTCTTTAAGGTGAATTTCATGATGCTGTGCGATGGCCAAAGCATCAGGTCCCCTGAAATCCCATATCAGTTTGATCTTTCTGTCCAATTGTTACCCTTAAGAGTTGCTTACTTTTTTTCCTTCTTCGGCAAAGGCTTTGAAATCGCGAAGATACTTCATGGACTGCTTTTTGAAGGCTCCGGGCATTAGAAACGCCATAAACTTCATGAAGAAGCCAGAAAATTGAAACTCACTTTCTGACCGCCAGCGGGTCTGTGTTGGGGATACTATTTCGAAATAATTGTGTTGTATGTTGTGAACTCCCTTGGCATCATAAGTGGCATGCATTTCATCCGGAAGGTTTCGTTTAAGTATCGTTTCTATCATAACCAGCTCCCTCTTTCCCATTTTATAATGCAGCTCCATTTGCGCACCTTCTTCCCCGGGATTGCTGCTTAACGGTTTATATTTTACTAGGCCCCGTTGCCAGTGCACCATATTTTCCGGATTATCGAGTTTTTCTATAAAAACGGTGCGGGGGACATCCACAATTATTTCAGAGGTATATTTCATCCTGGCATCTTGTTGGTCATTCCTAAAATACGAATTTTTCTTCCCGGGTCCTCAAAAATCTGTTAATGGTAGTATCCCTTGCTTGTGAGGCAAGTCCGAATTCTTATTTTTGCTCAATGCGCCAAGTACAGATGTTAGCAAAGAACCTGAACCGGACCTCCTTTTTATTATTGATAGGCCTGGCAATGGCTGCCTGTGGCAGGTTCATTCAGGACGACATAGAAAACCGGGTTGTTGCCCGTGTGGGAGATGTTTTTTTGTATGCTGAGGATATAAATAAACTGCTCCCGGAAGATATTACACCACAGGACAGTGCTGCCCTGGTTACCAATTACATAAACAATTGGGCCATTAAACAACTGTTGCTGGACAAGGCAGAGATCAACCTTCCGGAAGAACAGCTGCAGGAATTTGAACAACTGGTTACCGATTACCGCATGGACCTCTACACCCGGGCGTACCGGGAGGCACTGGTCTTGCAGGCTCAGGATACAACGGTTACGGATTCTCAGTTGCAGTCGATTTACGAAAAAGAAAAGGAGAATTTCAAGCTTAAGGAAAAACTCGTACAGTTGCGCTTTGTAGAATTGCCCAGGCAATTCCTCAATAAGGATGAGGTCATGGAAAGGCTGAAAAGATTCGATGAGGACGACCTGTATTACCTGGATTCTATTGGGGTACAGTTCCGCAAACTCAACTTCAATGATTCCCTCTGGGTGCCTATTGGTCGCGTGATGGAGGAAATACCTCCGTTGAATTACGATAACGAAGCCCAATACTTAAAAAAATCACAATTTTTTGAACTGGAGGATACGATGGGGGTATATTTGGGTTTAGTTAACGACGTCAGGGCGCCTAATGAGATTGCACCGCTGCCATTCGTTGAGCCTACCATAAAGCAAATTCTGCTCAACCGACGCAAGTTGGAATACCTGCGTAAACTGGAAACAGAACTTATCGATGAAGCCACTAAAGACAAAACATTTGAGGTATATGAATAGCATTCGAAAAATTAACCATGTCATTTTGGGAGCCATGATTTTGATGGGAAGCTCTACCATTGCACAGGAGCAGGACTCTGTTCAGGAGGCTCCCAGGAAACCCACCATGAGACTTAAGGTAGACGGGATAGCTGCCGTTATTGGCGATTATGTGATACTTGATTCTGATATTGAAAAGACTCTTATCGACTTGCGGAACCAGGGGGCTTCACCTGAAGACGTGACCCGATGCAGCCTGCTTGGGAAATTAATGGAAGACCGCATGTACGCCCACCAGGCAGTGCAGGATAGTTTGCTGGTCTCTGATGATGAGGTGAATGCTACCAGTGATCGCCAGATTCAACAATTGATCCAGCAGGTGGGTTCTATGGAGAAAGTTCTGGAATTTTATAAAAAAGAAACTATAGAAGATTTCCGACTGGAGTTGTACGAGATCAACAAACTTCAAATGCTGTCGCAAAAAATGCAGCAGAAAATAGTAGGGGAAATAGAAGTAACCCCGGAAGAAGTAAGGCAATTCTTCAACAGGATACCAGAGGACGAACGTCCTGTGTTTGGTGCCGAACTGGAGATCTCACAGATCGTTAAAATACCCGAAACCCCGGAAGCCGAAAAGCAGAAGGTTATAGATAAGCTGAGGCAGATCAAAGCAGATTGTGAGGATAACGATGCCAGTTTTAGCGTGAAGGCTATTCTGTACTCCCAGGACCCGGGATCGAAGTCTAAAGGGGGTTTTTACAGTATGAGCAGGGAAACACCCTTTGTCAAAGAATTCAAAGACGTGGCCTTTAGCCTGCAGGAAGGTGAAATTTCAGAGCCTTTTGAAACCACATTTGGTTACCACATTATTTACATTGAAAAAATAAGGGGACAGGAATTAGACCTCAGGCATATTCTTATTCAGCCGGAGATCCCTCAATCTGAGATAGACAAGGCAAGAGCAGAACTGGACAGTATACGACGGCAGATCCAGGAAGGTAAATATACCTTTGCCGATGCCGCCCTTAATTTTTCGGATGAAAAGGAAACCAAGTTTGATGGTGGCTTGCTGAGAAACCCCATCAACTTCGATAGCAAATTTGAGCTGACCAAGATGGACCCTACTCTGTACAATCAGGTAAGGAATCTCAAGGACAACGAAATTTCCCAGCCTATACTGGAGCCTGACCCCAGAGGTGGCCCTCCAAAATTTAAAATTTTGAAGGTAACCAACCGTTTTGATGAGCATGAGGCTGATTTTGCGAGGGATTACCTCAAGATCCAGGATTTGGCATTAAAAGAGAAACAGTTCAAGGCCATCAAGGAATGGATGGCAGAAAAGATAGAGGACACCTATGTAAGTGTGGGTGCCGCCAACCGCTCCTGTGATTTCTCAAATGACTGGGTAAAAGAACAATAAGTATGTCTGACGTAGCTGCCGTTGAGAGTCTGGTCCTGAAACACCAGGCATTGAGAAAAGAGATTGCCAAGGTAATTGTTGGGCAGGAGGAAGTTATTGATCAGATCCTTTTATCTATATATTCTGGAGGCCATTCGCTGCTTATTGGTGTGCCGGGACTGGCTAAAACCTTAATGGTAAATACCATAGCCAGGGCCCTTGGCCTCGATTTTAAGCGGATACAATTTACACCAGACCTCATGCCCAGTGATATTCTGGGAAGTGAGGTGCTGGACCAGAACCGGAAATTCCAGTTTGTAAAAGGCCCTGTTTTTGCCAATATCATCCTGGCCGACGAAATTAACCGTACCCCCCCGAAAACACAGGCAGCCTTATTGGAAGCCATGCAGGAACGAGCTGTTACCATAACAGGTAAAAGACACGAACTTTCCTTGCCGTACTTTGTCCTGGCTACCCAAAATCCCATTGAGCAGGAGGGAACCTACCCTTTGCCTGAGGCACAGCTGGACCGCTTTATGTTCGCTATTGAACTCAGGTATCCCAGTTTGGAGGAGGAAATACAGGTTGTTAAGGCAACCACCAATGACGAAACACCTCAGGTCAATGCCTTGTTCAGCGCACAGGAAATCCTGGACATACAGCACCTGGTACGTCGCATACCTGTACCCGATAATGTAGTGGATTACGCAGTGAAGTTGGTGGGCAAGACCCGCCCCGGAGCAGATACTGCCCCTGAAATTGTTAAACAGTACCTAGACTGGGGAGCAGGACCCAGGGCTTCTCAATACCTTATCCTTGGAGCGAAGGCCCATGCTGCAATCAATGGGAAATTTTCACCGGATATAGAAGATGTTCAGGCGATTGCATTCAGTATACTGCGTCACAGGATCATCAAGAACTACAAGGCAGAAGCCGAGGGAATCACTGAAGAAGATCTTATTCGGAAATTGTTTTAAGTCCGTTTACATCGGAATTTCCTTCACTTTCCTATTTCAGTAATTTTCAAGCGCAAAAAGCGGGATAATAAGTCTTTTATTTGCCCTGCTATTTTAGTACTTTTGGGGGCATTCTAACAGAAAATACTTATACGTAATGGCATTTGATATCGATATGATTAAAAAGGTCTACGCCAATATCGCGGAACGCGTAGATAAAGCCCGGGATATTGTTGGCAGACCCTTAACCCTTTCTGAAAAAATCCTCTATTCCCACCTGTGGGAAGGTAATCCTCAAAAGGCATTCGAAAGAGGCAAGGATTATGTTGATTTTGCTCCGGACAGGGTGGCCTGCCAGGACGCCACGGCGCAGATGGCCCTGCTGCAGTTCATGCATGCGGGCAAACCCAAGGTTGCTGTTCCAACTACGGTGCACTGTGATCACCTTATTCAGGCCAAAGTAGGTGCTGAGGCAGACCTTAAAAGGGCAAATCAAACCAGTAATGAAGTATTTGATTTTCTGGAATCGGTATCAAACAAATACGGAATTGGTTTCTGGAAACCCGGAGCAGGAATTATACACCAGGTAGTACTGGAGAACTATGCATTCCCGGGAGGGATGATGATTGGAACGGATTCCCACACGGTAAATGCCGGAGGATTGGGAATGGTGGCCATAGGTGTGGGAGGTGCTGATGCTGTGGATGTGATGGCCGGAATGGCCTGGGAACTCAAATTTCCAAAACTCATCGGTGTCAAATTAACGGGTAAGCTTTCCGGCTGGACTGCTCCCAAAGATGTTATATTGAAAGTAGCAGATATCCTCACAGTAAAAGGCGGTACAGGTGCTATTATCGAATACTTCGGGGAAGGTGCTACCGCCATGTCCTGTACGGGTAAGGGTACCATCTGTAATATGGGTGCCGAAGTGGGTGCTACTACCTCTACCTTTGGGTATGACGAATCCATGGATCGCTACCTGCGTGCCACCGGAAGAGCAGACGTTGCAGATGCCGCCAATGAAGTTGCTGCTTACCTGACTGCAGATCAGGAAGTTTATGCAGATCCCAACACCTACTTTGACCAGGTGATAGAGATTGACCTCTCTACCCTTGAACCGCATCTCAATGGGCCCTTTACTCCAGACCTGGCAACGCCTATATCCAAGATGAGCGAGGCAGCCCGTGAGAACGACTGGCCTCTGAATGTAGAGGTTGGGCTAATAGGTTCCTGCACCAATTCTTCCTATGAAGACATTTCAAGAGCTGCATCACTGGCCAAGCAGGTTGCTGATAAACATCTCAAGACCAAATCAAAATTCACCATTACACCGGGCTCGGAACAGGTGCGTTATACTATTGAGCGGGACGGATTTATCGATACATTCAACAATATCGGAGCTACCGTATTTGCCAATGCCTGCGGACCTTGCATAGGGATGTGGGACCGGTATGGCGACAAGGCGGCAAATGGCCCCAGGAATACCATTGTGCATTCCTTTAACCGGAATTTTGCCAAGCGTGCGGATGGGAACCCCAATACCCTTGCCTTTGTTGGTTCTCCGGAATTAGTGACCGCAATAGCCATCGCTGGCAGACTGGATTTTAATCCCATGACGGACACCCTGATCAACGAGGAGGGTGAAGAGGTAAGGCTGGATGAACCCAGGGGATATGAATTGCCTCCGGAAGGCTTTGCCGTGGAAGATGCAGGTTACATCGCTCCAAAAGAGGATGGAAGTTCAGTTGAGGTCATAGTAGCTGAGGATTCCGAACGCCTGCAGTTACTTGAGCCTTTCGTGCCTATAGCGCCAGAAAGCCTGAAAGGGATGAAGTTGCTTATAAAGGCTTTTGGCAAGTGTACTACAGACCATATTTCAATGGCAGGTCCCTGGTTGAGGTTCAGAGGGCATTTGGATAACATTGCCAACAATACACTTATAGGAGCAGTAAATGCCTTCAATAAGAAAACAAACTTTATCAAAAACCAGCTTACCGGAGAGTACGGCGGAGTTCCCGATACACAAAGGGCATACAAAGCTGCCGGGATCAAAACTTTTGTTGTGGGAGATCATAACTATGGTGAGGGATCATCCAGGGAGCACGCTGCCATGCAACCCAGACATCTGGGAGTTGCCGCAGTACTGGTGAAGTCCTTCGCGAGGATTCATGAGACCAACCTTAAGAAACAAGGGATGCTGGCACTGACCTTTGCTAATGAGCAGGATTACGACCTGATCCAGGAAGACGATACTTTCAATATGTTGGATATTGAAGATTTTGCTCCCAACAAGCCCCTGACCATCGAGGTGGTTCACGCCGATGGAAGTAAGGACACCATAATAGCAAATCATTCTTACAATGAATCTCAGATAGCATGGTTCAGGGAAGGATCTGCCCTAAACGTTATCAAGAAAGAAAGTGCCGCTTAGGTACTGGCAATAAAAACTCCTGAATTTTTCAGGAGTTTTTCTTTTTACCAAACATTAAAATGAAGATCAGCAAAAGGACCATCCTGAATTTACTTTTGTTTGCCCTGGTACTGTCGTTTTTCGTAACGCCTCTCGGGCACTACGGAAAGATCTTTCTGAATCGTCTTTTTGCTTTTGGTCCTGAGCCCATCCCGGCCGAAAACAGATTGCAGATCCCAAACTATAACTGGACACTGAAAGACAAGGACTGGAATTTCTTTAGCTTTGAAGAAGCCAGGGGTAAGGTAGTCTTCATTAATTTCTGGGCCTCCTGGCGGCTTCCCTGTGAAGCTGAATTGCAGGATATTCAAAAGTTGTATGATGAGTTTGGGGATCGTGTGGTTTTTTACATCATAACCGATGAAGAACAGGAACCAGTGGAGGCATTTATGGCTAAACAGGGATTCGATTTTCCTGTCACTTATCGTATAATTGGGGAAGCTGCACCCTTTGAAGTGCCAGATCCGCCGGCATCCTATGTGCTGGATAAAAACGGTGAGATCGTTGTCTTTGAAAAGGGCATTGCCGATTGGTACAACCAGGATGTCAGGGAACTCTTCACCCGGCTTTTGGAAAACCCATGAAACGAAAACGCCTTAATCTAGGATGGTTGCTTACCCTGGTAGTAATGGCGTTAGTCCTGTTTACCCCATTGGGGTTTCATATGCAGGTCTGGGTAAACCGAATACTATCACATAACCCTGAACCAGTAGCCACTCGGACCCTGGAAATACCAGAATTAAACGGATGGAGGCTGAAAGGTTTAAAGGGCGATATTATCCATGGGGATGAGTTGCAGGGGCAGGTAGTACTGATTAATTTCTGGGCGAGCTGGTGCCCTCCTTGCGTAGCTGAAATGCCTTCGCTGGACAAACTGCATGAGGAATTTGGAGACCGCGTACGATTTCTTTTTATTGCCAGGGATCAAAAGGACAAGGTGGTTGGGTATCTTGAGAAAAACAACTTCCGATTTCCTGTATACTTTGAAAGCGGATTAACCCCCACAGGGATTTATGCTACGGGATTACCTACTACTTTTGTTTTAGACCGGGCGGGTAGAATTGTAGTTGCCCATACTGGTGCTGCGAACTGGTATGCCGAAGATACCCGAAAATTGCTGGATTCGCTATTGACCAATTAAAATGGAACCTATTACCACAATAAGCTTTTTCCGTTATAGCTCCTTCTGGTCAAAGGTCTGGGCTTTTAGTATGATGCAGTTTGCCCACCCCAGCCTTGGGAAGGTTAAGGGACTTCGATTTTACAAATTGATGGGCAGCGGGAAAGCTGGTTTTAATCCCTGGCCGGACTGGTCTGTCTATGCCCTGGTCCAGGTCTGGGACAGCCCTGGGGATGCCGAGGCCTTTTTTAATGGAGATCCCCTTATGAAAAAGTACCGTGGAAAAGTGGCGGAAAACATGACCCTTTACTTAAAGACCCTCAAGGTTAAGGGAGAATGGTCGGGTCAGAATCCGTTTCCAAAAAATCAGGACCTGGACCCGGAAAACAAGTATATGGCCGTGATTACCAGGGCTACTATAAAGACAAAATTCCTGTACAGGTTCTGGAAGTATGTGCCCCAATCTCAAAAGAGCCTCATGGAAAACGAGGGGTTGTTATATACCAAGGGAATAGGGGAGGTTCCCTTTCGTAACATGGCTACCTTCAGTATCTGGAAGGACAGGGAATCCTTGCAGGCATTTGCTTACAACGCAACCGGTCACAAAAAGGCCATCGCTTTTACCCACACACTAAAATGGTACAAGGAAGAACTTTTTGCCCGCTTTCAGCCATATAAGGTGGAGGGATCCTGGTCTGGAATACCACCAATGGAACTACATGCCCAGGCTTAGCCTTTCCACAAATAGAAAAAAACAAAGAATATCAGTTGAGATACATAAAGGTGATGGGAGAACAAAGTACTCCCCTTGATCTTCATACCCTGATAGATGGCATGAAAAAGAAAGGCCAGAACAAACCAGCCTATAAAGTTCTGCAGAGGTGCATATCCAATATCCCAATACCAGAAATCGAAACGGGGGGCACTTTCTTCCAGGAAGAAATCCAGAAATACCATTAAAAAAGCACCGCATAAAACTCGTGTCCGGTATGGCTTAAGCCAGGCAGATGCTATAGCGCCTGTGGCAAAGGTGAGAAAGCCCCAGTTTACTCCTATTAGCAGGGGTACGCCTCCCATCTTTGGTCCAAAATTGGCACCGTAGTGGTAGTCTCCGAAAATTAGGCCGTAGTTTACGCCCAGCCATTCTGCAAAAATACTGCCTGTTCCTATCCCAAGGAAAAGCATTCCTTTTTTCAGGGAATCGATGGGAAAAACGAAAATAGTTAAGGCCAGGATGAGCATCATGTTCAGGGGCGTCTTGCTCATAAACCAGTCCTGCTGTCCTACATAAATCCCGGCAATGGCACTCAGGTTAAACAGCCAAAGGAGGAAAATGGAAAAATAGGTAAGGAATTTTCGATTTTCAGTCATTCATCTTTGGGTTAGGAACCATTTCGGATATGATTTTGGCCGACAAAAGGCAGAGGGGTATCCCCCCTCCGGGATGAACCGATCCCCCGCAAAAATAAAGATTGGAAATTTTCCTGCTGAAATTGGGATGCCTCAAAAAAGCCGAAAAGCGCGAGTTGCTGGCAGCTCCGTAGAGGGCACCACGGTATGAACTTGTACTGTTTTGAATGCCAGGAGGATCAAGGATATGCTCTACCGCAATAAGCGGTTCCAGGTCTGTTTTCAATACCTGGTTTAATTTCCGGATGATATTTTTTCGGGCCCTGGACTTCATCTCTGCCCAGTCCTGTCCGTGATCTCCGGGAGCATTGATCATTACAAACCAGTTTTCACAACCGTCAGGAGCATCGGAGGGCCAGTCCTTACTGGTTATGTTGATATAGACAGTAGGGTCATTGCCCAGGGTTTTTTTCCTGAAAATATGATCGAATTCACTTTGGTAATCATTGCTGAAAAAGATGTTATGCAGGTCCAGTTCCGGGAAGGCTTTACTCACACCCCAGTAAAATATAAGGGCAGAACTGGATCTTTCCTGGGCCAGGGTTTTTTCGGGAGCTGGCTGGCTTGGCAGCAGATTCCTGTAGGTAGGATAGATGTCCATATTAGAAACAATCAGATCTGCATTGTGAACCCTATCACCCACCCTTATAGCAGAAGCTTTTCCATGATCTACCAAAATTTCATCCACCTTGCTGTCAAAATGAAAATGAACCCCTTCCGAAACAGCAAGGCGGTAAAGGCTCATCACAATTTCATGCATGCCTCCCTCAGGGAAAAAAGTCCCAAAGAACATCTCCAGGTGAGGTATCATGGACATAATACCGGGGGTCTGATATGGAGAACTGCCGTTATACGTGGCATATCGGTTAAAAAGCTGTACCAGTTTGGGGTGCTTAAAGTAGCGCTGATTAACTCCGTTAAGTGTGCCAAAGACATCCAGGCTTGGCATGCTCATCAGCGCTTTCAGCGTTTTCGCCGAAGTATAGGTTTTGGATTTATGCAGGGACTGTTCAAGGAACAGCGGTGCCGTGAGATCGTACTTCTTTTTATTGCTGCCGATGTATTTCCTGATGGTTTCTTCATCTTCGTCAAAAGCCCTGGCAGCATCTTTTGCAAAATCGTGGGTATTTTTCCTGGCCGTAAAACGGGTTTCATCGTCCCAGAAATATTCACAGAGAATATCCTTTCTCTTGTATTTGAAGTGCAATTCCGGCTGTTTTTCGAACAGCAGAAACAGCTCATCAATGAACTGTGGCATGGTAAACAAAGAAGGACCCAGGTCAAAGCGGTATCCATTGAGGTCTATAGCATGCAGTTTACCACCAGGATAAGGGTTCGCTTCAAAAACGCTGACTTCGTAGCCTTTTTTACACAACCTTAGCGCTGTGGCCAGTCCGCCTATCCCTGCGCCAATTATATGGGCTTCAGGCATTTACTATGACTTTTTGAAGTACTTAAAGGGAACGAAGAGCATACCAAAGCATTCCCCACCTTCTTTGTGGATATTTTTGTGGTGGATCTTGTGCGCACGCCTCACTCCGCGTGCGTACCAGTTGTTGGCCTTTCTGAACATCTTGAACCGTTGGTGGATGAAAATATCGTGAACCAGAAAATAGCTTGCGCCATAGGCCATAATTCCGAAACCGATTGGGTAACCATACCAGAACCATGTATTTGAAGCAATAATTATGAAAGCCATGCTTACGGCAGCATAATATAAAAAGAAGGCATCATTTCGTTCAAACCAGGAGTCGTGATCCTTTTTGTGGTGGTCCTTGTGCAGCACCCATAGAAACCCATGCATTATGTATTTGTGGGTAAACCAGGCCATGAATTCCATTATGCAAAATGTAGCGATAAATATGAGGAACCAAATGGCTAATTCCATATCAAACTAAATTGAGTTTATAATTTACGTACGATTTGGCAAGCAATCCAAATTTTTGATAGTTGGGTACCCGTATGCGCGTATTTTTGATTTGAAGAGACGGTGTCTTCTGAAGTTTTTGCAGTAGTTTGAAATAGTATTTGTAGGCCGTGTACACTCCAAACTTCGCCTCGTGAGGCAATTGGACTATTCCTTCAAAGCCCATCGCAAAATCCTCCTTGATTTCCTGAACAATCCTGGCTTTGGACTCTTCATCGAGTTCCAGCAGGTTTGTGTTCGGGAAATAGGAACGACTCAGGTCTTCGTAATCTGCTTTAAGATCCCTCAGGAAGTTTACTTTTTGAAATGCCGAACCCAGAGCCATTGCAGATTCCTTCAAATCCTCATATTGCTTGTCATTGCCCTTCACAAATACCCTCAGGCACATCAGTCCTACCACATCAGCAGAACCATATATGTACTCCTTATATTCTTCATGGGTACTGTAATCCTTCTTGGTAAGATCCATGCGCATGCTGTTCATAAAAGAATCCACGAGGTGTTTGGGTATGGCGTACTCGTGGTAGGTCTGCTGAAAAGCATTCAATATGGGGTTGAGGCTGATTCTATTGTCCAGGGCCCGTTCAAGGTCCTTTTCAAATTCCTTAAATAGGTTTACCTTATCGTAATCATGAAAGGTATCTACAATTTCGTCGGCAAACCTCACAAAGCCATAGATGTTATAAATATCCTTTCGAATAGAAGGGGCCAGCATACGTGTAGCCAGGGCAAAGGAGGTGCTGTAAGATTCAGTTACAACCTTACTGCATTCATAGGATACGCGATCAAATATTGCCTTCATAATGTGCCTTTCAGTTTAGCTTTTCCATGAGGTTGGAAACCAGTTTCCCTGAAATCAGGGAAGGAGGTACTCCTGGCCCCGGAACAGTTAACTGCCCGGTAAAATACAATGCCTCAACCTTTTTACTCTTTAATCCGGGCCGGAGGAATGCCGTCTGGGAGAGCGTATTAGCCATTCCGTATGCGTTACCTTTGTAGGAGTTGTATTGCTCCTTAAAGTCGTTCACACAGAAGGTGTTTTTAAATATAATGTTATTTTTCACCTTTTGACCGATCCTTTCCTCGAATCTGTTCATGACCAGGTCAAAATATTGTTCTCGCAATTCAGGGGTGTCTTCCAGGCCCGGGGCAATTGGTACCAGGAAAAACCCCGTTTCACAACCTTCCGGAGCCATGGACTCATCAGAAACTGAAGGGAAATTTGCGTAGAACAGCGGATTGGTAGGCCAGGAAGGAGTGTCGTATATCTCTTCGGCATGCAAGTCAAAATCTGTATCGAAGAAGAGGTTATGGTGCTCCAGCCCATCTAATTTCTTGTCAAACCCGAGGTAGAACAACAGAGAGGAAGGTGCAAATGTCTTCTTTTCCCAGTAGCTCTCGGAATACTGCCGGTACTGGTTATCCAGCAGGCTCTCAGTATGCACATAATCTGCGCCACTAAGAATGTAGTCTGCGTCAATATCTTCACCATTTGCAATAAGTCCAATTGCTTTTCCTTCGCTAACCCTGATTTTTTCTACGGTGGAGTTAGTATGAATGCTGACCCCCAACTCCAGCGCCAGGCTTTCCATTCCCTGGATGATCTTGTACATCCCGCCTTTGGGATGCCACGTACCCAGGCCGAAGTCGGCAAAATTCATAAAACTGTAGAAAGCCGGGGTTTTACTGGGCTTAGCACCCAGGAAAAGTACAGGGAACTCCAGTGTGGAAACCAGTTTGGGATTCTTGAAATTCCTACGCACCTCCTGGCTTATATTCTTAAAGAACTGGTCTACCCGCGTAACAGTATCTTTGGTAACGAGCTCAAAAGGGGAGCGGCCAGGCCTGTAAACAATTTCGTTGATGGCAATTTCATAATTGCGCTGTGCTTTGGAGATAAACTTTTTCAGAGGTTTTGAGCTTCCCGGCTCAATGCGCTCGAATTCCCTGGAGATTTTCTCCATGCTATCTCCAATGGTAATGGTATCATCTGCAAAAAAGATCTTGTAGGCCGGGTCCAGTTTTTCCAGCTCGTAGTAGTCAGAAGTTTTCTTCCCGAAATCAGCAAAAAAGCGATCAAAAATATCTGGCATCCAATACCAGCTGGGACCAATATCAAAGGTGAAACCCTCTGCTACCAGCTGCCGTGCCCGGCCACCTACCGTGCTGTTTTTTTCATAAATGGCTACTTCAAAATCCAGTTTGGCGAGATAACAAGCTGCGGACAAAGCTGAAAATCCCGAACCAATTACCGCTACCTTTTTTTTCATAAGTGAAATACCGTTCTCAGTGTATCTAAGTTACAGCAAAGTGCTCAATTGTTCAACTGACTGGAAGGTTTTTATCTGCGGCGGCAGGTCTGCTTCCTGAAGATGTTGTGTTTGCCTGCCCAGGATCCACAGGTGGGATTTACCATCCTCATTTACCTGTTCGTTGAAGTCCTTGATATAGTCATGTAACTGGTCCTTAGTTGGCACTACCGTAAAATAGGAGAGGAAATGTACGTTTTCATAGTATTTTTTAAGATCCGGAAGATTCTCCAGCGGCATGGTCTGGCCAAGATAGACTGTTTTATATCCCTTCAGCAGGATCTCGTAATTAACGAATAACAAACCTATTTCATGTATTTCATTGTCTGGCAGAAAGAGTACAAAAACTTTGTCCTTTTTGGTAGGTTCAATAGTCTGTATCTTTTCGGTGCTGGTATAGATCTTTTGTTTAATCAGATTGGTGATGAAATGCTCATGGGCCGGACTAATGGTATCGGTCTGCCAGAGAAGCCCCAGTTCATTGAGCAATGGAATGAATACTTCCCAGAAAACATCCCGAAATGAGCGGTCTACCAATAGGCTGTTATAGGTGCGTTGAAACATGGCCAGATCAAAATTGATCATGGAAAGTTTAAATGCGTTCATGGCATGGCTCTTGGCGCTGTTTTTAGCTACCAGTTCCCTTACAATCTGCGGGATTTCTTCCTCAGGTATTTTGGCAATCTTTGAGATCTTGTACCCGTTGTTGTACAACAGGGTTACATTCAGAAGCTTTTGAAGGCTGGCAAGACTGTATGTCCTGATATTGGTGCTGGTACGCTCGGGAGATAACAACCTGTAACGCTTTTCCCATATCCTGATTGTGTGTGCCTTTATGCCTGTAAGGTTTTCCAGGTCACGGATACTAAAAAATTTCTTTACGTTGTTCATCTTTTTCATTACATAGTTAAACAAAGCTACTACTTTTTAAAGGAAGTTTCTAATATTTAAGTTAAATTTTAGAAGTATTGGAGATCGGCGGTGTTTATTTTTAATTAAACCGCATTACGGGTCAGGAGTTGTTTAGTAAAATGGATATTTTTAAAGGTTTCAAAAGCTTAAATATGAATTATTCAGGGATTTTATTCGTGATCCTGTTGATCACTTTTGGGTGTCGTGACAAAAAGGAATCAACCACAGAGGAACAGAAACGGGAACCGGTAACTCAGGAAGTGGAATGGATTTCGTTAATGTCTCCCGACTCCTGGCGGGGATATAACCAGGAGGGCCTTCCAGATAACTGGGTTATTGAAGGTGATATAATTGAATGCCTGGGTAAGGCCGGCGATGTGGGTGGAGATATCATTAGCCGGGAACAGTACGGCAACTTTGAACTGCAGCTCGAATGGAAGATCAGTGAGGGAGGAAACAGCGGCATCTTCTATCATGTTGTGGAGTCAGAAAAATACCATTCACCTTATGAGACCGGACCGGAATACCAAATACTGGACGATCTAGGGTTCCCTGGCCCCCTGGAGGAATGGCAGAAAGCGGGAGCGGATTATGCCATGCACCTTCCTAACGACCAGAAGTCATTAAAACCTGTTGGTTCATGGAATTCAACTAAGATAATCTTTAACAAGGGAAAGGTAGAACACTGGCTAAATGGTAAAAAGATCCTGGAGTTTGATAAGTTCAGTGATGACTGGAAACAGCGGCGAAATAGTGGCAAATGGGATGATTACCCCAATTACGGCATGGCCAATAGCGGTCACCTGGGATTGCAGGATCACGGTGCAGGGGTTTGGTTTCGCAATGTGCGGGTAAAAAGGTTGTAGTTAAAACCTCCGATCAGGATGGAATCCGTCCAGCGGCATCGAAGTTTTCTTCCCTGAGATCAACTCGGTGATCAGTTTTCCGGTAGCGGGCCCCATGCTCCATCCCATCATGGCATGGCCAGTTGCCACGTACAGATTAGGAAATTTTGAGGTACGTCCAATGTAGGGTAATCCATCAGGTGAAACAGGCCGGAGTCCGCATTGGGCTTCCGATTGTTCCCTTTCACTAATGCTGAGGTTATTGTAATAAGCGCCAGCAGCTCTGGCAATAGCCCGGACACGCTCCCTTCTTATTTTATTGTTGATGCCAGATAGCTCCATGGTACCGGCAAAACGGGTAAAACCTTTCATGGGGGTTACCGCAACCTTCGTTTCCATAAGAATTGCCGGCATTCGGATTCCGGTATGCCGACTCACATCAATCCGATATCCTTTCCCCGGTTGAATGGGTAATTTAATCCCCAGCTTTCTGGCTAGTAACTGTGACCAGGAACCACTTGCCAGGACCACTTCATCTGCAGCATAACTTTTTTCCGATGTCCTGACCTTTATGACTTTATTTTTACGGGTTTCAAAAGAAGTTACCGCTTCACCTGAGATCAGTTTTACTCCACGCACTTTGAGGTAAGCTTTGAGATTTTCCATGATCTCCGATGGGGTACTGTGGGCGTCGCAAAGGTAATGAACAGCACCCCTGATTTCAGGGCTGAGATTGGGTTGAAGGTTTTCCAGCTCCTCCAAAGTCAATTCACGGACTTCGAGTCCCTGGTCTGATGCTCTCCTGGCTATTTCCCGCTCATGAGCCTCTTCTTTTTGCGTTTTGTAGAGCATGAGCAATCCTTTTTTCTCAAGCTGGAAATCGCCTAATTCACCGCCTGACTGCCAATCGGTGTATAGCTCTTTGCTGAGCAGGTTGAGGTCTTTGATTTGCGGTATTGCCTTTTCAACCCTGGTTTTGGTGGATGAACGATGGAAATACCAGGCCCATTGGATAAAATCGGTATCCAGTCTGGGTTTCATGTAGAAAGGGCTGCTGCTGTTAAACATCCACTTGATCCCCCGGGCCATCATACCGGGGGAGGCCAGGGGTATGATATGGCTTGGGGTAAGATACCCGGCATTTACATAGGATGCACCCCCTGACAGGTCCGACTTGTCCAAAACAGTGACCTCATGTCCTTCTTTTTGCAGGTAGTAGGCTGTGCTCAGGCCTACGATTCCCCCTCCAATAACAATTACCTTTTTCAAAATAAGCGTCTAAATGGGCATACAAGATAAAAAAAGCCCCGGGGAATATACCTCGGAGCTTCTGTGCCCAGGATGGGAGTCGAACCCATACGCCCTAATGGACACATGGCCCTCAACCATGCCTGTCTACCAGTTCCAGCACCTGGGCAGCTGGATTAGCGCGACAAATATAGTGGTAATTTTACATCTGAGGAACTCCCAGTACCTGATTTATGTCATGAATTCTTCCGTAGGATACCTGTAGTTTTGAACTTGTAGCTGTTCAGCTACAGTAAGGTAAACTGTACCCGGTTCTTATGTGTTTAAGCATAGGGCTCCATAACGAGTAAAGAGGAAGTATAGATGAAGTTATCGTCCTTTTTTCTGGCTTTGCTTCTCCTGTTCCAGGGAATGTTTTGGAATTTGGAAGATGCTTCCCGTATTGGTGTCCTTATTGAACATGCAAAATTTCATTCCGAGGCCTATGGAGATAGTTTTATGGAGTTCCTTTCCAAGCATTACGGTGAGTTTCACCAGGAACAGGATCAGCGGCATCAGGAGGAGCAATCGCAACATGAGAACCTGCCCTTGCAGAATCATTCATATGTTCTTGTTGTGGCAGACATCACTTATATGACAACTCATTACCCACTTCAACATTCCGTTGCGGGTAACAATACCCTGCCGAATTTCCATTACCAGATTAACTACGCTTCCCTGACTTGTTCTGAAATTTTTCAACCACCCAGATTAGCATGATCTAGAGTATGAAAACCCCTTACTGAAAGGGAAGAATTCAACGCACATTTGTGGATTATGTTAACAAAAATCATTCAATTTAGTTTACGCAATAAGCTACTTGTTCTTATATCGATCGGTTTTGTAACTGTTTTCGGCATGTATGCACTGACTCAGATCTCGATTGGTGCTGTACCGGACATCACCAACAACCAGGTCCAGGTAATTACTACTTCAAGAAACCTTTCTACCCAGGATATGGAACAATTTGTGACCTATCCTGTTGAACTGGAAATGGCCAATCTCCCTGGAGTACAGGAGATCCGTTCCATTTCAAAATTTGGGTTGTCAGTTGTGACCATTGTCTTTGAAGATGCCATGGGCACATATCTGCCCCGACAATTAATAGCAGAGAAGATCAAATCGGCTAGTGAAAAGATTCCTGAAGGATTTGGGAGTCCTGAAATGGGCCCGATTTCCACCGGACTTGGGGAGATATACCAGTACATTTTAGATACAAAACCTGGCTATGAATCAAGGTATTCCGCCATGGACCTCAGAACCATTCAGGACTGGATTGTAAAGCGACAGTTATCTGGAATCCCAGGAGTGGTGGAAGTAAATACCTGGGGAGGCGAATTAAAGCAGTATGAAATAGCCATCGATCCGGAACAGCTCCAAGCAATGGAAATTTCCATTTCACAGGTTTTCAGTGCCCTTGAAAATAATAACAGCGTTGCCGGTGGAGGATATATTGAAAAACTAAATGACGCTTATTTCATCCGGGGTGAGGGCCTTATTACTTCCCTGAATGATATCGAGAAAACCGTAGTGGCCAATCGAAACGGACAACCAGTACTTGTAGGGGATATCGCTGAAGTGGGCTATGGAAAGGCAATACGTTTTGGTGCTATTACCGGAAATGCACAGGGGGAAAAAGTCCTGGGTCAGGTGATGATGCTCAAGCATGCCAATTCCAAAGAGGTTATCGAAGCAGTAAAGGCAAGGGTTTCCGAGATTTCAGAGACCCTGCCCGAAGGGGTTTATATCAACGATTTTCTGGAGCGAAGCGAACTTATTGGCAAAACAACCACTACGGTCGTGGAAAACCTGATTCTGGGATGCCTTATTGTAGTGTTTGTTGTAGTGCTCCTGCTGGGTAATTTCCGGTCTGGTTTTATAGTGGCCTCCGTTATTCCCCTGAGTTTATTGTTCGCCATATCCCTCATGTATGTTTTTGGAGTTGATGCAAACTTGATGAGCCTTGGGGCGATTGATTTTGGTATCATCATAGACGGTGCAGTGATCATTGTGGAGTACACGTCCAAACGTTTTGCCCGAATGGGAAGCGTAGTTAATCATACCGATGCCCGAGAGGTATCCAACCAGACCGCTTTAATAAGCGCCTCAAAGATGATGAATTCTGCAATTTTTGGTCAATTCATAATCCTTATTGTATTCATCCCTGTGCTTTCCTTAAGTGGGGTAGAGGGAAAGATGTTTCGTCCCATGGCCCTGACCTTCAGTTTCGCATTGCTCGGTGCCATGATACTGTGCCTGACCTATGTGCCAATAATTTCTGCGTTGTTTTTAAAGCCGGGAGCTAAGCAGCACAGCCGGATCTCCAGAAATATCATTCCTTTTCTGGAGCGCCTTTATGATCCTTCTATTGTATGGGCACTTAGAAAAAAGAAGCTGGTTATAGGCATTGCTTTAGCCCTTTTACTAGGCTCAGGATACCTGTTTAGCACTATGGGGGCCGAGTTTGTGCCTACCCTGGACGAAGGCGATTTTGTCATACAGCCTGTGCTGCCTACGGGCACCTCCCTGACCAAAACTATCGAGATTACCACGGAAATCGAAACGATTCTTCTGGATCAGTTTCCGGAAGTAGACCAGGTGGTAACACGTATAGGGGCAGCTGAAGTGCCTACCGATCCCATGTCCATGGAGGAAAGCGATGTGATTATTACCCTGAAACCCAAAAAGGAATGGGTTTCTGCACGTTCCAAGGATGACCTGGCCGAGAAGTTTAAGGAGGCTCTTGCCCTAATTCCCGGAATGGAAGTGGAGTTTACCCAGCCCATTGAAATGCGTTTTAACGAATTGATTACCGGGGTTCGGGCCGATATAGCCATTAAGGTTTTTGGCGAAGACCTTGAGATACTGAGTGCCAAGGCCAATGAAATTAAAACCCTGATCGAAGAGGTTCCCGGAGCAGCGGACATAACGGTAGAGAAAATAGTGGGTCTTCCCCAATTGAATGTGCGATATAATCGTTCCAAACTGGCCCTTTACGGACTGCAGATCAATTCCTTAAACCGGATTATAGAAATGGGGTTTGCCGGTGTCAAACTGGGTACCGTGTTTGAGGGGGAAAAGCGGTTTGATCTCACCCTCAGGCTAAACCAAAGGCATCGTACAGATCTGGAATCGCTTAGGAATCTCTATGTAGATACACCAGGCGGGCAGAAGATCCCGCTGCGTGAGCTTGCGGAAATCACCTTTACAGAAGGAGCAGCCAAGATTGCCAGGGATGACACCAGAAGACGTATAGTAGTAGGGGTAAATGTTCGCAATAGGGACTTGCAGTCTGTGGTCGATGATATTCAGGAACGCATACAGGAACACCTGGAATTACCTGCAGGTTATTCGGTTTCCTATGGAGGTCAGTTTGAAAACCTGCAAAAGGCCAGAAACCGTTTGTTGGTAGCCGTTCCTATTTCCCTGTTACTCATCTTTATCCTGTTGTTTTTTGCTTTCAGGTCTGTTCGTGATACGCTCCTGGTTTACACGGCGATACCTCTGGCGGCTGTTGGAGGAGTTTGGTTGTTGTGGTTGCGCGATATGCCCTTTAGTATCTCTGCAGGTATAGGGTTCATTGCACTTTTTGGGATAGCAGTTTTAAATGGGATTGTATTGATTGAACATTTTAAGGAACTTAAGGAAGAAGGGACTATGAAAATTGAAGATCTGGTAAGAGAGGGTACGCATCACAGGCTTAGAGCGGTATTGCTTACGGCCGCGGCGGCAGCCCTGGGATTTTTGCCCATGGCGGTATCCACAAATGTTGGGGCAGAGGTGCAAAGGCCGCTAGCAACAGTAGTCATAGGCGGACTGGTTACCGCCACATTGCTAACCCTTATTGTGCTGCCTGTATTGTATTCTCTTTTTTCCGGCAAGACTGGCCAGGGATCAAGGGCTAAATCACATATTCCAACAATTTTGCTTCTTCTTGGCCTATTTTGTACGCTACCTGATGCCAGGGCGCAATCCGAACCCCTCGGCCTGGGCGAACTTAAAATGCTGGCCTTTGAGAACAATGCCCATTTGAAATCTGTTGCTCTTTCCAGGGACAGTCAAAAATCCCTGATGGGCGCTGCCTTTGATTTTGATAAAACTCAAGTCTTCTACAGTTATGACCAGAACAATCTGGCCATTAATGGAAAGCCTCTGGAAGTCTACGGTATTCAGCAAGACATAAAGTTTCCATTGCTTTATTTTACAGACCGAAAGGTGCGCAAATCTTTATGGGAACAAGCTGAAAACCAGTTGCAATTGGAAAGGAGGCAACTGGAAGGAGCATTGGCATCTTCCTACTATCAATTGCAGTATATTTCTGCCAAAACAACCATTTACCATTCGCTGGATTCCCTGTTTACAGATATGTCCAGGGCTGCAAGCAGGAGATATGAGCTGGGAGGGACCAATTACCTTGAAAAGGTGTCGGCCAGGGCAAAGCAGCAGCAAATAGCGACTGTTCTGAATACCCTCAGGGAAGACTACCAGGCCCAGCTGGAGCTGATCAACCAATTGGTTCAAACAGAAGATATTCTTGAAATAAGGAATGAACCCCTTGCCAAGCTAACTCCCTTAAATTATCTGGTTGAGGACCATCCCGGGATGAGATATGTGGAAAATCAAAGCCAGTACCTTACTGACAGAAGGAGATTGGAAAGTCAGTCCCTCCTCCCGGATATTTCTTTTAGCTATTTCCAGGGTACCAATTCTACATTAAACAGGCAACTCTACGGTTATCAAATGGGATTTAAAATACCCATTTTATTTCCGGCTAAAACGTCCCGTATACGGGCTTCCCGACTAGCCGAAGAAGCAGGGTTTTCAGAGCTTAGGGATTATCGCATTAGACTGGAATCTGCCTATGAACAGCTGCTCCATAAACTGTCAAGGGACGAAGTAGCACTGGAATATTATGAAAAAGAAGGACAGATACTGGCAGGCGAAATCCAAAAAATGGCCGAATTGGGTTACAGGAATGGTGAACTTGACCTGTTTCAGTACATACAAAGCCTTGAACAGGTAAGTACACTTCGTCTTTCTTATCTGGACCACCTTAACCGGTATAACCAGACGGTAATTGAAATTAACTACCTAATCCTAAAATAGCTAGCACATGAAAAGGGTAAATAGAATTGTTATTTTGTTCTTCAGTATTGGAATTTTATTTTCCTGCAAGGGACGTGAAGAAGGAATTGCAAGGGAAGGAGATGCTCTTCAGGCGGATTCATCTACTGAAGGAATACGGATCAGTGAGGAACAATTTAACTCCCGGAATATGTCGGTTGGCAAACTGGAATCCATTACCGTAAGTGATGTAGTGACCACACAGGGATATGTTGATGTACCTCCCGAAGGCAGGGCTATAGTAAGCGCACCCATGCCCGGATTTGTAAGGAATGCCCCTTATATAGTTGGTGAATATGTAAAACGGGGCCAGCACCTGCTGACCCTGGAAAACCCGGAATTTGTTATCCTCCAGCAGTCCTATCTCGAAGCCCTTGCTCAAAATGCCTATCTGAAATCCGAATATGAACGCGTTAAAACCCTGTTCGAAGAGCAGGTAAGCTCCCGAAAAAACTTTCTTAAGGCAGAAAGCGATTATCGAACGAACCAGGCCCAGATTGTTGGCCTGAAATCCCAATTGGAATTGCTGCAGGTAGATATTGATCAGCTTGAATCCAGCGGAATAAGTTCTCACCTTAAACTCTATGCCCCCATTACCGGCAGTATTACCCGTGTTATGGTGAATCGCGGGATGTACACCCCGCCTAACGAACCACTCTTAGAGCTTGTAAATACAGATCACCTGCACCTTGAACTCGGTGTTTATGAAAGGGATGCCTCCCAAATAATACCGGGGCAGAAAATTCAATTTTACCTCCCGGAAAACCATGAGGAACTTTTTGAAGGGGAAGTATTTAAAGTAGGAAATCAAGTTCAGGAAGAAAATCGGACGGTCCTTGTTCACGGGCATATCCCGGAAAACCTGGCGAGTCGTTTTCCGGTAGGTGCCTACATACAGGCCGAAATTACCCTGGACAGGAAACAGGTTTTCGCATTGCCCGAGGAAGCTTTGCTCAGGGAAGGAGAACATACATATGCTCTAATCGTAAACCGACTACAAGACGGGGGTTACCTTTTGAAAAAAACAGCTGTTAAAACAGGTACAGAACAGTCCGGATTTGTCCCTGTACTTACGGATAGTTCTGATTTGCTGGACAAAGAATTCCTGACCAGGGGTGCTTTTTGGTTTAAAACAGAGGCGGAGTAGTCAGTGAAGGGCCCGGGGGTTCAAACAAAATTGATTTGGCCTGGTTTCACCTAAACAATGATGATAAAAATCATTTTATTAGAACAGGATAACTGTTAGTTTGCTCAGATAATCGGCAGCTATATGAAGACCATCCTCTATGCAACTGACTGCACCCGTCATGCAACCCCGGCTTTGAGATATGCATATAAACTAAGCGAAAAGCTGAACGCCAGGCTTATTGTCCTTTCTGTATATGATTTGCCCCCGGTTTTGGTTTCCACCATCCGGGCACCGAAACATCGTTCCAGGATGGCGGCTGACGAACATATGATGGTACTTCATAATTATTGCTCCCGTTATCTAAAAGACCGAATGAGTGCCGATATAGTCCTTGATGTTGTGGAGAGCCCTTCCATTTCTGATGGAATCCTTAAACGCTGCCATGCATTGCAACCGGATTTGTTCATTATGGGCATGAAAGACGAGCATACCCTGCGGGGGTATTTTTCGGGAAATATAGCCAATGCCATTCTGGCTGAATGTCCCTGCCCGGTAATAATGGTACCAAATCAGTTGAGGTATCGCAAACTCAGAACACTGGTTTATGCAACCGATTTTGAAGAAAGGGATTTACAGGCTATACAGAAACTCGTGAAGATGGCAGCACCCTATGACGCAGAAATCCTGGTGGTGCACATTCCCACCAAAGAGGAATATGCCGGTATGGAACAAATGGAGTGGTTCAAGGAGTTGCTGAACCAACAGGTAGACTATGGTAATATCCGTTTCAATATGATTTTTGCCGATAGTATTCAGGAAGGTTTGGGGGCATATGTACAGGATGTACGGGCTGATCTGCTTGCCATGTTGCAAAGGGACAGTGGTCGTTCATTCTTCAGCAAACTCCTGCATCGCGATCAGGTTAAAATTATGGAAAGCAGGAGCAAAATCCCGATAATGAGCTTTAACGAGCGCTGCCTGCAGAGTTCCCTGTAATTCTCCCATCCTCCATTTCGATTATTCGGTCTGTGCGTTTTGCAAAATCGTAGTCGTGCGTAACCACCAGCAAAGAAAGACCTTCTTCTTCTTTAAGTCTTTTGAATATCTGAAATACGTTTTCGGCATTATAGCTGTCCAGGTTGCCGGTGGGTTCATCGCCCATGAGTATTGAAGGATTGTTGATCAGGGCCCTGGCAATGGCTACCCTTTGTTTTTCACCTCCTGAAATGCGTGATGCCCTTTTTCCGGCCAGATGGGCAATATTGAGCATTTCCAGTTTTTCCATTGCATCGTGTTCAATAGCGGCATCGGACTTTAAAGCCAGTTTCCTGGCCGGCAGCATTACATTTTCCATGACACTGAATTCCGAAAGCAGGTAATGGAACTGAAAAACAAACCCGATGTGTTTATTGCGCAGGTGGGAAAGCTCCTGATGCGGTTTCCCGGTTACCAGTTCTTCGTTCAGATACAGCTTTCCCTCATAATCTGTATCCATGGTGGAAAGGATATAGAGCAGGGTTGATTTACCCGACCCTGATTTACCCATTATGCTTGCAAATTCACCTTTTTTAACTTCAAAGCTGATATCCTTGAGCACATGAAAATTCACCGGTTTACGGAAGTGCTTATTGATCTGATCTGCCTGCAGGACTTTATTCATTATATGCCTTTTAGGTGCCTCTGATAATTTTGACCGGGTCTATTTTCCTGGCCCTGGTGGAGGGCAGGTAGCCGGCTATAAAAGTGGAGATCAATGCAAAGGTAATCCCGATCAGATAGTAACCCGGCTGGTAATTCACGGGAAAAGTGCTGATAGTTGGCAAAGCCTCTGTTTCAAAGGGGACCTGATCGATCAGCCTGGAGAACATAAAGCCAATGATCAGCCCTAAAAGTCCACCAATCACACCAATAATCAGGGCCTGGCTCATAAAGATCAATTGTACGTCCTTGCCGGAAAACCCTGTGGCTTTCAAGATGGCGATGTCTTTCATCTTTTCATAGATGAGCATATTCAGAATGTTATAAATCCCAAATCCGGCTACGATCAGCAGGGTAATTGAAACCGCATAAGTAATGGTGTTCCTTATATTGGTGCCCGTTTCAAATTGTGCGTTGGCTTCCCTTATATCTGTGGCCTTGATATTGAATTTCTTTTCCAGGCTTCTGGCCATTTCTGCTGCTATTTCCAGGTTATGCAGTTTTACGTTGATATCGGTGATGTAATTTTCGGCTTCCCCTTCTATGCGCTGTACGGTCTTTAAGTTGGCATAGCTCTGTATGTTGTCTATGTCAGCAATTCCACTTTGATAAATACCAACAATCTTTAGAGGAAAAACATCACCCCTTATAGTGCTGATCTGCACGCGGTCTCCAATGTCCAGTGACATGGTCTCGGCAAGCCCGGCCCCCAGCAGAATGCCATTGTCTGTATTTTTAAGCGCTTCCGGGCTGCCGGCAATCAGGTAGTCGCTAAAACTGGAAAGGCGATCTTCCTCCATAACTTCGATTCCTGTAAGATTGCCTCCCAGTTCAATAGACCCGGATATGTAAAAGATCTGAGCCCGCAACTGAGGTGTTGCACCCTTTACCTCAGGGTCATTTCGTAAATGATTCAGGATGGGAAGGGCGTTGTGGATTTTGGTCTGGCTCTGTTTGGGCTTAATGGACCTAACAACATTAAGTCCTCCCCGCAATTCCTCATAGAGAGCTACGGGCTGTTTCTCCGAGGGTTCTATTTCATTGTACAAATGGATGTGTGGAGTTTGATTGAGGATAAGGTCGTCCAGCATCTTATTGAGGCCGGTCATAAAACTTACCAATGTAATATAGGCACCAATCCCGAAGGTTACTCCAAGGGAAGCAGTGACTGTTGACTTCATTTTGGTCAGCAGGTGGGTCTTAGCGATGCCGAGTATAACTTTCCAGTTAGTCATTCCCCGGGTTTTAAGATGTGGGTTTGGGTATCCAGTCCGGAAATTATCTCCACACGGTCCAGGTTTTCAATCCCTGTTCGTACTTCTATGATGCCATCCTCGGTTTTCACCTTATTTCCGTCGAACAAATAATCCTTGGGAATGGTAATGACATCTTTCTTCTCCATAATAATAATATTGCCCTCGCCTGCCAAACCGGGATACAAAACTTCTGGTGCGTCAATGAAGAGCGCTTCTATCTTGAATGTTTGCGAGCGTTCGTCCTTCAAGGGGTAAATCTTGTTTATCCGGGCTTCAAAAACTTCTGTATTGTATGCGTCCAGGGTAATCAGGGCCTTTTGTCCCTCTCTGATCTTTACAATGTCTACCTCGTCTACAAGCATTTCAATGACAAATTTATCGGAGCTGCCAACAGCTGCAACCGGTTCCTGGCTGCTCACAAGTTCACCCTGGTTTTTAAACAGCTCGTATACCGTTCCATTGATTTTACTGGTTACAGTAAAGTCTTCTGAGGCAATTGTGGCCGTTTTGTAATTATTTTCTGCCTGGATAAGTTTGGTTTTTAGCTCATTCTTCATCCGTTCATAATTTCCAACAAGCAGTTGCAGGTTGCTGGAAGAGAGTTCAAAGGCAAGTTTGCGGTTATCGTATTCCACTTCCGATCCAATTTTTTGATCCCAAAGTTTTTTTTGCCGGTAATAATTCGCAGAATCGTTCTGCAATTTCAGTCGGGCTGAATTGATTTCATCGCGCATACTGGACAAGACCGCATTATTCCCGCTGTAGTTTTCACGGGCGAGTTCCAGGTTGAGGCGTGCATTTTCCATATTCAGCAAAGGTGTATTGTTGACGATCTGGGCAATGGGATCGCCTTTCCTTACTTTATCGCCCTCTTCCACCAGGTTTTTTTCCAGAATACCCCCAACAGCGGCATAAACCTGATAAAGGCTGTCTGGCTGTACGGTCACCGAAGAGTATACAGACTCTGTTAGCCCGCTGCGGGTAGGGTAGATTTTATCTGTGGAAGTGCCACATTGGGCAAGGCAAATAACTAGGAACAATATCCAAATGGCGAAGAGACGCCTGAATAATTTTTTCATCGGCCGGAATTTTTAGATAACCAGACAGGTAACGTATTACCCCAGCGGTTCCAGCCTACGCTCCAGGCTGGGCTTTCTGCTTCGGCTCATGGGTAGCAGGTTTCCATTGATTTCAACACGTGTACTTGTGAAGTTATCCACCTTCTCTAAATTTACGATATAAGATCGATGAATCCTAAGAAACCGGTCCTGAGGTAGTTTATTAACTATGGCTTTCATCGTGGACAATACTACAACCCTTTCCGTTTTGGTGATTAGCTTCACATAATCCCCCATGGCTTCTACCCAGAGCAGCTCTGAAATATCTACTTCGCGTTTTTGCAGGTCGCATCGGATGGTCATGGACTCCTTTTTTCTGGTCTGATGGAGCACGGTGTATTTTTTCAGTGTTTTTTGTATACACTGCGCGAACCTTAGCGGATTGATTGGTTTCAACAGGTAGTCTGTTACGCCGTAGTCAAAAGCCTTCAGTGCATGATGCGCCGAAGTGGTAATAATGACCGTCTGGGTATCTTCATTCAGGGATTCCATGAAGTTGAAGCCATCTATCATGGGCAGGTCAACTTCCAGCAAAAGGAGATCCACCTTTACTTCTCCCATGCGCCTGTATGCCTCGGTGGGATTGTCATAGGCCCCAACTAACTTAAGCTGGGGTTGTTTGCTTACCAAATGCGCAATGAGCAGGCGCTGAGTAGGTGAGGGATCTAAGATCAGTGTGCCTAGTTTAGGTGTGTTTTTTTTCATGCTGCTCTTTTCAATAGTTCCGAGAAGAATCCTTGCTTACTTTCCGGATCTGGTAATCAAAACTACCTGCAATATATGGTTCCTGAAATGATTATAGTCATATTTTTCGTACAAAATGGAATTCGGCAAATGTTAATTCTATATCTAAAAATGTTTCCTGGTATTTTTTATTACAATAGAATAATAGAGCATAAAATATTGTCAACTTTTTAGCTTCTGAAAGTAAACGCCATTCCGACAATTTAGTCGGCTGGGCAGAAGGACTGCCCATTAATTGGTAAGATTTGGATTGAGCAACATGAGATTTATCATCTTTTTGATGAATGAACCTTTTTAGATTAGCGCACTAACTAATACAAAACGATGAAAGCAACCGCATTTATAGGTAAAATTAGCCAGGGTAAAATAGCTATTATGCCTATGTCCATTGGCCTCGTATATATCTGGTTTGGGACCTTAAAGTTCTTTCCGGGCTTAAGTCCGGCTGAAAACCTGGCTACAGCAACCATCCATAAACTTACCTTTCATGTTTTCTCCGATCAGCTGGCGCTGATCTTGCTGGCCATCTGGGAAGTTTCCATTGGAGTATTTCTGTTGACCAACCTATTTAAGAAGACAGCCTTATACCTGGCCTTGCTTCATATTCTGCTTACCTTTACACCCTTTGTTTTCTTTCCGGAACTGGTGTTCACCAAGGCTCCATTTGGTCTTACCCTGGTTGGACAGTACATTGTCAAGAATCTGATCATCCTTGGCATTTTAGTTGTGCTGATAAAACAGAGAAAAATTCGCCAATAAATCTTATATTTAAGAGGCTGATGATTTAGGTCTTTGGGCAAACTGTAATGTCCTGATAAATATTATGCCCGCCGTGCAATACGGATGACAAAAGTCATGTTATAATATTACCGCAGCTACTATTTTTAATTACGATATAAATTCTTTCACGTATGACTATCAATATTCAGTATGTTCAAATGCCAACCAGTGAATCCATGAGCGCCATTGTTACCAATAAACTCAGGAAGCTGGAGAAAAAGTTCGAATGGATCATTAGTGCAGATGTTTCTTTTAAACTGGAGAACGATCCAACGGGAAAGGGCAAGGTGTGTGAAATACAATTAAGCGCTCCGGGCCCCAGGTTGTTTGCCAAAACAGGCGAGGATAATTTTGAGAAGGCTGCGGCTGCTACAATTAAGGAACTTGAAAGTCAACTAAAAAAACGTAAGGAGGTATTTAACAAACACTGACCCACCCAAGCCATAATTTATGGGAAAAATACTGGTACCGGTAGACTTTTCAGAGCATTCTGCATATGCCCTGGAGGTGGCGGCCTCTATGGCCAGGCATTCGGGCTCAGAAATTGTGTTGCTGCATATGATGGGCCTGTCTGAAGCAGTGTTGACCAAAGACGCTGCTCAGGAGGCTGCCGAAGCACATTATTATATGAAGCTTACCCGAAAGCGGTTCCAGGAATTCCTGGACAAAGACTTCCTGAAAGGGATCAGGGTTCATGAGATGGTCCAGAATTATAAGATCTTCAGCGAGATCAATGAGGTAGCCTTTGAGGTACAGGCCGAACTAATTGTAATGGGCTCTCATGGCACTGGTGGGTTAAGCAGTATTTTTGTTGGCTCCAATACCGAAAAGGTGGTCCGGACGGCGCAGGTGCCCGTGCTGGTTTTAAAGAAACAACGGCCAGGTTATCTTCCCCATCGCGTGGTGTATGCCTGTGATTACAAGTTGGAAAATCTGAAAGGATACACCCAGGCCCTTAAGTTCTTTGAGCAATGGAAAACAGAAATTCACCTGGTTTATGTGAATTTACCCACGGAGCATTTCAAAAGTTCTGAAGAAATTGAAAGGGAACGAGAGTTGTTCTTCAAAGTTGCCCATAATGGAAAGCAACCCCCCGGTATAAATACACATGTGGTAAGCGACTACTCGATAGAAGGAGGTATCTTCTATTTTGCTTCTTTAATTGAGGCAGACCTGATAGCCATGCCAACCCACGGCCGTAGGGGTATGGCCCACTTTTTCAAGGGAAGCATAGGGGAAGACGTTGCCAACAGGGCCGAAATCCCGGTAATTACATTTAAAGTTTAGCTGCTATTTTTCGAATAGTAATTGCAGCCTGGCAAGCAGGATCAGCTCTGATTTGTTCTTATCCGCATAAGCCTTTGCTATGGCATTCGCTGTATCCATGATCAACTTTAGGACCTCATCCGGAAATTCTTCAGGGTTTTCCTTAAAATAAGTATTGAATTCTTCAAAAGCCCGTTCTGCTGTTGTATCTGACCTTCGGGCGTTTTCAAATGCGTGCCAGATGTAATAGGCCATGGAGTATGGAGCTTCAGTAAAGCGGGGTTTCCAGTATTTTTCAATTTCCTTCTTAAGGCGGAGGGTCTCCTCTTCATGCAGGTGTTGGTCCGCTGTGGCCACTGCGTAGAACAACTTGCCCAGATGTTCAAATAATTCGGTATTGATTTTAGTGTTTTCCATAGTTATGAGGTTTGGAGTGGTAAATCTTTCCCCTTATAGAGGCATTTTTCCATGGGATGTCCCAGGCGTTTTAATTCCCGGATAACTTCATCGTAAACCTTCGGATCGTCGTAATGAAATCGAAGGGCCCTGTTTTGGAGGTCAAAGCTGATCAGGCTTACATCCAGTATCCTGTGCAGATTCCTTTCTATAAGTTTGCTGTCACTGAGATTGGTTAGATTGATTAGGCGAACACAAGCTTCCATGCTGTAAGGTTTTGCAGTATACCAGAAACATAACTGAGCAGAAAGACTTTTCCTATGATAGAAATCATGTTTCCGGATATTGTTTATTCCGGTAAGCCGATTACCCGAATTACAGGGTTGAAATTTCTGAATTTATTCCCGGTATACGCGGTTATGAGGGGGTTCATTTGGCGGCAAAATCGTACCTTTGTTATATGCATGTCTTTGAGAAAAACAGCAGTATTTTCAACCTGCTTTCGGAGGCAATTTCCGATGGTGTCGTTGTTGTGAATCAGGAACACGAAATTGTTTCCATCAACAAACATGCACAGGAGTTTTTCGGATACACTTCAGAGGAATTATTGGGAAAACCAATGCTGGTCCTGATTCCTGACCGATTTAAAAAAGCCCATAAGGACCATACTGTGAGGTATTTCAAAACTTCCAAAGAAGGCCTTATGGTGCGGGACCGGTGCCTGTATGCAAGTCGAAAATCTGGAGAAGAATTCCCTGTCAATATCAGCTTGCACCCCTTTGAATTGTATGAAAGGCATTACGCACTGGCCCTTGTCAGGGACATGACCGAAGAAATAGAAATTCAGCGAAATATCGACTTGCAGACGCAAGCTATGGATTCTGCCCATAACGGCATTGTAATTACCGATGCCTTACTTCCGGACAATCCAATTATTTATGTCAACCAGGCTTTTGAAAAAATAACAGGTTATCCCAGATCGGAAGTCCTGAACAAGAATTGCCGATTCCTGCAAAATAACGACCGGGAACAGGAAGGGATCCGTAAGATCCGTAACTGTATCAAAACAGGGAAAAGTTGTCAGGTTAGGGTTCGGAATTATAAAAAGGACGGAACCCTATTCTGGAATGAGGTTTCTATCAACCCCATTAAGAATGAAGACGGAATTGTAACCCATTTTATCGGTATTCAAAATGATATTACCAGGAAGGTTAAAACACAGGCAGAGGTAAATCACCTCGTCCGTATATTCAACGAATCCCTCAATGAAATATTTGTTATTGATGCAGACAGCCTGAAGTTTACGCATGCTAATTTCGGGGCATGCAGGAACTCTGGTTATTCACTTGAGGAATTGCACAGGATGAAGGTTTTGGATCTGCTCACCGAATATGAACCAGCCGAGTTTCGAAAATTACTGGAACCCATATACGAAAAAAGCCTCAAAAAGATCATCCTGGAAACCAGTTTAAAGAGAAAGGATGGAACTGAGTATCCCGTAGAGGTACACTTTCAATCCTCCATCAAGGGCGACAAAAGGGTTATTGTATGCATAGTGCTGGATGTAACGGATAAGCGCAACTATACCGAGCGCCTCGAAGCCAAAGTAGAAGAAAGAACTTCACAGTTAAAAGAAGCGCTTTCCCGTGAAATAGAATTAAATGAACTGAAGACCAAATTCCTTTCCATGGTATCTCATGAATTCAAGACTCCATTGAGTGCCATCCTTACCTCCGCCACCCTGGTGGGCAAATACTGTGAAGTCAATGCCCAGGAGAAGAGAGTAAAGCACCTGAAGACCATTAAAAGCGAGGTGAAACATCTCAATAATATCCTGAACGATTTCCTTTCCATAGAGAAGTTCGAAAAAGGCAAAGAAGTCTATAACCTGACGAAATTCTCACTGAGCAAAGTCATTGATGAGGTTATTTATAACGCCAATATGATCTTGAAAGTCGGACAGCGTATAAGTTATCCACAAGGTGTGGATGAACTTACTGTTTGCCAGGACGAGAAAATCGTATCTCTTGTCCTTACCAATCTTTTATATAACTCCATAAAATATTCCCCTGAGGATACCCTTATCGATTTGCAGGTAAACGTTACAAAAGACACTCTGCAATTCCAGGTTCGCGATGAAGGTATCGGCATACCTGAGAAAGACCAGAAGTTTATATTTGACCGCTATTTTAGGGCGGGCAACGTCTTGCTTACCCAGGGTACGGGTATTGGCCTGAATATTGTAAAAACCCATGTAGAGACGCTGGGCGGATCCATAAATTTTGAAAGCACAGAGAATAAAGGCACTACTTTTACCGTGCAACTTCCACTGAATGAAAAGGCCTGTTCCTGAAAGAGAAGGGAACTTTTATTTGTATCTTAGTAGTACCCTTTTCTCAAAGTATCTGATATGAAGAAAGTGTTGCTGGTAGAAGATGATACCGTTTTGCGGGAAAGCACGGCGGAGCTGCTGGAGTTGTCCAATTACCTTGTATTTACTGCTCCCAATGGCAGCGCTGGTGTGCGTCTTGCCATGGAACAGAAGCCGGATGTAGTGGTCTGTGATATCATGATGCCCGAAATGGACGGTTATGCAGTCCTGAAAGCCCTTTCCGGGAATGAAGAAACGCGGGGGATACCTTTTATTTTTCTATCGGCCAAAACTGAGCGGAGCGATGTTCGAAAAGGCATGGAACTGGGAGCGGATGATTATCTGACTAAACCTTTTGAAGAAGCAGAACTGATAGGGGCCATAGAAAGTAGAATTGCTAAAATGGCCATACTCAGGGATATGGATGAGGAAGCAGCCTCAGAAGAGGCTGCTGAAGAGGTGGTAAGTAACCTAAATGAACTCAAAAACTTTATTTACGACAATGGGATGGATTTTGAGTTTAGTCTGGGGGATGCCATTTACCGGGAAGGAGATAATTCCAATACCGTTTACCTGGTGCTTACCGGAGTGGTCAAAACCCATAAACTGGATGAACAGGGAAAAGAACTCATCACTGGCATCCACAGGCCGGACGATTTTTTCGGGCTCACTAATTTTACACGGAATATTCCCTATCCGGAGTTTGCCACAGCCATGGAAGACACCCGCTGTGTAGGCATCAATAAAACTGCCCTCAAGGAAGTACTGCAGAACAATCCCGAGCTGGTACTGGAATTGATGCAGCTCATGTCTGAAAGCCTTACTGAAGCCAGGGAACAATTACTTCAAATGGCTTATGGCTCGGTTCGTAAGAAGACCGCCAATACCCTATTGAGGTTTGCCGATAAGCTGCAATCCAACGTTAAGGGGCCTATTCATATTTTAAGGAGCGACCTGGCCGGTGTAGCCGGAATGGCCACGGAGACCTTAATCCGAACGCTTTCCAGTTTTAAAAAGGAAGGCCTCATCGATATTTGCGACCGGGACATCAGGATTCTGGATGTTGAAGGCCTGCGCAACATGAGCTAGTATACAAAACAACTGCCCTACATGATCAGTATCATTTTGCGGCTGCCTTTGGGGTGCTACTTTTATGCTGATCAATAAATACCGGCATGTTACGCATACTCATACCTACCGATTTTTCCCAAAACGCCTGGAATGCCCTCACATATGGTTTGGAATTGTTTCGCAAAGAACGTTGTACAATTTATTTGCTTCACGTGAATCCTTTGCCACCCTATTCTGGTGCAGGAACTTCAGTAAAGGCAAGCACCCATATGCTAAGGGAAACCATGCTTGCAGAAAGTGAAAAGAGCCTGAAGGAATTACTGGAGAAGATAAATAAGAGCTTGCATAATGACCTCCATACGTTTATGACCATTTCGCTTTACGATTTTTTCGTAGACAGCATAAAACGAGAAGTTGAGGATAAGCATATTGACCTCGTAATTATGGGTACCAAGGGCGCTTCGGGGCTTAAAAAAGTTTCCCTGGGCAGTAATACGGGAGATGTTATTACAAAGGTTAAGTGTCCGTTGCTGGCAGTCCCTGAACAGGCAAGGTATAAAATCCCCAGGGAGATAGCTTTCCCCACAGATTATTACATCAATTATGATATCAAGGTGCTGGATACATTGATTGGCATGGTAAATAGAAATGAAGCTAGTCTGAGGGTGCTCCATATAACCAGGCGTGGTGAAGAACTAACGCGCGAACAATTGCAAAACAAGGATTTTCTGCATGACTACCTAAGGGAAGTTGAACATAGTTTTCATACGCTCACCGGGGCCAAGCTTGAAACGGCAGTACAGTGCTTTGTAGAGAGCCGGGATATAGACATGATTGCCATGGTGGCCAAAAACCTTAATTTCTTTCAACGAATTTTGTTCCGTCCTGCTGTTGAAGAGATCAGCTATCACATCGAGATTCCCTTCCTTGTACTTCATGAATAATTTATAAAAGGCCACGAATAAGGCCTTTTTTTATGCTGCGCTTATGGCGTTGAGGATTTGCTCTTTGGGAAGCAGTCCGGACTGCCTCCATACCATCTGCCCATTTTTAAAAAGCATCATGGTGGGCACTCCCCGAACCTGGTAGCGATTTGCCAGGGTTTGATTTTGATCCACATCGATCTTTACAATCTTCACTTTGTCACCAAGTTCTTCCTTGACCTCTTTGAGTACAGGAGCCAGCATTTTGCAGGGTCCACACCACAGCGCATGGAAATCGACCAGAACTGGAATGTCGCCAGAAATCAATTTTTTAAAACTACTTTTCATTTCCTTTTTTTTCAGGGCTAAGGTATCCAATTAGCGCTGGAAATGAACTGATTAATATCATGGTTTAAAAAAGGCTACTGGACTAATTTTAATGACAGTCAATCTCCTTCAGCAAGCCAGATATGAGAAAAATAGTTGTACCTACGGATTTTTCGGAAAATGCCTTAAATGCGCTGAAATATGCCTGTCAGATTTTCAAGTACGAGCGCAGTAATATTTATATCATTCACGCCTATGCAGATGAGGTATATCAGCAGGATCGGGTAGTAAAGCGGAGTTTTCTGGAAGAACTAAAGGAGGTGACCTATCAGAAATCCAAGAAAGCGTTACAGGAAACACTGACGGCTATTCAGGAATATTCACCTAACCCACAACATAATTTTAGCACTATTTCTGCATTCGGAACGCTAACCGACGAAATTAATGACCTGGTTAACCAGGAGAATATGGACATTGTGGTTATGGGTACCAGGGGTGAGACAAACGACCGGGAAATCACTTTTGGAAGCAATACTCTTCAGGTACTGAAATATGTTCAGTGTCCAGTACTGGCTATCCCGGAAGACTACACTTACCATCCGCCCAAGGAATTGCTGTTTCCTACTAATTATATGGTGCCTTACAAAAGGCGGGAGCTGAAATTACTTTGTGAAATGACCGGATCCTTTCGCTCTACCATTCACATGCTCTATATAGACCCGCTTAAGCAGCCCTCCCTGCGCCAGGAAGACAACAGGCTCTTCCTCAAGGACTGCCTGCATAAGGCCGATCTCAAGTTTGAGACTACTTCGGAGAAGGATAAGACCATGGCTATTGCCAAGTACATCCTCCACAATGATATAGACCTGCTGGTAATGGTTAATTCCAGGCATTCTCACCTGGAACACATGCTTTATCAGTCCACACTGGATTGGCTTGGATTACATGTAAAAATCCCCTTCCTGGTATTGCAAAACCTTTCACGCTAATTAAAAGCAGTTGCCATGAAAAAAATAATCATACCTACCGATTTTTCAGAGAATTCGTACCACGCTTTTGCTTATGCAGCAAAGCTTTTCCAGGACGAACCCTGTACGTTTTATTTGGTGCACACATTTACCCCATCCATTTATCAGACCGAATACGTTTTGCACAGCCCTGGCCAGATAGGTCTGGGGGATTTTTATCAAACCGATTCGGATGAGCGGCTGGCAGAAATGAAAGAGCGGGCCGAGGCACAGTTCAATAACCCCAGACACACCATGTTTACCCATTCTGCTTTTAATGTTCTGGTAGATGAAGTACTGGACATGGTTGAGAAGGAGAAAGCAGATTTGGTTATCATGGGTACTCAGGGAGCTACTGGTGCCAAGGAAATTTTCCTGGGTACACATACCGTACACGTTATTAAAAAAGCAAAATGTCCGGTTATCGCTGTGCCTTCGGATTTTGAGTTTAAGAAACCCAAAGAATTGCTGTTCCCTACAGATTTTGAGGTAGACTACACTGAAAAACATTTTTCTGCACTATTCAATATTGCAGATTTGCATAAATCCCGCATTGAGATCCTGCACATTTCCACCGGATTGGAGCTTACAAGACAGCAGAAAGAGAATAAAGCAAAATTAGAGTCCCTTATCGGTTCAAGAATCTGCAGATATCACGATGTGCCCAATCAGGAAATCATAGAAGGTATAAACCAGTTCCAAAAAACGGCCGAGGTTCAGTTGCTTGCCATGATTCAGAACAAACACACCTTCCTGGAACGGTTATTCATAGAGCCGGTAATCAAGAAAATTGGATTCCATGTAACCATACCGTTTATGGTTATTCCTGATGAAACCTAATGCCCATCATTATGAAGAATATGCTGGTTCTTACGGATTTTTCAAACAATGCGTATAATGCCCTGTATTATGCAACCCGATTATTCAGGGACGTAGAATGCCGTATTTACCTCCTGAATGTCTTTTCCGAAAATACTCCGCTTATCAGTCCAAACAGGGCAAAGGGAAAGAACCGAAATCTGCTGGTACAACTCGAGGAGGAGTCCAGGGAAGGGCTTGAAAAGGATTTTCACCGCATTAACCTGGATGCTCCCAATGAAAAGCACCTAAGGAAAACCATTTCCAGGAAAGGTAACCTTCCCGATATCGTCCATGAAATAGTGGCAGACAGGGAGATTGATCTCATTGTGATGGGAAACACAGGCAAGACGGAAGCAATCCCGGTTTTTATGGGAAGCAATGTCATTAATGTGGTAAAGGCCATGCCGGATTGTCCGGTGCTTGCCGTTCCCAGGGAAAAGGAATGCGATATCCCCTTTGAAATTGCTTTCGCCACCGATTACAATCGAAATTACGACGCACAAGTGATGAATCCACTGTGCTTCATGGCCAGTATCTGTAAGGCAGCCATAAGGATAATCCATATCAATGAAGAAGGCAGGTTATCCAGCAATCAAAAGACCAATTTAAATACGCTGAGGGAATACCTTAGAGATTTGCGCCATACCGTGCACTGGATGCCTGATTTTTCTAGCAAGACGGAAGTAATCAACACCTTCCTGGAAGAACTTGGCATTGGTATGATATCTATGATCTACTATCGCCATGGTTTCCTGGAAAACCTCATGCGGGAAAGGGTTATAAAGAGGATGAGCTTTGAGGTGGAGGTACCGTTTCTTATCATCCCTCAGGCCGATTGATAAAAGAAGGGGAATAAATCGCTTATGTATATACAATTAACAAGTTAACCTCTGAGAGAAAATGAATAAAAGGATCCTGTTGCCCACTGATTTTTCCAAAAATGCCCTGAATGCGGTGCGTTATGCGGTGGACCTGTATCGTGATGTGCCATGTGATTTTTATTTTTTAAATGCATTTCGCATCAGCGGTTACAGTATCGATAGCCTTACGCCCCCGGAACCCGGTGATATCGCTTATGAATCTGCACGTAAAGAATCTGAGGCCGGCCTGGCCAGGTTACTGGAATTGCTGGATCTTCACAATGATAATCCCAGGCATGAATATCACACCATTGCCACTTATAATTCCTTATTGTACGCCATTCAGGCCAACATAGCCCAATACGATATTGACCTGGTGGTTATGGGCACCAAAGGGATAACGGGTGCTGAGAGTCTGATTTTCGGGACCAATACCATCAACGTAATGGAAGGGGTAACTGAATGTCCCGTGCTGGCCGTACCCCAGGACTACAGGTATACCCAACCGCGGGAAATAGTATTTCCTACTGATTTCAAAGCGACATACAAACGCCGTGAACTCAATTACATGCTCGAAATTGCGAAGCTGCATCAGGCCTTTATCCGTGTACTTCACATTAAAAAGGAATCCCGCTTAAGCCGGGAACAGGAAAGCAACCGGGAATTGCTTGCAGCCATCCTTGAGGATTCGGACCATAGCTTCCATACTTTGGAAGATATCAAAGTTCACAAAGGAATCGGCGCTTTTGTGGAAAGCAGGGAAAGCGATATGGTAGCCTTTATTAACCGGAAGCACACTTTCCTGGGTAAAATCCTCTCAAAACCCCTGGTAAACGAATTGGGCTACCATTACAATATGCCATTGCTGGCGTTAAACGATCACAGATAAATAGTATCCTATGAAATATATTGGTATATGGCTGGATAAGGAGAAAGCACACCTGGTGATTCTCAAGAATGAACAGGAATCCCTGTACACAGTTAATTCCGAGGTAGAATTTTTTAACCCTAAGGGCGGATCTCGTTCCAAATCCCGTTGGGGGCCCCAGGATGTAGTGCAGGATAGCAAGTATACCGAGCGGGAGAAACACCAGCTCAGGTCGTATTTTGAAAACATCAACCAGGCACTAAAAAAGGAAGATCCTCAGGCTCTTGCCCTTTTTGGACCGGGCAATACCTATGCGCAATTTAATAAATGGCTTGAAGAGAATCAGAGGGATTTGGCTGAACTGGTTGAACATGCTGGCAAGGCAGACAGCATGACCCAAAACCAATTCAAGGCCCTGGTAAGGGACATCTTCGGTTTGAGCCCGGATCGTTCCCTCCAGACTTCGGTACAAAACTAAATTCAACTAGGCAAAATGTCCGAAAGGCTTGTTCATATCATTAAGTATTCCGGGGAATCTGTGCCCTTTTCGGAAAAGAAACTCAGGCATTCCCTTGAGCGCAGTGGGGCGCATCCGGACCTGGTCAGCAGTATTCTGGAGCAGGTAAAGGAAGAGCTTTACGAAGGGATTACAACCAAAGAGCTCTATAACCGGGCCTACGCAATATTGAAGAAAACCAGACCCCTGTACGCTTCCCGATACAAACTCAAAAAAGCCATTTACGAACTGGGGCCTACCGGTTTTCCTTTTGAAAAATTTGTTCACGAAATCCTGCATTATTCAGGGTATCGCACTGAGGTTGGAAAGGTCCTCAGCGGACGCTGTGTGGATCATGAAATTGATGTACTGGCCGTAAAAGGTGAAAGGATTATTCTCGTAGAATGCAAATTCCACGGGGAGCAGGGGCGTAATTGCAATGTGAAAATCCCATTGTATATTAATTCAAGATATGAGGATGTGAAAGCTTCGCCGGACAGGGGGTATAGCAAAACCAAACAGCCGGATGAGGCCTGGGTGGTTACTAATACTCGGTTTACAGAGGATGCCAAGGTTTATGGGGAATGTATGGGCCTATACCTGTTGAGCTGGGATTACCCCAAAAAGCATAGCCTTAAGGAGCGCATTGACAGACTGGGTCTTTATCCCATTACAGTTTCTACCTTATTGAGTAACCGGGAAAAACAATTTTTGCTCAGCAGGGATGTGGTCCTCTGCCGGCAATTAATGAGGGATACCTTCTTCCTGGACCATTTGGGAGTCTCCGAAACAAGGAAGAAAAAGATTCTAAGCGAAATTGCCGGACTATGCCAAGTCTGAAGGAAAAAGGGTCGATGCAGGTGAATATCCGCTTTTTGGGTGCTGCCGGTACTGTTACGGGATCCAAATTTTACCTGGATACCCCGGAAGTTAAAATTATGGTCGACTGCGGGATGTTTCAGGGGATAAAAGCCCTGCGCGAATTGAACTGGCATCCCTTTCCGATAGAAGTGCATAGCATTGATTTGGTTTTGCTGACCCATGGACATCTGGACCATACCGGCTATCTGCCAAGGCTGGTAAGAGAAGGGTTTAAAGGGGAAATCCTGGGTACAGCAGCCACTCTGGCCATAACCGAAATTATCCTGCGGGACAGTGCCAGAATCCATGAAGAGGAAGCTGAAAAGGCAAATGAGGAGGGATATAGCAGGCATAAGCCTGCACTTCCTTTTTATACCCTGGAAGAAGCTGAAAGTGCAATAGAACTCTTTCGGGCTGTAGAGGAAAATCAATGGGTCTCAGCTTCGGAAAATATTCGGTTTCGCTTTCTTTACAACGGTCATATTTTAGGCTCCACTTATATTGAATTGAATATAAACGACCGGATACTGGTGTTTTCCGGAGACCTCGGGAGGTACAGTGACTTGTTGCTTGATGCGCCCAAGGAGCCTAAATGGGCCGATTATCTTTTTGTGGAGAGTACGTACGGGAATAAACTACACCCAGATGAGGATGTGGAACGGAAACTTGCTGAACTTACGCGTAAGGTTGTCCTGGAGGGCGGTAATTTATTGATACCTTCCTTTGCTGTAGAACGCTTGCAATCACTCATATTTATCTTGTGGCGTTTATACAAACATAACCGCATCCCAAATATCCCCGTAGTGGTTGACAGCCCAATGGGGCAAAACGTACTTGAGGTTTTTGAGCGCTTTCCGGACTGCCACAAACTTGGGATGGCGGATTATTATGCCATGTGCAGGCACGTTAAGCTGGTAAGTTCCTACCGGGAGACCTGGGAGGTGGTCGACGATCCAAGACCCAAGATTGTCATCGCTGGGAGTGGAATGGTTACTGGTGGAAGGATTCTTACCTATCTTACGCAACTGATCTCCCGCCCGGAGACAGAGGTGTTGCTGGTGGGATATCAGGCTGAAGGGACGCGCGGCCGCCGACTCCTGGAAGGGGAGCCTGAGATTAAGATTTTCGGGAAATACTACAGCGTAAATGCCGGGATCCACCACATACAAAGCCTGTCTGCCCATGCAGACAAGTCAGACCTGATGAAATGGCTGGGCAACATAAAAAATATCCCGGAAGGGGTTTTTCTGATCCACGGGGAACCAGAGGCCCTGCAGGGCTTTCAGTCAGGTATTCGGGATACTATGGGGTGGCATCCGAAGATTCCCGGGCTCAATGAAGCCGTAACGATCTGGGTATAGAACAGGCTGATCAAAATCATTGTAGTCTCCTCGCTGGAAGGGTATTTTATAGGCAAATCCTCAAGCTATGAACCCTGATGCTAAAAATCAGCAAGGAATTAAAGTTACCCAGGAATTCCATGCTGCAACGAAAAATTGGATTTCTAGCCTCCAATTTATTGAAGATGAGCTGAGGTTTATCGAAAACCTCATGTGTTCCTATGTTTTTGAACCGGATACGCCAAATTTGTTTGAACGCCTGCAAGACTACAAGGAACGCGTTCAAAAGATCGGAATTCGTATGAAAGAAATCGCAGAAGCCTTGCTTGATCACGAGAATGAACTAAGTGGGTTACTGGAGTCCCGAAAGGAAGGTATAGATGACGGTTATGCCAGCCGCCACGGGGAATTTCAGGCAGCGTATCTGCTTTTTCAACAGGACTTTCAGTGGCTCAAATCGGAAATATTCAACTATGCGGGTGGGATTCTCAGAAAGCGAAGGCCAGACTGCTGATTTTGGTCATGGCATAAGGCCTAAAAACATAATAACTTGAAACGTCAAAGCCTGGCATATTCAAAAAGGTAAACTATGGAAACAAAACCTCGCTACATCGAATGGATTAGTCCGGAAGAGATGCATAAGGCCACCCTTTCCTGGATTTCTGAGCTGAAATTTGTAAGGGACGAACAGCTGTTCCTCAACGGTCTGGTAAAGTCCTTTACATCCGAACTTATTGAACACAATATCTACGATAAGAGTAAAGAAATTGTTGGTGCTATTCTCGACGCTGAGAACGAGCAAAATGCCCTGCTAAAGCAAGTGGAGGTTCACGAAAACCAACTGGAGATCATGATAGATGATGTAGATCAGCCTAAAATGGAAAAGGCCTACCGTGATTCTCATTTAGAACTCATGAAACTTATGGGCAGCTACCTGGAGGGATATAGGGCCCTCAAGAGGGAACTGTTCAACTTGCTTAGTGAGATTATAAAAAAAGAAAAGCAAAACAGACTCCTCAATTAGGCAATCATGAAAAAAGTACTTTTAACACTGTTAGTTTTTTTAATGGGATGCTCTTCGGCACAGATCGTAAGCACCTGGAAGAACCCGGAGATCGTCGTTTTTGACGCCTACAAGGTTTTGGTAGTTGGGATGACCCCTAATGAAGAGGGTAGGGAAATGTTTGAAACTAAAATGGTACGCGAATTTAAGCGAAATGGGGTGGAAGCCATGCGAAGCATCGATCTGTTCGATGTGGAATTTACCAACACACCCAGAACGGATGTGGAACTCGATGAGGTTGAAGAACAACTTCTGGCCAGGGATTTCGACGCCATCCTGTTTACCAAGGTCCTGGGATCTGAAAACCGCCAATCATTTCGTCAGCGCATGGCAGATATTGAGGGTTATGACGATAGGTTCAGGGACGATTACCTTTCCCATCAGGATATTTATTACGATGCGGATTATTATGATGAATTCACGGTGTACCATGTGGAGACTTCCCTTTACTGCATTTGTGTGGGTAAGGAAAGAAGCCTTATCTGGCGCTGTGCCATTGACGTTACTGACCCGGCATCCATCCGTAAAACGGTAGACGATTATGTGGAACTGCTTGTTGTGGCCATGATGGAACAGGACCTGATCTTCCACAAGGAAGATATTGTTGAACCTGTCATTGTACCTTAACGAATAGCAGGTTGCTCCTCCTTAAAAGCCTTCATCATTTCGTGGAGGCTTTTTTAATCAGATAACAAATAAGGAGGAACAACATGGTAGGTAAGTTCGTGTTATTAGTTTTTTAAATAGTGTTGCAGTTCTGCGATCTTTTCCGGGGTATTGAACTTTCCGCCGTAAAAGGAGGTCACTGTTGCCGAACTGTCGTCCTGCACACCCCTTGAGGAAACACAAAGGTGTTTGGCATCGATAATTACGGCTACATCCTCTGTCTTCAGTAATTGCTGCAGTTCTACGGCAATCTGATTAGTAAGTCGTTCCTGTACCTGTGGCCGTTTTGCATAGTATTGTACCATGCGATTCAGTTTGGACAATCCGATCACTTTTCCTGATGATATGTAGGCCACGTGGGCTTTGCCAATGATGGGTACAAAATGATGCTCACAGTTGGAATAAAAAGTGATATCCTTTTCCACCAGCATCTGATTGTACCGATACTTATTGTCGAAGAGGGCTACTTTCGGTTTGTTCTTTGGATCTAACCCTGAAAAGATCTCATCGATATACATTTTAGCCACACGTTGTGGTGTGCCTCGCAGCGAATCGTCATTGAGGTCGAGCCCCAGAACATCCATAATCTGAGCAAACAGCATGGCGATATTTTGCTTTTTTTCTTCATCACTCATAGCGAATGCATCTTTCTTCATAGGAGTTTCCAGTCCGCCGGTAAAGAAATGGTCATCCCCCAGTGAATCGTGCGCGTGACCGTTTAAAAGGGTTTTTGAGTCTATCAGGGTATCCCACATGGAATTGTCTTCTTTCATTTTAAAATATTTCAAATTGACATTAACTATTGTTATGCTAAATTCAATTGTTATAAAAGTAATAAAATGTTTAAATAAAAATGTTAAAGTTTAAACAAAACTTAGAGTGGCAGTAAATAAGGTTAAAAACTATGTTTTACAATATGGATTTAATAACATGGACAGGAGAATGATAAAAATTTATTAAATGTTTAATTAGTAGAATAAAATAATAAACAAAACATTTATCTTTGAATTAGGAGTTTCTGACAGTCCCAACCCTTTGATGGGAAGAAATTGCTATGAAATAAAGGTCAGACTTGAATTTAGTAGTTAGGTTGTGAAATCTGATTTTTATGGGGACTGCGGAGGCTCCTTTTTATTAGAAAAGCTAAATAAGTTGCTTTTTTTACTGCTTAAATAAATTTAGACAAGAGGTGTCCAACGGGGCCGAGGGATTGTCCATAAATGCATTAATTACAGCATTTTTGCAAGCCTGATTTCCACCGCCATGTCCGCCTTCATCCAGAATCAACAACTGTCCTTTACTCAGTTTTTCTTTAAAGAGATACCCATTTTCTGGAGGAGTAACCGGATCAAAACGATTCACTAGAATCAAAGAAGGAAGGTTTGAAATTTTAAAGGTTCGATCTGCTATTGGGAGACTGGCGGCATGCCATTCCATTCCCGCCTGGTAAAAGGCGTCGAAAAATCCAAGCTTAACAGGAATCAACGGATGTTGTTTGTACTGTTCGGCAATGATTTCTGCCGTGTGTTCCGGATTGAAATTTTCATACCTCTCTACGGAAAGGAGCATGGTCAGGTTAAGTCCTCCCGTTAGTTGGTATTCAAACTGCAGTACCTCATTGAGTACCTCTCCACTGCCTTCGAGATAGGCTTTGATCAGTTCTGGTGCTTTTTCCCGGGCATTATTCTGGTACAGCAACCGACGAAGCAGGTATATCCCGTCCTGGGCATTGATTACAACCTTGAGGGAATCATTAAGGCTTACTTCAACCGGGTTTTGCTCCAGCGCATTAATGGCTTTAAAATAATCTGCTTTAAGTTCAGGGTATTGCTCATTGCATTCTGGGGATTGGTTGCAATAGTCAAATATCCTGCCCAATGCCAGTGAGTAGCTTTCCAACCGGCTAAGGAGGAAATCGCTGCTCAGGGGAGCTGGGGAATCGAGTACTGAACTGTGAATGTATTCCGGAAACATATCCTGTATTACACGAGCCAGGCGTGTCCCGTAGGAACCGCCCATCAGGTTGTATTGTTCATAGCCCAGATGTTTGAACAACATACCCACATCACGGGCATTCTGGAAACTGTTGTAAAATTGCGGTTGTATCCCTGCCTCTCTGCATTTATCCCGATACTTGCTGATCATAGCCCGGGTGAGGGTCAATTCTTCTTCAAAATCGGCATCTTTAGCCAGGATATCAAAAGCCTCAAAAGACATGTCAGGTAGGGCAGAGGAGTATCCTATCCCACGTTGATCGAATAAGATGACATCCCGTGAGCCCAGTATGGGCTGCTCCATTAAAAAATTTACCATACCGGGATTCAGGGTATTTCCCCCTGGGCCTCCTGAAAAGTAGATAACAGGATAATTTAGCGTTGCTTTATCCCCGGATTTGATAACCAGATAGGAGATACGAATTTTTTTCCCCTCGGGGGCATCGTGGTTTTCAGGTACCCAAATAGCCCCGGCTTTCACATCTTCGGTATTAGGTACCCAATCCATACCTTCCGGAAGCGGAGCTTGCTCCTGAGACCAACCCAGCTGCAGCAGCGCTATGAAGAACAACACCGTGATGTGCTTTATCATCATTTACAAGTTATAATTCGTTTACAAAACTTAGGGGGTACTTTTACTTTCGTTTTCTTTTATGTCTTCCGGAGGGTTACCGATATGTTTGTTATAAAATTTCCAGGCCTCACGGGCTACATTACGTCCCAGTTCCAGTCCGGCTACGTTATCAGCCTGAATGTGATATCCCCCAAGCACACGGGAAATACCGGCCATTTCCGCTGTTTCGGTAAAGGTTGGGAATTTCAGGGTAACTGTATCTCCGAGGTGCTCAGGCTCGGTCAGGGCTCCTGCTACCAATTCAACTTCCTCTCCAAATTCGTCGCTACCCGTCCAAAGTTTTAAGGCTTCCCCACAGGCACCACTGATGGTACTGTGTCCGGATACATAGCTTGGGAATGGCGGACAAAGGAAAGTCTCAGGGGAATAAGGCCGCCATTGGCTACCATCCATTTCCATCATGCCTTTTCCTTCTCCTCCCCAGGCTTTGATCACCTGGTCCTGGTAATATTCGTGCACCAGGGCGTAGGGCCTGGCGTAGTCATAGAACATCTTGGAATCCCAGGAAGCAATAAAGGCATCCATGGCAACCACCTGGTTGAAAAAGTACATTTTCACATCTTCATCCAGGGTATGGTTATCCCTTCGTGATACGTCCTGGGCAAATTTCAGCCAGTGACCGGCCTGTTGTACGGATTGGGGCCCGTCCCGCATGAATTCAACCAGTGCTTTCTGATGATCGGTCAGGTTGGCCTGCATTTCAATTACTTCCTGCACTTCTTCTTTCAATTGTTCAGACCCAACCATTGGGGGAGGACCTGGGCGGAATTGGTCGGCAGATTTTATGGAAATAGTAGCAACTTTATCCCAAAACGGCGTGAGGCATCCGGGGGCATACTGACCGCCTTTACCATCTGAAAAATATTTGGGTTGCCAGCGGTTGATATCCACGTTTTCGTCTGCGGAATTCACGGGTTCGTAACCGGTATAGTTAAAATAGGGTTCTCCATTGGAGCCTTCTTCTTCTCCATATTGATTGGAGCCGTCTCCTTTCCGGGCCTCAATAACGGCCAGGGCAGCAAGATTACCAATACCCTCGGGGGTTGTAGGGTCAATCGACTCATTCTCCGGATCCAGTCCCAACTCCCGCATAAAATTGGCAAAGAGTTCCTTATCGGAATAGTAATATTCGCTCATAGCCCGGTAGGCCGCATAACTGATAGCAACCTCTTTGTTTTTCAGGTTATGTTCTTCAGCCGGTCTCCTGTCTACCTCTTCCAGATATACGGGAATAGCCGAAGCGTCATAGCGCGACCAGGCATCAAATACGGAGATAAAAATTAGGCCCAGATAACGGGACGTGATCGTTGGTCTTGGCTGAAAGCGTTCTGTGTCGTTGGCTGTGGCAGTGAGGGCCATTTGCCCCCATTGGTAAGCCAGGTTGTCAACCCCTCTGGGTTCTTCGGTCTGTGTAGTTTCGTTTTGGGTGTTTTGATCTTGTTTTTGTTTGCATCCCAGCACCAGCGAAAGGGTTAGCAGGAGCACAATATACTTTTTCATTAAAGGCGATTTAAACAGCTGTAAAATTAAGAATTTATTAACACTAAAATCAAATATGAGGAAGTTTAACAGAGGCAATTTTCTAACTAAGACACGTAAGGTCCTTATCAAAAAATGGATCTTAATTTATCTATGTTTTTTATTTAGGGGTCACTAAACCGGGGATTTCCAACTTTATATAAATCATCCTGAAAAGAGTATCTTTAATGTGGAACTGCAGGTAATACTTTTCCATGGAAAGATTAGTAGATATCTTTATATGGGCCGCACTATTGCAAGGCCTTTTTCTCGGGTGGCTTTATATTTTCTCCAGCAAGCACAAGAGTCTTGCTAATAAATTACTTGGGCTTTTTATACTTGCTTTTGTCCTTGAGGCGCTGACTTTTATACCGCTGGGCAGTATTTGGGGATATTCTACCGATAGATATTTTACATTGCCGGAAGTGAAGATGCTATTGCCCATCTTCTTCCTGCACTATGTCCTTGAGAAATTGGGCAGAGTCAGGCATTATTTCGGCCTGCTGAAAACACATTATTCCTTTGCGCTTTCCTTTCTTCTGGTTACCCTGTTCAATGTTTGTATATATGTTTTGAAAGGGCAAACCATTTACGAATTGTTTGACTTTGGCATGATAGAAAGCCTGTTCATGATCATGCAGTATTATGCCTTCTTTTTTACGATCGCCGCCATCATTATATCCATCTGGGAAATCCTCAAATACTCCAATCTTGTCAAAAACACCTATTCTGATCTGGAATTACTGCAAATCAGGTGGTTATGGCAGTTTGTTTTGGCAATAATTCCCATTGTTCTGGTCTGGGGAATGGAATTGATTTGGATTCTCCTCGGCGGCAGGGGGGAATCCATTTACACCACATTAATCTGGTTTTTGGTCATCATTTTCATCTACTTTCTGAGCTATAAAGCCTATCAGCAGAAAAATCTACTGGATAAACTTCCGGATTCAGCCAGAGGGGAAAAGAAGGAACAGCTTGCTCCGGAGAATTCAAATCCCGAGGATTACGAAGAACTGGGAATCCAGTTACAGGAATTCATGCGATTGAGCAAAATTTACACCCGACATGATCTGACCTTATACGATCTATCGCGTGAAGTTGATGTTTCCCCCCGTTTGATATCAGCCTGCATAAATCGCAAGTTCAGGAACAATTTTGCGGAGTGGGTAAATAGCTTTCGGGTAAAAGAGGCCCTGGACAATTTAAATGATCCTGCTTACAGCCACTTATCTGTAGAAGGTATTGGTTCGGATTCGGGGTTCAAATCGCGCTCTGCTATGTATGCTGCCTTCAAAAAACAAACTGGCCATTCCCCAGGACACTTCAGACAGGTTTGATGTCCTGATTTCTGAAATCCGTACATAACCACCCCTTTATTACTGTAGCAATCGAGTTGCACCCGCGTCATTGGGTAAAAGAACCTTTAATCATACTATTATGAAACTACAACCAATTTCACAGGGGGCGAGAATAGAGGCAGTAGATGCCCTGAGAGGATTTGCCTTATTTGGTGTGCTCCTGGCCAATGTGCCCTATGCGGGCCCGGAAACCATCAGCGGACAGTGGGATACTGTGCTGACATTTTTGTCTAATTTTTTGATCTCCAAGAAGTTTATCACCGCGTTCTCCATTCTCTTCGGATTCGGATTTTACATTCAGATGACGCGGGCAGAAGAAAAAGGTGTCAACTTCAGGAATTACTTCCTGATACGCATGGGACTACTCTTTTTGATAGGGCTGATCCACTCGTATGGAATCTGGAATGGCGACATCATTATGTCTTATGCCCTGGGTGGCGTTTTTCTATTACTGGTACGCAATTGTTCACTGAAGAAATTGATACTTCTGGCGATACTATTTAATGTTATCCTGACTGGAATCTTTTTCATTGGAAATAGCGCCCTTGGATGGCAGATATACGATTACGATTATGCGTTAGACAAGGAATATCCTATAACCCTTTCTTTTGCACGGTACTGGGTCATTAATTTTATCATGAACCCATGGACAAACTTCCTTAAGGATTTGCCCATTACACTGGTGTTTACTTTTGGTAACATGCTCATTGGGGTAATACTGGGGAAACTGGATTTTTTCCGTCTTTCAGAGAAGGCAAGGAGACTATCTACATATTTTATTATCCTGGGTGGAACAATTGGCATTGCTTCAAGTTATTTATTCCATAAAATTACTATAGGAGATATTGAACTGGATCTTCCTCTTCTTTGGGTACCTTTTGTACTGGCTGGGGGTATGATTCTGCATAGTTTGCTTTATGTATCAGTATTTGTCCGTGCCTATCAGCATTCAAAATTCAAATCGGTATTAGTATTTTTCAAAAGTGTTGGACGTACGGCTTTGAGCAATTATATCCTGCAGTCTGTTTTTTACCTCACCCTCTTCTACCACTGCACACATCTGTTGCAACTCTTTGGGAAGATAACTATGGGACAGACCTTCCTTGTAGCACTACTTCTGTTTGTGATACAAACAGGCTTGAGTTACCTCTGGCTTAAAAAACATTCACAGGGCCCACTGGAATACATCTGGAAGAAAGTGAGTTATGGCATGGCAAAACTCAGAAAGTAAGCAGTGAATATGTGATATCCAGGACTTTGATAATCCTATGCACTATACCATACCATGCGTTCAAGGTAATGGATTAGGACAAGACACTCCCCAGGGGCTTAAAATGAGTGAAAGCGGGAGTGTCTTCACTTAAATTGTTCAATATAGCTATCACCATCTTTTGCTGAGTTCTGTCACTTAATTTTTGCGACTCTTTTATTACCGCAATACTTAAATAATAGACCTTAAAAAAACCCGCCTATTTAGGAGGGTTTTTTGCAAGTTGCTTAAAAAAAGAAATTGTAAAAGGCTATGGGTCCTTTAATTAATTGCTTTTTTCGAATTGAACCAATAACTAATACCGGCTGTAAAATAAAAGGTACTCTCGAGATCTTCTTCGAATACTGCCTCTTCTGTGGTAATAGTTGCACTACTTTGTGGTAATGCCAAAACAGGTGTAAAGGAAAATATGAAATGATTATGCTGGTATTGCATGGGAAGTCCCACTTCGATGCTCAATACTTTGAATTTAGAGGCTTCTTTAATTTCCACTGAGGTGGGGGTCAAAGGGTCTGAGGTGCCGGTCCCTGTTCCCTGTCCTTTCCGGTTTCCTAACCTGCTGGTATTGTAATATTCCTCATAAAAATATTGCGATCCCGCATATATCGTTAGTGTCGGATCAATTACAAAACTATTATCATTGCTGTAAATGGCCTTGTCCAGCATCAGTCCGGCAAAAATATCTGCTGAACTCCCATTGTTGAAGAAGGTGCTGGCTAGTAGTGATAAGTCTATTATTTTCAGGTCATAGGTAAGGAATCCTGAGAGATCTCCAACGGTTTCTGACCTTACATTATAACTGTCCTCATTATAAAAATAAGCTGTTCCCGATATTCCAGCCTGCCATCTTTCCCATTCAAACACGAATCCGGCACTAATTAAAAATAAATCAACACGGTTTTCATCAGAACTGGTAAGGTATGACAGGGAGGCATTCGCAAAGAACCCCGATTTGTCAAAGTAACCAATTGAAGGAAAGATATATGGGGCGGCTATTGAATCTCTCCTTCCCATAAATACAGCATCATTGATGTAGCTGATATCGGTTAGAAAGAAAGATTCGTCACTAGCGGTTATTTCTGATGCGGTATTCTTCCCGTTCTGTGCGATAAGTGCCATTGGCAGGAATAATATAGCCAAAATCCAGGGATTTAAGTAGTAACGCATGGATGAGAAGTTTAAAAAGAACGACGGGTTAAAAGGATTGGATGTTTCACCTTCGCTTTAACCCGTCTATCCCAATTTATTTAGTTGTGCTTTTTTTCCTCGTTGTTTTTTTTAAACCTTTATTCATCATCTTTTTGGTCCCAATCATTTTTTTCTGGGAGATCATTTTTCGATGCTGATAGGTGTTTTTAAACATGGCACCATCCATATTGATGCATTCACCATCTTTTAAACGCAGTTGCTTACGTTCCTGGTTCTGGTAGCTGCCATCGGGATTTACAATTATACCGTCTCCGAGATTTACCTGATCCTGAATGCGGTTTTGTTCGCGGTTCCTGATCTGAAAGGCTTCCCCCTCTATCATCATGATCTGGTATCTGTTCTGGTTCCGTTCCTGGATTTGAGCCTGGGCAAGGCCTTTGTTTTCTTGTTGTACTTTGTACCTGTACTGGTATTCATTTCGGTATTTTACCCCGTCACTATCCAGACATTCCCCGTCACGCAATCGAAGCCTTTCGCGATCCCTGGTCATATAAGTTCCATCGGGATTAACAACGGTGCCGTCGTTTAAGGTTATGGGTTCTTGTAAACGTATTTGGTCCCTATCCCTTATCTGAAGGACGTCACCATCTACCATCATTAATCGATCCTGATCCCGGTCCTGGACCTGATCCCGGTCCTGGGCGGTAAGCGCAGTAGTTCCTAGAACTATAAATGCGGCTAGTAATAATACTTTTTTCATTGGAATAAGTTTTATAATAAATAATAGGATAAAAGTATAAGCCATGTTGGCCAAATGAAATGATCTGTGTCATATGGTTCCGGAATCCGGCATAGCACGGAAAATTTTAATACCTCAAATATTCCTGATCCGGCGCCATTCGTAACCTCTTAACACGGAATTCAAAGCTTTTCATCCTTAATAAGAACTTAGACTTTTTCCATTTTAGGCTGAAATGATTTATGTCATTGACCTTGCTTAAGTTGACGGCGGTCATTTTACAGGTAAGCACTGATTATTAATATTGGTCAATCTATTTACACTAGAAGAGTAGAGTGGAAATGGATAGTTGCAAATTGGGAAAGTGAATTGTTAAACTAAATAATATAGTTATGAAAAAATGTCAAGTATTCCTGTTAAGTGCATTGGGCGCTTTTTTACTTCTTATACTAGCCCAATGTACAGAGGAAGAAATAATTACGGAAGAAGTAATTGTTGAAAACATCATTCGGGATACCCTATCATTAGCTGAAATGTTGGAAGACGTTACTCCCTTGGTTTTTGATGAAGAACCAACAGCAGGGAATAACCTTTCCTTCCCGGTTATTTGGTCGGATGGCTTTGCCAAAACCCTGAGGGAACCCCCAGTACCTGGAGAAGTCGTACTGGAAGGAGAATGGTGGTATGTTTGGGGAGAGGATCCTATTGACCCTTCTGCCCCTGTATTTAGCTGTATGCCAAATAGTCTAATGCCTTCCTTATGTGCAGACGGGACTGAACCTGGAGACGGAACCAGTACCGTATACAGGGCATACATTCAGAAAGTAGAATCTAATGTATGGCAGGCAGACAATTTTTACGCTACTGAACCCGTGAATGTTGATATTATCGATTGGGGTGATAATCTTGAATCCATTGATTGGGGTATCAACTCTATGGTGCGTGTAGAAGTAGTATTATATGAAAATCTTGCTACGCCAGCGGTGGAATATGCTATGAGGCATGTGGATAGCTGGGGTATAGATGAAATTCATGGATTGCAAACAGAACTGGATTCCACTGTTCTTTTTGGACCCGGAACACAAGCAACGGTTTATTCGCACAATGCGCGACTCACCATCCAGAAATTAAATGTTCCTCATGATTCAATCAGTCCGGAAGATTTAACCTGGGATTCCGATCTGAAGATGTGGACCGAGGCCCATGGACAAGGAGGAGAGGATTTGATAAATGAACCCATATTAAATCAGGCAGTGTATGAGGCCGAAGATGGGCCTGGATATTACAATGCCGAAGTGAATGTAAAGGGTAAAATTATTTATGGTTATACCTGGAAGGTAAGACACCTCAATGAAGATGTTGGTGACTATCGAATAACATTTAGCCTTGACCAGGATGGAGGAATGGTGGCATTAAATACCTTTTTTGATGAATTCACAGAAATCTTCTACGCAGTAGAAGAGGAAGATGCTAAGATAGCTTCTACAGCACATGAAGATGATGGTGAAGGTGACGATGGCGAACAATCCAAAGGTGGTGTAGCCAAAATTGATCCGGTAAATAATCTTACCTATATGGACATCACTCTGAAAGAAGGCGGCGGCGGCCAAGGTGGTGGCGGCGGCAGTGGCCAGGGTAATTGCGGCGGCAGCGGCGGCGGCGGCGGTGGCGGCGACCATCATTAAACAAAGCCAATGAGTTTTATCTTGTTTTAAATAATAATGAAAGCACCCACTTGGGTGCTTTCTTGTTCCTCTTATGTATTCCCTGAAAGCAAAAATCCCTGCTTTTTAGCAGGGATTTGTACTTGATCGTGACCCGGCTGGGGCTCGAACCCAGGACCCTCTCCTTAAAAGGGAGATGCTCTACCAACTGAGCTACCAGGTCTTTTTCCGCGCTCGCGCTTGGAGGGTGCAAATATAATATCTATAATTTATTTTTCAATCCTAATTAAAACATAAATTCGGCTTTTCTTTGATTTCCCTCCTTTTTGATTCATTTTTGCCAAAATCCAACGAATGAAAATTGTCCTTCTGGGATATATGGGGAGCGGCAAATCAACCGTAGCCAGGCTTTTGGGGGAGAAACTCAATCTCCAGGCCATGGACCTGGATACCCTTATTGAATCAGAGGCCGGGCAAAGCATCCCTGAAATTTTCAAAGAAAAAGGAGAGATCTATTTCAGGAAAATGGAGCATCAGGTGCTGAAAGCGATACTGGAATCTGATGGTCCTTTTGTTCTGGCCCTTGGGGGAGGGACACCTTGCTACAGTGGGAATATGACGCTTATTTTGCAGGCCACCACCCAGGTTTTCTACCTCAAAATAGGGATACCTGCTTTGGTAGAAAGGCTTAGTAGTGAAAAGGAAGACCGCCCCTTAATCAGTCACCTGCCTGATGAAGAGCTTCCTGAATTCATTGGGAAACACCTTTTTGAACGCCAGCCTTTCTACATGCAGGCGCCTCATATCATTAAAAGTGATAACAAATCGGTTCAGGAAATTGCCAAGGAAATTACCGGGATACTAATCTAAATATACCCCGTCATTTTTGCTTTCAAAGGTAACCTCCACGTGTTCTTGCAGGGAGGTAGAGAGGGATATCCCTTTGAAATCTGCTTTGACCGGATATTTTTTGTGGTTGCGGTTTACCAGCACGGCAGTCTTCAATTTTTTCAGTGGGGTTTGCAGGAAATGGTGCACTCCGTAGATCAGGGTGGTTCCTGAATTCAATACATCATCCACCAGAACAACTGATTGATTGGTATAATCAGCTTCGGCAAGAGAGGTTTTTACCCCACTTCCCAGTGGATTTTTTTTATCCATCTGGACTTTGCAGAGCACAATCTCTGCATCCGTGATCTTTCGAAGTACCCTTTGGATCTTTTTGGCAAATTCCAATCCTCCGCCAACGATGCCTGCCAGGATAATTTTGTCTTCATCCACATTGGTCTCGTATATCTGGTATGCGATACGCCTGATCTTATGTTGAATCTGCTGGTGCGACAAAATGCGGTTGGCCATGATAGCTGCTTTATTTCTCAAAGATAAAAAAGAGTTCTTTACCTTGTCTAGGCGGAATAGAATTATGGGCCCGCTCCAGTTTTTGAATTGTAAAACTATCCCGGAACAGCTCATGGTACTCCTCAGCACTGCCACCGAATGGCGGACCCGAATCGGACAGGGGAAAATCAAAAAGCAGTCCGACCAGGATTCCTCCCGGTTTAAGCAGCTCATACATTTTTTTTACGTATTGGGGCCTAAGCCGGGGGGCCAGTGCGCAAAAAAAGGTTTGCTCAAGAATAAGGTCGAACTCCTTTTCTTCTATCTTGAAATAATCATTCTCCAGCAAATGCTCCGGTGGAAAATCCGGACATACTTCACCAATATGCCGGAGCGGTTGTGAAGCAATGTCCACCACATATGTCTCTTTGAAGCCATTTTCATGTAAATAACGGGCTTCATAGCCCCTTCCTGCACCAGGGATGAGTATTTTAAGGGAAGTGTCATCCAACTGGTCTACATAGGTTTTGATAGGGGTAGAAACATATCCGATATCCCATCCCAGTTTGTTTTCCAGATAGCGTTCTTCCCAGTAGTTTTTATCAAGTTTCATCCAGGTAGTCTTCAATATCCCGACGGTCTTTCTTCGTTGGTCGCCCCGTGCCTTTTTTCCGATAGTGGTCCTTAGCGTGCTGAAGCAGTTCATTGTGTTTAAGGGCTTCTTCAGGAGTGGTGTCCTTGCGATACAGGTTTACCAGCTTTGCGCCGACACGACTATCAGGAATGCCTAAAACTTCAAGCTGATAATCGATCTGGTTCTTTCGGACAATGATTTTGTCTGAAGGGTAGACTTCTCGTGAAGGTTTAACCACCTGTTCGTTTATTCTAACCTGGCCCTTCTGGCACGCCGTGGTAGCTATGCTGCGCGTTTTGAAATACCGTGTGCACCATAAGAACTTGTCTATTCGCATGTCCAGGCAAAATGTTTGTTAAGGACTTCAGCAAAAATAGGGGAAAATTGTATCTTGCGGCACCCAAAAGCAGTGTAATGCAGGTATTGAGAGCATTTTTTACAGTGGCCTTAGTGGCCGTACTTTTTTCTTGTAACAATGATGATGACGGAAATTTCAGCGTGGCTCCCCCGAGATTGTTAAGCGAGGTGGCTACAGAGGATGCGGCAGCGCTCCAGGAGTATCTTTCCACGCATTTTTACAATTATGAGGATTTTGAGAATCCACCAGCAGACTTTGATTATCGCATTGTCCTGGATACCATAGCCGGCGAAAATACCGACAAGATTGCCCTGATAGACAGGCCTGAATTGAAATCTGTTACCGTTACCATAGAATCTGAAGATTTTGGTCTTGATGCTGGTGAAACGGTAGATCACACCATGTACTACTTATCTGCGAGGGAAGGGGTTGGCGGTACTCCTACAAGGGCAGACTCAACTTTTCTGAAGTATGAAGGCAGTCTGCTGAACGGTTCTGTTTTCGATGCAACTTCAACCCATGTCTGGCAATACCTCCCTTTTACCCTTAGGGGATATCGTGAAGGGGTGTCCAAATTTAAGACCGGGGATGATATTATTGTGAATCCTGACGGCACAACGGCTATTTCCAATGCTGGGGTGGGAGTTATGTTCATTCCTTCCGGACTGGGATATTTCAATACGATTATTAATGGTATACCCAGTTACTCCCCTTTGATTTTCAAAATTGAAGTGGGCTTGTATGTGGAGAACACAGACTACGACAACGATGGTATTCCTTCTATTCTGGAAGACCTGGATGGCGATGGAGATGTTACCAATGACAATACAGACGTAGAGCAGGAGCGCAACTTTCGATTGCTAGAACTGGCTAACCATGTGGATAGCGATGATGATCAGGACGGAACGCCAACAAGGGATGAAATAATTATAGACGAATTTGGTAATCTCACTTTCCCTGATGGGGATGGGGATGGTATTCCGGATTACCTCGATCGGGATAATCCCTAAAAAAAGTCCCCTGCTGTAGTAGCAGGGGATTTCTTTTTATTACGTTTTTTTCTTATTCAGATTGATAGACAAGCTCAGGATTAACTGGTCCGGACGGGTGTCCAGTCTATCTTCAACCGATGTGATGTTTCGGTTTATAAATCGCGCTTCATTTTCACTAAATCCGCGTTCATATCTCAAATCCAGCCCAATGCCGCCAAGATTCACTCCCACACCAAAATGCAGGCCTACCGAGAAATCGTTTTCGATATCATCTATGGATATGCCATCAAATTCCGTATCCAGGATATACTGAAAGGCAGGTCCGCCAAAAACGTGCAGAGGTCCAATAACCTTTGTCCCAACCAGTACAGGGATATCGAGTTTGCTCATGTCAAAATCATTCCCACTGTAATCAGACTTGGTTTTGGTGTATATGATCTCCGGCCTCAGGTAAACCTGGTTCCCCAATTTCCCGTAGACACCAATATGATAGCCTACATTGCGGTCAGGGTTTTCTGCAGCGGTTTGCGTGGCTTCAATATAGTCGCCATTGGAATTGTAGTTTAAACCAGCTTTGATACCGAATCCGGGACCTCTTTGCCCCAGGGCAGCCGTGGTCATACCAACCAGGGCCACTAAAAGAAGTGTTTTTTTCATAAGATGTTCGTTTAATTGGCTAAAGGGCATCAAAAAAGATGCCGCTTATTAAGCCTTTCGTTTCAACACCTGTAGAACGGCCTCTTCTATGGCTTTATTGTTCAGCCCGTATTTTTCCATAAGTTGTGCAGGTGTACCACTTTCACCGAAAGTGTCCTGAGTGGCTATAAATTCCTGTGGAGTAGGATTATGCCTGGAAAGGGTGCGTGAAATACTTTCTCCCAGACCGCCCAGATAATTGTGCTCCTCAGCTGATACAATGCAGCCTGTTTTTGCTACAGATTGCAACAACGTTTCTTCATCCAGGGGTTTAATGGTATGGATATTCAGTACTTCGGCACTGATTCCCTGATTATTCAGGTTTTCGGCTGCAACAAGTGCCTCCCAGACGAGGTGGCCTGTAGCCGCGATGGTAACATCTGTCCCCTCCTGAAGCACTAAAGCTTTGCCAATTTCGAAGGATTGATTTTCCGGAGTGAAATTAGGTACTTTGGGCCTCCCAAATCTGAGGTAAACGGGACCGTGATGTTCTGCTATGGCAAGAGTGGCCGCCTTGGTTTGGTTGAAATCGCAAGTGTTGATTACCGTCATTCCGGGGAGCATCTTCATAAGGCCTATATCTTCGAGGATCTGGTGTGTTGCCCCGTCCTCACCGAGAGTCAGCCCGGCGTGGGAAGCACAGATCTTTACATTCTTGTGAGAATAGGCAATGGATTGCCTTATCTGGTCGTATACCCTTCCGGTAGAAAAGTTGGCGAAGGTTCCGGTAAAGGGAATATATCCGCCAATGGTAAGCCCTGCGGCGATACCCATCATATTAGCCTCGGCAATACCCACCTGAAAGAAACGGTCTGGATTCTCCGCCATAAAGGTATCCATCTTCAAAGACCCTATTAGGTCAGCGCATAGGGCAACCACTTTATTATTTTTTCTGCCCAGTTCTGTAAGTCCGGCCCCAAAGCCACTTCGCGTATCTTTTTTCCCCTGATCTGTATATTTTTTCATCAATGCTGAATTCCTAAAATTAGTAGTCCCCTATAGTTTCCGGATTTTGTGCCAGAGCAATTTCCAGTTGTTCATCGTTAGGGGCTTTCCCGTGCCATGCGTGCGTATGCATCATGAAATCCACGCCATTACCCATAACCGTTTCCAGCAAGACACAGACAGGTTTTCCTTTTCCGGTATGCTGTTTCGCTTTCCGCATTCCTTCAAGGATGGCTTCAAGATTATTGCCTTCTTTGATCTCCTGCACATCCCATCCAAATGCTTCAAATTTGGCCCTGACATTGCCAAGGGACATCACCTCCTCGGTAGGACCGTCTATCTGCTGTCCGTTCAAGTCTACAGTAGCGATAAGGTTGTCTACTTTTTTGGCTGCAGCGAACATAATGGCTTCCCAGTTCTGCCCTTCCTGCAGTTCTCCATCTCCATGAAGGCTGTAGACGAGGTGAGGGTCCTTGTTCAGTCTTTTCGCCAGGGCAGCACCAATGGCTACAGACATCCCCTGTCCCAGTGAGCCCGAGGCAATCCTTACACCGGGTAAGCCTTCGTGAGTAGTTGGGTGCCCCTGCAACCTGGAGTTGATCAGCCTGAAGGTGTTGAGTTCGTCCACCGGGAAATAACCCCTTCGTGCCAGGGTACTGTAATACACGGGAGAGATATGTCCATTGGACAGGAAAAACAAGTCTTCGCCTATCCCATCCATATCAAAATTTGTTTTTATTTCCAGGATCTCATGGTAGAGGGCTATGAAAAATTCGGTACAACCCAGGGAGCCCCCCGGGTGACCAGAATTCACCTTGTGAACCATCCTGACAATATCCCGCCTGGTCTGGGTTACCAGGTCCTGCAAAGGGTGTTTTTCCGGCATGCTGATGCGATTTTTATTGTCGCCAAAAGTAAGTCCTTAGGTTGGCTTCTACAACAGGAGTTATTAGTATTTATTAACGGAAAAGGGGGTTCAAACTTTATTGAAACCTTAAGGAAAAGCTTTGGGCAGGATGACTATCTTTGTTCATTCAAATTTCGAATTGGAATTTTCATTACAACATAAGGACCTGAGGAGTAAGGCCAGGGCAGGGATTATCACCACGGATCATGGGGAGATAAAGACCCCGATTTTTATGCCGGTAGGCACGGTGGCCTCAGTTAAAGGTGTACATCAAAAGGAATTGCGCGAGGAAATAGATCCGGATATCATCCTGGGAAATACCTATCACCTGTACTTGCGGCCCAAACTTGAAGTGCTAAAGGCTGCCGGGGGTTTGCATAAATTTATGGGATGGGACCGCAATATCCTTACAGACAGTGGGGGTTATCAGGTCTATTCCCTGTCGGCCAACAGGAAGATCAGGGAGGAAGGGGTGAAATTCAAATCGCATATAGACGGTTCCCTCCATATGTTCACCCCCGAAAATGTTATGGAGATACAACGTACTATAGGTGCAGACATCATCATGGCCTTTGATGAATGCACGCCCTATCCCTGCGATTACGAATATGCCAAACGCTCTATGAAGCTTACCCATCGCTGGCTGGACCGGTGCATGGCCCATTTGGAGAAACTTCCCTTTGAATATGGTTACGAGCAAGCCTTCTTTCCTATTGTTCAGGGTTCAGTTTACAAAGACCTGAGGATACAGTCGGCCGAATATATAGCCGAAGCCGGTGCCCCCGGGAATGCCATCGGAGGCCTATCGGTAGGCGAACCGGCCGAAGAGATGTATGCCATGAGCGAAGCGGTTTGTGATGTTCTGCCGGAAGACAAACCCCGCTATCTGATGGGTGTGGGTACCCCAATCAACATCCTTGAAAATATTGCCCTGGGGATTGACATGTTCGATTGTGTGATGCCTACCCGTAATGCGAGGAATGGCATGTTGTTCACTGCGGAGGGTACGATTAATATCAAAAACAAGAAATGGGAGGCAGATTTTTCCCCCATTGACCCACAGGGGACTACCTTTGTGGACCGGGAATACAGCAAGGCCTATCTCCGCCACTTGTTCGCTGCTAATGAATATCTTGGCAAACAGATCGCTACAATTCACAATCTGGGTTTTTATCTTTGGCTTGTGAGAGAAGCGCGTGAACGGATTATTCAGGGAGATTTCGCAGCATGGAAGTCCAAAATGGTTAAGAACATGGATAAACGTTTGTAATTGTGACCATACTCGATAGGTACATACTAAAACGTTATCTGGCAACCTTCGGTATGATGTTGTTGCTGTTCATTCCTATTGGGATCATGCTCAACCTGGCTGAGCAGATTGGGAAAATGATCGACAATGAGGCCCCGCTGAACGAAATACTGATATACTATCTCAATTTCACCATCTATATTGGACACCTCCTGTTTCCCATATTCCTGTTTTTATCCATTATCTTTTTTACCTCAAAGCTCGCCAGCAATACGGAAATAGTCGCTATTCTCAGTTCCGGTGTGTCCTATGGCCGTTTTCTCCGTCCTTACTGGATAGGGGCCACCATCATTGCTATCATCATGTTCTTTATGGGTATGTTCATTGTGCCAAATGCAAGCAAGGGATTTAATGAATTTAAATTCAAGTACCTCAAAAAGGGCAAGCAGGACAGGGTTACCAGCAATATATTCAATCAGCTGAACGAGAATGATTTTATCTATGTAAGCAGTTTTGACCCGGCACGGAAAATTGGCTATAATTTCACTTTTGAACGTTTCAACGAAGACCAGGAACTGGATTATAAGATCTCCGCAGCGAACATTCGTTGGGTTGACAAGGACAGCGTTTACCGGCTAACCAATTACAACAAGAGAGACTTGCGCGGTGAAAATGAAGTGCTGGAAACCAAAAGGCGTCTGGATACCCTTTTTACCTTTAAGATAGAAGACCTGACACCGGTGTCTTATATCGCTGAGACCAAAAACCTGTTTGAGCTCAATACCTTTATCGCCGCACAGAGGCGTAAAGGAGCTTCCAATATTAATTCCTATATCATGGTGAAATACAAACGCTGGGCCCTGCCGGTTGCGGCGTTTATCCTGACGATAATAGGAGTAGCGGTCTCCTCAGTGAAGCGCCGGGGCGGGATGGGCGTTAATCTGGCTTTCGGGATTGGCGTGGCCTTTATTTATATCTTCTTCGACAAAGTTTTCGGGACCCTTGCGGAACAATCGGGATTTTCTCCCCTGCTGGCAATAATAATCCCCAATCTTGCATTTGGTGTCCTGGGTATTTATCTCCTGCAAAATGCCAAAAGATAACCTCAGGAGTTATTTGCTGCTCCACTCCATTGTTTTTATCTGGGGGTTTACGGCAATCCTGGGAAAGCTCATTTCCATTGATGCCCTGCCGCTGGTCTGGTATCGAATGGGGCTGGCCTCGTTGATTATTTACGCCTATATACGATTTAAAGGCTTCAGCCTCAGGGTGAGTACGAAAACCTTCCTGATTCTCATCATAGCGGGAATGACGATAGCACTGCACTGGGTAACCTTTTTCATGGCAATCAAGGTTTCCAATGTTTCCATAGCACTGGCGACCATGTCCACGGGTGCTCTGTTTACTGCCTTTCTAGAACCCATCTGGTATGGCCGTAAATTCATCTTATACGAACTTCTTTTCGGAATCCTTGTAATTCTAGGGCTATACATGATATACAATGTAAATTCAGAATACGGTTTTGGTATTTTGCTTGCGCTGGTATCTGCCTTGTTAGGGGCTGTTTTTACATTGATCAACGGGCAGTTGATCAAGAAGCATAAACCGGCTACCATCTCCTTTTACGAACTAAGCAGCGGTGGGTTGTTTATTACTTTATTACTTGGGTTTCAGGGAGCGTTTAACGCGGAATTCTTCGCACTGAGCGGGACTGACTGGATATACCTGCTCATCCTCGCTTCCATATGTACGGCTTTTGCCTTTATTGCAGCGGTTAAAATTATGCGTTTTGTAAGCCCTTACACGGTGATGTTAACCATTAATATGGAGCCTGTTTATGGGATCCTGATGGCATATTTCATATTCGGGGAAAGCGAAAAGATGAATGTTTACTTTTACCTCGGAGCTCTGGTGATACTTATCACAGTCGTGGCAAATGGTATCCTGAAGAACAAAGGGGCAAAAGAAGCTCCCTAGGGTTTGTATTTATATTTATATTTGCTTGCTAGACTGACTAATTGAAAAAATACCCATGGAATACCTGGAATTTGAACTACCCATAAAGGAACTGGAAGAACAGTTAGAAAAATGCCAGATCATTGGCGAAGAGAGTGAGGTTGATGTAACCGAAACCTGCCGTCAGATTGAGAAAAAACTGGATGAAACCAGGAAGAATATTTACAAAAACCTTACCGCCTGGCAGCGGGTTCAGCTTTCCAGGCACCCTAACAGGCCTTATACGTTGGATTATATCAGGGCCATTTGCGGGGATACCTTTTTGGAATTACACGGAGACCGTACGGTTCGGGATGACAAGGCGATGATTGGCGGATTGGGCAAGATTGGAGACCAGAGCTTTATGTTCATTGGTCAGCAAAAAGGATATAATACCAAAACCCGGCAATACCGCAATTTTGGTATGGCCAATCCGGAAGGATACCGCAAAGCACTAAGGCTGATGAAATCTGCGGAAAAATTTGGGATCCCTGTGGTTTCCTTTATAGATACCCCCGGTGCTTACCCCGGCATTGAGGCCGAAGAAAGGGGACAGGGAGAAGCCATTGCAAGGAATATCCTTGAAATGACACGCCTCAAAGTACCTATAATTGTGGTGATAATTGGTGAGGGTGCTTCTGGTGGAGCTCTTGGAATTGGCGTTGGAGATTCCGTGCTTATGCTTGAAAATACCTGGTACTCAGTGATCTCCCCTGAATCCTGCTCTTCAATTCTCTGGAGGAGCTGGGAATATAAAGAACAGGCTGCGGCCGCACTAAAATTGACGGCCACGGATATGAAGCGACTTAAGCTAATTGACGAGATAGTAAAAGAACCTGTGGGCGGTGCTCACCGCAATAGGGAAAAGGCTTTTGACATTGTGAAAAATAAGATCGTCAAGCGCTACGGTGAACTGAAAAAGTTATCACCAGAGGAGCTGATCCAATCCCGAATGGATAAGTACTCTCAGATGGGCGTATTCAACGGCTAAGTAATCTGTTTATCAGACATCCTCAAAATTCCGGATAAGAGCCCGGCAGCTTTTTTTCGGTTATAAACATATTTTTGTAACTTATTAACACCGTTATTGTTAACTACCGGTGAATATCACTAACTGGGATTTAAAGTTAACTATAGGTTAAATCCCTACTTTCGCAAAGATGGATAAAGCAAGCCCTATACTTGGCCATAAAGTTGGCAAAACTTCAGTCATTTCCCTGGAGAAGGGAAAAATACCACCTCAAGCTGTTGATTTAGAGGAGGTTGTGCTTGGGGCTATGATGATTGACAAAAAAGGTGTGGATGAGGTAATTGACATTCTGCACCCGGATGTTTTTTACAAAGATGCCCATCGCTATATTTACGAAGCGATCTTCACGCTATTTGAAAGCAGTGAACCGGTTGATTTATTAACCGTTTCTGCCCAGTTAAAGAAGTCTGGGCGCCTGGATCAGGTTGGAGGTGATTTTTACCTGATCAAATTAACCCAGAAAGTAGCTTCTTCAGCCCACATTGAGTTCCATGCCAGGATTATTCTTCAAAAATACATCCAGCGCAGCCTGATCAAGATTTCCAACGAGATTATTGAAACCGCCTATGATGAGGCGACAGATGTTTTTGATCTGCTGGACAATGCCGAGGCGAAATTATACGAGGTAACCCAGGGTAACCTAAAGAGGTCGGCTGAAACCGCTCAGAATCTGGTCATTATGGCCAAAAGGAAGATTGAGGAGATTTCTAACAAAGAGGGTTTAAGCGGTATTCCTTCAGGATTCGACAAGGTAGACCGGCTCACTTCGGGATGGCAGCCAAGTGACCTGATCATCATAGCAGCAAGGCCGGGTATGGGTAAAACAGCCCTAACCCTTTCTATGGCCCGGAATATGGCGGTTAATTCCAATATCCCGGTGGCATTCTTTTCCCTGGAGATGTCTTCCGTCCAGTTGATCACCAGGCTTATTTCATCAGAGACAGGCCTGTCCTCGGAGAAATTGAGAACCGGCAGGTTGGAAAAACACGAGTGGGAACAGCTTAATGTCAAGGTAAAGGCCCTGGAAAAAGCCCCTTTATTTATAGATGACACCCCATCGCTTTCAATTTTTGACCTCAGGGCTAAGGCGAGGCGACTGGTATCCCAGCATAAGATTAGACTGATCATCCTGGATTATTTGCAATTGATGACTGCAGGGGGCAGTCAGAAAGGAGGTAACAGGGAACAGGAGATTTCTACGATTTCCCGAAACCTCAAGGCATTGGCCAAGGAACTGGATGTGCCGGTAATAGCACTGTCCCAGCTTTCACGTGCCGTGGAAACCCGGGGAGGAAGTAAAAGGCCTATTTTATCAGACCTCCGTGAATCCGGAGCTATAGAGCAGGATGCCGATATCGTATCTTTCATCTACCGCCCGGAATATTATAAGATAGATGAGTGGGACGATGAAGAACGAACCCCTACACAGGGACAGGCAGAATTCATAGTAGCCAAGCATCGTAATGGAGGTTTGGATAATATTCGGTTAAAATTCATTGGCCAACTGGGTAAATTTGATAACTTGGATGACTTTGATTCTCCATTTGAATTCCAATCCAAGATGAATGCAGATGGGGAAAACCCGTTTGTAGCAAAAAGTTTCCCATCTGCAGACGAAGCTTTTGGAAGCGCGATGAATGATGATGACCTGGATCCGGATGATAATGACGTCCCCTTCTAAATCCTTAGGAACAAACTTCCTTAGGACCATTTCCTGTTTATTTAAAAAGAACTTGTGGGTACTGGTATTCTGTTTCACAATAAATGCCGGGGCTTCAGTCATCCTTATCCCCATGGATGCCGAGAGTCAGGAAAACCACCTGAAGGCATACGGTATTACCTACTGGGTATTGAGCCAGCAACAAAAGGTTCAGTGGTTGCTCAATTACAGGGGTGGTTCATTTTTGCTCCCGGACGGCGAACGGATACGTAAGGAGTGCCAGATTCGTGGGGTTTCCTTTGAAGTGCTTTCTGATGGTCAGGCCCAGGGGATTCTGGATGCCATTAACAGTCCTTCCCAGAATCAGGATGCTGTTATCCTGGAAAAGGCACCTAAGATTGCGGTTTATTCCCCGAAGGGCAATCAGCCCTGGGACGATGCGGTGACTATGGTCCTTACCTATGCCGAGATCCCTTATATTACCTTGTACGATGAAGAGGTTCTGGATAACAAACTGGCTTTGTACGACTGGCTGCACCTGCATCACGAGGATTTCACCGGACAGTATGGAAAATTCTATAGTGCCTACCGGGCTACTCCCTGGTATATAGAGGGGAAGAAGAACGCGGAAGAACTGGCGGCCCGCCTGGGGTATAGCAAGGTTTCCGAAGAAAAACTTGCCGTTGCCATGAAGATTCGGAACTATGTGATCGGAGGTGGATTTATGTTCGCAATGTGCTCGGCTACAGATAGTTTTGATATTGCACTTGCCGCCGAGGGCGTGGATATCTGCGAACCCATGTTTGATGGGGACCCTTCGGACGCCAACTACCAGAACAACCTTGATTTTAGCAAGACCTTTGCCTTTACCAATTTTACGCTCGAACGGAGTCCGCTCCGCTATGAGTTTTCTTCCATAGACATGACCCGGAAACGGGATAATGTACCAAGGGATTCCGATTATTTCAGCCTGATGGAGTTTTCAGCCAAATGGGATCCCGTTCCCACCATGCTTACCCAGAACCATACGGCTCTGGTGAAGGGTTTTATGGGTCAGACAACGGCTTTTAATCCCAATGAGATCAAACCTACCGTTATGATCCTGGGAGAAAACAAGCTCAATGGGGAAGCCCGGTATATTCACGGAATAAAAGGAAAAGGTTTTTTCACTTTCTACGGGGGTCATGATCCGGAAGACTACCAGCATCGTGTGGGCGATCCCAAGACCGAACTCGAACTACACCCCAATTCTCCAGGTTATCGTCTTATCCTGAACAATGTTTTGTTTCCGGCAGCCCGCAAGAAGAAACAGAAAACCTGAGACTAGTTTAGCTGGGCTAACAATTGTTCCAGAATACGCTCCACACCCATTTCATTGTTACTCAGAGTGGTGTAGCGCGCTGCACGCAAAATATTCGGGTGTGCGTTAGCCATAGCAAAGCTGAAGGAAGCCTGACCAAGCATTTCGAGATCGTTGTTGTAGTCGCCAAATACCATAGTCTCCTCCCTGGAAATCCTGTATGCTTTCTGTATACGGGAAAGCGCAAAGCCTTTATGAGCATTGGGATGAGAAAGATCCAACCAGTTTTCTCCGGAAACCTTAACCTTTAATTCGGATTCAAATTCCCTTACCGCGGGATACAGGTAGGTTTCAGAACCATCGTAATGGAAAACGGCAATTTTCATTACCACCCCGTCGAACTCTTTTAGATCTGACAGTAATTCGAAACGGGTATAGTACTCCTTCAATTTCTCCTGGAAATCTGCATGACTTTCCAGCACATAGGCATTGTCCTTGCTGCAAAGCACAGGTTTAGCTCCCTCAACCCGGGTTACCACATCCAGTATCTGGTTTATCATTTCGGGCTGAAGAGGCGTGCTCAGGATTTCCTTTCCCCTGTCCGTTACAAAACCACCATTCTCAGCTATGATAAAGATTTCATCCTTGATAGGAGCAAGTTTGTCGGCTATGCTATTGTGCTGCCGACCACTGGCAGCGGCAAAGTGAACGCCTTTGGCCTTAAGGGCGCTATAGAGTTCAAAAAAATAAGGACTCACCTGGTGATCCTTATTCAGTAAGGTCCCATCCATATCGGTAACTACCAGTTTTACCCGAGATAAATCCATTTGATACTTTAAGTTAGGCACAAAGGTATTTTTTATGATTAAATTTCCGCTATCTAATTGTCAATATTACCCTTAATAGTAAGCCATGAAATTCTTTCAGCGTGAAGTACGTCTCAGATCTTATCCCAGGGGCTTCCATTTGATCACAGATCAAATACGCCTTGAGATTCCTGAAATTAGAGACATCCAAATAGGTTTCCTGCAGGTGTTTATTAAACATACTTCAGCAAGTTTGTGCCTGAATGAGAATGCGGATCCTACAGTAAGGGACGATTTTGAAAGCCATTTCAACGTATTGGTTCCCGAGGATGCTCCCTATTATGTACATACATATGAAGGCCCGGATGATATGCCGGCTCATATCAAGAGCGCATTATTAGGGGCGCAGGTTCAGGTTCCGATTACTAATGGTAGGCTGAACCTGGGGACCTGGCAGGGCATATACCTCTGTGAACACCGGGACCAGGCAAGTGGAAGAAAACTGGTTCTAACGGCCTGGGGAACCTAACTTACCGCAGTTATTCCAAGTGTCAGCCATAGCCCTTTTTGAAGTTGAATTTAAGATAGCAGATTATAGTTTTATTTCTTGTTGAAATTAAGTACATTAAGACAATTAATAATCTAAAAACTAACCAATAATGAAAACAACACTTAAATTAGCCCTGATCCTGATGCTGGTACCACTGGCATTATTCTCTCAAAAACCGGAATCCCAGTACATAATGTGGGGATCAGAAGACGAAATTGCCAATGCCATGGTAATGAGAGGTATGGACCACATGATGAATGTAGAACGTGAAAAGGCCTACACCTTTTTTGATGCTGCGGTTGCCCAGGACCCTACCTTGTTTGCTCCTCATGTGGTTTTAGCCAATATGTCCTGGGGAGATAAACGAAAACACCACATAGCCGAAGCGAAAAAAAATGTAGAAGGCAAGAATGAAGTGTCTAAGTTGTTTGTTTCTACACTCGATTTAGACTGGCAGAATGAAGGTGCAGCGGATAAGAATCGTGCTATTTGGGCAAAGATGTATGAACTGGCTTATGATGGAGGTTTTGTGAACTTCAGGTACGCCCTGTCCCGAAAAGATGTTAAGGAACAGATTGCCGAGCTGGAGAAACTGGCTGCAAAAAATGCTAAGAAGGACAGGAGTAATGCCCATGTGCACAATATCCTGGGATATATGTACTACGCTGAAGGCGATAAGGCCAAGGCCAAAGCCCATCTGGATAAATACCTGGAATTACGCCCTGATGGTTACAATGCCTATGATTCCATGGGGGAATACTATTTTAATGAGGGTGATATGGAAAATGCCTTGGCATACTATAAAAAGGCCCGCATGCACTATCCGGCTTCCAGAAGTGCATCAGACAAGATAAAGGAGATTGAGGATAAAATGAAGGCTAAGGAGGAGTAAACATTGGAAAAGCCTGTTATAAAAAAATCCCGCTGAATCAGCGGGATTTTTTATTGCGAGATATAATGGGTTTACTTTACTTTTTCCACAATTGCCTTGAAGGCATCCGGGTGATTCATGGCCAGATCTGCGAGAACTTTGCGGTTCAGGCTGATATTATTGGATTTTAATTTACCCATGAATTGGGAATAAGACATTCCGTGCATCCTTGCTCCCGCGTTGATCCTGGTGATCCAAAGAGCGCGGAAACTGCGTTTTTTGTTCCTCCTGTCGCGATAAGCGTACAACATGGCTTTCTCCACCGCGTTTTTCGCAACAGTCCAAACATTCTTCCTTCGGCCAAAATATCCTTTGGCCTGTTTCATTACTTTTTTTCTACGAGCCCTAGAGGCTACTGAATTTACTGATCTTGGCATTTTTTTGTGTTTTTTGTAGCAGGCGTTCTATTTCCGTTTTATGGGATTTAAAATCTTTGTGAGCCTGACTCCATGGTTAATACTACCTTAATTGACTTACTTCAGACGTAATTGTTGTCTGATGTTGTCCTCATCTGCGTCGTGTACCAACGTAGCGTGGGTCAATTTGAGCTTTCTCTTTTTGCTTTTCTTTGTCAGGATGTGACTTTTAAAAGCATGTTTTCTTTTGATTTTTCCAGTACCCGTTAACTTAAAACGTTTCTTAGCACTGGATTTTGTCTTCATCTTAGGCATTGTAATCCTCTTTTTCCGTTATATCTCGCTTTATTACTTCTTTGTCTTCGGGGCAATGAACATAATCATTCGCTTTCCTTCTAGCTTTGGCATCTGTTCAACCTTGCCCAGGTCTTCCAAGTCCTGCGCCAGTCTTAGCAGCAGAATTTCTCCCTGCTCCTTGTAGACGATAGACCTTCCTTTAAAAAATACATACGCCTTCAGTTTGGCCCCGTCAGAGAGGAACTTTTCAGCGTGCTTCTTTTTAAACTCATAGTCATGGTCATCCGTATTGGGACCGAACCTGATTTCCTTTACCACCACCTTCGTAGCCTTAGCCTTCATTGCCTTATCTCGCTTCTTCTGCTCGTAAAGGAACTTTTTATAATCAATTATCTTACAAACCGGCGGAGCTGCTTTTGGGGAAATCTCCACTAGGTCCAGCCCTAATTCTTCCGATTTGGCTATGGCTTGTCTGATTGGGTAAACTCCCATTTCCACGTTGTCGCCTACGAGCCTTACTTCGGGCGCTGTAATCTCGGCGTTGATCTTATGCGGGTTTTTGTTTTCCCGCCGTGGTCTTGGTTTAAATCTTCTTCGTATTGCTATGGCTTATCTATTTTAATTAAACTTTTGTTTCGAACGGTTTTAATGTACTGTTTATTTCTTCTTCGATCAAGTTTTTGAAAGCTTCTATACTTATGCTTCCGTGATCCTGACCTCCGTGTCGCCTGACTGAAACCATTCCATCTTCCTGCTCTTTGTCGCCTACAATCAACATGTAGGGGATCTTGTTTAGTTCGGCTTCCCGAATTTTCTTGCCCACCGTCTCGTTCCTGTTATCCAGGAGCGCGCGAATTTCGTGATTTTCCAGGGAATTTAAAACTTTTTGGGCATATTTTTCATGTTTCTCACTGACAGGCAGCACAATAGCCTGATCGGGAATCAACCAAAGGGGAAAATTCCCACCTGTGTGTTCCAGTAACAATGCCACAAATCGTTCCATGCTGCCAAAAGGTGCCCGGTGTATCATTACCGGTCTGTGGTGCTCATTATCACTTCCCTTATAAGTCAGGTCAAAACGTTCCGGAAGGGTATAATCAACCTGGATAGTACCCAGCTGCCAGTTCCTGCCCAGGGCATCCTTGACCATAAAGTCCAGTTTCGGCCCATAAAAGGCTGCCTCCCCTTCTTCTATAACATAATCGAGACCCTTTTCCTTTGCTGCGTTAATAATTGCCTGCTCTGCCTTTTCCCAGTTCTCAACAGTTCCGATATACTTTTCTGGGTTCTCCGGATCCCTTACGGAAACCTGAGCGGTAAAGTTGTTCAGACTCAATGAGGTGAGTACATAAAGAGAAAGATCAATGACATTTTTGAACTCCTGGTCCAGCTGGTCAGGAGTACAGAATATATGGGCATCGTCCTGCGTAAACCCTCTTACCCTGGTAAGGCCGTGCAATTCCCCGCTTTGCTCATATCTATAAACGGTTCCGAATTCTGCATAGCGCTTGGGCAATTCCCTGTAACTAAATGGTTTGGAATTGTAAATCTCGCAATGGTGAGGACAATTCATAGGTTTTAACAGGAACTCTTCATCCTCCTTTGGCGTATGTATAGGCTGAAAACTGTCTTCCCCGTATTTAGCATAGTGCCCCGAAGTAACATAGAGTTCTTTCTGTCCGATATGGGGGGAGATGACCATCTCATAACCCGCCTTTTTCTGGGCTTTCTTCAAAAACTGCTCCAGCCGTTCACGTAGTGCTGCACCTTTAGGCAACCATAATGGCAGGCCCTGTCCAACTTTCTGGGAGAAGGTAAACAGTTCCAGTTCCTTGCCCAGTTTTCTGTGATCCCGTTTTTTGGCCTCCTCAATAAGCTCAAGGTATTCGGTCAGTTCTTTCTGTTTTGGGAATGAAATTCCATAAACCCTCGTAAGCTGGGGCTTGTTTTCATCACCGCGCCAGTATGCACCCGCTACGTTGAGTATTTTAATGGCTTTGATAAAACCTGTATTCGGAATGTGTCCACCGCGACAGAGATCTGTAAAGGTATCGTGGTCGCAAAAGGTTATATTGCCATCTTCCAGATTTTTAATTAGCTCAATTTTATACTCGTTGGATTGATTCTCGTAAAATGCCAGTGCGTCTTTTTTGGAAACTTCACGCATTTTGTAGTCGTGCTTTCCTCTGGCTATTTCCAGGGCGCGCTTCTCTATGGCAGGGAAATCTTTTTCAGATACAGTATGTTGCCCGAAATCTACGTCGTAATAGAAACCATTATCAATTGCAGGACCTATGGTAAGCTTAATACCAGGGAACATTTCTTCCAGTGCCTGTGCCACCACGTGAGACGTAGAATGCCAAAAGGCCTTTTTCCCTTCCTTGTCTCTCCAGGTATACAAGGTAAGCTTGCCATTTTCATTCAAAGGGGTAACCGTTTCCACCGTAGTGCCGTTAAAACTTGCTGAAATGACATTACGGGCAAGCCCTTCACTTATGGAAAGGGCAACATCCATTGGAGTGGATCCCCGGGCAAAATCTTTTACAGTGCCGTCAGGCAGGGTAATTTTAATCATCTTGTACTACGTCACAAATAAGGAAACAAAGATAGTGCCTTGGCCCCAGCAAGGCAACAGATCGGGGCTTCAATTCGTAAATATTGAGGGGGTTAGCCTGATTAAGGCTTTATTATTATACTCATTCATATATTGCAGGTCATTTGGAGTCATTAAAAAGAGCTTGCATTAATATTTTAATGCTGTAAAAGCCCTTCCCTATGGCCGCAATGGCCAGTATCAATCCGAGAATCAGAACGGGAATGAACAGCGGGTGTTCCTGGTTTTTAAAGGCCTGGTAAAGTACCACAGGTGCAATAAACATAAATCCTAAGGTGTAAACCAGGTTTTTCACACCCTTCATCAACAATTTTTTATTCGTCCTCATGTGATTCAAGTTGATCTGTAAAAGTAGAAAATAAAGGCTATTTTTATTTGATTGCAATGTTGAACAGCATGAAAAGAAATTACAGGACAACTGTGTGACCGTTGTAATAGCTAAACTGAACTATGAACTTTCTGCTCCTGCCCGATAAATTTAAAGGTTCGCTTACGGCCAAACAGTTGATCCAATCACTGACCAAAGGGATATTAAAGGCTATTCCGGGGGCAGGTTTTCATTCTTTAATTGCTTCTGATGGCGGTGATGGCTTTCTTGATGCTATTTCCGAATACAGGGAAACAGAGGTAATCACAACAGAGACCGTGGACCCACTGGGAAGGAAAATCACTAGTACTATGCTGGTGGATCCCTCAAAAGGGGAGGCCTATATTGAAATGGCCAAAGCTTCAGGCCTGGTGCTTTTGGCTGAAGAAGAACGTAGTGCTTCAAAGACTTCCAGCAGAGGCACCGGGATTCAGATCAGAGAAGCAATGCGTCGGGGATTCAGAAAGATCTACGTGGGACTCGGAGGCAGTGCCACCAATGATGCCGGCATGGGTATGGCATATGAAGTTGGATACCGTTTTCTGGATGAAAAAGGCGACTCCCTGAAACCCATTGGAGCCAATTTGGCCCTGGTTCACAAGATAAACCGGGAGCAGGTTATTCCGGAATTAAGGGATACCAGAGTTTTTGCAGTAAACGATGTAAACAACCCCCTTTATGGCCCTTTTGGAGCTGCAGCCGTATATGCTGCCCAGAAAGGGGCCAACAGGCAGGAGATTGAGCTTTTGGACAGGGGTTTGCAACACCTGGATTATCAGGTAAGGACGCAGATGGGATTTGAGTATGCGGACCTTCCTGGTACCGGAGCTGCCGGGGGGGCAGCATACGGATTGAAGTGCTTTCTAAATGCGGAATTTATTACGGGGACAGCATTCATTTTGGATCTGGCTAAAATTCCCAGGCTGTTGCGCACCAGAAAATTCGATTATATCCTTACAGGGGAAGGTAAAATAGATTCCCAGACCCTGAGTGGTAAGTGGATCAATGGAGTAATGGAGCTTGGACGTGCCTTTGAGATTCCCGTAGTGGCGATATGTGGCCGGCTTGAGGTTTCACCAGAGGAATTGAAAAAAGCGGGATTGACTGCGGTTATAGAAGCAGGAAACAGGAATAAACCCCTGGAATATAACATGAGCCGTGCTGCAGAACTTGTAGAGTCTGCTGTCTACAAGTATTTCAAAGGCAGGTAACTACCGTTACAATTTGTGACTATTCGATAACCAGGGTATCCCTGAATTCCTGAACAACGGCAAAGTAGCCCAGAGGAAAAACTTTTGGCTGGCTGGTGTTATCCGTTACACTTACATTGTCCAGGTCTGTAATGTCTATAACGTTACCTCTAACCGTTGCCCTGGGAGTTTCGAAAAATCCAACACTTTGTTCGGTCTGTTCCAGAATTAGGTCCATGTAATTGAAAAATTCCCGGTCTGCTCCCATAATACTAATTTCAAGTATTGTCCCGGGGTCAAATTCCTGATCATAGAAATAGGAAAAAGCAAATTGCTGCCCCTGGAAGAACTCGTCTTCACTGGTCAGGAACTCATCGAACCCAAAATCAAAGAGATAGAAATCGTCCCTGTCAGGGTTGTCGGTAAAGGATACTACCACTTCGGTCTCATCTCCCTCAAATAAAGTACCTGTTCCCTGCTCAAGATTATCTATGGGCACTGTAGGCACATAGAAAGTTTGAGCCAAATACTGTCGACCTTTATGTCTCATCAGCAAAGTAAAGCGCAGGTTTTCCCTTTGCAGGACCGATGTGGGGATACGCTGGTCCGAACTAAAGTTGGGATCTGGCTCATAAACCCCACTGCCCGGGTTAAGCTCTGCCAGGCTGGATGTTCCGGTAAAGACTACGGTGCCATCCTCAATTTGTTCGTAAATAATTGAGATGCTCTCCAGGGAAGTTGCCGGGATTTCATCAAAAAATCCGGTAGATTCGGAAACTTTAATAGAGACAGGGATAAAGGCTTCTGTGGTATCCACGCGGATAAGGCCATCCACGATGAGCCGGGTATCGCCCTCGGGAAGGTCCACTTCTATAACGTCCTCACAACTGGCGAGCCACCCAGCGCAAACCAAAAGCCAAATGAATAGTTTCCTCATCTAGAATCTGAAATTATAGGTTACCGAAGGAACAATGCCAAAAATAGAGGTCCTTACCGCTTCGTTAACCCCGGTATCCTGGTTCCTCCTGAAATTTATGGAAGCTGCATTGCGCCTGTTATATATGTTGTAAAAACTAAATACCCACTCGCCCTGCAACTTTCGATTTTTGTTCTTTTTTGGGGTCAGGGTAGCAGAAATATCCAGGCGGTGGTAATCAGGCAGCCTATCCTGATTTCTCAATCCGTAATAGGGAATGGTGATTCCCTGGAATTCAAACTGCCCGATCGGATAATTCGTGGGTTGTCCGGTCTGATAGACAAAATTGGCATTGAAACGCCATTTCTGATTTAGTTCAAAATTACCAAACAGGGTAATATCATGGGTCTTGTCAAATGGACTGTTGTACCACTGACCGTTATTGATACCCGTTTCCTGGTTTGTCCGGCCATTGTCCGATATGGGTTGCCGTCCGGGAGTGCGTTGCTCGGAACGGGACAGGGTGTAGGACAGCCATCCGTTTAATCTACCGGTATTTTTTCGCACCAGTACTTCCCAACCGTATGCCCGGGCCTGCCCATTCAGGATCACCTGTTCAATGGCATTGTTTGCAATGAGATTGGCCCCGTCTATGTAATCAATACGATTCTGGATGTCCTTGTAATAAACTTCGGTTTCCAGTGTATAATCACCTCCGCTGATATTTTTGAAATAGCCCAGGGCAAATTGATCCAGCAACTGCGGTTTAACAAAAGGCCCGCTGGGTGTCCAGACATCCAGGGGGGTGGGGGAGCTGGTGTTTGAGAGCAGGTGCAGGTACTGAGCTATACGGGTGTAGCTGCCCTTGATGGAATTATCTTCATTAAAGGAGTAGGAAAAGGCAAATCTGGGTTCCAGGTTTGTAAAGTTAGCCAGGTTGGCCCCTCTTCCCGGATTAATGACCCCTACTGGTTCAGCTTCCCGGTAGGTGAGGGTAAAGGGATCAAAAATTACCGGGTTATTGTCAAGATAAACATTGAACTCATCCTGACCCAGGCGCAGAAAATAACTCAAACGCAAACCGTATTCCAGGCTTAATTTATCAGAAAGGTTGTGCTCAATATCCACATATGCTGCAAATTCGTTTGCGTACTTTTCAGTTAACTGTTCTTCTAAAATCCCGGAATCTGGTCGGTTGGGAATGATCTTACCAGGATTGAAACGATAATATATGTTGTTCAGCCCATAATTAAGCTGAAGGTTATCATTAAGGTAGTGTTTGAGGTCGTATTTGATATTGAAATTCTGAATGCCCGAATCCCATTCAAAACCAACAAAATCCAGTTCCAGGCCATAAAAGTAGTCTGAGTAGATCAAAGAAAGGTTAGAGAAGAGTTTGTCTGAAAATAGATGGTTCCAGCGAAAATTGAATACTGCATTCCCATAGACATTGACAAAATTGTCGCTGATCCTGAATAAATCCCGCCCAAAGTAGCCGGAGAGGTAAATGTTATTGCGCTCATTGATCCTGTAATTCAGTTTGGTATTCAGGTCGTAGAAATAGGCCTTGTTATCAATATCGAACAGGGGCAGGAACAAATGCGCATAAGAAGCCCTTCCGCCCACGAGAAATGCAGCACGGTCCTTAACAATGGGTCCTTCAGCCAGCAACCGACTTGCTACGGCGCCTATTCCACCATTTACATGGAATTCCTTGCTGTTTCCCTCCTTTTGAAAGATCTCAAGAACCGATGAAACACGTCCGCCGTATCTTGAAGGGATGCCACCTTTGAAAAGTTTAACATCCTTGATAGCATCCGGGTTGAACACTGAGAACAAACCAAATAGGTGGGAGGAATTAAAGATGGTGGCTTCGTCGAGCAAGATCAGGTTCTGGTCTGCGGCACCACCTCTGACATTAAATCCTGATGCGCTTTCTCCGGCATTAGTTACACCAGGCAAAAGCAGGATGGATTTAATTACGTCTGCTTCCCCCAGTACCACGGGAATCTGTTTGATAGTTTTGGAGGAAAGTGCATTTACGCTCATCTGGGGCTTGCGGATATTCAGCTTTTCCGCATCTTCTATAAGGGTGATCTCTTCCAGTTGCTGTGCCTGTTCCACCATTTGGAAATTGATCTTTTGATCTGCAGTAAGCTCAACCGTTTGACGGATATCCTTAAAACCCAGGTAAGAAACCTGAATCTCATATGTCCCTTCCGGCAGGGTCAGGGAATAAAAACCATATTCATTGGTGGTGGCTCCAGTACGTAACTCCGGAACGATTAGGGTAACACCGATAAGCGTTTCATTACTGGTAGCTTCAGTTATGGTGCCACTAATGGTGAATTTTTTTTGGGCGGAAAGCTGGTGTAGGGATATTATGAATAGAAGCAGCAATAAATGCTGTAACCTATGGGACATTCAGATTATTTTCGCCAAAAATATGTAATATCAGACAACTCCAGGGGTAATTAACATGATTTTAAATCGAATTAAAGCCGCGCCTGCAGTAAGAAAGCTTTTTACAGCTGATCCAGGATTTTATTTAAAGTAGTGCTGGGTCGCATGGCTTCTTTAATCATCTGTGGGTCCGGAAGATAGTAGCCTCCTATATCCTGGGGTTTGCCCTGTGCATCCAGCAATTCCTGTAAAATCTTCTCCTTCTGTGATTCCAGCATCTCGGCCAGTGGACTGAATTTATCCTTTAATTCCAGATTATCGGATTGATCCGCCAGGGCTTTAGCCCAATAGAGCGCAAGGTAAAAATGACTTCCCCGGGTATCCAGTTCTCCTACTTTTCTAGAAGGCGAACGGTCTTCTTCCAGAAACTGCTCCGTGGCCTGATCCAGGGTACTTCCCAGGACCATTGCCTTGGAATTCTTGTATTTATTACCCAGAAAGTCAAGTGAAACTGCCAGGGCCATGAATTCCCCCAGTGAATCCCACCTCAGGTGTCCTTCTTCTAGGAATTGTTCTACATGTTTGGGGGCAGATCCGCCTGCTCCTGTTTCAAATAGTCCACCGCCATTCATCAGTGGAACAATGGACAGCATTTTGGCACTGGTACCCACCTCCAGGATGGGAAAAAGGTCGGTTAAATAATCACGCAATACATTCCCGGTAACGGATATGGTATCCTTGCCCTGTTTGAGTCTATGCAGCGTGCGTTTGGTAGCCTCCACCGGATCACAGATCTGTATATCCAGCCCGGCGATATCCAATTCAGGAAGATAAGCCTTGACCTTTTTGATTAATTCGGCATCATGAGCCCTCTTTTCGTCCAGCCAGAAAATAGCCGGTGTCTGCGTGGCCCGAGCGCGGGTAACCGCCAACTTTACCCAATCCCTTACGGGGGCATCCTTTACCTGGCACATGCGCCAGATATCTCCCGGATTAACCTGGTGTTGGATCAGTACCTTGCCACTTTCTTTATCCACTACTTCGACTGTTCCCGATTCCGCTATCTCAAAAGTCTTGTCGTGGGACCCATATTCCTCGGCCTTCTGGGCCATCAGGCCAACGTTTGGCACGGTACCCATGGTTTTCGGATCGAAGGCTCCGTGTGTTTTGCAGAAGTCTATGGTTGCCTGGTAAATACCGGCATAACTGCTGTCTGGTATTACAGCCTTGGTATCCTGGGGTTCTCCTTTGGAATTCCACATCTGACCCGAATTCCGGATCATTGCGGGCATGGAAGCATCGATTATGATGTCACTGGGAACATGCAAATTGGTTATGCCCTTATCGGAATTTACCATAGCCAGGCTGGGCCCATGTTGCATTGCCTTTTGCAATGCCGATGATATTGCATTGTGCTCTTCGGCGGGCAATGATCGCAGTTTATTGAAGAGGATTTCCAGGCCTTCACGAGCATCGACTCCTATTTTTTCAAAAGTATCCCCATACTGGTCAAATACATCCCTAAAATACGTCTCCAGGGCATGTCCGAATATGATTGGATCTGAAACCTTCATCATGGTTGCCTTGAGATGCAAAGACAAAAGGGTTCCTTCTTTCCTTGCATTTTCAAATTCCCTTTTCAAAAACTCCAGAAGAGATGCCCTGCGCATAACAGTTGCATCGATTATCTCACCTTTTTGGAGGGCTATACCAGATTTAAGTATGTCTACTTCGCCTCGCTCATTTGTCAATCGGATGTCTACTGATGTTGCCTCAGGGAGGGTAAGCGAAATTTCATTGGACCTGAAGTCGCCCGATGACATGGTAGCCACATGGGTTTTTGAGCTTTTTTCCCATGCGCCCATGCTGTGAGGGTTCTTTTTGGCGTAGTTTTTAATTGGCCTGGGTGCCCTTCGATCGGAGTTGCCTTCTCTTAAAACAGGGTTTACAGCACTTCCTTTGATTTTGTCATAGCGCGATTTGATCTCCTGTTGCTTATTATTCTCCGGTTCATCCGGATAATCTGGCAGTGCATAGCCCTTAGCCTGCAATTCTGTTATAGCCTCTTTTAGCTGGGGTATTGAGGCACTGATGTTAGGTAATTTGATGATATTGGCGTCCGGTGATTTTGCCAATGTCCCAAGCGCTTCCAGATCATCAGACTTTTGTTGCTCTGCCGATAAAAAATCAGGAAAAGCGGCAAGGATACGACCTGCCAACGAAATGTCCTTGGTTTCAATGGATATTCCCGCGGTTTTGGAAAAGGCTTTAATTATGGGTAAGAATGACTGTGTAGCCAGGGCTGGGGCTTCGTCTGTTTTTGTATAAAAAATGTTGGGCATCAGGTAGAAAAGAAATTTAGCGGAGCAAATATACAATTTTATGCTTCTGGGTGGCTGTATAAATGCAAGAGACTGGAGAAAAAGGAACAATCAGGAATAGATAAAAAGACAAAAGCCATATCATTGTACGGGTACATTGATATGGCTTTCTAGAATTAGCTCGCAAATTTGTGTTGTACCTAAGTACTTCACCGCAACCATTGATCGCATTTGCCAGCTAAATCAACGTTTGAAACATCTTTTGTCCTTAATTGTTAAACCAAGCAACTCCAAATGCCTCTTCTTGCTGTTTTAGCAAAGTTCGTTCAGTGCCTTGCCGAGACAATTCACCTCACATGTTATGCCCACGAACTGAACCGGGAACTACAGCCCCCTGACCAACCGCTCGCTTCTTTCCTCCAGACTAAGGACAAGTCCCTCTTCCTTTGTGCAAAAGCTAAACAACAATACAAAGAACGTCAACTTCATAATGGCTCTTCCGACTTGCCCTGGACAGGCACTTCTTTCAAACCATGTAACGAATATAGTAGAATAAGTGTCGATTTGCAAGTGATATAAGGATTTAAAAATCAACAAGTTATAAACTTAAGTTATCAACAATTGTTCATAAACTAAGGGGTTTGTAAAATCACTTTTTATTTGTGAAACAGGTCACCCGTTAAATAAAATCAGCACCTCTAGGGGTGCTGATTTATATTGTTTTGTTTTATCCCTGGGATCAGGGAGAGGTACTCCGATCCGACTTAGCTCGCTTCAGCTGCCTCTGGATTTTCCTGATCGCACTTTCAATTGATTTTTCGGGTTCAATAATATTGAATTCTCCCCAAAAGTCCGGATCTGAAAAGCCAATAGCTTCATCAGCAAGAATAATAGTTGATTTCAATCGATCTTTAGATTTTGGTATTTCACCAAGATTTTCCTCCCAGTCAGTAACTGCCATCTCACAGGTCATACTGTACACGGAATTAAACAGCTTCCTGTCCCAGTTGATTTTAAACTCCAGCAAGGCATTGCTGTAACCGTAATACCAGCGGCCATCTCTTTCACGATAGTCTACCCGGTAGGCAATCTGTGTAGGGTATACCCTGGCATTGCGAGGTTTTCTTCGAACAAACATGCGGCTGGCCATATCCCTGTTTGTGATGTTCAGTGAAAAAACGGCACTGGTCAGCACCTTTTTATCGGCATCAATAAAAAGTTTACCGGCATACAGAGGCTCCAGTATGTTACTTCGCTGTTTGAAATCGATTACGTAGATCAGCCGGTCGTTAATAGTTGTAGATCGGTCATAGGTAAATTTGTAATCCTCAATACTCTCAGGGGTGAAAATGAAATCAGGGTATTTCATCAGGTCTACATACAGGGCATTGAAGGGTCCACCCTGCAGTTTAAGCGCCACGGTGTCCAGTTTGCTGTAATCCGTGTTCTTTCTGGCCTTGTAGAGTTTCACCACATCTTTTCTTGAAGACGTGTATGGCGTTTTATAAATATTGACCACAGCCTCAGCCAGGGAAACATTTCGTCTCCTTTTCTTGATGGTTTCCCGGTAAAAAGCGGTCATCAGGGCAGGGTTGTTGTAGTAGTTCTCACCTTTTCTCCTGAGTGTTTCCTTAACCAGTGCAAGGGCATTTTTGGGAGCACTGATATTTACTTCGGAAAGGGTAGTTACCGATACATCGAGCTCAATTTTGTTTTTGTCTTCCGAGAGCTGGGCAAGGGGGATCGACTTATTCCGGTAACCCAGGAATGAAATAACCACATTGCCATTTTCAATAGTATTGGGCACTTTTAGCAAAAATGTGCCTTCGGTGTTGGTAACGGTACTGATATTGGTGCCTTCCAGCACAAGGGAAGCGAACACCAGCGGATCATTGGTCTTGCTGTCCAGAACTTCACCCCGGTATTGCTTATAACTGGTTTCATCCTGCATTGAGGTGTCCTGGAAAAAGGCCTGCGCATCACCCACATTCATCACCAGACTGAAAAACACACTCAGGCAGATAGTAATTATGGGTTTTTGATAAGTATTTAATAGAGATCTCATAACATTATTTTTAATGCAAATTTAAGGCAAAATTAAACCGCTTTGAGGCAGTTTCTAATGATTTTAATCATGGTATCATTAATTCTGTCTATTCCCCAAAAATACGCTCACTCCTTTGGGAAAAGGGTTGCCGGACTGCCTCCTCAGTGAAACAATCTGTCCACAGTGCCATAAAGCATCTGCAATGGGTCCATTGATTTGGTTCCAGAAGGGAAATGCCGTTTCCCTATCCGCATTCCTGAAGATTACCGGATGTTCCTCCAGGTGGTCTGCCTCAAGAAATACAAGGCTGGCCTTCCTGAGGTTATTCAGGGTTTGGCTCCTTTTTTCGGTAAAGGAAAGTGTTTCCTCTCCTGACTGGGAACCGTCATTGGGTTTTTGCAAGGCACTGTTGAGGATAACCCTCGAGAGGCCAAGGATATGGTCCAGTGTTTCATCCGCAGATCTACTGTCTTTACCCGGCCTGTAGGCAAGATCAGTTTCCCTAAGGTTTTCAGTCGCCCAATAGTAGCGAAATCCAAGTCCGTCTATCATGCGGGAAACAACCGTGCCGGCTGAATAGGATTCGGGATAATCCGGGATCTCGTAGTATGGCAATTCCTCGTTATCCTTATTCTGAGCATTCATAACAACTAAAGAGATTAAGCAAAGCACAGTTAACAAGTACTTCATGATCATGATTTTAAGTTAATTTCTGGGGCTAATCCGTTCAAAATAAAAAAAATACCTGGAAAATTGACCGGAAATCCCATTTCTTTCCCGATGAAATGCAGCTTAATCAGATTAGTAGTTTTGGGGTATTGATACGTTCATCGAGGTTTTTCTGCACTTTATCCGGCTTTTTGTCAAATACCGAAAAATAAGGGCTCTTCGACGAATTGCAAGGGGTCAGGATAGCGTTTGCCGCGTTTTTTTAATAGAAAAAAACGCAAGTCATGAAAACGCTTATAACTTTAATTTTTGTTCTTACCATCGGAGTTGCCGCCCAGGCTCAGGATAAAGCTGCTGAGGTTAAGGTAGAAACTATCGAGATGACTATCGTTACTTCTACTGAGCAGACTACTGTTAAAAAAGAAGAGAAAGTAGCTCGTTTGTACAGAAGGGCTAATTCTAAAGTAAAGAAGGCTTTGTCTTTTTCAACCAGGCGTAACCGATCTAAACTGGCTTAATCAAACCAGTTCAACCCAGTTGATATTTATCCAGTAACAACAATCCCACATAAACGGAGGCCAGGCAGATCCAGATAATCTGAGGATACATCCAGTTAGCCATCTTCTCATCCAGTGGTTTAAGCCTGTTCTTATAAGAAATAGTGGCCCACAGGGTTAACAGATTCCCCGCAAGGCTCACCTCAAACTGGTTGAAAAAATAAGTGTAAACCGGGTACAGCCAAACCAGAACCAGAAGAAATACCCCAAACCGGAATATCGGATGCCGCTTACCTTCCTTGGCATAAACTTTATACAGTATCCAAAACATTATTACCGTAAGCCCTATCCAAATGGTTGGGGCAATGGTATCTATCCAGGTGAGTGCATTCAATATATTGTCCATATGAATTGGTTATTGGTTGTCACTGCTTAACAATACAGGTCCCAGAACTTCCCAGACGTTTCGAGCCAGTATCTTATGCCCTTCTTTGGTAGGGTGTATGCCGTCTGCCTGATTCAATTCCGGTACCCCGCCCACGTCTTTCAGGAGGAAAGGGATAAGGTGGGCATCGTTTTCTTTAGCCAGGTCAGGAAAAATCCCCTGGAATTCCGAAGTATACACCGAACCCATATTAGGTGGAATCTGCATACCGGCCAGGATAATCCTGGAATCCGGGTTCTTTTTCCTTACCATATTGATTATCTCCTGCAGGTTTTTACGTGTTTCTGAAAGATTAATACCTCTGAGGCCATCATTTGCGCCAAGTTCCAGAATGAACACATCTGTTTTTTGATTCAGAACCCAGTTTAGCCTGTTTCTTCCGCTGGCTGTGGTTTCGCCGCTCAGACCAGCATTCACAACGGAATAGTTGAGCGATAGTGAATCAATTATTTGCTGCAATACGGCCGGGTAGGCATCATCAGGATCAAGACCCATGCCCGCTGTCAGGCTATCCCCAAAACACAGGATTGTGCCTTTTTCTGCTGTGCTGTCCGAAGGTTCATCCACTGAAGTTTCTGCCTCGGCAGGCGGGGTTTTGTCTTTGGAGGTCGAATCGCCACAACCCAAAACGAACAGCAGCCATAAAAAATAACTAAACTTTAATACTTTCCAGACACTTTTCATACCTCTAAATTAATGGCAAATCCTTATTTTTCGGCTTTTGGCAAATACCGGCATTTCACAATATGACAAAGATATTAAACGTAAGCCACCTCAGGAAGAGTTATACCAGTGGGAATAAAGAACTGGTAGTTCTTGATGACATTTCCTTTGGTATTGACGAAGGGGCCACATTTTCCATTGTAGGACCTTCCGGAAGCGGTAAGACCACCTTGTTGGGTTTATGTGCGGGCCTGGATAAGGCCGATTCCGGGGAAGTTTTACTCTGTGGTGTGGCTTTATCCAATTTAAATGAAGACGAACGTGCCCAGCTGCGGAATAGAGAGATCGGGTTTATATTCCAGGATTTTCAGTTAATCCCAACCCTTACAGCCCTGGAAAATGTTAGTGTTCCCCTGGAATTGCAGGGAGAAAAAGGAGCCTCAGCCACGGCCATGGAGCTATTGAAGAAAGTAGGCCTTGCGGATCGCTCCCATCACTATCCTTCACAGCTATCGGGTGGGGAACAACAGCGGGTTGCCCTGGCCAGGGCATTTTGCAACCGCCCAAGGATACTTTTTGCCGATGAACCTACGGGAAATCTTGATGAGGAAACCGGTAATAAGGTGGTACAACTGTTGTTTGACCTGAATAAGGAAGCCGGTACTACCCTCGTAATTGTTACCCACGATCTGGAACTTGCACGCAAGACACAGCATATCCTCAGGTTAAAAGGGGGGAAGATGCTCAGTAACGAATCTCTTCCTTCAACATGAACAAGGAAGGTTTGACTAAAAAGACTGGTATCCTTTGGGTGGCCCTCATGGCATATCGCGATGGCAGGGCCAGCAGCCGCAGGCTGATCCTTTTTATGGCTGCTATAGTACTGGGAATAATGGCTGTAGTAGCCATTCAATCCTTTAGTGCAAACCTTAAAGAAAATATCAGCCTGCAGTCCAAATCCCTCATGGGTGCAGATTTCCTTATCGACAGCAATCAGTTTCCAACAGACCGGGTACTTGGGATTATTGACTCACTGGGCGGATCCGATGGAATGGAAGTGAATTTTGCTTCCATGGCAGCGTTTCCAAAGGCAGATGCCACCAAATTGGTTCGGGTTAGGGGTATAGCGGGCGATTTTCCAATTTACGGAGCACTGGAGACAGAACCCCTTGATGCCGCGATAAATTATTCCCGCGAAGGCAGTGCACTTGTAGATGCAACTGCCATGTTGCAATACAACCTCAGGGTTGGAGATAGTGTTAAGATAGGGGAAATGACTTTCGCCATTGGAGGGGCATTGAAGTCGGCCCCCGGCAGTACAGCTATTTCGAGTTCCGTTGCTCCGCCTGTCATTATTCCGTATGAATATGTTGAGCAAACAGGCCTTTTGCAAATGGGAAGCCGACTGGAATACAATTATTATTTCAAAGCCGATGAGGATACCGACCTGTTGGCGCTGGACGAAAAAGTAGACCCGATACTCGATGCAGAAAACGCTGACCTGGACAGCCATCTGGATACCAGCAGGAGACTGGGAAGGCGATATGATAATTTTGGCAAGTTTTTAAACCTTGTAGCATTCATTGCACTGCTCCTGGGATGCGTGGGGATTGCCAGTTCGGTAAATATATATATCCGTGAGAAGCTGAAATCTGTTGCCATACTCAAATGCATGGGTGCTACCCGTAAGCAGTCTTTCTATATATTCCTGTTTCAGATTGCGGCAATGGGATTCATTGGAGGTGTCATCGGCGCATTGGGAGGAGTGTTGTTACAACAACTATTTCCATATATATTGCAGGATTTTCTTCCTTTTGAAGTAACTATATCCTGGGTTTGGCCTCCCATATTACAGGGAATTTTGCTGGGAATATCCATGTCGGTATTGTTTGCCTTGTTACCGTTGTTAGGGACCTGGTTTGTCTCTCCTTTGCAGGTTTTGCGCATACAGGAACACGCTCCAAAGCCGCCGCGTCCATTCCTAATACTGATCTTAAGCAGCATTATGCTGTTTGTATTCTTGTTTTCTCTTTCTCTCCTTGAGAATTGGCGCTATGCACTAAGTTTTGTTCTGGGTATAATGGTCACTTTTGCGATCCTTTCTGGAATTGCAGGTCTTTTCATGTGGGGTATAAAAAAGTATTTTCCGTCTTCCTGGGGATTTTGTGCCCGGCAGAGTCTGCTAAGTCTTTTCCGTCCTCAAAACCAGACGCGAACCTTGATCCTGGCCGTGGGGGTTGGAACTTTTCTTATCAGTACCCTGTATTTTACAAAGGACATTTTATTGGCAAAAGCCCAACTGGAACCCGGTGCCAACAGCCCTAATATCATAGTGCTCGATGTACAGTCTGACCAGCAGGAGGGGGTAACGGGCCTTATTGAGCCTAAAGGCCTGGCTGTAATGGACAATATTCCCATTGTTACCATGAGGGTGCAGGAATTAAAAGGAAGACCGGTTAATGAAATCCGGCTGGACACCACATCTACAATTAATGGCTGGATATTAAGCCACGAATTTCGGGTGACCTACCGAGATAGTCTCATAGCCTCGGAAACGCTTCTTGAAGGCGACTGGGTGACCGAGTATAATGGTAATGGGCCTATTCCAATTTCCCTTGCCTACAATGTAGCCCAGGATGCGGAGGTTGGGTTGGGAGATGCCATTACATTTAATGTTCAGGGTGTCCTGATGGAAACGGTGGTAAAGAGTATTCGCGAAGTAGACTGGGGACGTATGCAGCTTAATTTTTCCATAGTATTTCCTAAAGGGGTTCTGGAACAGGCACCCAAATTTCACGTCATAACTACAAGTGCAAAAGATGAAGCATCTTCAGCGGAATTGCAAAGGGATCTGGTAAGCTCATTTCCCAATTTATCGATTATAGATCTGCGCCAGGTTATCAACCTCATTGAGGATATACTGGATAAGATATCCTGGGTTATCAATTTTATGGCCTTTTTTAGCATCCTTACCGGTATTATTGTGCTTATTGGGGCTGTAAGAACAAGTAAATACCAGCGTATACGGGAAAGTGTATTGCTAAGGACACTGGGAGCTAAAGGTCGACAAATCCTCAAAATTGCGGCATTGGAATACCTCTATCTGGGGATACTGGGCAGTGGTTTTGGTATTTTGTTATCGCTCTTGGGAAGTGAGCTACTGGCCTATTTTGTTTTCGAAACAGGCTTTACACCATCAGTTATCCCATTTGTAGTAGTCCTGCCCGGGATAACGGCACTTGTACTGGGAATAGGCCTGCTCAACAGTACAGCAGTGCTAAACAGTCCGCCTTTACAGGTCTTGAGAAAGGAAAAGCCCTGATCAATCCTGCAGATGGAAATCCAGAGTAGATACAACGCGAACCACTTTAATTTCCGGTGTATTTTGATCCCGGTCATTTATGGTGAATAAACCCTGCCTTGCCACCTTGATTTTTCCAACTCTGGACTGTGAATCTTCGGCAAATTTAATGGCTACCTCCCTGGCATTCTTGGTGGCTTCTTCGATCATCTCGGGTTTAAGTGCATTAAGTCCGGTAAAGATATATTCCACTGGCCTCCATGTGTTTTTTGAGCCCAGGATGATCCCCTCGGACATGAGCGACAGGGATTCGGCCAGTGCTTTCTTTAAACGTGGAATATCTCTGGTTCGGACAGTAAACTCAGACACTGCCAGAAACCGATAAGGACTCTGATTGCCAGAATTGTATAGGTTGGCTCTGGCATCGCTGATATTGGTAGTTCCCCGGGTTATCTCGGCAGCATCAAAGCCCTGCTCCATAAAAAAGGAATAAACAGCTTCATTTTGGGCTTCAATAGTGTTTTTCAATACATTAAGGTCGTTTCCGGTAAGGGTTATGTTAATGGGCCAAACAGCGAGATCAGCCTCGACTTCCCGCTCCGAAAGCCCTTTTACCTGCACATATCTGTCGTATTGCATCCCGGTCTTATGCATGTTCCCAACAAAATAGCCTGCCACGATCAGGCCAATGAAAATGGTCAGGGTTTTAAGCCAGTCCAATTCTTTCATCATTTTTAATTTAAAGGTCTCGTATACCTCTAAATTAAAGGATTATTTGATAGGTCGGGTCAGACCAGTGCTACTTTAACTTCTTTTATGATTTATCAGAACCACGGGCCATTTAAACCCGTTTTCCTGTGGTTCATCGAATGATTCCTGCACATGGCTATGATTATTCCTTATCCCAGCAATTGAGCTGTGTCTCTTGACTGATTTAGCAGTAGTTTGATCGAATTATAAAAGCAAAGGATAGTATCCCCACGTTTTAATAACAGCATGGAATCGAAGTGGAAAATACTGAAATGGGCTATGTTTTGGATAATCGCTCTTATATTTCTGTCCCTTCGAACGAAAATAAAAGAACAGACCAGAAACCTGTTTCGGCAGGAATCACATTCAAAATTTCAGAAATAAAAAAGGAATAAATCAATCCCCACCATCATGATCTTATTTATCTTATCACTTCCTGTAGCCCTTTATTTGACTTATGCCCTGATCTTTCCCAGGACCAAAGGACAGCTCAAACCCATTGAAATTCCTACATACAAGGAACAATCCGGGCAACCCGGCAAGTAGGCCCTTAAGTTAATTGCCCGGTTGGGTGATCTTGTAGTTAAGGCGTTCTTTCTCTGAGGCGACCATATCGGCTACCTCTTTAAGTAGCGCCCTGGCATCGTATATAATGCCATCTTTGATAGTGTAGCGAACCCCTCCTACGCGCACAACTTCATTATCTTCAGTGAGTTTGATTGCACCTGTGCCATACAGCACTTTGAGGTTTTCAAGCGGATTTTCGGAAACCAGAACAAAATCTGCCAGTTTTCCAGGAGTTATTGTACCGATTTGATCATCCATCCCCAGGGCTTCCGCTCCATTCAGGGTGGCAGATTTGATGATCTCAAGAGGGTGAAAACCGGCCTCTCTCAGCAATTCCATTTCTCTGATATAAGCAAAACCATAAAGCTGGAAGATAAAGCCGGAGTCTGATCCAGTGGTAACCCTGCCACCCCGGTTCTTATATTCGTTTACGAAGGTCATCCACAACTGATAATTTTCCTTCCAGGCTACTTCCTGTTCAGTACCCCAGTAATGCCAATAGGAACCGTGGGAAATTTTACTGGGCTGATAAAACTCCCAAAGGGAGGGCAGGGTATAGGTTTCATGCCATTCTGCCCTCCGTGCTCTGTGCAGATCCCTGCTGGCTTCATAGATATTGAAGGTTGGGTCCAGGGTAAAGTCGAGTGCAATCAATTCGTCCATTACCTTATTCCAATGCTCGGAATAGGGTTTTGCAGCCTGTTTCCATAGCTTTCCAGCTTCTTCAAATCGATGCTGCTCATTGTTGTAATTGTAGGTAAGCGGATAATCCTGTACAGTTCTATCCTCAAAAAGGGCCTCAGGCAGGCCGTACCAGTGCTCCATGGATGTAAGTCCTGCTCGGGCAGAGTGAAGTACATTCCAGCGTGCCACATTGAGCTGTGCATGATGGCAGGCCGAACGCAGTCCAAGCTTTTTGTTTTCGTCAAGGGCGGCGGCCATAATTTCTGGGGGAGCACCGAAGAATTTAACTCCATCTGCTCCTTTTTTGGCATTGTTGCGAACCCATTCCCTTGCCATTTCAGGGGAACTGATAGGCTCCTTGCTGCCTTGGCCAAATCCCGTGTATGCAAGGATCCTGGGTGCCACAATTTCGTTTTTTGCACTTCTTCGTTTCAGATCAAGGGCAAAATCAACCCCCCTGCCACTGGGTTCCCGCACGGTTGTAATCCCATGTGCCATCCACAGCCGAAATACATATTCTGGTTCAGCACCCTGTGCCGTTCCGCCTATGTGCCCGTGCATATCCACAAATCCGGGCAGGATATACATTCCCGTAGCATCCAATTCGCGCCCACCCGGCAGTAATTTAGGCCTGTTACCAGGGTCAATAGCAACTCCGGGGTAGCCCACTACAGATACGTTCTTGATGCGGTTGTTTTCAACTACAATGTCTACAGGGCCCTGTGGAGGAGCACCATTGCCGTTAATGAGAGTAGCACCGCGAATGATGAGTTGTTTAAACGGTCCTTCAGCTGTTGTTGCGGATTCCTGTGCGAGGCCAGAATACATGCCCCATAGAACCAGGAAAAATATGGTTATTACTAAATTCTTCATAAGACTAATTTCGTTTAGGTATGTTTATTTTTTGCCCCAGAAATAATGCATTCAGAAATAAGCGGTTGGTTCCATACCAGGAACCCCTGAAATTGGGATTGTCCGCAAACATGACTACCCTGCCACTTCCCATCGGGCTTACAATAAGGGATGCGGCGGGTTTAAGGAATTCTTCCAGATTTCGTTTGGTGATAAATCCATCAATATGAGGATCACTACTGTATTTGGCAACAGTGGCATACTCGTTCTGGCTGGGCGCCAGCCATACGGTATTGTTCTTGTATACGGGCAGGGTAGGGTTGCGGTAACCAAATCCAAGAGGGTGGCTTATATCGAGATCTGTCCGGGCGATGATCCCCCCTACGCTTTCTTTCCCAAGATTTTCTCGGGCATCTACATAAGGTTGCCGTACAGTGGCTTTAGTGGAATCTGCTTTGGATTCAATCAGTTTTTCTTTAACCCATTTTTTCTTGATGATCCATTCTGATGCCGTCCCTATGGTGATCAGGGTATTTCCTTTTTTTACCCAATCTTTCACAACGGTTTGTTGTTTGTCTGTCAGCGAATAATTTCCGGAAACCATAACCAGGGTATTGTACTTGTCGAAGTTAACCCTGTTGAAGTTTCGCATTGGAATCTTGGTAATGGGCATTCCCACACGGGTGTCCAGTAAATGCCAAACTTCACCTGCTTCATATGGCCTTACTCCTGTACCTATCAGCATTGCTACCTTAGTATTGTTCAGGGGGCTAATGAATCCACTTCCCAGGTCTATACCCTGTAGATTATACCCTGTTTCCACGGCGTACATCGGCACCTGGAATTTTTTCTGCGCCTGTCCCAACAGGGCAAATATTTCGTCAGGGGATTTTTTCTGCAGGCTCACGGGAACCATGAGGGTGCCGTAGTTGAAAGTTTTTGAAACACCAGCAACAACTGCGGTAAAAGGTTTGAAAGAGGCCGAAACAACCAGGCCTTCAGACTGCAGTTGGTTCAGCACCGCAGGGGCATTGTAGTCGTCCCAGTCGATAAGGTAGGCATACTCCGATCTTTGAATCGGCTGTACCTTTACAAGGTTGTCTGTGCCACTTATTTGGTCACCTCGCTTAAGGGTGTTTACCGGGCGGTATTTTATGTTGTAGAAGTTTGCTACAGACCACGCAGAGGCATCGTAATACACACTGTCCCGATATTTATCATAGGTTTCAAACACCGTCTGAACCATTCGATACTGTGGCTGGCTTGTTGGCACTACATATTCTCCGTTGTCGGCTTTGTATACTTCAATTTTATGGATTAGCAACTTATCAATGAATGCTTTTAGCCTATTTTTATCATAGGCATCCCCAAACCGGTAACCCTTAATTTTACTTTTCTCAGCGTTTCTTATAGCTGATTTAAAGAAATCCTGCTGGTACTGATACAGGTAATCTTTGTTTTCAACTGCTGCCTTCAGGGTAGTAATACTGGAGGTATACTGGTTCCTGATGGTAAAAGGAAAGGTGATTTCACCAAAGGCTGTTTTTTGTTTGTGTCCCCTTGAGCTTGCCTGCTCAAAAAGCAATCCAAGTCCGCCCTGCAAGTCCGGATAAGAAGACCCGTAACCGGGATAGGTTCCGTCAAAAACTTCTTTGGTAAAATAAAGGGATCCAATGCTGTCCAGGGCCTTACTGTAATACTCCCCAAAGAGGTTATTCAGGTCTTCGTAATTCTCCCTGGGCATTATGGGATTGAGGGATCCGTTTATCTTCATGGGTTCAAAGAAATAGGTGCTTTGTGTGCCCATTTCATGAAAATCTGTAACCACGTTAGGATACCACTCATGGTACCAGTTCAGTTTTCCCCGGCTTTCAGGATTAATGGCCAGTAACCAGTCGCGATTAAGGTCAAACCAGTAGTGATTAGTTCGCCCTCCGGGCCAGTACTCATTATGTTCTGCATCCTGCGGATCTATAACCAGAGGGTTTCCCTGATACATATTGGCCCAATGGGTATGCCTGTCCCTCCCATCCGGATTTATAGTAGGATCCACCAGGATGACGGCATTGTTAAGGTAATTGAGAATCTCAGGGTTATTGGAGGCTGTAAGGGTATAGGCGGTTAACAAAGCAGCCTCAGAGCTGGAAGGCTCATTTCCGTGTACATTATAGGCCAGGTTCACAAAAACAGGAAGTTCAGGATCAGGGGCCAGACTGGCATTAGGCCTCGTGTAGGCAAGGTGACGTTCTTTGATTTCGGGAAGAGCCTCCATATTTTCCGGTGAGGAAATAACAAGCATTACCAAACGCCTCCCTTCATGCGTCCTGCCGTAGTTGATAAGTGAAGCCCTATCAGATACCACTGAAAGCATTTCAAGATAATCCACGATTCGGTCATGCCGAGTGTGATGAGCCCCGATCGGATATCCCAGATAAGCTTCGGGAGAGGGGATTTTGGATTGGAAAGGATGGTATTTTTTAAAGAAATAGTCCTGGGCATAAAATACCTGAGTGCAAAAAAGCAATACCCCTACGAGTGTTTTTGACATGGATTAGTGTTTTCGTATCTAAGGAAACTAAATATAGTAAGAAATGATGCAATTACAGCCTAGGGTTAAAAGGCTATGTTTGTTGACTTACGCCACAGGATTTAAATGTTGCTGCTGGCCAATCTCACGGAACTTAACAATGTAGTTAGTACCTACTTTACTTTCATCCCGGGTGATAGTTCCTTTGAGTTGCCTGGCGAGGTTGTGAATCAGTTTAAGCCCAAGTGATCGCGTGGTTTTATGGTCTACCTGGTTCGAAAATCCCACTCCGTTATCGCCAATATTGAGGATGTAGTCCTCATCTGCTTCTTTTTTTAACGCAATATTGATTTCTCCCTCATTATCTTCCCGGATTCCATATTTGAGGGCATTGGTAAGTGCTTCATTGATTAAGAGCCCCAGGGGTATGGCTGTGTCAATACCCAACTTGATGTCTGGTATATCTATATTCAGCTTCACTTTATTCTCAGCGCCTTTTACTGATCTTACCAGATATTCACTGAGTTCCTGCACATAGGTTTTATATTCAATTCGGGACAGATCCTCACGCATATAGAGCATCTCGTGAACCATAGCCATTGAGATAACCCGGTTCTGGCTGCTTTTGAGTAAACTTTTCATTTTGGGATCCTCCACACTCCTGGATTGCAGGCTCAGGAGGCTGGAAACAGTTTGAAGGTTGTTTTTAACCCTGTGGTGTACTTCGCGAAGCAGGGTCTCCTTTTCCTTGATCTGTTGTTCGGTTTCCATTTTGGATTTGTAGAGGTCAATATGGGCTTTCAGCAGGTTTTTAGCCAATACCCCGCCCATCAAATAAACCGACAATAAAATGCTCAGCAGGGCAAAGGTTGCACTTGATGTCTCGGGCACGGCATTATTAACGGGGAGAAATTTTAATACGTCATTGGAATACACCAGTAAAATCAGGGCAACGCTGAGGTAGAGGTACAATTTTCCTCTAGGCCCAGTGGTGGCATAACCTGCAAAAACAACAATAGCCAGGACAAAAATAAAGGGGCTCTCAATGCCCCCGGTAAACCATGTTACAATCAGCGCAGTAGCCAGGCTGAGTAAAGTGGCCAGGTTAAAGCTCAGGATCAGGTTGTTATGTTTTTTAAGGGCAAGTACATTGATGAGGTTGGCGATAGAGAAACCCAGAAAACAGTAGGGCACTATAGTAGTTATGTCCAGCAGGAACATGCAGATTGCAGCAAATACAAGGGTAAGAAAGGAAGCCCAATAACCCACCTTAATTGTCAGTGTTCTTTTAGCTTCGTAACGTTCCTGTTTTTGCCCCCTGGAATTTTCCATGCCACAAAATAATTTAAAGTAAGAAAGACGGGTTATACAGTATCCCTGAGCATCTTCCATGCTTTGATTGGTGTCATAAAACTAACTATGTTTTGCCAGATAATCAACAAAGCGCCTTCTGATTCTTCATTTTGAGGTTTATGGATGGGGCAGTCAATCCTGAAAATCCGGAAAGATTCCTTTCAGAATATGTGGTTAGAGAAACAAAAAAAGGCAACCACACGGTTGCCTTTTCCAGTTCTATAGTAAGGATTACTCCTGGTCAATCAATACCCATTCGCCCTTGTCTATGAGGGGTTCGGCTTGTTTATACTTCACCGTTTTACTCTCTCCGGACATAACGTTCTTAATGGTAACCCTTTCATTTCTTCCAATTTTTGGCTTCTCCCTGATTATGGTTTCCGTTACCTGGGGACGCCTCCCCTGATTCTGACCAACCGCCCGGTTTTGTGCAGCAAGTTCGTCGCTGTTCGGGATCTCTTCCTTGGTTGTTTTCAGGTTTTCCTTTTTGCGCCTTACGGTCCTGGCTTCCTGGATGGTTCGGGTATCTGAGGAGGGGAGTTCCCCTTTAAACAAGAAGGAAACCACATCCTTATTTACTTTTTCTATCATGCTTTTGAATAGTTCAAAAGCCTCAAACTTATAGATGAGCAGCGGGTCCTTTTGTTCGTGAACCGCCAGTTGAACAGACTGTTTCAACTCATCCATTTTTCTAAGGTGTGTCTTCCAGGCATCGTCTATGATGGCCAGGGTAATGTTCTTTTCAAAATCAGCAACCAGCTGCTTTCCCTGAGATTCATAGGCCTCCTTAAGGTCTGTAACCACATTTAGGGTTTTGATACCATCCGTGAAGGGCACTACAATTCGTTCAAACTTGTTGGACTCGTCTTCGTACACCTGTTTGATCACCGGCAGGGCCGTTGCTGCAGAACGTTCCATTTTGTTCTGGTAATAGTCATACGCAGCCTGATAGGTATCGTTGGCAATTTCCTGGAAGTTCTTTTTCGCAAACTCTTCTTCAGAAACCGGTGCAGTGATTGAAAAATACTTGATTAGTTCGAATTCGAAATTCTTGTAATCATTGGCCATTTTGTTGGTCTCCGCAATCACCTCACAGGTATCGTAGATCATATTAGCAATATCCAGCTGTAAGCGATCGCCCTCCAGGGCATGGCGCCTCCTTTTGTATACCACCTCCCGCTGGGCATTCATCACATCATCGTATTCCAGAAGTCGTTTTCGGATGCCGAAGTTGTTCTCCTCTACCTTTTTCTGGGCCCTTTCAATGGATTTGGTCATCATGGAATGTTGTATAACCTCCCCTTCCTTCAGTCCCATGCGGTCCATCATCTTGGCTACCCGGTCAGAGCCGAATAAGCGCATCAGATTATCTTCCAGGGATACGTAGAACTGTGAACTACCGGGATCTCCCTGCCGGCCGGACCGACCTCTTAACTGCCGGTCAACCCTCCTGGAGTCGTGCCTTTCCGTTCCAATAATGGCGAGTCCACCTGCTGCTTTGACTTCATCGGTAAGCTTAATATCTGTTCCCCGTCCAGCCATATTGGTCGCAATGGTTACCACTCCGGGATTCCCTGCTTCCGCAACAATATCCGCCTCTTTCTTGTGAAGCTTTGCATTAAGCACGTTGTGGTCTATCTTCCGTATTTGCAGCATACGGGAGAGGAGTTCTGATATCTCTACGGAAGTAGTACCAATAAGCACAGGCCTTCCCTGTTGCGAAAGGGAAGCCACTTCTTCGATAATAGAATTGTATTTCTCCCTTTTGGTTTTATAGATCAGGTCATTGCGGTCATCCCTGGCAATAGGTCGGTTGGTTGGGATTTCCATCACGTCCAGTTTGTAAATTTCCCAGAATTCACCAGCTTCCGTAACGGCTGTACCAGTCATCCCTGCCAGTTTTTTATACATCCGGAAGTAATTCTGCAGGGTTACCGTAGCGAAGGTCTGAGTCATGGCTTCGATCTTCACGTTCTCCTTTGCTTCTATAGCCTGATGGAGTCCGTCAGAATAGCGTCGTCCATCCATGATCCTTCCCGTCTGCTCATCTACGATCATCACCTTGTTATCCATCACCACATATTCCACGTCTTTTTCAAAAAGTGTGTAAGCCTTAAGCAATTGGCTCATGGTGTGAATACGCTCACTTTTCACTGAAAAATCCTTAAAAAGCTCTTCTTTAAGCTCGGCTTCTTTTTCTATTTCCAGGTTTTGATTTTCGATCTTGGCGATCTCGCTTCCTATGTCGGGCATGATGAAGAAATTCTTGTCTTCATCTCCGGATATGTATTCAATCCCTTTATCGGTAAGCTCTATCTGGTTGTTTTTTTCATCGATGACAAAAAGCAACTCGGCATCTACCTTGGGCATTTCCCGGTTGTTGTCCTGCATGTAAAAATTTTCGGTCTTTTGCAGGAGCTGTTTGATTCCTTCCTCACTGAGGAATTTGATCAATGCTTTGTTCTTGGGTAATCCCCTGTGCACTCGCAGCAGTAAAAAGCCTCCTTCCTTGGTGTCGCCTTCTGCGATTTTCTTTTTGGCTTCTGCCAGGACCCCGGTGAGATACTGCCTTTGCTTCTGGACAATATCATAAACTTTTGGTCTTAATTCGTTGAATTCGTGACGATCGCCTTCCGGAACAGGCCCTGAAATAATAAGAGGTGTACGGGCATCATCGATCAGGACGGAATCTACCTCATCCACAATGGCATAATGATGTGGGCGTTGTACCAGATCTCCGGGAGTGTGCGCCATATTATCCCTGAGGTAATCGAAACCAAACTCATTATTTGTTCCGTAGGTAATATCGGCATTGTAAGCGGCCCTGCGTCCATCAGAATTGGGCTGGTGCCGGTCTATACAATCTACAGACAGGCCGTGGAATTCAAATAAGGGCCCCATCCAGGTACTGTCCCTTTTTGCCAGGTAATCGTTAACCGTTACCAGGTGTGCACCTTTCCCTGCCAGAGCATTGAGGTACATGGGCAGGGTGGCCACAAGGGTTTTTCCCTCACCCGTCTGCATTTCGGCAATCTTCCCCTGGTGCAGTGCTATACCGCCAATAAGCTGTACATCGTAATGCACCATATCCCAGGTAACCTCTTTTCCAGCGGCATCCCAGGAATTGCTCCAGATGGCGTTGTCACCTTCCAGGGTAACATAGTCTTTGGTGCCGCTAAGTTTGCGGTCGAATTCTGTAGCGGAGACTTTAAGGGTTTCATTTTCCGCAAACCTGCTGGCTGTCTCCTTCATTACCGCAAAGGCCTCAGGCAACAATTCGTTGAGAGTGTCCTCTGTTATTTTATAAGCCTCTTCATTTAGGCTGTCTATTTGGTTGTATATCGCCTCGTTCTTGTCAATGTCCGAAGAGTCATGGGATTCTTGTTGCAAGCCTGCAATTTCTTCGTTGATCTTCTGACACCTTTCTGCTATGATTGCCTTGAAACCGGAAGTTTTATTCCTTAGTTCATCATGGCTCAGGCGCTTTAGTTCACCTTCGAAAGACTTGATCTTTTTGACTATTGGCTGTAGTTCCTTTACATCCTTTTTCGACTTATCGCCGACAAAGGCTTTGATAATGGAATTAACTAAACTCATGTGTATTTATTTTTATTCCTGAAGTAGTCCTGAACATTTAACGGACATGCAGGTTTGGTATGGATATGTCTTTGTCCTTGCAGTGCAAAAGGTATTCCAGACTGCCCACTACGGCCCAAAACAGGGCCGGAGGTGTCAAAATTACATAAAAAAAAAGCCTCGAATGAGACTTTTTTGAACTAATTAACGTGTATTATTAATATTCATCCTCGTTCCAGAGGTAATCTTCTTCGGTAGGATAATCCGGCCATATTTCTTCAATAGATTCATAGATTTCACCACCTTCTTCCTCCATAGATTGCAGGTTCTCTACAACCTCAAGAGGTGCACCAGTCCTGATCGCATAATCGATCAACTCATCCTTGGTAGCAGGCCAGGGAGCATCGCTTAAATAAGATGCCAGTTCTAAAGTCCAATACATTGCTGTACTCTGTTTTTAAATTTTTGCAAAAATAATTTTTAAACCCAAACGGCAAAGAAAAATCGTGTTTAAAAACAATTAATTCTTAAGATCGTTCAGAAATAATATAGGAATAACGCTGAAAAAGAAAAATTATTAGGCCTTTTTCTCTGGTATCCACTTGATTTCCTCTGCCTTCAGGCTTGCAGACAATTTACGTGCCAGAACAAAAAGGTAATCGGAAAGGCGATTGATATATACCAGAATCATCGGATCTACTGCCTCGTTTTCATTGAGATAGGTGATCATGCGCTCGGCCCTGCGGCAAATGGTTCGCGCAATATGACAATATGACACTGTAGGATGGCCTCCCGGCAGGATAAAATGTGTCATGGCAGGGAGTTGTGCATTCATCTTATCCATGGCCTGTTCAAGTTTCAGCGCATCCTGCTCCTGTAAGGTATTGATGTTTAGCCGGTCTTTGCCAGATTTCAGCTTGGCTTTTTCTGGCTCTGTTGCCAGTTGGGCACCCAACACAAAAAGGCGATCCTGGATTTCCATCAAAAGGGTTTTTATCACCTGGTCGTCCACGTGGTCGCGGATCAATCCAATCCATGAATTCAATTCATCAGTGGTCCCGTAACTCTCAATGCGTATGTGATGCTTGGGTACCCTGGTCCCTCCAAAAAGTGAAGTGGTGCCTGTATCCCCTGTTTTAGTATAAATCTTCATCCGTGTGAGGTTTTCCTCCCTTCGAGGGAAAAATGCTTTTCGGCCAGTTATTCTTCCTTTTTCCTGTCCTTCCGTTCATAGCCTTCCATGAACTTCCGGGATTTCCGCCTTTTGGCGTTGCGTTTATTAAAGGCAGAGATAACAAGGTACACTATGGCCAGACCGCCCAGTAAGTAGTAAATTCCGTTATCCATCTCTAAAGGTTAATGCAAAATTAAGGGAATATAAACAATTCCCATAGCCTTTCCGCCTGTACATGCCGCCTGATATTTATACAGTCCCGAACTTTACCGGGCGTGCTCAGCTTATTTTTGGATTTTTCAGGTACAGAATTAGCCATACATATCGAATCAAAAGAGTAAGTATGGGCAGTAGTACCAGTGGGGATAATTGCTGTATCCCCAGTATCCAAACCAGGCATAGTAGGATCAGCAAGCCACATAGCAGCATGGCATAGGTCCTGATTACTGGTGGAGGACCCTTCCTGGATAAAAGGTAAAAGGCTGCTATAAGGTTCAGGGGAAAAAGCCAGAGGATGTTGAAATTATTTATGGTTGCGGTATGATCGGTAAAGAACCATAGAAAAAACAAAAGGCATCCGGCTGCACCGCTTGAGAAAAAGAGGAGGAAATCAAGCCTCCTGCTTCGCGTTTTGTTGCGAAAATCAATGTAAGTAATTGCGGCCGTAAAGGCCAGCAGCAGCAGTAGCCAGAACAAAGGCGTAAGGGTAAATAAAGGTGATTGCCCCGGAATATCGTTTTCCAGAATTGTTCTTGTCCTTTTTACAAGTCGCTGTCCATTAAGCTTGGTGTTTTCCATCTGCCTCATTACATAAACCGGCAGGAACATATGCTGATAAACAGTGGCCTCTTTATCTATAACGGCCCCCAGTGCCAGGTCGATACCCAGGCTCGACCAGGAATTTACTCTCAGGTTTTGCCGAATTAGTTCTCTGAAGGAATACCGCTGTTCCAGATGGTCTTCCCCGAATTGCAATTGGTTGCCCAAAATCTCACTCAATACATCGGGCATTTTCGTAGAACAGTTGTCGAACAGAAAATCGTAACGGTAATCACGGTTTTCAGGCAGGTAGTTATTTTCCAGGAAAATAATCAGATCATCTTTTTGCTCCTGGTCCAGGTCCAGGATTTGTTCCCTGACCCATCTTTTTTCCAGTTCATAAACGTACAGGAAATTCTCAAATCGCTGCCTGCTCAGGGTATAGATAAGTTTGCCCCGGGCAAAATTGGTGTAGAAGTTGGGGGCATCAAAATCAAAGGTGCCATAATTGTACACCACATCAATACCTTTGGCAGGGTCCTGAACCCGGAAGGCACTGTGCCCGAATGCTGTATAAAGTTCCTGTCCCGGTCCACAGGTGAGCACACTGATCTGAGCCGATTCGGATAAAACCGTATCCTGAGCAAGGACCTGGGCAAAGGTCAGAAGTAAAACAACAAAACATCGAAATTTGAAGGGCATGTTGTGGTGATGTTGCGGCAGGCAGTGGGCCTATTAGAACAAATATCTGAATAAAATGCTGTACCCCGCAATGTGTTTAAGAATTATATTATTTTTACCCAAACAGCCACTATGACAAGACATCTTCCCCAGTTGCTCACCCTTTTTAATGTACTCAGCGGATGTATTGCTGTGGTTTTTGCGGTGCTCAATGAATTGCATCTGGCAGCGATCTTTGTAATAATTGGTATTTTCTTCGACTTCTTTGACGGTCTTGCGGCTCGTGCTTTAAATGCACAGAGCGAACTGGGTATACAGCTAGATTCCCTGGCAGATATGATTACCTGCGGACTGGTGCCCGGCATTATAATGTTTCAGCTGCTGGGAATGTCGCAAACGGGAGGTTGGAACATCAACGACTTTAACCCAGCCCTCAGGGAAGGTCCACTGGGATGGGATAGTATATTGCCTTTCGCAGGATTTTTGATTACCCTGGCCTCGGCTTATCGCCTTGCACGGTTTAATATAGATGAAGATCAGGTCACTTCGTTTATTGGCCTCCCGACACCGGCCAATGCCCTCTTAATTATCTCCTTCCCGCTGATTTTATTGTATCAGGGGAACGATGCCCTGAATGAACTCATATTGAACCCCTGGTTTCTCCTGGCAGTAACCTTGTTGAGTTCCTTCCTGCTCAATGCACGGATACCACTGTTTGCACTGAAGTTTAAAACCTGGTCCTTTAAGGACAATGCACTACGCTATACTTTCATTGTGGTTAGCCTGGTATTCCTGATGACAATGAAATTCCTGGCAGTTGCTGCCATAGTGGTTCTTTACATCCTCAGTTCGCTGATATATAAGCCGGGTGTGAAGGTAGATCAGGGGACAGCCGACTAGAAGTTCAGCTTCTTTTTGCGGAGTTCAAAGTTCTGTCCGAGGTACACCTTGCGGACCATCTCATCTTCGGCCAGGTCTTCCGGAATCCCTGATTTAAGGATTCCGCCTTCGAACATCAGGTAAGAACGCTCTGTAATGGCAAGTGTTTCCTGTACGTTGTGGTCGGTGATCAGAATCCCGATATTCTTGTTTTTTAGCTGGGCAACGATTCGTTGAATATCTTCCACTGCAACAGGATCAACACCTGCGAAGGGTTCGTCCAGCAGGATAAATTTAGGGTCTGTTGCCAGTGCCCTGGCAATTTCTGTCCTTCTCCTTTCTCCTCCTGATAGCAGGTCTCCCCGATTTTTGCGGATATGGCTCAAACCAAATTCTTCTATGAGCGACTCCATTTTCATATGCTGCTCCTTCTTGCTGAGGTTAGTCAGCTGAAGTACACTTAAAATATTTTTTTCAATACTCAGTTTCCGGAAAACGGAGGCTTCCTGAGCGAGGTAGCCAATTCCATTCTGAGCCCTTTTGTACATGGGAAATTTAGTGATCTCGGTATCGTCCAAAAAGATCTTACCTCCATTGGGTTTGATCAGTCCTACAATCATGTAAAAACAGGTCGTTTTACCGGCACCATTGGGACCTAATAATCCGACAATTTCCCCCTGGTTTACCTCAAGGGAAATGCCTTTTACAACCCGGCGGCCCCGGTAGGCCTTCATGATATTTTCAGCTCTTAGCTTCATGTTTTCAGCAGGTAAAGCTAATCATATAATCCAGAACAAGACTGCGAATTAACGCAATATTAATGGTTGAGCTTCTCCAGCTCCTCCCAGAATTCATAAGCCCTCCTGAGGTGAGGTACAACTATGGTCCCGCCAACCAGAGTGGCGATTCCCATGGTTTCCATCATTTCTTCCCTGCTTACACCATTCTCATAAGCTTTTTCCAGATGGTACCTCACGCAATCGTCGCACCTTAAAACCGCTGATGCCACTAATCCGAGTAGCTCCTTGGTTTTGACATCCAGGGCACCCTCGGCATAGGCATTGGTGTCCAGATTGAAAATGCGTTTTATGATCTTGTTGTCCGCGGCCAGGATTTTTTCATTCATCCGGGTACGGTACTCATTAAAATCATGAACTTGGTTTGACATCTTTCCTGCGTTGTTTTTCTTCTCTTTTGATTACCACTTTGGAAATATAAATACTTACCTGGTACAGGATCAGGACCGGAACAGCAACTATGATCTGGCTGGCTACATCCGGCGGGGTAATTATCGCCGAAAGAATAAGAACCAGTACCAGTGCAATTTTTCTGTATTTCCTGAGAATCTCTGGTGTTACCAGACCTACTTTGGTAAGAAAATAGATAACTATGGGCAGTTCAAATACAATTCCGCAGGCAATCACAGAGGCCCTTACCGTGGAAATATATGAACTAAGGTCGATATCGTTAAATACCTCGTCGCTAACGGTGTAGCTTCCCAGAAAATTGATAGACAGTGGGGCTACAATATAATAACCAAACAGAACGCCCATAAAGAACAGGAGGGAGGCAATCAGGATGAAGCCCTTGGAGTACTTCCTTTCCTTTTCATAGAGTCCCGGACTAATGAACTTCCACAATTCATAGAGCACATACGGAAACCCAACGATAAAACCAGCCCAGATTGAGGTCCATATGTGTGCCGAGAACTGCCCGGCCATTACACGACTTTGTACCCGGAAAAGGGGTTCATTGCCACAGAAGGCCTCACTGAAACCAAGCATCTTGGAAAGCTTGCAGAATACCCCATAGGTTGGGAAATCTGGCTTCTTTGGGCCAAAGATGATTGTGTCGAATATAAAATCCTTCATCAGGAAGGCCACACAACCAATTATAAGTATGGCCAAAGTGGAGCGGATGAGGTGCCATCGCAATTCCTCCAAATGGTCCAGGAAGGACATTTCGTTAGGGTTAGTTGCTGTCTTTGCCATCAGATAATACCTTCGTTTACGAGGTTGTGTAGATGTACGACCCCCAGGTAGCTTTCCCCTTCCATAACGAGGAGCTGAGAGATCTCATTGTCCTGCATTATTTTAAGGGCTTTAACAGCGAGTACGTCGGATTGTATGACTTTGGGGTTGGAGGTCATAATATCTTTGGCGGTGAGGCCGTTGATATTGTCATATTTGTTCAGCATCCTGCGGATGTCGCCATCGGTAACCACGCCCACTATGTGATCATCCTTCATCACGGCGGTAACACCCAGCATCTTTTCCGAAATTTCCACGATTACCCTTTTTACATCAGTATCCTGGTTAACCATGGGTTTCATGTTGTTTTGTGCTATATCTGCCACCCTGAGGTATAGTCGTTTACCCAGTGTTCCTCCCGGATGGTACTTTGCAAAATCCTTGCTGCTAAAGCCTCGCAGTTCCAACAGGCATATGGCCAGGGCATCACCCATAACTAGTTGTGCGGTAGTGCTTGTTGTGGGTGCCAGGTTGTTAGGGCAGGCTTCCTTTTCCACATAGGTGTTGATCACATAATCGGCTTTTTTGGCCAGAAAAGAATCCATATTGCCGGTCATCCCGATCATACGGTTCTTGCCGTTCTTGATTAATGGTACCAGCATTTTTATTTCAGGTGTATTACCACTTTTCGAAATACAAATCACCACGTCATCTTTCTGTATGGTACCCAAATCACCATGTATGGCGTCTGCCGCATGCATGAAAATAGCCGGAGTTCCCGTAGAATTCAGGGTGGCCACTATTTTGGATGCTATTATGGCACTCTTCCCTATTCCCGATATCACTACCCGTCCTCTTGAATTGCGGATGCAGTTCACAGCATTGACAAAGTCATCATCGATGTACTGGGATAGGTTGTGAATGGCATCGCCTTGCGTTGCGAGGGTATTTTTCGCCAGGGAAACTATGGCTTTGCTGTCCTTCAATTGCGCTTGGAATTAGCTGATTTTGTTTTAAGAATTTGTTTAAATAAATAAACAGTTTCTAAAAGAATGTGTTATCTTTAAAAAACAAAATTAAATAAACTTTACGGAATCGCTGATTAAATTAACAGCACCGACAACAATTCTATCTACCTGCCGATTAATTAAGAGGAATCTTTAGAGAACAGAATAAGGAAGTTGCACCCCGCAACTGGAAGCAATTGATAAAGGAATGCATTTGAAAGAGTTGGATTTGCGTGCTTCTTTAAAGAAGTATTTCGGTTTTTCCAGTTTTAAAGGATTACAGGAAGAAGTCATTACCAGTGTGGTCAATGGAGAAAACACCTTCGTGATCATGCCCACTGGCGGAGGTAAGTCACTTTGCTACCAGTTGCCTGCCCTCATCCTGGAAGGTACAGCTATTGTGGTTTCCCCCCTCATTGCCTTGATGAAGAACCAGGTAGATTCCATTCGTGGGGTTTCCGCACACAAGGGAGTAGCGCATGTACTCAATTCCTCGCTTACCAAGTCTGATGTGAAACTGGTCAAGGAAGATATCCGCAACGGGCTTACCAAATTGTTGTATGTGGCCCCGGAATCCCTTACCAAGGCAGATTATGTGGATTTCCTCAAATCGGTACCCCTTTCTTTTGTGGCTGTTGATGAAGCGCATTGTATATCGGAATGGGGGCACGATTTCCGGCCGGAATACCGCAACCTGAGAAATATCATCAATCGCCTCGGAGACAATATTCCAATTGTTGGCCTTACCGCCACTGCAACCCCCAAGGTGCAGGAAGATATCATCAAAAATTTAGGTATCGGGGATGCCAAGGTCTACAAGTCTTCCTTTAACCGACCCAATTTATTTTATGAGGTGCGTCCCAAGACCAAAAATGTGGATGCAGACATTATACGATTTATCAAGAAGAATGCAGGTAAGTCCGGCATTGTTTACTGCCTGAGCCGCAAACGTGTCGAGGAACTGGCCCAGGTGCTGCAGGTAAACGGTATTAGCGCTGTTCCTTATCACGCAGGTTTTGATGCCAAAACACGTTCCCGCTATCAGGATATGTTCCTTATGGAAGAGGTAGATGTGGTTGTGGCTACCATAGCTTTTGGTATGGGAATAGACAAGCCCGATGTTCGTTTTGTGATTCATCATGACATCCCAAAAAGCATCGAAAGCTATTATCAGGAGACCGGTCGTGCAGGTCGCGATGGTGGAGAAGGACATTGCCTGGCCTTTTACGCCTATAAGGATATTGAAAAACTGGAAAAATTCATGTCCGGCAAACCAGTTGCCGAACAGGAAATTGGAAATGCGCTATTGCAGGAAATCGTAGCTTATGCGGAGACCTCTATATCCAGGAGGAAGTTCATTCTACATTATTTCGGCGAAGAATTTGATGAAGTTAATGGCGAGGGGGCAGACATGGACGACAATTCCCGTAATCCCAAAGAAAAACTGGAAGCCAGGGATGAACTCCTCAAACTCCTGCAGGTGGTTCAGGGAACCAGCGAGAAGTTCAAAGCCAAGGAGATCGTGCTCTCCCTGACCGGGGGCACCAACGCCCTTATCTCCTCCCATAAAACCAATGAAAAACCCTTTTTCGGGATTGGCAAGGATAAAGACAAGTCTTTTTGGATGGCCCTGATACGGCAGGTTCTGGTGGCAGGTTTGCTCAGAAAAGAGATCGAACAATACGGTATACTGCATCTAACGGAATCAGGCAGGAAATTTCTGGAGGAACCGACCTCCTTTTCCATGACGCTCGATCATGTTTATGATGATGAGAATGACAATACCATAGTCAAGTCCGCGCGAAGTGGGGGAGTAGCGGATGAACGACTCCTTAAGCTGCTTAAACAACTCCGAAAGGAGGAGGCCCACAAACAGGATGTTCCGCCCTTTGTGGTTTTCCAGGAACCTTCCCTTGAGGATATGGCCTTAAAATATCCGGTTTCTATGTCGGAGCTGGTCAATATACATGGCGTAAGTGAAGGCAAGGCCAGGAAATACGGTCAGCCTTTCATTGATCTGATAGACCGCTATGTGAAGGAGCATGATGTTACCCGTCCGGATGACCTAGTGGTAAAAAGTACGGGTGCAAATTCAGGCTTAAAGCTTTACATCATCCAGAACGTGGATCGCAAACTCCCACTGGACGATATTGCCTCGGCCAAGGGGCTGGAGCTTGGTGAACTGGTTAAGGAGATGGAGCAGATTGTATACAGCGGAACAAGGCTCAATTTACAATATTGGATTGATGAGATCCTGGATGAAGACCAGCAGGAAGAGATCCATGAATATTTTCTGGATGCCGAAACTGACGATATAGAAGCGGCACTGGAGGAGTTTGAAGGTGAATATGAAGATGAGGAACTGCGCCTGTACCGGCTCAAATTTATGAGCGAGGTAGCTCACTAGTAGCACTCACAAAAAGAAAAATAAAACCCCCGATTTCGGGGGTTTTTCTTTAAAAGTTCCAGTTTCCTTCCAAACCTATAAGGGCAATTATGGCCCCGAAATAGAGTATGAAGAATATAAGCGTGACCAGGGAAAGTCCCAGGCCAATGTAAGACAGGATTTTACCAGTTTTTACGCTTTCGTAGCCGGTATACGCCCCCGGGTTGGCTTTATACAGACGTTCTGCTTTGTTAACGTTGCTCAACCCTATAATGCTGAAAATAGCCGCAAATGGCCCGCAGCATACCAGGGCGCCCACAATAGAAATGATTCCCATGGTAAGGGCGGTGCTTGCACCGGGTAATGATTGTTGCTCCATCGTAATTAATTTAGATACTATTCTTCAATGCCCCATTGTTCCATAATCTCACGCGACTGTTCCATCATTGCATCCCAGCCACCCATGGACTGGATTTGATATATGGTCCATATCAGGTACAATACGCCTATTACAAGTCCTATTATCGCCATGATCTTTGCGGTCTTAAGCTGACTGTAATTCGAATAGCCTTCAGGGTTTTCGCGATATTTGCGTTCATCGGACCGGACCAGGATAAGGCCTATTCCAGACAGGATGATTGCAGGTACACCATAGATGCAACAGCACAGATAGGAAATGATTGCGAGTACAATAACAATGATTACATTAGGAAGTTTTTGTTGTTCCATTTTTTGGTCAGTTAATTAGTTGAATTAAGAAGTTACCCAGGATAAATGCCACGGAGGTAATCATTAGGGCGATACTAATTTTGTTGGCGTGTTTTATCTTGAAAAAAACATCTATAAAAAGAAAGCCAAATAAAGCCATAATGGGGTAAATAGCCGGATACATAAGGAAGGCAGCGTAGAATTCACCTTGAAAGATCAGGGATACTGATCGCTGAATCCCACACCCGGGGCATGGCATGCCCAGAAGCTGTTTGCTCAGGCAGGGCAGCATATAGTCCTCAAGTACCAGACTGAAAAGCGGCATGGTTGGGTGTGTTGGTTACCGAAAAATACTATTATTTTTATGGAATGAAAATAAAACCACCCTTTTATTTGCTGCTTATAATCCTGGGCGGTATCCTCATTGGTTTTGGAGGTAAGTTCATGCGGAATGAATATGCCATGATACTGGGCATTGTGCTGCTTATGTTCGGGATTTACAAAACCTCTACAAGTTGGTCAAAGGGTGAGGATAAAAAGGAGGAATGATGCGTTTTGAACCGGGAGATAGGGTAGAAACCCTGGATGATGTGCTAACAGGTAGGGTAACTGCTGTAGAGGGAGATCAGGTTACAATTGAAACGGAATCGGGATTCCCTATGGTACTTCCGGCTTCTGCCCTGATTAAAATACCGGGCAAGGATGTTATTAGGGTAAGCAACCACGAAGCCGCCATGGTCAAGCGCGTTAAGGAGGAAATCCAGGATAAGAAAAAGATCACCCCAAAGGCGAAAGACCGGAATGCCCCTAAAATGGAAGTGGACCTTCATATCCACCAACTTGTCCCCTCAACCAAAGGTATGAGCAATTACGATATGCTTAACCTGCAACTGGAAACAGCCAAAAGACAACTGGAATTTGCCATGAGGAAACGCATTCAGAAGGTTGTGTTTATCCATGGTAAAGGAGCTGGTGTTTTGGAGGAAGAACTCAAATACCTGTTTGGACGCTATGACAACGTAAAACATTATGATGCAGACTACAGGAAATATGGCCTGGGTGCTACTGAGGTTTACATATTCCAGAATCCCAAATAAGCCTACTCCTGCGTAGTTATTGTGCCAAAGTCCTCAATCTGGGTGTTGGTAATCCGTTCTCCTCTGCTGTTTACAAGTGTAACTCCGCCAAGCTTTATGGTGTGCTCATAAAGCGTTGTATCTGTGGCTGATTGTATGGTAGTAATAAGAACCTCTCCTGCCTCGGCAAGAATTTCTTCACGAACACTGGGTGTGGCCGGAGGAATATCATCACAAAAGTAGCTTTTGTTTACCCCCTCCGTAAAAAGCCTGTAAATGAGGCTAGACTGGGAGGGGAAGCTGCTTCGTATGGTGTCTGTTGATGCCTGGTTCTGAAGCAATCCGGATTGCAATTCCAGGATCAGGGCTTCATCGTCATTTATTTTAAAGAAAATGGTGCTGTTAACTGTGGCCTGGGTTTCACAAAATTGCAGGGAGGCACTATCAAAATCTATGACATCAATTTCAAGTTCACCATCGCCGCAGGCATTCAGCATGACAAAAAGAAACAGGAGAAATGTTTTTTTCATATTCCAAAGGTAAATTAAAATGCCGGGAAATCCCTATTGTGTGGTTTTCAAAATAAACCTGTAACTCTGCAAAAATCCTTACTTTTACGCTCCCTTTTGACCAAGATATCAATTGATGCAGAAAGTATACCTGGACAATGCCGCAACCACCCAGGTGCGACAGGAAGTAATTGACAGAATGCAGGAGGCACTGGCGACCTGTTATGGAAACCCCTCGTCAACGCACGCCTTTGGTAGGACTGCAAAGACAGGCATTGAGCAGGCTCGTAAAACGATTGCCAGGTACCTGAATGCTCACCCCTCTGAAATTATCTTCACCTCCGGGGGTACAGAGGCAGACAACATGATTTTGCGCTCTTCTGTTCGCGATTTGGGCGTGAAAACCATTATTACCACCAAAATTGAACATCATGCCGTTTTGCATACGGCTGAGGCCCTGTCTCAGGAGTATGGTATACGGTTGGATTTTGTAAAGCTGGATGCATCTGGAAATCCGGATCTGGATCATCTTGAACAACTTTTGAAGCGGGACGGATCCAGGAAACTGGTTAGCCTGATGCATATTAACAACGAAATAGGGAATAAGATTGATGTGGTTGCGATTGCGGCATTGTGCAGGGATAATGACGCCTTGTTCCATTCGGATACGGTACAGTCCATAGGGCACTTTAGTTGGGATGTTGAGGAAATACCTATTGATTTTATGGCTGCCGCTGCGCATAAATTCCATGGGCCCAAAGGAGTGGGTTTTGCTTTTATCCGCAAGAATACAGGTTTAAAACCATTGATCATGGGAGGTTCTCAGGAGCGAGGGTACCGCGCCGGCACTGAGGCTTACCACAATATTGTGGGGCTGGAGGCAGCGTTTATTGCCGCTTATGAAAACCTCGAAGAAGAGACTGCCTACATCAGCGACCTGAAGAGGTATTTTTTACAGCGTATCCAGGAAATCCCAGGAATAGCTTTTAACGGCTATTCCGGTGATATGGAGAAAAGTACTTACACACTGGTCAATATGCGTCTGCCTTTTGATGAACAGAAGTCCCTGATGCTTTTGTTTCATCTGGACCTCAAGGGTATAGCCTGTTCCAAAGGCAGTGCCTGCCAGTCCGGTAGTGAGGGAGGATCACATGTACTGTCAGAAATCCTCGATGATGAAGAGCTTAAGAAACCTTCACTCCGGGTATCTTTTTCCAAATATAATTCCAGAGAAGAAATTGACTATCTGGTGGATGTGTTAAAGGAATTCGCAGCGGGTTAAGTGCGTTTGCGGGTCTTTTTTCGCTCTTTGTCGTAAGGGAAGCGCCGGGTCATTTTCTTCATCATTTTATCGATGAGGTCCGTAGTATTCCTGCCTGATTTTTTGGTGATTTCATTTTCGTATTTCCAGAGCAATTTACCCGTTTTTCCATCGCTGATCTTGATCCCGATCCTCCCGTAATTAGCATCCCCCAATAGGTAGTCTAAAAAGCTTACCTCATCGGAAACCCCACGGGATAGAAGCACATTCAGGTCAATGTTGCCACTGACAATGCCATCTACCTGGAGGATCTCGCTCAATTGTTTGATGGTATAGGTGTCAATATTGCTATAGTTGATGTTATTTTGGGCCAGCAGAGCATTGGTATTCTCAACATTTTGAAATTCCACTGAGAATTTCTTCTTCTTTTTTCCCCTTCCAAAATAGGTCTCCAATGCATCCTGCACGGCCTTACCTTCCAATTCCTCCAGTCTGCCGAGTTCTTCTTTGGAGAGTTCCTGTTCCAGGTCCAGATTGGCAAAAAATGGGATTATGGCCAGTGTAGAATGTTCTGCGCTTAGTTCATCAAAACGAACACTTTCGTATATGTCTTTTTGTCCCCAAAGTTGCAGGGAGGCAAAAACAAAAAGGATAATCAGGTATTTTCTCATTTTCATTAAAATCGCATTCGAACAATGACGTTCAGAACGCGGGATGTCATAAAATTAGGTACGGCATACTGCTGTTTGCTGTCCACGTCACGCACCCAGGTATTGGTAATGGAATTCTGATTGTTAAACAGGTTATAGATTTCAAAACCCACAATGAGGCTTTCTATACCACTCAACCAGTGCCCATTAGGGTGCCTGTTGTTCTCGTCAACAAAAATATGGGAAATTCCCAGATCGGCCCGCCTGTAATCTCTTAATCTATTCTGAAAATTATAGGGATCTGCGTAACTGGGAGAGCCTCCGGGCATTCCTGTACTGTACACCAGGTTAAGATACATCCTGAAATTTGGTAAATTGGGTATATAGTCCTCGAAAAGCAGACCTGCTTTGAAACGCTGGTCTGTAGGCCTGGAAATAAACCCCCGGTTGTTCCTGTTTTCTTCAGTTCTCAAGAACCCGAGGCTGAGCCAGGATTCGGTGCCAGGCACGAAAGCCCCGTTTAAACGGAAGTCCAATCCATAGGCAAAGGCCTCAGCATTATTGTTGGCCTCATATCTTATGCGCACATCCTCCAGGGTATATGCATTAACCCTGCTCAGGGATTTGTAATAGGCTTCACTGCTAAGGTTGAAGGGCCTGTTCCAAAGCCTGAAACTATACTCATTACCCAGAATGAAGTGCAGGGATTTCTGAGCCCGGACCTCTGGTTGCAGCGTTCCGTCCAGAGCCCTCAACTCCCTGTAAAAGGGGGGCTGCTGGTATAGCCCAACGGCCATTCGGAAAAGCATGTCCTGCTTCCACTGGGGCTTTATGCCAAACTGCAGTCTGGGGCTGAATATAAGTTGATCTGTAACTGGGAAACCTTCCCCTTTGGTATTCCAGTATTGGGCACGCAGGCCGATATTATAATAGAATTCGGTGTTTCGCCAATTCGATCGGTTGCTGAATTGCAAATAAGAAAGTACCCGGTGGGTGCTGGAGGAATTCCGGGCACTTACTCCTTCAAAAGGAAGAATTGGACCGTTAAAAGGATCTTCAGGTTGATTGTTAGGCGACCCGGATCCGGGAGGTCTGATAAAAATACCCAGGGAATCCAAAAACTCGGATTCCCTCAGCTGGTCCCTGAAATCTTCGTATTGATATTGAAGCCCCCAGGTTAATTCCTTTGCCTGATGGCTTAATTTACCCTTGTGACCGAGCCTCATTACCAGTGCATCCAGGATATTCCGTGCCCTGTTAAACTGAGTGCCAATCCCTCGCGAAGACGTTACTTCTCCAAAAGTATCGCTGCCCAGATCGGTGTCCACTTGGCCCAGCTCGTACTGTGCAATTACATCGGAGAATTCTTCCTCTATTGCGTGGTATGCAGACGCGGTAAGGCTAAGCCTGAGGGAATCACTGGGCATAAAATCTGCCTTGATAGATCCCTGAATGGTAGTGTATTTGTTTTGTTCATTCCCCTGGAAGAAAACGATTAATGCAAGGGGCTGATCAATGGTCCCAAAATTGGTTTGTCTGGAGAGTGGTTCGTTGCGGTAATTGTTCACCGCCAGGTTCCCAAGGAAATTCAAATGGAATTTATCGTTAAACCTGTAGTTGAGGTATGACTGCAAATCTATAAAACTGGGATTGAAATTTGTTCGGGTTTGCTGACTATTCACCAACAGGCTGTTATCCCGGTAGCGGAGTCCGGTGATCTGGCTGAATTTCCTGTCTTTGGAACGACTTTCCACAGTGGCACTGCCGCCCAGCAAGCTTCCTTCCAGCTGAAGGCCAAAGCTGGAAGGAGCCTTGTACGTAATGTCCAGTACAGAGGATAGCCGGTCTCCGTATCTGGCCTGGAAGCCTCCAGCCGAAAACGACAGCTCTGAGACCATATTGCTGTTTACCACTCCAAGGCCTTCCTGCTGGGCTGAGCGTATTAGAAAGGGGCGGTATATTTCAATGCCATTGATGTAGATTAAATTTTCATCGTAATTGCCTCCCCTTACTGCGTATTGCGTACTGAGCTCATTGTTGGACCCCACCCCAGGCAGCAACTTTAGCACATTGGCTATGCCGGCATTGGCGCCCGGGATCAACCTGGCCGTTTCTGGCGAAAGGGTGGTGATTCCCTGTAATTGTTTTTCCCCTGTTGGCGTAACCACCACTTCGTCTATTTGAAGTGAATTTGCCTTCATCACCGGGTTAAACACAAAGGTTTCGTTTGTGGTTAAAATGAGGTTCTCCAGGATAACATCTTCATGACCCAGGTGAGTAAACCTGATTGTAACTTCTGTATCGGCGGTGATTTCCAGGAGGTAAAAGCCATTGTTGTCTGTTGCAGTGCCCTGCTGTGTGGTGTTAATATTAACATTGACCAGCGGACGCCGGTCTTCGCCCAGTACTATTCCTGTGATGGTAGCCTTTTGGGCCAGTAATGAGAGAGGCAGTACGCAGAGGAGCCAGAAAAGAATACGTCTGATCAAAGGGTTATCTTCTGAAGAAACTACTGCTAAAGGTAGTCGAATTCCCGGCATTATCGGTAACAACGACTTCCAGCTGACATTGCTTTTTGTCGAGTATCACATCGTCAAAATTGTAGGTAAGGGTGCTGGTCTTAGGTTCATATTCCATCAGGATCCATTCTCCGTTCAGGGTAGCTTTGTAGGAATTGATCCCGCTTAGGTCATCAGAGATCCGCAAGCTTAGGTAACGGTAATTCGTTAGCCATTGTTTTGGCTTGAAATTTCTGGGTCGGATCTTTGGGGGAACCGTATCCTGGGCCATAGTATAAGTGCCGAGTATCCGGGTCCTTGTGGAGAAGGAAGTGCCATTTTTGTAGGTGTTCATATACTGCGGCTTTCCATCCTTGTCCAGATGAGCGATAAATAAATTTTGTCTTTCCTCCGGTGAAAAACCTGAGGCATCAAAGGCTATGGTAAAGTTTTTATGCGCAGGAACCCTATTGTTATGTATCCTTACCGTGTCCTGGCCGGGTTGCAGGTCTAGATAAAAGTCCTTGTAGAAAGTATTCTCCGGGAAATATACCCTGGCTATACCCAGGTCATAGTTATTGGGTTTGTCGCTTTTCAGGAAATACGGGGTGCGATTTTGCTCTGATTTCCTGACCAGGGGCTCCCTGACGCCTTCAACAGGGATAATTACCCTGATTGTGTTCCCTTCAAGGTCTTTGATGTCGATTTCCACATTGTAGGTCAACCCCTCTTTAACCTCAATTTTGCCATCATTATAAAGTGTTTCATAGATGCTTAATTTGTTTCCGGGAGCTTTAAAACACTGTTGTATCCGTTGTTTGTTCCTGCCAAAATAGGCGTAATCGATCAGCGTGTTGATATAACGTGTTTCGGAAAAGGAAAAAGAATCAAAGTCAAAATCCGTGTAAACCTTTCCGTTAACCCTTTGTTCTATAGCAAAAACACCATTTTTATTGGCAGCAAGATCCTGGCGGTCAAAAGCATTTACGCCAAAACCTATGGTGCCCAGGGCATTTACCTTCTCGGCGAGATACGTCCCGTCTGCCTGCTTGCTGTAGCTTAGCTGTACCCGCTCGTTACTCTGGTTGACTTGTGCCTGTTCGGAAAGTGGATACGCGTGCAGACTTACCAGGCTTGGGTTGGTGGCATCACGGACTTCCAGGCCATATAAAAGGGGATTTGTAGGTTTTTCATTTACACTGTTCCGGATTTCGAAATGCAAATGTGGCCCTGAAGATCCTCCTGTATTGCCCGTATATGCCACGATGCTGTCTTTATTTACTTTGATCTCGCCAAAATCAGGGAAGATCTCAACTTCATAAGATTGTTTCTGGTACTGTACTTGTTTTACAAACTGTTCGATCTCAGGGGCAAATTTTTGCAAGTGTGCATAAACCGAAGTGTAACCGTTGGGATGTGCAATATATAGGGCTTTGCCATAACCCCAATGAGAAATCTTGATCCGGGTTACTGTTCCGTCTGCTATCGCATAAACAGGGAGGCCCTGCCGCTGCTGTGTTTTAATATCGATCCCTGAATGAAAATGATTGGAACGCAGTTCACCGAAGGTTCCCGCCAGGATTAGGGGTATGTCCAGTGGTGGCCTGAAGACCTCTTTGGGGTATGGCGACTGACCAAGCAGCAGTTGAAAAGATAGCAGGAATAGTACAATAGCCGGTACTCTCATAGTAGGAAGCTTAATGCGAAATTAATTAATATGGTCTAATTGTCATAATAGAAGGGGGGGCTGAATTTTACACGCATGCATTCTAAAATCACTTAAAGTGATGCTTCAATAATAATTCCAAAAATAATTGCGAGGTCTTATGATCTATCTTAAATTTGTAGGAATGGCATTGAAATTTGCAAATGAGCGAATTGGTTGAAATCGTTGATTCTCTCGAGAACAAGATTAGCAAAGTCCTGCATAAACTTGAGTTGCAGGCTCAGGCTAATTCTAAGCTGGAGCAGGAATTGCAAGTCTTGAAAGACAAGCTGGTGGAAGCCAATAAATCCGCCAAGGACTGGGAAGAAAAGTATGATTCCCTGAAGCTTGCAAATTCGATGCTGGGCAGTGATACTAATAAAACAGAAGCAAAGCTCAAAATAAATTCGCTGATCAGGGAGTTGGACCATTGCATATCACAACTCGCTGTTTAGCACACCGCTCTGAAATATGGCAGAAAGGCTTAAAATAAAGCTATCCATTGCAGACCGCGTATATCCCCTGACCATTGATCCGGCTCAGGAAGAAGGGTTGCGGAAGGCTGCCAAGAATATAGAGCAACTGGCCAGGAAGTTCGAACAGAATTACGCTGTGCGCGACAAGCAGGATGTTCTGGCTATGTGTGCCTTGCAATTTGCCTCGAAAGTGGAACAACGGGGCATTGATCAGCAGGAAGATACCAGGGAAGTAAACGCTCGCCTGCGGGCATTGGATGAACTGGTGAATTCCAAACTGAGCATAAAATAAGTTCTTTAACATAACATTTGTTACTGCCCACATTGGTAAATATTTTTTGACAAACTCAACACTATTACTTTTAAAAAGGGTGAGTTTAGATTGTAAAAGCATGCCTCCCAGTTAGAGGATCCTTGATCAGTTTGTTAGCCCTAAACCTGTTTATTGGAGTTTGTACAAAACTTCTGATCAATGTGGGCTTTTTTTGTATCAATTGCCTTAAGATCAATTTACTGTGGCTTGCCTGATGAAAGGTAACCGCAGAAAACGCATTGCCTTTTAGGCAGCTAAACTGTAAAGACAAATGGACATAACAACAATTTCAATCGCCGCAGCAGGTGGATTGATACTTGGATTTATCATCGCTAAGATCCTTGAAAAAGGAAAGGCTTCCAAGACCATTGGCCAGGCTAAGAAGGAAGCCAGTGCTATTCTTAAGAATGCCAAGATCGAAGGTGAGAGTATCAAAAAAGATAAGATCTTCCAGGCCAAGGAGAAGTTTTTAGAGATGAAGGCCGAGCACGAAAAGGTCATCATCAATAAAGACAAAAAGATTGCTGAGGCCGAAAAAAGGACCAGAGACAAGGAGTCTCAAATCAGCAGCGAACTGGCCAAAGCCAGAAGGAACAATGAAAAGCTGGAATCACAGCTTAAGGAAGTAGACCATAAAAAGGATTTCTACGAAAAAAAACAGGCCGAATTAGAGAAACTACACCAAAGCCAGGTTCAGCAACTTGAGGTAATTTCAGGCCTCTCGGCAGAAGAAGCCAAAGCACAACTTTTTGAATCATTGAAAGAAAAGGCCAAGGCAGATGCCATGTCCTATATGCAAAGCACGCTGGAAGAGGCAAAAATGTCTGCCCAGCAGGAAGCCAAGAAAATCGTAATTAACACCATTCAGCGTGTTGGTACAGAGGAGGCCATTGAGAATTGTGTTTCCGTGTTTAACCTGGAATCGGATGACGTAAAAGGTAGGATCATTGGCAGGGAAGGGCGCAATATCAGGGCCCTGGAATCGGCAACTGGAGTCGAGATCATTGTAGACGACACCCCGGAGGCGATCATTCTTTCCTGTTTTGATTCCGTTCGGAGAGAAGTAGCCCGCTTATCCCTGCACAAACTGGTGACAGATGGGCGTATCCACCCGGCCCGGATAGAGGAAGTGGTGCGCAAAACGGAGAAGCAAATTGAACAGGAAATAGTTGAAGTAGGAAAACGAACGGTGATCGACCTGGGTATCCATGGATTGCACCCGGAGTTGATTAAAACCGTGGGGCGCATGAAATACCGTTCTTCCTATGGGCAAAATCTCCTGCAGCACTCCAGGGAAGTTGCGAAGCTTTGTGGTATTATGGCTGCAGAATTAGGAGTCAATCCCAAACTGGCGAAAAGGGCCGGTCTTTTGCATGATATCGGGAAAGTACCTAATACGGAAGCTGAGGTGGAAACCCCGCACGCTATCCTCGGTATGCAGTGGGCTGAAAAATTTGGTGAAAAAGACGAGGTATGCAACGCTATTGGAGCCCACCACGATGAGATCGATATGAAATCCCTGATCGCCCCAATTGTACAGGTTTGTGATGCTATCAGTGGTGCGAGACCCGGGGCAAGGAGACAGGTGCTGGACAGCTACATTCAGCGATTGAAGGACCTGGAAGAAATTGCCTTCGGTTTTGGAGGGGTGCAGAAAGCTTATGCCATACAGGCTGGACGGGAATTGCGGGTTATCGTAGAAAGTGAAAAAGTGAGTGATGAGAAGGCCGCCCAGTTGTCTTTTGAAATATCTCAGAAAATACAGACAGACATGACTTATCCGGGACAGGTAAAGGTTACCGTTATTCGGGAAACCCGATCGGTTAATGTCGCTAAATAAACGTATAAGACTAGGGTCTATTCAAAAAAGGGGTTGGTTTACCAGCCCCTTTTTATTTGGGTATGATTGCCCAATCTGGAAATATTCCCTCGCTGATATCGAAAATAAGCGTTCCAAAATAGTAGGTCACCAGGCTTACCAGAATCACCCCTATCAGGTTAAGGACAAACCCGGTTTTGGCCATTTGAATCACCGTTAACCGCTTGCTCCCAAAAACGATTGCGTTGGGAGGGGTGGCCACGGGCAGCATAAAGGCCAGGGAGCCTGCAATGGTTGCGGGCAACATAAAAAGCAGGGGGTTTGTCTCAATACTTACGGCAAGGCCTGCCAGGATAGGCAACAGGGTTTCTACCGTAGCTGTGTTTGAAGTTACCTCGGTAAGAAATGTAACCAGCAGGCTTATGCACAGTATAAGCACTATTGGGGGCATGCCGCTAAGCCATTCCAGTTGTTGTCCAAACCATAAAGACAGTCCAGATTCTTTGAAGCCACTTGCCAGTGCAAAACCTCCGCCAAAAAGGAGGATGATTTCCCAGGGAATTTCCTCTGCAGCTTTCCAGTCCATTAAAAAAGTTCCCGGACTGGATTTCGAGGGTATTATAAAAAGAATTACGGCCACCAGAATGGCTACGGTTCCATCATTAAAAAATTCAGGCTGGTTGAAGAGTCCTGACCATCCCGGAATGGTGAATGAGCCGAGGACAATATCTGCCCTGAAAAACCAGAGAAGGGCAAGGCCTGCAAAGGCCACCAGTAATACCTTTTCTTCAAACCCTTTACTCCCCAGTTTTAAATAAGCCTCAGCGATTTCCTCTTTTCTAAGGCTTTTCCACTGAGTTTTGCGCTTCACGAAAATGAAATAGAGATACCCGAAAACCAGCCCAAAAAGCAATACAGTTATGGGGAAGGCATAAAAAAACCAGGTAGCAAAGGAAATTTCCGGAGCCTCCGGGAAATAAATGTAAAAGATCCGGGCAAAGGAAAGGTTTGGAGGAGTGCCGACCAGTGTGGCCACCCCGCCAATAGAAGCGCTGTAGGCTATACTTAATAGAAGCCCCACTGCAAAATGATTGACCAGGGCTTTGGTATTGATCTCTTCCAGTTTTGTGATGATGGATAGCAGGATGGGAACCATGAGCATGGCGGTTGCCGTATTTGAGATCCACATGGACAGAAATGCAGTGGCAAACATAAAGCCCAGTAATATACGTGCCGGACTGCTGCCAACAATTTTCAGGATTTTTAACGCAATACGCTTGTGCAGTCCCCATTTCTGTATGGCGAGGGCAACCAGGAAACCCCCAATAAAAAGGAAAATAACATGATTGAAATAAGTAGCAGAAACTTCCCTGCCATCCATAATGCCAAATGCCGGGAACAGTACAATTGGCAGCAGCGAGGTAATGGCAAGGGGAACAATCTCGGTAACCCACCATATGGCCATTAGAACAGCCACGGCCAGGGTATAGGTCAGAACAGGTTTATCAGGGTCCAGTTCCACGTAGGCAATCAAGTAGGCAGCAATAAAGGGAGCAGCAACAAATAAGAGATACCTGATGGCTTTTGCAGGATTGTCCGGGATGTATTTTCTTCCGGTAGGCATGTTAGCTAATCAAAGACATAATATTAAATATCCAATTTGTAAAGCAAGGGATTAAATGCTTTAGAGGCAACCATTACCTGATCACCTGGCTTTAGGTCGGTCACTTCCTCAGCTGTGGCTATTACCCTTACGGCCTGTTCCTGTACCAGTACATGCACCACATACATCAGATCTGCCTTTTCTATAGAGATGACCTTTCCGGTGAATTTGAATTTACCACTAAGCTGTTGCTTAAAAAATACTTCTGAAGGCTTGCCTTTTTTGACGACCCTGCCTTTTTCCATGACAAGGACCGTATCTGATAATCGGCTTATCTCACTGATATCATGACTAACCAGAAGTGTAGTCAACTCAAATTCCCTGTGTACCTTACCCAGGTATTCCTGGAGCTTCATCCGCATGGCCGGGTCCAAAGCAGACAGAGGTTCATCGAGTAGCAGTACTTTTGGTTCCTGAACCAAAGCCCTGGCTAAGGCAACCCTTTGTTTCTGTCCCCCTGAAAGGCTTGCAGGTTTCTGGTCCTGGAGTTCACCCAACTCTATCATTTCCAGCACCACATTGAGCAAATTGCCATTACCCCCCTTTTTCCTTGCGTATTCAAGGTTTTGCCTAACGGTCATATTCGGGAAAAGTGCAAAGTCCTGGAAAACATAGCCAATATTACGAAGTCCGGGTTTCAGGTTTACCCTTTTTGCAGAATCGAACCAGGGAGTATCCGAGACTGAAATAGATCCTTCATCTGGTTTCATCAATCCTGCCAGCATTCTCAGGGTAGAGGTCTTACCAACACCAGAAGGTCCATAAAGGGTTACCCACTCTCCCTTCTCAATATAAATATTGACCCTGAGGTCCATAACTCCACCTTCTGCCCGGAGACTTTTATGAATATCCAGTGAAATCATCTCCAGAATCTTTTTAGATACCCTCCGTTGATGAGGTAAACACTCATCAATACAATAAATGCGAGGACAAGCAGAAACAGTGAATAGGTGTGTGCTGTAGTGTAATTCAGAGCTTCCACTTCTTCATATATAGCAATGGAAGCCACCCGGGTTTTGTCCGGGATACTGCCCCCGATCATCAGGACCACGCCAAATTCACCAATGGTGTGGGCAAAGGAGAGTATAATCCCGGTTAGCAAGGCTGGTTTTATGTTGGGTAAACCCACTTTAATCAGGGTCTGCCATTTGGATTTACCCATAAGCAAGGAGGCCTCCAGCAGTGAATTTGGAAGACTGGAAAGCCCGGAATGAATAGGTTGCACCATAAAAGGAAGGCTGTAAATCACGGAAGCCAAAACCAATCCCGGGAAGGAGAAAACGAGCCTTATCCCCAGCCATTTGTCGATCCAGCTGCCCAAAAACTGCTCCGGGCCAAAGACTATCAGAAAATAAAAGCCAAGGACCGTTGGGGGCAGAACCAGAGGCATACTCACCAGAGTTTCAATCACGGGCTTAACCCAGGAAGTGGTTCTTGAAAGCCAGTAGCCCAGGGGTATGCCTACCAGTACCAGGATAAATGTAGTGGCCAGAGCAAGTTTAAGCGTTAAATAAAGGGGTCCCCAATCCATCATTCCTGAAGCATAATTTCATTAATCTTAACCAGGGCAGTTACCGGGTCTTTTACGGCCATGGGCCATCTTTCCCATGCAATTTTGCTTATAACAGACCTTATCTCGCCTACTTCGGTTTGTATGCTTACCTCACAAAAAAGATCTCCCACAAGCAGATTGCTAATTTTTCCCGGGATCCTGTTTACCAGGCTAATCTCTACCTCAGGATCGGCAGACAGGATGACTTCTGTTTCCTTGAAAAGGACATAAACCTCATTGTTTTTTTTGAGGTAGGCGGCTGTATCCGGGGTTTCAATTACTACAGCAGATACCACAATATCCTCTGAAAGTGCTACATCTACACGGGAGAGGTTACCGCTTGTTTTAATTTTGGCTATATGTCCCTTCAATTTATTCATCAGCTTTCAGGTACCCGTATTTTTCCAGAATTTGACGGGCCTTTTCACTTTTTAGAAAATTATGAAATTTTATGGCATTATTGAGCTGTTGCGTATCCTTATCGAGGATCAAAACACCCTGGGCAATGCTACTGTAAGTAGATTGGGGTAGCTTCAACCAGCTCCCTGTCCCCCGTACCTGCTCAGACAAAACAACCGATAGTGCCGTAAAACCTATTTCCGCTGCTCCTGTACGGATAAACTGGTTGGTCTGGGAAATGCTTTCACCGTAAACCAGCTTTGACGCTACTTCATTGTAGAGTCCTTTTTGCATAAGTACCTCTTTGGCCGCTCTTCCATAAGGAGCTACTTGTGGATTGGGAATAGCTATGTGAGATACCTGTTCTTGCCGTAGCGTTTCTAAGGATGGTTCTATACCTTCTTTGCATGTCCATAAAACCAGCTGCCCGTAAGCATAAGTTTCAGGTGGCCTATAACCCAAACCTTGCTTATACAGGTGTTCCGGGTATTGCAAGTTGGCGGAAAGAAAAATATCATAAGGAGCTCCGGCCATTATCTGGGCAGTCAGGGTACCTGAAGATCCGAGTATGATTTCCGTTTCAATTCCACTTTGTCTGCTAAATGCCTCTGTGACCTCGTCCATGGCAAATTGCATATTGGCAGCAGTTGCTATGACCAGTTTTTCCTTTCGCCCTGAATTTTTGCAGGAAACAGCGAGCAGGAAAATCACAAGGACAAAAAAGTAGCTGTATTTCATGTATTTCTGTAATTATAGCCTTGCCCTCTTCCTGGCTTTAAGAGCATAGACCATAGGTATTTTGTGACTCAGGTGTTTGATGCGGTAGCGGCCTGGCTCTTCTTCACGTGTGTTTTTAAAACAATCGTAAGGTGAATAATCATACTCTTCAAATAGAACAATCTCCAACCGGGCATTCAAAAGGCTGCTGAATACTTCACCCAACCCATGGTTCCAGGAAACAAGTTCCTGCTCCAGGGATGCATCCCGATCTGCATAAGTCCCGGATTCCGTTTCAATAATTGGGCGTGTATTAAAATAATCATATCCCACTTCTTTAAAATCGTCATCGAACATCCAGATTACCGGATGAAATTCAATGAAAAGCAATTCACCGCCTGGTTTGAGGAAGTGTGAGATCAGGGATGCCCATTTGTTCAAATCAGGGAGCCAGCCAATAGTGCCATAGGTGGTGTAGACCAGATCAAATTGTTCATCGAGGTGGGTAACCAGCTCATACAAGTCGCAACAAATAAAACGAGCTTCCAAGCCCGATTCCTCTGCAAGATCCCGGGCTTTTCCAATGGCTTTATCCGAAAGGTCTACTCCGGTTACATCGGCCCCTAAGCGCGCCAGGGATAGCGTATCCAGTCCAAAGTGGCACTGCAGGTGTAAGATTTTCTTGCCTTTAAGATCGCCCAGAAGGCCTATTTCGATTTCCTGAAGGGACGAATTCCCGCTCAGGAATCCCTTAACATCATAGAACTCAGATTGCAGGTGGACTTCCACCTTGTTGTTCCAGCCTTCCCTGTTTTGCCTGATATAATCTTTTCCGGGATTCACTCCAGAAAGATACAGCCATAGAACCTAAACTGCAATGGCTGTATTTGCCTGATGCTACATTTATTTTATTCCAGAACATAGATGTTCTTCTCTGCACAGATCTTTTTGAGCTCCTCAGGCCATACAGAAACGGTGACCTCACCAAGATGAGCAGTGCGTAACAAATACATGTAGGTGCGAGCCTGTCCGATGCCACCCCCAATGCTCAGGGGTATTTCATCATTGAGAATAGCCTGGTGGTAGGGGAGGCTCAGGAAATCCATTTGTCCGGATAATTCCAGCTGTTTGTTAAGACTGTCTTTGGTAACCCGAATACCCATGGAGCTCAACTCATGCCGTCTTCCCGTTACCGGATTGTAAACTAGAATATCACCGTTAAGACCATAATACTGTTTGCCATTCTTAGAGATAGTGGGGGTGATCCAGTCGTCATAATCGGCTGCGCGCATTTCATGCGGGTAACCGTCTTCCAGCAAAGCGCCTATACCTATAATGAAAACGGCGGGATACTTTTTGAGAAGTTCGGTCTCCCTTTCTTTGCGTGGCAGTTCAGGAAACATTTCGAGGATCTCCTCGGCGTGGATGAATTTAAGTTCTTCCGGGAAATCCGGGTATTTCGCAGTATTAAGTTCCGGGAACTTTTCCCTGGCCATCCGACCAGCATCCCTGATTACTGCCCATATCCTGCGTACTGTTTCCTTGAGATAGTCCAGGGTCCTGTCCTTTTCGATTATGCGTTTTTCCCAATCCCACTGGTCTACGTAAGAAGAGTGGTCGTGGTCCAGGAAGTAATCTTTTCGGATAGCGCGCATGTCTGTATTTATACCCTGACCTACTTCACACTGGAACTGGGCAAGGGCCATGCGTTTCCATTTGGTAGCAGCTTGTACTACCTGGGCCTCAATCCGTTTTTCCAGGCCGAGTCCCGCCGGGAACTCTACCGGGGTTCGGGAACCATCCCGATCCAGATAATCATTAACTCCGCTGTCTTTGCTTACGATCAGCGGCACTTGAACCATCTGGAGGTTTAATGCCCTGGCCAGCCCTTTTTCTATAAACTCTTTCACTTCATAGAGGGCTTCCATGCGCCTTAAAGGCGTCTGCAGGGCAGCATAATCCTTTGGTAATACTTCTTTGACAGCTTCATAAGTGCTGATGCCAGGTCCGGCAAGGTCTGATATCTTACTATTCATAGGTTTGGAATTTATTGCAGATTAGTTCCGGAATAACCACAAGAGGAGGTCCGGGAAATCCAGCTTAAATGTACAGAAATAGGATAGTAAAAAAGGTGATAAATCTCAGGTTTGGGATGTTTCTGATGCTGGATATAATAATCTGAAAAACAAAATATTAACTTAATAAATTGAGGTATTTTGGCTGGTGTCCGCTTTGTTATTCAAAGAGGTATGGGGAGCCACTGAATTACTATTCCAAAACTTATTTAGGGGGTATCTGAAAAACGAATCCTTTCTTCATCTAAATCCTGACTGAATTCGATACGGAAACCTTCTATTTTGGCTTTGAAGTAAGCAAAGAGCTTTATTGAATTTTTCTCTGCTTTTTTTTGGGTTGAAAAGTCTTTTTTGAGATAGGAGGGCAGGGCAAATAGGGTCCTTGGGTATTCATAAATGGTCATCTTTCCATCGTCATCAACCATTCCCCTTACCCAGAGCGGGTCCTGTGTTGGGCTATCTTTCAAGTACGCTATTGGATAATTCTTTTTTACATCACTGCTGTATTTCTTCAAAGCCGATAAGGAATCCGGTAGTTTCACATACACTTCAATATTTTCAGGATTCACCAGACATTCCTTGTTGTCCGTAAACACAAAGGTGAGCGGTTTTTTGCTATCCAAAATCCTGCCCAACCTGCCGGTGAAGTTTGAAAAATAACCAGTAGCCAATATCTCTGCCAGGGATTTTTTGTAGGACTTTAGATTTTCCCTGTAAAATACCAGGGCCAGCAGCAGTGAAAGGCCGGCACCCACCCCCAGTTCCACAAATTTGTTGGATAATAGCTCGAGGGGGACAATATCCTTAAGATAACCTTCATAGGAAGCTGCAGTGGGAACTACTGAAAAAATAAAATCCTTGAACGGAAAAAACTTAAAATTGACACTCATGATTAATCCTTGGTATTAGCCAAAAAAAATGGACTTCTACAAAAGAAAAGTCCATTCAATATAAGGATTATTTAAACAGCTTAACAGCTACACTAAGAGTAAGTTATACACTTCTTTGGAACTCTTTAAATAGTTTCGAAAAGCTGATCTGCCGATTTGCGGACTTTGGCCATTCCCTGGGTCTGGTCTTCTTTAGAGCGGTAGCCTGCCGTAGCCACTACTGCAGCAGTAAGTCCTTTTTCCTTTAACCCGAGGATCTCATCGTATTGCTCAGGTTCAAAACCTTCCATGGGACAGGAATCGATATGCAGTTCCGCACAGGCCGCCAGAAAGTTGCCTAAGGCAATATAAGTTTGTCTGGCCGTCCAGTTTTTTTGTGCTTCCGGACTCAATGATGTTAGTTTATCCTTCATAAAATCACCGTATCCCTTCAAATTCCCGACATCCAGATTTTGAGTGTTCGCCTTTAGTTCCAGGTAATCATCAATATCCGAGGCCTTAACCTGGGCGGTGTTGCAGAAAACAAAGAGGTGTGAAGCATCGGTGATTTGGGTTTGTCCCCAGGAGGCCTCTTTTAGTGTTTTTCTTATCTCATGATCTTCAATAACAAGAACTTTGTAGAGTTGCAGGCCGTAGGAAGAAGCGGATAATCTAATAGCCTCTTTGATCTTTTCCAGGTCCCCCGGGCTTATTTTACGGCTCGGGTCAAATTTTTTGGTGGCGTATCGCCAGTTTAAATTTTCTAATAGTTTCATAGCGTTAATGTTTTAGAGATTCATAGGAATTTCCATTAATAATATTTTGCTGGCGGTATTTGATTTTACATGTATTTCCGGAGTGTTCCAAAGCCCGAAGCCATCTCTCTTGCCAAGATTTTGCCCCTCAATTTCCACTTCCCCTTCAATCACAAATGCATAAACTCCGTTACCCTCTTTTTTCAGGGAATAACTCCCTTCCTTGCCGGCCTCAAAAGTTCCCATATGGAACCAGGAATCCTGGTGAATCCATACACCCTGGTCATTTGCATTTGGTGACAATACCTGGTAAAAGGCATTTTCTTTTTCAAGATCTCCAACCGTAATCTGATCATACCTGGGCGTTACATCTTTTTTATTGGGAAATACCCAGATCTGCAGGAATTTTACCGGCTTGTCCGGATTTTTGTTGTATTCGCTGTGGAAGATACCCGTGCCGGCGCTCATTACCTGAACATCCCCTTCACGGATAACCGTGGTATTGCCCATGCTATCCTTGTGTTCAAGGTCGCCCTCAAGGGGAATGGAGATGATCTCCATATTATCATGGGGGTGGGTTCCGAATCCCTTTCCCCCGGAGACGATATCATCATTCAATACACGGAGTACTCCAAAGTTCATACGATCCGGGTTGTAATAGTTTGCAAAACTAAAGGTGTGGTGGGAGTCAAGCCACCCGTGATTGGCATGCCCACGTGTTTCTGCTTTGTGTAATACGGTATTCATAGCTGTATTTTTATTAGTTGAATCTGTTTTGAAATTTGTGTTTTTTATAAACGCATCATAAGAAGACTTTTTCAATCGTACTTTCTTTGCAAGTATCATATTGGTATTCTTATGCCCACTCATCACATTGATAACATTTGAACACTACAAATTTCGTTCAACACCAGGGATCGGGGAATATTAAAATACGGTGATGGCTTATAAAAATCCGACCTAAATCCCCGAACGGAAATGGGAAGGGGAAGTGCCAGTGCATTTTTTAAAGAAGGCACTGAAGTGGGCCGGCTCCTTGAAACCCAGAGCGTAGGCGATCTCCTTATTGGATTGATCAGTGAAATACAACAACCTGCGGGCTGCGGTCAAAATCCTGCTCTGAATATGCTCCTTGGCCGTTTTACCACTGAGCGACTTGACTACGCGGTTCAGGTGGTCTGGTGTAATATGGAGGGCACTTGCGTATTCGGCTGCGGCATGCCATTGCGAGAAGTTCTGATTTAGGAGTTCCCGGAAATTCCGAAAAGTACTTTGCCCTGTGCTTTGTATCACGGGATCAGCTTTGGAAAGATGGCATAGATTGTTAGCTCTTATCAGCATTAGTTTCACCAAGGCGCCAATAGCCTGTTCCTTCAATGCTATTTCGGCCTGTTGCAGTTTGAGCATTTCTTCTGCATAAGCACTTAATTGCATAAACTCATCCGGATCCAGGGAAAGAGGAGGACTCTCCCCATAACATTGAAACAGGTTGAGGTCTTCAATAAATTCAATCGGGATATTGTTCTGGGCCAGGAAGCCAGAGGAAAATACAAGGGAAAAACCTTCAGAACGTTTATTTTCAATAACCTGGTGCACCTGACCGGGGCTGATAAAGGTAATGCTAAGTCCTTCAAGCGGATAGGTGTTAAAGTCGATGATATGCTCTCCTTCGGCATCTTTGATCAGGAGAATTGTATAGAAATTATGACGATGGGGCTGGTCTTTCCGGCCTTCACGCCTGTCGTAAATGTCCTCCATGCGGGAAATCCCGAAATTGACCTGACTGTCTTCCCGGTTCACCTGGGTGTAAGTGGGCAAAATATCCATTTAGAAATCCTGGGTTACTTTCAATTGCCTTCCTTCTTTCCGGGCTTTCTCATCCATGCCGCTGCCAACCCCCAGACCAATGGCCATGCCTATGGGTATACCAATACCCAGAAAGCCCATATTGTCCAGGGCTGTGCCAAGGACAACGCCCATAGGGACCCCGAAAATGGTCATTCCCATAATCATCCATTGGTTCCTGTAATAATTCCTCGGTACGAGTTTCAGCTCCTTCTCAAGTATTTTTAAAATGGCGTGTTTTTTCCTGCCCAATTGCCTGGAAAACTGCTTATCTCCATCCAATACCAGATTCAGGCTGTCTATCTCCTTGTTCAAATTGTCGATGATGGAAACAGGGAGATCCCTTGAATTCAATTCGGAAATTAGTTCCAGAAAACCAGTGTACTTTTTCCTGAGTTTAGGCCGGGATTCCAGGTCTGTCCTTTCTATGGGAGAGGTAAGTTCCATTCGCAATCTGATAAGGGTATAAAGATAACAGATTTCGGGTGGGAAACACGATTTTATAGTGTTTAAGAACACAGACAAGGTCAAATTCAGGATGATAAAAATCATATTTATCCGGCCGGTACTCCTTTACCTTTACGGGAACTAAACAAGAACAAAAATCAAATATATTACTATGAAGAGACGAATCCTGATCATGGGTGCAGCCGGACGAGATTTTCATAATTTCAATACGGCTTACAGAGACAATCGCAATTATGAAGTGGTGGCTTTTACCGCCGCCCAGATACCCAATATTCTGGGTCGAAAGTACCCTGCTTCCCTGGCAGGGGAATTATATCCGGAAGGGATCCCCATTTTTGATGAAAAGGAGCTTGAACTCCTAATAGAAAAGCTCAGCGTAGATGATGTGGTATTTGCCTATTCGGACATCTCCTATGAGTCGCTAATGCATAAAAGCGCCCTGGTAAATGCAGCAGGAGCCAATTTTATTTTAATGGGTCCGGAGGAAACCTCTCTAAAAAGCACAAAACCTCTGATCAGTATTGGGGCCACGCGAACAGGTTGTGGAAAGAGCCAAACGGCAAGGCAAGTTGTAGAACTGTTAATGGCCGAAGGGCTTAAGGTGGTGGCCATCAGGCATCCCATGCCTTATGGGGATCTTGAGGCACAACGTGTTCAGAGATACGCCACCCTGGACGACTTGAAAAAATACGACTGCACTATTGAGGAAATGGAAGAATACGAACCCCATATCGTACGTGGAAACGTAATCTATGCCGGGGTAGATTATGAGGCCATTTTGAGGGCAGCGGAAAACGATCCAGATGGTTGTGATATCATTGTGTGGGACGGAGGAAATAATGATTTCCCCTTTTATCAGTCCGATTTGCACATTACGGTGACAGATCCCCACAGGCCGGGACATGGACTGGCGTATTATCCAGGGGAGGTTACTCTTAAAATGGCAGATGTGGTTATCATTAACAAGATTGATAGTGCTTCTCCCGAGGATATTCTGAAACTCAGAAAGATAATTGCTGATACGGTACCTGCCGCCCAGGTAATTGATGCTGCTTCTCCGATTCGGGTAGCCGACCCAGAAGTGATCAGGGGAAAGCGTGTTTTAGTGATTGAAGATGGACCTACATTAACCCATGGAGGTATGACACTTGGGGCAGGAACCCTGGCGGCCCTAAAATTTGGCGCAAAGGAGTTGATAGATCCAAGACCCTTTTTAGTAGGTCAATTGGAAGATACATTTGAAACCTATCCGGGGATTGGGAAACTCCTTCCTGCAATGGGCTATGGAGCAGACCAACTGCGTGATTTGGAAGTTACTATCAATACCTGCGATTGCGATGCGGTAGTTATTGGTACCCCTATGGATTTGAATAGGGTTATTGATATACAAAAGCCTTCAACACGGGTTTTTTATGATTTACAGTCCATAGGAAGTCCTAATTTGGAAGGCGTTCTGGAAGCTTTTCTGGAAAAACAAGAACTATTAGCTGCAATAAGCTAGTTTAATTTGGTTGATTGTAATAACCCATATCCCTTTTCGGGGGTATGGGTTTTTTAATAGGACCTGACCTTAATTTGAAACGCCTTGGCTGGGTTCACTGAGATGAGTTGATTCCATTCCGTATCGGTAAACCCCGAAGCTTTCAATCTCGGATAGACTGCGGTAAAGATGGCGGTATAGGGTTGGATAGTCTGCACTTCCTTTTGTGGATCGTACCAACCTGCGTCATGGGATATCAACACCTTATCCAGAAAATTGTTTCGCCTGGCAAAACGGAGCTTTTCAATATGATTTTCCAATTCCCACCCCATGCCATCCAGGCTTATCCAGCAGCCGTAGTTGGCAGCTTTCAGGAGTTCATTTAAATCCTCTTCGGCCTGGGCGTGAATCCATATAAAAGCGGAAGGATCTACCCCGGAAGTTTTCAATATTTCTAATTGAGGCCAGAGGGCTTGAGCTTTGCCTGTATGGGAGGCTATGGTCAATCCGGTAGCCTTATGGGTTAGGGCAGCAGCCGTAACCAGTTTTTTGTGTAATGGATCCAGAGGCAGGGTATCATCTACGCTTATTTTGATAAAACCGGGTCTGATCGGACTCCCCGATATCCCGTCTTCATACTCTTTAATCCAAAGGGCTGCTAGTGCTTCGGCGCTTAATTCCTTTGCATATTCCGGGATGAACTTGTTGTTTCTTGCCCCATAGAGGCCGGTATTGGTAATAATCCTGAGCCCGGTACGTTCACTCAGGTTTTTAAGTAGGCCAATTTCGCGTCCGAGGTAATTCGGGGTGGCATCCACAAAGATATCTACTTTATGTTTTTTCAGGTCATTCAAATAAGGAAGTACCTGTGCTTCTAATTCTGTAGGGTTCCAACTATCGGGATCAATACTATCGGCACCGATAAAATCAACCAGGATATGTTCATGAGATAACCATACCAGGTTGGTGTCCAAATCCATTTTGCCGGTTACCGTTTGTGTATAGCCTTTACTATCCGGTTCATTACATGCTGTAATGGATGCTATGAGCAGCATAAAGCCCAACAGGCATTTTACTTGTATTCTTGCGAAAGAGTACTCCATCTTTCCGTTTTAAATTACAGCAGCTTGCTATTTACCATCCTGAGCTTTACGAGTAAGTATTTTACTGATTAGTGAGATTTGCCCCAGGTGGTAATGGCTGTGTTCAATCACTCCGTGCAGGTTTCGGTAGTAATTTCCATAATTTTCCTTTACAAAAACGTCCCATAATTTTTCCTCTGGAAGCGTTTCTATAAGCAGGGTGGTGGCCTCCACATCGGCATAAACTCTGGTAAGGAATTGCTGCCACGCTTCTTCGGAATTGATTGGCGGGGCATCAAAACTTTGTTTATCATGGGCACTCAGGGGTTTTCCCTGTAGTACGTCTTTAATGACGGCAATGTAGTAATGGATATGGAAAACCAGAATGTGAATGGTATTAAGCTTGTGCACTGAAGTTGTGGCCTGAAGCCAGTTTACGTCTTCCAGTACCTCTTTCATGCAAACGCCGGTTGCGTTTCCTCCGAATACCATAGCCCGGAAGTGTTTGGCAATCTGTTTGGGAGTAGGGGATTTCATAACAATTAATCTTGTTTAGGTTTCTGAAGATATAAAATATTGCTGTTTATTTCTTTACTGTACATATTACACCTTAATCTGTTTTTGGAAACGGACTTTCCGTATCCCATGATCCGTATTGTATTTGTAGCGTTCCTCAAAACCACATTTCAGGTATAATTCCGTAGCGGGTCCATTAGCCGCACCCGTCTCAACAGTAAAGACTTCAGAGGTATAGTTTTCAAAAACAAAGTTGACCAGTGCCCTGCCAATACCCCTTCGAAAATAATCCGGGTGTACTACCAGGCTTTGTATGTGCGTGGATTTGGGCCTGGCATCAATTTCCATTGCTGCAGCCAGATTCCCTTCAGAATAATAACCGTAAAAGGTGTTCTTGCTTTGCATATAACTTTCCAGCTCCCGTTTGAGGGGCGGGAAATCATCAGCTCCTAGCAATTGTGCTTCAATGGCATAGGATGCCCGGAAAAGCAGTTGTATTTGCTTAGCCAAATCCTTGTTTTTATGATTGAGTACTTTTATCATCATTGTAATGGTGCGGTCTTATAAATCTAGGAAGCTTCCCAAGATTCACAAAATCAATACCCCGGATAATATAATTATTGACGGGGTATACCTTTTTTCTTTGGTCTGGTATAATTATTGCTAAATTTCCAGAAACCTTCTTTGATGAAAAATACTTTCATCTTTTTAGTGATTATGTTGTTTACTTCCTGTATCCCTTTACAGTACGCACCGGAAATAGAAAATTACGACATTGTTCTGGCTAAAAGATTCAAAAACGACCTTCCCAGGCAGTATGCCTTTGCATTTGAAGATCACAAGAATGCAAATGAGTTTTATAAGTTCGTTCTCTGGAAGTTGGGGCGTGTTGATATGGAAATAACTGAAAATTTACCCTTGCAGGTCGGAGATTCTACTTATTATATGTCCTTCTACGAACGTTCCAAGAAATCGGCGAGCATTAATCTTATACCGCTGATTATTAATGGTGAGGCCAATGGTGATGAGCTTTACAATAATGAAGGTGAGTACTGGTATATCCTGATCACAGTAATCAATTCTGATTCCGGGGATTGTCTGCACCCTTCCTATGCCAACAGGCATGAGGTTATTCTCGCGCTCAAAGAATTAAAAGATGAATACCTGGATACGGAGTTTTAATTGCTCGGGTAGCGGAATAAGCATAATCATTGAGCCCTTACCTGGCTTTTAGTCCTAGTGCCAGGTAGACTGCCCGTATTTCAGCCCGGACTCCTTCAGAAATTTTCCGAATTTGGAATAGGCGTCATTCCCCTGAAACATATTTTTAAGGTGCTCGAGGAATAGCCTTCTATTGGATAGCTCAACCTGCAGCACTTCTGCCATCTTCACTACCTCATCCCAGCTGATGGTATAGGTATACTCATAATCTGAATCCCCGTATATTTCTTTCACGGCAGGTCCGATATCATAGCCATCAAATACCAATTCGTCCTTCTCGTTAAAATAAAGAAGCATGGAAATCCTGATCTTTGAGCTCTCGACTTCATAAAGTACTACTTTGTCCATACCCAATTATAATAAAGCTGATTTTTTAATAGGCACCCACAATTCTTCTTCCGAATCCGGATGATCATTGCGGTACTTCTCGCCCATAACAGCAAAATGCGGGCGATTATCCACCTCATAGCCCGATGCAGGCATCCATTCCTCAAATATATACTGGTAGGCTTTGTGGGCTTCAGAGGACTTCCCTTTGTAGTGGAAAACGGCATACAAGCCCGCTTGTATTTCCAGGACCTTCAAAGAACCATCTGGTTCAAATGCATCTTTAACAGGTGCTGCTGCCCATTTTTCAAATTCTTTATGCGGACTGAAATAACTGAAGTAGTCCTCAGGATAAATCTCCACGGAATACAATTCTGTTCCTCCAAGCTCTTTTACCCCTTTTATTACAGGCATAAACCCCTGCCAGAGTTCAAGGGTTTTATTGTCGGACAGGCTCATTGTGGTCTTTTGTCCCGCTAATAGTAATGTATTGCTCTTGATTATTCGTGAGTTCATGAAATTGAGGTGGTATTCCCGGGTCAAATTAGTGAATTAAAAGCAAAGGCATTTTGCGGTATTCAGGATTAATTTAGCTAAACCTTTGATGTTTTGTTTTCTATTTTTTTTGGTAATTTTATTTCCAACCGATCAGCCATGGAAACCAATCAGTGCAAAAACTGCGAAAAGTCCTTTGATGCTACCTTTGATTTCTGTCCCTATTGCGGGCAGGAGAAGGCAGACGACCTCACATTTGGTGTACTATTCAGCAACACCATTGAGAATTATTTTTCCATAGACGCCCGTTTTTTTCGAAGTTTTATTCCCCTCATGCTCAAGCCAGGGGTATTGCCACGCCGTTTTGTGGACGGGAAACGCTTGAAATACCTGCATCCGGCCCAGTTCTACCTGTTTATTTCTGTCTTGTTCTTTTTCCTTTTTGCATCAAGTGTAAGGGAAGCAGATTCTGAAGTTTCACAGGTCCTGGAAAAAGGTTTTAACGCCGAGATTTCTTTAGATTCCGTGGTTAATCCAGAACCAGATTCTTTGGCTTTAGAACAGGCAAGAAAAGTAATGAAGCAGAATCAGAAATTCACGGGTATGTCCGATCAGGATATAGCAGTATTAGACTCTGTTATGAAAGCGGATCCCAATATACCCAAAATGTCATTCACATTCAGAAGGGAGGCCCTGGATTCACTCATAGCAATAGGCGCACCACAGGAGGAAAAACTGAAAGTTATGGGCATGGATGAGGATGCCGGCAGTTTCACCAGAAGGTTTTATCAACAGTTGCTTAAGTTCTATGAAAAAAAGGGGGGTGGGATACTGCAAACACTCTATGATTCTATTCCGATCGCGATGTTCCTTTTAATGCCTTTATTTGCCCTCCTTCTTAAAGTATTTTATTGGAAACGCGGCAACTTCGCGCATCATATGGTGTTTAGTTTCTATTACTTCACCTTCCTCTTTACTGCATTTAGTATACTGATGCTGCTCAATATGATCTGGGATGTGCCTTTTGCCTTGGAGTTTTTGGTATCCTTGTCATTCGGGATATACCTGATGATCGCACTGCGCAATTTTTACCGGAGCAGTTGGATAGGGGCGTTTTTCAAAAGCGGTTTTGTCTCCTTTATCTACATGATCGTGATTGTCCCTATCGCATTTGTAGGACTTATTTTTGCCTCCTTTATGTTTTATTAGAACCTGTCGTTAGGTTCTAATAGGCCATAAATAAGGCGTTGACGAAGAATAGCTTGCCGTTTTCCCAAAACCCCCTGAAAAGTGGGTTGTCCACCAGGTAGATCACTTGTCCGCGCCCCTTATTTTCCATTCCGAAAATGAGTGTTTTCCCCAGTTTTTTCTGTGCCTCGCTGCCGGCAAAACCGGCAACAGGGCTTGTGTTTTTATCCAGGTATACCGCAGTGCCTGATGGCAGGTAAGCGTAACTATCGGCCCCCAGTTTCAGGGAGAAGTAAGTATCACCATACCCATAAGCCAGGGGATTGGTAAAATCTACTTCAGCCTTGAAAATAGCGCCTGTGATCTCATTTTTCATGCGTTCACGAGGTGTTTCTTCATAGGCCAGTACATCTTCCTTATTCTCTTCGGAATCTGATTTCTTAAAAGTGATTCCAAAGCCTTCTTTTCCTTCCAGGCTTTTGATGGCACTTCCCATCGCAATGAGTTTGCCACCATCATTAATCCATGAGTCCAGCTTTTTAAGGAAACCATTGCCCATTAATTTCCGGTAGCCGTAACCATCTGGTAAGACCAGTACGTTGTATTGGTCCAGGTCTATGTTGTTGATGTATTTGGCATCCAGAGCGGAGAAGGGATAACCCAGTTGTTGCTCCATAAAGTGCCAGATTTCGCCATATCTCAGCGTGGATGTAGGATCTCCCATAACAACGCCTACCTTGACCTTTGGGATCATCTCCACATAGCCCGAACCAAAGTCCTTGCCAGTTTCCACAAAACCGGTATCGGCATGGTCTAACTGCCTGCCGTGTTTTTGGGCGAATTTCTTCAGGGTGTTGACAAAATCGGATTTATTGGAGTTGTCTCCCCGTGTAATGATCAGGGTTCCCCTGTCGTATCTCTTGCCTGACAGCCGAAAGGGTTTACGTGCATACCTCACCCGTATGCCAGATTTCAGAAGGTCGGCAAGGAAGCGTGCATCCGCCATGCTTTTCCAGGAAGCTAGATAAGCATAGGCGTCTTCCCGAATGTTGTATTGAAGTTGTTCCTGGTCTGCTATCCCTGCTTCTTTTGAACCAATCGGGGAAGGGGAAGCCAGGGCATCCAGCCCATAGGCAAAGGGCAGGGACCAGGCTGTTATATCGTAGGTAAGGGAATCACTGAGCTGTGCATTGGGTTCAAAAAGGACCTTTACCAGGGTTCCTTTTTTCTGATCGGAAGAAATCACCAGGCTTTTTTCGTCGAGGGACAAGGAACCATTACTGCCTGTGAGGTAGCGATATCCCCTTGCAGAAGATGCTCTTGCAAAACCGTATTCAATTTCATGTTTGTCCAATAAACTGGCCAGGGATTTGATTTTGTCTTCATCCCCATTTACCACATAGCTTTTATACTTGTAATTCTTGCTGCTGTAGAATTTCCGGAATTCCACATTCAGCCTGTCCGCATGTGCTGAAGCCATTTCAACTGTAGACAGACCCGTGGTGTGGTGATGTGCTATACGGTCCTTCAGGGTCAGGGTATCTCCATTGGCTGTAATAACACCTAAACCAGCGCGGCCACTTCCTCCCTGTTCATAGGTCATGCCAATAGCCCCGTTGTATGTTGGGTAGGTATCCCCGTAACTGGGATAGAACAAATCGAAGCGTTCCTTAGTAAAGTAAAACCAGCCCTCACGGTCAAAATAGCGGGCATGATTCTTGCCTATTGTCTCCTGGAACTCCTTCTGGAAGTCCGTGATAACCTCATGATAAGGTTCTGCAGCCGGGGCAAAATAATACGGGCTGTTCATGGACTGCTCATGAAAATCCACATGTATATGAGGCATCCACTGGTTATAAACCTTAAGCCTCTGCTGGCTTTCTACCTGTGTCAACCAGGCCCAGTCCCTGTTTAGGTCGAACATATAATGGTTGCTGCGACCACTCCACCATCCTTCGCGATGCTCCTTGCTGTTAGGATCCACATTATGTGGACTGTTTTTATATTGCCGGTACCAGTTCACATAACGGTCCCGACCGTCCGGGTTGATGCAGGGATCAATTATAACAACCGTATTCTCAAGATAGTCTCTCCTGCTGGTCAACAGTTCGTAAATAGTCTGCATAGAGGCTTCTGTACTAACACTTTCATTGCCGTGCACATTATAACTGAGCCAGACAATAGCTTTTTTAGCCACGCCTTTTCCTTCTGTGCTTTCCATATGCTCTTTTCGGATGTTTTCCAGATTGTTCATATTATCCGCACTGCTGACGTAGGCCAATACTAATGCCCTGCCTTCATTGGTTTTTCCGTATTCCTGTAATTGTAAGCGGTCCGGGGCAGTACTTGCCAGGTACTTGTAGTAGTCGATTACCCGGTGGTGCCGGGTAAATTGTGTTCCCAGTTCATATCCGAGGAAGGTCGAGGGGGTTTGTATGTCCTGGCCGGAAAGGCAGAAAGAGCAACATATAAAAAGAAGGAGTATTGTTTTCTTCATAGTAAATTATCCAGGTGAGAAAGCCAAATCTAGCAAATTATTGTAACTTCTTAACGTATTTTTGGGATTTCAAAAATTCAGGAATTTTATCTTTGATCGCTATTTAAAAGCTTTATGGAGTCGGACTGTATCCCTTTTAGAGAAACCGGTTATTTTTCCGGTTTGATTTGCGACTACCTGGATCAGCACGCCGGCTTACAGCAGTTCTACAACAGGTTTCCCTCTCTTGAAGCATTTGGGGATCAGATTAAGGAGAAGTCTGCAGCTTATCCCAAAGCACACCGAAAGGTTTTGTTTGATTGCCTGCCTGAACAGTACAAGGGTTTTGAAGCTTCAAAGGCCACGGTAACTAACCTGAAGCTTCTACAAAACGAAAACACCTTTACGGTAGTAACAGGCCACCAGTTGAATCTTTTTACAGGACCCCTTTACTTCCTCTACAAGATCATTTCTACCATTAACCTGACTAAGCAACTTAAAGAGCAGTATCCAGGGAAGCATTTTGTTCCCGTGTACTGGATGGCGACGGAGGATCATGATTTTGACGAGATTAATTATTTCAATTTTCAGGGCAGGAAACTCCAATGGAACCGCAATGAAGGTGGGGCAGTAGGTCGAATGGACACCAACGGGCTGGAGGAAGTTTGGAAAGCATTTAAGGAACACCTCGGGCCAGGGAATAATGCCCGTGACCTGGAACTTCTCTTCAAATCGGCCTACCTGGAGCACGACACTTTAGCCGGAGCTACCCGCTACCTGGCCAATGAATTGTTTGGTCCATATGGCCTGGTAATAATAGATGGTGATGATCCCGTGCTTAAAAGGCTTATGATCCCCATTATTGAAAAAGACTTACTGGAAAATGCTACGCACAAAGAAGTGACCCGGAGTATAGGGAACCTGAAGAAACTGGAGAAAGCTTACAAGGTTCAGGTAAACCCCAGGAAGTTGAACTATTTTTATTTGACCGATGGCTTACGGGAGCGGCTTGAAGAACGCAATGGGCGCTATCATGTACTCAATACAGACCTGGTCTTTAGCCAGGAGGAAATCCTAAAAGAACTTAATACCCATCCCGAGCGCTTTTCTCCCAATGTGATTACCAGACCTATTTACCAGGAGGTCATACTTCCCAACCTATGCTACATCGGAGGAGGAGGAGAGCTTGCTTACTGGTTGCAATTAAAACCGGCCTTTGATGCCCTTGACATAACGTTTCCGGTCCTTTTGCTGCGGAACTCGGTCTTAATGGTTTCTAAAAAACAAGTAAGGAAGATGGTGAAGCTCGATCTTAAGATGGCGGATCTTTTCTTAAAACAATCTGCCTTCATCAATAAAAGGATACGGCAAATCTCCAATATCGAGATCGATTTCAGCGAACAAAAAGACTTGCTTGCAAAGCAGTTTGAAGACCTGTACTCATTGGCAGAGCAGACCGATCAAAGTTTTCTTGGTGCTGTTAAAGCACAGGAGATCAAACAGAAAAAGGGCCTTGACAAATTGGAGAAGCGTTTGTTGAAAGCGCAAAAACGAAAACTCAAAGACGAGGTAGAACGAATGACAGCCTTGCAGGATCAACTTTTCCCTGGAAAATCCCTTCAGGAAAGACAGTTGAACTTCTCCGAAATATACCTGGAATTAGGGGCTGAGCTAATTCCTGCCCTCATTCGAAACCTGGATCCGCTGGACCTTCGGTTTTCCATTATCACCTACTGATTTCCCTTCCTGTAAACCGGCAGAAATGCCGTATTTTTGTAGTAAAGACAACCTATGCACAATATTGACATTGACCTGGTGGAAATGACCCTGGATGTCATGAAATACGCCATTAACCGCATAACCAATGTATCTCCAGACCTGGGTAAGCCCATGAAGGAAGAGGAGTTAAAAGCCCTCGCCGGAGAAACCATAACAGCAGATGGAATTGGAGGGGAAAAGGCATTCCACCTTTTTCGCGATAAACTGGTCAAGGCTACAATTCCCATAGATCACCCAAGGCATTTGGCTTTTGTGCCGGCAGCACCTACCAGGGCGGCTATTATGTTCGATCTGGTTACTTCTGCATCCAGCATCCACGGGGCCTTCTGGCTGGAGGGTGCCGGCGGTATATTCCTGGAAAATGAAGCAATGAAATGGTTGGTTTCCCTCACAGGCATGCCCGAGGGAGCCCATGGTGTATTTACCAGTGGGGGTACTGCAGCTAATCTATCGGCTATGGTAACTGCTCGTGAAAAGTGGCGAAAGGAAAGGTCAAATGAAATGGAGCGGGGTATTGTGATAACTTCTTCAGGTGCGCATTCGTCTATAAAGGCCATGGCCAAAGTTATAGATGCAGATGTAATGCTGGTAGAGACGGAAGACCAGATGACGGGAGAAATGCTGCAGGCCAGGATTGCGGAATTGGACACAGATCAACGCAGGCGCCTTTTCGCCGTGGTTGGCACAGGGGGAACTACCAATGCTGGTATTATAGATGATCTTCAGGGTATTGCAAGGATTTGCAAAAAGGAAAATTTATGGTTCCACGTTGATGCGGCATATGGCGGGGCAGCTCTTGTTGCCGATTCTGCCCGTCACCTGTTCAATGGGATTGAAGAAGCTAATAGTATTACTATTGACCCGCATAAGTGGTTGTTTTCCCCCTATGATTGCGGAGCTGTCATTTACCGGAATATGGAACTGGCCAAGTCTGCCCATGCCCAGGAAGGGTCTTACCTGGATATATTTTACGATGAAGGGGCCAACGGTTTTAATCCCGCAGACTACCAGATTCAGCTGACACGCCGGCTAAGAGGACTTCCCCTTTGGTTTTCCCTGGCTACTCATGGTACAAAAAAATACCGCTGGGCGGTTGAAAGGGGTATTAGCCTGGCTTTGCTGGCTGGAAGGCTAATTGAAGAACATCCGGAATTGGAACTTGTCAGGGAGCCGGCCCTTTCCTGTGTATTGTTCAGGAGAAGAGGATGGACCCCGGAAGACTATAAAATGTGGACTTACAGGAACCACAAAGCGAATATTGCCCTGGTTGCCCCTACAAAATGGAAATCACAGGGTGAATCCCAGACAGTAGCCAGATTCTGTTTCATCAACCCGGATACCACTGAGGAAGATATTCGGATGATCTTAAATACGATGGATTAATTCTTAGGGAACCAGGTATTCTGAAGTCCAAAGGTTTTTCCTCTTGGAAAACCGCACCCGGATGTGATAAGGCCTTTTGAGTTTCAGGTATTCCATTTTAAAGGCTTCCACGGTGACCATGGAAAAGTGATTTTCCTCATCCAGGTATTCCAGCTGGTCCGGATGCTCCAGAAATGTTCCCGGGGCGGCTACGGTGGTGTAATCCTTCCTGGCTTTAGGCTGTATTCCGGGCCAGTATTTTTTTAAGGTGTCCTCGTCCTTAATGACGCGTGCCAGCCCTTCAATACGTATTTGCAATAATTTCTTGGGATCGAAAAACATCAGCCCCACCCTGTTATTTTCCTTAAGGTGCATCATTTTTTTGGAGCGGGCATCTGTGTAGAAAGTAAGCTTCAGGTCTTCATCAAGCCTTCTCAATACCACGGTGCGCTGCCGTGGAAGCATTTCCATGCCAACGGTTGCCAATGTGAAGTAACGGAATGGGTGGCCTTTTTGGGTGGCTCCCTTGCCTAACTCCTCCCTGATTTCATCAAAATAATTATCTAGCATTTCCAGCACCAATGATCCTTATAAAGATAAAAAATTTTATGCTCAGGTAGGGTAAAACGTTTTTGGGTTGTTATATAATCAAATTGCAATGAAAAAGGACACCACTTCATCCTTATAAACCCAAAGTTATAAGGATGAAGTTTTAAAAAGACAACATTGATAGTGTTATAATAAGTTCATGTGTTTAGGTTGGTTTTTGATTAGAAAAGCCCTGATGCCGTAAGGTCGGGGCTTTTTCTTTTTTGCACTTTTTCAAATTTTAAGTGGATGCCTGCCAACTGTGGAATTCTTGGGGAAAAAAAATCGAGAATGAGGATACCGCCAATTTTGCATTTTGCTATTTTTGCCCATGCAAAACAACGTCCTGATCCTCGACTTTGGTTCACAGTATACCCAGCTCATTGCAAGAAGGGTTCGTGAACTCAATATTTTCTGCGAAATCAAACCCTACAACAAGTTGCCGGATTCCCTGGAGGAATACAAGGCAGTAATCCTTTCCGGATCCCCTTTCTCTGTTCGGGCAGAGGACGCACCTCATCCGGACCTGTCTCAAATCAAAGGAAAAAAACCCCTTCTGGCTATTTGTTATGGTGCCCAGTACCTGGCCCATTTCCACGGTGGGAATGTAGCTCCGTCCAATACAAGGGAATACGGAAGGGCGAGGCTCACCAATATAGATGGCAAGGAACCTTTCTTCTATGAGATAACAGAAGGGTCCCAGGTATGGATGAGCCATAGCGATACCATAAAAGAACTGCCTGAAAATGCCAAACGCCTGGCCAGCACTTCGGATGTTCGGAATGCTGCCTATAAAATTGAAGGGGAAACTACCTACGCCATACAGTTTCACCCGGAAGTCTACCACACTACCCAGGGTAAACAACTGCTGGAAAACTTTCTGGTACATATTGCCGGGTTAAAGCAGACCTGGACACCTGATGCTTTTGTGGATACAACCGTAGCAGAACTGAAAGAGAAACTCGGGAATGACAAGGTAGTGCTTGGGTTGTCTGGTGGAGTTGATTCTACTGTAGCCGGGGTTTTGTTAAACAAAGCCATAGGAGAAAACCTGCACTGCATTTTTGTGAATAACGGATTATTGAGGAAGAATGAGTTCCAGGAGGTGCTGGATCAGTACGAGCATATGGGGCTCAATATTAAAGGAGTTGATGCTTCGGCACGCTTTTTGGATGCCTTAAAAGGAGTTGATGACCCCGAAATGAAACGCAAGATAATCGGCAGGGTCTTCATTGAGGTTTTTGACGATGAGGCGCATAAGATTAAAAACGTGAAATGGCTGGCCCAGGGTACCATTTATCCTGATGTGATCGAATCTGTTTCGGCAACCGGAGGACCTTCGGCAACAATTAAGAGTCACCACAATGTTGGTGGACTGCCAGATTTTATGAAGCTGAAAGTGGTTGAACCTCTGAAGATGCTTTTTAAGGATGAGGTGAGACGTGTGGGAAGCAGTATGCAGGTTGATGAAGAACGACTGGGAAGGCACCCTTTTCCAGGCCCGGGACTGGCGATCCGCATCCTGGGGGATATTACAGCCGAGAAGGTTAAAATCCTGCAGGAAGTAGATGCCATTTTTATCAATGGTTTGAAGGAATGGAATCTTTATGATGATGTCTGGCAGGCCGGAGCCATGCTTTTACCCGTAAATAGTGTAGGGGTTATGGGAGATGAGCGCACTTATGAAAAATGCGTAGCTTTACGAGCCGTGGAAAGTACGGACGGAATGACAGCAGACTGGGTGAATCTTCCATATGAGTTTTTGCAAAAGATCTCAAATGATATTATAAATAAAGTACCCGGGGTGAATCGCGTGGTTTATGACATAAGCTCCAAACCCCCGGCGACCATAGAATGGGAATAGCATGAATAGTAGGTATAGGAAGTTTTTCTTGGTATTTATTTTCCTGATTGTTTCTTCCTGGGCATGGGCACAACAGTTTGCTACCCATGCAGTAAAAGAAGGGGAGACGCTAGGCAGTATTGCCAAACAATACAAGGTGACCCCATTTAATATTTTGAAGGTTAACCCGGAAATCAAATCTCCCGGGGACGTTAAACCTAACATTATCCTGGTGATTCCATTACAGGTATCCAAATCTGCGACCGCTGCGGATACCATGGCTAAAGCTACAGGGAGAACGGCTTCGGAATTGCTCAGGGCTCTTGAGAAGGACACGGTAGAAGTTGTTCTGGAACCGTCGGGCTTCAGGCCGCACAGGGTAAGGAAAGGCGAGACCCTGTACGGTATAGCCAATCGTTATGAGATAAGCGAGCAGGACCTTAAGCGGTTTAACCCGGACCTTTATTCACAGCAGCTAAAAAGGGGGATGCGCCTACGTATTCCTATTTTCCCACCAGTGGTTGAAGATCCCAATGCTCCCGACCCCGAAAACTACGAGGTTTACCGTGTACTCCCCAAGGAGACACGATGGAGTATTGCACATAAATATGGAATTACTATAGACAGCCTGGTGGCCCTTAATCCCGATCTGCCCAAGACCACAAACCACCTGGCAATAGGGCAGGAATTGTTGCTTCCCAGGATTGCTGGCACTACGGTGGAAGGTCAGGACGTGCAGCTCTTTGAATCCTATACTGTACCTCCTCAAAAGACCCTTTACAGCATAACCCGGGAATACGATATCACCTACGATGAACTCATTAAGCTGAATCCTGAAATAGTTGAGCACAATGGGCTTAAAGAAGGGATGGTATTGCGCTTGCCCGTGAAGAAAGCGGCCGGGGAAGAGGTTAACACGGATAACTATGTATTCTATGAGGTAAAACCCAAGCAAACCGAGTTTTCCCTCACCCGTATGTTTGGGATTTCCTATACAGAACTGCTGGAACTGAATCCGGAGCTTGCTAAAGGACTGAAAGCAGGAATGGTGCTCAAACTCCCTACCGAAATCAATCCGGACCTTGAAGTCAAGAATTCTCTGGTGCTGGATAAAATTAATTTGCTGGATAGCATCAACCTCTCAAACCGGCCCAGGATATTGTTTATGCTGCCCTTCAGGCTGGACCGCCTTAACCTTAATGACAAGGAGGCTGTTTCCCTTTCAATCGAAAGGAGCAATGCTTTAAAATACAGTCTCGGACTTTATTCCGGCGCGCTTGTAGCCCTGGATTCCATTGCTTCGCTGGGGATTTCTGTGGATGTTAAGACCTACGATACACAGCTGGACCTGGAACGCAGCCGGGAAATTGCAACCCGGGAGAACCTGTCGCAGTACGCTGCCATTTTTGGCCCGCTCCAAAATGAGGCTTTGAAGGAGGTTGCGGCTCAGGCATTGAATTATCAGGTGCCGGTAATTGCCCCGCTGGCTTCTCAGGCCGATATCAGCCTGGGCAATGTGTTTTTTACAGTCCCTACGGAAGAGACCCTAAGGGAACGCATGCTAACTTACATGCAGGGCAAAGTTACAGATCAGAATATCGTGGTTATTGCAGATCAGCAAAATAAGGATGCTGAAGCCAGGATTTTGGAAGAGTTTCCCGGAGCCAAAGTGGTAGAGCTGGTTGAGGAAGAGGAGAACATTTCCCTGGACCTGGAATTGTTTACCCTTTCCCTTTCCATAGAAACAGACAATTGGGTTTTTGTGGAAACGGATAATTTTAAGGTAGTTAGCAGCGTTAGCTCGATTTTAAACTCCTCCATTTCGGATACCACCCAGGTGAGGATGTTTACCACCAATAAGAACAAAGCTTTCGAAAATGAAGTGATATCCGGTAATCATTTGTCAAACCTCAGGTTTACCTATCCTTCAATCGACAGGGAATCCGGAAATACGGCCTTCGTAAGGCGATATCGAAGAAGATTCGGGTCCTATCCAGATCGCTACGCGATACGGGGATTTGACCTCACTTTTGATATGCTCCTTAAACTGGCTTATAAGATGAACCTTTATGAGGCTTCTGAGATCATCGGGGTAACCGAATACGACGGGAATAAGTTCGATTTTGCCAAAGATCTCTCTTCCGGCTATTACAATACAGCTCTCTATATCATGATGTATGATGAGATGCGAGTGAAACAAGTAAATCCTCTGGATGACCTCTAAAGTAACTTACCTCGGAGAATTGCGCACCCAGTGCCAGCATTTGCGATCCGGAAATGAATTCATTACGGATGCGCCTGTTGACAACAATGGCAGGGGAGAAGCCTTCTCTCCAACGGATACCGTTGCTACCGCACTCGCGAGTTGTATGCTGACGGTTATGGGAATAAAAGCCCGCTCCATGGAACTGGAACTCAAAGGATCTTATGCCGATGTTACCAAGCAAATGGCAGCCAACCCAAGGAGGATTTCGGGCATAGATGTTGAACTCTATCTTCCTGCAGCAATCGTGGATAATGATCGGAAAGTTCTGGAGCGGGTGGGCAACACCTGCCCGGTAATGCAGAGTATCCACCCTGATATTAAAACGGCAATCCAATACCATTGGGATCTCTAAAAAACCAGATATCCTTATTGTTTCTTTTTCTGTGGTGCACAACTTCAATTATCGCCCAGGAGGAAGAAGCTATCTTATGGAGTCCTGAATACCGGCTTAGTTGGGACGATTTTAAAGGGCTTCCACCTACGACAGGAAGGGTAGCTGCCACCACGGCCAGTGGTATAAGCTATTATTTTTCTTCTACGGAGGTCGACGGAGAAATGGAGGTAGATTTTACGGTAAGGACCTATTTCTACCCACAAAAATCCTGGTATATTCCCGAGATATGCAATGCCGTTATCCTGAGCCACGAACAACTGCATTTTGACATAGCAGAGATGTTCGCACGTAAAATGAGGAGACAACTGGCTGCTACCAGCTTCACCACCAATATCAAGGCAGAAGTGAGAGCGATCTACCAGCAAATCAATAAAGAATTAGCGGATTTTCAGAGGCAATACGACCAGGAAACCGATTTTTCCAGAAACGTGGCCCAGCAGCAGGCCTGGAACGCCGCTATCAAAGAGGCTCTCGGTTATTGAAACCGCCAGGGATTGCAATACCCCCATCAATGGCAAATTGAGATATTTATTTAGCTTTAGGTATGGAACCTGTATTTGACAAGGAACATCTGTTAAAACTCGCCCGTTATAAAATGCCTTACGGAAAATACAAGGGATATTTCTTAAGTGAACTTCCAATGCCCTATTTATTGTGGTTCCAGCGAAAAGGTTTTCCTAAGGGGGTTCTCGGTCAAAATTTACGGGAGGTTTTGGAAATTAAAGAAAACGGACTGGAAGGATTATTGAGTCAGTTGCGTGAAGATTTTCAGCCTTAGTCCGGCGGTTTTCTTCGGGCAATTCGTATCTTTACATCCCGTAACCTAGATACGCGTCATGGCAGACACAAAATATGTTTTTGTTACGGGTGGAGTAACTTCATCATTAGGCAAAGGAATCATTGCCGCATCCCTTGCAAAGCTTCTTCAGGCCAGGGGATACAAGACTACCATTCAAAAGCTGGATCCTTACATCAATGTAGATCCGGGAACTCTTAACCCATACGAACATGGGGAGTGTTATGTAACCGATGACGGTGCAGAGACCGACCTGGATCTTGGGCACTATGAACGTTTCCTGAATGTGCGTACCTCCCAGGCGAACAACGTAACCACCGGGCGCATATATCAAAGTGTTATTGAAAAAGAAAGGCGCGGAGAATTTCTGGGAAAGACTGTACAGGTTGTTCCCCATATCACCAACGAGATCAAGGAACGTATACAGTTGCTGGGCAAAAGCGGTGAATACGATATTGTGATTACTGAAATAGGGGGTACAGTAGGTGATATCGAATCCCTGCCCTATATCGAATCCGTACGTCAGTTACTATGGGAGCTGGGAGAACAAAATGGGATTGTGGTACACCTTACCCTGGTGCCCTACCTCGCAGCTGCTGGAGAATTGAAGACCAAACCTTCCCAGCACTCTGTAAAGACACTGATGGAAAGCGGGATCAAAGCCGATATCCTGGTGTGCCGGACCGAACATCAGATTTCCGAGGAGAAAAAGCAGAAACTGGCACTCTTTTGCAACGTAAAGAAGGAAGCCGTAATTCAATCCATCGATGCCTCAACGATATATGACGTGCCTATCATGATGCTCAATGAGGGTCTGGATCGCGTGGCCTTGCAGAAATTAGGATTGTCTGCGGAGAAAGACCCGGACCTTGAACAATGGCAGGCTTTTCTGGAAAGGCATAAAAACCCTAAAGGAGAAGTAACTGTAGGTCTGATTGGAAAATATATTGAGTTGCTTGATTCTTATAAATCCATACTGGAATCATTCATTCATGCGGGTGCGGAGAACGAAGTCCGCGTGAATGTGGTTACCGTGCACTCGGAGCACATTAACCATGACAATGTACAATCAAAACTACAGGGCCTGGACGGTATCCTGGTAGCCCCGGGATTTGGTGAGCGTGGAATTGAAGGGAAAATTGCAGCGGTACAGTTTGCCCGGGTAAAGAAAATCCCGTTTCTGGGTATTTGCCTTGGGATGCAGATGGCGGTAATAGAATACGCCCGTAATGTATTAGGCATGGAGGGGGCCAATTCAACGGAGATGGATGAACATACTCCACATCCTGTGATAAGCCTGATGGAAGAGCAAAAACACATTACCAACAAGGGAGGAACCATGAGACTTGGCGCCTGGGATTGTGAAATAGAAGCAGGAACTCTTGTGCATGAGGTTTACGGAGGCAAAACCGAGATTTCGGAACGCCACCGCCATCGTTATGAACTGAACAACCAGTATAAGGAGCAACTCGAGGCGGCAGGCTTACGAGCTTCCGGGATCAACAGGCAGACTGGCCTGGTGGAGATCGTTGAATTGCCATCACACCCCTGGTTTATTGGCGTTCAGTACCACCCGGAATACAAGAGCACAGTGGCCAGTCCGCATCCGCTATTTGTAGGCTTTGTAAAGGCAGTTCTACAGCATAAAAGGGAACAAACTAATGCCAGTATAGCATAAACTGCTCATTTGGGCCTATATTTGCAAACCAATTCAAATCAAAGGTTCCCTGAGGGATAGTTTTGCAGGAAACTGCGTTCCGGGATCCGCATCGCGCTAAAGAAGTAGATTCAAGCCACATGGAAGAAAAGAAACTGGATGTAAAGTCAATTATCGGATTTGTACTGATTTTTGCCATTTTAATTTTTTGGTTTTACCTGAACCAGCCAACGCAAGAGGAACTGGAAGCACAGCAGGCACAACAGGAGCAGGTAGAAGAGCAACAAAACCCTGAAGAACAGGAGGCCACCACAGTCCTGGAACAGCCAGCTGTAGACCTGCAGGATTCTGTTGCACTGGCCAATTACCAGAAGTCTATTGGTGGTTTCCAGTTTACTCCTGCCCGTGAGGGGTTTACCACCCTGGAAAATGATATGCTCTACCTGGAGGTAAGCAATCAGGGCGGACAGATCACGGAAGCCAGGATGAAGCAATTTGTTACTTATGATTCGATTCCGGTATATCTGGTCAGGGATGGCAATGCTGATTTTAACCTTAGCTTCACCACTACGGATAACAGGGTAATGCAATCCAATACCTTGTTTTTTGAGCCCGAGCTTACTAAAAATGGAGATAACCAGGTGCTTTCCATGAAGGCCAGGGTGTCCGAGAATCAGTTTCTGGAGTATCGCTACGAGATCAAGCCAGACGATTATCTGGTAGATTTCAGTATCAGGACGCAAGGATTGAGTTCGGTAATAAATGGCACCCAACCCATCAACCTGAAATGGCAGATGCGGGGTATACGCCATAACAAAAGTGTACAGTACGAAAACCGCTATACCCGCCTTACTTATAACCACGAGGACGGGAAGATCAGCAAGCTGTCCGAAAGCAGCGACGATGAGGAAATTGAAGAGGATATTAAATGGTTGTCTTACCGGCAGCATTTTTTCAGTTCCATACTTGCAGCTGAAACGCCTTTCGATTCAGCCACCCTCAGTTCACGAAACCTGGTGGAAGAAGAAAGTAAAGAAACCCTGTTCACCAAAGAATACACAACACAGACCACCTTGCCCCTTGTAGGAGGGGAACTGGCCAGTTCCATGTACTGGTATTACGGGCCAACGGATGTAAAAGTGCTGAAGGAATACAAAGATCTGGCACTAGCAGACTCCATTCCCTTTGGATGGGGAATTTTTGGCTGGATAAACCGTCAGGTATTTACACCCTTTTACGAGTTTCTGAGTTCCTTCCTTCCATTTGGGATCGCTATTGTAGTTATGACTATCCTGGTGCGATTGCTCATGTCTCCCGTAACTTACAAGTCGTATTTGTCCCAGGCCAAAATGAAAGTCCTGAAACCGGAAATAACCGAACTGAATGAGAAGTATAAGGACAATGCCATGAAGAGGCAGCAGGAGACTATGAAATTGTACAATAAGGCTGGGGTTAGCCCAATGAGTGGGTGCGTCCCGGCATTGTTGCAATTGCCTATATTCTATGCGCTTTTCATGTTTTTCCCGACCTCTTTTGCCCTTAGGCAAAAGTCATTTTTGTGGGCGGAGGACCTTTCCTCTTACGATACTATAATGGAACTACCCTTTACCATTCCTTTTTACGGGGATCATGTGAGTTTGTTTCCCATCCTTGCTTCTGTTGCTATATTCTTTTATATGATGATGACCACGGGACAGAATATGCAAACACAGCCCGGTATGCCTAATATGAAGGTGATCATGTATATTTCGCCCCTGCTTATGTTGTTCTTTTTCAACAACTACGCCAGTGGTCTGAGTTTGTACTATTTTGTTTCTAACCTGATTACCATCTTTATCATGCTGGCTATTAAGAACTTCATACTGGATGAGGACAAGATACACGCCCAGATAGAGGAGAAAAAGAAACAACCTAAGAAAGAGAATCGTTTCCAGCGCAAAATGAGGGAAATGATGGAGCAGGCCGAAGAGCAGAAAAAAGCCGGAAGACGTTAATAGGTCTGAAAATAAAACAAAAAAACCCTGCTGCAAGAGCGGGGTTTTTTAGCGGTAAGTAGGTTTAGTTCAGTAAGTTTCTTCTCCTCAAAGATGCACATTGAATCATCCTTGTAAAAACTTTAGTTGTCAATTTCGTTTTTTTGTATGCTAAATGATTTGATCCTGATGTAAGCTGTAAATAAAAAAATCCCCCTGCCAGTATGCAGGGGGATTTTTGACTGATTGCGTGTCGAGATTAACTAGCGATTAGTCGTTATTCGAAAATACATCAAGTATTTCCTGAGGGATCAATACCTTATTGATAATATGGATTACCCCGTTACTTCCTTCTACATCCGGAGTCACAACAGTGGCATTGGTATGCGTGGCATCTACAATGTGGACTGTTCCGTCTTTCAAACTAATCCCGATATCTTCACCCTGAAGGGTGGGTATGCTTTGTCCGTCACTGAGATCGGTGGAGAAGGCAGCAGTTCCCGCCACAACGTGATAGGTCAATATCTTGACCAGCAGGTCTCTCTTTTCCTCAGTGTCAAAATCAGCAATACTGTGATATTCCTTTCCCAGATCGAACAGCAAGGATACAAAAGCCGCATTTGTTGGTGCAAATACAGTGAAGGGTCCTTCACCGCTAAGTGCTTCTACCAGGCCGGCGTTAACCAGTTTGAGAGAGGCAACAAGGAACTTCAAATCGTTTGTTGCCACAGCGATCTCCACAATGTTTTTGAGGGAAAGGGCTGCGATGGCATCCAGGGCCGATTGAGGCAGTAATACCTTGTCTATTACGTGCACAACCCCGTTGCTGGCTTCCACATCCGGAATAACAACTGATGCATTTATGCCTGTGACATCAACCACATGTACGGTATTGTCCTTCAGGTTAATGCTAAGAGATTCACCCTGAACTGTTGGTATTTGCTGTCCGTCCGTTAGATCTGTGGAGAAAGCGGCTGCTCCTGCCACCACATGATAGGTTAGTATATCTACGAGGATTGCTTTTTCTTCATCAGTGTCAAAATCAGCCAGAGAGTGGTAATCGTCACCCAGAAGTTCAAGTACATCTTCAAATGCTTTGTTGGTAGGGGCAAAGACGGTAAATGGGCCATCTCCGCTAAGTGTTTCTACCAGGCCTGCATTGGCTTGTTGAAGGGCCTCAACAAGCAGGCTTAAGTCATCTGTTTCAACAGCGATCTCCACAATGGTTTTAAGATTCAATGCCATTACGAAATCTATGGCAGATTGAGGGAGTAGGACTTTGTCTATGGTATGAGCCACACCATTAGAAGCCAGGAAGTCTGTTCCGGTAATGTTCGCATTTACATCTGAGGTATCACCGATAACAAAGCTTTCCCCTGAAGGGATAATTTCCAGGTTGTTATCTGACAGGGCTGTTCCAACATTTCCTGCTTCCAGATCAGCAGCAAGCACTTTAGCCGGAATTACGTGGTACAGGAGTATATCGGTTAGCAGCATAAGCTCTGCCTCGGTATCGAAATCATCCAGGCTGTTGTAGTCGTCGCCCAAAACCTCGAGCAAAGCCACGAAAGCGTCGTCGGTTGGGGCAAAAACAGTAAAAGGGCCTGCGCTATTCAGGGTTTCTACCAGTCCGGCCTTGATCACCGCTTCTTCCAGAACAGACAGGCTTTCGGTTTCTACCACGAGTTCCACTAGTGTTCCGAGTTCATCATCGTCGTCGTCATCATCATCATCATTATTCAGAGCATCTATGATCACCTGTGGCAATAGAACTTTGTTTATCACATGTACGATTCCATTACTGGCTTCCACATCGGGAATAATGACCCGTGCCGGGGTTTCAGTTGCGTCCTGAATAAATACACCATTGTCGAGGCTTACGGTAACTGATTCTCCGAGTACGGTTCCTATCTCCTGACCATCGGTAAGGTCTGCTGCGCGAACAGCTACACCGGAAACTACATGGTATTTGAGTATCGTTTCCAGTATTTCCAGGTCTTCATCGTCATCGAAATCTTCCAGGCTGTCATAGTCTTCCAGCTGATCTAAAAGGTCTGCAAATGCATCGTTGGTGGGAGCAAAAACAGTAAAAGGGCCTTCACTGCTGAGTGTACCTATCAGGTCAGAATCTTCCTGGGTATCTGCAGCGGTAAGCGCTGTAACTAGGCTCGACAGGGCTTCAGAAGCCTGAGCGGTTTCCATAATGTTAGGTGTGGTTTCCGGTTCATCGTTTCCCATTCCCTGCTTCTCACAACCCACAAAGAGGAGGCTTATAAAAAGAAGTGAAAACAAACTTTTCCAATGGATTAATTTTTTCATAGCTATAGGGTGTTTAATCGTTTAATATGTAATAATCTAGTAAGGGACAATATTGAAATTATGATTTCATATAAAAGTTAGCATATCACAAATGATATATCATTAATACACTTCCATTCATGACTATAGTACCACATAGATCATGTTGTACTACTTAGATACGTAAGTTATAAGAAGTTGCTTTTGTTTTATAAATATTAAAAAAAGTTTAACAAAAATATTATAGTAAGTAGGAAAAGACTTATTGCGATCAACAAAAAAGAGCCGCAATTAGCGGCTCTTTTAAGAATATCTTTTTGATTCGATTATCGAATAACTCGACCAATAGCGTGAATTACACCATTCATAGCTTGTACATTAGTGGCTGTGATAGTATTCCCGTTGGAATCAGGTCCGATGATGGCCGGTGTAGTTGCATCTATCACAATGTCTTCTCCCCCAAGGGTGGGTACATTGGCGCCGTCAATACCTGCCAGGTCTTCAGCTCTTACGTTGTTGGCTGCCAAAACGTGCAATTCAAGAACGCTGGATAGAGTGGCTTCGTCTATATCTCCCAGTTCAATTCCTCCCAAATCCGCTAACAAATCTCCAAAAGCTTCGTTAGTTGGCGCGAAAACTGTAAATGGAGCCGGGGTAGATCCGTTAGGAGTCTGAAGAGCGCTAACGTACCCAAAGCTAGGATAAGCTGTAAGAGCGGCTACCAAAGTTGCAAAGTTTGGATCTGCAACGGCGAAAGTAGTTACATCTGGTAAACCTATAACGGCATCCACAACATGGATGATTCCATTGGAAGCTTCGATGTCCGGATCAATTACTGAACTAACCCCGTTAAAGGTAACACCACTATCCGTATTAATGTATATGCTAAGCGCATCTCCGTCCGCATTTTGGGCAGCAGTGTTCAGGTAGCTGTTGGTCAACCCTCCGGAAGTAGCTGCTGTTCCAACTATTACGTGGTTAAGCAGTACATTTCTCAGTACATCTGAAGGGATGTCTCCAAGACCTGCAAAACCATTATCAGTTAAAAATTGCTGAAAAGCAGTGTTAGTAGGCGCTAATACAGTGAATGGTCCGGCCTCTTGTAGAGTGGTTACCAGGTCAGCTGCGGTTAAAGCATCTACCAAAATACTTAGGTCATCGTTGGCATCCGCCAGGTCCACAATAGTAGGATCTGTGATTACAATTTGATCATCATCGTCATCATTGCTACAAGCTCCCAGTACTACCAGGGCAAAAACCGCAACGAGAGTTTTAATTAGGAAATTTTTCTTTTTCATGGAATAAGGATTTATGTTAAAATGTTCAACAAAAATATACTTAACATTAAACAAAAAAAGGTATTTAAAAAATAATTAACAGTTCTGTCGATGAAACGTTATGGGTTAACATTACTGAATCAGAAGTTTTTGGCAGGTACCATTGATACAGCATAATATTCAAAAAATAAAAAGTTGTAATACGCCAAAAATCGAACTGGTTTAAAGGAATGGCCAGTTGATTACCTGTGATTTTCAACTATCTCACTACAATTCAAACAGGTACTTCGCAGCCTTGATTTTTTGTATTTTTGCATCGCAATTGTGCCTATGAAAAAAGTTGTAGTTGGCCTTTCCGGAGGAGTGGATTCCAGTGTTGCAGCCTACCTGCTTAAGGAGCAGGGGTATGAGGTTATTGGCCTGTTTATGAAGAACTGGCATGATGATAGCGTGACTATTTCACAGGAATGCCCCTGGCTGGAAGATAGCAATGATGCTCTTATAGTGGCTGAGAAATTGGGGATACCCTTTCAGACGATAGACCTGAGTGCCGAATATAAGGAGCGGATTGTAGACTATATGTTCCGGGAATACGAAATGGGCAGGACCCCTAATCCCGATGTACTTTGCAACCGGGAAATCAAATTCGATGTTTTCCTGAAAATTGCCCTGCAACTTGGTGCCGACTACGTGGCAACGGGACATTATGCCCGCAAAGGTGTGCTCAAAAGAGATGATGGAAGTGAGACATACCAGCTGTTGTCCGGCCTCGATCGGAATAAAGACCAGTCCTATTTCTTATGCCAGCTGTCACAGGAGCAATTGTCCAGAACCCTGTTTCCCATTGGCGAACTGACCAAGCCCGAAGTCCGGAAGATTGCAGCGGAGCAAAACCTTGTCACCGCAGAGAAGAGGGATTCGCAGGGGCTGTGCTTTATCGGTAAGGTTAGGCTTCCGGAATTCCTGCAGCAAAAGTTAAAGCCTAAGAAAGGTGTTATCGTGGAAGTCCCTGCAGATGCCCAGCAGTATCAGCAAACCCTGCCTGTATTTGATGATAAGGAAGCAGAACTGGCGTACCATTCACATAAACACAAATATGTCATTGAGGACGGCAAAGTGGTGGGGCAACACCAGGGAGCCCATTATTTCACCATAGGACAACGCAAGGGCCTCGATGTGGGTGGCACACCGGAACCTCTTTTTGTGATCGATACGGATGTAGAAGAAAATATTATTTATACTGGACAGGGAAAGGCACACCCAGGATTGTTCAGGAAGGCCTTGTTTGTAAAGGAGCCCGAAGTGCACTGGGTACGTCCCGATCTTGCCCTGGCTCCTGGAGAAAGCATGAGGGTAAAGGCGCGCATACGCTACAGGCAGGAGTTGCAGGATGCTGTGCTTTACAAAATAGAACAGGGGCTTTATGTTGATTTTGATGAGAAACAATCTGCCATAACAGAAGGGCAGTTTGTTGCCTGGTACCTGGAGGAAGAACTCCTGGGTTCGGGTGTGATCTCCTGAAAATATAGGATCTATGCAAAACAGAATCACCTCCCTTTTTGGGATTGAATACCCCATTATCCAGGCCGGTATGATATGGGCAAGCGGCTGGCGACTGGCCTCTGCCGTTTCGAATGCCGGTGGCCTCGGACTTATCGGTGCGGGTAGTATGTACCCTCAGGTATTGAGGGAACATATTCAGAAATGCCAGCAGGCAACGGACAAGCCATTTGGTGTCAATATACCCATGCTCTATCCGGATATTGAGCAATTGATGGAAATTATCGTTGAACTGGGGGTGAAGATTGTTTTTACTTCTGCCGGTAATCCCAGGACATGGACGGCTCACCTCAAGGAACAAGGCATTACTGTAGTCCATGTGGTGAGCAGTGTCAAATTTGCCAAAAAGGCGGAAGAGGCCGGGGTAGATGCCATTGTTGCCGAAGGGTTTGAAGCCGGAGGTCATAACGGTCGCAATGAGACTACAACGCTTACCCTGATCCCCTCGGTGAAGGAGCATATTACCGTACCGCTCATTGCTGCCGGAGGAATAGGTACAGGAGCCGCAATGCTCGCTGCCATGGTCCTTGGTGCGGATGGGGTTCAGATAGGTTCCCGTTTTGTGGCCAGTCATGAAGCTTCATCTCATAATAGTTTTAAACAATTGGTTGTTGAGGCCGGGGAGGGCGATACCCAGCTAACCCTTAAAGAGCTCGCGCCGGTTCGATTGCTTAAGAATAAGTTTTACCAGGACATACAAACCGCCTATGAGCAAGGGGCCGGGATTGATGAGCTTAAAGCTCTTCTCGGTCGTGCACGGGCAAAAAAAGGCATGTTTGAAGGGGACATGGAAGAGGGTGAACTCGAGATTGGACAGGTCGCTTCCTTAATTCATGACATACTTCCGGCCTCCCAAATAGTGGAGAACCTGGTCAATGAATTTGAAGCTGCCCGAAATGCAGCTGCAAATATGAAGATTTAGCCGCAAGGGGCAACTAGAAAGCAGACCGATCAATGTCTATATCGGCGTATTGCCATACCTTCTCAAACTCCTTTTGAATAGCCTGCGCCTCTGTAGTTTTTCCCTGGGCTGCCAGTGCCTTTGACAAACCATAAAGTGACCAGCCGTTCTGGCGTAGTTTCTTTAAATCTTCCCTGTAAACCGTTTCGGCATCTTCATAATTGCCCTGGTCCATTAGAATGGCCCCCAGGTTTTGTCTAGGCGGCACGTGCCAGGCAGATGGCTCGGTATAAGTAAGGCCATCTTCTGTAGACACGGCTTTTTCCAAATGTTCAATGGCTTTCTTATTATCTCCCTCCAGTTGTGCCAGTTCTCCGGCCACCACTTCATAAGCAACCCTTGCGATCCGGTCTGACGAATTTTGGGCAGTGGCTACGATATTAGCGGTTTCGGGATCTTCCAAAATTGTTTTAATAGCGGCGAGCTCTTCCCGGGCTTCCTTCGCATTGTTTTTCCTGACAAAAGCAAGTCCCCTTGCATAGTGGCGCATCAGGTTAAGATGAACAATGTCTGAGGAGGGTTGCGGGTAGGTGAGGATATCATTCCATTTTCCAAAGCGCACATAAGCCAGTAATGGAGTGGAAGCAAAATCCTGCAGGAAGGTCAGTTCTGCCATTTCCCCCTGTGGAACTTTTTCTGCGGTTTTCTTGGCTGCGGCGATAGCCGTATTGCTTTCACCTATGAGGCTTGATGCAGACCACAGAAAATGGATATTATGCGGGTAATAACCTAAAGGATACATTCCCTGGGAAAAACATTGCGAAATATAGTCTTCGTCTGCCGCTATGGCCTTGTGGTTTACTTCAACGGCGTCTTTATAGCGCCCAACCCTGATGTAAATATGAGAGGGCATATGCACCAGGTGGCCTGCTCCGGGCATCAGGTCTTCCAGGGCCTCTGCACTGGCAACCCCCAGATCTGGCTTGGGTAGTTCTACCATGTGGATGTAGTAATGGTGGGCACCCGGATGCTCAGGATTGATGTAAATGGCCTTTTCAAGCGCAGCCTTGGACTTCTGAGTATTGGGCATGGGATTGCCATCCCCATCCCAGTAATTCCATGGCATAGTATTCATGGCTGCTGCTGCGTAAAGCGTTAATGCATCTGCATTTTCTGGAAAAGCCTTGCTAACTTCTTGCATTTCCTTAAGGTAGGATTCATTGAGTACCGCCGGATCTGTTTCCCAGTTATTGCTGTATCTGGCATTCAATGCCTTTATGAGGGATTTTTCCAGAGGGGTAGTTCCTTTTAGATGCTGGTTGGCAGTTTGTAAGGCTTCCCATGCGGCTTCTTTTCTATCCTGGGTAGGTAAGGGATCGTTGATGTTGGGCCCAAGGGCATAGGCCTGGCCCCAATATGCCATGGCGTTTTCAGGATCTAACCTTGCGGCTTCCATAAAAGAACGATGTGCTTCGGCATGGTTAAATGCAAAGGTAAGACGCATACCCTGATCAAAAAATGCCTGGGACCTCTGGTTCTCTGTGCTTACAGGAAAAGAATAGGAACCCAGGTTGTCAAACAAAGGGGCAATTTGTTTGCTGTTGTCTACAGGGTCTAGTAGAAATTTAGCTACAGTGCATTTAATAGCGCCAATGGAAGCTTTGTCCTTTTTTGGCAATTCCCTGCTTTGTTCCGGAAGTATAAGGAGGATGATTACTGCGATGATCAACAGGCCGGCCCAGCCCAGTGTCTTTTTCTGTTTCATGATAGGAAGGTTGTATTAAATCGGAATCCTTATCGTCAAGTACTATGGTGAATTCTTGCCAATCGGGAATTGTAACTTTCTGAAAAAAAATGATTTATTTCAAATCGACCAATTAATTAATAGGCTGTCCGGGAATATTCGCCACTCAAATGGTATTGTGGTTCAGTGACATCAGGGTATTTCTATGGCGATCCTGATTTATCCTAAATGATTCCCGTGCAATAGCATGGGATTGCAGTAATAGCCTTGACAGATATGGGAATACTGGGGCAATCCTATGTTTTAGTTGTTATTTTAAAGCCTGCAAGTAAATGGAGTCTATCTCAAGCCGAAATGCTTCAGCTTTTTTATTTGCGATCAGGATTCCGATTTCCTCTATCTGGACACCTTCATAATTAGGCTGATTGAGCCGATTTCCGCGGAAAACAGGATACATTTCCCGAATTGGAACGCTAATGGTTTCCCACTCGCCATTGGTTTCAAAGTAGGCCACGTATGAATAATACTGAGATCTCCTGGACTTGATCCGTAACTGATACCTTTTTCCATCTCCCTTTACCTTCAGCCTAATATGGTCAAAATCAGACACCTTTTTGGTTGAAAAGGAATGCCGAATGGAACTAAATCCCCCATTGTTTTCCAAGCTCAATTTACCGCGGAATACACCATGGCCATCAGTACTAAGTTCCATGGTTCCCCTAGAAAGCCCTCCCATAACACCATCATTCACCACCAACCAGTCGGCAATGTTGCTCGTTTTATTAAAATCGTATAGGGTTAGTGTACTCATGCTAATACCAGCTAATAGAATTGTTATTGATTTAAAAAGTGAAAGCAGCATCTTATTCCAGCGAACTTAAATGGCTTAACCAGGCTTTAATCTGACTGAACAGGGTAAAGTTATTGATCACACGGACCTGTCCGTTAAAGCCCCACTTATCACGCTCTTTAGGATTACTTAGCATTTCTTCCAGGCATTTTGCAAGCTGGGCAATATTTGTCGGATCCGGATTGATCCTGCCATTGATATCGTGCTGCACCTGGGCCCTTAATCCGGCTGCTCCCGACACCAGGACCGGACGTTGTTTCCACATGGCTTCAGTGGCCGTTAACCCAAAGCCTTCCTGAATGGAGTTCTGTACAACTATAGTGGCACTGCGTTGCAAGGCGTTTACAATGAGCGCATTTTCCTTGGGATTGTCCAGAGGCAGTAACAACAGGGCAATGGCCCTTTGCAGGTCTACAGACAAAGCCTTGTACTGTTCAATTAATTCATTCAGTACCTCCATGCCTTCGGGGTCGTCTGAGACGAACGCGGGATCCGGTCCTCCCAGGGTGAGCCTACAATGCCTTATTCTTCGGTATACCAAACTGCTTTTGTCTGTTTTCTTTTCATTATCCCTTTTCATCAGAATGAAGGCTTCCATAAGTTCCTTAAAGCCCTTTAGCCTGTCCCAACGGGAAATTTGCAGTACGGTGGGATGGAAGATGATGTCCAGTTCGCTATCGTGGTTAACCGTATCGAAACTGCCATCTGGCATTACCCGACGCACCTTATGTTTATAGTTGGGATAAAGCACAGGCAATTGTTCCCTGATGATGCCGGATTGCTGTAGTATCCCCAGGCATTTAGACATCCAGAGCATCCTGTTCTTATGACTTAAAGGGTCGATGGCAGGAGGAATAATGGCGGTCTTGTCCTTGAGGATTTCAGGCACATAGGATGCAAGGCTGTAAACAAAGCGGTCGTAATCTGCAAAATAGGGCGAAAGAAAATCCCAGACCGCCCGGGTAACTTCATTTTCAGTCTCCAGGCCAATATGGCAGCGCCATACGAGCTTAACCTTTTTATGTTTCCGGATCATGCCGCCTAAAGGCATGGGTTGCGGATCGTGGATCACCACCAGATCCCCATCTTCAATATATTCCAGTGCTTTTTCAAGGTTCCGGGCATTTACCCTTTCGTATACTTCCCGGTCGTCTTCTGTAAAATTGGGTTTCCCGCTCCCGTGTATGGCATTATGGATCCTTTTTGTAAGGTTAAAGAAGGCTTCATCCCTGGCCTCGATGACGAGCCATTCAATATTAATTCCCAGGGTACGGATAATACGCATTTGACTGGGAAGCATTTCTGCAACACCACCTCCAATCGCGGTGGAATTGATCATCCATATGGTCTTTCCTCTGAGTTTGTCCGGAAATTCTGCCACATCCTCCAGGAACTGGTTAACCAGGTTGTATAAAGTTCCGTAGGCCTTGTAATCATCAAGTTTGGCTCCTGGTTTTACGATTATTTTTTTCATAGGTCTATATTCTTTCTAAGATTGTTTTTGGTTCCTCGCGCTTCGAAGCCATTAGCGAGGCGTTTTGCAGTCCTTCGAGATTCAATCCGGATGATAAATTATCAGGAAGTACGGGCCCATTGGGAGGGAACAGATCAAGGATGGGAAATATGAAGATCAGTATTTTCCTCATGCCTTGAAAATAAGTTGTAGATGTAATTAAAGACGGGTGCGTATGAAAAAGCATCACCTATAAAATTACTGGGGAAATTTTGGAAAAGCAAGGTGGGATTGGGATTTTTAAGACCGCGCTGAACATATATCTGATGATGTTGTTCACGAATACAAAATGTTTGCTGTAAAACTACTATTGTGCATGAAAGAAGTCTTTTCCAAGCTATAAAAAATGCAATTCAAGGTGATTCCCAAATAGGATTTGCATTACTTTCGCTAAACATGAGAAAATTTTTCAAGCATGTTTTATTTTACGCTTGACATCCTGGGAACCATAGCATTTGCGATTTCCGGTGTTTTGGTGGCTATGGAAAAAAGGCTGGATGTCTTTGGGGTTTTTATTGTTGCTTTTGTAACTGCAGTTGGTGGGGGAAGCCTCAGAGATATGCTTATTGGAAACACACCTGTTATCTGGATGCAGCAATCGGTATATGCCATTACCATCATTGCCACCGTAATCTTTGCTATAATATTTCAGAGCAAACTCAAGTATTTCAGAAGATCACTTTTCCTATTTGATACGCTTGGGATTGGCCTTTACACTATGGTTGGTATAGAAAAAGGATTGTCAGCTGGCTTAACGCCTATAATGTGTGTAGCCCTGGGAACAATGACGGCTTCTTTTGGCGGTGTGATCCGGGACACCTTGTGCAATGAGATCCCGGTAATCTTCAGGAAGGAAATCTATGCTACGGCTTGTATACTTGGGGGTTTCTCATATTTTCTGCTCAGGGAACTTCCCATTGCCGATGCCTATGCCTATATGGCCGGACTTGTTATTGTCATAGGGATCCGCTTACTGGCGGTTCGCTTTAAAATAGCGTTGCCCAGCATCTATCCCAAAAACTGAGCTTTCCATTTTACTTAATAACCTCAGCCTTTTCGATATAAATGTTTCGCATGGGCCAGTCACCATCGTCAACTGGTTGCTGGTTGATGAGGTCCACAACATCCATTCCTGAGATCACCTTTCCAAAGGGCGTATAATCTCCGTCCAGGTGATAGGACCCGGGTTTGGTTACCACGATAAAAAATTCATAGGGTGAAGCCAGCATGTGTGGGTTGTCAATTTCACTACTTGGCATTGAGATAGTACCCCTGTGGTGTTTGTATCCTTTGCGTGTATCGGGAGGCAGGAGATAACGACCAATTTCCTTTCGTTTTTTTGCAGTTTCAAGGTTGTCTGCATTGCCGCCCTGGATAATGAAATCTTTTACCACCCGATGGAACATGGTATTGTCAAAATATCCCTTACGGGTGAGGTAGATAAAATTGGCCTTGTGGTAAGGTACATTGTCGTAAAGCTCCACCGTGAAACTACCAAGGCTGGTAGTGATCTTCACCTTGTTCTCTGTTAATCCTTTTTGGTAATCGAAAAAGAAATCAATGGCATTTTCCTCGGTGAGCACAAAGGGTTCCTCTTCCTTTTCTTCACTGGCCGGGGACAGCGTGTCTTTCTCTGTGTTCCCTTTAACGACAGCAGGTGTTTCTTCCCGGGTTTTCTTTTCCTTACTGGCTTCTCCGCAGGAAGCTGAAAAAAGTAGTATACTTGTAAGAAGGGCTATTGTTTTACGCATGGATTTCGAAGAATTTCTACAACAGGTTGCAAAAATAAAAAATCTGCCTCTACCGGGTGCTGAAGCACATTATAAAATGGCGCCGGAAGTTCGGGTCAGGGAGCTGGAAAATTACCTGAAGAGGAGTAAGAACCCCAAAAAAGCCGCCGTCATGGCATTGTTTTATCCGGATCTGGATAATCTGACCAGACTCCTCCTAATCCTAAGGAAGAAGTATCCCGGGGTTCATTCCGGACAGGTGGGATTTCCAGGTGGGAGGGAAGAACCCGGAGACCGGAGTATGCTGGATACGGCTCTGCGTGAAACTGAGGAGGAAGTAGGGGCGGAGAGCACTAAAATTGAAGTGATACGCCCGGTTAGCCAATTGTTTATACCTCCCAGCAACTTTGAGGTTTACCCTTTTTTGGGTATCTACCCGGGAACGCCTGAATTCAGGAAGCAGGCTTCTGAAGTGGAAGACCTGGTAGAAGTTCCGCTTACCGAATTCCTGGATGATCAGAATATTATTTCTACGCGGATGACCACTTCTTACGCCCGTGATATTGAGGTTCCCGCTTTTTCATTGGGCGGGCATACGGTTTGGGGGGCAACTGCAATGATGTTGAGTGAGATTCGCGAACTGTTTCGTAAAATCTTATAAACCCTATTTTGTACCTTTGAACCCTATGGGGTTATTTAAAAGAAATCCGTTTGGCCATATACTGTTCCTGAAAAAATGGTTGATCCGTATTATGGGGATGGTCACCCACCAGCGCTACAAGGGATTCAACAAGCTGGAAATTGAAGGATCTGAGGTAATAAGGCAACTTCCCGCAGAAAATGTACTTTTTGTTAGTAACCACCAGACCTATTTTGCAGATGTTGTGGCCATGTTTCACGTGTTCAATGCCAGTCTAAGCGGCCGTGAAGACAGTATTAAAAATATCGGATACCTGTGGCGCCCCAAACTGAACATGTACTACGTGGCGGCTGCGGAAACCATGAAAAAGAGCTTGCTTACCAAAATCCTTGCCTACGCAGGTTCCATTAGCATACAACGTACCTGGAGGGCAGCCGGACAGGAAGTCCACCGGCAGGTGAAAATGAGTGACATTACCAATATCGGGATTGCCTTGAAGGATGGCTGGGTGATTACCTTCCCACAGGGAACCACCACGCCCTGGAAACCCCTTCGAAAGGGAACTGCACATATCATAAAAAAGTATAAACCAGTAGTTGTTCCGGTGGTTATTGATGGTTTCCGGCGTTCTTTCGATAAGAAAGGGCTTTTTATCAAGAAAAAGGGGATTTTACAGCATATGGTTATCAAGCCACCCCTTGAGATTGATTACGACAATGAGAGTGTGGAATCTATAATTGAAAAACTGGAGTATGCTATCGAGCAACATCCTTCGTTCCTCAAAGTGATACCTGAAAACGAGCTACTGGCTTATGAAGAGGAACATAAACAGAGGCGCTGGAGAACTAAGAAGAAAGGTTAAAATTCCAGCTTTTTAAGTTCCGCATAATTTTGGCGCAGTCTTTTCAGCAGGATGCCGTAGAGCAATCGGTAGAAGAGCCAGATCAACAGCAGGATAATCCCAATAATAATCACACAAAGCCCAATCAGCATTACCCAGAAAAGGATCTGATTCCCCGCTGCTTCAGCGGCTGCCATGATCTTCTCACTCTCCTCCCCATAAGTAAGCGAGCCGTAAAGTAACATCACCAGCGATACGCAGAAGATGCCAATGTTAAACCACACGTATTGGGTAACGGTGCGTTTGACCTTCAGGATAGATTTCATCAATTTTCTTGACGAGTCCGTAATGGTGATCTGTTTGTAATTCAGGTAGAACCGGACTATAAAATAGATCAGTACAACATAATTGATAACCGTTAGGGCGGTAGAAAGATTCTGAATATGCCACTGTTTTTCCAGTTCCCTGGATTCTTCACTGTAATTAATGAGGTTGATAGCTGCCCAGAATACAAATTCCATGACACTTATGAAAAATATCCATTTCACAATGGAAGAAGATTTCTTCCGTATCATTTTGTAGATCTTTTCATAAGACAGCCTGGGCAGGTCTTTTTCCCTACTCTGCCAGTCTTTTTTCAACAAATCCAGTTCGTCCATCATTGCCTTATGGATTTAGCATGTTTCTCAATTTATTTTTTATCCGGTTCATCTTCACCCTCGCATTTACTTCGGATATACCCAGGGTTTCTGATATTTCGGAGTAATCTTTATCCTCCAGGTAGAGGAAAACAAGGGCCTTGTCTATATCGCCCAGTTGGCGCACAGCCTTGTACATCAGTTTGAGCTGTTGTTCTTCAGTTTCATCATACTCTTCTGCCTTAATCTTGAAGATTACAGACTCATAGTCCTGGGTATTCACCCTTTTTTTGGATTTACGGTATAGGGTAATGGCTGTGTTAAGAGCTACACGGTACATCCAGGTACTGAATTTGGCCTCACCTCTGAATTTGGGATAGGCCTTCCACAATTGTATGGTGATCTCCTGGAAAAGGTCGTTATGGGAGTCACGGTCATTGGTATACAAACTACAAACCTTGTGGACAATATTTTGATTGTCCTCCAGTTCGGTCACAAATTTGTGCTCTAGCTCCTTATTCACAATGTTGGTTGGTATTCCTGTAGTAATTAGTATCCCTTACGCGACTATTGTTACATGTAAACCTACAAATTTGCTGTGATATCAGTTCCTGGGATGGTATTTCTGTACCACCGCAGTGAGGTGAGAACGGTCTACATGTACGTAAACCTCCGTGGTGGTGATGCTCTCATGCCCTAGCATTTGTTGAATTGCCCTGAGATCGGCACCATTTTCCAGCAGATGGGTAGCAAATGAATGCCTCAGCGTATGTGGACTGATGGTTTTCCTGAGGCCTGTTTTTTCTGCAAGCTGCCGGATGATAGTAAATACCATGGCCCGGGTAAGTCCTTTTCCCCTGCGGTTTAAGTAAAGGATATCTTCAAATCCTTTCTCTATTTTCTGATGGGGACGGATTTCTTTTCTGTACAAATCGATGGCTTTTCGGGTGAGCGGGCTAACCGGGACAAAGCGTTGCTTGTTGCCTTTGCCAGTAACCCGGACAAAACCTTCCTCAAAAAAGAGATCGGAAAGCCGTAAATTGATAAGTTCCGAAACCCGTAAACCACAACCGTAGAGTGTTTCCAGCATGGCCCGGTTGCGTTCTCCTTCCGGTTTGGAGCGATCTATGGCTCCTACCAGCATGTCAATTTCCTCCAGGGAAAGGGTGTCCGGTAATTTGCGGCCAATCTTTGGGGACTCCAGCAAGTCCGTGGGGTTGTCTTCCCGGTATCCCTCAAAGATGAGGTAATTGAAAAAGCTCCTCAAACCTGAGATTACCCGGGCTTGTGACCTGGGATTCAAAATACGCGCAATCTCATAAACAAATTGCTGTATCAGCTCCTGTTCTATGGATTTGGGGGAAGCCGTGGCGCCTGAGGCTTCAAGAAACCGCATCAGTTTCTCTACATCGGCTGCGTAGTTGCTGATAGAATTCTCGGATAAACCCCGCTCAATCCGGAGGTAATGCTGGTAATCCTGAAGGGCTGCAGACCAATTCATGTGAACAAGATACTATATAATATAAAAGGAAAATATGGAGAACCAATCCAGGAAAAACTTATTTTTTTGAAAAACAGTAGCTTAACCATTGATATGAATGTTAAACATTGTAACTTTAATAAAACAACCTGGATAATCAAAACCTAAATACTATGAGAAAACTAATGTTAATTTCGTTGTTAAGCTTGTTCGCATTAACCAGTTATGCACAGGCAGATGTAAATTTCGGTGCACGGGCCGGGGTCAATTTAGCCACCCTTTCCGGCGATGACTCAGATTTTTACGATACAAGGACTGCAATCTATCTCGGTTTTATGGCAGAATTTGGATTGACGGATATGCTCGCTCTTCGCCCGGAGTTAAACTTTAGCATGCAGGGAGCAAAGATATCTGAAGGCGGTGAAGAAGCTGACTTGAAAATAAATTATTTGAATATCCCGGTCATGTTAAAAATTGGGGTAACAGACGGCTTCTATTTTGAAGCCGGACCTCAGATAGGCTTTCTAATGTCGGCAGACGTTGATTTTGATGGGGTAGAAGTGGATATTAAGGATGAAGTAAAGGACATTGATTTTGGTGGTAATATCGGCCTGGGCTATGAGTTGGAAAACGGATTGCTTTTTAACGCACGATACAATATTGGATTTACCGATCTTAACGAAGATGACACAGAAGGAAGTAATCAAAACTCGGTTATATCTATAGGTATTGGATATATGTTCTAATATGATAATTATAATTCAATGGAAAGGGAGGCTCAAAAGCCTCCTTTTTTTGTTACTTTAGGTAATCCGCTTCCTCTACCTGTAGGTATCTGCGATTTATTAAAAGTTACTATAAACAACATTTGGGGCCATAGCACGTTATTTGCAATAGTAAAATCCAAAACCAGCCATTATGAAGAAGCTATTGCTTTTCTCTTTATTCTCATTTTTGTTTTTTAACAACCTGCAGGCCCAGGAGGGTTTTCGTATAGGAATACAGGGCGGGATTCCAACGGGCGACTTCGATGAAGCTGTGAGTTTGATGGTCGGTGCAGACGTAGGCTATATGTGGGTGCTTGGAGAATATTTTGATTTAGGTATTGCCACAGGATATATCCACGGTTTTGGCGATAAGTTTGGTTTGGAATCCGAAGCGGGTGAGGACGTTCAGTTTTTACCTGTGGCAGGAGCCTTTCGCTTCTGGCCGGTTCGCGACCTTTCTATTGGGGCTAATGTAGGGCAGGCTATCGGTTTAAACGATGGCAATGACGGGGGTTTTTATTACCGTCCCATGCTGGGCTACCTCTTTAACCAGACCACAGAAATTAATATTTCCTATACCTCAGTTGATCTGGACGTTGTCACCTGGAACACCATAAGTGTTGGTCTTGTCCTTACTATTCAGACCAAACCAGACAGGCTCTAGGCGACTATTCCTAAACTGTTTTCAGCTTTTGTTAGAACTGTCGGTCACCCGGATTAGGCAGGGGTGCTTACTTTTCCCTACATTTATCCCATGAAATTGATCATAATCAACGGACCCAACTTAAACCTTCTCGGCAAGCGGGAACCTGAGATCTACGGGGCACGTGGTTTTGAAGACTACCTGAAAGAACTGCAGGCTGAGTTCCCTCAAGTAAATCTTGAATACTTCCAGTCCAATATAGAAGGGGAACTTATAGACAAATTACAGGAGGTTGGATTCTCCTACGACGGTATTATTCTGAATGCTGCGGCCTATACCCATACCTCGGTAGGGATTGGGGATGCTGTAAAGGCTATTGATGCCCCAGTGGTGGAGGTACATATCTCCAATACACATAAGCGGGAGGAATTTCGTCATGTTTCCTTTATATCACCAGGCGCAAAGGGGGTGATCCTCGGCTTTGGCCTCAGAAGCTATGAACTGGCCATCCGAAGCTTTCTTTAAGCCAATGCTGGCCTAAGGTATTTCCGCTCAACATAAAAGGTCCCGAAGGGCAATAGAGACGCCAGGAAAAAGATAAGCAGGCGCCTTAATCCCCATTTATGTTCATAGGTCAGTACTACGGCCATTGCTATAAATATTATGAAAAGGAAGCCATGGGCATACCCGATGTATTGATTGGGCTCTCCGATGCCCGCCCAATATTTAAGTGGCATGCTAAGGGCAAATAATAATAAATAGCTGATTCCTTCAAGAATAGCGGTATACCGAAAGGCTTGTAACATCTTTTTAATTCAATTAGAGGTGGATAACTTCATCGTAAGCGTCTGCAACTGCTTCCATTACGGCCTCGCTCATGGTAGGGTGGGGGTGCACTGCCTTGAGGATCTCATGTCCTGTGGTTTCCAGTTTTCGCCCCACTACAGCCTCGGCGATCATATCAGTTACCCCGGCACCAATCATATGGCAACCGAGCCATTCTCCGTACTTGGCATCGAAGATAACTTTTACAAATCCATCCGAATTACCAGAAGCCTGGGCTTTTCCGCTTGCTGAGAAAGGAAATTTTCCGACCTTGATATCGAATCCTTGTTCCCTGGCCTGCTTTTCGGTAAGGCCCACAGAGGCAATTTCGGGCATACAGTACGTACATCCGGGTATGTTTCCGTAATCGAGTGGTTCCACGTGCATACCCTTGATCTTTTCCACACAAAGGATGCCTTCTGCGGAGGCCACGTGGGCCAGGGCCTGGCCGGTGGTTACGTCACCGATGGCGTAGTAGCCCGGGATATTGGTCTGATAGTAATCGTTAACCACGATCTTGTCGCGATCAGTAGCAATACCTACTTCTTCCAGTCCGATATTTTCAATATTGGTTTTGATTCCCACTGCAGAAAGGACGATATCGGCCTCCAGGGTCTTTTCTCCCTTTGGTGTTTTTACCGTTGCAACAACTCCTTTCCCGGAGGTATCCACAGAAGTTACCTCAGAAGAGGTCATGATCTTGATGCCAGACTTCTTGAAAGTGCGCTCGAGTTGCTTGGACACTTCCTCATCTTCCACAGGAACGATATTGGGAAGGAATTCAACCACGGTTACTTCGGTCCCCATGGCGTTGTAGAAATAAGCAAACTCAATACCAATGGCTCCACTTCCAACTACTACCAGTTTCTCAGGCTGTTTGTCCAGGGTCATAGCTTCACGGTAGCCGATCACCTTTTTGCCATCCTGTGGAAGGCTGGGTAACTCCCTGCTTCGGGCACCCGTAGCGATAATGATGTGCTCTGCACTGTATTCACTTTCCTTTCCATCCTCAGCAGTTACTTTTACCTTTTTACCGGGCAATAGTTTTCCAAAACCGTTGATCACCTCAATCTTGTTCTTCTTCATCAGGAACTGAACCCCTTTGCTCATGCCCTGGGCCACATTCCGGCTTCTTTTTACCACGGCGTCAAAATCTTTATCGGCCCCTTCAACTTTCAATCCGTAGTCTTCCGCGTGTTGCAGGTATTCAAAAACCTGAGCAGATTTCAGCAGAGCTTTCGTAGGGATACAACCCCAATTGAGGCAAACGCCTCCCAGACTTTCTTTTTCAATGATTGCAGTTTTAAATCCCAGCTGGGAAGCCCTTATAGCAGTAACATAGCCGCCGGGGCCACTTCCTAAGACAATAACATCAAAATTGCTCATGGTTTTATTCTTTGTTGATTTTTTATGCGGAGCAAAGGTAAGAAACCTGAGGTAAAACCGCGAGGGCATTTTTACCCTCTTTTTAATCTCGGGAACCCTTTTCGAACATTTTTTTGTTGAAGCGTTCAGACTCGCCTTTCGGAATGCTCATAGACTCCCAATCCTTACCCCGGATAGACTTGGCCAGATAGGCAATTTGACCTGTGTGGTAGGCATAGTGGGCCAGTTGGCGGTTGATCGCCTCTATCACTAAATGGGCTTCATTACGTATCTTAACTTCCTGCATCAATTGATGGGGCTTTAGATTGTCCAGTGTATGGAAAACGCAATCCCATCCAGATTCCCAGGCCTGGAGTAATTCTGATTTGTTCTGCAGCGTGGTTTCAAATTCGGATTCCCGGTTGCGCCAGGTTTTTTCACCATCCTCAGTAAGGAAATTGGTAAACCGACTGCGCATATTCCCAACCATATGCTGGACAATTACGGCAATACTATTATCCTCCTTTCCTGGCCTGTAATGCAAATCTTCCTCATTAAGTTGCTGCATGGATTTTTCAGCAATCCCTTTAAAACGAAGGAGTTCTTTGCGGGCGTTGGCAAGGTAGTGTGTGGGTAGGTCCATCTTAGCCTTCTGCCTGAAGATTATTGGTTGTCCGGAATGAAGTCAAGGGCAGCACCGTTGATGCAGTGGCGCAAACCAGTCGTTTCCCTCGGGCCATCTTCAAATACATGTCCCAGGTGCCCACCACAGTTGGCACAGAGCTCTTCAGTGCGCTTGTAGCCAATTTTATAGTCTACATCAAAAGCAACAGCGTCTTCAATTTCCCTGTCAAAACTGGGCCAACCGGAACCCGAATTATATTTGTACTCACTTCGGAAGAGTGCAAACCCGCAGCCTGCACAGACGTAGGTGCCTTTTTCTTTGTTGTTGAGCAATTCACTGCTTCCAGCAACTTCAGTGCCTGCCCTTCGTAGCACGTAGTATTCCATGTCGGTAAGCGATGCCCGCCACTCGGCATCGGTCCTGGTGTAGGGAAAAGTACGTTCTTTCTCCTCAGTTTTAGTGGTGGCCTCCTCTTTCTGCTGGGAATTGCCTTTGCAACCAAATAATAAAAGGGCAAAGGCAAAAATGGTGATTCTTTTCATAGCGTCATTAGAATTTTTTTGGTCACCAAAGATACTGAATACCCATAAAAAAACCTCCTGCGAAGGGCAGGAGGCTTAGTCAAATATTTGTTAATTAAGCTTATAGCGCGGAATGTCTTTCTCCTCCACTTTGAGCAGGTTCATGACCTGTTCCACGTTGGTGCGATCTAACCTGGACTGGGCAAATTCTGCAGGAACAATGGCAATGCGGAATACCTGGTTGTCCGTATCCCCTGGCAATAGGGTTTCCAGATCAAAATCGGCTTCCAGGAAAATATTTACATCAAAAAAGGTGTAATCGTAATTGTAGAGTAATATGCCCTGGTTTAACAATCGGGTCTGGGGTAACAAACGCCAGATATCCACGGGATCTCCATTGTTGTCTTCTGTCTGGCCCCATAAGATGTAAACCAGAACTACATCTGATTCAAATACTTCCACACTATTCGGGAATTCGTAAAAAAGCGTGTAGTCGTTATTGAAGTCAAACGTACCTTCAATATCAATAACCTGCCCCAGGATATTAACGCCATCCAGGCCGTCAAGCCCATCTAATCCATCGAATCCGGGAGGTCCTGCAGGGCCTTCACAGGAAACAAAAAATACGGTTGCGATCAATGCCAGTAGTAAAGATACTTTTTTCATAATGATAGGGTTTAGAATAGTATTGCGTGCCCCGGAGTATTCCTGAATGCACCTTGTTTCCTGAAGAAGAACAAAAAGCGTTCCAAAAATTGAAAAGAATAGAAAAAACCCCCTTAAAAACTATCTTCCTATCCCGGATTGAATTGGTGATATTTTCCTATTTTTAGGGCAAAACCAAGCAAACTCAGATTATGTTCCGACAAGAGCGGGTAGTCATTGATAATATTAAGCCACAATTGAGTTGTGGTGAGTTCTTTATAAAGCGTGTGGTAGGAGAAATGGTGGTGGTTACAGCCGATGTCCTCGGAGATGGCCATGATCTCATACAGGCAGAGTTACTGTTCAAGCACGAAGGAGCCTCAAAACCTGATCCGGTGCGCATGGAGCATCTGGGAAATGACCTGTTTACCGCAGAATTCCGGGTGGAAAAGCAGGGGTTCTATTCCTATTGGGTAACAGGCTGGGTAGATTATGCACTGAACTGGCAACACGGTATAGAAGCCAAGATCGCAGACGGACAGCATGTTAAGAGTGAACTACTTGACGGGGTCCAATACCTCAGACATCTTGAAAAGAAGGGTAAGAAGGCCGAAAAGGAATATGCAAAAGAGCTGATCGAATTATTTGAGGATGAAGGGGCATACTTAGCCGCCACCGAGGCAGCAATATCTGAAGAATTGCACAACTTGTTCCTTGAATATCCACAGCGATTGTTTATGGCCAAGAGCGGAGAACTCCGGGTTTATGTAGACCGCCAAAAAGCTAACTTCAGCACCTGGTACGAATTCTTCCCACGGTCTACTGCCGTGGAACCCGGAAAACACGGAACCTTCAGAGACTCGGAAAAGCTCTTGCCGCGCATACAGGCCATGGGTTTTGACACTATTTACCTGCCGCCCATTCATCCCATCGGAGAGGTAAATCGAAAAGGGAAAAACAATACTACTGATGCTCAGGAGGGAGACAGTGGGGTTCCCTGGGGCATTGGATCCCGGCATGGTGGCCATAAGGCTATTCATCCTGAACTGGGTACAGAAGAAGATTTTAAGCACTTTATAAAGGAAGCCAACAAACGGGGAATGGAGGTGGCTATGGACCTCGCCTTCCAGGCTGCCCCGGACCACCCCTATGTTAGCAGCAATCCTGAGTGGTTTCGCAAGCGTCCGGATGGCACTATGCAGTATGCAGAAAATCCTCCGAAAAAATATCAGGATATTGTTAACTTCTACTTTGAAACCGAAGCTTACCAGGAACTGTGGCAAGAGCTGCTGGATGTTACTTTGAAGTGGGTAGGTTTCGGCATCAACATTTTTAGGGTAGACAACCCACACACCAAACCCTACTATTTCTGGCAATGGCTGATCGATGAGGTTAAAAAGAAACACCCGGATGTGCTTTTTCTGGCAGAGGCCTTTTCCAGGCCGAGGGTAATGCAGCAATTGGCCAAGCAGGGCTTCAGCCAGTCGTACACCTACTTCACCTGGAGGGTAAGCAAGCATGACATCACCTCATATATGGTAGAACTTACCCAGTCCGAAATGAAAGAGTATTACAGGCCTAATTTCTGGCCTAACACTCCTGATATCAACCCTTATCATTTACAAGGAGCCAATGAAGCCATGCATATAGCTCGCTATGTGCTGGCAGCTACCCTGAGCGGAAATATTGGGATCTATGGCCCTGTTTTCGAGTATATGGAGACCGATGCCATGCCTGGAAAGGAAGAGTATCTCAATTCTGAAAAATACGAGGTAAGGCACTGGGACTGGAGCATACAGAATAAGCTAACCCACCTGATATCGAGGATCAATCAGTACCGGAAGGACCATCCGGCCCTGCAGCAAACCAACAATATTCAGTTTTGCCATATTGAAAATGATCACCTGATCGCTTACCATAAATGGAATGAGGATCGCAGCAATGAGTTGCTCATTATAGTGAATTTAGATCCCTATTATACCCAGACCGGTTTTGTTCAATTGCCGCTTGAAGCCCTGGGAATATCTGCCGGTGATGAACTCCTGATGCACGATCTGGTGACAGACAATGGTTACTACTGGAGGGACGAATGGAATTATGTGGAATTGCATCCTGCCCTGCCATTCCATATCTTTCAAATAGTAAAACAGCATGGCTAAAGAAAAACAAGATATTATTACACAACCGCCTTATCGTTTCGACGTTAGCTGGGAGGAGCTACTGGACGACAAACGATTCTTAAAGGTTTTCCTGTCGGATATACTTGAAGATTATGTTATCAAGCAACGCTGGTATGGAGGTAAGTCCAGCACCCTGAAATACATAGAATTACAGGAGTATTTCAGAATCCAGCAAAAGGGGGAGGTCTATTACGGCCTATTGCTCGAAATAAATTTTAAGGAGGCCTTTTACCATCATTATTTCCTGCCTATTGCTTTTGTATCCGATGAAAGTTTTGCGGAGAAGGACCGTATTTTACCCATTTCCATAAAGGGCCAGGACGGCTTTATAATAGATGCCATCAATCTGGAAGCCTTTCGAAAGCTTGTTTTTGAGCGTATCATGACGGCCGTGCCTAATGATACCACCCGGGTGCGCTATCACAAAAGCGAATTCTTTACGCATTCCGAGTATAAATCTTCCCGATTTATGGGGATGGAGCAGAGTAATACCTCCATCATCATGAATGACAGTTCTGTGATCAAGTTTTTCCGCAGGATCTATGCTGATAAGAACCCGGATTATGAAATGAGCCGGTTCCTTTCGGAGCGTAAGGGATATAAAAATACGCCGGCCTATCAGGGAAGCATCAGTATAATTGATACGGATGGTGCCAATATCACCATTGCCCTCATGCAGGAGCTTGTGCCCAACCAGGGCGATGCATGGGATTACTTCCTAAATGAGATTGACGGCATATTCAGCAACCTGGAATACAAAAAGATCAAGGTCCAAAACCTGCCCCAGATCGATTTATTCCAGCCGCTGCCCCTTAAAGACGTACCTCATGAAATAATTGACTGGGCAGGCCTGAATGTGTTCCTCAAATTGCAGGTGCTGGCCCAGCGTACTGCTGAAATGCACGTGGCACTGGGATCCGAATTTGAAGATACCTCATTTACACCGGCTCGCTTTAACGGTGATTATGAGGTCTGGCTCAAAAACCGCTTGCTCTATCAATTCCAGAATCGACTTAACACCGTGGAGAACAACCTGCATAAGCTGGAAGGGATTACCCTGGATCTCGCCAAGCAATTCCTGGAGAGAAAGAATGAAATCCGAAAGCGCTTTGTGAAGTTCGATTGGACTAAATTAAAAGGCGAGCGCCTCAGGGTCCATGGAGATTACCACCTGGGCCAGGTGCTGGTACAGGACGGGGATTTCTATTTGCTCGACTTTGAAGGCGAACCCGAAAGTACTATACGGGACAGGAAGGTGAAGCAACCTCCGCTAAAGGACGTGGCGGGTTTGTTCCGTTCCTTCCACTACGCTATTTACGCCACTATTTTCAATAAAGGTGAAAAGTACCCTTACAGCCAGAAAGAGCTCTACATGGCAGGAGAGAACCTGTACCGCTATTTTATAGGGGTGTTCCTGGATACCTATGTAAAATTGATACAGCAAAACAACATCAATATCGGCTATAATCAGGAGCGGGTATTTATCCTCAGGTATTGTATGCTTGAGAAGGCAGTTTATGAACTGGGCTATGAAATGAATTCCAGGCCTTTGTGGGCGGTAATACCGCTGGAAGGGATAATGAGTATAATGAATGAAAGCTAACCAAATACGAGTATATGAATAAGGTGGTATCCCACAGTTTGTTTACGGATTTTGATATTAACCTCTTTAAGTCAGGGAAACACTTTCGGCTTTATGAGAAACTGGGATCGCACCCCATGGAACTTAATGGAATAAAAGGTACCTACTTTGCCGTCTGGGCCCCGGCGGCCCGGGCTGTTTCCGTGATAGGGGATTTTAACTACTGGCTGGAGGGTGAGCATAAATTGAGTGTACGCTGGGATGCCAGTGGCATCTGGGAGGGGTTTATCCCTGGAGTTGAACATGGGGCGCTCTACAAATACAAGATTCACTCCCACAATCACGGTGCGGTAACCGAAAAAGCAGATCCTTTTGCCCGTTTTTGTGAACATCCTCCCAAAACAGCTTCTGTGGTCTGGGAAGGAGAGTATGAGTGGAAAGACAGGGACTGGATGGGTTACCGCAAGGAAAAGAATGGTCTGGACAGGCCCTATTCCGTTTATGAGGTACACCTGGGATCCTGGAAGCGCAATAATGAGAACTCCTTCCTGACCTATCGCGAACTGGCGAAAGACCTGGTATCCTACGTGAAGGAAATGGGTTTCACCCATGTGGAATTCATGCCTGTTATGGAGTTTCCCTTTGATCCTTCCTGGGGGTATCAGCTTACCGGATATTTTGCACCTACCTCCCGATTTGGCACACCTGAGGACTTTAAATACCTGGTAGACTGTTTGCACCAGAATGATATTGGCGTGATCCTCGACTGGGTACCATCACATTTTCCCGAGGATAGCCATGGTCTTGGCTTTTTTGATGGTTCCCACCTGTACGAACACCCGGACAGGAGGAAAGGATACCATCCGGATTGGAAAAGCCTCATTTTTAATTATGGCAGAAATGAAGTACGCGCTTTCCTGATCAGCAATGCGCTGTTCTGGCTGGAACAATATCACGTAGATGGTTTAAGGGTAGATGCCGTGGCCTCAATGCTTTACCTCGATTATTCCCGGGAGGATGGAGAATGGGAGCCCAATATGTATGGCAACAATGAAAACCTCGAAGCCATATCTTTCCTCAAGGAGCTCAACGAAACCGTGTACAAGAATTTTAGCGATGTACAGACCATAGCGGAGGAAAGCACTTCTTTTTCAATGGTTACCCGCCCCGTGAGTATTGGCGGACTTGGATTTGGTATGAAATGGATGATGGGCTGGATGCATGATACACTGGAATATTTCAAGAAAGAACCGGTTTATCGCAGGCACCACCAGAACGACCTTACTTTTAGCATGACCTATGCATTCACGGAGAATTTCATGCTGCCGTTTTCCCATGATGAGGTGGTCTACGGCAAACAATCCCTTTTGTATCGCATGCCCGGTGATGAGTGGCAGCGTTTTGCCAACCTGAGGCTGTTGTTAGGATATATGTACACCCATCCCGGGACCAACCTACTTTTTATGGGAGCTGAATTTGGTCAATCTTCCGAGTGGAACTTCCAGCAAAGCCTTGACTGGCACCTGCTGCAGTACGATTTCCATTCCGGTGTTCAGAAAATGGTGAAAGATCTGAACCGTATCTATCAGACGTATCCCGCTCTTTACGAGAAACAGTTCAGTCCTGAAGGATTCCACTGGATCGATTACGGGGACGCTGAGAACTCGGTGCTGAGCTACATCCGAAAGGGACACGATCCCAAAAACGACCTGATTGTGGTATGTAACTTTACCCCGGTTCCGCGGGAGAATTACCGTATCGGGGTCCCGAAAACAAAGGGACTGAAAGAGATCTTCAATAGTGACTCCAAAGAATATGGAGGTAGTGGAACGGGTAACAAAGCTCTTAGGGTATCCAAAAAGGAATCCCATGGGTATATGCAATCCATAACCCTTACCCTTCCTCCCCTGGGGGTATTGATCCTGCAGTAACCTGGCCTTGCGCAATCGTTGTAGTGGATAAATCTTGATGAAATCATTTCTGTATTAGATATTTATATCTTTTTTTTGCTGGGTTTAAAGCTATTAGCGAATGATTACCAATACGGAGATTGAATATAAAGGGAACCTGTATCCCAACCAGATAGTCGATTTTAAGCAAGAAACCGACAAATTCTATTTTACCACAGAGAACGGCGTCATCCTGGAGATCACGGTGCTCAGGAACAGCGCAATACGTTTTCGCTATGCTACAGACTACCGTTTCCAGCCCGATTTCTCTTATGCCATAAGCCCAACGGCGAGCAAGGGCTATAACCAACTGGAATCCGAGGAAACCAGCACAGAATACCTCATCCGAACTTCCAAGATTCAGATCCTGGTGGACAAAAAAAGCCTGAGGGTGCAGATAAGCGATCTTGAGGGAAACATAATCAATGAAGATGAATCCGGTTTTCACTGGGAAGAAAACCATGAGCACGGGGGAAACAATGTAAAAATGAGCAAGATCACCCAGACCGGGGAGAGTTACTACGGCATGGGGGATAAAGCTACCCACACCAACCTTAAGGGCAAGCGTGTGAGCAACTGGGTTACTGACCAGTATGCCTATACCAAGGATCAGGATCCGCTCTATAAAGCCATCCCCTTTTACATCGGGTTGCACAATAACATAGCCTACGGAATTTTCTTTGACAATACCTTTCATACCTGCTTTGATTTTTCACATGAAAGGCGTCATGTAACCAGTTTCTGGGCAGACGGAGGTGAAATGAATTACTATTTCTTCTACGGGCCGGATATGGGTCGTGTGGTCAGAGCTTATACCGACCTCACGGGAACCCCTGAATTACCTCCCCTCTGGGCTCTGGGATTCCACCAGTCCAAATGGAGTTATTATCCGGAATCCCGCGTAAAGAAACTGGCAAAAAAATTTCGAGACCTCAAAATACCCTGCGATGCCATCTACCTGGATATAGACTATATGGATGGTTTCCGCTGCTTTACCTGGGATAAGAAAAAATTCCCGGACCCCAAGCGGATGATTGATGAACTCTACAAGGACGGCTTTAAAACCGTTGTGATGATCGATCCGGGTATCAAAGTAGACCGCAATTACTGGGTCTACAATGAGGCCCTGGAGAAGGACTATTTCTGCAAAAGGGCAGACGGCCCCATAATGCAGGGGAAGGTCTGGCCCGGGGAGTGTAGTTTCCCTGATTTTACCAATCCTGAAGTACGGAAATGGTGGGCAGAATTGTATAAGGAACTGATCGCCGAGACAGGGGTGCATGCAGTATGGAATGATATGAATGAGCCGGCGGTAATGGAAGTCCCCAGCAAGACGGCTCCCCTGGATACACGTCACGATTATGACGGCCACCCCTGTAGCCACAGGAAGGCGCATAATGTCTATGGCACACAAATGGTCAGGGCTACTTATGAGGGGGTAAAAAAATACGTTTACCCCAAACGCCCTTTCGTAATCACAAGGGCTGCATACGCAGGTGCCCAGCGTTTTACCAGTACCTGGACCGGTGATAACGTGGCAACCTGGGAACATCTTTGGATAGCTAATGTGCAGGTACAGCGCATGTGCATGAGCGGGATGTCTTTTGTAGGCTCCGATATTGGTGGATTTGCCGAGCAGCCCAATGGGGAACTATTTGCCCGGTGGATACAGCTGGGAATCTTCCATCCGTTTTGCAGGGTACATTCCAGTGGGGATCACGGAGACCAGGAACCCTGGTCCTTTGACAAGGAAGTGACTGATATTGTAAGGGATTATCTGGAGCTGAGATACCAGTTATTGCCCTACCTCTATACCATGTTCTGGCGTTATTCTGAAGACAATGTCCCTATGCTGAAGCCCCTCGTATATTACGATCAGGAGGATCCCCAAACCCATTTCAGAACAGACGAATTTATCTTTGGTGAAGAAATCCTGGTGTGTCCTGTTCAGGAACCAAACGCCAAGGGAAGAAGGATGTATTTCCCAAGGGGCAAATGGTACGATTACTGGTCCGGAGAACTTATTGAAGGGGGCATGGAAAAATGGGTTCTGGCCGATATTGACCGCATACCGCTTTATGTCAGGGAAGGCGCTATTATACCTAAATATCCCGTACAGCAATACGTGGGAGAAAAGGAGATAACGGAGCTCACCCTGGACATCTACTATAAGGAGGGAGTTGAAAAATCCACAGTATACGAAGATGCCCAGGAGGGATATGACTATACCAAAGGATACTACAGCCTAAGGAACTTCAAGCTTAACGGAAAGGAAAAAGAACTGATCATTCAGCAATTCAAGAATGGCACTTATATCACGCCTTATGAGCATTTCCGGATTAACCTGATTGGCCTGCCCTTTGCCATCAAAGCCATTGAGGTAGATAATGTGGAAGTACCCCTGAAACAGGTCAAACCCAACGGGGATAATACCATTATGGTTCATAAAGATTTTACGGAATTGCATATTATCGGTGCCTAAAAATTTGTAATTTCATCGGGAAATATTACCACTATGAACGCTAGAAGAGTCTTTCTTATAATTGTTGTATTTATTGCCATTGCAGCCTGTAAAACCAATCCATTTACAGGAAAAAGCACGCTTAACTTTTACGGGAATAACAGTATTTTCCCAACATCTTTTGCTCAGTACGATAAGTTTTTAAGTGAGGCAAAGGTGGTAGAGGGAACGGCAGATGCCCGCATGATTGAACGTGTGGGTCAGCGTATTGCAACCGCCTCTGAACGTTGGCTTGATGCCAATGGCTATCCTGGATACCTCAAGGACTACCGCTGGGAATACAAACTGGTAAATGACAGTCTTGTTAACGCCTGGTGTATGCCTGGAGGAAAAATTGTGTTTTACAGCGGGATCATGCCCATTTGTGACGGGGAAACAGGTGTTGCTGTGGTGATGGGACATGAAGTGGCTCATGCCCTGGCAGACCACGGTGCGCAAAGGATGAGTGCGGGTACGCTTCAGCAAATAGGGGCCGTGGCAGGGAATGTGGCCATTAATGATGCTGAAACCCGAAATATCTTCAACCAGGCCTATGGTATAGGGACAACCGTAGGAGGAATGCTACCCTTTAGCAGGAGCCATGAAACAGAAGCAGACCGTATTGGTTTGCAGATCATGGCCATCGCCGGATACAATCCCGATGAGGCTGCAGAGCTCTGGAAACGCATGAAAGCGAAGTCTGGTGGAAACGCCCCACCGGAGTTCCTGAGTACCCACCCCTCCAACGATACCCGTATTGCGAATCTCAGCAAATGGGCCCCGGAGGCAAAAGCTGAAGCCAGGAAATTTGGAGTGACTTCCTTCCAGTAATTTTTAGGGATTCATTAGAATTAATGTATATTGAGAGCCGTTCCTCAAGGAGCGGCTTTCTATTTATTTGATGACTCGATCCTACGCCATTAAGGGAAGTAAAAAACTGCTCAATGCCTGGGCGTTTTACGACTGGGCAAACTCGGTCTACAGCCTGGTAATTGCCTCCACTATATTTCCATTGTTCTATGGATCAATGTTCAGGGCGGCAGGCATAGAAAAGGTTATGGTATTCGGAGGTGAAATTGCACGGGCACCTCTTATCAGTTACACCACCTCCCTTGCCTTCTTCTTTATTGCAATAATTACTCCATTTATTTCCGGGATCTCAGATTACCTGGGGAATAAGAAAAGCTTCATGAAGTTCTTTTGCTACCTGGGAGGGGTATCCTGCATTGGGTTGTACTGGTTTTCTCTGGAAAATATCTATTTAGGCCTGATATGCTATTTCTTTGGCCTGGTTGGTTTTTGGGTCAGCTTTGCCATAAATAATTCATACCTGCCAGACATCGCTTTTCCAGAGCAGCAGGACGGGATCAGTGCCAAAGGTTACTCCATGGGTTACGTTGGGAGTGTCTTGCTTTTGCTACTTAATCTGGCTATGGTAATGAACCCGGATACCTTTGGAATCTCGGCAACTGAAACGGAGGGGGCAGAAGTCAGGGCTATGCGTATTTCATTTGCCACTGTAGGGGTTTGGTGGATCTTGTTCAGTCAGTATACTTTTTTCCACCTTCCCAAGGGCAACAAGCGCAAGGGCAAACGGACAAACGTAATTCTCAATGGATTTAAGGAATTACGGGGGGTCTGGAATCAATTAAACGATAACACCCGCCTTAAGCGCTATCTCGGGGCTTTTTTTGTATATAGCATGGCCGTACAAACGGTTATGCTAATTGCAGCCTATTTCGGGGAAGAACAAATTGGCTGGGAATCCGATTCTCAGCGAACCACGGGTTTAATTGTAAGTATTTTGCTGATCCAGCTGGTGGCTATTCTCGGGGCAACCCTAACTGCCTGGGCTTCCAGGGCTTTTGGCAATATCCCTACCCTGATCGTGGTAAACCTCTCGTGGATATTCATTTGTATTTACGCCTATTTTCTTATTACTCCCATGGATTTCTACATAGCTGCGGGTTGTGTGGGCATGGTTATGGGTGGCATACAGGCCCTTTCACGGTCTACTTATTCCAAATTCCTTCCCAAAACGCTTGATACTGCCTCTTTCTTCAGTTTTTATGATGTCTCAGAAAAAATAGGGATAGTTATCGGTACTTTCCTATATGGAGTGGTTGCACAGTTTACGGGCAGTATGCGTAATGCCACCATTTTTCTTGGGTTGTTTTTCCTTATCGGGATGCTATTGCTGACCAGGGTAAATAAAAAAGCCCCGGAATAAATCCGGGACTTAATAGCTGTTCGTTTTATTGATTAGGCTTTATTGATGTCCCCTGATCCTGAGGCCTTGCTGTTTACTTTTTCCGGATTTCCTTTGTACAGGATATCTCCTGATCCGGAAACCCTGGCGGTAATGGATTCATTGGCGGTAACCCTGATGTCTGCAGAACCGGATACATTGGCCGTTACATGATCTGCAGTAAGGTCAAATGCCCCAACATCACCACTTCCGGAAACCTGTACTTCAAAATTCCTGGCTTTTCCACTAAGTTCAATATCTCCAGATCCTGATATTGCGGTTTTGAGGACATCGGCCTCAATGGCAAGGCTGATATCTCCGGAACCGGATATGGAGGCACTAAATTCACCGGCTTTAAGTACATCTTTAGAAACTATATCTCCAGATCCCGAAAGGGAAACGCTGTTAATGCTTTCAATCGGAACCGTTACCAGGATACCATTTTTCTTGTTGGCACTTTGCAGGTTATACCCTTTTTTAACTTTAATAGTTAGTTTTCCATTCTTTACTTCTGTCTTGATGTATTCCAAAAGGTTTTCCTCCCCTTTGATACTGAGTTCACCTTCACGCCCATTTACGAGGTTTACATCGAACCATCCGGCTACAGCTATGGCGTCATAATCCCCAACAGATCGTTCTATAGTGACCAATTTTCCATTTCCTTTGATTTTTTTACCCCACTGTGCATTAACGCTCAGCGTAAAAAGGGCTACTAATACAAGTGCAAATACATTTTTCATTTTAGTTTGTTTTTAAGATTGATGATTTAGTTCCTGTTAAAGGATATATTTCCGTAATCGCTGGTAATATTTACAAGGTTGCCGCTATTGGCCTGCCCGTGATAACCAGCATAGTATCGGCTTTTGTCTTTTTCCCTGCTCACACTTACTTCAAAGTTGTCCGTTCCCTTGACCCCAGCATTGGATGCAGAAATTTCAAAATCAAAACTGTAAGCTGGGTCATAACCTATTCGGATACTTGTGTAGTCGCTCTTTATATTTATATTTCCCGCATCAGCGGCCATCCTGTCTATTTTAATACTGCCGTAGTCGGCACTGGAATCTACACTGCCGTGTACTGTTCCGAGCTTAAGATTGAAATAATCCCCGCTGCCTAACACGTTGTTAGACTCCATCACTTCCAGGCTTCCGTAATCTGAGGCATATTCCAGATTATCCATTTTTTCTATCACAGCTGCAGTATAATCTGCATTTATCTGCAGGTCTTTTGCTTTTCCAATAGTGAATTTTGAATAATCGGCGGCAATTTTCGCGCTGTTCACATAGTCTATCCGGGATTTGCTGGTATAGTCGAAACTCAATTCATTGTTGCGACCCCTTAATTCACCTATCTCCAGACGTCCGTAATCACAGCTGATCTTGGCATGTCCGTCTATGCGGTCTAATTCAATTGCCCCGTAATCGTTACTAAGGTGTATACTGTTTTTAACCGGCAGTTTGATGGTATAGTTGACCTGTATACTTATCTTGTTTTTCTTTCCCCATTTCCACCAGCTACCAGCCTTGTTGCCAAATTGCGTCTTTGCCGATACTTTTTCCGGGCTGGCCTCAAAATCAACGGTGATTTCATTCAGCCTGTCCTGGACCTTGTCCTCGTTGTTGCCACTGGTTTTGATATTGACTTCAATTACCACCCGGTCTTCATTCCAGGAAGTCAGGGAGAGCGTTCCATAGCTGTTGCTAACTTTCAACAGGGCATTGGAATTTACATTGTATTCCTTTTGAATGGTCTTCTCCTTTACATACTTCCCCTGTAATGTGCCATTGCTTCCTGAAACAGTAACAGGGGCGGCAAGAATTGCCAGAAGGGTTATTTTAAACAGTAAGGTTTTCATCGTCGTAGTTATTATAGTTTTCAATCGTTTCTATTTGATCCATCACATCCTGCAGGAGTGCTATTCTGGTCTGGAAATTGTTGATCATAGCGCTGAGGATAAGGTTGGGGTCTCCACCATCGATCAGGTCCTGTTCCAGTTTGGTATAATTTTCATCGAGTTTTTTAAGTTGAACCAGGACCTCAGTTATCAACTGCTCCGTTTGAGGAGTGCTGGCAGACTGCAATTCGCTTACCTGTTGTTCGATCAGCGAGGTGAAATAAAGCCGGGTTTCGGTAACTTCCGGGGAAATACTCGCCAGCTGTTGTTCTGTGCTTGGATTAAGGTTGGGCAGTCCTATGGCCAGGGCGCAGAGCAGTACAATTGAAGCCGCTATCGAAAGGGGTTTCCACCAGGTAGTAGGCTTTTTCCTGTTCATACTTATCGTACCCTGAGCTGTTCCCAGCTTGTCCAGGAAGCGGGCCTGGTGCCCCTCCATGGGTTCTTCAGTATCAAACTGACCCTCCAGTTCTCTGAATATTTTTTCTAAATTCTCTTCCTTCATCACTTATGCATTAATCATTTTCTTTCTCAAACTTTCTTTTGCTCTGGAGATCGTAGTTCTGCAATTGGCATAGCTAATACCCATTATCTGGGAGATCTCCTCGTAATCGTAGCCTTCAATTAAATGTAAGGTCAAAGAAACTCTGTAGTTATCCTTCAATTGTTTCATGGCATCCATCACTTTTTGAGCCTTTCGTTCTGTGACACCATAATCCTTAACAACTCCGTCATTATCTTCGACCTTGTACATTACATTTTCAAGAGACACTTCGTTTCGCTTTAACTGCCTTCGGTAGTGGTGAATGCTGTTGTTGATAACAATGCGTTTCAACCAGGCCCCGAAGGTGACTTCTCCCTTAAAACTTTCAAGTTTTGTAAATGCATTCAGGAAGGAGTCCTGCATTACGTCTTCGGCCTCTGCTGAATCTTTTACGATTCTTAAAGCTGTATTATACATGGCTTTGTAATAGCGGTTGTACACTTCCAATTGTGCACTTTGCTTACCGCGCATGCAGCCCTGCAATAACGTATCAATATGTAATTCCTTAAGGCTCAAAAAGTGGAACTTTTGCTTTAGAGATGACTGAATTTAGGGATTGTTACACTTTTTTTAGTAAAATATTGCCGGACTTGGCACAGGAATTGACATTTAAAGGAGACTCCCAGCCCTGTTTGCTGCCGCTTAGCCCTGTTAATATGGGCTTCGCCCAGATTTAATAGCAATTTATAGAGGGTTGCACGGGGAGTGTAAAGTGACAGAATGACGGTTTAAATAAATATGAAGGACACCTTTTTTATAAAATTTGACAATATGGCGTTTCAGGGAATCGATGAGGATTCCGAACTGATCCCTCTCCTTACTCCGGAGGACGAGGAGGAGATGCACAATGAGCAGCTCCCGGAAACGCTTCCCATACTTCCCTTGCGCAATACCGTGCTTTTTCCCGGTGTTGTGGTTCCGATTACGGCAGGCAGGGACTCCTCCATACAGCTTATCAATGATGCCAATAATGGCAATAAGGTAATCGGAGTGGTTGCTCAGAAGGATGAAGCAACGGAAAATCCGCGATTCAAGGATATCAATACGGTTGGCACAGTGGCCCGGATTCTGCGGGTATTGAAGATGCCCGATGGGAACACTACGGTTATCATACAGGGAAAGAAACGATTTGAAATCTCCGGCGTACTGGTAGAGAAGCCTTACATTACGGCCACCATAAGGGAGACCCAGGAAGATCCTACAGATCAGACCAGCGAGGAGTTCCTTGCAATTATAGAATCGATAAAGGATCTTGCCCTGACCATCATCAAGGAAAATCCTAACCTCCCCTCTGAGGCTTCATTTGCCATTAAAAATATACAGAGCAATAGCTTCCTGATCAATTTTGTTTCTTCCAACCTGAATCTGGAAGTACATGAAAAACAGGAATTGCTGGAAATAGGGAATTTGCAGGAACGCGCCCTGGCAACGCTGAAGTACATGAATGTGGAGTATCAGAAACTGCAACTGCAGCGCGATATACAGTCTAAGGTACGCAGTGATATGGATCAGCAGCAAAGGGAATATTTCCTTCACCAGCAGATGAAAACTATCCAGGAAGAACTGGGTGGTGTTTCCTATGACGAGGAAGTGCAGGAAATGCAGCTGCGGGCAAAGAAGAAAAAATGGGGTAAAAAAGTTGCTGAGCATTTTGATAAGGAACTGGCCAAATTGCAGCGGATGAATCCTCAGGTAGCGGAATATTCCATACAACGCAATTACCTGGATCTTCTGCTGGACCTACCCTGGAATGAATACTCCCAGGATAAATTCGACCTGAAACGTGCAGAGCGCATACTGGATCGTGACCACTACGGACTTGAGGATGTAAAAAGACGTATCATAGAATACCTGGCGGTGCTGAAACTGCGAAATGATATGAAATCTCCCATCCTTTGCCTGTACGGACCTCCGGGCGTTGGTAAAACTTCCCTGGGCAAATCTGTGGCAGAAGCCCTGGGCCGGGAATACGTGCGCATGTCCCTTGGAGGCCTCCGTGACGAAGCAGAGATCAGGGGACACCGAAAAACCTATATAGGAGCTATGCCGGGAAGGATAGTTCAGAGTATTAAGAAAGCCGGAACCTCCAATCCGGTGTTCATCCTGGATGAAATAGATAAACTGTCCAGCGCACACCAGGGAGACCCTTCTTCAGCTATGCTGGAGGTACTGGACCCTGAACAGAACAATGAATTTTATGACAACTTCCTGGAGATGGGCTATGACCTGTCTAAGGTTATGTTCATCGCTACAGCCAACAATTTAGCCACTATTCAGCCAGCCCTGCGCGATCGTATGGAGATCATTAACGTTACCGGCTATACCATCGAAGAAAAAGTGGAGATTGCAAAAAGGCACCTCCTTCCCAAACAGCTCAAAGAACACGGCCTCAACAGGGATCATTTAAAAATTGGCAAGCGACAGCTGGAGAAGATCGTAGAGGGGTATACCCGTGAATCTGGCGTGCGGGGGCTGGAAAAGCAACTGGCAAAAATGGTTCGCTATGCGGCCAAATCCATCGCTATGGAAGAGCCCTACCAGGTAAAAGTAACCAATGAGGATATTGAAAAGGTATTAGGTCCGGCCAGATTGGAGCGCGACAAATACGAGAATAACGAAGTGGCTGGAGTAGTTACCGGTTTGGCCTGGACACAGGTGGGCGGAGACATCCTCTTCATTGAATCTATTATATCCAGGGGAAAAGGAGCCCTGAATATTACCGGAAACCTGGGTAAGGTGATGAAGGAGTCTGCGGCAATTGCCATGCAGTTTATCCGTTCCAATGCAGAAACCTACGGCCTGAACCCGGAGATATTTGACAAATACAATGTCCACATCCATGTTCCCGAAGGAGCAACACCCAAAGACGGTCCCAGTGCAGGGATAGCTATGCTGACCTCTCTGGTTTCCCTCTTCACCCAGAAGAAGGTGAAAAAGAGCCTGGCGATGACCGGAGAAATTACCCTGAGGGGTAAGGTGTTGCCGGTTGGAGGGATCAAGGAAAAAATTCTTGCAGCCAAGCGGGCACGTATCAAGGAGATAATTCTTTGTGAGGGCAACCGTAAGGATATTGAGGAAATCAAGGAGGAATACCGCAAAGGACTCACCTTCCACTACGTTACTGATATGAGTGAGGTAATAGAAATTGCTATTACCAATCAGAAGGTAAAAAACGCGAAAAAGTTATAATTGTAAATACCCGGCTGCAAAACCGGGTAATTCTGATTAATTTTAAGCAATGCCCGATATTACAATTGCCATAGATGGCTTCTCTTCCACGGGAAAAAGCACTGTTGCCAGACAACTTGCCTCTGCCTTGTCCTATGTTTATGTAGACACAGGTGCTATGTACAGGGCGGTTACCCTGTATGCCATAAGATCCGGGTTTACCTCAGGAGAAAATGTTGATCACAAAGCCCTGGTAGACCATTTGAATTCGCTGGACCTGGAATTCAGGCACAATAGCGATACGGGGAGGTCTGACATGTACCTCAATGGTGAAAATGTGGAAAAGGAAATCCGCACTCTCGAAGTCTCCAGTCTGGTGAGCCAGGTGTCCGTTCTTCCGGAGGTCAGGACAAAACTCGTGGCCCTTCAGCGAAAGATGGGTGAGAATAAGGCTCTGGTGATGGATGGGCGAGATATTGGTACCGTGGTGTTTCCGGATGCTGAACTCAAGATATTTATGACCGCATCGCCTGATATCAGGGCGGCGCGCCGGTATAAGGAGCTGCTGGATCGGGGGGAAGATGTGAAGTATGAAGATGTACTCGAAAATGTCCGCAAACGAGACCATATCGATGCCAATCGGGCAGTATCTCCACTGAAAAAGGCCGATGACGCCGTAGTGGTAGACAACTCTGATATGGGACGGGAAGAACAATTTGAACGACTGCTTTTCCTCGCGAAGCAGATCATAGGACAAAAATAATAGCAGAGTAAGGACCGCCCCATTGCAATTGCTGTCCGACTTATTTAAGGTAAATCACCCAAAGGTTTGATATACAAGAATTAAATTGTATTTTTGCGCTCCTTTTTGGCGAATGTTCAGGAGCGAAAAGGACTGTAAAAAACAATGATAATTTCTTCTGCAGGTGTTGCCTAACTCCTGAGAACTTGCAGAATACAAATCAAATCAGCAGATGGCTGAAGAAAAAACAACAGCACCTGAGCAGGAAGTTGCGCAGGTAGAAGAACAACAACAAACAACCCCGCAGCAGGATCCAAAGGAATTTCTTGAAAATTTCGACTGGGAAAAGTACGAGGAGGGTATTGAGCGTGTCGACGACTCTAAACTGGAAGAATTTGAAAAGCTGGTTGCCGAGAATTTCGTAGATACTGCAGATGAAGAAGTAGTAGAAGGAACGGTAACTCACCTGACAGACAGAGAAGCTATTATCGACATCAATGCCAAATCCGAAGGGGTCATCTCTCTTAATGAATTCCGCTACAACCCGGACCTGAAAGTAGGCGACAAGGTTGAGGTACTCATTGATATCAGGGAAGATAAAAGTGGCCAGCTCGTTCTTTCACACAGAAAGGCGCGTATCATTAAGGCCTGGGATAGGGTAAATGCCGCACACGACAAGGAAGAGGTAGTTACCGGTTATATCAAGTGCAGAACAAAAGGAGGTATGATCGTTGATGTGTTTGGTATCGAGGCGTTCCTGCCCGGTTCTCAAATCGACGTTAAACCTATTAGGGATTACGACCAGTACGTAGGCAAGAACATGGAGTTCAAGGTGGTTAAGATCAACCAGGAATTCAAAAATGTTGTAGTATCGCACAAGGCACTTATCGAAGCCGATATCGAAGAGCAGAAGCGCGAGATCATCGGACAGCTCGAAAAAGGTCAGGTACTGGAAGGTGTTGTGAAGAACATCACTTCTTACGGAGTATTTATAGACCTCGGAGGGGTAGATGGACTTATTCATATCACGGATCTGTCCTGGAGCCGTATCAACCATCCTAACGAAGTGGTTGAGCTCGACCAGAAACTGAACGTTGTAATCCTTGACTTTGATGATAACAAATCCAGAATCCAGCTTGGGTTAAAGCAGCTGGAAAAACATCCCTGGGATGCACTTGGAGATGAGATCAAAATAGGAGACAAGGTAAAAGGAAAAGTAGTGGTAATTGCCGATTACGGTGCCTTCCTGGAAGTTGCTGAAGGTGTGGAAGGTCTGATTCACGTTTCTGAAATGTCCTGGTCTACGCACCTGCGTTCCGCTCAGGATTTCGTAAATGTTGGAGATGAACTGGAGGCCGTTGTGCTTACCCTGGATCGTGAAGACCGCAAAATGTCTCTGGGTCTTAAACAGTTGACCCCGGATCCATGGACCGATATCACTTCCAAATACCCTGTGGGATCAAGACATAAAGGTATAGTTCGAAACTTCACCAACTTTGGAGTATTTGTTGAACTGGAAGAAGGTATCGACGGTTTGATTTATATCTCTGACCTTTCCTGGACCAAGAAAATCAAGCACCCATCAGAATTTGTAGCTGTAGGGGACACACTTGAAGTGGAGGTTCTGGAATTGGACGTTGAAGGGCGTAAATTAAGCCTTGGTCACAAGCAAACCACAGAAAATCCGTGGGATAAATACGAAGCAGAATTTGCACTGGGAACGGTACATAAGGCTTCTATCACTGAGATCGTGGATAAAGGTGCTATTATTGCTTTCAATGACGACATCACTGCCTTTGTGCCACAACGCCATATGGAGAAAGAAGATGGCAAGAAATTAGGCAAAGGTGAGGAAGCAGAGTTCAAGATCATTGAATTCAATAAGGACTACAAGCGAGTAGTGGCAAGTCATACTGCTATTTTCAAGGAAGAAGAACAGCGCAATGTAAGGGCTGCCAAGAAGAAGGCTGCAGCAGCAGCTGATGAGGCCAAGCCTACTCTGGGTGATGCAAACGAGCAACTTCAGGCGCTGAAGGATAAAATGGAAGCCAACAAGAAAAAGTAAGGATTCCATTGACCACTAATTCAAAAACCCCGGCTTTTGCCGGGGTTTTTTTGAATCAAATAATAAGAAGCTCAGGTCGATTATGCCTGAGCAGATTCGCAAGAAATGTCTATTTTTGTGCTTAACGTGACGGATTCCTTACCCACATGAGTCAAAAAGTCCTCCTTTCTTCAAAAGAAATTCACATCATCCTTCACCGTTTGGCTTGTCAGCTTTTGGAAAAGCACCTCGATTTTAAGAACACTGTCCTTATCGGATTACAACCCAGAGGTATACACGTGGCACGGCGCCTGGCTGATATGCTCGTGAACGATTACAAGGTAAAGGACATTCAGCTGGGTTATCTGGACATTACTTTTTACCGGGACGATTTTAGAAGGGGTGACAAGACCCTGGAGGCGAGCAGTACCAAAATCGACTTCCTGGTTGAGGGCAAAGATGTGGTTATGATTGATGATGTATTGTATACGGGAAGGAGTATTCGCGCAGCTTTAACGGCCATTCAATCATTTGGAAGGCCGCGGTCTATAGAATTGCTAACACTAATAGACCGCAGGTTTAGCAGGCATCTGCCCATACAACCCGATTATCGCGGCAGGCAGGTAGACGCCATAAATGAAGAGAGGGTTCAGGTGGTCTGGTCCGATGACCCGGATAAAGACATAATATATTTGATAAATAGTTAAATATGAGTGAGTTAAGTGTGAATCACCTGCTGGGAATTAAATACCTCAAGGAAGAAGACATTCAACTCATTTTTGAGACTGCAGATCATTTTAAGGAAGTGATCAACCGTTCGATAAAGAAGGTACCTTCACTTCGCGATATTACCATAGCCAATATTTTCTTTGAAAGCAGCACCCGAACCAAACTTTCATTTGAACTTGCCGAAAAGAGATTATCTGCCGATGTTATCAACTTTTCAGCAGGCCAGTCATCCGTTAAAAAAGGGGAGACCCTTATAGACACCGTAAACAATATACTCTCCATGAAAGTGGATATGGTGGTGATACGACACCCCAATCCGGGAGCTGGAATATTTTTATCGAAGAACGTAAACGCCTCCATTATCAATGCCGGTGATGGTGCCCATGAACATCCTACTCAGGCCTTGCTAGACTCCTTTTCCATACGGGAAAGATTGGGAAGCGTGGCGGGTAAAAAAGTGGTGATCGTAGGGGATATCCTGCATTCCAGGGTTGCCCTGTCTAATATTTTTGCTCTGCAACTTCAGGGTGCTGAAGTAAAGGTATGTGGGCCAAGGACACTTATTCCCAAGTATATCGAGAGCCTGGGGGTAGGGGTGGAAACCAACCTCAGGAAAGCGCTCAACTGGTGTGATGTGGCTAATATGCTTCGGATTCAGAAGGAACGTATGGACCTGAGCTATTTCCCGTCAACACGGGAATACACCCAGCAATACGGCTTAAATTCGGCCATATTGAAAAGTCTGGACAAGGAGATTGTGGTGATGCACCCGGGACCCATAAACCGTGGGGTGGAGATCACCAGCGATGTGGCAGATTCCGGACAATCCATTATTCTGGACCAGGTAGAAAACGGGGTGGCAATCCGAATGGCAGTGATCTACCTGCTGGCTTCGAAAATAAAACAGTAGTATTATGATATTTGATAAGGACGGGAACACGACTATCGTTTTCCAGGAGAAAATTACGCTGGCAGAATTTCTGAAAAACCTCAATGAGGCCTATCCCAGAATAAAGGATGACCACCTGATCATTAACTTGTTTTCCTTTTCTTCCCTCACGGCTAATGATATCCTTGAATTTTTAAATATATCCAACAAGCATCGCGGCCGGAGGAAATCTTTTGTCCTGGTTACCAATAAGGTAGCCTATGATGAAACACCTGATGAGATTTGTGTTGTCCCTACCTTGCAGGAAGCCCGGGATATTATAGAAATGGAAGAGATAGAAAGGGATCTGGAACTCTAGCCCATGGGTATCCATCGGATTTCATTCAGGCATATGGAAGAACAGGCTAACAAGGTCTTCGCAGACAAGTTAGTTCCCTTAAATTGTGCTGATTGATGAAGCTCAGTATTCTTGGTTGCTATGCCGCTACACCCAGGACCCTTACCCATCCTACTGCTCAGGTTCTTGAATTAAAGAATCATCTCTTTCTTATCGACTGTGGAGAGGGTACCCAGGTTCAGCTCAGAAAATACAAGATCAAGTTTTCAAGAATCTGCCATGTATTTATTTCACACCTGCACGGGGATCATTTTTTTGGTCTCCCGGGGCTCATTTCCACTTTTCGGCTCCTGGGCAGGGAAAAAGAACTGCATATTTATGGCCCAAAAGGTATAAAGGAAGCCATTACCCTGATGCTAAAACTGGGCAACTCCTGGACGAATTACCCACTTATATTCCACGAATTAACAGCCAGTACTCCGCAACGGATATTTGAAGATGATCAGGTATATGTGGAGACCCTTCCTTTGGATCACCGCGTGTATACCAATGGTTTTCTTTTCCATGAAAAAATTGGGCAGCGTAAGCTCAATATGGATGCCGTGGGGAAGTACAAGGTGGATATGGCCTATTTTAGAAAAATTAAATCCGGAGAGGACATTACACTGGATAACGGACAGGTAGTACCCAACCGTGAACTTACTTTTGACCCACCAAAGCCATGGAACTACGCCTACTGTAGCGACACGGCTTACAAACCTGATCTGGTTTCCGCACTAAGGGATATGCGTGTCCTTTACCATGAGGCTACTTTTCTGGAAACGGAGGCGCATCTGGCGGAAAAAACCAGGCACAGTACCGCCAAACAGGCTGCCCGGATAGCACGTGATGCCAGTGTTGAAACCCTAATCCTGGGGCACTTCTCAACACGGTATAAAGATATCTCCTCATTTGCCGATGAGGCCAGGCCTATATTTCAGGATGTACTGCTGGCTGATGACGGCAGACAATTCGAGTTTTAGGCTCCGCACATCATTTAGGACCCTATATTTACCGCTATAACTTCGTATTTCACTATCTTTTTGAGAACTTTGTAAACCATAAAAGCAAGGAAGGATTGGATGAAGGATTTAAGTAATTACCGGAAATCATACGATAAAAAGAATCTTCATGAAGATCATATATCCGATGACCCCATTACCCTTTTCCAGAAATGGTTTTATGAGGTTGAGGATTCGGGTACTATGGACGAACCCAACGCTATGACCGTATCAACCCTGGGTTTGGACGGATACCCTAAATCAAGGGTAGTATTGCTGAAAAAATACACCTACGAGGGTTTTATTTTCTATTCCAATTACGAAAGTGAGAAGGGCAAAGCCATTGCGAAGAACCCGAGGGTTTGTCTTTCATTTTTCTGGCCTGCTATGGAACGCCAGGTCATAATCAAGGGGGTGGCCGAAAAGCTTGCTGAAAACCTTTCAGACGGGTATTTTGAATCTCGTCCGGACGGAAGTAAACTGGGAGCTATAGTTTCACGACAGAGTGAGGTGATCCCCTCCAGGGAATCCCTGGATGAGTCCCTTGAAAAACTGGAGAAGGCTTACAAGGGAAAGGAGATAACCAGGCCGGAATACTGGGGAGGCTATCTGGTAAGGCCCTATTCTATCGAATTCTGGCAGGGAAGACCCAATCGTTTGCACGATCGCATACGATTTACACTCGAGGAAGACTATAATTGGAAAATTGAACGACTGGCACCCTGATTTCTAGGTAAATATATTCCAGTCTAACTATTAAAAGCAAAACCTATGAAAAGCTTGTTATTATTCCGCCATGGAAAATCTTCATGGGATTACGATGTAAGGGACCAGGACCGTCCGCTTAAACCTCGTGGTATCAAGGATGGCCACCTGGTTGCCAGTACCTTTATGAAAAACACTAAAGAACTGCCAGACCGTGTATTCAGCAGTATTGCCAACCGGGCACTGCACACCTGTATGATTTTTTGCAGGACACTGGAATATCCCATGGAAAAAGTATCCCTGACACCCAGTTTATATGACTTTTCGGGCGATAGTGCGCTTGGTTTTGTAAAAGGCCTGGACAATAGCCTCAATTCCGTTGCTATCTTTGGACATAATTATGCCTTTACCAATATCGCCAACCAGCTGGGAAGTATGCACATAGACAATATCCCTACTTCTGGTCTTGTCAAGATTAACTTCCAGGTAGACAACTGGAAAAAACTGGATAAAGGAACAACAGAACTTATTCTTTTCCCCAAAGAGATTCGATAATGGTTATACACAAGAACCGGTATATTAACCGGGAGATCAGCTGGCTCCATTTTAATGAAAGGGTATTGCAGGAGAGTGCTGATAAGAATGTTCCCCTGATTGAACGACTCCGTTTCCTGGGTATATTTTCAAATAACCTGGATGAGTTTTTTAAGGTACGCTACGCCACGGTAAAGCGTATTGTGCTTGCAGGAAAAAAGGGAAAGAGCGCCCTGGGAGGAGAAACCGCAAAAGAATTGCTTGCTGCCATTACCGAAATCGTTATCAGGCACCAGGCCAAAAGCCTGGAGATTCTCCACGAAATAGAAAAGGAACTGGAAGAGCAGGAGATTTACATGCTAAGGGAGTCTCAGCTTTCAGAGTCTCAGGCCCGGTATGTGGTGCGCTACTTTATGCAGCATGTGAGCCCCCAGCTTATGACCATTATCCTCAACGACCTGGCCGAATTTCCAACGCTAAAGGATACTGCGGCCTATCTGGCGGTTAAGATGGTCATGAAAGGGGAAGGTGAAAAGCGATATGCACTAATTGAAATCCCAAAGGGTATAGACCGCTTTGTTGTACTGCCCAGGGAAGGCGACAAGAATTTTATCATTATCCTGGACGACCTGATCCGCTATTGCCTGGATCGGGTTTTTTCCATGTTCGAATACGAATCCATTTCTGCCCATATGATAAAAATAACCCGGGATGCGGAACTGGATATTGACAATGACCTGAGTAAAAGTTTTATCGAAAAGCTGGCCACCAGTGTTGCCGGGCGTAAGATCAGTGCGCCGGTTCGATTTGTGTACGACAAAAAAATTGAACCTGATACGCTCCAGTTTCTTAAGGACAAAATGAATATCCATGATACAGATAGTATCATACCCGGGGGAAGATATCATAACCGCAAGGATTATATGAGTTTCCCAAGCCTGGGGCGAAAGGACCTGTTGTATGAGAAAATTACGCCCCTTCAGATAAAGGGTTTGCATTTGGAAAGCAGTTTGCTCCAGGCCATTGCAAAAAAAGACTACCTCATGTACGCTCCCTATCATACCTTTTCCTACCTGATTAAATTCCTGAGAGAGGCCGCCCTGGATCCTAAAGTTCGTAGTATCAAAATCACTATTTATCGTTTGGCCAATGAATCCCAGGTAATATCCTCCCTGATCAATGCTGCAAAAAATGGCAAAAAGGTAACTGTACAGATTGAACTCCGGGCACGCTTTGACGAACAGGCCAATATTGATTATGCCGGGCAGCTTCAGGCCGAAGGGGTAAAAGTAATTTTTGGTATCCCCGGACTTAAAGTGCACAGCAAGGTTGGGGTCATTGAACGCAAAGAAGAGGATGGCGTAAAAAGGTATGGTTTTATAAGCACAGGCAATTTTAATGAGACGACGGCCAGGATTTATACGGATTATACCTTGTTTACAGCACATCAACCCATGCTGAAAGAAATAGACAAGGTATTCGGGTTTTTTGAAACCACCTATCGGGTTCCCAAATACAAGCATCTTGTGGTGTCCCCACATTACACCAGGGCGACCTTCAACAAGTTAATCGACAATGAAATTGCCAGCGCGAAAGCCGGTGAGGAGGCCTATATCAAGATCAAGATGAACAGCTTTACCTCTTACACTATGGTAGACAAGCTTTATGAAGCAAGTCAGGCCGGGGTAAAGATACAACTGATTATTCGCGGAGTCTGTTGCCTAATTCCGGGAATGCCGGGGCTTAGTAAAAATATTGAAGCCATCAGTGTGGTCGACAAGTTCCTCGAACACCCCAGGTTGTTCATCTTTGCTAATGAAGGAGATCCTGAAGTGTTTATTTCTTCTGCCGACTGGATGACCCGTAACCTGGACAACAGGGTGGAGGTTGGATGCAGAATTTATGATGAGGATGTAAAGGCTGAATTGTTGGATACTTTTGAGATATGCTGGATGGATAATGTAAAAGCCCGGATATTCTCTCCGGACCATGACAACCGGTACAAGAACAATAAGGAGCCTAAGTTGCGTTCCCAGTTTGCCCTTTACGATTATTACAAAAAAAAGCTGGAGAATTAGCTCAGTGCAGTTCCTTTATGATCGGCGGTTTTAGCCGTGTACGGTCTCTTTTTTACCCAGGTTCTTCATGATATCTGCTTCATACTCGAGAAGATCCTGCCATTTCTGGTCAACTTCTTTTCGATCCCCAAATTTTCTGGCAAATTTGAGGAACATTGTGTAATGCCCCGCTTCGCTGATCATGAGCTTTCGGTAGAATTCGGCAAGTTCCTTGTCCTGTAGTTCTTCAGAGAGCAGCCGGAACCTTTCACAGCTGCGTGCTTCGATCAAAGCTGCATATAGCAGGCGATGCACAAGCTGGGTTTTCCGTTCTCCTCCTTTTGGAAAGAACTTCATCAATTCCACCACATAATCATCCTTGCGATACCTGCCCAGTTTACTACCCCGGGCAAGGATAAGGTCGTGCACCATTTTGAAATGCCCCATCTCTTCACGTGAAAGGGCAACCATCTCCTGCACGAGATCCGGGTATTCCGGGAAGGTTACGATAAGGGAAATCGCTGTGCTGGCAGCCTTCTGTTCACAATAAGCGTGATCTGTGAGTATCTCATCTATATTCTTCTCTACGATATTGACCCATCTGGGATCTGTGGGTAGTTTTAGACCGAGCATAATCGTTTCTTTTTGCAAAGGTAAAAAGATCCCTTATTTACTTTTGAATTTAAGGGAAGCTAATTAAGGCTGGAATTAGCTGTATTCTCGGTAATTTGAATAAGCTCTTCCAAGACAACCTAAAGCTCCAGGTCGAACTGGTTTTTAAGGAGGTCAATTGCAGGGTTCTTCTCCCGAAGTTTCTCGTATTTCTCCTCAGGGGTATAGGCGTACTGCTTGGCAGCCTCTTCATTCACATTGATTCTGAGGGTGATATCATAATTTCGCAGCTTCTTCCTGAGGTAGTTCATCAATCCTGATTGCTCCCTTTCAATTTCTTTTTTCATGGTATGATTGGGCAATTCAATAGATATCACATACCCATCTGAAACTTTAGGAACATCTGTGGCCAGGCTGGAAGCCAGTATCTTTTTACCGGAATTTTCCAGTTTTTTAATAAAGGCGTTCCAATGTGTCTGCAGTTCTTCTTCGGTAAAGGGATCGGTGGGGAGTACCTCAGAACTGGGCTGTTTTTCTCTTTTCTGCTGCTCGTGGGCTTTTTTGGCCTTAAGGCTGGAAAGTGATAATCCTGAAACCCGTTTGCTGCGTTCCCTGATCAGGATCTCTTTTGCAGCCTCTACCTTGTCTTTTTCTGCGATTATACCTTCCGGTTCCTCTGTTTTATTAATCACCGTCTCTACAGGAGGTAATGCCTCTTTTGTTTCTGCTTGTTCAGCCTGGTGAATAACCGCTGGTGAAACCCCTTCAGGTGGGGGAGAGTCAACTGTTTTTGTTTTGGGCTTGTTGGCCGACTTAAAATAAGTTGCAGGAATTAATGGAACCCGGTCTGTGTTGAGGCCGTCATTTTTTTTTTCACCCTGGAATTCTAAGGATGCTATCTTCATCAGGGTAAGTTCTACGAGGAGCCTTTGATTTTTGCTGGCCCTGTAGTTCAGATCACAGCTGTTACATAAATCAACGCCTTTAAGCAGGAAGTTCTCGGAGGTTAGCAAAGACTGTTCCCTGTACTGTTCCCGGGCTTTTTCCCCGACCTCCAGCAATTCAAGAGTATCTTCATTTCGGCATACCAGAAGGTCCCTGAAATGTGAGGCCAAACCATTGATAAAATGGTGTCCTTCAAATCCCCTGGAGAGTACCGTATTGAACAGCAGTAGTGCCCCCGGAATATCGTGATCCAGAAGCAGGGAGGTAATTTCAAAATAGGTGTCGTAATCCAGTACGTTCAGGTTCTCCGTTACCGCCTGCCGGGACAGGTTTTTCCCTGAAAAACTTACTACACGGTCAAAGATGGAGAGGGCGTCCCGCATAGCCCCATCTGCCTTCTGGGCAATTATATGGAGCGCATCCTCGTCGGCCTGAATTCCTTGTTCCTCCGCTATATATTTAAGATATTGGGCAACGTCCTTTACGGATATCCGCCGGAAATCGAAGATCTGGCACCTGGACAGTATAGTGGGAATAATTTTGTGCTTCTCGGTAGTTGCCAGGATAAATATGGCATGCTTTGGGGGTTCTTCCAGGGTTTTCAGAAATGCATTGAAAGCCGATTGCGAAAGCATATGCACCTCGTCTATGATATAGACCTTGTATTTACCCACCTGAGGGGGTATGCGCACCTGATCAATCAGATTTCGGATATCGTCAACAGAGTTGTTCGAGGCAGCATCCAACTCAAAAATATTGAAGGCAAAATCCTCGTCCGGGTTTTCCGTGCCTTCCTGATTTATTTTCTTGGCAAGAATACGGGCACAAGTTGTTTTACCTACCCCTCTCGGCCCGCAAAACAATAACGCCTGAGCGAGGTGGTTATGTTCAATGGCGTTATTCAGAGTATTGGTAATAGCCTCCTGTCCCACCACATCTTTAAAAGATTGGGGCCTGTATTTCCTGGCTGAGACAATGAAGGGTTCCAACTTGCTAAACTTATTTAAATCAGGTGTTCTACAAATATAAAAATAGGGATTCTTCCCGTCTTTAAAAATAGGCTTTTGGAGTTAATACTTATCAACAATTTTAAGGCTTGGCATCAAAATTGTAATTTTGCAACAAGCAGGTCTCCCTGTCGCTCCGGTTATCCGGGGAGGAAAGTCCGAACACCGTAGTGCGGCATAGCGGGTAACGCCCGCCTCCCTTATTAGGGAAGGACAAGTGCAGCAGAAAGTATGTACAGGTAATGCTGTAGTGAAATCAGGTAAACTCTATGCGGTGAAACGCCATGTATATCAGCGTTTGAGGGTTGCACGCCCGAGCTGAAGGGTAGGCGGATAGAACCAACGGGCAACCTTTGGTCCAGATAAATGATGGGGGAGCTTTAGGGCTTTACAGAATTCGGCTTATGGCCTGCTTTTTTATTTTTCCGGGTTATTGGCCTGGAAGAAGCTAAACACACTTCCTCCATACCTTCTCTCCTCTGTGTACCAAGGCAGCCCCGAAAGATCGGTGAATTTGGAATGTTCAACCACCAGCATACCGCCTTCTCTCAGTAACTCATTCCCGAATACCAGTGCTACCAATCTCTTAAAATCATCGTCCCCAAACTGGTAAGGAGGGTCTGCAAAAATGATATCAAATTGCAGGCGGTTCTTTTCCAGAAATTTATAGACATCTTCCTTAAAAGCTTTAATATTTAAGTCGAGTTCCCTTGAAACTGAGGCTATAAACTTGATGCAACCGTGGTCCTTATCTACACTAACAATATTTTCAGTACCCCGGGATGCAAATTCAAAGCTGATGTTTCCCGTGCCCGCAAACAGGTCCAGAACGGCGATTTCATCAAAATGGTAATGGTTATTAAGGATATTGAACAGCGCTTCCTTGGCCATGTCTGTGGTTGGCCGCACAGGGAGCTTTTTGGGGGCCTGCAGTCTTTTTCCCTTGTATTTGCCAGAGATTATGCGCATTAAAGTGCGTTGATCACAGTAAAGTCTACCCGGTCCTGATCCGGCTCACCCTGGTCATTATATTCAGATTCCGGTTCGAAAATGGCTATGTTTTGTATATACTCGTACCCTATTTCATAGTACTCATCTCCCTCTGTAATGGTCCCGAAAAGTCGAACTTTGGCCGTTTCAGGATCCAGTTTTAACTGTTCCAGGGTAAAAAGGAGATAGTAAATAAAATCTTCCTTAGTGCTTATGGTAAAGCTATTATAGAAAAGCAGGTTCTTGTTTTCCAAAACGGTAATGTCTATTTGATCACCGTCCAGGTGGACATAACAAATGGGAGATTTCCCCTTGTAATGAAAATTCAAAAGTGAATCCAGCAGTATGGTTCCGTGGTGTTTAAATTCGAATTCACCAAAGAGGTCATAGATATAGTTGTTCAGGTTAACAAAGGGTACGTACACGTTCACCAGATCGTGATTGGGGATCTCATCATACACTACCAGGTCATTTGCCAGCATTTTAACGTTGAATTTAAGGTAGTTGGCCAATTCATCCGAATTGAATAAATCCCTGGGGACAAGGCTGAATAGGGTGTTCCTGTGGATGACTACCACATCGGAATATTTATAATCCAGAATCCCCTCTGAGCGGACAAGGTTTTTTAGCTCTTTCAGCACTTCATAAGGCGATAATTGTTTGCCGAAGTCTACCCGTTTAGAAAGTGGAATGGCATTTCCAATAGTGTCCAGTACACAAAAAGAAAGTCCATTCAAGCTTACCTGAATGGACAATTTATGATAATGTTCAAGCGAGTCTTCTGCCTCCCTATTGATTGCCTTTTTTGTCATAAATAGGAGGCCAGTTTCCGTTTGTACTTACGTCAGTCAGGGATCCCACTTTGATTTCAGATCCATTAACCTCTTCCACACTTATCTGCGCATTTTCCCTGGCACGCAAATCCTTGGGTTGATCTGCCAGGATAACATCCTTAGCAACCTTAACTTCAAAAACCGGGGCAGAATAACCGCCTTTTTCGATTACATCAGCTTTGATCGTAAACTTTTCGCCTCCCTGAGCATATGGAACGTTCATCATGGATTTATAGCGCTCACTTGTACCGAACAATGAATCCTTTACAGAAACAAATCCCAGGGTGTCAATTATGGTGATTTCCTTTAACATGTCAATGCCATATACCTTATCGTATTCCATGTAAGAAGAATCCCTTTGTTGTGTAATGGTGTATCGTCCCGTGTCTACAAAGGCAATCAGGCTTTCGAAATCATTGGCATATTTCCCGTTCACAGTCCTGTAAGCCATTTGGGAATCACGAATGTCTTTCAGAGTGTTGATTACCTGAGTAAATCGCTCTTGCTTGACTTTCTTAAATTCGATGGGACCTGTTACCGATCTGTAGATAAGGAACCCCAGGCCTACACATACTATCCAAAGTACTATCTGAACAATGGTTTTCATATTTTATGAAGTTGTTAGTTAAATTTAGCAGTTCCCACAAATCTACAATTTTTTTGTGAACTGCCTAATTATTTACAGCTGGATTTTTCCCCTGAATTCAGGGGATTGAAGCTGTTATTTCTTTCCTTGATAAGGCATTGAAATTAAGCGATATAAGTTAGTCAAAGGGATCCCTTAATCCGGTACAAAGGCCTCGCGTTTATTTGTGGAACTGGATTCCTGTACAACTTATAATTGGCCTATATTTGTGTCCCTATGCGCGATCTTTCTCCCAAAGCTTTTTTCAAGATACTCCATGATGCTTTTCCGCATGAACCTACCCTAAAGCAGGACCGCGCTCTGGAGGAGCTTTCACAGTATCTGCTTTCAACTGAAAAAGGCACCGTTTACATGCTACGTGGGTTTGCCGGTACGGGAAAGACCACTATTATTGCCACTATGGTCAGGTGCCTGTGGAAAACCGGTCTCAAGTCTGTTCTGATGGCCCCAACTGGTCGGGCAGCCAAAGTAATGAGTCAGTATGCCAATACCCGCGCTTATACCATACACCGAAAGATATATTTTCCGAGAAAGGAAAAGAGCGGTGCCATGCGGTTTGTCCTGGCTCCCAACAAGCATCGCAATACCGTTTTTATTGTTGATGAGGCCTCTATGATTCCGGATACACCTGCAGATTCCAGGCTCTTTGAGAACGGGTCCCTGCTGGACGATCTGATCCAGTTTGTATATTCCGGACATCAGTGCAAGCTTGTTTTGATTGGGGATACGGCACAGCTGCCACCTGTGAAGCTGTCACTCAGCCCGGCTTTGGATCCTGGCAAACTGGGACTTACATATCAGAAGGAGGTACTGGGACTTGAACTGGATGAGGTGGTACGGCAAAGCAAGTCTTCGGGAATCCTCTGGAATGCTACCCTGGTAAGGGAACAGATTGAAAGTGGCTATTATGACGGATTTAAATTTAATCTCGAAGGGTTCACGGACATCGTCAGGCTCACTGATGGCTATGAGACCCAGGAGGCTATAGACGATGCTTACAGTAAGCTGGGGAAGGAAGAAACGGTTTTTATAGTCCGGTCTAACAAAAGGGCCAACCTGTATAATGAGAATATCAGAAAACGCATCCTTTTCCTGGAAAGTGAGTTGTCGGCCGGAGATTACCTCATGGTGGTGAAGAACAATTACTTTTGGTTGAAACCGAATTCTGAAGCTGGTTTTATTGCCAATGGAGACATTATTGAGGTACTGGAGATATTTGCCGTATGTGAATTGTATGGCTTCAGATTTGCGGAAGTACGGGTACAAATGGTGGATTATCCCGATCAGCGTCCTTTTGAAACGGTATTGCTGCTGGATACTATCAAGGCAGAAACCCCGTCATTGTCCTGGGAAGAGGGCAATCGCCTCTATCAGGAGGTGCAAAAAGATTACGCCCATGAGAAGTCCTCCTACAAACGTTTCATGGGAGTAAAGAACAATAAGTATTTCAATGCGCTACAAGTGAAATTTTCTTACGCCATAACCTGCCATAAATCCCAGGGTGGACAATGGGATACCGTTTTTGTGGAGCAGCCTTACCTGCCTGACGGAGCAGACAAAGAGTACCTACGCTGGTTGTACACGGCAATTACGAGGGCCAGGAGTAAACTCTACCTGATTGGCTTTAAGGACAATTTTTTTCTTGATTAGGAAAGGGTTATTTTAGTAGCAAAGCGTATACTATGACCTCCGAAACCATAATAAGCATATTCCTGGGCGTTGGCCTTGCAGCTTCTGTGGGTTTTCGGGTATTCCTGCCCCTGTTTGTGCTTAGCCTGGCTTCCTACAATGGGATTTGGGACCTTAATGCCAGTTGGCAGTGGATGGGGAGCCTGGCGGCTGTGATCACCTTCGGAGTAGCTATGGTGGTAGAGGTGTTTGCCTATTATATCCCCTGGGTTGATAACCTGCTGGACGGCCTGGCTGTTCCATTGGCAGCAATCGCAGGAACGGCCGTAATGGTTTCTACGCTAACCAATATGGACCCTCTGGTGACCTGGTCTCTGGCCATCATAGCAGGAGGAGGTACAGCATCGGCCATAAAAGGAGCTTCGGCGACAAGTCGCCTGGCATCCACCGCCACAACCGGTGGCCTGGGGAATCCAGTGGTATCCACTATAGAAACGGGGACAGCAACAGTGGTTTCCCTTACCGCAGTATTTTTGCCTGTCATTGCCGCCATATTAGTTATCCTGATCCTCGCTGTAATTTTTGTTATTTATCGCAAATTACGACCACGTTTAAATCGCTAAAGCCCTGTTGAAATGAGAATAATTGCCATGATTCCTGCCCGCTATGCTGCGTCCCGCTTCCCGGGAAAACTAATGAAGGACCTGGCCGGCAAACCCGTTATTCTGCGTACCTATCAGGCCACGGTAAGTACCGGGCTTTTCGATGAGGTCTACGTGGTAACTGATAGCCCTGTGATTTATGATACAATTATAGATGAAGGAGGTAAGGCATTGATGAGCAAGAGAGAACATCAGACGGGCAGCGACCGAATTGCCGAGGCAGTGGAGGACATGGACGTAGACATTATTGTGAATGTACAGGGGGATGAACCCTTTACGGAAAAGAAAAGCCTGGAAGCTGTACTGGAAGTTTTCCGGGATGATACAGAGAATGAAATAGACCTGGCCTCCCTGATGACCAGGATCACGGATACCTCTGAAATAAATAATCCCAATACCGTAAAGGTCATCGTGGACCAGCGAAGTTTCGCCCTGTACTTCTCGCGTTCTCCGATTCCCTATCCCAGGGACGACACCAGGGAGATTTCTTATTTCAAACACAAGGGGATTTATGCTTTCAGGAAGAGCGCCTTGCTGGATTTCAGGAGGCTACCCATGCTTCCACTGGAAGCAGCAGAGAAGATTGAGGCTATTCGCTACCTGGAATACGGCAAAAAGATCAAGATGGTGGAAACAGAAGTGACCGGGGTAGAAATTGATACTCCGGAAGATCTTGAAAAAGCAAAGGCACTATGGAGTTAGATTTGAGCCATATCAGGGTTATTGGGTTTGACGCCGATGATACACTTTGGGTGAATGAAACCTATTTCCGGGAAACTGAGGAAAAGTTTGCAGATCTGCTCGAGCAGTACGAAACGAAGAACAAAGTAGACCAGGAACTGTTTCGGAAAGAAATGGAAAACCTTGAATTATACGGATATGGGATCAAGAGCTTCATGTTGTCCATGATAGAATCCGCTCTGGAACTTTCCAATAATAATATCGAACAGGAAACGATTCACGAGATTATTACTATGGGAAAGCGAATGATTTCCAAACCTGTGGAGTTGTTGGATGGGGTAGAGGAAGTGCTTAGAGCACTGGAATCAAAATACCGCCTCATTGTCCTCACCAAAGGTGATTTATTGGATCAGGAACGTAAACTAGACAAGTCCGGGCTCTCCCGTTATTTCCACCATGTGGAAGTGCTGAGTGACAAAAAAGAATCCAATTATCAGCACCTACTGGACCATCTGGAAGTAGATGTAAAGGAGTTTCTTATGGTGGGTAATTCCCTTAAGTCCGATGTGCTACCCATATTAAATATCGGAGCGCAGGCCATACATGTTCCCTTCCATACTACATGGGCTCATGAAGTGGTCTCCCCGGAAGATCACAACAATGACCATATTACACTGGGTTCACTTAAGGAGCTCTTGCATTATCTTTAATAGGCTATGAACGAGAAGAAGGAAATAGAAACAGACACCATGAAGGCACGAAAACCCTTCAGAAACTTCCCTATGGTACCAAGAGTTGTTTTTGGACGGGGTAGTTTCGACCAGTTGGGAGATATCCTGCTGGCCCGGAGGATAAGTATTGATGCGCCTATGATCTACCTGGTAGATGATGTTTTTGAAGGAACTGAACTCGTTGGACGCCTGCCTGTTATCTTTCAGGACCAGGTGATCTTTATTTCTGCTGATGAAGAGCCAAGTACAATTCAGGTAGACACCCTTGTGGCGCGGATTAAGACAGATCATTCGGAAAGGCCCTCCGGGATAATTGGGATTGGCGGAGGCACTCTCCTGGATCTTGCCAAGGCAGTTTCTGTAATGTTAAATAATAAAGGAAGTGCAGCCGAATATCAGGGGTGGGACCTGGTACAGCGTCCTTCTTGCTATCATGTGGGGATACCTACTATAAGCGGTACCGGTGCTGAGGTCTCCAGAACTACTGTACTCTCCGGACCTGAGCGCAAACTGGGAATCAATTCGGATTACAGCACATTTGACCAGGTGATCCTGGACCCGGATCTGACCGAGGGGGTTCCTAAAGATCAGTGGTTTTACACCGGAATGGATTGCTATATCCACTGTATTGAATCCCTGCAGGGTACTTTTCTGAATGCTTTCAGCCAGAGCTATGGTGATAAAGCCCTGCAATTATGCCGGGAAGTTTTTCTGGGAGATCTACCACCGGAGGAATCCAGGGATAAATTGATGATGGCCTCCTGGCACGGGGGCATGAGCATCGCCTATTCGCAGGTTGGAGTAGCCCACGCTATGAGCTATGGGCTGTCATTTATCCTGGGCATACGCCACGGGCTTGGCAACTGTCTGGTATTCCAGCACCTGCAGGACTATTATCCCGAGGGTGTTGCCCAATTTCACCGCATGATGGTCAAGCACAATATAAGCCTGCCCACTGGGGTATGTGCCGGACTCACTGAAAAGGAGCTGGATCAGATAGTCGAAATTGCCCTGGGCATGGTTCCCTTATGGGAAAACGCCCTCGGACCGGATTGGAGATCTAAGGTGAGCCGTGAAGACCTGAAAAGAATTTACCGTAAGATTTAACCAATAAGGGACATTATTACTGCAGCACTTTTATGAAAGCACTGGCTTCATTTATTTATTTCAGACTCATGGGATGGAAACTCACTGGAAATTTCCCGGATGTACGCAAATGCGTGGTAATCGTTGCCCCCCATACAAGCTGGGTAGATTTTATTGTGGGTTTACTGGTGCGGAAAATAGTAGGTCTGGAGATCAACTTCATTGGCAAAAAGAGCCTGTTCAGACCACCTTTTGGGTGGTGGTTCCGATCCCTGGGCGGTACCCCGGTAGATCGTTTCAAAAATGAGGATACGGTGGCATCTATTAGCAGGATCTTTAATTCCAGGGATGAATTCCGCCTGGCATTATCCCCTGAAGGCACGCGGAAAAAAGTGGAAAAATGGCGTTCCGGTTTCTACTATATTGCTAAGGCGGCGGAAGTTCCCATAGTTATGGTTGCCTTTGACTTTGGTAAAAAGGAAGTGAAGATCTCTGATCCGGTATGGCCCACGGATGATAAGGAAATGGACTTTAAAACTTACCTGGAATTCTATAAGGGGGTGGAGGGTAAAATACCTGAATTTGGGATATAAAAAAATCCTCCAATGCCTGAATTTTAGTTCAGGCACAGGAGGCATCTACCACCAGACTCTTAAAGCAAAGCATTATCGTTTGAAAATACTTTTAGTCCCTGACAAATTTCAGATATACGGAAGCACATTCTTCATTTCCATCATCATCAAAATCAAATTCCGCAGTTTCAGGGCCTCCATTAAGTGTGAAGGTATTCCCAGATAAAGTATCCCCGAAATAAGTAGGATCGTCGGGTGGGTCATCATCAAATTGAATGGCGAAAAATTCACCGTTTTCAAAGTACATTTTTCCTGTAATAATTTCATCATCCACATCATCCGGGAAGGTAATGGTTAGAGTGAACCTACCGGTGGTCTGTACAACCATAGTTGCAGTAGCACCTTCGGCAATGATGTCGACAGATGATGGTTCTACCGTTCCGCTTCCACAATAGGAAAATCTGATTTCAGTGGCAATCCACGTTCCTGCCAGATCGGAAATGGCATAAGATGGACCTTCGTTAACTTTTGCATCTTCATCATCTGAAGAACAGGAGAGAAGCAAAAAGGCAAAAAGGAATAAGGGAGCAATGAGGATTTTGGACAGCGTTTTCATGGTGACACATATTTAGGTTAAACAACAGGGCCAGGTGGGAAAAATAGCCTTGAAACGATTACTAAACCAAAAATAATGGTAAGCCCATTGAATTGAAATGATCCTGATCAGCTCAGATGAGATGTAAGAAAGGATGTTTTACTCCTGCATGGTGTGGAAGACGTTCTGAACATCGTCGTCTTCTTCAATTTTTTCAAGCAGTTTTTCTACGTCTTCAACCTCCTCAGGGGCGAGTTCCTTGGTGACCTGTGGAATGCGATCAAAACCGGAGGACAGGATTTCGATTCCACGGGATTCCAGTTCCTTCTGAATAGCACCAAAGCTTTCGAATGGAGCGTAGATATGGATACCGTCTTCATCTGTAAAGACTTCTTCCGCGCCAAAATCTATCATATCCAGTTCCAGTTCCTCCGGATCAAGACCTTCTCCGTTTATGCGGAAGTTACAGGTATGATCAAACATAAATTCTACTGAACCCGAGGTGCCCAGGCTGCCGTTGCATTTGTTGAAATAGCTACGGATATTGGCAACCGTCCGAGTGTTGTTATCAGTTGCGGTTTCTATTAGGATGGCAATGCCATGTGGGCCATACCCCTCGAACAGGACCTCCTTATAATCGCCCTGTGATTTATCCGTCGCCCGTTTGATGGCCCGTTCAATATTGTCTTTGGGCATATTGACGGATTTCGCATTCTGAATCACAGCCCGCAGTCGTGAATTGGAATCCGGGTCAGGTCCGCCTTCCTTTACGGCCATCACAATGTCTTTTCCAATGCGTGTAAAGGCCTTGGACATGGCTGCCCAACGCTTCATTTTTCTTGCTTTCCTGAATTCAAATGCTCTTCCCATGCTTCGTTTTTGACGGTATCAAATTTAGCATATTTTACCGCTCCGGCAAGATGCCCGGGACATTGTCACTAGTTCGAAATAATATCCTGGACCGCATGGGCCAACTGAAAATCCTTTTCGGTTATCCCCTGGGCGTCATGGGTGTTCAGTGCAATATGCAACTGGTTGTATACATTTTTCCAGTCCGGATGATGATTCAGTGCCTCACACTCAAATGCAATCCGGGTCATTACAGCAAAAGCTTCCCGGAAATCCTTGAATTTCAGATTGGTCTCAATGGCTTTTCCGGTGTAGTTCCAGCCGGGTATTTCTTTGATCCGTTCTTCAATTTGTGCTGATGTAAGTTTTTCCATTTTAATCCCTTTAAATATAAAACAATGTACATTCCCTTTTTAAACTACGAGGTGGTGATCTATGATTTCCTGATAGCTGATCCTCAGGTTTTTGGGAAGCAGGTTTTTCCTGGGTAAAACAGCCAGGTAGCGCTCCTGGTTTGTAGTGTAAACCCGCTTGAAGATGGGGTTGAAACTCCCTATTCTCTCTACTACTTCCTTGATAAAATCCTCATGGTGTACAAGGTCTTTGCTCCCCAGGTGGAAGATACCCCTTTTGTTTCGGTTTATGAGGTAGTGTATTTGTTGTGTCAGCCGGTCATCATTGGTCACATTAATGACCAGGTTGGGAAATACCTCAATTGGCTCATTCTTCCAGATCTGTTTCTTAATATCCCGGATGCGTGGCGATGTATTGCCAAAAACCATGGGAACTCTGAGTATAGCCATTTTGGATTTGGGCAGCCTCAGTAGCATGTTCTCGATTTTAATCTTCAATCGGCCATAGACGCTCTCAGACAGGGTCTTGTCGTCTTCGTACGAAGGAAATTTGCTGTAAGCATCAAAAACATTTGCCGATGATATGAAGAACAGGGCACAGTTATTCTTAGTGAGGTATTCCACCATATGCTGATGTGCCTGTATCTGGGCTGCAAAGCTTCCCCGGAGGGCGGAAATAATAACATCGGGTCTTATTTTCTCAAGCAACTGTACAATATCGTCTTCCTGCATATCGTACTTAAGGAATTGTTGATTGTCTTCAAATGACCTCCTGGCAGAACAATAGGTGCCGTAAGTATTGTAATAGTTGCAAAGCTCCTTGTAAATGGCATTTCCAAGGAATCCGCTTCCTCCCAGAATCAAAACCCTTTTACTCCCTTTTTCCTTCTTCCCCCTGTCGTCCGACATTTACTTTTCCACTTTATAAAAAGGTAGTTTTACAATTTTTGCGGGTACAGCTTTTTTACGGATTTGAATGTATATGATGTTATCTGCAGATGCCTCTGATACAGGCACATAACCCAGTCCTATACCTAAGCCAAGCGAAGGGGACATAGTTCCGGAGGTAACCTTTCCCATCTCTTTTCCCGCTTCGTCCACAATTGAATAACCCTGTCGTGGTATTCCCCTCTCCTGTAATTCAAAAGCGATCAGCTTTCTTTTTGGACCTTCTTCCTTTTCTCTGGCAAGTGCCTCATGGTTCACAAAGTCTTTAGTGAATTTGGTAATCCATCCAAGTCCGGCCTCAATAGGCGATGTGGTATCATCTATATCGTTTCCATACAGGCAATAGCCCATTTCCAGGCGCAAAGTATCCCGAGCGGCCAGTCCGATAGGTTTTATTCCGTAAGCTTCTCCTGCCTCAAACACCCTGTTCCAGACCTGTTCCACCTCTTCATTTTTACAATAGATTTCAAATCCACCCGAACCGGTATACCCCGTTGCAGATATGATCACATGGTCGATTCCGGCAAAGTCGCCTACAACAAAATTGTAAAACTTGATTTCAGAGAGGTCAACGGAGGTTAGGGACTGCATGGCCTCCACGGCCAACGGCCCCTGTATGGCAAGCAGGGAATAGGCATCGGAAATATTGCGCATTTGCGCACCAATGCCCGTGTTGTATTTGGATATATGTGCCCAGTCCTTTTCAATATTTGAGGCATTTACAACCAGCAGGTATACTTCGTCCTTGACCCTGTAAATTATCAGGTCGTCCACGATGCCCCCGCTTTCATTAGGCATACAGCTGTACTGTGCCTTCCCAACAGTTAGTTTGGAGGCATCATTGGAGGATATCTTTTGTATAAGACTAAGGGCATCAGGACCTTCGATAAGGAACTCTCCCATATGTGATACGTCAAAAACCCCCACGCCTTTTCTTACGGTTTCGTGTTCAATGTTTACTCCTTCATAGGATACCGGCATTTCGAAACCGGCAAAGGGAACCATTTTAGCCCCTAGGGATTTATGCACATCGGCCAGCGCTGTTTGCTTCATTTCAATTATGAATTTTGATCGTCCAAATTTACCTAAAATAACAGAGACCCGCAGGTGCCAGGTTATCCGTTTATTTAAATTAATGTTAATTGCTTCAGCCCCCGATCAGGAGTTGAGAAGGTACTCCTTTAGTTCCTGGTAGTTTGAGATGGATAGTGCAACTTTTTTTCGTTTCAAAACCATTTCAATTTGGGGGGGAATGCTTAGCTCCGATCCCAGGGTTTCCCTAACTACATCCAGGAATTTGATTGGATGTGCCGTCTCCAGGAATATTCCATAGGAATCCGGATGTTCCTCCTGATACCTCTTCAGTCCCAAATAACCCACAGCACCGTGCGGATCAGCAATATAATTGAATGTCTGCTTTAATTGGACCATGGCATTCCGGGTTTGGGAATCGGTATAGGAGTAGCTGGAAAGTATTTTGCTCAGTTGTTGGAAGTCATTCCCAAATAACTCCATAATCCTGATAAAATTACTAGGATTCCCTACATCCATTGCATTGGAAATGGTGGCAATGGAGGGTTTGGGGTGGTACACCTGACTTTCCATGAAATTGGGAACCGTATCATTGACATTGGTAGCTGCGATAAAATGCCTGCAGGGCATTCCCAGCTTATGAGCAACCATGCCCGCACAGATGTTTCCGAAATTACCGCTGGGCACCGAAAAAACCAATTCTCTGTTATGACCTGAAACTTTCCGGTAAGCAAACAGGTAGTAAAACATCTGGGGCAGCCAGCGTGCTACATTGATGGAATTGGCCGAAGTTAGTTTTCTGTTGCCATTAACGTCTTCATCCAGAAAGGCTGTTTTGACCATGTTCTGGCAATCGTCGAAAGTTCCCTCCACTTCGAGGGCGGTAATATTTTGCCCCAGGGTAGTGAGTTGTTTTTCCTGAATGTCACTAACCTTTCCTGACGGGTACAGGATTACTACCTGTACCCCCTTAACTCCCAGAAACCCATTGGCCACTGCGCCGCCTGTATCCCCTGAGGTAGCTACAAGAATAGTAACCTCCTGGTCACTGTTTCGATTGAAGTAGCCCAGGCATTCAGCCATAAACCTGGCACCCACATCTTTAAAGGCCATGGTAGGACCGTGGAATAATTCCAGCACGGATGTATGCTCGTCCAGTTCCACCATAGGAAAATCAAAATCCAGAACATTTTCCAATATGGATTCCAACTCGTGGTCCGGGATCTCCCCGGCAACAAACTGTGATATGGCCTGGAAGGCTATTTCCGTTTTACTTAAGGAGGAAATAGAATTGAAAAAGGTTTGGGGAAGGGCAGTAAAATTTTCAGGAAAATACAAGCCTTTGTCAGGAGCTATGCCCCGAATTACGGCTTCCCGGAAGGAAACTTTGGGTGCTTTATGATGTAAACTGTAATATTTCATATATACCTACTCGCTGGGAATTACCTACCATTGCTCCAGTACTTTAATTCCCTCCTGGTTGATTTTGGAAACGTGAATTTCAAAGGGAACTCCTACAACTGAATATGCGGATCTAAAAGCATCGGCTACCTCCCTGGCCTTTGCAGAACCTTTGCTCAGGGCAAATACTGAGGGGCCAGAACCGGAAATACCCACCCCCAAGGCACCGGCTTTTACGGCCGCCCCTTTAAGATCGTCATACCCGGGGATCAGCATGGAGCGAATAGGCTCTACTATATGATCTTCCAATGACCTGCTTATGAGGTCATAATCTTCCGTATACAACCCTGCTATTAATCCGCCTACATTTCCCCATTGCCTTATACCATCTTTTAAGGATATACCCGTTTTCAGGATCTTACGGGAGTCTGCCGTCTTAACTTCTATCTGCGGATGTATTATGGTTGCGTATAATTGTTCAGGCGTATTCAGTTTAATAACATCGAGGGGGTCGTAGCTGCGTACCAGGGTAAACCCACCAAGAAGGGCAGGGGCCACATTGTCTGCATGCGCTACTCCGCTTGCCAGTTTTTCTCCCTGCATGGCGAATCGAACCAGCTGATGCCTGTTAAAGGGATTTCCAAGCAAGAGGTTTAGTCCGAAAGCTGCTCCGGCCGCACTAGCCGCGCTGCTGCCGATACCGCTTCCCGGCTTTATTTTTTTCTCAATTTCAATCTCAATCCCACCTGAAAAATCACATTCGCCTAATAGCGCCAGAGCTGCAACCCCGGCAACATTTTGTTCCGTTTCCAGCGGTATTTCCTGCCCAATGATTTTGGTGATTCGGATCCCGGGAGTATCCGTTTTCCTTAGTGTCATCTCATCCCCAACGCTGTCCAGGGCCACTCCAAGCACATCGAACCCGCAGGAAATATTGGCAATTGTGGCCGGACAAAATATGCGTACCCCTTCCATGGCTTAAAAGTTACCTATTCTGATAATATCCGCAAATAGTCCGGACGCAGTAACATCTGCACCGGCACCGGCTCCTTTGACCATAAGAGGCTGGTTTGGATACCGTTCGGTAAAAAACAAAACTATATTGTCACTTCCCTCCAGGTTGTAAAAGTCGTGTCCTTTTGGGATTTGCTGTAGCCCCACACTTGCCTTTCCATTTGCGAATTCGGCAACATATTTCAATCGGCAGTTATTTGCCTTTGCCTGCTGATACTGTTTTTGAAAGTGTTCCTCATATTTTTCAAGTGAGGCAAAAAAGGTCTGGTTGTCCGGGGTGTTGAGGCTTTCCTCAGGCAGAAACGACTTATTCTCAATCTGATCCAGCTCAATGGGGTAACCACTCTCCCTGGCCAGGATCAGAATCTTGCGCATTACGTCTATGCCGCTGAGATCTATTTTGGGATCGGGTTCAGTGAAACCCTGCTCCTGGGCCTGCCTTACCACCTCCTGGAACGTAGTTTGTTCATTGAACTTGTTGAATACAAAGTTCAGGCTTCCCGATAGCACAGCCTGTATCTTGTGTACTTTATCCCCCGAAGCGATCAGGTGCTTGAGCGTATCAATGATAGGTAACCCTGCCCCAACATTAGTTTCAAAAAGGAAAGGTGCATTGTATTCCCTGGAAAGTGCTTTGAGTTCCTGGTAGTTTTCAATGGCAGAAGAACACGCAATTTTATTGCAGGTAACTACTGCAATACTTTTCCTGAGGCAGTCGGGATAGGTCTGGGAAATTACTTCACTTGCCGTATTATCCACGAAAATACTATTGCGGAAATTATTTTGTTTAATGGTATCCAGGAAGGTTATACGATTGGCAGCCTCCCCTTTATCCAATTCCTCACGCCATTGTTTTAAAGGGATGCCTTTTTCGTTAAAGGTCATTTTTCGGGAGTTGGATATGCCAATTACACGCAGGTTCATTTTGAGATTTTTCTTCAGGTAACGCTGCTGCTGCTCAATTTGATCCAGTAGTTTGGCCCCGACGTTGCCGGTACCCATTACATAGAGATTGAGCTGCTTGACCTGTTCCTCGAAAAATTCCTCATGAAGGGTATTCAGGGCTTTTTTAACGTCGGCCTCATCTATAACCGCTGAGATGTTTCGTTCTGAAGCCCCCTGTGCAATAGCTCTTATGTTGACATTATTTTTTCCCAGGGCACTGAACATTTTACCACTCAAACCCTGGTGGCTTTTCATATGGTCCCCAACCAAAGCAATAATGGCAAGACTTTTCTCAACAATAACGGGTTTGATTTTACCCAGGCTAATCTCATAGGCAAAAGCCTCGTTTACCGCGGTTTCGGCCCTATCGGCTTCATTGCTGGAAATCCCCACACAGATGGAATGTTCGGAAGAGGCCTGGGTGATCAAAACCACACTGATATTGGCCAGGGAAAGTACTTCAAAAAAGCGCTTGGAAATACCGGGTATACCAATCATGCCGGGGCCTTCAAGGGAAAGCAGTGCAATATCGGGGATGTTGCTGATCCCCCGTACTGTTCCGCCTTCCAAAATTTGACCCTTTGAAATAAGCGTGCCCGGGGCATCGGGTTCAAATGTATTTTTGATCCGCATGGGTATGCCTTTGGCGAGCACGGGTTGTACGGTTGGTGGATACAGGACTTTGGCTCCAAAATGGGATAACTCCATAGCCTCCTGATAAGAGATTTCCGGTATGGACTTTGCTTGCTTCACAATTTTTGGATTGGCGGTAAACATACCGCTGACATCCGTCCATATTTGCAATTCTTCCGCATCAATTGCCGCGGCTATAACGGCGGCTGTATAATCAGATCCACCTCTCCCAAGTGTAGTAGCGTTACCGGTGACCGAAGATGCTATAAAACCGGGCAGGATATTAATCCGATTTGTGTTTTTTGCAAAATATTCCTGACAATTAGGATTGGTGAGTTCAAATTCTACAACAGCTTTTCCAAAAGTGTTGTTGGTCCTGATCAGTTCCCTACTATCCTTGAACACCGCGTCCATTCCTTCGGCCTGAAAATACTGGCCGATGAGATAAGCGCTCAGGAGTTCGCCAAAACTTACAATCTTGTCTGCCAGTTGAGGGGTTCTTTCCCCTATTAGAAAGGCACCTTCTACGAGGGATTCCAAAACATTAAGCTCTGATTTGATCTTACTTAGGCAGGCACTTTGATTGGCCACGGGGAGCAGGGCTTTAACGGTTTTGATATGCCGTTCTTCAATAACAGAAAGTTTGTCGCCATATCCCGCATCCCGGGAAGCTGCCATGTCCAGTGCATCCAGAAGCAGGTCTGTAACGCCTCCCAGTGCAGATACAACCACAACGCAACTACCAGTTACTGACTGGTCGACAATTTCCCTGACTTTTTGAATATTCTCTGCGTTAGCTACAGAAGTCCCCCCGAATTTTAAAACTACCATATTCTATTTGCCTTAAGAAAAGCAATTTGCGATCCTGTATCATACAGGATCCGGAATCTTTGGTGTTATTTCCTTTCCCTGAAGGGAGCGAAAAAGCTTTTTACCAGGAACAGGAGCGGTTAACCTCCCATGCCTGACTACCCGTTAATTCCTTTATTAATTGGCTTCAATTTAAGATTCAAAAGTAGTACATTTAAGTACCGCAACAAACTACCGGACATACTTTTGACAAGTCCTAATCAACCGGTGTGATATTTTGGAAAATGAAGATTTTTGATGCAGAACAGGTCCGTAAAGCTGATAAATCCACAATGGATTCCCAGAAGATTTCCAGTGATGAACTGATGGAACGAGCAGCCATGGGCCTTTTTCATTGGATCCACAAGAGATTGCAGGGGGCTCCCGTGAAAATAAGCCTGTTTTGCGGTATTGGCAATAATGGGGGAGATGGCCTGGCCCTGTGCAGGCATCTCTGGGAACACGGTTACCATATAGAAGTGTTCGTTGTGAACTATAGTGAATATCGCTCAGAGGACTTTCTTACAAATTTAGCCAGATTAAAGGATCGTAAGATATGGCCCAATTATCTTGATGAAGCCTCCGTGTTACCGAATCTGCAAGACACAGAGCTGGTTATAGATGCGATCTTTGGTATTGGGCTTAACAGGCCTCCTGCGCCCTGGGTTTCCCAAATAATAAAAGGGATAAATAATTCCGGGAAATTTGTGCTTTCAGTAGATATCCCTTCAGGTATGTTTATGGATCAGGCCTTACAAAAAGATCAGGGTGTGATACATGCCACCTACGTTCTGAGCTTTCAGACACCCAAACTGCCTTTTTTCCTCCCTGATACCGGAAGATATGTTGATCAATGGGCTATACTGGATATTGGTCTGGATGAGGAATTCATCCGGAATGAGGAAGCAGATTATTTTTTAACGGAACAGGAGGAAGTCAGGAGTTGTTTGAAGTTCAGGGATAGATTCTCCCACAAGGGAACTTACGGCCATGCGTTGATTGCAGGGGGAAGTTTTGGGAAGATTGGTGCAGTAATACTTTCAGCTCGTGCAGCCCTGCTTACCGGCTGCGGATTACTCACCTTGCATGTACCTGGGTGTGGATATGTGCCTTTGCAAACAGCCGTTCCCGAAGCTATGGTACAGACAGACAAGGGCGAAAAGTATGTTACTGGTATTGAGATTGACTGGAAAGCAGACGCCATAGGTATAGGCATAGGCCTTGGGAGGGAAAATGCCACGGCATCAGCTCTGGGGGCATTCCTGAAAAAGCACAAAACACCCCTGGTGCTGGATGCAGACTCCCTGAATATTCTCTCTGAAAACACGGAGATGTTGTCGTTGATGCCAGAAGGTACTATTCTCACCCCGCATCCCGGAGAACTGGCCCGCTTAATTGGAGCCTGGAATGACGATTTTGAAAAATTGGAAAAAGCAAAGGCCTTTGCTGATCAATACGGGTGTGTGCTCGTTATTAAAGGGGCTTATACGCTGATTATTCATAAAGGTAAGGGGTATATTAACCCCACTGGCAATCCTGGTATGGCCACAGCTGGTAGCGGTGATGTACTAGCAGGTATTATCACCAGCCTTCTGGCTCAGAAATATGATCCCCTGGCTGCCACCCGACTGGGTGTGTATCTTCACGGACTAGCCGGTGATATAGGGGCACATAAACTTGGAGAGGAAAGCCTTACAGCATCAGGAATTCTGGAGCATATATCTGCCGCTTTTGCCTATTTAAGGAATAGGGATATCCCATCAGATCCTGAAGACAAAGCCCAGGAGGAACAATAATCAAAATATTAAGATCTTATTTGGGGGTTTTTACCCTTCTGTTCACCCAGGCAACGGCATTGTTGTAATCGATAAAGAACTTCATGGGTTTTTTGAAGAACATCTTTTCGATCTTGAAGTTGTGCATATCCATTTGTTTGACCGAAACAATAGCAAAGGCTTTAAGGTTTTCCATTTCTCGCACGTAGGTGTAGATAATAGGATCAATGGCGTAGGAATTCTTGCGCAGGCTTATGAATCCAAAATCGCGGTCTTTGAAGTGAATTTCCGCAATTCCAATAATCTGATATGCCCTTTCCAGGGTTATGGTGGCTCCTTCGTTAAAGATCCCAACCATGTATTTCTTATAGACCTGTACCTTGCCAATATCCAGTTGATATTCGCGGACTACTACGGTCTTTTTGTTAGCCCCTCCAATTTTCATTCTCTAATAGTGTCTCTTAACGAAAGTAGTGGCAAGTGCAATGGACAAAAAATAATTTAGACCAATAGCAGAAATATCGTTTATCCGGTTGCAGGGTGTGCTCAGCTGTGTTGCTTTTCCTACTTGAGGTGGAGGAAAATAAATGGGCCCTTTGAAGGGCCCACTACATTATTAAAAAATACTATTGTTTTACTCTGCCTCGGAAGACTTCTTGGCTTTCTTGATTTTAATGGAAAGTTTGTCTTCTTTCTCATTGTAATCCATTGAAATACTATCTCCTTCTTCCAGTTTGGAGTTAACGATTTCTTCGGCCAGGGCATCTTCAATATATTTCTGTATAGCCCTTTTCAGCGGTCTAGCACCGTATTGCTTGTCGAATCCTTTATCTGCGATATAATCCTTGGCTTTTTTGGTAAGGCTAAGGTTATACCCGATTTCCTTGATCCTCTGGAACAACTTAGCCAGCTCAATATCAATGATCTGGTGTATGTGCTCCCTTTCCAGCGGGTTAAAGACAATAACATCATCTATCCTGTTAAGGAATTCAGGGGCAAAAGCCTTTTTTAAAGCATTTTCAATGACTGCTTTCTGGTGGCTGTCTGCCTGGGATTTCTTGGCAGCTGTTCCAAAACCAACTCCCTGACCAAAATCTTTCAACTGTCGTGCTCCGATATTGGAGGTCATGATGATTATGGTGTTTCGGAAATCGATCTTCCTGCCCAGGCTATCGGTCAGGAATCCATCATCAAGTACCTGCAGAAGCATATTGAATACATCCGGATGCGCTTTTTCAACTTCATCAAGCAGGACTACGGAATACGGCTTCCTGCGTACCTTTTCGGTAAGCTGTCCGCCCTCTTCATATCCCACATACCCGGGAGGTGCTCCTACCAGTCGGGAAATGGCGAATTTCTCCATGTATTCGCTCATATCTATCCGAATGAGGGCATCTTCAGAATCAAATAATTCCTTGGCCAGGACTTTTGCCAGCTGGGTTTTACCCACTCCGGTTTGCCCCAGGAAAATGAAAGATCCAATGGGTTTGTTCGGGTCTTTAAGGCCGGCACGGTTTCTCTGGATTGCCTTGGCAACTTTTGCCACGGCCTCATCCTGTCCGATTACATTCCCCTTTATGAGGGCTGGTAACTCGGCAAGCTTATTGCTTTCTGTCTGGGCAATTTTATTTACCGGTATTCCACTCATCATGGATACCACGTCGGCAACGTTATCTTCTGAAACAGTTTCCCTGTGCAGCTTGCTGTCTTCTTCCCATTTTTCCTGGGCTACCGCAAGTTCTTTTTCCAGCCGCTTTTCATCGTCCCGAAGTTTGGCGGCCTCTTCGTAACGCTGTTTCTTGACCACGCTGTTTTTGAGTTCCCTTACTTCATCAAGTTGTTTTTCCAACTCCAGGATCTGTTTGGGAACATCCATGTTCACAATGTGCACTCGGGATCCAGCCTCATCCATGGCATCAATGGCCTTGTCCGGGAGGAAACGATCTGTCATGTACCTGTTGGTCAGTTTTACACAGGCTACCAGTGCCTCATCGGTATAATTAACATTGTGGTGTTCTTCGTATTTGCCCTTGATATTTTTCAGGATCTCTATGGTTTCTTCAACGGTAGTGGGTTCTACCATGACTTTCTGGAAACGACGTTCCAGGGCACCATCTTTTTCTATATACTGACGGTATTCATCAAGTGTAGTGGCTCCAATACATTGAATATCTCCCCGGGCAAGAGCCGGTTTGAACATGTTTGAAGCATCCAGGCTTCCTGTGGCGCCACCAGCACCTACGATGGTGTGGATTTCATCGATGAAGAGGATAACATCATCATTCTTTTCAAGCTCGTTCATCACCGCCTTCATTCGCTCTTCGAACTGCCCGCGATATTTGGTGCCTGCAACTAAAGAAGCCAGGTCCAGGGTAACCACGCGCTTGTTGTATAAAATCCGCGAAACCTTTTTGTTAATGATTCTCAGTGCCAGTCCTTCTGCTATGGCACTTTTACCTACTCCGGGTTCGCCAATAAGAAGGGGGTTGTTCTTTTTCCTTCTGCTGAGGATCTGAGAAACCCGCTCAATTTCTTTTTCCCGTCCAACCACGGGATCCAGTTTGTTTTCTTCGGCCAGTTGGGTAAGGTCACGACCAAAATTATCCAGTACGGGGGTCTTGGATTTTTTGCTTCCTTTCTGGGAGGAAGTTGACCCGAAGGAACCTTCCTTACCTTCCGTGCTGTCATCAGATTCACTGGAAAAGGATTCTGATGTGGTTGGTTCCACATAATCATCCTCACTGGTGATCATGGATTTGAACTGTTCTTTTACTCCATCATAATCTACCTTAAGCTTATGCAGGAGTTTGGTAGTGGGGTCGTTTTCATTCCGAAGAATGCACAAAAGCAGGTGGGCAGTATTGATAGAAGAGCTTTGGAAGAGCTTGGCCTCCAAAAATGTAGTCTTCAACGCCCTTTCGGCCTGCCGGGTAAGGTGCAGGTTCTTTTTATCTTTCTGGCTGCTTCCCGAGTTGGGGTTGGCCGGACTCAATATTTCAACTTTCCTCCGCAAATGATCCAAATCCACATCCAGAGCATCCAGTATGCTGATAGCCTTGCCATTGCCATCACGCAACAAACCAAGCATAAGGTGCTCTGTGCCAATGAAATCGTGGCCAAGCCTCAATGCTTCTTCCTTGCTGTAGGCAATTACATCTTTTACTCTGGGTGAAAAATTATCGTCCATAAAGTATACTTATTCCGTAATAAAATTAGTGATTATCGCTCTAACAAAGGCAAATACCGTACCTATATTCGACAAAGTTGGTCTAAATGACGAAAAAAACATTGATTTACAAAATAATTAACACCCAAATTATCAACGGAAACCGGGCCCAAAAGTGTTGATAAATTCTTTAATAAACTCCTATATAAATACTATGTACGCGGTGATTTTGCGTATATTGGCGTGATATTTTAACCTCATTAAAACGATAAGAATTTCACATGGCGGAAGGAGAAAAACTGATTCCCATAAATATTGAAGATGAGATGAAATCGGCCTACATTGACTACTCAATGTCGGTCATTGTGTCACGTGCCCTGCCAGATGTGCGGGATGGATTGAAACCAGTACACCGCAGAGTACTATATGGCATGCATGAGTTAGGAGTTCGTTCTACAAGTTCCCACAAGAAATCAGCGCGTATAGTGGGTGAGGTATTGGGTAAATACCATCCCCATGGTGATACCTCTGTCTACGATACCATGGTGCGTATGGCTCAGGAATGGAGCCTGCGCTACATGCTAATAGACGGGCAGGGAAATTTTGGTTCTGTGGATGGTGACAGTCCGGCTGCAATGCGATACACCGAGGCACGGATGCGGAAAATTGCAGACGAGATGCTCGCCGATATCGATAAGGATACTGTGGACCACCAGCTCAATTTTGATGACTCCCTGCAGGAGCCAACTGTTCTTCCCACAAGAATACCCAACCTGCTGATAAACGGAGCCTCTGGTATTGCGGTTGGTATGGCCACTAACATGCCCCCGCACAACCTCTCGGAAGTTGTGGATGGTACAATCGCCTATATTGACAACCATGGCATTGAAATAGACGAACTCATTGAGCATATTAAGGCACCTGATTTCCCAACTGGTGGAATTATTTATGGATATGATGGAGTAAAGGAAGCCTTTCACACCGGGCGAGGACGCATTGTTATGCGCGGTAAGGCTACTTTTGAAGAAGTGAATGGGCGGGAGGCTATTATAGTCACCGAGATTCCTTATCAGGTGAACAAGGCCGACATGATCAAGAAAACGGCAGACCTGATCAACGACAAAAAGATCGAAGGGATTGCCAATATCCGGGATGAGTCTGACCGCAAAGGGATGCGAATCGTTTATATACTTAAGCGGGATGCCATTCCTAATATTGTTCTCAATACACTCTTCAAGTATACTGCACTTCAGTCTTCTTTTAGCGTAAACAATATTGCCCTTGTTAACGGACGGCCGCAGCTACTCAATGTCAAGGATATCATCAGTCATTTTGTAGACCATCGCCATGAAGTGGTTGTGCGAAGGACCAAGTTTGAACTCAAAAAAGCAGAAGACCGCGCCCATATACTTGAGGGTCTGATTATTGCTTCAGACAATATTGATGAAGTCATCGCCCTGATACGGGCATCCTCAAATGCCGATGAAGCCAGGGAAAACCTGATGAAGCGCTTTAAGCTTTCTGAAATTCAGGCCAAGGCTATCGTGGAAATGCGATTGCGACAGCTTACCGGCCTGGAACAGGATAAGCTACGGTCCGAGTATGAAGAGATCATCAAGACCATCGCCGATCTAAAGGATATTCTTGCAAACAAGGATCGCCGTATGGAAATCATCAAGGACGAACTTACCGAAGTAAAGGAAAAGTACGGGGATGTAAGGCGGTCTGAAATAAATTTTGCCGGAGGAGACCTCAGTATAGAAGATATGATCCCGGATGAGCAGGTGGTAATTACCATTAGCCATGCCGGATATATCAAAAGAACACCTCTTACCGAATACAAAACACAGCACAGGGGTGGGGTTGGTCAAAAAGCCTCTGCAACCCGGAATGAAGACTTCCTGGAACACCTCTTTGTAGGAACCAATCACCAGTACATGCTGTTCTTTACCCAGAAAGGTAAGTGTTTCTGGATGCGGGTATACGAAATACCTGAAGGTAGCAGAACTTCAAAGGGTAGGGCAATCCAGAACCTGATCAATATTGAGCAGGATGATAAGGTAAAAGCCTTTATCTGCACTCAGGACCTCAAGGACGAGGAATATGTGAACAGCCATTATGTGATCATGGCTACCAAGAAAGGCACTGTGAAAAAGACTTCCCTGGAACAGTATTCCCGACCCAGGCAAAATGGTATCATTGCCATTGGAATCCGTGAAGGTGACGAGCTACTGGAAGCTAAGCTTACCACAGGAACAAGCCAGATCTTCCTGGGACTGAAATCAGGCAAGGCCATTCGCTTTGAAGAAAGCAAGACACGTCCGATGGGAAGGTCTGCTTCAGGGGTTCGCGGAATTACACTTGCCAGTGAAGAGGATGAGGTTATTGGCATGGTTTCTGTCCATAATTTTGATGATGATATCCTCGTGGTGTCAGAGAATGGCTATGGAAAGAGGTCCACTATTGACGATTATCGCGTCACAAACCGGGGTGGAAAAGGAGTGAAAACCATTTCTATTACCGAAAAAACTGGTGGCCTGGTTGCAATCAAGAACGTTTCGGATTCAGACGACCTCATGATTATCAATAAATCTGGAATCGCAATCCGAATGAGTGTGGAGGACCTCAGGACCATGGGAAGGGCAACCCAGGGCGTGAAACTCATCAACCTAAAATCCAATGACTCTATCGCGGCGGTTGCGAAAGTAATGCACGATGAGGATGACCTTGATGATGCAGAAATCCGTAATATTGAGGTGCAAACCGAGGATGGCACGGCTCTTGATACTGATAAGAACGAAGAACCTGAATCCGGGAACGAATAATTAATAAACACTAATACATAAATACATGCACAACATGAAAACAAGGATTTTGATAGTACTGGCTATGGCATTTTCCATGGTTGGTGTTGCACAAAAAACTGAATTGAAAGCGGCAGAAAAAGCCCTGAAAAACGGCTCGAGCACGGAGGCTAAAGCGCAGCTGGAAAGTATAGCCGGTATGATCGGTGGTGCTGACGCCCGTGTACAGGCACAATACTACTATCTCAGGGGAAAGGTCTTTTCAGATCTTGCAAAGAAAGGAGATAATTCTGCCTTTAAGGAAGCTGCAGATAGTTTTAATATGGTATTAAGCACCGAAGAGAATAGTGGTAAGGTCAAATATTCTGACGAGACCCGCCAACTGATGACGGCCATGACCGCTGATCTGGTAAATGCTGCTGTAGATGATAACCAGAACAAGCGTTTTGTTGAAGCCGCTGAAAAGCTGTATATGAGCTACACCATGAGTCCTAAGGATACCACTTACCTCTATTTTGCTGCCAGTAGCGCTGTTAACGCCGCCGATTATCCGACGGCACTTAAATATTACAATGAACTGAAGGATCTGGACTACGACGGAAGCACCATGGTGTACAAGGCAACCAATGTGGCTACCGGAGAGGAAGAGGTAATGGAAAAGATACAGCGCGACCTTATGATAAAATCAGGTGATTACAAGGATCCTGTGGACGAAAAAACACCATCCAGAAGGCCTGAAATTGTTAAGAATATTGCCCTGATCTATACCCAGTTAGGTCAGAACGACAAGGCCATTGCCGCCTTTCAGGAGGCCAGGGCCGATAGTCCTGACGATGTTAATCTTATCCTGAACGAAGCCAATTTATACTACCAGTTAGGTGACAAGGATAAGTTTAAGGCCCTGATGGCAGAGGCTGCTGCTGTTGCACCAGATAATCCTGACCTGCACTACAATATTGGGGTAATCAACATGGAGCAGGATAATTTTGAGGATGCCCGTGCGGCCTACCGCAAAGCACTGGAAATCAATCCAGGCTATGTAAATGCCTCCCTGAACCTCTCTACCACTTACGTTAACGAAGGTAATGCCCTGATCGATGAGATGAATTCACTGGGCAATTCCAAGGCAGATATCGCTAAGTATGATGAACTGAAGCAGAAGAAAGACGCCCTGTTTCTGGAAGGAGTAAGTGTTCTGGAAGAAGCTTTGAAGAACAACCCGGATAACCAGGGAATCCTTACCCAGCTTAAGAACATATACGGAGCACTTGGGGATACCGAGAATTTTATGAGACTTAAGAAATTGCTGGGCGAATAGCACCCGCATTTCTCAATAAGGTAAAAAGCCCTGACTATTATCGTCGGGGTTTTTTTATATGATCTTCTTTATTACCCGAAGCTGATGGGTATAATTGCGTTTTTCCCTATTGAAAATACCTGTATGGTCCAGACGGTCTATCCGTACCTTCCCATCTACATGAATAATGTAATTGTCGGGCATTATAATCCCAACATGATTTATATTTCCGTCCCTGTCGTCAAAAAAGGCCAGGTCTCCCGCTTCGCTCTCTTCAATAAAACTTAGCGGCTCCCCCTGAGCGGCTTGCTCCTCCGCAGACCGCATGAGCTGCACACCATTAATCCTGTATACCATCAAGGTAAATCCAGAATTGTCAATACCAAAAGGGCTTTTTCCTCCGTCCTGTTCAGGGGCGTTCAGATATAACAGTGCAGTGGAAATGAGGTTGTCCTTGTCTACCGCAGCTTTAGATGCCGATCCTTCAAAATCGTGAGACATAATAGCTGCATTACTAATATTGGAACCTAGCAAAATCGGGATCAATATCCCTTGTCCTGTTTTAACAAAGGAAACCAGGTCCAGCGCATGATTTGAATTTTTCACCTCCGACAGGGCCTCATAATCCGCGTCGCCCAGTGCTATAAACTGGTCGTTTTTGATATAGCCTTCGGACTTCTCTTCTGATATGCGGATCTTACTCCAGTGCCTGCGTGATTCCAGGATCTTAAAGGAATCTCCGTAAAGCAGTTGCGTGATCATCCTACTGCTATCATCTGCAGTAGATCTCACAGCAATAAGACTTAGCGGACAGATTCCATAAGGCATAAGCTCGGTTTCTGGGGAGTATTAGTTGCTTTGAAGTACCATTGCTGATGCACCACCTCCGCCATTACATATGGCAGCAGCTCCTGTCCGTGCATTTTGCTGTTTTAGCACATGGATAAGTGTAACCAGTATACGGGCTCCTGAGCACCCAAGCGGGTGCCCCAGAGAGACTGCGCCACCATTGACATTAACCTTGCTATCATCCAGTCCCAAAAGCTTGATATTGGCCAGTCCAACCACTGAAAATGCTTCGTTGAATTCGAAAAAATCTACATCCTCAATGCCTATTCCTGCTTTTTCCAGGGCCTTGGGAAGCGCTTTGGCTGGTGCGGTGGTAAACCATTTGGGTTCCTGGGCAGCATCGGCATAGCTTTTTATGGTAGCCAGAGGGGTTAATCCCAGTGAACTTGCTTTTTCGGCACTCATTAAAACCAGTGCAGCGGCACCGTCGTTAATGGTGGATGCATTGGCCGCTGTAACCGTACCGTCTTTGGTAAAGGCTGGTCTCAGGGCCGGGATCTTCTCCATTTTTACATTCCTGTATTCTTCATCTTCAATAATTACAAGAGGCTCTCCCCGGCGTTGAGGTACTTCTACCGGAATTACTTCTTCGGAAAATCTACCGGCCTTCCAGGCTGCGGCAGAGCGCTCATACGACTGTATGGCAAAGGTGTCCTGATCTTCCCGGCTGAAATTATATTCGGTAGCACAGGCATCGGCGCAGACTCCCATCGCATTCTGATCATAGGCGTCTACCAGTCCATCCTTTTGCATGCCATCCATCAGGGTGGCCGGACCAAATTTCTGTCCGTTTCTCATGTGGATGTAATGCGGGATAAGGCTCATATTTTCCATACCTCCGGCGACTACAATATCGTTATCCCCCAGGGCAATTGACTGGGCTGCCATCATTACCGATTTCATCCCCGATGCGCATACTTTGTTCACAGTAGTGCACGGAACGGTATCCGGGATCCCAGCCAGGATTGCAGCCTGTCTTGCAGGGGCCTGACCAGAACCGGCCTGAACTACCTGCCCCATTAAAACCTCATCTACCTGATCCGGGTTAACACCTGCTTTTTCAAGTGCTGCTTTAATAGCAGTTGCCCCTAAATTCGGGGCTGGTACAGTGGATAAGGAGCCCAGGAAACTACCAATTGGAGTCCTTACGGCGGAAATAATAACAACCTCTTTCATATGTTCGATTTTGCTAATGCGAAATTAAGAAATTAATGAGCATTTGCGCATTACATGGCGCGGAAAGAAAGATTCCTTTTATATTTTCTATTTTTGAATGCAATATTGTACCACATGGCCAATTCGATGGATAAAGTATACAGGAGTCAGTCCCTGATTTATAAGTACTTTCTGTATTTCCTGACCATAGGATGTATTGTCTTTTTCTTTCCCAAAGGCGGTAAGTTCAAATATGAATTCCAGAAAGGCAAACCCTGGCAATACGAAAACCTTTATGCGCCATTTGATTTTTCCATCAGGAAATCGGACAGTGAGATAGAAGGAGAAAAAGAACTGATCAGGAAGAATCAGGTTAGTTATTACACTTACGATGAACAAGTAGCCCAAGCATCTGAAGAGGCCTATGACGCTGCATTTGCAGAAGTATTTACACGCGGAGAATACAGTGATAGTCAATTGCGGGTATATAACCGAATAGGTCGTGAAGCACTTCAGGAGATTAACAGTGCTGGTATCTGGCCAGAGCTGGAGGGTGCGGATAAAGGAAGGGATATCTACCTGGTTCGGGATAATGAGGCCGTTTCGGTAAAGACAGACGAGCTGATTAGCGCGGTCGATCTTGATCAACTGATTGGGGATAAAATAAGAAATAAGGGTCTCGGCAGGCTTGGGAATGATTTCAAAAAAGTCCTGTTGCCCATACTTAAGCCCAATATTCGCTATGATGCTGAACTCAGCGCAAGGGAGCTGGAAAATGAACTGGCCAAAGTTTCGCTTACGCTTGGAAATATAAATGAAGGTGAACTCATAGTGGCCAAAGGGGAGGTGGTAGAAGCTGAGAATCTTACCATACTCAATTCGCTGAAATCAGAATATGAATCTGAATTATGGGCCGAAAGTAATTACTATTTTATCCTAGCTGGTTATACTATTCTGGTAGCACTTGTTTTAATGATGCTGTTCCTGTTTATCAAGCGCTACCGTCCTGAAGTATTCCGGAACAATGTAAAGGTCACTTTTATCTTCTTCAACATATTGTTAATGGTGTTCATTACCACCTTTGTTGTGAAGTATAATGATACCTATGTGTTTGTGGTGCCATTGTGTATCCTGCCATTGATATTGAAGACCTTTTTTGATGCACGTCTCGGTTTATTTGTGCATGTGCTCACAGTCCTTATTCTGGGATTTGTGGTTCCCAATAGCTTCGAATATATCTTTTTGCAGATCATAGCCGGGATTGTAACCATTTTAACTGTGTCTGAGTTATATAAAAGGGCCAACTTGTTTATCTCGGTCGGACAAATTACCCTGATCTACATTGTGGGTTACTTTGCCTTCAATGTGATCCAGGAAGGCAATTTGGATAACATTATCTGGTTAACCTTCGGATTTTTCCTTCTCAATGGTATGATTACCCTTTTTGCCCAGCCCCTGATCTATATTTATGAAAAGATATTTGGAATGGTCTCCGATGTCTCACTGCTGGAATTGTCGGATACCAATTCGCGCTTGCTGAAGGAGCTGGCCAACAAAGCACCGGGCACCTTCCATCATTCGCTTCAGGTAGCCAATCTCGCGGAGGCAGCGGCCAATGAAATAGGGGCTAATGCCATGCTGGTAAGGGTAGGGGCCCTGTATCATGACGTTGGAAAGATGAACAGGCCAACCTATTTCACTGAGAACCAGGTGACCAATATAAACCCACATGACGACCTTGTTCCCACAGAAAGTGCCAGGATCATAATCAATCATGTTATCGAAGGGATTGAGATAGCCAGGAAGAACAATTTACCAGATCGGGTGATTGATTTCATAAGGACACATCATGGAACCAACCTGGTGTATTATTTCTACCGTAAGCAACAGGAACTGGAGGATGAGGTTGATGAGGAGCTGTTCCGTTATCCGGGCCCCATTCCGTTTTCCAGGGAGACAGCCATACTCATGATGGCCGATTCCGTGGAAGCGGCATCAAAAAGCCTCAAAAACCCCACATACAAGATAATCGATGAGTTTGTAGACCGCATTGTCGGTGTGCAGATGAATGCGGATCAATTCGTAAATGCCAACATAACATTCAAGGAAATTGAAATGGTAAAAAAGGTACTTAAGCATAAGCTGACCAATATTTACCACCTGCGGGTTGAGTATCCGGAATAAACTTCAATAACCGGATATGGCATTCAAAAAATTGAGAAAAAAAGTTGCGTTCCTTCAAACGAAAAATTACCTTTGCACCCGCTCAGTACGTAAGTAAGTTGAGCAAACGATCATAAATAATTTGATCCTGGGAGAGGTGCCGGAGTGGTAACGGAGCAGATTGCTAATCTGTCGACGCGTAAGTGTCGCCTGGGTTCGAGTCCCAGTCTCTCCGCCTTCGCCCTCCATAGCGTTAGCGTTGGAGGGCATTTATTAAAACTTGGAGGGCTACGGCGGTTTTATCCGCCTAACTTTGACAAGTATAAAAATAACAGCGCAAGCTGTATCGGGGTGTAGCCCCGCTGTAGTTCTGAAGAACTCATGCGGGATAGACTCCACCCGGTTCCCGGTCTACCAATTTAAAAGGTAAGGGAATTTGGAAGAAATTTTAGATAACAGCTTTGGCTGTATCGGGGTGTAGCGTAGCCCGGTTATCGCGCCTGCTTTGGGAGCAGGAGGTCGCAGGTTCGAATCCTGCCACCCCGACCGTAAAAGCCAGACAAGAAATTGTCTGGCTTTTTTCATTTCCATGCTTCAAAAGTTTACTTTTTTAAGCTAAGGAAATGAAAACACCACAAACGCTAAGCGTTTGGATTTTATGAGCAACACCCTACAATAGGATCACCGATCCCGATAACCATTGGGAGAGGTAATCCTGCCACCCCGACTTCGCCCTCCATAGCTCGAGGAATCCCGAGAGCGATGGAGGGCTTTTTATTTTCTTTATTTTCCTTAAAAGCCTTTGTTCTGAGGGCTTCGTCGTGCTGGTCCAACGTAACCGTTATTTTTTGCATCTGTGCAGTCCACGCTTTGCGTTTGGCTTTTATGAGCATCATATCCGATCTAACTTAGGCAAAATTCATTTTAATAAATATTCCTGTTAACAATCTGGAAATAATTTCTATTTTGACAAATCAATATAATTGTCTGCCATAGCTTTAAAACGTAATGGAATATTTCATCATAACAAGCGTTCTGGTTTTTCTCTCTGCGGCCTTTGGCTATATTAACCTTCGTGTATTCAAATTGCCTAATACCATTGGGTTAACACTGATTACCATACTCTTTACCCTGGGTGTATTTGCCTTAAGTTATGTTGATGATACGCTGTTTAGGGCAGAGCGCTTTATCATTTCAAAAATTGACTTTAAGGTAGTGTTGCTCGATATCATGTTGAGCTTTCTCTTGTTTGCCGGTGCCCTGCACACTGATTTGAAGAAATTAAGGGAACAACGTTGGCCTGTTTTGGTTTTTGCCACTTTTGGTGTTTTGGTTTCTACTTTTTTGATTGGCATTGCCATGTTTTATGTATTATCGGCTTTGGGGCTTCACGTAAGACTGATTTACTGCCTCCTCTTTGGGGCCCTTATTTCACCTACGGATCCCATTGCGGTCCTGGGAATTCTTAAAAAAGCAGGAGCACCAAAAAAATTGGAAATAAAGATTGTTGGCGAGTCCCTATTCAATGATGGAGTGGGTGTTGTTATCTTTCTGACCATTTTTGGTTTGGCCAGTGGAAGCGGAACCGGGTTTTCTCTTTCCGCTATTTTAGAATTATTTGCGGTTGAAGTTTTTGGAGGATTGCTATTGGGATTCATTCTTGGCTGGCTGACCTATTTCTTCATGAAAAAAATTGATGATTACAATATAGAAGTGATTATTACCCTGGCAACGGTAATGACCGGAACCGTTATAGCAACACACCTTCACGTATCAGCACCACTGGCCATGGTGGTATCCGGACTAATGATAGGAGCTAATAAAACACGGGAGCAAGCCATGTCTGAACTGACTGAGGAATACGTTGATAAATTTTGGGAATTGATAGACATACTTCTCAATACTATCTTGTTTGTTTTGATCGGCATGGAAATATTGGTCCTGGAATTCAACACAACCTATATCTATGCCGGACTTATTGCAATTCCTATTGTTCTGGCATGTCGCTTTATTTCCTTGCTGGCTCCGGTGAAAATCTTTCAAAAACGACTGGATTTTGTTCCCAACACAACATTACTGATGACCTGGGGAGGCCTCAGGGGGGCAATTTCAATAGCCCTGGCACTGAGCCTGACAGAATCAACGGAAAGAGATCTTTTTTTAGTGGTAACTTATGTGATAGTCATATTTTCAATACTGGTGCAGGGGCTTACCGTTGAGAAACTGATAACAAAGCTTAAATTAAAACCATAGTAACGGGAGTACTTCATACTTATGAGACACAAGGATAAACGTATGGCTTTGCGCATAGGAATGGAGACTATACAGCAAGGTCATTAAACCTGTATACAATCAATGCTTCTATAAGTTTGTAATACCCTTTATTTAGGCTCCTGAGACTGCCAGGTGAAAATACCTTTAGGAATCACATGAAAGCCTGTAAGCTTTACGGCATTTTCGATATCGCTGATCGCCACGAGTTTGCGTGTATGAACGATAAATTCCCTTGGAAATACCTCTTTTACGATCAAAACATCATGTACTCCTTCAACAGCCATTACAACGCGCTTAATTCGCTTTAAATCCTTTTCTTCAGATGCATTGGTTGTGAAAATCTTTCCGGAATCCCCGGGAATAATATGATCTGATAATAGACTCATTTTAATTAAATTATAAGTTGTCTTACTGAACTTTTTTGCATTGTTATTTGCTACAAGGCTTTAAACCTCTTCTTTATCCCATAGTTCCTCCTCTTCCACAACATAGTTGGTAACCGAGAAGGTTTCCTTTCGCTGTTTCCTTACCTTTTTGACAAATACCATGATGTCATCTTCCAGCAGTTCATGTTCCACTCTGAATGCATGTGAGTCATACTTAAAAGGATCATCAATCAGTTCTGCCAGATGGTGCAGGTGTTTTTCCACTCTTTTCATTAAATCTTCACATTCATGATGCATTTCGATAAGACTTAGTTCTATCTCCCGAACCAAATCAATATCCTCTTTTTTAGAGAGCCACATGAAATATTTACCAATAATGTGACGCAGAAAATCAAGGTCCTCGGCGTAAAAGGTAAGATCCGCAAGCCAATGTTCTGTTAATACATAAAGTTCCTGCCAGTCGGCTTCATTAATGTACTGGTCCTTGGGTCGATATCTGAAATCTTTCATAGCTTAAGGCATTTATAGATTATATATAAAGCTAGGCCGAATCAGATTCTATTGAAATGATTTTGGTCATTATAAGTCTAGGATTTCCTTGCTGAAGTTTATCAGCATAATCATGAAGGATAAACCTATTTTCCTAAGCGGATTAAATGTATTTCCGACAGCCTTTCTATTTAAAAGGGCCATCCATGAGTCCCTGCAGGTAGTGTAGATGCCTTTTCACACGATCCTGCAGCACCTGGGACTCCTCATCCATTTCGATCAGGCTCAATTTTATTTTTCGAACTAATTCAGTATCCCCCTTTTTGGACAACTTCAGAAAGTAATTTCCAATAATTTGATGTAGATACTGCAGGTCTTCTGCGTAAAAGGAAAGATCCGAACGCCATTGTTCTGTCAATGCGTTAAGTTCCTGCCATTCAGCTTCATTAATGTTTTGATTTTTAGGCCTGTATATGAAATCCATCATAGCTTAAAGCATTTATAGATTATGTATAAAGCTAGCCCGGATTAGCTTTTTATAAAATGATTTTGATCAGTAGACGAATATAATTTCAGGGCTGGATAGAAATGAATTACTGATTATTCCTTATCTGATTTCTGAATGATTTAAGTCATTGTCAATCAGTCTGCCAACGGGTACTTTTAGGACAAAATTTGAACTATGAGAGCAATGATGCTCTATCAGTTGACCTCCTTAAAGGAGAACAAAAATCCACTCCAGTTGGCAGATATACCTGTCCCCAATCCTGGCCCTGGCGAAGTGCTGATCAGGGTAGCTGCCTGTGGGGTCTGCCATACGGAACTGGATGAGATTGAGGGAAGAACGCCCCCCAAAAAACTACCAGTGGTATTGGGGCATCAGGCTGTTGGTACCGTTGTAAAACTAGGAAGAGGCGTTAAATCATTGAAGCTGGAAACACGGGTAGGGGTAGCATGGATATACTCTGCATGTGGCAACTGCAAATTTTGTACATCCGGAAATGAAAACCTTTGCGATGAATTCAGGGCAACAGGAAGGGATGTTAACGGTGGATACGCCGAATATATGGTAGCTCCTGAAAAATATGTACACCTAATTCCTGAATTTTTCAGCGACGCCGAAGCTGCCCCGTTACTATGTGCGGGAGCCATTGGATATCGATCCATAAAACTAAGCCAATTAAAAGACGGACAATGTTTAGGCCTTACGGGGTTTGGTGCCTCGGCCCATCTGGTGTTGAAAATGGTCAGGTTCCTGTTTCCCAACACGTCAGTCTATGTTTTTGCGAGAAATCCGGAAGAAAGGAAATTTGCAGTGGAATTAGGCGCTGCATGGGCCGGGGATACATCGGATAAACCTCCCGTGAAACTCGATTGCATTATAGATACCACCCCCGCATGGAAGCCGGTAGTTGAGGCACTGTGTAATCTTGAAAAAGGAGGTCGACTGATCATCAATGCTATTCGAAAGGAAAATACAGACAAGGATTATCTGATTAAATTATCTTATCCGGATCACCTTTGGCTGGAGAAAGAGGTAAAATCCGTGGCAAATGTGACCAGCAGGGATGTTTCTGAATTTCTTGCACTGGCCGCCGCCGCCCGTATACGACCTAAGGTGAAGGAATATCCTCTGGAAGCCGCCAATTCGGCTTTGATCGATTTAAAAAATAAGCAAATACGTGGCGCCAAAGTATTGGTTATCAGTTAAGACTGAACAGGCAGTGTAACAATAGTTACATTCCTAGCCTTTTATTAGTCCTATTTTGCTGCGTTTTATTTCTGGTAGTTATTCCAGCTTTTTTTGGAAAAATTTCCTGACACAAACCTTCAAATTAAATACCAAAGACTAAAGTTAGATCATGATTAAAAATTTTGAAACAAGATTAACCGGTTGGTTTTTTATTGCGGCTGCAGCTCTTTTATGGGTTGGCTGGGCCTTGTCTCCGCATCATATCGGGGAGTACATTAAAAGTGAGGATTTCACAGAGATTGGTAAAGATGTATGGTACTGGATCTGGATGTTCAGGATCCATATTTTTGGATGGGTTGCATTGGCCGTTGCCCTTTTTGCCTTTTTGACAGTGACTGCCAAAAGGCCCTTTGGAGTGCTGTTGTCGCCCGGGGCAGGAATGGTCATTGCTGGAAGCCTAATCCTGGCTATAGGAAGTGCATACTATTACAACTTCGGTGCATGGGGTGTTGGAAAAACCATGGGAAAATCTCCTGAAGAAATCCAGGAATTCATGGACGGCCTCCTCTTCACCAATCAATATGTTACCTGTTTTTTCAGGTTCGGGCGTGTATTTTCCGGAGTGGGCCTTGTATTGCTGGGTAGCGGACTTGTTAAATGGAGTATTGTAAAGTCCTGGCTAGGCTGGTTTACTATAGTTCTGGGATTTGCCGCTATGGGAATTGTAATGCTCATCCCGGAGCACTGGGAGATCTACAAGCCCCTTTTCCATGTTAAAGTGATCTGGGCACTGGCAATGGGTATTATGTTGCTCATGAACGGAGTTAATCTTAGCAAGGCATCGGTTTCCGAGTAGGTATCCATGAAAAGCAAATAAACTTAGGAGAAGATATATAACAATCCTATAGAATAAAAAACCGGGCCAATTGGTCCGGTTTTTAGTTTTTTTAAGAAACAATTTTGCTATTCAAAGTCGGTTCTCTTTAGATCATTTGGTTGGAAGTCTGTGCTTTTTACTTAGGATCTACTTTAACTCCATCCTTGGAGGAGGCACGAGGATCTACTTTAACTCCATCCTTGGAGGAGGCACGCGGATCTACTTTAACTCCATCTTTGGAGGATGCTTTATTCTTGTGTTCTTCGTTTGACATAACTTGTGTTTAAAAGGTTAATTCTATCTATATTAGTCAAAATATCTAACTTATCCAAAATAACCAGCCCAAGTTATGAATCTGAAGGAATTCTTTCAAGAGTGCAGGGAGAAGGATGTATTTAAAAACCTGTCCATCTATATCGTCTCCAGCTGGGTGTTTCTTCAGGTATTTGCGCTGATTTCAGAACCACTGGGATTTCCTAAAATTTCCCTTACCTATCTCCTGCTGATTCTGATTATAGGTTTTCCCATTTACGTATATTTTATCTGGCGTTACCGCATCAAAGAAGAACATATAGAAGAAAGTGATGCGGCAACAGAGGCACTGGGGAAAAACCTGGCCTCTTCCAAATCTGGGATTGAAATTGATCCCGAAAAGGAGGCCCTTACGCTATCGGCAGGCATAGACAGGAAGTTTCGCAAGATGTATTTCATAGGCCTGTCCGTGATTGTCCTGCTTTCGGCCTTGTCTACCCTTTTCATTGTAAGGAACAACCTTTTGCCGGATAAAACCCCGTATTTGAATAGCCTTCTAGAGGCAAAATCCACGGATAAGATTGCCATATTAAAGTTTGACAACAATACCGGAGACGAGCAATACGATATGGTAGGCAAGATTGCCGTGGACTGGATCATGCACGGAATTACTCAATATAAGGTGGGGGAGGTGATCTCCCCCAAATTAGTTGAGGACTATTCCAATATACTGAAAGCTTCTATTATCCCATCTGGGGAAAATGGGATCCTTACCGAATACCTGAAACCCTCCAAGGTAATTATCGGGGATTATTACCTCAATAAGGGAAATCTGCTGATCCAAGCCTCACTGACGGATTCTAACATGGATCAGACCCTGATGACCTTTGCACCGGTGGAATGCAACCCGGAATCGCCCCTGGATTGTATTGAATCACTGAAACAACGTGTGCTGGGATACCTGATCACAGACAAGGATAAAAAGAACAATTTGCAGGAACGACCACCTACCTATAAAGCATATAAGAGTCTTCTTTTAGCCAAGGAAAAAGGACGGGCAGGGGAATCAGAAGAAGAATTGCGCTTATTGAACCAGGCTATTGAGGAGGATAGTACTTATTTCGAACCTAAAGTATTACGGGTTGCATATTACTACAATGATAGTGACTTCGTAATCGCCGACTCTCTATTGAGTGTACTCTCCAAAGAATCGACTAATAACAGCAGGCAATTGGACTTGCTCAACTTTTATGAGGCCATGCTGGAGGGAAACAACCGCAATACTTTTTTCTACCTGCAAAAGGAATACAATCTATCTCCCAGGGATCCGGAAACCAATTACAGTATGATGACCCTGGCACAGCAATTTGTAAACATGCCGCAGGCTGTGGACACCATTTATGAAAAGATGCAAATGGATGACATTGACCTGGACAAATGTAGGTGGTGTGAATTTCGATATTACCTGAAGGGCCTGGCCGATCTGGAGTTGGGAAGACCAGAGGAGGTTGTGAATCTTGTGGCCCCTTTCTCAAAAACCGGAGGAAACCTATTTCTGAAAAAGATTCTGATAAAGGCATATGTGATGTTGGGAAAGAAACAGGAGGTGGACGATCTGGTGGCTAATTTTAAGCTGGTTGCGAAAAAAGATGATTGGGGTGATTTAACGTTTTACACAGCTAAAGAATTCCTTCTGGTCAAAGATGAGGAGGAAGCAGAACGTTATTTCCTGAGAATAATGCAAACCTTTATTCCGGACGATATAAAAACCGAATACGAGAAGGAGCTGATGGCGGAGAGCTATTTTTTTGCCCGGCAGTATCCCCAGGCAGAAAAAGCACTAAAGGCTTTGTTGGAAGGGCGCACTGATGATATAAAACACCAGACTTACCTGGCTATAACCTATGCGCTGACGGGCAGAGAAGCTCAGGCAACAGAAGTGATGAAACGTATTGAGGCCTCCAGAGCGCCTTTTCAATACGGGATAGTAGATTATTCCTTCGCCCAGTATTATGGTGCCCTTGGAAACCAGGATCAGGCCTTAAACTATCTTCTGAAGGCAGCAGCTGCGGGTAGAAGGTACCTGCCTGATAATTACCAGTATGATATCTTCTTACAAGATTATAAAGAGCAGCCAAAATTTAAAAAGGTTATGCAATTCTGGCATTAAAAAGTTCAACCAACCAAAAACATTCCTAAATATTATGCTTGTACATAAGAACCAGTTTGCCCTGATCATTGGAGTGGGGGACGACCTTCCCTATACCATTGACGACGCCATTAAACTGCGTGACACCTTGATTGATCCTGGTTTGGTGGGTTATCCAAAAGAGAATGTTATTCTCCGTACAGGGAAGGAGGCCGACCGAGCTGGCATTTTAGGGGCCTTTGACGAGCTCAGGGAAAAAACGGACCAGGATTCATCCATCCTTTTTTACTACTCAGGCCACGGGGGGAAATATACCAGCCAGCATAAGTTTTATCTCCAACCCTATGGGATGACCGCGGAAAATTACGCCACAACCTGGGTAAAAGCTGAAGAATTGAGGGATAAGATCAATGCCCTGGATTCCAAAAACCTGGTGATGTTCCTGGATTGCTGCCATGCAGAAGGGATGTTGCAAAGTGGCCTTGAGGATTTTTACGGCCTTGCCCAGAAACTCAATGACGAAGGCGGGGTGTGGGTGGTAGCTTCCTGCCAGGACAATCAGAAATCCTGGCGGCTGCCGGGAGACGAAAACAGCCTTTTTACGGAATGCCTCCTGGAAGTGTTATCCGGAAAACATACTTCCCCTTTTATGGACCCCAAAATAACTATCACGGATGTAGTGGAATATATCTTTGAAGAAGTTCCTCGCAGGGCTATCAGGGTATTAAACCCCAAAACTGAGGAACCTATACAACAACAACCCTTTGCCAAGTTCCAGATGTCCGAAAATGTAGTGCTCAGCCATTTCCCTAAAAATATTGATACCCATGAAGCTATTGTAGCTGACCTGGAGCGGAAAGCAGATAAGATAGATGAGCGCAGTTTTATCAAATTGCTGCAATCCATGGAGATCATTGGGCGGAGGGACCATGCTATTGAACTTTTGGAGAAGCACGAGCGCGCCCATAACGATGCCGATTTGCTCAATGCACTTGGGGATCTGTACAAGGGCCGTTATCTGGAAACCAATTATGAGGCAGATGGTCAGCACGCATTGAAATGTCACCAGGAGGCATTGGAACTGGCCCTGGCCGATGAAGATGGTGAACAGGTATTTCTTAATGCCATCAACCTGGCATTTTTATACCTGATGCTGGACCTGAACAAAAAACAAATGCGGGATTACGCAAAACAGGCCCATGATGCGGCAAAGGATTATTTCTACCCCAGTCCGGACAAGTTTGGGACCATGGGAGAGGCCTGCATTTATTTGTACCGACTTGATGAAGCTAAAGAACACTATGCCAAAGTAGGCGGGGAGGGGGGCATCCGGGCCCGGATGAAAATATACCAGGATGCACATAAGGTTTATACAACTTTATATAATGACAATCCCGAGGATCCATTCCTGAAATTCCTGGAAACTACCCTTTTGGGCTGATTCTCTGGAAAAAGAAAACTTGTCTGCCGAAATCAAAATCAGAGGGCAGATGGGCATTAATAAAGAAAATTTTGTACATTTTCACGTACTAACAACCAAAAACAATTAACCAATGTCTTCCGGTTCTATATTTATCGTTCATTCCGATAAGGATTTGAATGTTGCGTTGGAAATTGCACAGATGCTTAAAAAGGCTGGCGCAGAAGTTTGGATAGAAAGCTTAAATCTCAAAAACATCGATCCTGATCAAGATGAAGTTGAACTCGTTGAAAAAGCGATTTTGTCTTCTGGTTTGGTAGCCATCGTGGCTTCCAAAAATGCACTTTCCGATGATTGGGTAAAAGATCAGAAAGGTCTTGCCAAGGATAATGGAAAAAGCCTGTTCGTTGTAAAAGCAGGCCCTTGTGATTTATCCAAGAAATTACGCTGGAGAAGCATTCCAATGGTCGATTTCCAAAGTGATAAAAATGCGGCAATCGCCGCCCTTCTAGATGCAGCAGGGGTAGCCCCCGTGGAAGTTAAACAGGAGACTCCGGAGTTGGAGACCACTCCTGCGGAGCCAGCATCAAAACAAAGCATTGAAGTTGCTGAAGAAGTTAAAGAGGATAAGCAGAGCAGTTCGGAGGAAGCTGCATTGCTGGCTGATCTCAAGGATGATTTTGAATTTTACAAGTTCAAACTCAAGCAACAGATAAAGAATTCCAGATTCAATAAAATTTTAGGGGTTTCCATAGGCGCGGTCCTGGTAGCCGTGGCCATTTTCATCCCGGAATTTGTTGAAGCCATAGAAGGGATGCAGGATAAGATCCAATGGGCTGGTGGATTTGTCGGTGGCGGATTGCCAACCACCTTCAGTGGATTAAACCTGAATTCGGAAAAAGTAAACAAAGAAAGACTTCGGGGCGTACAAACATTTGAACGGAGACTGAACAGAATGGAAAGAGGTCAGATCAGCTTCACTAAAAATGACATTTTTGCCCTGGAAGATGAGTTCCAAATTTATATAGACGCTTAACCAACAACAGTTATGAGTAAAATCAAAGAAAGAATTGAAGAAATTGAAAGGATTACCAGGAAGAGTCGAAGAATCAATAATACCCTTTGGGTACTGGTTGCCATATTTGTACTGGCTTCGATAGGACTTGGTTTTTATGCTTCAGCAAAAGCGGAAGAAGCGAATGATGCCAAAATACTATTGAATGATGCCAATGAGCAGTTAGTTGAAAGTGAAAAGGAGTTACAGCGGAAACTGGATTCCATGGTTCGGGTAAGTGTGGGTGATCTTTGGCAAGGGGCCAAAACTATAAATACTCTAAAAGGATATTCCTCTTATAAAGCACAGAACCCCAATGATTCTATCCATGGTGAAGATTTGATTCGTGCGGTAAATAATCTCCTTAACAAGAGCGGATACGTGCAATTGATAGAAACCAACGGAAACAAGTTGTTCGAGAAGGTAGACCTTGCATTGGACGGTGATTTCGTAAAATTCAATACGGATATTAACGTGCGAAATGGAGCTATAGGCATAGATGATTGCGGGTCTTCAAACCCTACCAAAACAGGAGTATTGGTTAATGGGAAGACCGTCCGGATAAAGAATAGATGCGAGGCCTCGGGAAGTGAGTCTGTCTGGGCTCTAATTGAATATGCCCAATAGCTTTGTCGTATTTTTATTATACTATCTATAAGCCCTGTTTTTGAACAGGGCTTTTGATTTAGTTAAATTCTGACAGCATTATTTCCGAACTATAAGCAACATCTGTATATTTGCCCCGCCGAAAGAAAGTTTACAAGGTCGCGGGGCTTCCTTCTTCGTTTCACTCCGAAGGACAGGCAGCTTCGCAACGCAACACAAGGTCGCGTAGCTCAGCTGGATAGAGCATCTGCCTTCTAAGCAGACGGTCACAGGTTCGAATCCTGTCGCGATCACTTAAAGCACATACCCCGCAACGAAGGTTGCGGGGTATTTTTTTTCCCGGAGAAAGGCAAAGCTTGCTTTAACCTTTCGAAGGGGAATAAAATACTGCAAAGCCGTCAGGCATTGCAGGGTATGTATTTTCAGGCGGGATTGCAAAGGATCACGTAAGTAATCCTTGATTCATTAGTATTTCGAGAGGATATAAAATACTGCAAAGCCGTCAGGCATTGCAGGGTATGTATTTTCAGGCGGGATTGCAAAGGATCATGTGGATAATCCTGTGCCGCACTTAGGCACAAAACTGGGCCTTTAAGGGGGAAAAACCCAAATACAACAGAAGCATATAACCCACCTGGTTCGCAAGTGAGGATATCAAAGACGATTGAAAATCACATTCCATTAAGGGTTTTAAATGGGTGTATTTCAGAGTAATTGGTTCCGAAGGCTTGCTCTATTTTGTTATCTTAGAGAACCTTATTATGCTTTACCGAGACCTTACCTTAACTGGCCTCCCGCAATGGCAGAGCATGAGCTGTAAATAATCAAAATAGTAGGTAATGAACAACCAATTGATAATGTTGATTTTAACCGTTATTGGGTGCTCTTCCTTACAGGCACAACCCAAATATCTCGACCCGGAAGTAGATTTGGACACCCGGGTTGATGATTTGATCAGTCGGCTCACGCTTGAGGAAAAAGTTGACCAGATGCTGATGAATACTTCAGGCATTCCCCGACTGGACATCCCTCCCTATGATTATTGGAACGAAGCCCTGCATGGGGTTGGCCGATCCGGAAAGGCAACCGTATTTCCCCAGGCGATAGGACTGGCCGCTACATTCGACAAAGATTTGGTTTATCGGGTAGCTTCGGCCATTTCTGATGAAGCCCGGGCCATGTATAATGCTGCTCAGGAGGCAGAGAATTACAACAGGTATACAGGCCTCACTTTCTGGACTCCCAATTTAAATATATTCAGGGACCCCCGTTGGGGAAGAGGCCAGGAAACCTATGGGGAAGATCCCTATCTGACCAGTTTGCTCGGCGTTTCATTTGTGAGGGGATTACAGGGGGATCATCCCCGGTACCTCAAAACGGCCGCATGCGCAAAGCATTATGCGGTGCATAGCGGGCCTGAAAAGTTAAGGCATGAGTTTAATGCCGTGGTAAGCCAAAAAGATTTGTATGAGACCTATCTCCCTGCATTTGAATCCCTGGTGAATGCAGGTGTGGAATCCGTTATGTGCGCCTATAACCGCACCAATGATGAACCCTGTTGTGCCAGTAATTATCTGCTCTCGGAAATTTTGTTTGACAAATGGGGATTTAAAGGTCACGTGGTTAGCGATTGCTGGGCCCTTACCGATTTCTTTTCAGATATTGGTCATGGCACCGTATCAAATTCAATAGAAGCTGCTGTATTAGCCCTGGAAAACGGTGTTAATCTCAACTGTGGAGTTACTTATAAGGCCCTGGCAGAAGCTGTTAAGATAGGGTTGACAAATGAATCACTTATAGATGAAAGGCTTAGGCCACTGCTTAAAACAAGATTTAAACTGGGTATGTTCGATCCCGGGGAGAAAAATCCATACAACACCATTCCCTATGAGGTAGTGGATAGCAAGGAACACCGGGAGCTGGCTAATGAGGCCGCAAGCAGGTCCATTGTCATGCTTAAAAACAACGGCGTACTTCCTTTAAAAGATAATCTCAAAAGGTTCTATGTTGTGGGCCCCAATGCAGCTTCTATTGACGCACTTCTGGGGAATTATTTTGGCGTAAACCCGAACATGGTCACCTTCCTGGAAGGAATCACCGCCGGGGTTTCTGGTAGCAGCCAGGTGCAGTACAGCCCGGGAACAACTTTGGATAGAAAGAATATCAATCCGGTCGACTGGTCAACCGGAGAAGCGGCCGAGGCAGATGTTACCATCGTAGCCATGGGGCTGACCCGCCACATCGAAGGTGAAGAAGGAGAATCTATTTCATCCCCTTATTTTGGTGATCGTATAGACTATAACATTCCTGAAAACCAGTTGGAATACCTGAGGAAAATCAGAGGGGATCACGGCAAACCTGTAATAGCTGTGATCACCGGCGGCTGCCCCATGAATCTTACTGAAGTCCACGAACTGGCAGACGCCGTACTAATGACCTGGTATCCCGGTGAAGAAGGAGGTCATGCCCTTTCTGATGTTTTGTTTGGAAAAGTATCCCCGTCAGGACGATTACCCATCACTTTTCCAAAATCACTTGATCAGTTACCTCCATATGAGGATTATAATTTGAAAGGCAGGACCTATCGCTATATGACCGCAGAACCCATGTATCCATTCGGATATGGATTGAGTTACACTTCTTTTGCTTACCGTGATATTAGCCTGTCATCCTCAATAATCAAAAAAGGCCAGGAGGTGGAGATTAGGTGTACGGTTAAAAATGTTGGCCAATATGAAGGCAGGGAAATCGTGCAATTATATGTTACCGATAACAAAAGCAGTGTTAGTGCACCCCTGTTTTCTTTGAAGGGGATTCGGTCTTTATCGCTGAAACCCGGTGAAGGCAGGGAAATAGTTTTCAAAATTATTCCGGAAATGCTTGAACTAATCAATGAAGAAGGCGAACCTATACTTGAAAAAGGTGATTTTACCCTGACGATCTCCGGCAGCCTGCCTACCCAAAGAGCTTTAACCCTTGGTGCCTCCGCTCCGGTAAAAACAACCTTAACCCTTAAATAAAGTTTGGCCTTGCATGAGGACATATCACCAGCGTTAAGCAATTATTATATTGGCTATGATATAGGCAGTTCTTCTGTTAAGGTCTCATTAGTGCACGCAGAATCCGGTGAGAGCATCATAACCATTCATGAGCCCGAAAATGAAATGGATATTTCATCTCCTGAAGCGGGATGGGCAGAGCAGGGACCTGAGGAATGGTGGACAAATCTGTGTCTGGCTACCCGAAGGGTAATACAGGAATCCGGGATTAATGCAGATCAAATTACAGGAATCGGAATTGCCTATCAAATGCATGGCCTTGTAATTGTAGACAGGGAGGGAACTCCCCTGAGAAAATCAATTATCTGGTGTGATAGCAGGGCAGTTGAAATCGGTGAGCAGGCTTTTTATGAAATCGGTGAAGAGCAATGTAGAACACATCTGCTTAATTCTCCAGGTAATTTTACGGTTTCGAAGTTGAAATGGGTCATGGAAAATGAGCCTGATATCTATAAACGTACCTATAAGTTTATGCTTCCTGGAGATTATATAGCCTTTAAGCTAACAGGTAAAATTAACACAACAATAAATGGTTTATCCGAGGCCATCCTATGGGATTTCAGGAAAAACAAGGTTGCTGACTGGTTATTTGACTATTTGGAATTGGATAAATCCTTAATCCCTGATATAGTGGAAAATTTCACAAATCAGGGAAAAACGCATAAGCAGGCATCTCAGGAAACCGGACTTCCAAAAGGCATCCCAGTGGTTTACAGAGCCGGTGATCAGCCAAACAATGCATTGTCATTAAATATTCTAAAGCCAGGAGAGGTAGCTGTTTCAGGAGGAACATCTGGTGTTATCTATGCTGTCACAGATCTTCCTGAGTCAAAAGAAATATCACGTATAAACAGCTTTGTACATGTGAATTATTCCCGACAGCACACCAATATTGGAAAGTTGCTGTGCATCAATGGTTGTGGAATTATGTACCGCTGGTTAAAGAGCAATTTGGGAGTGCGGTCTTATGGGGAGATGAATGAGCTGGCTTCCCAGGTTTCCATAGGCTCGGACGGTCTTATAATCATCCCATTTGGAAACGGTTCAGAACGCATGTTAGATAACCGGGATGTAAATGCCCATTTCCTTAATTTGGACCTTAATCGGCATACCCGCTCGCATTTATGCCGAGCTGCATTGGAGGGAATTGCTTTTTCATTTGTATACGGTATGGAAATATTAAAAAATGACAATACCCCAATTGAAGTGATTCGGGCCGGAAACGACAATCTGTTCAGATCGGAAATATTCTCCAGCACTATAGCCACGCTCATAGATTATAAGATTAAAATTTATAATACTACGGGCTCCATAGGCGCAGCCAGGGCTGGCTTTATAAAGGAAAGGGATTTTGAAAAAATGGAGGAGTTAGTAATGCAGAACGATTATGTTAAGTCCTATGATCCTGTTAAAGAAAGAAAACCCTACCTCAATGCTTACAAGCGCTGGGAGGAAGCGTTAGCAATGATTCTCAATAATAAATAAGATTCTGATATGGAATATTTTAAGGATATTGATCAAATTCAATTCGAAGGAAAAGAATCCGATAATCCTTTGGCATTTAAATATTATGACCCGGAACGGGTAGTGGCGGGCAAAACCCTGAGGGACCACTTCAAGTTTGCTGTGGCTTACTGGCATACCTTCTGCGGTCAGGGGTCTGATCCCTTTGGGCCAGGGACTCAAAAGTACAGATGGGACCAGTCCTCAGATCCTATCCAGGCTGCAAAAGACAAAGCCGATGCGGCTTTTGAGTTTCTTTCCAAGATAGGATTTGATTACTACTGTTTCCACGATTACGATTTAGTGCAGGAGGCACCTACATTCGCGGAGTCCGAAAAAAGGCTTGCCACAATTGTGGATTATGTCAAAGAAAAACAAGGGGCCCATAAAAAGAAGTTATTATGGGGAACCGCCAATTGCTTTTCCAATCCCCGGTATATGAATGGCGCAGCCACCAACCCTGAATTCAATGTAGTTGCCAGGGCAGGGGCGCAAATAAAATTAGCCCTGGATGCAACCATTGCCCTAGGGGGTGAAAACTATGTGTTCTGGGGAGGGCGTGAAGGTTATATGTCTTTGCTAAACACGGATATGAAGCGCGAATTAGACCATATGGCGCAGCTTTTGTCCATGGCGAGAGACTATGCCAGGGCTCAGGGTTTTAAAGGCACATTCTTTATCGAGCCCAAACCAATGGAACCGATGAAACACCAGTACGATTTTGATGCTGCAACCGCAATAGGATTCTTAAAAGAATACGGCCTGGATGCAGATTTCAAGTTGAATATTGAGGTGAACCATGCCACGCTGGCACAACACACTTTTCAGCATGAATTAGAGGTTTCGGCAAGCCACGGCATGCTTGGAAGTATTGATGCGAATCGGGGAGATTACCAGAATGGATGGGATACAGATCAATTTCCGAATAACATCCAGGAAACAACAGAAGCTATGCTGGTCTTCCTTAAAGCCGGAGGATTGCAGGGCGGTGGCGTTAACTTTGATGCAAAGCTCAGAAGAAATTCAACAGATCCGGAAGACATATTCTTAGCTCATATCGGCGGTGCGGATACCTTTGCTCGTGCCTTAATTACGGCGGACAGAATAATTTCTTCTTCACCCTATAAAAACTTGAGAAGGGATAGGTATTCTTCTTTTGATTCTGGTAAAGGAAAGGAATTTGAAGAAGGGAGACTGGATTTGAAGGCGCTTTACGAAATAGCTAAGGAAACTGGAGAGTTATCACTTACAAGCGGGAAGCAGGAATTGTTTGAAAACATTATTAATCAGTACATATAGCCCTTGGAACTTAAGAATATATCCAAACAAGTTTTTCAGGATGTATTTTAAGCCTTTTTTTCACATTTTTCCTAAAAAATACCTTCAAAAAATATAAAAATGAACCCAAGGTTCCATATTTTTGGGTTATTCTAAATTTTTTAACCAAAAACCAACATTAATAGTATGCATAAGAAAACTAGAAATGAACGAAGGGACTTTATAAAGAAGTCGGGTGCCGCGGTGGCAGCCTTTACCATTTTACCCAGTAATGTAGTTTCCGGATTTGGCTATACCGCTCCAAGCGATAAGCTCAACATTGCCGGTATTGGAGTTGGGGGAATGGGCAGGCGAAATCTGAGAAATATGAACACCCAGAACATAGTTGCTCTGGCCGATGTGGATTGGACTTACGCCAAGCGTTGTTTCGATGATTATCCCAATGCAAAACTATACAAGGATTACCGCAAGATGCTGGATGAGATGGATAAGGATATTGACGCCATCATGATATCAACTCCGGACCATACGCATTATGTTACTGCGGCAGACTCTATGAGGGCAGGCAAGCATGTGTATGTGCAGAAGCCACTGACCCATTCGGTTTACGAATCCCGTAAACTAAGGGAGATCGCCAAAGAAACTGGCGTGGCAACTCAAATGGGTAACCAGGGGAACTCCAGCGATGACATGAGAAAGGTATGTGAGTGGATCTGGAATGGCGAAATTGGTGAGGTGACCAAGGTTGATGCCTGGACTAATCGTCCTATTTGGCCACAAGGATTGGAAAGGCCGGCTGAAACACCGTCCCTGCCTCCAACCCTGGACTGGGATCTTTTTATAGGGCCGGCAGAATGGCGCCCTTACCACCCTTCCTATACTCCTTGGAACTGGAGAGCATGGTGGGATTTCGGTACCGGAGCCCTGGGTGATATGGCCTGCCATATCATGGACCCTGTTTACAAAGCACTTGAACTGGGCTTCCCATATGCTTTTGAAGCCTCTTCTTCTCAGGTGAATACGGAAAGCGCACCTATCTCAGAAAAAGTTACCTATTACTTCGGTAAGCGCAAAAAGAAAGGCAAGATAAAAATGCCGGCTGTTGAGTTTACCTGGTATGACGGTGGACTTACACCAGAGCGACCCGAAGGCGTAAAGCCCGGAACATACCTGGGGGATAATGGTGGTGGTGCGATTTTCTATGGCACCAAGGGAACGCTCATATGTGGGACCTATGCCATGAACCCGTACATCATTGGAAGAGAAGATAATCCACCGCCGGTTACTAACGAGTTGCGAAGGATTCCGGATGCCATGAATGGCGGACATGAAATGGACTGGGTACGTGCTTGTAAGGAAAATAAAGAAAGTCGTGTCGAATGCAGTTCCAACTTTGAATATGCCGGACCGTTAAACGAAACGGTTGTAGCAGGAAACCTGGCGGTTCGTCTGCAAGGATTGCGCAGAAGGCTTGAGTGGGATGCTGAAAACATGAAGATCACGAATATCAGCGATACCGATGAGATCAGGGTTGTTACCTCGGATAGCTTCACAGTAGTAGATGGTGATCCGCGTTTTGATACCAAATACGCTACTTTAAATGCCAAACAAGCCGCTGAGAACTATATTAAGAAGACCTACAGAGAAGGTTGGAGCTATTAATTCAAATTAATGTATAATGATAAGAGTAAAGATTCTATCACTACTTTTTATGGGACTTTTAATATCCTGCAACACGGCCAAAAAGGAAAAGGCATCGGAAGCAGAAGCCGAACCAGAAATGGAGGTAGCTCAGGATATGGGAGCCCCTAATACACTTACTGAGGCTGAAAAAGCTGATGGCTGGAAATTGTTGTTCGACGGTAAAACTTCCACCGGCTGGAGGAGTTACGGTAAAGACACCTTTCCTGAAGGCTGGGTGATCGCTGACGGAATGATCCACTGCCCGGGTTCCGGAAGGGGTGAAGCTGGTGGAAAGGACCGTGGGGATATCCTGTATGACCAGAAATTTGGAAATTTCCATCTCAAATTGGAGTGGAAGATCTCTGAAGGAGGTAATTCCGGAATATTCTACCTGGGTCAGGAATCGGAAGATCTCGACTATATCTGGAAGACTGCCCCGGAAATGCAGGTACTGGATAATGAAAAACATCCGGATGCCCAGATGGGTACCAATGGTAACCGTCAGGCCGGTTCCCTCTACGACCTTATTCCTGCCGATCCTCAGAATGCAAAGCCAGTTGGGGAGTGGAACGAGGTGGAGATTATGGTGTACAAAGGCTCCGTTTGGCACAAACAGAACGGTGAAAAGGTGGTAGAATACCATTTATGGACCCCTGAATGGAACGAATTGGTTGCCGGAAGTAAATTCCCCGGCCTCAATGAGAATTGGGCTGACGTAGCTTCTGAAGGATATATTGGCCTTCAGGACCATGGAGATGATGTTTGGTTCAGGAATATTAAGATCAAAGAGCTCTAATAGCTTAAGATATAGGTAATTGTAAAAAGCACGGCTTGTGGCCGTGCTTTTCTTTTTTGTTCTTTTTATGCTCAAGACCTGAACCGCTTCCTGAAAACCTGCAGTGTAATCTGTGTCAATAATAAGGAAGCAAAACCAAAAAGGGTAATTATAACCCACTGCCACAGTGATAAGGGAACCAGAGAAAGCACCATAGCCACTGAAGGGATAAGGTTGGAAATAGCTACGATCAGCACACATAGGACAAGTGCACCCCATACCCAGGCGTTCTTAGTTACTTCATTAAAAAAGAATGATGATTTCCTGAGCGGCATATTGAATATATTCAGCAATTGCCCGACTACAAGGGTATAGAACGCCATATTGTTGATGATTTCAGGGGATAATTGCAATTTGAGATAGGAGTAGGCCGTAATTCCCAATACGGACAGAGTAATACTCATGCCACAAATCACCGTGGTTATCCATAGTTCCCGTGTCATAATGGGTTCCGTTGGTTTTCTGGGAGGCTGCTGCATGAGATCGTCCTCACCTTTGCCAAGACCAAGGGCTAGAGCCGGGAAAACATCTGTTATCAGGTTTAGGAATAAGATTTGAAGGGGCAAGAGCGGAGCCGGGAGTGCCAGAATAGCTGCAATCCCCACGGACACAATTTCGGCCAGGTTACAGGATAGCAGGTAGACCACAAACTGACGGATATGTTCAAAGATCAGCCTTCCCTGTCGTATGGCCAGTTCCATTGCTGTAAACTTGTCGTTTTTCAGGATAATGTCTGCAGCTTCCCGGGCCACTTCGGTTCCCCTGACGCCCATGGCAATACCTATGTCGGCCTTCCGGAGTGCTGGTACATCATTGACCCCATCTCCCAGCATACCAATAGTATTGTTGTGTTCCTGGAAGAATTTAACCAGTTCCAGTTTCTCCCTTGGAGTTACCCTGGCAAAAACACATGCATTCAATAGTTGGGCCCGCTGCCGTTGATCCCCCTGCATCAGACGGCTGATATCACCGCTGTGAACAACATGCTCATGTCCATCTGTATCTGAAAGCAATCCTATTTCCTCTGCGATCTTACGCGCAGTGCCCGGATGGTCGCCGGTCATCATTACTACCTGTATGCCTGCATTTTTATAGAGTGAAATGGTATCCTTAACATCTGTACGGGCCGGATCAATAAAGCCAATTACGCCAATGAATGTAAGCTCTTTGAGCGGCAGCTCTTTTTCCGGAACCTTATCCATCCGGCGATACGCTAGGGCCAGGGTTCGCAATCCCTGTGAGGCCATGTCATCCACAAGCCGGTGCCATTCCTCTTTTTCTTCAAAAGGGATAAGTTGCCCGTTTGTAACAATAGTAGTGCAAAGGTTCGCAACCACTTCAAAGGCCCCCTTTACATGAAGTGTAAAACCTGTATGGTGATTCCGGTTAATGGATGCCATGTATTTCCGCTCGGTATCGAAAGGCATGGACCTGATTTGGGATTGTTCTGCTCGCACTTTTTCCGGATTGTACCGCATCAGATCGGCAAAATCCAGCAGGGCAACATCTATGCTTTCACCAAACCTGTTTTCTGGCTTTGCAGGGCTTTCATTGCAAAGGATTCCGGTGGTTACCAATTGCTTTACCTCCCGTCGCCTGGAGGCGAGTAACCTTAAAGAATCCAGGTCTTTTTTTACCTCGTATTGCTGATTTCCATTAAACACCAGGGTGTGGACGGCGAGTTTATCTTCTGTTAAGGTTCCTGTTTTATCAGTACAGATAATATTGGTAGCCCCCAGGGTATGCACGGCTTCGAGCTTTTTTATAATCACCTGTTTTTTCGAAAGCTGAAGCATTCCCCTGGCCAGGGCAATGGTAGCTACAATAGGGAGTCCCTCCGGAATGGCAGCTACCGCCAGGGCAAGCCCGGTCTGTATCATAAAAACGAGGTCCATCCCGCTCAGCATGCCGCTAAGTATCACCAGGACTGTCAACAATAGCGTAAAACCGATAAGCCACCTGCTCAACTGGGCTAACTTTTTCTCTATGGGAGTTTGTTCTTTTTCTGCTTCCTCGCTCAGCACCTGTATCTTACCCAGTTCGGTATGTTTGCCGGTAGCTACCACCACTGCCCTTGCAGATCCGGTGACCACAAAGGTGCCCCTGAAGATCATATTGGCCCTTTCATGCAATATGGTATCCATATCAAGGGCTTCAATATGTTTTTCGATATCCTGGCTTTCACCGGTAAGGGCAGCTTCCTTTACCTTTAGCCGTTTTACGCTTACAAGTCGCGCATCTGCGGGTATAATATCCCCGGGGTGAACCAGCAGGAGATCACCTGGCACCAGGCCGGAAGCCTGGATTTGTTGCAGCTTTCCATTGCGGATTACCCGGCAAAGGACCTGTCCCATCTTCCGGAGTTTTTCCAGGGCACGAACAGCCTGTAATTCCATAAAATAGCCTATGCCTACAGTGATCAGGATTACCACAACTATGGCAACGGATTCTGCCCAGTCTCCCAGAAGTAATGCCAGGAAGAAAGCTACAATAAGGATATAGATTATGGGATCTTTAAACTGGTCTGCCAGAATAGCCACTTTCTTTTTCGGGCCTTTTTCCGGAATGTGATTTTTGCCGAATTCTGCTATTCTTTGCTCTACCTGCCTGTTGCTTAAACCCACACGATCATTGCTCTCCAGTAGCTGGAGCACGCGGGTAACCTCTATGGAGAAAGCCTTGCTGATCATAAGGCACTCAAGTATATATTAGAATTTCCTTTTACACGGGCAGATAAACCACACAGGTTTGAAATTTACAGGCAAGGTACCTTATAGCTAACTGTTCTTCAATGATATCAGTCATTGTTGCTACAGTTCAGTACTCTTAATTTTGATATTAAAGTGTAATATTCATGAGTGAATTTGCCTTTTTGATCCTAGGTATTTTCGGACTATGGCTGGGTACGGATTTTACGGTGAAGTACGCTGTAAAAATTGCCCGGCGTTTTCGGATATCGGAGTTGTTTATCGGACTCACCATACTGGCTTTTGGAACGGACCTGCCTGAATTGGCGGTGGCTGTGGAGGGGGCTATTTACAATCTCGGGGGCACGGATGTCTCCGGAGTGGTTACCGGTAATGCCATTGGGAGTTCCATTTGCCAGATCAGTATCATAGTTGGGGTTATTGCGCTCTTCTATTTTGTCAATGTAGGCAAGCTGCAGGCAAGGCAGATGGGGGCAGAGCTTATCGGATCATTGATTCTGCTGGCGCTTGTTTCTTTTGATGGGATGATCACCTGGAATGATGGTGCCTTGCTGCTCATTGCCTTCCTGTTATATATCTACACACTTTTACAACGTGAGCGCAAGATTCGGAAAGAGGATACCTCTGTGAAAGAGAAGTCCGGCTTTGGAATCTGGTTCCAAATTACTCTGCTTGTTGGAAGCCTTGGGATTGTTATCCTGAGTTCCCATGTGGCTATTGAACAGGCTATTGTTATTGCCGAAAGGTGGGGAGTAGGGCAATCTTTCATTGGTGCCGTAATCATTGGACTGGGTACCAGCCTTCCCGAGCTCGCAATTTCCCTCAATGCCTTGTCCAAGGGACAGTCCAGCCTTTCTGTGGGCAACATAGTAGGGAGTAATATTTTCGACCTCCTTGTGCCCCTGGGTCTGGGATCGCTTATTTCAGAAATCAGGATAGATGATTCTATCCTGGTTTTTGACCTCCCCGTCTTATTTATCTGCAGTGTGATTTTTATCTGGTTCCTTATTCGAAAAAAAGGCGTGCAAAAACACGAAGGTATTGTCCTTGTAATATTATACCTGGCATATGCCTTTGGAAAGAACTTCCTTAATTAGAAAATATGTATATAAAATCGGAAAATGTCCTAACTTTCATAATTATCCATGAACAGGCTTAAGTTATTATTCGGGGCATTCATCATTTTTATCAGTACCGGCAGGGGACAGGAAACAAGTCGCCCATCCCTTGTTGCCGGACAAATACGTGAACCTATTCAAATCGACGGGGTGCTGAGTGAAACTGATTGGGAAACAGCGCCTATCCTGGACAATTTTCTGACTACGGTGCCCGAAGAAAGGGGCCAGCCCTCTGCGAGGACCGTGGTAAGGGTTTTGGCCGATGAACGCTTCATAGTCATAGGAGTAGATTGCCAGGACCAAAGGCCCGAAGATATTGTTCGCTTTTCCAAACTTCGGGATGCCAACATCCGGGAGGAAGACCACGTAAAAATAGTCCTGGATACTTTCCTTGACGGACAATCGGGCTACATTTTAGCCGTAAATGCCCATGGCGCTCGTTATGATGCCCTGGTATCCAACCGGGGGGAATCCGAGAATGAGGACTGGGATGCGATCTGGAATGCACGGGTAGCTGTATATGATACCGGATGGACTGTGGAAATAATACTACCCATCCAAAGTATTTATTTCAACAAGAATATCGATCAGTGGGGATTTAATGTAGAGCGTAGGATACAAAGAAACCAGGAAACCATCCGATGGGCCAATGTGCAGCGCGACCAATTCTTTGGGCAGACCAGCAGGGCAGGACTCCTGACAAATCTCCCCAGGTTCAATTACGGCCTCGGGCTAAATGTTAGACCATCCCTGGTAGGCTCCCTGAATAAGAACGGGGCCGGAGCTGCAACCGTTTCAGACTTTGAAACCAGCCTGGATGCCAGTCAACGCCTGGGACCCAACCTGCTTGCCACCCTTACTGTTAATACTGATTTTGCTGAGACCGAAGTAGATACCCGACAGACCAACCTGACACGTTTTCCGTTGTTTTTTCCCGAAAAACGGACCTTTTTCCTTGAAGGATCGGACATTTTTGAGTTTGGATTTGGTACCGGGAACAGCACGGTGCTGCCCTTTTTTAGCAGGCGAATAGGCCTCTTTCAGGGAAACCTGGTGCCCATTATTGCCGGAGGCAAGATAAACGGGAGGATTGGTAGGACGGCCATTGGTGGACTGGGGATAAGAACCAATTCATTTGTTTCTGAAGGGGTAAACTACGATGCCGCGAATATTGGTGTGATGCGGGTAAGGCATAACATCCTCGGCGAAAGCTCCATAGGGATGATTTCCTCCTTCGGGGATCCGCTTGGCCGAGACGGTAGCTGGATGTCCGGATTTGATTTTACCTATCAAACTACGCGATTTGCGGGCGACAAGAACTTTATTGCCGGTGCATGGGGCCTGTATACAGACCGGGAAGACCTAACTGAGGACAGGTCTGCCTTTGGATTTAAAATAGATTACCCTAACGACAAATGGGATCTTTCCCTCACCTATTCCAGGATAGGGGAACAATTTGATCCCTCACTGGGCTTTGTACCGCGAAAAGGTGTTACCAATACCCGTGTTGGGGCCATTTACGCCCCAAGGCCGAAATGGCCCTGGGTTAGGCAGATGTTCCACCAGTTTTTTCTTACGTACATCAAAAATATTCAGGGCGACTGGCAATCTTACAGTGTTTTTACTGCCCCAATAAACTGGAGGCTGGAGAGTGGAGATCGTATTGAAGCTAATGTGCGTCCGGCGGGTGAAAATATTGTGGAGCCCTTTGAAATTGCAGATGGTGTTACCATACCTGTAGGGAAATATAACTTTATGAGATACCGGCTTGAGGCTGAATTTGCTGCCAAAAGAAGACTAAACGGGCAGGCCACCTGGTGGTTTGGTTCCTTCTATGGGGGAACCCTGGATGAATTCCAGCTGAGGCTAAATTGGATTCCTACCTCATTGCTTGCATTTGAGTTCAGCGGGGTAAGGAATGTGGCACGATTGCCATTCGGGGATTTTGACCAGAACCTGGCAGGGATGCGGGTCCGATTCAACGTAAATTCTGACCTGCAGCTGAATAGTTATATCCAGTATGATACAGACAGCCGTATTCTTGGTTTAAACGCCAGGGTACACTGGATTTTTTCACCCCTGGGTGATGTGTTCCTCGTTTTTAACCACAATACCCTGAATGACCTCAACGATAGGTGGACCTCGCAAAACGAGCAGATTTTGCTGAAGGTACGCTATAATTTCAGGTTATAGGAGGGGCCCTTCTTTTAGAAAAGCACTTAGTTTGTTTTATAAATACTTAAATTAGAAGTGTTTAAAACCTGTAACAAATACTAAAGCTATGGTAATCCCTGCGAAACGAATACTGGTTTGGGCGCTTTCAGTAGCCCTGTTTCTGATGCTGCCTTTTGTGGCAATGCAGTACACCAACGAGGTGAACTGGAGCCTTTTTGATTTTTTGGTCATGGGTGGCGCATTGTTGAGTATGGGCCTGGTGTACGAACTGATCATTCGGCAATCTAAGCAGAGAACTTACCGGATAGCAATTGGTATTGGAACTGCTGCGCTTTTCCTGCTTTTTTGGGTCAATAGTGCTGTGGGGATCATTGGTAATGAAGCACAAGCCGTAAATACGTTATTTTGGATTGTTCCAGCGGTAATCCTTACAGGTGCGGGGCTTTCCGGCTTAAAAGCCCGGGGAATGGCGCAAACCATGTTTATAGCAACAGTTGTACAAATAACGGTGCCCGCAATTGGACTATTCATCTGGCCTCCTCCAACTACTTCCTGGTCACCTGGTATTTTCGGTGTCTTTATGATTACGGCATTTTTTGCTTTAATGATGCTGTTGTCTGCCTTATTATTCAGGAAAGTTACCAGGTCCTGATGTATAGGGAGTTTGTTTCAGCAAGAAGTTGATTATCCTCCGGCATTTTAAATATCATAATTCTAATGAACCATCTTTTCAAGCGGACCTTAATTTTTCTCTGTGCTGTATTTAGTCTGTTCTTTACTAGTTGTAAGGCTCAATCGCAACTGATAGAAGGAGAAGAGGAAACCCTGGTCAGGGAAAACCTGCAATATTATCTGTATTACCCTAAAGAATACGAGGAGAAAAAAGAGGAAGATTTTGGCCTGCTGCTTTTTCTGCATGGAGGAGGGGAGTCCGGGGATACCCTCGGAATCATAAAGAAAAATGGCCCTCCCAAACTTATTGCGGAAGGGAAGCAATTCCCATTCCTGATCCTGGCACCTCAAAATCCCTACAAGCGCAAGTGGTGGAACGTAAGAGCCGTTATGCAACTCCTGGATTCCGTGGTGCAGAACAACCGTGTAGATACAGACCGGCTCTATCTGACCGGCCTGAGCAGGGGAGGGAGTGCAGCCTGGGAAATCGCCGTGCAGTACCCGCATACTTTTGCGGCCATGGCAGTAGTTTGCGGGATGACCCCCATTCCTTATGCGTCCTGGATAAACAAAAACATGCCCATCTGGGTATTTCACGGAACGGAAGACAAGTCTATACCATTTTCGGAATCTGAAGAGATGGTAGAAAAGCTAAAGCAAATGAGATACCCGGTAAAGTTCACGGTTTACGAGGGAGTAGGCCATAATTCCTGGGAACAGGCCTACACCACAGAGGAATTGTATACCTGGTTTATGAAACAAAGTAAAACAGAGTGAACAATCAGCGCTTATTCAGGGCAACGGCCTTAGGTCTGGCTTCCTCAACACGTATCACCTGCAGTGTATCGTTGTTTTTTCCAGCCAGGTAGTACCTGCCATCGGGTCTGTTGATCTGAAGCATGTTCTTTACATCACCAGGGACGTATAAACCGCTCTTTCTCGCCACAACGGATTTAAACCCGCCTTTTCCATCACCTTTAAGGAATAAGCCATTACTCGCGTCATTTCTGGGTGTCTCCACTTCAGAGGAATACAGGTTTCCAGCCACAACCGCATCCAGCAGGCCATCACCATCAACATCATCTACAACAATGGCATTGATACTGGATATTTGGGCTTCTACCGGTAACTGCTTTATTTTGAATCCTTCCGGGGTGTTTTCCAGGTATACGCTGGCAAAGGATTTCACCTGATAGTGCAGGGATTCATCCAGTGCCTGTTGTGTATACACATCTGCCAGGGTAGCTGTGGAAAAAGAGGCGTAGTCCTCAAACTTTTTCTTAATCGCCGGCATTTGCTGGGAAGAGCATTCACGTCCGCGAACCGGGAATTTTTCCCCGTAATTATAATAACTCAACACAATATCCTTGGTACCCGAACCATCAAAGTCGTCGTAGTATACATCAAAGGTTTCTGTTTCGCTGGCCTTGTATTTGTAGTTAAGCCCAAGGTTTCCGGCCAGGTAGTCCATATCGCCGTCACCGTCAAAATCGCCTTCACCAAGTCCAAACCACCAACCTCGGGTATCGCCAAGGCCAACGGATTCTGAAACATCTTTAAATGACCCTTCCTGGTTTTGCAATAATACCAGCGGCATCCATTCCCCACCGAGCAACAGGTCTGTCCAGCCATCCCCGTTGTAATCTGTGGGCAATGCACGTGTAAGCAAGCCAATACCTATAAGCTGGGAAGCTTTTTCGGCGGTTACATCCACTAGCACCGGCTTTCCTGGCGTACTTCTGTTTTCCAGAAGATAACTGCTCGCCGGACTGGGATAATTCCCTGGAATCACACGACTTCCAACCAAAATATCCATATCTCCGTCTTTGTCAAAGTCAAACGGGACTACAACGGAAGCCGATGCCCTGAAGTCTGCTATTCCTTCGGTTACCTCCCTGAAACTTCCTCCATCATTGAGATATATCCGGTCCTTTAGCATTTCTGAATCCGGTTCAAATTCATTTCCCCCACTGGAAATGTAAAGGTCGTTCTGCCCATCCCCATCAATATCGAAGATAGCAATACCCATATCCTCCCGATCGGCATATTTTGACAGTTCAGAGGTTTCTTTTTTCTCAAATCCATCTGCTGTACCCATAAATATCTGGGTAGCCTGCCCGGAAGCACCACCGATCACGAGATCTTCCCAATTGTCACCATTAAGGTCGCCTTTAGCCATATAGGGGCCAAACATGGACATTTTGTGGGGTAATAGTATTTCGTTTATAAAATCATCGTAATAGTTTTCCTGATGCTGGAATTCCATTCCCAGAAGTGAGTCATCAGAAGAATCAAATTGGGTGTCTTCCGGTTCAGAATGTACGGCAACAAGACTGGCTTCCGTATAATTGAGGGTCACCAATTGATCCGCCTCCAGATTGGTGCGGATTTCCCTTTTCCCATCGGGCCAGATTATTTCAAGAGTATCCACTGAGGTACTGCTACCTAAGCCAAAATGCAGCCTGGGTGCCACGGCCGACTGGAATCCACGGCTCAAAGTCAGTTCCTGCATTTGTGTCTGCCCGTTTGCGTGGAGATATACACGTGCTCCTAGCCCATTCGGGTTTTTTTCAGGACCATTCAGGCTAAGCTGCACAAAATGATTTCCATTTCCTTTGTTTTCGAAAAGGCTTGCGGTATCGTCAAAGTTATTGATCACTATTTCCAGGTCCCCGTCGTTATCCAGGTCGGCATAAACCCCTCCATTGGAAAAACCTTCCTTTACAATTCCCCAGGATTCGTTTACCCGTTCAAAACGCAGATCGCCTGTGTTACGATATACAAAATTATCTATAGGTTCGGAAGGTATATTCAGGCTCCGCTGCAGTAAATTATCCAAAGGCCTGCCTTCGGCTTCCCAGGCCAGGAAATAATCCCGGTTGTTGATTTCCCGTCGGGTACCGTTGGAAATAAACAGGTCTTTCCAGCCATCGTTGTCCAGATCGGCGAACAGGGGTCCCCAGCTCCAGTCTGTGGAGGATACCCCGGCCAGGCGGGCAACATTGCTGAAATCTGGCAGGGAATCGATCAGGTTCCCATTGTTCAATTGCAGGCTGTTCTGCATATACTGGTAGTGAAAACCAGAATTCACGGTGCTCCAGAAAAGGTCCGGGTTCATACTGGCCATATTTGCCTTGGAACGACGGTTGTCATTGGCTGTCATATCGGCCTGGAAGATATCCAGCAACCCGTCGTTGTTAAAATCGGCAATATCAACCCCCATCCCGTAAAACGAAGTGTTTTTGGTGATTGTACGCACCTTTTCAGAAAAGGTGCCGTTTTTGTTGTTGATGTAGCAATAATCCGGGCTGCTGAAGTCATTGGAAACATAAATATCTGGCCAGCCATCCTCATTAAGGTCTCCAATGGTAGCACTCAGTGAGAGCCCGAAGGTATTGAGGCCGGCTTCTTTAGTTACATCGATGAAATGGCCCCCGTCATTTCGCATGAGCTTGTCCGTTTCATTGGGCTTGTGTAACTGTTGCTTGATCCTGTAATGGCCATTAGGTGCATTGAAAGGTGTGGGAGGGTAGTTGGCAATGTATACATCCAGGTCTCCGTCCCTGTCGTAGTCAAAGAAGGTAGACTGTATGCTGTTTCCGGCTTCTGCCAGACCATATTCCTCCGCTTTTTCCGTAAAGGTGAGATCTCCGTTGTTTATAAAGAGTTGGTTTTCAAAGGGGCCAAATTTACCTGCTACAGAGCAGTAGATGTCCAGATAGCCGTCACTGTTTACGTCTGCCAGGGTTATACCCGTATACCAGCGCTGGTCTCCGCTTACACCTGCCTGTTCTGTAATTTCTTCAAACTGCAGGTTTCCTTTATTAAGGTAAAGGGCGTTGGGGACCTGGTTGCCGGTAAAATAGAGGTCGGCCAGGCCGTCGTTGTTGAAATCCCCGGCGGCAACGCCTCCTCCCATATAAATATATCCATAGGTAAAGTAATTCAGGGAATCGTTTTCAATAACTGTATTAGCAAAGGAGATTCCTGTATCGGCTGTATCCAGTTCCTTAAAAAGGGTTGAATTGTTTTTGGAATCTTTACCGCAGGACCAAAAAATAACGCCTGCGAGGGCGAGCAATAGGCATTTCTTCATAATCATCTACAAACAATATGTGCAGGTATAAATATAGTAATTCATGGATTGTGCATCAAAAAAAAGGGGTGCGTTTAGCACCCCTTATAATTATTCAGTGGATTCCGTTTAATAACCCGTATTTTGATCTAAGATATTACCACTCAAGTCAATCGCATTAATTGGAATAGGCATTACATAATTATTGGTAGATAAGGTACCCACTTTTGGTGCAAAATTATCAATGGTCCTGGTCTCGTTGGCTACATACTCAGTGATGACATCAATAGCATAATTATTCGGGCTTCCACTCCACCTACCACTCCATCTGACGAGGTCAAAGTAACGGTGTCCTTCCATAGAAAGTTCCAGCCTGCGCTCAAATCGTACAGCTTCTCTTGCATCGGCCTGAACTGTCCAGGGACCAGGATACTCTGCAATTTCATAGGTCGCATCGGCACCCTCTATCGTGGTAGAACCTGCAGCCCGTGCACGCACCCGGTTTACATAACCACGAGCGATCTCCAATGATCCAACTTCTACCTCACATTCAGCGGCCATTAACAGCACATCGGCAAATCGTATAACGTGGTAGTTGATACCGGCAGCTTGCTGCCCCCAGACACCTCCACCAACGTTGGCTGTTTCACCTGCCTGGTATATATTTTTCTTAGGCAGATAAGGACCGGAAATATCAGCGTCTGTGGCACGTATCCAATCCTGTCCTGGCATAATACCGTAGCCGTTATAGTCTATTCCCCTTCTTCCAACTGTATAATCCAGCCTGGGATCCAGTGGACCGGTATGAGGTGTAAATGGATCAGTACTTAATAGAGTTTGATCGTTGGTTACATCCGTATCATTATAGGTATCCAACAGTGGTAACCCACCGCTGGTCTGAAAGGTATTTACCAGGTCCTGGGTAGGCTGATAGAATCCACAGCAAAAGCCCAGAGCGTTAGGGAAATTCAAAGTGCCCCCTAGGTTACCATTATAGGAAATCCCGGATTCTGCCAGAAACTGTATCGAAAATAAAGATTCTTGACTATTATCACCCGCGAGGCGGAAATTATCAGCAAATTCTGATATCAGGTCATAAGGTCCATTGTTGATCACATCTGTGAAAATTGGCAAGGCTCTGGCATGATCGCCCTGGTACAAAATGGTCTTGGCGAGATATGCTTTGGCGGTGTATGAATTAGGACGACCTACATCGGCCTGGGAATCGGGCAGGTTATCAACAGCATACTGGAAATCTTCCTCAATTTTATCCCAGATTGGGCCTGGATTGGGCTGGTTAAAATCTAAATCCCTGAAGTTTTGTTCAGAAATATAGGGTACATTGCCAAACATCCTCTGTAGTTCAAAATTGAAATGCCCCCTGAGAAAACGTGCCTCGGCCCTTTTGGCGGGTAGGTCATCACCTCCTCCTTCTACAAGTTTATCTAAAAGATCTATAACGGCATTAGCGCGGTTTACCCCAGCAAACCTGGCATACCACATCCCTAAGGGGTAGAGATTAGCAGAAGTAATCTCATAAGTTTCTAATAAAAATAAATCGGGCTGGTCACCGTCTGTACTTCCTTTGTGAGCATCATCGGTAAGCGCATCGAACCACCAGTTGTCACCAGTTCCAAACCAATCATCTGTGGTGTTCTGATTTCTACCGTCAAGTGTTGAATAGGCCCCTATGAGGAGCAAATCTACACCCTGCTCGTTCTGAAGTGTTTGATCACTCAATGCCCCGATGGCAGGTACATCGGTAAAGTCATCGCTACATGCAAAAATTACAGCGAATAAGGTTAAATAAATAAATAATCTCTTTTTCATTTTTTTAGAATTTTGTGTTAATACCTACTGAAAGTATCTGTGCCACTGGGAAAACCGGATTAGGACCATCGATACCCAAAGATAAGTTATCAAAGGAAATTACTTCCGGATCCAAACCGTTATAATCGGTGATGGTAAACAGGTTAGTACCCTGTACATATACCCTCAACATATCCAGGCCTACTTTACTGGCAATGTCATCATTAAATGTATATCCTATCTGTAGATTCTTCAGTCTTAAAAAGGATGCGTCTTCTACATAATAAGAGTTTGAACCTGTCTCTGCATTGGTTACAGTCTGAGACAATGCCGGTACCGTTGCATTGGTGTTTTCAGGCGTCCAGGCATCCAGCACCCTTGTACTCTGGTTAGATCCAAAGAAGGTAGGGAAGTCTGTAAAGATCTTCTGGTAGTTGAATGCATCGTTACCCTGTGAACCGGAGAAGAAGGCAGATAAGTCAAAGCCTTTATAGCTTGCAGCCAAATTAACACCATAGGTGAAATCCGGGTGAGGAGAACCAATATAGGTACGGTCATCGTCGTTGACAATTCCATCATCATTGACATCGGCATAGGTAAAACGACCATTACTGTCAAAACCGGTTACCTGGCGACCAAAGAATTCAGAAATAGAACGACCTACTTCCGTACGGGTCACTGCTCCCATTCTTAAGTCTGTTCTACCAGCCTGAAAGGCACTACCCAGGGTTTTTACTTCATTCTTGTAATGCGAAATGTTTGCATTAATGGAGTAATTAAGACCGTAATCCGTTTCGTGGCTGTAGCCGATAGCTAAATCAAAACCGGTATTCTGGATGTCCCCAAGGTTTACAAGTGGTGCCTGAGCATCAATAGCTGTACTACTGATCAGGCTGAAATCTCGTGTAATCAGGTCTTTCGTATCAATATCGAAGTATTCGAAGGAAACGGTAAGGTCGTTATTGAACATCCCCATTTCAAATCCGAAGTTGGTACTTACAGAGGTTTCCCACTTCAGGTTAGGATTCCCAACCTGGCTCAGGATGGCACCTGTAGCGACAGAACCTCCTCCGATAGCATAATTACCCAAAGATTCACTCAGGGTGGAGATATTGAGGGTTGGGTTAGACGCAGGCAAGGTCTGGTTACCCAGTTCCCCGTAGGAAGCCTTAAGCTTCAAACGACTGATAAAACTGTCTGCAGGGAAGAAATCCTCGTCACTCATCAACCAGCCTGCACTGAATGATGGGAAGGTCTGGCTTTGGTTGTCTCCCAGGAACCTTGATGATTTATCGTTCCTTAGGGTTACTGTGGCAAAATATTTACCCTTATAGTTGTAGTTCGCTGTCCCAAATATGGAGAACAAGGTATTTCCGCCGTCGTAAGCGAAACCAACAACAGGATTAGTAGCACCATTACTCAACAGGTAGAAATCCGGGGTTTCAAATAAGAAACCACTCCTGAATATCTCTTTCCCCTTGCTGCTTTCTTCCACAGCTTCAATACCCACCAGGGCGTTAATGGTGTGGTCTCCAAAAACGTTGCTGTAATTCAATACATTGTTCCAGGTCCAGGTCCAGTTGTTGATATCCTGCTCAAACAAGGTGTTTGTGCTCAATGGCTCACTGAATTCAGGATCTAATTTCTGGAACCTTCTTTGGTGGAAGTTTTCAATATTTCCTGAGATAGTAGTCTTAAAGCTAAGTCCCTCGTACAATTCAGCACGCAGGTATAAGTCCCCGAAAACACGGAAGATCTTATTATAATTATCTGCTCCTCTTGCTAACAATGCGTAAGCGTTTCGAACATTACTCAAACCAGTAGATGCAGGTCCTGTACCGGCAAAATCCCCTTCGTCATCAAAAACAGGGATCAGGGGGGAAGATCGGTAGGCCATGTTGATGGCTTCAGTCGTTCCTTCATTCTGGTTGGAGAAAGAAGCATTGAGGTGTTCCCCAATAGTAATTCTATCACCAATCTTGAATTCTGAATTTAATCGGGTAGTCCCCTGCTTAAATCCGGTAAACTCCAGAACACCCTGACGGTTCAGGTAGTTTGCTGATAAGAAGTATCGTCCAGTTTCAGTACCATTCGTAACCGAAAGATCAATGTTTTGCGTTGGTGCATCCCTGGTGATTTCTTCAAACCAGTTTGTTCCGTTTGGCTGTTGCACTGTAGCTGAACGAGGTACCCTAACAGATGAGCCAGGAGCTTCTATTCTGGTAAATCCCTGCAGCGTAGTTGGTACTACAGGATTAGCTCCGCTTCCATATTGCGGATGGGACACCGTGGCACCATCATTACGCAGGGCCTGGAAGACGTATTCACCATGTTGCTGTGCATTTAACATGTCCGGCAGGTTTGTGGCCCTGGATACACCGGCGTACATATTAAGACTAACGGATGGTTCTGTCTGACCGTAGCTACCGCTTTTTGTGGTAATAATAACAACCCCGTTGGATGCCCTTGCACCATATATAGCGGCCGCACCATCTTTCAGTACGTTGATTTGTTCAATGTCTCCTGGGTTAATACTGTTAAGGATATTCCCGTTATCTGTCTGAACACCATCTATAATGTACAAAGGGTTTGTGTTGTTACTGGTACCAAAACCACGAATTACAATTTTAGGCGTTCCACCAGGAGTACCTGCGTTGGTTACGGTAACCCCGGTAACACGTCCTTCCAGCGCTTCAGCGGCGTTAACCAGGGGCGCCTTGGTAGCTTCTGCAATGTCTACCGAAGCAACAGAACCTGTTACGTCACCTCTTGTCTGGGTAGCATAACCCAAAACCACAACTTCGGAAAGGGCACTTGCTGCTTCCTCCAGTTGAACATTAATGGATGTCCTTCCGCCAACAGCGATTTCCTGAGTACCAAAACCAATGTAGCTAACCACCAGGATAGCATCGCCAGGAACATCAATAGAATAGTTTCCATCAAAATCTGTCTGGGTTCCATTAGTTGTACCCTTCTGCACAATGGAAGCACCTGGCAGGGGTGCACCGGTATTATCGGTTACAGTACCGGTCACTGTACTTTGCAGTACGGTAACGGGATCCAAACTGTCTTCCAGGCTGGGAGTTGCAGCGCACACGCCAAACCCGACCCATACAAAAAGCAACGAAAAGGTAAGAAGTCGCTGTAAAGCATGTCTTTTTTTCAGACTTCCTAACCTTAACAAATGACCTTCGTTCAATAGTGTCATAATGATAAAGTTTGTTAATAGTTAGTTAAACGGTTCATTTTCATTCTGTTACAATCCTGAAAGCACGAAAACGTTTGCGATCTAATTGTTAAAGAATTCAAAAAATTTTGGTAATAATAATAAAATTGCCGCAAAGACAATGCATTGTCAAAAAAAAAAATCAAGAAATTGTTCATGATTGTTAAAAATTTGGAGGTGTTATTGCCAATGCGTTAATTAGGTAATTCTAAGCATATTCCAACACCATTATCCATGCAAATCAAAGAATCTACCAAAACTTATGACGCCATAATCGTGGGGTCAGGAGCCGGGGGTGGTATGTCTACCAAAATTTTAGCTGATGCGGGCCTCAAAGTGGCTGTTGTGGAAGCCGGACCTTATTTTGACCCGAAGAACCCCGAACAACAGACCCAGCTCAAATGGCCCTATGAATCGCCCCGCAGGGGTGCGGGCACTACCCGGGTCTTTGGTGAATTTGATATGGCTTACGGGGGCTGGGAGATAGAGGGACAACCTTATACACATAAGGATGGAACCAAATTCGACTGGTTCCGTTCGCAAATGCTGGGCGGGCGAACCAACCACTGGGGGCGCATCTCCCTGCGTTTTGGCCCCAAGGATTTTAAGCACAGGGATGTGGATGGTTTAGGTGAAAACTGGCCCATTGGCTATGAGGATGTTAAACCTTATTACGACAAGCTGGATAAACTGGTTGGGATCTTCGGTACCAATGAAGGCCTTCCTAACGATCCTGATGGATTTTTTCTCCCGCCTCCCAAACCCAGGTTGCACGAATTGTTCTATATAAAAGGTGCGCGTAAAACGGGAATACCGGTATATCCTTCACGGATGTCCATGCTTACCAAAAAGATCAATGAAGACCGGGGGGTTTGCTTCTACTGTGGGCAATGTTCCCGGGCATGCTCGGTTTATGCGGATTTCTCCTCGGGTTCCTGCCTGATTTTCCCCGCCCAGAAAAATGGCGGACAGGTAGACCTGTATGTTAACAGTATGGTGCGAGAGGTAACTACCGATGAAGAAGGAAAAGCTACCGGTGTTTCTTATATAAACAGGGAAGACCGCAAGGAATATAAATTGAAGGCAAAAGTGGTGATACTCGCAGCTTCGGCCTGCAGTTCGGCGCGAATCCTGTTAAACTCAAAAAGCAAACAGCACCCCAATGGCCTGGGCAATAGCAGCAATCTGGTGGGTAAATACCTGCACGATTCTACCGGAAGCAGTAGGGCCGGATTTATCCCGGACCTGATGAACCGGAAAATGTACAACGAAGATGGGGTAGGAGGGATGCATGTGTATTCTCCCTGGTGGCTGGATAACAAAAACCTGGATTTCCCCAGGGGTTATCATATTGAAGTGTGGGGAGGTATGGGGATGCCCAATTACGGATTTGGATTTAACCCCAATGATTTCAACAAATTCTTCGGACTACCGACGGGTGGCTATGGAAACAGCCTGAGGGAAGATGTAAAAAAATACTACGGTTCGGTCATTGGTTTTGGAGGTCGCGGCGAAGCCATTGCCCGGGAGGATAATTACTGTGAAATAGACCCCACCACGGTGGATGAATTTGGGATCCCTGTTTTGCGCTTCCATTACAAATGGTCCGACTATGAGCGCAAGCAGGCCCGGCATATGCAGCAAACCTTTGAGGAACTCATCCATAATATGGGTGGTGAAGTGCTGGGAGAGACACCCGGAGAGGACCAGGATTACGGCTTACTAACACCCGGACAGATCATCCATGAGGTTGGTACAACCCGCATGGGGGATGACCCTAAAAAATCTGTAGTTAACCGCTTTCAGCAACTGCACGATGTGGACAACGTCTTCATCACGGATGCAGGGCCTTTTGTTTCCCAGGCCGACAAGAATTGTACCTGGACCATAATGGCGCTTTCATGGCGTGCTTCTGAATACATAGTAGATCAACTCAAACAACAAAATATCTGATTATGGATAGGAGAGAGAGTTTAAAATCCATCATCCTGGGCTCCCTGGCGGGAAGCCTTGTAGTGCATGGGTGCGCCCCTGCCCCTGAGGAGACGGTGTCCACTACCGGGGAGAACCATTTTGGTCGCACACCCAGGGAAAAAGAATTAATCGAGAAGCTCAACGCGGAACAATTCTTAAACGAGCATGAACTGGCTACCGTTACTGTTCTCTGCAACCTGATATTGCCTCCACTGGAGCCCTACGGTGGAATTGTTGAGGCCGAAGTTCCGGAATTCATAGAGTTTATGGCCAAGGATATTCCTGAAGTGCAAACGCTTCTCCGCGGAGGCCTGATGTGGCTGGATCATAAATCCAATACGGAATACGAGTTGGAATTCAAATCAGCAGCCGAAGATCAACAAAAAGAGATTCTGGATGGCATTGCATTCTATGACCCGTACACACCCATTCAGAAACAACCAATGGAGATTCAGTTTTTTTCCCTTATGCGCAACCTGACCCTTACCGGTTATTACACCTCGAAGGTGGGGATAGAAGAGCTGGGATATAAAGGCAATATGCCTAATATCTGGGACGGGGTGCCGCAGGAGGTTCTGGATCAGCATGGTGTATCCTATGATGAGGAATGGCTAGCCAAATGCATTGACCAGAGTAAACGCGGTATCATTGCCGAATGGGATGAAGATGGAAACCTATTAACCTGACCTAAGTAGTGGTGGGGATCCGACTGGATTGCCTATTCTTTGATGGCCAGGCCAACCATAGAATCTGCTGTACCGTAATATAGGTACCATTTATCTTTAAAATAAACCAGTCCCTGAATAAAAGTGGTTCCAGCCTGGTATTGCCCGGTTATTTCATGGGGAAGGTCCGGACATATAAAGGGTTCTTCCAATCGAGCGAGTACCTGTGTTGGATTTTCCTTATTGAATAGGACCTGTCCTCCGCAGTAAGTGCCTTCCGGGACTTTGTCACTGGCTCCTTCTCCGTTGAGGTTTTTGCCGTTGTACAACAGGAGTATGCCATCTTCCGTGTAAAGGGCCGGTGGCCCCGGCTCGGTTAGGTGACTATCAAAATCGTTGAGGGTGGGCTGAAATACTTTCAATAAATCTCCTTTTTCATCCAGCAGAGGTATCCAGGAAATTCCGTCAGGCGAGATAGCCAGGTTGACAAATAGTTCGCCCCAGTACATCAGGTAGTTACCATTGAATTTTTTTGCTAAGAGCCGTCCGTTTTTTAACTCTGTCACGACCGATCCGGATTTACTCCAGGTATTCAGGAACCTGCCTTTATGTGCCTCTCTGAATACAGGCCCATGTTTTTTCCAGTTTATTAAGTCCCTAGAGGTTGCGGAAGATAAACGGGCTACATCCTGGTTCCAGCTTGTATACAGCATCATGTAGGTCCCGTCTTCCAGTTCTACTATTCTGGGATCTTCCACACCTCCGGGAAAATCCCACTTCCGGAATTCATCCTGATCCGGAAAGAGCACGGGTTCAGGACCTTTCACAAAGTCGATTCCATTGATACTGTAGGCCAGGCCTATCCTCGAGGTGCGTCCACCCAGGATCGCATTGGGGTTATCCTCAGCCCGAAATAGAAGAAACACGGTGTCGTTTCTCACAATTGCACCTGGATTAAAAACGTCGGCCTTTTGCCATCGTACCAGCTTGTTGGTGATGGGACATTTAAAGGTGAAACTAGAATCGGCCTGCATAATGGGATTTTGAACAGGTTTTTCAAATCCGAGCATCCAGGTGTCCTGGCCCACTGCACAGAAGTGGACGAAAGATGTCAATATCAGTATAGAATAGTGAATATATCCGCGAGCTTTCACAAAGGGTAAATTAGGTATTTTTTTATTATTCCATTTCCTTATTTTTTATCTTTCAAATGGAGAGAAATTGACAAGCTATGGTGTTCCCAAACAAAAAACTTTTTAGCGTTTTACTACTCTTGCTGATTTTGGCTTGTAAGGAAAACAGGGGAAAATCGGTTAATTCTGCAGAACCTCAGATCCCAGTGGTATCTGTGGATAGTGCAAATTTGAGTGAAGAAGATTTAATTAAAGAATTTCCTGATTTGAACTCCCTGCCCGATACCACTTTTGTCCGCCTTGCCGATTACAGTGCCGATTTTGCCTATGATATGCGGTATGCAACCACCAACAACTTTCTAAAAGCCCAGGTTTATGATTGCGCCGAATGTTATACCCGAGTTAAAACCGCAAAGGCACTCATGGCGGCCAACCAGGATCTAATGGAAATTGGGTATCGGATTTTGTTTTTCGATTGTTATCGGCCCAATTCTGTCCAATATAAAATGTGGGAAATCGTGCCCAATCCGCAATACGTAGCGAATCCTGTCAAAGGATCCGTACATAACCGGGGTGGGGCAGTGGACATTAGCCTGGTAAGCCTGGATGGAAGGCAATTGGATATGGGTACGGATTTTGATTTTTTCGGGAAGCGGGCCTACTATGATAATTTTGACCTCCCCGAACAGGTTCTTGCCAACCGAAAGATCTTAAAAGAGACGATGGAAAGGCATGGTTTTAATTCTATTCGCACAGAGTGGTGGCACTACAATTACGGGGCTGCCTCCCGTGACCCGGTGGCAGATTTTCGCTGGCCATGTGAATAGGACTTTGGAATTCCCCGGGGGTTTATGTCTTCTTGCAGGCCAGAACAATGCGTTTGCCTTCAGGGTCTGTAGTAAAAAACAAATAATCTACTCCTCCGGAGGCTATTCTATGCTTTTTACTTAGCTCATTTGCCTTAATTGGGAAGTTACGCGTGGCGATATTGGCCTTTTTAAACGGCAGTTTTTTGGAATAATGATGAACGGATTCGATACGAAATCTCCTCCCCGGAAATTGGATGAGGTCTGATGAGGTATACAAATGGCTGTTTGGGTGCAATTTCAACAACCCATAATGTTCGCCAATCAGTTTAAAGGCGCCGGCCTTCAGGATGGCAGCATTGGGTTCATAAAGGAATTTCAGGGGATGTGAAAACTGGCTGCTGGCTTCCTTTTCCTGAGAGGCAAAGAAAGTAAAAACCTGCTCTTCCTCCTTTTTGATATTGGCGGTTACGATTTCTGCTTCCTTTTCCCATCTCTTATCCAGTACCCAAAGCAGTTCCTTCACTTCGTTCCTTACGCTTACCACATGTATCTGCCTTACATGACTGATTAGCCTCAATCCTTCTTGAATATCAAGCAAGGGTGCAGTTTTCAGCAAAACCTTTTCTGCCTGCTCCAGGAGGAGGGGAAGGTGTTTGCTTAAATCGGGTTCGCAGTCCTGTAATCGAAACACCCTTTTTTTTTGTTTGTCCCTTCGTGCCGGATCGAGGTAGATCCAGTTGAGCTCCATTTTACTTTCTTCCAAAAAACGGATGCCACTCTGTGGGTATACCTCAATATTGTCAGCTCCCAAAACTTTAAAATTATGTGCGGTTATTTCGGCCAGATCAGGGTTGATTTCGCAGTAAGAAACGCGGTTCATTTTCCTGCTAAAATAATAGCTGTCCACCCCCATGCCGCCAGTAAGATCTGCGAGCGTATTTCCGTTCACAAGTCTGGCTTTGTAAGCAGCTGTAATTTCCGAGGAAGATTGTTCAACTGAGATGGGATCCGGATAATAAATGGCAGGAGTATTGAACCAGGAGGAGAGTTTTTTTTCGCTCTTTTTGCGTGCCGTGATTTGCTGGGCCAGTTCCCTGGAGCTCACATTGGGAAAAGGGCTCTTTTTTAGTATAACTGACAGGATGTCAGCATTCAAATATTTTAATATAAATTCCTGTACACCAGTATTTAAAATATTTTTATTCAAAGTTTTGCTATAAGTTTTTGGTAAGACGCTTTACCATCTCATTTTCGGAGAGAAATTCCTTTAAAATGACCTTTATAGCGGTGTATCCGGGTACGGCAATGATCATTCCGACAACTCCGAAAAGCAGTCCTGCTACAATTATGACCAGGAAGATTTCGAGGGGGTGCGATTTGACGCTGCTGGAAAAAATGAAGGGCTGGGAAAAGAAATTATCGACCAGTTGCCCAACAACAATTCCGATTAAAACATAGCCCGTTTTTGGTAAAATAACGGTGCTGAAATCGGCGTCAATATTAGTGGTCATGGTGAGGAAAATCATGAGTGCTCCTCCTATGATCGGACCCACGTAGGGAATGATGTTGAAAAGTGCACAGAGAAAGGCTATTACTATGGCATTTTCTATACCCACCAGTAGCAAAACTATTACGTAAATGGTGAACAGGATAAGGATTTGAATCAGCAAACCGATAAAATAACGGGAGAGCAATCCATTGATCTTGTCGATGGAAGTAACGGTTTTAGTTTCATTTCGCTGGGGAATAAATACTAGCAATCCTCTCTGGAAAAGTTTGCTGTCCTTGAGAAAGAAAAAGGATATAAAAAGTACCGAAAAAAGACCCAGACTCACCGAACTTAAAATGCCTAAAAACGAATTTAGTATGTTGGGGATAAATGCCAGGTCCAGCCCCTCCATTACGTTTTTGCTCAATTGGGATTCCCGTATAATCTGATTTACGTCTTCAGGGGTAGCTCCTAAATAAAGGATTACTTCCTGATATAACCGGTTAAGGCTATCCTCCAGCTCCTCAATATTCAGGAGTGATAAATTCCGACTTTGCTCCGTGATCAGGGGAACAAACAGGGCAATAATGCCCGCTAATACGCCTACCATCAACAGCATGGTGAATACAACCGCCAGGGTATTGGGAAACTTCAACCTCCTCCTTAAAAACAGAGTAAGCGGCCGTCCGATCAGCGCAACCACTACAGCAATGGCTACATAGGCAATTACAGATCGGATTTCATAGAGGAAATATAGCAGCAGTACAATACCGGCAAGAATACCAGTGGCTCTTAGAATGCCTTTTGAAATTTCATTAGAGGTCATATTTAGTTTTTAAAAGCATATTGAACAATGTTGGCCCCCATTTGAAGTGCTTTGGTACGCATTTCCTCGGGATCATTATGTACTTCTGCATCTTCCCATCCATCTCCCAGGTCCGATTCCAGGGTAAAAAGCAGGACCAGGCGATCTTCGTGAAAGATGCCAAGGGCCTGAGGCCGTTTCCCATCGTGCTCATGTATCTTGGGGAGCCCATCCGGGAAGGAATACGATTGCTCAAAAATTGGATGGTTTCCTGCTAACTCCTCCAATTCCGTATTTGGAAAGACTTTTTTCAGGGCTTCCCTTAAATAGGGTTCCATCCCGTAGTTGTCATCAATATGCAAAAATCCACCTGAGATCAGGTACATGCGCAGGTTATTTGCTTCTTCATCAGAAAAATACACATTGCCATGTCCGGTCATGTGCAGGAACGGATACTGGAAAATGGCCTCGTCGCCAGCAGCAACCGTTTGGGGTTTTTCTTTAATAGCGGTATCTATATTCTGGTTGCAAAAAGCGATGAGGTTAGGAAGTGCCGTGGGATTGGAATACCAGTCGCCCCCTCCGCCGTATTTCAAAATGGCGATTTCCTGAGCCAGACCTTTCTGGCTGCTAACAAAAACAAAAAGCGATGTAAGAAGTATCTTTAAACCGAGTTTGCCCATAGCTTCAAAGGTAAGCATTATAGGAGGGTTAGCGACTATTTATAATGGCTACTGTGGTGCAGGCTACAATTGCTGCAGTTTCGGTTCTGAGTCGGGCATCTCCAAGGGATACCGGATAGAAGCCGTTGGCGTAAGCCAGATCAACCTCGCGCTCTGAAAAATCACCTTCTGGCCCGATGAGTATTGTGATGTCTTTATCGGGAGCCACGCGCCGGATCAGTTCCATTTTTTCTTCTTCATAGCAATGGGCTATAAACATAAGGCCCTGATGTTCTTTTTTGATAAAATCTTCGAAGCGAACTGGCTCATTGATCCTGGGAAGGTAGGTTCGCAGGGATTGCTTCATGGCTCCCTGTACAATTTTTTGAAGGCGCGGCATTTTCAGCACCTTGCGTTCCGAGTGTTCGCAAATAATAGGCGTAATTTCATTTACACCAATTTCCGTTACCTTTTCGAGGAACCATTCAAAGCGATCCATGCTTTTGGTAGGCGCCACTACCATGTGAAGCTGATGCATTTTCTGGTGCTTTTTTTTGGTCTCCACTATGGTTGCCCTGCATTGCTTCATATCAGCGCTAAGGATTTCTGCAGTAAACAGATACCCTTTGCCATTGGTGATCTGAAGCCGATCCCCTGGCTTTTTACGCAATACCTTAACGATATGCCTGCTTTCTTCCTCGTCAAAGACAAATTGAGTTACACTGCCATCTAAGGAAGGGTTGTAAAAGAGTTGCATTGTTATCCTTCGTTTAATTTTTCCTGTGCGTGCGCCAAACCGTGCTCGAGCCAGTGCTGCAGCTGCAGTTCTGTTTCATAGCCCTTAGTGCCAACAAAAACAAATTCTTTCATGGCTTTGCCTGTGAAGGCCATGGGCCTTACATCTTTGGTATTCAATGTATCTTCCATGAATTCACTTTTCACCCTGACCATCAGGTCGTCCTGTAATATTCCCACGGTCATCTTGCCTTTATAGAGAAAAGCCAGTCCGCCAAACATTTTATTCTCCTCAATGTTGGTGATTATTTCATCAGGAAATATCCCCAGTGATGCCCGGATCCGCTGTGCAAGAGTTTCATTGTAGGCCATGCCCTAAGGTAAGCATTTCGCTGGTAAAAATTCCTCTGAAAATTTCGTTTTGACAGGTTCAGGAAGTACCCAGTTTATAGCGGGCAAGAGCGGTAACGGAGGGATCCGTAAAATCTTCCTGAAGAAATTTGTAATACCCTACAATGCCGATCATAGCAGCATTGTCCGTACAATACTCGAATTGGGGAATGAAGGTTGTCCATCCCATAACTTCTTCTGCCCTGGCCAGTGCCTTGCGAATTCCGGAATTGGCTGATACCCCTCCGCCAATCGCGATCTGTTTGATCTTCGTTTGCTTTACAGCCTTCTTCAGTTTATCCATAAGGATTTCTGTGATTGTAAACTGGATGCTAGCACAAATATCATTCAGGTTTTCCTGAACGAAATCCGGATTTTTTGCTGTTTCCCTTTGAACAAAATACAGTATGCTGGTCTTAAGGCCACTGAAGCTGAAATTGAGCCCGTCTACCCGGGGTTTCGGAAATGGAAAGGCTTTTGGATTGCCCTTTTGCCCAAAGCGGTCAATGAGGGGCCCTCCCGGATAGGTAAGCCCCAGGAGTTTGGCACTTTTATCAAAGGCTTCCCCAACTGCATCATCCAGGGTTTCTCCCAGTACTTCCATTTGAAAATAGTCCTTTACAAGCACAATTTGTGTATGTCCGCCGCTTATGGTCATGGCCAGAAAAGGAAATTCAGGCTTTTTAACCCCTTCTTCTCGTATATAGTGAGAAAGGATGTGGGCTTCCATGTGGTTCACCTCTATCAGGGGGACCCCCAATGCAAGTGAAAGTGACTTGGCAAAGGAAGTTCCCACAAGCAGTGATCCAAGAAGTCCCGGTCCCCTTGTAAATGCTATGGCAGATAGCTGTTTTTTGTCGATATTTGCTTTAGCCAGGGCCTGGTGTACAACGGGGACGATATGTTGCTGGTGTGCCCGTGAAGCAAGTTCCGGGATCACCCCTCCGTATTCCTCGTGAATTTTCTGCGTGGCAATAACGTTGCTCAGCACTTCATCGTTGCACAAAACGGCAGCCGAAGTATCGTCGCAGGAAGATTCAATAGCCAGGATGTAAACTTTTTTATTTTGCACGCTTTTTGGAACAAAAATTGGTCGTACAAAGGTAAAACATAAAGACCTATCAAGAAACTGAGAAAAATACTTGTCCGTACGCTTTTGGCCCTACTGTTGCTCTGTGTGATAGGGACGCTTATTTTTTCTCTCCCGGCAGTGCAGACCCGCCTCGCCCGATACGCCACAGACACACTGAACGAGGATTTTGGCACCAATATCAACATTGAACGCCTTCGCGTATCACTAATTAGCTGGAACACTTCACTTAATAATGTCTATGTAGAAGATTATCAAAAGGATACGCTTTTCTTTATCGAGGAATTAACTACCTCTGTACTCAGTATTCGCAACCTTGTCAATGGTACTCTTGAATTTGGCGATATTGAGATGAAGGGTCTGAATTTCAAACACCATACCTACAGAGATGCGGAAGAGAGCAATCTTGATATTTTTGTAGCAAAGCTGGATGACGGCAAGCCCCGTGCACCGGGAACACCGCCTTTTCTGCTTTCTTCTTCCGATGTGGAAATTACTGACAGCCGTTTTCAGCTTATTGACGAAAACAGGGAAAATAGCTCCATTCTCGATTTCAGGGAACTCAATATTGCCGCGGAGGACTTTCTGATCCTAGGCCCGGATGTATCTACCGATATTCAGGAGCTTTCCTTTAAGAGCCGATTCGGGGTTGAGCTTGAAAAACTGTCGACCAACTTTAGGTATACCCGTGAAAGCATGCGCTTTGACAGTCTGAACCTTAAAACACCGGGTTCGGAGTTGTCGGGAGACCTTGTATTTGATTATAAGCGGGAAGACCTGGCTGATTTTGTGAATAAAGTAAATATTACAGCTGCCTTTTCTGAGTCGGTTATCAGCCTGGATGAGGTCAATGAACTCTATCCGCAGTTCGGCAAAGGCAAATCCGTTGAGTTTGCAGCCAATTTAAATGGAACCCTGAATGAGCTAAATGTAAACAGGCTTTTTCTGAGCAGTGATGCCACAGGTGTGCGGGGCAATTTCACCTTTAATAACCTCTTCGATTCCAGCGCGCCCTTCCGTATGGATGCCAATATCCGCAACATTACCACAAGTTATTACCAACTACGGGCGCTCATGCCAAATATTTTAGGGAAAAACGTACCGGAACCTACCAAGGTTTTGGGTCGATTTACCATACGCGGAAATAGTGTAGTTACTTCCAATTCTGTAAATGCCCAGCTGAACCTGAACAGTGGTCTGGGAAGTGTTTATGCCGATCTGGATCTTACGGAAATCGATGAGATAGAGAATGCAGAGTATAATGGTTTTATTTCCCTGATCGACTTCAATCTTGGGGAGTTTGTGGGAAGTCCCAACTTTGGACTTACCACCCTGGACTTTAATGTGAAAGGAAAGGGGTTTGCCAGGGAATCACTGAATACGGAGGTTAACGGACAAGTCTACAGTATTGACTACAATAACTACAACTACAATAATATTCAGGTTTCAGGTCTTTTGCAGGACCAGCTTTTCGACGGATTTGTAGAGAGCAACGACCCCAACGTTGACTTCACCTTTAAGGGTCTGGCAGATTTCAGCAGTGCTCAGAACCAGTTTAACTTCACGGCTGCTGTTGATTATGCAGATCTGAGGAAGATGAACATTATCCAGGACAGCGTTTCCATCTTTAAGGGGATAGTCAACATGAACGTTGTTGGGAGCAATCTGGACGACGTTGCTGGTGAGATCAATTTCACACGTACCAGTTATCAGAATGCTAATGACACCTATTTCTTTGAGGATTTCCAGGTACTTTCCAGCTTTGAATCCGATACATTGCGGACTATTGAGATCAATTCACCTGATATTATCACGGGTTATATGAGGGGCAATTTCAAGACCCGTGAGCTGGGCAGGCTGGTTCAGAATTCCATCGGTAGCATCTATACCAACTACAAGCCCTATGAGATTGCACCAAACCAGGAAGTTTCCTTTAATTTCAAGATCTACAACAAGATCGTTGAGGTGTTTTTTCCTGAAATCCAATTTGGTCCCAATACCTTTATCCGGGGAGATATCGTAGCCGATGAAGGGGATTTTAAACTCACCTTCCGTTCACCCAATATTGGAGCCTTCCGAAATGAGCTGGAAAATATAGAAGTGCGCATTGACAATAAGAACCCCCTATTCAACACCTTTGTTTCTGTAGACGACATCTCAACGGTATACTATAACCTCAAGGATTTCAACCTGATCAATACCACACTTAATGATACCTTGTTTTTCCGCACGGAGTTTAAAGGGGGAAGCGAATACAACGACAGTTATAACCTCAATTTCTACCACACCTTTAATGAGGATCAAAAATCGGTTATAGGACTTAAAAAATCCGACATCAGCTTTAAAGGTAACACCTGGGTGATCAACCGGGAAGGCAACGCCAAGAACAAGGTTATTTTTAACAGCTCACTTGACAGTATTACCATAGAGGAAATGGTAATGAACAATAACAACAGGGAACAGATTCGCCTGCGTGGCCAGTTGGCTGACTCTACTTACAAGGACCTGGAGCTGCAGTTTAAACTGGTTTCACTAAATAAGATAACCCCGGCGGTAGATAGTCTTGAATTTTCCGGTGAGGTAAACGGAACGTTGAATGTACTGCAGAAAGACAACGTCTATCTCCCCATATGTAATCTGGATGTGACTGACTTTGGCATTAACGGTATGCCTCTGGGATTCCTGAATGTGGGCATAGTAGGAAACAGGGACCTGTCCGAGTTTGATGTTTTCAGCCAGATCACGGATGGTGTTATGGAAAAATTCAAACTGGATGGAAAGGTGATCAATGAAGATCCGGTACCGAGGGCAGAATTTGTTGCGTCTTTCAGCGACTTTGACCTTGCTCCTTTCAGTCCGCTTGGTGAAGGGATAATAGAAAACATAAGAGGTAAACTAAGCGGAACCACTGAAGTTAAGGGAGATATCCGCAACCCGGATATGGATGGCCTGTTAACCCTGGATGATGCGGGCATTGCAATACCCTATTTACAGGTAGATTATCAGTTTGACGATGGGGCGGCAATACGACTTGATAAACAATCCTTTGATTTTCAAAATGTGAACCTCAGGGATGTGGCCATGAATACCCGGGCCACCCTGGATGGTACTATTTCCCATGATTTTTTCCAGGATTGGCGCCTGGACCTGGATATTAACACCAATAATGAGCGCTTTCTAATCCTGAATACCGAGTTTGAAGAAGAAGTTTTGTATTACGGTACGGGCTTCGTTAATGGTCAGGGACGTATCTATGGGCCTACAAAGGCACTTACTATTACATTTGATGGCTCTACTGCCAAGGGAAGTTCCCTGAAGATCCCGATTAGCGATGTGGCTTCTGTTGGAGATTATACCTTCATCAATTTCATTGAGAAAGACAGGTCACAATCCCTGGAGTACGAGCGTTCACTAAGAGATTACGAAGGACTGGAGATGCGCTTTGACCTGAACGTGACCCCGGACGCGGAGGTGGAAATTGTAATCGACCAGAAAACCGGCAGTTCCCTGAAAGGAACTGGGGAAGGCCTCCTGCTTATTGAAATTAACACCAATGGCAAGTTCAATATGTTTGGAGACTTTGTGGTGGTTACAGGAGAGTACAATTACAGGTTTGGGGGTGTCATAGACAAGACTTTTACCGTTCAACCGGGAGGTAGTATTGTTTGGGAGGGAGAACCCCTGGAAGCCCAGTTGAATATGGAAGCCGTATATTCCCTGAACGCCAACCCGTCGCCCTTGCTTGACAATGCGGGGTACACCCGCCGCATCCCCACGGATGTAGTGGTCCAGCTGACAGATGAACTTGAACGTCCTACCATAGCCTTTAATATTGAATTTCCCGGAACAAGCTCTATAATAAAATCAGAACTGGAATACAGGCTTCAGGATCCCACTGTGGAAGAGCGGAATGCGTTTTTCCTTCTGGCTCAGGGTACCTTTGTCAACGAAGGAACCGGTATTAATAGTCAGGCGGTTACAGGAAACCTGATACAGACTGCTTCGGGACTCCTGAATCAGGTACTGGGAGGAGACAATGACAAGCTGAACCTGGGGGTTTCATATGAACAGGGGTACCAGGACCCCAACAATATCCAGACGGAAAACCGGCTTGGGGTAACCGTTTCCACCCAGATCAGTGACCGGGTTTTGCTCAACGGAAGGTTTGGGGTTCCGGTTGGCGGTGTCAGTGAAACCGTAGTGGCGGGGGATGTGGAGGTTCAGGTACTCCTCAATGAAGAAGGTACGCTCAGGGCCAAGATATTTAACCGGGAGAATGAGATTCGCCAGTTTCTGGCAGATCAGGTGGGTTATACCCAGGGGGTTGGTCTTTCTTATGAGGTCGACTTCAATAGCTTCAAGGAGCTTATGAAACGCGTTTTTGGCTCCAAAAAGCCTCCTGAAGAAGAAAAGGAGCCCGAGGTTGTTCCGGAACAGGTCATGGGTAAGGACAGTCTCATACGCTTTGTGTCTAAGAACCGCGTTCCGAAATCCAAATAAAAAAGCCTCCCGAACGGAGGCTTTTTCCTTAGAATTGAAATTAACTATGCTATGGTTACGTTAGCATCGAGGTATACGTCCTGAATAGCGTTTAGAAGGGCTACACCGTCTTTCATGGGTTTCTGGAAGGCTTTCCTTCCTGAAATCAATCCCATTCCCCCGGCACGCTTATTAATAACGGCTGTTTTTATGGCCTGGGCCAGATCATTATCTCCTGAAGCTCCCCCTGAATTAATTAGTCCTGCCCTGCCCATCAGACAGTTTACTACCTGATAACGGGTAAGGTCTATGGGGTGGTCTGAAGAGAGTTCAGAATATACTTTGTCATGTGTTTTGGCAAAATTGATGGCTGTAAAACCGCCATTGTTTTCGGCCTGTTTTTGTTTAACAATGTCGGCCTGGATTGTAGAAGCCAGATGGTTGGCCTGTCCGGTAATATCGGCGGATACGTGATAATCCTTTCCGTCTTTCTTGAAGCCTGAATTTCGCAGGTAGGCCCAGAGTACGGTAACCATACCCAGTTCGTGGGCGTATTCGAAGGCTTCCGTGATCTCCTGTATCTGCCGGTTGCTCTCCGGGGATCCAAAATAGATAGTGGCCCCTACAGCGATACATCCCATTTCAAATGCCTGGTCTATGCTGGCAAACATGATCTGGTCGAACTTGTTCGGGTAAGTGAGCAGCTCGTTGTGGTTTAACTTGAGCAGAAAAGGGATCTTATGCGCATATTTACGGGAAACGGACCCCAGGACACCCAGAGTGGATGCCACGGCATTGCAACCACCTTCTATGGCGAGTTCAACGATCTTTTCAGGATCAAAATAAATGGGATTGGGAGCAAAAGAAGCCCCGGCAGTATGTTCGATGCCCTGATCAACTGGTAGAATGGAAACATAGCCAGATCCCCCAAGCCTTCCGGAATTGAATAATGTCTGCATATTTCGCATCACAACGGGATTCCGGTCGGACGGTGTCATCACCCGATCTACAAAGTCTGGTCCCGGTAAGTGCAACTGATCTTTTGAGATGGTTTTACAACTGTGACCAAGGAGAAATTCAGCGTCGTTTCCTAAGATTTTTTCAATGTTGGTGGACATAATATTGCGGTTTTCAATGAACATATAAATATACGTGGAAATCCCCGTTTTTTTTACATGTTCCACCGCTTTTTTTTATTGAAATCGGCTGGTTTTTTCGCGATTATTTCATACATTAACATACCTTGTTCGGCAAGGTTTTTTTGTGTCACTAAAACAATCTGACTATGGCTAACGTAAACAAAATCAAAGGAACAATAGGTATTTTAACAGGGGGCGGTGATGTACCCGGTCTAAATCCGGCGATACGTGCTGTTACCTTTCGTGCAATACGGGAAGGATACCGTGTAATAGGCTTCCGGAGAGGATGGGCTGGCCTTATTGATATAGTGCGCGACAAGAAATACGATAACAGCAGCAATTTCATGGAACTCTCCCAGGCTGTGGTCAACAAGGCTGCGCGGACGGGTGGAACTTTTCTGCACACCTCTCGGACCAGGCCCAGTCATGTGGCCAAAGACCGCATTCCTGAACATCTGAGGAACACCTATAACAAGGACGTCAATGATCTTACCAAGGAAGTGATGAAGAACCTGGAGTGGCTTGGTGTGGATTACCTGATTCCAATTGGAGGAGATGATACGCTAAGTTACGGGGTACACCTGTTTAAGAACGGCCTAAAAGTGATGGCTATTCCCAAAACGATGGACAATGATGTTCCCGGTACGGATTACTGTATAGGCTTCAGTACATGCGTTACACGAACAATAAGCCTTACCAACAGTTTGCGTACGGCAGCGGGATCACATGAACGATTCCTGGTGCTTGAAGTTTTTGGGCGCTATGCTGGTTTTACAGCCATGTTGCCAACCCTGGCCGGAGCTGCACATCGTTGTGTAATCCCTGAAGTTCCCTTCAATATCGAATTGCTGGCAGAATTACTAACCGAAGACCGAAACCTGAACCCCAGCAAATACTCCATTGTGCTGGTGTCCGAGGGAGCCACTTTTGAAGGTGGGGAAATGATGTTTGAAGGGGCGGAGAAAGATGCCTTCGGTCACGCCAAGCTTGGTGGGATAGGGGACGAGGTATCTGCCGCCTTAAAGAACGTTTCTGCAAAATACAATCACGGCAACCGGGTTAATGTGATCAATCAAAAGCTGGGCTACCTGGTCAGGTGTGGCGACCCGGATTTTATAGATTCCGTTGTGCCTACCGCCTATGGAAACCTGGCCCTGGATCTGATCCTGAATGGCATTGACGGACGGATGGTTGTTCTGAAGAATGGTCGTTATGATCACGTTCCCATTGAGGTGGTTACGGATACCAAGAAATTTGTCAACGTAGACAAATACTATAACAAAGAGAAACTGCATCCATACTACAAGAATTTCGAGATGCTCCCGCTGTTTATTATGACTAATGATTGATGATCAGAAAAATGAAGTGCAGGCCTTAGGGTTAGCTTTGTAAAATATGGTTTGAACAGGCAGATTCACCGGCCGATTTCAAAGACCCGGAAAAGGAAGCGGCAGCGAAATCGATTTCGAAGGCGAAAGGGCTTAAATAAAAGGGTTTCCAATTCGTTTTTTGCCTTAAGTTTCCTAGATTTGCTCTTCTAATTTTACTCATGAGTTCAAGTATAAAAAAGATAGGCGTTTTCACTTCGGGAGGGGATTCCCCCGGGATGAACGCAGCCATTAGAGCCGTGGTGCGTACCTGTGCCTACATGGAAATAGATTGTTTGGGTATATACCGCGGATATGAAGGAATGATTGACGGAGATTTTATCCCGCTCAATGCCCGGAGCGTCAACAATATCATCAACAAAGGAGGAACTTTCCTGAAATCAGCGAGATGCCCGGAATTCAGGACCCCTGAAGGCAGGCAGAAAGCTTTTGACCAACTGCAATCTGCAGGAGTAGATGCCCTGGTGGTAATAGGGGGTGACGGTAGCTTATCCGGAGCGGAAATCTTCCATGCAGAACATAACATACCCTACATAGGTATTCCCGGAACTATTGATAACGATATTTTTGGCACCCGTTACACACTGGGCTTTGATACCGCATTGAATACAGTTGTTGAGGCCATCGATAAAATCCGGGATACAGCCAGTTCTCACCACAGACTCTTTTTTGTGGAAGTGATGGGCAGGGATGTTGGGCATATTGCACTGAATGCCGGTGTGGGTGCCGGAGCAGAGGAAATCCTGATCCCTGAGGAAGATCTGGGGTTAGACCGACTTTTAGATTCTCTTAAGCGAAGTAAGGCAAGAGGTAAATCTTCAAGTATTGTTGTGGTTGCGGAAGGAGACCGTACCACGGGGAAAAATGTTTATGAATTAAAGGAGTATGTGGAACAGCACCTGCCTGTTTACGACGTAAGGGTTTGTGTTCTTGGCCACATGCAGCGCGGCGGTGCTCCAACCTGTTTTGACCGGGTCCTGGCAAGCAGGATGGGCGTAAAGGCCGTGGAGGCCTTGTTAGAAGGAAAAACTGGCTTTATGGCAGGTATCCGGGATAACGATATCATACTAACCCCTGTTAGCGAAGCGATTAAGGGGCATACCAAGATAGATAAGGAACTCATAAGGGTTTCAGATATAATGACCATATAAGTAAATCAAATAAAACACAGAAAATGGCAAAAATTAAAATCGGAATTAACGGATTTGGACGAATTGGCCGACTGGTATTCAGGGCTTCCGTACATAGAGAAAATATTGAGGTGGTTGCTATCAACGACCTGCTGGATGTAGAACACCTGGCTTATTTATTAAAATACGATTCTGTTCACGGTCGTTTCGACGGAACGGTTGAGGTTGATGGCGGACAACTCGTTGTTAACGGTAAAAAGATCAGAATTACTGCAGAAAAAGATCCAACCAACCTGAAATGGGATGAGGTAGGTGCTGATTACGTAGCGGAATGTACTGGTATTTTCACTACGCTGGATATGGCGCAAAAGCACCTTGATGGTGGTGCCAAGAAAGTCCTCATATCTGCACCTTCCAAAGATGCTCCAATGTTTGTAATGGGAGTTAACCACAAGGATATCAAAGCATCTGATAATATCGTTTCTAACGCATCCTGTACCACAAACTGTCTTGCTCCCCTTGCGAAGGTTCTCGATGACAACTTTGGCATTGAGGAAGGCCTCATGACAACAGTGCACGCCACTACAGCAACCCAGCTCACCGTAGACGGCCCTTCACGCAAGGATTACCGTGGTGGCAGGAGTGCCATGCTCAACATTATCCCGGCTTCAACAGGAGCAGCAAAAGCGGTTACCAAAGTTATTCCTTCCCTGGTAGGTAAACTTACTGGTATGGCATTCAGGGTTCCAACTGCAGATGTATCCGTAGTGGACCTTACCGTTCGCCTTGAAAAGGAGACTTCCTACGAAGAAATCAAGAAGGCGTTTAAAAATGCTTCTGAAGGAGAACTGAAAGGTATACTGGGATACACTGAAGAAGCAGTGGTTTCTCAGGATTTCGTTGGGGATGCCAGAACTAGTATTTTTGATGCTGGTGCAGGAATTGAGCTCAACTCTAAATTCTTCAAGGTAATCTCCTGGTACGATAATGAAGCGGGCTACTCTAATAAGTTACTTGATCTGGCGGAATACGTAGCTAGCCTGTAAAAACTGATATGAACGAAATGGAAATTCCTTAAAATGACCATCCGGTACTTTTAAGGAATTTCTCTTTAATACCTAAGCGATTATGATTCTTATAGTGGATAGTGGTGCAACCAAATCTGATTGGATTGCTCTGGATGATAAGTCGGGAAAGGAACTATTTATCACCCAGACCCTGGGCCTGAGTCCTGAAGTATTGACCCGGGAAGTAATTGAAGACCGACTCGCCAATAACTTTGAACTGGCTCAAAACAGGGAAAAGGTATCACGATTGCATTTTTACGGTGCGGGTTGCGGTACAGACCGCATGAAAAGATTTCTCAAGGATATCTTTACGGTTTACTTCCCAAAAGCAGTTATCGAAGTAAAAGAAGATACTTATGCTGCCGTTTATGCCACCACCAAAATAGACCATCAGGGAATTGTCTGTATCCTTGGAACCGGATCAAACTGCAGTTATTACGACGGCAGGCAGACCTTTCAAAAAGTGACCTCTCTGGGTTATATTCTCATGGATGATGGCAGTGGCAACTTTTTTGGTCGTAAACTGATCAGAGATTACTATTTCAACAAAATGCCCCAGTCACTCGCCATCAAGTTTGCCAAGGAATACAATCTGGAGGCCGATGCTATCAAGGAGAATCTGTACAAGCAGCCCAACCCCAATACCTACCTGGCTACTTTTGCCCGGTTTATCATTGAGAACAAGGATCATCCGTATTGCAAAGGGGTAATTGACAAGGGACTTCAGCAGTATGTCAATAATTACATCATGCAGTTTGAACTGGCGACCAAGGTGCCTGTTCATTTTGTGGGCAGTATTGCCTATTACCTGAAGGACGAATTAACGGCTGTAATGGATCGCAATGACCTGAGGTTAGGCGTAATAAGGCAAAGACCGATTGAAGGTTTGGTAGAGTTCCACAGGGAAACTATCTGACAGCAATCATTGAGATTTCTACATTGACATACTTGGGAAGATTGGCTACTTCCACGGTTTCTCTTGCCGGGGCGGTTGCAGGGTCAAAATATTCTCCGTAAGCTTCATTGATCTGGGAAAATTGCCCCATCTCCTTTACGAAGATAGAGGCTTTGACTACCTGCTCAAAACCCATTTCCGCAGCATTGAGTATAGCCTTCAGGTTATTCATGCACTGCCGGGTTTCTTTCTGGATATCCCCGGATATCAGTTCCCCGCTTTTCGGATCCATGGGGATCTGACCAGAGATGTAAAGGGTATTGCCTGAAAGTACGGCCTGGTTATACGGTCCTATGGGGGTAGGTGCATCGGGAGTTTGGATAATTTTTTTCATTTTGTTCGATTCAAAAGGATTGATAATTAACGCCGGATCGGAGGTTGACTTCGGTTTTCCCATTTCAGGTCAGACAAGATGGAGCTCTTTATACCAATAAAGAAGTACCAGCGCTCGTACTGCCCAAAAGGGGTCCAGTTAAAACGCATATTGAAACTTTTCAGGTCTCTTTCAAACCGGAACTGCGTTACGGTGAAGCCTTTGTTCTTTAAATCGTACCCGGAAGAAACACCCACTCTCCAGCGCGGCGAGAGGCTGATGTTGCCGGAAAACATAAGGGAGTGATTGGCTATCTCGTTCTGCCTGTTGCTGTTGGAATATGACATGGCGTATTGTACACGGAGATCCCAGGGAATCTTGGTTCCGTAAACCGGGTTTTCCACATCGTCCTCATCCCGATCCGCAAAACTACTTTCATTAAAACGGTCTGCTTTTCCAAACAGGTCATCAGACCTTCCCCCACTGGAGGCTACATAATTGCCACCTGAGTAAGGATCTTCCTCATCCTCGTCCTTATCGCCATCCCCCGCAAGATCTGCACTGCTTATGGAGTAACTGATATTGGCCCTGGCAGAGGTAAGCCGGAATAAGCCGCCGCCATTATTAATGTTGAAGGTATTTATTCGCCTTCCGTTGTTGTCAATCGCATATGGATCCAGGTTGGCTCCGAAGTTTACAGACATTTTCTTCTTGAAAAGATTGGTGCCCCCTGTGAGACTGAGCGGACTCAATTTCAGGGAATCTGCTTCGAAATTATAACTGGTACTCAGATTCAGGCTGTTAATAAGCTGTATCTTTTTGGGTTCTGTCGCTGTGGAATCCTTGTCTTTGACTTTGGCTTCCAGGGTGTTTGCCAGTGAAAGGCTAAGGGCATTGGATTTGCCCAGTCTTGGAGCACCGTAAATGGTGCCTTCAAACCGGCTGAATTGCACATTTTGGCCCGTGGCCTCGTTCAGATACTCATCGTAATATTGCTCAAAAGATGGCGCATATCCGTAGCTTATGGTTGGTCGCATTACGTGCCGGATAGCCTGTATCTTCTTGTCCTCCCCGAAAGTAAATGTTCCGTAAAGCGTGGTCCCGAGGCTGGCATTCATGTTATACTGGTTGTAGCGGTCAAATCCGCTAATCGTATCTCTAACCACCGTTTGCGTTTCCGGATCAAACCGCTGGTTAAAGGTTTCTAATGCCCAGATATCCTCATAGGTACCTCCCATGGTAACACTAAAAAACTTGGCTACTTTAAAGTTGGTGCTGATAGGTATCCGATGCCTTACACCCACTTTTGCATCGTTGAACATACGTGCCGTGCCGAAATTTTCAGCATCCGTTCGAATACTGTTCCTTCCATTCAGGTCGTACTGAAAGTTTATGTTTTGTATGAGCCCCTTTTTAATCCCTTCCCTTTTAGCAAAAGGAAAAACCCGCTCCATTGCCGCCTGCAGGGTGGGCAGGGTAACATCTACCACTTCCGTATTGGTGTTCTGGTTGTGGGTGGCAGTAAGGCTGAGGTTAACCGAAGGGTAGGCCGGGAAAGTCTTGGAATAGGATATGGAAGACGACAGGTTGTTCACCTGTGTATTTGGTAAATTTTGCTGCAGGAGTGAATTTCGGTAATACTGGCTGCTTCCCAGGTTCACTGATGCCGATATCCGGGAATTGGGGTTCGCTTTGGCATCCTGGGAATGGGAAATCTGAATATTGTATATGGTTCCCCGGCTATAATCATCAAAGCCTTTCTGACTGGTTACTAAATTTTCATACCTAAAGTTGATGTTGCCCCGATATTTGTATCGTTTTGAGTATACAGACTGGGCGCGAAAGCCATAACTACCGTTGGTATAAAGATCTCCGGTAAGGGTAAGGTCCACATAGTCATTGATGGGCAGGTAATACCCTCCGTTCTGGAAGAAATATCCCCGGTCCGGGTCATTCCCAAAGGTTGGCATCATAATGCCTGCTGTACGCCCCACTGTTAAAGGAAAATAGGCAAAAGGCAAAGCTATGGGTGTTGGGACATCCACAATATACAGGTTGCTGAAGCCTGCAATAACTTTCTTTTTGGGAACAAACTTGGCTTTCCGCACCCGGATATAATAGTCCGGATCAATGGTATCTTTGGAAGTCGTAAGCTTTCCTTCCTGCAGGAAGTAAACCGAGTCGTTTTCCTTTTTGGTAACATCGGCGTAGACTTTCATGGCATCACTTCCCAGCTGTCCTAATCCGGCCTGTTGCTCGGTACGGGAATTGAAGATAAGTGCCCTTTCTGTATCAAAATTGAAACGAATGGAATCCGGTATTACCACATTTTCTCCCTGTTTAAAGTAGGGGAGTTGGGAGTAATTCCCCAGGGAATCCTTCAGCCTTCCAGCATATACTTCATTCTTGGTGTAATCCATTATGATGATTCCGGCCTTTAACTCGGTATCCTGGTAATAGATTTCGGCCTCGTTATACAGGTATATTTTCTGCTCTTTCTGGTTGATGCGAACGTAGTCTTTGGCCTTGTATTTGATCTTGCCCAGCAGCAAAGCCGGCTTGGCAGGAACGCTGTCAAGGGCAACGGTATCTGTCTTAACCGTGTCCTGCACCATTGGTGGAATGGGCTGATTTTTAGCGGGAAGGGTGTCCTGTACTGCCTTGATCGGGAGCGATTTGGTCCGGTCTTCCTGGGCCCATACCGCGGCAATACCCATGATGAGAAGCCAAATAAAAAGATAAGGACGTTTGTTTGATCGCAAGGCTATAAATCCTATTTTTGTGAGGTATGGCTCGATATTTGCGATCAAAGTTAGAGATATTTTTTGTTCCGCTAAGGGGTCATTATCATAAATTTAACCAGAGCAAAAAGGAGAAACAGCGCCTATGAATATGTTGGGGAAGTGGTTAATCTTCATTCCATTTTTATTAGGATTACAGAACAGCAGCGATAACAGCATCAGTTTACCTGATCCTGTTTACAAGGAGAAATTTACGGTTGTCCTGGATGCAGGTCACGGGGGGCATGACCCCGGCAATCTGGGCAATGGTTATCTGGAGAAAAATATTGCTCTCCGAATTGTGCTGGAGGCGGGGAAGATCCTTGAAAAAGACCCCAATGTTGAGGTCATCTACACGCGGAAGGACGACACCTTCGTGGATCTTTATGTACGGGGTGAAATAGCCAACAAGGCCAAGGCCGATCTTTTTGTATCCGTGCATTGCGACTCTCATACCTCCAACGCCCATGGTGCAGGTACCTTTGTTCTGGGGCTGCATGCCAATAAACAGAATTTTGAGATCGCCAAGAAAGAGAACTCGGTGATCTATCTCGAGGACAATTACGAAACCCGTTATGCAGAGTACGATATTAATTCTCCCGAATCAGTAATTGGCCTTACCATCATGCAGGAAGAATTCCTGGACCAGAGTATTATGCTGGCCAAAATGATGCAGGATAAATTCGCCAAAAAGCTCAAGCGGAATGATCGAAAGGTTAAACAGGCCGGGTTTATTGTACTCCATCAGACCTTTATGCCCAGTGTATTGATTGAATCCGGGTTTTTGACCAACAAAAATGAAGGAAGTTACCTGGACTCAAGGAAAGGTCAGTCCGAAATGGGCAAAGCCATTGCAGAAGCGATATTAAACTACAAGGAGGCACTTCAGTATAATTTTGATGAATCACAAACCTCTCAGCAAACGGTTATTACACCTCCACCAGTGGTAGTTGAGGAAAAGACTGAAGCAACTGAAACGGTAAAGGAAGTTGCCGTCAAGGCAGACAACGTGGAGATTGAAAAGCAAGACCGTGATACTGCTAAGGAACTCAATCAGGCCGTTCCCATTGATACCCAGGAAAAGAAAGAAGAAGTAAAGCAAGAGAAACCGAAGGAGGTATTAGTGGAGCCGGAGTTAAAACCAGAAACTGCCGATAAGCCAGAAGAAACAGAAACGGCACCTAATGCTGAAAAAGCCGGGGTAAAGGCCAATATTGTCTACAAGGTACAATTGATGGCCAGTTCCAGGGATCTTCCCTTGAATTCCGAGGATTTCCGGGGATTAAGTGCTTTGTCAAAGGAAGCGTACAAAAATCTGTACCGCTATTTTTATGGAAATACCTCCTCCTATTTACAGGCGACTTTGTTTAAATCTAATGCCGATGCCAAAGGGTATACCTCCTCTTTTATAGTAGCCTATAAGGACGGTGTGAGGATTCCGCTGGACGAAGCCCGGAAATACACCGGGGAATAAGTTGCCGGTCTTCGAAAATTATTTCTAATTTTGTTTGGTATCCAAAAACGCATTTCTTGAAACTATCCAGGGAAATTAAAACAGGGATTATCGTAATAGGCGGTATCCTCCTGTTTATTATGGGGTTTACTTATTTGAAATCGTCCCCGATTTTTGATAGCAGCAAAACCTTTTACGCCGTATACGATCATGTGGGTGGACTGCAACCAGGAACCCAGGTAACCATCAATGGATTTTCCGTAGGAAGTGTCAAAAGCATTGGCTTTAATGATAGTACAGGCAGGTTGCTGGTTACCTTTTCCGTTAACAATTCCTTTGAGTTTTCCGAAAACAGTAAAGCCGAGCTTTTCGATACCGGAATCATAGGGGGAAAGGGCATACAGATCATTCCTGTTTTTGATGGAGCGCCTGTGGCGCAAAGCGGCGATACCCTGGTTACGTCGACCCGTCCGGGAATAACGGAGCTTGTTCAGCAAAAGCTCACTCCACTCCAACTTAAAGTAGAAGGAGCCGTCTCTAATGCCGATTCCCTGCTAATGAGTTTCAATGATGTGCTGGATGAAAATACCAAGCAAAGCCTCAGGGAGAGTATTCAGGGCCTTAATGGGATGGTAAAAGACTTCAAGGAAAGCGCCAATACGCTCAACACACTTCTGTCAGATAACAAAAACCAGCTGGACAGTTCCATCACCAATATCAGCCAGATCACTTCCAATTTTGCAAAGATTTCAGATTCACTGGCCAATGCAGGTCTGACACAAACGGTCAGAAACCTGGAAGGAACACTGAGTAAAATGGATTCATTGCTGGCAAAGATTAAGGATGGAGAAGGATCATTAGGCAAGCTTATGACTGATGAAGAGCTGTACAAAAACCTCGCAGAGGCAAGCAGGGAACTGGACCTGTTGCTGCAGGATTTCCGATTAAACCCAAAGCGATATGTAAACGTATCCGTCTTTGGCAAGAAACAAAAAGAATATACCCTGCCGGAAAACGACCCGGCCGAAAAGCCCAAGGAGCAGTAGATGGAATACCTTCCAAATATCAGTTTTGCGATTATACTTGTTGCCGGTATAGCTTTCTTCAGGCGCAATGTTTTGCGACTAATCCGCAATATTAAGCTGGGTAAAGAGCCGCAGCTGGAAAAAGACAATGCACAGCGCTGGAAGAACATGGCGCGAATTGCCCTGGGTCAATCAAAAATGGTGGTCCGCCCTATATCCGGGATCATGCACATTCTGGTTTATGTGGGGTTTGTTATCATTAACATAGAGGTGCTGGAGATCATTATTGACGGACTGCTGGGAACCCATCGTATTTTTGCCGGCCTGGGTCCGGTTTACGACTTCCTGATCGCTTCCTTTGAAATCCTCGCACTGCTTGTTATCCTTGCGGTAATTGTTTTCTGGATACGACGAAATATCATACGGGTAAACCGCTTTATCAAACCCGAAATGAAGGGATGGCCCAAACGGGATGCTGATCTCATCCTTTACATTGAGCTTGTCCTGATGTTCCTGTTCCTGACCATGAATGCGACAGATGCACAGTTACAGTCGCTCAATGTGGAAGGTTATGCCCAGGCAGGTGCCTTCCCCGTAAGTAAGTTTATGATGCCCTGGTTTGCAGGGATGGAAACAGCCAGCTTAATAATGATCGAGCGTGCCGCCTGGTGGCTGCATATTGTAGGTATCCTGGTATTCCTGAATTACCTGTATTATTCCAAGCATCTTCATATCCTTCTGGCCTTTCCCAATACGTTTTATGGCAACCTGAAGCCCAAAGGGCAATTCAATAACCTGGAAGCAGTAACCAAAGAAGTGCGTTTGATGATGGGTCCCAATGCCGATCCTTTTGCCGCTCCTCCGGCTGATGCCCCTCCACCGGAGAAATTTGGAGCTTCGGACGTGATGGACCTGAAATGGACCCAGCTCCTGAATGCTTACAGCTGTACAGAATGTGGCCGTTGTACAAGTGAATGTCCTGCCAATCAAACGGGCAAAAAACTTTCCCCAAGGAAGATCATGATGGATACGCGGGATCGCCTTGAAGAGGTAGGAAAAAATATTGATGCCAATGGCGGCAAGTTTGTTGATGACCGGAAGCAACTCCTGGACGATTATATCAGCCGGGAGGAACTTTGGGCATGTACCTCCTGCAACGCATGTGTTGAGGCCTGTCCGGTAAGTATAGACCCATTGTCGATCATCATGGATATGCGACAGTACCTGGTTATGGAGCAATCTGCTGCTCCAACAGAACTCAACGTAATGATGAGTAATGTAGAAAATAACGGGGCCCCCTGGCCATTTAACCAGATGGACAGGCTTAACTGGGCCGATGAATCCTGAGAATAAACGCTATGAGTGAAAGAATAAAAGTGCCCACCATGGCTTCCCTCTTTGCCGAGGGAAAGCAGCCCGAAATCCTTTTTTGGGTAGGATGTGCCGGAAGTTTTGACGACAGGGCCAAAAAGATCACCAAGGCATTTGTGAAGATACTCAACCAGGCTGGTGTTGATTTTGCTGTGTTGGGAACCGAAGAAAGCTGTACCGGGGATCCGGCCAAACGCGCCGGGAATGAGTTCCTGTTCCAGATGCAGGCGGTAACCAACATCGAGGTTATGAACGCCTATGAAGTAAAAAGGATTGTTACTACCTGTCCGCATTGTTTCAATACCCTTAAAAATGAATATCCCGGACTTGGGGGCAACTATGAAGTAGTTCACCATACACAGTTGATCAATCAACTCTTTGAAGAAGGCAGGCTTTCGGTGAAGGGCGGGACTTTCAAGGGAAAGCGGATTACTTTCCACGACCCCTGTTACCTGGGAAGGGCCAACAATATCTTTGAAGCTCCGAGAGCGTTGATACAGAAACTTGATGCCGAACTGGTGGAAATGAAAAACTGCCGTAAAAGGGGCCTTTGCTGTGGTGCCGGCGGAGCCCAGATGTTCAAGGATGCCGAAAAAGGGGATAAGGAGGTCAATATTGCCCGTACCGAAGAAGCCCTTGAGGTTAAACCAGACATCATAGCAGCAGCCTGTCCGTTTTGCAATACCATGATGACGGATGGGATAAAGAACAAGGAAAAGGAAGCAAGTATAGTGGTCAAGGATGTAGCCGAACTGATTGCTGATGCTGAAGACTTATAGAATACCTACAAAACTTTCCCGATAGAGATGTATGTAGATTTTAAAGAATTACCGGATTCTGCCAGGATTTGGATATACCAGTCCAACAGGTCGTTTACCGAAGAAGAGTTGGAGGAAATACACGCCTATATGAAGGCGTTTATAACCCAATGGACCGTACATGGGAAATCCCTGCGGGCCGGATACGAGATACAATACCGCAGGTTTATCGTTTTAGGCCTGGATCAATCCCAGGCAGCTGCCTCAGGCTGCTCTATCGATGCCTCAGTCCACTTCATACAGGGACTGGAAAAGAAATACGGGGTGGATTTGCTGGATAAGATGAACGTTACCTTCAAACAGGGCGAGTATGTGGCATACAAGCCACTAACGGACTTTAAGAAGATGGCTAAGGATAAGGCGATCTCGCAAAACACCATCGTATTCAACAACCTTGTCAACAATAAACAGGAATACCAGGAAGCCTGGGAAGTACCTGCTTCCGAAAGCTGGCACAGCCGATTTTTTTAATTTTGGGCTGTATCGGTATTCCAGTGTAAATCACCGACTTATTTTGAGCAATATTTTGAATGATTGGTAAGTTAGCATTACAGATTTCCAATTTTATGCCAGGAAGATTACTCAAATGCTTTTTCTTTTTGTTTATCGCTGTTGCACAGGCGCAGGTAGACCCTTTGCAGACAAGGGATAGTCTGGCTCAGGAGCAATGGGTTAATGAACAATACCAGAAGATGTCCCCGGAGGAGCGTATTGGGCAACTCTTTATGGTTCTGGTAGCTTCAGACCAGCCAGGGAGCAGCACTGACAAGATTGCACAGACCATAGCCGAACATCAGATTGGCGGCGTTATCTTTTCCAAAGGAGGGCCTGTACGGCAGGCCAGTCTAACCAACCAGTTTCAGAAACAATCCAAAATCCCATTGTTGATAGGAATGGATGCGGAGTGGGGCCTGGCCATGCGCCTGGATTCTACCTATGCATTTCCCTGGAACATGACTCTGGGGGCTATTCAGGACAGGAAAACCGTGGAAGAGATAGGCCATCAGATAGGCAGGCACGCAAAACGCATGGGTGTACATATCAATTTTGCTCCGGTGGTGGACATAAACAGTAATCCCAGAAACCCCATTATTGGGAACAGGTCGTTTGGGGAAGACCGCGACAATGTGTCGGCCAAGGCTGTAGCTTTCCATAAGGGAATGCAAAGGGCGGGAATCCTGAGTTCCGCAAAACACTTCCCGGGACATGGGGACACGGAAACAGATTCCCACAAGGCACTCCCTGTGATCAATTTGGAAAAAAGTCGGCTGGATACTGTTGAGTTGAACCCCTATCGCATACTTATTGGAGCTGGGGTAAGCAGTGTGATGGTGGCGCATTTAAATGTCCCTGCATTGGATAATGAAGAAGACCGGCCTAGTTCCTTATCAGAAAAGATCATTAGCGGTGTACTACAGAACGACCTGGAATTTGAAGGGCTCGTACTGACTGATGCCCTGAACATGAAAGGGGTTACAGAAACATCGGATAATACAGGAGAAACGGAATTAAAAGCATTTCTGGCTGGCAATGATATCCTTTTAATGCCGGAAGATTTGCCCGGAGCAAAGGCTGCCCTTCTGAAAGCATACAATCGGGGGAAAATAACGGAGAAAAGACTGGCCCGTTCCGTGAAAAAGATACTTAAAGCCAAGTACAAGGCTAATTTGCACAATTATAGCCCTGTAGATTTGGAGGGACTTGTGGATGAGCTGAATGGGGTGGATAGCGAGCTGGCCCATGAAGCTGCGGTGGAACAGTCGATCACCCTGCTGAAGAACCAGTTCAACTTACTCGGGATCAAGAATCTGGAGAATAAGAAGATCGCCTATGTAAAACTGGGGGATGACGACCACCAGCCTTTTTTGGAGACTTTAAACCTTTATGCAGAGGTAACGGAAGTAAGCGGAAAGGATATCGCTTCGTTAAAGGAACAGCTGGCTGATTTCAACCTGGTTATCATGGGTTATCATAAAAGCAACGCCTCGCCCTGGAAGAACCACGATTTCACAAAAAAGGAATTGTACTGGCTGAATGAGATTGCGGCAATGCCCGAGTCTAATGCAATTCTGGCGGTTTTTGCCCGGCCTTATGTGCTGCAGCAGGTACTTTCATATGAGCCCGTTGATGGGGTGATACTGGGCTACCAGAACAGTGAGATGGTACAGGCTAAAATGGCCGAGGCATTATTTGGTGCGATTCCCGTTAATGGTCGGCTACCAGTAACAGCCCACCCGCAGTTTCCGGTCAATTCTGGAATTGATCTGAAACCATTGGGCAGACTGGGATACAGCATTCCGGAACGGGTGGGGATGATTTCTGAGTTTTTGTCCGATGTAGATACCCTCGTACAACAAGGTCTTGATTCCCTGATGTATCCCGGTGCCCAGGTATTGATTGCCCGAAGGGGGAAGGTGATCTATAATAAGACTTTCGGTTCACCTACCGGCAATGAGGGGGATGTCCTGACCAGTGATCACCTGTACGACCTGGCTTCTTTGACCAAGATACTGGCTACCCTGCCGCTGATTATGAAAATGGAGGAGGAGGGGAAGATCGGGTTATCCTCTACTTTTCAGGAACTAATACCGGAATACGCAGAATCTGAACTGAGGGATGTTACAGTGTTGAAAGCCTTGAGTCACTACGGGCGATTACCGGCATGGATTGCCTTTTACCTGGATACTTTGAACAAAAAGGGACAACCTTCGTCCGAGTTTTACCGCAATAGACCGATGGAGGGCTATACTATCAAGGTCAGTGATGGATTGTACCTTACTGATGCGTATAAAGATTCGATTTACAACCGTATAGGCCGTCAGGAGCTGAAGTCGAACCGATATCGCTATAGTGATGTGGCTTACTATGTATTCAAGAAATACATTGAGGAGACTTATGGAAGTTCCCTGGACAAATTATCCGAGGACTTCCTTTATAAGCGTTTGGGAGCCTCTAAAACCACTTACAACCCCCTTAAAAAGTTTCCCAGGGATATCATAGTGCCATCGGAGGTGGACAATTATTACCGCCACCGGGTGGTGCAGGGCTATGTGCATGACATGGGTGCCGCCATGCAGGGGGGGGTAGGAGGTCATGCAGGCCTGTTCGGCAATGCCAACGACGTGGCTAAGATCATGCAAATGTACCTGCAGGGAGGCTATTACGGAGGAGAGCGATTCCTGAATTCAAGGACTATAGAACGCTTCAACAAGTGTTATTTCTGCCATAAGGAAGTAAGAAGGGGGGTGGGTTTTGACAAACCACAATTGAAACCTCATGGCCCCACCTGTGGCTGTGTATCACCCAAGAGTTTTGGACACAGTGGGTTTACAGGAACCTACACCTGGGCAGATCCTGAGGCAGAGCTGGTTTACGTGTTTTTATCCAACCGTACCTATCCTTCTGCGACTAATCGTTTACTGGTGAAATCCGAGTTGCGTACGCGCATACAGCAGGTGATTTATGATTCCCTTATAGATTAGTACCGATAATTAGGCGTACTTTTAGCTTATGAAAATTGCAATAGTTTGTTATCCAACCTTTGGAGGTAGTGGCGTAGTGGCCACAGAATTGGGGATTGCCCTGGCCTCAAGGGGGCATGAGGTTCATTTCATTACTTACAAGCAGCCGGTTCGGTTGGAACTGCTCAGCAACCGCATCCATTTTCACGAGGTGCATGTACCGGAATATCCTTTGTTCCATTACCAGCCCTATGAGCTGGCGCTTTCCAGCAAGTTGGTGGATACGGTCAAGGCTTTCGGGATTGAATTATTGCATGTACACTATGCTATTCCCCATGCCTACGCCGGATATATGGCGAAGAAGATCCTGGAGGAGGATGGTATTCATATCCCTATGATTACAACCCTGCATGGTACGGATATTACCCTGGTGGGTAACCACCCTTTTTACAAGCCTGCGGTCACTTTCAGTATTAATAAATCGGATATTGTGACTAGTGTTTCGGAGAACCTGAAGCAAAAGACCCTGGATTTCTTTGAGATCACCAAGGAGATTGAGGTGGTTCCCAATTTCATTGACGAGTCCAAGTACAGTACTAGCTTTACTGACTGCCAGCGGTCGTTGATGGCTGAAGACCATGAGAAGATCATCACCCATATTTCCAATTTCAGGAAGGTGAAGCATATCCCTGATGTTATACAGACGTTTTTCGGGATCCAGAAAGAGATCCCGGCGAAGCTGATCATGGTAGGGGAGGGCCCGGAGAAGGAAGGGGCGGAACTGTTGGTGGAGCAGCTTGGGATAACCGATAAGGTGGTCTTCCTGGGAAACAGCAATGAGATTGATCGTATCCTCTGTTTCTCTGATCTTTTCCTTTTGCCATCAAAATCAGAAAGTTTTGGATTGGCTGCCCTGGAGGCAATGATTAATCGAACACCAGTGATTTCCAGCAACACAGGGGGTATTCCTGAGGTAAATGTTCACGGGGTTTCTGGATACCTCAGCGATGAGCGTGATGTAGCCGATATGGTAAAAAATGCGCTTTCCATTTTAAAAGATGAGGAGACGCTGAATACTTTCAAGGAAAACGCCCATAAGGTGGCAAGGAAGTTTGATATAAAGAATGTACTGCCATTATATGAGGCTTTGTATGAAAGGGCTTATAAAGAAAACTACAAATCTACCTATTGATTAATGATCCGTGGCTTACTTGTCATCTTGCTCTTTATGGGCCTGTCCTGTAAAAGCCAGGAAAAAGGCAGGGCGAATGATCCAGTAGCGCCCGGGCAATCAATAGAACTTATACTTTTGGTTTCTGATAACTATGGAGGATCTGAGCATGCTGAATTCCGGATTATCCGGGATATGAAAAGCTTAAAACAGTTTTTTGCCCAGGTCAACAAAACACGCAAGCCCGGTATTCCTGTTCCCCAGGTGGATTTCAGCAAGGAACTCTTGGTTCTCTATTGTCCGGGAAAAATGCTGAATGGGGCTACCTCAAGCCTGTTGATCAGGGAAAATACAGCTGACCAATTAGTATTATCCCTAAAAGAATCGAAGTCCGGGCAAAAAAAGAAAAACGGGGCACTTACCATGCCGTTCAGCCTGTATAAATTGCCACTTACCGGGAAGGAAATTTCTTTTGTCAGGGAGGACTAACCCTTTGAATATCAAAGGTGTGTCTTGTCGATTATTGAGGCCTTTTAAAGGGTAATTTACTATCTGATTTGTGCCGGTCGTAACTTTGTATTACCCTAAATACATTGTGATGAAAGCCCGATACCTACTAGCGGTTATTATCTTCTCCCTGCCGATTGCAGCGATATCTCAAATTCAAGATGAAAGTTTAAATCAATCTACCAATGGATCCTGGATCCTGGGGGTGGGTTTCAATGTTGTGGACGATTCTGCGACACCGTTTTTCGAAGATTTTATCAAGATCAAAAGGAGCTGGAATATTGTCCCTTATCCTTCCCGCTTGCAGCTGGGGCGACTGTTCAGTAATGGCCTTGGAATACATGCCATAGGCTCCTACAACCGCTATAAACCTGGCAAACTGATAGATGGGGAAATAAATTCGGAATTACGGGAGTACTATGCTATCGATGGTATGATTACCTATGACCTGAATGGCTTATTCGGGGATACCGGATGGTTTGACCCTTATGTGCATGTCGGTGCTGGCTATTCATCTATAGGCGGTCTTGGCAGGTCCACCTTTAACGGTGGTTTTGGCTTCAATACCTGGTTCAGTGAAAAATGGGGATTGAATTTCAATACCAGTGGAAAATGGGGGTTGGAATCCGGGTCCACCAAACAGTTGCAGCACGCTGCAGGGGTGGTTTTCCGTTTTGGAACATCCCCTAAAGAGGAACTGGTATTCGAAGAAGCACCCGCTCCGATTGAAAAGATTCAAGAAGAGTCTGAAGGAGCCCCGGTTACAGAAGAGAAAGTGGTTGCCGTTGAAGAACCGGTGGAAAAACCGCTATCCGCCGAAGAGAAAAAATCAGCCCTACAACAGGAACTGGATTCCCTGGGTCCTGTATTTTTTGCCTTTGATTCTTATGAATTGAATGCCCGGTCAAAGGAAACACTCGACGAAGTAGCGGATATCATTAAGAAAAACTCCGATTATATTTTCGTGGTTGAAGCCCATACCGATTCCAGAGGCCCTAAAACTTACAATCAATGGCTGTCCGACCAGCGAGCCAAATCAGCCGTTAACTATCTGATCTCAAAGGGAATCAATTCGCAGAAGCTAACCGCTGTAGGCTACGGGGAGGAAAGGTTGCTTAATCGATGTGCGGATGGGGTGCTTTGTACGCGCGAAGAACATAGTCATAACCGAAGGGCGAAGGTTGTTTTACAGACCAAAGAATAGCTGGATAAGGAAGAGCACCTTCTTTACAGAAGTTAGCCGCGGAATACCTGATCCGGCATTAGTTTGAGATTTCAAACTGGTAGATATCAGAAGCAGACTCATTGGCCTGAGAATCCCTTGTAATGATCCTGCAATAATAAGTTGTTCCGTTATTTACCGGAACATTATTCAAAACAGTCTCGCTCAGTTGTTCCTGATACAGGGCAGGAGGATCCTGTACTCCAAAATAGATATCATAATCAACAATATCATCATCAAGATCGGATGAACTCCAGGACAGCGATAAAGTGTTTTGATTGGGAGGTAAAACACTCCCTGGTTCGGGACTTAACAATAGGGCAGGGAAAGGGATGTATCCGCTCAGGCCTTCTCCGGCATTATAAAAGTAAAATGTTTCACTAATTGCCTCGGTTGGAGATCCTCCCAGAAAAGTAGACACAAACCAGCTGAATGGTACCCCTCTCGCAATTTCAAGTGAAATCTCGTTGGTTCCTGTTTCGAATTGCTGTGATATCTCGGTGATAAGGTTGGTCAGTGTTAGCTGGTAGGTTTCACCAACTTCGGCAGGATTCCAGGTAAAGGTAACCCTGCTAATGCTTTCCGAGATGATTTCACCGGTAACACATACAGAATTATTGTTCGGGAATGTTAGTTCTACTGATGTAGGCTCTAGGAGCACAAGTTCTTCCAGATCTTTATCCCTTCCACAACTTGTTATCACTATCATAACAAGAGCAACCAATAAGATCTTTAAATGATTATTCATCGTTTAATCAATTTCACAGATTTTGTAAAGTTCTCGCTTTCGGCCACCAGGTAATACATGCCATTATTCAGATAGCCAAGGAATAACCCAATTTCACGGTTTGCCTCTGCATATATAAACCGTTTAACGAGTTGTCCGCTGCTTGAATATATAGATATCCTGAGGTTTGAAGTAGGATTACCCAGTAACAAATTCAAATTCCCTTCAAAGGGATTTGGAGATACTCTTAGGAACTCTCCTGACAGAAACGTTTCTTCAAATATTCCCTGACAAGGTAAATTGGTACTTATTTTAAGACTATTTAGCCCCTCTTCCAGGTTTAATAAAAGAACTGATTCTCCAGTTTGCCAAATGTTACCATTTAAATTGACCGTATATTGATTACTTCCATCCATACTAACCCGGAGTATCTGACCATTAGCATCCACATTCGTAAATACGCTTAATGGTTCGGCTCCCATGATAACAGCAGTAAAACAACGCTCAAATGCAGTTCCGGGTAGTGAAATACAAAGTTCATATGTGCCTGCAGCAAGATCTGAAATTTGAAATATTGAATTAAATGTGTAATTATCTTCTATTCCATTGAAGAGGATACTTAACTGGTAGTTTAAGTTTAAGTTGGCCTCCACAGTTATTATACCATCACTTAGGTTTTCACAACTTGTCCCTTGTGTTTGGATAATAAAATTATCAACAGGAAGCGCGGCACAACCTTTATTGTCTACCGGTATTCCCTCTGGAGTATTCGGACATTGGTCTGATGTGTTCGGGACCCCATCGTTGTCGTCATCAATTTGACTCTGACTGCAACCATTGGCATCTACTTCTTCTCCGTTTGGTGTATTGGGGCACAGGTCCAGGTCATTGGTTACCCCGTCATTGTCGTCATCAAGTTGGCTTTGAGCACAGCCATCAGCATTGACAGACGCTCCATTTGGGGTATTTGGACAAAGGTCCAGGTCATTGGTTACCCCATCATTATCATCATCCAGTTGACCCTGACTACAACCATTGGCGTCAACAGTTTCACCATTGGGGGTGTTTGGACAAAGATCCAGGGTGTTGGGAACACCATCATTATCGCCATCTGTCTGCCCGGCTTCGCAGCCAAACTGGTCTACTGTTGCCCCGGCAGGCGTATTGGGACATTGATCAACAGCATTATTCACCCCATCATTATCATCGTCCAACTGAGTTTGTGAGCATCCATTGGCATCTACAGCTTCTCCGTTTGGCGTATTCGGGCATAAATCCAGATCATTGCTGACTCCGTCGTTATCATCGTCCAACTGACTTTGGGCACAGCCATCGATATTGACTGTTTCCCCATTTGGAGTATTCGGACAGAGATCGAGATCATTGGTTACCCCATCATTGTCATCATCCAGTTGGCTTTGAGAACAACCACTGGCGTCAACGGTTTCCCCATTCGGAGTATTCGGGCAGAGGTCAAGGTTATTGGTAACCCCGTCATTATCGTCGTCTAACTGACTTTGGGCACAGCCATTCGCATCAACCGTTTCACCATTTGAAGTATTCGGACAGAGGTCTAAATCATTGGTAACCCCGTCATTATCGTCATCCAATTGGCTTTCAGCACAACCATCGGCGTTTACAGTTTCACCAACAGGGGTGTCCGGGCATAGATCAGTACTATCGGGAACACCATCGTTGTCGGAATCAGCTAAAGTAACATTAACCGTTAGTGTTGCAGTACAACCAAATGTTGAAGTAATGGTATATACTCCGGCATCCTGTTCATTCACAGCACCAAGGTTTAAATCTCCATTAGTGACTCCACCCCCGGGTGCTGATACGGTAAACTCAATTTCATTTGGCAACATGCCAATGATCAGCAGATCACCTTCCAGCACGGTAATTTCAGTGTCACCATTTTGCCAAACTCCGTTAATCTGATATTCGGGAATAACGGATTGAGCATTACAATCCGATAAGGTGCTCCAAATGGCTATATTGGATGCAGATTTATCTCCGGCCGTATTAAATGTGCCACCTACATAAAGTTGACTGTTATCTTCAGAAAATCGGAGTGCATTTATACGGGTATCTACACCAACATCAAAGCCGGGACCAAGGGCTTCCCAGCCGGATGCCTCACTCCACCGGACAACATTATTCATGATTTCATTGACGTTTTCGGTGTCGGAAGCCGTTTCAAAACTACCTCCAACATAAAGAAAACCACTTCTCTGAGCCATGGCGTTCACATTACCACTTAGCCCGAAATTAAGGGCCTCCCAGGTATTAAGGTTCCTGTCCCATCGGGCTATACGATTTACGGTTGTGCCTCCTGCAATGGAAAAGTTCCCCCCGGCGTAGATATAATTATTATCAACTACAATGGCTTGTACGAAACCACTTGTTCCGGCACCGAAAGTATCCCAGTTTGTGCCATCCCAAATGGCTATCCTGGGGGCGGGATTACCACCTGCAGAATCAAAATTACCACCGACCAGTACATTGTTGTTTTCATCAAAGGCGATTGCCCTGATTTCATTATTCGTTCCGGCCACGGCGTTGGTTGCATCCACTAATGCACTCCAACTTCCATTATCCCAGAGCGCAATATTGTTCGCTATAATTCCACCTGCGGTTTCAAATACACCACCAACATAGACCAACCCATTTGGATCTATATTGATTTTAGCAACAGGACCATTGGTTCCACTTCCGAGGGCAGACCAGGTATTGCCATCCCAGGAAGCTATGTTGGATGCGCTAATACCACCAATTTGGGTAAATTCACCTCCAACGTAAAGCGTACCATCCGGTGCGAGTGCAATAGAAGCTACTTTTCCATTGGCCCCTGCCCCGAAGGCCCGATACCCCTCCTGGTCGTAAATGACAATATTAGACGCGTTTATGCCACCCGCCTGGGTAAATGTACCGCCAATATAATAGGTGTTGTCAGGTCCCATACATATGGTTTCAACGGTTCCGTTAATCCCGGAACCAATGGCAGCCCAATCACCAACTCCCTCAACGGGAACCGTGGTAGGGCCCCCACCTTGCCCTGTGATCCGGTAAAGCTGTACGGAAGATCCATAATCTGAAAAATAGAGATCCCCGGCCTGGTCAAGACCAAAAGAGGAAATAAACTGACCGCTGGTACGGAATAATTCTGTTCGGTTGGCTGTTTGTGTGGCTTCATCGTAATCCAGTGACCAGACACGACCGGAAACATAATCGCCAAATATATATTTACCTTGTAGCAATGGATCTGTTAATGCTCCGCGGTATACATAGCCTCCTGTAATGGAAACATCATTAGCAGAGTGATCGTATTCAAATATGGGCTTGATATCCGGGGTAGTAACAAGCGTGGTCGATGCCGTTTCAAGGCTGGTTCCTTCAAACCGGTTCCATCCGTAATTACCTCCCAGTGTAATCAGGTTTATTTCTTCAAAATCGCCCTGGCCTACGTCGGCTCCCCATAAGCGGTTGGTAGTAAAGTCAAAAGAAAATTTCCACGTATTCCGGATCCCCCAGGCATACAGTTCATCCAAACCTGAAAGACCCAATCGGGGATTATCCGATGGAATCTCATAATTTCCATTTGGAAGATCCGGGTTTGTTTCTACCGGGTTATTGCCATCCAGGTCTACATCAATTCGCAAAATGCTCCCGAAAGCAGTATCAAGATTCTGGCCATTTCCTTGTGGATCTCCGGCACCCCCACCATCTCCAATGGAAATGTAAAGGTGCCCGTCCGGTCCAAAGGCTATTTTTCCACCGTTATGGTTAGAATTAAATTGATTCTTTTCAAATTGGAATAGTACTTTTTCACTCGAAGGATTAGCCAAATTATTGTCGGAACCACTTACGCTGAACTCAGAGAGTACCATGTTTATCCTATTATTACTCCCTAATATGGTATAATAGATATAGAAATAGCCATTGGAACTGTAATTGGGGTGAAAAGCGAGACCAAGCAGCCCGATTTCCTGTCCGGAACTAAAATAGACTTGTGATGAAATATCCAGGAACGTAGTTACCTGGGAATTTTGAACTGTTGAAACATTAGGAAAAACTTTGATCCTTCCCGGCTGTTCAACAACAAATAATCGGTCAGTACCGTCTGGCGGACTTTGTATCTCAACCGGAAGGTTGAATCGTATGTCAGGGAAAGCGGGTTCGTAGGATATCTGACCAAAAGAAATCTGGCCAATAGAAAAAAGTAGAAACGATAATATTATAAGCTTAGGCTTATTTTTTTTAAAGAGTGGGGTCATTATAATACTTGTAAAGCACCCCTAATTTAATGGCTTTAAATGTATTTTGGGTTAAATCAACCTTTATTTTTTAACAACCTTGAAATATTTAGAATTAATCCAGAATTACTATTTAATAGTAGAAATGTATTAGTGGATTTAACCAAATATTATCATCAAATAAGATGTTCCCCTCGTATGTGTTATTTTAATGGGCCTTAATTTTTTTGCCAGTAAGGCTCAGGCTCATCGATTTATTGAAGACAAAATGCCTGGGTATTTTGTAGGTAACCAGTTCTTTTGCACATTTTTTAAGGATCCTTTCCTTAAGCACTTCCTCCTCTTCCGGATTTGCCGTAACTACGGTGGCTTCCAAGGCCTCGCCTAATAATTCGTCCTCAATGCCCTGTACCGTGCAATCAATTACATTGGAAACGCTGAGTATTACAGCTTCAATTTCCTTTGGGCTAATCCTTTTGCCTCCAACTTTTATAATTTCTTTTTGTCGGCCTACAATGTACAGGTATCCTTCCTCATCCCTTATTGCAATGTCACCGGTATACAACCAGCCATCTTTGATAGTCTGTTTGGTGTTTTCCAAATCCCGGAAATAGCCTGACATAATATTATCTCCCCTGGCAACAAGTTCTCCTTCTTCTTGTACCCCAACTTCCTGACCATCTTTGCCCACAATTTTTATTTCAACGCCTGGGATTGCCTTTCCAATGGAGTGTGATCTCATGCCGATCATATTTGGCTCCAGATAGGTCAGTCGTGCCGTTGCTTCTGTTTGTCCGTACATCACATAGAAGTCAACGTTAGGGAATGCCCTGGCAAATTCATCTATAAAGACGGCGTGCAGCTTACCTCCCGCCTGTGTAACGTATCTCAAATCAGGAAAATCAGTTGTTTTAAAAGTTTTAGACTTTTTCAACAAGACCTGAAAATGGCTAGGCACGCCTGCAAATCCTGTACACCTGTATTTTTTCAAGTCGTTTATAACAGAGCCCAGGAAGATAAAACTATTGTTCAGTACTATGCTTCCTCCAACCCTGAGATGTGTATGCAGCAATGAGAGTCCGTAACAATAAAAGAAGGGTAATACAACCCCCATAATATCAGCCTCCGTTAGCTTTAAATACGCTACAATGGATTCTGTATTGGCCATAAGGTTCTTATGGCTCAGCATAACTCCTTTTGGTTTACCAGTAGATCCTGATGTAAAAATGATCTCGGCGATCTTATCCGGGTCAAATTCCTCTTCCCATACAGGATTAGCCCCCTTTTTGATTATTTCTGCCAGATCATCTTCGGAAAATACTGGCAGCTCAGAAAAGGTCAACTTTCGGAGCAAGGTTGATGCGCAAAAAACCATGGGGCAATCAATAGCATCAAGGATATAATCCAGATTAGATTGCTCTATGCCGTAGTTAAGGGGTACGCAGACATTACCAGATTTCAGGATACCCAAGTATAGGGTAATAAAATAAGTGGAATTGGGACTGGCCAGAATAATGTTTTTACCCTGACCAACCTTCTCCCTTAAGTAAGAAGCAACTTTAAGGCTATCCCTGTAGAGTTTTTGATAGGCAATGGAACCCTTATCCCCGATAACAAAGTCCTTTTGAAGGGATGCGGAGTTCTCAAATAAGTAATCAAAAACATTCATGCTACAGACCGATTAGAAAATTGGTCGCATCCTGAGATACTCAGTGGTTTTGCGCTTCCTTTCGAAATTCTTGTAAATATTACTGATTTCTTCCGCACTTTTTCCCATTACGGCACCCACTTCTTCAGCAGGGTAGTTGTTTTCCCAACCGTACCATATCAAATCCATCTGATCGAATGGTAGTTGATAAAAGAAATCTTCCTGTGTCTGTTCTGCCGTATAGGTATCCGTGGTAGGGGTTCTGTTTATTATCCCTTCCGGTACCCCAAGGTACCTTGCCAACTGGTATACCTGGGTTTTATACAGGTGACCAATGGGCATTACATCTGCACCTCCATCTCCATACTTTACAAAGAAGCCCTGTTCCACTTCATGTTTGTTGGGCGTTCCTATTACCGCATAATGCAGCCGTTCTGCATGATAATAGAGCATGGACATACGGCTACGTTGCTTAAAGTTGGTAGCAGCCACAATTTGCAGATATTCCTTGGCTGGCAATAGCTTGCTTATTACTTCACCATCTGGTTTTATAACGGTAATGGAGAAAATGGCTGGCAGGTTTTGACCGATATTCTGTTTGATTTCAATTTTAGCTTTATCAATATCCGGATCAAAATCAGGGATTACCCGGGATATGGCTTCGTCACGCCTTCTGTAGCATCCAAAACCATCGAGAGCGGTGGTAATGTCCTCTACGAGCGTACCAACCCCAAACTTGTCGGCTAATTCCTGGGCCAGTTCCCTGCTTTCATCGCTGGAATCCTGTTCCGGTAACATAATTCCGGTTACTTTGTTTGGTCCGAATGCTTTGGCAGAGAGTGCCATACATACGGAGGAATCAATACCCCCGCTGATTCCAACCACTCCGCCTCGCCTTTGGAGCGTGTGGAAAACATCGTTGCGCAGTTTTTCAATTATAGAATCACAAACGGCATCTATATTCTCAATATGCAGAATATCCTTGGAAAATGGTTTCAATTGTGTGGTGTTCATTTTTCGGTTTTTATGTTGTTATCACTTTTGGATCCATTATTACTTTATCGAGTACCAAAGGTTCATAGGAAGAAGGCCTCCTATAATTCCTTTTTACAAAAAATTCGTGTATCAATTGGGTTGAAAGTACTGAAGTCAATGCCATATTGTCAATTTCTGATATCCTGTTCCCAGAGTGCATTTTTTTCTGGAGTTGGGCTACATGGTCAGGATTAAAAATACCTTTATCAGAAAGTTGATTGCTTCCAAGCATGTCCAAGATAAATTCCGGTGCTTTTTCGGAAACAAAGACACTCTTTATCGGAGCCCGGTAGGCCTGTTTGGAGCGATTTAATATTTCATCGGGCAGACGGCCTTTCATTAATTTTTTAAGGAGGTACTTTTCGTTTAGTCCATTAAGCTTAAGGTCAGGATGCATACTCATGCAGAGCTCTATGACCTTATGGTCGAGGAAAGGATAACGTCCTTCAATGGAATTGGCCATCCCCATACGGTCTCCCTGTGAAGATAAGAGGTAGCCGGACATGAAAAGATTCAACTCTATCCATTGAGCTTTCGTAAGGTAATCGTAATCATCAAGTTTGTCTCCCAGTTTCCCGGTTAATTCGGTAAGGGGGGAATACTCCCGGGTCTGGTTTTTCAGATCTTCGGAAAGGTAATTCCTTATTCTTGAACAATTGTTCCACCTGAGTAAATGGGAATACAACGGATGTTTGGAATCAGAGAGCCGATACCCAAAGAACATCTTTAGGACGTTGCTGTTCGCATTCCGCATCTGAGGGAGATACGGATATAATTTTTTAAGGAGTAATGGCCGGTATCGGGATTCCGGATCTTTCGCCCAAAAATGACGGATTTTAGCTTCTTTAAATATATTATAGCCTCCTAACAATTCGTCGGCCCCCTCACCGGTAATGACCACTTTGATGTTGTTTTTACGCACATGCCTTGCTAACAGGTGCATGGGCGTAGGAGCGGTACGTAAAAGCGGAGCTTCTGAATGCCAGACCACTTCATCAAAGTATGTTGCGATGTCCTCGTTCTTGCATTGAACAGCCGAGTGCCTGGTATTGAAATAGGATACTGCAATATTCTGATAGGATGATTCGTCAAAATCCTTATCTGAAAATCCAATTGAAAAAGTTTGCAGGTTTCCGTGGTCAATTTTCTTGATAAAGGAGGTGGTAACACTGGAATCAATACCACCACTCAAATAAGCGGCTACAGGAACATCAGCCCTCAAACGCAACTTAACCGCATCCTCAAAGGTGCTTTCAAAGGCTTCCGCAGCTTCCCCCAGGTTTTTATATCGGTATTCTTCCGGATAGTATAAAGGAAGTTCCCAGAATTTTTGAATAGTCCGCCCTTTTTCGTTGCAGATCATGTAGGACCCCGGAGGTAACTCAAAGACTCCTTCGAATACGGTTAAGGGGGAAAGCGAAGTCCAGAACGTATAATATTGAGCAAGTGCCTGCGGGGAAAGTCTTAAATCTGCCCTGGGAAATTCCATAATCGCTTTGATTTCCGAGCCAAAAACGAGTGAATTCCCTATTTCAGCATAAAACAAGGGACGGATTCCTACCCTGTCCCTGGCCAGGAAAAGCTCTTCTTTTTTCTTGTCCCAGATGGCAATTGCAAACTGTCCGTTGAGCTTATTCAGGAAATCAGGGCCATATTCCTCATATAAATGAACAATTACTTCTGTATCGCTGTGTGTTTGAAATACATGGCCTCTTTTCACCAGATCTTTACGTAATTCGATGTAATTGAATATCTCCCCATTGAAGACGATCCAATAGGAACCATCCTGGTTGGAAAGGGGCATAGTACCGGTATTCAGGTCAATGATACTAAGTCGCACACTTCCAAGGCCAGCCGAATCGGAAAGGTATATACCGCTTTCATCCGGTCCCCGGTGGCGGATGGATTGCAACATCCTTTTTAAGGTATCACCACGGGATTGGTTTTCCCCGTAATAATTATAAAATCCGGCAATACCACACATAATCTGGGAATTTCTGGAAGGACTACAGTTTGCTTTCTACAAAAGCAACAATGTTTTTGATGGACTCAAAGTGCTCCACCACCAATTCTTCATCCTGTGTTTCCACACCGAATTCCTCTTTTAAATGTTCGATAAGAAAAAGCAACCCCATGGAATCGAGCAATCCCGTTTCAAAAATCAGGGTATCATCATCAATCTGGTTGACATCCGAAAGAGTTTCCTTCAGTATGTACTTTTTGACTTTGTTTTTTACATCCGTAGCTGTGAGCATTTTGTCTAGGTAAAAGGTTGATATTTTAAGTTAGAAATCAAAGTTAGTTTAAAATTCTCCTTAAGGAAATCTTATCCTAGTATTTCGTTAAATCAAAGAATTTAATCGATTTATAACCTTTAACTTTAATTATTGAAAATTATAAATCAATAATAACACTAAAGATATTTTTTAAACAACTTGATTTACTTTAAAAACGTTACTCAACATTTTTTGGTACCGCTAGTCAATTTCATTTAATATTACTTGAATACTTATTTTCTTGTCATCATAAAGGAAATATGCAGATTCTTTAATATTGTTAGTTGACAGTGCACGAAGGAGATCGATAAATTCATTTATTCTAATCTTCTTGTCAATATCTAATTCTTGAACATTCTTAAGATCGCTTTTAGTATGTGATGTTCCAAGATTATTTTGAGTTTTTCTAGGAGGATTAAGAGTTAGTAATGAATCATATGCTTCTTCGAAAACAATCTTTTCTAGGTCTAATACTCTCTGGTATAGTGTATTAGCAGTATCAGTAATATGAATTTTAATTTTTTTTTGATGAATAATATCTCCTTCATCTAATTTATCGCACATAAAATGTAAAGTAGCTCCATATATTGATTTTTCAAGAATAGCCCAAGAAGGAGTATGCCAGCCTCTATTATATGGTAGATATGCCGGATGTAAGTTTAACACGCCTACCTTAGGAATATTTAGAACTTCTTTTGGTATAATTACAGGAAAATGTATTCCTATTATATAATCTAATTTGAATCCTTTCAAGAGTTCGATTCCTCTTCTACCTTTGAAGCTATGTTGATCCAAAACGTTGTGGTCTTCCAAATCTGCTATGGCCTTTAATTCATTAGAATGTGTACCATTAGGACCATTATTAATAATAAGAGCACAAGGAATGTTTCCTTTTTTGATTAAAAACTTCAAAATATCACAACTAATCTCCCTATCTCCGGCAAATGCGTATTTCATTTAAACTATTTCAATTTTTTTATGAATTCCTTTGGGTAGCTAAAAGAGTTGGTCAGCCGTTCGAAAACAAACTCAGTATCTAAGGTAGGTTTCAGTCTATTCTCTAAATCTTCAAATTGCGCAAACCAATCTTCAAGATGAAAAATGTAATCAACGATTCTGTTATTTTGATAAATGTCATCAGTCTTTAATTGTAAATCCTCTAGCAGAGTATAAATCACCTTATTAATACTTCTAATTCTTAAGGCCTGGTAGTAGTATTTTTCCTTGCTATAAGCTTTATAGGCCATATTAGATCTCCTTATCGCATTTATTAATTCTGAGTTATTCATTGTGTTTTATTCGATAATAAATTAATTGAGGCAATTAATAGAAAAATGATGCTTAATCTTAAATTTTAGATAACTTTAAATATTAATTTTTTTGTGGTTTGTTTCCCTCCCAAATAGGCATTGTATGAGTATTACTAGCATTTATATTCTTTGTATCTAAAATTTTGTTGAATGTCAAAGCTAAAATTTTAATATCTAATTTCAATGATAAATTTTTTACGTACCAGAGGTCATGATTAAATTTGGCATCCCAACTTATTGAATTTCTGCCATTTACTTGGGCCCAGCCGGTAATACCGGGTCGAACCAAATGTCTTTTGCGTTGTTCGGCATTATAAAGTGGAAGATATTCTACAAGTAATGGACGAGGACCAACAAGACTCATATCGCCTTTAATCACATTTACTAGTTGCAAAAGCTCATCCAGAGAATATTTTCTTACAAAACTTCCGATTTTTGTTATCCTCGACGGACTGTGTTCGTGTTCATCCCTGACCGGATCAAAATCCCTCATAGTTTTGAACTTCAATAACTTAAAGATCCTTTCTCTTCTACCCGGCCTTTCCTGAACAAAGAAAGGGGTTCCATTATTCGAAATAGCCAGCAACATGCTTACGATTACTATAATAGGCGAGAGTATAAGGATCATTGCTATGGCTATTAACAGGTCAAAAATTCGCTTCATAAAAAGGGAATACATATGCAAGCTTCTTATCTGGAACTAAATTAAATCAGATACTTTACTTATGGTAAATAATCTGTTAAATGGTCATAATGTTAGACTATTTTACAGTATAATCCTGTCGTCTGTCAGAATTCTCTTAATTCTGGTCGTATATCACAGGTATAGACTTTACCAACAGGGAATATGGTTTTAAGTTCTTTCTGAAAAGCTCTCATCAAGGAAACACGCCTTCCTGCAGATATAATCAGTAAATTGAGTACTAGTCTTTAAAAACCTGTAAAATCGAGTTGAAATTACAGGGTTTTCGGTTTGTTTGTAGATACCCGAAAAATAAGGGCAGTAAGTTTAATCATTAAATTTACTGAATATGACACGAAGAAAATTCACCCCGAAGTTTAAAACCAAAGTGGTATTGGAAGCCTTGAAAGAGCAGCATAGCCTTGCCGAGCTTGCCCAGAAGTTTGAGACACACCCTACCCACATCAGCGCATGGAAGCACGATTTCCTCGATGGAGCGGAACAGGTCTTTGAATTGGGCAAGAACGATGCCCGCAGCGAGGCCGAAAAGGATAAGGACAAATTGTTAAAGGCCATAGGCCAATTGAAGGTCGAAAACGATTTTTTAAAGGACGCCTTGCGCTGAGACCACTCTCCGAACGCAGAAAAATGATACGCAAGGGTCATTCCAAGATGAGCATTGTAAAACAATGCGAAATATTGTCGGTCCATCGTTGCGGGCTGTAATATAAGCCCAAGGGCGAGACCGAACTGAACCTGAGGCTCATGCGGGAGATGGACGAACATTATCTCCACCATCCCTTCAAAGTGGCAAGGCGCATGCACATCTGGCTGATTAGGGACAGAGGGTACAAAGTGAGCAGGAACCGCATTGAACGGCTCTATTACAAAGTCATGGGCCTCAGGGCTGTCCTTCCGAGAAAATATACCTCCCGAAGGTGCAAGGACCACAGGACGTATCCGTACCTGCTACGAAACCTGACTGTTGACAGGCCCAATCAGGTCTGGGCTACAGATATCACCTATATCCCCATGCAACAGGGGTATCTCTATCTGGTGGCCATCATCGACCTGCACAGCCGCTATGTCCTGAACTGGAGCGTGTCCAATTCCATGGATGCCCAAGTGGTGCAGGGAAACATTGGAAGAGGCCATAGGTGAGCACGGGACACCGGAGATCCTCAACACGGACGAGGGTAGCCAGTTCATTGCCGAGGAGTTTGCCAACTACGTCCTTGGCCGGGGAATACGCCTGAGCATGGACGGTAAGGGTAGGGCCACGGACAATGCCTTTATCGAAAGACTTTGGAGGAATGTAAAGTATGAGAAAAATCTATCTGAACCAACCAAGGGACGGTATGGAACTCTATCTGTTATTGGCAGAGTACTTTGATTACTACAACCATGAAAGAAGAAATCAGTCCATCGACTATGAAAGACCTATCGACCTATTTTAGAGAGCGGCTTGATAATTATATTAGTTTTGTAGAAAACCTGCCCTAAAAATCGGGGTATCTACAGTTTATAACTTTGGTAAATATATTATAGATGAGTCCATTATAATCCTCTACAACGGAATTTCTTAAAGGATATGAATCCGCAGATTTGGCCACTTCAATTAATTCTTTAAGCTCTGATACGGGCAATGATGATATCATAAACCTTATCACCATAAGAAATACGAGGGATTCCTGACGACTTTTAAGCCTTGACCAGCATTTTTTTGAATTTGGACTTTCTGGAAGTGAATTCAGGATAAACGGAAAGGCTTTAACAGCCTCTAATTTATCCAATACAATTTGATTTTAATGAGAATTAACTTGGCTTTTCTTGGCAGAATTGATCCAAACCCCATGTCTGTGGTGCAAAGGTTAATTTTGGCTATTCTTTTAGCATGTAAGAAGGCGGATGCACTGAAGAGAATATCCTTCATCCATCTTCCTTCTGTGAATTTGAGTATTTTCTCTGCGATATAGAATTTTTTGATGAGGTATCACCAAACTTCATTTTTATAATTGTTATCGGCGATGTAGCTGACTCCGTCTGTTATAGGAAATTCGGATGTAGATGCTGGCTGCACAGCCTGGTCATCTCCACTTTTTACTATGGATTTTGAATCGAAAGCCAGAATATCCAGATCACGGTTTATAGCCATTTCAACTAGTAATGCCAGAGTATTGGAAGCTAAATAATCATCAGGATCCAAAAAATAAAGATACTTTCCGCGTGCCCTTTCTATTCTGGTGTTTCTTGCGCTTCTACCCCTCTATTGGTTGTTCTGATGATATGGAATTCCGGGTTGCTGTTAGAAAAGTTATTGGCAATAGAGTTGCATCGGTTGAGCCATCGTCTATGATGATTACTTCATAATAGTTCTCTAGCACTCTCTGACATGAAATTCTTTGCAGGCAGTCTCTCAGGAACTATTCCATGTTGTAACAAGGTATATACTGACTTTCATTCTAGATTTTGTGAAGTTCAGAAATTTTAACCGTAAAAGTTCTTAAGGCGATTATTGGAGGCTCTGGTACTCTTTTAAGATCTCTTTCCAAACAAATTCTCTTTCATATCGGTCTTTAATGATCTGCCTGTATTGATCCCTTCCAGCTTTCAGATTTGAAAAATCACCCACAAACTCTTGCATTGCAGATAATATGGCCTCTTCATTCTTCACAGGGATAAATCTTCCGTTAATTCCATCTTGTATAATCTCATTGCAGCCATTAATATTACTTACTATTCCGAATAAACCCATTGCTCCGGCCTGCATGACCACATTTGGAAAGCCTTCCCGATAACTGGGAAACACCAGGCAGTCCGATATGGCCAAATAAGGTCTTACATCCTGCTGCCAGCCAACGGTCAGGATATTCGGATTGGCTTGGATCCGCTTTTCAGTTTGAGGGAGCAGAGGATCGAGGTGTTTCTCGTGTGATCCGACCAACAGAAGTTTGACATTGTTTAATTGCCCAGATAATTTGTCAAAAGCCCTTATAAGTTCGTTGATCCCTTTATCCGAAACAAGGCGACCCACAAAGACAAAGGCAACGTCATTATCTCCAAGTCTTAATTCTTTTTTAAGTCGGCTTCGTTGAGCATTACTTACTTTTTTAGGATCAAAAAAGCCCGTATCTATTCCATTGGAGCTTCCATTGGCAAGGACCGTTAGCTTTTTCTGCTGCGCAAAATTGTTCTCCAGGGCAATTTGTTGAAGCCCTATGGAATTTGGATACACTTTGGTGGTACAGGCATAAGTCATTTTTTCGACCAGGTCTAAAATTTTCCTCTTAAACCCTTTTTCTTCCACCAGGGGAAGTCCGGCAATAGTGTGCAATCGGTGAGGTACTCCGGCTAGAAAGGCCGCAGCCATTCCGAGCGTACCGGCTTTTGGTGTATGGGAATGTACGATATATGGTTTTTCCTTCCTCAGGATCCGATATAGCTTCCATAATGCTGCCAGGTCCTTTAAAGGAGTGATTTTCCGTGTCATTTCAACCGGAATCACTCTGATATTTTCGTTGCTGGCTACTTCTTCCAGTAGTTTACCACCTGAGGATATGGCTATAACTTCATAATGCTGGCTCATAAATTTACACTGCCCCTGCAAGAGAGTGGCCAGGGAAATGGGTACAGTGGTGATCCGCACAATTTTTTTCATTCACTGATCTTCTAGTAAGGAAAACAAAAATTGAATTTGTGATTGTTTTAAAAAAGAGTTTAAATTCCAATAGGCTTTATCCATGGAGAACAGCATTACAATTTAGTTCAAAGTACCCCTGTTATAATTTTTTATCAAAAAAAAACAATCTAATTAATAATACTTATAAAACCCTGCTAACAAGCATAATATTCGTTGATTGGCATTCTTTAAATAATATCATTCTAAAAGTTTGCTGACAAGCCTTTGAATGGATTTCTGCATTTCATCGATTTTTTTGTTAAAATTTTTAAACAGAACAACTTTTTTGGGTGCTGGCCTCGTAGGTTTGTATGTAGTTTGTCGAAAAAATGCCCCCTTTTATCGTTAAATCAGTTTTTTGCCGTTAATTCGTTACCCCATGAATCAAATACATTTTAACCTACAAAACCTACTTATGCGACGAAATACTATCTTTTTAGCCCTAGCCTTATTGGTCATTGTAAGTTGTTCCAAAGATGGAGACTTATTAGATGCTGTATTAGCTGATGAAGCAACTGAAAACACTGATAACAATAACAATTCTAACGGGGAGGAACCCGGATCTGATCAGTCCAATCCTCCTGGAGAAGCCGGTCCACCAGTTGATTTTGAGGGAACATTAGCGGTAAATGAAACTCCGTGCAATTTTTCATTAGGTTCTCTTGAAGCTAACGGAACCCTGGAACTGGATTGCCGTATTGATCTTGGTGGAGAAACCGTGAATTTACCTTCTGGTGTTACTTTAAAGTATACAGGGGGAGAGATAATCAATGGTAGACTGAATTTTAGTGGCGGCCAGATTGATGGAGAATTGTTAAACAAAGACCTTGAGTTAACTGGTGAGGTAACCCTCACTTCAGAAATTTTTCAACTATACCCGGAACGTTGGGATCTGGTTCAAGGGCAGGTAGATGATGTTACGGCAAGAAATAACCGGGATGTACTTCGAAGTCTCTTTGTATATATCAAGGACCTAGGAGGTTATCGTTTTGAAATAGATAAATTGGACGCATATTTCAAGGTAGATGATGTGCTTGCCAATGGTTCCCCTCCTGCTCATGCTTTGTTAATACCTTCAGACTTTCATTTAGCGATGTCAGAGGACACGCATATTAGGATTCAACCTAATGGACATTTTAGGCCACATTTGATGCAGGTCTATCAGGCACAAAATATAATTATTTCGGGAGGTACGCTTCATGGAGATCGAGAAACGCATAATTACAACTCTGGATTTGTAGATTCTGATGGGTATACGAATACAACCCATGAGTTTTCAAAACTTTTAGCAATCAGGGGAGGTCAGAATATTCTTATCGATGGATTAACTATTCGAGAGTCACCCGGGGATGGTATAAATATTTCCAGTGAGTACTTCTACTACGATCCACGTCATGTAAGGTCAATGAATATTACGATCAGAAATAGTAAAATAATTGCTAACAGACGAACCAACGTAGTTGTAACCAACGGAGAACATATATACATTGAAAATAATGAGATTGTTGATGGGGGTATCGATATGCCCAATTCCCTTGGCACAGCTCCTTCTTCCAATCTGAATATTGAGCCTCATAGGGGTAGAGACAATTCTGGCAATCTGGTAGAATATGAAAGAGTTAGCCACGTATTTATAAGAAACAACATCCAAAAAGTAAATAATGGAGAAAATAATTCAAGTAGTGCAGGGGGCTTTCAAATATCTCATGGAAATGGGCCGATTATTATAGAAAATAATCAAATGATTGATTCAGGTGTTGGTTTCTACACTACAGATGGTGTGATTATCAGAAATAATTCAATAATCAACAGTGGTATTAATGCTGGTAGCGCTGATAATTTTGACCGAACAGATTTTGTATTTGATAATCAAGTAGTTGGGAACTCTATTGTTGCTCCAAATAGTAGTGTTGGCATAAATGTAGCAGGTAATGGAGTACTAGTTCGTGATAATAATATTGAAGCAATAACTGGGATTGGTTTGGGTCTTGGAGGATCACCTAGTTTTGGACTTTCAAATTCGGAAATAGTAAATAACAACGTTGTTGCGAGTAATAGAGGTATTCTTAATATGAATACTATGAAAAATGTCCTGGTTGATGGTAACACTTTCCAAATGGCCGAAGGGAGTAACTTTGGATTTTCACTTGGTAATAGATGGGAAGGAAATGGGGATGCAAATTTTGTTATTTCCAATAATGTAGTTTTAGGCCAGAATAATGCAACAGCTAGTGGAGCACCTGCAAATTCGGTAGGAGGTAATTCAATGAAGTTCATATCAAATTCGATGGGAGACCTTCAAATTGAAGGAGGAAGAGATATGTTATTTGAAGAAAATACCTTTGATGCCAGGGTTGGTGCGAATAGCGTCCTTTTCAATTATGATGCTCCAAATACAACATTTATTAACAATGAAATGATCCTTTATGTATCTAAAACGCCATTGAATGTTCAGTGTGTTAAATTTAGAGATGGTGTTAGTTCCGCAGCGGTAGAATTTCAAAACAATGCATGCGTTGAAAACTAAAGAAAATGTTTGAATAACTACACTTCTTGAAAGTTAAAGTAAAAAATATGAGAATCCATATAATTGAATAAGGATTCTCATATTTTTTATTTTGATAGTGGATTAATCCATTTGAACAAATTACAAAAACAATCATATAATGTACTACAGATAATAGAAGTACCAATCTTATTAATCAGATGCTCTGTAATCATATTCACCCTATAAGGAGATTTTAAAATGCCTTATATGAAGCTATTATATGATGGTTTCAATCCTTTGTCCTTTAATTTGTTCTTCAGCCTATTCTTTACTTCTTTGCTGTAATTAACTTTAGGTTCCTGAAAATCCGTGGCATTTTCGGGAAAACCACCCCTTTTATTTTGCAAATAGGTCATGATATTTTTTTAAATAAAAATCTGAAAGTAACCTTGCGTTTTCTTTGATATCATACTTTCCTTTTTGTAATTCAATGAGAGTATTCTTCCTGCTGTATTTTGGAGCTGATAAAATCTTATCAGCCCAGAAAGCAGGATCTTTCTTCAAAGGTATGAATTCAATTAAGCCAGTTATGTCAACTTCTTGGGTTACTCTATCAGAACAAAATATGGTAAGTCCTGCTCCTTGGGCTTCGATTAGAGAAACGGGTAAACCCTCATAAATAGATGGAAAAACAAATAAATCCATTCCTTGTAGTAAATCTGCTATATCAGCTCGCAAGCCTAAAAATGACACTGACTTAGTTAATTTTTCTGCTTCGACTTTTGTTTTTACTTTTTCTTTTAAAGGTCCATCACCTACTAACAGCAAATGATAGTCATTATTTTTTTGGCAAATATTTTTAAAAATATCAATCAGGAATATATGATTTTTCTCTTCTTTAAATATGCCAACATGGCCTATTATTTTTTTACCTTCTAGCCCTAGTACTTTCCTTATTTTACTTCTGGTTTCTTGATTATATTGGAAATTAGAAGAATCGATAGCATTATTAAGAATTTGAATTCTTTCTTTAGGAACACCTGGGAATAACCAATTACCAGCTTTGGAACTACATGTTAGAAAATGAGTAGCTGATCTAGCAACCCTTTGACGTATCATATGCTGCAAATACTTTTTAATTATAGCTTTCCGATCAGTATGTCTCTTCAATAATTTATTCAAACTCTTGGGATCAACGGCTGTATGACTATGTGCGATTCTTATATTAACGCCATGCCTTCTGGCTTCTTCCAAAACAAAAGAGCTTAATGCATTTAAATGAGAATGAACGATTGAATAGCTCTGATGTTTCTTAAAAAAATGTCTAAGTTCTTTCTTGTACTTAAAAAAGCGGACAGGATTGATTGGATCTAACCTATATATACGACCTCCTAATGCTTTGATTTCGTCATCAAATGCACCTTTATCTTTCCGATGTAAAAGAAAATCAAACTGAACTTTGGTCCTGTCGATATTGCGATAATAGTTCATAATCATAGACTCAGCACCCCCTCGATTCATTATTGTTAATACCTGTAATACGCGTATAGGCTTGTTTGCATTCATATATTAACTGGATAAATCCTTAATAATCTTGTTTTACCTAAAGTGTTTTCTTATTGGTTTTTGTGCGGATATATAAATTTAGAAGGATCCCAAAAGGAATTGCCAATAGGGTAGCAAGTTTCTTTGGCGATTCCTTTAAGAAAGCCCTATTCTTGGTAAATATGGCACAGGATACATAATGTACCGCGTTCTTGAATAAATCCTGTTGAGTTTTAGCAAGTCTCATACCAGATACCCGGGTAAATCCAAAACCATTAGGATGCCTCCTGTATTGTTTTAGCATATTCAGGCTGGAACCATCCGGCATATATTCTACAATGCATAGTATTTCATTGAGGGGAAGCAGTACAAAATCCTGGTCAATCAATTGGTACAAATAGCCAAGAGGTACAAATCGTTCTCCTTTATAAATTGGGTAAGGGGGATATTTTTTTACCACATCCGTCCTGTATACTAGCTTTTTATCTCCTTTTACCCCTTCAAAATGGTACAGATCATATAAAGTGGTTTCATTCAGGTGTTCAGGAATCTTGCTACCTATAATTTGACCCTGTTTATCTGCATCGAGGCCTACGAGTCCAGCGAATTCCGGCTTGTCTTTGATTCGATACCAGTTTTTAAGGATAATTTCAACTGCCTTGGGAGGCATATAATCATCACTGTCTATACAGACGTTCAAGGGTGTATTTATAAGACGATAAGCCGCATTATGTCCTCCATGCATCCCCTGGTTTTCCTGGTAATGATACTGTATATGGATCTTACTTTCCTTTATCCAAGAGTTAACCAATTCCCGGGTGTTATCGGTAGAACCGTCATCAATAACCAGCCAAATAAAATCCTTCTCTGACTGTCTTAGCAGACTGTTATAACATTGATGTAAGCAATAGGCTCTATTAAATGTAGGCGTAAAAACCGTTAATGTGGCTTTCATAATATCTTTAAAACTAGTAATAGACAAAAAACATTAAGTAGGTAAAGGCAAAATAAGCTGCTACAACATTACTCATTTTTAAAGGTTGACTTTTAAAAAAATCACCCTTTAAAAATGGATAAATTATAACAATAGCCATCATAAACCAGGACAGATATGCAAATCGGTTGGAATAGTTAGCTTGTATAACCAATACCCAGAAAGCATTACAAATCAGGTAGGTGTTCAGCAATTGGAAGTAAAAATCATCTCTGAACCTACGTTTAAATACAAAATACCAGCCGGCAAATACAGCGAAGGCAGAATGAAAAAGAAAATCCCATCGAAATCCTGTTTTCGCCGACGTACCCTCTAAATCTTGATTAGTTAGATACGCTGCCGCTCGTTCATCTGCAAATCCCAATGATGTAAACAAAAGAATAAACGCGCCACCTGCGACTAAGGAAAGGGGAATAGAAAGTAACCATCCTCTAAAGTAAATCTTAGGATTATTGTAAAAATGGGTTATCACATATGCAATAATCGGTAACATAAGTGTTTTGTGAAAAGAGATAGCCAGCAAGAAGAAAAATGCCACAACAAATTTCTTTTCACGATAGCAAAGACCCCACAAAAAAAGTGAGCAAGCTGCTCCATTACGCACACCGTTAACCCCGTAATTCCAAAACGAGAAGGAGACCAAAAACATCACAAAGGAGTAGAACCAATATGAATTGAACAACTGTTTTGATAATTTATAAAGGGGATAAACGTAAATAAAACTACATATGGTAAAAAATGTATGTATGGAAAATAACTTTGAAGAAATTTTCATAAAATAAAACCATCCAACATCAGCAGGAATCTTCATTTCAGATCCTAACTGTAATTGTAGATATCTTGCGTTATAGTTTGCTGTATCACCAAAAAAGCGTCCGTCAATTGGTCTAAGACCTATAAAAAGAATAATAAAAATAAGCAACAGATATCCGCTAAAACTAATGAACATTAAATTTTTGTTACTGTTAAGTGGAACCACCAGAGTGTGAAAATATGTAAGCAAGACCAATATTAGGCACAGATTCAGATATAAGGGGTAAAACGATTTTGGAGCAAGAAAGTCAATCATTTAGTATCTACTTCTATATATTATCTGATACCCTGTTATCATTTCGTTAATTAATTCACAGTTTTTTTATTGGATGAATTTATAATAACATTTAAGTTAATTTAGGATATATAAATTACCGAAAAAGATCCATATCCTACCTTCTTCTTTAGCACATTAAATTAATAAACTTAAGCGGATAATAAACTTTTATTCGTCAAATTAGCGAACAATTCTTCCCATAAAGGCATAACTTCGGTTAGACTGTATTTTTTAACGTTATCTTGAGCCTTATCTATTAGTAATTTTGAAAAATCAGGATTTTGTATAAATTTCAAGACTGAATCAGCAAACAAATTAATATTGCCCATAGGAACTAAAATACCGGATTCACCATCCAGAATATTTCTAGGTCCATTGGGGCAATCAAATGAAACAACAGGTAATCCACATGCTTGAGCTTCGAGCAAAACTAGGGGAAAACATTCATTATGAGAGGTCATTAGAAATAAGCCTGCCGACATCATTATTTTTTGAATATGATCAGAATTACCCAAAAAATATATTTTGTTCTCTAACCCTAAAGCTTTTACTTTTTCTTTTAAAGAGTTGGTATAATAAGGGTCACCTTCACCATAAATATGCAGTTGCCAGTCTTCTACTTCAGAATGGACCTTATGCCATGCCTCTATCATAAATTCAAAACCTTTTACCCATGCAATTCTACCAGCTGCAAGTGCTATTTTTTTCCTTCTGTAAGGAACAGTTGATGGAAAAAAAGTCACAGGATTTGGTATTATTACAGTATTCTTAGTTTTGTAATACAGAGCTTCATCCTTATTCAGTAAAACTAGTTTATCATATTTGCTTTCAATGTAATTGCTGTATTTCTGTACTAATTTTCTTAATAATCCTTTCGTCCTTTCTTTTTTTTCATTTTGTGCATGCTTTGAAAAGTGAAATTCTTTTACAGTTGGAATATTTGGGAATAATAAAGGGATAAAAAACGTATCCGTACTATGGCTACAAACCACAATAACGTCAGGATTTATTCGATTTATTTGTTTTCTCAGGCAAATTATATGCTTGGGAAGTTTTATTAGATTTAAAGGATGGAAATATGACTTGTTTCTGATATAGTTGATTCCTAAGTCACTAAATTGAATATTTTTATGAAAATCATAACAAGGTGCGTGATTTTTTTGTTCTGAAGTTATTATATGGATACGATATACTTTTTTTTTGGCCAGATAGTTAGCTTTGACAGAAAGCACCCTCTCAATGCCCCCATGCAGATAAACCTGATCAGTAATAAACAGAATATCCATCAACTATTGTATATCAGGTTAATAAATAGTTGATCCCAAATCTTACATATCTCAGCAGGTAAATATCTTCTCACATCTTCTCTTGCTTTCTCTCCGAGAATTTTTCTCTTGTTCTCATACCTTATAAGCGTCGTTATTGCTTCTGCAAATTCTTCAATATTATTATTATTGACCAAAATCCCGTTCTTACCGTTATCAATTATATCTCTAGGTCCACCAGGACAATCGAATGCGATGCATGGGACGCCAAAAGACATTGCTTCTATTATTACCATCCCAAATCCTTCTGATCTTGAAGGTAAAGCGTAAATGGATGAAGCTTTATATTTGGACATAATATTCTTTTCAGGATTATGAAAAGAAACATAACTAGATATTTGTAGTTTTTCCGCTATTTTAATATTCTTTTTCCCAGAATCTATCTTTCCGAATATGTGTAAATGCCAATCAGGATAGCTTCTTACAACTATCTCCCAAGATTTTAATAGACGATCAAAACCCTTTTCATATCCGTGATTTCCCACAGTAATGACAACTTTTTTTTCGAGCTTTGAGCATTCTTCAGGATAAAAGGGCAGTGGATTAGGAATTATTCTTACATTTTTTAACCCCGGCCATTCGGTCATATTGTTCTTGGTTAGCACGACGAAAGCATTATAAGAACGAGCTCCCAAATTCATTAAACTCTTTAACAAAAGATACCTCAATTTACCATGCCAGCTATTCCAATTTTTTCCTTTATGAAGATTCAATGAAGCATGCTTTTCTAGCACGACGGGGATTTTCTTGTTGATAAAGTGCCTAATATAGAAACCTTTTAATCCATCATCACAGACTGAAATAACATCAGGATTGATCGATTTTACCGTTCTTATGATTCCCTTGATGTAACCTATATAATATCTGATCCCAGATAGCCCTATATGGAGCGTATGTCGAATTATCTTATCACTAAAATTATAAAATGTATTTTTTGATTTATCATTCAATGTAAGAATATGTACTTCATAGTTCATATGTTCTGCAAGATAGCTTGCCTTAATCGACAGTACACGTTCCAGTCCCCCCGGACCATCAATCCCATTTGTTATATAAAGTAATTTTACTGGCACTTAATTATTTAGGGCTTGATAAAGGAACTGCTGGGACAATGCTATCTTTTTGGTGAGTTTCGGTTTAACCTTTTTGTAATTGATTGTCAAATCAATCAAATTGGCCACATTGCAATCATGTGCGACTAATAAATGCTCCAGATCCAACGATTGTAATAAATCGCGCATTCGCGTATTTATCTTATCTGTTCTGTTAAAAACCAAAAAATCCTTTTCGAAGATCAGGGAGAAGGCTACGGCATGAAAAGAATTGCTAATTACAAATTTGGCATTATAGATCAATGACAAAAAATAATCTGGCCCTTTCCGAAAGTGGTTTTGATCTGCGTACGGTATCTTTTGGTTCACTGTTATAATATCCCAGCCATTACGTCGTTTTAATTCTAGTGCAAGTTCACGTATTTTGAAATTGGAGTCAAAATCATATACCATAACATAATCCTTATTGATTTCATTTTTCAGGGCTAATTTTTTCCAATACTCTCTATCAAGAAGGAACACAGGGTCCAGGACTTGTTTAGCATTTGTTATACCAAGATCTTTTAAGATTACAAGGCCGGATTGTTCCCTTACCGATATATAATTAAGTCGGGACACACCTGTTTTTACAAAAGGTTTTAGGGAAGGTTCCAGATTGTCTATAGCAAAACTTGCAGCATAGGATATCTTTAATTTATTATCCTCCACAAAATTTAGATAGAAGGCAGGATCTTTGCCATTCTCAAAGAAGGAATTCCAAATTTGGTCGCTACCACAAATATAAGCATCTGCCTCCGGTACATTTTTAGTGAGTTCCTTATTATTTCTATACAATTGTTGGGTAGCCGGGATATATGTTTTTGAAAAACGGTCAAAGGATATTTTTCTTTTCAAGTTATATAACCTTATTGGCAGTTTTAAGGCCCGATAGATAAACCGAAATATGATATTCCTCCCAAAAAAAGGGTGTGCTACTTTAGTAAAGCTAAAATGATGACTTTCATAGGATGGGCGATAGTTGATTGCTCTAACTTCATGCCCTTGAGCTTTTAAATAGGCCAAAAGTGCATGTTCCTGCAAGCTGGCTCCATGATTGTACACATTATGGCATGTAATTGTTAGTATTTTCAAGAGGTAAATATTTTTTGGATTTTTTCAATACTACTAACGTTTTCCGAGTAAGTCCAATCTGATAATTGGGAACTGAATAAGGCTGAGATTGATGGATTTTCTATTAGATTAATAATGGATTTGCCAAGAGCCTCCTCATCCATTTCGCAGATTATTCCATTTTTTTTATTCTCCAAAAGAAAATTAGCAGGAGCGAAGTTTGTAATTATTATGGGTTTCGCTAACATTTTAGCCTCTATTACCGAAATGCCTAATCCTTCAAAATAAGATGGCTGTACATATAAATCACATTTCTTTAGATAGGGATATGGATTTTCTCGAAAACCAATAAGCTTGAAATGTTCTTGTAAACCATTATTGCTAATCATATTTTGCAATTGGTCTCTGGAAGGACCATCTCCGACTACAGTCCAGTTAAAATCAAAGCCCTTGTTTTTCAAAAATTTAGCTGCTTTAATTGCCATATCTATTCCTTTTGCTTTGGCAAGTCGGGCTATAGTTAATATTTTATATGAAGAATGATTGTAATCTTCGACTGATTCTTCACTTAGTGATTTGATTAATTTTTCATTCACTAGATCTGGGATAATACTTAAAGGGACTCCTATTTCGTATTTTTTGAGTAAAGATCTAAAGGAATCAGCGACATTCGGAGAAACACAAACAACGGTATTAAATTTTTGGTATTGCTTTTTATCATATTTGAATTTATATCCAGCATTGACATAATCTGTGTTTATCCAGGCAATTTTACATGTAGCGTTGACCTTTTCGGCTACATAGTAGGTTGAAAATCCTTGATTATATGCAATCGCAAGGTCGTATTGCTTTTTCAGTGGCGGAAACGTTGAACCGTATGAGTTCCAGAACTTTTGTGCTGGATGTATATTAGAAGACTTGAAACGCTTCAAAAAAAATTTAATTTTTGCTTGTATATACCTTAAACTATTAAGATTTCTAGGAATAATCTCCAGAGATATGTCTTTAGGTAAAAACCCTTCGAATTCTCCTCCTTGTTTAATTATTTTAATATTGATGTTGAAATTATCGCGTTTTATGTCGTTTAACAACGAGACCAAGCTTTTTTCAGCTCCTCCACAAAAAAGGGATTCAATTATTATTAATATTTGTTTTTGAGATGACATTAAAATTTCCTGAATAACTTGAAATATGTGATTCTAAGTTTACATTTCCAATTTAAATTACTTTTTAGTATAAACAAATGGCTGTAATTATGAATTTCTGAAGTTAAAATAGGATCAATACATAAATTTTTTTGGTTAAAGGATTTAATTAAAGAAAGATAGACATTCAGAGTTCTACAAAATATATTTAACCTCAATGATAAGGGTTCATCTCTTAAAATGGCTTTTTTTAATATGTTTAAATTAACTTTTTGTGTATCGAGATCTTTTTTTAAACTGTGTTCAGTTCTAGTTGTAGAATTATTATTGAATTTGTAAATATAACAGCCTTTGCTAGATATATAAGCCTTGTTTACAATATTTAAAATTTCTGATATGAAGTAATTGTCTTCATAGACCATTCCAAATTCGAAATTCACGTTCTTTATTGATTCTCTTTTGAATATTTTATCACAAACCAGCCATGAAATTAATTTCCTCTCTATCCATTCAACAAAGAAATCATCATTCTTAACGATTACTTCTTTTTGCGGTGTAACATGAATGAAGCTGCCATCTGCGGATTCTATCTTTCTGGGGTATTGCAAAAAATCAATTGATGGATCCGTTATAATTATGTTCATATTATATGAAAGAGTACCTAAATCCAATAAATCATCTGAATCAATAAATGTTATATACTCTCCAAGAGCCTGTCTAATCCCATGATTACGAGCATTTGCTTGTCCGTTATTCTCTATTGTGAATACTCTAATTCTAAAATCTTTTTCAGACATATTTTCAAGTATTTCTTCTGAGCCATCCACAGAGCCATCGTTCACGGCAATGATTTCGAAATCTTCGAAATTTTGATTCTGTATACTAGAAATACATTCCTGTATAAAATCTTCTGAATTATAAACAGGTATAATTATGCTCAATAATGGATTGTTCATACTTACTTAATAGACAATTAATGCAAATAATGAATTCAATTTTCCTTCATATATTTCATATAATATCTTTTTATTGATTTTCGTCTGATGGAGACCGATTTAACAGTCAAGGTGTACCAAAGTTTTCTCAAACCTAAACCAAAATAGGATTTAGGAGTTTTCTTTATATAAAAATGGAAAAAAGCCATTTCTATATTGTAGAATAACTTTTCAATTTTCGAATAATGTGGATAGCACAATTGACGAATTACACTTTCAACTCTTAATGGTTGATTTGAGAAACTCATTTGTTCAGAATCTTTTTTATTAGAGATTGAGTTCTGATGTAGCCTGTAATTAACGGTAGACTCATTTAAGTAATAAAATTTAAGACCATGTTCAAGCCATGTGTAATAGGAGGGCAGATCTTCCATATATCTACTAATTTCATTAAACCCACCGGCATTACAAACTTTTTGACGATTAAAAAAAATGGAAGGGGCGCCTATAATAACAATTCGGGCTAGAACCTCGATCTGATATTTGATTGGAAGTTTAGAAAAATACAATGCATTCTCTTTTTGATTCGGTCTGGAAGGCATCTTATTTTCCGACCTAAATTCATTAATATAATGATCCATGTTTGAATAAATAAGAGCTGCTTCCGGATGTTTATTTATAAATTCGATATATTTTTTTATGGAAGAGGATTTCAAAGTATCATCACCTGCAATGGGCTTAATCCAATCACCATTAGCTGTATTTAAGGCCCGGTTACAATTCTTGGAGATTCCTGTATTAAAAGGACTCGTTATTATAACAGCATTTTCAAAGTTAGATTTGTTTAAATCAATCCATTTCTGGCAAATTGCCAGAGTGTTGTCTTCGGAGCAATCATCACTTACAATAAGTTCAATACGAGGATAGGACTGGGCTTTAATGCTTTCCAGAGTTTCCACGATAGTGGCAGAAGAATTATAGGTAACCACATTTACCGATACTAGCGGATAGTCTGAATTGTTATGTCCTAAGTTTTTATTCACCATTATTTTTCTTAGCTTTTTTTCGGAAATTTTTAATAATATCCTTAAGACCTATTCGTTTATCCAATTCACTATAGGACATCCAGAATGAGGTCAATATCACAGGTATAGCAGTCACATAAACTAAAGGCTGACTAAGATGCCTAATCATAAAGAAACAAGCAACGCCTATAATAGTTTGAATTACAAAAATTCTATAGAAACTTTTAAGGAAATGGAACTGAAATTTGAACCTTGCAAGTGAATAAACTTGTATCAGGTAGAGCGCATATGTTAACAAAAAGGAAATACCCAATCCTTCAAGGCCCATCAAGTAATACCCCAGGAGGTTAAGTCCTAAAGAATAGGCATTGCTGATCAATTCGTTCCAAAAAAATAGCCGTGATTTACCTTTCGCCAGTAAGATAAAGGCAATGGCCCATCCAGCTACTTTAAAATACATACCCAAAGCGGCCCAATGAATCATTTTATCGATTGCCAGGAATTCCGATGAAAAAAGCAGGATAATGATCCAATTGACAAAAATGAAGAATACAGATAAAATAGGTGCAAGGATAAGAATTCCTATTTCCGCTTGTTGATTTATGAGTCTGGTAGCCTTAGAATTGTCGTTAGAAACGCCAGCAAGCCTGGGGTAATAATCAGTACCCATAGCAGCAAAAATTAGGCCTACGTAGGTGTTCAATATTCCGAATCCTGCATTATACAATCCAACGTCATCGATACTCCCGGTATTACTTATGTAGATCCGGACAAGATAGGCTACCGCTGTAGTAATCAAGGCACTAAGGCTGATCATGAAACCCATACGCAGCATATCCTTACTTAAGGCTATTGCTTCCTCCTTAGGCACTGGTGTGGTTTTAAGGGTCACTTTCTTTCCAAAGAAATAGGCTATAGCCATTGCCGAGATCGAGCCAATAATCAGGGCAGGGACAATGCCTTCAATTCCATAGAAATAATACAGGGGAGCAGATATTAGCAAGCCAATAAAAGACCCTATCATATTAGCCTTGGCCAGCATTTGTAATTTACGCATTCCCTGCAACATAACGAATTGCCCGTTGGTTAGTTGCGTGAATAAGAGTGTAACTGATAACCACCGAAAAGAATTGGTTTGCGAGTGGTCTCCAAATGCAAGCTCACTTAGATATGGAGCAAACAGTAATGTTGCCAATGTACCTAAAAGCCCTGTTATCCAAACCAGTTTTCTGAACACTGATGCGGTTTGTGCGACCTTTTCAGGATTACCTTGCTCATTGGCCTCTGCGATATTTTTTACAGCACTGGTACGCAGCCCAAAGCTAGTAAGTAACTGTACAAAACCTGTAGAAGAGGTCAGTAAGCCTGCGATTCCCATGCCTGAAGGACCTAGTAGTACTGCCACAATTTTACCTCTGAGGATAGAAATAATTATATTGAATACCTGTACCCCTCCAAAAATAGAGGTGGCCTTGAATATCTGACGGTAAGAACTTCGGTCTCCTGACATCCTTTCAGTTACCAGATCGGTATTTATCCTTTAAATTTATTGATCAATTGAATCACTTCCTGTACTTCCTTATCTGTCAGTACAGGGCTCATAGGCAGACTTAAGACCTCTCGATGGATCTGCTCTGTGATCGGGTAATGATTTTCGTTAAAATTAGAATAAGCGCCTTGCTTGTGTGGTGGAATAGGGTAGTGGATAAGGGTTTGTACACCACTTTCAAGAAGAATCTGTTGCAATTTAAGCCTGTTGTTATTTCGGATGACAAATAAATGCCAGACATGTTGCTGGGGATCCGGTACCAGTGGCAAAACGACTAAAGGGTTAGTAATACCCTTCAGGTACTGCTCGGCAATTTCCCTTCGCTTCTCAATTTCTTTGGGTAGATATTTCAGCTTAACATTGAGGAAGGCGGCCTGAATTTCATCCAGGCGCGAGTTTAGCCCCTGGTAGATGTTTTCATATTTCTTGTGCGAGCCGTAATTGCGCAATGCCTTAACAGTTTGATAAAGTTCCTTATCGTTAGTGGTTACTGCGCCGGCATCTCCCAGGGCTCCCAGGTTCTTTCCAGGATAAAAACTGTGTCCGGCTGCATCCCCAATTCCCCCGGTTAGCTTTCCTTTCCAGACACCTCCCTGGGCCTGAGCGTTGTCTTCAACCAAAAACAGATTATGCTTTTGGCATATCTCCAGCATCTGGTCATCAATGGAATTCTGCCCGTAGAGGTGCACCGTCAATACCGCCCTGGTTTTTGAGGTTATGGCAACTTCTATGAGTGAAGCATCCAGATTATAAGAATCCAATCGGGGTTCCACCAGAACAGGAAGGAGGCCATTGTCGGTAACGGCTAGGATGGAGGCTATATAGGTGTTGGCAGGCACAATTACTTCATCTCCCCTGGACATTAATCCCATTTCTATATAGGCCTTAAAAATCAATCGGAGGGCATCCAGGCCGTTGGCTACACCCAGGGCGTATTTGGTGCCACAGTATTTAGCATAATCCTCTTCAAATTGGGTTAGTTCTTCGCCCAACAGAAACCAGCCTGAGTCAATAACCCGGGTAGCGGCCTGTACCAGTTCATCCCTGTACTGGTTGTTAATTTTTTGCAGATCAAGGAACTTGATCATTTCCTTTTGTTTTGTAATGTCTCTCACAAAGGTTGTGTTTATTTTACTTTACCAAAAGTAAAGGCAATTAATCGATTTCGCTTGTTATTTCGCCTAAGTACCTATTATTGGTTTAAAGTGTAGGTTTTTTACTACTCAGACTTTTTGTCCGAATAATTTTAGCAATGATTCCCTCCTTTTTATAAAATTGGGGTAATCCAGGAGGAAATACAAGTCCTCTTCACTTTCTCCCACCGGCTCTGGATTAAAGGCCTTGATATACCGTTGTACCGGAAGGTTTTTCTTGCGAACGGACATAAAACACTTTTTAAACCCTAATTCTTCGAACGCCAGGGTTCTTATGAAAACATCGGTAAGCACAGATTTATCCTTAGGGGCGTCTGGACTAAACACCCAGCTTCCCAGCTCAAACTGATCTTCAGTCAGGTTGTATATCCGGGAAACCCCATATCGTTCCTTTTGATCCGGGGAAAGGGCAATGAGGTAAAAATCCTGGCCCAATTTTTCCCTTTCTTTATAGTCTTTCATCCATCCAATCTGGTCAGATAAGGCTGAAGAGGTGTAATGAATGTTTTCGGATAGCTTTTCATTATTTCTGAGAGTCAAGATAAAGGCAGCGTCCTCCAGTTCAACTAATCTGAAGTAACATCCGTATTTTTCGGTCGGTAAAAGCTTATGAACAGTTTTCGTCCTTTTTTTACCAGTAGTGGTTTTCACCATTAAGGAATTACTGTAAGAATCATTGGTAACTAGTTGCGATTTCTTCCAGGTATATGCTTCACCTGATATAGTATCAATCATGTTAAGGTCCAGAACTTTTCCGTTCTTAGTAATATAACCCTTATGTTTTGCCGGGTTCCCGTACCACAATTCGTAATCCCCTACATTTTTGGTTACAACAGACCCGGCTCCAATCATGGCATTTTTTCCAATTGTAAGGTTACATAAAATTGTAGCATTAGCACCTATGGAAGCTCCTTTCTTTATTAGCGTTTTTTCGAATTCCTGTGGCGGTTGTTTTGATTTTGGTACATGGTCGTTAGTGAAAGTAGCATTGGGCCCGATAAAAACATCATCCTCTAAAGTTATTCCGTTCCAGAGCTGTACCCCGGATTTAACGGTAACTCTGTCGCCTATTTTTACATTATTTTCAATAAAGACATGCGCGTTTATGTTACAATTTTTACCAATTACTGCACCTTCTAAAATTACCACATATTGCCAGATATAGGTTCCCTTACCTATGTTTTTAGAAGACACATTAGCAGTTGTATGGATAAATTTTGTCATAATTCAAGATATTCCTGATAATCTCTGATATAATCGGATTCATCGTATTTATGAGAAGCCAAAACCAGGCATACAGCTCCAGATGAAAAGTTTATTTCCGAAGCCCAGATTCCCGGTGGTATATGTAAACCCCTGTAAGGCTGGTTTAATTGAACAGTTTTTTTGACTTTACCATCATCCAGCAATACCTCAAAACTCCCGGATGCAGCAATTAAAAATTGATGACACTTTTTGTGCGCATGGGCTCCTCGTCCAAGGCCACCTGGAATATCATAAAGGTAGAAGACCCGTTCTATCTTGAACGGGACAAAATCATTGTTTTCCACATATGTGATATTGCCTGATCGGTTTTGAATTTTAGGCAAATCGATAAGTGAACATTCAAATATTGAACTTTTCATTAGCTTTTTGGTCGATAAAACGTTGTTTGTCTCTTATATAGTCTTTTGCATCATAAAAAGTGCTGGAAGCTACTAAGACCAGAGAATTGGTGGAAAAATTTTCCATATGTCTCCAATATCCATTTGGGACATAAAGACCATAAAAAGAACGGTTTAATGAATATTTTATTTCAGATAAACCATCAAATAGTATAACATCGAGACTACCTGACATAGCTACAATAAATTCTTCCTGCTCACAATAGGCATGCCCTCCTCTAATTTCACCACCAGGGACATCATAAATCCAAAATGTTCTTTTTATTTCAAATGGAATATGATTGCTACTTTCAAAAAAACTTAAATTACCCCGGTGATCAAGGATTTTGGGTAGGTTAATTATTTGAGGTTCTTTCATTTAATAAAACTATTTTTTTAATATAATCCCCATACCCGCTTTTACCATATTTCTCGGAAGCCATCATGGCCATATCCCGGTCAATATAGCCATGCCTGAACGCTATCTCTTCAATACAGGCTATTTTTTCCCCGGTACGGTGTTCCATAACCCGGACAAACTCCGTGGCGCTGTCCATGGCATCCACGGTACCCGTATCCAGCCAGGCCATTCCGCGTGTCATGATCCCAACTTCCAGTTCTTTGTTATCCAGATAAATTTGGTTAATCGAGGTAATTTCTTTTTCCCCCCTTGCGGAAGGCTTAACGCTTTTGGCGTATTCCACTACTTTATTGTCGTAAAAATACAATCCAGGAACGGCATGCTCCGACTTAGGCTCAGCTGGTTTTTCCTCTATACTGATTACTTTTTGATTCTTATCGAACTCTACAACGCCATAGCGCTGCGGATCATTTACGGGATAGGCGAAAATGGCAGCTCCCTCAACATCGGTCTTGCTCCGGACTAATTTTCCAAAGCCACTGCCGTAAAAAATATTATCACCGAGTACCAGGGCAACTTTGTCCTGCCCAATAAACTCTTCTCCTATAATGAAAGCTTCGGCCAGTCCATTAGGTTTTTGCTGTACGGCATATTCAAATTTGCAACCCAGTTGGGAACCATCTCCAAGCAATCTTTTAAAAGCTTCCTGGTCCTGAGGGGTGGTTATAATCAGGATTTCCCTGATCCCTGCAAGCATTAAAACTGACAGGGGGTAATAGATCATGGGTTTGTCATAAACAGGCAGCAATTGCTTGCTGACCGAAATTGTCAACGGGAATAATCGTGTCCCCGAACCGCCTGCTAAGATGATGCCTTTCATATCAATTTGCTGTTTAACTGTATTGTTTTTTGAAATAATTCTGATATTCCCCGGAAGTGATATTGTCCAGCCATTCCTGATTGTCAAAATACCAGTCAATCGTTTTCTGCAAACCCTGCTCAAAGGTAACCGACGGCTTCCAGTTTAGTTCGTGGTTTATTTTGGACGCGTCTATGGCATATCTGAGATCGTGCCCTGGCCTGTCCTTAACAAAGGTGATGAGTTTTTCAGAACTGCCAGCCTTTCTGCCCAGTTTCTCATCCATTAGTCGGCAAAGCAAGATTACCAGATCAATATTCTTCCATTCGTTGAAGCCACCAATAGCATAGGTTTCCCCAATTTTACCCTCATGCAATATCAGATCAATTGCCTGGGCATGGTCTTCCACATAGAGCCAGTCACGTGTGTAATTACCGTCTCCGTAAACGGGCAAGGGTTTGCTGTTGATGATATTATTGATAAATAAGGGAATCAGCTTCTCGGGAAACTGGTTGGGCCCGTAGTTGTTGGAACAATTACTGATTACGTAGGGAAGTCCATAAGTTTCTCCATAAGCCCTGACAAAGTGGTCGGAGCTGGCTTTGGAGGCCGAATAAGGTGAGTTAGGGGCATAGGCTGTTTCTTCGGTAAAGAAACCTGTATCCCCCAAGGTGCCGAATACCTCGTCCGTACTGATATGGTAAAACAACTTGCCTTCCCAGTCATTCTTCCAGATACTTTTGAAGGCGTTCAGTAGATTCATAGTGCCCAGTATGTTGGTTCTTGCAAAGGCATTCGGATCGGTTATAGAGCGGTCTACATGAGATTCTGCGGCCAGGTGGATTACCACATCAAACCTAAGCTCCTGGAAGAGTTGGTTGATGAAGGTCTCGTCAGTGATATCTCCTTTTATAAATCTATAGTTAATTGCCTCTTCTATATCATTGAGGTTTTCGAGGTTACCCGCATAGGTGAGCGCATCCAGATTATACATCCGATAATCTGGGTATTTATTTAACAGCGTGCGGACCACATGGGAGCCGATAAAGCCAGCTCCTCCGGTAACCAAAACCTTTTTTGTTTTATAAGCGTCCATTCACCTCAATTTTAAGTTTTCCTTTTACGTCGTAAATTATTCCCTTCGAGGCCAAAAGCGACTGAAGGTCTAAGGCATCGAACTGATCGTGGGCCACGGTCAGCACTATGGCATCAAACGGTCCGGAGGGACACTGCTCTAAGGTGACCAGTCCATATTCTTCCTTTACTTCTTCAGGGTTGGCCCAGGGGTCAAAAATACTAACCGTGGTGCCGAAGTCCCTAAGTTTGCTTATCACATTTACCACACCTGTATTACGGACGTCCGGACAGTTTTCCTTAAATGTAATCCCCAACACTAAAACCCTTGAACCCTTGATCAGGATATCCTTGTGAGCCATAAGCCTGATCACTTCGGAAGCCACATATTGACCCATGCTGTCATTCAATCTCCTTCCCGCTAATATAATTTCAGGATGGTACCCCACTTCCTGTGCTTTTTGAGCCAGGTAATAGGGATCTACCCCAATACAGTGCCCGCCAACCAGGCCGGGTTTGAAAGGAAGGAAATTCCATTTGGTTCCGGCTGCCTCCAGCACCTCATGGGTGTCTATATCCATGAGGTTAAAGATCTTGGCGAGCTCATTTACAAAGGCGATATTGATATCCCTTTGTGAATTCTCAATAACCTTGGCAGCTTCCGCTACCCTGATCGCCGGGGCCATGTGTGTACCCGCTGCAATAACGGATGCATAGAGCTCATCTACCCTTTTACCCACTTCCGGGGTGGATCCTGAGGTAACCTTAAGGATCTTCTCTACCGTATGCTCCTTATCCCCGGGATTAATGCGTTCCGGGGAGTACCCCACAAAAAAATCGGTGTTAAAGGTAAGTCCACTTGTTTTTTCAAGGACCGGAACACAATCTTCCTCGGTAGCCCCCGGATACACCGTGGACTCGTATATTACGATATCCCCTTTCTTTAATACCTGACCTACCGTTTCACTGGCTTTCAGCAGTGGGGTGAGCACGGGGCGGTGATTCTTATCTACCGGAGTAGGTACAGTAATGATATATACATTACATGACTCGAGCTTGTTTAATTCATTGGTACAAAAAAGACCATTTTTTTCGTCGGGACCTGATTTGAGAACCTCTTTTAGTAGCCCTTCTTCCACTTCAAGCGTATGATCCTCTCCGGCCTGTAACTCTGCAACCCGTTCAGCGTTTATGTCAAATCCCACTACTGGATATTTTGTAGCAAAAAGCCTTGCCAATGGCAGTCCCACATAACCCAGACCAATAATACCTATTTGTGTGTTGTTCATTTATTTTAAATTATTCCAGTACCAGTTTACGGCTTCCCGGAGTCCTTTCTCCATATTAAATGCAGGATGATATCCCATCAATTCTTTGGCTTTGTCTATGGACGCAAGGGAGTGGGAGACATCCCCTTTACGTTCGGGGCCATATTTTATTTCGACACCGGCAATATCGGGATCGAAATGAGACAAATATTTTTTCAATAAAACCACGAGTTCATTCAAACTGGTTCGTTCCCCATAAGCTACATTATAAACCTGGTTCCAGGCTTTCTCATTTTTAGAGGCAATACAGCGTAAATTCATTTCCACGACGTTATCGATGTAGGTGAAATCCCGGGAAAAGCTACCGTCTCCATTGATCACAGGCGATTCATGCTTCATAAGTTGCATAACAAACTTGGGTATTACTGCAGCATACGCCCCATTGGGATCCTGTTTCCTGCCAAATACATTGAAATAACGTAGTCCAATGGTATTTATTCCGTAAGCCCTGTGAAAGATTTCGGCATAGAGCTCATTGACATACTTGGTGATCGCATAGGGCGACAGCGGTTTGCCAATTATATCCTCCACTTTGGGCAAGCTTTCAGAATCTCCATAAGTGGAGGAGCTTGCCGCATACACAAAACCTTTAACCTTAGCGTCACGGGCAGCTACCAACATATTCAGAAAACCGGAAACATTAACTTCATTTGAGGTTATGGGATCATTAAGAGAACGGGGTACAGAGCCCAGAGCGGCCTCGTGCAGTACGTAATCCTGATCCCTGCAGGCTTTCCGGCAGGTTTCGAGGTCCCGTATATCTCCCTGAATGAAAGTAAAATTTCGGTGGTCCCTGATTTCATTCAGGTTCTCTTCCTTTCCTGTGGAAAGGTTATCCAGGCAGGTCACCTGGTTGCCGTTTTGCAAAAGCGCTTCACATAGGTTTGCACCAATAAATCCGGCTCCACCGGTAACCAAAACGCGGTAATCCGGATTAAGCTTAATGTCGGGTAGGTTCATGGTCATTTAAAATTGCAATGCAAATATGACCATAACCAAAGGATTCACCCAGATATTTATACTAAGTTCATGTAAAATCCGATGAAAGTCATTTCCAGTATTTTAATTAGGAAATTTCTCATGCTTAGGAATGATTGGTATTATTTCTACTAATCTTATAAAGACTATTGCTTGTAATAATCCCGGTACCAATCAATAAAATTTTTAACACCAACATCAATAGGGGTGTTTGGGGCATAGCCATAGTCCTGTTTAAGTTTTTGAACGTTTGCCCAGGTGGCCGTAACATCCCCGGGCTGCATCGGCATCATATTTTTAAGAGCTTTCTTATCCAAGACCCCTTCTATAGCCTCAATAAAATCTAATAGTTTTATCGGTTGACCATTCCCGATATTATACAGAGAATAGGGTACCGCTGATCCCTTATGATCAGATTCAATAACCTTCATGACACCGGCAACAATGTCGTCAATATAGGTAAAGTCGCGCTCTAACTGCCCCTCGTTAAACACATTGACGGGCTCGCTTTTCAGGATAGCCTCGGTAAACAGGAACATGGCCATGTCCGGCCGCCCCCAGGGACCATAAACGGTAAAAAAACGAAGTCCGGTTGTAGGAAGTTTGTAGAGATGGCTGTAGGTATGGGCCATTAATTCGTTGCTTTTTTTTGTAGCGGCGTACAGGCTTACGGGATGGTCTACCCGGTCTTCCTCCGAAAAGGGAACCTCATTACTATCCCCATAAACACTGGAACTGCTGGCATAGACCAGATGTTCTACATGGGTATGACGGCATCCTTCCAGGATGTTGAGAAATCCCACCACATTGCTGTCCACATAAACTTCGGGATTTTCCAGGCTGTAACGGACCCCGGCCTGGGCGGCCAGATGGCAGACTTTATTGAATTGTCCTTTTTCAAACAACTTTGGCATCGCCTTACGGTCTGAAATGTCGGCTTTAATAAATTGAAAATTAGCACCATGCAAAGAACTCTTGTACAACTTATTATTTTCTAGGAAAATACTTTTGGATATGCCCAGCAAATCCAACCGGGACCTTTTGAGGTTAACATCGTAGTAAGGATCTAAATTGTCCAGTCCTATAACCTGATATTCCATGCGGAGCAATACCTCACAGGTATGGTATCCAATAAATCCGGCGGCCCCTGTAACTAAAATTTTTTCTGTCAAATTCCAAATATTAGATGAAGAAGAAACTACAAATTAATCCTGACACAGGAATAAATTATTGATTACTTCTTCTTTATAATAAAACGATTATTCCCCCAATGGACTTATTTTGTAAAGGCACTATTAATTTAAAGAATGAATTATCTAATTAACCTTAATATACCTGAATTGCTATGAGAACTGCAATTTTGCCAATTCATAGTAAATAAGTAGGCTATAATACTTATCTTACAAGGTCGATGATCGACAAAATCAATTCTTAATCGAAAGATAACGCCATATTTCTTATTTCTTGTAAGGTATGTGTAATTTAGTTTCCCAATTATGTGTTAACCCAAATCACTATGATAACTAAAACCAGGATCTGGCTTTCCTCTCCTCATATGGGGAATCTGGAACAGGAATATGTGCGGGAAGCCTTTGAAACCAACTGGATAGCTCCTCTGGGCCCTCATGTTAAGGGTTTCGAGGAAGATATTACCGAATATCTGGGAGAATCATCCTATGTAGCAGCTTTAAGTTCCGGAACGGCGGCCCTGCATCTGGGCCTGCAGCTTCTTGGTTTGGGAAAAGGAGACCTGGTGCTTTGCCAGAGTTTTACCTTCTCTGCTTCTGCCAACCCCATTACTTACCTGGGAGCAGAACCTGTATTTATCGACAGCGAGGCAGATACCTGGAACATCTGCCCGGACCTGCTTGAAGAGAGCATTACTGACCTTTTAAGATTAGGTAGAAAACCCAAAGCAATTGTGGCCGTTCACCTTTATGGTATGCCCTATAATGTAGAGGCTGTACATAAGGTCGCAGAAAAATATAACATCCCTGTCCTGGAGGATAGTGCGGAAGCCCTGGGAAGTCATGTTAATTTCCAGAAATGTGGGACTTTTGGCGATATTGCCATTCTCTCGTTCAATGGAAATAAGATCATTACTACCTCAGGAGGAGGAGCACTGGTCTCCAAAAATAAAAACTGGAAAGAGGAGGCTGTATTCCTGGCCACTCAGGCCCGTGACCAGGCACCGCATTACCAGCATTCCAGAATAGGTTATAATTATCGCCTGAGCAATGTGCTGGCGGGAATTGGACGGGGACAGATGCGGGTTTTAGATGACCGAGTAGCGGCCCGAAGAAATAATTATGCCTTTTACCGGGACCAGTTGGGAGAAATCGATGGGATAGAATTCCTTCAGGAACCACAAGGGTTCTTCAGCAATCGCTGGCTCAGCTGCATTCTAACCCCTTCTTTTGATATTCGTGAGCACATACGCTGTGAACTTGAAAAAGAAGATATTGAATCCCGCCCCCTGTGGAAGCCCATGCACCTGCAGCCCGTATTTGAAAAAGCACGTAGCTATACAAACGGAACGAGTGAAGCGCTGTTTAACAGAGGGCTATGCTTACCCAGCGGATCTAATCTTGAAAAAGAAGATCTGTGGAAGACAGTAGAACATATTAAAAAAGCTTTGGTATGATTAAGAATTACCTGACTAATACGGTTTCCCGATATGCCTCCAAATGGCTGGTCCTGAGTATTGATATAGGTACCATCTCTTTCGCTTTTGTGCTAAGTTATATTATTCGCTTTAATGTGTCTTTTGGCTTCGACTTTAAACAGCTATACCTGCAGCTCCCGATAGTTGTTGGTGTTTCCGTCCTGGCATTTTTTATTACTGGTTCGTTTAAGGGTGTTGTTCGGCATACAGGGATACGTGATGTATATAATATCTTCAATGCCATATGCCTTTCCAGTATACTGCTCATCTTTGCGGTAATCCTGAACAGGAATATGCAATTAGTGAATGAGTTTACCATACCTTTATCCATTATTATTATATTCAGTTTGGTATCCTTTTTGGGTCTCACAGCTTCCCGTTATCTTTTCAAATCCATATACAACGGTTTTATTCGTGATTATAGACGGGTTAAAAACATTCTTATTTATGGAGCAGGGGAATCAGGGATTATAACGTATGATACGATTACTTCTCATTCGAGGGGAGGCATTAAAGTTTTGGGTTATATTGATAATGACGCTAAAAAATCTGGTAAAAGCATAAACGGGGTTAAGGTATATGGCCCTGATGAAATTTCAGATAAATTTCTGTCCCAGCACAACATCTCTGAAATTATAGTTTCCATTCAAAAGATCGAAGCGAATAAACTCCGGGATATAGTACAGGAATTAATGCAACTTCCTGTAAAAGTGAAGATTGTGCCCCCGGTTGAAAAATGGATCAATGGAGAACTAAAGGTTTCGCAGATCAGGCAGGTACAGATTGAAGATTTGCTGCAACGTCCCCCTATTTCCCTGAAGAACCGTAAAATTCAGGATGAGTTAAAGGGTAAGGTTATTATGGTAACAGGAGGTGCTGGTTCCATAGGGAGTGAGCTCGTTCGCCAGATATGCCATTACAATTATCGCCACCTCATCATTATCGACCAGGCGGAATCGGCCCTATACGATTTGCAGCAGGAATTAAAACGTTCCGGCTACACTAATTTTGTGGCCATTGTGGGTGATGTGCGAGACAAAAACCGTATGAACAATTTGTTCCAGGAATACCGTCCCCAGATCATTTTCCATGCTGCTGCCTATAAGCACGTGCCGCTGATGGAATACAATTCCTATGAAGCTGTAAAGATCAATATAAATGGTACTAAGGTCATTTCTGATCTGGCCGACCGTCATAATGCAGAGCGTTTTGTTTTTGTCTCCACAGACAAGGCCGTAAATCCTACGAATATCATGGGAGCAACCAAGCGCATTGCCGAAATGTACATTAGCTGCATGCAGCAATCCAGCAAGACCAAGTTTATCATAACCCGGTTTGGAAACGTATTAGGGTCTAATGGTTCCGTGATCCCGCTGTTCCGGAAACAGATAGAAATGGGTGGCCCATTAACGGTAACCCATAAGGACATCACACGATATTTTATGACTATTCCGGAGGCTTCCCACCTGGTATTGGAAGCGGCTGTTATGGGCGCTGGTGGAGAGATCTTTGTATTTGACATGGGCGAATCGGTTAAGATCTTTGACCTGGCCCGGAATATGATACACCTCTCTGGCTTGCGATACCCGGAAGATGTTGATATTAAGATAACCGGCTTGAGACCCGGGGAAAAGTTATATGAAGAGCTTTTAGCAAGTGGTGAAAATACCCTTCCTACCCACCATAAGAAGATAATGATATCCAAATCTCGGGATTTGGACTATGTTACTATTCGCACTAAAATAGATGAGCTCTGTATCAACAATATGTTTTTCTCCGATGCGACAGTTTCACTAATGAAAGAGATCGTTCCAGAATTTATATCCAATAATTCACAATTTTGTAAATTGGACCGTCAAAATATTTCCTACAAATCATTAAAGCCGGAATTAAAATCCGTTCAAGACTTGTAGTTACTTATTTCTAAATCATTGTTTGGCATATGCGATTAGTCACTCTTATTAAAAGGATAGTTACAATAACTGTTGTCATGGTAGTGCTGTCCTCCTGTGCGGGTAAAAAAAGGGTTCATTATTTCCAGGATGCCCGGAATTCTGAAACCATTATGAGCAAAACTTCCTTTGTTCCCAAGTTTAAGGTAGATGATGAAATCAGTATTATTGTCACTACCCTCAATCCGGAAGCCAGTATACCCTTTAATCTGTTCCGAAGAATTGAGGGGAGTGGCAGTGTCGCAGGAGATGAAAGCCAGATAAACTATTTGGTAGATGAAAAAGGATTTATTGATTTTCCTGTTTTAGGTAAGATCAGGGTTGTTGGACTCTCACCTGAGGAATTAAAACAATACTTACAAAAGGAATTGGCTGTATACCTAAAGGATCCGATAATTAATATCCGTTTAAGGAATTTTACTGTAACGATATTGGGAGCAGTGGCCGCACCGGGGACCTATCGTGTCATTGGAGAGCAAATAACCATATTGGAAGCCTTGGGCTTGGCTGGGGACTTAAGTATAAAAGGGATAAGGGAAAATATAATGGTTATTCGTGATTATAATGGAACCAAGGTATATAACAAAATCGACCTAACTTCTAAACAGGCCATGGATTCTCCAGTGTACTATTTAACACAGAATGATGTGGTATATGTGGAACAAAATCCTTCAGCTGTATCCGAATATAGTTTGGATGGAAGAACTTCTTTAACTTTATCTATTGTTTCACTATTAGTTACTACAACTTTATTGTTAACTAGATAGGCGTTATAAGCTAGCTTTTAATGGAAGAAACAAGAAAAGAGTTTTCGTTCACTACCCAATTTAAAGAATCACTTAGAAATTATACGCGTCAAACTAAATGGTTCATTATTACCCCAATTATTGGGCTAATAACAGCTTATATAATTGTTCGTTATGATGTGCCTCAATATTTGGCACAGGCATCTATAAAAGTCCGGAATAATGAGTCTTCTGAGTTTGATGTTTTTAGCGACCTGGATATTCTTTCAGATGAAGGTAGCTATGCTATTGAAGATGAAATCCTTGGACTAAGTTCTCAAGGAAATTTCATGGAAGTTGTAAAGAACTTGGGACTAAATTTAAAAGTATTTGGACTTGGCCAGGTAATCGACTCCGAAATTTATAAAAACAGGCCTTTTACCGTAAATTTTATAGCCCCGGATTCAATAATAAATCAGTCCAATTATACTTTTTTTATTAGGATATCCTCAAACGAAACCTTTGGATTAGCTAATAAATATGATGGAGATTACAAAGTTTATAAGTTTGGTTCCAGTGTGGAGACCCCCGTTGGAGGCATGGTAATTACTCCTAACTACAGTGATTATTCCTCCTTATATGGTAATCGATACCGTGTTGAATTGCGTTCGGTTTTCTTTACGGCCTATTCCTATCGTAATCGCATGCAAATCTTACCAGTACAGCCAGGATCGAGTGTATTGGACGTCTTTTTAGCAGATCCAGTTCTTCAAAAAGGAAAAGATATCATTAATGAACTGGTTCGGGTACATAACGTCAGCACGATAAATGCTAAGAGAATTACAGCTGATCGTACTTCTGATTTTATAGACCAGCGAATCATTAGCATTTATTCAGATCTTTCAGCGGTTGATTCCACAGCCGAGGATTTTAAATCGGACAGGCGGGTCACGGATATCGGTTCTCAATCCGCCCTGAATATGTCTGAGGGGGTAGAGGTGGAAAGTCAGTTACAGGGCGTGCAAATTCAGCTGGAAATGGCCCGTTCCTTAAAAGGCATCGTGGAAACTTCACAGGGAAATGACATTTTGCCCACATTGGAAGAATTGGGAGGAGGTATCGCTGAGGCTACCACAACCTATAACTCACTAGTGGAGCAGCGAAGGAGGATACTGGAAAGTTCCAGTGAGAGCAATCCAATGGTCCGTAGCCTGGACCAGTCCCTGCAAACCCTAAGGCAGAACATCGAATCCAGCCTGAATAGCGCAACGAACAACCTGAATTTGCAGGCAAATAGCCTTAGCCAGCGAATGGCTACCATTAATTCACGCCTGTATTCAGCTCCCAGGAATGAAAGGACGTTACGAGATATAACAAGAAGGCAGGAAACCAAAGAGGCGCTTTACCTGTATTTATTACAAAAACGTGAGGAGTCACAAATTGCCTTTGCCTCTACGGAGCCCAATATTATAGTGATTGACTCGGCATATTCCCTGGGAGGGACCGTAGGTCTTGATCCAAAACTGATCTATTTAGCCGCTATTTTTCTTGGAATGCTTATACCTTTTGGAATTATTTACATAAATGACCTCCTCGATACTAAAATTCACAGTAAGATTGACCTGGAGCGCATTGTTGGGGATGTGCCGATTTTAGGTGAACTCCCAAAACTAGGTAAAAAAGACCGCAAGCTGGTAAGGTTAAAAGACCGTTCAACCTTTGCCGAGGCTATCCGGATATTGCGAACTAACCTAGATTATGTGCTTTCGGATAAACTTAAAAAGACCACTGGAAAAACCGTTTTGATTACTTCCAGCATATCGGGTGAAGGCAAAACCCTGATTGCGTCTAACCTGGCTTTAATCATAGCCACCTCGAACAAAAAGGTCCTTTTAATTGGGGCCGATATACGAAACCCCAGTTTGGGAAATTTTTATGGAAAGCTGAAAAAAGAGGCAGATAGGGAAATGGGATCCCAAAATAAGGGATTAACGGAATACCTTCACAACAAATCAATAGGCTTGAATGAAATTGTCAGCAGCCACGAGATAGAAGGGATTTCTGTTGATGTGATATTCTCGGGTAAAATACCGCCAAACCCAGCAGAACTTATCCTAAGTGAACGCCTTGGGTACTTATTTGATAAGGTTTCTGAAAAGTACGACTATATTATTATTGATTCAGCACCTATGATGCTGGTAGCCGACACTATTTCCATAGCTAAGTATGCCGATCAGACATTATATGTTACCAAGGCTGCTTATACCGAGAAGCGAGTGATTGACTATCCTATTAAAGTTAAGAAAGAGGGAAAAATTACTAATCTTGCCTTTATTGTTAACAATGTTAAGGCTGCGGATCTCGGTTATGGAGGCAGTTATGGATATGGATATAACAAGAAGAAAAAATGGTGGCAATTTCGTAAAGCTTCTTAATAGAAGTTTGCGATTGTTTGCTCTAGTAAGGGCAGGTACAAGGATAACTCTTCCCGGGATAACTTCGTTTCCTTAATCACATCCAACTGTTGTACATGGTGTACGTCCGAGCCCAGGAAGTCCACATAACCGGCTTCCGCAAGTTCTTTTGCCTTCTCCTGTATGCGCTTACCGTATTGGCCCGCTAGCGACAAGAGGTTTACCTGGAATAACACCCCGTTTCGTTTGTATACTTCGTAATTTTTTAAGTCCGTGTGCAAATATGAATAACGTTCAGGATGCGCCATGATTGGAATGTAACCGGCGTCAAAAACAGCGGCCAGGTCCGTTTCAACATTCCGGGTTTCCTGGTAGAAGGACATTTCTACCAGCAGATACTTATTCCTGACTGGCATTACTTCCCCTTCCTTCAAAAGATTCTCAAAATTACTGTCCAGCATATGCTCGGCAGCAGCTTCCAATACTACATCGATCATTTTATTGGCAAGCAACTGGTTCGCCAGGAGGTTCCTGGAGCTCTTAATTGTAGCAGGTGTATTGGGATAATAATCCTGCATGATATGCGGGGTAGCAATAAACCGGTTGATTCCCAATTCCTGAAATCCCCTGATAAGTTTTAAGGAATCCTCCACCGTCTTTGCCCCGTCATCTATTCCCGGAAGGATATGGTTATGCATATCCACAAATCCTCCGAGATAGTCGGCCAGATAACGCTTTTTATGAAAGATTTCCCACATATACCTAACAATACAGGGGCAAAAATACACCGAAATGTATTAATGCCCCTGTAAAATTCCTACAAAAACGAAGCCCTAAGCCTGTTCCTCTGCAATAGCCGCCTGCGCCGCTGCTACACGTGCAATAGGTACTCTGAAAGGTGAACAGCTTACATAATTCAGCTTGTTTCGGTGACAGAAAGCCACGGAGTTGGGTTCTCCACCGTGCTCCCCGCAAATACCTACCTTGAGGTTTGGCTTGGTAGCCCTTCCGCGCTCAGCACCCATGGTGACCAGTTGTCCAACGCCTTCCTGATCCAGGATCTCAAACGGATCAGAAGTAAGCAAGCCCTTGTTCTGGTATATGCCCAGGAACTTGCCGGCATCATCCCGTGAATAACCGTAGGTCATCTGGGTAAGGTCATTGGTTCCAAAGGAGAAGAAATCGGCATGCGCTGCGATCTTATCTGCAATAAGCGCTGCACGTGGGATTTCAATCATGGTTCCTATAGAATAATCAATGCGGTCTTTTCGCTTGGCAAAAACCTGTTCCGCGGTCTCCTGAATTATTCGTTTTTGCTCCAGGAATTCGCTTACCGTACCTACAAGGGGCACCATAATTTCAGGTCTTGCCTTTACGCCTCTTTTCTTAAGGTTCAGCGCTGCCTCAATTATGGCTGTGGCCTGCATTTCTGTAATTTCCGGGTAGGTATTCCCCAGTCGGCATCCCCTGTGTCCCATCATCGGGTTAAATTCGTGCAACTCAGCCACCTTGCTGGTTACCGCAGCCACAGAAATATGCAGCTGATCTGCTACTTCCTTTTGAGCCGCTAATTGGTGAGGTATAAACTCGTGCAAGGGTGGATCCAGTAATCGTATCGTTACGGGCAAGCCTTCCATAGCCTCGAAAATGGCCTCAAAATCTCCCCGCTGCATGGGCAGTAATTTAGTTAATGCCTTTTTTCTACCTTTTTCCGTACTGGCGAGGATCATTTCACGCATAGCAACAATACGATCTCCTTCAAAGAACATATGCTCGGTTCGGGTTAACCCAATACCTTCCGCGCCAAATGTCCTGGCCACTTTAGAATCTTTAGGGGTATCTGCATTGGTCCTTACCTGCATTTTTCGGTATTTATCTGCCAACGCCATGATTTCGCCAAATTCACCGCTGAGTTCGGGTTCCTTGGTAGGTACTTTGCCGTCAATGATGTTACCTGTTGATCCGTTCAGAGAGATCCAGTCGCCTTCCTGGAATACGCGACCGTCTACTTCAAATTTCCTGTTCTTGTAATCGATCTTTACTGCACCGGCACCGGATACACAGCATTTCCCCAGTCCTCTAGCAACAACCGCCGCGTGGGAGGTCATACCGCCCCTGGCGGTAAGGATACCCTTGGCGATGTTAATCCCTTCAAGGTCCTCAGGGGAAGTTTCGATACGGGCAAGGATCGTATTTTTGTACTTGCCAGCCTCGTCGGCAAAAAATACAACCTGACCGGTTGCCGCTCCGGGAGAGGCTGGTAACCCCTGTGCAATAATATCTTCCTGGTTTATGGTTTTCGTATCGAAAACAGGGTGCAACAACTCATCCAGTTTATTAGGCTCCATGCGCATCAGAGCTTCAGTCTCGCTGATAACGCCTTCTTTCATTAAATCCACGGCAATTTTCACCATGGCAGCCCCTGTGCGCTTCCCGTTACGGGTCTGCAGTATCCATAATTTACCTTTCTGAATGGTAAATTCCATATCCTGCATATCCCGGTAATGGGCCTCCAGGGTCTTTTGATACCCATCCAGTTCCTGATACATTTCAGGCATGATCTCTTCCAGGGAAGGATATTCCTTTTTCCTGTCGGCCTCAGATACCTGCGCCAGTTCTGCCCAACGCTGGGATCCAAGTTTGGTAATTTGCTGAGGTGTACGTACTCCGGCTACCACATCTTCGCCCTGGGCGTTGATCAGGTATTCCCCGTTAAATACGTTCTCACCACTTCCCGCATCCCGGGTAAAGCATACACCTGTGGCGGAGTCATTCCCCATATTGCCAAATACCATGGCCTGTACATTCACCGCAGTTCCCCAGTCGGCCGGATACCCATGGATCTTTCGATAATACAACGCCCGTGCCCCATTCCAGCTATCAAATACGGCTGTTACAGCACCCCAGAGTTGCTCCCAGGGATCTGTTGGGAATTGCCTGCCCGTGCGTTTGTTTATGATGTCTTTAAAGTCGAATACAAGATCCTGCAAATCCTGAACGGTAAATTGGGTGTCCAGTTCAATATGTCGTTTCTCTTTGAGGTTATCGATGACTTCTTCAAAGGGATCCACATCATCCTTGGATTCTGGTTTCATCCCCATTACCACACCGGCATACATCTGAATAAACCTGCGGTAGGAATCCCACGCAAAACGTTCATTTCCTGTTTTTTTGGCCAGACCAATTACGGCCTCGTCATTTAATCCCAGATTGAGTACGGTGTCCATCATTCCCGGCATGGATACCCGGGCTCCCGACCTTACGGATAATAAAAGGGGGTTGTTGGTATCGCCCCATTTAGTTCCCATCTGCATTTCTATCTCCCGGACGGCTTCCGTGACCTCATCTTTAAGGTAGCCTACTACGGTCTCCTTTCCAAGATCGTTGTACTCTGTACATACTTCTGTGGTTATTGTAAAGCCAGGGGGCACCGGAATGCCTATGGCGCTCATTTCTGCCAGGTTTGCGCCCTTTCCTCCCAGGAGATTGCGCATTGTTCCATTTCCGTCTGCTTGTTTGTTTCCGAATTTAAATACTCGGGCTTTTACGGGTGTAAGTGTTTCCATGGATATTACTTCTGTTGTTTAATTGTGCTCGAAATTAAGCCCATATTTGTGTGATTTTCATGACAATTATCATATTCATATAAATACCTTTGACTGTGTAACTTAAGTCACCCAATATTCCTGTTTTTCCGGTTTTTGTAAAGGCCTGCGGGGAAAATGAGGGAAAAACAATACCTTTAATTCCAGCCAATCAAAACAAAACTGATTTTGAAACCAACCCTGAGCACATTCCTATTTTTACTTGCCTTTTTATGGCATTCAATTCTATTAAGCCAGCTGGTCAACATTGAATCCAGGCGCATGCAGACCGATTCACTGCGCTTTGTCTTGAAGTCGGACCTTTGGTTCAGTTACTCCGACAATGATGGTGCCTACCTCCTTCAGGTTGGCAGTGGTTTATCTACCCAGTGGAAAACTAAAAACTACAAAGGGATCCTTTATTTTATAGGCAATTTTAACCTTGCCCGCAGTAGGGCCCAGGATTTTCAGAACTCCTGGTTCTTTCACGTCCGATACAACCAGAAACTTTCGGATTTAGTGAGACTGGAAGGTTTTGTGCAGAGTCAGAACAATGAACTGCTCTCTATCAATTCCCGCAACCTCCTGGGGGCTGGCATTCGCTTGAAATTTATTTCCACGGACGATATAAAAGCGTACATGGGGAATTCCTATATGTATGAGGTTGAAGAAAGCGATGATTTTGGCCTGAAGCTATACAACCACCGTAACAGTTCCTACCTGTCAGTTTCGATCAGCCTTGCCGATAATCGCCTCGACCTTACCAATACCATTTATTATCAACCTTTATATCGTGATTTCAATAATTATAGAATATTGCAGCAATTCAAGGCCGAGGTTCCCATTACCAAAAAATTGAAATTTTCCGGTTTGTTCAACTATTTCCTGAATAGCCTGACACCTGCCGGAGACAGCGAGTATTCTTCCTTGCTAAGTATGGGCCTGACTTTTGAAATCTGATATGGTGCTACATCCGGAATACAGGCCATTAGGGTACTCTATAGCCTTACTTTAGCTGCTTTTTCTTAACTTCCCATTGAATTACCGGGATTTTAAACTTACCCTGGTGGCATGCTATGAAAATATTCTTCAGATCCCTGTTCATAGTCCTGATTTGTTTTACAGGCATTGAGGCACAGGAACTTCCTCCTGTCCAGAACTTTGCACCTGCCGATTACGCTGCGGAAAATCAGAACTGGGCCATCTCTCAGGCTGCAGACAAGCGAATTTTTGTAGCCAACAATGAAGGGTTGCTGGTTTACAACGGAGCTAAATGGATTTCATACCCCTCTCCCAATGGTTCCATAATGCGCTCGGTCTATGTAGATGATAATCGCATATACACTGGTTGCTATATGGAATTCGGATACTGGGAACCGGATGATTTCGGGATATTACAGTATAAAAGCCTTTCCCACTCCATAAAAAATCAATTGGTTGAAGACGAGGAGTTCTGGACTATCCTTCCGGTTAACGGCTACCTTTTGTTTCAGTCCCTCAACCGTATCTATGTCTACAATAAATCAAGCGCTACCTTTTCCATAATTGATTCCGAAAGCAGAATTCCCAAAGTATTTGCCATAGGTCAGCAGGTTTACTTCCAGAAAATGGGGCAGGGGCTCTATAAAGTAGAAAACGGAGATGAGATACTCCTGCATGATGATGAGCCAGTTCAACAGGACGAAATAGTTTCCTTATTTGAAATCGAGGAGAATGTCATTTTATTAACTCGTAACAACGGTTTCTATCAGATGGCAGGGAGTTCGCTGGAAAAATGGAGTACGCCAGATGAATCCCTTTTCGATGAGATCAGCATTTATAGTGCCCTGCAAATGGAAGACGGGCATATAGCCCTGGGAACTATCTCCAATGGTTTGCTTATACTTGACGACAGGGGTAGAGTAGTTTACAAAATTGACGAGATAAAGGGACTACGCAACAATACTGTTCTGGCACTTTTTCAGGATATGGACCAAAACTTATGGCTGGGCCTGGATAACGGAATTGCCTATGTAAACCTTAAATCTCCTTTCCGGGTATTTCGTGATAACCGGGGGGTTGTAGGTAGTATATACGCGGCTGCTGTTAAGGAAGATATTCTTTACTTGGGCACCAACCAGGGATTATTCTACCGTAATCTACATGCTCAGGGGGAGTTTCAGCTTATCCCTGGCACACAGGGACAGGTATGGTCGCTAAATATGATTGATGGCACCCTCTTTTGCGGGCACCATACCGGGACTTTTGTTGTGGAAGGTGACCGGGCAAGGCGTATCCTGCAAATTCCGGGAACCTGGAAAGTTGGCCGTATACCCGGAGAGCGGGGACTTTTGCTTCAGGGCAATTACGATGGTTTGTATGTATTGAGTAAATCAGGGGACAATTGGGGGCTGAGGAATAAGATTGAGGGTTTTGATAATTCTTCCAGGTATTTTGAGGCGTTTAAAGGGGAGGTCTTCGTAAACCACGAATACAAAGGTGTATTCCGGGTGAAGGTGGATGAACAATACAGAACGGCCAGTGAGGTAACCACAGATACAACACTTATCTGCCACAATTCAGGCATGGTCAAATATCAGGATCAGTTGATTTATGGTTGCTCTGCCGGGATTTTTGCATATGACTTTGACACCGGCACCTTTTCCAGAGACAGTCTTCTTAGCAAGGCTTATACAAAGGATACCTATGTATCCGGCAAACTCAACGTAGATGAGGGAAATGACCTTTTATGGGTATTTACTAAATCCGGTATCCAATATATTGCTATGGATAGTTTCGGGAATACGCCCATTATTAACACCATACCCCTGGCGGATAAGGACAGAAATGGTATTATGGGGTATGAAAGTGTGATTGCCATGCCCAACGAGACCGGGAACTTCCTGTTCGGAACAAGTTCGGGATACCTGACCGCAGATATTAGCTATGAGGATGAAGGTAATTTTAATGTGGTTATTGAAGGCGTGAAAAAGGGTAACGGAAGGACTGGTTTCTCAGGCGCGACAACAGTAAACCCAAATAACACTGGAGAATTTGACCCTGAAGATAATTATGTTGCATTTAGTTTTTATGTGGCTGAGTACTCCAAATATATTAGGCCCAAATACCAATATCAATTGCTGGGTATGTACCCCGAATGGTCTGCCTGGTCAGAGGAGGCTATGGCCTCATTTGAAAACCTGCCCTATGGAGATTACACCTTTAAGGTAAGGGCGAGGATCGGGAATAACCTGTCCGCCAATACAGCCACTTACGAATTCCGAATCAACAGGCCCTGGTACTTATTGAATTACATGTTAGTTATATATTCCATTGTTGGTATACTTCTTTTACTGTTCATACACCGGACCTATATTCTGTATTTTCGAAGACAACAAAAAAAATTAGAGAAAGACAATAAACGGGAGATGAAGCTGCTAAAACTTCAAAAGGACCGCGAGATTGTCCGACTTAAGAATGAACAGCTTAAAGAAGACTTTAAAAATAAAAGCAATGAACTGGCTGCTTCTACCATGAGCATTATCAAAAAGAATGAGCTCTTAACTCGTGTGAAGGAACAATTGCTGGAATCTGATAGTAAAGAGAATGCCCGCCAGTTAATCGAAATAATTAACCGTAATCTCACTCATGACGACGATTGGGAATTATTTCAGGAAGCCTTTAATAATGCAGATCGTGAATTTCTGGGAAAGCTCAAAAGTGTTCACCCCAACTTAACACCAAACGACATCCGACTTTGTTCCTACCTGAGGCTTAACCTTTCTTCAAAAGAAATTGCTCAATTATTGCATATTTCAACAAGAAGTGTGGAGATTAAGCGCTATCGCCTTAGAAAAAAGATGGACTTAAATCACGACGAAAATCTGGTAAACTACATTCTTCAACTGTAGTTACCTATTCACCCGGCATAATCAACCTCAACATTACCTATACAATCAGTATTGGTTGCCCGTCTCATCTCCTTTAAACTAAAACCCCGGCAACCCTGAAGCCCCTGTATTTATTAATTTGACAATTATTAGCGAGTATTTTGCCATGTATAGTTTTTGTAGGGGTCATTTTTGAGAAATTGACAATCAATTAGGATACCTTTAACACTGCAGCAAAAACTATGGCTTCACAACTACAACCTTTTCGTTATTTCATGGACCAGCCCTGGTTCGTGCTATTCGCCCTGTTTTCTAAGGTTCTGATTGATGAGCGCCATATTAACTAACTAATGCTCAATTTAAACTAAGATACTATGAAAAAAACATTGCTGAGTTTAGTAATTCTCTTCATTGGTACAGGATTATTTGCCCAGGTAGATCAGGTGTCTGTTCAAAAAAATTCGGATGGACATAAACTGATTGTCAATGGGCAGGAATTTATGATCAATGGTATGAACTGGGATTATATTCCCATCGGCACCAACACGGTTAATGCAGGATTCTGGAACAAATCAGATGATGTTATCAAGGCCGGGCTGGATATTGAAATGTCCCTGCTGAAAAACATGGGCGTAAACGTAATACGTCAATATACCGGAGTCCCTGCCAGATGGATCAGGTATATTTACGAAAACTATGGCATCTATACCTTGCTCAATCACTCTTTCGGGCGCTATGGACTCACTATAGATGGAGTTTGGATTGAGATCACCGATTATTCCAACCCGAAAACCCAGGAATTTCTATTATCTGAAGTGCAGAACCTGGTAAAGGACTATAAAAACACCCCTGGACTTTTAATGTATCTGCTCGGGAATGAAAATAACTACGGACTTTTCTGGGCCGGGGCTGAAACCGAGGATTTTCCGGATGACGACCAGGAGAGGCAATTCATTGGAGAGAAACGTGGCCGCCCTATGTACAGGCTTATGAACGAGGCTGCCAAACTCATGAAAGGGATGGACAGCAACCACCCGGTAGCCATTTGTAACGGTGATGTTCTTTTTATTGACATTATCGCCGAGGAATGCAAGGATGTTGACGTCTATGGAACCAATACCTACAGAGGTGTCTCCTTTACCGACATGTTTGATGTGGTTAAGGAAAAACTGGACATGCCTTTAATGTTTACGGAATTTGGAGCAGATGCCTTCAATGCTATAAGTAATTCTGAAGACCAGAAGTCCCAGGCCTATTATATGGTAGGGAACTGGAAGGAAATCTATGCCAATGCAGCCGGTTTGGGCAAAGCAGAGAATTCCATCGGAGGTTTCACTTTCCAATTCAGTGATGGTTGGTGGAAGTATGGTTTTAATGACCGGGAAGGGGCAGATGTGCACGACAACAACGCCTCCTGGGCCAATGGCGGTTATGCTATTGATTTAGCCCCTGGTGAGAACAATATGAATGAGGAATGGTTTGGTATCTGTGCCAAAGGGCAGACAGATCCACGCGGTTTGTACCAGCTATTCCCCAGGGCCGCATACTATGCGCTAAAAGAAGCTCATCAGTTAGACCCTTATGCTGAAGGAATGACCGCAGACTTTGTTGAAAATTATTTCAGCAACATCAACCTGATGGATGCCGTGCTTAAGGCCCGCGGGGATAAGGCGGCCCTGGTAGGCGAGCAGACAGGCATGGTAAGGGTTAGCAACCTGCAGGCCAGGTTTACCACATTCAATACAGGAGGAAGCCTGATAACCACACCGGAGAATGCGGATCCCGATGAAGTACAATTCCCTAGTGAACTTGGCTTCGATCATATGCAGTCATATTTTGTAGGTGTGGAAGGTGAACCAGCCGCGAATATGCGGGCCAATGTAAATGTGAACATCCTGGGTAATGTTGCCACTAACCCCATAGACGAAATATTCTACGAAAACAGGGGCCGTACCGTTTCTGTAAATACTGATGAAGGAGTTCTGGATCTTACGGATGTATCCCGGGTTCAGGTCTATAATGCCTCCTTCGATTGGAAAGCGAAAAGTTTTGATTTGAGGGGCTTCTATCGTACAGGCCACTATCACTGGGGGTACGAAGGAGACTTCTTCGGACTCTATCCGGAAGCCAACTACGGACCTAACCTGGACATCTATAACGGTGAGATCAGTGGTTTTGAAATAGACGGTAAACGGGTCTTCAAAGGGCTCAAAGTTGCCTTCGGGCCTCAATTGTGGTGGGGAGCCAACCCGGCAGTGCTGGTTAAATATAGAAGGGAACTCGGAAAGTACAATATTACCGGTGTCTTCCATGAGGATATTGACGATTTTGGAACTATTGTTTCCTCACTGGCGGTGCCTATGCCCAGAACACGACGGGCTACCATCCATGTAGAACGAGAGTTTGGCAATTTGGGGATTGAAGTTGGTGGAATCTGGGGTGGTGAACCCCTCAACGGGCGTGAATTCCAGTTCACTGAGGATAACCCCGACTTTGTTCCTACCCAGCCAATTTCAGATACCAACACAAAATACCTGGTATTTACGGATAAAGTAGATACCCGCGATAACTGGGGTGGTAAGGCTAAAATCACCTACTCTAAAGGGAAATTCAACTGGTATGCCCAGGGTGCCGTTATGGGCCTTGTAGCCGGTGGTGGTTACGATCAGACCAAAACGTTTACCGGCTGGAAGTTAAAGGATACCGGAAGTGGTAACCAGACTAATTTCCTCAGTGGTTTTACCTATCAATTCGGAAATGTGCAAATCGCACCCAACTTCATGTGGCAGAAACCCATTGTTGGGCCTATGCCTAATGACGTGCAGGGACCGGGCCGTTTGAGGAATATCCTGGACGATCCATTCTCTGTAAGGGCTAACCGTGAAATGATGGGTGGTGAGCTATTGCTTACCTGGGACCCAACTCCCGGAACCTGGATGTACGAATGGGATAACGACAGGGCGGAAGATGCCCCACTGGCTGTTAGTGCGGGGTTTGTATTCAGGCACCATCCAACGGCAATGGATGCCCACATCGGATTCCTGGGCGATCGTACGTTGTTTGCCTTCCCAAATTCGGTGCCCGCCAAAGACCTTTGGGAAACCCATGCCAGGATCGTTTCCAAGCTAGGGCCTGATTTTGGACTGATTGCCAATATGTATTTCGGAAATGCCCAGTCTACGGGTAGTGATGAAAGGACACTTGAGCGACTTGGTGCAGATATCAGGATGATCTATAAAAACATTAAAGTACAGCATGCTTTCAAGATTAACGACTGGGGACCATTTGACTACCACAGGGACTTTAACCTGACTTTCCCGGTACAGTTGATGCTGGATATTTCTACTACCATTGGAAAACCAGACTGGTTTATCCTGCCTAGCACTCAGGTAGGTATACGTGGTACCTGGAGGACACTTGATGAAAATTCTAACCGCTACCTGCCAAATGAGGCAGAAGAATTCGCAACAGATCCTATAATTAGTCCTGTTGGTTTCGGATTCGGTAACGAATGGGAGATCAGAACCTATGTACATATCAATATTGGGAAATAAAAAATAGAGAAATGAAAAACGAAAAACGAATATATTCAAGACTCGCATTGTTCCTCAGCCTGATTATTGTTGTAGGCGTAGGTTGTGAGCGAGACTTTGATTTCGGTGACGATGCACAATTTGCCAAATTTGGCAATAACCCGGATATCTTTATAGATGGTTTTAGCGCCGGCCTGGAATACCTTCCATTTGCAGGTTCTAAATTTGATGCATTCAGTGTAGATACGGATGTGAAATACTCAGGGGAGGCTTCTATGCGCTTTGACGTGCCCAATGCTTTTGACCCGGGGACATCCCTTGGTTTTGCCGGGGCAATATTCCCCGATTATGGCGGACGCGATCTTACGGGCTACGATGCACTCACCTTCTGGGCTAAAGCTTCCAAAGCTGAGACCATCAGCGCTATTGGCTTTGGTAACGACTTTGAGCAAAGCCCGTACCGTGAAACAGGAAGCAAATACCTGGTAACCAAATTTGACCTGAGGATCAGTACAGGGTGGACCAAATATATTATTCCCATCCCTGATCCGAGCAAACTGGTAGATGAAACCGGTATGTTCTGGTATGCGGAAGGGCCAGATGCCAATGGTGATGGCTATACCTTCTGGATCGATGAATTGAAATTTGAAAAATTAGGTACAATTGCCCAACCCCAGCCTGCCATTTTCAATGGCGTGGACGGGACAGGTGTGAATTTGGTAGGTACCGAAAGGCAGATATCTGGCACCACACAGACCTTTAACCTGGCCAATGGAGTTAATGAAACTGTCTTTGCTGCACCTGCTTATTTCGACTTTACTTCTTCCAATACAAGTGTTGCATCGGTTTCAGAGATTGGAATTATCAGCGCCATTGGAGAAGGTGTTACAGAGATCACAGCCACCCTTGCAGGAGTAAGGGCAAATGGTTCCCTGGAACTGACAGTAGGGGAGTTTTCCTTTGCACCAACCCCTCCGGCCCGGGATGCCGAAGACGTGAAATCCATATTTAGTGATGCGTATGCCAATGCTACGGAAAGTAATTTTACACCAGGTTTTGGAGGTTCCACTACGGAAACAACAATTTTAACCATCAATGGGGATAATGTAGCAACCTACTTCAATAACAATTTTACGGGGATAATTTTCGATAATACCATAGATGCTTCTGCCTTAACTACTTTACATGTTGATGTATTTGTACAGGAGGCGGGAACCGAAGTAGGACTTCAAATTAGGGATATTGGCGCTAATCAAACAATTGAGACAGATGTTAATACTGGTAACCCTATAGGAGACGATAAGGATTTCAGGACAACTTTAACGGGGCTAACCCCTGGAGAATGGACTTCCTTTGATATTCCGCTGGGAGGGGACATAGCCTCTCAAAAGGATAATCTGGGAGCTCTGATTTTAGTTGGCGGTCCAAACTTCACCTTAGACAATATTTATTTCTACAGATAAAAATTAACCATGAAAAAAGGAAATCAAATGAAATTGGAAAAACTTAGTTTGCTCAGCCAACGAGCCCTGTTTTTGGTTCTTGTCCTTCTTGGAATGGGATGTGCAACGGAAAGCACCCAGACAGTGGTGAATTTCACTGAATTGACCTTTGCCGAGGAGTTTGACGTTGACGGGCCACCAAATCCTGGAAAATGGATATTGGAACAAGGCAGAGGGCCTAACGAAGACGGTTGGGGTAATAATGAATTACAGTATTACCGACCCGAAAACGCTACCGTTAGTAACGGATATTTAATAATCACTGCAAAAAGAGAGCAATTCGAAGGAGCTTCCTATACTTCTGCACGCATGACCACCAAAGGAAAGTTTGAACAGCAGTACGGACGCTTCGAAGCACGTATGCGATTGCCTTACGGGCAGGGCATGTGGCCGGCCTTCTGGATGCTCGGCGCAGATATTGATACGAATCCCTGGCCTGGCGCTGGTGAGATTGATATCATGGAGAATAAAGGAAGGACGCCTTCAATAATTAGTGCCGCGCTGCACGGTCCGCCTGATGTATGTGTTGAGCCGCCTTCAACTGAAGGGCCAGATGCCTATAATGCGTATCTGAACTGCCTTCAGAACCCGAGAGATGGGTATTTTGGCGATGACCCGGCATTCAAGGAGTACGACCTGGTTAACGAGCGCGTGGATACTGAATTTCACGTCTATGGCGTGGAATGGGGACCACAATACGTCAATTTCTATGTGGACGATGTATTGTTCAAGCAATTCACCCCTGAAGATGAGGAGATAGATGGCCCCTGGGTTTTTGATAAGGGACCTTTCTATATGCTCCTGAATTTGGCCGTGGGAGGCAATTTCGACGGACCACCTAATGCAGAAACAGTTTTCCCCCAAAGCATGCTCGTGGATTATGTGAGGGTTTATAAATATAACGGACTAGACTAACATCAAATATTATGAAACAACTATTAAAAACAGCAAGCAAGTTATCCTTGATCCTTGTCCTGGCATTCTGGGCATGTGAAGAGGTAGAAAGCTTATTACCTACGGTATTTTCAAATTTCACCTATACCGTTGAAGATGGTACCGGACTGGTAAAATTCATCAATACCTCTGAAGACGCAACCAAATATGAATGGGACTTCGGGGACGGAACTACTTCTATTGAGATAAATCCTGTGAAGAAATACGGATCCTCCGGGACCTACACAGTAACCCTTAAGGCAATCAATGCCTCAGGAGCGTCTGATATGGCAACGGATGAGGTAGAAGTAACGGTTGATGTAGTAGATCCGCCTGAGCCTGGAGATTGTACAGAAGAAACAGGGCAGTCCCTCAGTGCAGCGGATTTCAACCTGAATTTTGAGACAGATCCTGGAAGTGCCATTGTTGAGGATGGTACAACCTTTTCACGTATCGCCAATCCGGATACAGGAAATGATGTAAATTCATCTTGTTTTGTAGGTCAAATTGTAAGGAATCCTGATTTACCATTTGCCAACAACCAGATTGAGCTGGACGCTAAGCTTGATTTTAACGCCAATGAAGGCTTTAAACTCAAGGTATGGGCGCCTGCTGTGGGTACTCCTGTACTTTTAAAACTGGAAGACAAGTCAAACAGTAACACCTTTGTTGAGATCGGAGTGGAAACCACTACGGCCAATGCATGGGAAGAACTGACCTTTGATTTTGCTCCTGGTGACAGTGATAAGTTCGATAAAATTGTCTTATTCTTTAATATTAATACCAATGATGGATCTACCTATTATATAGATGACCTCAGGCTATATGGAGGAGCAGGTGGAGCTACCTGTACTGCTGAAACAGAACAGTCCCTTAATGCTACAGATCTCAATATCACCTTCCAGACTGATCCAGGGACTTTAATTGAATCATATGATGCGAACTATAGTTACGTAGCGAACCCTGATTTTGAAAATACGGTGAATCCGTCTTGTCAGGTAGGTCAGATTGACCGTAATGGTTCAGCACTTTTTGCCAACAACCAATTGGTTTTTGATTCCAAGTTTGATTTCAATACCAACTCAGGATTTAAGTTGAAAGTATGGGCGCCTACTGCCGGCACTAATGTCCTTTTGAAACTGGAGGACAAGACCGATGCAGGCATCAATACTGAGATAGGTGCAGTTACTACGGTAGCTAGTGCCTGGGAGGAGCTTACCTTTGATTTTGATGCTGCAGAGAGTGGCAAGTATGACAGGATTATCCTGTTCTTTGAACTGAACACCAATACTACGGAGACCTATTACATTGATGATCTCAGGCTTTACAGTGGCGGCGGCGGTGGTACGGCCACTGAACCAACTGAGGCTGCACCAGCGCCGACTCAGGATGCTGCGAATGTAACTTCAGTGTTCAGTAACGCTTATACTAACGAAGCGGGGACGAATCCCAGGGCATTTGGTAA
>NZ_JAPFQP010000002.1 GCF_026241225.1 Lentiprolixibacter aurantiacus | reverse complement strand
CAGCCGGCGCTGAAGGACCGTTACCGGACAACCCAACGATCAACCAGATCATCTTTGACGTTCTGGGTGATGGGGTAGAGGCGACTATCTTTGTAGATAATGTATTTTTCTATACGGTCGGTAGCGGTGGTACCGGCAGTAATCTGGCCTCTAATGGTGATTTTGAAACGGGCGATGAGACCGGCTGGTTTGTCTTCCAGAATGGAGGAACAGCTGCATTGGACAACACCTTAAGTAATGGCGGTACATGGTCTGGTAAACTTACCGTTGGTGAATCTGGTGGAAATCCGGCTTTCAAGCAAGAAAGGATCGGCGCAGGAACTGTTGCAGCAGGAGATGTAGTTCAGGTTCAATTTGACCACATTGGATCTATTGTTCAACCTGGAGCTGCTGTTAATGTGCTTCTTTTTGGTGAAGGAGCCACTGGTGTTTCTTTCACTCAAGTACTTACCCCTGGACCAGTATTGGAGAATACATGGACAACATATACGGGTACCTTTACAATTCCTGGCGGTACTGATGTGACAGATGGAATTTCATTCCTGATAGAAACAGTATGTGGAGCTGGAGTAACTGGCTGCAGCGTTACTATGAATATTGATAATGTTTCAGTAACGCTTAATCCGTAATTAAATTTAAATAGCATGTTAATGGCAGAGATACTTATCTCTGCTGTTAACATGTTCTTATTAAGAAGAGCATTTTAAGAAACTCATTATTCTTGGCCTTTATTAATAAAGTTAATAATAGCGCTATATTGGTATTTTAATCAAATACCTATGGAAAAGCATGATATAGCAATAAAAATGAACAAATCCTATACCGTCCTGATCAGCCTTATTGTGGCTTTGGGAGGGTTCCTTTTAGGATTTGACAGTGCGGTAATTTCGGGAGCCGTAAGGGGAATTACGGTATATTTTGAAATGACCGATGCCATGCTCGGCTTTGCAGTAGGCTGTGTGATCTTCGGTGCCATGGCCGGAAACCTCCTGGCCGGACCCATGGCAGACCGCTTTGGCCGTAAATCGGTATTGATTGTTGTAGCGGCATTATTTGCTATTTCTGCCTCCTGGTCGGCCCTGGCAACCGGATATACCGAGTTTATCATTGCCCGGATCATTGGAGGCGTGGGTATCGGGGGCGCCATTTTGATAGCTCCCATTTACATTGCCGAAATTGCCCCGCCAAAACTAAGGGGAAGCCTGGTTTCCTTTAACCAGCTGAATATTGTAATCGGTATTTCAGTAGCCTACTTTTCCAATTACTTCCTGGTTAACCTGGGTGAGGATAGCTGGCGCTGGATGCTTGGGGTAGAAGCCATTCCGGCACTAATTTACTTCCTTTCTCTTTTCACCGTGCCCAAAAGCCCCAGGTGGCTTATCCTGAAATTCAACAAGGTAGATCTGGCCCGTAGCATTACTGCTAAAATAGGCGGTGAGGCCTATGCAGAAGCTACGGTAGCAGAAATTCAAGGAGGCCTTGCCAAAAAAGAAAAGAAAGGCAGACTTGCTGATCTTTTTCAAAGTAAGTATGGGACCATAATGACCATTGCCCTTGGGGTAGCATTTTTCCAGCAGATCACAGGGATCAATGCCATCTTCTATTACGCTCCAACCATATTTGAACAGGCAGGCGGAAGTACAGATTCTTCCTTTTTACAGGCCATTGTTGTAGGCCTTACCAACCTTGTATTTACCCTGGTTGCCATCTGGCTGATAGACAGGCTTGGCAGGAAACCCTTATTGCTGATTGGAACCACTTGCATGACCATAGCCCTGTTACTAGCAACCCTGGCCTTTAACAATGCAACCTATACTTTTGATCAATCAACCTTAAATAAAATAGAAAACGTTGAACTTAGGGATAAGCTGGATTATCTGGACGGGAACACTTTTAGCAGTCAGTCTGAACTTTTCGAAGCGCTTGAAGGCAAACTGGATAATGCCTCATTCCTGGATTTTAAACGCAATCAGATCACCAATTTTATCAGCGTAAATGCAACGCTTGTACTGGTCGCCATACTGCTCTATGTAGCTGCCTTTGCTATTTCCCTGGGCCCCGTGATGTGGACCCTTATTTCGGAAATATTCCCAACAAAGATCAAAGGGATTGCGATTTCGGTAGTCGGGTTCTTCAATTCCCTGGTGAGTTTCTCGGTAACGCAGATATTTCCCTGGGAACTTACCAACCTGGGCCCAACAACTACTTTTGCGCTTTACGCCCTCTTGTCGTTTATTGCGATCTTATTTGTCTACCGCTACGTGATAGAAACCAAGGGCAAATCCCTGGAGCAGGTAGAGGAATTATTGATAAGACCTTGAAAACAACTAACCAAGAAGTTGAGTTAAAACTCATGGAAGAAAAAAACACAAATAGTTCAGAACTAACCCGTGTCCATATTGGGGACGATGTATTTTATAAAATTTCGAATAGCGATTCATTGCGTCCATTTTTTATGAGCATTGTAAGCGATTCCAATCACTGGATGTTTATTTCCAGCAACGGTGGACTGACGGCAGGTAGAAAAAACGCTCAGTTTTCGCTCTTTCCCTATTATACGGATGACAAGATTACAGAATCTACAGAGGTAACCGGGAGCAAGACCATTTTACGGGTAAAAACCAATGGTGAAACCGCTTTATGGGAACCTTTTTCCGAGCGATTATACGGTGTTTATAATATTACACGTAACCTCTATAAAAGCATTTACGGGAATAAGATCCTCTTTGAAGAGATCAATCACGACCTGGGGCTTACCTTCAGCTATGAATGGAACTCCAGCAACGTTTACGGTTTTGTAAGGAAATCTTCATTGCGGAATAATGGGGATGCACAATTGGAAATCAGCCTGATTGACGGTATCCAGAATGTATTGCCCTACGGTGTGGGGAGCGATCTGCAGAACAGGCAGAGTAACCTGGTTGACGCCTACAAAAGGACCGAACTCCTAAAAAGTTCAGGACTTGGGATCTTTGCCCTTAGCGCGATAATTGTGGATAAGGCTGAGCCAAGTGAGGCACTGAAGGCCAATGTCGCCTGGTCGCTGGGAATGGAAAATCCAACCCACCTCTTGTCATCACTTCAGCTGAACACATTCAGAAAAGGTAAACCGGTACATGGAGAAACCGATGTAAAAGCAGAGAAGGGAGCCTACCTCCTGCATAAGGAAATGACTCTGGACTCCGGGGATGAAAAGAAATGGACCATTGTGGCCAACGTAAACCAGGACCATTCGGCCATAGCAGAACTCTCAAAATCCATTGAAGAAGACGGTCAGCTCCTCCAAAAGCTGGAAGAAGACATAGATTTGGGTACACAACGACTCATCATGCTAAATGCTTCTTCAGATGGTTTACAGTACACCCGTGATCAACTGAGGGATACACGGCATTTTTCCAATACCCTTTTCAATATTATGAGGGGTGGGATCTTTGATGACAATTATAATATTGAAAAATGGGATTTTAAGAAATACCTGCGCAAGGCCAACCTGGAAGTATTCAGTCAATTTGAAAAAGCCGTTGATGCACTTCCGGAAGTATTTTCTTTATCCCGGCTTAAAGCCTTATCGGCAGGTGCAGACGATAATAACTTCAAACGTCTATGCCTGGAATACATGCCTTTGAAATTCAGCAGGAGGCACGGAGACCCCAGTAGGCCCTGGAATGTTTTCTCAATCAATACGCGAGACGAGGTAGACGGTTCCAAAATACTGGATTACGAGGGAAACTGGCGCGATATATTCCAGAACTGGGAGGCTCTTGCACTTTCTTACCCGGAATTTATTGAAAGCATGATCCATAAATTCCTGAACGCCACCACCTTTGACGGCTATAACCCTTACAGGGTAACCAAAGATGGGTTCGACTGGGAGACCATAGAACCTGATGATCCATGGTCCTATATCGGCTATTGGGGAGATCACCAACTCATCTATCTGCTCAAATTCCTCGAATTTGCGGAAGACCTTGCGCCCGGAAGGCTGGAGAGTTATTTTGACCAGGATCTCTTTGTGTATGCCAATGTACCCTACAAGATCAAAGCCTATGAAGATTTGCTTAAAGATCCTAAGGATACTATCGAATTCGATGAGTCCCTGGATCATCAGATACGAAGGAAAAGGGCAGAGTTGGGAGCAGATGGTGCTTTGATCTACAGTGCATCCAATGATATCTATCGCGTAAATTTCGTTGAAAAGATACTTGCCACTGTATTGGCCAAGATATCCAATTTTATTCCTGAAGGCGGTATCTGGATGAACACCCAGCGGCCTGAATGGAACGACGCCAACAACGCTTTGGTGGGTAATGGAGTTTCAATGGTTACGCTGTATTACCTGAGAAGGTTCCTGAATTTCCTGAACGATTTATTTGATAATTCAAAGGCCGAAGAAGTAGCCGTTTCCAAAGAATTAGCAGCATTTTTCAAGGGCGTTGTAGCCACACTTGAGGAGAATCAGTCTGCCCTGGAAGGTTCGATCAGTGATAATGAACGGAAAACAATACTGGATGGCCTGGGACAGGCCGGAAGTGATTATCGCAAGAAGATCTACAGCAGTGCATTCTCCGGAGAGAAGCAGGCAATCAGCCTTTCTGATTTAAAGTCCTTTGTTTATGTAAGCATGCAGTATTGCGAACACGCCATTAAGGCAAACAGGAGGGAAGACCGTTTGTACCATGCCTATAACCTTATGACGGTGGAAAATGAGGAAGAAGTATCCATATCCTACCTCAGTGAAATGCTGGAAGGTCAGGTAGCTGCCCTGAGTTCAGGAGCCTTGACCTCTGAAGAGGCACTGGACCTTTTGGACGGACTTAAAAACAGTGCGTTATTCCGTCCGGATCAGTATAGTTACTTGCTTTATCCAAATAAAAATTTACCACTTTTTGCGGAGAAGAATACCATCCCGGACGAAATCATTGAACAGTCGGGACTTTTAAAGGAACTATTAGCAAAAGGAAATGCTCAAATAGTTAAAAAAGATATAGATAACAAGGTTCATTTCAATGGTAACTTTAAAAATGCAAATGATCTTAAGGAGGCCTTAAATACACTGGACGCTTCAGGTATTGCTTCCCTCAACGAACAGGAAAAGCAAGGAGTTTTAAAGGCCTTCGAATCTGTATTCAACCACAAGGCGTTCACGGGAAGATCGGGTACATTCTTTGGCTATGAAGGCCTGGGGTCCATTTACTGGCATATGGTATCTAAATTGCTCCTGGCCGTACAGGAAGTCTGTTTAACTGCCATTGAAGAAGAAGCAGATCCTGTAATTGTTGGAAAGTTACTTGAGCACTATTATGAGATCAATGAAGGAATTGGTGTACATAAGTCGCCCGAATTATATGGAGCTTTTTCCACCGATCCTTATTCACACACACCGGAGGGTAAGGGTGCCCAGCAACCCGGTATGACGGGCCAGGTCAAGGAAGATATACTGAGCCGGTTCGGGGAATTGGGTGTGTTTATCAGAAACGGAAAACTGTGTTTCGATCCCTGCCTCCTGAGGAAAAATGAATTTCTCAAGGAGCAAAAGGCTTTCACCTATGTAAATCTTGGAAGAGAGCAGGTTGAATTGCAATTGGAACCCGGTTCCATATGCTTTACCTATTGCCAGGTACCGGTAATCTACAAGATAGCAGATGAGGAAGGCATGGAGATTAGTTTTAGTGATGGTTCCGAAACTAACAGCGATTCTCTGGAACTCGACACTGAAAACAGCAGGAAACTTTTTGAAAGAACAGGAGAAATTAATTTGATTAAAATTTACCTCAAAGAAGGAAGGTTGAGGTAAAAGCAAACGGTTAGATACTAACCTGTATTCTAATCTTAAGCCACGCAGGAATTATGCGTACTGAAATAAGAGAAGATTTGCAAATAGAACGTAAAGTTGAGGCGCTGCTAGCCAAAATGACCCTCAAAGAAAAGATAGGTCAGATGACGCAGGTACGCCATTTTGATGATATTGATGATGAAGATGTAGCCCGGAAGCATATTGGTTCAATTATCCATACGCAAGGGCCTACACCCGGTCATAATGCTGCGGAATGGCAGGCTCGATTCAGGGAACTCCAGGAAATTGCCCTTTCAACCCGAATGGGAATTCCTTTGCTCTTTGGGGTCGATGCCATTCATGGTCAGAACACCTATGAGGGGGCCACCATCTTCCCGCATAATATCGGGCTGGGTGCCACGGGAAATGCCAGGCTTGTAGAAAAGGCTGCCGCAATTACCGCCAAAGAGGCTCAGGCCACCGGATTCAACTGGGTTTTTTCTCCCTGTGTAGCCATACCTTATAACGAAAAATGGGGGCGCGTTTATGAAGCCTTTTCGGAAAGTACGGCCCTTACTACCAAGCTTACCAGGGCTTCCGTAACAGGGCATCAGGGTATACTTTCGGACAAGGGTACCGTTATGGCAACCGTAAAGCACTTTATAGGCGACGGGTCTACCGAGTATGGGGTAGAAGGGGGCGAAACCTCCCTTACACCCAAACATGTGGAGGAACGATTACTCCCGCCCTATGAGGAAGCAGTGAAAAGTGGGGTAGGTTCTGTGATGACTTCCTTCAATACATTAGATGGGATACCCATGCATGCCAATAAGGCCATGATTACAGATCTCCTGAAACAAACATTGAAGTTTGATGGTATTGTCGTGTCCGATTGGAAAGGTTATTCTAAATATGGCCAGAACGACATTATCAATGCAGGGGTAGATATGGTTATGGCGGTTGATGGGGACCTGCAGGAGTTTCACCAGGTATTGAATCAGGGGATCAGTTCAGGAGAAGTACCTATGGAACGTATAGATGATGCGGTCAGGAGGATTCTCAGGCAGAAGTTCCGTCTGGGCTTATTTGAAAATCCTTTTCCGGATTCTGATTTAATTGCAAGTATAGGATGTGATAGCCACAGGGAAGTAGCCCGGCAGGCGGTCCGGGAATCCCTGGTCCTGCTAAAGAATAAGGCTAACTTGCTTCCGCTGGACAAGAAGATAAAACGAATTGTTGTGGTGGGCGAACATGCAGATAACTCCGGACTACAGTCCGGTGGATGGACAATTAACTGGCAGGGTTCTACTGAAAATTATCAGGGCGCCAGTACCATAATTGACGGAATTCGTGAGGCGGCATACGGCGAAGTGGTTTATGACGTGGCTGGTGTTGACAAGCATCCGGATGCCGATGTTGCCATAATCTGCGTGGGTGAAAAACCTTACGCAGAATTCTTTGGGGATGTTGGGCATGAGGAGAGTGATTGCCAGTTAACCTTAACCCGGGAACATAAAAATTATATATCACATTATGTAGCCCAGGGAATACCCACGGTTGTGGTTTTAATGTCTGGAAGACCCCTGGTGGTTACGGAAGAGCTGGAAATGGCAGATGCCTTTATCGCAGCCTGGTTGCCCGGGTCTGAGGGCAGGGGGGTTGCCGATGTGCTTTTTGGAGACTACAATTTTACCGGTAAGCTCCCGCATTCCTGGCCGGAATCAGAAGTAGATTATGAAAATAAATACGGACCCAATTTCTGGCAGAAAAAGCCTGAACCGCTTTTTCCAATCGGTTTTGGATTGGAATATCAAAAAAGTTAACTATTGCAAACGGGTATGGGGATCAAAATAAGCCGAAGCGCTGCATGGAACAAAATTAGAGTCGATTATGAAAACATTAAAAACCATATTACTGACGGCTGTAGTTCTGCTAGTAATGGTTACATGTAAAGAAGGACAAAAAGAGGATGCCAAGGACATAACCCAAACAGACAAAGAAGTGACTGCGAAAGATATATTAGGAAATCCGGAATATTTAGCCATCTCCTATGGGGGCTACCGGGCCAATACCCGTGAAATACAACCCACCCTGGATGAGCTGAAGGAAGATATGAAGATTATGTCTGCCATGGGGATTAAAGTGCTACGCACCTATAACGTGCAACTTCCGCATGCCTCCAATATCCTGAAGGCGATTAGCGAGCTTAAACAGGCGGACCCTGAATTTGAAATGTATGTGATGCTGGGCGCATGGATCGATTGCCTGAATGCCTGGACAGGCCAGGTACCCGACCATAACCTCGAAAGCGAGCAGAATGAAGGGGAAATAAACAGGGCCATTGCCCTTGCAAATAAGTACCCGGATATTGTAAAAGTGCTTGCGGTTGGTAATGAAGCCATGGTTAAATGGGCAGAAGCTTATTATGTGCAGCCAAAAGTAATCCTCAAATGGGTAAACCGTCTGCAAGATTTAAAGAAGGCCGGCAAATTACCCGGGGATCTATGGATAACCAGCTCTGATGATTTTGCATCCTGGGGCGGGGGAGACCCTATGTACCATACGGAAGACCTGGCAAGGCTGGTAAAAGCGGTAGATTATATTTCAATGCACACCTATCCCTATCACTATTCACATTATGTTCCCGAGTTCTGGTGGGTTCCTGAAGAAGAGCAGGGATTGTCTGATATTCAGAAAATAGAGGCTGCAATGATACGTGCCAGGGAAACAGCCATTTCCAAGTATGATTCCGTGGTGAATTATGTGAAGAGTCTGGGCGTTGATAAACCGATACATATTGGTGAAACGGGCTGGGCTACGGTTTCCAGTGGATATTACGGCCCTGAGGGTTCCAAAGCTACAGATGAATATAAAGAAGCGCTCTATTACAAGCATATGCGCGAATGGACCAATGCCAATGGTATTTCCTGTTTCTATTTTGAGGCTTTTGACGAGAAGTGGAAAGACGCCCACAACAAAAAAGGTTCTGAAAACCACTTTGGCCTATTTACGGTAGATGGGAAAGCAAAGTATGCGTTGTGGGACCTGGTGGACCAGGGAGTTTTCAAAGGCCTTACCCGAGATGGCAATCCGATTACCAAAACCTATAATGGTAAAAAAGAGAAGCTTATGAAAGATGTGCTGGTGCCACCCACACAGCAGGAGCATACCATGGCACATCATTAGAATAAATTCGGGGGAAAATGAAAAACATAACCAGCAAACTAATAATACTATTGATTTTGACACTTGTGGCTTGTAGTACACCCGAAAAAAAATTAACCGTTGAGGTTTATGAAACTTCCGCCGGGGGTAATAAAATGACTCCGGTTACCGCAGTAGAGGCAGGCGAGAAGGTTTTACCGATAAAGTTGCTTCCACAAGAGAAATTCCAGACCATTACCGGTTTTGGAGGTTCTTTTACAGAAGCTTCGGCTTACTTGCTCAATAAATTAGGGCCAGAAAACCGAAAGAAAATTATTAATGCCTATTTCGGGTCGGATGGTGCCAGATATTCCCTTACAAGGACGCATATGAATTCCTGCGACTTCTCGGTGAGCAATTATTCCTATGCCCCCGTGGAAGGGGATCTGGATCTTACCCATTTTTCCATAGAGGAGGACCTGGACGATATCATCCCCATGATCAGGGAAGCTATGGAAGTGTCCGAAGATGGATTTAAGATTATGGCTTCTCCCTGGACCGCACCGCCCTGGATGAAGGACAACAAAGATTGGCGTGGCGGCAAACTATTGCCGGAATATTACGATACCTGGGCCCTGTTCTTTTCTAAATACATAGATGCATACAAGGCTGAGGGTATAGATATCTGGGGCTTTACCGTTGAGAACGAGCCCCTGGGGAATGATAACAACTGGGAAAGTATGCATTATACCCCCCAGGAAATGACTGATTTTGTAAAAAACCACCTGGGCCCACGTTTAGAGGCGGATGGTCATGATGTTAAGGTGCTTGGGTACGACCAGAACAGGGGGGAAGAGCTTAAAGAATGGGTAGATACCATGTTTCAGGATGAACTTTCCCGAAAATATTTTGACGGGACAGCAGTACACTGGTATGCCAGTACATTCGACTGGTTTCCCGAAAACCTGCAGGCGGCCCATGCAGCGGCACCGGATAAGCACCTGATCCAATCCGAAGCCTGTGTGGATGCCGAAGTTCCAAAATGGCAGGACGATCAGTGGTACTGGTCTAAGGAAGCAACCGACTGGGGTTGGGACTGGGCTCCGGAGCAGGATAAGCACCTGCACCCCAAATATGTACCGGTATATCGATATGCCAGGGATATTATTGGATGCCTTAATAACTGGGTAGATGGCTGGATAGACTGGAATATGGTACTCGATAAGCAGGGCGGCCCCAACTGGTTTAAAAACTGGTGTGTGGCTCCGGTAATCGTTGATCCGGATCAGGATGAGGTGTATTTTACACCCCTGTACTATACCATGGCCCATTTCAGCAAATACATACGTCCCGGTGCCGTAAGGATCGGATTTGAGCATGCGGAGGATTCATTGATGGTTACGGCGGCTCAAAACCCCGACGGTTCCATTATAGTGGTGATGCTGAATCAGGACGAGGAATCCAAACAAGTTTCCCTGGCATTGGGAGGGGAAAACACAGATACGATTCAAATTAGTGGCCAGGCCCTTCAAACCCTGATCATACCTGGCTACAAGACTAAAACGAATACCAACTAATTAATACTCAAAAATTATGTCAACTTACAAAACCGCAGCAAAAGATAAGGTGCCTATTACCCAAAAGGCGGCATTTGGAGCTGGACATTTTGTCCTGAACCTCTTACCGGGGGCCTTAGGGTTTTTTATGTTCTTCCTGCTTACCGCGTTTGGAATGGACCCTTTCCTGGCAGGACTACTTGGGGGCTTACCCAGAATATTTGATGCCATTACGGATCCCATAATGGGATTCATCTCGGACAATACCAAATCCAAATGGGGGAGAAGGAGGCCGTATATATTCCTTGGAGCAATTGCCAGTGGTATCTTGTTCGCCCTTTTATGGCAACTGGATGCAGAGAATGGGCAAACCTATAATTTCTGGTATTTCCTGATCCTGTCGCTGATTTTCCTGATTGGTAATACAATGTATGCTACCCCGCTCGTTGGATTGGGCTATGAAATGACCTCTGACTACAACGAACGTACACGCCTGATGGCTTTTGCGAACACTATAGGGCAGGTTGCCTGGATGATAGTGCCATGGTTCTGGGTGATCATTGCCGATCCCGATATCTTTGCAGATCAGGCGGTTGGGGTCAGGCAACTTTCAATGATAGTTGCAGGAGTATGTATTGTACTGGGTGTTCTTCCCGCAATTTTCTGTAAGGGTATTGATTCTTCCCATATGGAAAACAGGAAAGAGATCAACCTAAAATCTTTGGCCTCCAATTTGAAAGACCTGTTTAAAGGAATCGTTCAGGTATCTAAAAACAAACCTTTTATGAAGCTTTGTGGAGCCACCTTCCTTGTTTTTAATGGATTCCAGATGGTGGCAGCATTCAGCGTTTATATCATTGTTTTCTACATGTTTAACGGTGATTACGGTATGGCCGGTACATGGCCGGCATGGTTCTCCACCATTACAGCAGTATTGACAGCCTTTGTAGTAATACCCATTATCTCCTGGATGTCAAATAAATGGGGAAAGCGCAAGGCATTTATTATTTCAACGGTACTTTCTATTATCGGTTACTTGTTAAAATGGTGGGGATTTGATAATTCATTAAACGCCCAGTTCAATGAAACCTCAGTAGGTCAGGCCTTGAATAATGGAGTGGGATCCTTATTTGAGTGGATGAATCCGTTCCTGGAAAGTGTTGGGATGTCTTGGTTTAGCATTGATACCAGCCAGGGGGCACCATGGCTCATATTTATCCCCATACCACTGATCGCATTTGGATTGGGAGGCCTGTTTACTTTGATGATGAGTATGACGGCTGATGTGTGCGATTTAGATGAATTGGAGAACGGAATGCCGAGAAAAGAAGGTACTTTTGGCGCTATTTACTGGTGGATGGTAAAATTAGGTCAGGCCCTGGCATTGGTACTTGGAGGTCTGGTCTTGAAAATGGTAGGATTTATTTCAGATGCGGAAACGCAGACCCTGGAAACCATGACCAATTTAAGGATCGCAGATATTGTAATCCCGGCGGTAACTGCGGGTATTGCTATCCTGGTAATGTGGAAATACAGCCTTAATGAAGAACGGGCTCGTGAAATTAAAGAAGCGCTGATAGCCCGTCGTGGGGAGCTATAAGCAGAGATTGAAAAATAGATTAATAGAAACGATTAAAAAGGAACACTTATGTCCTACATAAGAAAAGAAAAACGATTGGCACTTGCGGCACTAGATTATGCCGGGATGTCTAAAAAGGATTTGCAAAAATTAGCACGCGAGATCCTTGAGGAAGGAATGCATGGCCTGTGTTTTAGCCCCTATGAAGAGGGCCAGAAACCTGGAGATCAAATCTCTGAGGAACAAATTAGAAGGCGCATGGAGATCATTGCACCCTATACGGATTGGATACGTTCGTTTTCCTGTACGGAAGGAAACGAAGAAATTCCCAGGATAGCAAGGGAATTTGGTATCAAATCCATGGCCGGTGCCTGGCTTGGAGACGACCCTGAGATCAATGCAAACGAAATCAAAAACCTGATTGAAATAACCAACCAGGGCTATGTGGATATCGCCGCGGTGGGGAATGAGGTTATGCTGCGGGGCGATTTGAATGAAGACCAGTTACTGGACTTTATCCAACAAGTTAAAGACGGAATTAATGTAGATGTGCCTGTGGCCTACGTAGATGCTTATTACGAGTTTGCTGAACGACCCCGAATTGCGGATGCCTGTGATGTGATCCTTGCAAACTGCTATCCTTTCTGGGAAGGCTGCGATATGGATTATTCCCTGCTTTACATCAAAGATATGTACCAGCGGGCCTTACGTGCAGGAAACGGTAAGAAAGTAATTATTTCAGAAACCGGATGGCCCAGTCAGGGTACCAGCCTGGAGGGAGCGTATCCATCCTATGAAAATTACCTGAAGTATTTCATGAATATGATGAAGTGGGCCCAGGAAGACGATATTGAGATCTTCTACTTCTCCTCTTTCGATGAATCCTGGAAAGTTGGAGCCGAAGGAGATGTAGGTGCCTATTGGGGTCTTTGGGATAAGGATGAGCAATTAAAATTTTAGAACTTAACTCTTTAAAAAAAGAAAAAGCTTCCTGATAAATGGGAAGCTTTTTTAGTTGGGGGGACGAGAGGGTTAAAACGAACCTTTAATTAATAATGGATTGTTAAATTACGTAACAAGCAGTACTACAAACAGTCTATTATAGATAAAGATTCAATCACCAGGCGAGCTTATGCTAAATTTATAATAATGGTAAATACACTGGTAAAACTACTGGAAATATGAAAAAGCTATTCGGATTACTTTTAGCTTCAATACTCCTGCTATCTTGCTCAGGTACCGAAAACACCAAAGATATAGAGGGAAAATTCACAGGAGATTTTAATTATGGCAACTTCAGCGATAATATTTCTTTTGAAATAGATAAAGATTCTACGGCCTGGCGAGTATCATTCTCCAGTCTGGAACAAAACGCTATTCAGATACCCGCAAGAAATGTTGTGAGCATAGGAGATTCCATTAACTTCATTTTACAAAGCGACCAGTACACCTACACCTTTAAGAACAAATGGCATGCTAAAGAGGCTTCTCTAACAGGGTCTTTGACTGTAGACACGCTAACGGTTAATTATAACCTAAAGAAGGAATTGGATGCTGAAGCCCATAAAGTTCAATCTCAGGATATCGTATTTCAATCCAATGGGCTGCTATTGTCTGGAACCATATGGAAACCTGGAAATGCTAATAATAAAGCTCTTGTTTTTGTTACTTCCTCTGGTCCGGGAGATCGGAGTGGCTCTAGGGCCGAAGCTATCTATTTTGCCCAAAAAGGTTATACGACCTTTCATTATGACAAAAGAGGGACCGGTATTTCACAAGGTGATTGGTATACGGCAACGATGGATGAACTGGTAATGGACGATGTCAATGCTATTAAATATTTTACCAAAAAGACCAATATTCCTATATCGCAAATTGGAATTAAGGGAAGTAGCCAGGGAGCAACCAAGGTGCCCAAAATTCTGGGAGAATTAGAAGAACTCCGTTTTGGTATTGCTGTTAGTTGCCCAGGCAGCTCTTTGCTGGAGAGTGATCTGAACTATTGGAAGAACAGGAACCGGGAAATTCTGGGAGACAATCTTGAGGCAGCCAGTTTGTTTCAGAAACAAGTGTTTCAACATATAGCCGGGACTGTTTCAAGGGCTGATCTGGAGAAGTCAATACAAACCAAAAAGTCGGCTCCCTGGTTTTCTTCGGTGTGGGTTCCCAACCTTGATGAGATAACCATTGATGAGAAGTTGCTCTTTAATCCATTGCCGTATTTTGAAAAGATAAAACAGCCTGTATTGATTATTCAGGGGATGGCTGACGAGATTATACCGCCAAATAGCCATAAATTAATTAGCGTAGCACTTGAAAAAGCAAATAATGAAGATTTTAAGCTTGTAATACTGAAGGGTGCAAATCATTCTATGCACCATACCGGGAAAACAGACTTTCCATATTGGGCCAAGCTACACGATGATTATTTGGACTCCATGGCCAGTTGGCTGGAGATGATACGGGATTAGGCTTTTCTTTGAATAATGTGGTACAAAAAAAGCTTCCTGAGGAACAGGAAGCTTTTTTATTATGTAACGGAAAATTAATCATCCAGGAGATCAATTGCCGTTTTGATGCGCTCCCTGATCATGTGAGCAAGTTCATTGTTGCCATCTGGGTCTTCAGGGCTGATTTCAATGGTACCGTCTTCGTTTCCATCTACTGCCTGGGAAAGGTCGATACCTGCTACCACATCGAAGATGAGCGACAGGTCGAATTCAATTGAAATCCCTTCCGTATTATTGTTGATGGTGATATCGAATTCAGGCTCTTCAAAGTCTACTTCAACTTCATCTTCGAAATCGTGCCAGAAAATAAAGAGTACATCATTCACAGTACCCTCAATGAGTACAGATTTACCGAACAGATTGCTTTCTGGATTAGTACTTCGGTCAAATTTAAATTCCAGTTCTTCAAATTCCCCATTGGGCACATCCACGGCAAGGAAGCTGATCTCACCAGCAAGCAGATCCAACTCAAAAGGACCTTCCAGCTCAAATTCATCCTCAAAGTCGTAATACCCGTCATCGTCCCAGGAATCGTCATCAATTTCTGACTCAGTTTCAATTTCCAGTTCCCAGTCGTCCATTTCCAGCTCAAATTCAGTGATATTAACCAGGAAGGTACTTACAAAAACATCGGTATTGACCGATCTTGCGGAACCTGCTTCCTTAGCGGAACCTGAAGTCTGATTAACAGCGGCCCTGGCACTTACTTTCAGGGTTCCCATTCCATCAGCTTCATCATTGGAGCAGCTAACGAATAAAAAGGAAAATGAAAATAAAACCAGTAGTGATCTCATAATAGATTTTAAGGTAAACATAGCATTTAGATTTAATGATTCGGGGGTATAACAATCAAGTATTGGCATACCCTACTTCAAAAACGATTTTTTCGATGAAATGGTATCTTTTGCATCGGTCAAAAATCATCTATGATAAAACGACCTTTTAGTTATCTTTAAAAACTCAATTTAGATCATATGTTATCCAACGCCTGTAAATATGCCATAAGGGCTGTGATATACCTCGCATTGCACAGTGATGAAAAGGCCAGACATGGGGTAAGGACGATTGCCGAAGAACTGGAAATGCCCCAACCTTTTCTGGCGCAATTATTACGGAAACTGGCAACAAATAGATTGGTATCCTCTGTAAAAGGTCCGGGAGGGGGCTTTTTCCTGGATCAATCCAATCGGGATAATACCATATGGGAAATAATAAGCGCCATTGACGGCACGTATAAATTTGATGAATGCTTTCTGGGCCTTTCAAAATGTGACGATGTTAATCCCTGTCCGGTACATCATCTTGTTTCCCCATTTAAGGATGAACTACTGCAGGACTTCCGTCAGAAAACAATCGCTACACTGGCTGAGGAAATAGAGGAGAAGGGGAGGGTTATTTCCCTGAAGGGGTTCCTCGAAAAGTAAACCCATATTTGCTTCCCTTCTGTAAATACTTCATGCAGCAGTTTGCTACAGATCAATCACGATAGTACACAAGGCTCTGTTTCCATTTCCTGAAGGGAAGTATCCTTTCCCCTGGATTGGTTAATGTGATAATGTCTCAGGTTATGCTCCTTTTGCCTGCCGGAACTAAAATTGGAAACACGTTTCAGGTAACCTATTACCCGGGTGGCATGGTCCACGTTTTTAGAAGAACATTTGTTACAGCTGTATCTGGTGCGTTTGTCAATATGCCCGCAATCGTTGCAAAGCGTAATTCTTATATTAAAACAAAAATAATTGCAGCCCGCTTGTGCCGTGGCATGGATCAGTTTAATAAACCCTTCCTTATTGGGGGTTTCTTCCAGGTTCAGATGCAATGCCGAACCTCCATCCAGGTATTTAATTATTTCCTTTCCATGAAGTATTATCTTGTCCAGGGTGTTGGTCTTGTTATCCTCTACCACGAAAAAGTAAGAATTATAGCAGTCTCTTTTAACAAATAAGCCATCCTGATGGTCCCATTTTGCATTTTTTACACCCAAATTTTCGGCGGGAACGAATTCTGTGTTAAAGAGATAACCGTATTTTGCTTTAGCCGCTTTATTTTCTTCATAGATCGCTTTGAGATAGTGGTTAACAAAACGCTTGTATGCCGAATTATTCCCTACCGTAATTCCCCGGCTTTCTGCTGCTTCCACCATTCCGTTTATACCAATAGTAAGGAACTGCTTTTCCATAGAGATCAAGCCAGCATGATAGACCGGTAGCATACCGCTACTGTTATAGTCGTCCATAAGTTTGCGGAATGCAACCTGGTATTTATGGATTTTGCGCACTTCTGAAGCGATATCAGCACCATTCTGTATCAAACGGTTCATATTCATGGTAATCACGTTTATGGAGCCCGTTGCTACTCCACCGGCTCCGAGGGAATAGCTGAAGGTGTTGTCACTTATCTCATTTCGCAATCGACAGCAGGAGGCCAGGCTATCCGCATTTTCAGATTGATAAATAAAAAAGGAGTTGCCTTCGCTGAGTTCTTTTGCGCACATTTCAGTAAAGACGGGATCTGCCGGGACCCCGTCTTTAATCAACATAGCAGCTGTAACAACCGGGAAAGTAAGTACAGCCTTGTTGCGTTCTTCATTGAACCAATGCATAAAGAAGGCTTGCAATTTCTTAATTCGCTCCCATTCCGGTTGGCTCATATCCGGGAAGACAAAATCGCCGAACATACTTTTAAAATAGGGCTCGTCATATACGGAGATATTCCAGAATACGGATTGATAGCCCCGTGCCGCCGCGGGTTGGTTTATGGCGTACACTACGTGCTGGAGATGATTTTCTATGATCCCTCTATGCGTTTTCAGGTAGTTGTCACCGTAATCCTTTGCCGCAAAGTGGTCAAAATACATCAGGAATTCAACGGTTGCCAGGGCACCTGCAAATTGTGAACTTACGGCAAATACGAGGTTTACAAATTCACCACAGAAGCTTTCCAGATGCTTGGGGGCCCTGCTCTCTCCACCTATTTTTGTCAGGCCATCCAGTAAAAACGGATACATGCTTATGGATGCGCAATAGGGCTTCAGGGAAGTTTCGTCGTGAACATATATCTCATGGGATTCAATTTGCCTGATATATTCGTCCGCCAGATCATTCCCAAAAAGGCTGGCAATTTTTTGCCTGACCAGGGTACGGTTTATTTGGATATTGAAATCTTTATTGAGTTCGGCCTCCATGGTAGCAATATTCTTGGAGGTAACATTGGCATTCGAATCCACTTTTGATCCATCTGCGGCATTTTGAGAGGCGAGGTAACGATTTATGAATGAAATCTTGTTGTTTATCTGTTCTTCTGTTAGTCGGGTCATAGGAGTTGTTATTTAGGTATAAATAGATGATTAAGGATTTTATTGGTGCTGACTTCCCGGAAAATCTGATTGGTTTTTTTGCTGGATAACCCCCCAAGTTCCTCGATCCAGGGGCCTGTTTTAATGTAGGTCAGATATTCCAGTATTCCTGGTTCTACCTGCTCTTGCCCTGTGTAAAGACAAGTTTTATAGCCCATACTCTGAGCATATTTAAGCATAGGAATAAGCTCATGGGGGTGCCATTCGCCACCCATGAACAAAATGCAGGAGGCGAAACCGTAATACTGGTGCAGGAATTCCTTAAAGTTTTCAAGGGTGATTTTATTACCGGATTGATTTTTCCATAAAAAGGGGGAGTGGCAACCGGGGCATCGCAATGGGCAGCCGGAAATGCTAAAACAAAGGCTTATCTCACCTGGTACTTCCTGAAGCACCACGTTGAAATCATAACAATGCATAAAATAATAAATGATTAAATTATCATATATAAAATTACAGCACACACAAAAGTGTGTTAGGACTAGCAAAATGAGTTATTAAAAAAGTTATTAACAATCCGGCAGGGCAAGAAGAACAACGGATCAAATGAGTTTTGAGGTTCAGGTTAATACCGGATCCACGTATTACTGGCAGCTGGTAACGCAAGATGCTGCTGGCAACAGTTCGTTTTCTGTTGTTTTTCAGTTCAAGGGCATATAAAGTAATTTAATCCATAAGATTGTTTTGGAGGGAAACCATCTCTTTATTGAGAAATAGATACATCTCTGCATTGAGAAATAGATACATCTCTACAAAATAATCAGCTGTTCGGACTATTAGGAGTGTCTTTTTCTAAGGCCGACCATGCCAGGGCGGCAGGTCCCAGAATGGCATCGGAACTTGTGGTAGTTGATATCAAAACCTTTACTTTTCCTTTGTAAGCATTAAAAAGACGAAGTTCCATGAACCGCTTAATGGGGTTAAGTAAAATATCTCCTGCTTTGCTTAGTCCTCCTGATAAAATAATAGCTTCCGGGTCCAGATGGGCCACAATATCAGCCATTTTACTGCCCAGTATCTCTCCTGTTTTATCAAATGCCTTTAGCGCAATAGCATCTCCTGCCAGGGCCGCATCGGAGATATGCTCCCCGGTCATATCCTCGAAACTGATTCCGCGCAGAGGGGAATCTGCGCTCATCTCAGCCATGAGCTCAAAAACAGTCCGCCGGATACCAGTCACCGAGGCATAGGTTTCCAGGCACCCCTGTAATCCACAATTGCATTGGCGACCATCGGGATCCACATTTACATGGCCAATCTCCCCGGCCAAAGCATGTTCTCCTATCAATAGTTTACCATCGGATATTATGCCGCTACCAAGTCCGGTACCCAGGGTAAGCACCACAAAGTGCTTCATGCCTTTTGCAGTTCCAAATTTCATTTCGCCCAGGGCAGCCGCATTGGCATCATTGGCCAGTACTACGGGTAAATTATAGGTCTCCCCGATAATTTTTGAAATGGGAGTGAGGGGACCCCATGATAAATTGGGCGGATTTTCAATATTTCCGGTGAGGGAATTTGCGTTGGGAGCTCCAATGCCTATGGAAATCAATTTATGGGTGGAATCCAGACTGGTAATTAATATTTCGATTTCAGATTTCAGCTTTTCCAGAAAAATATTGAAAGGATCCTGCCCATTGGTCCTGAACACCCTTTTCTCCAAAATACTACCAGTCCGGGTAACCAGGCCAATTTTGGTCAGGCTGCCGCCTATGTCTATTGCCAAAACTATTTTCTCTGTCATCATATACCAGGATTCACTACAAAACAAATGAACTTTTGTCTTGTCCTGAATGATTTACGTCAGTTTTGGGACAATTGCCCAAATGAAATTGTTAAATCAGCTAGTTCTATTTCCCGATACAGAAATTGGCAAAGATATTGCCAAGGAGGTCATCAGTAGTAATCTCGCCGGTAATCTCGCCGAGGTGGTACAGAGCCTGTCGGATATCAATAGCGAGCAGGTCGCCGGAAATTCCTTCCTCCATACTTTCCTGTACCTTCTGGATCTCAGCAAGAGCCTTCAACAGGGCATCATAATGCCTTGAATTGGTCACTATGGTTTCGTTCTTTTGCAGGGTTCCGGTATTGACCAGGTGTAAAAGCTTGTCCTTCAATTGGTCCAGTCCGGTGTGTTCCAGGGCAGAGAGGGCTAAAAAGTCCATTCCCGTTGAATTACCAAGTTGATGCAATTGCTCTTTGTAAACCTCAGTCTCCATTGCGTCTGCCTTATTTGCAAGCAGAAGTACAGGTTGCTCCCTGGCTTTTTGTCGGACCTTATCTATGGTCGCATGCAGTTCTTCAGGATGGGTTTGAAGCTCTTTGGCTTCAAATAAAAAGAAAACCACCCTGGCTTTTTCAATATTTTCAAAGGTCCGTTTTATTCCGATCTGTTCAATTTGATCCCCGGTGTCCCGGATACCGGCGGTGTCTATAAAACGAAAGCGGATACCCCCTATAGTGATCTCATCCTCAATGGTATCCCGGGTAGTTCCCGCGATCTCCGAAACAATGGCCCGTTCCTCGTTCAGCAGGGCATTGAGCAGGGTGGATTTCCCCACGTTGGGTTTTCCCACGATGGCAATAGGTATCCCGTTTTTGATCACATTCCCCAGAGAAAACGAATCAATAAGCTTCTTTAAGGTTTTTTCGATGCGATTCAGGAGTTCTAGAAAGGCCTCGCGATCTGCAAATTCAACATCTTCTTCAGAAAAATCCAGCTCAAGTTCAATGAGGGAAGCAAAGTTTAGTAATTCTGTTCGTAGTAATTGTATTTCCGAGCTGAAACCACCCCGCATTTGCTGCATCGCAATCTTATGGGAAGCTTCACTGTCGCTCGCAATAATATCGGCGACAGCCTCAGCCTGACTTAAATCCAGCTTGCCATTGAGGAAAGCCCGCAGGGTAAATTCACCCGGATTGGCCATTCTGCACCCTTTTCTTAAAAACAGCTGTATGACTTGTTCCTGTATATAGGGAGAGCCATGGCAGGAGATCTCAACCACATTTTCCCCGGTATAGGAATGTGGACCTCTGAATAGGGAAACCAATACCTGGTCCAGGATTCGGTCACCATCTTTGATCTCCCCGAGATGGATGGTGTGGGTTTTTGCTGTTGGCAAATCTTTGGAGAATACCTGATCAGTCAGTGAAATGGCCTTTACACCTGAAATACGGAGCACGGCTATGGCACCAATTCCCGGGGCAGTTGCTGAAGCGATTATGGTATCCTCTGAGATCATATGAATTTGTATCCATGCAAAAATAGCCAAAAGAGGCTACTATAGCCATCAGTTAAGCAGTAGCCTGTAACAATTTGTTCAATCTTGCTACTAATAGAGTAGAATAACTTAAATCAATCAAAAAAATGCATGTAATCAATCAACCCGCTGCCATGAGAACCGACAGGTCCCTGCTCGTGGTAACCCACTTAACCCAGTTACTTTCTTATGTAATTGGTTTTGGCAGCCTGATAGTACCCCTTATCATCTGGTTATCCACTCGGAATACCGTTGAAGATATGAACGAGCACGGCAAGGCAGTCGTAAACCTGCAGTTGAGCATTATACTTTACATAATAATAAGTATCCCTGCCATTTTATTATTAGGCCTGGGTATCCTAACCCTGATCGCTACAGCTATATTGGGATTTGTAATGCCTATAGTAAATGCAGTAAGAGCTAATAACGGGGAATCGCCCAGCTATTTTATGACAATACCTTTTATTTCCTAAGACAGGATAAAGGTTAGTTTTGTTTAGCATCCGGCTCCGAAAAGGGCCGGATTTTTTTATAGTGCTTTCAAGTTCTTTTATATCCAACAAAAAAGGCTATCCATTGGATAGCCTTTTCTACTTATTTTACTGTAAACTTAATTGCAAACAACTGCGTGAGCAATTACATAAATTTCTCCTTCCAGATCTTCCTGAATTGTGTATTGGCCAGGAGCAACCGTAGGGTTACCTTTCTTATTTGTTGGGAACATAGCGTTTCCAGCGTAAGAGTGAGTCTCTTCTACATTGTACTGAGAATCGATATTGTAAGTAAACGATACGTTTCCATTCATATAACTAACGTCTACCGTTCCAACCAGTTCTCCTTTGGAAATATCGCACTGGCCAGCCCCGGAGTAAATTTCGTAGGTATAGTCTCCTTCTGAAAGTGGCCCGATTGTCCATCCCCAGCGATCAAAAGCTTCCGGAGTATCAGAGAAGCAGGTAGCACCATCATCACTCCTTGCAAAGGCGGTTTCGCATTCTATATCCTCGAAACAATCAAGGGTAAAGTATAGTTTAGAAGCTATTTTCTGACCATCTATAAGCAAGTCTACCCATGCACTCAGACCATCTAAATTCCTTGAATCTGTAAATGCGGCACCGGGTCCTATTTGGACTTCTTTTGTTACTAATTTATCCTGTCGCCATTCGTATCTAACCGCATTTTCAACCTCGAATTGACCCACTGGTAAATTGTCAGATTCACAATCTGTAAAAGTAATAGAACTTCGCGAAGAATCTATTTTAAAATAGTTGAGAAGTTCTGGGTCAACAATAGCATTAGTACAAACATCCCTTGACCAAAATTCCCCGTTAATTCCCAATAATTCAGTATAGGTTTTACCTTCTACAAGCCATAAATCTATTTGGGCAATGCATGAAGTTCCACTAAGTAACTTCGTAGTTCCAAAAATATGTATACTTCCGTCTGCCTGTGGTTGAAATGAAAGCTTATGGGTTTCAGTGGAGCCCCAGTAAACAGGGTCAAAAGCGGCATAGTAAGCTAAATTAAAATCGGGTCCTTGCCCGCAATTATCCGAGTCGGATAATGTACATTCACTGTCTACAGAGAATGAGAGATTAGTACCATTTATGGTTTCATCATCCAATTTTTCATTAGTACAGGACCATAGAACAACAAATAGTCCAAATAGCGTTAGTACGAGTTTTTTCATAATAATAGCGTTTATTAAAGGTTAATTTAAATTGTAAATACAAATCTGATAAGAGAGCCATAGGAATACAATGACCTTCATCATTTTGCATAAATCTTTGTTAAAAGTAGTAAACTGACTTCAGGTGTATTATATAATGCCGTTATAACACCTAAAAATATGGATAACAGGTAATTGTGTCTTTTAAATGTAGGAAAATGCCCTAATGTTGGCTAAACAAGTGCATATTAAAGAAAATGTTCACGACTAGTTATTCAACATCACCGGCATTACCAGCATAGTGATGCTCTCACCTTCATCCAGGCCATCGGCGGGGGTAAGGATACCGGCACGGTTGGGCAGGCTCATTTCAAGGGAAACATCGTCAGAGGATAAATGCCCCAGCATTTCTACCAGAAAACGCGAATTAAACCCTATCTGCAGGTCGTCCCCCTGGTAGGCACAGGTCAGGCGTTCTTCTGCCTTGTTGCTGTAATCGATGTCTTCGGCCGAAATATTCAACTCTGCCCCTGCAATTTTAAGTCGGATCTGGTGCGTGGTCTTATTGGAAAAGATAGATACCCTTCGTACGGAACTCAGGAACTGGTTCCTGGAAATACTTAATTTATTTGGATTCTCTTTGGGAATAACCGCTTCGTAATTGGGGTATTTGCCATCGATCAGCCTGCAAATCAGTTCAGTATTGTCAAAGCTGAACTTGGCATTGCTATCGTTGTACTCTATCACCACGTCTTCCTCACTACCAGCCAGGATACCCTTAAGCAAGTTCAAAGGTTTCTTAGGCATAATGAATTCCGCTACCTCAGAGGCATGAACGTCCGTACGCTGGTATTTTACCAGTTTGTGGGCATCTGTAGCCACAAACGTCAGGTTTTCCGGTGAAAACTGGAAAAAAACACCGCTCATTACCGGCCTCAGGTCGTCATTCCCTGCAGCAAAAATGGTCTTGTTGATCGCGGTGGCCAGGATATCACCCATAATAGAAGTCGAACTGGGGTCAGCCAGTTCAACGGCTTTGGGGAACTCGGCCCCATCGGCATAAGCCAAAGCGTATTTTCCGTGGTTGGAACTGATTTCAACCGTATTGTTGTCTTCCACCACAAAGGTCAGCGGTTGCTCGGGGAAGGTTTTAAGCGTATCAAGCAAGAGTCGGGCCGGTACGGCTATGGTGCCTTCATTATCTGAATCAACTTCCAGGACGGTACTCATCGTGGTTTCCAGATCGGAAGCCGAAACCGTCAGTTTCCCCTTCTCCAAAACAAAAAGGAAATTGTCCAGAATAGGCAGGGTGTTGCTGGTATTGATAACGCCTCCCAGTACTTGAAGTTGTTTTAACAAATAGGTGCTCGATACAATAAATTTCATATGAAGAATGTCTTTTTTCCTTTAATTTGATGCTAAGCATTAACAGCCCGTTTTGGCCGTAAAACAAATATATTTCATATATCTGAAATGTCACCCTCAAAGGGACAAACTTATTAACAGTTATCGGGCGTATTTGCGTCTTCTCAGCACATTAAAGATCAGTCCAAACAACAAGGTTGCCAATAGGGGAAGCCCAATATTTATAAGTTGCCATTTCGTTTTATGCTGCGCAATTTTCTCCTGGTCCAGCAGCGGGATATTGATTTCCTTGGCCCGGATGTTTATAAGTCCGGTATCTTCCAGCATATAGTTCAGGCAATTGATCAAAAACTCCTTGTTTCCATAGAAATTATTGGTCCATTTATCGTACCCAAGTTCCAGGGGTCGTCCGTTTCTCATCTGGTTCCTGATCAGGTCTCCGTCACCAATTACGATCATCTTGTTTTGAGGCCCCTGATCCTGGTGACTGCTAAGTTTTATGGGGCGGATGCGGTTGACGTAGGCCGACTTAAATTCGCCTTCCACCAAAACAGCAAGTGGCATTCCCCCCGGTTTATAGGTTTCCCGATCGGGTTCACTGGTAATCATATCCAGGCTAATGGTTCTGGGCACCCCATCGGCCTTTGACAATGGAGAACTCTGGAGCAAAACCGTTTTTTTGTAGGTGTTTGACAGTGTATCCAAAACACTGGCAAACTGAAACCTCAAGGCCTCAATATTACTGTTAACAGGATGATTTTCCTGAGAAAAAACCATGGGATGATAGAACCAGGGGACAGGATTGTACTGGGCATCATTTCCTTCTCCTGAGGCCAGTACCACCTGTGTAAAATACAGGTCATTCACCAAATTGGGGTTAACCCTTACTCCATATCGGAACAGGAGGTCATCAATGTTGAGGTCTCGAATGTAGGCCAGGCTCTTACCCTCATTATTGAATAAGCTGTCTAACTCGGCAACCACTGGATCAACCAGCCAGATGCTGCGTCCCCCGTTGACCATATACTGGTCCAGTAAGTACTTTTCCCCATCCGTAAAGGCCTCAGTGGGTTTGGCAATGAGGGCAAGATCGTACTGCTTTAATATGTCAAGGGTGCCTTCAGGATTGGAAGCAACTGAATCCAGGGTTATAGCTCCGATATTATAGTAATCCTGGATCGTAGTCAGGAAATCTGCCATGTAAGCATCCGGCAATTCCCCGTTTCCTTTTAGTACCGCTATTCTCTTTTTATCCTTAATACCCAGTTTGTAAAAAGCATCGGAAAAGGCGTATTCCAGATTCTGCACCGAATTATTGATCCGGTCTTCCGTACTGGCCCCAAGTTTGTTCTTTAAAAGGGGTACCTTCACCGTACGTTCTTTATGGGTAACCAGTGCCCATGGGAAGAGGAGTTCCTGTGTAGTCTTTCCAGTGTTTTCCACAGTAATGTTAACCGGGGTAAGTCCTAAACCCTGCAATTGGGCAATTGTAGCTTCAATATCTGTCTCCTCTTCAAGGGGATTTACATAGTCAATGATAAGGCCCGGGTTTTCTTCTGCAAATTCTTCCAGGATTTGCCTGCTTTCCTTTTGCAATCGCAGGAATTCTGGTGGGAGATCCCCATCCAGAAGCACATCTACCATTACTTCCCCCTCCAGTTTTTGTACTGCATCCCCGGCAGCTTCAGATAGGGTATACCGCTGGTCTTCAGTTAGGTCGAATCGCAAATAAAAATGAGTAGCCAGGAAGTTGAGCAAGATCACTCCCAGTATTACTGTAATTCCCGATTTAATCCAACCTTTTCCCATTAGCGCTCCCTGTTTTTTAAATAGGCCTGCGTGAAAAACAGGAACAGATATCCTAATGAAAGAAAGTATACCATATCCCGGGAATCCAGAACCCCGTTTGCCATGTCTTCATAATGCGATTTCATCCCAAGGGCTTTAACTCCCAGGGCCAGTGTCCCATTGTCTATAAGGGAAGCTATTGCCTCAAAACCGTAGAAGAGGCAGAAGCAAATCAAAATACTTATCAGAAACGCAACGATCTGGTTTTCAGATTGTGAAGAGACGAAAAGACTGATCGCCACGTAGGCGAAGATCAAAAAAACCATACCAAAATAGGAACCCCATATCAATCCCAGGTCCAGATTGCCTGTGGTAGTCCCCAATTCGGAAATCGCATACACATACAAGAGTGTTGGCAGCAGGGCGATCAATACAAGGGCAGAAGCACCTAAAAACTTACCCAAAACGATCTGCCACAGCGTAGTGGGTTTGATATAAAGTAGTTCGAGGGTGCCCAGTTTACGTTCCTCAGAAAAGCTGCGCATGCATATGGCCGGTATCAGAAACAAAAAGATCCAGGGCGCGATGGCGAAAAAATTGCTCAGATCGGCAAAGCCGTATTCAAGGAGGTTGTAGGGTCCATCAAACACCCAAAGGAACAAGCCGTTAAGCAGTAGAAACAACCCCACAACCAGATAACCTGTCGGGGTGGTGAAGAATGATCTGATTTCTTTTTTAAATATAGCCAGCATTAGCTTAGACTTTCTAATTTATGCAAACTCCATGCCTCCGGGGCCGAGGCAAAAAGTTGTTTCGTTCTTCCCCAGACATCCCTGAAAAAATCGGATTGCCGGTACTTTTCCAGAAAGGACTCTTCTTCCCAGTGGCTGTAGGTGAAAAATAAAGAGGGATTCCTGTTATCCTGGTAAAGCTCCAGGAGAAGGCATCCTTCTGAATTTCTGATATATGCTTTTGTTTCTGCAAAAATCGCTTCAAACTTAGCAATATTTTCCTTCTTGATATTCAGTTTTACTATGCGGACAAGCATTCATTCAAAATTAATGATTATGGTATCCCGGTAATCCAGCCCCAGCAGGGTAGAAGCACCCCCAACGGTCTGCAGATTACTTTTATAAATGGCCAGTTCTATATAGTCCGAAGAGTTAAATAAAGCAAGCAGGTCTCCGGGTCCTTTCCGTCGGCTTTTATCCAGGTTGAAATTAATAATATCGCTGTACGAATCATAGATCTCCGTTAAGCGTTTATTCCTGGCGTTGATTTCAAATTTCCTGCCTTTCCGGTAGGCTTCAAACAGTCCCTTCTGGATATTGGTAATTACATTGCCATAATTATCAATATAAATGACGCTTCCCGTAAGGGTATTTCCATTATTGGAAACCCTTGGGGAAAACTCTTTCAGGATTTTCAGGTCATCAAAGGGTTTACCGACAACTTCCAATTTGCCGCCTCTGGCGAGGTGGCAGGCCACTTTAACGAATACATCCAGGACGGGGAAAGCACCGTGCAGCACGTCAGGTAATTTAATTTCAAAAACCTTTTCGGGATTGATTTCAGCAGTGATGAGGCTCACCACGCCGTTATTGGCTGCAATAAAATAATGGCCATCCACATAAACGGCAATGTGCGGGTTTTCAACAGTAGGTTCCGCATCTACTCCCACAATGTGGATACTGCCTTTGGGAAAGGCGTAGTATGAATTTTTGAGGATATAGGCACACTCCTGTATGTTGAAAGGGCTTATGGAATGCGAAATATCAACAATCTTGGCATCTTTTAACTCACTGTATATGGTTCCTTTAATGGCGCCTACAAAATGGTCTTTAAGCCCAAAATCTGTAGTTAAGGTTATGATTGCCATGCAATACTGTTGATATATTTTTGCCCGGGCAAACTGTTTTTTTAATTAAGTTTGTTAAGCAAAATTACATAAAAAAATAGCGTACGGAAAAGTACAGCACAGGTATTCACAATCAAATTTTCAGCGCTTTTTGAACGAACTAAGACTAGAACTTACCGAAATCAGCCCAAGAGATTTCTTTGGGCAGCAAAACGAGAACATTGATTTACTAAAGAAGCATTTCCCAAAACTCAAAATTGTTGCCAGGGGCAGCAAAATTAAAGTTTACGGGGATCAGCAATTATTGGACGAGTTCGATAAGCGCTTTCATATGCTTACGGCCCACTTTGCTAAATACAATACCCTGGATACCAACGTTATTGAAAGGGTTTTGAGCAGCAACGGGCACGAAGATTACGATTCTTCAGATTCTAGCAATGACATCCTGGTCCACGGGGTAAGCGGAAGGCTTATAAAGGCAAGGACAGCCAACCAGAGGAAACTGGTAGATGCAGTAAATGAAAATGACATGGTTTTTGCCATCGGTCCGGCAGGGACAGGAAAGACTTACACCGGTGTTGCCCTTGCCGTCAGGGCATTGAAAAACAAACAGGTAAAACGGATCATCCTTACCCGTCCGGCTGTGGAAGCCGGAGAAAACCTGGGATTCCTTCCGGGAGACCTCAAGGAAAAGCTCGACCCTTACATGCAGCCACTCTACGATGCACTTCGGGATATGATCCCAAACGAAAAGCTGGTCAATCTTATCGAGAATGGCACCATACAGATTGCGCCCATGGCGTTTATGCGGGGGCGTACACTGGACAATGCCTTTGTGATCCTCGATGAGGCCCAGAATACCACCCATGCCCAGATGAAGATGTTCTTAACGCGTATGGGTAAGCATGCCAAGTTCATCATTACGGGTGATCCCGGACAGATAGATCTTCCCAGAAGGGTCATTTCCGGGTTGAAAGAAGCCCTCCTGATCCTGAAGGATACCGAGGGCATTTCCATGATCTACCTGGACGACAAAGATGTTATCCGTCACAAACTGGTAAAAAAGGTGATAGATGCTTACAAGAACATTGAACACCAAAACTGATCCCGGATGTCAAATACCTTAATGTCTACCAATTTTCAATTCCCCGGACAGGAATCGGTATACAGGGGTAAAGTTCGGGAAGTATACCGTTTGAATGGGGGGTTGCTGGTTATGGTAGCTACGGACCGTCTTTCTGCCTTCGATGTGGTAATGCCTAAGGGAATCCCTTACAAAGGGCAGATCCTCAACCAGATCGCCACGAAAATGATGGCAGATACCGAAGACCTGGTTCCAAATTGGTTGATGGCCACACCAGACCCCAATGTGGCCGTAGGCTATGGCTGCGAACCGTTTAAAGTGGAGATGGTAATACGCGGTTACCTATCCGGTCATGCCGCCAGGGAATACAAAGCTGGTAAACGAATGCTATGCGGGGTCCCCATGCCGGAAGGTATGATTGAAAATGATGCATTTCCCGAACCGATCATAACCCCGGCTACCAAAGCTGAGAAAGGCGACCATGATGAAGACATTTCCCGGGAGGAAATACTGGAAAGGGGACTGGTAAGCAAGGAAGATTATGAGGTCCTTGAACAATATACGAGGGCCCTATTCAAAAGAGGGACCGAGCTTGCCGCTAAACGCGGGCTTATTCTGGTAGACACCAAATACGAATTTGGCAAGACGGCTGAAGGAAAAATTGTTTTGATAGACGAGATCCATACTCCGGACTCCTCCAGATACTTCTATGCCGATGGTTATGAGCAAAGGCAAAAGCAACAGGAACCCCAAAAACAACTATCCAAGGAATTTGTGCGCCAATGGCTCATAAGCAATGGCTTCCAGGGGCTCGAGGGACAAATAGTCCCAGAAATGTCGGATGCCTACATTCAAACGGTATCCGAACGCTATATTGAGCTTTACGAAAATATTACCGGGGAAAGTTTTGTTAAAGCTGATCTGTCGCACATAGAACAGCGCATAGAACGAAACGTAACACAGTTTCTCGAGGGACGCAAATAAAAAAGGCCGGTTAACCGGCCTTTTTTTGTAGCGAGAGGGAGACTTGAACTCCCGACCTCAGGGTTATGAATCCTGCGCTCTAACCACCTGAGCTACCTCGCCATGGGGTTAAAAATGGGCTGCAAATATAACGGTAAAAATCGTCTTCTTCAACATTCCGTGATCAAAAAAGTTTCTTTGGCTTTTATTTTTTAATCATTCTTAAAATGCTATATTGTCCGGAGTAATTTGCTATGGCATGAGCGACAAAACAAAATATCAACTCGAATTTGTAATTCAGTCTTCCCCACAACTACTTTATCAGTATTTGTCCACACCCTCCGGCCTTTCGGAGTGGTTTGCTGACAATGTAAATTCAAGGGGTGAGGTCTTCAGTTTCATTTGGGATGGTGCCGAAGAACAGGCTAAACTCTTGAAGAAGAAGAGCGATGAATTTGTCAAATTCACCTGGTTGCCCAATGAGGACGATTACTATTTTGAAATGAAAATCATTGTGGACGAAATTACCAAGGATGTCAGTCTGTTCATCACTGATTTTGCTGAAGATGATGAATTGGATGAAGCCAAAATGCTTTGGGAAAACCAGGTAGGGGATCTTAAGCAGGTGCTGGGTTCGACATAAGAAATCAATAGAAATCAATTATCTTTGGCCTTCATTTCCTGAAGGCCTTTTTTATGATCAATTATCAGGGAAATCTAATTTCCGAAGAAGATCCTATACTGAACCACAACAATAGAGGACTAATCCTTGGGGATGCCCTTTACGAGGATATCAAGGCAGTTAATGGTGAACTGTATTTCTGGGAAGAGCATTATCTCCGGCTTATGTCTTCCATGCGTATTCTGAGGATGGAAATACCCATGAACTTCACCATGGAATTCCTGGAGGAACAGATTAAGGCCGTGATACAGGCCAATGATCTGGGGAATCAACCGGCATTCGTCAGGATCCTTGTCTTCAGAAAGCATGGAGCCGATCTTTTTCAGGAAGACAATGAGGTTGCCTACCTGATAGCCTCAGAAAAGGGGGATGCGCCATTTTATACCATTTCGGAACAGGCCTATGAAGTTGAGCTTTACAAGGACTTCTACCTCAATGCAGACATGTTGTCTAACCTGAACAGCACTAACAGGCTTCTTTCTGTAACTGGCGGTATCTACGCCAGGGAGAATGGATATCAGGATTGCCTTCTGATCAATGCCAGCAAAAACGTTGTACAGGCCCTTGATGGAAATTTATTCCTGGTGAAGGGCAATGAAGTAAAGACACCTCCTCTTAAGGATGGTTGCAGGGATGGCATACTTCGCAGGAAAATACTGGAAATCCTGCAAAAAACAGAAGACTTTAAAGTTTTTGAAGCCTCCATATCTCCTTTCGAATTGCAAAAGGCAGATGAATTATTTATCACCAGCATCCGAAAGGGAATACAGCCAGTAACCAAATATCGAAAAGCAAATTTTAAAACTGAAGTTTCCCGGAATCTCCTTGGCAAGTTAAATGCCCTGGCCCGTCTGGGTTAATTGAGTGCGGGGTTCTCAGGAGCGTTGCTCCATAAAAGGTAATCTCCACCCAACTCTATCATCTTTTCCTTCCAGAATGCGATTGTGGATTTCTTTATGATGTCGCTTTCATAGTCGTTACGCGCAACAATCCAGGACCGGGAGGAGAGTTCCTGATCCAGTTGTAGGGAAGCCCATCCTGAATATCCGAGGAAAAACCGGATATCCTTATCGGTGATCTCTTTACTGTTGATCAATTCTACGGTACGTTCAAAGTCGCCCCCCCAATAAATACCATCGGAGATTTCAATACTCCCGTTAATGAGGTGGGGCACCTTATGGATAAAGTAAAGGTTGTCCTGTTCTACAGGCCCCCCATTGAACACCTGAAAGGGTACATGGATTTCCTCTACCAGATCGCTAATGTCAAAATCAAGCGGTTTATTCAAAATAAAACCTACAGAACCTTCTTCATTGTGCTCTGCCAACAGTACTACCGACCGGTTGAATGATACATCCCCGGTTAGTGCAGGCTCGGCGATAAGCAACTTACCTTTTTTGGGTTTAAGTGTCTGCATGGTTTTAACTCTAAAATAAAAATAGAATAATTGCGCTAAAAAACAAAAAGGGCAATAAATCAAAAAAGCACCTTCTGATTTGGAAGGTGCTTTTGGAATATCTTAGAAAGTCCGGATTAGTTTACAGCGCTGCTTAAATCAGATCCAGCTTTAAACTTAACTACATTCTTAGCAGCGATTTTGATAGTAGCTCCAGTAGATGGATTTCTTCCTTCACGTGCATTTCTTTTGGAAACAGACCAGGATCCAAATCCTACAAGAGAAACCCGGTTACCACCTTTAAGTGATTTTTCTACGTTGCTCAGGAAAGATTCCAGTGATTTTTTGGCGGCGGCTTTAGTGATACCGGCATCGGCTGCCATGGCATCAATCAATTCTGTTTTGTTCATAATTTAAATCAATTAATTGTTGTTAAATATTTCAAAGCGTAAACAAATTTATATGGATTTGCGGTTAACGCAAGTAAATCCGGGGGAAATCGGCTATTTTGTTAATAACTTCGGGCCTTTGTTGATAAAGTAGCAAAAAATTGACTTATCTCCTTAAAGGCAACAGGGACGGGGCTTCAGCCAAGCTTTGCCAAATTATGGATTTGATGGCCGTTCAGAAACTCTTTTACGGACATTTTCTTTTTACCCGAAACCTGAATTTTCTGAAGCAAAATAAAGCCATCAGCAACAGCAACCTTCAGCTCATTATTGGTTAGCACAAGCTTTCCGGGTTCAAGGCCGTGATCCTCTTCCCGGAATGTAGCCTGGTACACTTTGAGTACAACAGCTTTGTCGGGGTTGTAAAGGTTGGACCAGGAGGCAGGGTAAGGACTCAGACCACGGATCTTATTGAATATTTTCTGACCGGGTTCGGTCCAATCTATTTTGCAGGTGTCCCGATGGATCTTTGGGGCGGCCTTCAACTCCGCCGATTCGGATTGTATTACCGGTTTTACTTCACCTTTGGCTATAAGCTCTACCGTCTTCAATATGAGTCCGGCTCCCAACTGCATTAGACGGTCATGCAGAAGCCCGGCATTTTCATCCGGATCAATGCTGGTTTTTTCCTGGAGGATAATTTCCCCTGTGTCTATTCGCTCATTTATATAGAAGGTAGTCACGCCGGTTTCGGTTTCTCCGTTAATAATGGCCCAGTTTATAGGGGCGGCACCACGGTATTGGGGCAGGAGGGAAGCATGCAGGTTTACGGTGCCGTATTCAGGCATTTCCCAGACCGCCCTGGGCAGCATCCTGAAAGCCACAACAATCTGGAGGTTGGCTTTAAGGGAGGCCAGTTCCCGTTGAAAATCAGGATCTTTCAAATTTGTGGGCTGAAGCAGGGTAAGCCCCTTGTCCCTGGCATATCGCTTTACCGCTGATTCGTGTAGTTTCCTCCCACGACCGGCTGGTTTATCCGGGGCCGTTATTACTCCCACAACTTCATAACCTTCCCGCAGCAGGGCGTCGAGGGTGGGTACAGCAAAATCCGGCGTTCCCATAAAGACTATTCGTAGTGCTCTCATGTATTCAGAATGTATTCATTTTTATGATTCAGGCTTATGCTCCCATCTTCCAGCATTTCCCTCAGGCTTTCCAGGATTATTTCCTCTTCATCGGGCAGGCGGGCTATTAAATCCCTCGAAGTGCTTCCCGAATTCCGGAGCTCCTCCATTATCCTGTCGGGCAGGTCCGTAGACAGTTTAAATTCACCGTATTTTCTCCTGCATACATCACAGGCCCGGCAATCTTCCTTCAGTTCCTCCCCAAAATAGTGAAGCAGCTGCTTACTTCTGCATTTCCTGTCGTTTTCTACATAGTCTAACATTAACCTGAGCTTTTGTTCCTTAAGCTTGTGATGTGCTGTAACTATTTTGGCAAACCGGTTAATTACGAGGTCGTCTTCCCTGGGGATAAGAAATGTAAGCTTCATATCCTGGTCCTGAATATTCAGGCTGACCAGTCCATCGGCTTCCATCTTTTTCAGTGTATTGAAGACTTCATTTTCAGATTTCCCGCTTTTCCTGGCAATTAAAACAGGCTTGATGCGGGTTTCAAAATCGAAGACACCGCCATAGGTCCTGAGCAGTACCTGTATGATTTCAGAGAGACTCTGATTTCCTTCCATGTAGTTAAACAGGTCCTGCTTGGAAGCTTCAAACTTAACCGTGGTATGCCTGCTAAATTCCTGGGACAGACTGATAACAGACTGCTGGTCCAGAATCTGAAGGGCGTTATAGGTAAGCATGTATTGAAAATCATAAGCTTCGCAAAATGCATCAAAATGGAAGGGGTAGCTTTCATGTTCCCCGCCCCCGTAAGGTATTTGAAAATAATTATTCAATTTGCGGTAGACCAGCTTAAGGTATTCTATACTGGGGAGAACGCCTAAAAACTGTTCTTTTAATCGGGTTTCATCAGCCTTATTTGTTAATAAGACTGCCCTGGCAGCTTCTCCGTCCCGGCCAGCCCTGCCCGATTCCTGGAAGTAATTCTCCAAATTATCCGGGATCTGGTAATGTACAACCAGACCAACATCGGGTTTGTCCACCCCCATACCAAATGCATTGGTGGCCACCATGAATTGTACCTTATTCTGCAACCAGTCATTCAGTTTGTCTGATTTTTCGGAATAAGATATGCCTCCATGGAAAAAATGGCTCTTTAATCCCTTTTCATTCAGGAAATAAGCCAGTTCCTGGGTCATTCGCCTGGAGCGCACGTAGATGATGCCACTTTTGGCCTCTGCCTTGCAAAGCATTGCCAGGCGATATCTTTTATCCTCTTCCCAGAAAACGGTGTAGCTGATATTTTTACGCAAAAAGGAATCTTTGAAAACACGAGGATAGGAAAGGCCAAGATTGTCAACAATATCCCGGGCTACCTGTTTAGTGGCTGTGGCTGTAAGCGCCATTACAGGGGCTTCAGGGTGCAACTCCCTTAGAATAGCGCAATCCAGGTAAGCCGGACGAAAATCATGCCCCCACTGGGAAATACAATGGGCTTCATCAATGGCGATCAACTTTACCGGCATGCCCTTGATCTTCTCCCGTACCAGTTCCTGTTGAAGGCGTTCAGGTGATAAATAAAGAAAGCTGTAGTTGCCGTAAAGGCAATTGTCTAACTGAGTCAGCACCTCTTCAAAACGAAGTCCGCCAGTAAGTCCCAGGGCTTTGATGCCTTTGTTTTTTAACGCCCGTACCTGGTCTTCAATAAGCGCAATTAAGGGGCTGACCACGATGCATATACCCTCCTGTAGCAGCGCAGGGACCTGATAGCATACTGATTTTCCACCCCCGGTTGGCAAAAGGGCCAGGACATCCTCTTTTTGCAATACGGCATCGATAATACTTGCCTGAGAGCCGCGAAAGCTTTCAAAGCCCCAGTACTTTTTAAGGATTTGGGATGCATCTTCCCTCACTCTTCCAGGTTTAATGCTTCAATTATAAATTTTGTGCGCTCTGCTACGGTTCCCTTCGGAACCATTACCGGGCCATATCCAAGTCCCTGATAAGTCTCTTCCAGGTGGCTGTGGATGGCTACAGCTTCATCAAAGGATTCAAGGCGCTCGTCATCGGCCCTGTAAATATCTTTCCAGGGGGGTAACAAAATTACTTCATCATACCGCAATTCCCTGCAGGCCTGTTCAAAATATTGGGTATAAGACTGCCCGAAGTAATTCATGTATGCAATTACATCCGGGATGCCCCTATCGTAGAACACTATGGAAGTCTGGTGCATACTGGCCTTGTGGTATTGTTCCATGCGCCCCTCGAGCAATTTGGTGTTAAAATCAAAGGGATCCTGAACAAAGGCAAGAGGATTTTGGGCCACCTCATGGGCAGGAGTCTCCCTTTTAGCCTCAGAGGTAAGGCTCCTTATAATTTCCTCAAAACAGGTATACCCCCGGTTGAGAAGGGCATTTATCAGACTGGTTTTTCCAGTACCCGGACCTCCTGTTATTACAACTTTTTTTGGTGGCATTGAAAGTGATTCTGGTATTACAAAAGTAATCATTCAGGCCCTGCTCTTAAAATTGATAATGTTCGCGTATCTTTGCAAAAAGATTGTGATGGAATCCGAAAAAGCCGAGGCATTTTACAACAGGTTGAAAGGCGAGCTACTCAAGAACACTACATGGCCTGCGGACTACCTCTATAAATTTATTGTCCCCACGGATCCGAAACGGATAAACCAAATTCAGGATGTTTTTGACAATACGGGGGCGGTAATCGAATCCAAACAATCCAGGAAAGGAAAATATACCAGCCTTTCCATCACAGTTCATTTGAAAAATCCGGATGAAGTAATTGAAAAATACAAGGAAGTAGGGAAGGTAGAAGGGGTAATCTCCTTATAAAGCTACTTATGAACCATAATTTTGTTACCTTGCTTCCGTTATCCAATTACTACCCTTAAACTACATATATATTGGACGCAGTTAACCATTTAGAATACAATACAGAACGCCCTAAGTTAATTATCCCTGAATACGGTCGCCACTTCCAGAAGATGGTGGATTATGCCGTATCCATAGAAGATCGGGAAGAACGTAACCGCGTAGCCCAGGCAATCATAAGCGTAATGGGAAATTTACAGCCCCACCTGAGGGACGTTCCTGATTTTCAGCATAAACTCTGGGATCAGTTATTTATAATGTCTGATTTTAAACTGGATGTAGATTCTCCATTTCCCATTACAAGCAAGGAAGTGCTCCAGCAACGACCTGACCCTCTGGAATACCCACAGAATCACCCCAAATACCGCTTTTACGGCAATAATATCAAACGAATGATTGATGTTGCTACCAATTGGGAGAAAGGGGATAAAAGATCAGGCCTGGAATATGCCATAGCCAACCATATGAAAAAGTGTTACCTCAACTGGAACAAGGATTCCGTAGATGATAAGGTAATATTTAAGCATTTATATGAACTTAGTGATGGCAAGATCGACCTGGCATCAGATGGCGAAAATTTAACGGATAGCGGGCAATTCCTGAAAAACCGCACTGCAAAATCCAACCGTGGCGGTTCCGGTAAAAAGAGCTCTCGAGGAGGTAGTCGCGGAAAGAAACGTTATTAACCACCATATTTTATGGGTACATTTAAAATTGAAGGAGGCCACAAACTTCACGGGGAGATTAAACCCCAGGGAGCCAAGAACGAGGCCTTGCAAATCCTTTGTGCTGTTTTATTAACCCCAGAAAAAGTAACCATTCACAACATCCCGGATATTCTGGATGTAAACAAACTCATCCTGCTGCTGGAAGATCTGGGTGTCAAGATCCAGAAAAAGGGCAAGGGGTCCTACACCTTCAAGGCAGATGACGTTAACCTGGAATACCTTCAATCTGAAAAATTCAAGCAGGACGGCAGGGGGCTGAGAGGCTCTATTATGCTTGTTGGTCCACTTTTGGCCAGGTTTGGAAAGGGCTATATTCCCAAACCTGGAGGCGATAAGATTGGAAGAAGGCGACTGGACACCCATTTTGAAGGTTTTATTAACCTGGGTGCCAAATTCCGCTATAACAAGGAAGAGTACTTCTATGGCGTAGAAGCTACCAAACTTAAAGGCGCCTATATGTTGCTTGATGAAGCTTCAGTAACAGGTACGGCCAATATTGTAATGGCTGCAGTCCTCGCAGAAGGGAAGACCACTATTTACAATGCCGCATGCGAACCTTACCTGCAGCAACTTTGCAAGATGTTAAATCGCATGGGGGCTAAAATTTCCGGGATCGGTTCCAATCTGCTGGAAATTGAAGGGGTTTCGGAACTTGGAGGAACTGAACACACCATGTTGCCTGATATGATTGAGATCGGCAGCTGGATAGGACTGGCGGCAATGACCCGCAGTGAACTTACCATCAAGGATGTAAGCTGGGACGACCTGGGGCAGATACCCAATGCCTTTCGCAAATTAGGGATCTCCATTGAGCGCAGGGGAGATGATATCTTTATCCCGGAACATCAGGAGGGATATAAGATCCACAATTATATAGACGGCTCCATTCTAACCGTTGCCGACGCACCCTGGCCGGGACTGACCCCCGATTTGCTCAGTATTATTCTCGTAGTGGCTACACAGGCGAGGGGAGAAGTACTCATTCATCAAAAAATGTTTGAGAGCAGGCTCTTTTTCGTTGATAAACTGATAGATATGGGAGCCAAGATTATCTTGTGCGACCCACACCGGGCTACCGTTATTGGGCACGACTTTAAATCGACCTTAAAGGCTACCACAATGGTGTCACCGGATATACGGGCCGGTGTATCCCTGTTAATTGCTGCGCTAAGCGCAAAAGGGACATCCATAATACATAACATCGAGCAGATAGACAGGGGTTATGAGGATATCGATACCCGACTCCGGGCTATCGGGGCTAAAATTGACCGTGTTTAAATCCTAATAAAAGCTGAGGTTAAGCAATGGAACGATCACAATGGGAAAGCAGACCTCTACTGGTGCGAGACATGGGAGGAAAAAAACGCTTTCAATTAGGAGAAGGCGATATAACCCCCTTTATCGAGTTTATTCAGAATAAGCAGAATACCATATTCCTGACCCATACCGAAGTTCCCCAATCCCTTGAAGGGAATGGACTGGGAAGCCTTATCGTTTCCAGGACACTGGAGTATATTCGCGGTGAAGGCCTGAAAATGGCACCCCTTTGTCCTTTTGTTGCGGCTTATTTAAAAAAGCATCCGGAACACGCAAACGAGATCCTGGCCCCGGGTTACTCCATTTCCTGAAAACGGCTATCCGCAGTGTAACTACAGAATTACAAAACCCTGTAATTAATCAGGTTAATCAAAAAGACCAGGGTCCAGGGCAGGGTCCGGGACCAGCTCAGGTTGACCAGCCTTCGAAGATCTGCCTGCTTTGCTTTACCCGCATCAATTTTTTGGTGAATGGGAACAAAGTAGGCGAAGGTAAACAACCAGATTGCCAGGATTAGGATAAACGAAATAAGATTATATCCAAATGGTTCCCGAATTATATGATAGATGGCTATCCCCAACTGCACAAGCATCAGGGGTGCAACGATAACGGTTATCCTTGGGGTATATTTGCGATGCCATGAAATAAGGTCAGAAGGATTGTATTCCAGAAACCCGGGATAAACGATTAATTGAACCATCCAGGCCAGTACGCATAACCCTGCATCTGCCAGCAAACCTAGTAAAGGGGTTTCCATTAATTTCGTTCTTCAAGGTGTCCATCCGGATATAGCGCAAAGCGCCCTTTATCCCTGTCGTGAACATACTCTGCTTCAGGCCAGGGCCATCCTCCGAATTCCGTATCACGGTATTCTCGCATGGCTTCCTGTATTTCCTCCTGCGTATTCATTACAAATGGGCCATATTTTGCCACAGGCTCAGCTATAGGGGCTCCTTGCAAAAGCAGAAGGCCAGCCTGTTTATTGCCATTCTGAACAGTAATTGCTGCTCCAGCTACCAGATCAGCACCGTGATCAACCTTCATTTGTGAATCATTAAGGCTTACTTCTTCCCCTTCGAAGAGGTAAAGGCTTCTATTGATGGAATCGCCTGTTACGGGCAACTGAAGACTTGCACCAGGGTCCATTGTTATTTCCCAGATGCCTACTTCATTCTGGGAATTCGCAGCCCAGGAGTTTGGCGGAGGCGCTACTCCCTTCTCTTCCCCCCATTTACCAGCAACGATCCTCAATTGTACCCCTTGCCGCTTTACTATGGGAATGTCTTCATGCCAAAGCATTTTGAAGTAGGGCTCTGTTAATTTATCCTGTCTGGGCAGGTTGAGCCATATCTGAAAAAGTTCCAGCGTATTAGGCGCATCCCGATTGATCAGCGGAAACATTTCAGAGTGCTGTACTCCTTTACCAGCGGTCATCCATTGTACGTCTCCTTCCCCAAAGCGCCCCGCGGCACCCAGGGAATCTGTATGGTCGCAATACCCCTGATTAACTATGGTAACTGTTTCAAAACCCCGGTGAGGATGATAGGGGAACCCAGGTACTTTTTTCCCGTGATACATCCGCCAGCCATCCTTAATTACAAAATCTCCACCCAGGTTCCTTCCTTCAAGGGGGGCATCCGGACCCATTTCCTCATTGCCTTGGGGGTAATGGTCCAGATGGTAAACACAAAACAAGAAGGGATCCTGGGTCTGCCAGGGAAATCCAAGGGGATATATTCGTTTGATATCAGAATTCATATACAAGGGTTTAGTGTTTGGCATTATTGATCTCAATCCAATTCCTTTCCGGATCAAGTATATAGATTTGTTTAACCCCATCGGCCCTGTTGGTTACAGCACCTTTATTGCCAGGCCAGTCCCAATAGGGTATTTCTCTGGCATTTAAATGTTCTATAAATGTTTCCAGATTAGCCGTGGATAAACAAAGATGCACACTTTTATTTTCCTGGCGGACCACTGTATCCTTGCCAATAAGGTGCAACTGGTGGCTGCCCCGGATCCTGAACCATCTAAACCCATCAGGATCTGATGGATGGGGAATCTCCTCAAGTTTAAGTACCTCCGCATAAAAATCCCCAACCTTTTTTAAATCCTGGACTACGAAAGAATAATGATCGTAATGAAAGTCAAATTCCTGGGCATTGCTGGTGGATAACCCCAGCAAGATAACGGACATCAGCATGTATTTCATAAAGGAATTTTAGTTTGATCGTTTTTATTTGTACCTGTAGGTTACAAAGGCAAAATGTTTACTGTCAGGAGACCAGGAAGGTACATTTATGGTTCCCTGTCCCCCGGTAAAGGAGGTAAGGGTTTTGACCGACTTGTCCTTCAGGTCCATTAATTTCAAGGCCACTTCTTTCATTGGCGGATGGCCTTCACCCTGGTCCTGAAGGTAAGAAAGGTAAACCAGGTACCTGCCATCAGGTGACGGGTGTGGGAACCAATTGGAGAACTTATCGTCTGTTAATTGCGTATGCTCCTTCCCGTCCGGGTCCATCCTCCACAACTCCATAGACCCGGAGTGGGCGGAATTGTAATAAATATATTTACCATCCGGACTGTATTCAGGACCATCCTGAAGGCCAGGTAAATCGGTCAGCCGTATTTCATCACCACCATCCAAGCTGATTTTATAAATGTCGTATTCTCCACCCCGTTCTGCCACATAGACCAGCCACTTATCATCCGGAGACCAGCCATGCCAGTAGGAGGGGGCATTTGGAGTGATCAGTTCTGGTTTTCCCCCCGTGACAGGCAGCACGTAAATACGTGAACCTCCTGAGTTAGGGTTTGGGGGGGGATCGTTGTTGCTTATAGCAATAAGCTTTCCGCTAAAAGAAATGCCATGATCATTATTGCAACGTGTGGCCATGCCGCTATTCAGCTGCTCCTTACGGCTGTCTTTGAGGTAAACCCTGTAAAGTTTGCCTTCCTGGTTTATGAGCAGGTAAGACCCGTCAGTGCTCCAGTTGGGGGCTTCAAAATGGGCATTCTCAGTCAGGACAACAGTTCGCTTACCTGTGTCCAGCGCATAGGTTTCCAGCTGAGAGATAAGTTCCGAATTTTCCTGAGCATTCAATAAATTCATGAGCAGTGCGAAAAGGAAAAACAAAGGGGCTTTTATAATAGGCCAACGACCCGAAACGAATATGCCTGTTCCTTTCATCTAATGGGGGTTTTAATCAGAAAAATCAATTTTGTTGTGGGTTCCATCGCAGTAGGGCTTGTTCCCGGAGGCTCCGCATCGGCAAAAAGCTGTTGTACGCTTTTTCATTTCCACCTGTCCATCAGTGCCGGTTATTTCGATTGCACCGTGAACCAGCAGGGGACCACCTGAAGCTACTTCCACCCGGGTTGCCGGTACAGCAGGACTTGCTGTCTGCTTTTCACCTTTCATATAATAACTCAGGGCCCCGGAAGGGCACAGGTCTATCTGGGCTTTTAGTTCATCTGTAGTGGCATTTTCAGCTTTTATCCAGGGCTTTTCATTCGGATTGTAGACTTTGGGAAGGGTTTTTACACAAATCCCGGAATGAATGCACGACTTGGGTTTCCACACCACCACAAGGTCGCCATTCTGATATTCTTTGATAATCTCTCTTTCTGCCATATCGGTTTGCTCTTTTTATAGGTTTAATTGTTTGTATGTTTAGTTTCCAACGGGAGGTGGACCTTCCGGCACGAGGGGTTTGTATATTTCATCTCCTTTTCTCTCAATATATTCCTGCTTAACCTTTTCTACCAGCTTTGGTTTTTCGTACAGGTCTACCATAGTCATCGCCAGAGCCTTGGCGGCATAGATCATGCCTTTGTGCCCAATGCTCATTCCACCACAGGCCACTACAGCCCAGGAATGCCAGGGGGTATCTTTTGGAGCAACCGTAACGCTCAGGTTTATGTTAGGAACATTCCAGCTTACGTCTCCCACGTCCGTAGAGCCCCCTCCGGGGTTTTCCAGGGTTCTTTTAAGCGGACTGATCTTACTATCCATTCCCACCAGCGGTTTGCCCGTTGCGGCCTGGATCTTCTTGCCAAAAGCGGTTTCTTCATTGGTATAGGTAATGGGCCCAAGCAACTCCAGGTTCTTTTGCATGATTTCACCTCCGCTGCGATTTACAAGCACTTCATAGATCCCGGAAATAAGCGATATTTTATAATCCACATTGGCCATGATAGCAGCCCCCTCGGCCATCTTTTGAACCTGTTCATAAACAGGCAACATCCCACTGCGTTTAGTATCCCTTACCCTAACCCAAAGTTTGGCGTAATCAGGTACAACGTTTACTACCTGTCCGCCATCCTGAATATGGTAATGGATTCTTACCGTGGGTTTGATGTGTTCCCTGTAGTAATTGATCCCTGTAGTGTATAATTCAAGTGCGTCTGAGGCACTTCTCCCGTTCCAGGGATCGGCAGAAGCATGGGCAGCCTGCCCGAAGAATTCTACCTTAAAATCAACCAGTGCCAGGGTGCTTTGCACATCTGCTTCGGTGTTTGCTCCCGGATGCCAGCTAAGGTTTACATCCACATCATCCCAGAGCCCCTCACGTACCATCCAAATCTTTCCAAAAAACTTCTCTTCGGCAGGGGTTCCAAAGAATTTTACGGTTCCCTTAAGTTTTCCATCTTCGATGAGTTCTTTGACTGCAATGGCCGATGCCAGGCTGGCCACACCAAAGAGATTATGTCCGCATCCGTGCCCAGCCGCCCCTTCTTTTAAGGCTTCTTTTTCAGGTTGCGCTTTTTGAGAGATACCCGGAAGGGCATCAAACTCACCAAGTACACTAATAACGGGTTTTCCTGATCCATAAGTGGCAACAAAAGCAGTAGGCATGCCCGCCACACCGCGTTCAACCTTAAACCCATTAAATTCTGCCATACTGGCCAGGATTTCTGCTGAAACAGTTTCATCAAATGCAGTTTCAGCCAGTGCCCAGATGGAATCACTGGCATTTATGAATGCTTCCCTGTTCTCCTCTATGGCAGCAATAACATCCCTTTTGTTCTTTCCCATATTTTGAGCTAACAAGGGAGAAGAAATAGATAATAGCAGTAAAAAAGTAATAATACGTTTCATAGGTTTAGTCTGTTTAATATCCTAAAAACATTTCTTTAAGGGTGAAAAACCAAAATGTCAGGAAAGCACCAAATGTCAAATCGGCCTGCTTTAAATATAAGGAAAAAATGAAGCTTAATTCAGGGCTGCCTTGTAAGTTTCCAGGCAGCGCTCGCGAGCCATTTTATGGTCGACTATTTTTTCGGGATAAGCCTCCGTTTCAAATTCCGGAACCCATCTTTTTATGTATCGTCGTTGCTTGTCGAATTTTTCGATTTGCGTCATGGGGTTGAAAATCCGGAAATAAGGAGCTGCATCCACCCCGCTACCACTGGCCCATTGCCAGTTGCCCACATTGCTGCTCAGTTCAAAATCCAGGAGCTTTTCTGCAAAATAGGCTTCTCCCCAACGCCAGTCAATGAGCAAATGCTTGCATAAGAAACTGGCAACCAGCATGCGAACTCGGTTGTGCATATAGCCTGTTGCATTCAGTTCCCTCATGCCGGCGTCTACAAGGGCATATCCTGTCTTTCCTTCTTTCCATTTTTCGAATTCGGATTGATCATTTCTCCAAACAATATTATCGTATTGCTTTTTAAAGGATTCGTGTACCGTTCTGGGGAAATGCCATAGGATCTGCATAAAAAATTCCCTCCAGATAAGTTCATTAAGAAAAGTTTCCTCCTTGCTCCTGAGGGCTTTTTTAGCCAGATGACGGATGGAAACTGTTCCGAAACGGAGGTGTGGACCAAGGCGTGAGGTGCCATTAACGGCCGGGAAATCCCTTTTTTTACCATACTGGTCAATTATGGAACTATCTACTTTATATGGCGGTACTTGTATCTCCGAAGGTCTGAACCCGATTTCCTCCAGACTCAGGTTGGGGAGGTCAGTATCCTTTATCAGGGCATTGAGATGATCCTGGCTGTTATGCTCCTGCAGGTGATTTACCGGCTCCAGCGAAGCTTTCCATTTTCGCATGTAGGGGGTGTATACCACATAAGGGTTTCCATCGTCCTTGGTAATCTCATCTTTAGCAAAAACTACCTGGTCTTTACAGGATATAAAAGGGATCTGGCGGTCAGCCAGGAGTGCTGATATGGCTGAATCCCGTTTTAGGGCATAGGGTTCGTAGTCTTCGTTGGTATAAACGGACTTAACGTCATATGTTTCCAGTAAATTTTGAAAAACTTCTCCTGGTTTACCTTGAAATATAGCTAAGGATGATGCGGCTGATTGTTTGAGGGATTCCCGAATACGCTGTAGGTTCTGGTGTATGAAACTCACACGGGCATCGTCTTCTGGCAGGGAATTAAGGATTTCCGAATCAAAAATAAACAGAGGCAGAACAGGGTAACCCGATTTCAAAGCTGAAAAAAGACCTGCATTATCTTCAATTCGCAGGTCTCTCCTGAACCAGAACAAGCAGACTTCCTGAGCCATTTAGCTTACGTTTAAGGTAGAAAGGCCACCGTCTATACCGAGTATCTGGCCGGTCATCCAGCTACTATCCTCAGACAAGAGGAAAGCTGCCGCTGCAGCAATATCTTCTGCTTTTCCAAAGCGCTTTAATGGATGGCGTTCTGCCATCATTTCACGTTTGCGGTCATTGCTCAGCAATCGGGAAGCTAGGGGCGTATCCACGAGGGATGGCGCTACTACATTGAATCTGATTTTAGGGGCATATTCAGCTGCCAGAGATTTGGCAAAGCCCTCAATAGCGCCTTTAGCTGCTGCCACGCTGCTATGAAAAGGCATTCCTGTACCTACCGCAACTGTGCTGAAAAAAACAATGCTGGAACCCGTTGCCATCAATGGCATAACTTCTTTGGTAACCTTGACGAGGTTGAAGAAATTGAGTTGCATATCCGTAACAAAGGATTCCGTACTCATCATCTTGAACGGCTTAAGGTTAATGCTACCCGGACAATATACAAAACCATGAAGTTCCCCGGGCAGGGCACTTAAATCCAGTGAATCCGAAGCGGCATCGAAAGGGATGTGGGTAACACTCATGCCTTCCAATCCTTCATTGCTCCGGGAAGCTACAAAAACCTGATTTCCGTTTTGGAGCATTGACGCAAGAGCATTGCCAATTCCATAGGAGCCTCCAATTAGTAGAATGTTCTTTTTCATATTAAAAACTATCGAATTTTAGTTGGGTTTCCTTACCTGGAACCGATCCAAACAACTCCTTGAGTTTAGCTTCCCGGTAGGAAAAGATTTGCTTTAACTGCTTTTTAACCAGAATGGGGTGTGCTAACTGGCCCAGCCATCCCAGGGGTAGTTTGTAATGGATAAGGTCTTCCATCTCCATTCCCTCATCAATCTGGTGAATAAAATGCTTGTGATGCCATAATTTGTATGGCCCAAAACGCTGCTCGTCCACAAAATAGGAGCCCTTTTCCACATGAGTGATCTCGGTTACCCACTTGGTTGTAAATCCTGGAAAAGGAGAAACTTTATATTGTATGATCTGTCCTGCATACATGGATCTTTCTGCGCCGGAATGAATCTTAAAACCCATATGATCTGGGGTAATTACCTTTAGGTTAGCCGGATCAGACAAAAATTCCCAGGCCTGATCCCTCTTGATAGGCAGCGCTTGTCTGGCATGTAAGGAGTAGATTTTCATCTTTGCTTTTGAACAAAGATAAACTCATTTTGTTTAATATATGCTTTTATATTGTTAAACAAAAATAAATTCTGGATACAGACAGCTATTTAAAAAGCGGAATGGCCGAATTTTTGGTTGTGCTGGGCTCGATTTCGTACCTTTTCCGCGAGATATGGGAACACTTATTATCCGGTTCGGACAAATACTTGTATTGCTATTGGGGTTTGGCCTTCAAGCACAACCACAACTGTCCTTCCTGGGTACCTTGCCTCAGGAAATACGGGAAACTTCCGGTCTTATGTTTTACAACGGTAAGGTTTACACCCATAACGACTCCGGATCAGAAGCAGTGATTTACGAAATTGACACCCTTAATTTCAGCATCCGAAGAACCATTCAAATTAACGGAGCGCAGAATATAGACTGGGAAGACCTGGCCAGAGATGAGCGTTACCTCTATATCGGTGATATTGGTAATAACCTGGGTGCCCGGACGGACCTGAGGATTTATCGTGTACTCTTATCGGAATTGGATACAGGAACTGCAGCAACTGCCGAGGTCATTAGTTATTCGTACGCAGACCAAACTGTTTTTGATGCGGAAACCGATAGTGACTGGGACGCTGAAGCGCTTATTTCTTATGGAGATGAACTCATTGTATTTACCAAACAATGGCAGTCCCTTGGAACTGTTGCATATACGTTGCCCAAAACACCCGGTGATTATATTGCGCAGCGTGCAGGCAGCAATGCCATTAACGGGCTGGTAACCGGAGCAGCTTACCATACGGGGTCAGAGGTGGTTTATTTTGTGGGATACAGCACTTTACTACAGCCTTTCCTCTATCGTCTTACAGACCTTGCTACTCCTTTCAGTTTAACGGGATCGGGACAACGTTTTAATCTGGATATTGGATTTGCGCAGATTGAGGCCATAGCTGCTATTGATGAAAACAACTATTTGCTGTCTTCCGAGGCTTTTAGCAGGGATTCACCTCCAATCACTTTAAATCCCTCGCTATTCAGCCTGCAAACTGAGGATATCGTTGAAGAACCTGAAGATAACGGTGATACCGGTGAAGAGACAGTGAGCACCCAATTGTCCGTATTCGTGCCTTTTGGAACCAAGACCCTGGAGTATACCCTGCAAACCAACAGGGAGGTTATTGGCTGGGAAATATTTGATACGACAGGTCGCAGAGTAGATGGGCTAATTGGCGATCAAAACACTGGTAATCAAATTGATATATCTGCATTAAGCAGTTCTGTTTACTACCTAGCTTTTTACCTCCGGGGCACAACAATTGCCAAACCTTTTTTTCTGGATTGAATTGTCTAAACGTTGCTTATTTAAGGATTTCTTAACAATCTGCACCTGCGTTAATCTTTAGCTTTGTGTGGAACACGTAAACCTTTTGATATGAAAAAATTATTGCTTTTAGTAGCTGCTGCAGTAATGTCTTTTAGCCTGCAGGGGCAAATTTCCACCCCACAGCCCAGTCCATTTTCCAAAATTCACCAGGTAGTTGGACTTACTGATGTAACCCTGGAGTATTCCAGGCCATCCATGAGAGGCCGCACCATTTTTGGAGACCTGGTACCATTTGATAAGGTCTGGCGTACCGGTGCCAATGCACGAACTAAAATTACCTTTAGTGATGATGTAACCATTGGTGAAACTACACTTAAGGCCGGCACGTATGCGATTTTCACCAAACCAGGACAATCCAGCTGGGACATTTACTTCTACACCGATACAGCAGGTGGAGGCACACCTTCTAACTGGGATGAATCAAAGATAGCGGCACAGATAAATGTTCCGGTATACGCACTTGCGGACGATGTCCAAACATTTACTATGAATTTCTACAATCTTACCAATAACGGGGCCGCGCTGGGTATGATGTGGGAAAAAACCTTAGTAGGAGTACCTTTTGCGGTTCCTACCAGAGCTAAGGCACAACAAAGCATCGAAGCCGCCATGGGTGGGCCGTCCGCTAACGACTATTTCTCTGCAGCCCTTTACTATTTACAGGAGGATTTGGATCTGAACAAGGCCAAGATGTGGATTGACAAAGCCGTTTCTATGAACGACCAGGCCTTTTGGATGAGCAGACAACAGTCCCTTATTTATGCTAAGATGGGAGATAAGGCCGGAGCTATCAAAGCTGCTAAAAAATCACTGGCAGATGCCAAGGCAGCCAACAATGCGGATTATGTAAAAATGAACATGGATTCCCTCAAAGAATGGGGTGCAATGTAATCCAAGAGAAAACAGCTTAAGAAAGACCGGCGGTCATTAACCCGTCGGTTTTTTTATGTTATCGAGGGTAGGATTATTCTGGAAACGGTCAAAAACCTCCAGCAGTAAGGCCAACAGGATCACCAAACCACAACCGAAGGCGTTTAACCAGAGGTACGACATCCAATCCAGGCTAAATCCTATAATAACAATTACCTGTGTGGCAATTGCTGCAATAAAAACCGAATTGCCCCTTACAAACTTGAAGAAGAATGCCAGAAGGAAAATCCCCAGCACGTTACCGTAGAATATAGATCCGATAATATTCACTAATTGTATCAGGTTATCAAACAGGTTCGCGACGCAGGCAATCAGTATTGCTATTATACCCCAAAGTAGGGTAAACCCTTTGGAGGCCATTACATAATGTTTGGCTGCAAAGGAATCTTTTCTGTTTCGCTTGTAAAGGTCTATAGCGGTTATGGTTCCAAGAGCATTGAGTTCCGAAGCCGTGGAAGACATGGCAGCAGACAGGATTACCGCCAGCAGCAAGCCAATTAGGCCCGTGGGCAGATAGTTGAGGATGAAATGGATAAAGACATAGTCTTTGTCATTGGTCTCAACAACATCATCTGCTTTGGCAATAAGGCTCCGTGCCGCATCCCGGTTATTTTTTTCAATCTGTATAACTTCCGTAAGCAGGGTCTCGGCGCCGCGGATCTCATCCTGATTTCCAGAGTCAAGAGCAAGGGAATAGGAATCCTGAGCTGCCTTTTTCTCTTTTTCAATTTCCAGATGCCCCTGTTGGAGAAGCTGGTATTCTTCTGCCCGATCGGAATTGAGAATAGCCTCCGTTGCAGCTGGGTTGAAGTTCAGCGGGGAGGGATTGTACTGGTAAAAAACAAAAACCATCACGCCCACCAGCAGTATAAAGAACTGCATGGGTATCTTGAAAATGGCATTGAAAATAAGCCCCAATTGGCTTTCCCTAACGGATTGGCCGGACAGATATCGCTGTACCTGGCTTTGATCAGTTCCGAAATAGGCCAGAGCGAGGAAAAGACCTCCGGTGATACCGCTCCAGAAGGTATACCTGCTGGAAGTATCGAGGTCAAAATTCAGTATTTCCAACTTTCCACTGGCACCAGCAATTTTCATAGCCTTGTCAAAAGTGATATCTGCAGGGAGGTACCCAAGGATAAAGAAAAAGGCCATGATCATTCCGGTCATGATAATAAACATCTGTTGCTTATGCGTAACGCTTACGGCTTTGGTTCCGCCGGAAACCGTGTAAATAATAACCAGGAGGCCAATGATAATATTCAGGGTACGCAGATCCCATCCCAATACGGCAGAAAGGATTATGGAAGGCGCAAAAATGGTAATTCCTGCAGCGAGTCCTCTCTGGATAAGGAAGAGTATAGCAGCCAGAGTACGGGTTTTAAGATCGAAGCGCTTTTCGAGGAATTCATAAGCTGTATAGACTTTCAGCCTGTGGTACAGTGGAATGAATACAATGCATATGATAATCATGGCCAATGGAAGGCCAAAATAGAATTGCACAAAGCCCATCCCGTCATGGAAAGCCTGGCCCGGAGTAGAAAGGAAGGTGATGGCGCTGGCCTGTGTGGCCATAACGGAAAGACCAATAGTCCACCATTTAGCCTTTTTGCCGCCCAGCACATAGTCCGAAACATCTTTGCTGCCGCGGGTCCTCAGCACACCGTAGATCACAATGAAAAGGAGTGCCCCTGATAATATTATCCAGTCCAGTGAAGCCATCCTACAGGTATCCTTTCATGATTAGATAAAAGGAAAGGATATACAGGGCATTCAAAACAAGAACCCAGGTGTATGCTTTTTTCCAGATAAAATCGTGTTTCATATTATCCCTTTATATTGGGTTTCTTTTTCAGGTCTTGCTTGCCTATTGAAAGGATGTTGGTAAATAACTTGAACGCTCCTGGTACCCCGGCAGGTAGTTCCCTGAAAAAACTCAGCCCTGTATAAATATAATGACCTTTTCCATAGGGTGCGACTAATAAGCTGCCCGATTTTGGAGATTCTCCCTCATCATTCATTGATAAAACAGGAGTAAAACGCTCGTCCCACTCATTAGGGAAATACAAGCCGCGTTCCTGCACCCAGCCATCAAAATCCTTTTTGGTAATTGTATTGGGAAAGTTCAGTACGGGATGGTCCCCAGCCAGAAAGATTACCTCAGAATTCTCATCTGTTACCCGGTCCCTGGAGAGTTGGATGGGGTATGGAGCGAGTTCTTCATAGGGTCTGTCCCTGCGGCCTGCAGTATTGTATTGCAGAACCAGGGTGCCTCCGTTTTCCACGTACTCAAAAAGTAAGGGTTGCCGGAACTTCAGGTCCTCGGATACATTGTAGGCCCTGATTCCGACCACTACGGCATCAAATTTATCAAGTTCTCCCTGCTGGATCTGTTCAGGTTCCAAAACCTGAACATGATAACCTATTTGCCTTAAACTCTCCGCAACATTATCTCCGGCTCCCGGTATATAAGCAATATTTTCTCCCGCTCTATTCAGGTTGAGGCGCACTACTTTAACTTCAGCAGGCAGCAGTACCGACTGCTTTGGGATATGGGAGTAGGGGATAACCTCCAATTGGTGGGTGATCTCCTTGCCGTTAATCCTTATAATCGGGTAGATATATTCTTCTGCTTCGCCTGTAGGTGGCTCAAGCATAAAATTCAGCGTAACAGCCTCTCCTTTCCTGTCAATGGAAAACCTCTGAATAGACTGATCAACCTTCCAACCCTCTGCTGTTTTAAGCTCAACCTCTCCTTCCACATTATCCTTGTGGGCAACAACGGTTACCGGAACCTCTTTAGGAGTGACGTCCGTGAATAAAAGCACCTTGTCCTTGAAACTTGCAGTGGCAGCCGGAAGGATTTCAAAAGGTTCATAGAGCTCACCTTTATCGGGTTTGGAGTATCTATGGATGACATCTCGATCAAAGGTTATGGGTTTTCCTTCGATCTCCATATTGAAAGAAACCACCAGTGCACGAGGTGTTTCCGGTTTCCCTATGAGATCAGGGTCTGCCACCTTGTACATTCCCAGCGATCCTTTTTTTGCCAGCCAGTAGGGACTGGTATAGGTTGTGTTTGGATTTATTTGAGTCTGTAATGTAAATTCTGTCTTTTGGTTATTGACCAGTTCAATAGTTCTCCTGTCCGTCCTTCCATTGGCAAGTTGTACAGAAACCAGACGCATATTGGCTTTACTGCGGTTAACCAGTTCAATATTGAGGTCTGCCGTACTTCCCGGGGTTGCCTCCGAGGCAGCTGCTGAAACCTCGATAAAAAGCCCGGATACCGCAACGATCAATTCCTGCATCTGGCGTGTTTTGATTGCACGCCAGTGGGCATCTTCCAGCTCAGTGATCAAATCATAAGCCTTCATTAATTCGGGAAGATGCGTTGATGGATCTTTAAAATTGAAATTGGCCTGTACCTTATCCAGGATTTCGCCAATGGCTTTACCCCCGGACACTCGGGTCCAAGTAGTATTGATCCCGTCAAAAAGATCTGTTTTGTCCTCTGGAAGGTCCCCCTTGAGCAATTCAATATATTCAGGTTGAGATCCCCTTTCTGAGACCCTGCCAAATCCCTGGCTTAGGTGCTGACTGCTTGCTTTCGCAGCAATCTCATTGTTGGAAAGGCCCTTCATGGGGTAGTAAGTGCCAATATCGAATTGGAGCATATTGTCCTTGTTGGCCTTTTCAAAATTTTCAGGGCTGCCATAGAACCACCATGAAGTATTGAAGAAAATGCGCCTGGGCTGCCATGGTGATAATGTCTGCAGTTGTTCTGCATAAGCCTCTTTGGACCCGGCGATGTCAAAGGCCTCAACACTCAAAATTGCGGATGAGGTATGGTGCCCATGCGTTGAACCGGGGGTACGGTGGTCAAAACGGTTAATAATGATATCCGGACGGAAATTCCTTATGACTCGTACCACATCACCGAGCACGGCCTCCTTATCCCAAATACGAAGAGTTTCATTAGGGTGTTTGGAGTACCCAAAATCATTGGCCCTTGTAAAGAATTGTTCCCCCCCGTCAACACGTCTTGCCGCCAGTAATTCCTGAGTCCTAAGAACACCCAGTAATTCTCGCAGTTCCGTTCCGATCAAATTCTGACCCCCGTCACCACGGGTTATTGAAAGGTATCCGGTACGCGCTTTGAGCTCGTTTGAAAGGTAGGATATCAGTCTTGTATTTTCATCGTCAGGGTGAGCGGCTATATAAAGGGCCGACCCCAGGAAATTCAGTTTTTCCAAGAGCTGGTACGACTCAGATGAGCTATGCTTTTTAGGTGCCTGGGCCAGTGTTGTAGAAAGGATAAATATACTCCCCAGGAGGATAAGGTAGGACTTCCGCATAAAATATACAGTTAGCTGGTACCCAAAGATAGAAAGATTGCGTGCCCTCACGGGGTATTTTACACTTCTTTAACAGCCGGTTCCTATTGTGGTAACCCTAAGGAGTCCCTTAAAATAACGTCCCTGTTACTGTTTTTTTGCCAATAAGGAGTTTTTATGGTTTTTATGCGACGTGCTGTTGAAGTAATAGTTCTTGCGTTACCTCCTGATCGGCTGCCTAGGCTTTCAGTCCAACCCTCTATCTGATGGGGAAACTCCAGGGCATAGCTAATCTGCAGTGAACGGCCCAGTTCGGGATAATTGAGCATATAATTTACTCTGCCATCTTCAAACGTTCTTTTTGCCGTAACGGAGTAAGTAGTAATTTTTTTATGGTTTAGCCGCAAATATTCCAGGGAAGGAATGGCTTTAAAATTTCCAGTGGGCAATGTTTCCGGCCTTAGACGGATTAAATTCCAGAGCTCATCTTCCAGGACCGCTTTTTCAAGGCTCAGGCTTTGATCTGCCTCTCCCTCAAAATAGGAATGGGAAACAACCTCAAAAACATCCCTGTTGTTTATCTGGGTATATACCTGTCCGCACCACTCCTGCACGGAATTGGTAACCTTCAAGGCATGATCTGGCTGGCGGACTGGTGAGAAAGTACTTGTCATTATGGAATAAGGGTAGATACCGGTCAGGAACTTTTTTACATTATTCAATTTAAGCACAGGAATATTATCGGCTCTGCTGTAATTGGCTTTGACCTGCTCTTCAGCAAGGAAGGGTTCAGTAACGAACACCTGAACAGCGTGTCCCTTTCTAAGCTCCCCATAGCGAAGCAATTCCAGTTCAAAACTGCTTACCTCTGCTTCCCCTGCATACCAGTACGATTTAAACTCTTTGGAAATGGCGTTTGCTTTAGGCGGTGCAGTTGGCTTTGTCAGATCAGGTGAAGATTTTACTTCAGTCGCGCTGGCTTTCGCGGTATCGTTGCAACCGTACAAAAGGAATCCTGATATAAAAACAAGGGACAGTAATACGCCGTATTTGGCCAATCTTTTCATAGCTTAAATTTTTAACGAAAGTACCTTATGCAGGAGGTACGACCATGTCCATTAACGTTTTGTAAAGTTTTTGGGTGGGTAAGCCTACAACGTTGGTGTAAGATCCTGATATTTCCTCTATGCCCACCAGGCCCAGCCATTCCTGTATTCCATACCCTCCGGCCTTGTCAAAGGGTTTGTACTGGTCTATATAAAAGTTAATCTCTTCCTGACCAAGGGATGCAAATTTCACCCGGGTAATGTCTGAAACCACCTGATGTTTACCCGCATGCGTAATACAAACGGAAGTGAATACCTCATGCCAGTCGCCAGACAATGCCTTCAACATGGCCTGAGCTTCGGTTTTACCTGCAGGCTTTTCCAATGAACTTCCTTTGTGCCAGACTACAGTATCAGCAGTAATGAGAATGTCATTGGGTTTTAGCCGGTTTAAAAGAGCTTCAGCCTTCTTTTTGGCCAGGTAAGATGGAATAGCTTCTCCTTGAAGATGAAGGGGGTAGTCCTCATCAACTGTATTTTTAAATAAGGTAAAAGCGATACCCATCTCATTGAGAAGTTGCTGCCTGCGCGGGGACCCGGAAGCGAGAATAACCCGTAAATGTTTGAGTTTTTCAACCAGCATAATCTAGTCGTTAGCAGCGCTGAAATTATCCTGCCAGTCACCTTTGACCTTAAGTACCTGTTCAATCACATCACGGACGCATCCTTCTGCCCCTGATTTGGGAGAAACATATTTACTCAGGGCTTTGATTTCCGGTACGGCATTTTGCGGACAGGTGGGCAGTCCAACCATTTGCAGGCAGGGCAGATCCGGCAAGTCATCTCCCATGTAAAGCACGTTTGCAGGATCTATCTCATAAAGTTCCAGATATTCCTCAAGGGTTTGTTCTTTTAGATCTGCGCCGAGGTATATGTCGGTTACACCCAGGCCCTGCAACCTTTTTCTGACCCCTTCATTGGTGCCTCCGGTAATTACGCAGATGCGGTATCCTTTTTTCAGCGCGGTCTTCACCGCATAACCGTCCTGAATGCTCATTTTTCTAAGCAGTGCTCCTTCTGTTGTAATAAGCACGGTACCGTCTGTGAAGACACCGTCCACATCAAAAACAAAGGTGGTAATGTTTTTGAGGTATTTTTTATAGCTGGTTTCCATATTTTTCCTCGATTGCTTGACTAAGTATCCGATATATTTCCCGATCCCGGAGGTCGGTCATTAAATTTAAATGTTTCTCCTGGGTATATTGGTCACCTCTCCTGGCCGGTCCGGTCTGGGCTTCGAGTGGGCTTAACGTGTCCAGTTTGGCGACTGTTTCTTCTATAAGGGGCTTCAACAAGTTAAAAGGAAGCTTGTTATCTGCACAGATTGCAGCCGCTCGTTCAAATAAATGATTGGTGAAATTATTGGCAAATACGGCAGCCAGGTGTAGCGCTTTGCGTTGATCCGAATCAATGGCCACACAGGTTTCAGAAATACTCTTTCCAAGAGCTAGCAGCACTTCCAGTACTTCATTATTCTCTGCCTCAACACAAATGGGGACCTTTGTAAAATCGATGCTTCTACCCTTGCTAAAGGTTTGCAGCGGATAGAACACCCCTCGTTTACAGTCGCCAGGAAGGGCGGTTAGGGGAACAGCCCCGGAGCAGTGCAGGATTATAGCCTCTTTATGACGGGGGTATTGCGAAACTGCTTTTATGGCATCGTCGCTAACCGCGCAGATGTAAAGGTCTGCATCCCGAATATTGTCTTTGCTATCAGTTATATCGGTTCTGTCCTGGAAGTAGGAAAGGGCTTCCTTATTACGTCCAAAAACCTGGATCACCGTGGCGAACTTGTTAGTGGCCAAAGCATCAAAAAGATGTACTGCCAGATTTCCGGTACCCAGAAGAACTATTTTTAGCATGCCCAAAAATACGAATTTTAGCACCCACAGGGCTTTCGTAATTATTAACAAAAGTGTTCAACTTTTTATGCCCAATAATCCCGTGTTAATAGAGAAAAAGACCTTATTTTTACTTGCTCTAAATAAAACCCTCTAAAAATGCAAGATCTTCTTAGAAAGACTCTTTTTTCTACGCGATTAATGGCTATTCTTTTTCTGGTATTTGCCACAGCAATGGCTTTCGGAACTTTTATAGAGAGCTGGTACAGCACCGAAACAGCCAGGATCTGGATTTATAACGCCTGGTGGTTCGAAGCTATAATGGCTTTTTTTCTGGTCAATTTTATCGGTAATATCAAGCGATACCAGTTACTAAGGAAAGAGAAATGGTCCGTATTAACCCTGCACCTGTCCTGGATCCTGATCATTGTTGGAGCTTTTGTTACCAGATACATCAGTTATGAGGGTATGATGCCTATAAGGGAGGGAAATACTTCCAACATCTTTTACTCGGATAAAACCTATCTCACCCTATTGGTTGACGGGGATATTGATGGCGAATTAATGCGCAGGACTTTCCAGTCCGAATTGATGGTAACGCCGGAAGCATTAAAGACAAATCTGCCCTGGGAACTGGATTTTAACGGGACTGATTTCACTGTTGCCTATGGCGGTTTTATTCAGGGAGCTAAAAAAGCCTTGGTAAGGGATCCCGATGGCAAAAAATTTTTAAAAGTTGTGGAATCCGGAGGAGGTGGCCGCCATGATCACTACCTGGAAAGTGGAACGGTAAGCAGTATCCATAACGTGCTTTTTTCATTGAATAAACCCACAGAAGGAGCCATAAATATCATAGCCAATGATGAGGGTTATCAAATTCAATCCCCCTTTGAGGGTGGATTTATGCGCATGGCTGATCAGCTGCGCGGAGAAGTTGTTGCAGACAGCCTGCAAACCTTATACCTGCGATCCCTCTACAATGTAGCTGGAATACAGTTTGTACTTCCCGAACCCCTGATGAATGGAATATACGATGTGGTACCTGTTCCGGAGGATGAGAAGACGGATGCTGACCCCGATGCCCTGATCCTGGACATTACTTCCGGAGGTGAAAAAGTCCAGGCCAAACTGCTGGGCGGTAAAGGCAGGGCAACCTACTCAGACAAGATCAGAGTAGGCGAGCTCGAATTCACGATGAGTTACGGGTCAAAGGTTTATGAATTGCCGTTTAGTATAAAACTCAATGACTTTATAGCGGAAAAGTACCCGGGTACTGAGAAAGGCTACTCCTCATTTATGAGCCGTATTACCGTGAACGATGAGCGGCCGTTCGACTACGATATTTACATGAACCATGTACTGGATCATAGAGGTTACCGATTTTTCCAGGCCAGTTTTGATCAGGACGAAAAAGGAACTGTACTTTCAGTAAACCACGACCTTTGGGGAACATGGATTACCTACATCGGCTATTTCCTGCTATACCTGGGGCTTTTGGGTATCATGTTTTACGGTAAAACCAGATTTAAGGAACTGGCCAATACCTTGGATAAACTCAGGCGCAAGCGGACCAAACTGGCCACTTTGCTCATACTGTTTCTTTGGTTCCCTGTCCATGCACAGGAGGTTCAGGATGCCGATGGGCATGTTCATACTGAGGTTCCAGCCCAGGATCATATTCATACGGAGCCTCCAACTCAGCAAGAGGTAGATTCCCTGATCCGCCAGAGTACCGTGCCCAAAGAGCATGCAGCACTCTTCGGGGAACTGGTTATTCAGGATGATGGCGGGCGAATGAAGCCTGTTAACACCTTTGCTTCCGAATTACTGCGAAAACTTAGCTTCAAGGACTCATACAAAGACCTCGATGCCAACCAGGTATTCCTGTCGATGATGCTGAACCCGCCCTTGTGGTATAATAATGAATTTATAGCGTTGGATAAAAAAGGGCAGAACGACAGTATACGGAGCATTATAGGTATACCAAAAGGGCAGAAACTAATCAAAGCCACGGATTTTTTCGATGAAAAAGGAAATAACAAATTGGGACCTTATCTGCAGGAGGCATTTGCCACCAATACACCTAATAAGTTTCAATCAGATTTCAAAGACGCCTACTTTCGACTGAGCTTGCTCGACAGGGCTTTGAGTGGGGAAATATTCAAGATTTTCCCACTGAAGAATGATGAAAACAACAAGTGGATATCCGCTGTGGAATTCCGTTCAGGGAGGTACCAGGTTTCCGATAGCCTTTATGCTAATTTTATTAGTAACGGCTTGCCATATTATCTGTTGTCCCTAAGAACAGGGCTATCGAACGGAGATTACACGGATGCAGAAAAGATCCTGGAGGCATTTCACAAGAACCAGGCCGATTTTGGCAGTGAAGTACTGCCTCCCAGGGAAAAGGTAAGGGCGGAGATTATCTACAATAAACTGGATATCTTCAACCGACTTTATAAATGGTATGCTATGGTTGGTATCCTGATGTTCTTCGTGCTTATCTTCCGGATATTCAAGGAGCGAGAGATCTGGAAGGTAGCCACCTATTTCTTCAAGGGCATCATAATCATCTTTTTCCTCTGGCATACGGCCGGACTTATTATGCGATGGTATATTTCCGGGCATGCCCCCTGGAGTGATGCCTATGAAAGCATCCTCTATGTATCCTGGGCAACGATGGCCATGGGGTTGTCACTGGGACGGAAAAGTGATATCACCATCGCGGCAACGGCTTTCGTTACCTCAATGCTACTGTGGATTGCCCACCAAAGCTGGGTAGACCCGGCCATTGCCAACCTTGTACCCGTACTGGACAGTTACTGGCTGATGATACACGTGGCCGTAATTGTAGGCAGCTATGGCCCCCTTACTGTTGGTATGATACTGGGTATTGTGGCCCTGCTGCTGATCGTATTGACCAACAAAAGAAACAGGAAACGCATGGAGCATAACCTCAAAGAGCTCACCGTGATTAATGAACTGGCGCTTACCGTCGGGTTAATCATGCTTACCATTGGGAATTTCCTGGGCGGACAGTGGGCCAACGAAAGCTGGGGTAGATACTGGGGCTGGGATCCCAAGGAGACCTGGGCCCTGATTTCCATTATGGTTTATGCCTTTGTACTGCATGCCAGAATTGTACCCGGTTTAAGGGGGCGATGGACATTTAACTTTTTGAGTATCATAGCTTTTGGAAGTATTATGATGACCTATTTTGGGGTGAATTTTTACCTCGTTGGGCTGCATAGTTATGCGAGTGGTGACCAGGTAATTACCCCTTCATTTGTCTGGTATACTGTGCTGGGTATCCTGATCCTGGGAGCTATCAGTTACTGGAGGTATCAGGTGAACTACAGGAACAAATAAAGTCACTTTTTTAAAGGGTAATAAAATTTATTTTAAGGATATCGATTACTGCGCATATGGCCAATTTTAAGATCAAATGGAATTCCGAGCGTATCCTGAGTATGAGTGCGATGAGTATTAGTTTCATCACCCTCGTCATTTTTATTTATCAGACCAACCTGATGAGCAAGCAAAATTACCTTTCCATATTGCCTTATTTGCAGATTTCTACGTCAAATAATACCGCTGAAGGGACTTTTTCTGTTGATATATCGAATCACGGAGTAGGCCCCGCAATTATTGAATCTGTGAAATCTGAAATGCAGGGAGAATTCTTAGATCTGAAAGAATACCATGACTATTTTTGGGAATTACTTGTCTCACAAGATTCGATCCTGGATAGCCTTAAAAGCGTTTCTACTTCAACACTGAATAAGGGTATAGCTATTCCAGCTAATACCACCTATAATATTTTTAAGGTGAATTTTACCGAAGAAGATCGGCCTAAAATACTAAGGTTGATTGAATTACTGGAACGAATTCCTTACGAGATCAGATATAAGTCTATCCAGAATGAACATTGGGTGATCAATGAAACTTCAGAAGGACCTCAAAAACTAGATTGAGTTTCTGAGATCAAGGATTCGAACCAAACTATAAAAATCTGCCCCATCGAATAAAAATTTTACTTCTTTAAAAAAAATCGCATCTTTGCTCCATCATGAAGCAATAGAAATTATGTTTACCGTAAATGTCTTGCTGGCGATTGCCATCCGATAAAACCCTGAACAACAGGGTTTAAACAAGACTATTTTCTCCTTCTAACAGCATAATTTCACATCATGACCCACAATAACAACCCAATCAATAAATTTTTTCGCTATTTCATTATTGCCATAACCGGAAGGGAAACTGAATTTACCTCAGGCAGTATTCGAAAAGCCATCTTCATGTTATCCATTCCCATGATTCTGGAGATGATGATGGAATCCATATTTGCAGTCGTAGATATTGCCTATGTATCCCAGGTCAGTGTTAATGCGGTGGCCACCATTGGCCTTACAGAATCTGTTATTACTCTCGTTTACGCTATTGCCATCGGGTTAAGTATGGCAGCCACTGCAGTGGTGGCACGGCGGATAGGGGAAAAGGATGTCAAGGGAGCACAGGAGGCTGCCATGCAGGCCATACTCCTGGGCGTATTTGTCGCAGCCATCATCGGGGTTCTGGGATTCTTGTATTCCAAGGAAATACTGGCCTTAATGGGAGGAGAGCCCGACCTGATTGAAGAAGGCTATGGCTATACCAAACTTCTTATAGGCGGAAACATTACCATCCTGCTTCTTTTTCTAATCAATGCCATATTCCGAGGGGCAGGGGATGCCTCCATGGCCATGTGGACGCTTGTGCTGTCCAACGCACTAAACATTATCCTGGACCCTATTTTTATATTTGGTCTGGGGCCTGTCCCGGAATTTGGGGTAATGGGTGCCGCCATAGCTACCAATATAGGCAGGGGTACAGCAGTGTTATTCCAGTTGCTTATTCTCTTTTATGGATGGGGCAGGATAAAGCTGGTTTTGAAGGATATTATCCTGCGTTTTGAGGTAATGATGAATCTGATCCGGGTTTCCCTTGGGGGTATTGCTCAGTTCCTGATCGGGACTTCCAGCTGGGTTTTCCTAATGCGAATCATGTCTGAATTTGGGAGTGAAGTCCTGGCGGGCTATACCATTGCCATCCGGGTTATGATGTTCACCTTTATGCCGGCCTGGGGGATGAGCAATGCCGCCGCTACACTGGTAGGGCAAAACCTGGGGGCTAAAAAACCGGATCGGGCGGAAAAATCCGTATGGCTAACCGGGCGTTACAACGCAATTTTTATGCTTGCCATTTCCTTTTTTTACCTGTTTTTTGCCAGGGAAATTATCACCCTGTTTAACGATACGCCCAGCGTAGTTGAAAATGGGGCGCTTTGTTTGCAGGTTGTTGCTGCTGGTTACCTGTTCTATGCTTACGGGATGGTTATATCACAGGCATTTAATGGTGCAGGGGATACCCGCACTCCTACAAAGATCAATTTCATAGCCTTCTGGATCTTCCAGCTGCCGTTCGCCTACCTTGGGGCGATTACCTTCAACATGGGTGCCCTGGGAGTCTTTCTGGCCATTACGCTGGCCGAAGTTCTGCTTTCCATAATTGCTATTATCTGGTTCCGCAAAGGACATTGGAAAAAAGTAGAGGTTTAAGCGAATTTCGTACCTTTAACACTTGTCTGAATCTTAGTTAAAGCACGATGAAAAAGGGAATCAATACCATCTGTACCCATGTGGGGGAAATAGAGGATGAAGTCTATAAAGGCGCCATCTCTCCCTTGTATATGAGTACTTCCTACGCCTATGAGGACGTGGATATTAAGCGCTATCCACGTTATTTCAACACACCCAATCAGGAAGCCCTGTGCAAAAAAATTGCTGCTTTGGAAAATGCGGAAGCTGCGCTCATTTTTGGAAGCGGGATGGCTGCAATAAGTACCTCCTTACTGGCTTTCCTGAGGGCAGGAGACCATATTGTTTTGCAAAACCAGATTTATGGAGGTACCCATAACCTGATCCTGGAGGAATTTGATAAATACGGCATTGCCTATTCCTTTACCAGGGGAATGGAGGTTTCCGATTTTGAAGCAGAAATTCAGGAAAACACAAAGGTTGTCTATATAGAAACACCTTCCAATCCTTTACTTCAATTAACTGATATCAGGGGAATAGCTGAGATAGCCAAAAGGAACAACATGGTCTCCATGATAGACAATACCTTTGCCAGTCCTGTAAACCAGAACCCTTTGGATTTTGGAATAGACATAGTTATACATAGTGCTACCAAGTATATGGGTGGGCATTCCGATATCTGCGCCGGGGCTGTGGCTTCTTCCGGGGTTTATATGGAACGCATCTTCCAGCTTGCTAAAAATCTGGGTGGAAGCCTTAGCGATTATACAGTCTGGTTGCTGGAGCGCAGCCTGAAGACCATGGGACTGCGAGTTAGGGCCCAGAATGAAAACGCACAGAAACTGGCAGAATACCTGTCGGCCCACAAGGATGTAGCAAGGGTATATTACCCTGGTTTGAAAGACCATCCCCAGCATGAACTGGCCAAAAGCCAGATGCATGGATTTGGGGGGATGCTTTCTTTTGAACTGAAACATGCGAAAAAGACACCGGAATTCCAGAATGCCCTAAGGCTAGTTAAATCATCCATGAGCCTTGCAGGAGTGGAAAGCACTTTGCTGAGTCCGGCTAAGACCTCCCACGCCTTGCTTTCCGCTGAGGAAAGGCTACAACAGGGTATATCAGATGGCCTTATCCGATTTTCCGTGGGTATAGAGGAAACCGAAGATCTTATTGCCGACCTTGAGCAGGCGCTCAGGTCCATTAGTCAGGGAAAAAAGGCGTTACCCGTCTAAATATTCAAGAAATAAATAATAATGAAACTGGACATTTTAGTATTTGGTTCGCATCCTGATGATGCTGAACTGGGGGCAGGAGCCACCATAGCCAAGGAAATATCGAATGGAAAAAAAGTGGGTATCGTAGACCTGACCCGTGGAGAGCTTGGCACCCGGGGCACCCCTGAACTAAGAGATAAAGAGGCCAGGAAGGCTGCAGATATTCTCGGCTTGAGCGCTAGGATCAACCTGGAATTTGCAGATGGTTTTTTTGTCAACGATAAGGAGCATCAATTGCAGGTCATCGAGGTTATTCGGAAGTACAGGCCTGATATTGTACTCTGCAATGCTGTTGAAGACCGCCACATTGATCACGCCAAGGGCAGTAAGCTGGTAAGCGATGCCTGCTTTCTTAGCGGCCTGCTCAAAATAGACACCAAGTGGGTAGGGGATGATGAGTGGCAGGATCCATGGAGGCCTAAAAAGGTATATCACTATATACAATGGAAGAACCTGGAACCGGATTTTGTTGTGGATGTGTCTGATTTTATCGACAAGAAGATGGAAGCCATCAATGCTTATGCTTCTCAGTTCTATGACCCTAACAGCAAGGAACCCGATACACCGATTAGCAGTAAGAACTTTACAGACAGTGTCCGCTACAGAGCAAGGGATCTGGGCAGGTTGATAGGGGTGGAGTACGCCGAAGGATTTACAGTAGAACGCTTTATAGGCGTAAAGCATCTGGACGATCTGATTTAGCTCGCCTTTGGGTAACTCTGTTTGATTTTGGGTAGCGTAAAGTGGAAGGTGCTACCCTTTCTAAGGGTGCTTTCTACCCATATTTTTCCCTTGTTTTTCTCTACCATTTCTTTGCAGAGTGAAAGCCCCAGTCCGGTACCTTTTTCATTATTCGTACCATAGGTAGTTACATTGGAATTTTTGTCGAATAGCTTATCCACCGTGGCCTGATCCATACCCACTCCTGTATCTCGAACAGAAATTTGCCAGTGGTCTGCATACTCCTCTCCGGAAATTTTAATCATGCCGTTTTCAGGGGTGAACTTCAGGGCATTGCTCATAAGGTTGCGGATTACGATATCTATCTGGTTGGCGTCTGCCCAGGTATGGGTATTGTCAGGAAGTTCATTTACAATGCGTATGGATTTGTTCTGCGCCTGTTCGGAAAGGAGGTTGATATTCTCTTTTACAATGGCTTCAACCGCAGTCACTTCAGGTTTGGTAACAGAGCCATTAAGCTGAGAATGCCCCCAGGATAGCAGGTTGTTCAGTGTAAAGTAGATATGGTCTACATCTCCCCGGAGTTTGGGCAGGAAATCCATTAATTCTTTTTTGGTAATCTCGCCTTCCCCAAACATGTTCAATAGCCCCTGCAAGGCACCAATAGGCCCCCTTAGGTCATGACCAATAATAGAAAAGAGCTTTGTTTTGGTCTCGTTGTTTTCCCTCAGCTCGGATTCACGTTTTTCCAGTAGCTCTTTCTTGGCGTTCAGAACCCCATTGAGCCTTTTCTGTATTTTTTGGTTGCGCTGTACCAGGAAGATCACTATAAGCAGGGCAATTAATATGGAAATGGAAATCCAAACATAGAGGTCCCTTCTGGCTAGCGCCTTTTCATTAGCTTCCTTTTCTGCTTTGATCTGCTCATTATATTCGGATTGGGTTTTAATCAGTACGAGGCTCTTTTTGTTTTCGTTGCGGTATATGTTGGACGACAGTTCCTGGTAGAGTTCCAGGTATTCAAGCGCTTTTTTGAAGTTTCCACTTTTCTCATGCACCTTGTAAAGGGTTTTAGCGCATTCCTGTGTTCCTTCGGAATCTTTGATCCTTTCCGAAATCGCGTACGCATTCAGGGCATAGTTTTTAGCCAGGCTGTCATTTCCCTGGGCTAAATAGGCCTGGGCCATTCCGTTGTACAGATCAATTTTACCCCTGTCGTCTTCAATTTCTTCATGAATCGTTTCACTTTGCTTGTACCAGTGCAGCGCCCACTTGTGATTGTTCTGCTTTAGATGGATTTTGCCTTTTACTTCGTATGCATAGGCCAGCCAGTCCATGATCTTATCTTTCTCAAAAGTCTGGATGCTGCTGTTCACGTGGAACATGGCATATTCAAAATCTTTTTGCACACCATCATCCGTGGCACCCTTCTCTGCGTATACCGAGGCCAGATTACTATTGGTCTCGGCCATGATTATGGGATCGCCAATTTCGGTGTTGATCTTCCTTACTTTTTCATAGTATTTCAGGGATTGCTCATAATCTTTTTGGGAAGCAAAAAGGTTGGCGATGTTTTCATTCATAATTGACAGGACCACGATGAGCTTCTTGTCATCTTCTTCGCCTTCCTCCAGGAGTACGTTGATGCGTTCAATGCCATGCAAGTACCCCTTAAGTGCTTCGGCAAAATCGCCTTTATAGGTGTGTTCGGATGCCAGGTTATTAATGATCCTGAAGGGGGTGAGTGTATCGTCAAGTTTATTGGCAATTTCAAGGGCTTGCTCAAAATTCTCTATGGCCTTATCGCTTTGTCCCTTATCGGAAAAGTAATCACCAATTCTTAACAGGGCAGTGGCCTCTCCCAGGCTGTATTGGGTCTCACGACTTAACTCCAGTGCCTTTTTTGCAATATTATAGGCATTCTCCACATCGTAATATCTGAGGCTTGCTGCCAGCTGGTTGAGCAGGTTGATATGTGTGGTATCCCTCTCCGTAAATTCAGGTTGTGAACGCAGCTGACTGATAGAATCGTATAGCTGTTCTACTTTTGCGCTTTGGGCAAAAGAAAGACAGGCCCAAAAAAAGGCAAGCAGAATTGAAACGGCCTTCTTATTTTTCCAGAAGAATAAGGCATGTGGAAAAAGGGCTGGTTTAGAGGGCATATTCCTTTTTTATTATAACTCCTAAAAGTAGGCCCTCATATCTGGCGGCACCAATTAATGTTGTGAAACGCCATTTTTTGTGTGTTTGATCTGACATTTCGTGTATTTTGTCGATAAATATGCATTTTTAGAGGTCCTTTACCGCCAGATGCCTTGCTTTCTCAAATGACATAAACTGATCTGATTCCTCCCAAATTGCGATGTATTTTTTTGGATTCATAGGAGAAAATGAAGTACCTTTGGCTCCGCTTACAAACGGTGGTTGTAGCTCAGCTGGTTAGAGCGCTGGATTGTGGTTCCAGAGGTCGCCGGTTCGAACCCGGTCTTCCACCCTACTGACGCTCTCTTTGGTCGATCCTACGGATACTCCCGTCGATCGGTCAGCAGGCCTTCAGACCAAAGAGCTAGCGGAAGCAGTGCTGACATCCGAAAAGGATCGTCAGCACTACTTTTTTTGGCAAGATCTCCCTTCTTCAGAATACGTACTAGTTTCCAAAACAAAAGCGAACGGGACACGGTATACTTGCCACGTCTTTTTGGTTTCTTCTGTCACAAGGCCTTTAGACCAAAGAGCTAGCGGAAGCAGTGCTGACATCCAAAAAGGATCGTCAGCACTACTTTTTTATACCGCAGAACAATTACCTGTCCTGATATTATATTGACTTAAAAAGGATTTATATGCCCTTTTACGTCTATATAATTTCTTCAGAAAGACTAGGACGGTTTTATGTAGGCCAGACTAATAACATATCCAAACGTATCTTTGAGCACAATCAGGGGATGTCCGCTTACACTTCTAAAGGTATCCCATGGCAGTTGGAATGCATAATTGAAAAGCCAAATTTAAAGGAAGCGATAATACTAGAAAGAAAGCTCAAGAATCTGAGCCGAAGAAGGAAAATCCGCTTTATCCGGAAATACGGCTTAATATAAAAACCCCGACGATGTGTATGTCGGGGTTTGTTTTTTGAAGCCGATGAACGGCTTTATTTTGCCATCTTATCCACGGCTACCCGTTGCTCCCTGTTAGCTACTTCCCAGGCAGTGTGAAATACAAGTCGGGTCCTATTTCTTAGCAAGTCATAGTTGATCTTATCCGGGGTATCACCAGGCCGGTGGTAATCGTCATGGGTACCATTGAAATAAAAGATTATAGGAATATTGTTTTTGGCAAAGTTGTAATGATCGCTTCGGTAATAAAAACGGTTGGGATCATTCTCGTCATTGTATTTGTAATCCAGCTCTATTCCGGCATATTTGGTATTAACTTCCTCAGACAACTGGTGCAACTCACTGCTCAATTTATCTGAACCGATGAGATATACGTAGTTTCGGTCTCCCTCTCGTTTCGGGTCTATCCTTCCTATCATATCGATGTTTAAATTGGCCACGGTTTGGGTAAGCGGGAAAATAGGATCAAAATCCGTATAATATTGCGATCCCAGCAGCCCTTTTTCCTCCCCGGTAACGTGAAGGAATACGATAGACCTTTTTGGTCTCACCCCTTTGCTGGCCGCAATCTTGAAGGCTTCGGCAATTTCCAGCATGGCAACAGAACCTGAGCCATCGTCATCAGCCCCGTTATGTATCTCTCCCTTGTCATTCACCCCTACGTGGTCCAGGTGAGAAGAGATCACTACATATTCGTCAGGGTATTGGGATCCACGGATAATGGCCACAACATTTTCCGAATCCACATCTTCATTTACACTTTGCAGTTTAACCTCTACACTTTTTGCAACTTGCTGTGCTTTTGAATCCCCATCCATATTAGGCATAAGTGCATCTCCCATTTCCTGATCCATTATCACAAGAACCGGATTTTCTGCAGATTCCTTGATCGCCATGCGTCCGCTGTTGTTGCGTTTCATGTATTGGTAATACCCCTTGTAACGGGCATAATTAGCGGGATCAAAATAAAGGATTCCCTTAGCTCCTTTTGCGCTGGCAACCTCAGTGCGCTTACCAATGGCTTCGGACATGTTGCTCCAGACCGAAGCTTCTTCGTTACCTGACAATACATAGGTTCCATCCGCATTTTGGGGCTCGCCAAACTTCATCACGAGCAATTTGCCTTTAACCTCAACATCTTTGTAATCAGAGTAATTTTCATCCTCTATTCCGTAGCCTACATAAACTATTTCGTCAAAGGAGCCCTCTCCAGCCGTAAAGGCCAGGAACTCGTTCCCAATCTCAAACTCCTTACCTTCTATGTTGATTGATCCTACGGGGAGTTTTGACATTTCCAGGGGGACTTTCTGAAAATAATCACCGTTTTCCTGTGCGGCGGGTATGTTGAGCTCCTCGTAGGTAGCTTTCAGATATTCAACCGCCTTTTTCTGACCTTCTTTACCAGTTTCTCTGCCTTCAAATTCGTCGGAAGCGTATATGTATAAATGCTCCTTAAGGTCTTCTTCGGTAATAGTGCTGGCATAATCTACGGGATCCACGCTTACAGGAGTATCCTCTGCACTTGCCTCTGTGCCTGCAGATTTCTGGGTGGAATTACAGGCCCATATCAGTACCAGGGATAGCCATAACAATTTTTTCATTTTTTCAGGGTTTTTAAAAATCCATCAAAAATAGGGAAAAGTAAACGAAAAAAATACAACTGCCCTCTGCCTGCAGAAAGGCAAAGGGCATTGAGTTTAATAATTCTTCCGAACCCGGAGGTTTTCTGGCTATTGGAGGCCTGCTTCAGACGCGTAATCGAGACTAAAGCACTATAGTTGTCTATGCATTATTGATACGAGAGGCCAAAACCAAATTCAAATAATGGATTCTCGGTGTCATAGGGTACATCGGTTAATTGCTCGCGCACCTCCTCCATGGAAGAGGGTAATTCAAACGGGAGTTTACCCATTGGCCTGGAATTGCCAAAAAGTACCTCACAAACATTTTTATCACTGGCCCCGAAATCTGCAATCAATGCATTTGAAGCAGCTGCAATTTCCGGTAATACTGCCGGCCGATCTAAATAAATATCAACCACCGTAGGAACCTTCTTCAACAGCGAAAGGATGTTTTCTTTTTCTTCACCTTTAAAATCAAGGTCGCCGTGATGGAAAGAGAGTGCAAATGGATTTCGGGTATCCGCTGGATACCATGGGGTGTTTAATCGAATTATGGCCAAATCGGCTTCTTCCGGTGTAGATACCACTGTGGCATACGCAGCCACCACGGTACTGTCCATCCCTTGTATGTATACCTTATGCTCCCCTGATTTCAATGGCAGGGTATACGCTTCATTTTTGAGGAGCGTCATAGCATGCTGTTGGCTTTGGTCACCTATTTTACGAGACTCCTCACGACCTACTATTTCAGGTACCTTTTCCTCGTCAACAAAGGGATTGTCAAAAAGCCCCAGCTGAAACTTTTGCCTCATGAGCCGTTTTAACGATTCATCAAGGCGTGCTTCACTGAGCTGGCCGGAATTGACGAGTTCAAGGACGAGTTCAGGACGGTTCTCCCCGCCAAACTGGTCGCAGCCCGCTTCAATAATTTTCTTGACCCTTTGTACTGGTTCCAGGTCTTCAACCCCCCAGGCGCGTGCAGGCCAGGTAATATCGGGACCCATCTGAACGTCGGTGATAAGCCCCCAATCCGTACAGACTACTCCATCATAATTGTATTTTTCCCGTAACAAGTCTGTTATGATCATTTTGTTGTAAGCCATGGCCACATCTTCATCGGTCTGGCCGGTAGGTATGCCGTAATAGGGCATAATGGAAGCCGGGTTCATTTTGAAAGCGGCTTCGAAGGGAATGAGGTGGTAATCAAAATTATCACCGGGATAGATCTGCCCTTTCTGGATGGCAAAATGGGGATCCAGACCTTCCTTTTGTGGTCCGCCACCAGGAAAGTGTTTCACCATGCAGGCCACACTTTGTTCATTTACTTCATCACCCTGAAGTCCCTTTAAATAGGCGGTTACCATACGGGCTGTCAGCTCTGCATCTTCACCAAAAGTACCGCTGATCCGCGCCCACCGGGGCTCGGTGGCTAAATCGATCTGGGGGTGGAGTGCCACGCGTATGCCCACTGACAGGTATTCCTTTCGCACAATTTCTGCAAATGTTTCTACCAGGGAATCATTACCAATAGCAGCCAGTCCGGGAGTTTCAGAAAACTGTGTAAACCCATTGGCAGCCATGGAAAATATAGTATTGCTGAAATGGTGCCTTGGATCCGAGGCGATGGTTACCGGAATGCCCAACCGGGATTGTTCTGCATGTTGCTGGAGCCTGTTATACCAGACGGCCATCAACCTGGGTTCTGAGGGAATGGCCCAAACATTGAAATGGTTCAGTTTTCCCTGATCAATATTGTCTATAGCTGCAGGGTACCGTGCTCCAGGGCCTGTGGCGTTTGGATTTTTTTCCAGTGTTCCATCTTCATTCACAGGTACTCCGGGCATAAACATGGCACCAGCCTTCTCTTCCAGGGTCATTTGTGACACCAGGTCATTGACACGCGCTTCAATAGGTGCATTTATGTCTTCATAAACATCCAGTTTACCATTTTTATTCAGGTCCCGAAAGACCATTCCTTCCATTTCGGTTTTGACCGAGGTTTTTTGCAATGCTATATCAGGGATATTCTTTTCAGGCCTCTCCTTTTCGCTCCTGCAAGCCGAAATGCCTATTAAGAGCAAACCTATCACTGCTATTTTCACTTGTTTCATCAGTAAAGTATAAAATGATTAATTAAATATTTTTTGTGTAAATATGCTTAAATAGCTTCTCCAGTTGTCCCAGGTATGACCGCCTCCAGTCTCCAGATATTCGTAATTCATACCCATACCATCCATCTTCTTTCTAAAAGAAGCATTTCCTTTTAACAGCATTTCCATATCGCCGTCCCCAATGGCCATCCAATAGAGCTTGTAGCCATTCTCCATTTGCTGTTTTAATTTTTGATCCTTGTTCTTATACATTTCAGAAGTGCTGTCGCCCATGGGCCGCACGCCAAGCGCGGAAGAAAACAGTCCCACATAGTCAAAGGTATTGGGATAATTCAGCGAAATATTCGCTGTATGAAAGCCGCCCATGGACAAACCTGCTATGGCCCTGCCTTCTTTTTTAGCAATGGTCCTGTAATTGCTTTCGACGAATGCTTGTATGTCTCCAAAAGATTCTTCAAACTTGCCATCCATGGTATTGGGCAGCATAAAGGTGGGTTGTACAAAACCCCTGCTTCCATTTCCCGGGGAAGCTTCCTGGAACACATTGCCGTTGGGCATAACCACGATCATAGGTCTGGCCAAACGCCTGGCAATAAGATTATCCATGATCTGGGCAGCCCTTCCGGAGCCTAACCAGGCCTCTTCATCCCCTCCTATACCGTGGTGCAAATACAAAACAGGATAATCTTCTTGATTATTTTCATAGCCCGGAGGTGTATAGATCGCCATTCTTCGGGTTTTATCAACAGTAGGAGAGGGATACCATCGGAAGGTCACGGTCCCATGGGGTACTTTGTTTACACGGTACAGGTCTGCCTGACCATCCCCTACAATAAAAACGTTGGAAAGGTTAGCCACATCACGGATGGCATGGGCATTTGCCGGATCAAGGGTCCGAACCCCGTTGACAAACAGGTTGTAGCGATACATTTCTGCTTTCAAAGGGTCCGTGGTAAAACTCCAGACGCTGTCATTCTCTTTTTCCATCATGGCTACTCCTGGGGCAAGCCCTTCTGCAGCCATCCAACTCCCTGAAATAGCTATTTCTGAGGCTTTGGGTACCTGGACCCGAAACGTTACGGTACCATCTTCATGAATCTCGGGAGAGCTAAGGCCACGTCGTGTAAATATGTCCTGCTGGGCAGTAACAACTGTGGAAAGCAGGAAAAGGGCCGTAAGAATTTCTATTCTTTTCATATTGAAATATTAATTGTTCAAATATTGTTCATCCGTAACGGCTTCCATCCAATTAACCACCCCTTTTTCCGTGTTGGGTATGATGTAAATGTGAGACATACCTTCATCTTTTGAGGCGCCATGCCAATGCTTGGTATTTGGGGGACATTGAACCACATCACCCTTTTTTATGGTTTCTTTGGCCTGCCCTTCAATTTGGTGATAGCCAACACCCCCGGTTACAATCAATATTTGCCCGGGGGGATGGGAATGCCAATGGCTTCTGGCACCAGGCTCAAAGTAGACATTCCCGGCCAGGGTGGTATAGACAGAATCCATTGCCACCAGGCCATAGGGATAGGCATTACCGGTAAAAAATTCAGAAGGACCTTTTTGACCTTTTGGAAAGATGGCCTCTGCCTGTTCGTTTTCTTCAGATTTCCCTTCTGCTGCATCCTTGCAGGAAACTGCTACCAAAAAGAAAATGCCTGATACAACAAATAACTTTTTCATTATAGCGTCTTTAATGTTAATTCAAATGTTTAATTACTTTGGCCGGTATTCCTGCTACTACGGTATTGGCGGGTACATCCCTGTTGACCACAGCCCCGGCTGCCACTACCGCATTTTCACCTATAGTAACCCCTGGCAGGATGGTGGCCCCCACACCGATCCACGCATTGCGTTTTACTATCACCATTTTTGGCACCATGGTCTTTCTGATACCAGCCTCCGTGGGATGACTCTCTGAGGTAATATTTACTTTCGGGCCAATCATTACCCCATCTTCAATGACGATTCCACCCAAATCCAGAAAACTGCAGGCATGGTTGATAAAGACATTTTTTCCAAGAGAAATGTTCCTTCCGATATTGGTGTAAAAAGGTGTAAAAACCGTAGTGGTTTTATCAACCGGTTTCCCTATGATATCTCCCAGATACTGGCGTATTTCATCCAGATTACCGGCATTGTTCATTTTTTTCGATATGCCCAGGGTTGTATTTACGGCTTCCCGAATATGGCCATAGTCCGGGTCGTCCATAGGGATGACCTCACCGGACCTCAGTCTTTCAAAAATGTTTTTTTTACTCATTCACAGGTGCATTGCTCCAGTTAGGATTAACCAACCAGAGGAGGCCTGTCGTTGATAAATGGCTGGTGGTATAACCTTCTACCGGTGGCTTTGTATAGGGCATTGGCCAAGGCTCCGGGTACAGGTGGGAAAGGAGGTTCCCCTAAACCTGTTGGGTCGATTTCGTTTTTAACAAAATGCACCTCAATCTCTTTCGGCGCCTCGGCATGGCGAATGATGCGATAACGATCAAAATTGGTTTGATCGGGTTTGCCATCCGTAAAGGAAAGCGTTCCGTACATGGCATTGCCAATTCCGTCTACAATGGCACCTTCGGCCATGTTTGCTGCAGCATCCGGGTTAACCACTATTCCACAATCCAGGGCACAAACCACTTTTTCTACTTTGGGTTGGCCATTTTCCATGATCACATCGAGTACGTGGGCTGCATAACTGTTATGACAGAAATAGGCCGCAACACCCCTATTGGCATTCGCAGGGGAATTATCCCAATTTGATTTTTCCCGCACCAATTCGAGTACTCCGGCATAGCGTACGGGATCGTAATCATTGTTTTCACCAACGGGATTATCTTTTGCTTTTTTCAAAAGCTCCAACCTGAAATCTATCGGATCCTTACCGGCGAGTTCCGCAACTTCATCCAGGAAGGCCTGTTCCACACCTGCCATAAAATTGGAACGCGGGGCCCTGAAGGCACCGATGGTGATATTGGAATTGATCTCCCATTGTTCCGCCAGGTAGTTGTCAACCGCCCCGGCCGGGAACCGGTTGGCAAATAGGGGAGTCTCTGGTACGCCTCCCGCTTTTACATGAAAAGCGACCAGATTGTTGTTTTCATCCAGGGCAGCCCTGTAAGTGGCATGATAGGAGGGACGATAAATTCCAAAGGTCATATCGTCTTCCCGATCGTATACCAGTTTAACAGGGGCCTTTAACTGTTTTGAAATAACGGCCGCTTCCACGGCGTAGTGGCCATAAGCCCTTCTTCCAAAACCGCCTCCCATGCGGGTGAGTTCTACTTCTATGTTTTCAATGGGTATGCCCAAACGGGCAGCCACAGTTGCTTCTGCAAGAGCCGGTGCCTGTAAAGGACCAGCAAGTAACGCCTTTTCTTCCGTCACATTCGCAAAGAAGTTCATGGGCTCCATACAATTATGGGCCAGGAAGGGACAACTGTATGATCTCTCTATGACCTTGGCAGCATTTTTAAAAGCCTTTTCCGGATCACCGTCCTTACGTGCAATTGTACCCGGCATGCTGGCCATTTCATTCATTTGGGCATAATGCTGGTCTGTATTTTCAAGCCCCTTGGGTACATCAATTTCCATTTGGTTGCCAAAGCGGTCAATGGTTAACTTGTGGTCTGCAATGGGTTCCCAGCTTACCCTTAATTGCTTCCTTGCATTCATGACCTCCCAGGTGGTTTTACCAACCACCACAACCAGATCGGTAAAGGCAGTGGTGTCGAAATAACCGCGTGTGGCGCCCTCCTCCAGGGATTTAATCGGGAAGACATCAACAATTCCGGGCATATTTCTTACGGCGCTGTCGTCATACGATTTTAATTTAAGTCCAAATGCCGGGGGATGCGTGGCCATGGCAACCAGTGCCCCCTTGAACTGATAATCTACTCCGAATAACGGCTTACCTGTAACTACCTTCCTGGCCTCTACATCTTTTTTAGGAGTGCCGATAATGGTAAAATCTTTGACTTCCTTCAATGGGACCTCCTCAGGTACTTCTCGCTGCGCAGCCAAAGAGGCCATTTCACCGTATCCTGCAGAATTGCCGCTATTTTCATGGAGGAGGATCCCTTCTGAAGTGGTGATTTCAGATACCGGTACCTTCCAGGACTCAGCAGCCGCTTCTTTCAGCATTTGTCTGGCAGTAGCCCCTGCCATCCGGAGACCCTGCCACCTGCGTCTAATCCCCTGGCTTCCGCCCGTAAACTGCCATCCGTAATCCTCTGCGTTCAGGTTAGCCTGTTCAACAAGCACATTCTCCCAGGCAATATCCAGTTCATCTGCCACAATCATAGGCATGGAAGTAATTACACCCTGCCCAAATTCCGGGTTGGGCGACATGATGGTAACCAGGCCATTGTCGCCAATTTTCAGATAGGCATTGATTTCAAACCATTCATTGGGCATTTCCTTAACAGCCATCGTCTCTATATCCTTGGGCTTGCAGGAATTTAAAATGCTAAATCCCAGTACCAATCCGCCACTAGCCAGACTTGTGTTCTTAATAAAAGCGCGTCTTCCGATTTGTGTTTGTACGAGTTTCATTTTTCTGATTTTTGAGGATTAGGAATTGGCAGCCAGTTTGATGGCTTTCTTGATTCGTACATAGGTACCACACCGGCATATGTTCCCGTTCATAGCCATGTCAATTTCTTCATCCGATGGGTTTGGGTTGTTCTCCAACAATGCTGCTGCAGTCATTATCTGCCCCGTCTGGCAGTACCCGCACTGGGGCACATCCAGTTCCAGCCAGGCCTCTTGAACCGGGTGCTCCCCGTTTTCTGAAAGTCCTTCTATGGTGGTTATTTCCTGATTGCCCACAGTTGATACTGCAAGCATACAGGATCTCACTGCTACGCCCTGTACATGTACGGTACAGCTGCCGCATTGTGCAATTCCGCAACCGTATTTTGCCCCCACGAGGTTCAGATGTTCACGCAATACCCAAAGCAATGGGGTGTTCGGATCTACATCTACCTCCTGTATCTTGCCATTGATGTTTAGTTTGAAATTTGCCATGATATATAGTTTCTCTGAATTTACGATTTTTTGAGACTCAAATCCTCCTGTAATGATTTTAGTTAAAGGTTCAACCAATAGGTCAGTTTTAAATTGATCGAACGGAACCGGGGCGCAAAGGTTTCCGTAAAATAGTTGTCGTTATACACGAGGAACAGGTCAGATAAGGGGGCAAACCGCCATTGTAGTCGGGAGTTGACCCCAAAGTTGTCCCGCTGGTTGCTGTATTGGATCAGCGTATTCCAGAAAAGGGATTTGCTGAAGGTGATCTCCGTTCTTGCCGTGGCCAGCCAGATATCTGCATCGGCATAGGGTTCGGGTAACCGAATCCCGTCATAATTAACCCCCAGTTGTACGTTGGCCCAGGGCTGGAAACGATATCCCAACTGGGCACCCAGCGTAAGTACTTCACCATTAAAAAAGCGGCCGACAGCAGCATTGGCGCCGTAGGTGACCAGGCTAGTGTTGTTGGACTGGTATCGAAACTGCAACTGATTGAAATGGTAGCCCTGGTTGCCTGGCAATGGAGTTGCTCCAGGAGTCCGTGTAGGGTCAAAGGGTGCTGCCAGGAAAATATAATTATGGGCAAAGGAGGCCTGGGCTGTTGCATTGTTTTTAAAAGCGGTCTCCCATTCTAAGTTAAAGAGCCGGTCTGTATTCTGATAGTCCAGGGAAGGGCGCCAGTAGAGTATGGATAAAAACCGCAGCCCATGGGTGTTAAAAATTCCTTTGGAGGGGTAGAAGATGCGCTGTATGCCATTACCCCACTTGATGAAGTCCGTACGGGGAACAAAGCCCAGATCGGCCTGAAAATCCTGGTTCACGTAGACCAGATCCTGCACTATGCGCCAACGTCTCGGATTATAAGTAAAGGTAGCCTGGGAAGAAAGGTTGCCTTTGGAATCCCCTGGTTGAAACGATTTATGGAGGTAAGCCCGGCCTGTCCAAATGTTGTCTGCCGTAGCCAAGTTGTAATCGGCCCCGATGACCCGGTTAAACGCTTCTTCGGGCTGCAGGAACTCCCTGTCGCCCATGGCCTGCCTGTTTACCCAGAACGCACTTATATTGGAACGTTTACCCACCTTGCGCTGTAAGGCGAGCATCATGTTGTTGTTAGAGGCAATTTCATTCGCGGCGTCCTTTTCGGTCTGAATGTTGAGTACCCCAAGTCGCCAGTCCTTGTTCAATTTTCCACTAAGGCGCACCCCACCGATAATATCATTCTGGATAAGGTTGCCCAGGGTATCCCGTGCCAGGCCAATTCTCCTGGAGAAGAACGGACGGGCCTCGTTAAAGGTGTTCCCAAAACTTTCGAAAAGGTCGCTGTTGTCAATGAAAAACTGTCGTTTTTCGGGAAGCCTCAACTCGAAACGGGTGAGGTTGGTAAAGATATCATCGACCTCTACATTTGAAAAATCCGGATTCAGGGTAATATCCAGGTTCATACTATTGCCCACGGCTACTTTGGCATCGCCCCCGGTTTTGAAGTTGGTTTCGGATTGGTCGGTTGCATAATTATAATCGGCCAGGGTATTAATGTAGGGAATAAGGGTAAATGGCGTGCGGGATCGTCCCAGAGGCTTCTCAAAGATTAATTCCCCCATGTATGCCAGGCTTGAAAATATTTGCTGCTGGGGAACGCCTACCCAGGTGCTCTGTTCGTTCGTCTGTATGTTCCAGCGATAGGGTCGAAACCGCCAGCGGGTGGCACCCTCCACAAATTTTAGGGAAGTAAAGGGTATGGCTACTTCAACGGTGTAATGGTCGTCGTAGCGTTGTGCCTCGGCCTTCCATTTGACATCCCAGGTGTTGTTGAAGCTCGTACCTCCTTCGGACACCAGCCCCTCCCGACGAACCCCGTAAGGTGTAATGCCAAAAAAGAAAGCTGTGGTCCCGTCATTGAAGGTATCGAATAGCAGGGAGACATTGTCATTGGTGGTCCCACCAAAATCCCTGCGGAGAGAAGAAACCACGTAGGCACCATCCGGTGCTTCGGCATAGAATGCTACGTACAGCGTAGTTTCAGAATACACCACCTTAACTTTGGTCTGGTGAGTGGCCTGAACAGAATCGGTAGGGAAGAACTGCATGAAATCCTTGCCTTCCTCGGCTTCCGCCCAAACAGCTTCGTCAAGGTATCCGTCCAGGACCAGCTCTTCTTCAATGAATTTAGCTTTAAGTTGCTTGGAGCTGTTCTGGCTGAAACCAATAGCTCCGATAAATAAATAAGTAGCCAGGAAAAGGGAACGTGAGAATGACATACTTTCTTATAAATGGAACTACGACAAAATTAGTCCTTCATTTGCCATCCTTTATTACCCAAATTACGGATGTTTATACCTTAATTACGGATTCCTGGATTTGGATTTGATTTCCTGGAAATCAATAGCTTATCTTTAGGTAAAAATTTAGCAGGCCATGGAAAATATTTTGCATGTCAACTCGGTATCCGATTATTTTAAGTTGCGTAATTATGAAGTCTTACACCCGCTGATCAGCATTCTGGACTATTCAAAATTTGACCACGGACAATATTCTAACAAAGGCTACGATGGACTGCATTTTAGTTGTTATGCCGTTTTCCTGAAAGACAGCAAACACTGCAAGATCAAATACGGGGGTAAGTCTTATGATTACGATGAGGGGACCCTGGTTTTTATAGGTCCGGATCAAACCGTTGGCCTTAGTCCGGATCCAAATTATAAGCCCGAAGGTTATGCTCTGATGTTTCATCCTGATCTGCTTCAGGGTACCGATCTGGCCAAAAAAATCCATGCCTATACTTTTTTCTCCTATTCGGTAAAGGAGGCCCTGCACCTTTCGACCAGGGAACGCAAGATTATTCTTAGTTTGCTAGATAAGATCCAGTTTGAGCTGGAACAAAACATGGATAAGCACACCAAAAAACTGATCGTCTCCAACCTGGAACTGTTGCTGGATTATTGCCTGCGCTTTTACGATAGGCAGTTCCTGACCCGGGAAGTAGCTCATCAGGAATCCCTGGAGAAGTTCGACAGCATGCTGGGCGATTATTTTTCATCGGAGCTACCCCAAAAACAAGGCTTGCCTTCCGTAAGTTATTTTGCAGACCAGTTCCATTTGTCCCCTAATTATTTTGGGGATATGGTCAAGAAAGAAACCGGGAAGTCGGCACAGGAATATATACAGAACCGACTAATCGAGGTGGCCAAGGAAAAGGTGTTCGACCCCAGCAAATCCGTCAGTGAAATTGCATATGAGCTCGGATTTAAATACCCCCAGCACTTCAGCCGCTTATTCAAACAAAAAGTAGGGCATTCACCTAACGAATTCCGTAACCTGAATTAAGTCGGGTTTACAATATTACTTAAGAACGGGCTTCCCGCACGTGCTTTACAAAATAGATCAGCAGGGTGCTTAACAATACCAGAACCCCTGATATGGTAAAGGCTGCCGGGAAATTGCCGAGGTCGCCCAGGTAACCACCGAGTATAGGTCCGAAGATCCCGCCAAAGCCATAGGCCAGGAACACATAGGGATAGTTCTGCCCCACACTTTTTAAACCAAAGACATCTGCTGTAGTTGCAGGGAATAGTGCAAAAAGTCCGCCGTAATTAAAGCCAATAAGGGTTGCTGCAAGGTATAGCAACAGTTCACTTCCAGCCATATAGGTGAAAAGTATTACGAATACTCCCTGTGTAAAGGTCAGGATGATGATAGATCGCCTCCTGCCCAGGGCATCGCTGATAACACCCCATAAGATCCTTCCCAGGCCATTGGCCAGACTAAAGAACACAGCAATAGCCGTGCCGGCTATAGCACTGGCCCGGAGTTCTGAAAATCCGTTTGCCATAAGAGCTTCCATAGGGTATAATTTCATGAGGCCGATAGACATCAGCCCGGCACCTGCACTAAAGGCAAAGGTCAGGAAGATCATGTAGAATTGCGGAGTACGCAGCATTTCTTTGGGACTCATTTCCCGAACCACCGTAGTTGTTTTTTTTCTTTCCTCTTCCTTGATACCTCCTTCGGGTTCCCAGCCTGCCGGAGGGTTTTTCATCCAGATACTGCCCAATACGATCATCAAAAAGAAAAGGGCCCCATAGAGCATAAACGTTTTGGCGATGCCTATCTGGATCAGCAGATCTCCCCAGGAACCCGCCAGTTTTACCCAGAATAAGGCACCAAATCCAAAGCCGGCCACGGCAATCCCCGTGATCATTCCCTTGCGGTTGGGGAACCATTGAATGCCCACAGCTATGGGAACTACATAGGCCAGTCCGATCCCTATCCCGCCAATGACTCCAATACTGATCAGCAAGGTTATAAAATCAGTAGCTCCAAAAAGCCCCGCAAACAAGTAGCCTGCCCCAAGGACAATACCTCCCAAAATTGCCAGCTTTCGGGGGCCCCAGGTTTTCATTTTCTTACCGGCAAAGATCATGGAAAGGGCAAACATGGCCAGTCCCACCGCAAATACGATCTGGGTTTCGGTTTTACTCCAGTCCGCATCTTTCAATACAGGAGTAAATACAGGCCAGGCATAAATAGCGCCCAGTGCCAGTTGAATTAGGGTTGCCCCCAGTATTACGAAGCTTCTGTTTTGTGTAGCCATGTTACAATTGATTATAGGATGTTATTACTGTTTGGTCTTGTATACCAGAAAATACGGGAGAAGGCATTTTCAGCATCATTCTACGAAGGCATTTATACACTGAATGCGTCTGTTCTTGCGAGTACAAATGGAAGATTTTCAGGTTTATAAATAGTTACCTCTAAAGTTTCCTTTTTTGCAGTATTCAAAGGTCTGACAGCTCCTTTTTACTGCCTATGATATAAGTCATAAAAAGTAATCGAGATTATTTAAAAATGAGGTTTCAAAGGATAAATACTGCAGATAGACCTCCCTATTTTTTTAGATGCCAGGAAAGGCAGGAGGGGAATTAAACTGGCAGGACAGTTTTTGTCTTTTTGGGATGACTGGAACAGGAATATTCAATACCTTTCAGTTCAATTTAAGTTCAAACCAATCTATATGAGAATGAGAAATACTTTCCTTCTGGTGATCATGCTTTGCACATTATCATTAGCAGCACAACGTAAAAAGCAAACAAATTCAAAAACTACTAAAACGGTCCTGGAAGAGGCTAATCTTTCCGGCCTGAAATTCAGGAGTATAGGCCCTGCACTTACCTCTGGTCGTATTTCTGATCTGGCGGTTAACCCTGATGATTTCAATGAGTATTATGTGGCCACTTCTGCAGGGGGTGTATGGAAAACCATCAATGCCGGTAATACCTTCCAGCCTGTATTTGACGGACAGGGGAGTTACTCCATTGGCTGTATCACCCTGGATCCCAACAATGCGAATATTGTTTGGGTAGGCACGGGAGAGAACAACAACCAGCGCAGTGTTTCCTATGGAGACGGGGTTTATAAGTCGCTGGATGGGGGCAAGAGCTGGGAGCACATGGGCTTGAAAAATTCCGAGCACATTGGAAAGATCATTGTCCACCCGGATAACTCCAACGTGGTATATGTAGCCGCTATAGGGCCTCTATGGAGTGCAGGCGGGGACCGTGGTTTGTACAAATCCGAAGACGGCGGTAAAACCTGGAATGCCATACTTACGGTGGATGAGCATACCGGGGTTAACGATGTAGTCATGGACCCCAGGAACCCTGATGTCTTGTATGCCTCAACCTTCCAAAGGAGGCGCCATGTCTTTACTTACATTGGAGGTGGACCCGGTTCAGGCCTGCACAAATCCGAAGATGGTGGCAAGACCTGGAAGGAAATCAACAAGGGACTGCCCAAAACCATGCTGGGTAGGATCGGTCTTGCTATTTCCCCCGCCAATCCCGAATATATTTATGCGATTGTTGAAGCGGCTGAAGGCAAGGGAGGCTTCTTTATTTCCACCAACCGGGGTGCTTCCTGGGAAAAGCGAAACAGCTACGCAACCAGTGGTAACTACTATCAGGAGATTATAGCCGATCCGGTAGACCCGGACCGCGTTTACGCCATGAACAACTGGATGCGCGTTACCAGCGATGGGGGAAAGACCTTTGACTATGTTGGGGAAGATTTCAAGCATATTGATAATCACGTGATCTGGATCAACCCAAACAATAATATGCACCTGCTTTCGGGTAATGATGGTGGGGTGTACGAATCCTGGGATGGCGGTAAACACTGGTCTTTCAAGCCCAATTTGCCAGTTACCCAGTTTTACAAGGTGGCTGTGGATAACGCCAAACCATTTTACAACATTTATGGAGGTACCCAGGACAACTTCAGCCTGGGTGGACCCTCACGTACGGTAAGCGGCAACGGTCCGAACAATTTCGACTGGTTTATTACCCATGGAGGAGACGGGTTTGAATCCCAGGTAGATCCTGATAACCCTAATATTGTTTACGCACAATCACAGTATGGTGTACTTGTTCGCTATGATAAACTGAGCGGTGAAGAAAAGGGCATACAACCCAAAGAAAGGAAAGGCGAGAACAGCTATCGCTGGAACTGGGATGCCCCGCTTGCGGTTAGCCGGCATAAATCCGGACGCATTTATTTTGCTGCAAATAAGTTGTTTAAAAGTGATGACCAGGGAAATAGCTGGGATGTGATCAGCGAAGATCTCACCCGAAACCTCGACCGAAATAAACTGCCGGTAATGGGAAGGATCTGGGGTATAGACGCTGTAATGAAGAACCAGTCGACTTCGCCCTACGGTGCCATTGTTGCTTTTTCAGAATCTCCCAAAAATGAAAACTTGCTCTATGTGGGTACAGATGATGGCCTCATACAGATCACTGAAGATGGAGGCCAAAGCTGGCGCAAAGTGGGAAGGTTTCCCGGTGTTCCGGAGCGTACCTACGTGAACGCCGTATTCGCTTCCAAGCATGACGAAAATGTAGTCTATGCCTGCTTTAACAACCATAAAAATGGTGACTTTAAACCCTACGTTTTTATGAGCAGGGATAAAGGAGCAAGCTGGAGCAATATTAGCAGCAACCTGCCCGAAAGAGGTTCGGCCTATGCCATTGAAGAAGACCATGTGGATCCCAGTTTGTTGTTTGTGGGAACAGAATTTGGTGTTTTCTTCTCTGACAACAGGGGAGGGGAATGGAAACAGCTTAAAGGTGGCATGCCCACTATTGCAGTAAGGGACATTGCTATTCAAGAAGAGCATAACGACCTGGTCCTGGGTACTTTTGGAAGGGGCTTTTATGTACTGGACGATTATTCAAGCCTGAGGGGTATTAGCCAGGAACTGCAAAAAGAAGCTGCTTTATTCAGCGTTCGCGATGCGCTGCAATTTGAAATGGCTTACCCGCTTGGCTTACCAGATAAAGCCTTTATGGGCGACAACTTCTACATTGGGGACAACCTGGGCTCAGAGGCCATATTTACATGGTACCTGAAGGAGTCTATTGACACTAAGGAAAAAATACGCAAAGAGGCTTCCAAAAAGCTGACCAAAGACGGGAAGGACAACCCTTACCCGACTTATGAAGCGTTGAAAGACGAGGCGGATGAGATGAGTCCCCAATTGGTATTCACGGTTACCAACAGTAGGGGTGAGATTGTCCGCAAACTTTTCACCTCCCCGGAAAAGGGTCTGAAAAGGATCAAGTGGGATCTGCGGTACGCCACGCAGGAGCCCATTAATTTCCGAAAGCCCGCATTTTATAACCCGTTTGGAGGTGACAGCAAGGGAGCCCTGGTGGAGCCGGGAACCTATACAGTTAGCTTATCGAAGATAGTGGATGAGGTAGAAACAGCTCTGGCGGCCCCCGTTTCCTTTGAGGTAACTCCGCTTAACAATACTGTGCTGCCTGCTACAGACCGGGATGCCCTGGCACAGTTCCAGCAGGAAGTGAATACCCTGTCTGGCAAGGTAAGGAGCGTGCAAAATTCCCTTTCGGAACTCAGCAATGAGCTGAAGTTTATGAAAGAGGCGATCAAAAGAACCCCCGGAAAACATGGGGATTTACTGAAAGGCTGGAAAGCGCTTGATGATGAAATGAAGGCCATCCGTTTAAAACTCAACGGAGATCGCATAGCAGGCAGACTGGATCAGGGAACACCTCCTTCTATTGCGAGCAGGATTGGCAGCCTTCAGTATGAGCAGTCGAATTCCACCGGTACCCCTACAGAGACACACAGGAGGACTTTCGCTATAGCTAAAGAGGAGTTTGCACCGGTATATGCACAGGCCAAAGACCTGGTGAACAACAAATTTGATGCTTTCCGAAAGAGGCTGAAAGAATCCGGTGCGCCATATACCCCGGGTAATCTTCACTTTTTGGAGTAGATAAAAAAGGAATTGAACTTTTTATAAAAGCCGTAGGTTTTAGCCTGCGGCTTTTATAAGTTTTAGGCTTCTGTTAATTGTTGTTCAGCTCCAGGATGCTGATAAGTTCATGGTTGTCTTCCTTTATTTCGGTCAGTCGGGTTTTAAAAGCACCCGTTTTAAGCCGTCTTTCAAAGAGGAGTTGTTGAAATATAGTTTGCCGAAGTTGCTCTTCAATAATGTTAGGATAAAGAAGCACAGGCCCTGTATCATTTACTTCTCCCAGATAGTGAGATTTCAGATCGTGCATCCCAAACTCGGCAAAATAGGGCCTGATCCTGTTGTGAATAACTGTTTCGTACTCCAGAAAGATGTCCTTTACCCCATCTTCCTTTAAAAAGTAGTTCTGAAGTAATTCACGTGTAACTTCATTTTCCAGATTGCTTACAGATTGGGAATGGTTGCGTTGGGAAATGGGCCGGAAATCCGATGAGTAGCGAACAAGCCCCGTTGCAACATCATTCACTATATTTTTGCCATCAATTGCCCTTGCTATCAAAGCATCGACCACTTTTAGCTGGTCCTCAATTCATTCATGGACTGGCTGATATGGATCGAATCCAGCCTGAGGTCTTCTATTATGTTCTTTATCAAAAGGGATTCCTTCAGATCGTTCTTTCTCTTTTCATTCCAATTATTAATCTGTAAAGCTATCAATATCCCAATCACCACTAATATAATCTCGCCTATGGCATATTTAAGATATTTGACCGTTTGATTTTGAGCAATAAGATTATAGCGTATTTGTCGGAAGAATTTTATCATCCAAATTTCTATTTATAACCTATTAATATGGCAACGATCATTGTAGCTACAGCCAATATCATCAACGCAGTAAATATTGGGAATACGAACCGTATCCATTTATTAAATGGCACGTTGCCAACCCCGAGCATGGCCAAGAGGACCCCATTGGTTGGTATGACCATATTTGAAAAGCCATCACCAAAAACATAAGCCAGTACAGCCGTTTGTCTTGATAACCCGAGAAGATCTGATAAAGGGGTCATTAAAGGCATAGATACTAAGGCCTGACCAGAGGCTGAAGGAATAAAAAAGTTAAGAAACGATTGAAAAGCCAACATACCAATAGCCGCAAGGGATTTTGGTAAAGCAGATAAGGCCGATGAAAACCCGTATAGAATAGTATCCATGATCATACTTTCCTGCATGACAATGCTTATTGCCCTGGCTACTCCAACAATTAAGGCAGGAATGATCATTGACTTTAGGCCATTTACAAAATGCACCATAGCCTCATCTCCGGAAAAATCGCTTATTAACATGGTTACAATTCCAATAGCCAGAAAACCAGCTGTCATCTCAATGAGGCCCCACCCCATGAACTGAACAGCAGAGAGAATGCCTGCATATCCAATTACCAGTACCACTAATATCCTGATGTGGATTTTTGTAAGTTTTACATGTTCGATTTTTTCACCGCTGGTTACTTCCATTGAATCTGTCAAGGAAACTCCTGTTCCATTTTTAATTTTTTTACCATATCTAAGCAGGTAGAAAAACCCCATAAAAATGGCAATAATAAATACGATAAACCTTAATCCCATTCCACTGCCAATCGGTAATTCCGCAATTTGTTGGGCGATCTGAACAGTGAAGGGGTTGGTTGTTGCGGTTGACCAACCTACATATACGGGCAAAACCCCAAGGGCAAAGCCAAACATACGATCATAGCCATTTTGTTTGGCAAGTATTATAAGAATGGGAATCATTGGAATGAGTTCTATATAAATTCCCATAAATGCACTCCCGGTGGACACTAAAACGTAAATAAGAAAAAACAGGATAACAGGTTTTCGCTCAAATCGTTTAATCAAACCCGAAAGAAAAGCATGTATGGTCTTGGTTTCGACAATAACACTGAATACCGCTCCAATCATAAAAATGAAGAAGATAAGGGATGCCGATTGTTCCAGGCCTTTGGGCACTGAGGTAAGAACGCTAAAAACAGAGGTTGGTTCGGCGTGACCCTCAACCCTGTCTTCCAGTAATACTCCTTTCGGAGAAATATGTTTCGGGATTTGATTGTAACTTCCGGAAATTACCACACTTTGTTCTATTTTGTTAATCACCTTCTTTTGTCTTTTATAAACACCAGAAGGAATGACATAACTCAGAACAGAGCAAACAACGATAATGGAGAAAAGGAAAATAAAGACATGGGGCAGTCTTAATTTAAGCTTCATGAATGTTTGGTTAGATTGTTTTTACAATTATAAATAAAATACTTACTGAATTTGTTTTCAGAAGGTAAACTGTGTCGAATTTTTCTGAAGAATTATATCGTTGATTATAGGTAATATGCAGCCCTTTTCAGTTTGGGCTATTTTTTCTTATCAGGAAACCAGGTATCCCTTAAGATTTTCCATTTCCCGTTGTCTTTTTTCCAGACCAATAGATATCTACCGCTGCTAACGACGGTTCCGTTTGCATGAGACCAGGTTCCGGTACCATCTTCCACTAGTAACTGGTCATTTCCCCATAATTTGGTGGTTTTAAAACTGGAACCGGTAATACTATCCCGGATCATACTGCCAAAAACCCTAATAATATTATCCCTTCCCACTGTAGATGGAATAATTTCTGCATCTTCCGTATACATATTTCCCAAGGCTATTGAATCCCCATTTTGCAAATGATTTTCGTATTCCCAAAGTCGTACTTCAATTTCTTTTTCAAGAGAAGGCAAATCGGTTTGTTCAGATTCCATATTCTTTTCAGTTCCTTTTTGTTCACAACTGGCCAAAGAAATCAAAAGGATTAATACGGTGAAGGAGAGGTTTATTCTTTGCATGGTAGTCTAATTTAATTGGTATAAAAGCTTTTGTGCAATGGTATTTCGCATGAACCTTAGAGCATTTATGGATTATATACCTTGTCCTGACTTTTTATTTTTTATTTACTGATGGTTGATTAGTGAGGTCTTTTATCGTGGGGTAAATGTTTTCTGGTTTTTCAATCTTTTCAAGAAAATCCCGGAAATCCTCAGCAAAAGCCATTCTGCGGTGAATCCACCATTCCTGGGTTCCCTTGTGGTGGAAATAACCGGTCATTGTATTTAAGTGACTCGACCAAAGCTGTTTATCTAAAACGGATAGCTTGTGCTGATAATACATGTTTTCCCAATGTCTGAAGAGTTGAATGAACATAAAATTAGCAGTTCTTTTGTCATCTTCATCCATATCCTCCCAGGAATCTACGGCCCTTTCCATTAATTCGCCTAACCCTGGATTTTCAATCAATTGCCTTAAATATTCCATATTAGTGGTATTCAACGAATCAGAATAATTGGCTTTCACAGCAGTGGTATTTTTCTTTATCTGATAGGCGAGAAAAAAGACAGACAGGATAACGCCGAGGCTGGCAATAGTATTTATAATTAGTTCATAGTTCATTTAAATCGGCATTACAGGTGTTTCGATATCATGCGTTTCTATTTTATTGCTATGGGATTAATTGGTGATCCGACAGCTCCCGGTATGTTAAGAGGTTGGCTCGCGAGAAAAAATTCATAAACACCATCTTTAGCACAATCTTCAGCGAGCTCCTCCAGCCACCATATTTCTCCAATATACACCCCCAGGTCTCTCAATATATTTCCATGTAAGGGTGAGACGGTCTTGGGCTCTATTTCGTTAGGAGTTCGTTCAACACCAATATTATCGGCAGCTATAGCCGATATTTCTTTTTCCTTGATCCAGCTTACAACGTCTTTTACAATTCCGGTTTGTGGATTAAAATAATTTGATCGTGAAGAAAGGTCATTGTACCACATAGGCACCACGCCTGTTCGTAGAATTATTATGTCACCTTTTTTCACTACAGTCCCCTGTTGTTCCAGGGCACCCTCCACATCTGCACGAGTAATGCCATAACCAGGTGAAAGGGTACCCCCTTTATATTTTAAAATATCTATTAAAACCCCCCTTCCAATCAGGGACTCTTTCACATTTTCAATACCCAGTTTTGCCGCACCTCCTAAAGCTCCGCTTACAATTGACTTCTCTGAATAACCATTGTAAAGTTGGTCTCCGTACCAGCCATGAGACAATGCATCCCACTGGGTAGAACCTTGCAGCGCCATGTAGATGTAGTCATCAGCAAACTTCATTTTCCCTAAGATCGGTTCAGTGTTAATGCCTGTTGCATAATCAGCCCCTGCTATATCCATGGTATGATGGGGTACCAATCTTCCGGGCCAAACAGGGCCCAGCTTGTCTATTGGAATTGCCAGGCTAAATGTTTTGCCTTTTTTTATTAGTTGGGCCGCTTCGATAATAACCTCAGGAGTGATATAATTTGCAGCTCCCTTTTGATCCTCTTTTCCCCATTTCCCCCAATTGCTTATTTCAGAATGTGAGTATTGTGCGGGGGATTGCTGGGCATTTATAAGAATAGGAATTAAAATGAAGGTCGCGGCCAGAAAAAGTACTCTATTTTTCATGTTTCAATATATTGGGATTCGATAATTGCAAAAGTTCCTGGCTACATCTGCACAGCTTTAGACAGGATGACAGACAAGTTAGGCCTGGAGCGATAAGCATGTACCCTCCAGGATTGATTTAATCACACCTAAGATAGGAAATATAAGGAAGGCCAGGGGAAACGATGCGATTGTTTTCCAAATGGCACAGGACTGCTATAGATGCTAATGTAGCGATTATTAATCCAGGGCGTTAATTACATTTTTAAGTTTCTGCTGAACCTCTGATGCCAGGCTTCCCAAGGTTTTATTTTCAACCGAACTCATTGAGGCTATGGGATCCACAAGTGAAACTTCAACGTCTCCATTCTCATGTTCTTCAACCACTACATTGCAGGGAAGAAAAACCCCTATTTTATCTTCACTTTTCAGTGCTTTGTAAGCAAAATGTGGATTGCAAGCTCCTAAAATTTTATATTTCTTGAAATCTACGTCGATCTTGTTTTTTAACGTTTGTTGTACATCAATTTCACTGAGGATGCCAAATCCTTCTTTTTTTAATTCCGCGGTTACTTTTTCAATGGCTTCATCAAAACTGACGCCAGCCAAAACCTTATTAAAATAGTAGCTCATAGATTCATTACTTTTTTTGGATCAAAACCATCCTGGCCCTCCCTGTCCAGCTAATACCGGTACTTAAAACGAGAATACCCGTTATTCTAAAAGCAAAGACCGGCCAGGAATTATTTACAAGTACCTAAGATATGAAATTAGGAGAAGCCATAGGGAGCAACCAGTGCCTTTACGACAGGCAAAGGCCGATTACTGCCTTTGTTATGTACAATTTATGCGGTCTTTTTAAAGTGCAAGAGTCCGTTTACAATAGCGATCAAAAGAATAATCCTTCCCTTCTGTAAAGGGAGAAAGAACTGAAAGGTCGTATGGCTTTGAGTTAAGCCCTATTGCCCTGAGATATAATAAGCGTATTTTGTAACTTTTAGTTATAAATCTCTTTAGTTATCATGAGGACTAATTCTTCTGTTTGCTACCTTCCAATAGCCTTAACTTACTTATTTCTTGTCATATTGAGCATGGCCAGTGGATGTTCCAGTCCGGAGAAAAGTCAAAACATCCTGGACACATCTGTATACACCTCTGTATTTGGGAAAAATGTTCTCGTGTTTGACAATTCTATGGATATGGATCATATCAGGGAGACGCTCCATGCTTTACACCAGCAGCAACAGTACAATGAATTTGGATCCGAGCGATACGCACTGCTGTTCAAGCCGGGAAACTATGACCTGGATGTTACTGTAGATTATTATGTTCAGGCACTGGGCTTAGGAAGATATCCTGGCGATGTTGTCATCAACGGATCTGTACAATCCATTACAACCACCAGTGGCAACGGTGTAGCCAACAAGGTAACAACCATGTTTTGGCGGGGTGCTGAAAATTTTAAAGTTGTACCAAAGGATAATAAAATGATCTACTGGGCAGTATCACAGGCAGCGCCGTACCGTCGTATGCATGTAGCAGGGGATATTAATTTTGACAAAGGTAGCTGGGCAAGTGGTGGATTGCTTGCCAATTCCCTGGTTGAAGGTCGTGCTGGATTAACATCGGGACAACAGTGGTTGACAAGGAATTCCAAAATAACCTCCTGGGAAGGAGGAAATTGGAACCGCGTATTTGTGGGTGTGGAAGGTGCACCAGGTGATTTATGGCCGGACAAACCAACGACTGTAATTGACAAAACACCAGTAATTCGCGAAAAACCCTTTTTAACTTTAACTGGGGCCGGAGATTACGCAGTTTTTGTACCCTCACTTCAAAGGGAAACTTCCGGCCCAACCTGGATAAACAGCGATGAAAAGGGAGAACTACTACCCATAACCTCTTTTTATATTACTGATCCTGAAAAAGATAATGCGGCCTCCATAAATCAGGCCCTGGCAGCTGGCAAAAATATGCTCTTTACGCCAGGCATATATGAGCTGGATGAAACACTTGCCATTACAAAACCCAATACGATAATATTGGGCCTTGGATTACCTACACTTATTCCTCAGAATGGAATGGTTGCCCTCAGGACAGCTGATGTGCCCGGAATAATAATGGCGGGTTTTATGGTAGATGCAGGACCTGTATTATCCCCTACACTTATTCAAATTGGCTCTGAAGGCTCCGATGTGAGTTTTCCTGATAATCCCATCTCCCTTCACGATATCTATTGCAGGGTTGGTGGTGCAGTGGTTGGCAAGGCTGAAACAGCCTTGACGATCAACAGCAACCACGTGATTGGTGATCATTTCTGGTTATGGCGGGCAGATCACGGGGTGGGAACTGAATGGATGGAAGGTCAAAATAAGCACGGCCTTGTTGTAAATGGGGATCATGTGACGATTTACGGCCTGTTCAACGAGCATTTTCAATCTTACCAGACCCTTTGGAGGGGAGAATATGGTAGTACATATTTTTACCAATCTGAAATACCCTATCATCCACCCAGCTTTGAGCAGTGGAATGATAATGGAAAACCAGGCTGGGCTTCTTATAAGGTGGAGGATTTTGTTCAATATCATGAGGCATACGGCCTTGGCATCTATAGCTTTTTTAGTGGAGAGCCTACGGTCTCTAATAAGGTAAGGCTGGAAAACGCAATGGAAGTCCCGGATAATCCAGGCATTGTTATCACCCATATCGCCACTTTTGCCGGACTAAACGGGGGGATTAATCATCCCATAAATGGTTTCGGGCCAGCGACTGAGATCAGGGAGCTAAAACTTTACACTGGATTTAAAGGGGGGCGATAAACTACAGCCGAAAAGAATGTTGATATAATAGAAATGAAACCTAACGGCGTCGCTGATGATTTTGCCCTGACCTCTGTTATATGTTTATAGTTTCGTTTTATCACCTGAACCGCTAATACATATACACATTATTAGCAAATGTTTAATTCGATTTTGTATTGAAAAGTACATCGGCATTTACCCAATAAACTTCTCCTTTTTCAACACCAGCCCATCCCTTTTTTTCGGGGTTATTATATCTTCTGGAATAGATGAAATATTTTCCGTCAGAAGACATATAAGGACAGTAATAACGCCAGTTGCTTTCATATTTTAAAGGTATTTCTTCTGGTTTAGTCCATTCACCATCATGATTAAACGTTATTTGAAATTTACCCTCTCCATTAGTAATCGCATACTGCTCATCTGGTGAAACATATGTTATTAGTTCTTTTTTCTCTGTCCTGGTATTTATGATAACAGGTGTTTCAAATTTTTCATTTCCTAAATATTGTGCACGATATGTCTGCATCCCTCCTTCACTACTTGGTCTGTTTGAGCGAAAATATAAACTCCCATCCGCTGTAACTACAGGATAGGTTTCTATATATTCGGTGGAAACTGAAAAATCTACTTTGGAGGCCAATTCCCATTTACCATCTACTTTTTTACTCTTATAAATGTCTGGTGGTATCCTGTAAAGTTCTTCTCTGGTAACATCATTTTCATAAAGTTCAGGGTCTACACCGAGAAAATACATGGTCTTCCCATCTTTGGTAATTGTGGGGTCACAAGCAACTGAAAATAAGACATTATCGTTATACATTTTAATGGGTTTAATGTCAGACCACTTGCCATTAATTAATTCAGAATGGTGAATAACAAAGCTGCTGTCCACAATTCTTGAAAAGAACATTTCTGTATGGTCATAATTAAAAACTACATTAAGTTCAATATTGTCAGTATTAACCATTGATGGTGCAAATAATTTAGGAATTGTAGAGGGAGGATCTTGGTCGAAATATGAAATAGGGTTGTTTTTACAACTAAAAAATGTTGCAATGATTAATGAAATCGATAAAATTTTATTCATTGTGGTAAAAATTTGCTAACGGTCCCCTAAACCGTAAGTTTTAATTGTGGTTTACGTTGTTAGTGGCCTTCCTTCTTCTCACCACATGAAATTAGTTTGCAAGCGTCCCAGGGAAATGAAAGTTTCTGGATATAGTTCACTCTCTCCTCATAGGTTACCACCGCATAATTGGTTTGTCCGGTAAAAGTGAGCATTAATTTGCGCGCAATATTAGTCAGCCTGGCCGAGTTGTTTCCCAATTAACTCTTCTATCTTTATGCAATAATTCAATAGTGCTCTTTCTTCAATAAGCCCTTCTTCGCGAAAAATAAGAAGTAGTCCAACTACATTTTCAAATTCTTGATTTTTGAATAATGTTGCATAATCCTGTTCATGTTTACTCTTGCCTATTTTTGGATAAATATGATCCCACCGATTAAGGATAGATATATTTTTATCGATCAGAGGCCATAGTCTTTCATGTTTAAGTCGTCTATAGCCCAAGGTCGTTTCATTTACATCTTTAACACGATCTTCAAAAGATAAGATGTATTCCCTAATCGAGTCACTCCTTATTATATTTACACCTCCTGATTCTATGGTCGATTTAATGCTTCCGATTGCTGGGTCATATGACCAATTAAAATCCATCAAAAACATTAAAGTATCCAAATTGTTAATTTCAAGGTTATTCGCATTATATCTAATCGTTGTCAAAAGCTCTGTTCCTGCATGTGAGCCTTCTTCATGACTTTTTATTGCTATTTTAAGTTGGTCAATATTCGACATCAACTCTTTTCTAATATTTATCAGTAATTGTTTTTCCAGTTTTCTTTCATTGGATTTTGATATTTGATCATTTATCGCAACTGCAAGCAAAACTCCAATCACAATTAAAATGATTTCTCCGATTGCATAAATTAGATACTTCCTGAATTTGTTTTCAGAAAGTAATCTTTGTCGGATTTTTCTAAAGAATTTTATCATTGTTTTTTGGTTGGTAATAGTTTCTATTCCCAAGCTTCATTGGAGGAATAATGAAGAAAAACGTGTTATATGCAATCTAATATAGCATTTTATCCCTCGAAGTTTCAGGATTAGGATTTATATGAAGATTCACTCGCTTCGCTCGTGCATCCCGGGGAGGGTCCTGCCATGAAGAACCCGCAGGGCTTGCACGATGGATTGTTTGTTCTGAGAATCCAATGATAAAGGGATTCACTCACTTCGCTCGTGCATCCCGGTAGGGGGGGGGCTGCCATGAAAACCCGCAGGGCTTTCGCCCTGCATTTTTTCTCAAACAGCAGTTTATAAAGGGATTCACTCACTTCGCTCGTGCATCCCGGTAGGGGGGTCCTGCCATGAAAACCCGCAGTGCTTTCGCCCTGCATTTTTTCATTTCTTCGAACAAACTCAAACGAGTTTGGTTTGTTCTCTTAAATAAAAAAACCCGCTTAACAGCGGGTTCTTCATGGCGGAGGAAGAGGGATTCGAACCCCCGGAGGTGTGACCCTCAACAGTTTTCAAGACTGCCGCATTCGACCACTCTGCCATTCCTCCTAATGCGGCGCAAATATACTAAGCTTTTTCGTTTTCCTAAATACTTTCCCGGGTATTTATTCCATTACCATGAATGTTATTACAGCTTAACCCCTTATTTTTAGCCCATGGAAGAATGGTACCATTATCTATTGTTAATAGGAGTAGGCTTTGTAGTGGGCTTTATCAATACCATTGCAGGCGGGGCCTCCCTGATCTCCCTGCCCGTACTCATCTTCCTGGGATTACCTCCCAGCGTAGCAAACGGAACCAATCGTGTAGCTATTGTTATCCAGACCGCAATTGGCGTAGCCGGGTTTAAAAGCAAAGGGGTTTCTACCTTTCCCTACAATCTGTACCTAGGCCTTTCTGCCCTGTTCGGGGCCATCCTGGGTGCCTACATAGCCGTGGATATTCGGGGTGAAACCTTTAACCGTATCCTGGCCATCATTATGATCGCCGTGGTGCTGCTTATCGTATTCAAACCGAAAGTAAGCCTGGCCGACCTTGAAGAACGGATTACCGGCAAATACCTCTGGATTGGTGTAATTGCCTTTTTCTTTTTCGGGATATACGGTGGCTTTATCAATGCCGGGATAGGATTTATCATCCTGCTGTTCCTCAACCAGGTGAACCATATGACCCTGGTCCGTGCCAATGCCACCAAAGTGGCCGTGGTCTTTATCTATACCCTGTCTGCCCTCGCCGTTTTTATTTATAATGATAAAGTACTCTGGGAAGTGGGCCTGGTACTCGCCATAGGAAATGGGGCAGGGGCATGGCTCTCCAGCCGAATTTCAGTTGCAAAGGGAGACGGCTTTATCAAAACCTTCCTGGTGATCATGGTGGTCCTCATGGCAATCAAATTGTGGTTTTTCTAAACCTGGATTTTATTTCCTCTTATTAGGTCTAAAACGGCAGTTCTTATCCCATTATTTGGGTAAGCAAGTCGTTAAACTGTCATTTTTACCGGCAAAATAACCATGAAGTCATGTCATAGTTCTGAAATGAAATCCAAACAGTTTCTTTTGGCGGATAAAATTGACATTTCCCCGAAACTGGCAAAAATTCATAGGGTTTTCTTTAATTTTTAACAAAAAACAAGGCAAAATCGACCAAAACCTGTGAAAAATTCATAATGCTCACTTCAACACTCTTTCGAAATTTGGCCAGACAAACCCCCAATATCTTGTATTATGAATCGAATAATAACCTACAGCAGAGTGCTAGCGTCTCTCTTACTCCTGATGTGCTTTACGGTATCCGCTCAGCGGACGAATGCCAGTACAGAGTACATCAAAAAGAAGGAGGCGGAAAAGCGTATCAAGGATTACCAGAAGCTCATCAGGCTCGGTTATACAGACCAGGAAATCTTTGAAGATCTCGGAAATGTAAATTTCCTGTCCGAAAATTATGAAACAGCGGCGTTCTGGTATCAGAAACTGATCGATCTGAGCGGAGTAGATAATGTCTCCCAAAGCTATCATGAGCGATATCTCTATGCCAGGCAACAGGCCGGACTGGAAAAATCCGGACCAGAGGTGGCACAGCGTGACTGGTATTCCAGGATCAAGGAAGATTATCAGATAGACCAGGGCCCTGTTCAAGACGAATTTACACGTCGCCTGGCAGAGAATTATCAAATGCCGGAATTTGGCAGGAGCAACCAGGTCAGGAATGTAGTTGATATCCCCGATCATGAAACATATGCCAGTGTAGCCAGCAGGAAAGGTGCAAAATCGTACGCACCCCCCGTAGCGGTAAGCGCAGATGGTCGTACAGCCTATTTTACCAAAGTAGTTCATGTAAAACCTCTTTATGGTGTGTTTTCCAAAAAACAGCCCCTGACCAAAATATTCAGGGCCGAAAGGGAAGGTGATCAATGGACCAATGTGGAAGAAGTGGCGGTATGCCCAAAATACGCCTCGGCCATGCACCCAGCAATATCCCCGGATGGGAAACGACTTTTCTTCGCCTCTGATATGCCCGGCACCTTTGGCAAATACGATATTTATGTATCCGACATTAAGCGTGACGGAAGCCTGGGTACAGCCAAAAATCTCGGTTCTAAAGTGAATACGCGCAAAAATGACCTGTACCCAAGTGTGGTTGCTGATAACCTTTTATTCTTCGCCTCGGACGGTCGCGATGGATATGGCGGACTGGATCTGTATGCCGTACAGGTGGTTTCCAACCAGGTTGGACTGGCAATGAATATTGGCGCCCCCTTCAATAGCAGGGACGACGATTTCGCCCTGAAGATACAGGCAGACCAGGGACTGGCCTATGTGGTCTCTAACCGTGGCAAGCAGGCTACAGAACTGCAGGAGCTCGTTTTCTCCTATAAAGGCGATAGGCAGAATACACTTGCAGAAAACAGGAATCAATTCCTAGAGTTACTTCCTGCGGATATCAATACAGGACTCTCCAACACTGTATTTGAATATGAGGACTAAAAGTGCTGGAACCCTAGGTTCCCTACCCGGAGCAAGTATCCGGTACTAAAAAACACACAGCGATTATCTGGTGACCGGTTGCGGAGGCCCACTGGTAAAACAGCGGAAACTCCGCCTGGCACCCGATAAAAAAATACAACCCGATGAAAGCTTTTAAATTAAACCCAACGTATTGCATTCCCCTGCTGATTATGGCTTTTTCCCTGGTCACAGCAGAATCCAATGCACAGGAAACGGAGAATACGGCCAACTTCAGCAGCGTGAAGAGCCCTTTCCACAACCAGTTGTTTTTTAACCGCTTCCTGATTAACCCTACTTTTTCACTGGTGAGGGAGAACAAATCCTATCTCAACATCCTCCACAGGAATCAGTATGCCTCCTTTGAGGATAATATCCAGAACTATTATCTGGGATTCAGCAACAAACTGAATGAAAGAACCGCCCTCGGAATTGGACTTTACGGACAATGGGAGGGAGTAATGCAGGAGTTTGGCTTCAATGCCAATTACGCACGTGCCGTAAAACTCGGAGATAAAACCAGCCTTACCTTTGGAACCAACATCACCTATATCAGCCAGGGGATAGATCGTTCCAAGGTTATTGCCGCCACGAACGATCCTACCCTGGAAGAAACAGGGAAACAAAGCCAGATCGTGGTAGAACCCGGAATGGCCCTGAGTATGGGACGATTCGATGTAGCCTTGTACGCTACTGATCTGATCCGTTACAACCAGACTACCAATAACCTGGTAACAGGATTTAATACAAACAATTTAAGGGCGGCCCTGCAGTATACGCATCCCCTCAATGCAAGGTCCGGACTGTTTGAAAATGGCCGTATTATGCCCTTGTTGCAACTGGGAAAAGACCAGCAGGACCGCCTTGCCTATATTGGCTCCCTGCTGCTGGACCTGCCTAATTACGGATGGTTGCAAACCACCTATGACGAAACCTATGGCCTTTCCCTGGGGATGGGCTTTAACCTGAACCGAAGGCTGTCTATAGGCTACTTGATGGAAAAGGATATCACGGAAACCGGAGGAAACCTGGGGTGGAATCACGAGCTTTCCCTGGCTTATACATTTAAGGATGAAGATGCCAATTCCGATGGTTATGCGAGTAACAGCAAAGACAGGCAGATTGATCAGATAGTGCGCAATTACGAGGAGCAGATCCTCCAACTCAAGGCCCAGCAGGATAAGGCCACTACAGCAACCACCATAGTTGATGAGAGTGACCTGGCCATGGAAAACCGCCTCATCCTGGACGAACTGATCCTGAGACAGGATTCCATAGAACGCGCCCGTGACGTACAGTTTGAAAAGAAATTTGAAATGCTTGTTCGCCTGATCCGCAAGGAGATCAGGGATGGGGCACCGGCACCCCCGGGACCCGTTACAAAAGAACATAAGATCCCTACCGCTTTGGCGCAGACTGCTCCTGTTAAAACCAGGTCCAGCAGGCCCACTAAGCGCGACTTTAAAGAATTACCAATACGATCTAAAAATCGGTCGGATATCGTTGGAGTGTCATCTGGTTATTACTTAATTGCTAATGTTTACAAGAACAAAAAGTATTTAGATGCTTTCCTTAAGACGCTGAACCAGAAAGGTTTAAATGCAAAGCAATTTTATAATACAGAGAATGGGTTGTATTATGTATATCTGGCCGATTTTAATACTAAAGACGATGCTAAAATGGCATTTGTCAACAACCTAGACGGACAATATCGGGATGAGAAATGGATCATGGAGGTCTATAACCCGGTAGCCAGTGCCAGTGTTGAATTCAATGACTGATTAGAGGCACAGGCGAGATCCGCTTAATTAACTCGAAGGAGGATCCTTTTGCTAAGAGATAGCATTAGGGTCCTTTTTTTGTTGAAAATCAGACTGGTAGTTTTTATCAGTTTTCCCGATGAAATGCACGTTTACGGTGTTATACGTCGAAAAATCAGAAATTTCCTATGACCCTATAACTCGTTTTTGGTAATTTCTCCCCAATAACAGTACAACCCAAATCTCTGTTTTATGAATAAATTGTTCTACTTAACCCCAATTTTAAGGGAAGCATCTGGTGCTCCTCCCGGCGGTATCCATCTTCAGGATACGCAATTATCAACATTGGCTAAGGATGAAGTTTCCGGCTTAACCGTACCAGTTCAGCAAACCGGCTAGACCAGAAACATCTTTATTTCAATCCCTTAATTCACAAAATTTACCAATCGGATAATCCCGATGGAGGTAATCGTGTTTCCGGATACTATACTTCCTGAGCATTTTCCCGGTGTGATAAATTTAACTTCCTGAAATTCAATATGGTATTATTGGATACTGGGAATCTTATGGCTAGTGGATTTTTGGACCAATCAACTAATCTCAAACGTAATACAATCCCAAATTAATTCAATATGAATACTTCTACACTCCAAGTCATGGTAATTGACAACGACCCAAAGTTTCATGAAACCTACAGGTATTATTTTCATAATTACAATGAATTTAACCTGATCGGCATATACAATTCTGCCGAAGAAGCCCTGGAAGATTATCTCATGATGAACCCGGACATTGTACTTTCTGAAGTGAACCTTCCAGAGATGACCGGTATTGAAGCCATCTCAGCGTTCAGGAAACTGGACTCCGAGGCCAGTGTGCTGATGGTAAGCAATGAAAATGATTTCGAAACCATCAAATTGGCCTTTAAATTCGGGGCAGCTGGTTATTTAACCAAGCCAATCAGCGTTAAACGACTGCTGCATGCACTCAATTCAATAAAGGACGAGGGTGCGGCCCTGAGCAATGACATTGTGAAAAAGCTAATCGATACCTTCAGAAGGAAATCTTATAAATTCTTCTCGGAAAGGGAAAACCAGATCATCGAGCACCTCTGCCAGGGAGATACCTACAAAACCATTGCGAACAAATTGTATGTTTCTACCAGCACCATCAACTTTCATATTCAGAATATCTACCTGAAGCTGGATGTGAATTCCAAATCTGAAGCCTTAAACAAGATCCGGCAACTTGATTTTGCCTGATTAAAAAAGTATCCTCTTGCCGGTGACCCGGATCTGAAGCTATGGCTTTGGTCCGGGTTGCTTTTTGATATATGCAGGCAGAACCTCAGGGAAACCTCGGTCCTTATCTTTTTACCCTTTCCCGGAAAGGCATATTTGCGTTATTTTTGCAACGGGAAACAGAGCACATGATTTCCGTTACTTTTAAGGCAATTCTTATTTATATGAGTGATATAATTGATCGATTGGAGTGGCGCTATGCCGTGAAAAAATTCGATCCCTCCAGAAAGTTAAAGACAGAACAGCTGGATAAACTGAAACGGGCCTTTAATCTCACAGCCACCTCCTACGGCTTGCAACCCATCAGAATGTTGGTGCTGCAGGACCAGGATCTTCAGAATAGATTGCTTTCACATTCCTATAACCAGCAACAAGTAGCCCAGGCTTCCCATTTGCTCGTGTTTTGTGTTGAAACTAATGTGGATGGGGACTACGTAAAAAGTTATTTCGAAAGGGTTAAGGAGATCCGGGGCACCAGCGACCAGATCCTAAATCCCTTCCGGGAATACCTGGTCAGAGAATTCAGCAATAAAGATCAGAAGGAAATACAGGAATGGGCTACCCGTCAGGCTTACCTTGCCATGGGTAACCTTTTAACCATATGTGCCCTGGAAGAAATAGATGCCTGCCCCATGGAAGGGTTTGAACCTGAGGCGTACAATGAGTTGCTGGGCCTGAAAGAAAAAGGTTTGAGTGCGGTTTTGGTGATGCCGGTAGGTTACCGCGCCCAGGATGATATGTTCGCCGATTTCAAGAAAGTCAGGAGGAAGATGTCCAAATCCATAATTGAAATCAATAATTCCCAATAAATTAATCTATGCCTGGCTTTGAATTATTTGGCGATATGGAACGCAGGGAAGTGCAGAAAGTCCTGGACTCTGGTGTGTTGATGCGCTATGGTTTTGATGGTATGCGAAACGGGCAATGGAAAGCACGGGAGTTGGAGAAGGCCCTTGCCGAACGCATGCAAACACGGCATGCCCAGCTGGTGAGCAGCGGTACGGCAGCACTGACAGTAGCCATGGCAAGCGCTGGGGTTGGAGCCGGAGACGAGGTAATCCTGCCCACATTTACCTTTGTAGCCAGTTTTGAAGCCGTACTCGCCCTGGGCGCTGTTCCCGTTTTGGCAAATATTGACGATACGTTGACACTAAACCCGGAATCGGTAAGGCAGGCCATCAACCCGAGAACCAAAGTAATTATGCCCGTGCATATGTGCGGTTCCATGGCCGATTTGGGCGCACTTTCCGAAATTGCCAGGGAGCACAACCTGCTGCTCATTGAAGATGCTTGTCAGGCCATAGGAGGGAGCTATGCGGGAAAGCCCCTGGGAAGTATAGGTGATCTGGGTTGTTTTTCCTTCGATTATGTAAAGACCATAACCTGCGGGGAAGGTGGAGCCCTAATCACCAATAATGAAACCTATTACCGGCATGCGGATCACTTTTCAGACCATGGGCATGACCACAAAGGCAGTGACAGGGGAGCAGAGGGCCATCCGTTCTTAGGATATAACTATCGCATTTCGGAATTAAATGCGGCCGTTGGTGTTGCCCAGATAAAGCGTTTGGATTCTTTTTTAGAGATACAGGAACAAAATTATCGCATCCTGGAAGAAGCCATACGGGATATTCCTACTGTCTCTTTGAGAAGAGTGCCCCAAAGTGGTATTCAGAACTATTCCTTCCTTAATTTCTTTATGGATACTGGGGCCATGGCGCGCAAGGCCCATAAAGCTTTATTAGAAGCTGGAGTAGATGGTTGCTTTTACTGGTTTGATAATAACTGGCATTACCACAGGAAATGGGAGCACCTGAAAAATCAGGTTTCCCTGGGCAAATTGCCGCAGGAAGTTCAGGACAGGCTCAGCGGAATGGAAGATCAGGATTTTTCCCTTTCCGATCAATGGATGGGAAAGGCTATTTCTGTACTCATCAAAATTGGCTGGTCTGAGAATGAGGTAACCACTCGCGCAAGTCGCTTGCAAAAGGTGCTGAAGGGGCTATAAGCAGTTAAGGATTAATAAGGAACGTACTCCACGATTTCCAGGCCGTAACCTACAATACCTACCCTTTTTGCTTGTTTGGAATTGGTCATCAGGCGCATTTTACTGATATCAAGGTCGTGTAGTATCTGGGCGCCGATACCAAAATCGCGTGTATCCATTTCAATTTTTGGCGCCTTCTTAATGCCCTTCTTCTGATTTTCCTTTAATCCAACAATGCGTTTCAACAGGTTGAATGACTGGCTTTGCTGGTTGATAAAAACAATGGCGCCTTTGCCCTCTTCATTCAGTGCCTTGAACATATCGTCCAGCTTTTTGTCCACGTTGTGGGTAAGTGTCCCGAGTATATCGTTGTTAACCAGGGTAGAGTTGATTCGGGTAAGCACTGGGTCGTCGAGTTTCCAATTGCCCCTGGTAAGTGCCAGGTGCACCTGGTCGTTTGTTGTCTGCTGGTAAGCATGCAGCGTATACCGACCAAAACGGGTGTCTATTTCAAAGGATTCGCGTTTGTTGATGAGGCTGTCGTGACGCATGCGATAGGCAACCAGGTCTTCAATGGAAACCAGCTTGAGATCGAACTTTTTGGCAACTTCTACCAGGTGGGGTAGGCGGGCCATAGTCCCGTCTTCATTCAATATTTCAACCAAAATACCAGCAGGGGATAAGCCTGCCAGCCTGGCAAAGTCTACAGCAGCTTCGGTATGTCCGGTTCTGCGAAGCACACCGCCATTTTTGGCCTTTAAGGGAAATATGTGCCCAGGCCTTCCCAGGTGTTCAGGCCGTGTTTCGGGCCTTACAAGTGCCTGTATAGTTTTAGCCCTGTCATGCACGGAGATCCCCGTTGTGCAACCATGACCAATTAGGTCTACCGAGACTGTGAACTGGGTATGGTGCAGAACTGTGTTGTTTTCAACCATCATAGTCAGGTCCAGTTCCCTGCATCTTTCTTCGGTAAGGGGAGCGCAGATCAGGCCACGGCCGTGCTTGGCCATGAAGTTGATCATTTCCGGGGTTACCTTTTCTGCTGCGGCAATGAAATCTCCTTCGTTCTCCCTGTTTTCGTCATCAACCACAATAACAACCTTGCCCTGCCTGATATCGGCTATGGCTTCTTCTATGGTATTCAGCTGAATTTTAGTTTCCTTACTCACCATCATTACGCAACCTTTGCTTAATTCCTTTAAAAAATTTCCTAATCGGGTCTGTTAAATGCCCAAAATCCATCAGCCCCCGGTCTGCCGTGGCCCGCTTGGTCAAATAAATGCTCAAAGGTAACATTATTAGGGTAGATAGCCATGCTCCCAGTATGGGGTGGATATTTCCTTCTTTGGCATAATTGCCGGCAAAGACCCCAATAAAATAATAGGCCAGGAAAAGCACAATAGCAATAACCATGGGCAGGCCTAATCCTCCCTTCCGGATAATGGCTCCCAAGGGGGCCCCCACGAAAAACAGGATAATACAGGAAAAGGCCAGTGCATATTTTTTGTGGAGCGACAAAATATGCATATTGTAAATCTTATAGCGCCGCTGAAGCTCTTCTTTTTTGCCCTTGATTGAACTCAGGATATTGCTTACTGAGTTTTTGGCTGAACCGTAAATCTGTCCTTCCTGCCATTCCTTAAAAAGAGGGATAATCTCACCGGTAAACGGCTCCTTTTGCTCCGCTGAATCCTTTGCAACGACCTTTTCGGGGAATTCTATTTCTATCAGATCTTCATTAATCTTAGTCGTGTCGCTAATGGTATCACGGGGTCGCAGGGGTAAAAACGCACCCATCCGGGATGAAATGTTCTTGGAAAAAGCCGTTACAACCTTTATGTTATTTTCCTTTAGGGAATCGATATCTTTAGCAAGCCTGTAGATGTTCTTCATCTTGTCCGTGCGCACATTACGCTCTTCTTCCAGGTCCTGCTGGTTGTCCGGTAGCTCTATGTTTATGGTATAGGTATCAAAGACGGCCTTGGCGAAGGGAAATTTCTTCTGGTCTTGATTTGTCTTTGCTTCTATATCTTCATAATAATGTCCGTCTTTCAGGACCAGCTGAATAATATCTGAGCGTTCACTGCTGATCAATTCACCTGTTTTTGCCTTGATTACCGTTATATTTTTCTGTGCTTTGGATTTACTGTGGATGATGATCTTTTCAAGAAAACGGTCGTTCTCCCCGTATTTTCGGTCTACCTTGATGTTGCGACCCTCGAGGTCACTGAAAACTCCCTCCTCAATAGCCGCTGCAGGTTTTACCTTGGCGATATTTCTCCTGAGATTATAGATCTTTTGTTCCGAAGCGGGGATAACACTATTGGCAAAGTAGAAGGTTAACCCGCCCAGGAACGTTACAAAAATGATCAGGCTGAGCATGGAGCGCTGCAGGGAAATTCCCGAAGCTTTCATGGCGGCAAACTCATAGTTTTCCGCAAAAGTCCCGAAGGTAATAATGGATGAAAGCAATACGGTTAAAGGCAGGACCTTTTCCGTCAGGTTTGGCATCAGGTAAAAAAGAAATTTACCTATAATAATTATATCCAGGCCTTTACCTGCGAGGTCATCTATAAAGAGCCAGATCGTTTGAAAGATGAAAATAAACATCAGGATTACAAACGAGCTGCAAAAATTGTAAAGGAACCTCTTTAAAATGTATTGATCTAGAATCCGCAAGGTCTAATTCCTTATGATGTAGTACCCTTCTTCTTTGTACTTGTTTTCATCAAAGGTAAATAAGGTTTTGGACAAGGGCTGATTCGTTTTAAAAGAATTAACAGTGATGGTAGTCTTTGTGCCATTGGCCCCAGTCTCAATGAGCCGGTAGATGTGCTTGGTTTCCACATCAATTCCCAGCAAAATACTCTCAATTGTGGAATTGGTATCAATGGGGATCAGCTTTACAAACTGAATTTTCCTCCCCTGCACGTTCTGAAGGATGTCCCAGCTGTAGTTATGCCCTTTTTTATAGAAAGTGAGCATCTTGGATGGGGTAATAGTGTTTTCTTCATCACTCTGATCCTCAATGGTTACTTCCTCGTTTTCAGGCACAACCGTATATACTTTTTGTCCGTCGTAAAGCTGTATGGCACCTAGGTAGTTCAGCAGGTATTTGTCGCCCTGAAGGGTCACATTCCCTCGGGTTTCCTGGTTGATGTTAGCCTCGCTGTTTTCCAGGGAATATTTGAAATCGACTTCAATATTATCATAGCTCTTAACCTTGTTATAGACTTCGTCCAGCAAAGCTTTGGCCTTGTCAGATCCCTGTGCCCAGCCCAGTGCCGGCAATATGCCTATAAGCAAGTATATTATCCACTTTTTCATGTTTGTTGGGTTTCGTTGTTCAATAATTGTTCCAGAGCATACATATCAGGCACCAGGACCTGCCTGGCTTTGCTGCCTTCAAAGGGACCCACAATGCCTGCCGCTTCAAGCTGGTCGATGATCCGGCCTGCCCGGTTATAGCCCAGTTTAAGTTTGCGCTGAATCAACGAGGCAGATCCCTGCTGGGCGGTTACGATCACTTCAGCAGCTTCCCGGAACATAGCATCGCGGTCTTCAATAGCATAATCAATACTTGTGCCAGATTCATCTCCAACGTATTCCGGCAGGAGATGCGCTTCCGGATAGGCTCTCTGGGAACCAATATATTCGGTGATCTTGGCCACTTCAGGGGTATCTACAAAGGCACATTGCAGCCTGGTAATATCATTGCCCTGGGTGAAAAGCATGTCCCCTCGGCCTATGAGCTGTTCCGCTCCCTGGGTGTCCAGGATAGTCCTTGAATCGATCTTTGAGGTAACTCGAAAAGCAAGCCTGGCTGGGAAATTTGCTTTAATAAGGCCCGTAATTACGTTTACGGAAGGACGCTGGGTGGCAATCACCAGGTGTATGCCTATAGCCCTTGCAAGTTGAGCCAGACGGGCAATTGGCGTTTCAATTTCCTTACCAGCAGACATGATCAGGTCTGCAAATTCATCAATCACCAGAACTATGTAGGGCAAAAATTTATGCCCGTCGTTAGGATTTAGTTTGCGGGCCTTGAATTTGGTGTTATATTCCTTTATGTTCCTCACCATGGCCATCTTTAGCAGCTCATAGCGGTTGTCCATTTCTATGCAAAGGGAGTTCAGGGTATTGATTACCTGCTGGTTATCTGTGATTATGGCATCCGGGACATCCGGCAGCTTTGCGAGGTAATGCCTTTCAATCTTGTTGTACAGCGTAAGTTCTACCTTTTTGGGGTCTACCAGGATAAATTTTACTTCGGCCGGATGCTTCTTGTAAAGTAGGGAAGTCAATACGGCGTTGAGACCAACGGATTTACCCTGTCCGGTGGCACCCGCCATTAACATATGGGGCATTTTAGCCAGGTCTACTACAAAGGTTTCATTGCTAATGGTTTTACCAAAGGCAATGGGCAGTTCCATTTCCGCATTCTGAAATTTGGAGGAAGCAATAACGGAACGCATGGATACAATGGTGGCATTCTTGTTGGGCACCTCAATACCAATGGTTCCCTTTCCGGGGATAGGCGCTATGATCCTGATACCCAATGCTGCGAGGGACAGGGCAATATCGTCTTCCAGGTTTTTGATCTTGGAAATACGAATGCCAGCCTCCGGCACTATTTCGTAAAGGGTTACCGTAGGCCCTATGGTAGCTTTTATCTGGGAAATGCCAATTTTGTAATTCCTGAGGGTGTTGACAATGCGATTCTTGTTTTCCTCGAGTTCTTCCTGATTGATTGTAATCCCACCAGCTGCACCGTGGGTATCCAGCAGTTCCAGGTGCGGAAACTTGTAATTGCCCAGTTCCAGGGTTGGGTCATACTCCCCGAAATCCTCAACCAGTTTTTCGGCCAGGATGTCGGTTTCTTCCTTTTCTTCCTGTACGGTCTCCACTTCAATTTTAATGTCCGAACCAGCATCATCCTCGGTAAGGAAAGAGGACTCAGATTTTTCAGATTCTAAAACAGGGATGTCCTCTTTGTGTGTATACGGATCTGGAATTTCCTGTTCTGTTTCCGGTTCGGGCTCTAAAGAAAGATTGGTTTCCGTAACCGGGGTGTCAAATTCCTTTTTAACGGCCCTGGCCTTGGTGCGAAAGTACTTTGCGATTCCCTGAGGTGAAAAACGAAACAAACGTACCAGGATAATGGTCAGGCCAAATAATAACAAGAGCAATACTCCGATCTTCCCTGTATAATCCTGAAGGAAATCGTTCATTTCGTAACCAATAAGTCCGCCGAGCAATGGTTTTTCAAGCGCGAAGAAGCCCAGGGCAATGGATATCCAGATCAGGAATACCAGGCCCCAGATCCATTTGCTGAGCAGTCCTTTGCGATCAATCCCGAGAAACAGGTAAAGCCCTGTTATACACAGTAGAACAGGTAATATAAAGGAGGCCAGGCCAAATCCGCGGTACATAAAGAAATGACTAACGCTGGCTCCGAACTTGTTCAGGAGGTTTTCGGCCTGTTCATTGCGGTTGGAAAATTCCGTCAGCAGGCTCTGATCGGCCTGCCAGCTGAAATAAAAGGAAGCAAATGAGAAAAACAGTGCAATGCTGAAGAGGATCAGCAGACTTCCAAGGATAATCTTGTTTTGAGTAGATAGGGTCAAAGAAAAGCCTTTTTTCCCGGCTGATGATGTCTTCGACTTTTTTCTCTTTTTTGCCATGCAATCCTGCGCTTCTGTTACGCTAAAATACAAATTTCACCCCTTCGGAGGGTTTGGTACAGCCTCAAAATACCCTGGGAACATAAATGATCAACCCAACGATCGCTGCCCCTAAAGCCACAAGCATTACGGCTCCTGCAGCCACATCCTTGATAAAACCTATCTTCCTGTCGTATCTGGGCTGGATGTAATCAGCTATTTTCTCTACTGCAGTATTCAATCCTTCAACTCCCAGGACAAGGGCGATGGCCAGGGTTTGAAGAATCCATTCCGTAGTGCTGATCTCGTAATAAAATCCAGCCGCGGTTACCAGCAGGGCAATGCAAACCTGGATCTTAATACTCCTTTCGGTCCTGATTAAAACCCAGGCTCCCCTGAGCGCAAATCCAACACTTTTAATACGGTTTTTGAGAAAACTTTCCCTAGGCATCCATTAAGGCTTCCAATGCAGCTTTGTAATTGGGTTCGTCAACGGTCTCCTGAACCTGTTCGGAATAAACTACTTTTCCTGCTTCATCAATAACCATAACAACCCTGGACAGTAATCCCTGAATAGGTCCATCCACATAAACCAGTTCGTAGGATTTTCCAAAATTACCGTCTTTAAAATCGGAAAGGGTTTCCACATTGCTAATTCCTTCTGTTGCGCAAAATCGATTCTGGGCAAACGGAAGGTCGTTGGAAATGCACAGAACAACTGTATTATCCAGTTCAGCTGCTTCCTCATTGAATTGCCGTACTGACTGTGCGCACGTGCTGGTGTCCAGGCTGTGAAAAACATTAAGGACTACCTTTTTCCCCCTGTAATCGGATAAACGGGCATCGGAAAGGTCTCCTTTGGTCAGTGTAAATTCAGGGGCCATGCTGCCTACTGCGGGCAGTGAACCCAGCGTGTTTATTGCGTTTCCTTTTAAAGTAACTGTTGCCATAGTATCATAGATTTTGTTGCCGTGAAATTATAAAATATCAAGGGAAAAAGGAATCACTTTTGCGTGAAAATTACTGCCCTGTTTTGGTTTAGTCTATAGCCGTTTTTAGTTGCTTGATTTTGATCCCCAAAGCAGCAAAGAAAAGGGTGGTGATCGGGCTCAGCCAGTTGAATATGGCGAAGAAGAAATATTCGGCTACACTAACGCCCAGTACACCGCTGTGATAGGCTCCACAGGTATTCCAGGGGATCAGCACGGAGGTGACCGTTCCGGAATCTTCCAGGGTACGGCTCAGGTTCTCCGGGGCCAGCCCGCGGTCTTCATAAGCCTGGGCAAACATCTTGCCGGGGACCACAATGGCCAGATACTGGTCTGATGCTGTAATATTAAGGGCCAGGCAACTCCCAACCGTACTGGCAAAAAGGCCCAGGGTGGTTTTAGCAAGGCCCAGGAGGCTTTTGGTTATTCGGGACAGGGCCCCGATCCCATCCATTATTCCTCCAAATACCATGGCACAAACAATTAACCATATGGTACCCAGCATGCCAGCCATGCCCTTGGCTGAAAACAGTTCATTCAGGGCTGGATTGTCTGTAGCTACCGATGTGTTAATGGTTATGGCATTTAAAATACCTTTGTATCCCGATTCAAAATCCAGTGAGCCTGCACCTGTAATACCGGCAACCACGGCGGGTTGAAAAATAAGGGCGAATACGCCTCCCAGCAGCGTTCCGATCAGCAAAGCCAGCAAAGGAGGGGCTTTGCGCACGATCATGAATATAACCACCAGAGGTACAATAAAAAGCCAGCCGTTTATGTTGAATGCCTTGTCTATGGAGACCAAAATGGATTCCGTATCAGCGATTCCAGTGGTATCCAGGTTGAAACCAATAATCAGGAAAACCAGGAGGGTAATGGTTATAGTAGGAATTGTAGTATAGGTCATATAACGGATATGCCCGAATAATTCCCCCCCTGCCATGGCCGGAGCCAGGTTTGTGGTATCGCTTAAGGGCGACATCTTGTCCCCGAAATAGGCACCGGATAACACCGCCCCGGCAGTCATCCCCAGCGAGATACCAAGCGCATCGCCAATCCCTATCAGGGCTATACCCACCGTTGCGGCAGTAGTCCAGCTACTGCCAGTAGCGACAGATATGATGGCGCTGATCACCACGCAGGCTGCCAGAAAAATAGTAGGGTTTAGAATTTGCAAACCGTAATAGATCATGGCCGGGATTATCCCACTAATCAGCCAGGTGCCGGCAAGGGCGCCAACCATGAGTAAAATTAGCAGGGCGCCGGTAGTCGATTTAACGTTCTCCGCTACTTCGGCCAGCATCTGCTTATAAGTTACCTTGTTCAAGAAGCCCACAATTGCCGCCACGGCTCCGCCCATCAGAAGTATAAACTGGTTAGACCCTCCTATGGCGTCATCACCAAAAACATATACGTTGTATGCGAGCATTACAATAAGGGCAAAAACGGGAATAAGGGCTTCCCAGATATTCAGCTCCCGGTTTTCTACAATATGCTCGTCTTCCCTGTTCTTTTTAGAGGCATCCTTGGCCATGTGGTTGGTTTTAGTTTGCAGGTAATATTACGACATTGAAGACGGTTCTGCAAACAGGCCCACAGTTCAGGGATGGTTAAAGTACTACCTTATCCCGTGCAAGAATATCCAGTTTAAGCATACAGTTTTTCATCATGTCATAGGTGCGCTGTATGTCGTCGTCCAGTCCAATGGAAAAACGAATCAATCCATCTGATAGCCCCATGGTTTCCTGTTCTTCCACAGGAATTTCTGATGATGTGGAAGTGCCCGGAGCACTGAAAAGGGTCTTGTAGAATCCAAGGCTAACAGCCAGGTACCCCAAGTTTTCCTTCTGCATGAGCTCCATAAGCGCGTTTGCCTTTTCCAGACTCCCCACATCAATGGTCATAATGCCACCAAAGCCGTATTCAGGCACCATCTGGGATTTCATCAATTCATGTCCGGAATGGGAGGGAAGTCCGGGGTATACCACCCTGAGGCCGTCTTCTTCAAATCGTTCGGAAAGGAATTGTGCATTAAAGCTGTGTTTTTGCATGCGAATGTGCAAAGTGCGCATGTTTTTAAGGATTGAAGCAGCCCGAAGGCTATCGAGCGTGCTCCCCAGCAACATTCCCGCACCACTGTTTACATCTTTCAGGGCCAGGCAGAATTCCTTGGTGCCGCAGACGGCTCCGGCAACGCAATCACTGGTCCCATTAATGAACTTGGTAAGGCTATGGACCACAATATGTGCCCCAAGTTTGGCAGGGGCAATAGAAAGGGGAGAGAAAGTATTGTCTACCACCAGGGGTATTCCGTGTTTGTCTGCGATACGAGAAAGCGCTTTGATATCGGCAACTTCCAAAAGGGGATTGCTTACAGATTCGCAATAGATCATTTTAGTGCCGCTTTTTATGGCGTTCTCAACAGACTCCAGGTCAGTTATATCTACAAAGCTAGTGCTGATGTTATACTTTTTGATGAAATTCTTCAGGAATGCATAAGTTCCGCCATATATGGTCCGGCTGCTCACAATATGGTCACCTGCATTACAGAGTTGCATGATCACTGCGGTAATAGCTCCCATACCACTGGCAGTCACGTTTGCCGTTTCCGTTCCTTCCAGAGCAGCCAGGGCCTCACCGAGGTATAGGTTGGAAGGAGAGGAATGCCTGCTGTACAGGTAACACCCTTCCGTGTTCCCTTCAAATGTGTCGAACATGGTTTTGGCCGACAGGAAGGTATAGGTAGACGAATCGGATATGGATGGGTTTACGCCTCCAAATTCCCCAAAGTTGTGCAGGTCGAGGATGCGGTCTGATGCTTTGTGTGCCATTTCTTTATTTTTAATCTAAATTACGGATATGGTGATTAAATATCAATGATAATTTTATAATCGCGTAAAATATTCTGTAATAATTAAATATTTATGATAAAAAAACTGAACTTATTTGTAAATTAGGAGTTCTAATGAAAACTATTCTATATGAAACTTGACCAGGTAGATGTTAACTTGTTGAATTTGTTGCAGGCAGATAGTAAGCAGACCACCAAGGCTTTCGCCAGCACCCTGGGGCTTTCTTCTACTGCGGTTTATGAACGGATTAAAAGACTGGAGCGCAACGGGGTTATTCGCAAATACGTAGCCCTGATCGATAAAAGCAAGGTGGATCGTGATTTTACGGTGCTGTGCCATGTGAAATTGATTCAGCATATTAAGGAAAACGTGGAGCAATTCGAAAGGGAAGTACTCAAACTGGAAGAGGTTTCAGAATGCTTCCATGTGAGTGGAGATTATGACTATATCCTTAAAATTCATGTACGGGATATGCAGGCCTACAGGGAATTTATGGTCACTAAGTTAACTGCCATACAGAATATTGGCAGCACACAGAGTTCATTCGTGATTAGTGAAGTTAAACAAACCACGGCAATCTCCCTGTAATTCAATAAAAGGTCCAAATTTGCATAAACTTTTCTTTTTAACATATGCTCATTCCGATGAGCAAAAACATTCGTATTTTTGCTTTCCGAAAGTAAAAATAAGCTTGTAAATCAAGATAGAAAGCCAAGATTTTATGAATCAATATGATGTTGCCGTTATAGGCTCAGGCCCTGGAGGATATGTTGCAGCCATCCGATGTGCCCAATTGGGGATGAAGACAGCAATCGTTGAAAAATACAGCACGCTGGGGGGAACTTGTCTCAATGTAGGGTGTATCCCTTCAAAAGCCTTGCTGGACTCCAGCCACCACTACGAGGATGCGGTAAAACATTTTGAAGAGCACGGGATCGAAATTCCAGGGGAAATAAGGGTTAATCTGGAGAAAATGATTGGCCGTAAACAGGCTGTTGTAGATCAGACTACCAAAGGCATACAATTTCTCATGGATAAGAACAAGATCGATGTCTACCAGGGAATGGGCAGCTTTCAGGATGCAACCCATATTGCAATAGCCGGGGAAAAGGAGGAAGTGGTAATTGAAGCCAAAAACACCATTATCGCTACCGGTTCCAAGCCTGCTACCCTTCCATTTATTACTATAGACAAGGAGCGGATTATCACTTCAACCGAAGCGCTTAAACTAAAGGAAATCCCCAAACACATGGTCATTATTGGTGGAGGGGTTATTGGGCTGGAACTAGGCCAGGTATACCGTCGTCTTGGCGCAGAAGTGTCCGTGATAGAATATATGGATCGTATTATTCCCGGCATGGACGCGGCTTTGTCCAAGGAGTTGATGAAAGTGTTGAAAAAACAGAAAGTCAAGTTTTACCTGTCACATAAGGTTAAATCGGTGGAGCGAAAAGGAGATGAGGTGGTGATAAAAGCCGATGACAAAAAAGGAAAGGAAATAAGTTTTTCTGGCGATTACTGCCTGGTTTCCGTAGGAAGAAGGCCTTACACGGATGGCCTTAATGCTGAAGCAGCAGGTGTTAAGATGGATGAACGCGGTCGTGTGGAGGTAAACGATCATCTGCAGACCTCTGCGGCCAATATCTACGCCATAGGCGATGTGGTTCGTGGGGCTATGCTGGCACACAAGGCAGAAGAAGAAGGTACCATGGTTGCTGAAATACTGGCAGGTCAAAAACCCCATATCGATTACAACCTGATCCCCGGTGTGGTCTACACCTGGCCGGAAGTGGCTGCTGTAGGAAAAACGGAAGAAGAACTAAAAGAAGCGGGTGTTGCTTATAAATCGGGTCAGTTCCCCATGCGTGCACTTGGGCGCTCCAGGGCCAGTATGGATGTTGATGGCTTTATCAAGATCCTGGCCGATAAGGAGACGGATGAGGTGCTGGGGGTTCATATGATAGGCGCGCGTTGTGCCGACCTTATTGCCGAGGCCGTAACTGCTATGGAATTCAGGGCTTCTGCAGAGGACATTGCCCGCATGAGCCATGCGCATCCCACCTACGCAGAAGCGGTCAAGGAAGCTGCCCTTGCAGCAACCGAAGATAGGGCATTGCATGTATAGGTTTTAAGCGCGCTTAGCCTTAATTACCCGCAGGATATAAGCTTTTAAAAAGAAATAAGAAGCTTCCACTGCTGTCCAGGCCAGGAAGCCCAGCTGGTTTATCTTTCGTTTTATTACCGCCTCGTGTTTCTCATATAGCAATGCACTGTATGAGCATGCCACCATGAATACCAGCGCCCCGGTGATTGTCATTGTCGGGTTCAGGCTATGGTGGAAGAACCGGTATAACCCCATTCCTGTGAAGCTTCCATATAAAATCACAAAGTGGATCACGTAAATGGAAAGGGTATTTTGGCCTATCCTGAGTACGGTTCTGCTCCTTACCCAGTTGCGTATAAGCATAAATGCAGCAAAAACAACCAGGACATCGCCCATCCGTATAAACAGGTAGTTGTTTGAGTAGATCTGATTGAAAAGGGCCAGCCCGGTATGTTTATACAGAAACACAAATAGAGGTGATGAATAAAAAATCAGGGTAAATCCCGCTAGGGCAGACAAGGGAATTGCCCATGTATAAACGTACTTATGGTCCTTAAACCTCGTAAATACAATGGATAGCACTGAACCCAGAGCAGTATACCCAAACCATGGGATAATGGTAAATACAGATCCGTTGGCCCTGGTAAAATAATTGGCTACCATATCCGGGATTAATGAATATTCCCAGGTTTTATAGACGGGTTCAAAGGCAAAAAGAAGGCAGGCTGTGGTAATCAGTATGCCAGGAAAGAGGTACTTGGGATTTTTATACGTAATCAGATAAATAGTAATAATTCCAATCAGGGACAGGCCAATGATGTGCAGCACATCAACCAGGAAGAAAGAGCCGTAGAGTTGTCCTTTGAAAAGGCCAAAAATATTAAGGCGCAGCAAATATCCTATCAATATAAGCTGCAAGCCTCTCCTGAGGCCTTTTTTAACACGAGGATTGTGAAATCCCTTCTGGGGTACCCGGATGAGCAGATAGGTAAAAATAAAGCCGGAAACCGTAAAAAACACAGGAGCCGTAATGCCTCTGAAGTATTTCCAGACCTGGTATGGGGTGCTGCTGGCATCCCGGAAGACATTGTCCAGCAGTCCATCCACAAAGTGTCCCTGCAACATCATCAGGATCGCCCAGGCACGCATAGCATCTATAAAAAACAAACGGGTTGTTTTACTACTCATATGGGTATATACTCTTTACAGCGTCCTTTTGGATGTTAATGCCCGCAAAATTAGGTAAATAACTCCCAAAACCGCTTCTTTTGTAATATTTTCGCAATCTAAATCCCGTTACTTATGGCAAAAATCATCGCCTTTGCAGGCAGCAATTCTTCCCGGTCTATAAATTTCAAACTGGTAAAACACACCGTGGGATCCCTCGAAGGTCACGATGTTGAGTTGCTCAACCTGGCTGAACACCCATTCCCTATGTATAGCGAGGACCTTGAGCGTGATCAGGGTTTTCCTGAAGAATTGCTGAACTTTTGCAAAGCCCTACAGGAGTCGGATGCTTTGGTTTTATCCGTAAACGAGCACAATGGGAATCCCTCTGCTTATTTCAAGAACCTGCTGGACTGGTGCTCTCGTATTAACCGGAATTTCCTGGAGGGAACTTCCGTTTTCCTTATGTCTGCATCTCCAGGCAAGCGCGGCGGAATAGGATCGCATGGTGTGATCGAGAAAATGCTGCCACGGTTTGGAGCGGAGATTACAGCTACTTTTTCTTTACCCTCTTTTCACAGTAACTTTACGGCAAATGAGGGAATTACGGATGCTGACTTATCGGAAGAGCACAAAAAGGCCTTGTCTGCCTTTAAAGAATCGATTGGCTAGTCCTGCCCCTGCCTCACAACTTTGCTGCTTGCTATCAAACCGTTAATTATATGCTATCCAGGTTCCGTGAACATATTCAGGTAAATTTTCCAGAGCTACTGGATCAAAAATTCCTGCTTGCCTGCAGTGGCGGAATGGACAGCACGGTATTGTTATGGCTGTGCCACAGCCTGAATATGGATTTTGCAATAGCGCATTGCAACTTCGGTTTACGCGGAGCCGAAAGTGATGAGGACGCTGTCTGGGTAAAAGAATTAGCCAAAAAAATTAACAGAGAAGTATTTGTAAAAAACTTTGATACAGATAGTTATATTAAAATAAATAAAGTATCAGTTCAGATAGCTGCGCGTGAATTGCGCTATACCTGGTTTGCAGAAATTCAAAAGGAAAATGACCTGCCTTTTTGCATTACAGCACATCATGCGGATGACAATCTGGAAACGTTTCTGATCAACCTTTCCAGGGGGACAGGTATTAAAGGCTTGATGGGTATTCCGGAAAAAACTGCCAACGTGGCAAGGCCCTTGCTGGTTTTTAGTCAGGATGAGATTGCAGATTATGCCCTCGAGCAGCGTTTGCAATGGCGTGAAGACTCTTCAAACAGGGAGTTTAAATACCTGCGCAATCAAATACGCCACAGGGTGCTTCCGCGAATTAAGGAGACGCACCCTTCTTTCATGCAGAATTTTGCCAGAACCCAAAGTCATTTGCGCGAAAGTCAGGCAATGCTGCAAAACCATTTACAGGAAATAAGAAAGGAGGCATTTACTGAAGAAGAAGGGGTTATCAGAATCAGCCTTGAAGCACTTGAAGGGCTTAATCCTTTGCGCGCATACCTTCATGGCTTGCTGTCCGACTACGGTTTCAGGGAGTGGGATGATATTGAATTATTACTCCAATCAAATTCAGGTAAAGTGCTATATTCCAATAACTATAGAATAGTTAAAGACAGAAATGACCTCTTGTTGCAGGAGCTTGAACCAACCGATAGCAAAGTGTATCAATATCCCTTTACTACAGGGGATATTGAGGATCCTGTTGCCCTGAAAATTGAAGAGGTGGATAATCTTGGGGAGCTTTCGGAAAGCATACTATACCTGGATAAAGAAACGTTAAAGCATAGCCTTACACTTAGAAAATGGAAAAAAGGGGACTATTTTTACCCTTTCGGAATGGCGGGAAAAAGGAAATTGCTGTCCAAGTATTTCAAGGATGAAAAGATGGATTTGATTGCCAAAGAGAATCAATGGCTTCTTTGCATAGACAATGAAATCGCATGGGTTGTCGGGCGCAGGTCCGATGAGCGTTTCAGGGTAACTGAAAAGACTAAAAAAATAATCAAGATCACCTATCTGGGATGAAATCAAAACTTATAATCTTACTCTTAGTTCTTTTTTCAGGAGTTACAATGGCCCAGACCGATGAAGAACCAGCCTTATGGTCGCACGAGGTTGAGAGTCTTGGCAATGGAGAGTACCAATTGGTATTCTCCGCAGATATAGCTCCCGGATGGCATATTTACTCCCAATTTACGGCAGAAGGGGGAAGTTTGCCCAGCGAATTTACTTACACCAAAGCAGGGACAGACTATGAGTTGCTTGGTACTACCGGGGAAAGCAAAACGATAAAGGAATTCAGCGAGATCTTTGAAGTTGAGGAAACATTTTTCAAAGAAAAGGCCGTATTTACCCAGAAGATTCGTTTACTGGACCCTCAGGTGCGCCAGTTGGAAGTAGAACTTTTTTATCAAATATGTAAGGAGGTTTGTATCCCGAAGGAAGTCGTTTTCCAGATAGCGCTGGACGGGGGGGCAGTTGTCACTGAAACCGTAACAATTGACCAGAGGAGTGCCGAGCTCTCAAAAGGCCTCAGGCTCAACCTTAAAAACAAAGAACGCCTGCAAGCCGGCGCACAGATTTCCGGCAATGCCAATCCTAGTCTCTGGGGAATTTTTGTGCTTGGATTCCTCGGTGGACTTATAGCGTTATTGACCCCTTGCGTGTTCCCCATGATCCCTCTGACAGTGTCTTTTTTCACAAAGCAATCCGGAAACAGGACCAAAGGGGTATGGAATGGGATACTTTACGGGTTTTTCATTGTTTTGATTTATTTCCTGCTCAGCATTCCTTTCCACCTGTTTGATTCGGTTGATTCACAGATATTAAATACCATAGCCACCAACATCTGGCTCAATGTATTCTTCTTCCTCATTTTTGTGTTTTTTGCCTTTTCGTTTTTCGGGTATTACGAATTAACCCTTCCCAGTTCATGGGGGAACAAGATGGATGCCATTTCAACCAGGGCAGGAGGGGGGCTCGGGATATTCTTTATGGCGGTAACCCTGGCTATCGTATCTTTTTCCTGTACCGGACCTATTCTTGGAGGTCTGTTGGGTGGAACGGCCTTGGCAGAAGGAAATGTAGCTACCAACCTCTCCGCTGGAATGACGGGTTTTGGTGTGGCCCTGGCTTTGCCATTTGCACTTTTTGCTGTTTTTCCAAGCCTGCTATCCAGTTTGCCCAAATCTGGAAGCTGGATGAATACGGTAAAGGTGGTACTGGGTTTTCTCGAATTGGCACTGGCCTTTAAGTTCCTCTCTAATGCGGATTTAGTGGGTAATTGGGGCATCTTCAAGCGTGAAATATTTCTGGGTATCTGGATCCTTTTGTTTTTGCTGATGAGCCTGTACCTGTTTGGCCTCTTCCGGTTTAAGGATGAAGGACCAAAGAGGAAGCTCACGGCTACCCGGCTTGGTTTTGCAATGATCAGCCTTGGTTTTACGGTTTATCTGATCCTTGGCCTGAGTAATTACGGAAACCTCAAGCTTTTAAGCGGTTTCCCTCCGCCGGATTTCTATTCCCTTACAGATAAGGAGTCCGATTGTCCACTCGGAATCAACTGTTTTAAGGATTTTGAGGAAGGCCTGGAATACGCCCGTGCGGTTAATAAACCCATACTGCTCGATTTTACGGGATGGGCATGCGTCAATTGTCGAAAAATGGAGGAAAACGTCTGGAGCGTACCCGAGGTATTTTCGATTTTGAACGAAGACTACGTGCTGATATCGCTGTATATAGATGATCGTAAGCCGCTGCCGGAAGATCAGCAGTTTCTTTTCCAGTTCGATTCAGGTAGGGTAAAGACCATAGAAACAGTGGGAGAAAAATGGGGTACCTTCCAAACCCTTAATTTCAGCACGGCATCCCAGCCTTATTATGTACAATTATCCCCTGATCTCGAAGTGCTGAATGCTTCCATTCAGAATACAGACAGCAACAGTTACAGGGAATGGCTGGAATCTGGCCTTGCTCAATTCAGAAAAGGATCAACAGAAGAGTCCCTTAGCATTGCCAATCCTTTTTAATTGTCTTTTTAACCGCTATCTTTATTTCCAAAGAAAGCTGAAATGAAGAAACTTAAAATTGCGGGATGGGCATTACTGGCCCTGATTGCCATTGCACTAGTTGCGGTTTTTAGCCTGGCGCAGATCCTGAAACCCAGTTATGACGGAGTTGTTGATACCCCTGAATTGAAGACAGAGGTTACTGTTTACTACGATACCTACGGAATCCCCCATATCTATGCCAAAAATGAACTGGATGCCTTCAGGACACTGGGTTATGTACATGCACAGGATCGCCTTTGGCAAATGGAACTGCTCAGGAGGATAGCCCGTGGAGGCCTTTCTGAGGTCTTTGGAAGGGATTTGGTGGATACTGATAAGTTTATGCTCTCCCTTGGCATTGATGAGGCCACCAAAAGAACGTTGACGACGCTGGATTACGATTCCAAAATGGTCCGGGAAGCACAGGCCTATCTGGATGGTGTAAACCTCTTTGTGGAAGAGGGCCCCACCCCCATAGAATTCCACCTGACAAGCCTGGAAAAGCAGCCGTTTACCCTCGAAGATGTGCTCAATACCATTGGATACATGAGTTTCAGCTTTGCCATGGCCCATAAGACGGATCCGCTACTATCCAATATCCAGAATAAACTGGGCCCGGAATACGTAAAGGATTTATCCATTGATGTGGATTCAAATACGGTGTGGATCAAGAATTATAAGGCCCATTCCGATGTCATTCCCGTAGTTGCGGTTACGGCTGTTCACAATGCACTGGATAAACTGCCAGTGCCGCAGTTTATTGGGAGCAATAGCTGGGTGCTGGGTCCTGGCAAAACAAAAAGCGGCAAAGTGATTCTTGCCAATGACCCGCATATCGGGTTTGCACAACCGTCGGTCTGGTATGAAGCTCATGTAGTTACTCCAGAATACGAAAAATACGGTTATCACCTGGCTGGTGTCCCTTTTCCCCTGCTGGCACATGACCGCAATTTGGCCTATGGGCTAACCATGTTCGAAAATGACGATATTGATTTTTATGAGGAAGAGATCCATCCGGACAATCCTTTGCAATACAGGGATGCAGAAGAATGGAAAGCGTTAATACAGCTAAACAAGACTATTAAGGTCAAGGATAGCTCATCGGTAAACTATACTTATGCACAAACCAGTCGTGGCCCCCTGCTAAACGGGGTTTTTGAACCTTTAGACAGCTTACCGCCGGTGAGTATGTCCTGGAGCTATACCCGGCTGGATAACCGGGTTTTAAACGCCTTGTATGGGATAAGTCATGCCACAAATATTTCTGAATTCGAGTCGCACTTGCCAGACATTCATGCTCCCGGGCTTAATGTTATGTATGGCGATGCCGAGGGCAATGTTGCCTGGTGGGCAACAGCCAGGCTTTATGAAATGCCGGAAGAGGCCAATACCAAGATGGTCTTAAAAGCGAATGCCGGGCAGGATCCTATCCGGTACCTGGATTTCAGGGAAAACCCAAGTGCAGTAAACCCACCCTGGGGCTATGTATATTCTGCCAATAACCAGCCAGATTCCGTTTCTGGTCTGAAAATCCCGGGCTATTACCTGCCTGAGAACAGGGCCAGGCGCATCGTTGAATTGCTGGAGCCTAAAAACGACTGGGACAGGGAAAGTGTGAGTGAGATGATCCTGGATGTTACCTCCCCTGTAAATCCTACAATTGCTCAGGACTTGGTGGGGCTTGTGGCCGACAAGGAGATGGACGAAGCTCAATCCGGAATGCTGGAAAAATTATTGAAATGGGATGGAAACAGTGAACTAAAGAGTGTAGAGCCTGCGTTATACCATCGATGGATGTATTATATATTGAAGAACACACTCGCAGATGAACTGGGGGAGGAGCTTTTTAAGCAGGTAATGTCCACACATTTCCTGAAGCGCGCCATTGCACCGCTAACCAAGAATAATAGCTCCATTTGGTGGGATAACGTAGGGACTGATGAAACTAAAGAAACACGGTCCGATATTGTCCTGAAGTCCTTTGAGGATGCCTGGAGCTCACTGGAAGCTGATCTGGGCATTGATGTAGCCTCATGGACATGGGACAGGCTGCACGTTCTGGAGCATGAGCATCCGATAGGGCAGGTTCCTTCGCTGAGGGACTTTTTCAATGTTGGACCTTTCCCTATACACGGTACCCGAGAGGTGATCAACAACCTGGCTTTTCCCTATACTGATGATTTTTTGTACAGGGTTAACGCAGGACCTTCTACCCGAAGGATTATCGACTTTTCAGATATTGAAAATAGCATGAGTATCCTTCCAACCGGACAATCGGGCAACCCACTTAGTGATCATTATGAAGATCAGGCCGAAATGTATGTGAATGGGCAGTTCAGGAAAATGATGATGAATAAGAAGGAGATTCAGGACCAGGCTGGATCAGTGCTTAAGTTCCGGCCACAAAAATAGATTATTATCTATATATAGAGAATATATTCTATATTAATAAAATTATTCTTATCTTCCCGGTTAAATCATTCTATTATGCTAAGCCGGGTATTTGCCAGTGCGGTCCTGGGGGTGGAAGCCAGAACTATAGGGATAGAGGTAAATGTAGACATTGGCATAGGCTATCACCTTGTTGGTTTGCCGGATAACGCCATAAAGGAGAGCAATTACCGCATTGCCGCCGCTTTACAGAATAATGGTTATAAAATACCAGGAAAAAAGATCACCATAAATCTTTTCCCGGCAGATCTAAGAAAAGAAGGTTCTGCTTACGATCTTACCCTGGCTACAGGTATTCTGGTCGCTTCAGGACAAATACAACCTGTTTTATCCCTGGATTCTTATATGATTATGGGAGAATTATCCCTGGATGGAAGCGTACAACCCATCAAAGGCGCCTTGCCCATTGCGTTAAATGCCAGGAAAATGGGGTTTACTGGTTTCATCCTGCCCAGGGCCAATGCTCAGGAAGCGGCAATTGTAGAAGGACTGCATGTTTACGGTGTTAATAACCTGGAGGAAGTGGTAGGGCTAATGCAGGGAAAAGGCAGTGTTCAAAGAGAGGTGGTAGATTTGGAAAAGACCTTTTACGAGGAACAAAAGGAGCACGATTTTGATTTCTCAGAAGTGCGGGGACAGGAAACTATCAAGCGATGCATGGAAGTGGCTGCCGCAGGGGGACATAATATCATTCTGATTGGTCCGCCGGGATCCGGAAAGACCATGCTGGCGAGGCGGTTGCCTTCTATTTTGCCACCCATGACCCTGTCCGAAGCACTGGAAACCACCAAGATCCACAGCGTGGTTGGTAAAATAAGCAGTTCCGGGGTGATTACACAGCGCCCATTCCGGAGTCCCCACCATACCATTTCTGATGTCGCCCTGGTGGGAGGGGGTTCCTATCCCCAGCCAGGCGAGATTTCCCTGTCCCACAACGGGGTTTTGTTTTTAGATGAATTGCCCGAGTTTAAGCGGGGCGTACTAGAGGTGATGAGACAGCCCCTGGAAGACCGGGAAGTGACCATTTCCCGGGCCCGCTTTACCGTTAGTTATCCCTGCAGCTTTATGCTTGTAGCCAGCATGAACCCGAGTCCAGCCGGCTATTTTATAGACGGGGATTCCAAAGGGATGAATTCCCCGAACGAAGTAAGGCGTTATCTGGGTAAGATTTCAGGTCCCTTGCTGGACAGGATCGACCTGCACGTTGAAGTTACCCCTGTGCCCTTTGAAAAACTCGCAGAAACCCGAAAAGGGGAGGAGAGCGCGGTTATTCGCAAGCGGGTAGTGGCCGCCCGGGCATTGCAAACCCAACGATTAAAAAAGGAGCAGGGCGTACATTACAATGCGCAGATGAACACGCGACATATCCGGAAATACTGCAGCTTGAGTCCGGAATCACAGAGGCTTTTGAAAAGCGCCATGGACCGCCTTAACCTTTCTGCCAGGGCATATGACCGGATACTTAAGGTTTCCCGGACCATTGCCGACCTCGCTCATTCCGACACCATTCAGGGAGATCATATTGCAGAAGCCATACAGTACAGGAGCCTGGACCGGGAAGGCTGGTTGGCATAAACTGAAGTTTCAATAAAACCTTTTTAGGAGCGCACCTGTCTGTTATGAGAGTCATTAAGACTTTCAAACATATAAGAAAACACTTCCGAATTATATTCCTAAAATTGATTATACACTAAACTAAACATGTAATAATTGCTCAGCACCTCTTGTTGCACTTCTTCAAAATAATTATCAGAACTAGTTCTGATTAGACCAATATTTTTGTTTAAGAGATCCAGACCGGTAATCATAAAGATCAATTTTTTGGACTTTAATATGGAATAAGAAATTGAGGTATTCCAAATTGGTACTGATTGGTTGGTTCCAAAGTTACTATCTGTGTAAATATCGTATTTAAATTGTGAATTTAAATTTAGCCTATCTGCAATGTTCCAGTCTATTTTCGTATAATAGGATTGTTGCAAGTATTCCCTATCGGCATTATTTCCAGAAGAAAAAGTTGTATAATTTTTATTCAAAGTTGCCCCTATTAGAGCATCTATTTTTTCCTTTTTATCGTTCTCTAATAAAATATTAAACCTTCCATTTTTAGATTGGGTTTCATTGATTTCTGTATTAATCATCGATAAATATTCATGATAACCTCCATGAAGAGATACGTTATATCTAAGCCCCAATGATGCTAATCTTTTACCTAGTTTAACACTACAATTTATGTTGTTTCTGTTTCCCAGGTTCATAAAAGTCGATGTTTGTATACCTAATGGATCTGTGAACTCTGAATTCACAATACTATTGGTTATGTAGGTATATCTTAATCTTGAGGAAAAGTTATATGATTTTGCAATATTACCGTTATCAACAAGCATGATAGTGGCTGAATAGTGCTTTTCAGGTGATAAGTTAGGATTTCCAATTTTAATGTATAATGAGTTGAAATCATTTACAACTGGAGTGAGCTGTGACAAACTCGCTAATCTTTGAGTTTTCCTTAAATTGAAACTCATGATATTCCCCCTTTTTGGTCTATATTGTAAACTTACTTCAGGATTAAAATTGTTATATCTGTTATTGTATTCATTCTCATTTTGTAACCCAAATACCTGTGTTTGACTAGCAAAATTACTGCCAATAGTAAAGGTGATTTTTTCCTTATCGTATTTGTAAAATACTCCTCCTATTAAATCTGTGTTTTTATAATATTGATTAAATATTAAAGGATTTTGAACGATATCATTTTCAAATTTTGATTGATTAACCCCATTTTCTGTAGAAACATATCCAATAGTACTTTTAACTTCAATGAAATGTGTTTTAGCTAAAGGCTCCGTATAGTACAAACTTATACCCATTATTGAGTTTTGAAGTTGCTGCTCTCTTGATATATCCTCTACAATTTCATAGGTGCTGTCAGGATCAGCTACGTTAAATCTGCTAATTTGATTGTTACTGCTGAAGTTCTCATTTTCAGAGCGATTAAAATTTGCAAAAACAGTAAAATTTCTTCTGCTTTTTTCATTTAATCGTTTCGTATACTCAATTGAGAAATTAGCGTAATTACTTTTGCTATTACTGCTTGTTTTTCCAATACTCTCCAGGGCTAATTCATCTTGCCCATTATACCGGGTTAATGTGTTTATGCCATTCCCATTATTATCATTGCGTGCTATACTACCGTTTACAAATAGCGAGCTGAATTTAGCAGATTGATCTCTATAACTAATATTTAAGCTGTGATTGTTTGAAATATTTTCATAGATGTTTTTACTTTCAGTATTTAGCTCAAGTGCTCCGATAAACTCCGTTTTTTTTATGTTTTCTTCTCCTGAAGAGGAATTGGTATAATTATAAAAATAATCGGTATTAAGATTTTGATTTTCATTTATTTCAACACCCAAATTTAAACCGGTAATAGCGGTTGTTAGAAAACCCGGAGCATCTCCGGAAATAGTTCTTCCTCCAATCTCAATTACCATAATATCCGAAATATCTGAACCAGCGCTATTCACATTGTTGTACTTCCCGATGACTGCTGTCTGTAACTTTGGCGTAAACCGATTGTAATTCAGACTGGTTAAAAACCGATCATCCGTTCCCCATCCCCCTTGGTACTTACCAAAATCATTTACTTTTTTATCTTCTTTTATTTTTAAATTAATCACCTTTTTACGCTCTGAATCATTTATTCCTGTAACTCTGAATCTTTCACTTTTTTCGTCAATAACTTCTATGCGTTTTACGAAATCAGCTGATAAATTCTTTGTAGCAATGGCAGGGTCTCTACTAAAAAACTCCTTACCATCAATATATATCTTAATAACTTCTTCTCCTTGAGCGGTAATCTTACCGGAAATATCAACATCTATTCCCGGTAATTTTTTTAATAGATCTTCAACGGTATCATCCGTATTAGTTTTAAATGCCTTCGCATTATAGATCACTGTGTCTTTTTTAATAGAAATTGGAGTTACCAAACTAAGTACTACTTCTTCCAAATCGGTGTCACTTTCAAGTATAATAACCCCCATATCAATAGACTCGCCGCTATAATCAATAGTATTCTGGTAAATTTTGAAACCTACTAAATGGATTAAAATTAGGTGCTTCCCAATGATAATGTCATCTAATATAAAAACGCCATTTTTATCAGTATTAGCGTAACTTATTAAAATTGAGTCTTTTGGATTTACAATAGAGACAGAAGCATATTCTAAAGGGTTATTTTCATTATCAGTCACTTTGCCTTTAATATTTTGTGACCAATGAATGGCTGGGAGCAGCACTAATAAAAAGAAGAATATCTTAGTTAGAAAACATTTGTTAATTAGTTTGATCAAAACACTGTTATTTCTATTGCTGATAGGACCACAATAAAACATTAAATCGCTTTTATTTTTTAACGTGATATTTGAAAAAATAAAAGCGATTTAAAATTCTAAACATTTCTAAAAAACAAATCGAAATGATCTGATTTGTTCATATCAATACTTTCTCTAGAAGCATCTAGACGAAACTTCTCCATCCTGGTAAAAGATCGTGAAATTTGTGACTAAGCCATCTTTCTTTCTAACAGTGCGAACTCTTATACTCTCCTGTGCTGTTTCAGCATTCCAATGATCAACTCTATTAAAAATATATCTGTCCCCAGAAGGGGTTCCGTACTCATCAACACCAATGAGATGGCCTTTTATCGTCACAAGCCCAACTTTCCCTTTGGCATTCATTTGAAAAACAAGAGTTCCTTCTAAATACTCACCAGAACAAGGACATATGAATCTATGAGTTTCTTCCCATTTCCCGGAATTTCCCCATTTTTCCTGGGAGTACACATTTGTTGTTAAACAGAAGCAGGAAACAACAAAACCTGCCAATAATATTTTTAATGTTTTCATAATAGATAATATTTAGTTAGAAATTTATGCGAAGGTGAAAATCCGATTTGTAAAGCGCAATGATTTTGATCAGGTAGATTAACTATGATCATCGAGGGGAGTTCACCGTATATTAAAGTTGTTCAGTAGAATTGCCAACGGGACAATTTCAATGCTATTAATGAGAGTGCATTGTGGAAGCCGGCCAATACCAAATCCTGGGCCGGGAAGGTTGGTTGGCCTGATATTTAAGCACTGATATTGAGAAAATTGCTCATTTTAAGTATTGTTTGAGCATTTTTCAATGGTTAAATTAACATACTGATAACAATAAAACCATTTATTATGAAAAGTTTCATTAAAATAATTAGTGGAATAGCCATGTTAGCTATTCTTTCCTGGACACTCAGTTCCTTTACTTCCACCCAGCCTTTAGATGACCCTGGTAATGGAACCATTGTCGAAGTAGTTAAAGGCCAAATCTGGGTTTTCACTGCTTGTGATGGTCTTGAAGTGTTTACTGATAAAACTACAATTCAATATAAGGATGGTGTACCTCATGTAGCAACTTTAGTTTTCTCCCTTCCCGAGGGGCATTGTAGTATCCCGGATACCGCATATAAAACTTTTCTTGGTCCATTTGAAGTTACTTTTACACCAGGTGGACAGTTGATTGCGAAATTTATCAACAACTAACAGTTTCCGTTGGCTAAAAATAAATAAAGGCCCACCTAATTAGGTGGGCCTTTATTTTTAATCAATTATGTTAATCAAAAGTTAGTAGATATAATCTATTAATTGAACTTATAGGTTAAACTTACCAAATAGTAATTCCCCAACACCTCCTGTTGTATTTCTTCAAAATAATTGACAGTACTAGACCTAACAATCCCAACATTTCTGTTCAATATATCAAGAGCGGTAAAGAGCAGGGTTAGTTTCTTGGATTTTAGGGGAGAACAGGAAGCAGTGGCATTCCAGATAGGAACGGATTGGTCCGTTCCGAAAAAGCTATCCGTAAAGATGTCATATTTGAATTGTGAACTTAAATTTAATCTGTCGGCAATAGCCCAATCGACTTTCGTGAAATAAGACTGTTGAAAAAAGTCACGATCCGTTGTGTTACTATCCTTGGAAAATGTGGTGTAATTTTTATTCCACTTAGCTCCTAATGATATATCAATTTTGTCTTTATCGTTGTTTTCAAGTGAAAACCCTAAAGAGCCAATTTTAGATTGGGTTTCATTGGGTTCAGTATTAATGATTGACAGGTAATCACTATACAGGCTATCTAAAGAAATACTATACCTCAAACCCAGTGATTCTATTCTTTTGCCTATTCTAACACCAATATTGAAGTTGTTTTTAGCACCAAAATTTTCATAGCTTGATGTAAGAATACCTAATTGGTCTAAAAACTCCGAATTGACAATGCTATTGGATATGCGGGTGTAATTTACGGTTGAAAAAAAATTGAACCCATTTTTGAAGTTATAACTATTGTGAATTCCGGATACGGATACAATTCTTTCCGGGGTTAACAGGGGATTTCCCGTCTGAATATAAATCGTATTGAAATTATTGATAACTGGGCTCAGTTGATCTATCCGGGGCAGCCTTACTGATTTTTTTAAATTTAAACTCCAGCTTTCCCCTGCTTTTGGCCTGTAAATAAAAGTGACTTGCGGGTTTAAATTGGTATACCGTTTACTATACTCCTCTTCTTTTAACAAACCAAATTTTAGATTTTGATTAAGGATTGAAACTCCATAAGAGAGCATTGTTCTGTCGTTGTCAAATTTATAGAGTAGCCCTCCCTCGGTACTGTTTACGGTATAATACTGTTCAAAAATCAGCGGTTCCAGCAGGTTGTCATTTTCATATTTCGTCTGATTGACATTTTCATCAATAGCAGCAAAGAGCATATTACTTTGAAAAACTAAATAATTATTTTTACCCAGGGGTTCCACGTAATCCAGGTTAACTCCAAAATTTAAATTAGTTCGTGACTCATCCCTGTCCGTGCTTTCCAAAGTTTTAAAAGCAACCTCCGGATTGGAAATATTAAAGCTGTTAACCTGATTAAGCAAACTGATATCAGTACTCCTATAAACATCTAGGTTACTTGAGACAGAAAAATTTCTTTTACTTCTTTCAGTAAGCCTTCTTGTATACTGAACCGATAAATTCATTGAATTATTTGTACGCTGGCTGCTGGTGTTGGTTTCACTTTGCAGATCAAGTTCATTTTGTCCGTTGTACCTCTCGAATGAGCTGTTACCGTCTCTTTGATTGTTGTCACTATAAAAACTGCCATTAAAGGATGTTGAACTCAAATCGTTAGTCCTATCAGTATAAATAAAATTCAGGTTGTGGTTCTGAGAAATATTTTCATTGCTACTTTTTCTTATCGAGTTTATTTCATCGTTACCAACAAGCTCCGTCTTGTTCGTAATTATGTCTCCGGATGTTGCCAGGGTATAGTTGTAAAAATAATCGGCATTCATATTCTGCCCTTCTTTTAATTCATAACCTAAGTTAAAGCCACCAATTCCGGTAGTTAAAAAACCAGGCCTGTTTACCGAACTCATATTTCCATTGGAATTAAAATTTATCAGATCTGAAATATCTGAACCAGAGCTGTTTACGTTATTGTATTTTCCTATTACAGAAGCTTGCATTTTTGATGAAAACCTGTTGTAATTTAAGCTAGTTAAATAACGATTGTCAGTACCATAACCGACATGAAGTTTACCAAAATCATTTACCTTATTCTCCTCTTTTAATTTCAGATTAACTACTTTTTTTCCCTTGGAATCGCTTATACCTGAAATTCTGGCTTTTTCACTTTTTTGGTCAATAACTTCAACCCGTTTAATACTGTAAGCAGGCAGGTTTTTGGTTATCAAGGCCGGATCTCCATGGAAAAATTCTTTACCATCGATGAAAATTTTGCTTACCACTTCTCCCTGGGCTCTGATCAATCCCGAAGCGTCTACTTCAATACCGGGTAATTTTTTTAGCAGATCTTCTACTGAATCTTCAATTTTAACATTGAAAGCTTCAGTGTTATAGGAGATGGTATCCTTTTTAATTGAAATTGGAACTACTATAGTTACAGTAACCTCATCTAAGGCATTCCAATTTTCAAGCGCTATACTGCCCATATTTATTGTTTTGCCTTTATAGTATATGAGCTTCTGATACTTTTTGTAACCCACTAAATGAACTTGAAAAATATACCCGGTTTCAGACAGATTCTGACCAGATTTTGATGGCTTTTCTTCGATTGACAGCCGGGCATCCGGAGCCACGGTTTTTATCCTTTCCAGATTATTATTTGCCTCCAGGCTGTTATTAATACTATCAATATAAACCCGTGTCAATCCGGATTGATTCATCCCTGCAACCTTCGCTGTAAAGCCTATTTTGCTGAGCTCATTTACCATTTTTCTGGCCTCTTCAGGATTGTCAAACGTTCCTGCAATAATTTTATATTCATGTGCTTCTTTATTGAGATTCTCCAATTCAAAACCCTGTGATTCATGTTCACTTGAAATTTTGTTTAGAAGGGTCAATTCAAATTCTCCTCGCTTATTGGTACTGGTTGCATCTATTAATACGGAATCCTCCGGAGTAACAATAGATACATAGGCAAACTCCAAAGGATAATCGTCGCTGTTGACTATTTTACCGCGAATATTTTGAGACCAATTAATTAATGGTGCCAGAAAGCAAATAATCAGCAAATACTTTAAAAAAGGATATTTTAAAACCATTAAGAGAAATTTAGTTACTCCAATACCCCTTATTTCTAAGTATGCCAATGAGCTCACCTGTGGAAGCTATATTGAGTTTTTTTATAATATTTCTCCTGTGTGTATTTACTGTATTGGTACTAATGCATAGTTTATCGCCTATTTCTTTACTTGAGAGGTGTAAGGCGAGTAAGTTAATGATATCCTTTTCTCTACGGCTGATCTTACTGGATATCTGATTATCTGGAGTATTGGAAAAACTTATTTTTTCATAGGTATTATTATTAATAATGTTGGCTGTAGCCGTCACCTTCATGTTTATTTCAGAATTTATTACAGTACAGTACGATAACATACAGACTGTTTCGTGAAGAGCATCGCATCTTACCGGGGTTACATTTTCAACAATATTGACATAAGTTTCATTCTTGTTTTTGAATCTGTAATTCCAGGTATATGTTATGTGTTCACCGTTTTCTGCCCCCTCCTGATTTAACAAATAATCTGTCAACTTTTTCCAGACAAGCAACAGATCATCCAAATCTTCCGGATGAATTCTTTTCCAAAAGAAATGCAATCCATTTTTCCTTATCACGTCGCTTTTGAGACCTATTCCATATTCTAAACTACTCCCGATATATTCAAAAGACAGTGTATTGGCATTAATAACATAAAAGAAGGTAGAATGATAAGGAGTGACTTGATCTGAATCAATTAAATTTTTAATCCGGATATACTTTAAATTATTGTTATGGCTTTTAATCAGGTCATTAAAAAAAGCCTTCGTTTTAATTAAAAAGGCTTCATAGTTTTTTGAAAACAAAGGCTGGTCCATGATTGAGAAGTGTAAATTTTCTTTACAGAATGCAGAACGAATATGGAAAATCTATTTGTAATTTAATATGATTTTTATCAGGCTGAAATTTTAGTCATCGGAGGTAGTTTTCTACAAATAGGAATTAAATCGCAATATCGGCTTCTGTGTCCTGTTTTCTAATGTCTCTGAGTTGTATCAATATCAATATACATGTTAGTCAGGGAAAAAAGATGAAAGATGATTTTCCCAATACCTTTTATATGAATTAAGATAAGCTTCGCGCGTTTTGATTCCGCATGCTTCAGGACGAAGAGGCATAATCAATGTCCGAACACCGCGTTTTTTTATGCAAGTATAAATTTCCGGCAAAATACACAGCATGGTCCATTTAATATGCTAATTTGTGCGTGGTAGTAAGGTTTTAGTACGGATGACCATCTATTCTGTTCTACCCTTAGTTTCTCAAAATTGGCACCGTTACTTTATTAAATTATGAGATAAGACTTGCTATCATTACACTGCTTAGGACCCCTGCATTTCAGCCTAAAAATCCGATGAAATGCATAATAATCCCGATATAAATGGGTTATTTACTCATATTCTGTTATTTTCACGCAAATTGAAAAAAAAGTGAAGCTGTGAAGCGTTTTAAGATACTCATACTGGCCTTTGTATTCCTGATCGCCATTGTAGGCCTCACGAATAGCAGTTTCACCAGGCCGGAAACCAATGCACCTGCCCGGGATAGTGCCTTAAAACAGGGGGAGAATGAACCCGCCGACCCTATCGAGGTCGCACTTTACCGACAGAAACAACAAGAGCTTCAGCACGCCCTGGATGCTTACTTCAAAAAAGCCATTTCCTCGGGCACCATAGTGGGGGCCGGGGTAAGTATAGTCAAAGGAGACTCCATCGTCATTTCAGAAGGATTTGGGAAAAGGAATATCCGTACTGATGAAGTTGTTGACGGCCATACTGTTTTCAGGCTGGGATCCCTTTCAAAAGGTTTTGCAGGACTGCTTGCGGCCGATTTAAAAAATGATGGAGAATTAGACTATCAGGATAAAGTAAGGGAGTATATCCCTGAGTTTCAGCTCGGAGATCCTCAGCATGCTGAGCAGATTACTTTAGCCAATATCCTTTCACATACCGCCGGGACCCCTTATCACAGCTATACCAACCTGGTAGAAGCCGGACTGTCGCTCCCAGAAATAGCCAAAAGATTTAAAGAAGTTGCTCCCATAAGTGCCCCCGGGTCGCTCTATAGCTATCAGAACGCTTTGTTTGCCCTCTCAGGCCTGATTGTGCAAAGAGCTACCGGACAGGATATCCGTAATTCATTGCAGCAAAGGTTTTTCAATCCGCTGGAAATGTGTTCCACAAGTATGGACTATGAATCCCTGGTGAAGAATGAAAACGTTGCCTTGCCCCATACCAGATGGCGAAGGAGCTGGAGGCCTAGGAAATTGAATGATCACTATTTCAACGCTATCGCGGCAGGGGGAATTAGTGCCAATGCCATGGACATGGGTAGATGGATGCGGTTTGTACTCGGCCATAACCCCGAGGTCATGGATAAGCAGGCCATTGAGGAAGCTTTCCAGCCTGTTGTTCAGATTAAAGGGCGCGCCAAGTACTACCAGCGCTGGTCCGGGCATAAATCTTCCTGGTACGGCTTTGGCTGGAGAATACACAAATTCAAAGGGGATCAAACAGATCAGGAAAGAACCATGTGGCACCACGGTGGCAGTGTAAACAACTACCGCAATGAAATAGCCATCTTTCCCGAAGAGGATATGGGGATTTGTGTCCTTTTAAACAGCCATTCCAGGCTGGCAAGCAAGGTTATTCCTGACCTGTACGAGATCGTCAAGGAAGTTTACTCGAAGACCGACGTTCAGTTTGCCTCAATGGAATTATCCGGAGAATAGCTTACCAACACTTCTCCATAGCTTTCTGTGTTTCTTGGAGGGCTGACCCACATCATTGCCCACCTTTCTTCCTGGCAATACCTTTAGTGGAAATACTTCCGTTATGAGAGAACTAAAGGAAAGCCTGAGAGTTATTTCAATTTTTATGACAGGGATAATTCTGCTGCAAGGTTGTTCTGCCTACAAAAACCCGGTTACCCTGCAACAAGCGGTACAGGAAGAAAAAGCGGTTAAGATTATTACTGTTGATGACGATTCCTATAAGTACAAGTACATCGTCTATGAAGATGGACAGTTCTATGGGGTAAAGGATAACCCTGGTGAGGATGTGAAATTTCCCATTGATACAGAAGAAGTTGCTACGGTATTAATGAAAAAAGAACCTTGGTGGGTTGGAACGCTTTCTGGATTAGCCTTCCTTGCAATTATCTTTCTTGGAATATTCTGTCTAGCATATTGTTAATATTAAACTACTCATAATAAATTCCTAGGAGGAAATATTGTCATAGGTATCTGACTTGCATCATTGCCCACCACCCACCTGCAGAATACCTTTATTGGAAATTCTGAGGTCATGAAAGAGATCAAGAAAAGTCTGGGGATGATGATAATACTTTTAATTTCCTGTTTTGTTTTGGATGGATGCTCCAACCAAGATAGCAATGAAAATAATGGTGGTGGTGGTTTCGATTTTGTTTTTAATGTTACAGTATCTCCTGAAGATTCGGGAAGAGTGGAAACCTATGTCTACTACGTTGAGTATTCTGTTTATAGAATTGAACTAAATGCCATTCCTTCTGCAGGATTCTCTTTTTCACATTGGGAAGGAGATTTTTGTATCAGTACAATCAATCCCTGTAGTAGAAGTATTTTTACTTATTATGAAGAGTCTCCCTATACGGTAAACGCCACTGCTGTATTTGAGGCAATAGAATAGTAACATGGTGATGAGAAAGTTCAAACTTAGATTCAGAGTTTTAGTGCTTTTCCTATCCGGATTAATCTTGCTTCAAAGCTGTTCTGCCTACAAAACCCGGGTTACAATGCAACAAGCAGCACAGGAAGAAAAAGCGGTCAAGATTATTACCGTTGATGACGACACCTATAAGAACAAGTACATTGTTTATGAAAATCGGCAGTTTTACGGGGTCAAGGATAATCCAGGAGAGGATGTCAAGTTCCCAATTTTGGTAGAAGAAGTAGAAGAGGTACTGATAAAAAAAGGCTTACCCTGGTGGGCTTGGGGACTTATTGCGATTGGAGCATATATAATAGTTGCATCAATTTATTGTTTGAGCACGGGTGATTGTTATGGTGTGTGATAAATTATTCCAATTGAATTCTATACTCCATAGGTAATACTTTTAACCTCTAAGCCGTTTCAATTTTACTCGCCGCATCCAGCTCCAGTTCCCTGATGCTTATCTGCCGCATTTCGATCTTCCTGATCTTGCCGGTAACCGTCATGGGGAAGCTCTCCGTAAACTTAAAATATTTAGGCACCTTAAAATGGGCGATATTGCCCTTGCAGTATTCCGTTAACTCCTCTGCACTGGAGGTTTCCCCTTCCTTGAGCTTTACCCAGGCCATAACCGCTTCTCCGTATTTAATATCCGGCACTCCAATCACTTTTACCTCACTGACCTTGGGGTGGGTAAACAAATACTCCTCAATCTCCTTGGGGTAGATATTCTCCCCGCCACGGATTATCATATCCTTGATGCGGCCAACAATATTGACATAGCCGTCCTCATCCATGGTCGCGAGGTCTTCGGTATGTATCCATCGGGCGGAATCAATAGTAGACTTTGTCTGTTCCTCGTTGTTCCAGTACCTCAGCATTACGCTGTAGCCCCTGGCGCAAAGTTCACCAGTGGTACCCAGAGGCACAGTCAGTCCGGTCTCCGGGTCAATGATCTTCACTTCCAGGTGTGGGTGGATCTGCCCTACCGTGCTGATTTGTTTCTCCAGGGGCGTACCCATCCGGGTCTGGGTGCAAACCGGACTTATTTCAGTCATCCCATAGGCGATTTGCACATCCTTCATGTGCATCAGGCTGTGAACCTTCTTCAAGACTTCAATAGGGCAGGGGGATCCGGCCATAATACCGGTATGTAAACTGCTCAGGTCAAACTTATCAAACTCAGGATGTTCCAGTTCGGCAATGAACATGGTGGGCACCCCGTATAAGGCAGTTGCCTTTTCCTTTTCTACGGCCTGCAATACAGCCAACGGATCAAAACCTTCGCAGGGGTAGATCATACAGGCTCCATGGGTAAGGCAGCCCAGGTTGCCCAGGACCATCCCGAAACAATGGTAGAGAGGAACCGGTATTATCACCCTGTCTTTATCCGTAAATTGCATGGTCCTGGCCACAAAATAGGCATTGTTCAGGATGTTGTGGTGACTCAGGGTGGCACCTTTGGGGAAGCCGGTTGTGCCACTGGTATACTGTATGTTGATAGGGTCATCAAAGCTCAGCTCCCCCTGCCTTTTTTCCAGGATTTCGTCCAGACATTCCTTCGCTCTTCCCATAAAAGACGACCAGGGGAGCATTCCTTTGGGTGGGTTGTCCGACATGGAAATAACTGTAGTCAATTCAGGAAGTATGGTGGCATGCAGCTGCCCGATTTTCGCATGGGATATTTCCGGAGCCAGTTCCAGGATCATCTTTTCGTAATTGGAAGACTTGAACTTGTCTGCCAGGACCAGCATCTTGCAACCGGACTGATTAAGGGCGTATTCCAGTTCATGGATGCGGTAGGAAGGGTTGATGTTGACCAGTATAGCTCCTGCCTTGGCAGTGGCGAATTGCAGTACTGTCCATTCAGATCGGTTCGAAGACCAGATCCCTACCCGGTCGCCTTTTTTGATGCCCGATGCTATGAGCGCTTTGGCACAATCATTAACCTGCTGCTGTAATTCACGGTAGCTCCATTTTACCTTTTGGTGGTGTACGATTAACGCATCATTGTCGGGATATTGGCTTACTATTTCATCAAACTTATCTCCGATGGTAATGCCCAGTAAAGGTTCATTGCTTGTGCCTGAGGCATAACTTAATGCAGTCATATGGTTTCTTCGTAGTTGATTTCATTCAAAGATAACCCACCCTGTAAATTCCAGAAACAGGGTTGGAAATTTTAATATACGGTTTGAAATGATGATTGCTCAATTCAAGGCTAGCCAATGTGCTATTTTGGGTTACAATTCTATTTTCAACCTCGGGTCAATGCTGTAAGACCTCAGTTTTTTTCCTTCTTTACGAATATTGAAATTCAGGTCATAAATGTAGACCCAGGTACCGGATTCAAATCCTTCATTCACTTTTGCCCGAACTATTTCCCCGTCCGAACTGCAAATGGCAATGGCATTGAAGAAATTCTCTTCCCTGGCCTTGTCCAGTTTATTTTTCTTGTAGTGTGCATGCACAACGCTTTCAACAGATACGGTAAATTCACTTTTCGGGTCGCCTGGTTTTGCAATCCATCGGACCTGCTGTCCTGGCTCTACCAAGGATTCAAAATGTTCAATGTGTTCTTCCTTGTGGGACTCTGGCGGATTAGTATCTGATAAATGGCAATAAGCATTTATATCTTCCCTTGACGTATGTTCTATTTTGTAAAGTTTAGCGGCATCTACTCTAAGGGTAATTAGCAATTCTGTTCCCTTATGTTGGGTTTGTTCATCCTTCTTTTTTCCGACTTCAATTGGATACATAATGATATTGATTTGAGTTAATGTGTTTAATTGGAGTACCTGCTACAACCCTGGCATTTTACAAACAGATTGGTAAAGAAGCAGGTATTAAGATCAATGCGCAAGTTCAGCATACAGGCTAAAGGATACAATGACCTTGATCATTTACTAGAGCACTTAAGCACCCTGGTTATAGAATCCCATAGGCATGTGATAACATAAAATCCTTTTGTGCTTATCTATTTCGTTTTATTGACAGTCTTTGGGCAATCCTCTTTTTTGTATCTTGAATTGATCAATCGTAGTTAGAAAAGAATGGCAAGAGAGACTTGTGTGGCTTGCAGAGGAACCGGCCGTGGAAGTGGAGTTGGGGGCGATTGTGTGGTATGTAACGGGATGGGGACGATCTGGGTTCCCGGCAATCCAAAGCCTGGACCTATTGGGGGACCCGGACCTGGTACATCCGGTTCGGAATCCTTTGAGGATTGGGCGGCTTCTATGTTGGGGCTTGCTTCCTGGGGAATTGTGACTTATTACGGGGTAACCGGAACCGATTTAGAATGGTACTGGCCGTTAATTGGAGGCGTACTGGCTGGGCTGTTTGTAGTCTGGCTATTCAAAGGTCCGCTGCGGTTTCTCCTTATCCTTGCCAAATACATCTTGTTTATTGGGGGTCTTGCCTGGGGGATCTACCTGATTTACCTGGTAGTTAAAGCATTTTCTGAGGCTTAACCTTCCCCTTTTATCAATTTCCTTTTTTATATTCCTACAGCATCCAAACTACCAGAAATCCCAGGTAGGTGCCAAGTGCATTGCCCAGGGTTCCAACCAGGATAGCGGGCAGGATAAGTTCCTTCCTGTCAAAACTCTCTGCCAGTGCTATAGCCGAGGTGCCACCGCCAATGTTTGCCTGGCTGGCGATAGCGAGCATGTCCCAATCCCGGAATAACAGTCCTCCCACCAGGATAATGAGCGCACCGTGAATCAATACAGCGCCCAGTGCAAAAAGCAAGAGTGTAACCCCCACATCCTTCAGGGCTACCACGGCACTGATCTCACAATAGGCACCGATAACCGCCAGGAATAGAAATACCATATACAAACCCAGTGAATGACTGCCGTTTAAACGCTTTATAAACTTAAACTGTGCCAGCACAAGGCTAATGGTGGAAATAGTGAGAATAGATGGGATTTGAGGAACAAGCTGAGATAAAAGATCGGATAAATAATACGCCAGCACTCCAAGGAATAGCAACCACATGAGGGAACTCAGGTCGATAGGATTATTATAAGATACCTCTTCGTCCTGTTGGGTAACAATTATCTTTTTATCTGTTTTAATCTTCCGCAATACCACCGGAAAGGCAAGCGTAGCCAGTATCCAAATAGTGGTAACCACATTATCCACAGCGATGGTACCTGCATAGAGAACACTCTCCTCCTGGAAATTGTAAGCGATCGCAATGGCGTTAAAGTTTATGCTTCCCCCTGTATAGGTTCCGGCAAGCATGCCTGCGATGATTTTGCCGGCTTCTCCAAGGGTTTCAGAAGGACTTAGCCACCACCAGCTGAGCAGGATACCTGCCAAGGTGGCGAAGGAACCAATAAGGAACAATCCAATCATGGGAATACCTGCTTTCTTCAGGGTACCCAGGTTTACATCCAGTAACAGATAAAAGATTGAAATAGGGGCCACGTAGGTAAATATCCCATCGTACAGGGGAATGCTATTGGATGCAGAGGGAATGAGTTTGAGGTTGGCCAGGACCGCCGCAAACAGGATAACTAGCAGGGCGGCGCCCAGGTTTTTACCCAGGGAGGTTTTGGCCGAGTAAACAGAAAGCAGCACCAATAGTGCCAGGACCATCAGAACATAGATAGGGTTTTCGGTAAAAGGCATAGGTCTGTTTTTGGTATAAAAACCGAAGATAAAGAATTGAGACACAACATATCAGATTGGATTCTTCCAAAACATATCCGTATGGGTAATTGCTTCGATAAGTATTTCATCTACTTCGGACATAAAAGCCCGAGGTTCGTCCAAATTAGCACGACTAAAAATCGTAAGTAGCTTATATTCAATAAGATCAATAATAATTGATCAAATTACAAAAACAAGCAGAACAATTAACTAAAGCAAAGAAAGTCATGGAAATTAATGAGGAAAAGCTACATGAACTATTAGGTAAGATTGTAGTGGAGATGGGCGCAGCAGCAAATGGGCCTTTAATCACAATTGGTGATAAGTTGGGACTGTACACCACCCTATCTGAAAAAGGGCCTATGTCGCCGGCTGAATTGGCAAAGGCTACAGGAACCGCGGAACGCTATGTTAAAGAATGGTTGGCTGCACAAGCGGCATCAGGTTATGTGGAGTACGATGATTCTTCTGAATCCTTTCATATGACACCTGAACAGGCAATGGCCTTCGGAAATAGAAATAGTCCGGTTTTTATGACCGGTGCGTTTTACGCTATTACCTCCCTGTACCACGATGAGCCTAAGATGATGGAAGCCTTCAAAACTGGAGAGGGTATTTCATGGGGCAACCATAACAAATGCCTTTACTGCGGTACGGAAAAGTTCTTTAGTCCTTCATATGAGGGCAACCTGGTTTCCAGCTGGTTGCCGGCACTGGACGGGGTAGTCGAAAAACTGGAAAATGGAGCCAAGGTAGCTGATATTGGTTGCGGACATGCAGCTTCTACGATAATCATGGCTAAGGCCTTTCCAAAATCGCAATTCTTTGGTTATGATTACCATGACAAATCAATAGAGCATGCCCGTGCCAAGGCAAAAGAAGCGGGCGTTGAAAACGTTTCCTTCGAGGTGTGTGCAGCTAAAGATGTACCCGGCAGCGACTACGACTTTGTTGCATTTTTCGATTGTCTTCATGATATGGGAGACCCTGCAGGGGCATGTTCTCATGTGAAGGAGATTCTAAAGCCCGATGGTACCTGTATGGTAGTGGAACCTTATGCCGAAGACAGTCTGTCAAAAAACTTGAATCCGGTAGGAAGGGCATTTTATGCCTTCTCTACGCAACTATGTGTTCCCTGCTCGCTGAATCAGGAAGTTGGACTGGCACTGGGTGCACAGGCTGGAGAAAAAAAGATAAAAGAAGCCGTGACAGGAGGTGGGTTTACGCGGTTTAGGAGAGCTACCGAAACCCCGTTCAATCTTATTCTGGAGGCCAGGCCCTAGTGTTTTCAAACACTATTGCCAACACGAAGCCTACTGCTTAACGTTGATCAGCACTGCTTCGCAGCTTTTAAGGTCCGAATTGAGGATTATATTTTCGGCATTACTGCCATCATTGATCTCAATAGACACGGTATTGGGGGCAAAGCGACCCAGGTTATGTGCGTACAGGAAGAGGTCATTGGGCTTTGATTTATCCAGTGTCACCTCATAGACCTTCTTCTTGTAGGTAAGTGTATGCTTGGAAACCACCTGATCCCCATTCAGGTAAATGGAAACGATGTCGCCATCCTGTCGGCCGTGATCCCAGAGGCTGATTTGGATCCTGTCGGTCTCCACAACCAGTTCTTTGGTGTAGGAAATACTCCTGCCATCAAAGAAGTTTCTCAAGGCAATTTCTTCTTCAGTTTCAGGTCTTTTCTCAGGTATTTTCACGGGCACTTCTGATTGCTTTTCCGCTACCGGGGTTTCTTCCTTAATGATTTCTACTGGGACTTGCTCTTCGCCAGCAGATTTTTCAGCAACAGGAGGTTCGGTAACAATGGGCTTTTCAACTGCAACCTCTTCCGGTTTTACAGGCTCGGGTATTTCAGGAACCACAGGAGCAGGCTCTGGTTTTGCAGCTTCCTCGACCACTATTTCAGGTTCGGGCTCGGGTTCAGGTTTCTTTTGAGGGCGGGGCGCTTTGCGGATACTGAAAAAAGGTGTTGCAAATTTTGCGACGTGGTATTTGTTGGCCGGGAATTGCTCTATTCCCATTACTTTATAGTTATCTCCGGCGGGCAAACCCCTTCTCAGGACAATGTCGCTCCTGACTGATTCATTCTTAAAAATTCCTAGGTCCTGGACCACCATATCGTCCTTGACGAGGAAAAACCGGATAGTCTTGTCCGGGTCTATCTTTTCGGTTGTCCATTTCAATTCCACAGGCTCCGGAATAGTCCAGACTGTACCAGAATCAGGATAAGTAATACGAATCTCAGACCTGAACTTGATCCGTTCATTGATCCTTGTCTGGTTCAGGCGTTGCATTTCACTACTGAATTCGCGGAAGGGCTGATAACTGGCTATGCCTACATTGGCAGCCAGCAGTTGCTGGTAGATATCCTCAAATATTGGAAGGGCGTTGACCAGGGGAATTGAGCTTGGATAGCGTTTTCCGATCTTCTCTAATTCCGATAGTATTTTTTTGGTGTTTTTATCGGCATTAAAAGCCTGTGAATTACTTACTTGTCGTCCGCTTAGTCGTTCGGCATGGTTCAGCTTGGAATACCCAAAGCGATTGTCCAGGAACTGTAGGGCATCTGCATAATTAAGTTCCTGACTTTCCCGGTATTTCGCAGCAATTTCATAGGCTTTGAGGTACTCCTTCATTCCCTGCTGTATTGTGGCTCTGGCAAGGATATTAGTAGTTTCCTGTGGAGCGGTTATGGCCTGCTTGAGCATATGGATAAGCACATCCCTGGATATGGACTGGCCAATAACCGATGAGCCTCCCTGGAAATAACTGAAGGCCAGGGTGGGGGATTCCAGAAGAATGTACTTGTCTTCGTTCTCTGCAAGGCCATAGGCATCCCCATACTGCTCCAGCAAATTTTGCCTGGAGTCAGGCTGCCAGGGTTCTGGCTTTTGATCCAGTATTTGTTTGCAAAGCGCAATAGGGTCTTCAGTTGTGGAAATAGGGAATAGTCCTGCACCGTAAACAGGTACAAGCAACACCGACAGGTAGTATAGGGCTATCAGTAAGCGATGTTTCATGTATCAGGGTTAATCCGAATCTCAATATTTCCCGCAACTTCCGGGAAGTATTGAAGCTAGAAGCAATATGCCGTTCTAGCCATTGGAATATCCTAATAAATAACTCCTGAACCCCTTGTTTTATTATACAAGAAGCCAATTATATCTGCGCTTAAGTTCTTGGCGCATATAGTTTTAAGTGGGAATGAATCTGGAATTGACCGTTTCAGAGGGTCTTAAACATAAAAATATACCACGACCAAAGGATGCAAAAAGCACAAAAGGCATAGAGGATGTAAGTGGTTGTGGTACTCTTTTTCATGGGATTGAATTGCTTAAGCAAGTAACAAAAACGAAAAAGTCCTTCCTAATTTAACTCCACGTAAGGAATATTTTATCGACTTATAACCGAAAATCCGATGAACTACATCGTAATTCTCCTACACTTTAATGGTTTATCGGTAAAATAATACCGTTTATCGATAAAAAATACCTTTAACCCATTACATGCTTCAAAGCACTATTGAAGGCACTTACTTCCTGTACAGTTCCGGTACTGATCCTGGCCCAGTTATACATCGGAGGAAATGGCCTGCCTATAAGCACTCCTTCTTTTTGCATAGCGGAAATCAGATCCTGAATGGGCCTGCCTGATTTAAAGAAGACGAAATTGGTATGAGAACGTACATAGGGTAATCCCAAACCATCCAGGGTTTGATAGATTAAGGATTTGGCTTCTTCGTTCTTCAACAGGCTGTATTTGTAGAAGTCCGTGTCCCTGAGTGCTTCCTTGGCAGCCTCAATGGCGAGCATGTTGGTGTTAGCCATTACGGCAGCCTTAAGTCTTGAAGCAATATCCGGTCTTGCGATCAGGTAGCCTATTCGCAGTCCGGCCAGCCCGTAGACTTTCGAAAACGTTTTGGAAACAATTATGTTCCGGTCTTCCTTTACCAATTCAACCATGGATGGATAGTCTGGCTCCGTAATGAAATCGTAGTACGCTTCATCGCTGAATATCAGGGCTTCCCTGTCGTAACTTGTACAGAAATCCCTGAGGGCTGAGGCATCGAGAAGCGTTCCCGTTGGGTTGTTGGGATTGCATATAAATATCAACCGTGTTTTGTTGTTGACCCTTTTGCCCATGGCAACAAGGTCGTGTTGCATATTTTCATCCAGGGGAACCCGGTGAATATGTGCATTAAATGTTTCTGCATACTGCAGCATGGCCTGAAAAGTGGGATCTGCGGCAACGATCTCACCACCACCAAGCCCATAAACCAGCCCTGTTGCCTTCAGGCCTTCCGTTGAACCTCCTGTAACTACAACATGATCTTTGCTCACCCCTTCTTTCTCGGCAATCATTTGCACCAAACCCCTGAGGGCATTAAATGGATATCTGCAGGCTTCGTCAAAGGTGCTGGACATCACCTCCCGCACCCTTTTAGAAGGGCCATAGGGATTTTCATTAGAACTAAGCCTAACGGGCTGGTCATTAATGACTGGCCGTTCGGGAAAGTCCAGGGCGAGGGCTTCAAGCCCTCCCAGGAAAGCAAAGCTTCCGGAAAGTCCAACAGTCCTTAACCATTGTCGTCGGTCTACATTTCTCATAGTGCAATGAATATGAGAAGAAGATACGAAAAACCGGCAAATGAAATCTGATAATTTAAATCAGCAACTGAACGTATGATTTCCGGTCAGTTGTGATAGCCACTGTTATAGGCGGTACAGGGTGTTGGATATCAGGATAGTAAGTATTAAGAGTACCATAGCAACATTCACTATTACAGCAATGACCTTTTTCTCATTAAAAGGCTCATGCCTTCCCTTGTACAGGATATAGGAGCCAATAATACCCAGGATTCCGGATACGATTATGGGAAAGCCAAAGATGTACCTGGAAAATTCAGCCTTGCTGTTTACCATAATGGCAACAGCAGCAAAGGTTAGTAAACAAAGTATGAGTTTACTTAGTTTGTAAGACTGTTCCGTGTATTGGCTGCTTGGTTCCATAATAATTTGTTTTTGGGCCCCGGATTATACTACCTTAATATTCAATCTTAACCCCTCTATAATACCCAGTACGCTGTTGACGGTCTCACTCAGGTAGTGGCGGATCAGCGTATGGGGGATCCGAATTGTGGTGAATCCATTTCTGAAGGAATGCATGGCCTCTTCCAGGTTGTTCATGGCCTGTTCATGAGTCATCATCTGGTAATCGGTGTCTATCTCGATGTTGAGTTTTACCCTGGAAATGGCGATGTCAATAGATTTATTTCCGTCCCACCATTCCAGCATTGGGCTCACGCCGGCATTTTTAAGTCCGTAGTAGAGCTGTATAGCCTCAATGGGAGTATTGTTGAGCCTTATCAGCTTATCCAATCGGGTTTTATGTTGATGGCAAAGTTCTACCCCTAGGGTATCCATGGAATTTTTATGGTCCAGGTAGCTTAGCTCTTTTTTACAGTCTAAACAGGTCATTCGTAAGTAGGTAAAAGTAGGTTTGGGGATTTAATAACCGCGATATTTTTTGATTATTATGTTTAATCGACGTATGACACCCAACTTTTAGACGAACTGCATTTTTTTAGACGAACTGCACCTTAAGAGCGATTTAAAATTGAAAAACCGATCATTACGCTGAGTAGCATAAACTCGTATCTTTAACAAGCGCAACGATGGTAAAAACAATTGATGTTTAGAAAATTAGGACCCGGGGTTCTTGTGGCTGCAGCCTTCATCGGGCCGGGTACAGTTACTTTATGTACACTGGCCGGCGCCAGGTTTGGCTTTACCTTGTTATGGGCACTCCTTCTCTCCGTCATTGCAACTATTGTATTGCAGGAAATGGCAGCAAGACTTGGGATAATCACGGGGCAGGGTCTTGCTGATTCACTTTTCAGGGCATTGAAAACCCCCTGGAAGAAGGTGGTTGTAGTGATACTGATACTTGGCGCCATAGTCATTGGGAATACAGCATACGAAGCCGGTAATATTGGTGGTGCCGTATTAGGTCTTGAAGCCCTCTTTGGCCGGGAATACCTGGTTTGGTATCCGTGGATTATAGGATTACTTGCCTTCTTATTGCTGTATCGAGGCTCTTACAAATTTCTGGAACGGGTTTTTGTAGGCCTGGTTATACTGATGAGCATTTCATTTCTGCTCACTGCCATTATAACCAAACCGGATATCTCAGGAATATTCAGGGGTCTTTTAGTCCCGGAACTTCCGGAGGGAGGACTCTTAACTGTGGTGGGACTCATTGGAACTACTGTGGTCCCATACAACCTGTTCTTGCATGCCAGCCTGGTAAAAGAGAAATGGAGTAAAGAAAATGACCTGGTCCATGTAAGGAGGGATGCTATACTTTCCATAGGAATTGGAGGGCTTATTTCTATGGCAATTGTGATAGTTGCCGTGGCCATACCTGAAAAGCACATTAGTGGTGCCCTGGACCTTGCCAAAGGCCTGGAGCCCCTTTATGGTAACGCAGCACGTTATTTCATGGGTATCGGATTGTTTGCTGCTGGCGTTACATCAGCCATTACTGCTCCACTCGCAGCTGCGTATGTAGCCGACAGCTGCTTTAGATGGAAGGCGGGATTAAAAGACTATCGTTTCAGGGGGGTATGGATGTTTGTGTTGCTTATGGGAGCCCTAAGTTTAACCCTGGAATTTAAACCTATAGAGATTATTAAGTTTGCCCAGGTGACTAATGGGCTTTTATTACCCGCCGTAGCCGGACTGATGTTGTGGATTGTAAATCAATCAGATGTGATGGGAAATTATACCAATAAGAGGTGGCAAAACGGGCTGGCACTGATCATATTAGTACTGGTTTTACTACTTGGTTTGAAAAGCATAGCGGGTGTTTTTGGTGTTTTATCATAGTTGGTATGAAGCAAATTGATTTGAATTGTGATGTAGGGGAGGGTGTGGGAAACGAAAACGAGCTCTTGCCCCTGATATCATCTTGCAGTATTGCCTGCGGTGGGCATGCTGGCGATGTGCAGACCATGGAGGAGGTGATTGGCATCGCCATGCGCCATAAAGTGAAGATTGGCGCCCATCCGTCTTACCCGGATCGGGAAAATTTTGGACGGAAATCCGTAAAGATGAGTCGAAATGCTTTTATAGAAAGTATTCGGGCACAATTGAATTCCTTTTGTGAGATACTTGAAAAACAAAAAGCCTCCCTGAACCATATCAAGCCCCATGGGGCGCTTTACAATGATTTGGCCAATGATCCGGTACTTTCAAAGGTTTTTCTCGATGCTGTATCTCCTTTTAAGTCCGGAGTTAAACTATATGTGCCCTTTGGGTCGGTAATTGCAGAAGAGGCTCAAAAACAGGAATGGGAGCTGGTTTATGAAGCCTTTGGAGACCGCAACTACAATAATGATCTGAGCCTGGTATCAAGGAATGAGCCCAATGCACTGATCCTCGATCCTGAAAAGGTTATGGGCCACATTTTAAATATTATTGATACCGGTAAGGTAAAGACAATATCCGGCGATATACAACCTATCAGGGCTGAAACATTTTGCCTTCATGGCGATACCCCATATGTTTTGCAGATATTGATGTATCTTTCCCGCGAATTACCTAAAAGAGCAGTTCAGGTTAAATAGTGGGAGCATTCAAAATAAACATAAAACCTTTTGGGGAACGGGCAATAATAATTACCTGGCCGGACAGGGTAGAGGAAGCCATACTAGAGGATATAATTGATTTTAAAGAACACCTTATAAACACTGCTTTTCCTAAGGGGGAGTGGGAGCTGGTTGCTGCATACAATTCCCTTACGGTGATCAATAATCTCAATAATGTTGAATTAGATAAGTATGAAGATTTATTGATCGGGGCCTATCAAAGTAAAAAAGGCAGTCAGCCTGCCACCCGATGGCTCTGGAAATTACCGGTCTGTTATGATCTCTCTTTCGGCATTGACCTGGAAGAAGTAGCCGGAAGACTGCAGATGTCCGTGAAGGAGGTTGTCCACATGCATACCCGACAGCCATACCTGGTTTACGGGATTGGGTTTCTTCCGGGTTTTATGTATCTCGGAGGTTTGCCAAAATCCCTTGAAGTACCCAGGAAACCAACTCCCAGGCTGGATGTGCAAAAGGGTTCAGTGGGTTTAGCTGCTAAGCAAACAGGGATTTATCCGCAGGAATCGCCCGGAGGATGGAACATTATAGGGAACTGTCCTGTTCCTGTTTTCAATGTGAGCAAGGATCCTCCGTGTTTTATCAGTGTAGGGGACAGGGTTCAATTTTATGAAATTAGCAAAGCGGAATACGACCTCCATCAAATTGAGGCAGAGGTAGGGATATATCGCATTGAAAAAAAGGAATGGCATGATTAGCGTAAGGAAAAGCGGGTTTTTTACTACGCTGCAGGACGCAGGCAGGTTTGGTTACCGTCATCTTGGGGTGCCCGTTTCTGGTGTTATGGATCGCTATGCAGCCCGCCGTGCTAATTCATTGCTGGAAAACCAGAAAGGAGATGCCTTGCTAGAAATTACCATGACCGGGCCGGAACTGGAGTTCCACGAGCCTACCTATATAGCCCTTGCCGGTGCAGATATGTCGGCCAAATTAAACGGTGAAAGCATTGGGATTAATGAGGTACACGAAATAGAACCCGGGGATATCCTGAGTTTTGGACAATTAAAAAAGGGTTTACGGGTGTATCTGGCAATCAAAGGTGGTTTTCAAACTGCATCCATACTGAATAGTCGTTCTTTTTACAAACCGATCACGGAGATGAACCGTATCAGGGAGCATATGGAATTGCCTTACACACCTTGTGATAGTTATGTTCCCAAGATCATGCAGGTAAAGCCGGATACTTTCTGGAAGCGCAATCAGCTGCAGGTCTATCCCGGCCCGGAATTCGATTTGCTGGACGACAAACAACTGGAAGGTTTATTTGTGAGGTCGTTTACTATAGCGAAGGAAAACAACAGGATGGCGTATCAGCTCGAGGAACATTTGAGCCCCAACATCCATTCTATGCTTACCTCAGCAACACTTCCGGGAACGGTGCAATTAACACCGGCTGGTAAGATTATCATCCTGATGGTAGATGGGCAGACAACCGGTGGTTACCCCAGGATTCTTCAGCTATCAGAAGGTTCCATTAATCTGCTGGCCCAGAAAAAGCATGGGGACAAAATAGAATTTGTAATTCAGAAGTAGTTCTCAGATCTTCTTGTAAACCGTCTCGAAGGGAACTCTGAACCTTCTGCCGTAAACGCCGGACTCATCCCTGATCCCGCAACCAATAAGCATGTTTATTTCCGCTGAAGCAGGCAATCCCAGTATCTTTTTAACCCTGAGGCTGTCAAATCCTTCCATAGGGCAGGTGTCGTAACCTATGGCAGCCATAGATATCATGAAGTTCTGTGCTGCAAGCCCGGCACTTTTATGGGCTACTACACGCATATCAGAGGCCCTGACCTGCCTGTAAACCGGGCGAAACCATCCGACTACATTAAAAAACAGGTAGCGTATCATACCAAGAACCCCCAGAAAATCTGAGTATATGGAAGGCATGAGTTTCTGGTAATAGGATAGGGCAAATTTTTCTCTTTTGCTGTATTCTGATTTGGCTTTATGACCAAAACTATCCCTTAGAAAGGCCAAGTTGGCTTTGGCCCTCTTTCGCCACAGGTCTTTGCGAACTACCATTACAACAAGTTGCTTTGCTGTACGCGCAGCCGGCTGGTTAAAACTGGCTTTGGCTATCTGCCTGCATACTTCCGGGTCAACCACGTGATAGAATTCCCAAAGCTGCAAATTACTGCTTGTAGGGGCCAAAGCAGCGTTCTCCAGGCATTTCCTGACTTTTTCGGTATCAATGGACTCGTCTTTATAAATACGCACCGACCTTCTATAGGCTATGGCATCACTGACCGATTTTTCCATGTTGAATACAATTTTACGGAAAGGTAAGGCTTCTTACAGGAAAAATGATGGCATAGTACATCCTAACTGAATCTATTGAAACCTTTAAGAAAGGGCGTACAGTAATATGAATATGATATAAATAATATACTTAAATATCTGTAAAACAGCAATATAATTGTTTATCCCGGCGCTTGACTTTGTGTATGAATGTCTGAAATCCATTCATAGGATAGTCAAAGAATTATCTTTGAACTAAGCATAGCCCTTCAAAATGGGCATCTCTGAGTACAGGCCACTATATGGAATTAAATAAACACAGCAAAAACGTTACGCAGGATCCTACCCAGCCTGCTGCCCAGGCCATGCTTCATGCAATAGGGCTTACCGATGAAGATCTGAAAAAACCCCTCGTAGGCATCGCCAGTACAGGATACGAGGGTAACCCCTGCAATATGCATCTCAATGATCTGGCACAGCTGGTCAAAAAAGGGACTATTGAGAAAGATCTGGTAGGATTGGTTTTCAACACTATAGGAGTAAGTGATGGTATTTCCATGGGAACTTACGGTATGCGGTATTCCCTTCCTTCCAGGGATATTATTGCCGACTCCATGGAAACTGTAGTTCAGGCAATGAATTATGACGCCCTGGCCACTGTAGTGGGTTGCGATAAGAATATGCCCGGGGCATTGATGGCTATGATCCGTTTGGACCGGCCTTCTATCCTGGTTTATGGAGGTACTATTGCTTCCGGTTGTTTACGCGGTAAAAAACTGGATATCGTTTCAGCTTTTGAAGCCTGGGGTGAAAAGGTAGCGGGTACCATGAACGAAAAGGAGTTCAGGGAGGTAATTGAAAATGCCTGTCCGGGTGCAGGGGCCTGTGGCGGTATGTATACAGCCAATACCATGGCCTCGGCAATTGAAGCCCTGGGAATGGCATTGCCCTATAACTCCTCCAATCCGGCTATTGGAAAAGACAAGGAAGAGGATTGCTTAAATGCCGGCAGGGCCCTGAGGTATTTGCTGGAAAAGGACTTGAAGCCAAGCGATATCATTAATCACAAATCCCTGGAGAATGCAGTGCGCTTTCTAACCCTGATGGGTGGGTCCACTAATGCGGTTCTCCATTTCCTGGCTATTGCCAAGGCGGCAAAAGTAGACTTTACCCTGGACGACTTTCAACGAATAAGTGATTCCACCCCTTTCCTGGCAGATTTAAAACCTAGCGGTCGCTATTTGATGGAGGATGTTCACAGGGTAGGAGGCACACCTGCTGTTATGAAGTTTATGTTAGAACATGGCATGCTTCACGGCGATTGTATGACCGTGACGGGTAAAACCGTTGCTGAAAACCTCGCGGAACTTCCAGGCCTGGCTGAAGGGCAGGATGTGGTTCATCCCCTTGAAAACCCTATTAAAGAAACAGGACATATACGCATATTGTACGGTAACCTTGCAGAAAAAGGAGCCGTTGCCAAGATTACAGGTAAAGAAGGATTAAAATTCACAGGGCCGGCCAAAGTCTTTGAGGATGAGTTTGCCGCCAATAAGGGGATAGGAGCCGGAAAAGTCCAAAAAGGTGATGTGGTGGTCATACGATATGAAGGACCCAAGGGCGGACCCGGTATGCCTGAGATGTTAAAGCCAACGGCTGCAATTATGGGAGCTGGTCTTGGCAAAGATGTGGCCCTGATAACTGATGGTCGTTTCTCCGGAGGCACCCATGGATTTGTGGTAGGACATGTTTCGCCTGAAGCCCAGGAAGGAGGGGCTATTGCCCTGGTTAAAGATGGAGATATTATTACGATAGACGCGGAAAAGAATACCATTTCCGTAGACTTATCAGACGCAGAATTGGATAATCGAAAAAGCCTGTGGCAGAAGCCTCCGCTTAAAGTGAGCAGGGGTAGCCTTTACAAGTATGCCAGGATGGTCTCTTCGGCTTCTGAGGGATGTGTCACGGATGAAATTTAGCAGAAATGCTGCCTGCTGTGAATAAAGACAGGCCAATATTAAAAAGTTTGTATGGAAACTTTGAAGAAAAAACAGGGAGAGCAAAAGGAATCAAAAAGTCTTCGGATAACCGGAGCTGAGGCCTTGATCCATTGCCTCCTGGCGGAAGGGGTTGACCTGATTTACGGGTACCCGGGTGGAGCTATAATGCCGGTTTATGACGAATTGTACAAATTTCAGGACAGGCTTCAGCACGTACTTACCCGACATGAGCAGGGGGCTACCCACGCCGCTCAGGGATATGCCCGTGTTACAGGTAAGGTTGGAGTGGCTGTAGCTACTTCAGGCCCCGGTGCAACCAACCTGGTAACCGGACTTGCCGATGCCCAGATCGATTCAACACCGATGGTGTGCCTTACCGGGCAGGTACCCAGGCATTTACTGGGTTCTGATGCCTTTCAGGAAACCGATATCATAGGTATATCCACACCGGTAACCAAATGGAATTATCAAATTACTAAGGCTGCGGAAATCCCGGAAATAATGGCCAAGGCATTCTATATTGCCAAATCAGGGAGGCCCGGACCCGTCCTTATCGATGTAACCAAGAATGCGCAGTTTGAGGAAATGGATTTTACTTATCAACCCTGCACCCGAATTCGAAGTTATAATGCCGAACCCAAACCGGACTTGTCCGCTATTGAAGCAGCAGCAGAAATAATCAACAATGCTAAGAAACCCTATATCGTTTTTGGTCATGGGGTGATCCTGGGAGAAGCGGAAGATGAGTTAAAGAAACTGGTGGAGAAAGCAGGTATTCCTGCTGCATGGACCATCCTGGGGCTGTCAGCATTACCTACTGACCATCCGCTAAATGTAGGTATGGTGGGTATGCACGGCAATTATGGCCCCAATGTTCTCACTAACGAGTGTGATGTACTTATAGCCATTGGGATGCGATTTGATGACCGTGTTACGGGCAATCTGGATACCTATGCCAAACAGGCCAAGATTATCCATTTTGAAATAGACCCGGCAGAGGTAAACAAAAATGTAAAGGTGGATATTGCCGTTTTGGGCAATTCCAAAAAAACACTCGGATTATTACTGCCACTGATCAGGAAAAACAGCCATGAAGCCTGGAAAAAGGAGTTCGATAAAAAATATGAGGAAGAATTCCAGGCGGTAATTGAAAACGATCTTCATCCCACCAAACCGGGCCTGACCATGGGTGAGGTTGTTGAAGAAATCAATCTGGCTTCCAAGAACAAGGCGGTTATCGTTACTGATGTCGGGCAACATCAGATGATCGCCTGTCGATATGCAAAATTTGATCAAACTAAAAGCAACATCACCTCCGGTGGACTGGGTACTATGGGATTTGCACTACCGGCAGCTATTGGCGCTAAAATGGGTGCCATGGATAGGGAAGTTGTCGCCATTGTTGGAGACGGGGGCTATCAGATGACCATACAGGAACTGGCCACGATTTATCAGAATCAGACCCCGGTTAAAATAGTTGTGTTAAACAATGACCATCTAGGGATGGTGAGGCAATGGCAGGAATTGTTCTTTGAAAGTCGTTATGCCTCAACAGTAATGACCAATCCTGATTTTGTAAAAATAGCAGAAGGCTACTATATCAAGGCCAGTCGAGTAACCGAACGGAAGGACCTAAGGGAGAAGGTGGAGGAGATGATGGCATCCAAAGAACCCTACTTCCTGGAAGTGCGGGTAGAAAAGGAAGACAACGTATTTCCTATGATCCCATCAGGTGCTTCAGTATCCGATATCAGACTAAAATAATAAGATGGAAAAAAAGTGGTTTACAATTTCCGTATACTCGGAAAATAATGTGGGATTGCTTAACCGAATATCCGGTATATTTCTAAAGCGCCACATTAATATAGAAAGCTTAAATGTTTCTAAATCAGAGATAAAGGAAGTTTCTAAATTTACAATTGTTGTCTTTACTACAGAAGACTGGACCCGCAAAATCGTAGCACAGATTGAAAAGCAGATCGAGGTAATCAAAGCCTATTACCATACGGATGAGGAAACCATTTATCAGGAATCTGCCCTTTTTAAAATTGAATCTCATCTCCTTTTTGACGAACCACAGATTCAGAATATCATTGCTGCAAGCAAATCAAAAATAGTAACCGTAAATCGGCAGTTTTTTGTCCTGGCCAAAACCGGACGCAGACATGAAATAGACGATATGCACGACAAGCTGGAGCCCTTTGGGATTTTGCAGTTTGTACGATCGGGCAGGATTACGGTAACCAAGGCGGAAATGCCAATAACCGCCTTGTTGAACAAAATGTATCACGATTAACTTAAACTCAAATAATAAAAGACCATTATGGCCAATTATTTCAATACCCTTTCGCTGAGGGATAAACTTAATCAATTAGGGAAATGTCGCTTCATGGAAGCACAGGAATTTTCGGATGGGGTAAGCGCTCTGAAAGGAAAAAAAATAGTTATTGTAGGATGCGGTGCTCAGGGCCTTAACCAGGGGCTGAATATGCGCGATTCTGGCCTGGATGTCTCTTATACCCTTCGGGAATCTGCCATTAAAGAGAAAAGGCAATCCTACCAGAATGCTACAGAAAATGCCTTTAATGTGGGAACTTACGAAGAACTTATACCTGGCGCAGACCTGGTCATAAACCTTACTCCCGATAAGCAGCATACTTCGGTAATAAAGGCAGTAATGCCCTTGATGAAGCAGGGCGCAACGCTTTCCTATTCTCATGGTTTTAACATTGTGGAGGAAGGAATGAAAATCCGTGAAGACCTTACGGTAATCATGGTGGCTCCAAAGTGCCCCGGTTCAGAAGTGAGGGAAGAGTACAAAAGAGGTTTCGGGGTCCCTACGCTGATTGCCGTACACCCGGATAATGATCCGAGAGGGGTTGGACTGGATCAGGCCAAGGCTTATGCAGTTGCCACCGGAGGGAACCGGGCAGGTGTTCTGGAATCATCCTTCGTGGCAGAGGTTAAGTCAGACCTTATGGGGGAACAAACCATACTTTGCGGTTTACTTCAGACGGGATCCATCCTGTGCTTTGATAAAATGGTTGAAAAAGGAGTGGACCCGGGTTATGCTTCTAAACTCATACAGTACGGTTGGGAAACGGTTACCGAAGGTCTTAAATACGGCGGTATTACCAATATGATGGACAGGCTTTCCAATCCAGCTAAAATAAAGGCATTTGAATTGTCTGAAGAATTAAAAGATATCATGAGGCCTTTGTTCCAAAAGCATATGGACGATATTATGAGTGGTCATTTTTCCAAAACCATGATGGAAGACTGGGCCAATGACGATAAAAACCTGCTTACCTGGCGAGCGGCCACAGGTGAAACGGCATTTGAAAAGACACCCGCCGCAGACGTATCCATATCTGAGCAGGAATACTACGACAACGGAGTTCTTATGGTTGCCTTTGTAAGAGCGGGCGTAGAACTGGCATATGAAGCCATGACCGATTCCGGTATCATAGGGGAATCTGCTTACTACGAATCCCTGCACGAAACCCCCTTGATTGCCAATACAATCGCAAGGAAAAAACTATTTGAAATGAATCGGGTTATTTCAGATACAGCTGAGTATGGCTGCTATTTATTCGACCATGCCTGTAAGCCCCTGCTTGCAGATTTTATGAAAGGAATAGAAACTGACGTCATAGGGGAAACATATGGTGCTAATCGCGATAATAGTGTGGATAATGCCCGTTTGATTGCAGTTAACAAGGCTATAAGAAACCATCCCGTAGAAGTGGTTGGAGACCGACTTCGAGCTTCCATGACGGCCATGAAGCCAATTGTCTAGCCTGGATTAAAGCGCTACCTTTATAGTGCTGTTTAAGAGAACACATACATTATGGAAACTGCAGTTAAACCAATCCCTGAACAATTTCAGATCAGTAAGGTAATTCATCAGAAAGACTATTTGATAAATGGGGAAATAAAGGTTTGGGATGGACCTGTTTCAGACGTCTATTCCACCATATCCAGCACTGAAACCTATGCCCCGACCTTATTGGGAAGCATTCCCACCATGGGTGAGGAAGAAGCCCTTAATGCTTTGGATGCGGGGGTAAAGGCCTATGACCAGGGTAAAGGCGCCTGGCCAACCATGAAGGTGAAGGACCGGATTGAGTGCATGCTGAAGTTCGTTAAAATGATGGAAACCAAGCGGGATGAAGTGGTTAAGCTGCTGATGTGGGAAATAGGAAAATCCCTGCCGGACTCTCAAAAGGAGTTTGACCGTACCGTGGAATACATCTATGACACCATAGAAGAGTATAAGCAGTTAGACCGGGATTCAGCTAAATTCCACAAACACAGCGGAGTACACGCACACATCCGTCGTGGCCCTTTGGGAGTGGTGCTTTGCCTGGGACCCTATAACTATCCGTTAAATGAGACCTTCGCTCTTCTGATCCCGGCCATTATTATGGGGAATACCGCTATTTTCAAGCCGGCCAAACACGGGGTTCTGTTAATTACACCACTCATTGAAGCCTTTCAGAAATGCTTCCCCAAAGGCGTGGTAAATATCCTTTTCGGAAGAGGTCGTGCCATTGCTGGCCCAATAATGAAAACAGGCAAGGTTGATGTACTGGCCCTTATTGGGCATAGTTCCTCGGCAAACGCATTGCAAAACCAGCACCCGAAAAGCAACCGATTAAGGCTGGTTCTGGGGTTGGAAGCCAAGAACCCGGCGATAGTCCTTCCTGATGCAGACCTTGACCTTGCAATATCCGAGTGTTTAAATGGTACACTTTCTTATAACGGTCAGCGCTGTACAGCCTTAAAAGTGGTCTACGTGCACAAGGATATTCTACAGGAGTTCAACAAGCGGTTTTCGGATAGGGTAGATGCCCTTAAATTTGGGAATCCCTGGGAGGAAGGGGTAGACCTGACTCCATTGCCTGAACCGGGAAAACCTGATTACATACAGGAACTCATTGATGACGCCATTGAAAAGGGGGCTAAGATTTTGAATAAAAAAGGCGGGCAGCGTTCTGAAAATTATATCTGGCCAGCGGTAATGTATCCGGTAACCAAGGATATGCGGGTGTATGAAGAAGAGCAGTTTGGCCCAATTATACCGGTGGTTGCATTTGAAGATATTGATGAGCCCCTGGATGATATGGCCGAATCCAATTACGGACAACAGGTAAGCCTGTTTGGTAAGGATGTCTACGCCTTATCTCCGCTTATCGACACACTGGCAAACCTGGTATGCAGGGTAAACCTGAACAGTTCCTGCCAGCGCGGACCTGATGTCTATCCATTTACCGGAAGGAAAGACTCGGCGGTGGCTACACTGAGCGTGCATGATGCATTGCGGTCTTTTTCCATCAGGACCTTCGTTGCCTCAAAGGATACTGAGCTCAACAACGAGATACTGGAGAAGTTGCTGGAAACCAAGCTTTCCAATTTTATCAGTACTGATTACTTACTGTAAACCAATTAAATATTCCGGGCCAGCCAGTCACCAACTTCACTGGTTTTATAGGATTTGCCGCCTTCTGCAAGGTCTTCGGTTACCACACCCTGGGCCAGCGAAGCATTAACTACATCCCGTATCGCCCCGGCTTCCTCTGTTAAGTCCAGGTCTTCGAACATCATGGCGGCAGAAAGCACAGTTGCCAAAGGATTAGCGATGTCTTTGCCGGCGGCCTGTGGATACGATCCGTGAATAGGCTCGTAGAGACCTATAGATTCGCCCAGGGAAGCGGAAGGCATCAAGCCCATTGATCCGGATATTACTGAGGCTTCATCGGTCAGGATGTCCCCAAAAAGGTTTTCTGTGATCAGTACGTCGTAATCATTGGGCCATTGAACCAAACGCATGGCCACAGCATCCACAAATTCATAGGAAACCGTTACCTCCGGATACTCCTTTTCCATTTGCTGCACAGTTTCCCGCCACAACCTCGAGGATTCAAGCACATTTGCCTTATCAACGCAGCAGAGCTTTTTGGATCGTTTCATTGCCAGTTCGAAACCTTTCCTGGCCAGTCTTTTTATTTCTGCCCGGGTATAGGTACAGGTATCATAGGCAGTATCGCCATTATCTTCCCGCCCGCGCTTGCCAAAATAGATGCCTCCTGTAAGTTCCCGAAGGAAAACCAGATCTGTCCCTTCAATTCGCTCCCGTTTAAGGGGCGATTTATCGATCAATGATGGAAATGTAAAGGTGGGTCTTACATTGGCAAATAATCCCAGCTTTTTGCGCATGCGCAGTAAACCCTGTTCAGGCCTTACCTTCGCGGAAGGATCATTGTCGTATTTGGGATCTCCGATAGCGCCAAATAATACGGCATCTGAGGTGCTGCATACCTCATGGGTTTCATCCGGATAAGGATCGCCAACGGCATCAATCGCTGCAGCACCGGTAAGTGCCTTTTTCCAGTGGATCTCATGCTTGTATTTAATGGCTATTGCATCACAAACTTTTACAGCCTGTTCAATTACTTCAGGACCAATTCCGTCGCCCGGGAGGAGTGCAATTGTTAGTTTCATAGGGTGGTATTCAGTAGTATTATATTATGTTTAGCATTTTTTCAGTGGCCTTGATAGCCGAAACGGTCTGATCAGAATCCAGGCCCCTGGTAGCAAAATCACGGCCGTTGCTTTCCCAGGTAATAATGGTTTCGCAAAGAGCGTCAGAGTGGCTTCCCGGAGGAATCCTGACAGCGTAATCAATAAGGTTGGGTAAATGCCTTTTCTTTGCTTTGTAAACTTTCCGCAAAGCATTCATAAAGGCATCGAACTGTCCATCTCCCTGGGCATTTTCTTCCATGGTCTCGCCCTCTATTTCAATGGCCACCGTTGTGGATGGTTTTAAGCCTTTGGAATGGGTGAGTACAAAGGAGCGCACAAACACCTTCTGCTGGAATTTCTCACTGTCCAGAACGTCGGAAATGATGAATGGGAGATCCTCTTTGGTCACTTTTTCTTTTTTGTCGCCCAACTCAATTATCCTTTCCGTAACCCGTTTAATCTCATCGTTATTAAGGGTAAGTCCGAGCTCCTGCAAATTTTTCTGAATATTGGCTTTTCCGGAAGTTTTTCCAAGCGCATACTGTCGCTTCCGTCCAAATCTTTCCGGAAGGAGATCATTAAAGTATAAATTGTTTTTATTATCTCCATCTGCATGAATACCAGCAGTTTGTGTAAATACATTATCTCCAACGATAGGTTTGTTTGGAGGTATGCCAAACCCGGTAAAAGCAGAGACCAGTTTACTCACTTTATACAGCTTCTTTTCGGCTACATTTACTTTTATTTCAGGTAAAAAATCGTTTATAACGGCCACTACACTAGCGAGGGGTGCATTGCCTGCCCGTTCTCCCATTCCATTAACTGTCAGGTGTAAACCATGGCATCCCGCTCTTAGCGCCTCCATGACATTGGCAACACTTAAATCGTAATCATTGTGGCCGTGAAAATCAAAATGACAATCCGGATATTTTGCAATTATCTCGGACAGGAATCTAGCTGTTTCGTTATGAGTAAGCACGCCCAAAGTGTCTGGCAACAAGATGCGTTTGATGGGTTGCCTGCTAAGGAAATCAATGAACTGGAACACATAATCCGGAGAATTGCGCATACCATTACTCCAGTCCTCCAGGTACACATTGGTAGTTATCCCTTTCTTGGCAGCCTGTTGAATTATACTTTCGATATCCTTAAAATGGGCTTCAGGAGTTTTCTTTAGCTGATGGGTAAGGTGGTTCAAGGAACCTTTGGTGAGCAGGTTCTGTACATGGGCTCCGGCTTTTTCCATCCATATCAGAGACTGCCCGTTATCTACAAAGGTCAGTACTTCAACCTTGTGCAGGTAGCCCTGTTCCTTCGCCCAGGAGGTTATCTGTCGGACAGATTCAAACTCTCCTTCTGAAACCCTTGCCGATGCAATTTCGATGCGGTCTACCTTGAGTTCATCCAACAGTAATTTGGCAAGGGTCAGCTTTTCCGAGGCTGAAAATGATACGCCGGACGACTGTTCCCCGTCCCTCAGCGTGGTGTCCATTATTTCAACCCTTCTTTTCTTCATTTTCTCTCTTATTAACAGGAAATCCGGATTATCACCCCCCCCAGATGACGGCTAAAGTGGCGTGTTCTCGGCGAAGCCCTTTATTTTTTCCTTTAGGTTGAGCAGATAATCGATATCGTCGAAACCGTTCAGGAGGTTTTCTTTTTTGTATCCATTTATAGCAAAGGACTCTTTTTCACCTGTTGAACCAATAGTGATAGTTTGTTCAGGTAGGTTTACTTCGAACTCTGTATTTGGATTTGCTTCAATTGCGCTGAAAATCTTCTGGAGATATTCTGGGCTTACCTGTACAGGCAATACACCAACATTGAGGCAATTGTTCCGGAATATATCGGCAAAGAAACTGGAAACGACACAGCGAAAGCCATAATCGTAAACGGCCCAGGCAGCATGTTCCCGTGAAGAACCAGACCCAAAGTTTTTCCCTCCAACCAGAATCTTACCGGAATAGATAGGATTATTGAGTACAAAATGCTCTTTAGGGGTATTATCGGGGTTATACCGCCAGTCTCGAAACAGGTTATCCCCAAACCCTTTTCGTTCGGTAGCCTTTAAGAAACGGGCCGGGATTATCTGATCTGTATCCACATTTTCAATAGGTAGTGGAACTGCCTTGCTTTTCAGGATATTGAATTTATCGTATGCCATTGCTCGTGTCTTATGCGGTTTGTGTTTGGAGTAATTCTCTGGGGTCAGTTACTTTTCCAGTGACTGCCGCTGCTGCGGCTACTAGAGGACTGGCCAGCAGGGTTCTCGCCCCTGGACCCTGTCGACCTTCAAAATTTCTGTTGGAAGTGCTTACGGCGTATTTACCGGCAGGAATCTTATCGTCGTTCATGGCAAGGCAGGCAGAACATCCGGGTTCCCTTAATTGAAAACCAGCCTCCTCAAGAATATCAAGAATTCCTTCTTTGGCAATCGCTTCTTCAACCTTGTGTGATCCGGGAACAAGCCATGCAGTAACATGTTCGGCTTTCTTTCGCCCTTTGACCAAACTGGCAAATGCCCTGAAATCTTCGATTCTGCCGTTGGTACAGCTACCCAGGAAAACGAAGTCGATTTTTTTTCCAAGCATGTCTTCACCTTCGTTGAAATCCATATAGGCCAGCGACTTCTTATAAGTAGCAACACCGCCTTCCACGTCATCAGCCGCCGGAATGCCCTTGGATATGCCAACACCCATTCCAGGGTTAGTTCCATAGGTAATCATGGGCTCAATGTCTGCCCCCTGGAATTCAATTTCTTTGTCGAAAACAGCATTTTCATCGGTCCTGAGGGTTTGCCAGTACTTCATTGCTTTCTCCCAGGCTTCTCCTTTAGGAGCAAACTCCCTGCCTTTGATATAATCGAAGGTCTTATCATCAGGGGCGATCATTCCTCCCCGGGCTCCCATCTCTATACTGAGGTTGCAAACCGTCATCCTCCCTTCCATGCTCATATTGCGGAATACCTCTCCGGCATATTCCACAAAGTAACCCGTGGCCCCGGAAGTAGAAAGCCTTGAAATGATATAGAGGGCAACATCCTTAGGTGTAACGGCCGGATTAAGTTGGCCGTTAATGGTTATCCGCATACTTTTTGGTTTAGGCTGCATAATGCACTGTGAAGCCAGAACCATTTCCACTTCGGACGTTCCAATTCCAAATGCAATTGCCCCAAAAGCACCGTGGGTAGATGTATGTGAGTCGCCACAGACTATTGTAGCTCCAGGCAATGTTATTCCATTCTCGGGACCAATCACATGGACAATCCCGTTTTTTTCATGACCGAGCCCCCAGTAGGGAATCCCATGTTCTCCCGCGTTCTCTTCAAGGGCCTGTAGCTGCTTTGCAGAAAGGGGATCCTGAACGGGTAGATGTTGATTAAGGGTAGGGGTGTTGTGATCTGCCGTAGCAAAGGTACGCTCCGGATAAAGTACTTTGATATTGCGATTTTTAAGCCCAAGAAAGGCTACCGGGCTGGTCACCTCATGTACCAGATGGCGGTCTATAAAAAGTACATCCGGGCCATCCTCAACTTTCTGTACCACGTGGGAATCCCATACTTTGTCGAATAATGTATCACTCATATTGACGGTTCCGATTTTTGTCTAAAAATTTCAAACATTCAAAAATAGCCATACACAATAGGGCAGGCCAAAAAAAGCCAGTTGAAATTACGATGTTCAAGCCTTACATAGCCTATGTAAACATCACATAATCAAATTAATACAATGCTAATGAACAAAGTTCAATTGAACGTTTATCCCGTATGGTAAACAGCTTATCCTGAGATCAGCACACTTTAATGAGGTCTAATTGGTTCAACCGGACGACTAGCTGATATAATTCCAAATTTCCTTGTGTGCTTTGAGTCGGGCGTAAGTGGCCTTAACCGCCCGGTTCTTTTCAAGTTTCAATTCCGGGTCTTCCCTCAGAACAGCCTGCGCATAGAAACGGGCCGTCTTAAGGATATCCCTGTCCCGAACTACATCTGCAATCCTGAGGTTCAATACACCGCTTTGCTGGGTTCCCATAAGATCACCAGGTCCGCGCAACCGAAGGTCAACTTCTGCTATTTCGAATCCATCATTGGTCCGCACCATGGTTTGTATACGCGTTTGTGCGTCATTGGATAGTTTGGATCCAGTGATCAGGATACAGTAACTCTGTTCTGCACCACGCCCCACACGTCCCCTTAATTGATGTAATTGAGACAAACCGAACCTTTCTGCGCTTTCGATAATCATTACCGAGGCATTTGGAATATTTACACCTACCTCAATTACGGTTGTGGCTACCATGATCTGGGTTTCCCCTTTCACAAAGCGCTGCATTTCATAATCCTTGTCTTCGGCTTTCATCCTGCCGTGAACAATGGAAATCTGATAATCTGGCATTGGGAAGTCCCGGGAGATGCTTTCATATCCGTCCATCAAATCCTTGTAATCCAGGGCTTCTGACTCCTTGATCAGTGGATAAACCACATAGACCTGTCGCCCTTTCCTGATTTCATCGCGAATGAAACGAAAAACTTTGAGTCTGTTTTGGTCATATCGGTGTACCGTCTTAACGGGTTTTCTGCCCGGGGGCAATTCATCGATTACTGAAATATCCAGGTCTCCATACAGGCTCATGGCTAAGGTGCGGGGGATTGGGGTAGCAGTCATTACCAGGATATGTGGTGGGATCACATTTTTGTGCCACATCTTGGATCGTTGCGCTACTCCAAACCTGTGTTGCTCATCAATAATCGCCAGTCCCAGATTCTGGAAAACCACCTTTTCTTCAAGAACCGCGTGTGTGCCAACAAGGATATGCAGCTTACCTGATTCAAGATCCTGGTGAATTTGGGTACGATCCTTCTTTTTAACCGAACCGGTGAGTAAGGACACATTTACATCCATGGAACCCAGCAAAGATTTTAAACTCTGGTAATGCTGAATCGCCAGGATTTCTGTTGGGGCCATCATGCAGGCCTGATAGCCATTATCCATAGCCAGAAGCATAGACATCAGGGCCACAATGGTCTTTCCAGATCCTACATCGCCCTGTAGCAGGCGGTTCATTTGTGCCTGACTCCCAAGGTCTGCACGTATCTCCTTGAGAACCCGTTTTTGGGCTTTTGTAAGCTCAAAAGGGAGGTGGTGCTCATAAAATTCATTGAAATATGTGCCTACCTGTTCAAAAGGAAACCCTTTGATCTTTTTCTTCCTGCTAATCTTTTTGGTAAGCAATTGCAGTTGAATGTAAAATAACTCTTCAAACTTGAGTCGGAACTCTGCCCTGGCCAGAAATTCCTGATTTTTGGGGAAGTGTATGTTGTAGAGGGCCTCGCTTTTTGGTAGCAACCGCAACTCATCACAGAGATAGGGTGGGAGCGTCTCCGGGAATTTGCTCCCCGTTTCCATAAAAAGCTGTTGTATACATTTGCTGATTACCCTGTTGGTTACCCCTTTGTTCGATAGTTTTTCCGTGGAAGGGTAGATAGGCTGCATGGCTATGCGAACCCCCTGCTTGTGTTCCTCCCAGAGCTCCATCTCAGGGTGCGGCATGGAGAATTTACCATTGAACCAGTTGGTTCGCCCGAAGATTACATAGGGTGTATTCAGTTTGAGGTTTTCCCGAATCCATTTCTGACTCCTGAACCATACTAATTCCATGGAACCGGTTTCATCAATAAATGAGGCCACCAACCGACTCCCCTTTTTTTGTTTTATCAGCTCTATATGGGTGATTTTCCCTACGATTTGCACTTCTGCCGGGGTTCGCTGCAACTCACTGATTTTATAGTAGCGCGTTTTGTCAATATATCGGTTGGGGAAAAGCTGGAGCAGATCCTGATAGGTGTGAATGCCAAGTTCCGATTTGAGTAGATCAGCCCTGTTGGGACCAACACCTTTCAAATAGGTTACCGGAGCTTGTAGGCTGCTGCTCATCATGCAACTAAAATACTAGTTACAGAATTGAAGTGCAACGATCCAAAATGCTAAATTTGAAAGAGAAAGTACTTCATGTATAAAAAGTTAATAACTTCTCTTGCCTTCCTGCTAATAGGAGTTCAGCTAATAAGTCAGACCAACTGGCCTTATGATTTTATTAAGGGATCTATAGAGGTGAAAATTGATCCCTTCAAAGAGGAGATTCGAGGTAAGGTAAGGTATAAATTAACTGCCCTGGACCACCTTGATTCTCTCTATCTGGATGCCAGGGATATGGAACTTAACACAGTGCGCCTGAATGGTAAAGAAGTTGCGTATAAATATGATGGAAAGAAGATTGTTGTCGGCAAAAGCCTAGGGAGGGGTAAGCGCTACCGCCTGGAAATTTCATACCGTACTCAACCAGCGCAGGCCGTCTATTTCCTTGGGTGGCAGGATAGTATCCCACGGAATGAACAAGTCTGGACACAAGGCCAGGGTAAATACACAAGCAATTGGGTGCCTGCCCCAGATGATATGAATGAAAAGATCATAATTGATTTGGCTATAAGTTTTGATAAGGGTTATGAGGTAATTGCCAATGGCAGGCTACGCAATGCCAGGACTGCCAGAAGTCAAAAAATATGGAAGTATAAAATGGACCGGCCCATGAGCAGTTACCTGCTCGCCTTTGCTATTGGGGATTACGTTTCTTCAACCAGCAGTAGTCGTAGTGGCATACCGATCTTCCTATATTCCTACAGGAAAGACCATCAAAAAAGTGAACCTACCTATCGTTACTCTGAGGAGATATTCAACTTTCTGGAATCGGAAATTGGGGTCCCCTATCCCTGGCAAAACTACAAGCAGGTTCCTGTGCGCGATTTTTTGTACGCTGGCATGGAGAATACTGGCCTTACGATTTATTCTGATGGATATGTTGTCGATTCTACCGCTTTCAGGGATTTGAACTATGTAAATGTAAATGCACACGAACTGGCACACCAATGGTTTGGTAATATGGTAACCGAAACGGATGCAGGCCAGCACTGGCTGCATGAAGGGCTAGCTACCTATTATGCCTACCTTTCAGAAAAGCAAATTTTTGGGGAAGATTACTTTTACTGGAAACTCTGGGATACGGCTCAACAATTAAAACAACAGGATGCCAGGGGACAAGGCGAAGCACTCACAGATCCAAAAGCAGGCAGCCTTACATTTTATGAAAAAGGGGCCTGGGCAGCTTTGATGCTTAATGAAGCTGTGGGCAAAGAGATATTCCGAAAGAGTATCAGGGAGTTTCTGGAGGAATACGCATTTAATAATGCCACCCTGTCCCAGTTCTTTACAGTTTTTGAAGAGCAATGCCGGTGCAGCCTGGAAGATTTCCGCAAAACCTGGTTTGATTCCGCCACTTTTCCGTATAAACAAGCTGAGGATCATCTCAGGAAAAAAAGCCCTTCAGTTGGATCGTTCCTGAAATTGCAGCAGGAACTAATGGTTCGTCCGGAAACCAATGAGGATATTGTACAGGAATATTGGAATGATATAGATGACCCTGAACTGAAAGGCAGAATCATAAAGGGTTATTCAACCTCCTTGTCCGAACACTTCCTCAAAAATGTAGCCAGGGAAGACCTTTTAAAAGTCAATCAGGCAGTTGCGGTTAGCCTTCCCAGTGTAACACCTGAAATGCAGACTACTTTTGAATCCTTTTTGGAAACCCCGAGTTATATCACCAGGGAGAATGCACTCTATAAATTATGGATAAGTTTTCCGGATAAGCGGAAGCAATATCTCAATGCTACCAGTGGTGTTTTCGGATTACCCAACAGGAGTTTTCGTTTAACATGGCTGCTGTTATCGTTGCTAACACCGGATTATGGAACGCCTGAAACCAAAGCTAATTGGGAAAAAGAGCTAAGGGGTTATACTGCAAATTACAACGGTTTTGAGGTGAGACAAACTGCTTTTGTTGTTATTCACGATGTGCTGGGGCTGAATGACCAGAATTTGAAAGATTTGGCACAGGCCTGCGTACATCATGTCTGGCAGTTTCGAAATTTTGCCCGAAATTTAATGGAAGAACTATTACGGGACGAGGTCTATAGACATCGCGTACAAGGCATGCTCAGCGAATTGGGGCAAAAGGAGCGGGTCTATCTAAATAAAAGCCTGGGATCATGAGAGCACTGGTAATTTCTGGAGGAGGTAGCAAAGGAGCTTTTGCCGGAGGAGTTGCGCAATATCTTATGGAAGGCCTGGGCTATAATTATGATCTGTATTTGGGCACTTCTACCGGAAGTCTCTTAATCTCTCATCTGGCCCTGAAGAAAATTGAGAAGATCAAGGGGGTATACACCTCAGTTAACCAGGATAAGATTTTTAGCAACTGCCCGTTTCTGATCCAGAACAAACATGGTGTGGCCAACATTGCCATCAACCACTGGAATGTACTCAAGAACTTTTACAGAGGCAGTAAGACCTTTGGAGAAAGTTACAACCTCCTCAACCTTATCCGGGAGACCTTTACCCCGGAAGAGTTCCATAAACTCAGATCCGGTTCGAAAGAGATTGTCGTTACAGTTTCCAATCTTTCGCTTAACACCGTTGAATACAAATCGATTCGCGATTTCTCCTATGAGGACTTTTGCGAATGGATTTGGATATCCTGCAACTATACGCCTTTTATGAGCCTGGTTCGCAAGGAGGGATGTGAATATGCCGATGGCGGCCTTGGAAGTATGGTGCCTATTGAAGAAGCTATTAAAAGAGGGGCAACCGTGGTTGATGCTATTATCCTTCATACAGAAATCACACATGTCAACCGGCTGCCATCCAAGAATGCCTTTTCGCTTTTGACCAGTATGTTTGGGTTTATGCTGGATCGAATAGAAAGGCAGAATATTCGTATCGGGAAATTTGTAGCAAACAACCACAATACCATTATTAATTTCTATTACACCCCGTCTGTATTAACTACAAACTCACTGATATTCGACAAGGAGAAGATGACTGAATGGTGGCATAGCGGTTATCAGTTTGCCAAAAAGAAAAACCAGGAAATCAGTGAAATTGAACCTGAGCAACAAGAGTAAAACCCCCTAAATGGATTTCCAAAGACCGCTGATCTCCTTTTTGATATAAGCCAATGCCGTGGCCGAAGGAGATTGTTTTTCCATAGTGGCATTCAGGATATCTTCCCTAAGCTTATCTGAAGAGTCTGATTCACTCATGCCTGCTTTTCGGATGGTTTGTATGGTGGCGTTTTTGGCCGCCTTGATGATATTCCAGCATTCATCGCTCATGTAAATCTGCTGGGAAAGGTTGTGTTCAAATTCGTTCTCTATGGTTTTGATCAACAGATTTTCGTATTCATTCTTGTCGGCCGAACGTGGAGCAACGCGAACCACAAGGCTTGGAATTGCGATACGCTCCAGGAACAATGCCATTCGCTCATAGGCCTGTAGGCGTATAGGCATCGCATTTTTTTGAGAGTCCTTATGCAATAGGAACCGTCTCCGGCCTTCTTCATTTCTGGTGTGTAATCTGAAAAAATAAAACGCCACGGCTCCGGTTACCACGGCTGGCAAGAGGTAGGCGAATAGTTGGAAAATTCCGTCTCCGGTCATTTTATATTAGGTTTGGTTAACGGTTTTACAACGCATGCCGATTTAAAAAAGTATATCAGGTTACAAATAGCAGGATCAACCCCCTTTAATTCTTCATGCTTTTCCTTATGGTTCGATAGAAATCTGCGTAATCGGGATGCAATCGGATTTCCAGGGCGTTTATCAACCCATCCAGTTTTCTTTGGGTTATCTGCCAGGCCGGGATACCGGTTTCCTGGTTTATAATATCCAGGACTGCAGTTATCTGGGCATCCCGGTTTTCTTCGTCGATCATTCCGTTATCCTGGGTAATAAGGCCAAGCTGCCAGGTGGGGTATTGTTTTAATACCTGCCCTACCTTTTTCAGGTAATCACTGGCTTCCAGACTGAGGGTGTCCGCATTTTCATTTTCCCCAACAAGGAATTCATGAGATAACGGTAGTGCCAGCATTCCCTGTCCAATTTTTATCTGAGCACCTTCCCCAAGCGTATTTTTAAAGTCGGTTACCATTAGCAACGCGATGGAATCACCTTTGCTAAACTGGTCGTTGATTATTTTTAATCGCGATTCTTTTTCCCGCAGGCTTTCCAGGGTTGCCCCTATGCTCTCTGATCTCCGGCTGGAGGCCTCGGTAAAGATTTTCAGGTTTTTAAGCAGGGTAGCATTGGCATCCTGCAGCTCACTAACCTGCCGCTCAAATACGGCCGCCCTGGCAGTGCTGATCTTTTCCTGTTGCTGCGCACTGGCTATTACACTGTCTTTCTGTGAGAGTTCCGCCCTGAGCTGGTCTATTTCGGCAAATAGCTCCCTCTTGCTCTGCGCATTCAGGGAGTATGATAGGGCAATCAATACAAGCAATAGTAAAGATTTCTTCATGTAGAGGTATTTATTGATCAATTTCGGAACAAAAATAATTGAATTCCTGATTCCGGAACATTCACATTCGGCCTTTTATGCTTCCATTATGAATGGAATATCTTGTTTTAACTTCTGTTAAGGTAATCCAGGCTCATTTCGGTCAATGCTTTAACACCAAGAATTAAACCACTGTCGTCTATCAGGAAGTCCGGCGTATGATGTGGAAAGGCCTCATTGTTACCAGGGGTCATCCCTCCAAGGAAAAAGAAAAATCCGGGGACATCCCGCTGGTAATATGAAAAATCTTCTGCACCGGTGACTGCTTTTTGCGTTTGAACATTGGAGTTACCGGCTACACGTTCCAGGGTAGGCAACATCTGGGTCACTAATTCCGGATCGTTAAAGGTAATGTCAGTCGCATCTTTGATTGTAATCACAGCTTCACCCCCGTATGCTTTGGCAATAGTGGGCACCATTTCCATCATCCTTTTGTTGATTTGGTCTTTCATACCATAATCAAGGGTCCTGATTGTACCGATCATCTCGGCACTTTCCGGGATAATATTGAAGCGCACTCCACTTTTTATTTTTCCTACAGTAATTACTGCAGCTTCCTGGGTTAGCTTGGCTTCCCTGCTGATTATGGTTTGTAAACCGTCAATGATTTTAGCACTGATTAATATGGGATCCACACCAGACCAGGGCTGGGAGCCATGAGATTGCTTTCCCTTCACTTTGATATTGAACTCCTGAGCTGCAGCCATTGTACCACCGGACTTATATCGTATTACCCCAACAGGAGTCTCGGAATTGATATGAAGACCAAAGATCGCTGAGACATCGGGGTTTTTGAGCACGCCTTCCTTGACCATGAGGAATGCCCCTCCTTCTTCCCCGGGCGGCGGACCTTCTTCTGCAGGTTGAAAGATAAACTTAACGGTACCCCGAATCTTATCCTTGTTGTTGGACAGGATTTCAGCAACGCCCATGAGTATGGCCGTATGGGTATCATGACCACAGGCGTGCATAACCCCGACTTTTTCACCAAGGAATTCCGAAGTTACCTCAGATTTGAAAGGGAGGTCATTTCGCTCCGTAACCGGCAAGGCGTCAATGTCTGCCCTTAGGGCTACCACTTTACCTGGAAGGTCGCCTTTTAATACCCCAACCACTCCGGTATGGGCTACCCCGGTTTGTACTTCCATACCAAGTGAATTCAGGTGTTTTGCTATTTTTTCAGCTGTTTTGAATTCGCGGTTAGACAGCTCCGGGTTCCTGTGAATATCTCTCCTCCAGGTGATTACCTTATCTTCTATGGCCTCGTAATCAGAACTCAGATCGTACCCCTGTCCAAATACGGTTAGACTGCTCAGTAATATGGAGAAAACAAAAAACTTTTTCATAAAGACTATAATAATTTCAATTCGCTGGTTAATCCAAATATTTGAAGCAACAATACAGTTATCAAACTTATTTTGTACTGCTGCTTCTTCCCAATTTTGGCCCCTAAATATATCCAAAATGTACTAATAGGCTTCAGGATGTTCATAATATTTCAGAGGGGTCTTTTTCCGGACCTGAAATATGGCTAACTTCACGCTTCGAAAATGTCTAGTGAATTGAATACTTTTCTGGGGGAGTTGAATGAAGCGCAGAGAGCCCCCGTTGTGCATAAAGAAGGGCCACTCATGGTTATCGCCGGTGCTGGCTCCGGGAAAACCCGTGTACTTACCTATCGCATTGCTCACCTGATGAAACAGGGTATAGATCCTTTTAATATTCTGGCCCTTACCTTCACAAACAAGGCTGCCCGGGAAATGAAAGCACGGATTGAACAATTGGTAGGAGGTGCTGAAGCCAAGAACCTATGGATGGGTACATTCCATTCGGTCTTTGCCCGTCTGCTTCGATTTGATGGTCAGAAGTTAGGCTACCCCAGTAATTTTACTATTTACGACACCCAGGATTCCCAGAGGCTTATTGCTTCCATTATTAAGGAAATGGGGCTTGATAAAGATGTATATAAGTACAAACAGGTACAGAGCAGGATATCTGCCTATAAAAACAGCCTGATTACGGTCAAGGCCTATTTGCAGAATCCGGAGCTTATGGAGGCAGACGCTATGGCCAGACGCCCCCGAATGGGTGAGATCTACCAAAACTACGTAGACCGATGTTTTAAAGCTGGTGCAATGGATTTTGACGATTTGTTGCTGCGCACCAATGAATTGCTTAGCAGATTTCCTGACGTACTAATGAAGTATCAGGACCGTTTCCGTTATATTCTGGTTGACGAGTATCAGGACACCAATCATTCCCAGTATCTGATTGTCAGGGCACTGGCAGACCGGTACCACAATATTTGCGTGGTAGGGGACGATGCTCAGAGTATTTACTCTTTTCGAGGGGCCAATATCTCTAATATACTCAATTTCCAGAGAGACTATGACGATGCCGCAGTCTACCGCCTGGAACAGAATTACCGTTCCACCAAGAACATCGTCAATGCGGCTAATTCCATAATAGCTAACAATAAAGACCAGCTCAAGAAAGTTGTCTGGACCGCTAATGAAGAAGGTCCTAAGATCAAATTGCACAGGAGTCCCACAGATGCAGATGAGGGCCGCTATGTAGCCGGTTCTATATTCGAGAACACCATGCAGTTGCAGCTGAAACACTCCGATTTTGCTGTTTTGTACCGTACCAATTCCCAATCGCGTTCCATAGAAGACGCCCTGAGGAAACGGGATATTCCCTACCGGATTTACGGGGGTGTTTCTTTCTACCAGCGCAAGGAGATCAAGGATTTACTTTCATACCTGAGGTTAATCATAAACCCAAAGGACGAGGAAGCCCTGAAGCGGGTAATAAATTTCCCCGCGCGGGGCATAGGACAGACCACGGTAGACAAACTTACCGTAGCGGCCAACCATTACAAGCGTTCGGTTTTTGAGATCATGGAAAACCTGGACAAGGTAGAGCTTAAGATCAATTCGGGAACCAAATCTAAACTTGAGGATTTTGTCAACATGATTAAAAGCTTTGAGATACTGAACGGGGAAAGTGATGCCTTTACTGTAGCTGAACATGTGGCCAAGAAAACCGGTATCCTAATGGAATTCAAGAAAGATGGTACCCCGGAGGGAATCGCCCGCATGGAAAATATTGAGGAATTGCTCAATGGGATTCAGGATTTTGTAGAGGGCCAGAAGGAACTGGCAGATGCCAAAGGAGATCTCACGGAATTTTTGGAAGACGTGGCCCTTGCTACGGATCTGGATAATGAAAAGGGAGATAAGAACAGGGTCGCCCTTATGACCATACACCTGGCCAAAGGCCTGGAGTTTCCCTATGTATATATTGTGGGGCTTGAGGAAGATCTATTCCCCTCAGCCATGAGCATGAATACCAGAAGTGAACTGGAAGAGGAGCGAAGGCTGTTCTATGTTGCCCTGACCAGGGCTGAAAAGCAAGCCTACCTAACTTATACGCAGAATAGATACCGATGGGGAAAACTGATAGATGCAGAACCCAGCAGGTTTATAGAAGAGATTGATGAGTCCTTTATAGAGGACCTCACCCCAAAGGACAATTATAGATTTAAGCCTCTGATCAATACGGATATTTTTGGAGAAGCAACTCCATCCAGGGGCACCCGCACACAACCACAGAAAAATAAGTTGCAAAGCCTTGGAAAGGCCAGGTCTTCCGAGTTAAAAAAACTGCGCAGGCTTAAGCCCAACCTGGGTACTCCCAGCACCCCCGGGGCTGAAATAAATCTCGATGTGAGCGAAGGCACAACAGTAAATCATTCCCGTTTTGGCAGGGGTACTGTGCTTAAAATAGAAGGGACAGGGGTGGATAAGAAAGCAGAAGTGCGTTTTGAACGCGGAGAAGTAAAAAAACTATTACTGCGCTTTGCCAAGCTTGAGGTTTTGGATTAACAGAGGGAGCATCTTCTTCTAAGGCATGCTAATAAAGAAAAAGACATGGCGGCAGAATTTATTCGGATTTACGAGGAAAACCCCAATCCAAGGGAGGTAAGTAGGGTAGTTGAAGTTCTCAAAAGAGGAGGCATCATTATTTATCCCACCGATACCGTCTATGGAATGGGCTGTGATATCACCAACTCCAAAGCCATGCACCGTCTCGCGAGAATAAAAGGGGTTAAACTGGATAAGATCAACTGGTCTTTTATCTGTGCCGATCTAAGCAACCTTTCGGATTATGTTAGGCAAATAGATTCTACTACATTTAAATTGCTTAAGCGGGCCCTTCCAGGTCCGTATACCTTTGTACTCCCGGGCAATCGGAACCTTCCCAAGGATTTTAAGAAAAAGAAGACAGTGGGTATAAGGGTGCCGGATCATGGAACTGCCCAGGAACTCGTAAGGCAACTGGGCAATCCAATTGTGTCTACCTCCATCAAGGATGATGATGACCTGTTGGAATATACTACAGATCCGGAACTAATCTATGAGAAATGGAAAGATCTGGTAGACGTTGTGGTCCATGGTGGATATGGGGGAAATATACCTTCCACGGTAATCGATCTTTCTCAGGAAGAACCCGTAATCCTGCGCGAAGGGAAGGGTTCCCTGGACATACTATAAAAAAACCGCAGCTTTTGGCTGCGGTTTTATACTGTCGATGAAAGCTTTCCCTAATCGTTGATTGCAGGATCTTTCATTCCTTCTTCGATCATTGAGTAGAACTGATCCAGTTTTGGTAAAACAACAATTCGTGTCCTGCGGTTTTTAGCGCGGTTGGCAGCTGAATTATTATCCATCAATGGAACGTAGTAGCTTCTTCCTGCAGCGGTCATTCTTGCTGGATCTACACCAAAATCATTTTGTAGGATGCGTACAATAGATGTAGCCCTCTTGGCGCTCAGGTCCCAGTTATCCAGCAACACACCACTTCTGTAAGGTACATTGTCTGTATGGCCTTCTACCATGAATTCGAAATCAGGTTTGTTGTTAACCACTTTGGCAACTTTGCCCAGTACCTGCTTGGCGGCATTGGTTACGGTGTAACTTCCGCTTCGGAACAATAGTTTGTCCGAAATAGATACAAAAACAACACCTTTTTCAACACTAATTTCAATATCCTCATCATCCAGGTTGCCCAGCACACCTTTAAGGCTTTGCACCAGGGCAAGGTTTACAGAATCTCTTCTGGTAATAGCATCCTGAAGTTTGCGGATGGTAAGGTCTTTTTCCTGAAGGCTTTCCAGGGATTTTTCTAGGTTTTCAGCTCCCTTGGTTGTAAGGGTGGTCAGGTTACCCATGTTGTTGATAAGCTCCTGGTTGTTGGCCTTTAAGAAGGCGTTTTGATCTTCCAGGGTCTTGAGTTGCGCCATAGCTGTTGCTTTGTCTTCCAGACAGCTATTTAATTTTACCGTTGCGGAGTTGAGCAAATCCTGGGTTTCCTTGTGCTTTGCTTCTAATTCAGCGTATTTTTTCTGAGATACGCAGGAGGAAAGCAGAACCATCATTCCCAACGTGCCTAATAAAACAATTCTTTTCATAATAATTAAATGCTAAGATTATATAGTGAACAAATGAAATCGTAATGATCGTATTTAACAAAATTATGGAATCGTAATTCCTTGTTATTCCAAAATTAGTTAATGTTTTACTAAATCAGTGTATTTCTTAATATGATTTACGTAGTGAGACCATACAATGGATTTTGTAGCATAGTACTTTGTTACAAATTCCGTCTTCTCACGTTTGCTGTACATGGAACTAAAACGTCTGTAAAAACTCAGATGCGCTCTCAGAACAGCTATACAATGCTTGAATTTCAATTGGAATACAAACCGCAGAGCGGCTATTCCGTCCAGTAATAATCTACAAAAAATAATGAGAAAAGCAACTCTTCTGGGCAAATTCTTGGTAATGGAGAACAACGAATTCCTGAAATTGAGGTAAGTCTTTTTCGGGTTCATATTGCTGAGCGTAGAACCTCCCAGATGAAATACATGGGAATCTGGAACATAGTAGACCTTGTGTCCTTTGTTGTGAGCTCTCCAACACAGGTCTACTTCTTCCTGGTGTGCGAAATAATCTTCATCAAATCCGCCGAGTTCTTGAAAAACCTCGCGCCTGATAAACATACATGCACCGGTTGCCCAAAATATTTCGGAGGCCTCATTATATTGCCCTTCGTCTTTTTCCAATGACTGGAAGATACGCCCCCTGCAAAACGGATACCCCAACTGGTCGAGAAAACCCCCGGCAGCCCCCGCATATTCAAAGTGGTCCTTTTTCAATAAGTCGAGAATCTTGGGTTGAACAATGGCCACTTCCGGGTGGTCCTCAAAAAATTGAAGAACAGGTTCGAGCCATCCCGGGGTTACTTCCACATCCGAGTTTAGCAGGCAAAGCAGATCGGCATCTACCGCCTTCAGCGCCTCGTTGTAACCCCTGGCAAAACCCCAGTTTTCTGCATTGCAAACGATTTTTACCTCGGGGTAGCTGGCTTTCAGGTAGTCTATAGAATTGTCTGTGGAGGCATTATCGGCCACATAAACTTCCGCACCCCGGGAATGTTCCAGAACACCGGGGAGATATCTTTCAAGGAGGGATTGTCCGTTCCAGTTAAGTATAACAACAGCAAGTCTCAAAACGCTTGCAAATTAACGGCTAAATTCAGGAATTTGTTCTAAAAAAATATATTTTTCCTTATCGAAGTCCATTTCACAGCAGTACAACTTCGCACCGTTGGTTAAGACAAGCAACCTGGATTGCAGCGCCATATTATAACGGGCTATCTGGTCGAAGGTCTCTTGCGTAATCGGGATATTCGGGGCCTTGCATTCGGCCAACAAAACGATCTCCCCCAGGGGCGAAAATACAACCAGGTCATACCTTTTGCTCAAGCCGTGCATACGAATAATCTTTTCCACATTGATAAGGCTTTTGGGATATCCCTTATCTTTAATCAGGTAGTGAACCAGATGCTGTCTCACCCATTCTTCCGGTTGTAAAACCACAAACTTTTTACGGATGACATCAAAAATGTAGCGTGTATTTTCGCTACTTTTAAATCGAAAATCGTATTGCGGAAAGCATAAAGGCTTCATACCTGCAAAAGTGACAAAAATTTTCCTATGGATGAAGTAAAACAGATCGTTGAGGAGATTAGAAAGGGGCAACCCAGGCCCATTTATTTCCTTATGGGAGATGAAACCTATTATATTGACCGGATTGCAGACTTCATCAGTGATACAGTACTTACAGAGGAGGAGAAAGGCTTTAACCAGGTAGTCCTGTATGGTAAAGAAGTGGCGGTAGACGATGTTGTTTCACAGGCCAAACGTTACCCTATGATGGCAGATAAGCAGGTGGTCATTGTAAAGGAGGCTCAGCACCTGTCCCGCACCATAGATCAATTTGCCGCTTATGCAGACAACCCTCAGCCTTCAACTGTCCTGGTGCTGTGTTATAAGTACAAAAAGCTGGACAAACGCAAAAAGCTGTACAAATCCCTCCTTTCATCTAATGCGGTAATTTTTGAAAGCAAAAAACTCTATGAGAATCAGGTAACGGAATGGATAAGGAAGACCCTCAAGAGCCAGGGGTATACCATCTCCCATAAAGCGAGCATTTTACTTGTTGAGTTTCTGGGCACTGACCTGAGCAGGATTAGCAACGAACTGGAAAAACTAAAATTGGTCCTGCCCCAAAGCAGCCAGATCACGCCAGACCACATTGAACAACATATTGGCATCAGCAAGGATTACAACAACTTTGAACTTAAAAAAGCCATTGGGGAGAAGGACGTAAAAAAGGCTACCCAGATCATCAATTACTTTACGCGCAACCCCAGGGATAACCCCTTTGTAGTTACAGTAACACTTTTACATACCTTTTTCTCTCAGTTGTTGCAGTACCACGGGCTAAAGGATCATTCCCCTAAGAACGTGGCCAGTGCCTTGCGCATCAACCCTTATTTTGTGGGTGAATTCCAGACGGCTGCCCGTAACTATCCTATGAAAAGGGCAAGCCAGATTATTTCAGCACTTCGTGAACTGGATTTAAAGGGTAAAGGAGTAGGAGCCAGCAATATGCCCCAGGGTGAACTCCTGAAGGAGCTTCTCGCAAGAATTTTATAAGGCAGACTTATCCACGCTGTATTTACCCGGGCCAACTAATGCCAGGGCAACAAATACTGTAAAATACACCAGGGACAGTTCTTTGTCTGAGAAAGGATCTGCCCTGTGATGAATAAATCCGGCAACACCCATGGTTATAGCCGTTATGGCAGAAGCCCATCGGGTTTTAAAGCCGATAATAATAAATACCGGACAGATAAACTCACCGATAACCGTAAGGAATAAGGAAGGTGTTTCCCCAATACCTATAGGGTTGGCAAACTGGAAATCACCATTAATCAGTTTCTGCAATTTGGAGAAGCCATGAACCATCATCATGGCAGAGGCAAATATGCGCAGCAGGGCGATGCCCGCGTTTATGCGAAGCTTTTTAGACATTCATAACAAGATTGGTGCATGGTAAAGTTAGGTTTTTTTTTGGAATCAAGGCCATTCTCTTGCCAGTATACCATGCATGGCCGCACATAGGATGTCTGCATCCTCCCTGTTGAAATAAAGGGGTGGCTTAATCTTTATGACTTCCTCAAAGGGACCATCGGTGCTGACAAGTATATGTTCTTGCCTTAGTTGGTTTTTGATCCTGCTGGCAAGTTGAGTGCCGGGACCCCCCTTATGATCCTGAAATTCAACACCAATAAAAAGCCCTGTTCCCCTGACATCTGCCAGGCATTTAAATTGGCTTTGCAATTCCCTTAAACGCTCACACAGATAATCTCCTACCTCCTGTGCTTTACGCTGTAAATCTTCCCGCTCAATTACTTCAAGGACTGCCTGACCAATAGCACAGGATACGGGGTTGCCCCCAAACGAACTGAAGAATTCGGGACCTTGTTCAAACTTTTCAGCAATATGCTCCGTGGTGATTACTGCACCAATTGGATGCCCATTGCCCATCGGTTTACCCAGGATAACGATATCCGGGACTACCCCGTGCATTTCAAACCCCCAGAAGTGCCTGCCCAATCTACCGAAACCAACCTGAGTTTCATCACTTATGCACACCCCACCTTGTTGTCGTATAACGGGATAAATGTCCTTCAGGTAATTTTTTGCCAGGGGTACCTGTCCGCCACAGCCAACAATAGGTTCAGCAATAAAAGCAGCAATTTCCTGTTCATAGGGTTTAAGCAGGGCTATAGCTTGCTCAGCAAAGTAAGCACCGGCCGAACCATTGTCTGAGTATCCGGATCCGAACGCTTTTGGCAGGGGAAGCTCAATTACAGATTCGGGTTTGCCTATTCCTTGTTTGTCTGAATATTTATAGTGGCTGATCCCAATCCCGATCTGAGTGTTTCCATGGTATCCATGCTCAAGAACTGCAATCTTCTCTCGTGAATTAAATGACCTGGACAACCGGATTGCCAGGTCAGTGGCCGAACTCCCTGAATTCAGAAGGAAGATCTTGTTGAGCGTTTTTGGAAAAGTTTTCAGGAGACGCTCGGAATACGAAAGAATTTCATCGTAAAGATATCGGGTATTGGTGTTAAGGCGGGCCAGGGTTTGCTGACCGGCGCGGACAATATACGGATGGCTGTGGCCAGCGAGCATAATATTGTTGTAGGCATCCAGATAAGTATTGCCTTCTGTGTCGTACATGTACTGGAATGCCGACCGATACATCTGTATTGGTTCCTGGTATGAAACGGAAAGCGACTTACTAAGGACAGCATTTCTCCTTTTGATCTGTTGATCCCTGGAAGGAAATTTTATAGCTGCATAACCTGCTGCCTGGCGGAACTTTTGCGCAACCCTTAAGGGGTTAATGGATATCCATTTATCTAGCAATGCCCATGCCGGCTTTTCGCTTATGGTGATATAATCCGAATCCGGAATTTGGGTTTTGGAGTAAGCCGAATTACAAACGCTGGTACACAGCCTTGCAGCTACCAGGTAATACAAAATATCCAGTTCTTCCTTGTACATTTTCTGAACACTCTGGTACCCTGAGATCACCTGGGAGGCTGCTTCAAGAGGATCATCTTTTCCCATCATTACATAGGTGATGGCCACAGCCAGCTCATTAATAAGCCAACTGTAACACATATCCCCAAAGTCTATTATTCCCGTAACCAGACCATTCTTTGTAAGTACGTTCCAGTCATTAGCATCGTTATGAATGAGTGATTTCCTTAGTGTATGGGCGATGGGAAGAACCTGTTCCTCGTATTGAAGGAAAAAATAATCTGCCAGGCTCCTTTTTTCGGGCTGCTCAATATAGGAGAGCAACTCCCGGTTGTCTAAAAAGTGTCGAAGGTCCCATTGGATTTCCCTGATCCCGAGTTGATGGGGATCTATAAGTCCCATTTTCACATCCATTTCACCCAGTAATCTGCCAAAAGATTGCAAAAGCAAATTAGTATGCGGGACTTCGGCCAGGAAATCACCATAAACGAATTTGTGCAGGCGAAATATTTTACCATCAGACCGGACTATGTCTTCTTTCCGCAGGCCGGTCATTACAACTGGGAAATAATAGGGCGATAGATTGGCTAGCGCGGCCAGAACTTTGCTTTCCACCGCTAACAGGCCTTGCCTCGATGTAGTGTCCTCATAGCATTTCAGCACATAGCGCCCCTCGGTAGTGTCTATCTGGAAATTAGAACTGCCATAACCCTCCAGGGTTTTGATTTCCTCAGCTTCCAGTCCAAAATGTGATTGCAGCAATCCCGGAATGTCCATGCCTCTAATGTTCTCCCTGTAAACTTAATGTATTTGCTGATGATATCAGGGATATCCGGTAAGTGTTCTGGTGTTAAATGCAAGCAGTGGTGAGGACTACCTTAATTTCGGAAAGTCAGCCGGGTTAGTTTCGTGCATTATGTCGTACACTTTTTCAAAAATATCCTCGGCGTTTGGTTTGGAGAAATAATCCCCATCACTGGCGTAGGCAGGTCTGTGCGCCCTGGCGGTAAGTGTCTGAGGAGGACTGTCCAGATATTGGTAACCACCCTGTTTTTCCACGATTTCCTGCATAAGATAGGCTGCGCAACCGCCTGGTACATCTTCATCAATAACCAAAAGACGGTTGGTTTTCTTTACGCTCTGCAGAACATCCTGCCTTCTATCGAAAGGAAGCAGTGTTTGTGCGTCGATTACTTCAGCATCAATGCCCACTTCTTTTAGTTCCTGAGCCACTTCCATTACAATTCGAAGGGTTGATCCGTAGGAAACAAGAGTAATATCAGTGCCTTCTTTTACTGTTTCTACTACACCAATAGGAGTACAGAATTCGCCCAGGTTATTGGGCAAGGGTTCCTTAAGCCGATATCCGTTAAGGCTCTCTACCACAAGTGCCGGTTCATCACTTTTGAGCAGGGTATTGTAAAATCCAGCCGCCTTGGTCATGTTCCTGGGAACGAGTATGTACATCCCTCTTAAAAGGTGTACTAAAGCACCCATCTGAGATCCGGAATGCCAAATTCCTTCCAGGCGATGTCCGCGAGTCCTTACAATTAATGGCGCTTTTTGTTTACCTACGGTACGATAAAGCAATGTGCTTAGATCGTCGCTTAAGGTTTGCAGGCCATACATAAGGTAATCGAGGTACTGTATCTCTGCGATGGGTCTGAGACCTCGCAGTGCGAGCCCTATGCCCTGCCCAATGATAGTGGCTTCCCGTATCCCTGTGTCCGCGATTCGCAGTTCACCGTATTTGCTTTGTAATCCTTCCAGCCCCTGGTTTACATCGCCTATTGCACCTGAATCCTCACCAAAGATGAGGGCCTCTGGATAATTGCCGAATATCTGGTCAAAATTATCTCGTAAAACAATCCTTCCGTCTACCTTTTCAGACTTGTCGGAATACGTAGGTTTTATTTCCGGAACAGTCAGAGCATTCTGAGGAAGTTCACTGTAGAGGTGAGAGCTGAATTTTGGCTCACACTCCTGCAGGAATTGGTTCACCCACTGCAAGAGAGCCTGTTTTTGTGGAGTGCTTTCACCTAGCAAATACCGCAATGCTTTTCTTCCTTTGGAAGCAACATCCTTTTTAAGGGGTTCCTCAATAGCAATAAGGTCATTCTTCACTTTTGTTATAAATGCCTTATTAGGGCTATGGTTAGCTGCCTGGTCCATTAAGGAAATTAGGGCGCGCTTAGCTTCCCTGTGAGGTGCGAGAAACTCTTCCCAGGCTTCTTTTTTCGCAGCACGTACTTCGCGTTTAATGGATTTCTCCATTTCAGCAAGTGTGTCTTCCTCTGTTATATTGTTGGCCAGGATCCACTCCCGGAAGCGTTTGTTGCAGTCGTGCTCCCTTTCCCATTCCAGGCGCGCTTCACTTTTATAACGCTCATGAGAGCCGGATGTTGAATGTCCCTGTGGCTGGGTCAGTTCCACCACATGGATTATAATAGGCACATGTTCTTCACGCGCCATATCCGAGGCATTTTCATAGGTATGGATCAGTGCAGTATAATCCCATCCTTTAACCTTCAGTATCTCATAGCCAGGTGAATCTTTCTCCCTTTTAAAACCTTCCAGAATTTTTGAAATATCTTCCTTGGTGGTCTGATATTTGGCAGGAACCGATATGCCGTATTCATCATCCCAGACACTAACGATCATAGGTACCTGTAGTACGCCTGCAGCGTTTATAGTTTCAAAAAAATGACCCTCACTTGTACTCGCGTTCCCGATGGTTCCCCAGGCCACTTCATTGCCATCATGACTAAACTTGGCAGATTTGATCCCTTCAACATGACGGTAAATCTTGGAAGCCTGTGCCAGTCCTAAAAGCCTTGGCATCTGCCCAGCTGTAGGAGATATATCCGGGCTACTGTTCTTTTGTTTGGTTAGATCTTTCCAGCTACCGTCTTCGTTAAGGCTGTACGTGCCGAAGTGCCCGCCCATTTGCCTGCCGGCGCTCATGGGCTCCTTTTCCAGGTCTGTAGTGGCGTAAAGTCCGTGAAAGAAATCCTTGGCAGTCAGTTCGCCAATGGCCATCATGAATGTCTGATCGCGATAATATCCACTTCTGAAATCACCATCCTTGAATGCTCTCGCCATTGCTAGCTGCGGCAATTCCTTCCCATCGCCGAAAATGCCAAACTTAGCCTTACCGGTAAGCACTTCTCTCCTTCCCAGAAGACTGCATTCCCGGCTGGTTAGCGCTATTTTATAATCAAATAGAATTTGTGCCTTAAAATCCTCAAAAGATATGTCGTTACTAGTCTGGTACTTTACGCTCATCAGGCACTATGGATTTAACGCAAAAATATCAATTACAGTTGAATTTTGCAATCTCAACCCGTGATTTTTATTAAGTATTTAATAAAAAATGTGATGTATTATGGAGTTAAATTTAAGGTTTATCAAAATAACAGCTTTAAATTACGAATAATGCAATTAAAACCACTTGCGGGTAAACAAGCCGATAAGTGTTCTGGGGCTTAGTGTGACCAGAAAACGAATACGCTCCTCATAATTCGGCTGGCCTATTTCCCAGCCGTTATTGGAGTAGAGCGGGAAATACAATTCAAAGTAATCCGTTACCAGATTTAACCTGATTCCCGAATCGTATACAAAGCGTGAATTGGTGTTTTTATTTTTGATAAACCCTGCATCTCCGTAAAGCTCAATCCATTTCCATAGATTGAAACTAGCGTTGGTAGTCACTATCCAGTCATTGGCAAACGGGTTCTCCAACTGCGATTTAAACCCTCCTTCTGCTATTATGATCTGCTGACTTGTTATGCCTGAATCCTCGGATCTACCCAGGTAATTATAGTCAAACAGATAGTCTGTCGGGCGGTCAAGGGCAAAACTGAAAAAATCGGAATTGGTTTGATTCCTGATGAACTTGCCGGCGAAGAACCTGAGGTTTACCTGGGTATTGTTCTGGAATAATTTACGGTATTCCATATTTAACGCCAATTTGGTGAAATCAGCGGAATGCTGCGCATCTGCAAACCAGGAGAAGTAATCGATAATCCCGTTATTAATACTATTAAACCGCAGGTTAAATACACTGTAATCCGGATCGGTTTGCAGGTCTAATGAGGGATCTATATCCCTAAAAACATTGACATAGCGGAAAACCAAAGAACTCCTCTTATTAGCAATCAGGTCAGCTGGCCTCCAGCCAATGCCAACAGAAGGGGTGATGGTGCTGTAGCGGGAGTTGGTCTGGAAATGTGCCGTAGAGGCACGCATTGCATAATTGATAACGTACAGACCACTTTTTTGCAGGTACTGCCTGTAATTGAGCTTGGCAAAGCCCACCATTGATTTTTCACGCATGGCGTAGCTGGGTGAAAAATCGTAAATAAAAGGCCTTTCCAGCAAAGTCTTGTTGGTAAATCGGATGCCCGGGCTAAGTCCGTCGTACACATTGAAGTTAGCAACAGGCATGTAAAAAATCTGGTTGTAATAGGGATCCTCAGAGTCCTTAAAAAATTGGAGCTTGAGTTTTTTATTGCTGGAAAACCATCCTTTGAGTGTTTTCCAGTTATCCCTTTGATTGAATTCAGGGATTTTCTGATCGTAATTTAGAACCAATCGATTCTCCGTATTCCTGGGTAAAGCAAATTCCCGTTCATCCTCAATATTAGTTAACCAATATTCGGATACCACGGTATCATTTCTGATTCCGAATAAGGAGATGGGCACGTTTGTTCCCGTCTTGTTTTTGATGGTAACGTAAAGCGAATCCTGGGCTTTGACTACATTGGATATCTTGAAGTCAATACGCTTGTCCGAACTGACATATGTATCATAAAACCAGCTGATGTCTTTTTCCGTGTTTTGTTCCAGAATCCGGATAAAATCCAGGGGACTAACCTGTTTAAGGCTGTACTCCTCATAAAACTCCGAAACACTTTTATCAACTACTGTATTCCCCAGGTAATCTGCCAGATAGGCCAGCCCGAGCCCGGCCTTGTAGGTGTTTGCTATTTTCTGGTTGAACTTAATCAGGGAATCGTTGGGGGTAGTCAGTGCCTGATCGAGGTTCTTCCTGGCAGTGAGCATATTAAAGAAGGCATACTGCTCGTTGAATCCCATTTCAGCCAGATGGTAGTTGCGAACCCCCCAAATACTTGATAGCTTACCTAATAATTTCTGATCAGGATAAAATGTGTCAACATACTTGATCATCATGTAATTGACCAATGCGTCGGTGAGCCATTGCTCCTTTCTGGGATCTACAAAAATGGTTTCCCTCATGTAACTTCGCAACGCGGTTTTGAGAAATTTCAATTCAAACTGGAACTGTTCCTTGTAAGGACGCACAAAGGAAGGCAGCTGACTAAGGCCGTAAAGCGGGTTCTTATTGAAATCAATTTCACTCACAAGGAGCTGTTCATAAGGGAATTTGCCGAGGTTTTCAGTAATAAAGTCGGTAATTCGGTTAATGGATACTCCCTGGGAAATGTTGTCGTATTTATTAGACCGGATGTCCGTTGCCACTACAAGATTAGAAGTCACATGCTTGATAAATTCCCATTGAGCATTGAGTATTATATCACAGGATTTGCGATTTACACCGCTCAGGGTGGCATAGTTCTTATCCGGGAAGGGCATGATATTAACCTCGTTAAAGTTAGTGCCCATATCCAGCCCTGCCGGATAGGTAAAGAAGATATTTGTATCGGTGTTGTCGGTATAAAGATCTTCCAGGTTTTTATTGGAGTATAAATGCCATTCTCCATCGTAAACAGCAGGGGTCAGATACCAGTCCTTCAAATAAAATCCCCCATCTGCACCGTATCCAAAAGGAGTATAACGGTTAGGCGGAAGCTTAACCGTGTATGTAAATATAAAACGCTGCTCTCCACCAGGGGGTATAGGTTCGTTGAGCTCAATTCTTATGAGGTCTATTTGCCCCTCTTTTCGTTTCCAGGTCAGGGAACGAAAATCTTCGTCTAGCATACTTAATACTTCTGTGGATCCGCGGTTGCTATCCTTGGCCAGGTGGAGTGCCTTTTTGAAATCTTCGGCAAATCTCCTGGCGAGAGCAGTGTTTTTATCCGAATAAGCATGTGCCCAGTCATTAAAGTATAAAACAGACAGGGTGTCTGCGGAGGAGTTCTTGTAAGTGAATTCCTGCTGGATATTTACAGTGCTGGTTCCCCGTTCAAGTGTAGCCTTTAAAGTATTGTCGTGCTGAGCCTTTAAATAGGATGATTGCAGCAAACAGATGCAGACCAGAAAGGCGAATATGAGCGAAATACGTTTATTTTGCGGCATTGCTGTATTAGAAATTGGGGCTCAGGGTATGGCCTTTATAGAAGGCATCAATAAGTTCAACTACTTCTTCAGCCGAGTCTACAATACGAATAAGATCCAGGTCGCCGGCACTTATATTTCCGGCTCCAAGCATAGTTTCCTTTATCCAGTCTATCAGGCCTTTCCAGAACCGGGATCCCACCAGGATTATTGGAAACCTACCTATTTTATTTGTTTGAATAAGAGTAATTGCTTCGAATAATTCATCCAGGGTGCCAAAACCACCAGGCATAACCACAAACCCCTGCGAATATTTAACGAACATGACCTTCCTGACAAAAAAGTAGTCGAAGTCCAGACTTTTATCATCATCTATGTAGGGGTTATCGTGTTGTTCGAAAGGCAAATCGATATTTAGTCCTACCGAGGTGCCACCTGCCAGGTGTGCTCCCCTGTTCCCGGCCTCCATTATTCCAGGACCACCCCCTGTAATAATTCCATAACCGGCTTCGGCAATTTTCCTTGCTATATTAACGGTAAGTTCATAGTACTCATTTTCCTGCTTTGTACGAGCAGAGCCGAAAATAGTAACACAGGGCCCAATGGCACTCATTTTTTCGAAACCATTTACAAATTCCCCCATAATCTTGAAGATTGCCCAGGAATCATTGGTTTTAATTTCATTCCAGCCTTTTGGATGTTTCTCTTTTCTCATGGAATTATATTTAACCCAAATGAGTAACGTATACTCATCACTTAATATTTTCAATTACTACTTTGAAAATCATCCGAATATTCCGGAAGTTCCCGTTTTAAGAATTGAGCAGTATAGCTTCGTTCGTCCCTTGCCACTTCCTCCGGAGTTCCTTCCGCAACAATCATTCCACCTCCACGCCCTCCTTCATATCCAATATCTATGATATGATCAACCATTTTAATCACATCCATGTTGTGTTCGATGACCAGTACGGTATTTCCTTTGTCTACCAGCTTGTTGAGCACTTCCATAAGCACACGGATATCTTCAAAATGCAGTCCTGTAGTGGGTTCATCCAGAATGTAAAAGGTGTTCCCGGTATCCCTTTTGGAAAGTTCGGTGGCCAGTTTCACCCGCTGTGCTTCCCCACCGGATAGGGTAGTGGATTGCTGACCCAGCGAAATGTATCCCAGGCCCACTTCCTGTATGGTCTTAAGTTTTCGATAAATCTTTGGAATATGCTCAAAAAAGGCTACGGCTTCATCCATAGTCATTTCCAGCACATCGGCAATGGATTTTCCCTTATAACGGATTTCAAGAGTTTCCCGATTGAAACGTTTCCCATTGCAGGTTTCGCATTCAACATAAACATCGGGCAGAAAGTTCATTTCAATAACGCGCAAACCGCCTCCCTGGCAAGTCTCGCATCTCCCGCCCTTCACATTAAAACTAAAACGTCCGGGTTTATATCCGCGAATAGAGGCCTCTGGTGTTTTGGAAAACAGGGAACGAATCTCGCTGAACACTCCAGTATACGTAGCCGGATTGGAACGTGGTGTTCGGCCTATGGGCGACTGGTTAATATCTATTACCTTGTCTATATGTTGTAAGCCTTTGATGTCTTTGTATGGCATGGGCTTCCTGACACCATTGAAAAAGTAGGCGTTTAGAATAGGGTAGAGGGTCTCATTGATAAGAGTTGATTTGCCACTGCCGGAAACCCCGGTAACGCCAATCATTTTGCCCAAAGGGAAAAGTGCATCCACATTTTTCAAATTATTTCCTGTGCAACCCTTGAGCAATAAGGATTTTCCATTTCCTTTCCGCCTTTTCTTGGGTACGGGAATAGATTTTATGCCGGAGATGTAGTCTGCGGTTAGAGTATGATGACCAACTAATTCGCTCGGAGGACCTTCTGAGATAATCTCGCCCCCATGCTTGCCCGCCCTTGGCCCGATGTCGATCACATGGTCTGCATGCTCGATCATATCACGATCGTGCTCTACCACAATTACAGAGTTTCCTATATCCCTCAATGACTCAAGTGAGTGTATGAGTCGGTTATTGTCCCTCTGGTGCAATCCAATACTGGGTTCGTCCAGAATATAGAGGACCCCTACCAGTTGTGAGCCAATTTGGGTGGCCAGCCTTATGCGCTGCGCTTCCCCTCCGGACAGGGATTTGGAGCTCCTGTTCAGGGACAGGTAGTCCAGTCCTACATCTAAAAGAAACTGCAAACGCGTACCGATTTCCTTGACTACTTCTTCGGCAATTTTCTTCTGGTCACCTTTCAGTACCTGCTTTAGTTCCCTGAAAAAGGCAGCCAGATCACCAATGTCCATCTCGGAGAGTTCGGCTATATTCTTGTTATTAATCCGAAAGTACAGGGAGGATATCTTAAGTCGGGATCCCTTACAACTCGGACAACTAATACGGTCCATATATTCCCGTGCCCATCTCCTGATGCTGCTGGAGTCTGCTTCCTTATGCTGTGCCTTTATGAAATTGGCTATGCCTTCGTAATCTATTTTATATTCACGTCTTACCCCAAGGGTTTTGGAGTCTACTTCGAAATTTTCTTCACCGCCGTACAGAATTACCTCCATCGCATCTTCTGGTAGGGTTGCTATAGGATCATTCAGGTCAAAATCGTAGCGCCGGGCTATAGTTTCCAGCTGTCGGAATGCCCAGGATTTCTTGTATTCGCCCAATGGAGCAATACCCCCGGCTTTGATGGATAGCTTTTTATTCGGGAAAATCTTTTGCTCGTTAATCTCATAAACATGACCCAGTCCGTGACAATCCGGGCACATGCCTTTGGGGGAATTAAAAGAAAAAGTGTTAGGTTCTGGCACGGGATAGGATATTCCTGAACTTGGGCACATAAGATCCCGACTAAAATAGCGCGGCTCTTCCTGCCCTTCTTCAAGTACCATTAGCACATTGCTGCCACTGTACATGGCTGTATTGATGGATTCAGCAAGCCTCTTTTCGGTTTCCTCTCCTTCAGAAACCAGTAAACGGTCTACAACGATCTCAATATCATGAGTCTTATAACGGTCTACCTTCATCCCCTGTATGATATCCCGGATTTCGCCATCTACCCGGACCTTTACAAACCCTTGTTTGGCTATCTGCTCAAAGAGTTCCCTGTAGTGTCCCTTTCGCGATTTAACCACCGGTGCAAGGATGTTGATCTTCTTATCGGCAAATGAGGTAAGGATCAGATTTTTAATTTGTTCATCGCTATAGCTCACCATTTTTTCCCCTGTCTTGTAGCTATAGGCTTCCCCGGCCCTGGCAAAAAGCAGTCGCAGGAAATCATAAACCTCGGTGATTGTCCCTACAGTAGATCTCGGAGATTTGGAGGTAGTCTTCTGTTCAATAGCAATAACCGGTGAAAGCCCGTCTATTTTATCAACATCCGGACGCTCCAGTCCTCCAAGAAATTGGCGTGCATAGGCAGAAAAGGTCTCTATGTAGCGCCGTTGACCCTCGGCATAAATAGTATCGAATGCCAGTGATGATTTACCGCTGCCAGACAGGCCTGTGACAACCACCAGCTTTTCCCGGGGGATAGTCAGGTCAATATTCTTGAGGTTGTGAACCCTGGCGCCCTGAACCTGTATGTTTTCCTCGAAATCTATCATCCTGCAGAAGAAAGTGGCAAAGGTAAGGCTTTGGCGAGTAATAAGGAAGTCGACTATATTAACAAAAGAGCACTAAAGGGATTATTTATCAGTACTATATAAGCCATTTAAAATAACTAAAATGGCATGTAAGGAAAACTAATCACATAGGCCCTGTTTAGTATATGCGAAAGTATCAGGCAGCATCAACCCAATTGAATTGGCGGGGGATTTCCGTAACCATTTGGGTAACGTCCCCATCAAAATAAATACCGTAATTCCGTTGCTGATCAAAAATAATCCAAGGATTGCTGTGATGGGTCAGCCTGAAGAACCTTGAGATCAGGGGCAGGATGTTGTATTTTGGTCTGATCCTTACTATAGCAGGTTTACCCTGAGCAAAATTCAGGTTTATAGAAGCTTCCCATTTTCTTTTCTCACGGGATACCCTGCTCACTATTCCTTCCAGGTAATTAAACCCATTCTGAACATCGTCATCACTGGTAATAGGCAGTCGCCCTAGACGCCTCACGATCTGGCGATATAACCGGATTTCAATACCCGGGGTTTCGCTAAGGAAGGCAAAGTAGATGTTCTTCAGGGCTTCATAGTGTTTGTCCTGTAATTTATACCAAACTCTTTTGGCCTTGTTAAGCTCTGTTTTTGTTACAATGGCGTTTGAAAACATGTCTTCCTGATATTGATCTTCTTTTAAAATACCGGTAACGAAGAGCTTGCTTTCATAGGCTTTATATACAGCGCATAAAAAACCATTAAAGCTCCCATCATAAATTAAAGTTACACCATGTTCCATAATATTTCCAATTTCAATTAGATCGCTATATGTATTATTTCCAAATATATGGAAAATATCCTAAAAATGGAATATATCCAATAATATTTTGGAAATAATCCAATTTTTGTATATTTGATTGCGAGCCTGATAAGCAAGTTTGCTTTTAGCTAAGGGCCCGGACAAAAGAAAAAGACGGATGGAACAGCAGAAAACAATCAAACGTTTTATTGAAGTTCGCAGGGATCTGGGATTCACACAAACCGAATTTGCCCAATTACTGGGCGTTGCCAATACTACTGCGGATATAGAAAGGGGGAGGACCAAACTTTCCGGTAAACTCGTTATGGAGTTGCTTCGGCAATTCAAAATAAATCCCTTGTGGTTATATGGGGCAAGTGATACTAAATACCTGGAACCCTCCACTACCAGCGTTATACCAAAAGTAGTGACTGTGGATACGGCAGACCGTGAAAATATGGTGCTGGTAAATGCTAAAGCTGCAGCGGGCTATCCCCAGAATATTCATGACACCAGCTGGTATAGGCAATTACCGGCATTTGACCTGCCAATTCCGGAATTCAGAAATGCTACCTACCGGGGTTTCCAGGTTGAAGGAGATAGTATGTTGCCCAATTTAAAACCGGGCGACTGGGTGCTCGCCCGTGCGGTAGAAGACCTGGACGACGTAAGCCCCAATAAGATGTATGTTATTGTACTTCAGGATGCGGTACTGGTTAAGAAAATAGAACGACACCCAAATTCAGGCAGGTTGATCCTCATTTCACTCAATGAAAACTACCCTCCCTATGAAATAAGTCCGGAAGATATCCAGGAAATGTGGATGGTTAGCAGTAAACTTACCTTTGGGGTGGATGCCACCACGGAAAAAGGATTATTAAGGCAATTACAAGAATCCATGGAAGATCTAAAGCGGCAAATCCAGAGCTAAACGTCTAAAATCCAACGGCTGTATCATCCCCGCGCTTGTCGGCGCCCCCTTCCAATCGACCATCTTCAAGCACGCGTATGGCGTCTACCATTCCAATAAACCCATTGCGTCCTTCATTTATCCGATATCCTTTGCTCTTTAATTGCTGTTTAAGCTCTTCCGAAAAGCCTTCTGGTTCAAACCGGATATTATCCGGAAGCCATTGGTGATGAAATCTTGCAGCATTGACCGCCTCCTGCATACTCATGTCAAACTCATAAACGTTTAAAATTGTTTGCGCTACTGCTGTAATAATAGTTGAACCGCCGGGAGTGCCCACAACCAGCCAGAGCCTGTCGTCCTTTTCAACTATAGTAGGTGTCATACTGCTGAGCATACGTTTTTCTGCAGCTATACTGTTAGCTTCTGCCCCAGTTAAGCCAAACATATTGGGAACGCCGGTCTTCGCACTGAAATCGTCCATTTCGTTGTTAAGAAAAAATCCAAGTTCATCACAATAGAGTTTGGACCCATAAGCCCCGTTCAGAGTAGTGGTTACGGAAACGGCATTCCCCTCCGCATCGACTATGGAGTAATGTGTGGTTTCGGAACTTTCCAAAATTTCTACCGTGCCCCGCTCAATATCCGATGAAGTGGTGGCTTCATTAAATGAAAAGGATTCCATCCGTCCTTTCACATACTCTCTGCTTAAAAGCACATCCAACGGTATGTCAACAAAATCAGGGTCACCCAGGTAATAATTACGGTCTGCATAGGCCCTTCTGGCAGCCTCGGTAAACAATTGCACAGCTTCAGCCGAATTATGATGGTATTGTCCTATATCATAAGGTTCGATCATTTTAAAGATCTGGTTGATGGTAACACCACCGCTACTTGGCGGACTCATAGAGATGATCTTAAGGTCCTTGTATCGGAAAATAATCGGTTGCCGCCACTTCGCCTCATACCTGGCCAGGTCTTCTTCGGTCACAAAGCCGCCTTTTTCCTGAATGAACCGTGACAGAATTTTTGCTGTTTCACCTTTGTAAAATTCATCCCGACCGTTTTTAGCAATACGCTGAAGGGTATTGGCCAGTGCAGGATATCTCAGGGTATCTCCCGGCATGCATTTGTTGTAAAAGAGTGTCTGGTCTCCATTTACCTCTACGATCTGGTCCCAGTAGGCATCCAGCCTGCGAGATTGTTTTTCTGTAACTTCCACACCCTGGTCAACCAGTTCAATAACCCGCGCGATGATGTCTTCTATGGGTAGGGCACCGAACTTTTCATGGACTTCAAAAATACCTGCGATAGTCCCCGGAACCCCCACACTTGTAGCTCCTATTGTGCTCATACCGGGAATGACGTTTCCCAATGAATCGAGGTACATATCCTTATGTGCTGCCAGCGGTGCCTTTTCCCTGTAATCAAGGGCGCCCACATCGCCATTGTTCATCCGGTATACCATAAAGCCACCCCCTCCAAGATTACCGGCGAACGGATAAGCCACGGCAAGGGCCAGCTCCGTACCTACCATAGCGTCAAAGGCATTTCCTCCGTTTTGCATTATGGCAACACCAATTTCCGAGGCTTCCTTTCGAGCCGAGACCACCATGGCATTATCTGTTACCAGACCTGTGGGAGGTGCAGGAGCTTGTCTGCAATGGAATAGAGGCAAAGCCGCAAATATGAGAATCAATCTTCGCATAACATGGCGTATTTCTTTTTGGAAAAGAATATTAAATCATCAAAAAAGAGGGTGAAATCATCCTCGAAATCCAAATAATAACTTTCGAGCTCAAAAATCGCCAGATTCATTTTGCTTTTATTCTGGGTCCTTCGGTTCATCCCATCCAGGACTTTTGAGATCCCTTCAATATTACTGTAGTTCAGTAACCAGTTGTCAGTGATCATATACGGCATCATACGCTGAACACCCCTGGGCAATAGCCGATAATTCCTTTCCAGAAGACTGTAAAAATCATCAACGTAAACCTCCAGCGGGGTATCGGAATATTGAAGCCAGTTCTTGGCCAGAAAATGATCGTAAAAGATGTCGATAATCACCCTGCTGTAATGACTGTAGGTAGGGTATAGCCTTTTACTGCTTTGTTTATGGAGCTTATGGGAATCTGTGTAGGTATCAATAGCCCTATGTAACTGTATCCCTTTCTGGATTCGATCCGGCAGGTGGGTAAATTGCTGGCTTCGGATACTGTCTGCAATAAAATTGCCAATAGACACTTCATCATCACCAAAGGAAAGATAAATATGTGCTAAAAAATTCATATATGCCTTATGGTCATTGTGAGCAACTAAAATACAAATTGCCACGGCAGGGAAAAGGGCAAGTCCATTATATTTGCACTAAAATAGTTCAAGAGTAAAATGACACTAATTAAATCCATTTCCGGAATACGGGGGACCATAGGAGGTAAAACCGGAGATAACCTAACCCCACTTGATGTAGTTAAATTTGCAGCGGCCTACGGTAGTTGGCTCAAATCACAAACCCAAAAAACAAAATTAACCGTGGTAATAGGCCGGGATGCCCGCATATCAGGCGAAATGGTTCAAAACCTGGTTATGTCCACGCTTAGCGGTCTAGGAATTGATGTCCTGGACCTGGGCCTTTCCACAACCCCAACTGTTGAGATCGCCGTTCCTAAAGAGCAGGCCGATGGGGGTATTATCCTCACGGCAAGCCATAACCCCAAGCAATGGAATGCTCTTAAACTGCTTAACGCAGATGGGGAATTCCTTAATGCGGAGGAAGGAGCTATTATCCTCGAGCTGGCGGAAAAAGAAGATTTTACATTTTCTGAGGTAGATGAGCTCGGAACCATTACAAAGAATGATAACTACCTGGATATTCATGTACAGGAAGTACTCAATCTGCGGCTGGTAGATGCAGAGAAGATCCGTGCAGGAAAGTTCAAGGTGGTGTTAGATGCGGTGAATTCCACAGGCGGACTGGCCATACCTAAGTTGCTGGAGGCCCTTGGTGTGGAAGTGGTTAAACTGTATTGTGATCCTACGGGACATTTCCCTCACAATCCTGAACCGCTGAAGGAGCATCTTGAAGAGATCAGCAGATTAGTCCCGGAATCCGGTGCAGATTTTGGTATTGTAGTAGACCCTGACGTAGACCGTCTGGCTTTTATCAGCAATGATGGGTCTATGTTTGGTGAAGAATATACTCTGGTGGCCTGTGCAGACTATGTACTTTCCAAAACCCCTGGAAATACGGTTTCCAACTTGTCTTCTACCCGGGCCTTGCGGGATATAACCAACAAGCATGGTGGCACTTATGAGGCTGCTGCTGTAGGTGAGGTAAATGTGGTTTCCAAAATGAAGGCAACCCGGGCTATTATTGGAGGAGAAGGCAACGGTGGGATTATTTACCCTGAGAGTCATTATGGAAGAGACGCTCTCGTAGGTACAGCTCTGTTCCTGATGCTGCTCTCTGAAAACGGAGGCAGCGTTAAGCAATTGCGGGATTCCTATCCGGCTTACTTTATGAGCAAGAAAAAGATGCAGCTCACCCCGGAACTCAATGTGGATGCGCTATTGGAAGCTATGGCTGCCAAGTATGCGGATTACAACCCATCAACCATTGATGGGGTCAAAATCGATTTTGAGGACAGCTGGGTTCATTTGCGCAAATCAAACACGGAACCCATTATACGGATTTATACGGAGGCAGGTTCACAGGAGGCTGCGGACCAACTGGCACAAAAAATCATAGACGAGATAGCGGCTATAGTATAATGCCCTTAAAATTCAGGATTCCCGGAATTTCCGGGGAACATTGTTACGGTGTTTCCAACGTTTATGCGTCCAGAAGTAATATTCCGGAGATTCATAAATGGATCGCTCTACTTCCCTGAAATACGCATCTGTAAGTTCGTAATCCGGATGGTCATTTGGCTTGGTAGCCAGGACTGTAAAGGTTCCCTGGTAATAACCCCTTTTCACTTTTTCAACTTTAAGATAAACGACGGGCAGATCAAACTTTTTGCACAGATATTCCGCCCCGGTATGCATGGGGACCGTAATGCCCATAAATGGCGCCCAATAATGAGCTTTTTTGATCATGGGCGATTGATCGCTGATTATCCCGTAAATAGCTAGCTTTCCCTCCTTGTTGTTTTTATCGGCAACATCCCAGATTTCCTTGGTGGTGATCAGTGTGGTACCCCACTTAGCCCGTATGGAGCGGACAAGCCTGTCGAAATACTTGTTATTTATTGGCTGATATATCCCGAAAGCCCTGGCTGTGATCTCCATATTTAATGAAAACACCCATTCCCAGCTTGCGTAGTGGGGAAGCATCAGCATCACAGACTGATTATTCTTTTCGAATTGTAGTAGTTCGTCAATATTGGTGAAGGAATAGCGTTTTTGGATTTCAGGAACAGATATACTCATTGTTTTGACCATTTCCAGAAACATATCGCACATATGTCCGTAAAAGATCCTTTCGATAGTCCTGAGCTCTTCTGTTGATTTTTCAGGGAAGACAAGTTCCAGATTGTCCCTGACAACTTTTTTTCGGTAGCCAAAAACCCGGTATACCAGGAAAAAGACAAAGTCCGACACCAAATAAAGCAGTGGAAACGGAAGGAAGGAAACCAGCCTTAGAATCGGGTAGGTCAGTACGTAAACAAGCAGCTGCATGGTGAAAATACTAAGCGCAAATATAGCTATATTTGGCAGGTATAATAAGCAGATTCCGCATGAATATACATTGGGCTACCCTGGCAATTATTGCGGCAAATGTCGTCGTTTCATTGCGCGGCTTTAATGATATCCATTTTTTTGAACGATACAAATTCGGCATTGGTGCCATACAGGCCGGTCAGAAGGACCGCATGTTTACCTCCGGATTCCTCCACGTGGATTTCCCGCACCTTTTTCTGAACATGTTCACCCTCTATTTTTTCGCCCCGGTGGTGATCAGCTGGTTTGCGCCCGTTAAATTTTTGATAATCTATTTGGTTAGCCTGGTTTCGGGAAGCTTGCTTGCACTGTTTTTTCACCGACAGGAACCCTTTTACAGTGCTGTTGGGGCAAGTGGGGCTGTGACGGGAATCCTTTATTCGGCCATATTACTACAGCCAAATATGCAATTAGGCATTATGTTTATCCCTATTCCCATACCTGCTTATATCCTGGGAATTGCCTACATGCTTTATTCCATTTACGGAATGAAAAAGAGATTGGGAAATATTGGGCATACAGCACACTTTGGAGGGGCAGTTGGAGGCTATATCGTAAGCTTGCTGTTTAAACCGGATCTTTTCGTTACAGAAACCCTCATGGTTATTCTGCTGGCTATCCCAATTGTTATTCTCTTTGTGATGGAAAAACTGGGAAAACTCTAGAGTTGCTATTCTACACTTCTGGGTTATTGGAAAAGGTATCTCTTTAAGTATAAGATTTAGCGGTTTTTATCGTTATAATAATCCAATTTAACGTTTAACTACCTACCTATGTACCGCAAAGGGTTAACAGTGTTGCTGTTCGCAATGCTACTGGCTACTTCGTGTAGCGATGAAACCACCATCTTCAATGACGATTTACAGCAAGACCTTTGGGTAGAAAATAGCGAAGATGCGCTTAGCAGCAGTATTTCATTTGCTTCATCCGGGGTGCTTGATATCTATGAGGACTCAGGGCTTGGCTCCAAAGCTGCTTCGGCCGGCCGTGAGGAACAGGCAGGTGATTACCCCTTGAATCTGGTAGCGCAGGTGAGGCCCCCTGATGATCCTTCGCGAGGTCCTTTAACCTCCTCCCATGTGTTTGTTGAGAATGATTATGCCCTTGTTTCGTACAATACAGTAGGGGAAGAATATTTTGGTGCCGTTGATATCATAAATATTAAAGACCCTGCCAAACCCAGGCTGGTTTCCAGGCTATTGTTTCCAAATGCAGATATTAATGCACTCATTTCGGAAAATGGTTACGTCTATGCTGCCGGAGGTTTGGATGCCGAAGTATCTGTAACTGCAACTTCCAATTCCTTTGTGGCTAAAATACCAGCACCCAATGGAAAGATTGATGTCAGCGCAGGGATAACCTATGGGTTTCAACAAGGATTCAATGCCAATGACCTGCGGATTAGTGGAGATAAGCTCCTGGTAACCAGTGGAAAGGAAGGTTCGCTGACCATTTACAATAAATCAGACTTAAGCATAGTCAACGAGTTTCCATATTTCGACCTGCGTTCAATTGCGCTTAGTGAAGACAGAGTAGCACTGCTGGACGCCGGTTCCGGACTAAAAATTCTCGATGCATCATTTCAGTTGATAAAAGAGATCCCTATTAGCACTGACCTTGGGCTGGCTTCAAAAAAGACCATTGATTTCCAGGGCGACCGGATTATTGTAGCAGAAGCAGGTAAAGGAGCAGGGGTGTATAGTGAATCTACAGGTAATTTAATAGAGTACCTGCCGATTGCCATAAACCCGGATGGAATCACAGCTGATGAACGCGTAACCAATGCTGTGGTTTCCAATGAAAATGTTGTTCTTATGGCCAATGGGGGTGCCGGTCTTTGTCTGAACGAAGAAAAGGATGGAGCGCTAAGGCCTTATGGAGTAGTACAACTGGAAGGCTCCATTAATTATGTACAATCCAAGGGCGATTATATCATTGCCGCTTCCGGGAGGGAAGGTTTGCAGATTATCAAACTAAACAGACCCTCTGAAAGCCTGGAGAGCCGATGTTCCGACCTTCCTATGTATTCCGGAAGTTCTAAATTGTTTGTTCCTGAAGGACAGCAATTAGAATACAAAGGAGCTAAAAGGTTTAACAATATAAACGTCAGTGGCAGTCTGCTGCTCTGCGGAACTTGGACAGTACTAAACAATGTTAGTATCAATGAAGGTGGACTGTTTGAATATCGAGGGCATTTGTTTACAGGTCAGAACAGCGCTCGTAAAGAGGTTAGGGTAGGTCAAAATGCTACCTTAAGGGTGGAGGGTAGCCTTACTATTTATGGGGACCTTATCCTGGAAGATGGTGCCAGCCTTGAATTCCTGGGAGATGCTTCCCGCGCAAATATATTCGGTCAGGTAATACGGGGAGCTAATGTACAGATCAGTGGCAGTTTCGAAGATGTTCGAAACAAGTTCTGATTAAATAAACCGTGATTTGACGTGACTTGTGCTTTAGCCTATTGAAGAAGCTCTACAATTTTTTCTTCCAGAGCCGGACCTCTGAGGTTTTTGGCTACTATAGTCCCGGTTTCATCCAAAATAAAAGTGGCAGGAATGGCATCTACGTTGTAAAGCTCGGCAATTTCATCAAAATATTCCACGTTGGATACATGGTTCCACTCCAGGCCGTCATCAGCAATGGCCTGTTTCCAATCCTCAGCTTTACGGTCTAGGGATACCCCAAGAATGCTTAAACCCTGATCCTTATACTTGTTATAGATCCTAACCACATTAGGATTCTCTGCCCGGCAGGGACGGCACCAGGCTGCCCAGAAGTCAACTATGGTAACTTTTCCAAGCACATCATTGAGTGCAAGTTCTTCACCTGCAGGGGTAGGCGCAGAGAAATTAGGGGCCCTTGATCCAATAGTGACGTTCTCACTTTTTTCAATCCTTTCCTTTATCCTTTTTCCGATATTAGAATTCTGCACTTCAGGAGTCAATGTCTCGAACAGATTTTTGATTTCTCCTTCTGGTAATAGTTTTTGTTGCTGTACTTTTTCTACAATCAAGGCAGATATGTAAGCATTGGGATTCTCTTTGATGTAATTCAATTCAAAATTCTTGGCTTCCTCCTGTAGTTCGGTATATTCCTGCCTCAGGGAATTCATCTGTACCGTGTCCATATCTGCTGAAGCCTTTCGCATGTCAGCGTTCATGGCCCTTGCCCGGTAGCTCATGGTCCTGGATCCATCAAGGAAATCCTGGAAAAGTTCGTTTTGCAGGGTCCCCTTTAATTTAAAATATTGAAGGCTATCTTTCTGTGCAGTTACTTCAATAGTCCCGTTTTCAATAATAACAGGAATATTACCACGGGTTACATCGAAGAATATGTAGTAGATTTCAGGGTCTACCTGTTGTCCGCTAAAACTGTATTTTCCATCAACTACAATGGTGGTATCCAGGGTAAAAAACCGTCCTTCTTCACTTCTTTTCCTGAGAAATGCCTGTACACCAGATTCCAACTCTCCGTTCAGGGTTCCCTGAATTTCAAATCCTTCCTGCTTCTGGGAGCAGCTCATGATCACAACTGCAGTAATTAAGGCAGCAACTATTTTCTTCATATCTGTTTGTTTGAAAGTTCAAAAATACTCATATCACACATAATAAAAAAAGCCCTTAACATTTCTTATGCTAAGGGCTACTAAGGGTTTATGCTGATTATCAGAACTGGTAACGTATTCCCAGTGCAATATCAAAGTCAAAATTATCCGAAAAATCGTCATAGCCCACCAGGCCAATTTCAGGACGAAAATCGAGCGAAAGTAGCAGGGGGATGTCAAAGTTGTATTCAACACCTATATTACCGGCTCCGAAAATAAACAGTCCGCCATCAGGATCCCCATCTGGAATTGGTTCAAAATCAACACTTCCCAATCCACCACCTACACCGTAATACCAGTTGAAATTGCCATCGAGTACATGTATCCACTGATAGACTCCGGCGAGTTTGAATGCGTCGTAGTTCCGATTGTCCCGCCAACCCAGGTTGACTTCCAGTCGGTTATACCTTGCAATTGATTTTTGATACGAGATTTCGGCGCCGAAACCGTCACTATCTCCTAACCTGAGGCCTAAGGCATGCTCTGAAATATCCTGTGCACTCATGGATACCGTAACAAAACAAAAAAGTACGGGAATTAATCTTAAAATTTTCATAGGTTCTAAAAGTTTACAATTATTACTTAACCTCTGCTAAGTATACAGTCAATAAAAACTTAATTTAGGGGTCAAAATTGTCTCAGTTTGCAAAAAAATTTATTCACAAAGGTAAGCAATGCGCTCGAAGGCACAATCCATTGGGATGATCTTAGCAGGAAACTTTACGCCACAGATGCTTCGGTATACAGGATGGTCCCTGAGGCAGTTGCTTATCCTAAATCAGTGGCCGATATTCAGTTGCTGGTCCATTTTGCTTCCGAACATAAGATAGGTCTGATACCCAGGACCGCCGGAACTTCACTGGCCGGACAATGTGTTGGCGAAGGTATAGTGGTCGATGTCTCAAGGCATATGACAAGTATCCTGGATCTTGACCTGGATAAGAAACAGATAAGGGTCCAACCCGGCGTTATCCGGGACGAACTCAATCAGTACCTTGCTCCTTACGGACTTTATTTTGGACCTAATACCTCTACCTCTAACCGTTGTATGATAGGTGGAATGGTGGGTAATAACTCCAGTGGCACCACATCCATTCAATATGGCGTAACCCGCGATAAGGTTGTGGCCCTGAAAACAGTTCTGTCAGACGGATCTGAAGTGGAATTCAAGGCACTATATGAGGAGGAATTTATTGAAAAATGCAAGCTGCCTACGCTGGAAGGAAAATTATACAGTAATCTTTTTGATGAGCTTTCCCAGGAAGAAATAAGAGAAGAAATTCGTTCCGGTTTTCCAAAACCCACTATACACCGGAGGAATACGGGTTATGCGGTTGATGAATTGCTTAAAAGTTCAATTTTCGGGGGTCATGAAAGGGATATTAACCTGGGTAAATTGCTTTGTGGAAGTGAAGGAACCCTGGCATTTACAACGGAAATTACCCTGCAACTGGATGATCTGCCTCCACCATTATCAGCAATGGTAGTAACCCATTACAGCAGCCTGGAAAACTGCCTGTCTGACGTGGTACCGGTTATGCGCCACAATCTACAGATGTGTGAGATGATGGATAAGGTGATCCTGGACTGTACAAAAAGCAATCGTCAGCAGCTAGCCAACCGGTTTTTTGTTCAGGGTGATCCGGAAGCCCTTCTGATGTTACAGCTCAGTGACAGTAACCGGGAGGGGTTGGAAAGGCAGATTGCGGATTTGATTCAAACCATAGGCAAATCAGGTTTTAGCTATGCACATCCCGTTTTGTATGGGGAAGATATCAACAAAGCCATAGAACTCAGAAAAGCCGGACTCGGCCTACTGGGTAATATGGTGGGCGATAAAAAGGCAGTTGCCTGCATAGAGGATACTGCCGTTGCTCTGGAAGACCTCAAAGATTTTATAGGGGAATTCACAGCCATTATGAAAGGATATGATCAGAAGGCGGTATATTATGCACATGCCGGGGCCGGGGAACTGCATCTCAGGCCCATACTGGACTTGAAAAAGTCCGGGGACGTTTCCCTTTTCAGGGAGATCACCACAGATGTGGCCAGGCTTACCAAAAAATACAGGGGTTCTTTTAGCGGAGAGCATGGCGATGGAATAGTCAGGGCTGAGTTCATACCCATGATGATTGGAAACAAGAATTACGGATTGCTCAGGCGCATCAAAGGCTATTTTGACCCTCAGCATATATTCAACCCGGGGAAGATAGTAGATGCCTTTCCCATGGATAAATCGCTTCGCTACGAAACCGATCGTGAAGAGCCGGTTATAGCTACCTTAATGGACTTTTCGGATACGCAGGGAATCCTGCGTGCAGCGGAACAATGCAATGGAAGTGGGGATTGCAGGAAAACACACAATGTTGCCGGGACCATGTGCCCCAGTTACCAGGCTACCCGAAATGAGCGGGATACTACCCGCGCCCGCGCAAATACCCTGAGGGAAATACTAACGCACAATTCAAGGGAAAACCCTTTCGACTCTGATGAGCTTAAGACCGTTTTGGACCTTTGCCTGAGTTGTAAGGCCTGCAGCAGAGAATGCCCGAGCAATGTGGATATCGCTTCTATGAAGGCTGAGTTTTTATATCAGTATCAGGAAACACACGGATATTCATTTCGGAGCCGTTTGTTTGCAAATAATTATACCCTTAACAAATGGGGTAGCATGGTACCGGGGTTAACAAACTGGTTGTATGCCAATCCCATTACCGGAAATCTGATAAAAAAGATTTCTGGGGTTGCCCGGGAAAGAAGTTTGCCGGAAGTTTCAAGCTTTAATTACAAAAAGCATCTTAAAAGTCTTGATAATAAAGAGGATATAATTTCTGATGTGGTTCTTTTTATTGATGAGTTTACAGAGAATATGGATGCTCAAATAGGAAAGGATGCTATCGATCTTTTACATGGTCTTGGTTACAAGGTGCACTTGTTTTTTGGCCAGAGCGGAAGGGCTCAGCTTTCCAAAGGATTCCTGAAGCAGGTGAAAAAACTCGCCATAAAGAATCTTGAAGGCTTATACCCGTATGTAAGCAGAGACATGTCTGTACTGGGCCTCGAGCCTTCCGCCGTATTAACATTCCGAGATGAATACAAGCGCATGGGTATGGATCAGGAGAAGGTTGGCAAATTGGCTTCAAAAGCTTTCCTGATCGAGGAGTTTCTGGCAGAGGAAATCATTGCTGGCCGTATAGATTCCGGCTCCTTCACCAGGGAAAGCAAGCAGATAAAGATCCACAACCACTGTCATCAAAAGGCATTGTCCAATCAAAAAGTCACTTTTGATATCCTGAACCTTCCGGAAAATTACGAGGTAAGCATTATTAGTTCAGGATGTTGTGGAATGGCTGGTTCTTTCGGTTATGAGGAAGAGCATTATGAGGTGAGTATGAAAACAGGAGAATTGAAGCTGTTCCCCGCAATACGCAATTCAGCTGATGCCGTGATAGCGGCAAACGGTACCAGTTGCAGGCATCAGATAAAGGATGGAACCGGCAGAGAAGCAAAGCATCCTGTAAGCATCCTCAGGGAAGCCTTAATCTCCGATTGATTCCTCGTCCTTTTCCCTGGTATCTGCCTTTTCCTGTTTCAGATCGATTATGGAGGAAATCAATTCGTTCATATTCATGGATTTAAGCTCTTCATCCGCAAAGAAAGGAGAGAGCTTGTCATGGTTGTAGCGATATATTTTCCACCTCTTGAAGGAGTATTCGAGAGCGGTGAGGTTTTCTACCCAATCACCGGAATTGAGGTAAATGGTTTTCCCATTCTTATTCTGATATATCTCTTTTTTGGGTTGATGGATATGACCGCAAATTACATAATCGTAGCCATTCTCGATGGCGAGGTCAGCAGCTGTTCGTTCAAAATCATTTATATACCTGACGGCACTTTTAACCCCATTTTTTATGCGCCTGGAAATGGAATATTTTTCCCTGCCCATCTTGTTCAGGCACCAGTTTATAAAACGGTTAATCAGGATTAGCAAGTCATAGCCATAACCTCCAAGTTTCGCCAGAATGCGGGCCTTTTGGATGGATACATCAAAAACATCTCCATGGAAAAACCAGGCTTTCCTTCCATCCAGTTCCAAAACCAGCTTATTCATGACATGGAAATTCCCTACGGATGTACCCGCAAATTTGCGAAGCGTTTCATCGTGGTTCCCGGTTATGTAGTAGACCTCTGTACCGTTGGAGGCCATGCTGATAATTTTTTTGATGACCCTCAGGTGGGAGGTTGGGAAGTAGCGTTTGCTAAACTGCCAAATATCTACAATATCGCCATTTAGAATAAGCTTCGTTGGCCTGATACTACTGAGGTAGGCAATCAGTTCATCTGCATGGCATCCATGGGTTCCCAGGTGTACATCCGAAATAACCGCAATGTCTATTTTTCTTTTTTTCAAGTGGACAGGAATTGTATGGAGCAAAATTAAACCCATAGGTATAATAAAAAGATTATGCTGACGTCATCAATTATTGACCGGATGGTTAAGCTTTGATTAATAGGGGTGGTTATTTGTTAAGCTAACATTAAGCGAGCTGTTTTTGGTGTGCTAAGTAATTCCGTTTACCTTTGATCGGGCTCAGATAAAACAGGGCAAATCCTTACTTCTGATTACGTTTATTGCTTTAGTTATGGGAAACACCTTTGGAAAATTATTTAAACTCACCACATACGGAGAATCGCATGGCCTGGCCATCGGTGGTATCCTGGAAGGCTGTCCTGCCGGACTGGAACTGGATATGGATGCAATTCAGTATGAGATGGACAGGCGAAAGCCCGGCCAGTCGGCCATTGTAACACAACGCAAAGAGGCAGATAAGGTAGTCTTCCATTCCGGGATATTTGAAGGTCGCACTACAGGAACACCCATAGGCTTTGTTATTGAAAACACCAATCAGAAATCAAAGGATTACGGACACATCAAGGATTCCTATCGCCCTTCCCATGCAGACTATGTATACGACCAGAAATATGGTTTCAGGGATTATCGAGGTGGTGGGCGAAGTTCTGCCCGCGAGACGGCTTGCAGGGTTGTGGGCGGCGCTATAGCCAAACAGTTCTTAAAGAATATTGGAATAAATGCTTTTGTTTCACAGGTAGGGGATGTAGCCCTTGAAACGCCCCCCAGTGACATAGACTTCGGTAAGACCGAATCCAACCCGGTCAGATGTCCTGATTCGGATACAGCAGAAAAAATGGAGGAACTTATCAGAAAGGTCCGTAAACAGGGCGATACCATTGGGGGTGTTGTCAGCTGCGTGATACAGAATGTTCCGCCAGGTCTTGGTGAACCCGTTTTTGATAAGCTCCATGCAGAACTGGGTAAAGCAATGCTATCGATCAATGCGGTAAAAGGTTTTGAATATGGATCAGGGTTCCAGGGTGTAACCATGATGGGAAGCGAACACAATGATCGCTATAACTCCGATGGAACTACCCGAACCAACTTCAGTGGTGGCGTGCAGGGCGGGATCAGCAATGGGATGGATATCTATTTCAAAGTTGCCTTTAAGCCAGTAGCCACACTTATACAGGCGTATGAAACCATCGATAAGGAAGGCAATACAGTAGAAGTTCAGGGTAAAGGCAGGCACGATCCCTGTGTAGTGCCCAGAGCAGTGCCAATTGTGGAAGCCATGGCCGCCCTGGTACTGGCCGATTTCAGCTTACTTGCCCGAACCAATAAGATGGGGTAGATTCTTTTGGGCGATCTGCATACAAAGCCTTATCTTACTCACAAAATCAAGAACTTTTTCATGAAGAAACTGGATTTACACTGGAAGATTTTGATCGGTATGATCCTGGGGCTTCTTTTCGGGTTTGCCATGACTTATGTTTCGGGAGGAAGAGGCTTTGTCCAGGACTGGATCAACCCCTTCGGCACCATATTCGTAAAGCTGCTTAAACTCATTGCTATACCCTTAATCCTGGCTTCCCTGATAAAGGGAATTTCAGATTTAAAAGATATTTCCAAGTTCAGAAGGATTGGGCTCAGGACTATCCTGATATACGTATGCACTACCGTTGTCGCCATTACCATTGGTCTGGTGCTGGTCAATATACTGCAACCCGGGGAAGGGATATCAGATGATACCATTGCCAAACTAACACAGACCTATGCTTCAGACTCCGGTGTAGTTTCCAAGATTGAGGAGGCCTCCAAACAGAAAGAAAGGCCATTGGGCTTCCTGGAAGACATGGTACCGGACAATGCTATCGGGGCTATGAGCGATAACAGCCTCATGCTACAGGTAATCTTTTTTACCATTTTCCTGGGTATTTCCATGCTGTTAATAGGGGAGGAACGGGCCAAACCCCTCAAACACTTCTTTGACTCTTTGAATTTTGTTGTCCTTAAAATGGTAGACCTGATAATGCTTACTGCACCTTATGCCGTATTTGCCCTTCTGGCGAATGTGGTTGCTTCATCAGGTGATCCGGATCTTTTGCTGGCCCTGCTTAAATATGCCGGAGTAGTGGTACTAGGCCTCTTCCTGATGATCATTTTTTACGGTCTTGTAGTATCTTCCTATACCAAAAAGAACGCCTTTTGGTTTCTAAAGGAGATAAGCCCGGCCCAGTTGCTTGCATTTTCAACGAGTTCCAGTGCGGCAACACTACCCGTAACAATGGAGCGTGTGGAGGAGCATATTGGGGTGGATAAGGAAGTGTCCAGTTTTGTGCTTCCTGTAGGGGCGACAATAAATATGGATGGCACAAGTCTTTATCAGGGAGTTGCGGCAGTTTTTATTGCTCAGGCTCTGGCCTTTGACCTGGCTCTGGTAGACCAGCTTAAAATTGTTCTTACGGCATTGCTGGCTTCCATTGGATCTGCAGCGGTACCTGGGGCAGGTATGGTTATGCTGGTTATTGTACTGGAATCTATTGGGTTCCCGCCGGAAAAACTGGCGATAGGATTGGCGCTCATTTTTGCGGTAGACCGCCCTCTTGATATGTGCAGGACCATTATAAATGTTACTGGCGATGCAACCGTTTCCATGGTGGTGGCAAAATCCGTGGGTAAATTGGGTGAGCCTCACATTGAAGAGTGGGACGATCACTACGATGAAGTTAAATAATAAAAGACATTTCTCATGAATATTTGTTTTCTCATGTATCCCTGGGAGCAAATTGATCCCGAAAACGATACAAGTTTAGCCCTGATCCATGAATGTGTTAAACGCAACCATGGTGTGGCCCTGTGCTCTCCAGCAAACCTGACCATCCGGAACAGTGTAACCAATGCGTTTTGCACGGTTATTAAAAGGATGGAAAAGGTGCCTTCTAATCTCAAGACCTTTTATAAAAAAGCCGAGTTGCGTGAAGATATGCTCCCTTTGGCCGGTTTTGATGTATTGTTTATGCGGGCCAATCCACCTTTGGACCCTATTATGCTCAACTTCCTGGATTCCGTAAAGGACGATGTTTTTATCATCAATTCCCTGCAGGGCTTGAGGGAGGCTAACAATAAGCTGTACACTGCCGCTTTTGGTGACAGCCACAACAATATTATCCCGGCTACTCATGTATCCAAGAATAAAAACTACCTGGTTCGCATGATAAAGGAATCCAAGGCCGAGAAAATGATCCTGAAACCGCTGAACGGTTTTGGAGGTTCTGGCGTGATCCTGATTGAAAAGAACGCCATGTCTAATATTAAGTCATTGCTCGATTTCTACATAACTAATGCTGATGGATCATCAAACTATGTAATCCTCCAGGACTATATTGAAGGGGCAGATAAGGGAGATGTAAGGATACTGCTCCTGAATGGAGAGCCTATCGGTGCCATGAGAAGGATTCCCGGGTCAGATGACCATCGCTCCAATGTTTCTGCGGGAGGTTCCGTAGCCAGACATCAGCTGAGCAAGGAAGAAAAAGCCCTTTGTAAACAAATTGGACCAAAACTGGTCAATGACGGGTTGTATTTTGTCGGTATAGACGTTATTGGTGGTAAACTGGTTGAAGTGAATGTAATGTCGCCCGGAGGGATTACCTACATGAACAAGGTTTACAAAACCAAAATTCAATCCAGGGTCATCGATTTTATTGAGAGCAAGGTTTTAGACAAGCTTCAGGCCTTTGACCGCAGGTCACGCCTGCGCAATGAAGTAGAAAATGCTTAGGCTTTCAGTTTCGGAAATAATTGATCTCATAGAAAAGGAAGCGGTCTTTGAAGCCGTTGCCGAAGATTACTCCTTTACCCTTAAAATTGATGCGTATGTCCCATATGTTTGTGGTGCCGTACACGACGGCCATCAATTTCGCCAGTCTTTATGGGATAATTGCCTGCATACCGAGTACGAAAGGTGGTATGAAGAAGATCCCTGCACCAGGGAAATGGTTGCCTCGCATCCCATAGTAATTGCGGGTTGCGACAGTAGGTTTGAATACGACCTGAACCGGGCTCCCGATGGTGCCATCTATTCCGATGCCTGGGGGAAAAAGCTCTGGAGAGAACCCCTGCCCAAAGAAGAATACGACCATAGTCTGCAGAAGCACACCGCTTTTTACGAAGTTGTCCATGCTCTGATAGGAAAGCTGGAAGAGTTGCACCGGAAGGTTATTGTGTTTGATATGCACAGCTATAACTGGAAACGCTGGGATCGTGAGGTGCCAACATGGAACCTGGGAACTGCAAACATAGACAATGACCGCTTTGGGACCATAGTAGAATCATGGCGCGGGAAACTCAGTGAAATGGTTTTGCCGCATGGGATCAAATCCACCTCCCTGATAAACGACACATTTCAGGGCAATGGCTTTTTTCTGAAATACATAACAACCACCTTCCCCAATACTCTTGTCCTGGCAACGGAGATAGCCAAGGTGTACTGTGACGAGTATGCCGCGATAATTTTCCCGGAAGTAGTAAGGGCAGTGGAAACGCAACTAAAAGAATTAATACCTTTGCAGGCTGAGGAATTTGTGAAAGCCGAATTATGAGCAGAAAAGAGCTACTGGCCGTACAGCAGGATAAGCACCCCGCCTTATTTGAAATAGACAGGAACCTGGACCATTTGGTTCGCCGCATTGAATTGCTCAGCTATGTCAACCCCCTCAATGTTGAAAAGGAAAAGCAACGGTTTTTCGCCTCAAAATACCTGTACGAACCTGTTTTTAAATATCCCAAGCTGAAATTCAACCCGTATAAGTTGCATCGGTTGTTTTTCGCACAGCCATTGGAAAAGATTACAGACCCCAGACTTTATCAGTTGTTCAGGGATGTACTATACCATTATGCCAATATGGTTCAAAGCATTGAAACCATTGGCCGGGGCAGGGAGTTTTACTACAATTCACTTCGAATTTATGGTACCCCCAGGGAACGGGATGTTGAAAATGCCAAATTCATCCTCCATTTTTCAGATGAAAACCCTTCCAGTGAAATGGAAAAGGTGTTTACTGCTAAAGATGCACGGGATTATTTTGAAGATTTTTCCAGCAAATACGATTTTCCCCTGAATATCAGGTTCTCTACCCACATAGCAGCTGACGCTATGGTGAGCAATGCCACCCAGACCTTGCTTATTAAGCGCAATGCGCTGTTTAGTAAAAACCAATTGCTCACTTTGGCCAACCATGAGATTGGGGTTCATTTGGTAACCACTTTTAATGGACTCCTACAGCCGTTGAAGATCTTTTCTCATGGTTTCCCTAAAAATGTTGAAACCCAGGAAGGGTTGGCAGTCTTTAGTGAGTACATGAGTGGGGCCCTTACCTTGAAGCGGCTTAAAGAACTGGCTTACCGTGTTATTGCATCAGACAGCCTGATCAAAGGCTATAGTTTTTCTGACACCTTTGACCTCATCCATAACCAGCACAAGCTAAATAAGCACGACGCCTTTTCCATAACCCTGAGGGCGCATCGAGGAGGGGGTTTTACCAAGGATCGTCTTTATCTTAGTGGATTGCGCAAGATTTACCGCCGCTACAGTGAAGGGAAACCCATGGACGTATTGCTGACCGGAAAGGTGGCTCTTGAATATGAAGAAATGGTGGAGTATCTGTATGAACTTGGCCTGGCCAATAAGATTACCTATGGCAACGACGCCTTCCTGAAGAAGCATAGCCATGATCAGACCCTGGACTTCATCCTGGATAACCTGAAGTAATCAGTCGATAAATTTTTCCTTTAGCTCTGCAGTCGGTATCATGCATTGATCCCTCCGTCCAAACCACCGATACCGGTTTTTTGCCACAATATCGTAAACCCAGTTGCTGATTACCGGTGGAACCCATTCAAATACAGCGAGTAATTTCCAGAAACCTCCAAATTGCTTGCCAATCCTCAATGCTGCAGGAGCCTTGATAAAATAGGCCCTGCCGGGTTCTATAAGGACAATGGAATCGATTTTATTTGTGTCTATATTTCTTTCGGTAGTAAGCTTTTTGCCCAGGGAACTCTGCAAGGCTGCGAAACGATAACGATCTGACTTATCACGCTTAATTATAAATCGCACCGCTGAGTTGCATAAATTGCATACCCCATCGAATAATATGATATCATGCCCGCCGTTCATTTATGCTTCTCTACCAGTTCCAGCTGTTCCACGCTCACCTTAGTCGTAAAGACCCCGTAATTTACTACAGCCTTTCCTTTTTCAAGACTGTCAATGCTACCCACTGCCTTACCATCAAATAACCGTACTCTGTCTCCAACTTTAAAAACAGGGCGGGGGTTTTTCTTTTCAGTCTGTTCAGCAATTTTCAGGGCCTCCTTTTTCGCTTTCCTGACCACCTTAACTTCTTCCTGCAGCTCCTGAGCGACCTTTGTTTTTCTTTCCCTGTCAGCCTTGGCTTCTTTTGCTGTTTTCTTTTTACGCTTACTGTTTTCAGTCTCAACGATCCGAAGCAGTTCTGAAACCAAAACCCTTTTCTTCTTATCCTGGAAGTACCTTTCTGCAACGGTGTTCACCTTGTTTCCAAGATGAATCATCCGCTGGTTGTGATCATACAATTCCTGATAATTTTCCAGTTTGCTTTTAAGCTTAGCACTAAGGGTTTTATGCTTCTTGGCTTCATCTCTTGCTTTAACCTCCTCTTCCTGGAGTCTACTCCCCGTTTCGGCCATTTTAGAGCGTTCTTTCTGAAGCTTGGCAATGGTGGCATCAAAACGGACTTTTCCACGGGAAACTTTTTTCTTGGCCCGGTTAATAAGGCTATACGGAATTCCATTTTTCTGCGCTACCTCAAAGGTAAAGGAGCTTCCGGGTTGCCCCATTTCGAGCTGAAAGGTGGGCTGCAAAGTCCTGGAATTAAAGAGCATGTTCGCGTTGGCAGCATGCGGTAATTCGTTTGCCAGGGCTTTGAGATTGGCGTAGTGGGTGGTTATTACCCCAAAGGAATGGGCTTCATAGAATACTTCCAGGAATATTTCGGCCAGTGCGCCTCCCAGCTCGGGATCACTACCGGTTCCGAACTCATCTATCAGGAAGAGGGTATTGGCATCACATTTTTTCAGGAAGCTATTCATATTTTTAAGCCTGTAGCTATAAGTACTTAAATGATTTTCAATGGACTGGTTATCTCCTATGTCCGTAAGGATCTTGGAGAAAAGGCAGAGACTACTGCGTTCATGGACGGGTATTAGCAAACCGGATTGCAGCATTAATTGCAACAGCCCAATTGTTTTGAGGGTAATGCTCTTTCCCCCGGCATTGGGTCCGGAAATGACAATTATTCTGTTTTCCGGACTGAGTTCAATGGTTTGCGGCCAGGTTTTTTGTTTGAGTTTCTTGTTGCTCAAAAACAAAAGCGGATGGTAGGCATCGCGCAAATACAGCCTTTGTTCATTGTTGATTTCAGGCAGCAAGGCATTTATTTCCCTTGCATATTTTGCCTTTGCAGCAGTTAGGTCAATGTCTGCGAGAAAACCCTGATAGATACTGAGCAATTCGCGGTAAGGCCTTATGGTAGCCGTCAATTCACGTAAGATTCGCTGTATTTCATCCCGCTCTTCAAACTCAAGGTTATTAAGCTCCCTGCTATATCGGAGGGCTGCCTCAGGCTCAATATATACAATGCTACCGGTCTTTGAATTGCCCATCACAGTACCTTTCACCTTTTTACGATGCATGGCCTTAACAGCAAGTACCCTGCGATTTTCAACAACAGATTCCCGTATTTCGTCAAGAAATTCAGAGGCGTGATAACGATTAAGGGCCGCGTTAAAGCTTTGGTTAATCTTTCCCCTTACCTGGTTGATCTCACGCCTTATTCGAAAAAGTGCTTCGGAAGCCCGGTCCTTCACCTCCCCAAACCGGTCAATAACCTGTCCGATTTGCTCAGGGATCTCCTTGTTTTCAAGAATCACATCAGCCGATTGGTGTAGCAATGGGTAGTACTCCTCGAATTTTTTGTAGAACTTTTTATGGGTGCTTATGGACCCACAGATGTCGGCAATCTTGCGAAACCCGGCAATTTCCAGCACGGTATTTTCAATCCCAAGTAGTTGCAGCTCCTGCGCAATTGAATCGAAACCGTGATTTGGGATGCGGTTCTCATTGCTGAATGACGATAAATATTCCGAAGTTTTTCCCAGGCTAAAGGTTAACTCATCATTTTTCATTACAGGACTGATTTGCAATACCATTTCCTTTCCCAGTTCCGTATTACAATAGGCCGAAACCTGTTCCAATACCAGGGGGAATTCCAGATCCTGCAAGGTTTTTTTGAGTATACCGCTCATGGGAATTTTATTGCCCAGCAAAGGTAGTCAATAGCCGGGATACCCAAAACCTGCTTTATTCCACAAATCAGTGAGCGTAATCGGACATATTAGTAGCCTGAAACGGGTATTGCTCGCACTGTGAATTTCGTGATAAAGGGCAATAATCGGTCCATATAAGTGTTTTGTAGAAGGGAACCTGGTCTTGAAAATGGGAAGTTTATGGTTAAAACTAAAATTGCTGCCCATGAAAAGATTGCAAATACTCTTCTTAAGTTCGGTACTGGCCAGTTTGGTGGTTAGCTGTAGTGCTACTAACCGGCTGAGCATGGGGATTACAGAACCAGCTATTGTTTCACTTTCTCCTGATGTCAAAAGAATAGGTATCATAAACCGGAGCCTTCCTTCAGAGAAAAACAAGAACGTCGATAAAATAGACCAGATTCTATCAGCGGAGGGGAAAATGCTTGACAAGGAGGGAGCTCAGGCTGCTGTGGATGCCCTGTTCAGGGCATTGGACCGACATGTTACTTTCGATGAAATCAAGATCATAGATGATGAGGCAGTTAAGAAAGGCCTTGCCGTACTTCCGGCTGCGCTTTCCTGGGACGAAATAGACAGGCTTTGTGAAGAACAGCAGGTAGATGCCATATTCTCCCTGGCCCTGTATGACACAGATACCAGGGTTTCTTACAATATGACTACACTGCAACTTCCAAATGATCTGGGCATAAAGGTTAACGTTCCTGCGCATGAACTGCACCTGAACACTCTCATCCGCAATGGATGGAGAATTTATGATGCAAGGGATCAGTTCCTGGCGGATGAATTCTTATGCGAGGGTCAGGTGATGGTTTCGGGCAAGGGCATTAACCCTGTTAAGGCATATGAAGCTATTTTAAACAGGAAAGAAGCTATAATGGATCGTAGCGCAGTGCTCGGGGAAAACTACAGTAACCGCTTGATACCGACAAGAAGAAGAATTGCCAGGGATTACTTCGTCCGGGGCAGTGGTAACTTTGAAATAGCAAAACGTAGGGCCCAGGCCGGTGACTGGCAGGGTGCTGCCGAATTGTGGGAACTCGAGGTAGGAAATCCCAAGCCAAAGATCGCCGGAAGGGCCTGTTACAATATGGCTATAATCAATGAGATCAATGGCAACCTGGATGCAGCAGTTGAGTGGGCCTCCAGATCTTATATAGATTACAGGATTAATGACGCGCTGCGTTACCTGAACATCCTCAGGTTCAGGCAGAGGCAGAACAACCTGCTTGAAGAGCAACTGAATTCCAGGTGATAAATAATCTATTTTCAATTTGAAAAGTTTAAAACTCATATTTGTTTCATGTCTGCTTGTCTCTATGTTGATGAGTTGCAGTAGTACAAAACAACTGGCTATAGGTGTTGTTGAACCAGCCCGGGTTCAGGTGCCTCAGAATATGAAACGAATAGGGGTGGTTAAGAGCATTTCCTCTTTGTCTGAGGAGGAGGCATTTTCCTCCGGTATTGCAAAGCTTGTTTCCAGGGATGATGATTTTCTCACTGAAAAAGGTGTGGATGCCGCCATGGACGGACTTTTGAATAAACTCCTGGAAGACCCCAGGTTCGATACTATTCTCAGACTTCCTCAAATCGGTGAGTTTATTATGTTAGATGGTGGTAAGCCAACCGAAGCCTCCTGGGATAATATTCGTTCTTTTTGTGAACGCTTTGGGCTGGATGCTCTGTTCTCCCTGGACTATTATCAGGCAGACACACGATTAACATTAAGAAAGACCAGAATCCACGAACGTGACCTGATGCGCGCAGAGGTCGCTAAAAAAGGCCATGAGCTTACATTGGAAACCCTTATAGAAAACGGCTGGAAGATATATGATCCCTTTCAAGAGCTAGTATTGGATGAATTTTACTTCAAAGACCAGATTATTGCCCGTGGAACAGGAAGCAGTCCTATAAGGGCATATCATAGCATAGGTACCCTACGGGACTCCCTTGTTGTAAAAAGCAGGGGATCTGGTGATGCACTGGGTTCGCGATTACAACCATCTGAAAGAACCATTTATCGGAGCTATTACTCCACAGGATCCGAAGCTTTTGTTGCTGCCCAAAAAAAGATACAGGAAGAGGACTGGGAAGGTGCTATTGTGCTTTGGAAAGAAGAGCTCGGCAACATAAAGAAAAAGCTAAAAGCTATGTCCTGCCATAATCTTGCAGTGGTATATGAATACCTGGATGATCTTGAGGAAGCCAGGTCATGGGCAGAAAAAGCATACGAGTATAAGCCCGGTAAAAAGTCCCGGGACTATATCAGTGAACTTGAGCAGCGTATTGTTCAAAATCTTGAAGTTGCAGAACAACTATCTTTCCTCGGTCGCTGATCCTCCACATTTCGTGTCAATTTCCTTATTGCCCTGCTAAAACGAATGGTTATTTTTGTCTTCCATGCCCAGGTAGCAGTTTCATGAACGTAGATATACATCCCAGTTGGAAGGAGCAGATGCAACCAGAGTTCGATAAGCCTTATTTTGCTCAATTGGCTGCTTTTGTAAAAGAGGAATACTCGAAAAATACCTGTTACCCCAGGGGTAAAGATATTTTCAATGCATTTGAACATAGTCCATTTGAAAAGACCAGGGTTGTTATAATTGGTCAGGACCCCTACCATGGACCGGGACAGGCACATGGCTTGTGCTTCTCTGTTAGGGCAGGAGTAGCACATCCCCCTTCATTGATCAACATATTCAAGGAAATACAATCAGACCTGGACAAGCCTTACCCTGAAAGCGGGGATCTTACTCCCTGGGCAGACCAGGGTGTCCTTTTACTGAATGCTACCCTTACTGTTCGTGCAAAACAGGCGGGAAGCCACCAGAACAAAGGTTGGGAGGTATTTACCAATGCGGTGATCAGGCAATTATCAGTAAAACGGGAGGGTCTTGTTTTTCTTCTTTGGGGAGGTTTTGCCAAAAAGAAAGCTGCCCTGATAGATGAAAGCAGGCACTACATTCTAACTTCGGGGCACCCATCACCCCTCAGCGCTAACCGCGGACTTTGGTTTGGAAACAAACACTTCAGTAAAACCAATGAAATCTTAAGCCAAAACGGGCATGAACCGATCAATTGGTGAGGATATCTCCTGGTTTTATCTTGTTAGATATTAAGTTAAGACCAAATAAGGTATCTATCACATTATCAACTGTAAGGACGTCTAATTGTTTTTGACTCCATCTGGTTTTGGAAAGCCATTCCCTGATATCGTCCAGTTGTTGCCCGTAGCGGTTAGCAAGAGTCCTGTCTATACTGGGTATTTGTTTGAATTCCCTGCTGTAGCCGTTAATTGTATTCAGGATTTCCTTCACCAGCTGCTCGTTTTTATTAAGGAAGGACTGTCGTACCGCAATGACAAAACAGGGCCAGGGGGTAGGACAATCTTCCAGCCTCCTAAACGTATTATTATCAACCAGCGGCTTGGTGGTAAAATGTTCCCACATAAAGTAATCTGCCCATCCGGATTGCAAGGAATCGACTGCGCCGTCCAGTGTGTTGACCACCTCAAACTGAAGGTCCTCTGTATCCCATCCCTTCTCCCTGGCATGCACAAAAGCCATAAGATGGCTTCCACTGCCATACCTGCTGATAGCCACTTTGCCTCCTTCCAGTTCAGAGGGGTCTGTAAAAGGGCTATTATAGGCTACGTGGACTCCCCACAGTAGGGGAGTGGAGATGTACTCCTGTAAAACCCGAACCTTATTCCCTTCCGCTATGCTTTTGACAATACCTTCAGTAAGAGTGATAGCCAGGTCAGTTTGTTCATTGGCCAGCATATTGCACATTCTACCTGTTCCTTCCGGCACGTCTTCCCACTGCAGATCTATTCCCTTATCGGCAAAGGCGCCTTCTTCTATAGCCATATGCCAGGGTAAATTAAAATGTTCAGGCACCCCTGCAATGCGGACTTCAATCATATGGAGACTATTTTACTGAGGGTATATTCAATTAACCGATCAACAGCAGCTGCAGGATTTGCCGAAAACTCACCGGTAACCCTGTTGGCAAGTATGCAATTCATGGAAGCTGCACGATGACCCATTAACCTGGAAAGTCCGTATATAGCTGAAGATTCCATTTCCAGATTGGTGAGTTTTAATCCGTTGTAATCAAATGAGGTGAGTTTTTCATTATGCTGTGGATCTCCCAGCTTCAAACGCAATTGGCGACCCTGAGGACCATAAAATCCGGTATTGGTACCTGTAAAGCCACGTATCACCCCAGGGGAATGAAGGCTGTCTGCCAGTGCTGTACTGGCAGCAATTACATAAGGTCTGGACCTGTGGGCTGGCCATTGGGTGTGAGTAATGAAAGCCCTTTCAATTTCTGAATTTCCCAGGCCTTTGTTGTGATAAAAATGCAGCACATTGTCAAATCCAATAGCATAATCGCTTAAAACCATGGAATCTATGGGTATATCTGCCTGTACTGCCCCTGAAGTACCTATCCGAACTATATCTAATTGAGTTATATCCTCTTTAATGCTTTTGGTGGTGAAGTCTATGTTCACAAGAGCATCCAACTCATTCAGGACAATATCAATGTTGTCCGTGCCAATTCCTGTAGAAACCACAGAAATACGTTTTCCTCTTAAGCGGCCTGTGTGCGTGATGAACTCCCTTCTGGATTTTTGGACCTCAATTTCATCAAAATGCTGAGAAACCCGCGCTACACGGTTCTGATCACCAACCACAATTACGATAGGAGCCAGGTCTTCCGGCAACAGGTTGAGATGGTAAATGCTCTGGTCGGCGTTCAGGATTAATTCAGAAGCCTTCAGGGGCATACTACAATTTTAGGATACGATCAGATTCCGTGTTATAAAGGAAGTTATATTTCAAGGCACCTCCAAGATAAGCCGATTCGTCCCTCAGCTCAGCGTAATAGCTGGTTTGACCATCCAGGATTTCCTTTCCCTTTTTGGTTAGCTTTACAGGATTAAATCCGCTGAACAGTGGTTTGAGGTTTGTGATTACCCTTTGGAACTGGCTGTCCCCAAAACCGTAATACCCCTGGTTTTTCATAACCGCGCCCAGCAGGGCTTTTTTAGAAGCAGGCTTCTCATTATATGACAATTCCAGTACCTTGTTCTCAATTTCATTCAGGCCATTTTTGATGGTAGGGAACCTTTTGAGGTGTACTTTTATGGCATCTGACAGGTATTCATACTGATAATTCTCAAAATCCATCAGGTTTTCCAGACGGATTGGGTTATCACTGCAATAAAGTTGCCATACATAATCGGCATATTCAATATCGTTCTGGGATAAATGAACGCGATTTTTATAAAGATCAAGCAGTTGTTCGTCCGTTAATTCATTAAGACTGTACATTTTGTCAGTCTCATCTTCGTTGCCACTGCAGACAAGGGATATGTCTGCATAACGCCGGTGACTTTTCAGCCAGCTGATGACTGCAAGCATATTGATCTGGCAAAACAAGTCGTATTCAAACCAGAGAACTATCTGATCCTGCTGTTTGTGGTTGCATAAAGATCTGTATTCCTTGAGGGTCTTTTCAACGAACCAGGATTTGCTTACGTTATAGTTTTTGTGTAAAAAATCGAAACGTGTTTTCCAGAAAGATTCGCTCCCAACATCAGTCTCAGTTTTTCCTTCACAGAGCATTTCCCGCCAGGTAATAATATCCCCGTTTAACTTAAGTTTCGTTAACCTCTGGGTAAAACTATCACCGTTCGTAATATGTAGTAGGGAACTCATTATTTAGGTGTGTTGATTAGGTTATAACGTTTAAAAGTAACGTTTTATCGAAAAAAACAAAAACATTTTAACAGCTAAAATATCAACAAAAGAAGTGAAAATTTACTTAGAAATCAGTAACTCAACAATTTAGATTTCACATCAGCCACCAACGCGTTTAGTGCTAAAACCCAGTTCTTTGAGCAATTCCATAATCCTGTCCCGGTTGTTGCCCTGGATCAGTATAATGTCGTTTTTAAAAGATCCACCAACCTGTAATTTGTTTTTCAGGAGACCGGTCAGTTTTTTAAAATCTTCCGTTGCACCAGTATAACCTTCCAGTAGCGTTACCGGTTTGCCTTTGCGTTTTTCATACTTGCACAGTATTGGAGCATCCTGCAACCAGAAATCTGGTTTTTTGGAATTGTTTTCATTCATTGTTTTCTCCGGTTCATGGTCCGGAAAAAGCTTCTTTAGCTGATCCTGTAAATCCACTGCTATTTTTTAATTAAGCCCAGTTCAATGAGACGTTCGTTGAGATATTCCCCTGCTGTGGCATCTTCAAACCCCTTTGGATGTTCCTGATCAATACAATTTTCAAGGCAATTCAGGGGCATTTCACTTATAGGGTGCATGAAAAACGGTATGGAATAACGAGAAGTACCCCATAATTCCCTTGGGGGATTGACTACCTGGTGAATGGTGGACTTGAGTTTATTATTCGTTAAACGAGATAGCATATCCCCAACGTTGATCATTAGTTGATCTGGTTTGGCTATGGCATCGATCCATTGCCCTTCGTGATTTTGAACCTGTAACCCTTTTCCATGGGCACCCATGAGCAGGGTAATCAAATTGATGTCTCCATGGGCGGCTGCACGCACTGCGTTCTTAGGTTCCTCAGTTATAGGGGGATAATGTATGGGCCTTAGTATGGAATTTCCGTTCTTTATAAACTCGTCAAAATACTGCTCTTCCAGATCCAGGTGAAGCGCGAGGGCACGCAGGACATATTGAGCCGTTTTTTCAAGCATTTTATAGGTCTCTTTGCCTACTTCATTAAACCTGGGCAATTCTTCGACCAGTACATTGGCCGGATATTCTGCCTCCAGTTCGGGGTTGTCCTCTACGTACTGTCCGAAATGCCAGAATTCCTTAAGATCTCCTTCTTTTCTTCCCTTTGCGTGCTCTTTTCCGAAAGAAGTATAGCCACGCTGTCCGCCTATTCCTGGAATTTCATAAGAATCTTTAGTCTCCTGCGGCAATTCAAAAAAGGCCTTGACTTCAGCGTACAATTCCTCTACAAGCTCATCCGAAAGGAAATGACCACTAAGCGCAACGAAACCAATTTCTTCAAATGCCCTTCCAATTTCACGAACAAATTTTTGCTTTCTGACTTCATCCCCGGAGATAAAATCCCTTAAATCCACACTGGGTATGCCACTCATATTGTTATTTGTGTTTTATTAAGCCAAAGGTAAAAAAATTGGAGGTACGAATACAGATTCCTGAAAGGGGTGATTCCAATTTTGTTACATTTACATCCGGTATATATGGATAGCGTATCGTACATGAAATATAACGGTGAGGGCATTTCAGTAGAAATGCAGCTGGAATTGTTCAGGCGGATGCTGAAATCCAGGATGATAGAGGAGAAAATGCTCATTCTCCTGCGCCAGGGGAAAATTTCCAAATGGTTTAGCGGCATGGGGCAGGAAGCAATAGCTGTTGGCGTTGTTTCTGCACTCATGGACGATGAATATATTCTTCCCATGCACCGCAACCTTGGAGTTTTTACCAGCAGGGGAATCCCATTGAACAGGTTGTTTTCTCAATGGCAGGGCAAAGCCAGCGGCTTTACCAAGGGCCGAGACAGGAGTTTCCATTTTGGTACTCAGGAATACCGTATAGTGGGTATGATTTCCCATCTGGGGCCACAGTTGGGGGTGGCCGATGGTATTGCACTGGCACATAAACTGAGAAAGGAAAAACGGGTTACGGCAGTATTTACCGGGGAAGGGGCAACCAGTGAAGGGGATTTCCATGAGGCACTTAATCTGGCTGCAGTCTGGGACCTGCCGGTTCTTTTTTGTGTAGAGAACAATGGTTACGGGCTATCCACACCAGTAAGCGAACAGTATCGATGTGAGCATATCGCTGATAAAGGCGTGGGTTATGGCATCGAATCACATATAGTTGATGGCAATAATATCCTGGAAGTATACCGGAAGGTAAATTCCCTTTGCAAGAGCATGCGTAAAGATCCCAGGCCTGTACTGGTTGAATTCAAAACCTTCAGGATGCGGGGGCATGAAGAGGCTAGCGGTACAAAATACGTTCCCAAAAAACTTCTGGAAGAATGGGCTGAAAAGGATCCTATTCAAAACTACCTGGCTTACCTCCATGAACAGGGCTTTTTGCTGGAACAGGAGGAGGTAGCTATTAAAAAGGAATACATACACGAAATTGATGATAACCTGAAACTTGCCTTTGAAGAAGGGGAAGTTGATTTTACTGAAAGTATTGAATTAGGAGATGTTTATCAAAAAAATTTATATCAAGAAGTTATACCTAAAGGTGATGATCATAATGTCCGATTGGTAGATGCTATTTCAGAAGGGTTAAGGCAGTGTATGGAGCGGCATGATAACCTGGTAATTCTGGGGCAGGATATTGCAGAATACGGTGGAGTATTTAAGATTACAGATGGCTTTGCCGGACTTTTTGGCAAGGAGCGTGTGCGTAACACCCCCATTTGTGAATCGGCTGTGGTTTCTGCGGCAATGGGGTTGTCCTTAAACGGGATGAAAGCGGTCATGGAAATGCAATTCGGCGACTTTGTCAGCAGCGGATTTAACCCTATTGTTAACTATCTCGCCAAGGTGCATTATCGATGGAACGAAAAGGCAGATGTAGTCATTAGGATGCCCTGTGGGGCAGGAGTAGGAGCCGGGCCCTTCCATTCCCAGACAAATGAAGCATGGTTTACGAAAACACCAGGGTTAAAGGTTGTTTACCCGGCGTTTCCTTATGATGCCAAAGGATTGCTTGCCACATCCATCGAGGATCCCAACCCCGTTATGTTTTTTGAGCACAAGGCACTTTACAGGAGCATCTATCAAGATGTTCCCAAAGACTATTATACACTTCCTTTGGGCAAGGCTTCATTACTAAAAGAAGGTAATGATGTTACCATAGTCACCTATGGAGCTGGGGTACACTGGGCTTTGGATGCCCTGGAAAACCAGCCCGAAATTAAGGCAGACCTGCTGGATCTCCGGACGCTTCAGCCCTTGGATATGGAGGCCGTATACAAGTCCGTATGTAAAACCGGAAAACTGCTTGTACTTCAGGAGGACACTTTGTTTGGCGGAATAGCCAGCGATATTGCCGCCCTGGTGGGTGAGCAATGCTTTGAATCCCTGGATGCACCAGTAAGAAGGGTGGCAAGCCTGGAAACCCCGGTTCCCTTTGCCAGAAGCCTGGAAAATCACTTCCTGCCAAAGGAAAGATTTGTGATAGCACTTAACGAGCTTCTGGCATACTAGAAAGATGTTTTTTTGTTAGCAAAATCCTTAAATATTGTGCAATCAGGGAAACCAAAGGATCAATTTTCACGTATATACCAACAGTAAACAATTCACCTGCTATATGAAAAGTAAAGCACTTTTTTACCTTGCGATCTTCTTTGCTTTGAGCGCCTGCTCAGTTACTAAATCCGTAAGGAGCCAGCGAAACCTCATAAGTGGAACCTGGTCACTTGAAAATATTAAATACGAGAACAATACAGGTACTTTTAATGCGGTACTGTTCAATGATGCTACAGCAGTTTGCTTTGAAGGAAGCGATTGGTTTTTCAGGGATAACAACAGCACGGGCAGATACACCATTAAAAGCGGTAGCCTTTGTGATGGAGGTGATCGCTTTATCCGATGGTCGGTTGTAGAGCGCCCTGAGAACTATAAATCCCAGTTGCAATTTAAATTTATTGATGAAAAATTTAAGGACCTTGACTCCGGACTGGGTTATCGCCTCGAAATAAGCAGCCTTACCGAAGGAGAAATGATACTTCGTTCAAATGTATCTGTAGATGGTTCACCCATTACCATTGTTTATGAATTTGTAAAAAAATAAGAGCACTGATGAAAATGACAATAAAACAATTTTCGATACTGATCATGGTTGCTGCACTTCTTTCCGGGTGCTCAGCTATAAGAAATGCCAATAACAAGCAAAAAGGTGCAGTAATAGGAACAGCCGGAGGGGCTGTGATAGGCGGAGTAATTGGCAATAATGTTGGAAAAGGGAACACGGTGCTTGGTGCCATAATTGGCGGTGCCATAGGCGGAGTAGCCGGAGGTTATATAGGCGATAGGATGGATCGTCAGGCAGAACGTATTGAAGAGGAGATCCCAGGGGCTGAAGTAACACGAGTTGGAGAGGGGATTAACGTAACCTTTAATGAAGAAGCCGGCGTCTATTTTGACACCAATAAATCCAACGTTAAAGGCACATCGGCTGAGACCCTAAACCGCCTGGCAGAAATATTCAGGGAATATCCCAAATCGGTTATACTGATCGAAGGGCATACAGACAGTGCCGGATCTGATGAGTACAATATGAAATTGTCACAACAGCGCGCTGAGTCAGTGACCAACTACCTGATTAGCCAGGGAATTTCCGCTGATCGATTTACCACCAGGTGGTATGGGGAAAGTCAGCCTAAAGCAGACAATGCCACTGCAGAAGGAAAGGCAAAGAACAGAAGGGTAGAATTAGGGATCATTGCCAGCGAGGCCCTGAAAGAAGAAGCAATTCAGAATACCAAAGGATAAGTAGCGTGCTATTGAATAAAAACCCGGCCTCTTAAGCCGGGTTTTTTTATTTCTAAAGTACTAACTTGAGCAGGTGAGCGATTGTAATGTCTTAGTGTTAGGAGGCGGGCTGGCCGGATTAACTGCGGCTCTGGAATTGTCGCTAAACGGCGTAGCGGTGACGGTAATAGAAAAAACAGCATATCCGCGACATAAGGTATGCGGAGAGTATGTTTCAAGAGAGGTGGTTCCCTACCTGAAGGATCTTGGAGTAGCGCTTGACAAAGGGGTGTTTATTGATCACTTTGTGCTTAGTACGCAAAAAGGGCGTTCCTTTTCTTTCCAATTACCGCTTGGAGGTATAGGGATTAGCAGGTATGCCCTGGATCATTTACTATACCAGAGGTGTGTTGAAGAAGGGGTGGGGTTTATTTTTGATACTGCTATCGGACTGGATTATCTCGGGGGTCAGTTTGAAGTTAAAAGAACGAACGGTTCCTCACATCGCTCTCAATTTGTTATTGCCGCTTATGGCAAGCGCAGCAACCTGGACAAATCCCTTAAACGCCCCTTTGCTTATCAAAAATCTCCATGGCTGGCCGTTAAAGCGCATTACACCTTTCCAGATTTCCCTGACAATCAGGTGGCGCTGCACAATTTTGAAGGTGGATATTGCGGGTTGTCCAAAACCGAAACTGGGGCGGTCAACATGTGTTATCTCGCCTCATACAGCAACTTTAGCAAGTACCGTAATATTGAGGAATTTAACCAAAATGTGCTGAGCAGGAATCCTTTCCTTTCGGATTTCCTCAAAGAAGCCCAACCCCTTTGGAAAAGTCCGCTAAGCATTGCACAGGTGTCCTTTGAAAAAAAGAACGTAGTTACCAATCACATACTTTTCTGTGGAGATACTGCAGGACTGATACATCCTTTATGTGGCAATGGCATGGCTATGGCCATTCACAGCGCCAAAATGGCTGCAGAGGGCATTATAAGGTATTACAATGTTTCAGGTTTTGACAGGGTTTCCCTGGAGCAGGAGTACCAAAAAAACTGGCAACAGCACTTTGAACAACGTATGCGTCTGGGGAGAAAGCTTCAGCACCTTTTACTTCGTGAAAACATTTCCGGAGCGCTGATGGCTGGACTTTCCCGCTTTCCTTCACTTGCCCGCAGAATAATTCAAAAAACCCACGGTAAGCCCATTGCTGTATGATGGTATTTAAGAACAGGAGCACGGAAGCAGAACTCATGGACGACCTATCCCTGGATTCTGCTATATTGGATAAGGTACTCCGGGATGTAAGCAGGGCCAACAGGCTTTTGGGGGGAGATCGGATAACCCGGAAGGCTGTCTTTAGTATCCTCAGGAGTGAGCAGGACCGTGACTACAGCATTACGGATGTGGGTTGTGGTGATGGAGCAATGCTCAGGCAACTGGCCGTAATATGCAGAAATATGAAATACAGGGTAAAGTTTATAGGCCTGGATATTAATGAAATGGCAATACGTCTTGCGCAGGAAAATAGCCGGGATTTTCCTGAAATCACCTACCATACGGCAGATGTCATGAAAGATCCTAACCATGGTTTTTCTTCAGACATTGTTTTATGCACGCTTACCTTGCACCACATACCCTCTGGTCAAATACCTCAATTTATAAAAAGCCTGGCGGCTATGGCCCGTAAAGCAGTGGTGGTGAACGATTTGCAAAGAAGCCCCCTGGCATATTGTTTATTTAAGTTCTTTAGTGCTATTTTTATTAAAACAAAAATTGCTAGGCACGATGGCCTGGTCTCCATAAAAAGGGGGTTTAAACGTAGTGAGTTAATGGCGTTTTCCAGGCAGGTTCCCGCATTTATCCCAGAAATTAAATGGAAGTGGGCTTTTCGCTATTTACTGATATTAGCCCCAGCTGATCGTATATAAAATGAGTGAAGCCCGAATAGTTACAGTTGCCAGGCAACTTCCGGATTATTCCCGTAAAACGGAAGAAATTCTGCCGGTGGTTTCACTATGGCTTAGTGGACAGGAAGAGCGATTTCAGAGAAAGGTGATTAAAATTTTTGAAGGTGCCGGCGTGGATAAACGCTATGGCATAATGGATATTGAAGAAGTCTTTACTGCTAGCAGCTTTGAGGAAAAGAACGCAATCTATTCCAGGGAATCCAAAAGATTAGGAAATAAGGTCCTGAAGAAAGCTTTAAAGCAAGCCGACTGGAACCCGGAAGACCTTGACATCATTATAACTGTTAGCTGTACGGGTATAATGATACCTTCACTGGATGCTTATATTATAAACGAAATGGGTTTGAGGCCAGATGTAATCAGGCTTCCCGTTACTGAAATGGGCTGTGCAGCCGGAGTCTCTGGTATTATTTACGCTTCCCAGTTCTTGAGGGCGCAACCGGGAAAAAGGGCGGCTATTATTGCGGTTGAAAGTCCCACCGCCACCTTTCAATTAAATGATTTTTCCATGGCCAACATGGTCAGTGCAGCCATATTCGGTGACGGAGCAGCCTGTGTCCTCATGAGCTCGGAAAGCACAGATAACGGCCCCCAAGTACTGGGTGAGGAAATGTACCATTTTAAGGATGCTACGCATCTAATGGGATTCGATCTCACCAATACAGGCCTGAAAATGATTCTGGACCCTTCAGTTCCCGAAACCATTTCAAATCATTTTCCTGAAATTATCCACCCCTTTCTGGAAAAATATCAAACACAAATAGAAAATATAGATTACCTGATCTTTCATCCGGGAGGCAGGAAGATCGTACAGACCGTGGAATCTCTTTTCGGGGAGCTGGGAAAAAATATAGATGATACCCGGGAAACCTTACGATTATATGGAAATATGAGTAGTGTTACCGTGCTTTATGTGCTGGAACGCTTTATGAATAAGGAAACTGATGCCGGCACCCAGGGCTTGATCCTTAGTTTTGGCCCAGGTTTCTCTGCCCAAAGGGTACTACTGGAGTGGTAATTAGTCTTGAAGTTTGAATATGTCTGATCAAAATTCCAACAAGAAAAACTGGTGCCTCATCCTTGGGGCGAGTTCAGGTCTTGGGCTTGCTACAGCGAAAAAAATGGGCAGCGAGGGTTATGGCTTGTTATTAGTGCACAGGGACCGGAGGGCCGATATGCCAGGTATTGAGGATGCTTTTGAATCCATTAAAGCTACAGGATGCCCCCTGATCAGCTTTAATCAGGACGCTATTCAGGAAGTAAACAGAAAAGAATTGGTGGCAAAGCTTGCAGATCGCCTCAGGAGTGATCAAAAGATCAGCGTAGTGGTTCACAGCATAGCCAGGGGCAACTTAAAGCCTATGGGCGGTACCGGAGATAGTCTGAGCACATCAGACCTCCAGGTAACCATTAATTCCATGGCGTTAAGCCTCTATGACTGGATAAAGGACCTGATCGCTGCGGATCTGTTAGATTCAGATACGCGAGTACTTGCGTTTACCAGTGAAGGAAATACCAGAGTATGGGAAGGCTATGGAGCGGTATCAGCAGCTAAAGTAGCCCTGGAATCCCTGGTAAGACAAATGGCAGTTGAATTTGCTCCTTTGGGAATCCGATGCAACTGTATTCAGGCTGGTGTAACAGACACCCCGTCATTGCGAATGATCCCGGGTAGTGAAAAACTTATTGAGGCGGCAAGGAAGCGCAACCCCAATAGGAGGATAACCCGGGCAGAGGATGTAGGCAATGTAGTTTACCTGCTTTCCAGGAAGGAAGCTGCCTGGATAACAGGAACTGTAATAAAAGCAGATGGAGGAGAAAGTTTGAGATAATTATGGAGTATCAGTATATCATCAGCCAATTGCCTTATTCCATGCCTTTCCTGTTTGTGGACAGCCTTGAGCATGTAGACGAGGATGGTGTAACCGGAAGCTATACGTTTTCCGAAGATCTCCACTTTTATGAAGGACATTTTAAATCCTTCCCGGTAACCCCTGGGGTATTATTGACTGAATGCTGTGCGCAAATAGGCCTGGTTTGCCTGGGTATATTCCTGATGCGCAAGGATAACAGCCTTAGAGACACACAGGTTGCCCTGAGCAGTTCCAGTATGGAATTTTTACTTCCGATTTATCCCGGTGAAACAGTTACTGTAAAGTCAGAGAAAATCTATTTTCGATTCCAGAAACTCAAATGCAAAGTCTATCTATACAATGAAAAAGAACAATTGGTTTGTAAAGGAGAGATAGCCGGCATGTTAACCTGTAAGGGCAATGAGTAGAAGGGTAGTGATCACGGGTATGGGGGTTTGTTCTCCTATTGGGAATGACCTGGATACTTTTGCCGGAGCCTTGCAGAACGGTGTAAGCGGAATACGCTTTCAACCACTTTTATCTGATCTAAATTTTGGATGTCAAATAGCTGGAAAACCAATAGTTAATGATGAATTATTAAATAAATACTTCACTTCTTTAGAGCTTAGGGATTTAAAAGCTACTGGCCTGGTTTACGGTGTAATCGCAGGTTGTGAAGCCTGGAAAGATGCAGGTTTGAAGGTTGACGAAAAAGACGAACCCGACTGGGATAGCGGTATCATTTTTGGGGCGGGAATACTTGGTGTGGACAAGTTCAGGGATGCTATTTACAAGGTAGATGAACAGCAGGTAAGGCGACTGGGAAGCACTACGGTCATACAGACCATGGCAAGTGGCATTAGCGCCTATCTGGGTGGAAAACTGGGATGTGGCAACCAGGTAACAACCAATTCCTCTGCATGCACCACCGGCACGGAAGGACTGATGATGGCCTGCGATCGGATCCAGGCCAACAAAGCCGAACGCATTCTGGTGGGAAGCGCCAGCGATAGCGGACCTTATGTTTGGGGTGGATTTGATGCCATGAGAATACTTCCCCGTAAATACAATACCGATCCTGAAAAAGCCAGCAGGCCCATGAGCGCTAGTGCATCGGGATTTGTTCCCGGGAGTGGGGCAGGGGCGCTGGTACTGGAATCACTGGAATCTGCCCTTTCAAGAGGTGCCAGGATTTATGCCGAAATACTTGGAGGATTTGTAAATAGTGGCGGACATCGAAATGGAGGCAGCATGACTGCCCCAAACAGCAAGGCTGTTCAGCGCTGTATAAGCAAGACCGTAAGCAATGCTGCTATCATGCCAGAAGAAATTGATGCGATTAACGGACACCTTACCGCAACATCCAAGGATCCCGTGGAAATTCATAACTGGAGTGTTGCTCTTGGATTGAAAGGTTCTGAATTTCCTTATGTAAATGCGTTTAAAGGTCATATGGGCCATTGCCTTGCCGCGGGAGGTGCCCTGGAAAGTGTAGGGACAATTTTGCAATTCAGGGACCGGCAAATTTATGGGAATATCAACTGTGAAGACCTTCATCCGGATATAGGAGCAGTTGTGGATCCCGAAAAAGTACCATCAAAAAGCGTGGATTACCCTCCAAAAATAATTGCAAAAGCAAGTTTCGGTTTTGGCGATGTCAATGCTTGTGTTATTTTTAGTCAATATAACCCATAATACCAATGCCAGCAGAACATTACACCCGATTGCAGGAGATAATCAAGCCCTACCTCCCCGAAGACGTAACGGTGGAGGACATTAAAGAAGACAGTCATTTTATCAATGAACTGAACATCAATTCTGCCAACCTGGTGGATATTATTCTGGATGTGGAGGATGCCTATGATATTGTCCTGGAAAACGAGGACATGGAGAATATGCAGACCGTATCAGACGCTCTGGCCATAATTAACAATAAACTGGAAGGGAAGGCCTGATGTGCGCTCCGGACAGTTCTATATTAGCCCGCATAAAATCCCGTTTAAAGGCAGATAAGCGCCTTTTAGCCATTTATCTTATCGTTTACTTCCTGTGGGGTGTAGGCATGAATGAGGTTGGCAAAACACTTGAAATTGCACGCTTTACGTACTGGTGGCAGGTTATAACGGTCTATTTGCTATATATGGTGCCTGTTTCGCTGGTATTGAGGCCCTATCCATTCTTTAAACAGTATGCCTACGGTCTCGTGGCTATGGCATTCCTAGAATTTTGGGGTTATCTTTTGGAAACATCCTATGCCTATCCGGGTAATATTTTGGACCAATGGCTTGGGATACGCAATTTCAGTCTTGCTATGTCTTTGTTCTTTGCGCTCTATTTTCCTTTGGGAAACTGGCTGGTTGAGAAGATATACAGGACCATTTTTAGCGTGAAGGATTGACCTTTTATTCCAGCTCAAATACCATACTGATTAATACTTTGTTTTCCTCGCGATTTTTTTTGATGAAGATCCCGTAGTCAGAAGTATAAAGCTCGGTCTTACCGGAAAGACCCCTTTCTGTTGTCTTAAAATTGATAATAAGGGGGTTGGTGGTGCCCTTAATAGTAAGCTGACCCTTTACCCGAATTCCTTCCCCTAAATCCTCCACTTCATCACTCTTAAAATAGATCCGCGGGTATGCATCTTCATTGAAATACTTACGCCCTTTTAAAGCCCAGTCCCTGAGGAAATTTCCGGTTTTCAGGCTGCTTACTCCAACAGACCCTTCAAAATAAGAAGTGCTGGGATCTTCAAGGTTTACTTCCGAGGAGGAACGAAAATCCCCCACAGTTCCGGAGACATCTTTGTATTGGAACACAAAGCTGATTTCTTTCAAGATCAGCTTCGATTGTCCATAGGAAATAACTGGAAGGAGGCTAAATAAAGCAATGAATATTATTCTATATAACATTTATATTATGGTTTTATTAACAACGTAAGTAATATTGTATGGTAATTTATTAATCCTTTTGAATAAAAGTATTAATAAACTTATTCTACCGTTTTATCCTTTTCCGGTATAAAGAGGGATGCCAGTACCCCGGACAAAAGAGACACAACAATTACCGATAAGGAAAGCCATTCCGGAAAATCAACATAGTGGGACATCAACATCTTTATACCTACAAAAGCAAGGATCACTACCAGGCTGTAATTGATAAAACGGAACTTGGCCAGCATTCGGGAAATCAGGAAATACATCGACCTTAGCCCTAGAATAGCCATAATATTGGAGCTGAATACAATAAATGGATCTGCAGTAATCGCCAGGATAGCAGGAATGCTGTCCAGGGCAAAAAGGATGTCTGTCAGTTCTATCACAATAAGGGCGATAAATAGGGGAGTGGCTGCTGTAATTCCCATCCTTTTAATGAAAAACTGGTTGCCGTCAATCCGTGTTGTTAACGGATAGATCTTTTTTATTTGCCGGAATACGAAGGATTTTTCGGGATCGTATTTGATTTCATCCGATTTCAGCATCTTGTATGCAGTGTACAAAAGGAAAATCCCGAAAACATAAATAATCCAGTCGAAATGATTGATTAGGGTAACCCCGAAAAGTATCATAAATGCACGGAAGAAAATGGCCCCAAGTATTCCCCAAAAAAGAACCCGGTGCTGGTATTTGGGCGGAATGCCAAAAGCTCCGAAAATCACTGCTATCACAAAAACATTATCAATGCTGAGCGACAGTTCTATAAGGTATCCGGTGATGTATTTTAAAACCGCATTGCCCGGTGTTAGCTCCGTGGGATTATCGATCAATCCAGAGGTAAAGAGCCAGTGAATGACAAAACTAAATGCCAGGGCTACACTAACCCAGAGCGAGGTCCACAAGGCGGCTTCCCGGGACCGGATAACATGATCCCGCCTGTTGAGTATCCCCAGGTCCAGGGCCAGAAAAAATCCGATAAGAAGGAGGTAGGTTGCCCAAATCAGCATCAAAGGCAGTTTTTATGCTAAGATAAGCATCGTTTGCCAAAAGCGGCATATTACTTTGCAGGCACTTTGTTTTAGAATTATTAATCGCATTTTTTAATAAAAGAGTAACAAACAAATTAAAACCACGTCATATAAAAGCAAAATCATCCATTAAGCAAAATCTGATCTGATGAAATCCTTATTTCCCGCAACTTTAAAAGCCCTGTTGATATGTTTGTTATTCGTTTGTGCCTGCAGCCTTCAGGCGCAATCGAAATTTACCTCTGAGCAATGGCAGGAGGACCTTCGTTTTCTACAAAAAACTATCCACGAGGACTACCCCTTTCTTTTTAAGAAAATTACAGCTGAGGATTTCGATGCCTCTGTGAACAACTTATATAAACAAATCCCTCAATTACAGGAACATGAGATTATGGTTGGATTTGCCCGCATTGTATCATCCATAGAATATGGGCACACTGTTTTTGGATTCTGGGAAGGTATTATACCTTATCATCAATTACCTGTAGTTCTTTATAATTTCAATGATGGGATTTTTATCCAGGGGGCCCATAAAGATTATAAGGACATACTTGGAGCAAAAGTTGTTGCAATTGAAGGGAAACCCATCGCGGAGGTGCTGGAACTGATGAGACCTGTGGTTCCTGCTGAGAATGATCAATTTGTAAAAGCCTATCTCGTTAACTACCTGACCCATCCGGAATTCCTGCATGCCCAGAAAGTGATGCCTGTGTTGAAGAATAACATTAGCCTTACACTGGAAAAAGAAGGACGTCAATTTGAAAAAACAATACAGGCAGTAAAGGCCGAACGCTTCCCCAGGCGCTATGGAATGGTAGTGCCCAGTGAAACCTGGTTAGAGTCCAGAGACCTGAGCAAAACACCACTTTATTTAAAAAACCTGGACAGGATATATTTCTATGAATATCTCCCGGATTCGAAAACCGTTTACGTAAGGCATAGCCAGATCCAGGATCAGGAAGGACAGGATATCCCTGCATTTTATGCCGAAGTTTTTGATTTCATCGAAAAGAATGATGTGGAGAAGCTAATCCTGGATGTAAGGCTGAACGGAGGGGGCAATAACTACAAAAACAAACCCATAGTTACCGGCATCATCAAATCAGAAAAGATCAATAAACCAGGCAAGTTCATGGTCATAATCGGCAGGCGTACATTCTCTGCCTGCCAGAACCTTGTAAATGAGCTGAGTAACTATACCAACGCAGTATTCGTTGGGGAGCCAACCGGAGAGAACATAAACTTCTACGGGGATAATCGCCCTGTACAATTACCCAACACCCAGATAAATGCCTATTTATCGTTTGCCTGGTGGCAGGATAAACCACAATGGGAGAATGCGGACTGGACTACACCGCACATTGCGGTAGACATGAGTTTTGAACAGTATCGCAACAACGAAGATCCTGTTTTACAGGCCGCCCTGGACTTTTCTGATGATAATTTTGTACTGGACCCAATGAATTATTTCCGGAATCTTTTTGTATCCGGAGAAGTTGAAAAGCTTCAATCCGAAGTTGTGCGCATGATGCAGGATCCGACTTACCGGTTCTTTGATTTCGAAGGGGAATTTGATTCAGCTGGTTACGATCTTCTCAAAGGGAATCGGATTGAGGAAGCCATTTATGTTTTCAGCATGAATACTCAGTTATTTCCGGAGTCTGCGAATGCCTGGGACAGCCTGGCAGAAGCCTACTGGAAATCAGGAGCTCTGGACAAGGCCAAAGAATATTACAAAAAGGCAATATCGCTGGATATTGAAGGCAACGTTGCTGCAAACTCCATGCGGATGTTAAAGCGGATAGAATCCGGTGAATAATCCTTTTTAGTATCGATTCCTGATACCGCTCTTGGTGAAGTAGTAATAGCCCAGGATAAGGCAGGAAATAGTCCCGCAAACGAGGAATCCTACAAACATGGGGAGTACCGAGTTCAGAACAAATTTACCAATGAAGGAACTGATGGGAACGGCCATTACTGTAGCTACAAAACCGGTTATGGCTGCGCCAATGCCCGCAATATGACCCAGGGGCTCCATGGCCAGGGATCTCAGGTTTCCGAAAATGAATCCCACTGCAAAAAACTGGACAGCAAAAAATATCATAAGCACAATAACTGGCGGATTACCACTATTGAAGTAAAGCAAAATATAAACGAGAGAAGTGAGTACATAAAGGATAATGGCTGCCGTTACCAGTCGCAGCATACCCAATCTAACTACAAGGGTGCCATTGAGCAGTGTGGCAGCCCCTATGGTTATGGCAAGGGCAGCAAACAGGTAGGGAAATGCGTCCGGCAATCCGTATTGTTGCTCAAAGACCTGCTGTGAAGTGCTTAAATAAACCAGAAAAGATCCGGTAATAAATCCCCAGATAAAGGTAAATGCGACGGTCTGGCGGTAATTCAGCAACTCCTTAAAGCCATCGATGAAAATGCGGCCCCTGAAACTATTACGACGTATTTGCGGAAGAGTTTCGGCCTGACGCTTCCAGAACCACCAGCACACAAGTATGCTGAATCCTACCTGCACATGAAAAATAGCCTGCCAGCCCATCCGGTCCAGAATATACTTGCCTAGCGCCGGAGCCACTACCGGAACCAGGATGAAAACCACTGTGACAAAAGACATCACCCGGGCCATATAATCCCCGCTGTAAGTATCCCGGATCATAGCTACGCTAATGGTTCTAGGGGCCGACAGGGAAATACCCTGAAGTATTCGGCCGATGATCATAACTTCCACACTACGCGCAAAAACACATATCATGCTCGATAGAATAAACAAGCCAAATCCCATGTAAACTACAGGTTTGCGCCCGATACTATCGGAAATAGGGCCAAAAACCAGAGGACCTACACCCAAACCGAGAAAGAAAAGGGTAATTAAAAGCTGGTTGTCTGCCGCTGAACGGGATTGAATGGTTTGCCCAATAGGTTCCAGGGCAGGTAGCAATGCATCCAGGGCCAGTGCGGCAATGGACATAAGAGCAGCCATCAGGGCTACAAATTCGATCTGGGAGCTACGCGAAACAGACATTCGGCAAAAGTAGGGTATTCAGCCCATATTAATAGAGGGGCAGGCAATACTAAAACAGTTCAAAAACGTAGCCCAAAAGCCAATAGGGGATAATGAAAACGAATACCGTGCCGATGCATCCACAACGTCCCCCTCCTATTTTTTTAGCCCCAATGGCCGCTACAACTGCACGAACCAGGTTTTTCGTGATTAGTTTCTTTGATCTGCTAAAGCTAACTAAAATTTTGGCTGTTCACGGTGAGTCTGATAAAATCCCAAGACATTCCCATAGAAGTCGTATTTTTAAGAATAAGAAAGGTAAACCCTATGAAAATAAGGATCAAAGGAAATTCCATCCGCTTACGCTTAACTCGTAATGAAGTAGCTGATTTGTGTACAAAAGGTTTTATTAGGGAAACCACCCGATTTCCGTCGGGCTTGTTCAGATATGAGGTGATGATTTCGGAAGTGCACAATACCCTGAATGCCGCTTTAGAAGATAATAGTATCTGTTTTTACCTTCCCCGGAAGCTTTCTGAGAACTGGCCCGACAATGAAACGGTTGGCTTTGAAGAATGGTTGCCCTTGACAAATGATTCTACATTACACCTGCTTCTGGAAAAGGATTTTCAGTGTCTTGAAGCACGCTCTGAAGACGAATCGGACCAGTATCCTAACCCTAAAGCTTTACTTTAAATAAATGAGCAAAAAACATTACAAAAGAAATGTTTCTTACGAAGGTCCTGTTCATTTATCAGATCTAAAAACCAGGGAAGCATCTTCTTATGCTGCCGGTGTGCCGGGAGTATTTAGCACACTGAAGCACAGCCTGAAGGAAATGGGTGTTTTACGGTCTACAACTTCCCTGCTGAAAATTAATCAGAAGCAGGGATTCGATTGTCCCAGTTGTGCCTGGCCAGACCCGGAAAATCCCTCAAGAGTAGGGGAGTACTGTGAAAACGGTGCTAAGGCCCTGGCAGATGAGGCTACAAGGAATCATTTAAATACGGATTTTTTTAAAGAACACTCGGTAGAGGTACTCTCGCACTGGTCGGATCTTGAATTGAATCAGTTGGGTCGGCTTACAGAGCCCATGGTCCTTCGGGAAGACAGTAGTCACTATGAGCCTGTAAGCTGGGAAGGAGCTTTTGAGGTTATTGCTGAAGAGCTCAGGGCATTAAAAGATCCTAACGAAGCTATATTTTATACCTCCGGTCGTTCCAGCAACGAAGCTGCTTTTTTATACGGTTCATTTGCCCGGGCATTAGGCACCAATAACCTTCCGGATTGTTCAAACATGTGTCATGAATCCAGTGGTGTAGCACTTTCGGAAACCCTGGGAATAGGGAAGGGGAGTGTTACCCTCGAGGATCTATATGGCGCTGAAGTAATCATTGTTGCCGGTCAAAATCCCGGCACTAACCACCCCCGTATGCTGTCTGCCCTGGAAAAATGCAAGGAAAACGGGGGACGTATAATCAGCATAAATCCACTGGAAGAGGCGGGTCTTGTTAACTTCAGAAATCCCCAGAGAACTAAGGGTTGGATTGGAAAAGGGGAGCCTATGGCCGACTTGCACCTTCCGGTAAAAATCAACCAGGATATCCCCCTGTTAAAACTTATCATGAGGAAGCTAGCCCAGAAAGAGGCGGAGACGGGAGGGGTTTTTGATCGGGAATTCATATCCACCAAAACGGAGGGATATGAAAAACTGATGATGGATCTTGAGCAGTATTCAGAAGACCATTTGCTTGAATTAACGGGAGTAGAGGAGGCAAAAATCAATGCAGCGGTGGACTACCTCACGCGGGCCAGAAAAATCATTATATGCTGGGCAATGGGCCTTACTCAACATAAGAACGGGGTGGAAACGATTCGGGAATATGTAAACCTGCTCCTCCTTAAGGGTGCTCTTGGAAAACCTAATTCGGGAACCTGCCCGGTTCGTGGGCATAGCAATGTTCAGGGCGATCGCAGTGTGGGTATCATGCATTATGTGGATGAGGAATACAACGAACGTCTAGACAGGTATATGGGTATTAAAGCGCCGGATATCCCAGGAGTGGATGTGGTAGGGGCCACGGAAGCCATGCACAAGGGAAAGGCCAGGGTATTTGTAGCCTTAGGGGGGAACTTTTTAATGGCTGCTTCAGATACGCGCTACACAGGTAGGGCCCTTCAGAATTGTGAATTAACAGTGCAAGTGAGCACCAAACTCAACCGATCCCATTTGGTAACGGGCAAAAAAGCCCTGATCCTGCCAACTTATGGTCGTTCGGAAAAGGATACCAAAAACGGTAAATCCCGGTTTGTTACTACCGAGAACAGCATGGGAAGGGTACGCTGGTCTAAAGGCATTTTAAAACCTGCCTCTGCTGACCTTATGAGTGAACCTGAGATCATTGGAAACTTGGGAGAGGCTTATTTTGGAAAGGACCACGTTGTTCCCTGGAAATCACTGGGGGAGGACTACAGGGCTATACGCGAACTTATAGACCTGGTCGCAAGAGGTTTTGAAAATACGGAGGAGCGTTCAAAAGGAACCGGATATTATTTGCCAAACAACGCACGAGCAGGGGATTTCAGCAAATTACCAAAAGGAAGAGCAAAGATTAGCCTGAATAAACTTCCTGACCATGAATTGGCCGAAGATGAATTGATGTTGATGACCATTCGTTCTCATGATCAGTTTAATACTACCATTTATGGTATGGACGACCGTTACCGTGGTATTTACGGTGAAAGGAGGGTCTTATTGATGAATAAAAAAGATATGGCTGATAGAGGTTTGAAAAACCGCGAAATTGTGGATCTGAGCAGCAGCTATGATGGGGTTACCCGAAAGGCAGATAATTTCAGGGTAATTTCCTATAAAATACCAAGAGGCAATACGGCTGCATATTTTCCGGAGACAAACGTTTTAGTTCCGCATAACAACTTTGCCGACAAAAGCAGGACACCCATTAGTAAGTCTTTGAGGATACGCGTACATCGAAAATATGCTCATGAAGACCATCTTTATTGAACGGCCAGGTGTTGTAGCACTTCATATACCAGGAATGCCGGCCATACAATGGCTTTGAGCAAGCCAATTATACCCGCCCAGAAGCCTGTTGCTACCTGGATATAATAAACGGCAGCCCCGATTAACCCCAGGCCATATACGGCATTGGAAACGTGTGTTGTACGGGTTGAAGGATTAGTAGTTGTCATATTCCCTTTATTTACAGACAAATATCTGCAGGGCAGGGGTTAACAAAAATGATTTTTATCAGGATAAGCTTTTATTTGGCACTTGATTTTTGAGAAAACTTTGTGACATTTTAGGGATTTTTTGGGAAAATGGGAGTACTCAAATGTAGTATCTTGAGTTATAGGTATATGAGAACGAAAAAACACATCAGGTTTGTGCTTTTTTATGCCCTTTGGATCGCCGGGATCATATGGGCCCTGGGTAGTTGCAGCGGTACTAAAAAAGCTGTGAGCGATGAAACCATAAAGGAACTAAAACAGCAGGCAGATTCCCGCAGTATAAAGGTAAGGGCAGAGTGGGCAATTCCCCTCACAACAACTGCTATGGCAAGTGTGTACAATTCTGGTTTATTGCCACCTGGCAGCAATGTTTCACGCATAAACCTTATGCAGACCCCTAATTCATTCGAAATCCGTGGGGATACTATTTATGCCGACCTTCCGTATTATGGGGAAAGAAGGATAGTTTCCGGATATCCGGGAGTCAGCGGAATTGATTTTAAAGCACCCATGGAAAATTACAAATCTGAATTCTTAGATAAAGAGGGTTCATACCGAATCAATTTTGATGCATCTTTTGGAACAGAGCGGTTTGATATAATGGTTAAATTATTTCCCGGTCAAAAGGCTGTATTAATGTTCTATAGCACACAGAGAAATCCCATACGTTACGAAGGAGTAGCGGAGAATCCGCAATCGGAATAGAAAAACATTACTCAAATATTATTGATGATAGTTAAATAAAAAAGGCCATAAGCTACACCAAATGCAATTGGCAGTGCAACTATAACAGATTTTATATATGAGTGAGGATACACCTCATTTGCCTGTTCTTCAGTAAGTAGTATCGCTATTTCATTCCTTCTAATTAACCTGCTGTTAATGAAACTCTTGGAATTTACAATTTGTTTTGAGAGTAGTTTTGCCGTTTTAGATTCTTTACCTGCAACTCCATAAATGGTTCCATCTACATTGATTAAGTATCTGAATATGTATTTATTGGAATCGTAAATAATTTTCACAGGTTTACTAGTTTTCCCCATGGAAATACTGCTAGATCTGTATGAATACCTTAATTCTGAAGCAGAAACCGGTTTTGATACATAACAACTTTGCATTAAAAGGAGAGTGGATAATATCATCATAAACTTCAAAGAATGCTTTAGCTGCTTCATTTAGAGATTAGTTAGGGAATTTAGTTAGGGATATTTTCGCTAAAATAGTTTTAGCAATAAAGAAATTTTAAATAGGGTATATTATGACCATTATCATGTGGCTAGGCGTATTCTATTTTACATAATATAAATTATAGAACAAATGTAGATTATTCTGTATTGCTATATAATTTGATGTAAAACATGAAGTACAATTAATCGGCTCTAAACTCCTGTATACTTTCTTCCATCAATAGATTAAAAGTTTCGGGCTTATCCCACATAATAACGTGACCAACATTCTGCACAATTTTGACTTTGTAATCAGGAGCATATTTTCTAAAGGATTCAACATTCGTCGGTTGCATATCAGAATTTATGGCTATAATGGGAGTATTAACCGCACGAAGCACCTCAATACATCGCTCATTTTGCCAATTCATAACCCCGTTTAACGATTCTCTCCAACCTTTTTGTGAGCTTCCTTCTAGAAAAGACATAACGCGTTGATGGGCGGAATCGATATTCTTTTTAAAAAAACCTCCTGCTACTAACTTTTCCTTTGTTGGGTTATTTACCAGGTCCATCATTACACTATCCATAAACTTGGCAGTTTCAGGAGGATATTTCAATTCAACTTCCTGCAATGCATCAACCAGTACTACACCGCTGACCTGATCCTGAGCCAAAGCTGCCGCTTCCACAACAATTGGCGCACCCATTGAAAATCCTACCAGTACTACATTATTAAGATCCAACTGCTTAATAATTTCAGAAATATCCCGACTATAAGAAGAAATTGTCCAATCAGAACGATTGTTGCCGGATTCACCAAAACCCGGCATATCGACTGCTATTACCCGATAATTTTCAGAAAAGTGTGCTACCTGGGCATCCCAGATGCTTCGGTCATTAGCCCACCCATGAACCAGTATTAGGGTGATTTCTCCACTACCCTCGTTATCAAAGCGGATGCTCACCCCATCGTAAGAATCTATAACAGTGACAGGCTCACTTTTGCATCCGCCAATAAGGAAAAATAAGAGGAAAATCAAAGGGCTAAATCGTTCATAAATTGCTTTCATCCTAATGCTTTTTGTTATTCACATGTAAGATAGCAAATTAATGGATAAAATGGGCTAACATATTGATATAAAGTATATTATAAATTGTATTGTTAAAGAGGTTAATTCAATAAACAGATCTCATTATCCTTTAGATTAAATATAGTTTGCTGGGCAGAAAGGAATGGATAGCCGATGAGTCCCTATGTAAAATTATATTGGAAATCACCTTAAAGTTAAATTACCTTTCTGTACTAATTAATTTGACTCTTACTTTAAATAAAGTATGGCACTATTGCTCAGGCACAAGGCGTATAAGTCTGCCGGGGCCCTCAACCGCAATGTAAAGATAACCGTCTGTACCCATTTGGGCGTCACGAACCCTGCCGATTCCCTCCAATAGTGTTTCATGGCCAACGACCTGGTTGCCATTCATCTTTAAACGATGGAGGTATTCAAATTTAAGTGAACCGACGAAGAGGTCATTTTTCCAATTTCCATAAAAATCGCTGGACACAAATGTCATTCCACAGGGAGCAATGGAAGGGGTCCAGTAATATACTGGTTGTTCCATACCATCCGCCTCGGTAAGGTCCGTAAATGTAGTTCCATCATAATTAATACCATATGAAATCACAGGCCAACCATTGTTGTTCCCTGCTTCCAAGATATTGATTTCATCACCACCCCGAGGTCCATGCTCGCCTTCCCAAACCATTCCAGTTTCTGGATGCAGGCTCATTCCTTGAGGATTGCGTGTTCCGTATGTAAAAATTGAATTAACCGCTCCAGATGTGTTATAAAATGGATTGTCAGCAGGAACTTGACCGTCGTCATGGATACGGTGTATTTTTCCTAGTGCATTGTCCAATTCCTGAGGGTAAACATCCCTAAATGTGCGATCACCAACGGAAACATACAGGAAGCCATTACCATCAAACAACAGTCTGGATCCATAATGTTTGGAGCTGCTGAGATAGGGAAGTGCCGTAAATATGTTCTCCACATCGACCAAACTGTTTCCCTCAAGCCTGGCTCTTGCCACTGCTGTGGTGTATTCAGATGCATTATTGGGGTTGGCACGGGAATAAGACAAATAAACAAATGCATTGTTTTCAAAATCTGGATGTATAAGTACATCCAACAATCCACCCTGCCCTAGTGAAACAACGTCTGGAACACCGGTAATTTCCGTCAATTGCTTATCGGTACTTACTAAAAACAGTCGTCCTCCACGCTCGGTCACCAAAATTTCACCATTGGGTAGTTGCTCAATCCCCCAGGGAATTCCGGGAATCTCATCGGTAATGGTTTCCAATCGGAAATTCAGGTCATCGGATGAGATCAAACCAGACAAATCGGGGTTGTCCTCTTCCAACATCTCTTTGGTTTTTCCTTCAATATCGGTAAGTATATAGTTGGCCAGATCCTCTATTTCCTTCTCACTCAACATAGAACCATAAGCTGGCATTCCATTGCCTGGATATCCATTAGTTATAGATTCTATAACATCTTCCAGAGAATTGCCATAAACCCAGTCGCGTTCAACAAAGGAGGACAAGTCCTGTCCATGACAGCCTCCACATTCATTTCGATACGTTAGGGCTATATTTTCAGGATCAACAATTTCATTTTCTGAATCAATTCCTTCTTCGGGCGACTCAGGATCCATTGCATTGTTACAGCCTAACAGTATGAATATTAAAGGCAGCAACAAAAATTGGGTTGTTTTAAACCATTTGAAGGCTTGCATTAGATTGAAATTTAAATGAGCAAACTGAATTGAAGTGATTGGGGCCATAACAAAGTGTACATCAACGCTAAATAAATTAACGTTGTTTTTTTTAATAAATTATTAGGTTGAAAATTCGACGGGGTATTCGGTATCAAAACTAAGAAGCCTAACGTTGGAAAATTATAGCAAAAATAAACAGTAATTAATGTTTGACCACATTTTTCGTCCTTTTATATTGAGCCCAATTTTCAATATTAAAAAAGAAAATCAGAATCTTTATAAAGAATTTAAAACTTAGGTGCTAGAGGGGTTTATTCAATAAACAGATCTCATTATCCTTTAGATTAAGTATAGTTTGCTGAGCAGAAAGGAATGGATAGCCAATCAGTCCATCCAGAAGGTTTACCTTGTGGTTTCCTCCAAATAAATCAGCGAAAATAAAGTCCATTTCATATTCATTTTTACATATCTGTATATCATTGAGAGAGACCTTGGTTACGGTTACATAATTATTTTCGGCACCACCAAGTTTGTCCTTGCGGATATTATTATAGGAACCATTTAATTTTACTTCCCATTCTTTATTCAGCATATTACCCTCCGCACCACTGTCGATACCAAGTTTGACAATCTTATCAGCAATATTAACTTCAATTATCGGAATATGCATTGCCATACTCATTGGCAGAGTACGATCTTTCGTAATACCATAAGTACCGCGCATCGCCTCTGTATCCCTCCATAATTTCAGGATGCCCTGTTTATAGTCAAGATCCATTGCAAAATCTTTCAGTATGCCGTAACCTATTGTGCCGCCAAAATTTTCAACTCCTATATTCCTCCCCAGGTGTGAAATTTCTGCTATGTGTGCATCTAATTCTTTGAATTCCATATTATTCCAGACGAATTGATCAACGATTAGTTCCCGGACACCCTGCATCTTACCGGTCACCCCCATGGGCATGTTTTGGCTGGTGCTCCCCGCCATATCATAATACTCAGCATTAAGCATAAGCTGACCAGCTGTACCGCTATCCACAATAAAATTTGCCTTTCTACCATTAACAGATGCTTCAACGATCATATGACCTGTTCCAGTGAGTTGAAATGATATTTCTTCAAAGGGCTCTTTTGAAATGTTCTCTGAAGACGATTGATTATCCTTTTTTTCAGGATGACCCGCTAAAGTAATACTGGCAATATCTGCCCTTAACAGTTTATGATCCTTGTCCAGTTGTATTAGTTTCTTTTCCCTTCCTTTTTCGGTAGTGAAATTAACCTCTACCCCTATCTCATTATCCCTATACGAGGTTGAAATTATTTCATAGTCTCTGATTTCAGGATATTGGATGATAACTTGTTTTAAAATATTCGAGGCCATGGGATTGCCATATTCCTGGTACTGATAATTATCTGCAAGTAAGTCTTCAATTTTTGAAAAATCTCTGGTGTTGACCGTTTTTACCAGAATAGCCACGGTTTGATCAGCAGAAGCTGAAGTAGTTCTTTCCTGACACTGAACAAATAATACTAATCCTAAAGAAAGTAAGATCAGGCTGATTTGATTTTTGAGTTTCATGATGTTTGATTTATTTGATTAATAATTAGCTCAAACATCAGGATATAATCAATGTAAATCGACTCATCCTTCAGGATGATACCACTTGGATTTACAAATTGATAGAACTCATATATTGCGATGGTGTTTCGTTAGTGAACTTTTTAAAAGCCCGATTGAATGTGGCTTTGGAGGTAAAACCGGATTCCAATGCCATTCCTAATATACTGAGGTGCCCATATTTAGGATCAGACATAAGCTCTTTAACCTGGTCTACGCGGTATCTGTTTATATAATCAGTATACTTCATTTCGGCATGCCTGTTTATCGCTTGAGACAATTTATTAACAGGTATATTAAGCTGTACAGAAAGATCATTTAGCGAAAGTTCCTGATTGATGAACGCCTTTGTTTTATGCATATGACCTTCTAACTTAGTCCATACCTCCAGGCTCTCTTCTGTTGACAATAAAGATTTTTCGTATTTAGGAGCAAAGACTTTTGGCACATCTGTTTTCACAGATTCCCGGATCCCGAAATAACTGGAAAGATATACTACACCCGTCAGCATCACAAATATCCCCAGAGACAATCCTGATTGAATAGAGTGATCTACAGATGATGGGGTAAATATAGACAACAGGGCAAGCAGCCATATGCTGCCAACAAAAGCAATAAAAGTGCGTATCCAGGTTAACTTATTCTTCGCGTAAAATTGTTTATCCCTGGTCAGGATATAACTGGAGACCAAATAGATGGTCAGAAGTCCCACGAAGAACAATTGAATATAATTGATCCCTTCCAGAAAGTGCACATAAACAATCTGTTCCTCGCCCTGAGCTGCAATAAGTGTTTTGATATACGAGTAAGATTGATAGGCAAATAAACCCACAAATGGGATTGCGTGTAACGCATGACTCCATTTCAGTGTAAAAGCTTCATTTCTATGGGCACATATATAAAGAAATAAAAATGGCCCCTGCAGGAACGGAATGGATGAATTAATAAAAGAAATATAGGTATTTACTCTAAAATCACTGATTTGTAAAAAACTAAATAGCGCATGAATACCGATAACCAGTAACCACCCTATCATAATAAGATCTGAGGTTTTCTTATTTTTATTGGCCAGCCAGATTGTACCTGAAAAGTACCATGCCTGAACAATTGTAATCACCAGAATGTACTTTATAAGCATAGCCTAAAGTAACTTACAATGAGATCGGAATATTTAAACCACACTTTTAACTTTTGTAGTAAGCACGTAAGTTATAAAAAGCTTATTAATATGGAGTTTACTTTAAATGGCAGTGACAGGACCGGTTTTGCATCCCCTGAGTAACAATTTTGGCTGTTATATATCATATGAAAGATAATGAATAAATACAACACATTGAAAAAAAGCGCTTTACCTAAAGTGTTTGGTAGGGTTGAATACAACAATGTATTAGTTTAATCCAGTAGTTTCACCCTAACAGCATTTAGTCCTTTAAGGCCTTTTTCAAGTTCAAAACTAACCTTGTCGTTTTCATTGATTTCATCAAGCAAGCCGCTGATATGACAAAAGTATTTTTCCTGGTTTTCTTGATCCACTATAAATCCAAAACCCTTGGAATAATCAAAAAAAGATACTTTCCCTTTCCGCACCGGATCATATTCCGCCTTTTCCCTTTTGGGTACTTCCAGTACAATTTCTGAGGCGTCGATTTCCTCTTTTTCCTCAGGATCCTGAGGGGTTTCGGTCAAATTCCCAAATTTATCCACATAGGCAAATGGGATTCCCCCACCCCCTTCTTTAGCTTCCTCCTTTCGGGCCTCTTTCTTCTTTTGTTTTTCTTCCCGTTTTTTTAATCGTTTCTTTTCTTTCTCTCGCTTACTATATGATTCTTGCGATCTCGCCATAGATTTATGTTAGGTGTTACTTTTAAAAAACTCCCTAATCAGGGGTACAAAAAAACCCATCCTTTTGAGATGGGTTTTCATTAAGAAAAATAATGTCTTATATAACTTTTACGTTTACTGCATTTAATCCTTTTCTTCCTTGTTCTAAATCAAACTCAACTTCATCACCATCGCGAATTTCGTCAATCAATCCAGAAACATGTACAAAATGTTCTTTTTCCTCACCTTCTTCAGCAATAAATCCAAATCCCTTGGTGCTGTTAAAGAACTTTACTGTTCCAATACTCATTTTAAATTGTTTAAATATTACTAATTGTGGCAAAGGTGGTGCTATTAATTGGTTTTTGGACTATTTATTTCATTTATTTTCAAATATTTAGCAAAAGACTACTCAGACATCTCCAATACAGTCTTTATATATATGATGGGGTAATGATTCTCATATTCTTATTTAGGATCAGTTTCTTGTACTAGCTACCTTATCCCTTGTTGTAATATGATTGTAAGGTATAAAAAGCCTTTTTCTTTCGTCCCTGTTCGGATATCAGGCCTTTGCGGTTAAAATCTTTCTGTATTTTCTTTAAATGGCGCCTTGGCGACCGGAAATCCATTAATATCCAGGGAGATACGCCGCCCAGGAAATCCATATTCTTCAGCATTTCAATATTGTAGTTATAAACCGCATCCTGGTATTCCTCCGTCCAGCGTTCGTTGGCATTGCCGTGGTATCCCTGCAAGGCCCCGGCTCCAAATTCACTGACGATCACAGGTTTGCCATAGCTATTCTTCCATCTAATGGCCGCACAGCTCTTTGTTTCCTGGCTGTACCACCCACAATAGTTGTTAATCCCGATAACATCAACTATTTCACCCAGAGGATCATCAATTACCCTAACCCCCTGGTCGCCTGAATGGGTGTCTAAAGCGGCTGTTATAAGCCGACCGTCATCCAGTTCCCTTGCCTTTTTGGCCAGCTTCTTAAGAAAATCATTCCGCATAAAGCTGACCGGTGTTTCATTAGCAATGGACCATAGCACTATTCCAGCCCTGTTCCTATCTCTCGAGATCATCTCTGTAAGTTGCTGTTCGGCAAGTGTGTAGGTGTACTTATTGTCATATTGAATGGTCCAGTACACAGGGATTTCGGACCATACCATCAAGCCCATCCTTTCAGCCTCCTGAACCATTTGTTCACTATGTGGGTAATGGGCTAATCGGATAAAATTGCAACCCAGTTCTTTGGCCCAGTTAAGCAAGGTAATGCACTCTTCCCGAGAGGTGACACGGCCTGTTTTAAAAGGTGCTTCCTCATGTATACTAATGCCCTTCAGGAAGATCTCCTTTCCGTTTAATAGAATTTTGTCCCCTCTGGTTTCTATCTTCCTGAAGCCGATTTGATCCTCAATACTGTCCGAGAAAAAGGTAAATTGAACTTCATATCTCTTGGGATATGAAGGCGACCATAGCCTGGGATCTGCCTTAATTCGAAATTGGGCTACACCCTGAGAGTTCAGTGCAAAGCTTTGGCTGATGCTCAGCTCCGGGATAGTGAGCTTTACCCGTTCTTCCTCTCCTGCACTGCTCACTTTGACCCAGCCTTCTATTGTCCCCTTTGAAACCTTGGAAAGGCTGACATTATAGTCCACAATATGCTTGCGAGGCACGCTGACCAACTGCACCGAACGCGTTATGCCGCCGTAATTCCACCAATCTGTATTTACCGTTGGAATGCCCTCACGTTTCCTCGTATTATCTACTTTTACAACCAGGAAATTATCTTTCTCCCTGACTATATCCGTTATTTCAAACATAAAGGATGTAAATCCACCCGTGTGTTTCCCCAGATACTCCCCATTGAGATAAACCCTGGCCTCATAATTTACTCCTGCAAAATGCACATAGACCCGTTGGCCTTCTTCTGGCAAATAATCAAAATCTCTCTTGTACCATACCGTGCCTTCATAATAGTACAATTTATCCGATTGGGTGTTCCAGTCGCCCGGAACCATTAATTCCAGGTCTGTATCAAAATCATATTCAATGAGGTCTGAAGGCGATTTCATTTTTGAATTTTTGAAATATCCATCATCCCTGGGTTGATACCGGTGGTTGTAATACCCATTTTCCAGGGGATCTACAATTACCTGCCAGAGTCCATCAAGTTTTTCCACTTTTCGTGCATTGACATTTTGCAGGAATAACCCCTCCTCTATTTGGGCCGTTCCCATATAAGCCGGCAACAGCAGGAAAACTAAAAGTGCTTTTTTGAGTTTTAAATTATTCAATGAAGTATAAGGCAATTTTTATCAGGTCAGGAATTTAACTCTTTTCATAACTCACCCGGTATATGGCATTGCCAAAATCATCAGATATTAACATAGAGCCATCATCCAGGAGAAGGAGGTCCACAGGCCGTCCGAACACTTCCTGTGAAGCTTCATCAAGCCATCCATCTAGAAATGTCTCATAACTAACAGCCTTATTGTCTTCCACTTTTACCAGGCTAATCCGGTAACCAATTTTGGAGGAACGGTTCCAGGAGCCGTGCTCGGCAATAAAGGCATGTCCACGGTATTCTTCGGGGAACATAGTGCCTGTGTAGAATTTTACTCCCAGGGGCGCTGTATGAGGTCCCAGGTTCTGGGCAGGAGAAACGAAGTCTTCACAGGGAAATTTATCCCCAAATTCCGGATCCTTGATAGTTCCTCCGTGGCAGTAGGGGTATCCAAAGTGTTGACCAGCCTCCGTTACCCGGTTCAATTCACAGGGGGGGATGTCATCTCCCATCATATCCCTGCCATTGTCAGTAAACCAGAGTTCTCCGGTATCCGGATGCCAGGTAAATCCAACGGTATTACGTACACCCCTGGCATAGATCTCCCTGTTGGAGCCATCCGGGTCCATTCGTGTTATACTGGCGAAACGTTCGTCCTCACTTTCACAAATATTACAGGGCGCACCCACAGGCACATAAAGTTTCCCATCCGGACCAAAAGCGATATACTTCCACCCGTGGTGGAATTCCGTAGGGTAATCGTCATAAACAACTACCGGTTCGGGTGGATTATTGAGATTGGCTTCTATATCATCATAGCGTAAGAGCCTGTTCACTTCGGCAACGTAAAGTGATCCATCCCGAAAGGCTATCCCATTAGGAACCTGGAAAGTGGTATCCAGTACAATAATATTATCTGCCTTGTAATCCCCGTCCGTATCCTGTATAGCATATACCCGCTTACCCCGGCGGTTTCCGACAAATAAGGTGCCGTTATCACCCATAGCCATGGATCGGGCGTTGTCTATACCTTCAGCGTAAAGATTGATTTTGAATCCTTCCGGAAGATTCAGTCGTTCAATGGGCAGACGGGTGGAATCTTCAACCGCTGATTCCATTGCAGTGATTTCTTTTTTCTCTTGTTTGGCCTGCTTGCAGGAGAATACGAAAAGTGATGTTAATAAAATGAGAATTATCTGATGTAGTGAATTGGATACCGTAATTTTCATATTTACTCTGATTTTTATTTATAGAAATATACCCCTTTTTAATGGCAAGTACAACTGCTTATTTTGTTTCAGAACAGGTAAGTCGTATCAGATATCCCCGTTTCGTTTCGCACAATGACAATTGTAACAACCCTTTCAAAATTTCGTCTTATTAATAAACCAACATCAATCATGAGAACACTAAAAATGAAATACAACACCCGAAGCCTTTATTACAATGAGGACCGAGGTTTGTCCATGAAGAGGGAATACATGGTCAAGTAAATAGTTAATGGCAGGTTGCCATGTATTTATCAATTGACAGCGCATTTCTGAAATCCCATTCTTTTTGCGTACTTCGCAAAAAATAATGCAATGACCCTATTTGTTGATATGGATGAAGTGATCGCCGATACTTATGGCGCCCACGTGGAATGGTACAACAAGGATTTTAATGCTGCCTTGACTCTGGAAGAATGCCATGGGAAAGAGGTTTGGCAAATGGTGCCTGAGAAACACCAGCAAAGCGTACGCCTGCATGCTACTCGCCCCGGATTCTTCAGAACTCTCGATCCTATTGCCAACAGCCGGGAAGTTTTGAAAGAATTGAATAATAAATATGAGGTATTTATCGCCTCTGCCGCTATGCAGTTTCCCAATTCCCTGCAGGAAAAATCGGATTGGCTTGATGAACATTTCCCTTTTATTCACTGGAAGAACCGAATCCTGTGCGGGGAAAAGCATATCCTTAAGGGCGATGTGCTTATTGACGACAGGAGCTATAATCTACAACGCTTTACTGGAGAAAGGCCATTACTCTTTACCTCCCCCCACAATGTGCATACTAATGGTTTTGAACGGGCAATGGATTGGGAAGATATCGCTGCCAAGTTCCTTTAATATCACTGTTTAAAATTATCAATAATAGTAATGCCGGCTTGTGCCGTATTATTTAGCCGGGGTAGCAGATCGGGCACCTGGGAAAGCGATATTCTTCTACCGATCATCTTATTGAGATCAATTTCCCTTTCTTCTATAAAACGGAACAACTCAGTATACTTCGCTGCCTGCATGCCGTGGCTTCCCAGTATTTCAAGTTCATGGGCGATTACCTTATCCATAGGGATGGCAGTATTAGCGTTTTTGCCGGTCATGAGGCCAAGCTGAACATGTCTCCCACGTTTGCGCAAGCTATGGATTGCCTGCAAGCAGGTATCCACATGCCCCAGTGCATCCACGCTGATGTGAACACCTCCTTTGCTGTATTCCCGAATGGCGGCAACCGGATCTTCCCGGCTGGCATTTATAGTAAAATCTGCCCCTAAGTTTTTGGCCAGGTTGCACTTATCGTCCGTAATATCTACTGCAAAGACCTTTGCTCCCATTGCACCGGCTATTTGTATGGCCGACAAGCCCACACCACCGCAACCAAAGACTGCAATGCTTTGACCAGCCTCTACCCTGCCCTGAAGGACTACACCGCGGAAGGCGGTAATAAAACGGCAACCGAGGCTAGCCGCCTCTTCAAATGGCATATCTTCCGGCAATAAGGCCAGGTTCTGATCGGCATAGTCAATGGCAACATATTCTGCGAAAGAACCCCAAGCAGTAAATCCGGGCTGGAATTGATGGTCACATACCTGGGGGTTGCCTTCAGTGCAATACTTGCATTTACCACATCCCCCAACGAATGGAACGGTAACCCGATCGCCCGTTTTCCATTTCCTTACCCCCTTCCCTGCTTCCACTACGGTACCGGCCAGTTCATGACCTGGAACATGAGGGAGTAATATATCAGGGTCATGCCCCATCCAGCCGTGCCAGTCGGATAAACAGAGGCCGCTGGCTTCAACCTGGATTACTACTGACTGTTCTCCAGGCACAGGGTCTTGTACTTCCCTTATGGAAATAGGACCTCTAAACTGTTCGTAATAAACCGCTCTCAAAGGAAAGATTCAAATTATTATTACGAAAGTAGGGAAATGTTGGTGTTTATATAAACAAAAAAAGCAGGGTATTACTACCCTGCTTTGTCGGATTTAACTCCACAGTTCCTTATGGCACAGGAACCAAATCAACTACATGAAAATTATTCCCCGCCATATTGGTTACATTACACTTAAAATAACCGTCCTAAAAACTAGAACTAGAATCGATTTGGGACTGCAATATGCTTATTTTCTGAAAAATACCGATTAAATATCTGAATTTTTCGATGAACTACACCTTTGAAAACCCTTGTATTTACTGGGCTTTTGGTCGATGAGCTACCATTCTGCTAACGGCTGATCGTTGAAATACCCATCAGCCAAACCATTAACTCAGAAAGCTGGCAAATGAGTCCATTTTAGTAAAATAATAGACGCTTTTTTTGTAATTACAATAAAAAAAAGCAGGCCCTTTAAGACCTGCTTTTATGATTTTATATTCTTGTATGCCCTTATGGATTAGGCACTAATTCAAAGTCCTGAATGGTCTTGTTTCCCACCACTATAGTTACACCTTCCGCGGTCTGTGTTTCATAGCCCTCAAGTTGTACCTCCACGTTGTAGGCACCTGGTTCAAGTCCCATGACCATATAGTTTCCATCAGCATCTGTTAAAGTCGAAGTATTCACCGTATCTGCCACAATCAAGGCCACCTGCGCACCTTCCAGTCCTGGTGTTGTAGTAGTTCCTGTACTGTCTGTGACAGTAGTAAATACATTACCAGCCAGGGTCCCTGCAGTAGTTAGGTTACTGACCTTGATCACAGGTTTGAAGATAAATCCATTGAAACCAGGCTTTCTGATATTCCCACGGGCCACAAAAGATCTGCTTACATCAAAATCAAGCAGCAAGTCAGCTGAAAGCCCTCCGGCCACTACCAAAGGAGGATCTATAAAAACCTTGATCCCGGTCTGTTCCCCACTGGGAACCTTCAGGTCAAAAACCGTGCTGTCCTTCATAACAACATTTACTCCCTTCACATAAACCCGGATCAGATCGTATTCTCCGGCCGGTACTTCAGTATCCACTAAAGTCTCTGTTACACCGTTGGTCAGATCCAGAAGGTTAACGTCCAGTTCTTCTTCAAAAAGCGTTACAAAGGATTTACCATCGTCATCATCATCTCCGGATGGACGGGAATCCATCCCATCGTCCATATTATCGTCATCTTCACCTGCATATCGAGCCTCTATTTTGTAAATAGTAACATTAGCTTCTGAAATGAGGTCGTAGGCAAAAGGAGCATCCGTAAGTTGCAAGCGCATGCGGCCATTTTCACTTGTGCCGGGTTCATCGGTACAATTCCATAGGATGATTCCCATTAATACCAGGAAAATTGCTGTTAATTTCGTTTTCATATTTATCCAATTTACAAGATTGATTATCGTAACATATTAGTTATACGTGTAATACAAGCCTCTAAGATCATTATTACCCTGCTTTATTAGAAATAAGATGCGGTTTTTTCGATGAACTGCATATAAGCTATTGTACCCGGGACTTATTTGTCAGACATTACTTTCATTTTTTCCAAGATGGCAGGATTTCACATTTTTTTTCTAGCTTTAACTTGAGCATGGCAAATCCAACCAACAACCTAAAAAAATTTGGCACCTTTGGTGGGGTATTTACCCCTACTCTGCTCACCATACTCGGCGTGATCATGTACCTGCGTATGGGATGGGTAGTTGGCAATGCAGGACTTTTAGGAGCATGGCTCATTATTGCTATATCTTTTCTTATCACGCTTACCACCGCTTTGTCCATGAGTGCGATTACCACGAATATCCGCATCGGTGCCGGAGGTGCTTATGCGATTATCTCCCAGGCACTGGGACTCGAGGTGGGTGGAAGTTTGGGCATTCCCAGGTATGTGTCTCAAGGCCTGGCGGTAACCATGTATATTTTTGGTTTCAGGGAAGGCTGGCTAGGCATATTTCCGGATCACAATCCCTTCCTTGTGGATATCATAGTCTTTACCGTGCTGATCGGTATTGCCTATATCAGTGCGGACCTGGCTATTAAGACCCAATACATTATTATGGGTATTATCATCCTGTCCCTGATCTCGATCGTGATGGCTGCCTATTACGGTTCAATGTACATCCCTACCGATGAAGCCTTGAAATGGGGAACCTTTAAGGGCTCGCCCGAAAACAATTTCGGCGGAAGCAACTTCTGGTTGGTATTTGCAGTGTTCTTCCCGGCATCGACAGGTATTATGGCAGGGGCTAATATGTCCGGTGAATTAAAGGAACCCCGAAAAAGTATTCCCGTTGGAACCTTGTGGGCAATCGGGGTGAGCTTTGTGATCTATATTCTCCTGGCCTTCTGGATCGCCCGAAGTGCAAGTGAGGCAGAACTTATATCCAACTACAATATTCTGATAGACAAGGCTTATTTTGGACCCCTGGTTATTGCGGGAATCCTTGGCGCAACATTCTCCTCTGCCCTGGCCTCCATCATCGGTTCATCTCGCATTCTTTATGCCATGGGAGAACACCGGGTGCTGCCCTATGGAAAATTCCTGGCGGGAACCAGTGCAAACGGACAGCCCCGGAATGCTATGATCGTTACTGGTATCATGATCTTTATTACCATGCTGTTGCGCGACCTAAATGCCGTGGCTCCTTTGGTAACCTTGTTTTTCCTGATCACCTATGCTATGATCAATATTGTGGTTATAATTGAACAAAACCTGGGTCTTATCAGCTACAGACCCATCTTTAAGGTAAATCGCTGGATTCCCTGGGTAGGACTGGTCTCATCTGTTCTCGCCATGTTCATCATCAACCCCACCATAAGCCTGGCCTCTTTCAGTATTGTTTTTATAGTCTACTGGTTCCTTTCACGGGCAAATATTGAAACTCCTTTTGAAGATGTACGTTCCGGTCTGTTTGTTTCCTTTGCAGAATGGGCTGCAAAGCATACCTGGGGTATGAAAAGCATGCAGCAACGTGCGTGGAAACCTAACCTTATGGTACCTATCCGGGATATTCATGGAGCTAAGGGTAATTTCCAGTTTCTGAGAAATATTGCACGTCCCAAAGGTTCCATCAAGTTGCTGGGCATTGAACCCTTCGTGGAAAATTCTCCCCTTGTACAGGATCTGGATACATTATCCGAGGCCTTTCGCAATCAGGGAGTGTTTTCTTCATGGACCATCATTCACAGTGAAGATTTTGCTCAGGGAGTAAATTATGGCAACCAGGCCCTCCGTGGGGCTTTCTTTAAACCCAACATAGTTTTCCTGAACCTGCAGCAACACGATAACTATGAAACCGAGATTCGTCCTGTTATCCGGGAATGCATTCGCCTTGAGATCGGTGTTTTGTTATATTCCGCACACCCCACGGCTCTTCTTGGAAAACGCAACATGATCAACGTGTGGGTAAGTGATCGCAGCAACAACTGGAACCTGGGCTGGGATATTGGCAACCTTGACTTATCTACTTTAATTGCCTACAAGCTGAAGCGCAACTGGCAGGCCACTATTCGGTTGATTATTGCCATCAGGGATCCCCAGGAAGAACAAAATGCACGGGAATTCCTGGATTCGCTGATTAGCCTGGCACGGTTGCCGCAAACACTTACTGCAGTTTATGTAGAAGATTTTCATTCGGTGGTATCCAAAGCCCCGCCGGCAGACCTCAATATATTTGGAATGGATGGAGACCTTAGATTTGAGTTCGTTCAGGAAATGACTGAAAAGACTGGTAGCTCCTGCCTGTTCGTAAAGGATTCGGGGCATGAAAGTATACTGGCATAAAAAAAGGGATGTCATGGACACCCCCTTTTATAGTGATTTCCTTAAAAATGCTAATCCAACCACTTTGAGCTTACGTACGCACTTGACCTTATGATCTTGCCGTCATCATTAAAATCATGTATGTAAAGGGCAGGCATAACGATTTTCTTTTTGTCAGATTTCCTCGTTAAGCGGATATTCCACCAGCTTTGTACGGTTTTGCCATCCCTTAGATCATACTCCAGGTAATCCGGATAACCTACAACGTCTATGCTGTTGATTTCAAAATTATCCATCATTTCCTGGTTGCGGCTCTTTACTTCGTCCAGAGAAAGGCTTTCACCTCTTGCCATTTCCAGGTTATTAAATCTGCAGTTCTCATCAAAAAAACTGTAGGCAGTCTCCATATCACCGTGCTCAAAGGCATGCATAAGCCTCCTTACGCTGTTGATATTGTCGTGATGGTTATAAATAGTGCCGTTCTCCCTATCCTCAAAACTCTGGCCAATCTCCCAATAGACACGTTCGTTGTGGTAGCTCACCATCATATCTATTTTTCCGTCTTTAAAACGATACATACGGTGGACTGGAACGTCTATTTTTACTCCAGTAGTATTGTGTACTCCACGCAGATGGTTCCAGGTCTGCACCCATATTTGTCCATCTTTATATTCTAAGGCATCCGGGTAAGCACCAGGTGATGGCTCAATGCTCAGGTAGGAAATATTGTTTTTCCAGAAATTAACCTGGTTCATAAACTGCTCTTTTGTACTGCCTTCCGCATCTTTGTTGGGATCAGAACCATTGTATCCCCTGAAATCTTCATGCAGGTAGCTTCCCACTTTTTCACTGTCGCCGGCCACAAAGGCCTCAGTCATCGAGTTAACCGTAGTGATTGCAGGGTGCTCCTGAAAGATAGTTCCGTTTTTCTTGGTTTGTCCAAAGGAAGCTGCCATACCCATCAGGCAGGCAAAAAGAAATAATTTTTTCATTTTAAATAGTTTAGGTTGATTACGTGTTTAACAGGTTTCCCTACACAGGAAATAGTAATGGGTTAAGTACGAGGCTTTGATAGTAATGATCAACCAAAAAAGGATGAAAGTGCCTTAAAACTGTCCCAAGGTACAGGATTATTTTTCGGATAATGAAATCAACAAAAAAGAGGGGTGATATCACCCCTTTTAAAATGTAAGAATACTCTTAATAGAATTCCGAAGCCTATTCCCTGTCTCCGGATAAGAGCTCATAACCCAGATTGATACCCTTTTCCATTGCCGGTACCCCCCTGTCCATCCAGGCTGGCATAGGAGCGCCTTTCAAATAGTAGTCAAAGAACTGGGCCATGCGGATATTGAAATCCACACGGTTTTGGCGTTTTAGCGGCCAGTGGGGTTCTCCGTTATAATTAAGGAACCAGGAAGGCTTGCCCAAGCGCCTCAGGCTTACGAAGAATTCTATCCCCTGGTACCACGGCACATGTCCGTCGGCATCGTTATGCATAATCAACAATGGGGTGTTTATCTTGTCTATGTTAAATATTGGAGAATTTTCAATAAAACGGGCAGGATATTCCCATGGGGTTCCTCCTATCCTGCTCTGGGTGTACTCATACTGGAACTGCCTGCTAAGGCCGGTCCACCAGCGAATACCACCATAGGCACTGATCATGTTCGGAACAGGTGCTCCGGATTCTGCTGCCTTGAAGATGTCTGTTTTAGTTACCAGGTAAGCTATCTGATAGCCCCCCCAGCTATGGCCCTGTACGCCTATATTATCCTTATCCACGAATCCTTTTTCTATCAGGGCTGTTACTCCCGGAATCACACAATTAAAGGCACTTTCGCCAGGATATCCTATACGATAATGCACATCCGGATTGAAAATAAGATACCCTCTGCTCGCGTAAAAGCTGTAGTTGATGGTAGACCTGCCCGGTGATGGTGCCCTGTGCCTGTGAAGGCCATCTGCGCTTTTTTCGTAGAAGTTGACAATCATAGGGTACTTCTTGTTGGGATCGAAATTTTCTGGCTTTACAAGCATCCCTTCCAGCTCAATCCCGTCCAGGGAAGTCCAGGTGAACTTTTCTATTGTACCCCAGTTGTATTCTGCCTGCTGGGGATTCGCATTGCTGATTTTCTTCTGATTCTTGAAGTTTAAACGAGCAGTCCTGAGGTCTGGAAACTCCTGGAAAGACTGACGGGTAAAGAGAAGCTGATCTGCTTTCTCTGCTTTCACCGGAGTTGAATAGCGGTATGGGCCGGAGAGGAGTGTGTTTAACTTCTTCCTCCGGAAATTGAAGGAAGCATACCCACTGCTCTTGTCCTTTTCATCAAACATAGACAGCAGCCAGTTTTCTTTGGTATCGATGTATTCTTCTTCCCTATCCAAATCCAGATAGCGATATACTATCCTATTTTCCCTTCCCCGGGTAAGCCTTTCCGAGTTACCTGTGTTGGGGTCAAAAGCCCAGATATCATAACGGTCGTAGATCAGCAGATGCCTGTTATCCTTTGTCCATCCGGCTACACCATAAGGAGATGGTTGACTGGGGGAATCGTGGCGTTCATTATAGAATACCTTGCCTTTGGTAAGGGGCTTGTATTCATTAGTTGCCATTGAATAAATGAACCAGCTGCGGTCCATGCTATCATAGCCATACACAAAATTTCCGTCTGGATTAAGCCTAACCCTGCCGCTTAGCTTTTTTGCTACTTCCTCTGTTTGTCCTGTATTTACATTCATAACAGCATAATCCCTCGCGCGCCTTCCCGTCCATTGAGACTCCAGCATATAGGGCTCCCCATTGCTAACCAGGGCAAAATTAGAATTCATGTCCTCAGTCATCTGTATTTCGGGATAATCCATATTGGCCAGCTGCATTATTGTGTTATCCTTATCAAGATGCACAATTGAAGTGTAAGCCTTCACGGTGTCATTTTTTAACTGCATTTCCTGTACCGTATAAAGCCGTGGTTCATCATAAGTCCACACCTCTACGTTGACAATCTCTTCCTTTAAAAGTGAAGTATCCCTGATAACCTTAGGCTTGGCAAGGCCAAAGAACATCTTGCTCTCGTCTTTTGAAAAGTCTATGCTGGCATAGGAAGAAGGCCTCAGGCTATTAATGGAGGTTGCCTTATCAATTAAAGCCTCTGCCATTTGCATCCCCTTGTTCCAGAAGTATAATTCCGTAGGCCTTACCTGTGCCTTGGTGGTATCCGGATCTACAATGAACCCCAGTTTGCTTCCGGATTCGCTCAGCGCTAGCTGACTATATTTGGCTTTTTTGGCTTGATGAACCTTTTTCAGGGATCGGGTTTGCAGGTCCAGTACATATACCCCTGCGTCATCTTCCTTATTCTTTCCTGTTGTTGTGAACGCGAGTACGCGGCCTTTCCTGGCAAAGGAATAATCGGTAACAAATTTGAAGGTGTCCTGTTGAGCTGTAGCGAGCTCACGCAATATCAAGTGGTAGCCATTTTTCTTGCTTTCTTTCTTAATTGCTTTGGATTTCTTATTGGAGGTGGTATCCTTTGATTTCTCCTTATTCGGGGAAGTTTCAATCTGATAGGCCAGAAAACCCGACCATTTTTCAGGGAGCTTCATGGATTTAAGTCCGGCAATCTTTTGCAGTTTACCGGTCTCAATATGATAAATGCCGATGCTGTCTTTAGGAAGCTTGTTTTTCTTGACTTTTCGCCTCTTCATTTCTATCACGCTGTCTTTCCACGCCTTAATTTTAAAAATTGCATATTTTGAATCGTAGGTAAAAACACCGCCTTCAGCCCTGTCATAGGAAAATATGAGATTGCCATTTGTATTCCGGAGTTTGAGGAAATGGTCTGCTTCCCCTCGTTCCAGATCATACATCACGTAGGCACCGTCAGTACTTATGGTTTCATTTTCTATGGTATTCCAGATATCAAAATCGCCGTGATCCAGAATTTTCTTTTGCGCAGTTATTGCAGTAACGCAAAACATTACTGCGGTAAGAATAGAATATCTCATGAATTGGATTTTAGAAAGTCGGTCGAAGATACCATATATAAGGGGATTTGTCAATATGGAATTCCGAGCTTTTAGCAGGCTATTTACCGGATATGGCTCCCGGCATTGACATCAATGGTAGTCCCCGTTGCATGGTCCATTTGACCGGAACACATTAGGGCTACCAGAGGTGCAATATCCTCTGGTCTGGTCAGTTCCGGAAGTGCGATTTCCTTTAATACTTTTTCCTCCCCGTATTTGGCAATGAATTCCTCGGCCATTTCAGTACGGGTAAAACCAGGAGCCACTACGAAAGACTTAATATTGTCCTTGCCAAATGACCTGGCCACCGAACGCGCCAGAGAAGTTAGTCCGCCCTTAGATGCAGCATAGGCAAGATACTCCTGGGTTTCTCCCCGGAAAGCTGCCCTGCTTCCTATATAAATAAACCGGCCCCCTCCATTATCCCGGAAATGTGCGATTCCCATTTTTGTCATAAGTCCACAGGATTCCAGGTTTATAGCAATGATCTTACGCCAAATATCAAGCCATTCTTCTTCGGGCAGGTCAACCGGATGAGGGATAAAGACCCCTGCATTAAGGATGATACTATGCACTGGCCCCATGGTATTGATTACTTCCTTTACAAGCCGGATAGTGTCTTCAGGAAATTCCAGGTTGGCTTTAAACCCCCTCGTATTATCGGGATACTTGGACTCCAGTTGTTTTACCGATTCCGGGTTTCTATTGTAATGCAGTGCAACTGTAGCTCCCTTCTTTAACAAGTCACGTGCAATAGCAGCACCTATACCCCGGGAAGCCCCTGTAAGCAGTATACATTGTCCTTTCAGGTCCATGGGTTAATATCGTTTGTTAAAAAGTAGCGAGAATTTGCCAGAATTGCAATATTCTTCCAAATACAAAAACTGAGCAGGGCCATAACACTCAGCTTAGCCGGCCCCACTCAGTCACCAATCAAATTGGCTTTGAATAACTAGTAGGCTATACCAGTTCTTCTTCTTTTTTGCGTGATTCCCAGAACTTATCGATCAATTCGGGTACTTTTTCAAAAGCGGCTGCAAGGCCATGTGCTTTCCCGGCTTCCAGGAAGGAAATTTCATCCCCTTTGGTCACCAGGAATCCAATAGGCTCTATACCCATTCCGGCTCCGGCACCAAGGCCTTCTCCTTTTCGGGTTTTGGCTTCAGTTCCTTCACCTCCTCCGGATCCAAATCCCATTCCTACTTTAATTACCGGTACACATTTAAATGCTCCCAACTCAAAAGGTTCGCCAACAACTGTTTCAGTTTTGGCCTCGGTTTTCATAAAGTCTGTGATTCTGGTCAACAATTCTTCAAAGTGTAATTCCATTATAAATTTTTTATGGGTTAATAAATGCTTTTAAAATGTTTACTGGTCTGTTTGCCAGGTGTACACCTAGATAATTACGATCCTGGTAGTTCACTTGAAAATCAAACAAATACCGGTCTACAAAGGCCGCAACAGGAAACAAACGTGCATTCTGAATACAGTCGCCCGTATCAATAGCCACCCTGAACTTCCGGACCTGGAAGGATTGTAGTAATCTCCTGCCGATCTTCCCGTAGCGCATCCAATCTGAGGTGTCTTTCTTTGATCTATTCCTTTTTTTGTCCTTTGCTTTTGTTTTTTCCCCCTCTTTAGACTCAAAGATTTTTCTAATGGGATAGAAGTAAAAATGCGTAAACAATGTATCGAGCCTTATCCGGATCAATTCTGTTTCATGAGCCTCAATACTGGCCTTTGCCAGGCCTTTAATCTGGAGGTATGCCCTTCTTTCGTCTGTATCGATGTAAAGGATCAGCGGTACAAAAAGGACGTAAAGAACAATCAGGGCCAGTAAGCCGAGTGTAATCCAGAGCATTTTATTGATAATTTCTGCAAAGGTCATCCAGCCATGTAACGAACGCAATGACGAAGATCATAACAAGGTATAATTAATGTTAGGATAACATGAATACCCGGCTTATTACCGTTAAGGTTTCTGTATACTTGAATTGTTTAAGTCTGTGAAGGCATTTTCATGGAGAAAATAGGTTAACAAGGCGTATTTTTGTATTGAAAATGAACATTATGAATCCTGAATCCAATCACGGCCTGTACGATTATTTTGTTGGCCTTGGTATTCCTGATACCACTGCAGCATACCTGAACTTCGGAACGCTTTTCATGGCAATGCTATTGATTGCTTTTCTGGTCGACTTTGTCCTCTGGCGTATTTTACGGGTGGTTTCCACGCGAATGGCGCGCTCTACAAGGACCAATTTCGACGATATACTGATTACCAACAGGGTACCTCGAAAGCTTGCGCACATAGTCCCTTTGCTGCTGATCTACGAATTGCTGCCCTGGGTCTTCACGGATTTTGAATACGCTCAAACAATTTCCACTAAAACGGTATTGATCGTTGCGGTAATACTGGTTATTCGTATATCCAAAAGCCTACTGCTGAGTATCAAGGACTACCTTAAAACCCTGCCTCGCTTTAAAGACAAACCTGTTGACAGCTTCATTCAGGTGTTTATGATATTTGCATGGCTGGCGGGGATCATGACCATTTTTGCCATCATTACAGATACTACCATTTGGAAATTCCTGACTGCCTTAGGTGCTGCATCGGCTGTAGTCTTACTTATATTCAAGGATACTATATTAGGTCTTGTGGCCAGCATTCAGGTTAGTGCTAACGATATGGTCCGAATTGGAGATTGGATCAGTTTTGATAAGTATGGCGCAGATGGTGACGTTATCGAGATCAACCTTGCAACGGTAAAGGTGCAGAACTGGGACAAGACCATTACTACCATACCCACCTACGCACTCATAGCCGATTCCTTCAAAAACTGGAGGGGAATGCAGGAAAGTGGCGGAAGGCGTATCAAGCGTGCTCTAATCCTGAAGCAGGAATCGGTACATTTTCTGAATGAATCGGAAATTGAAAACCTTAAGGAAATAGACCTGATCAAAAACTACCTGATAGATCGCAGCGAGAAGATCAACAAGTACAATGAGGAGCAGAATGCCAATAAATCGCTGATGATAAACGGGCGCAACATGACCAATCTTGGGGTATTTCGCAAATATGTGGAGACTTACCTGGAAAACCACACGGCGGTCAATAAGGAAATGACTATGATGACCAGGCAGCTAGCACCAACTCCCCAGGGTATTCCACTTGAGATCTATGTTTTCAGCAAGGATAAGAGGTGGCAGAATTACGAATTTATAATGGCCGATATATTTGACCATCTCATTTCTGCAGTGCCGTATTTTGGACTGGAGATATTTGAACTGCCTTCTTCCCTAGGTTTCAGCAAAGCCGGCAATACAACTTAATAGTTGTCCGTTCAGCCTGTTTTAAACCATGGGCCTGCCCTTGAGTCGCTTCTCTACCTTTTGTTTTAGTAAGGTAAGGCGCTTCATCAGGTCCATCAATGAAGAATCATTGGTTTTTTTATAGACTTCGTTTATCGAGAGTATTAAATCTTTAGCTTCACGACTGGCTTCTATCCTGTCACTGGTTGTCAGGTTAGACCATTTACGACTTTCAAATTGTTCTGCTCTTTTAAGTAGATCCATTATGAGATTTGTCTTTTAAACCCCTAATATACATATCGGGCTCTCTTATACCACATATTTAACTAAAGTTTAAATGTTAGATACACTATAGATTAAATCATCTGAAGAACTTCTGCATAAAGGAAATGGCATTTCCGCCCAAATGCGGGCGACAATCTCATCGGCGTCAATTAGGTTATTCGGAAGTTTCAATTCGGGGTTCTGCATGTAGTTGTATGCATGCCTTTCCAGGAAATCTGCTAAAAATGGAAGCTCCCGGGCCGTCCAGAATCCGTTGAGAGAATCAATTATACCATCAAAATCAGAACCAATTCCCATGCAATCCCAGGCAAACAACCCATTTGAATCGAGGAGGGTAGCAATGTGTTCGATCTGGTTCCAGAGCAAAGCAGAACGATAATGCATTATCTTACTTCTTTTTACGGACTTCTTAGTGGCCTTAAGTGTTTCAGGATGGGCTATTCGCCTTTCATCCAGTTGCAGCCCAATGATCCCGCCACTTCTGGCCAAACGGACGATTTCATCATCATAGAAGTTAATCCTAACCGGATTTAGCCTGGAACCGGTCTCTTCAAAGGAAATGGTTTGATTCATATGTGAGGCGAGCCCGTTGCAGGCACCATGACTGATAATAAGTGGAACACCCTGATAAGCAGAATTGCCTGAATCCAGTAATGCATAATACTCCCGTCTTGCAACAGGGCTCATATGTTTAATATCTATATGTATCCTTTTGCCCTCATTATTATCAAGTAAACGTTCCAGCACCTTTAGCCCCAGCGGGGTAAAGCCTGTATCCAGACCTTCCGACTGGTCTGCGTATTTAAGGATTATGCCAGACAGGCTTTCTGCATGCCCGCAGAGATGGTTCCAGAAATGATGTGCAAAGGTTACGAAGAATGGACGGTATTCCCAGTTCCTGATCTTCTCCAGGTTAGCCAGCACCTCACTTTCATCATGGGCTTTTCCCAGCCCGGTATTTAATACATGCAGCCCTTCAATAGATACTACCACACATATGGTTCTGTTGCCCCTTCCCTCTTGTTCTGATTCCTGAATATCCTCGATCTCCTGATAATTCCGGACGAGCTTGTAGCGAAACCTTCCTTCCGGCAGACTAACTTCCTTCCCGTCCAGTTGAAGATAGAATTGATACTGGTTTTCCAGATCCGTGTAATAGTCTTCTATTCCCTGTATATAATCTATTCGCTTATCCCCTATCCCAAGGGCAAAATTTGATGCCAGGTCCAGGATGAGCTCATTCTTTATTTTATTTCGCACAAACCATTTTTCCAGAGGATAGAGGGATACACATACAATCCCTACATCACCTCTGGACAGACTACTAAAGTTGCTTTGGGAAAATTTGGTTAATCCGGTGAAATAGTTCAGCAATTTATCCAGGACGGATGGAGGGTCATAATACCAGAGGTTTCTTTTACTGCTCCTGCGGCCAGCCTGTATGCCAGGAGGGTCGAAATTAAAGCTTTTACCAAAAGGCTTAAGGGAAGGATGGCAGTGAAGGTCTACATATTGGTCCCGGTGATTCATGCAATGGATATAAGTAAGGGCCACCCAATAATGATTATTAAGTGGCCCTCAGTTAACAGTTGTATTTATTAGTTGCTGCTTACCAGGGTTTCCTGTACGTTTCGGGGAACAGCCTGGAAAGAAGAAAATGCCGATACAAACGTTCCTTTGCCCTGAGTGAGGGACCTCAGGTTGGTAGAGTACCCGGCAAGTTCTGCCTGCGGCACGGAACAACGCAGTATCTGGAAATGATCTTCGCTGTCTATGCCCTGAATTACAGAGCGCCTGGATTGCAGATCGGTCATCACATTACCTACCATTTCCTCCGGAACCTTCACCGTTAGTTCTTCTATGGGTTCCAGTAGTTTGGGTTTGGCGTTCAAAAAGGCCTCCTTAAACGCATGAGCCCCTGCTATTTTAAATGAAATATCATTGGAATCCACAGAGTGCATTTTGCCATCGTAAACCATTACCCGTACGTCACGTATGTAAGAACCGGTAAGCGGTCCTTCTTCCATAACCTCCAGGATTCCTTTTTTGATGGATGGTAGGTATCTGGCGTCAATTACGCCACCTACAATACAATTGTAGAAAACCAGTTTACCGCCCCAGGGCAGGTCTACTTCTTCCTTGCCACGGATATTAAAACCTTCCGGTTCTGGTATCCCTTCATACCAGGGTTCAATTTTCATATGTACTTCACCAAATTGTCCGGCACCACCGGACTGTTTCTTATGCCTGTAGTTGGCAGTTGATGACCGCTGTATGGTTTCCCGGTAAGCTATTTTTGGTTCCTTAAACTCTGCTTCCACACCATAGATGTTTTTAAGGGTCCAGTCTATGGTGGCCAGGTGCAGCTCTCCCTGGCACCCAATGATGAGTTGTTTCAGTTCGTTGGAAAATTCCATCTCCACCGTTGGATCCTGGCTGTGGATCTTGCGCAGTGCATCATTGAGTTTTTCCTCATCTTTCTGGTTAACTGCGTTAACGGCCTTTCGAGTCCTCGATTGTGGATATTTTATGGGCTTTATGGTAATCTTTTTGCCCTCCTCATGAAGCGTGTCATTGGTTTCAGTATGCTTGAGTTTTAGGGTAGCGCCGATATCGCCTACTTCCAGTTTGGAAACGGGTTCCCGTTTTTTTCCATCCATGATGAACAGCTGGTTGAGCACCTCAGTTTCACCATTGCGGGAATTAACGAGTTTGTCGTTTAAGTTTACCTCACCGGATTTAACCTTAAAGAAGGTGATCTGGCCCAGGCTTGGCTGGTACAGCGTTTTGAATACAAAGAGTGCCGTAGGTGCATTGCTTTCCCTTACCAGAATATCGCCTTCCACGGTTTGTTCCGGACGCAGGTCAGCCGCAGCAGGAGCTACATTATCAATAAATCCCATAAGCCGGCCACTACCCATATCCATAAGTGCGGAAACGCAGAAAACAGGGAAAAGGTCGTGGTTCAGCATACCTGCCCTGATTCCCTGTCGCATTTCATTTTCATTGAGTGTGCCTTTGTCGAAATATAGCTCCATCAGTTCCTCGTCGTTCTCTGCAGCCTTTTCAACCAGTTCATTATGAAGGTGGTCTGCCAGTTCTTTCTGATCTTCTGGAATTTCAAGTTTTTCAGGTTTTCCCCCATCCTTTCCAAACTTATAGCATTTCATTTTCAGGACATCTATGATGCACTGTGCTCCATCTATCTTTAAAGGATATTGTACCAGCACCATATTATTGCCCACAAGACTTTTAATACTCTTAATGCTATCTTCCCAGCTGGCATTCATATGATCGATCTGGTTAACCACAAACAAGGTAGGCTTATGGTAAGTGTCAATGTAATTCCATATTATTTCAGTACCTACCTCTACCCCATTCTGTGCATTTACAACAACAGCAATGGTGTCTGCAACTCTTATAGATGATATAATTTCCCCTACATAATCATCCAGCCCCGGAGTATCTATTATATTGATCTTGTAGTTGCGCCATTCTGTGTGCAGTGGTGTGGCAAAAACGGAAGTGCCTCTTTCATGTTCAATCTCATGGTGGTCCGATACTGTATTCTTGTTTTCAACAGTACCCCTTCTATTAATTAATCCTGCTTCAAATAACATGGTTTCGGCCAAAGTGGTTTTGCCACTGTTGTGCGCCCCTACAAATACCACATTTTTTATGTGTTTATCGTCGTATACTTTCATGAGTTAGGTTTTATCAGATTGTTTGTAAAGCTATGCAGGCATAGTCTTCTAAAATACGATATTTGTCAGTTTTTATAAAATAATCCTGTTGTCAATTTACTACCCTTTTTACTATTTGCTTATATGTAATTAGCAAGTAAAAAACATATAAATCACTGTTTTTCTTTATTCCTTATAATTTTAACATTTACCACTGATATCCTTTATTACACTGATATACAATGTAATAGTGTAATAGGCTATTTCTACAATTGTTAAAAAATGCATAAAACGGTACCTTTTTATACAAGGTACTGTAACAAAAATAATTCTGAGGCGTCTATTAAGTGTAAGTCAATTACAAAACACGGTTTCACAACCAACAAGAACAAAAAGAAAAGAATAAGAAACCAGGATTGACTTTACAAAAAATAAAGTAACAACTATAAAATATCAGACATGAGAATTTTTGCTAATCACACACCGACAGAATCAAGAAGACACACATTATTTTCCAATTTTAAGGATACCAAACGTGTAAAATGGGCAGAAGTTAGACATTACGTCCACTAGAAAACATCAATCATCAATCATTAAACGGCCCCATCATCAATCAAAAAACGAACAATCATGAAAGCATTATTGAAACGAACACCTACGGAAACAAGAAGATTCAGCTTTTTTTCCAATTTCAGGGATAGCAAGCGAGTAAAATGGACAGAAGTACGGCAATATGTTCACTAAAAAGTAAATGTCGATAAACCAATTAATAAACCAAGTACATGAAAAATCATAGCAACCAACTACCAACTACATCCAGACGGGTTTCTTACTTCTCGCAATTCAAAGACAGCAAGCGGGTATATTGGACCGCTAACAGACAGTACGTTTACTAAACGATACGATCCGTGAAACAGGAATCCGGATGATTTGTAGAAAAGAGCAACGATCGTTGCTCTTTTTTTATTCCTCAGCACGCGTAAATGGAACAAAACGCACGGCCATCAAGTTTCTGCGTTTAAGCTTATCGCCCTTTTTCTCTATTAAAACCAGTTGTCTCACTCCCCTGTGCGGTCCAACAGGTATTATCATGCTGCCCCCGTCCTTAAGCTGTTCCAGCAACGGTCCCGGTATCTCTTCAGCCCCGGCAGTAACCATAATAGCATCGAAGGGAGATTTCTCCTTCCATCCGTTGTACCCATCTCCAATGCGCACCACAACGTTGGAATATCCTAGATTTTCCAATGTACTTTTTGCCCTTAATCCCAGGGGCTCCACAATTTCAATAGTGAAAACAGAATCTACTATTTCCCCAAGTACAGCTGCCTGGTAACCGGATCCCGTGCCCACTTCCAATACTCTGCTTTCCTTTTTCAGTTTTAGTGCCTGGGTCATAAAGGCCACGATGTAAGGTTGTGATATGGTCTGCCCCTCCCCTATACCAAGCGGACCATCTGTATAAGCATATGGTTTTACATTATCAGGCACAAAGGCATGCCTGGGAACCTTTAACATGGCGTCCAGGGTCGCTTTCTGGTGGATGTCGCGCGACTTTAACTGGGTATTAACCATGGATTCACGCAATCGTGTATAGTCTTCCTGCGCATTAAGGCAAGGCAGACAAAAGAGAAGGCTTATGGCAAACAGGCGCAGCAACATATCTTTTAATTTGTTGATCAATAAGCCTAAAATGCAGTATTAAGTACTATTTTACAATGATCCTGATCAGTGGGGTTTACAACCGTCACATTTTTGAAGCAACCACCAGCCACATGGTCTTATCATTTTCTTCCTCCCACTTACCCAGATCCCCGATTTCGGTTACAATTTCAAATCCCGCTTCTTTAAGCTCCCGCTTTACATACTTGCTGGACAGCGTATGTGAGCGAACCTGCTCTTCCCTGCTTTTATTCCGGGCATGGGCTTTAAGCTTTTCAAGAATCAGTATGCGCCCTTCCGGTTTCAGGGCCTTTTTTACATGCTCCAGTACGGTCATATAGGATTTCATTTCATGGTAGGTGTCTACAATCAAAACAACATCAAGGATTGCTTTTGGCAAATGCGGATTGTCATAATCACCCAGTATGGTCCGTATATTCGTGAGGTCTCTGCTACGAGCATTTTCCTCAAGGGTTTCCAGTCTGTCCTGCCTTACATCCACCGAGTAAACCTGGCCTGATTTTCCCACAGTCCTGGCCAAATGCATACTGAGATAGCCCTCGTGACATCCAATATCTGCAACGTGATCTCCAGGAGTAATACCAGCCATTCTGAAGATCCTGTCCACATCCATCCATTGGTCACGGTAGTCCCAGTCCGCTTCCTGGTATTGCCCACTGGCAATTGTGCAAAGCAGTAATAGTATTAGCAATGTCTTTGAGGAATATTTCATGATCTTAAGATACTAATAAGGCCCTTTGCAGGGCCTTAATGTTTTCATAATTATATGATCTTTCTCACTTCCTCACCACAGGGATAACAATGTGGGAAGGATATTTCCTGGAGTGATGTACCTTATTATGGGCAACCACTCCTTCCTTTTCATCGTAATTACGTCCACCGGTATTTAAATTCCTGGCAAACCTTGGAAAATTGCTGCTGGATACTTCAATCCTGATGCGATGTCCTTTTTTAAAGTAATTGCTGGTAGCCATAGGGGTAAGCTCAACTTCGTAAACTTCTCCCTCTTCCATAAAGACCTCCTTATCATACCCCTCCCTGTAGCGCACACGCTGTATGGTTTCATCCAGGTTATAAGCCCTGCCATCAGGGTATACATCAATCAGTTTGATGGTGAAATCCGTGTCTTTTGCATCCGAGCTCACATAAAGAGTAGATTCAATAAACCCGGATACTTCAATCCCCTCCTCCAGTGGCTCCGAGGTATATACCAGGATATCGTTGCGGGTTTCCATAACCTGCTGATCAAAGGACCCACCTTTAACGGCATTGCCTGTGCAACAAACATTACCTCCATAACTGGTCACGGGATTCATGGGATCATAGGTGAACCCATCAGGAGCATCAATCTTTCCGGGCTTTCTTGTTTCCAGCTTCCCATCACCGTACAGGCTGTTTGCCTTTCCCTCACTGCTCAGGTAAAAGGTTTTGTTCTGAACTCCCTCTGGAGGCCAGGTTTCCGAAGATTGCCATTTATTGATTCCCATGGTGTAGTACTGCACACGGGGTGTTTTTTCCTTAAAATCATTTTGGACGCCCTTTAACCAAAGGTCAAACCAGGCATAGATCTGCTCATCGTAGTTTAGGCGGGCATCCCCTACACTTCGTTCCCCAACGATGGTGTTTTCGGAGGCCCGGGTATAGGCACAATGCAACGTGGGTGCAATGACCAGGTATTGGTTATCCCTTACCTCAGGGTCTTTTGCATTATTACGTACATGATTGAACAAGGCCAGATTTGGACTTATGGAAACATCATACCAGGAAGCAAACCAAAAGCTGGGAACAGGTATCTCCATATTGTCATGATACAGTCCGCCTTTATACCAATCCTCATGATTGGGTGTACGCCTTACCATTTTATCAAATATTTCCCTTTTCCCGTTAATATTCTTCAGAATATCCTGTATCGGTAGATGGGCAAGTGCCTCGGACATGTCAACAGGGGGATTCTCTGGTGCCAGGTCATAAAACCTGGAAATCCGGATAAGGTCTTCCTGTGTAGCTCCTTTGGGGATCCGGGGCTTGAATTTATCGTGCTCTACTCCGTAAAGCCAGGCAAAGAATAAAAGCTGTTCGGCACCTCCCCGGTACCAGTTACCTTGTTCAAAGTAGTCACCAACCCGGCCTACACCTGCACCAAAACCCTGAGGCACCATAGCTGCCAGGGAAGGATGATCAAGTGCGGCCACTGCCATCTGCCATTCTGCAGTGGATGAACATCCAATCAGACCAATTTTTCCATTGGACCAGGGCTGGTCCTTCATCCAGGAAAAAGCGTCGTATCCGTCGGTAAGTGGTGTTCCAAGTATATCCCACTCCCCTTCCGAATAATACCTGCCGCGTTCATTCTGAACAACATAGGCATAACCTCGTTTAACGGCTTCATAGGCCCTGCGGGCAGTTCGCGTTCGACGCTCTCCGTCTCCCCATGAATTAAAATTATACGGGGTTCTGGAAAAAATGATCGGAACAGGTTTATCCGTTTTGGGCCGGTAGATATCCGTTGCCAATCGAATCCCATCCCTCATAGGCATCATTACCTTCTGGTCCACTATGGCAATTTCTTCCAGCTCGGCAAGTATATCCCGCTGTGCAAGAAGAGGGTTGATAGATAGGGCAATTAGAAATAATGCGAAAAATTTAAAACCGATTTTCATCTAAGTGTGTTTAATTTGATTTGTTCCTAAAAATATTCAAATATTAGGTTCTTTGTATGGCCCTGCTATGATTTCCGGTCAATTTTCCTTAGGTCAGGGATTGAACCAGTAGGTCAGTTTGAGCGTCAGCGACCATATGTCACCTATAAAAGGCGTTATTCGCTGATTCCTTGTGAAGACTAAGAAAAGGTCAGAAGCCGGTTTATAGCGCCATTGCAAGCGGGAGTTTAAATTAAAATTCCGCGATTGTTCATTATACTGGAACAGGGTGGCAAAAAAGAGCTTATTGGTCAGTGTAACATCAACTTTGGACCCAATCAGCCAAAATTCTGTTGTATTCCATGGAGCCGGAAGCCTGATGTTATTATAGCTGATATTAGAACTCAAGCTGACATAGGGTTGAAACCGATATCCCATTTCAGAAGTAAAGTTGAATCTTGTGCCATCCTCATAGTAACCACCTAAACTGGAATCGAAGGAATACCTGAACAATGCCTGTGGTTTGGAGCCATAGCTCAATTTCAATGTATTCCACCTTCCCCTGGTACCTGTCTGCAGGGAGTCCTTCCCAGTTTGTGTAGGATCAAAAGGCGCCAGCAATTCAACAAATTCATTGATTACTTCAAGGGTCAGAACACTTCTATTGGTATAATTGAGGGAATATCCTACGGTATTCTGATAATCAGTGCTACGGAAATTCGGATTAAAATAGTGACTCACACTTATTTTAGGTCCATGGCTTACTATTGGGCCTTTCTTAGGAAAAAACAGGTACCCCCCAAAGCCACTCAACCGTATATAGCTGTCCCTGGGAACAAAACCCACTTCAGCCGAATAGGTACTGGCTACGGATTCTTCCTGTATTCCCCATGACCATTGCCTGTTCTGATAGGTGATGTTCGCAGCCTGGGTCAGGCCCCGATCCTCCTCATTTGGGGCAAAGGATTGCAGCACGAAGGCTTTGCCGGACCACAGGTTGTCTGCTGAGGCCAGGTTGTATTCCAGCCCCAGGTTCCGGTTAAACTTTGGGAAAACGGTCCTTAACGAATCGTTCTCCTCGGGATAACGGAAAGATTCTTTGTTCACAAACATCAGGCCTATGTTAGACCTGCTGAACACTTTACGCTGAAGGGATATAACGCCGAAATTCTGGGCTGGTCTCCCTGTCCCGGTTACAGAAGCTGTTTGAATGTCCATTATGCCCAGCCTCCAGTTTTCGTCTAGGTTACCGCTTACCCTCGCACCGGCATCTATAGGTACACCAAGCCCTATCCTGCGCGAAAAGAAAGGTCTTATCCTGTCATAACCGAAATTGGCAAACAGGTCGGCATTCTCAAGGAAAAACTGTCTCCTTTCGGGAAAAAAGAGTTCAAATCGATCCAGATTGGTCACCTGCCTGTCCACTTCCACCTGTGAAAAATCAGGGTTTATGGTGAGATCCAGATTCAGAGACGAAGAAAGGCTGAATTTTATGTCACCACCAGCCTTTATATCCGTACTATTTACATCGGCAATATCCTGTGATCTTTCGGCAAGTATATAGGGTATTACCGAGAGGTTAACTTTGGGGGCTGGTGGAGGCTGATCCCAAACCAGTACTCCTGCCAGTGCCAGCGAAGCGGTGGGAAATTGTCGGGGAATGGGGGTCCAACTGGATTTCTCACTGGTTTTCAGGTCCAGCCTGCTAAAGTTGATCCCCCATTCTTTCACCCCTTTCTCATAACGAATAGATTTGAAGGGCAGGGCCATTTCAAAAACCCATTTCTCTTCATCCCTGGTTACCGCAGAGATCCACTTGCTATCCCAACTGAGATCTACCGAACTTCCTGCGAACATGGTCCCATCCCACTGGGCGCCGGCTGCATTGGAACCAAAGGTAAATCCTGTGGTCTGGTTATTAAACGGATCCAGAAAAAGAAGGAAATTGTCATTCTTCCCAAATTCAAAGTCACGCCTGAGGGATTCCACGTAGTTAGGACCCGGAGTATTATTGTAAAAGGTTGCTACCAGATAAATGAATTCCTCATCATAGGTCATGCGAATTTCGCTTTTCTGAGTAGCCTTACCGGTATCCATGGGTAAAACCATATAGAAATCATCCGCAGTATCGGTATCCTGCCAGGCTTTGTCATTGGCAACACCATCAATAACAATGGGGCTGTTGGTTTTCCTTATGTGAAGCCTGAAGTCAGCATTCTTTTTTTGGGCAATTGCTGTCCCCAGGAGACCAAAAAATAGTATTAGACAAAGTATTTTTTGCATGCTTTATTGGTTGCAAGTGCACCATCAAACCTGAATACAGGTTTTGACAGGCTGTTGTAGCAGGATTCCAATTTCATTAATACTCCGTTATATTCTGGGCTGAATAAAATATTGCCTTATTCTTCTGGAAAAAGGCTCTTATCAATTCCAGGTAGTAGGCTTAATGCATTTTTATAATAGACCTTGCGGAGTACTTCGTCGGGTAAATCCATCCCATACATGGCCCAGAAAGCATGGTATTTCTTGTAATAGGGAAAGTATTCATCATCACTTTCCAGAACCCGAAAATAAGTTGGGAATTCACTCGGGTTCCAGGCGTCTTTACCAAAAAGTATCCTGTCCTGATACTTTATAAAGAATTTGCGTGCATTTTTGGGTTGTCTTCCCAGTTCGGCTATAATAGCCCCTATGCCTACATACATATTAGGCATTTCTTCCATAAAATCGGAAAGTTTTCCCAGGTTGTTGGCGTGCCAGCCCATATGGGCATTGATGAATTTTGTTCCCGGGTGTTTTCTAAACATGCGGTGTTGTTCGTCAATGATTTGCTGCCATGGAGCCGGATCTGTATCGGATCGTTTGCGACCGGGCCTGGTCTTCAATTCGAGCCACCTTTCATTATTGCTGTCCATCGGGTCCCAAAATGATTTGGGATCGGCAGAATGGATCAAGACCGGAATCCCCAGTTCACCGCACCTGGCCCAGATGGGATCTATGCGTGGGTCGTCTACCGCTACTCTTTTTCCATTTACATCCTTGTATCTCAGGCCAAGGCTTTTATATATCTTCAAGCCCCTGGCACCATTTCTTACGTCTGCTTCTAATTGGCGTACCGCATTTTCCGTCCATCCGGGATTGCCAATACCATCAAAATCAACATTGGCAAAAACCACAAACCTATTGGGATAGTTTTGCCTCACATTATCAACAGCCTGTTTAAGCTGTTCCCCTGAGCGTCCGCTGAGGTTAACCATAACCGCCATATTTATCCGGTCCATATCACCGACCAGGGCAGACAGGTCTTGTGTGGCCATCCTGAATTGATGGCTATGGATATCCACAAAGGGGTATTTGGCCCGGGGCACTTCCTTACCTGGCACTACCAGCGTACTGGGCGGGTTGTATTCTTCAAAGGACATTTCCTGTCCAAATCCAATAGCTGTAAAGAAGTAGAGCAGTACGTAAAAGCGGATTCTAAAGTGCATATAGTTTAGTTTTATACTCTGCTAAAGGTTAATCCCTATAATAAATGTACGTTATTTCAAAAACAATAATGCCGATTCATGAAGGGATTATGCTGATCTGCCACAAGAAATTGCAAACTATGTTCAAGACACTATTCCCCGTCCAGCAATCTCTGGTAGTCTTCCGGGGAGTCTATATCCCATACTTCTTTTTTATCAGGGACCAATAGTCTTGTAGCGGGGTAATTCCTGATTATTTTATGGGCTCCGCGATCTCCATCCAGATCAATGAGATCGGGAAATACAGCTTTATCGAATATTGCCGGAACACCTCCACCATGGGCATAAGCTGTAGCAATTATGGGTGATTTCTTATTCTTGTACTCCTGAATTAATTGCAATAAATGGGTCTTGCTAATTTTAGGCTGATCTCCCAGCATTATAAGCACAGCCTGTAATTCAGGTTTAGTAGCAGCGGCTTTTTTTACACCATATGATAGGGTATTGCCCATCCCTCTTTCCCAACTGCTATTAACTACCAAATCTGCCTGTTCCTCAGCTAAATACTTTTTGATTTTATCTGCCTTATTCCCCAGAATAACCATGGGTTTACCAAGGGAAAGTGAATTGGCGCGCTCAACTACACTACCCAAAAGGGTGCGGTCCAAATAGGGGAGCAATTGTTTTGTGCTGCCCATACGGCTGCCCCTGCCAGCTGCAAGTATGAGGATTTGAATACTTGGCGACATCAGCTGTGAATGGTCCCTTTTTTATTTTTCAGCAGGATAGGATCTTTTTTGCGAACAACAGCCAGAATCTCAGACAGTATGGAAACACTGATCTCCTCCGGAGTTTCACTTCCAATATTCAACCCAGCCGGGCCACAGATTCGATCCAGGTAAGATTCGGAAACCTCCGGATAACGCTCGATAAGGGCTTCCATCAATTTTTCACGCCGGTTAGCGGGCCCCAGGAGGCCCAGGTAAGCTGGCTTTGTATCTTTAAGTGCCAGCAGGTAAGCCAGGTCTTTGGCAAAATTATGTGTCATCAAAATTACTGCCGTCTCAGAATCTATAGCATCGGTCTTAAACTCCTCCGGCACTGTGTTCAAAAACTGGCCAGCTCCCTGGAAATCCCGAACGGACTTCTGTTCGGATGGAGCAGCAACAACAGTGACTTCCCAGCCCATCAGAGAGGCAAAAGCGCATAATTTTACGGCATCGTGTTCTGTGCCAACTATGAGCAATTTGAAACAGGGCTTTAAGGCAAATTCAAAATGTTCTAAACTTTCAGAAACAGCAAAACCAGGCCTAAGTTCCCTATCACCGAAAGGAAACCTTAAGGTGCTTCCGTAAGAGTGATGTGTTCCTTCTTTGAGCTGATAATAGCAATTGAAACCCATACTTTTCCTTTCTGAGATCGTTTTCCAGAATTCCCCTATCCAAATATCATCGGGCATAAAGGGCTCAATGAGGATATAGAGAATACCTTCACAACCCAAACGGTATCTACCGTCATATGTCATGATTTTAGGAATACCGGTTAGGAAAACTTCCTGTGCCTGGCGATTAACCTCTTTTTCCACACACCCTCCACTAACAGCTCCGGTCATTGTTCCATCTTCCTCAATCAACATCTGAACCCCGGGTTTCCTGTAAGAAGAGCCATCCACATGAACCACAGTGGCAAGAACGGTCTTTTTTTTATTGCCATTCGCTTCTTCAAATGCCTTTACTATTCTCTTAAGTTCATGTGTCATATTTCATTATTTTAAATTGGATGATACGGGACCACTTCGCCTTCCTTAAAGCCATTTGCTTTTGATTGGAGTTCTACCAGGCCATCTGCCTTGGCCAGGGAAACCAAGTCCCCGGATCCATTTGTTTTAACCGGTGTAGCTTTCAATACACCATCTTCCCAATATACGGAGACCTTTATAAAAAGGGTAAGTGGGCCCGTATTTTCCATAGCCTGGCCTAGTACCACAGTCCTGGTTTGCCCAGGAAGTCCCATTCCCTTAAACAGCCACGGTTTGAAATACAAATGGTAGTTTGCAAAAGTAGAAACCGGATTCCCCGGAAAAGAAAAAACCACAGTGCCTTTTTCGGGGTGAATCCCAAACCAGAATGGCTTTCCTGGTCGTTGCAATACCCTGTGAAAACTTTTTTCAATCCCGATTTCCTGGAGGACATCTGGTATAAAATCGTATTTACCTCTTGAAACTCCTCCACTAAGCAAAAGGACATCAAACTCATCTACCAGATAGTTAAGTTTCTGCCGGATAATATCCTTATCGTCCTGCAAATGAAGCATCATCGGTTCAATCTTTTCTGATGACAGTGCCGCATGCAATGCATACGAATTAGATTTCCTGATTTGATGTGCCTCCGGAATAATATCCACTTCTACGAGCTCATTCCCGGTGGAGATGACCGCTACACGCGGAAGTTTTTTGACAGGAACTTCATAGACACCAACAGAAGCAAGTACACCAATTACAGAAGCAGTAATACGTTTGTTTGCTTCGAGTATAACATCTCCCTTACCTATATCACTACCACGATAGTGGATATTCTGTCCTTTTTCTGGTGTGGATTGCAAAGTAGCGATTCCATTTTCCACTTGCAGGCGTTCGTACATCACAACCGTATCAGCATCAAAGGGAACCACAGCTCCAGTCATAATTTCCATGCATGTTTCCTGGTCTTCCAGTACTGAAGCAGGTGTCCCAGCAGGCAAAATCCCGCTAATTTCAAATACCCTTCTACCATTTTCGACAGCTGAATAATTCAGGACAATGCCATCCTTGGTTGCCCTGTTAAATGGAGGAAAGTCCCGGTCTGCTTGGATGTTTTCAGCCAGCACCCGGCCAACTGCCTTTTTCAGGTGTACACGCTCTATTCCGTAGTCTCGGGCATGCTGCAGTACCAGTTCAAGAGCTTCGCTGTAATGAATCATCTTAGTTAAAGCCTTTTCTCTTATACCAGGGGTTCTGAAGCACGAATGCGGTTCAGTCCACCATGTACATTTATAAATTTTACGTCGGGAAAGCGTTTTTGAAGTATGTATTTTCCCTGCATACTCCGTATACCGCTCTGACAAATCAGGAAAACCTTATCGGTATTATCAAATACTATCTGCCTGTCCTCTAACTCACCTATTGGTATGTTCACGGCAGACTCAAGACGGTCTTCCATAAATTCTCCGGGTTCCCTGACATCTATTAACAAATGTGGCTGATCAGTCTGCAGCAGGTCCTGCAATTTAAGTGCATCTATTTCCAGATCACTACTGCATGGCACCTGGTAGGATTCCTGGAGAATGCAGATATTACTATGCTTTGGATTTTTAGAAAATCGAATATTATGCATGGTAGTATTCAAACCGTTATATACCAGCAAACGACCAGATAATACCTCCCCTATTCCGGCAATCATTTTAACCACTTCCAGTGCCTGTAAATTCCCAATAATACCGGGAAGAACGCCAAGGACACCATTTTCATCACAGCTGGGCAATTCCGACGCAGCGGGCATTACAGGGAACAAACAGCGATAAGTGGGTCCACCCTTGTAGTTAAAAACAGAAACCTGGCCTTCAAAACCGTGAAGTGCACCATACACAAAGGGTTTATTCTGAATTATGCAGGCATCGTTAATCAGGTAGCGGGTTGGAAAATTATCGGATGCATCAACAACCAGGTCGTAATTTCCTATGATCCCCAGAGCGTTATCCCTGTTTAAAAAAGTTTCATGCACATCTATTATTGTCTGGCTATTCTGCTCTTTTAATCTGGCCAGACACACTTCTATTTTGGATTGCCCTATTTCTGCCTCATTGTACAGCACCTGTCTGTGCAGGTTAGTCTCGTCTATTATATCATTGTCCACCAATCCGAGTCGGCCTATACCCATTGCATTCAGGTACTGCAAAACAGGAATACCAAGTCCGCCAAGGCCCACTACCAAAACAGAAGCATTTTGCAGTTTCTCCTGGGCAAGGGGGCCGAATTCCCTGAGTTGTGTCTGCCGTATGTATCGGTTCGATTTCAAATAGATTGAATTATGGTTAAAGCTTCCTGATATTCTTCCGGATTATTGGCATTAAGCAGGACCTGGTCTTTTTCCGGGTTGACCAGCTTGCTATTATTGCGAATAAGGAACTTTCTAGGGCAACTACTTTCGGCCGTTTTCAAATATTCCCTGGCTGCATTGAGCCCCCTGGGCTCCCAAATGGCCACCAAAGGTTCCGGAAGTCCACTTTTTCGGGTTGCCATAGCAGTAGCAACGAACTCAGGATCCCTCGCTTCAATGAGCTGGTTTAAGCTGGCTTCGTCTATCAGTGGCAAATCACAGGCAAGAACCAGCCAGGCCGCTTCAGGGTGGCTGTTATGCGCACTTAGAATTCCATTAAACGGCCCGCGGTAACGATCCTCATCCAGAATAGCATTTACACCCTTATTGCCATTTTGCTGATCAGCCCTGAGGCTCATAAAGGTCTTGTTACATATTTTTTCCAGCAGGGAATACAGATAGTCGGCCTGAGGTATGCCATGATACTCCAGCAGGCTTTTATCCTGACCCATCCGGGTGCTTTTGCCTCCTGCCAGCACCAAACCATAAAGTGGCGGAATATTAGAGTTCGATTTATTCTCCATAGTGCGAAAAAATTACTGATTATCCCCCTATGGAGGTCATGGAATTGGAGAATACTTTGCTGTATTCCTGTTGTGCTTCATGGCCAGTCTTAGCCCGTTTCCCGATTACATCACGGATAGCCGTTTCCATATCTGTATCGAGTCCCGGATTTCGCAAAATGCCCCTCAGGTTCATCATTGGCTTACCATAGAGGCAGGTAATTACATCACCGGTGGCCGTTATGCGCAAGCGGTTGCAACTTCCGCAGAAGGTTCGACTGAACGAAGGGATTATCCCGAAACTACCCTTGTGGCCCGGAATTTTGTAATTAAGGGAGGTAGAGGTTGGAGGATCGACCAGCTTTTGCACCTCAGGATAGTGGTTTTTAATGTAGTCCAGGATGCCCTTATAATTCCATTTAAGGCTTTGGAAGCCCTTTGTGCCACCATTGAACGGCATTTCTTCCAGGAAGCGAACGGAGACATTATAGCGTTTTTGCAATTCGAGCATAGGAATAATATCCTGTATATTCTGATTTTCAAGGACTATAAAATTAATGCGAACATTAAATCCTTCCGTGATCAGCCTGATAAGATTTCCGTGTACGGTATCATAGGCATCTCTTCTCGTAATGCGCTCAAAGGTCTCCCTGTTAATAGCATCCATGCTCACATTAACGTTGGTAATTCCCAGGGTCTTGAGCTCGTCTATATAGGGTCCGATCAGGGTAGCATTGGTAGTAACGGAAATGTCCTTTAATGTATCGATTTCAGCGAGCGAACGCAGGAGGTCCATCAGGTTTTTCCTCACGAAAGGCTCTCCCCCGGTAATCCGGATTTTATCAATTCCCATACTTGCCATCGAGCGGCCTACTGCTTTGAGTTCCTCAATGGTTAGCAGGTCTTCACGTTTTGCGAAGTCAATACCTTCAGAAGGCATGCAGTAGTTACAGCGCAGGTTACAGCGATCGGTTACGGCCAGACGCAGGTAATTTATAACCCGATTGTGATTATCAATAAGCATAGTCCATTTTTCTTTATCCTCCGCTTACAGGAGGGATAATAGCAATTTCATCTTCCTCTTTTATAGCATGTTCATCCTGTGCATATTCACTATTCACAGCCACGGCAAGAGAACTAAGTTTCTTCATATCGGGATAATTATCCTTCAGGAATTCCTTGAGTTCACCTGCAGTATGCAAGCCTTGTGCCTCAGAATGAGACAAGGACAAAGTAGGCTGTCCTACAATGTCCTTGGTTATTCCAAACAATAAAATGGTCATTTATCCTAAAATTTCCTTTTCAGGCACCTTCAGCAGTTCGGGGAATTTGCTAAAGGGCTGTTTGTAAATTCTATTTCCGGTTGCAGCCTTGAATGCATTGGCTATGGCTCCACCAGCAGGAGGTAATGTAGGCTCTCCCAATCCTGTAGGTGCAAAATCATTCTTGATAAAATGCACTTCAACATCAGGTGCTTCCATCATGCGAATCAGCCGGTAATTGTTGAAATTGGTAGCCGTAGGCCGTCCATTTTCAAACGCCAGTTCTCCGTACATTGCATGCCCAATACCGTCTATTACGCCACCTTCAGCCTGGTTTTTGGCTCCTAGGGGATTGATAACGATACCGCAATCCACTACACATGTTACTTTTTTAACTACCGGAGTGCCATTTTCGATGACTACATCGGCAACCTCTGCCACATGGCTGTTATGGCAATAATAATTAACAAATCCCTGGTATACACCTTCGGGTTGTTTGCCCCAGCCCGATTTCTCCACAGCGGTATTGATTACTTTCTCCATGCGTTCCGGGGAATACTGAATCCTGTCGTCTGTAGTTCCCTTAACTTTCTGCAAGAGGTCTAATCGCAGCTTTACGCGGTCTACTTCCATCATCTCCGCCAGCTCATCGAAGAAGCTTTGCTCTGCATAGGCAAGGAAGTTAGTGTATGGTGCCCTCCAGGCACCGGTAGTAATATTAGAATCGTATTTGGCTACGTCCACCTGATAGTTTTCGATGGCCCCGGCTGGGAAAAAGTTGGGTATCAATCCATACATGTTTGAATTCACCGCAGCCTCCTTGAGGTGGTAGGCGGTTAATTTGCCATCTTTAACCCCGGCCTTAATGCGATATTTGATAGCCATACGGTAAATGCCATCAGCCATATCATCATCACGAGTATATACCACTTTAACAGGTTTACGGATCGCATCGGCTATTTCGGCCACTTCAAGTACAAAATCACCATAAAGCCTGCGCCCAAAACCACCCCCCTGTCGTGTCATCTCAAGCAATATCTCAGAAGGTTCCCTTCCAAGCATTTGAGCAACTGCCCCTGCTTTCCATTCCGGTGTCTGGACAGGACCAACCAGATGAACTTTTGTATCACTGATATCCGCAAAGAAGTTCATGGGTTCCATAGTGTTATGCGGCAGGAAAGGCGATTCATAGGTTCGCTCCAGGATCTCATCGGCCTCAGCAAAGGCCTTTTTGATGTTACCATCAGAGCGCATGGTGTTAAACTTATTCCCATCCAGAAGGTCACTCAGTATCTTATCGTGCTCTTCAGTGCTCTCAAGTTTGGTGTCCTCTGCCCAATCGGCTTCAATAGTTTCTTTGGCTTTCATGGCCTGCCAGGTTGTTTCTGCAATTACCACAACTTTGTCGGTACCATTCAGAATAGCAGCAATTCCCGGATTTTCACCTATTAATTTCCTGGCCTTTTCTCCAATAGTAATTACGTCGAGCACCCCCGGCATGGCCTTAGCCTTATCTGCGTTAAAGGAACTCAGCTTCAGACCGAAAGCAGGAGGCCTGACCACGGCAGCATAAACCATTCCGTCCACTTTGTAATCCAGGCCAAATAATGGCTTGCCTGTGATAATCTCATCTATATCCACATTGCTGGCATCCGTTCCAATAATGGTAAAGTCTTTTACGTCTTTTAATGTCACTTCTTCAGGAACTTCAAGCTGTGCAGCCTCATTTACAACATCACCGTATCCCAGGGTTTCACCAGAAGGACTGGTGATCACACCTTCGCTAGTGGTGCATTCTGATGGTTCCACACCCCAACGGGCAGCTGCGGCATTGACGAGCATTTGACGGGCAGTTGCCCCTGTTTGCCTCAGCGGTTCCCAACCCAGTCGGATAGACTGGCTTCCTCCAGCTACCTGGCGGGTATAATTTTCAGTATCCAGAATGCCCTGTTCCACATGGACCATATCCCAGGCCACATCCAGTTCCTCGGCGATGATCATTGGCATTGAGGTCTTAACCCCCTGCCCTATTTCAGGGTTTGGTGAGAAGATAGTGATCGCCCCGTTCTCTGCGATTTTTATAAATGCATTGAAATTACTATAATCCAGTGCTGCAAGGTTCATTGGTGCTTTTGCTTCTGGTTTGCAAGCCTGGAAAAGGTTAAAACCAATTAAAAGGCCTCCACCGGCCAAAGAACTGGTGCGCATGAATGCTCTTCTACTAAATTGTAAAGAAGGTTTTTGATTTGCCATTGTTCTTATTTTTAAAAGGTTTATTTCATTTTTTCAGCTGCTATTTCAACAGCCTTGTAAATTCTATTGTAGGTGGCACAACGGCATAGGTTGCCGTTCATGGCTCTCTTAATATCTTCCTCACTCGGGTCAGGGTTTTTTTCTAAAAAGGCAGAAGCCTTCATGATCTGACCTGCCTGGCAGTATCCGCACTGAGGTACGTCAACTTCCTTCCAGGCTTGTTGTACCGGATGGGATCCATCTTCGGAAAGCCCTTCAATAGTAGTTACAGACTTTCCCCCTACCTGATCTATTTTAAGCGCACAGCTAAGCACGGCAGTACCATCCACATGAACGGTGCAAGTACCGCATTGTGCGATGCCGCATCCATACTTTGTTCCCACAAGATCCAGATGATCTCTCAATACCCACAACAGGGGGGTATCTTCACTGACATCAACAGAATGTGACTTTCCATTGACCGTTAATTGATAAGTTGGCATAAGTGTTGATTTTAGATGAAAGATATACAATCACAGATTCCCTTTAAAATTATCAAAAAAAAAGCGCTCTGCCTCAGGGATTTGTGAAAATCTATTGTTAAAATTCCTATTTATTGCTGGTTATCCTGTCCCTTAATTCCCGCCAGGTAATGAGTTTGATATTCTCCTCTTCCAGAAGCTTCCTATAGGCCTCACTGGTAAAATAATCGAAATCTGCCTGCCTCCAGTCTGAAGCCCAGTACCTATGTCCGGTAGTCATTGCTTTCATTTCCTCGTTATCGTAAGCCAAATGAATCAGCAGGCAATTAAGGCCCGAAGGTAATTCCCTGAGTATTCTGTTATAGTAGCTAGCCACGCCGGCTTCGAAATCCTGAGGTCCCATGGTGAATATATTATCTACTATCACAGTATTCTCATCAATCAGGTTTTGGACTTCCGGAATCCCGGACTCATAAACCCTTTTATCCAAAAGCACGGGTAGCTCAAAAGCACGCCCAACGCGCATATAAGCCACAAGGAACTCTGGTTTACTCACCGCTGCGCCCATATGTGCATCCAGGTGGGTTACATCAATTCCGGCTTCAAGGGCTTTCTTTACCTGGTTGGTGAGTTCTAATTCCACTTCATCAGGTTGTCCAGCGGCCATGAGGCTGTCTACCGATGAATAAAAATACCCTTTGTCATTAAGTAGGCTGGGGACCAAGTCCTTTGAGGAAACGGGTCCCCATTTATAGGAATTCCATTCACTGTTCAGGGTGAGATGCAGCCCCAGGTCTACTTCGGAGTTCTGGCCTGCATAGGATGCAATTTCAGGAAACCAGGGACAGGGTACCATTATACTGGCCGAATTGACAATTCCCCCTTCCAGAGCTTTAATGCTTGCCATATTCTCCGAATGCGATACCCCCAGGTCATCGGCATGGACAATCAACAGGCGAGTGCCTTCGGGATATCCCAGTCTTGCGAGAAGTTTATCCTGTGCCTGAAGGGAAAGCAAGGTTGCTGAAAAAACAGCAACCAACATCATGATTCTGTAACCCATAGTCTATGTAAATTAGTGATAGTGCCTTTCCAATTTACGACAATTTAAAGATCAGCAGCAGGAAATTATATAAAGTTTTCCTCCCTCATACTTAAATGGGATTTCGGGCGTTCTGTTGGAAGAAACGAAAACCTAAGAAAATGAAATCTATCCTTTCCCTCAGCATTACGCTTTGTATATTCCTTTTATTTTCCTGCAGCAACGCCGATGACGATGTGCGGTTTGACATTAACCTGGATGGACTCGGCAAGGGACAGCCTGTTGATGAATGCCTGAACCTGGGCGACAATCAACTCATCCTATCCATACAGGAACAATTTACAACACTTCCGGGCAAGGTATCCATACTCTTTAAAGTGTCAGACACCAATGGAAATCCGGTGTCCGGATTACAGGCATCGCAATTCACCATTTATGAGCAGGGCAGAAATGACGATTGTTTCAATACAATTTCATCCTCGGAATCCTTCGCCAGGATATCGCCTAATTCCCAGGTATTCCGAAATAACACTTTGCTGGTACTGGACCTCAGCAATAGTGTATTGAGCAACAGCCTGGATGAATTGAAACAGGCTTCCATCAGCTTTATTGAAAACGTAATGCCATCGGTCGCTTCTCCTTCCTTCAATATGGCCATTTACTGGTTTGATGGGGAAGATAAGTTGCATTTGCTGAATCCACTCACCAATTCCACAGCGGAGCTGATCAGCGCAGTCAACGGTATAACCCCGGATATCAGCAATGATCCTTCCACTGACCTCTACGGAGCCGTAATCAAGTCTACTGATATTGCTGAAGACCTGCTGGCAGACGGACAATCAGAAGATCTCATCAGCGCTGCGTCCGTGGTGCTGTTCACGGATGGAACGGATCAGGCTTCAAGGTATTCCAAAAGTGCCGCGCTTGACAAGGTAAACCGGGCAGATCCAAACATATCCTTTTTTAGCATCGGCCTGGGGGCTGAAATAGACACAGAGGTGCTGACCGACATAGGCAAAACATTCAGCGTTTTTGCCGGGAATAAGGAAGAACTGGAAACCACCTTTAATGATATTTCACAGCGGGTATCTGAACAGGCTAATAGCTTTTACCTCTTTGAATACTGCAGCCCAAAACGCGATGGCAGCGGTGAAAACAACCTGGCTATACAGGTGAGCAACAACAATCTGCAGGGAGCTGTTCAAACCAAATTCGACGCCACAGGATTTACTTCGGGCTGCGAATAAACATCAAAGTTTTGCACGGATAACAGGAGGTTTATAGCCTCCTGTTTTTATTTTTTGAAGTAGGGTTTTTTATTTGTGCGTTGTTTTATATACACAACAACAAAACAAAACAACTATATACATCCTAAAAAAGAGAATTGTTTAACAAATAAAAAAATCGCTATGGATGTTTTAAACGAAATAATCAAACAGAGTCCGATAGGGTCCTTGTCGAAAATGTCAAAAAGTATAATACTTTCTTTATTCTCATCAATTGTACTGACCCTTTTTGCCATGCTGGTATTCATGTTGAAAAATGCGCATGACCTCCACTTTAGCTTTGGCTATTAGTAAGTAAAATTAGTAAGGAATAAATAAAGGCGCCATCTCTAGTCCGGTGCCTTTTTTTTAATTTAATTAACGAAAAATCATTGCATTGGCCTTGCCTGCTTTCCAGCGGATAAACAGTCTCGTAGTATCCAGGGATAGATCTATCAAAAATCCGTTTACCACCGCATAAGCCGGTTTACCCTCTTTTTCGAGTATAAAAGTTGGATTTCGACCTACTTCCAGCCGGAATTCAGGAAGTTCATAGCCTTCTTTGACCATATGCAATGGTAGCATGGAATACAATTGGTCTGCATCCGTTCTTTTAACCTTGATGTAGGTATACCCTTGCTTTAAATAATTTAATACATTTTTTGTAGACCAGTTATTAGCTGTCATCACTTCCGGGTAAACCTTGCCCGGAACAATGGTATACCCCTCACCATCAAAAGTTTCATAACCATAATACGTCGATAGATCGCCCTGGTCTATAATCCGACTGCTGTACCAGAAATCATCGTGGCCTTCCAGGTCTACTTCCAGTCGGTGGATCCCAATATCCATGATATAATCATTACCCAATAAAGGATAGGTCACGTTTTCAATTTTCAGGTCGAACAGTTTCCTGTCGTTTTCAGGGATCTTTTCGTAATCCTCCAGTGGGATATCCTTGTAATTGCCTTTGGCAATGGTATAGAGTGCGGAAATTATGGAGACATAGTTCAATTTCCGTATCTCTTGTTTTTCGCGGTCTGATGGATAACCCCCTGATTCGATCAGAATGGTGCTTGTGCCCCATTTCTGGATATTATCCCCAAAGGCCCGAGGTTCAAACTCATCGCTATACCGACCAACCTGACCCGGGGCGTATTTCTGTATGATGTTATTCATATAGACGATTACCTGCATGGCTGCCCCCCTGCTCTCGTTCACATCCCTCTCGTAATTAAATGGAGGTGCCAGGTAAGATATGGTCGCCGGTTTTTCCGTACGTTCTGCATTGTAATACGTACTTTGGTCGTGCAAGTTAAATCCAAAATCCGCTTCCAGGCTATCACGCACTCGTTTCAGGGTTTGTCCTTCTGGCGATTGCAACCTCAGTGCATCCCTGTTAATGTCTATACCCAGGGTATTTCTCCGTTGGAATACCTCGGCCCCATCCGGATTGAGCATAGGCAGGAAATGGATTTTCAATTGGGACAGGATATCCCGTTTTTCAGCCTCAAAGGAAGATCCTGCGAAAAAATTCAATATATCGAAGATCGCCTGGGTAGCTGTGGGTTCATTTCCGTGCATTTGAGACCAGAGGAAAACATCTGTAGTTCCAGTTCCCATACTGATCAGTTGTAAGGACCTGCCCTCTATGGAGGCACCTACCTGTGTAACATTAATAGCTGGATCTGATTTCCATTTAGATATCAAGGGCTGAATGTCCCTGTGCTTTATTCTCCTTTTATCGAGGGTAGGTTCCTTAAACTCTTCATAGGTTTCGTACAGGGAGGAAGTAAATGCTTCATTTTGTCCCCAGGAGAGGTTAAGACCCAAACTCAGGCAAAACAATACTGTTATTTTTCTCATAAGACGATTTAATTCGGTATCGGTTTGAAATTTAAATTTTTGGTAGCCTGGCGAACTTTCCGCATAAAATCAGGTCCCGGATCTTCCTTCTCGGTGCGGTAGCCGGCATCTTTTTCCAGCCATAACTCATGCCCTTCAAAGCGGGTGTATTCGTGATGGCCTATGAGGTACTCAATATCATATTTATTAGCCAGGTAATTAACCAGGAAGATATTAGCACTAATTTGTGCTTTGGTCATGGGTGTATCGGCTGTACCTCCCACATTCTCCACTCCTATCGCACAATGGTTCAGGCCAATGACATGCCTGGCCATGGTAGTCTCGGGCATAAGGCGGTAGATAGTTCCATCCCGGTCTACCATAAAATGGGAAGACACATTCAGGGAACCGGCCTGCTGTACATCCGAACGCGCCCCCGGCAATTGAGAGGAATTAAAGGTATCGAAGGATTCTTTCAAAGTTGGTATAGCCGTCCAGTGCAGCACAATCATCCTGGGGGCTATATCAGGGGTATCCTGATCAAGGCCATAACGATTTTTCAGGTACTCCAGGGTTAGTGCCTCCCTCTCAGAGTTGAATAAAATAGGTTTGTCAACTATTATTCTTTTTGGAGTTGCACAGGAAAAACTAATCAGCAAAAAACAAAGTACAAGAAAGAAGTTTTCTTTCATGAGTCTTCTCTATTAATTGTACGGGTAAGACCCTCTCTTGAAAAAAAGCGGATTTCCACCCATGATTCAGGTAACAGCAATACGCGGCTGCTATGGGAAAGATAGCCGGATCCGTAATAGGCCTCCCTTACAATTTCCTTACCATTGGCCAGCCTGATAATTGCTTTAGATTCCTCAGGGCGAAATTTTCGCGTATTGAAAGGCACATTTATCTGCAACAAGTTTAAACTGTCGTCATTGCGGGTTGAAATCACTGCCAGGCTGCCATTTGCCATTTGTATTAATCCAAGGGCCTTTCGATCGCCTTTAAGCACAAATCCATTTTTAGTGTTGCCGCGATGTACCTTTATCTCATCACTGCTGTATTCCATGTAGGCGCCTATAAAACTGCAAAAAGGACCATCTATAACATTGTTAGAGAATAGGTTCCCTGTCATAAATAGCTCATCTGAAGCATCTGCATTGACGTCTATTGCCAATGCTCCGAACAGGGGAGCAAACTGCGAATTGTTGGGAAGTTTGCTGAGTATTAGGCTATCCATACCATGATTGAGCAAAACCGAATGATGAGCGGTGTAGGACTTTAATTCCATATCGGCTTCCCAGGCTTCCGGGTCTTCGAACAGGTTTTCCTGATCAACAAGGGCATAACTTTCGTAATTGGGATATTTTAGGCGCATATTCGGCAATTGACTCAGAAATGCATCTCTGGATGGTACAGGGCGAAAACCGTCTATGTATTGTTTGAATAGAATTGGGTCTACAGAACCGTTCTGATCAAAATCTTTGGCTTTTAGAACCAGGGGTGTATCCTCATCAATTTTGTATTGATTGTTAGCGCCAAGATTTCCGAGAAGATAATCAATTCGGCCATCGGCATTCAGGTCCGATGGCGTAATGCTATTCCAAAACCCATTGGTCTTACCCAATTGCAGCTCTTCTGTTTTATTGACAAATTTCCCATCCCTGTTTTCCATAACCGTAACGGGCATCCATTCCCCTACCACAATCAGATCCAGATCATTGTCTGCATCAAAATCAGACCAAATCCCCTGGCTAACCATACCTATTTCTGATAATTCCGGTGCCACTTCGCTTGTTCTATCAATGAATCTGCCATCTTCGTTTACCAAAATAAAACTTGGAGGTGTAAGCGGATATGAACCTGGTATAACACGACCTCCAACAAACAGGTCCAGGTCTCCGTCCTCATCAAAATCAGCAGCATTTACAGCAGCCGTACTGAAGTTGAATTCAGGGAGGGCAGTTTGATGTCTTTTGAAATTCCCGGCTCCATCATTTTCATAGAGCCTGTCCTGGAACCTATCGGATTCCCCCTGAGCTGAAGCACCACCGGAGGCCACATAAAGATCCTGATCGCCGTCTCCATCAAAATCAAAGAACAGGCAGCCCATATCTTCATATTGGATATCAAAGCTATTTCCTGCATTTTTAAAGGTGCCGTCCCGCTGTTGCAGGAAAAGCCTGCCCGACTGCCCTTTAGCACCTCCAATGAAGCAATCCTCAATGCCATCTCCATTAACGTCGGCAACGGCAAGACCCGGACCCAGTTTGGAATGCTGATGTGGCAACAGAAATTGTTGATGGAAATCTACCTGGGTGTTTTCACTGTGGACAAAATTTAGGCCGGAAGCATCGGTAATATCTGTGAAAAGGGGCTCAGTCAGAGGTAATTCCTTCTGCTCCATAACCGGGACAATGTCGCTATAGGCGATGAACAACAAGCTATCTGCCTGGGAAATTTCATGATAGCTGATTTCTGAATTAGGCCAAACAACTTTTAACCTCTTTTCCCCTTTAGCGGTGCCTAATCCAAAATGTATAGTTCGTTCGCAGGATGAGAGGTAACCACGGTACGGATTTAGTTCCACTAGTTGTTGATCATCTTTGCCCTCCAGATAGACCCTGGCACCTATTCCATTTAAATTTTCACCCTGATACTGCAGCTTCACCTTGACAAAATGATTGTCTTTACCGTTACTCAGATTTTCATAGAACATAGCCGGCATGTCAATGTTGCTAATCACCAGGTCCATATCCCCATCATTGTCGAAATCCCCAACAGCACTACCGTTACTGTATGTTGGCTTGTCGAACCCCCATTCCTTAGTGGTATTCACAAAGTTAAGATCACCCTGGTTTTTGAAGGAATAGTTGGCTAATGGGATGCCAGGGGTGTTGTTGATCTCTTCAATTTGTCTTTTGATGTCTGATCCAGGGTTAACAAAGGGGGAAAACTCGTCATAATTAATGTAATCCAGGTTACCCAGTTCACGCCTGAAACCGTTAGTGACATACAAATCCTTTAAACCGTCATTGTCAAAATCAACAAAAAGCGGGCTCCAGCTCCAGTCGGTCCTGGAAATTCCTGCCAGGTGCCCTATTTCAGAAAATGTCCCATCACCATTATTGAGCTGAAGAACGTTTCGGCTAAACTGCGGATGATATCCCATATTCAGGACCATCTGGTAGAAGTTGTAATTGGTAGTTGTTACCAGTGTCTTCTCCCTGTAGCTATCTTCAGGAAGCATATCCAATGTATAAAGATCCAGCAAACCATCGTTGTTAATGTCGGCAACATCATTGCCCATGCTAGCGTAACTGGTCACATCTAAGGACGTTTTCAATACATTTTCAAAGGTGCCATCGCCTTTATTGAGGTAAAGGATATCGTTCGTGATAAAATCGTTTGTAACATATATATCTATCCAGCCATCTCCATTGAAGTCTGAGGTGTTGAGTCCCAAACTATAACCTTCAAAGAGAATTCCGGCTTTCCTGGACACCTCCCTGAATTTTCCATTTCCAAGGTTTTCGTAAAGCCTGTCAGTGCTTGTGGCCTCCCCGTTTACAGCCGGTTTTTTAACCCGGTTCATATAATAGAGTGTAAAATCTGTAGGGTTAATGGCCATAAAGGCATCCAAATCTCCATCCCGGTCATAATCGAAAAAGCTGGTATGCGTAGTTTGCGCTTTTTCATTTAATCCATAGACAGCAGCCTTTTCCGTAAAAGTGTTGTCTTTATTGTTGACAAACAAGAGGTTTTCCGTATTGCCCGAATTTATAAATCCCGAAACCGAAAGATAGATATCGTCATAGCCGTCTGCATTAATATCAACGACAGAGATTCCAGTGATCCAGCGATCTGTTTCCAGCCCTGCGTTTTGAGTGATGTCCTGAAAACGCAGACCTCCTTTATTGAGAAACAATTTACTACTTACCTGATTTCCACCGAAGAGCAGATCCTGCAATCCATCATTGTTTACATCAAGAACACCTACTCCAGCACCGGTATAAAAATTGGAAAACATCAGCATATTATGTGCGTAGCTTTCCGTAAGGGTATTAGTAAAAACTATGCCGCTATCTTTAGGTAAAACTTCCCGGAACAATTGGTCCTGCTTGGGTTTAGCACAGGAGAATAACAGGCCAAGAAGTAAAAAAGTAAATACAGGATGCAGGCTTTTCTTGTCAGCCATTACATTTCCACCAATATTTTTTGCCATTATTTTTGTTTCTCGATTTCCAAATATACCTTTAAAAATTCGTTGTAGGGAAGCTACAAAACACCTTTTGGTTGCAAATAAACATCATCATATGAAAAAGCTAAAAATTACCCTGCTGGTTCTACTGGCTATCTTAGCAATTACCGTATTTTTCCAATACCCCAAACTGAACATCATTTCCGGATATTCATCCAAATACCTGGTTTCACAGGTTTTTATTTCCGGAAGACAGGCCGAATCCGTGAAAGCAGCAGACCTTAGTGTTCCCTTGATTAAACTTGCCAATGCAGAAATTGACCTGGATAGCAAAGGTGCTGAGGCAAGTGTTTTTGGACTGAAGAAGCGCAGAGCCATATTCAGGGATGGTTTGGGAGGGCTGCTCCTTAATGATGATTATGAACTGGAGGATGATTACCCGAAGCCCATTCGGGACATAAAATTTGATTCCCTACCCTATCCTCTGGGTCATTTGCCAGAAAAGGATTCTCTCTTTTCAGAAATAGATTACCCAAAACTGGAGGCTGCTGTAGACCTGGCTTTTAAAGATCCCGAAATACAAAAAACCAGGACAATGTTGGTAATTTACAAGGATCACGTTGTTGCAGAGCGTTATGTGGATGGTTTTGGACCGGATACGCCTGTATTGGGCTGGTCAATGTCCAAAAGTGTTCTGGCCACCCTGTATGGAATACTGGAGTACCAGGGTAGGATTGAGCTGAACAGTCCTGCACCCATAATGAGCTGGCAGCAGGACAGTCGTAAAAACATTACCCTGAACCATCTGCTTCGTATGCAAAGTAGTCTGGCCTGGGATGAAGATTACAATTCCCTTTCCGATGTAAACCGCATGCTTTTTATGTCTGAGGATATGTCCCAATCCCAGGAAACCAAAGAACCCCTGGGCAAACCCGGTGATATCTGGAACTATTCCTCCGGCACTACTAACCTGCTCTCCGGCATACTTAGGAAGCATTCTGGCAGTTACCAGGAGTACCTCAATTTGCCTTATCGCGAACTGGCAGATAAAATAGGGATGCACAGCATGCTGATCGAAACAGACAAGGCCGGCAATTTTGTGGGTTCCTCTTATGCCTGGGCCAGTACCCGGGACTGGGGTAAGTTCGGTCTGCTCTATCTGCACAATGGAAACTGGAATGGAGAGCAACTGTTCGATGAAACCTGGGTGGAATACATTACCAGGCCTACAGATCACTCAGATGGAACCTATGGAGCGCATTTCTGGTTAAATGCTGGTGGCATGTACGCCGGAGTACCTCGCGACCTATATATGGCCAACGGTTACCAGGGGCAGCATGTCTTTATCATTCCTTCCAAGGACCTTGTGATCGTCAGAACCGGGCTGGCAGAATACCCGGAATTTGATTTACATACCTTCCTTGCAGAAATAGTAGCAGCCTTTCCCTAGTTGAAAAAGGAACTAATAACAGAAAATAGGTGCTTCACCACAAAAAAGGCCCTGCTGACAACAATAATTTCCTTTCCCTGATTAAAGCGGGTAAGTTTACTATGTATTTAATCAAGGAGTTAATTTTTTCATTTTCATATAGTGTTCTCGTAAAAGGGTCCTGATCGTAAAAGACAGGGCTCTTTTTAGTTTCAGACCCCTCTGCCCGCTCCTAAGGAATCCATTTGTCCTTGCCGAAGCTGGGTTTGCGTTTCTCCAGGAACGCATTCCTGCCTTCAACGGCCTCATCGGTCATATAAGCCAAACGAGTTGCCTCGCCGGCAAATACCTGCTGCCCAACCATCCCGTCATCGGTGAGGTTCATGGCGAATTTCAGCATTTTTATGGATGTTGGGGATTTTTCAAGGATCTCCTGAGCCCACTGGTAAGCAGTTTCCTCCAAGTCATCGTGGGGAATAACGGCGTTGACCATGCCCATTTCATAAGCATCATCAGCGGAATAATTCCTGCCCAGGAAAAAGATCTCGCGCGCTTTCTTTTGTCCTACCATCTTGGCAAGGTAGGCAGATCCATAACCTCCATCAAAACTAGTTACATCGGCGTCTGTTTGTTTGAAGATGGCGTGTTCCTTACTGGCAAGTGTTAGATCACATACTACATGCAGGCTATGACCTCCCCCAACGGCCCAGCCGGGAACCACGGCAATAACCACCTTGGGCATAAACCTTATGAGCCTCTGTACTTCCAGTATATTCAGCCGGTGATAGCCATCCTCGCCAACATATCCCTTATGTCCCCTTGCTTTCTGATCCCCTCCGCTACAAAAGGCGTATACGCCGTCCTTAGGGGAAGGTCCTTCGGCGGAAAGCAATACCACGCCAATGCTGGTATCTTCCTGAGCATCATAAAATGCCTCGTAAAGCTCACTGGTTGTTTTGGGTCGGAAGGCATTGCGTACCTCTGGCCTGTTAAACGCTATACGGGCCACCCCGTTGCTTTTTCTGTAGGTTATATCTTCAAATTCCTTTACCGTTTTCCAATCCGCTTTCATTATATTTTATTTTATGCCGTTAAAGATATTGACTTATGCTGTTTTCAGGTTCCTGGATGCTGACTTTTTAGCTGGTTTTTTAAAGTAATCCATTTCGATAAATATTTGGTGCTCTGCATGCTGTGATGATGCAACATGGCTCCCAAGATATTCCGCAAACGATGCGCTTCAAGCTGATTTATCAGGTTTTTCAGGGTTTTTGATAATTCCATTCGCAAGCTATCGCCTCTGAATTTTCTGACTAAAAGTTTATCTCCCTCAAGCTGTTTTGATGTCCAGTCACTTTCATTGGTGTATAGCCGAACGGCTTCTTTGGCAAATTCCCGGGGTTCATCAAAGGTAAATCCAGGAGCATCATTGGGATCCCAGTATCCCTCTACCCCGGCTGTTGTGGACACAGAGGGCGTTCCATTCTCCAGTGCCAGGAGTAATTTTCCTTTCAGACCGGCCCCATACCGGAGTGGTACAAGATTAACCCGGACCTGTTGCATTGCCCTGTTCGCGTCTTCAACATACCCTTTTACTAGAAAGCCTTCTTTGGGTTGGTGAAGTGCCAAAATTTTATCCGGCAGATAGGCTCCGTATATATCAATATGGGCAAAAGGCATAAGTTCCCTGATAATTGGCCAAATATTGCCCTTCAGATATGCAATAGCATCTGTATTGGGCTGATGCCTGCCATTGCCTATAAACATAAAGCCCTGCCGGGATGCGTATCCGGGGCGCTCCACAGCAGATTGCCTTTCTCTATTGATCCAAAATGGCAGGTAAAGCAATAGCTCTGATGGGACACCAGCCTGCTCCTGCAGCAGCTGCATCTCCACTTCTGAAATGATGAGGGATAAATCACAGCGGTAGATACTGGCAAGTTCCCTTTTGGTCTGATCCAGTTTAAACCAGTCGGCTAAAGCAAATGCCCGGTCAGCTTTCACAGCCTTTTCCCTTGCTATCCTCAGAGAATGCAAATCCTCTGTATCCAAAACACGAACACAATGAGGCAGCGTTTCTGCTACTCTCCAGCCAAATTGTTCTTCTGTGATGTAACGATCAAACAGGGCCACATCAGGATTAAGGTTCTTTAGAAAAACATCAAACTGCTCATCGTTCAGCCCGATGGGTACAAAACTTACACCCAGGGCATTGAGGTCTGCTGCCTTGTCTGATTTTGCGGAAGTACACGCAAAGGTCAGCTCCCATTTTAATTCTAAAAAATAATCGATGAGCTGCATCATTCGGACCCCTGCTGCAGTTGCCTTTGGTTCTGGCCAGGAATGCCCTATAATCAGTAGTTTTTGCCTGCCCATATCTTCATTACATCCGGGCGGCAAACATTTGGGAGATTTTAAGCCGCAATTTCCTTTCGTAATCTTCCTCCAACCAATCCTTGTAGTTCTTGGTGTTGTTCATGATGCAGTAGCAATATTGCCTCACGCGATAAGATATTTCTTCTTTGAGTTTCTTGGCAAGGATGCGGGCGTCGAAAACATCTTCGCTGTTTTCCACACAAATCCGGGCATGCTGTTCTATACTCCGCTCCAGGACGGTTTTACTTTTGATACCTTTGGCGAAAGCCGCCTTATATTCTTCTTTTATATCGAAGTCTATTGACTCCGATTTGGCAAACTCATCCCTAAGCTCGGGTGGCATTTCATAGACGAATTCCCGCTCAATTTCCTCGTCGTTTTTGATGTTTTCCAGGAAGAAATCAGGGAAGTGGAATATTTCCTGCCAATCTATGGGAGCATCCCACTTTCCAAAACGCGCCATATTGTTCCCAAGGTCTACCACCGTAAACTCATCCTTATTGGGAAGTATGCGTGAGCCTCTTCCTATCATTTGGAAATAAAGCGTAAGAGAGCGTGTAGCACGGTTCAGGATAATGGTTTCAACCGTTGGTTCATCAAAACCGGTGGTGAGTATACTCACAGAAGTCAGAATGGCATCCGGGGTTTCCGAAAACCATTTCAATATTTCCTGTCGTTCGGATGGGGTATTCTTGTTATCCAGGTGCCGTATATCGTATCCCGCTTTTTTAAACACCTCGTATACATAGCGGGACGTACTGATACCATTGTTGAATATCAGTGTTTTAGTGCCTTTGGCTATTTCCTCATAAGCCTCCATCAGCTTGCCGAGCATATTCTGGGTGCTGTAGAGCTCGTCAGAGGACTTTACCGTATAATCTCCGCTAATACCCAGTTTTAGCGACCTCAGGCTTACATCATAGGAATAGACCTTGGCCCTGGCCAGGTATTTCTTTTCAATTAATGAGGCAATGGACTCCCCTACGATCAGCTTTTTATAGTGATCCTTCATGGGGAGCTTGATATTGGAACTCAGTGGGGTGGCGGTTACTCCAAGGATATTGGCTTCTTCAAAGTATTTAAAGAGTTTTCGAAAGGAATTGTAATGCGCCTCATCGATGATAACGAGCCCCACGTTCTTTAATTCCACCATTTCCTCCTGCAGCCTGTTGTTCAGGGTTTCCACCATAGCCACAAAACACTGATATTCATCCTGATCGCGCAATTCTTTAACATCACTGTTGATGATCAGGTTTTGCACTCCAAATCCATCCAGCATACGGGAGGTTTGCCTACTGAGCTCAATGCGATGCGTGAGGACCACTACCTTTTTCTTTTTCTGGGCGATATACCTTCTCGTAATCTCAGAAAAAACTACTGTCTTTCCACCGCCGGTGGGCAATTGGTATAAAAGGTTTAAGTTCTCTGGTGATTCTTCAAGGACCTTGAAGATGGCATTGAGATCCTGCAGCTGATAATCGTACAGCTTTTTTTCTATATTTTCCGTCTGAACTCGCAAAAAATGCCGACTTGTAGGGTTAAGTTAATACGTGATTTGCAGAGCTCTCACCGCTCCAATTTTGCAAAACTAGCCGATTTTTGTCCGTTAACGAAATTTCGATTCTTAAAGTTATCAATTAATATCCACGGGATGTGGATACCTGATTTTTCAGGGGCTGCCCTTCTTGCAGGCGATAATAGTTGTCCAGCAACTGAGGAACTACTGAATTGACATCTGATACACTGGCAACATGAGGACTCATATCTATTTTCGGATGTTGCCAGAAAGGATGATCTTCAGGAAGTGGTTCACGGGAAAATACATCCAGGAAAGCACCGGAAAGGTGTCCCTGTTCCAGCACCTCAAGCAAATCATCCTCTTCCAAATGACCGCCCCTGGCCACATTGATAACATAGGCTCCCTCGGGCAACTTCATAAAAAGTCCTTTGTTCAGTATTCCACGCGTATCAGGGGTAAGTGGCAACAGGCAAACCAGCAAATCCGTGCCCGACAAAAACGAGGTCAAGCCCTGTTCACCAGCAAAGCAGGAAACCTTGTCAATATCTTTTTCCGAACGGGCCCATCCCCTGACCTTAAAACCAAATCTAACCAGATCTACAGCCAGTCGGCAACCCAATTCTCCCAATCCCATAATGCCTACGGAAACTTCGCTTATACGCCTGTATTCCATAGGCAACCATTTTTTATTGGGCTGAATATGTTTAAAGACCAGTAAGTTTTTCAGCTGTGCCAGGATAACCGCAGTCACAAATTCAGACATATCGGCTGCCAGAACCGGATCAACAACACGGGTAATAGGCACACCTTCTGGTAAGCTGTTTTCTTCAAACAGGAAATCCACTCCTGCTCCAAATGAAGCTATGGCTCCAAGATTGGGGTAATGTGATAATACCCCATGGGGAGGTTTCCAAACTATGGCCATGGTTATTCTTTCGGGATCATGCTCCTCGTCATGGGCATATATTTCCAGCTCCGGGTCTGCCTTTAAAAGGGCTTCTTTCCAGGCCATGGTTTTGTGATCGTTCCGAATAATTACAATAGGCATAAAACGATTTATTTTATTTATTAATCCAGGTCCAGGATATCAATAGCCCTGTTAAAACCATCTTTTAGTGGCCATTCCTGAATACTGATTTCTTCATAAATAGAAAGAATTCGATCCTTAAAATCGGATAAAAGTGCCTCCTGTACCAAATACTGTGTAGCTTCTGTAAAAGAATTCAACATACTCCTGTAAAAAGCCTCAGGAACCTTTTTTTCCCGGGAAAAGGTCTGTGCTATCTCCAGGTTGAACAGCATGAGGTCGGCGATAAGGAAAGGTGCCATACCAAGGGTGCGAAACTGCCTGATATATTTCTGAGCTACAGACCTGCGCGCCCTGGGTCGCCTTCGCTTAACTGGAAAATATTCGTTGGAAATACGGGATTTAGCCTCCTGAATCAATTTATCCTCCTTTGGATTAAAAGCAAAATCATAGTACTTCTTGACTGGAGCAAAGCGCTCATACAGGTCCATAACCTGTTCCTCCAGGGCTGGTTTGGGAAGACTGGCCAGATATTTTTTGAGGGCCCTTTTACTCACACAACGAATATACGCATATCTGGAAAGGTCAGCATGTAAAACAATCGAGAACAGGACAAGGGTAACCTAGGGCTCTGGATACCTTTCTTATAACTCATGTATAAGAAATTTCAATTCCTTTTGGAAAAATAATAATAAAAGTGTATAATGAATGCTTGTAACCTTTAACTCCAAGATATACATATGAGGCAACTTAAGATCGTCAAGCAGGTAACAAACCGGGAATCCAAATCTTTAGACAAATATCTGCAGGACATCAGTAAAATTGAATTGATCACGGCTGCAGAAGAAGTTGAACTTGCCCAGCGCATAAGAGAGGGAGATCAGGCCGCCCTGGAAAAACTAACCAATGCCAACTTAAGATTTGTGGTTTCCGTTGCCAAACAATATCAGAATCAAGGCCTTAAATTACCCGACCTTATCAATGAAGGGAATGTGGGTCTTGTAAAGGCTGCCAAACGGTTTGATGAAACACGGGGATTCAAGTTTATCTCCTACGCCGTCTGGTGGATTCGACAATCCATATTGCAGGCACTGGCAGAGCAATCCAGGGTTGTGAGGCTACCCCTCAACAAAATCGGATCCATTAATAAGATCAAAAAGACTTTTTCCTACCTGGAGCAGGCGCATCAACGCCCTCCTTCAGCTGAGGAAATTGCCCAGGAACTGGACATGACCCTGACAGAGGTAAAACAATCGCTTAAGAATTCCGGTCGGCACATATCCATGGATGCACCGCTTAAGGAAGGTGAAGACGTGAACCTTTATGACGTGATGAATTCGGCCGAATCTCCAAGGCCAGACCGCGGCTTAATGCAGCAATCGCTGAATACGGAAATCAACCGTGCCCTGGACACACTGTCGCCAAGGGAGGCAGATGTGGTTAAACTATATTACGGTATAGGTGATCAGCCCTCCATGACACTGGCAGAAATTGGCCAGACATTTGATCTGACCCGGGAGAGAGTGAGGCAAATTCGTGAAAAAGCCATACGCAAACTAAGGCACAATTCCAGGAGTAAATTGTTGAAAAACTACCTGGGATAATCCCCACAGTACTCATAAAAAATAATGCCCCGGACTCCGGGGCATTACCATTTCATTTGTACACTAAATAAACCGCTAAGAATAGTTTAAACGGCTAATATCGTAATCCATAAGGATCTCGTTCAATCTTTCAATAAAGTTTACGTAATCGGCATTGTCGTTGTGTGTCGCCATAAGATTTGGAATTGGAAATAGCCGGTTGGACTACAGGTAGTCCAACTCAGCTAATTCGTTTAAACTTAAAATTTCATTCAATTCGCGGAGGAAATTCAAGTACTCCTCCCCGTAGGTATCGTATAACATGATAAGTCTGGGTTTAGGTATGCTTTAGGAGAAATCTCCTATTACATAACTTAAACTTAAGCTTCTTAGTATGTGGCTACAAAAAAATGTGGTGTACGCTGGCTTTTTTGTGGTTTGCTATAATGTGATGAAAAATTAGCTAAAATGCCACCTGATAGGTCATGCCAGCAGATAAAGCCCAGAAGAAATTACCCGGAGACGGAACATACTCCTGCCTTGTAATTCCCAGGTTAGCCCTGTAGCGATGCGCCTCATCCCGGGAAGTAAACTGGTATTCCAGCAGAAGCTGCTGACTTTCAATAAAAAACAGTGTTTCTGCCAGTAAGATGTTATTGGCACTCAGCTGCCTGAGTTCCGGCGCATAGCCTATTCCCAAATTAACACCCAGGTAATGGTATTTATTCCTTAAATACTTCCTGCCCAGTAAATTACCCGAAAATCCGGTTTGTCTGTTTGTAGGGGTAATGTATGGCCTTAGTGAGAAATAATAATCTCCCCGGTACAACCCAACAGAACCCGTAAGGATGGTCGTGGAGCTGTTAGTAAAACCGAGGTAACGCATACCTGCTGATAATTCCAGGGCGCTGGGCAAATTCAAATAGAGCTCTGCTCCTGCCCTGTGTGTGGGGTAGATCACATCGGCAGAATAGCCATAGTTTATATACCCGTGAAGTTTTTTGGACAATCTGGGGTAAACATCAATTTCATATTGTAAGCCGTTAGTATTGAATCTGTTACTATAGTTGATCCGGGGGATAAGTTTACCAATTTTTGTCTGTCGAGTATAGGCAACGGAGGCGTAAACCATGGGCTCGTAAAAGGCGTCAAACACGTCTACAGCATTGCCAAATTCCATGCTGTTTTTGGCAATGTTTACATCGGTTTCCTTTTCTGCTTCAGACCGGATACTCGCAGCTTTTTGCTTTCGTTTCATGCGGTGAATGATATCAGACTTAAGACTGATCAATGTGGCTTCATCAGGCAGGTATACTAATGCCTTGTTTACAAGGCCCAGAGCAATATGCTCATTTTCGGCATAGATCTCATTTTTTACCGCTGCCATCCAGACTTCTCTGTTTTCCCGTTCCCTTGAAGTGATGCGGTTGAATTGAGCTCTTGCCTCCGAATAAGCCCCATCCCAGGTATAAGTCTTCGCCAGGAGGCTTCGCACATCAGTATATTCGGGATAGGTTTTCAAAATAGACTGCAGGGTATCCCTGGCACCCTGATGGTCTCCTGAAAAAGCCATCTCCCGCGCTATGGAGAAGGATTTGTCCGGATCTCCATCAAAGGCGTACTCCTGGGCAATCAGACCAAAACAACTGAACATTACTGTAATAATTATGTAAACCCAGTTCTTCATGGTTCTGTTTTATCATTTTGGCTTACTGGTCCATTACCTTCTATCATTGCCCTTAGCCCGGACTGTTCCTTTAACCGGTTATATGCCCTTTTTATTTTGATCTTTAGCTGAGTAGACTTTAGTCCATGAAGTTCAATCTGCCGTTCCAATAAGGGGACTTTGTTGTTCTGTCCAGACCAGAAGTAAATATCGAGCAAGGCAGAATAAGCATCGGTATATACCGGGTACTTCTGCACTGTACGCTCCAGCAATTCTACCGCTTTGCTATACTGACCCTGCCATCCATAAACACGACCCATGAGGACTTCTGTATCCACATGCCCGGGTACCTTATTCAGGATGTATCTGCATAAGAGCAATGCTCTTTCCCTGTCTCCATCCAGAGCCAGGTCTCTTGCGGTTTCGTAGGCATTGTCATAATCCTTACCGTGGAATACACTGTTGATCCAAACCTGTTCCTCTGCCGAAGGAGGATCAATTTTATTAGCAAACAAGCAATAAGCCTCTGGTATTAATTTATTTTCCCGGGTGACGTATTTGTTTACGGACCGGAAGTAATCTAGTTTCTCACGGATAGAATCCTTCAATTCTCCGTCTTTAACCTGTATTGGACGTAAGGCTCCATCCAGACTGAATAATTTGTTACCTGAAAGAAAGTATCTGCCGGAAATGAAGTCCTTGATTCCCTTCCCGTATCGATACAGGGGCACCGTTTTCTCGGCATCAAATACCCGATTCCCCGTGAGCTGATTTCCCAGCCAGGAAACCTGTTCCGGTAGTTTTACGGCATAGTGTTTATGGAGCATCTGTAACAACGCAGGAGCAATATCAGCATGTGAAACAAGAGGTTTCATTGTCTTTGGCTCCCTTACCATAGGGCTGTAAATGAACAAAGGCACCCTATAGCGGTTCAGTTCGTCAGCACCAGGCAATTCAGTTACATTATGGCTTCCGGTAATCACAAAAAGGGTGCGTTGGTATTCAGGTAGCCTGCTATAATTGCGTATCAGTTCTTTTATGGCTTCATCTGTATATAATAAACTCGCAAAAAGAGATTTGCTTTTCCTGATCCTCCTGGCGATTTGATCAGGAAATTTTTCCTTTTTCAGAATTTCGTCTACCCGGGATTGATATTTCAGGCTCTCCGGGATCAGGTAGGGACTTTGAGAACTCAGATTCAGGAAAACCTCGATACGAGGCTTTGCAGCTGGTTTCTGCATGGAGGCCCAGTTCCGGAAAAGTTCCTTATCTGGGTATCCCAGGGAAATTCCAGCTCTGTCTTCTTCCTGTCGGGTGAAATTATCCCCGAAATTTTTCTGATCCACAACCAGGTCCACATGTTCTTCAAACAGGAACCTGTCCAGCTGATGCAGAGCAGTATTGCCCCCATAATAGAAAGAAGTATGATAACCGCTCTTTTTGAGGACACCAAACAAGGTATGCCGGTTAACGGGGTTTTCAAGCTTGGTAAAACCATTTTCCCCAAAGGGAAGGGAGCCCAGTATTGTTGGTAAAGCCGCATGACTCTCTCCGGTATTGCTCAAATGATTGGGCCAGAAAAGCGAATTATGTGCAAGGGAATTAAGGAAAGGCGTAAATCCTTCATAAATGGCATTATGCCCTATAAATTCAGCACCCAGGCCATCTACAACTATAAATACCAGGTTGGGTTTTTCGCCAAGTAAATTGAAATAATCCCCAAGTCCGTCCAGCGGAACAAATGGCCTGGACAGGGGATATTCTTCTTCCCCTTCATACTCATCCCAGCTAAATGCTTCATTGATGACTGCAGCAAGCAGGTGTTGTGTTTTATTTTCGTTGACAGGCTTTTTGTTTGTGGCCAGCGTGGCCAGGAACAAGCTGAGCAGAATGATGGTAAAAGGGTACATCCTGCTAATTGCCCGATATACAGAAGAAGTCAGGCGGTAAAAAAGGTGAAACCATATGGCAGATGCAATGGTATATGCCAGTAGCAATAGCATAAAGTTGCCTAAAGACGTTAAGGTGAAATAGCGTCCCCAGAACCCGGACTCTAGTATTTCGTAATGCTGCAGATAAAACTCCATCAGCAAACCTTCAATCACCAGCAAAACCCAGAAGGCATAGCCCATAAGCCTAAATCCTTTTTCAGGCTTGCTTTTTCTGTAGAGATTAAAGACAACAACCCCGATCAGGGCTACCAGGGATGCAAATCCGGAATGATGCAAGAATGACAGGAACAGGCTTTTAGTGAATATCCCATCCAGTACACCTTCACTGAATAAACGAACATTTTGATAAAGGGACAGCAGGGATAGCGTGAGGAAAAAAGCCAAGGCCAACTGAATATACTCCTTCAGCCCTGTTTTACCATTTTTCACTTTTATTTGACCTGTAAAACCCATTACTATCCTTTTACAAAGCCTTTACGCACCTGGGATCCCCAGCCGGCATTAATCTTAAATAATTTCTTGTAGTTTCCTCGAATAGATGACCAGACCACTATGGGATGAAAAACAAAGGGTTCAACCAAAGCACAAAATATTAGGGTTACAAGGTCCCTGATACGGGTATACTGGTTATAGGTATATACCTCCCAAAGTATAGCATAAAGCGAAAACATTACTGAGAAGGTATAAATGGTCAGCGTAATGGCGATGAAGAATTCTAAGTTCAGAATACCCAGGTAATAAAAGAGCAGGATTGAAATGAATCCGAAGAATTCCAGTATGGGAGCCAGCCATTCATAAAAAAACCAGTACGGATAGCTCATCATACCCAGTCGGCCATAGCGTGGGTTGAAGAACATGTCCTTGTGCTGGTACAGGGTCTCCAGGTTACCGCGAGCCCATCGATCGCGCTGATTGATTAATATTTTGGTACTTTCGGGCACCTCTGTCCAGCAAAGTGGATCCGGAATGTATTCAACGGTGTAAGGAAGATCTCGGTCGTGCATATAGCGCCTCATTCGAAATACAATCTCCATGTCCTCCCCTACTGTTTTGGTATTATAGCCGCCTGCAGCCAGGGCAATTTCCCGGTCAAAAAAACCAAATGCTCCCGAAATGATCAGGAGACTGTCAAGGCGTCCCCAGGCCATCCTTCCCAGAAGAAAGGACCTCGTGTACTCGAGCAATTGAAATTTAGCCAGCCAGTTCTTTGGAAGTCGGATCTTCTCCAGTTGTCCCCCTGATATTTTACAGCTATTAGCAATACGAATAACGCCTCCCACAGCTATCACTCGTTTTTCTGAACGCTGATAAAATGCCTTTACCACATGAAGCAAGGCCTCTGGCAATAAGAGGCAATCTACATCGATACATCCAACATACCTGTTTTCAGAAAGTCGCATCCCTGTATTAAGGGCGTCAGATTTACCCCCATTAACTTTATCAATAACGGTGAGCCTGGAAAAGGAACGCTGGCGTGATTTATAGATACCTTTGATGGGTTTGCAAGGCCAGTTGGGGTCAATGCTCTTATCAACCTTCACCAGATCGTAAGCGTCGATCATTTTTTTCAGGGTATCGTCCCTGCTTCCGTCATTGACTACCATCACTTCGTAATTCACATACTGCAGTGATAGTAAAGACCTGATATTTTCCACTATGGTCAGTGCTTCATTGTAGGCCGGGGCTATTATGGTAATACCAGGTGAAATAGGCGAAGCCATTACTTTAGAAAAATCACCAAAGCTGTTCTTCTTTCGGTAATGTATAGAATTGAGAGTAGACAGGTAGGCCATGCCGGTAAATAGCAATACCAGCATGATACTGAATATCAGAAATACAATATTGATGTAATCCAGGATCATATGGAACATCCCGCTATCCATAGACTTTTTCCAATATTTTATGCGTTAGGGAGATAAAGTTGCCAAGAAAATTTCCCGGATTTTCAGCTTTTTTCTCTACCGGCTGTTTGGATCGCCTTGCTATAAGTTCTGGTTCATCTTCATCAGGGTCCCGGAAACAATCCTCTTCCGGCTCAAAGCTAAGCTCAAACAGGACATCGGGAACAGCCTGCTCATTTACCCGGGCTCCACTGACCACTACCGGTTCTTCTTTTGATTTCTGCTGTTCCAGTTGTTTACTTAAATCTGCAAGAATTTTTGAGGCTTTTTTTTGTACGAGCTCTGAGGGGTCGTCCGATAAAGTTTTCAGAAAGTACACCTCCTTTTCGTCCCCTACAGCCAGCACTTCATCTAAAAGTATGAGCTTGGATTCTGTATCGGCAGTGCGGAAAAGTTCCTGGAAAATGCTAAACCCGTAAAGTTCTTCCTGATCTTCAAGCTTCCCGCTTATCACAGCTTTTTCCTTTTTCTCCATGCTAACCTCCAGGTTCTTGCTTGCAATAGCGGACCAGTCTATGGCCTTCACCGCTTCAAAGGACTCTTCAGGTGGTACCTGAAGGCTATAGTTTTCAGTTGGTTTGTCTGCTCTGTCAAATGCTTCCGGAACCTTGTACCTGAGTGTCTCAGCAATGACCTCAATAGATCTTAAATCAGGATCACCCATGTCTTCCTCTTCCGGTATACCGGGATCATCAACAAGAATGGGAAGGAAATTCAGGTTAAAAGCGTCATCTTCTTCCTGTTCTGGTTTGCCTTCGATTTCTATTTCTAGCAATGCCTCAATTTCGCGGGTAATGCGTTCTTCAGCATGCAGCGGGTAATCACAATTATAAGTGGGCCCTGATGAGTTTTCGGTTGTTGGTTGTTTTGGTGTGGCAGTTTCCTGTATTTCTTCTTTTGCCTCGGAAATAACCAGGGGCAGGAAATCTAGGGGAAGTGTACCGGGATCACCAGATTTCAACAAGGGTTCTCCAATTTCCTGAATGAGGTCCCGGAATTCTTCCAGGCAACATTGACTAAAGATTAGCTCGTCTTCAAAATCCGGGTCCAGAAAATCCTCCCATTGTTCGGGGTTTTTTGGAAGATCCGGTTTTGGGAGATGCACAGAAAGTGCTTCTTTTTCCTTTTGCTTCATGTTTTCAGGTTTGTCCTGGGGTGCGGTGTTTATAATTTCTTTAGTGGTTTCAATGCCTTCATCGGGAAGGATTGTTTCTGGTTTTAATGTATTTATAACGCTTAATGCTTTACCGGAGATGATATGGGTAGAGCTATTATTTGCAATGTTTTGCAAAAAATGAATATCGCTCAGGTCTCCGAGCAATCCAATCGAATCGAGTATTAAGAGCTTTACTTCTTCATTCCCTTTGGAAAAGGCCTTTTTAAGTGTATCTACAGCTTCCTGTAAATTGAATTCCCTTATGCACTGTATAGCTTCTATTCTGATATGCTGGTTCTTATGGTTTACCAGCCGGATAATCGCCTTTGCGGCATCATTCTGCTTGTAGTATTTGATTAGCCGAAGTGCAAATAGCACCACATCAGTATTTTTTGAGGTAAGCCAGTTCTTGAATTTAGGGGGCTCAAACCCTTCCAAATGGCGTATCACATCCAGTAATTTCAATTGCTGCCATTCTGAAATGGGGTATCTGTTGGAATCCAGGAAGTAGTTAATGCCTTCATTTTTCAAGGATACCGTGGCAATCTGGGCTTGCTTTCGGACAACGCTCCTTCGGTGGTTAATGTGCTTTTTTATGAGGCCATAAGCTTCCTTTATCTCCATTTGGGTAAGTTCCAGTATAGCTCCGGACAAGACTTGCCACTTGCTACTCCTTAGCCTCTTAATGGCATTTTCCTGTAGCCCCAGGTCTGAATAAAGATTCAGCAGTTCCTTTCGTGCACTACCGGAGACATCTTTTTTCAAATCCCGCAATACCTCGCTCAATACGGTTCGGGTTAGTCCATCCTTGAGCAACTGCCGAATCTGGATTTTGAGCTGAACATACTCCTGTCTGGCCTCAAGCGGATCCTCTTCGGTGTAGAACAGGAATTTACTGATCATAGGAGCGAGCTCCTTTTTTCGCCCGGCTTCCCGGGATGTTTTGTTATTTATGCGGTTACGGAAATAAAATACAGAACTCAGGTATGCCAGCGTAAGGAACAGGAATGTTGCCGTCATATACCAAAGAAGATCCTCAGGAACAGTAGTTGTGTTCCATTGAAGAGGGCCGGTATATGTGCTCAGTACCTTATACAATGTTTAAGCTTTATTCAGTTCTCTGTTTACGCGCACCAACAATTCTGATGGATTCACCGGCTTGGCAATAAAGTCGTTTGCTCCAAGTTCAAAGGCGCTCAGTACATTTTCCTCGTTGCCCGCTGTAGAAATAACAATAACCGGTATTTGGGAATGCAGGGTATTGCGCAAAAAATCGACCAGTTCTATCCCTGAGAAATAGGGCATCATGATATCACTAACAATAATATCAGGGGTTTCTTTTGACAGGTACTCCTTTACTTCTTTTCCATCCTGGGCCAGGATTACTTCGAAACCCGCCAGTTTTAAGCGGTATTCCAGCAATGAGGCCAGTAATTCATCGTCTTCTGCGAGTAAAAGGTGTTTTTTAACCATGATCTTTTTATCTGCCACTCTTTAGTTCTTCCAGCGCCTCATTAAGTTTTGTTTCTACCTGGGTATAGGTCATGACGAACTTATCGTACAGGTCGTTCATCCGTCCAGGGTTGCGTTGTTGCTTTGCCAAATCGTACAATTCCTCTACCAGTGTGCATAATTGATACGTTTTTAGCATTTTGAGTCCGCATTTGATTTTATGAGCGGCGAAGGCTATTTGCTCATAATTCTCACCCTTTAAATGAAGTCTTACCTTGCCAATAAACTCCAGGGCGTTTTTATGATAAAGCGCTATGAGTTCTTCCAGCATGCCGATATCCCCCATGCATTCTCTGTTCAGCACCTGACCAAGGTCAAAATTCTCAGCAGTGCTTTTTACCTGATTGCAATTGGGTTCAAGAATAACAGCCGAAGTCCTTTGCTCTGCTTTTTTATTGATGATTATTTTTTGAAGCAGCTCTTCCGGAGTGTAGGGTTTGAGTATGTAATCGTTAATGCCTTCCTGATCGCATTCTACCTTGTCTTCAGCTGTAAAATCGGCGGTCAGGGCAATTACTGGTAAACTTCTGATGGCCTCACTTTTGTGTTCCCTGATGATACGGGTAATTTCGAAACCGTTCATAAGTGGCATTCTCAGGTCCATGAGCACCATATCCACAACCTTGGTTTCCAGTATCCGGAGACCATAAGAAGCATTTTCGGTAATATATGCCCTGCAACCCCAGGATTGCAATCGTTGCTCAATCAGCCGCTGGTTCATCGGGTTATCCTCAAAAATGAGAATGCGCATGCCTTTGACCTTTTCAGGCGAAAGGATCATACCGCCGTCTATGTTCTTATTAGTTGCCTTGCCTTTCCTGTATGGTATGGAAAAAGTAAATGTGGTACCCTTGCCAAGCTGACTCCTAACCTGGATTTCACCTCCCAGTTTTTGGATTATTTGTTTTACTATACTCAGGCCAAGACCAGTACCCCCGTACTTAGAGAAAGTGTGCTGATTGGCCTGCTTAAAGGAGTTAAAAATGTGTTTCAGGTCGTTTTCTGAAATCCCAATGCCTGTATCTGCAATTTCAAATTGCAGCAAAACATCATTCCTGCCATCCTGAAGACATTTTACTTTGAGTAATATTTTACCCTTTTCCACAAACTTGATGGAATTGCCAAGGAGGTTAAGCAACACCTGGGTCAGTTTAGAGGGGTCCCCAAGTAAATCAATGGGAATATCAGGGTCCAGATCAACATCCAGTTCAACATCCTTCCCCAGCATCAGGGTTTTGCAGAGGTACGAGACATCCTGGATAATGCTGTAGAAATTGAAATCCACTTCTTCAAAGAGCTCCAGCCCGGCTGATAATTTGGAGTATTCCAGCAATTCATTAATGATATCCATCAGGGCATTTGAAGCCGATTGGATGGCATTGACCTGGTAGCGTTGCTCTTCGTTCAGGTCACTCTCCCGCAGCAGGTCAGTAAAGCCGATAATACCGCTCAAAGGCGTCCTGATCTCATGGCTTACAGTAGCTATAAGCATTTCCTCAGTACGATCTGAAGACGTTTTTTTGGAAGATTCCGGCAAACTCCCCTGAGGTTCTTCCCACAGGCTTCCTTCGAGTTGTTTTTTAAAACTCTCAAAGGATTTTTTAAGTTCAGAGGCCGCAGCTACGCTAAGTTCTTCATATGAGAAATCGTCGAGATAGGCTTCAATGTCAGTAAGTTTGGATAGTAATTTCTTAGAGTCCAACGAGTCTGGTTTTGAGGTTACTTGTACGGTTTAGTTTCTTTGGATTTCCTTTCCGGTTGGTATTCCGCTGAAAGGTTCATAATCGATTAAAACTCCTTATTTCCCGTTGATCGGACAATTAAATGTTACCTACCCTATGGATTCTGTTGTCAAAATGCTTTATTTGTAGGTCTAAAAATTTGAACCAAATGCGCTATTTCGTATTACTTTTTATCTCTATATGCTTGTTTTCCTGTGCTGATTCCAAAAAGGAGGTGTTGTCTCTTGAGGAAAAAGCACGCAAGATCCATCGGGAAGTCATTACCATTGATACCCACAACGATATCAATGTCAGGAACTTCACAGATAGCGTCAACTACACCCAAAACCTGGACACACAGGTGAATTTGCCAAAAATGGAAGAGGGCGGACTGGACGTGGCCTGGTTTATTGTCTACACTGGTCAGGACTCCCTTACTGCTGCCGGATATGAAAAAGCAAGTGAAAATGCCATGGCTAAGTTCGATGCCATCCACAGGCTTTGTGAGGAGATTGCCCCGGATCGGATAGAACTTGCCAGGAATTCTGATGATGTAAGACGCATATCGAAATCCGGAAAAAAAGCAGCCATGATCGGGGTAGAAAATGCCTATCCCATCGGGGAGGATCTTTCCCTCTTTGAAAAATACCATGAGCTTGGTGCCCGGTATATTTCCCTGGCACATAACGGACATAGCCAGTTCAGTGATTCTAATACAGGTGAGCGTGATAGTATTTGGTTACATAATGGTTTAAGTAAACTAGGTAAAGAAGCTGTAAAAGAGATGAATAGACTTGGAATAATGATAGACATCTCCCACCCTTCCAAAAAATCTATCATGCAGACTTTAGCAATATCAGAAGCCCCTGTTATAGCCTCCCACTCGTCTGCACGTGCCTTATGTAACCACAGCCGGAACCTGGATGATGAACAACTACTCGCCATCAAGCAAAATGGCGGGGTAGTTCAGACTGTTGCCCTGGCTGCTTATGTTAGTGAGGAAAAGAGCAAGGCAAGACAGGACTATATGAGGGATATATACATGCAGGCAGCAGATTCGTTGGGCCTTACCTATTACGATCGTTCCCAATTCCGTAGCCTGACCGGAGAGCAACAGCAGGAATACATGGAAAACAGGCCTAAGATAAGGGCTCTGGGAAATCAACTTGCAGCCAACCGAACAGATGCGCCAGAACCTACAAACGTTTCTGATTTTGTAGACCATATAGATTATATGGTAAAACTGATCGGAATTGATCATGTAGGTATCAGCTCTGATTTTGACGGAGGAGGTGGCATTGAAGGCTGGTCCGATGCCTCGGAAACCTTTAATGTTACCCTTGAACTGGTTAAGCGGGGATATAACCAGGAAGAAATCGCAAAGCTCTGGGGTGGCAACCTGCTTCGTGTCCTGGATGAGGTAGAGGCTGTTGCCAAAACACTTCAGGGATCCTGAGGATACTGTTGGTATTGCTGACTTTAGCATCAATACTAATTGTGTTTTCGCATGATATGGGCTCTGACAGCGGTTAATGTTAAGAGTATATCAATGTTTTAATAAGGGTTGTTAATCTTCCCCTAAACTTTTCTTAAGGGCCTTGGGTTAAAGATTTAATTGGGATAGCTTAGAGGTAACCTAATCCAATTCATCATGCAAACACTCAGTCGTTACTTCGTTGCCTTCCTCCTTGTTTTAGTCACCAACTTCGTCGGAGATTCAGAATCAGAAAATCAAAAACACCATGCATACCAACCTCAGAAAGAGGTTCAGAAAGCTCCAGCTCAGAAGGTTATGCTGGAGTACCGGTTTACACGCTGTTCATAGCGCATATGAACAGGGGTTCAGCTAGAAAATGGGTTCATTTGCTTTTGGCCAGGGTTTTTGGCACATGTAGATGCAAACCCAGACCTTTATTCAATTTGTCAATTAGATAGCTCGCCAGTAAAGGATCATCACTTGTCATCTGTTGATGCACAAAGAAATTGACCTTTCTCAGCCCTTGCTTGTGCCATAAACGTATCCTTGCCACCCAGTCGTCTATTCTGTCGTAATCACAAGAGTGGTTGGCTGCTACAAAACGAATAAAGGCCTCATCATTGGTCAATCGCATATGCAGCATGTCTCGACGGCCGGGCGTATCCGTAAGTATATTGGCCACCCTATGAGCTGCCAGCAAATGAAACAGTTCTCCGGACACCTTAACATCTTTATACCAATCTGAATGGCGGAATTCCAGTGCCAAAGGGAACTCTTTAGGCCAGTATTCCACAAAACGAACAACACGATCCCAGTTTTTGGGGCTGAAATTGGGATGCATCTGCAAAAATAAAGTCCCCAGTTTGTCCTGAAAACCGGCTGTAGCCAGCAGAAAATTTTCCAGAACAGGATAGGCCATATCGTTGAGGCGCCTCAAATGGCTTACATTTTGTACCACCTTGGGAAAGAAACGGAAATTATCCGGGACGGAACGATACCAGGTATCGTATTGTTCCGAGGGAAAGATCCGGTAAAAGGTTGCGTTGAGTTCTATGCTGTTAAACTGGGAGGCGTAGTAAACCAGTTCTTCCCTGGTGCCCTTTGGATAAAAATTCTTCAGCGCCTGCCTGCTCCATTTAGCCGCACCAACATGTATTATCAAGGGATCCTGTGGTTTGAGATGTTCCAGGAGCACTGTGGTTCCTGAATGGTCCGGGGGCAGGGTAAAATCAATTAACTCCGGATGTTCTACTTTCCCAAACTTCATAGCTGGGCGAAATTAAGGATTAATTCAATCTCCAACGCAACAAACAACGCGGTCAACCACCAACAGGCAAATACGCCATTTCCCTACTCCAAAAATGTCAAACTCCCAAATACATCGGCATTCACATAGCCTTCATCATTATTAATCCCATGCCTCTTTTTTGATCCCATAAAATTTTCACGACTAGCCTTGCCATCATTGTCGCCATAAGCAATTGAAAACCCAATGCGTTTCCCGGGAAGAATCTCAATTGAGGTGTTGTCCATGGCATTTTCGTCAAACGTGTTGTCGTAAAGTTTTATGGCCAATTCCCATAGGTAGTGGTTCCCTTCCTGAGAACGTGCTACCTGAATATGGTCGTCAAAAAATACGGTGTCCTCAGTAGTGCTTTTATCAATAGCATGGCCTTCAGTAGAAACATGATAGGCAAATGCCTGGTGGTTATACTGGTGGTTACCTCCGGATTGATCCTCATCTATAAACACTTCCACATAATCTCCCTTCCAGTAATTTTCCTGGCCGTCTGCCAGGGTGGGTTGCAGATGCTCATCCACCACCGAAACCAGGACATATAAGTAATTTCTGTCCCAGGCCAGTTTGAATTTACCCTGGTAATCCGTGGAATCTGCAACATCTCCCATCCATGTGTAATTCATTCCGAACCAATCCAGTTTATCCCAAATGGCATCCAAACTACATCCATCAATTTCAATAGGAGTTGGTGTCTTAAAGGCCTTAAAATTCCCTTCCTCCCTGTCAATCACTTTAGATGGGCCGAAGTCCGACTGGCAGGAAACCAAAGCACTATCCGATCTTGGCTGCGTGGTTTTTTTATCCTTACAAGCTGTGATCCCCAATAGCAGGGTGATAAATAGCAGTTGAGTCAAATTTGTTCTTGAAAAGTTCATATTTCTAAAATAAAACAATGTTCTATGACATAACAGGAATATTGACCATTTTATCATTTAGATTAAACAAAACACTATAAACTATCAATTAAAAATCATCAAATCCCTATCTTGGTTATCAGTAAATCGACCATGAATAATCTAACTTAGTATACATCACATGAAAAACCTAACCAACCTTTCGCTCATTACTATGCTTTTGGCAATAGCCTTTACATACCACAGTTGCCAACAAAAGGTAAAAGATACAACGGAGGAGATAGAAGAAGAAATAGTTATCCAAGCCGAAACGCCTGAATATTTCCTGCTCCGCCCTGAAGTGGAAAAGGCTTATGGCTATTCCCATGCCGTAAAGATTGGAAATAGTATTAAAGTATCCGGAGCGGTAAGCATGGACGACGAAGGAAACCCGACTGCTGTGGGCGATCTGGCCCAGCAGATGAAGAACTGCTATGCAGACCTGGAAAAGGTTTTAGCCCATTATGGCTGCACCTTTGACGATGTTGTTGTGGAGAATATTTTTACAACCGATATGCCACAATTCCTGGAAAATGCCGGTTATCGCACTGAAATTTACACCAAACAATTCCCTACAGGATCCTGGCTAGGGGTAAAGGAACTAGCGTTGCCTGAGTTTATGATCGAGATTGAACTGGAAGTCCATAAATCGGAGTAACAGAAAAGAAAACTAAAAAAGGCCGTCTCAGAGTTCTGAAGCGGCCTTTGATTTTTTATCTTCTTGCCATCTAATTTTGATAGTAGCTTACCAGGACTTCCTGAGTTGTACCGTTGTAATCCTGAACCATTTCCAGTAAAGCATCTAAAAATGCTCTGTCGCAATTCGCAGAAAAGCTGGCCTCCCTCTGGAATTCTATTCGGAAGGAGTAGTCCCCATTCTGGAACTTCTGCAACACCTCCGGGTTATCGCCAAAGAGGTTTTTCAAATTGGCGTTACGGATATTTTTCGGGTTTTTAGACCTGTCCTTCTGGTAGAGGATCTCAAAGTTATTTCGCATAAACTCCACATGCTCGGGCCCTCCCGCGAGAACAGCGTCCATTACAGGTTTGTAGATAAAACCGTTTTGGGTGCGATAACCCCTTTTGAATATGGTTATCTTACCATCGGCCACCACCTCGAGAAGCTGCCTTCTCGGGAGTTTATCGGTATTCTTCTGGGAAAACAGGTTAGCGTATTTCACCTGTCGGAACTCCTTACCACTCTCCAGAACAAAGCCTCTTATCTCCTTTACCTTATATTTCTCAATTGCCTTTTTCTTGATTTTTTTGCCTTTGGCATACTTCTTATAGGTCTTTTCATCTATGGTACGAAGGGCCATTTGAAACAGGTGGGAGTTGCAATAATCTATGTAGATATAAGCCTCCAGGGTCTTTCCATTTTTCAGGGTTATTGTACCCCTTTCATAGCCGGAACAGGGTTCAGGCTCATTGACGGAAGCGGTTGATGTAACTAGTACTCCCAGGAACAGAAGTAAAATGATAAGATTGGTCTTTGGTTTCATGATAAGCAGGTTTGTCCTATAGAAACGTAACTACCTAAAAACTATTGCCTTAAGTTTAGATCCTTTCCTTATCTTAGGAAGGCATTAATACAGCCGTTATCTTCCCTAAAACAATCAACCTTCAAGCAAAAACAAATTTTATCATGAAATCTACAAATCACCACGATGAGCGCATTGCAAAGATGTCCTTTGCTTCTGTTTACCCACATTACATTAGCAAAGTGGAAAAGAAGGGTCGCACTAAAGAGGAATTGAATGAGGTAATAGAATGGTTAACCGGATTTGATGAGGAACAGCTTAAAGAACAACTGAGGTTGAAGGCCAGCTTCGAAGAGTTCTTTCAAAAAGCTAAACTGAATCCCAATGCCCACTTAATCAAGGGCGTGATTTGTGGATATCGCATAGAGGATATTGAAAACCCGCTGACACAGAAAGTGCGATACATGGATAAGCTTGTTGAAGAGCTGGCCAGGGGGCGCAAGATGGAAAAGATATTGCGTTCAGAGAGCTAATCCAGGTTTTCCTTAAGAAATTATGTGCCCATAAACTCTTCAAAAACAAAAGCGTTAATGCGTAGTACTTCTGAAATCTCACTGAGAAAATTACGGCATGGCGATGCAGAAACCCTCTCCCTCCTGGCTAATAACAAAAAGATCTGGGATTGCGTCCGCGACCTCTTTCCGCATCCCTATACCCTTGAAGATGCGCAGTCTTTTATCAGGAGGACTGAGGAAGAGGACCCGGCACATACCTTTGCCATAGTTAACCCGGAAGACCAGCTTTGCGGGGTTATCAGCCTTATGCCCAATGAAGGGATTTACCGCATCGGTTCCGAGCTGGGCTATTGGATTGGGGAAGCTTACTGGGGTCGGGGCATTGCTAGTCAAGCCGTAGCTCTGATCACGAAATACGGATTTGAACAGTTGCAATTACATCGTATCTACGCCGGTGTCTTCGATTTTAACCAGGCTTCCATGAGGGTTCTGGAGAAAAACGGATATCTCAAGGAAGGAATAAAGCGAAAGGCTGTAATAAAAAACGGGCAAATCCATGATGAACATCATTATGCCATAGTTATTTAACCAATTACTGAATTAGAATTACCGTGCTTTCTATCCACAATGGTTTTTGCTACATTTAATGATCCGCTAACTAACGCTATATGAAACACTACACTACTCTCTGTTTAATTCTAACATGCCTACTACCCTCAACATTGATCTTCTCTCAAACCTCCGAGGAGCGTTTGCAAGCCTTAAAAACGGAAGTGCAGCAGGAAATTGACAAAAACGCCAAAATGGCCCAGGTAATGGTAGACAAGGTATTCAGTTTTGCCGAGCTGGGCTTCCATGAAAAAGAAACCGCCAAATACATCACCGGTATACTGGAGAAGAACGGTTTTAAAATAGAACACGGCATCTCAGGCGTGCCAACTGCATGGTGGGCCAGTTGGGGAAGCGGCAAACCGGTTATCGCTATAGGTAGTGACGTAGACTGCATACCACGAGCTTCCCAAAAACCGGGAGTTGCGTACCACGACCCCATTGTAGAAGGGGCACCGGGGCATGGGGAAGGGCATAATGCCGGGGTCCCGCTGAACGTAATGGCTGCCCTGGCCGTAAAAAACATCATGAAGCGTGAAAAACTTTCGGGCACCCTCATCCTGTGGCCCGGCGTAGCCGAAGAGTTGGTGGCAACCAAGGCCTATTACACCAGAGATGGCTACTTCAACGAAGTAGATATGTGCATCTTTACCCACGTAAGCAGCAACATGAATGTGTCTTACGGCCAGGCAAGCGGTACCGGACTGATCTCTGTAGAATATACTTTTGAAGGCGAATCAGCACATTCTGCAGGCTCCCCCTGGAGGGGTCGCAGCGCCGCTGATGCTGTAGAATTGATGAATATAGGCTGGAATTACGCACGTGAACATATGCACCCGCTGGGCCGATCGCATTCCATAATCAATTACGGGGGCGACCAGCCCAATGTGGTACCTTCAAAGGCATCCATCTGGTACTATTTCCGGGAAATTACATATCCCAAGATCATGGCTACCTATGAGCGCGGCAACGAAATTGCGGAAGCGGCTGCCATGATGACCCGCACCAAGATGAGCAAACGCATACTGGGTACAGCCTGGCCCAGGCACTTCAACAAGGTAATGGCCGAAACCATGTACGAAAACATCAAAACGGTTGGCCTGCCCCAATGGAGTGAGGCAGATCAGACCCTTGCGAAAGCAGTTCAGCGGGAGGTTAATTCCCAACGAGACACCTCGGGCCTAAAAGTAAAACTGGATACTATTGGTTTACCGGTTAAAAACCCGGTAAGTGGAGGGTCTGACGATATTGGTGATATCAGCTGGAAAGTACCTACCATAACCCTTCGGTTCCCTTCTAACATTCCTGGCCTACAGGGGCACCACTGGTCCAATGCCATTGCTATGGCCACCCCCATTGCCCATAAAGGTGTTGTTGCGGGAGCAAAGGTGGAGGCCATGACTATACTGGATTTTCTTCTTAAGCCCGAACTGGTTAACCAGTCCTGGGACTATTATAAAAATGTACAGACAGCCAACCAGACTTATGAACCCATGATCTCGGAAAGTGATAAGCCCGCTACCTACCTGAATGCAGATATCATGGAGGAATATGCCCCAAAATTGAAGCCCTTTTACTATAACGAAAAGAAGTACGACTCCTACCTGGAACAACTGGGAATAGAATACCCCACGTTAAGGGTGGACAAGAATACAAGTGAGGGCATGTAACCATTAATCAAGGACCATTAACTAACAACAAATAACTAACAACATGGAACTCGGAACTTTTTCGCTCAGTTTAACTGTAAAGGATATTCATGCCTCCCTGGCGTTTTATCAGAAACTGGGTTTTACCAAATTTCACGGGGATATTGAACAGAACTGGCTGATCCTTAAAAACGGCAACTGCACCCTGGGGCTATTCCAGGGCATGTTTGAAAAAAACATGCTTACATTCAATCCAGGATGGGATGCCATTGCCCAAAACCTGGATAGCTTTACTGATGTACGGGAAATTCAGTCGGCTCTGAAATCACAGGGTGTACCCATAACAACTGAGGTTGTTCCTGATACTGAAGGACCTGGCAGTATAGTGCTACAGGATCCCGATGGCAATCCCATTTTGATTGACCAGCACGTCTAGGGGGTTACTCGAAAGAATTTGAGGGGAATCCACTGGAATTTCTAAGGCACAATACGTATCTTCCGGGCTTTCAATTTTAGCTTCCCTCCAATGAAAAAGTTATATGCTTCGCTACTATCCTTCTTAGCTGGTAGCTTTTTATTTGCCCAGGATTTTTCTGTCTTTGAATACCGCAATGTTGGTCCTTACCGTGGCGGCAGGGTTACAACCGTTGCCGGGATTGCTTCCGAACCCGGAACTTTTTATTTCGGAGCTACCGGGGGTGGGGTTTGGAAGACTACAGATTACGGCACCTCCTGGAACAATATTTCTGATGGCTTTTTTAAAACCCCTTCGATTGGGGCTATAGCCGTGGCCCAGAACGACCCCAACATTTTGTATGTGGGAACAGGCAGCGATGGTTTGCGCAGCAACTTAATTGAGGGCAAAGGGATGTACAAATCCATAGATGCCGGGGAAAACTGGATGGAGATTGGCCTGGAAAACACCGGGCAGATCGGCGGTGTCCGCATCCACCCACAGGATCACAATACCGTATATGTAGCGGCTATCGGTCGAGCTTTCCAGTCTAACCCGGAGCGGGGTGTTTACAAAACCACAGACGGGGGAAAAAACTGGAAAAAAGTCCTGTTCATTTCCGAAAGAACAGGAGTTTCTGATGTGGAATTCCTGCCAAGCAACCCCAACATAATCTTCGCCGCCGCCTGGAAGGCCGAGCGTAAACCCTGGACCATAATTAGCGGCGGAACTCAGGAAGAAGGTGGGATATATAAGAGTATTGATGGAGGACAAAGCTGGAATAAAGTATATAAAGGGCTTCCCGGTGGATTGATAGGAAAAATAGATATTGAGGTTTGTCCTTCTGATTCTCGAATAGTATACGCCCTCGTTGAGGCTCCTGGGGATGAAGGTGGTCTCTACAAATCCGTTGATCAGGGAGAAACCTTTACGCATATCTCTTCAAACGGGGGTATCCGTACCCGGCCATTTTACTATACCAACCTGAAGGTAGATCCGAAAAATCCAGATATCCTATATGCCATGGCAACAGGTTACTTTAAATCCACTGACGGAGGTAAAAACTGGTCACGCATGCGTCCTCCTCACGGGGATAACCACGATATGTGGATCAATCCCAATAACACTGATCTTTTTATCCAAAGTAACGACGGTGGTGCCAATGTTACCCATAACGGAGGCGAAACATGGTCAACCCAATTCAATCAGCCAACAGCAGAGATCTACCAGGTTGAGGTAGATACCCATTATCCTTACTGGCTTTATGGCGGACAGCAGGATAATTTCTCTACCATAGCCGTACCAAGTATGCCTCCTTATGGGGTTCAAGCCAATGGTATTGGGTATATAATTAATACAGGAGGGTGCGAGACAGGACCGGCAGTCCCCCACCCTACCAATCCCGAGATTGTGTACTCCAACTGCAAGGGTCGATTTACGGTTTATAACAAAAGAACCGGAACGGAACAGTCATACTATGTAGGTGCAGGTAATATGTACGGGCACAACCCCAAAGACCTCAGGTTTCGTTTCCAAAGGGTTTCCCCAATACATATATCCCCTCATGATCCCAGCATTATCTACCATACTTCACAGTATGTCCATATGACCACAGATGAAGGGAAGACCTGGAATATTATTTCCCCGGATCTTACCGCTTATGAGGCAGATAAGCAGGTGATCTCTGGAAGCCCTATAACACGCGACATTACCGGAGAGGAGTTTTACAGCACTATTTACGCCATCAGGGAATCGCCCGTAAAACAGGGGGTTATCTGGGTAGGCGCTAATGATGGTCCTGTGCACGTTACTCAGGATGGTGGAAAAACCTGGACCAATGTAACCCCAAAAAAATTGCCACCTGGAGGCCGTGTTGATGCAGTGGAACCATCACCTCACGACCCAGCAAAAGCTTATATCTCTGTATTGCGCTATCAGTTGGGCGACCGCAGACCCTATATCTACAAAACAGAAAACTTCGGAAAAAGCTGGACTTTACTGAGTAATGGATTTAATGGAATCCCGGCCGATTACCCTTCCAGGGTGGTAAGAGAAGACCCGGTACGGGAAGGATTACTTTTTGCAGGCACGGAATACGGTATGTTTGTATCTCTGGATGATGGAAGAAACTGGAGATCATTTCAACAGAACCTTCCAATAACACCTGTTACCGATCTGAAAATACACCGTGGAGACCTGGCTATCTCCACCATGGGTAGATCCTTCTGGGTACTGGACAATATAGAATCCCTGCGTTTTGGGGGTTTTGCCACGGTAGACTATCCGGTCCTGTTGCCCAGGAAAAAGAGCATCCGCTATCGTATGCCTTCCGGAGCCTTTAGAAGCAACAGGCCTGTTTATCCCGGTCCCTCCGTTATTATGGATTACTACCTGTCCACAGGAGATACACCTGTGCAACTGGAAATCAGGGATAGTTCCGGTAGCATTATCGCCTTTACTAACGACAGTACTGCTGCTTCTTCAAATCCAAAAACACCGAGGGCTATTAGGGATATGAGTACAGAATTTTCTTCCGTATTGCTAAATCAGTCATTGACCAGTAATAAGGGCTGGAATCGGTTTAAATGGGACATGCGGATGATGGGGCCCTGGAATAAATCCGGAAACCGGCGTTTTCGCAATGGTCCTCTTGTAAAGCCGGGAAAATACGAAGCCTCACTTCTTACTCCCGGCAACAAAACAATCGCTTTTGAATTTGAGATCATAGCAGATCCGAGAATACTGGAATCCGGTGTTAGCCTGGCCGACATTGATGCACAGGTTGATCTTCAAATCAAAGTAAGAGACAAGCTCAGCGAAGCCCTCCATTTACAGGATAAGCTAGAGCAAGATCTAAAGGCGTTAGAAAAGGCAGCCTCTGTATTGGGGTCTGATAAACAAAAGAAAGCGAATATAGAAGGGGCACTGGCTCAGTTAAAAACCAAAGACGGGATATACGAACAGCCTATGCTGGTTGCACAGTTGCGCTACCTCTATTCCATGCTCAACCAGGCCGATCAGATCCCAGGAAAAGATGCTTATGATCGATATGGGGAACTTGTATCCTGGTTGATGAAAGTCAAAAATGAAGTGGAATAGCCTAATTATAATGGCTTTGGCTTGTTCATAACCCCGTTAACAACTTCTATTTTTGCCAAAGATGGATGCTTGAGCAAAGTACTACCTTTATTAAAACCTCTTGTGATGAACCAAAGATCCGAAGATCTGCTTGGCTTGCGACCTACAATTTCCAAAGCCAAAGTGACCCCGGAGATGAGCGCAGACGAACGCTTCCAGAACGCAACCCTCAGGCCTGTTATTAAGTTCCAAAACGATCTCCTGGTCGCTGCTTTCCGCAATTATATTCGAAAGCATAAAAATGGGTTTTATGAATTATCGATGGAAAAGCGACTGGCTTTTGTGGAAAACGCCATCCAAAAAGATATCAAGTTCCGAAATTCCCTAAAGGGTATGATCATAGGGCAGTTTACCATCGAGGAATATGAGCTGTATATTGCCAATTCTTCTGCCCTGAACAAACGGATGATGAATATGGTGATTGAGCGCCTAAAGGATCAGATCCAGGTATTTACAGCCGCCGTCCTAGTCTAGGAGGGACTCCCCATTGAGGTTAGTGGTAAGGATATCACTCATCAGGTCGAAATAAGGCCGGATGGCTTTAAACGAATCGTCAACCACTTTGAGGAAGTCTGCTGCCTGCACTTCCTCGTCTGTAAAATTTCTCACAAAAATATATCCCTTCTTGCGGATCAAGTCGATGTCAGGGTGTTCTCGGTCGAATCCCTTGGGTGCCGTTTTTACTTCATCGCCCATCAGTTCCCCCCATACCTTTTTAAATTTATTATCTCCGATCACTTTTCGAAATTCGCTCGCATCCAGCTCCAGTTCCTTTCGGATGCGGAACAGGTCTTCTTTATTGGGTTCCCAGAACCCGCCTGCAATAAAGGATTCTCCCGGCCGTATCCTCAGGTAATAGCCCCCGCGCCTGGATACCCCGGCCCTGGAGTACGATCCGGCAAAATGGGGTTTATAGGGAGTTTTATCGGCAGAAAAACGTACATCCCGATAGATACGGAACAATTTGTGCTTATCGATCTCATCGTGTTTGCCAAGCGCCTCCTTAAGGTCCAGGTAAAATGCCTTGGCATTTGCATGCGCATTTTGGTATAGTGCCTTATTAGCAGAAAACCATTCCCGGTCATTGTTCTTTTTAAGCGACTTAAGAAAGCTAATTGTTTCTTTTGAAATCACAGAAGGTGGCATACGACTAAGTTTTAACTAAAGTTAACCATTTTGGGCAGCCATCGTAGTATTTAATATGTAATTTTGAATAGCAATGTATCCCTCATGAGCAAAGAAAAAATAATCGCAAAAATCAAGGCCAACAAGAAGCAGCCCCATTTACGATTCCGATTGAAGCGCAAGGTAGAGGCATTTACAGACCGGCTTTTCCTAACCTTGTTCGATATAGATACCCCCGTAACTGAAAACATAGACCAGCTTGCACTGCAGTTCGATGAATTAATTGACCTTGTCTGCTGGAATATAGACAGGCCCTGCAGCAAGGTCTGGGAAAACTACCTGGAACAGCTTCCTGAAATTTTGGAAAAATTAAACCTGGATGCCCAGGCTATAGACGATTGCGATCCGGCCACGCAATCTATAGAAGAGGTATATATGGCCTATCCCGGTTTCTATGCAATAGCAATCTACCGCCTTGCCCATGAGCTGCACAAAAAGGGTTTCCCGCTTGTGCCAAGGCTCATGACCGAATATGCCCACAGGCAAACAGGTGTGGATATCAATCCCGGGGCCCATATTGGCAAGTCTTTTTTTATTGATCACGCCACGGGCGTGGTCATTGGTGAAACCGCGGTGATAAAAGACCATGTGCGCATCTATCAGGGAGTAACGCTCGGGGCACTATATGTTGCCAAGCATTTGAAGAACACCAAACGCCATCCCACAATAGAGGAAAATGTGACTATTTATGCAAACGCCACCATTCTTGGTGGGGAAACGGTGATTGGCGCAAACAGTATAATTGGCGGTAATGCCTGGATTACAGAATCCGTGCCCGCGAACTCTACCGTTTTCCACACTCCTGAAATCAAAATAAAAACCCAGGCCAATGTCCCATAGTCTTCTTGAACTTATTGGTAACACCCCCCTCGTAAAATCACGCGCTTTAAATACCAACAAAAAGGTGAGCCTCTACTTTAAAATGGAAGGGCACAACCCTGGCGGAAGCGTAAAGGACAGGGCTGCGTACAATATGATCAAAAGTGGTCTGGAGCGTGGTGAAATAACCCGGGACACCCCATTGATTGAGGCTACGAGTGGCAATACAGGCATTGCCTTAGCCATGATAGCCAGTATGTACGGTTTACGCATGGAACTGGTGATGCCGGAGAATTCAACAAAAGAACGGGTACAGACCATGAGGGCCTATGGAGCCAAGGTTATCCTTACTCCTGCTGATGTAGGTATTGAAGGGGCGCGGGATTATGCCGAGAAAAAGGTAAAAGAAGAAGGTTACCTTACCCTTAATCAGTTTGGAAACGACGATAACTGGAAAGCGCATTATAATACAACAGGCCCGGAGATCTGGAGGGATACCGGAGGAAAAGTAACGCATTTTGTTTCCGCAATGGGTACAACAGGCACCATTATGGGTACTTCCACCTACCTTAAGGAACAGAATCCAGATATTCAAATTATAGGAGTACAACCAACAGATAATTCCCGCATACCAGGCATACGGAAATGGCCGCCGGAATACCTGCCCAGCATATTTAATCCGCACAAAGTAGACCAGGTGATGGAGGTAAGCGAAACAGAAGCTGCCAATATGGCCCGGCTTCTTGCCCGTGAAGAGGGCATTTTTTCGGGTATGAGCAGTGGAGGAGCAGCAACGGCAGCATTAAAACTTGCAACTACTCTGGAAGAAGGGATTATTGTTTCCATAGTCTGCGACAGAGGAGATCGTTATCTGTCATCGAACTTATTCGATTAATCCTCACTTAGCGCTGTTTCCTGGGCCTTCAGGAATTCAGGAAAATTATCCAGATTGTTGTGCCCTCCTCCTTCGATGGTATGGAAGACCTTGTCCCTTACCGGGATGGTATCATATAATCTTTGCCCTGCGCTATAAGGTATAACCTTGTCGTCCGTACCGTGGAATACATGTACTGGGCAATTGAGCTGCTGTGTAAATTCATATGTGCGCATGGGGTATTTCATAAACCATTTTACAGGCAACCAGGGAAAGCGCTTAACTCCAATGTCCAATAGGCTAAAATAGGGGGTTTCCAAAAGTAAGCGGGAAGGCCTGTTGTTTGCTGCAAGTTGGGTTGCCAGGCCTGTTCCCAGTGACCTGCCATACAAAATAATTTCATTCTCTTTATAGTGTTCCGTTGCAAAGTCATAGAATAACTGTGCATCCGAATACAGGGCTCTTTCACTTAGTTTTCCGGTACTTTTTCCATAGGTCCTGTAGTCCATGACCAGAACATCGTAGCCTTTCCGCACAAAGGGTATGGTAATTTTACCCCAGCGGTCCAGGTTGCCGGCATTGCCGTGAAAGTAAAGCACCAGTCCTTTCGGGTTCTCTTTCTTGAACCAAAGGGCATTTAAACGCGCTCCGTCATCAGCGGTAAGGAAAATCTCTTCAAAATATTCCGAAAAGCTGTATGCGTAATTCTGGGGCAGGGAAGTTGGCAGGAATATTATCCGCTCCTGTAAAAAATAAAACATAACTAAGGCAATTAAATAAGTACTTATACCCCCAATAAAAACCCTCTTAATTAGCTTCATTGGAACTTTTTGAGGATTGGGCATACTCATGACTGCTGCCGGTCAGGTCGACCTCTTTAGGCCTTGATTTTATTATATCACTGAGCATCTTATGGTAAGATTCAAAAGCATGCAGGTTTTTATGGCCACCTCCTATCACGGTATACAATGTGGTCTGTTTGGGTTTGATTCGCGATAGTTTGACACTGGTGCGGTAAGGGATCAGTTTATCATCTGTTCCATGGATAATATGGATAGGACAGGCTACATAACGCAACCATTTATAGGTGGGCATTGGAAATTTGAGTAAGAGGGAGAGCGGCATAAAAGGCATGTATCTTTTTCCCACCTTGCTCAGACTGTAATATGGCGCATCAAGGATCAGCATCCTGGGGTTGTTCATAGAGGCCAGTTTGGCAGCGAAACCGGAACCGAGGGAACGCCCATAAAGGATAATGTATTTTTCAGAAACCTTTTCCTTGATCTTGTTGTAGATAAGCTGCATATCGCGCTTGATGGCCTTTTGCGTCCTTCGTCCTGTGCTTTTGCCAAACCCCCTGTAATCTACCATAAGCACATCATAACCATGCCTGGTGAAATCTACAGCAAACTTTCCCCAGCCTTTGATGCTTTTGGAATTACCCTTGAGGTAAAAAACTATACCCCTGGGCCCTTTTGCCTTAAATCGGAGTCCGTTGATAACTGCACCATCCCTGGTTTCTACATTGTATTCCTCTGTTTCCTGATTTTCATAGGCAAACTGAAAATCGGGGGGTAGCTTTTCCGGTTTAAATAAGATATAATCCTGCAGGAAGTATACTAACAGGCTTATCAGCAGATAGACCAGAAGCGATAGGACCAGGATGTTTAACCAAAGAGGCATACTTTAACTTTAGTGGAATGTACAAAATTTTCATTTGCCTCCTTTAAACTGTAGTTTGTTTAGGTGAAGGCCCGAACCAGGTGCTATGTATGTCAGTTCAAGGCTTTCCGGTTCAACAAGTGAGTAGCGCAGTTGCTCCAGGCTAAGTTCCCCACTGCCAAGGCTTACCAGTGCCCCCATGATCATACGAACCTGATAACGTATAAAACCATGACCTCCAATCTTAAAAATATAACTTTTGTCCGGGAAAAAGCTGGCAGAAAATACAGTGTTGGGAATTAACTCTGACAATATCACTTTTCGCTTTTGTTGATTTCCTTTCTGATCCCTGGTTGTGTAAGAGGAAAACTCGTGCGTACCAATGAAAAGGGACGCACCCTTCTGCATTAACGGGATATCCAGTTCGCCATGAAAACCGGCCATCAGGGGTGCACAGAAGGGGTGCAGTTTAGCCCCGAAGGCAAACAGGTAGTGATATTCCTTATACGAAGCATCATTGATGATGTTGAAGTCCTGTTGAACAGGTAAAATTTTAAATATACGGATATCGGGAGGCAGGTTTAGGTTAAAATGATCCATAAATTTCGATAGATCTTCAAGGGGTTGTCCCTCCAGAAAAAGTTCAAATGCACCATCAAGCGAGGAAACCCGGGAATCTGTTCTGCTGCTTCCGAGGATCTTGTACTCTCTGCCCGGCAAAACAAATCTGAGCGTTTTCAGTAACATCCCCTCTACGGTCTTTTGTTCGGGTTGTCTTTGCCAGCCGCTGTATCGGAAGCCAAGGTACTGTATGCGAAGTAAATAATGGTGTCTGTCCATTTTCAGAAAACACGGGAGATTTAGTCAATTAGTAGTATCAATCCCTCAGGATTATATGTAAATCTCGTACTTTTTTGTACATTCCATTAACAAAACAACCTTAAATCCAATTAAAATGACAAACAAAGCCAAACCAGCTACCTGGTACTGGGTAGTTTCTGTGCTGGCACTCCTCTGGAACCTTATGGGAGTACTGGCATATTTAGGACAGGCCTTTATTACGGAAGAAATGAAGGCTGAGTATTCCCCCGAACAACTGGCCCTGATTGAAGGCAGGCCTTCCTGGGTTACAGCGGCTTTTGCTATAGCCGTCTGGGGTGGATTACTGGGGTGTATAGCCCTTTTGATAAGGAAGCGCTGGGCCCGCCCACTATTGTTGATTTCACTGCTGGGTGTGGTTGCACAGACATCTTACAATCTTTTTGCAACAAATGCAGCTGAAGTATTCGGGCAACTACAAGGACTGGTTATTCCACTGTTTGTTGTAGTAATCGCTCTAATACTCGTATTGATTGCGAAAATAGCCGACCGAAAGCAATGGCTATCCTAAACCAATAGGGCCTGAAAGTAAATTTCAGGCCTTTATTTTATTGTAGATTTCACTGACTTTTCCGTAACATTTATGTGCGCAGGGCATCTTATCATTAGTATCCTGCTATTCCTTGCATATGAACATTACAACCACAAATAAAGGTCGCATTCAAATAGTGGATGCCCTTAGGGGTTTTTCCCTGGCCGGTATTGTCATTGTTCACCTGGTGGAAAATTATATTGCTGCCCCTTCCCCTGAAGGTGCACTCGACGCTACACACACGGGCATTCCTGATTACGTTGTAGATGGCATAATAGGTATATTCTTCCGGGGCAAGTTCTTTGCCTTGTTCTCTTTTTTGTTTGGGTTGAGCTTTTTTATTCAAATGGACAGGGCCCGGGATAAGGGACAGGATTACCGCTGGCGTTTTCTTTGGCGATTGTTGCTTCTGTTTGTGATTGGCTTTGTCCACCATATGTTCTACAGGGGCGACATTCTTACTATTTATGCCCTCCTGGGCGTGTTTCTGATCCCATTCTACAAAGTTCGCACTCCATGGGTACTTGCTATAGCCGCTCTCCTTTTTCTTGGGTTGGGTCGATTTGCGGTTTTTTTATTTACCCGGGGAGATAATTTGTTTATGCCCGGCGCATTTGATCCCAACACTCCGGAGATAGCCTCCTATTTTGAACTATTGAAATCGGGGGGCTTAAATGAAGTAATGCATTCCAATGCTACAGAGGGCCAGATTATGAAGATGGATTTTCAGTTCGGTATTTTTTCGAGAGGATACCTAACGCTAGCTTTCTTTTTGCTAGGCCTTTATGCCGGACGTATCCGTTTCTTTGAAAATTTCGAAGAACGATGGAGCTTTATGCAAAATATCCTTTATGGATCAATAGGCGTATTGGTGGTTGGTTTAGGAGTTACAGTGCTGGGGTTCGCCCAGATGGGACCTATTGTAACCTTTGATAATTGGATGGCCATGATAGGCCTGACTGGTATGGACCTGGTTAATTTGGCCCTTGCCTTAATGTTAATTGCCCTGTTTGTATACCTGTATAAAAAGATCAGGTGGCAACCATGGCTACAGTCCTTTGCTCCATATGGCCGCATGGCCCTGACCAATTATGTTTTTCAAAGCATATTGGGAACATTCTTCTTTTATGGATGGGGCCTGGGCTACCTGGCAACAATCCCTAACCGCTATACCTTCCTTATGGCTTTTGGTGTAATTGCATTTCAAATGTGGATAAGCAACTTGTGGCTGAAGCACTTCCAGTATGGACCGCTGGAATGGATATGGAGGAGTCTTACCCATTTCAAATATTATCCGCTCAGAAGATCATAGCAGGTTTTTCGTTAAGTGTAATTTTCAACCCCTGGAACAAGCTCGTTTCACCACAGCTTTCATGTACTTCTCAACATAGAAAACCGTTCGTCGAAATTTTTGAAATAAAGAGAAAAAGCAGCTCGTTAGGTATGTAGAACTTCGGTCATAAAACCGCTAAACCTCCATGAGTATATTGTCACGAGCTTCTTCCTGGAAATTATCACTTTTACTGAGTATACTGTTGCTTCTTGTACTTATTGTATTTAATTTCTATGGTTTGTACACCGCCCGTTTCTACTTTCTTAAAATAGACAACTACATATTCCTTTTGCTGGCCATTATACATTTCAAATATATACAGATGCTGTGGCTTAAGATTAGTGAAAATGGTTATCCGGACTCTAAAATACGCAATCTCGAATACGGATTGTATCCCATATTGTTCGTCTATGCTTTCAAGGCTTCGGAAACAACTTATTTGTTATTGAATGCATCCAACTTTGAGGAATACCTGTTGCCACGGAACTTTTTACCTATTGGCATCACGGTGTTGGGAATGCAGATAGCCTTAATCCTGCTGACCTTTCTTAGTTTTTCCTACAGGAGGAGAAAAATCGGGGTCTATAATTTTGACAAAATCAACGAAAACATCGATTCCTGGCAATAACTGGAATCCCTTGTGTTATGGCGATAAGAAAGCCCCGTGATCCGGGGCTTTTTTTATAATCCGCTGATATAGCTACCATAGAGGTCCTTAAACTGGTACCCTTTGGTAAAGCGATGTTTACTAAGTTTCTTATTTACCACAAGGCCCCATAACAGGAATTCCATTAGGAAATACCTGTCCGCCTCAGGAAAATCCGGCTGATATTTTGACAACAGTGCCTGCAGTGGTCTTATTGCCGATAGTTGTTCCTGGTAATCGGCCTCCGGGGCTTCATCCATTAATTCAAACCCATCCCCGTTAAAGAACCATTCGATCAGTTCATCATAAGGACCTTCTGCATCCTTGTGCTCCAGTTTTTTTATTTCAGGAAAGTATTGCGCGAAAAGGCTTTTGATCGCTTCCTCTATGAGATGCAGGGCAACCGTATCGGCACCTTCCTGTTCGCCCTCATAAACAAGTTCAATCTTACCCGTTATTGCAGGTATTACACCCATGAAATCAGTTAAGCGCACAGTAGTTTTAGTTTCACCGACATTTAGCAGTCTTCTTTCCGCTGTGCTTAACAGGTTTTCATAGGCCGTTATGCTCGTGCGCGCGCTAACCCCGCTTTTGGCATCCACATATTCACTGTTCCGGGCCTCAAAACTAATCTGCTCCAACAAATCCCTGGCTAGTGCTGGTACGTGTATAGCTGCAGTTTGACTGTCGTCCAGCTGAGCTTCCTGCTCTGTTATCTTCCGTGCCACAGCAATATCCTCAGGGTAATGCGTGAGAATCTGAGAACCAATGCGATCCTTGAGGGGAGTCACTATACTCCCACGGTTGGTGTAATCTTCCGGATTAGCAGTAAATACAAATTGCACATCCAGGGGTAAGCGTAATTTAAAGCCCCTGATCTGAATATCTCCTTCCTGCAATATGTTGAATAAGGACACTTGTATACGTGCTTGCAAGTCAGGCAGTTCATTGATCACGAATATACAACGGTTGGCTCTGGGAATCATACCGAAATGGATTACACGGTCATCGGCATAGGACAGTTTTAGATTGGCTGCCTTAATAGGGTCTACATCGCCAATGAGGTCCGCAACTGTGACATCCGGAGTAGCGAGTTTCTCGTAAAAACGATCTTCCCTGTGCAACCATGAAATGGGAGTCTCCTCCCCTTTTTCGGCAAGCAGTTCCCTGCCATAACGCGATATAGGGTTCAGGGGGTCATCATTGATCTCGGAACCTGCGATAACGGGTATATATTCATCCAGAAGGTAAACCATAAGCCTTGCGAGCCTAGTCTTAGCCTGCCCTCTTAAACCCAGTAAATTAATATTGTGCCGGGATAGAATGGCCCGCTCCAGTTCCGGTATTACAGAATCTTCATAGCCCCAAACGCCTTCAAAAACAGTTTCTCGGTTACTGATCTTCTCACGAAGGTTTTCCCGCAATTCGTCTTTGATAGATTTACTTCTGTAGCCTGCTGCCTTTAGCTGGCCCAATGTTTTTATTTCCTTGTAATTAAATTTCATAACACTTGATAGAGGGAAGCATTATCCCCTTAATCTTCTTTTTCGGTTTTGTTCGTAATCTTCAAAAATCATTTCACCCAGCCCCTGCAATCCGGTAAAAAAGGCCTTGCCTTTGTTTGCTTCCGTAAAGTGACGCACAAATTGCATCAAATACGGATCCTGGGCAATCATAAAAGTAGTAATGGGTATATGCAATTTACGCGCCTGCCGGGCCATGTTGTAGCACTTCTCTACAATGTAATCATCCAGGCCAACGCTATTTTTGTAATAATTCCCATCCGGGAGCCGCAGGCAGCTGGGCTTCCCGTCTGTAATCATAAAAATCTGCTTGTTAGTGTTTCGTTTGCGCCTTAGCATATCCATGGCCAATTGTAATCCCGCTACTGTATTGGTATGGTAGGGGCCTACCTTCAGGTAAGGGAGGTCTTTAATAGCGATAGGCCAGGCATCATTGCCAAAAACCAGCACGTCCAGTGTATCCTTGGGGTAGCGGGTAGTTATTAACTCAGCAAGGGCCATCGCCACTTTCTTAGCCGGTGTAATACGATCTTCCCCATAGAGGATCATACTATGGCTGATGTCTATCATCAGTACCGTGCTCATTTGAGCCTTGTGATGCGTATCCTCCACCACGAGGTCATCTTCGGTTAGGGAGAACCCATCGGTTCCATGGTTAATCTGGGCATTCTTAAGGCTTTCTGTCATGGAGATATGATCCAGGGAATCGCCAAAACGATATTCCCGGAAATCCCCGGTGTGTTCATCGCCTGTGCCGGATTTACCGGTCCTGTGATTGCCTGATCCACTGCGTTTCAACTTGCCGAAGATCTGCTCCAGTGCCCTTTGCCTGATGATGCGCTCCAGTTTGGCCGTTATACTCCTGCTTCCCTCCCCCGGTTCACCATCGCCAGTCTCACCTCCGTCTTCAAATTCTTCACGGATATAGCCCTTAGCCTTGAGGTCTTCTATGAAATCCTCAATAGTGTAATCCTCATCCGTTAATGAGTATTCCTTATCGAGCTCCCGAAGCCAGTCCAGGGCTTCATCAACATCGCCTGAAGTATGGGTAATAAGTTCCTGAAAGATTTCGAATAATCTCTCAAAAGGAGATTGATCCGGTGCCTTAAATGAAGAAAAACGAAATCCTTTCCTTGTTTCCATAGCCAACAGCCTAAATTAATACATTTCATTCAAGGCTATGCCCTTTTAAAGAAAACTTAACGGTTTGGCTTATTTTAGCTTTTATGGGAAGCAGCGAATTAAATAGATACCTGGGATTTTTAGATACCCCTCCTCTCTGGGTTAAAAAACAATTCGGCCTCGAACAGTTTAATTTCCCTGAAGTTGAGATCGCCCAACAATGGCTTCCACAAATTCCTGAAGGCATCCGACTGGGACATCAGATGGAGTTCATCTTTCTCCAGTGCATTGCACGCTCAGAGAAGTACGAAATTATTGCACATAACGAGGCTCTCCGGGAATCCGGTCGCACCCTTGGTGAGGTGGATTTTATACTGTTCGACAGAAAAATAAAGGAATACCTGCATGTAGAACTCACTTTTAAGTTTTACATAATCGACCCTGATATTTCCGAACCCATACACCGGTTGATGGGCCCAAACCGTCGAGATATGTTCTTTACGAAACTGGATAAGATCAGGAATGAGCAACTGGGACAGCTGTCAACCCCTGCCGGTTTGTCGATACTTGAGAAACTCAAACTCTTCGATAAGAAGATCGTGCCTCAGGTATGTTTCAAAGCTCAGTTATTCCTCCCTTTCGGTGCTGAACATGGCCATATCCGACCCTTGAATACGGCCTGTATAGCTGGTTATTGGCTTCGATTCGACGCTTTTAACAGTCCGGAGTTCAAGGATGGTCTGTACTTTATTCCTTATAAATACGAGTGGCCTGTAAACCCTTCATTCAATGAAAGTTACATGACTCATTATGAGGTGTTGCTTGAGCTAAATATCCGAATGATCAAAGAAAATGCGCCTTTGGTATGGAGAAAGAAAAGCGATTCTACCTTTGAAAAATTCTTTGTAGTATGGTGGTAATCTATTTATCGTTCCTGGTGGCGACCATTTAGCAGTTCCACTACCTCTTTAAGCGAATGTCCCTTAGCCTTTAACAGGATCAGGTAATGGAAAAGCAAATCTGCTGCTTCATTGAGAAAGAGTTCGGTGTCGTTGTCTTTAGCTTCGATTACGGTTTCCACTGCCTCTTCCCCTACTTTCTGTGCGATTTTATTGATGCCCTTTTTGAATAGGGAGGCCACATAGCTGGAATCTGAATCTGCTTCCCGCCTTTGATCAATTATATTTTCCAAATCGCTCAGAAAACCATAATCAGCCTCATTGCTATCCCCCCAGCAGGTATCCGTACCCTTATGGCAGGTTGGTCCTTTGGGTTTGACCTGAAGTAACAAGGTATCCGAATCACAATCCACACTGCCTTCAATAAAATCGAGGAAGTTACCGCTTTCCTCCCCCTTGGTCCAGAGCCGGTTTTTTGAACGACTAAAAAATGTAACCTTTCCGCTTTCCTGCGTCTTTTCCCAGGCATCCTGATTCATATAGCCCAGCATCAACACCTTTCTTGTGACGGCGTCCTGAATAATTGCAGGGACCAGTTTGTCTGTATTTTTTTCGAAATCAATATCCATCATCCTAATTAGTCTGTTAACCCGATTAATAATCTATTTATATACGTACGGGTATTCCCTGTTTTTTTAATTCCCTTTTGAGTTCCGCTATGGCCATCTCCTTATAGTGAAAAACACTGGCCGCAAGGGCTGCATCGGCCTTTCCTTCTATAAAAGTATCGGCAAAATGCTGCATATTACCGGCTCCGCCTGAGGCAATAACCGGTATATTTTGCTCTGAGGATAAGCGTGCCAGAGCCACATTGGCAAATCCATTTTTGGTACCATCATGATCCATAGACGTGAACAGTATTTCCCCTGCTCCACGTTCTTCCACTTCCCTCGCCCAGCTGAAAAGTTCTATATCTGTAGGCACCTTACCACCCACGAGATGCACTTTCCATTCGCCCTGAACCTGCTTTGCATCTATTGCAACCACTATACATTGAGAGCCAAATTTGGCCACCAGTTTGTTGATTAGATCCGGATTTTTTACCGCGGAAGAATTGACAGATACCTTGTCTGCCCCGTTTTTCAGAAGTACATCCACATCCTCAACAGAGGAAATCCCACCCCCGACCGTAAAGGGAATATTCACTTTTTCGGCCACGTGATAAACAAGCCTGGCCAGGGTTTTGCGTTTTTCCTCTGTGGCCGAAATATCCAGAAAAACGAGCTCATCCGCGCCTTCCTCAGCATAGCGAGCTGCCAGTTCCACCGGGTCCCCGGCGTCCCTGAGCTCAACAAAATTAACCCCTTTTACCGTACGTCCATCCTTGATATCCAGACAGGGGATTATACGTTTGGTCAGCATATTATTCGTCGTTTTTGGTATTGAGGTTGGTCCCGGAATAAAACCCAAGATCTACTTCCTTCAATTGTTTTGTCCAGAAGGCCAGTTGTCCCGTATGATAAGCATAATGCTCCACCACGTGTACCGCTATACCAATACCACTGAGAACAAACCCCTGTACTTTGTATTCAGAAAGCCATTCTTCCCTGGTACGGGAGAGTATTACCTCCCTGGCTTCTTTTAAAACCTTACTGAATTTATTTGTTAGCTGCTGTTTGGAATAACCACCCCGGGTACTGAACTCCAGGTCACGCTCCCGAATATCCTCCTTACGCCCGAGTGCAGATATGGCATACTGTGTAATATTTCCACAAAGGTGCAAAATGAGATTGCCCGCACTGTTGGAAGCTTCGTTGGGGCGAACCCAAAGTTCGTCTTCTGTTAGCATGTCCAGGCACTTCAGTATCATCGCCGTCTTCTCATCCATCCGGAAAAGAAGGCTCTCCAATATTACCGCTATGCTGTCCTGATCTTTACTCATGATTGCATTAAAATATAGCCCTCTAATTCTTTTAGGGTTATTCTATTTTCGTATATCGCCTTACCAATAATAACGCCTTCACACCCTATTTGGGCCAATTTGGGTAATTCTTCCATACCGGATATACCCCCACTGGCAATAAGCTTGATTCCGGGAACTTCACGATCTTCAACCCCACTGGGGCCTACAGAGGTTTCCACCTTTGCTGTCTTCTTGAGTATTTCCCTGTAAAGGTCAAAGGCCGGACCTGCCAGCATACCATCCTTACTTATCTCTGTGCAAATTACATACTGAATCCCTTTCTTCTGATAGGACTTGATAAAAGGAACTACCTCCTCCGTGGAATCTTCCTGCCAGCCGAAAACCGAAATATGCCCGTCCCTGCAGTCTGCCCCCAGAATGATCCTGTCTGGTCCGTAATATTCCAGCCATTTCAAAAAAGTTTCCCTGCTCTTCACAGCAATACTGCCTCCTGTTGCCTGTCTTGCCCCGCTTTCAAAGATCATATGAAGGTCTTCGTCAGATTTTATTCCTCCTCCGAAATCTATTTGCAAGCTTGTTTTGGAGGCAATAGTTTCCAGGATTCGGTAGTTTACAACCTGTTTGGATTTTGCTCCGTCCAGATCTACCAAATGCAGGTTCCGGATACCATGATCCTCATAAGCCTTTGCTACTTCCAGTGGATCTTCATTGTATATCTTTTTTGTGTCGTAATCCCCCTTGGAGAGGCGCACGCACTTACCGTCAATAATATCAATGGCTGGTATAATTCTCATCCTTTACAGATCAATGAAATTTTGCAGGATCTTGGCTCCTATCGTACTGCTTTTCTCCGGGTGAAACTGCACGCCATAGAAATTACGTGATTTTAACGCAGAACTGTAGGAAAGCCCGTAATCCGAAACGGCAATGGTATCCTTACATAGTGGAGCGTAATAACTGTGAACCAAATATATAAAGGCTTTTTCTGGTATGCCCTCGAAAAGGTCTGATTTTAAATCACTTATCTGGTTCCAGCCTATCTGGGGTACTTTAACCCCGTGATTGAATTTACGAACCTCAGTATTAAATATACCCAATCCCTGAGTATGTCCTTCTTCAGAGTAATTGCACATCAATTGCATGCCCAGGCAAATTCCCAGAACGGGCTGCGTAAGTTCAGGTATGATGCGATCCAGCCTACTTTGCTTTAGTTTTTCCATCGCGCTGCTCGCTTCCCCCACTCCGGGAAAAATGATCTTATCTGCGTTTTTTATGGTGTCCACATCAGCAGTAAGTTCTGCCTTAAAGCCAAGCCTGGCGAAAGCAAATTTTATGCTTTGGATATTGCCTGCCCCATAATCAATAATTGCAATATTCATGTTTGTTCCTTTAGAGCATCCCTTTGGTTGATGGCAACACCATCTTATTCGTATCCCGTTTAACTGCCATTTTGATGGCCTTGGCAAAAGCTTTAAAGATAGCTTCGATCTTATGGTGCTCATTGGTGCCTTCGGCCTTGATGTTGAGATTTGCTCTGGCAGCGTCAGTGAACGACTTAAAGAAATGCATGAACATTTCGGTAGGCATGTCCCCTATTTTTTCCCTCTTGAAATCGGCTTCCCAGACCAGCCAGTTCCTGCCACCAAAATCCAGGGCAACCTGTGCGAGACAATCGTCCATAGGCAGCGTAAACCCGTAACGCTCTATCCCCAGTTTAGATCCCAGGGCATTGTGGAATGCCTCGCCAAGAGCAATGGCGGTATCTTCTATGGTGTGGTGTTCATCAACCTCCAGGTCACCTTTTACAGCAATTTCCAGATCCAATTGACCATGGCGGGCCAACTGGTCCAGCATATGGTCAAAAAATGAAAGTCCGGTATTGATATTTGATTTGCCGGTTCCATCCAGATTAATGCTAATCCGGATATCGGTTTCATTAGTCTTCCGGTTTACAGTAGCCGTGCGGTCCTTAAGCTTGAGGTATTCGTAGATCCCCTTCCATTCGCTGGTTTCCAGTCCGATATATTTAACAATCTCATCCTGTTCCACAGTCAGTTCATCCGTACCCAGCTGGGTTTCGTTATTAATGAATATCCCCTGTGCACCCAAATTCTTTGCCAGTTCCATATCTGTAAGTCGATCCCCGATAACAAAAGATTGCCCCAGGTCATAGGCTTCGCTAAAATAGTCTTGCAGCAGGCCTGTACCAGGTTTTCGAGTTGGTGCATTTTCATGCGGAAAGGTTCGGTCTATGTGGACGGCGTCAAAAAGGATTCCTTCATTCTCGAAGGTTTTGATTATAAAATCCTGTACAGGCCAGAAATCTCCTTCGGGAAAGGACTCGGTTCCCAGCCCGTCCTGGTTGGTAACCATAATCAGTTTATAATCAAGTTCCTGGACAATTTTACCCAGATAGCTAAAAACCCCGGGGTAAAACTCTATCTTATCAAAAGCGTCGATCTGTTCATCTTCTGGTTCCCTGATCAGGGTGCCATCCCGATCGATAAACAGTAATTTCTCTTTTTTTAAATTATTTTCCATTACAATTCCTTTAATGCCTTTATAAGTGTAACATTCTCCTCCGGCGTCCCGACGGTAAACCGCAAAGTGTTTTCGCACAAAGGTTGCGTTGATCGGTTTCTAACAACAATTCCTTTAGCGATCAGTTCGTCGTACCTTTTACCCGCATCATCCACCCTGGCCAAAATAAAATTAGCATCCGATTCAAATACTTGTTTTATGCAGGGTATTCCCGGTAATGCCGCCATAAGCTTCTTCCTTTCGTCCAGAATCTGGCCGAGCTGGGAAGCGTTCAGGTCTGTGTTATTCAGCTGCTCCATAGCCCGTAGCTGAGTTAATGCATTTACATTGTACGGGGGTTTAATTTTGTTCAGTACGTCTATTATAGCTTGAGAAGCATAAGCTACACCTAACCTGATTCCTGCCATTCCCAGTGCTTTTGAAAAAGTCTGGGTGACGATTAGATTGGGATGATCTTCCAGCTTCCGGATCCAACTGCCCTCAGTTGAAAAATCAATGTAGGCCTCATCAATGACCACCAGTCCGTCGAAATTTTCCAGTAATTTTCTTATTGCAGTGTCATCAAAACGATTAGCTGTGGGGTTATTAGGTGAACTGATGAATATGATCTTGGAGTTTTTATCGGCCGCAGCGAGCATAGCCTCAACGTCAAGGGAAAATCCATTCGTAAGATAAACTTCCCGATTCTCAACGGCGTTGATGCCGGCCAGTACCTTATACATCCCATAGGTTGGGGGGGCTGTAATTACATTGTCTTTATGCGGCTCACAAAAGGCTCTAAAGATCAGGTCTAGCACCTCGTCACTGCCATTTCCTAGAAGAATAAAAGATGAAGGAACTCCCTTTATATCGGCCAACTTTTGTTTAAGAATCCGCTGCTGGGGATCCGGGTAGCGATTCAAACCGTTGTCGAAGGGGTTTTCGTTGGCATCCAGAAATACCATATCCGCACCACTATCGGTATATTCATCCCGGGCAGAGGAATAGGGTTTAAGATCCCTTACATTTTCCCTTGTTATTGAATTAAGATCGAATCCCATTTGAAATATAATTCATGCTTCTATTTTGATAACAGGGCTTGCAGTCGAAGGGTTACGGCATTTTTGTGTGCCTGCAGCCCCTCGGCCTCTGCCATAATAGCTACCGTTGGTCCTATTTGCTGAATCCCTTTTTCTGAAATACGCTGGAAGGTAATACTCTTCATAAAGCTATCCAGGTTTACCCCGCTGTATTGTCTGGCGTAACCATTGGTAGGAAGCGTATGATTGGTTCCTGAAGCGTAATCTCCGGCACTTTCGGGTGTGAAATTACCGAGAAATACAGATCCGGCGTTTATTACTTTTTCTGAGAGGACTTCAGCATCCTCACAGCTCAAAATTAAGTGTTCAGGGCCATAGAAATTGATCATATCCAGGGCATCTGAAATACTTTCTGCTAAAATGAGCTTGCTGTTGCTCAAAGCCTTCTGTGCTAAATCCTTACGAGGCAGTTCGGCCAATTGCATATTAATCTCTTCCCGGACAGACTCCAAAAAGGTCTGGGAAGTGGTGACCAGTACTACCTGACTGTCTGCACCGTGTTCGGCCTGACTTAGCAAATCCGCAGCCACAAATGAAGGCTTTGCCGAATCATCGGCCACAACCATCACCTCGCTTGGGCCCGCTGGCATATCAATGGCTACCCCATATTGGGTTGCCAATTGCTTGGCTACCGTAACGTACTGGTTTCCAGGTCCAAAAATCTTATATACCCGTGGTATAGTTTCAGTGCCAAAGGTCATTGCTGCAACGGCCTGAACCCCACCGACCTTGTAAATACGATCAACACCGCATAGGGAAGCAGCATATAATATGGCCGGGTGTACTTTACCTTCTTTGTTCGGAGGGGTACACATGATAATTTCCCTGCAACCCGCAATCTGAGCCGGTACCGCCAGCATGAGGATAGTGGAGAACAGAGGCGCAGTTCCTCCCGGAATATACAAGCCCACTTTTTCAATGGGCCTTTTCTCCTGCCAACACAGAACGCCGGGCGCAGTTTCAACCTCCACCCTGGTTGTTTTTTGAGCGCTGTGAAAACGCTTTATATTGCCCATGGCATTCTGAATGGCTTTTTTGAGTTCGGGATCAAGGGCCTTTTCGGCATCTTTAAATTCCTGGGGTGAGCAAAGTAGTGAATCTACCAATACCCCATCAAAACGGGAAGTATACTTCTGTACGGCCTCATCACCAGAGCTCATAACGGCACGAAAAATAGGCTTAATCTGATCTTCAATTTCTTCAATTTCAGGGGTAGGTCTCCTGAAAAGCTCTTCCCAGCTTTCCCGTACCGGGATACTTATAATTTTCATAGCACCATTTTTTCAATTGGACAAACCAGAATCCCTTCGGCCCCTGCGCGCTTCAATTCATCAATAACCTCCCAGAACTTGTCCTTGTTGATCACGGTATGAATGGAGCTCCAGCCTTTTTCGGCCAATGGTAATACCGTAGGACTTCGCATTCCGGGCAGTATTTCAATGATCGCCTCTATTTTATCGTTAGGGGCATTCATAAGCACATACTTGGATTGTCGCGCTGCAAGTACAGAACGAATCCTGAACCGGAGGGCTTCCAGGGTTTCTTTTTGCCCCTCCTTTATTTTGGGTGAAACTGCCAGAACCGCCTCAGATTTAAGCATTACTTCAACTTCCTTGAGATTGTTTTTAAACAAGGTGCTGCCGCTGGAAACGATGTCACAGATAGCGTCGGCAAGACCAATGTTAGGCGCTATCTCCACAGAACCATTGATAATGTGCAGATCGGCTTCAACCCCCCTGCTGGACATATATTGCTGAACCGTATTCGGATAGGAAGAGGCAATGCGTTTGCCTTTTAAATCCTGAATCCCTTTATAATCGAAACCCTTTGGCACGGCCAGGGAGACCCGACATTTAGAGAAGCCAAGTTTCTCCACAATTTCAATTTCCTTCCCTTTTTCCACCAGGACGTTCTCCCCGATTATAGCGATGTCCACTACTCCATCCCTGAGGTACTGGGGAATATCCCCGTTCCGAAGATAAAAGACTTCCAGAGGAAAGTTGCGGGCCAGGGCCTTTAGCTGATCCTTTCCATTATCTATTGAGATTCCACAATCTTTCAGGATCTTCAGAGAATCCTCGTTGAGCCTGCCAGACTTCTGAATTGCAATTTTTATATTTCCCATAGTTTTTCTTTTCCGCAATTAATACCAAAAAACCCGTTTGAGCACTCAAACGGGTTTTTCTATCGTTGCAATATCACACAACACTTCTACCTCGCCTGAGTGCAAGTATAAAAATGATGATGTGTATTGTTTGTTTTCACAGGCGGTAAAATTAGGACTAATTTTAAATTCGCCAAAGATTTAGGCCTTAATTATTTCCCAAAATCAATGGTAATCCGTCATCTCCGGAGCCTACAACAACTACTTTGGCATTAGGCGACTGCGCTAACTTTAACGTTGCTTCAATACCTTTATCCTGCAGGATCTTGTCTGTTAGAGAAGCACTGAGAATACGGTTGGCGTCTGCCTTACCCTGTGCCTCGATCCGCTGACGCTCCGCTTCCTTTTCCGCAGTTACCAGGCGGAATTCGTACTCCAGTGACTCCTGCTCCTGTTTTAGCTTACGCTCAATTGCATCCTTGATGGTTGGAGGCAGGGTAACATCCCTTACCAATACTTCATCAAGCACGATGTATTGTTCCTCAACAATCTTTTTAGTCTCCTCAAAGATCTCTCTCTGTATGGCATCCCTTTTACTGGAATACAATTGCTCCGGAGTATAGCGACCTACCACGCTTCTTGCTGCAGAACGAATAGTTGGCAGCAGGATCCTCTGTAAATAATTCTCGCCAATTTTCTGGTGCAGGTTTCCTAAATCATTGTAATTAGGCATGTACCAGGCAGAAGCGTCGAGCTGAATATCCAATCCATTGGACGATAGCACCTTCATTTTTTCAAAGATCTCCTGTCTCCGAACTTCATAAACATAAACCTTGTTCCATGGAGCAACAAAATGGAAACCTTCACCAAGTGGCGGTTTGTCTGTTACAACCCCATCTCCCAGTGTCTTGTATAAAACCCCGGCCTCACCAGAGCCAATAATGATGGTTGATTTGGATATCAGAATAAATGCCAGTATGATCACTACAATCGTTGGCAATGCAATTTTAGGTAATTTGTCCATATGAAATGTATTTAAATAAGTCCTTGGTATTTCCTGAGGAACCATTCGATAGCAAGTGCCAGGGCGATGGCTGCAAGCAGGATTTTATAGTCGATCAAAGATACGACATTTTGCTCGCTTCTCTGTGTGGGAAGGTATTTGGGGTTGTCGGTTATTTCAGTTATAAGTGAAGCCACCTGGTCGGGAAAGAAGAGCTTTCCTTCAGATCGTTCAGAAAGGCGTTCCAACTTCTCATAATCACTGGACATGAACAGGCGTTCCACTTCATATTCCAGGATGGTAAAACTGCCTGACTGTGATAATTCTTCTTTTTCAACCGATACGATGAATTCGTAGTCACCTGATTCAAGATCGCTTAAATTGACTTCGTAATACCCCTGTTTCAACAACATGTCGCGATCGGTATAATCTCCTCCTTTCGGACGAATCCGGATCTTGAGTTTTGCGTTTCCGTCAAACTGGAATGCCCTGTCAAAATAAGTTGCCCTGATACGCGCCGCCTCCATACCCCGGAAGGTATTTTCATAATCCAGGTTTAAGCGGTTTTTGGTGGTATTTGTGGAAAGCAACCGGATAATCTTCCCTACAAAGGCATCAAATTCTTCGAAGCTCTGTTGGCTGCGGAAGCTCTGCATACGCCATTTCCAGATATTTTCACCAAAGAGCACTGCCTCCCTACTTTCATTTTCCTGGATAATGGCAAACATTGGTTCTCCTGTATCTACACCCCTTATGCGCTGCTCAAGAAGAACGTCGTGACGCCTCCTAATCCGCAGTTCTCCCAGTGTTGCTGCCAGTGGCGGATATGACCGAAAGTCTATTTTACCTGTGTCAAATGCAGCAAACCCTTTATTTATTACCGGCAATACTTCGTCATTCAGGTTTACGAACTCCTTTTCGAAACTTTGCTGCACATCGTTTAAAAACCTCCAGTCTGTTTTAGTTCCGGTTATGGTAAACCTGCTGGTTCCTGATGCGTTCAGGTAATTGTAAAGCGACTGAAACGTATTATTGGGCTGATAAAGGATAAACATATCATATTGCTGCCATTCATCGGGGTTTCCAAAGGGCTTAAGTATGGAAACCGCCCTTTGTTCGTTGGCCTCAATAGCCTTTTTAAGGGTGCCTACATCCGGGTGTAGCATATCCGTAACAATGGCCACCCTGGTCTGTTCATCCAGGACTTCCAGTGAAGCATAGCGGATGTTATTTGCCTTGTTCCTTTCCTGGGGAAAGCTGCTTACTTCCACTCGGATATTTTTTTGCCCTATGCTGGAGGCCTCCAGTAAAGCGGTTATTCTTTTCGTATTCTGATCAGGACTAAGCGTTATTGACTCGGAATAAACCCGTTCATCATTCAAGAAAATAGAATAGCGGGTATCCAGAGGGTTTTGCCCCTCATAGCTAATAAAGGTCTCTATCGGAAACCTGTTCCTGAGGAAAGCGTAGCGGTTGAGGTTAACCTGATCTATCCTGAGGTCTTCGTATTTGGTGGTATCCCCAACTACCAGGCTGTACACTGGAAATTTAGCCTGGGAACCAAAATATTCATAATCTGATCCGTAAGTCTGATTACCATCGGTAAGCAATACAACAACGGCCTCTTCTGGTTCAACGATCTCGTTGATCTCCTGCAGGGCAAAGTTGATATCCGTTATCGATCCTGTAAATGAAGTAGAATCTCCTGAGTAAAGTTGGTCCGCAAAGCCAAACTGCCGCAGATCAAATTGCCTGGCCAGGTCAGCTTGCTTCAATTGTTCCAGTGCCTGCTTCAAGATTGTATCGGCTCCGGAATGACTTATCGAGCTTGAATGGTCCGAAACCAGAATCAATTTTCGCTTCTCCAATTGGATGGTTTGCTGATCGATCTCCGGGTTGATTAGCAATACCAGGGTGGCAAAAAGGGCAATAAACCGGAATGCAGCCATCAAATTATGCCGCATTCCCCTCCTGTCAGATCTGAAGTAATACTGATAATATACAAGCAGACCTGTCGCCAGGGCAGCAAGTATTAACAGGAGTACCGTGTTGATCTGCATGGTATAATTCTATAAAACCCAGGGAGTCTAAACGCCCCTGAAAGTCCGGTTTCCTAATGTAAAAGCTGGTTGGGAAATATGATCTAAGTGAGCATTCCTCCGTCTACATTCAACACCTGGCCCGTAACATAGGTTGACAGGTCTGATGCCAGAAAAAGACAGGCATTTGCAACATCTTCTGGTGTTCCTCCCCGTTTAAGGGGAATCGCATCGCGCCATCCCTGCACGGTTTTTTCATCCAGCTTAGCCGTCATTTCCGTTTCAATGAAACCAGGTGCAATGGCATTACATCTTATGTTTCGGGATCCAAGTTCAAGTGCTACAGATTTTGTAAACCCTATCATCCCGGCTTTTGATGCGGCATAATTGGTTTGTCCGGCATTACCTTTAACCCCAACCACACTACTCATGTTTATGATTGAGCCCTTTCGCTGTTTCAACAGAGTACGCTGCACTGCTTTAGTCATGTTGAATACGGACTTTAAATTGGTTTCGATGACTTTATCAAAATCTTCTTCACCCATCCGCATTAGCAGGTTATCCCGGGTAATCCCGGCATTATTAATTAACACGTCTATACCTCCAAAATCTTCCAGTACCTGGGCAACTAACTTCTCGGAGTCTTCAAAACTCGCTGCGTTACTTTTATAGGCCTTGGCCTTTACCCCCCTGGAAGAAAGTGCTTTTTCCAGTTCCAAAGCCGGACCTTCACTGGAACTATAGGTGAATGCAACATCAGCCCCGTGGTCGGCAAAGACTTCGGCTATACCTTTTCCAATTCCCCGGCTAGCTCCGGTAATAATGACCTTCTTTCCTTCGAGTAGTTTCATTTTGTTAGGTATTTAAACGGTTAGCAATCAAAGATAAGTTTTGTTTATGGCAAAGACCAAAAAAAATCCCGTTCAAAAAAAGAACGGGATCATACTATGCTTTTGCTGTACTATGCCAGGACCTCTTTTACCTTTTGTCCGATCTCCGCAGGGGAATCCACCACATGAATTCCGCATTCCCTCATGATCCTTTTCTTGGCCTGTGCAGTATCATCACTTCCTCCTACTATGGCGCCGGCATGCCCCATGGTTCTTCCTGCAGGAGCTGTTTCACCGGCAATAAAGCCAACAATTGGTTTGCTGCTGCCACTTTCCCTGTACCACCTGGCCGCGTCCGGCTCCAACTGGCCTCCAATTTCACCAATCATCACCACGCATGTGGTTTCAGGGTCTTCAATCAGCAATTTAATGGCCTCTTTGGTGGTAGTCCCGATAATTGGGTCACCTCCAATGCCTATTGCAGTGGTAATCCCCAGACCCTGACGCACCACCTGATCTGCCGCTTCATAGGTCAGTGTGCCAGATTTGGACACAATCCCCACATTGCCCTTCTTAAAGACAAACCCAGGCATGATTCCCACCTTGGCCTCTTCAGGCGTGATTACACCCGGACAGTTGGGTCCTATTAAAGTACAATCGCGTTTTTTGATATAATCGTAAACCTTAACCATATCAGCTACAGGGATTCCTTCGGTAATGGTTATTATTACTTTTATTCCGGAATCTGCTGCTTCCATGATAGCGTCCGCAGCAAAAGCCGGGGGCACAAAAATAATTGAAGTATCTGCACCAACTTTCTCCACAGCTTCAGCCACTGTGTTGAACACTGGCTTTCCCAGATGCTCCTGTCCACCTTTGCCTGGGGTAACCCCTCCTACTACATTGGTGCCATATTCTATCATTTGCCCGGCGTGGAATGTACCTTCACTCCCGGTAAAACCTTGAACAATAATCTTGGAATCTTTATTTACTAAAACGCTCATAGGGTTAATTTTTGAAGCACAAAAATATAAGTTTGTAAAGAAATGCGGGGGTGGTTTCCTGCATTATTTTTCCAGTTTATTTAAAATATCTGGTATTCGTTTAACATTGGCCATTTGTTTAAGTTTTTCACGGGCCTCTTCGGCTGGACTCCCGAAATAAGTCTTGCCTCCAGGGAGGGATTTGGCCACACCTGTCTGGGCCAGCACAACAGCTTTTTCGCCAATCGTAGCTGCACTGGTCACCCCTACCTGTCCCCATAAGGTAACTTCGTCCTCAATGATGACACATCCTGCTATGCCTGTCTGTGAAGCGATTAGGCATCGTTCCCCTATCACGGTATCATGCCCTACCTGAACCTGATTGTCCAGCTTGGTGCCTTTACGGATCCGGGTATCCCCGCTAACACCCTTGTCTATTGTACACAAAGCCCCAATTTCAACATCATCCTCAATAACCACTCTTCCTCCGGACAACAGCTTATCAAACTTGTCTGTCCTTTTCTGATAGTAGAATGCATCGGCACCAAGTACAGCCCCGGAGTGGATAATCACATTGTTGCCAATAATACAATTGTCGTAAATGGCCACATTTGCGTGGATAATGCAATTTTCACCAATCTCAACATTATTGCCTAAGAATACATTGGGCTGTATAACAGTATCCTGCCCTATCTTGGCCGAATCTGAGATAGATTGATGGCTTTGGCGAAAGGGCCTGAAGTGGTTAGTTAGCTTGTTAAAATCACGAAATGGATCGTCCGAAACGATCAATCCCTTACCTTCCGGGCAGTCTACTTCCTTGTTGATAAGTACCACCGTAGCCCGGGAATTCAAAGCCTTGTCATAGTACTTGGGATGATCCACAAAAACCAGGTCTCCCGGTTCTACCACATGGATTTCATTGATTCCCAAAACCGGAAAATCAGCAGGGCCTATAAATTTTGCGCCAAGAAGTTCAGAAATGCTTTGGAGGGTCTGGGGAGATGGAAATTTCATAGCGTTCTGTAATGCTAGTCTTTTGCCCTTTCCATGTAGGAGCCTTTCTCGGTGTCTATCTTGATCCTGTCCCCTTCATTGATAAACAAGGGCACATTCACCCGGGCTCCTGTTTCTACAGTGGCAGGCTTGGTGGCATTGGTTGCCGTATTACCCTTAACCCCTGGTTCTGTATGGGTAACCTCCAGTATAACACTGGCGGGCATGTCCACAGAGAGTGGCATACTGTCTTCTGTATTGAACATGATCGTTACAATCTCACCTTCTTTCAGCAAACCTGGCGCATCCAGGGCGCTTTCCTGCAGGGCAATTTGATTGTAATCTTCTGTGTTCATAAAATGATAGGTACTGCCATCTGCATACAGGAACTGATAAGACCGGGTTTCAACGCGAACATCATCTATTTTATGCCCGGCCGAAAAAGTATTGTCAATGACCTTTCCTGTGGTTACACTTTTAAGCTTTGTTCTTACAAAAGCGGGGCCTTTTCCTGGTTTTACGTGAAGAAATTCAATTATCTTATAAATGTCGTGGTTGTAGCGAATGCACAATCCTTTTCGGATATCTGATGTTGTTGCCATAAAATTAACTTGTGCTAAAATAACCTTTCATAATTCCTCTCTGGGAATCCCTGATGAATTGTAATATTTCGTCTCTTTCTGTAGTCGCAGCCATCTCAGCCTCGATTATCTGAACGGCCTGGGAATTATTGTAGTTCTTTTGATATAAAATTCGATAGATATTCTGGATCTCCCTGATCTTCTCCGTATCGAATCCCCTTCGTCTCAACCCAATGGAATTGATCCCAACGTAAGACATGGGTTCCCTTGCCCCTTTGACATATGGAGGAACATCCTTTCTAACCAGTGAACCTCCGGTAACAAAGGCGTGCTGCCCAATGGAAACAAACTGGTGAACCGCAACCATACCTGCCAGAACCACGTTATCTCCAATGGTAACATGGCCGGCCAGGGTAGAATTGTTTGAAAATATGCAGTTATCCCCCACAATGCAATCGTGGGCAATATGGCAGTAAGCCATAATTAGACAGTTATTACCAATAACCGTTTTCATGCGGTCTGCAGTACCCTTGTTAATTGTAGCACATTCCCTTACGGTAGTGTTGTCCCCTATGTGAACTGTGGTGTCCTCCCCGTTGTATTTCAGATCCTGTGGAGGGGCGCTGATAATAGCTCCGGGAAAAATATTGCAATTCTTTCCAATCCGGGCCCCTTCCATGATGGTTACATTAGAACCAATCCATGTCCCTTCTCCAATAGTTACATTGTTGTGGATGGTGGTAAAAGGTTCCACAACCACGTTTTTAGCAATTTTCGCACCGGGATGTATATAAGCCAGCGGTTGATTCATATTAGCTTTTTTTAGCAATTTGGGCCATCATTTCTGCTTCACACACCAGTTTATTGTTGGCGTATGCATAGGCCTGCATATGGCATATCCCCCTTCTGATTGGTGAAATCAGGCTACAATGGAATATCAGCGTATCTCCCGGGAGTACCTTCTGCTTGAATTTAACATTGTCTATCTTCATGAAGAAGGTCAGGTAATTCTCAGGGTCAGGAACAGTGCTTAGGACGAGAATACCCCCGGTCTGAGCCATAGCCTCGATCTGAAGCACTCCCGGCATAACCGGTGCTCCGGGGAAGTGGCCAACAAAAAATGGCTCGTTCATGGAAACGTTCTTCATCCCTACGACATACTGATCAGTGAGCTCCAGAATCCTGTCGATCAAAAGGAAAGGAGGCCTGTGTGGAAGCATTGCCATAATCTGGTTGATGTCCATCAAAGGCGGTTCATTCAGATCGTACTGGGGCACTTTATTCCTTTTTTCCAGTTTAATAATCTTGGCCAGTTTCTTGGCAAACTGTGTATTTACGTAGTGCCCGGGCTTATTGGCAATAACCTTACCCCTGATCCGGGTTCCGGTAAGCGCCAGATCGCCAATCACATCGAGCAATTTATGCCTTGCGGCCTCGTTGGGCTGATGCAAAGTCAGGTTGTCCAGTATGCCGTTTGGCTTTACGGATAGTTTTTCCTTATTGAAGGCCTTCTCCAGTTTCTTCATGGTTTCCGGAGAAATCTCCTTATCTACATAGACGATGGCATTATTGAGGTCACCCCCCTTGATCAGGCCGTTTTCCAGCAACATTTCCAATTCATGCAGGAAACTGAAGGTACGGGCATCTGCTATTTCAGTTTTGAAATCGGTGATATGCTCAAGATTAGCATTCTGAGTTCCCAGTACCTTAGTGCCAAAGTCGACCATGGTTGTCACCTGGTATTCTTCAGAAGGGATCACTGTTAATTCGCTCCCGGTTGCATCATCCCTGAAGCTGATTACATCCTTAACCACATACTCTTCACGCTCTGCTTCCTGTTCAACAATACCTGCCCCTTCCAGAGCTTCAACAAAGAATTTGGCAGAGCCATCCATAATAGGAGGTTCCGAAGAATCCAGTTCAATCAATATATTATCTATTTCCAGGCCAACAAGAGCGGCCAGAACGTGCTCGGAAGTCTGGATCTTAACGCCACGCTTCTCGAGGTTTGTCCCTCTCTGGGTATTTACCACATAAGTGGCGTCTGCTTCAATAATAGGTTCCCCTTCCAGGTCTACGCGTTTAAACGCATATCCGTGATTAATCGGAGCAGGAACAAATTTCATGGTAACGTTCTCTCCGGTATGCAATCCTACACCCTCAAGGGTAACTTCTTTTGCTATTGTTTTTTGTTTAGCCATACTAAAAATCAGGAATCTTCTCCTTTTTCTAATTCTTCAATTTTGCTGACTAGCTTGGGTAAGTTCTTAAAATGCACATATGACTTATTGTAATCGCTGTAGGTAAGCGCCGGAGACCCCTGCAGGATTTCATCGTCCTTTACGTTACGGGTTATACCCGACTGGGCCTGTATTTTCACCCTGTCCCCGATTATCACGTGTCCCACAATACCCACCTGGCCCCCGATTAAACAGTTCCTGCCTATTTTGGTAGAACCCGCAATTCCAGTCTGAGCGGCAATTGCAGTGTTTTGGCCAATTTCAACATTGTGGGCAATCTGTATCTGGTTATCTAGCTTTACCCCTTTCCGCAGGATAGTACTACCCAGGGTAGCCCTGTCAATAGTAGTTCCGGCACCCACATCTACATGGTCCTCCAAAATAACATTGCCTGTCTGCGGAACTTTGCTGTATTCGCCATTCTGGTTGGGGGTAAATCCAAAGCCGTCGGCCCCTATAATGGCTCCGCTATGGATAACACAGTGATCTCCGATGATAGTTTCAGAATATATTTTAGCTCCTGCGAAGACGGTGACATTATCCCCTATCCTCACATTGTCTCCTACATAAACATTGGGATATATTTTCACGTTATCCCCAATCTGAACATTATTGCCCAGGTAAGAAAATGCGCCCAGGTAAAAATCCTTGCCATAGGAGGCAGAATCGGATATAAATACGGGCGACTCAACACCAAGTTTGTTGTTCTTGACCTGGTTATAATATTCCAGAAGTTTTGAGAATGACTTGTAGGCATCATCCACTTTAATGAGGGTGGTGCTCAACTCCTGTTCGGGTTCAAAGTCATTGTTAACAATGGTAATGGAAGCCTCAGTGCTATAAATATAGGGAGTGTATTTGGGATTGGCCAGAAAGGTCAGAGAACCTTCTTTACCCTCCTCTATCTTAGCCAGTTTATGGACGGTAATTTCGGGATTTCCAACAACCGTACCTTCTAATATACCCGCAATCTGATTGGCCGTAAACTTCAAAACTTTTTTGTTATCCCGAATAAGTGGGACAAAAGTAAGAAAATTAAGTTACACACTCTTTGGGATAGCATATATAATACTTCTCAACCGTTTCTTCCTGTGCAACCAAGTTTAAATGATCCGAGGCTTCGGTTATATCCAGAACCTTTCCCGTTTTCCTTAAGATACGGATCTTTTGCTGCTGTTGGTTGTATGATTGGTTGTAAATATTCCCTTTGAAGGCAAAATACGAGGCCTCCGATAATGAAATTCCATAAAGCCTACTCACCTTTTCCCTGTAAGTATCCAATTCCATTTCCGAAACCGGGCTGTTCTTTATTTCGATCTTTAGCAGCCTTCGCGTGAGCAACATATTGCACAATCGGGATAATACCACATCTTTATGGTTTTGCCATAGCTTGACTGCAGCCAGAATATCAGTATCGTCCAATTGGGCAAAGAACTCCAGGTCATCGGATGTAAAGATGCCGGGTTGAAAATCTCCCTTCAAAAAATGCATGAGTGGCGGACTTCCCTGTAGGTCATTCTGATTATGCAATAGGTCTTTAGCCCTTTTAAATATCTGTATCAGCAACTGTTCGGCAACAATACCCGTTTTATGCAGGTATACCTGCCAGTACATGAATCGCCTGGCCATCAGGAATTTTTCAACAGAGTAAATCCCCTTCTCTTCCACAACCAAATCTTCACCGGCAACATGCAGCATGTAAATCAGTCGCTCTGCATTAATATTTCCCTCGGCAACTCCAGTGTAAAAACTGTCTCTTTTTAGATAATCTAGCCGGTCCATATCCAGCTGGCTCGTAACCAGCTGGTTCATAAATTTACGGGAGTAGGTGCCCTTGAATATGGCTATTGCCAAAGTTAAACTTCCGTTAAAGTTTTTATTCAGGTCATTCATAAAATGCAGGCTCAGGCTTTCATGATCCAGGCCTTCTGCTATACCTCTTTCCATGGCATGTGAAAATGGACCATGGCCGATATCGTGGAGCAGTATGGCCGCAAGCAATGCATCTTCTTCCTCCCTGGAAATGCTAACCCCTTTTAAACGAAGGTTTTGCATTGCCAGCTGCATGAGGTGCATGCTGCCAAGGGCATGGTGGAAACGGGTATGATGTGCCCCGGGAAAGACCAAATAGGAAAGCCCCATTTGGGATATATGGCGAAGCCTCTGGAAATAGCGATGCTCTACCAGACGGAAGACCAGCGGATTGGGAATCCTAATAAATCCGTAAATTGGATCGTTAAATATGGTGAGCTTACTCGATACCGACAAGAAACCTGTTTTTAAAGGGTGGTTTGCCAGATTCAAAGGTATAGATTAAGGCTGAATATCTGTGTAAATCCCGATCTTAATTTCATTGGAGCCCCGGAAGTGATTTCCAGACTGCAAACCTCAGACAAGAATCAGAATAGACAAATGAGAACCATTTCCATTTTATGGGTTGATGACGAAATAGACCTCCTGAAACCTCATATTTTATTCCTGGAGAATAAAAATTACAGCGTGGAAACCTGTCAAAGCGGACAGGATGCGCTTGAGGCGATACGGGAAAAGCGATTCGACATTGTTTTCCTGGATGAAAATATGCCTGGGCTCTCCGGCCTGGAAACCCTTAATGAGATCAAAGCTCTCGATGCTTCCCTGCCTGTGGTTATGATTACCAAAAGCGAGGAGGAATACATTATGGAAGAGGCCATAGGTTCCAAAATTGCCGATTATCTTATCAAGCCGGTTAACCCTAATCAAATTCTACTATCCCTGAAGAAAAACCTGGATACTTCCCGACTCGTTTCTGAGAAGACCACGGCCAATTATCAGCAGGAATTTCGAAAGATCGCCATGGAGTTAAGCATGGTAAATTCCTGGGAAGCCTGGGCAGAGCTCTACAGGAAACTGATCTTCTGGGAGCTGGAATTGGAGGAAATAGAAGATTCTGGCATGTTTGAAATACTGGAATCCCAAAAAATTGAAGCCAACAATCAATTTGGCAAGTTCGTGGATAAAAACTACGCCGACTGGTTTACCGATGAAGACGGACCCGTGATGTCCCATACCCTCTTCAGGAAGCTTGTAATGCCCGAGCTGGGCAAGCAGCCGGTGCTCTGGGTGGTCATTGACAACCTGAGGTACGATCAATGGTGCGCCTTTGAAGATGTGCTCAATCCATTTTATAAAAAATCCAGTGAAACTCCTTATTTCAGTATACTACCTACGGCTACGCAGTACGCCAGGAATGCTATTTTTTCCGGGCTGATGCCCCTGGACATGGAAAAAAAGTATCCGAAATGGTGGAAGAATGATACGGATGAAGGCGGGAAAAACCTGTTTGAAGCTGAGTTCCTGGGGGAACAACTCAGGCGGTTGGGACTTTCCATTCAATGGGAGTACCACAAGATCAGCAGTCTGAAGCAGGGACGCTCCCTTTGCCAGAATTTCCGCTCACAGAAAAAAAATGACCTGACTGTCTTGGTTTACAACTTTGTAGATATGCTTTCCCATGCCAAGACAGAAATGGAAGTGATCAAGGAACTGGCTTCAAACGATAAAGCCTATCGTTCACTTACGCAGAGCTGGTTTAAGAATTCTCCCCTGCTGGAGATCATTCAACAGGCACAGTCCCTGGGCATGAAACTGATTATTTCCACGGATCATGGCACTATTAACGTAAAGCAACCCTCAAAAGTAATTGGTGACCGGGAGACCAGCCTGAACCTCCGTTATAAAACCGGACGTAGTCTTAGCTACGAAGAAAAGGACGTATTTGAAGCCAGGCAGCCAAACAAAATTCATCTACCCAGTCTTACAGTAAGCAGTTCCTTTATTTTTGCCAAGAACGACCTGTTCTTTGCCTACCCCAATAATTACAATTATTACGTTTCCTATTATCGGAACACCTACCAGCACGGTGGCATATCACTGGAAGAAATGGTTATACCCTTTGTAGTTCTGAATCCCAGATAATTTAATATAGAGGTTTTATCCCGCATATATCTGCGTCATTCCATTTTGATCACCAACTGCAACAGATATGTTTACTGAAAATTGAAATTCGCCCTGGTAGAAGTAGGTTCGCCGCCCCCTATCATACCGAACTGTAGCTCCGTAATCCCGTAATTGCTCCATCAGGCAGTAAATGAGTCGTTCACTAACATGCAGCCTGCTGGCCAGTTGTTTTGGAGATCCCGTGCATTCCTGTTCAATTAATTCATGCAATTGATTTAGCCTTCGCAAGTTTTTGATTGTCTTCATAGGTCATCATTTTTAATTAACACAAACGTTGGCGTTGGTGAGGGATTGCTTGTTACACACAATAGTATAGATTATTTTCTATATTTACAAATAATAATAGTATTTTTTCTCTGTTTGTTTAGTAACCTGTATATTTGCTTCATAATTGATTGCCGAATCATGCTTAAAACCATAGATCGTTTGATGCAGTTTATCAGTCATGCCGGTTTAAGTGCCAGGCAGTTCGATATATCCATAGGTGCCGCAAATGGATATACGCTGCGCATGAAAAAGAACAGGGCATCCATTGGCAGCGATGTAATCGAAAACATTGTCCGCACCTACCCTCAGCTTAACGTTGCCTGGTTGATAACAGGAGAAGGGGAAATGCTTAAGCCCGAAAAGCAAAAGGAATTGAAGGCTTTCGAAGAACTTTCCGTAGAGAAGCAAAAAGAGATTGAAAGCATTATTGAAAACAAGATCCGTGAACGCCAGGAAGCAGAATTACAGAGTTTGCTCCAGGAGGTAACCCGGGAAATCAAAAGGCGGCAATCCTGAGTTCAGGTTGCTAGTTTTCGCTGTAATTCCTGTTGGAGGCTTTTCAGTTCTGATAATTTCGCATCCGCAGCCTCTTTACCAACCAATTGAGCGAGGATCTCCTCATACCGCTCTCTGTAATTAGCCACGCCAGATCTTTCCTCCCCCAGTTTGTCGATAAGGTGGTCTATTTCCCTGGAAATCCTGTCGTAAGTATCCAAAGACCGCGAATGCCTTCGAACAATTCGCGACAAAGTAAACAGGAGGAACACTGATAGCAAAACAAGCGGGAAAACCCTGTAATTACCGTAAGCTTCAATAATTAAATAACCTTCCTGAAATGCCTCCCAGAATTGAAACAAATAAAGAATCAAGGGTGATAATATGGCGTATCGCCACCATGTATGATAGGTTATAAACCAGATGAACATAGGAACTATCACCATTAATTTAAGTGAAATAAACCATGTAAAAACCTGGGCATCATAAAATCCATGAGAACTAATATTGAGAATTCCTATTTTGTAATTTGCAGCACCTTCAGGAATTGTGTAATGCAAATACCAGGGAATAGTGCTTACCATAATCACCAAAGCGTAAATTAGGTTAGGTATGATGCTCAATCTCATTATATCAGTATTGCAAAATGAATTGTTCCTTTTTAGTATTTTTTCGACATAGAGTTTAATACTGTATAGACGATAAAGCCCATAGGAATTAGAGGCAATTCTGTTATCAATCTTTAACAATTGAATCATATTATCAATCTCCGCTACCTTTCGCGTTGATGATTGGACCAGAAGAGATTTGAGTTTTAAGTTAAGTCCATGCTCGCGAAATCTTTCAAACACCTTATAATCCAAAATTAGAATCATTATAATTAAAAACACCATAATTAAATACTTGATAAAAAGGAAAGTACTTGTAATGATTATGAGTTCATTAAAATATGTGAAAAGGTGATCCAAAAAGATCAAAATTGGTAATAGAAGAGCTAACTTCCATTTATTGGAAATGCTGAAAAAAATTACACTTAAAATTAATATAGCTGAAAATCCGGATACCAATATCCAAACAAATGTCTGAATAGGAATTATCTCCAAATCATAATAATGTCCAAATAAATAAAATGAAGTTCGTTCTGAATCAAAAAGTAAGTGACTGTAACTTAAAAAAGGAGCTACAATCAGGCTCAATCCCAAAATAAACTGGAATTTGTATTTCCTAATCCAATCATTATTGCGATACTTACTTAGCATTAGGCCTGCCTTTACTGACTGAGAAATCAAAATACAAAAAAATGTCGAATATTGTCTATGAATTAGATGAGATTAATTCGGTTTCGGAGATTATTATCTCTCGGCTGCATTCCAGGGTACTTGCCCTTAAAGGGGAAATGGGTACCGGCAAGACCACTTTGATCAAGGCGCTAATAAAATCCCTGGGAGGCGCAGATTCGGGAAATAGTCCATCTTTTGGTTTAGTCAATGAATACCGCACAGAAGAGGGGGCACTCCTGGGCTACCATTTTGACTTTTACCGGATTGAAGACCTCACCGAGGCATTAGACCTGGGTTTTGAAGAGTATCTGGAGCAGGATTGCTGGATTTTCATTGAATGGCCGGAAAAAGTCGCCCCCTTGCTCCCAGCTGAGGCACAGGAACTCGTGCTATCTATTGTCGGACCTGAAAAACGGAGCCTGGAAATCAAATAATGTAGTATTTTAACATGGGATTTCCTTCTTTTTTCCTTCCGCAACTAGCAAACAGGATACCCGTTTTGATAGGTTTTATCGATAAAGTGTTTGTTTTTTACGATAAAGTGTGTTATTTTGCCGATGAAAAACATCTGTGGGTTAATTTTTTTCCTACATTTGTATTACGAGACCGAATCTGTTTAAAAACAAATACGATGAACACTAGGAAATTTTTTTACGGGATACTGACTTGTTTGATTCTTATGGCAGCTGCCTGTACTGAATCTACTGCGGAAGATGATCAGTTATATGAGTTGGGAATTGATAAAAAAGAAATAATTCTTAAGGGAATAGATAAAAAGGATATCATATTAAAGGGTATTGACAAAAAGGAAGTAATCCTAAAAGATTAGCTTTTATCTAAGAATAATCAATTAGTCGATATTTTTTGCTTTTTATCGTAAGATAGTTAAGGACAGTCAATAAACTGTCCTTTTTTTCGTTAATGCAAGTAAGAATCTTAATACTCGCATTGATGGATGGTAAATCAAGAAATAGTAAAAAAGCTAGAAAACGATTTTTTATTGAATCTATTGCTATCTTTTTCATTATAGCTACACCCTTTATCCATAAAATTCACGACTATTTACCAAGAGATCCGGAAGAGACCATTAATTTCTTGGGAATGATAATTGACAAAAATGGTTTTGCGAATTTAAGGACTTACAGTTGGTTTCTTTTAAATAAGTTTATTCCCTTTTACCTTCTTCTTATCTGGTTCTTTACCAATAAACACTGGTGGTATCATATTTTATTGATTCCATTATGCATGTACGCCTTTCAGATATTTGAGGTTCTCTATTCCGAGGACGATTTAGTAGATACAGAAAATATTTTTTGGCTACTTCCTATATGTATGGTGGTCATCCCCTTTGTGTACTTTGTAAGGGTGAAACTTTATGATAAACACGTTCATGGCATTGACCTGGAAGCCATGGATGCCGAACTCAAGTACTACAGGGATAAAGAGCGTGAAGCCAATCATTTCGTTAAAGAAAAAGAATCTAATGACACAAAGGATTTGCTATTGGAAGAGGATGAACTTTCTGATAAACTTCCGAAAAGCATGATTCAAAAGATGTTCAGCAGCCTGAAGCACAGTATGCAAAACCTGCTGGATATGTTACTCTGATAAAATAAAACCGACTTATAAAAAATCCCGCCAATGGTGGGATTTTTAATTTTTACACTTATCCTTTTTCTCCTGAATCCGCTACCAAAAAAATTGTATTTTTGGAAGGATTCACTCCTGTGAACAAGCTTTACCAATGGATCAACCAGCCTCACCTTTCAGCAAACAGCAACTTCTCCCCCAGGAAGAAACCCTTGAAATACTCAAACAAAAAGGGGAACTCTTTATAGGAATTCCCAACGAGATCCAATATCAGGAAAAAAGGATCTGCCTTACGCCGGATGCAGTAAACGCACTCACGGCCCATGGTCATAAAGTACTAATGGAAGCAGGTGCCGGAGAAAGCGCTAGCTATACAGATCTGGAATATACTAATGCAGGCGCAACCATTACACGCGATACCAAGAAAGTGTTTTCCTGTCCCATACTTCTGAAGGTGGAGCCACCCAATCTGGCCGAAATAGCCATGATGAATCCCCAGGCAACCATTATTTCTGCCCTGCAGATCAAAACGCGCTCCAGAGAGTATTTTGAAGCCCTTGCCAAAAAAAGGATTACCGCAGTTGCCTTTGAATATATACGCGATGAGGATGGTAAATATCCAGCTGTAAGATCATTAAGCGAAATTGCCGGAATCTCCTCAGTGCTTATTGCTTCTGAGATTATGGCCGCAACAAATCAGGGCAATGGTCTGATGTTTGGTAACATTAGTGGGGTACCTCCCGTTGAAGTGGTTATACTGGGTGCGGGCACTGTTGGTGAGTTTGCCGCAAGATCTGCTCTCGGATTGGGAGCTAATGTAAAGGTCTTCGACAATTCCCTTACCAAATTGAGGAATATCCAGACAAACCTCAATCAGACTATCTATACCTCTACCCTGCAGCCCAAGAACCTCGTCAAAAGCCTTAAAAGGTGCGATGTAGCAATCGGTGCTATGCGAGGGCGCGACCGTGCCCCTGTTATAGTCAGCCAGACTATGGTGGAACAGATGAAAAAAGGCTCCGTTATCATTGATGTCAGCATTGATATGGGCGGATGCTTCGAAACAAGCGAACTTACCACCCATGATAAACCCACGCGTGAAAAACATGGGGTAATTCACTACGGGGTTCCTAACATCCCTGCGCGATACCCTCGTACATCATCCGTGTCTATAAGTAACATTTTTACACCCTACCTTCTGAAAATTGGTGAAGATGGCGGACTGGAAAATTCACTTCGGTTCGATAAAGGCCTTCGCAACGGACTCTATATGTATCACGGGATCCTGACCAACAAATCTGTAGGGGAATGGTTCGACCTTAAATACAGTGATATTAACTTCCTTATTTTCTAGTCAATGTCCTTCCTTAAGCGATTGGGATTCTATCTTATCGGACTTTCTGTAGGGCTGATTTTTCTGGTGTTTTTCCTCAAAAAGAAATCTGAAGAAACGGGAACCTCTTTTTGCTATCTCCCTAATTGTCGTGTTATCAAGGAATTACGGTCAAAACCCCAGGAATTTAGCCCTGAATTCTTGGCTGCATTCAACACAAGTTCAATAGACTCCATACAAATTGACACCTTCTTATCTGCCGGTGATGTTGATTTTAAAAATAGTGACACGAAGAGTGAGCCCTGTAAGACGTACAAGGTTCGTGGAATTATGGGTGATGATGAAATGGAATCCGTACTAATTATTGATAATTGCCCTGATGTAGTTATAATCCAAGGCCTTTACGTGCCCAATCCGGATTGAACCAGTTGACATTTATATAAAAATACCTTATGAGAATACTCTTAATCCTGTTGATATCTTCATTACTATTCGGATGTAATAGTCAGACAGAAAATGAAGTAGTAGGTGCCTCCAATAAATACGAAGATCTTTTGGCTTTATTTAAAGATTGGCGATCCTTTGAAACTCCTCCCCTGCTTGATGGCGCTCCAGACTATACCGCCCCGGGGTTTAAGGATAGGCGATCTGAGTTTAAAATACTACAAAGCCGTTTGCAGGCCATAGATACCAGCGGTTGGGATATTGATAAGCAAGTCGACTGGCGACTGGTTCAGGCAGAAATGAATGGTTATCATTTTAATGACAGTATTTTGAAGCCCTGGGCCCGGGATCCGGCCTTTTACAAATCCCTGTGGATGGCACAGAGTGATGTCCCGGCCCATGAAGGTCCAACCCACCATGCTACAACTGAACTCTGGACCTACTCCTTTCCCCTTTCTCCTGGAGAAAAGAACAGGCTCTTAAATGACCTCAGGGTAATACCCTCCCTGAATAGACAGGCTCAAACCAACCTCACCGGCAATGCCCGGGACCTGTGGATTGCCGGTATTCGGGATATTGAAACCCAGAGCAGGAACCTGGAAGGAATGCTAAACCTTCCGGGTATAAATGAATCCCCGGATATTGTTGCAGCTGTGAATGAAGCCATAAGCAGCACCAATGCGCTGGCAGAATGGTTGAAACAAGAAGCAAAAACCAAGGATGGCCCCTCGGGAATTGGCAAGGAAAACTACAGCTTGTACCTGCGAAACGTACATCTGGTTCCCCTTAACTGGGATGACGAAGTTTTACTACTTAAAAGAGAACTCGCCCGTGCATGGGCCTCTTTAAAACTGGAAGAGCACAGAAACCGGGACTTGCCACCTTTAGTCCCCGCTGATTCCCCGGAAGCCTATGATGAACTGGCCGAAGAATCAGCTGTTAGCCTGATGCAATTCCTGGAAGAACAGGACATAGTTACGGTAAAAGACTATTTTGAACCTGCTCTTCGGGAACATTTGGGATCCTTCGTTCCTGAATCTACCAGGAACTTTTTCTGGATTACAGCCCACCATGACCCCAGACCGCTTTATTCTCATTTTTACCACTGGTTTGAACTGGCCCGTATGGTCCACGAACCCAACAAAAGTGAAATACGAAGAGGCCCTCTGCTATATAACATCTTTGATTCCCGAAATGAAGGAACAGCAACGGCAGTGGAGGAAATGTTTATGCAGGCTGGTTTGTACGACGATAACCCCCGTGTAAGGGAAATTGTATATATCATGATTGCTCAGCGTGCAGCAAGGGGATTAGGATCCCTTTACGCACATGCCAATATAATGACCATGGAAGAAGCCGGGGGGATACATTCTGAATATACCCCCAGGGGATGGATGAAAACAGAGAAAGAGCTCCTGCTCTTTGAACAACATCTGTACCTCAGGCAACCCGGTTATGGTACCAGCTACATCACAGGCAAATACCTGCTGGAAAATGCAATGGCCGACTATGCCCGTATTACTGAAAATAACGGTCGGGTATTTCGTATTCGGGAATTCCTGGATAGCATGAATGCTATCGGAAATATTCCGGTATCACTGGGGCACTGGCAATTAACAGGCGTTGATCCTCTGGTTGAAATAGAGTGAAGAAAAAATGCCCTAATCCTTGTACAAAGCCTGAGCAGCCTTCTCATATTTATCTCCTGAAGTCCATACAGGAGTAGTTGGATCATCCGCTATAAGCCTTCCGGAAAGCACATAGGCCCGGAAAAACTTCTCCAGATAGGTGTAGTCCATGGTATCGGCCTCATCACCCGGACGGTGGTAATACTTGGTAACCTCCCCATCGAAAGAGCTGAAACCCATACTAAAAGTGGGTGCAGGGATTCCTTTCCTGGCAAAATGTACATTATCTGAACGATCGAATAATCCCTGTTCCGGAGCGGGGTCGTCAATTGCATTTAATCCAAATTGGGCCGAGGCAGTTTTTATATGCTCAGCGGCAGTGGTCCTGTTGAGTCCTACAATGGTGGTTAGCGAAGTATCATTGTAACCTCCGTTATCACTGTTGAAACAGTACACCATTTGTTTCAGCGGAAGCACCGGGTTTTCCACATAGTATTTGCTCCCCAAAAGCCCTTTTTCTTCGCCGGTAAACAAAATGAACAGCGCCGATCTTTTGGTGGGATATTTGGCCAGGTTTTCTGCCATGCTCAGCACAGTCGTGGTTCCCACGGCATTATCGCGCGCCCCATTGTAAATGGTATCACCAGTTGCATCCGGTGATCCGATACCCACATGGTCATAGTGTGCGGAGTAGATTATAAATTCATCTTTCAACTCAGGGTCCGTCCCTGTCACCATACCTACAACATTGTACGAAACAACAGCCTCCTTCTCCGGCACTTCCAGCTTCATTTGCCCGCTGTGGACAGGCTTAGATGAAATTTTAGTACTTAAACTACCATCAGCGTCCTGTACCCACATGTAGGTAAACTGCGGGCTTTTATCTTTTTCACCCTTGGCCAGGGCGATTCCAGGTGCGTTGAATTGATGATCAATATATCCCCACATCTGATCCTGAGCTTTGATAAATTCAACCACTGCTACAGCCCCTTTTTCCATGGCAATATCTCGTTTTTCTCCCAGCAGGCTGAAAGCCCGCTGTGCTTCCCCTCCTGTGACGTTACCTGCTTTTATAAGCACTACTTTACCTTTCACGTCAAGCCCTTCATAGTTGTCCTCCAATCCGTATCCGGCATAAACAAAATCACCTTCATAAGACATATTCCCAACACGCAAACCTGCTGTATTCCCTATCTCCAAACCTCCAATGGTCAGGGTTGCTGATTTGGCAGGGTAAGATCGCTCCAATTTAACCTCCTGGTAATAATCACCCGAGGCAGGATTTGGTTGTACACCATATTTCCTGAAGGCATTGGCCAGGTAAGAAGCTGCGATCTTATTCTCTGGCGTTCCGGTCTCCCTCCCCCTGAGCAGGTCATCAGCCAAAAAATAAATATGTCCCTTAATGCTATTCACATTAACAGTTTCCAAAACCTTATCCTGATCGCTCTGGGCTAACAGCAATTGGCCAATAAAAAGAAATAGTATTAAAATTGGAGTGGTTCTCATAATTAGATTGATTTTGTAAGTTTCTCGCAATTCACCGAAAGTACATAAATAGCCGCTCTCCTACCAGAATTCGCTTAGATTTTATAATTTTCATATAGCACGCAAACCTATCAGGATGACCACTTTTATCAACGCGAAGGACGAAAAGGCATTTACGCTTATTGCCCATTTGGCCCGAACTATATGGGAAGATCATTATACCCCGATTATCGGATCGGAACAGGTTAGCTATATGCTTAACAAGTTTCAATCGGTCGAAGCCATAGCCGAACAGGTTTCGAGGGGAGTTCAGTACCACCTCATTTTTTATAATTCAAAACCTGCGGGATATCTGGCCTTTGAAAAAAAGCTGGAAGAATTATTCCTGAGCAAGATTTATGTTAGCAAAGAGATGCGAGGGAAGGGAATTGGTAAGGAGGCAATGGCCTTTATTGAACGTGAGGGTCGCCATATGGATTGCACACAAATCTCATTAACTGTAAACAAACACAATACAGGTTCCATTAAAGCTTATGAAAAATTGGGTTTCCATAACCTGGGAGGTATTGTACAGGATATTGGGCAGGGCTACATAATGGACGATTTCCTTTTGATAAAATCACTGTAAACTAAGTAATTAGCTGACAAATATCATAGAACCTCAGTCAGGACTGCTCTATTTTTGAAGGTATTTCCTAAAACAGATCATTATGACAGATGTAACAAAAGACAAAAGCTCCTGGGCAGTTGGCGGGGGAGTTATTCTTGGACTGGGAGTAGGATTTTTTTTCCTGAGGACCGATGCCCTCTGGTTTGTAGGCTCCATGATGATCGGGCTTGGGCTGGGGCTTTTAGTTGCTTCTCTGTTATCTGGCAGAAGAAAATAGAGCGAAGTCCTTTTTTGGCTATAATCCAACCCTTAGCCCTTGATTAAACTATTCCGTAATACAAGGAAGAAACTGCTGGTGGAAAAACAATTTACCAGATACCTGGCCTATGCCATTGGAGAAATCATCCTTGTTGTGGTGGGTATTCTGATTGCACTGCAGATCAATACATGGAACAATCAACGGATTGAAGATCGGGAAGAAGCTAAAACGTACGAGAATATCCGCAGGCAGATCAAGGATGATCAAAGAGCATTGAACGATGCCAAATTGTACAATGAGTTCCATTTAAAAGCCTACAAGTACGCCAACAAAATTATAATTTCCGAAAATCGGCAAAAAGCCGATTCCCTTGCCATTATGGCCATGTTGCTCAGCAGGTTTTCCGATTTCCACCGGAGCAGCAATATCTATGAAACCCTCGTAAACAGTGGTGAATTGCGATTGCTGAAGAATACGGCCATTACACAAAAGCTACAACAACTGGAGATGACCTATACTTTTGTAAACAAACTCGAAGTCATGCATTGGGACATGATTTCCAATGAACTACCAGAAGTGCTCCGGGGTGTTGTGAATTATAATGATCTTAAGGCCGTTCTTCCCGACAAACTTTACGATGTGGATATGCAGAATATGTTCGTTTCCATCATCTATCTCTCAGAAACCAAGGATGAAGTATACCGGAAAGCACTGTCAGAAATTGAAGAACTTATTGGGCTGATCAATGCCGAAGTACCTTATGAAGACGATTAGTATACCCCTACTGATCCCCGTCCCAAAGCATTAAGAATTAATACAAAAATCGGTAACTTGAGTTTATTAAAATGAAAAGTAAACTCATGGGAAATATCAACCGCAGAAATTTCATCAAGAAAACTTCACTTTCCAGCGCAGGACTCATAGCCGCCACGTCTTTATCTTCCTGTACTGAACAAGCTTCTGACCGAAAACCTGGTGCCCTGTATATGGGAGGTTATGCAGCCCCAAAGCTTAAAAACGTCCGCATTGCGGTTATAGGCGTTGGAGCCCGTGGACCTGCTCACCTAAAATTCTGTGCTTCCCTTCCCGGAACTGAAATTGTAGCTGTATGCGATCTGTATGAAGATCTGGCCACCAAATGGGCGGCAGAAGCCGAAGCGATGGGAAAGGGGCAGAGACATCAGGACATCAGTACCTATTACGGAGATGAAAATGCCTGGGTCAGGATGCTCAAAGAGGTCAAACCCGATGCCGTCTTCATTGCTACCAACTGGATGAACCACGCTCCAATGGCCATTGAAACCATGAAGCATGGGGCCCATGCTTTTGTGGAAGTTCCTCTGGCTGTAACACTGGAAGAATTATGGGACATTGTAGATACCAGTGAGCAGACCCAAAAGCACTGTATGATGATGGAAAATGTGAATTACGGTCGGGATGAGTTGATGTTCCTCAATATGTGCCGAAAGGGTGCAATAGGAGAAATCCTGCACGGCGAAGCGGCCTATATTCATGAACTTCGCTGGCAGATGGAAGAAGTAGAACGGGGAACCGGGTCCTGGAGGACACCCCATTACGCCAAACGCAACGGCAACCTCTATCCTACCCATGGATTGGGCCCTGTTGCACAATACATGAACCTGGCACGTGGGGAGGACACCTTCAAATCCCTGGTCTCCTTTTCAACCCCGGCACTCGGCAGAAATAGATATGCCCGCGAGAACTACCCGGAAGACCACCTGTGGAACCAGCTGGATTTCAGGGGTGGCGACCTAAACACTTCAATTATCAAGACTCATATGGGTCGTACTATAATGGTACAATGGGATGAAACCAGTCCGAGGCCTTATTCCCGACTTAATCTGATTCAGGGAACACAGGGTACCCTTGCAGGTTTTCCTACTCGTGTAGCACTTGAAGGAGGGGTAGAAGGTATTACGGAAGACCATCATCGTTGGGTTCAGGGTGAACAATTGCATGCCCTGTACGATAAATACGATCACCCCCTGTATAAACGGTTGTCCAGCGCCACATCCGGTTCCGGGCATGGTGGAATGGACGGAATGATGGTGTATCGCATTATCGAATGCCTGCAAAAAGGGCTGCCCCTTGACCAGAATGTGTACGAAGGGGCATTCTGGAGCGCAGTCGCCCCGCTCAGTGAACTTTCAGTAATTCAGGACGGGCAACCACAGGAATTTCCGGATTTTACACGGGGATCATGGCAGGAAACCGAACCCCTGCAAATCATTAGCTAGCAAGACTTAACACCTTAGTAAGGGTTAAAAATTCTATTTAAAATTTAACATTCCAAATATCCCATCTCTTCTTTGGATATATTAATTTTGGATATTATCCACTTTTTAGGATTATATCCATGTTGTATACCAGGTATTTTAGTGGGATCATTAACCAATACGGCCGGCCTAATCTTTCCGATGAACAGTTCAGGAAGTTTATGAATATTGTACACCTGGAAGGGCGACTGGCAGGGATCAACACCATAAAAAGGGCGCTAAAAGATGCCCGTGAGGCCCACAGGTTCGATGTGGAGCACTATAACGTAAGCAAAAAACTCACTGAATTAACCGGAAACTTGCCTCCTGAAAAGCTTAAGGAGCAATTGTTTCGTTAGGAATACTTTCCTACTTTTCCTGAAAATAGACCGAAACAAAAAGACTTTCTTTTGTTTTAATAGTCTTTGAGCTTTAAACTGATGTATTTAATATGATTGGGAGTAGAATAAAGGGATTGGGCGAGATTGTCCTTCGTGTGAAGGATATGCGGCTTATGCGGGATTTCTATGTAAATACTCTGGGCTTTGCTCCTATGAGGACTGATGAGCATTATACCTTTTTAAAACTTGCCGAGGGATACAGGGGGCACACCCAGGTTCTGGCTCTCTTTGACGCCGCTAATTCTAACGCATTCGGCGAGACCCTGGAACCGGTTGCAAACAGGGCTTCTCCCCTCCACCATTTTGCTCTCGAAATTGACAGTGAGAATTTCATTGAAATTGTTAACTTTCTGGAATATAGCAATATAGAATATGTTACCGAAACCTTTACATGGGTGAAGTGGAAATCTATTTTCATTAAAGACCCGGAGCATAACATCTTGGAATTAGTTTGCTATGACCCTGAAATATGATCTTCATCTGATACAACTCTAATACCGGAATATGAAAAACGCACTCCTATCCCTGATGCTTATAATTGCTTTATCATCCTGCAGGCAGAAGACCAGCCCCGAGCCTTTGAAAGAAAGCCCAGGGCTATACAGTAAAAATTTTCAGCCGGCAGCATTTGAAAATGATAACAGAAAAGAAAATATTGCCAGCCTGGCCGGCAAACTCCATGAATTGATAGTGGCACATGCCGAAGAAAGACATATCCCGGGGGTTGCTTACGGTGTTGTTGTGGATGATGAATTGGTGCTGTCATCCGGAACGGGATTAATGAACCGTGAAAAAAAATTGCCTGCCCGGACTTCCACGGCATTTCGGATTGCCTCCATGTCCAAGAGCTTTACGGCCATGGCCATTGTTAAATTGAGGGACGAAGGCCGCCTGCGTTTAAGTGACCCGGTGGTCAAATACATCCCCGAAATAGCAGGCATAACTTATTTAACTGAAGATTCCCCTCAGATCAGCATAGAGAACCTCTTAACCATGACTGCAGGATTTCCGGAAGACAATCCCTGGGGCGACCGGCAGCTTGATGAGTCGGATGCCATGTTAACTGAACTAATGGCCTCAGGCCCTTCCCTGTCCAACCCTCCCTCCTACACCTATGAGTACAGCAATACCGGTTATGCGCTACTGGGGGCAATCATAAAGCGGGTATCCGGCAGGACCTATCAGGATTATATCCGGGATGAAATTTTTAAGCCCCTGGGCATGGACCAGACATACTGGGAAATCGATGAAGTTGCCGAAGACCAATTGGCTATTGGATATCGATGGGAAGATGAAAAATGGAAGCTGGAGCCCATGCTTCATGACGGTTCCTATGGGGCTATGGGCGGACTGATCACTACTATAGAAGATTTCAGCAAATACGTAAGCTTTCACCTTTCTGCCTGGCCACCTCGTTCTGGCGTTGATAAGGGTCCTGTAAAGCGAAGCAGCCTGAGGGAAATGCATACCCCGCAATTCAGCAGATTATACGCAAAAGCTGAGGATTACAATGGCGATACCTGTGCCCTGATAAATGGTTATGGCTATGGCCTGGGAATCCGGCAGGACTGCCATGGTATTACCTGGGTTTCTCATGGAGGTGCCTTGCCTGGCTTTGGCAGCAATTATGTTTTCTTCCCTGAATACGGCATTGGATTAATGGCATTTGGCAACCTCACCTATACTACTCCCTGGCCTTATGACAAGATTGCCCAGCTGCTTTTTGAAAAGGGTAAATTACAACCCAGGAGCTTGCCTGTTTCTGATATCCTTAAAGAACGACAGGCACAGGTAACTGAATTGATACAGCAATGGGATACAGTACAGGGAAATGAGCTTTTGGCTGAAAATTTCTATTTGGATAAATCAAGGGGTCACCGCATGGCAGATTGGGCTTCCATTTGGGAACAGGCCGGGGCAATAGACAGTGTTTCGGAGGTTTCACCCTACAACCAGCTCAGGGGTCAGTATAAAATTTATACCAAAAACGGTATTGTGCGGGTATACTTTACCTTGTCACCAGAGCCCGACCCGAAAGTACAGCAATTGGAAAAGATTTTTGAGGCCGGGGATTAGTCTTAAAATCAGAGCTTTCTCCTTGTCCTTTCTTTTTTGAGCAGTTCGAGTTCCCTGTTGGTTTGTCCGGCAACGGAGGTGTTTTCCTCGGCTCGCCTGATCAAATAGGGCATAACATCCCTAACAGGGCCAAATGGCAGGTATTTAGCCACATTATAGCCTTCTTTGGCGAGGTTGAAGGAAATATGGTCACTCATTCCATACAACTGACCAAATCCTACCCTGTGGTCATCTCTGGCTATTCCTTTTTCGTCCATCCACTCCATGAGCCGGTAACAGCTGGCTTCATTATGAGTGCCAGAAAACAGTGATATGGTATCCAGGTGGTCCAGAATATACGCTACACAGGCATCAAAGTTTTCATCCGTGGCTTGCTTTGAAGGGCACATTGGTGTTGGATACCCCATTTCCTCTGCACGTTCATTTTCCTTTTCCAGATAGGCCCCGCGGACTACTTTGATTCCAATCTTGAAGCCTTCCTTCTGGGCTTTCTCATGCAGAGCTTTCAGATAATCCATCCGGTCCCAGCGATACATCTGCAGTGTATTGAATACCACTGGTTTTTTCTTGTTGTATTTCTTCATCATCTCTTCTACCAAATCATCCGCGGCATCCTGCATCCAGCTTTCTTCGGCATCAATCAACAGGGAAACATCAAGGTCATGTGCCTTTTTACAAGTGGCTTCAAAACGACCCACAACACGGTCCCACTCTGCCTGTTCATCTTTTGTGAGCGATTTCCCTTCTCCTTTTTTCTGGTAAAGGGCCAAACGCCCATATCCGGTTGGCTTAAATACAGCAAATGGCATAGACTCCTTTTCTTTAACAAAGTCCAATATCCTAAGGTTGGTCTCGAGGGACTTATCCAGCGGATCTTCCGTTTCCTTTCCTTCCACCGAATAATCAAGTACGGAATACACGCCCTTACCCCACAATTTATCTACTACAGACATGGAGTCTTCTTCACTAACGCCAGCACAGAAATGATCAAATACCGTAGCCCGTATAAGACCTTCTACTGGCAGGTGTGCTTTGATGGCAAAGTTAGTTACAGCGGTGCCAATTCGCACCAGGGGTTGGTTTGCTATAAGTTTAAAAAGGAAAAAAGCTCGTTCTAGTTCTGAGTCGGATTTAAGGGCAAATGCCGTTGCCGTATCCTCAAATAATTCATTCATATTTGTGAAATTATCAGCCTATCAAAGATAATCACAGAAAATGTGAATAAAAAGATATGCGGGGTTTCAATTCCAAAAAAATTGCCCTTATTTTGCCTTGATTTAGAAACAAAACTGCATGGACGCGATCACTACCAAAAACGGCACTATTTACTTCGATGACGAAGCCTATTATAAATTAAGGCTGCATTTGAAGGAGAATAAATATTCCAAGATTTTTATTCTGGTAGATGAAAATACAGCCAAGCATTGCCTGCCCGAATTCCGTGCCAATATGGGTGGTAAATTCAATTTTGAAACCATACAGATAAATTCTGGTGAGATCAACAAGAACATCGAGACCTGCATGGAAGTCTGGCAAAAACTCTCCCAGTTGGATGCAGACCGCAGAAGCCTGTTGATCAATCTGGGCGGAGGAGTAATTACTGATCTGGGTGGATTTGCGGCCTCAACTTTTAAAAGGGGTATTGATTTTATCAATGTGCCCACTACCCTCTTAGCCATGGTTGATGCCTCTATTGGTGGCAAGACGGGAGTAGACCTGGGTGTCCTGAAGAATCAGATCGGCGTTTTCAACAGTCCTCAAATGGTCCTTGTAGTACCTGACTATCTGTCCACATTGGATCAGCGACAGCTAAACAGTGGCTTTGCCGAGATGATGAAGCACGGGCTAATTGCCAGTGGCAGTTACTGGACCAGCCTTAAAAAAGTTGATTCCTTTGAGAACATGGATAAACTCATCTATGAATCCCTAACGATCAAAAATGATATCGTTATGCAGGATCCCGAGGAAAAAAACCTGAGGAAAATACTGAATTTCGGGCATACTTTTGGTCATGCTATTGAGTCTTATTCCCTTGAAGAGAACAACCTGCCCCCATTGCTGCACGGTGAGGCCATTGCCATAGGAATGATCCTTGAGGCCTTCCTGTCCAACCGAACCATGGGACTGGGAATGTACCAGCTGGAAGACATAAAGTCCGAATTTAACAAACGTTTTAAAAAGGTAGATTTTACCGATGATGATGTGGAGAAGATCGTGGAGCTTCTTAAATTCGATAAGAAAAATACCCGGGGCAGCATCAACTTCGTTGTCCTCAAAAGGATTGGTGATACCATTATCGACAATAAAATTCCCAAAGAACTTTTTCACGAAGCCTTCTCTTACTACAAGGATTAAGGGTTACACCTACTTTTTTTCTGCATTGGCAACTGATAATTTCGAGTGAAAAGAAAATTTTCCTAGCTTAGAAATGTAATTGTGCCTCAAAGCACATACATAAACGCCAACCGATGAGACGCATTCTCGTAGATTACAAAAAACTGGACAGAAAAGCAGCCACTTTGCTAATTGAAACCTATCCGGATGGTTATGGAGACGATGATATCATTGCCTTCAAAAACGGACAGGGGGAACTGGTTCAGGCCGTAGAGCTAAGAACGGAAGACGCCCTTTACCTGGTAAAAATCAGCAAGAGCTTATCCAACTTTATTGCCAGCTTCGATGACACCATTGAGAAGGAACTCGCCATTTCACCTGTTTCAGATGAAGCTGAGCTAGAACTCAATATGGAAGACGAACTGGATGAAGATTGAGCAACTGGCTTCTTTATAGATACCGCTCCCTAATTATGTTCCTGTGATGCTTTTGGTGTCCGCAGCAACAGAATCCCAATGCCCTTACACTCATTTTTACTCCGCTTGCTTCACCAGAGCGCATAAGGGTTTCATCGTCAAAAGTTGAAAAAAGAGCTATAGTATTTTGGCGCACAGCCTGGTACTGCTGCACCAAAGACTCCTTGCTTGCTTTTTCAGCCCCTGAATAGGGTATGTAATCGTCCTGTTCAAATCCCGGCAGGGGAGTCTGGTCATTTCGGGCAAATCGAAGCGCACGATACTGAAAGATCCTTTCCGAATCTATTATATGCATCAGTACTTCGGCTATTGTCCATTTATCCGTGGCATAGGCGTAATGAAGCTTTTCCTGAGGTATGCTGGCCAGGAACTGTGGGAAATTCACATACTGTTTCTGCAGCATCTCCATCAGCTCCACATCGCCCAGAACATCTATGTAAGGCTGGTAGTAATGATGGTATTCATCAGACCTTAAGGCTGTAGATCGCATAGCAAGCTGATAGATGTAGAAATTCTATAACTCATTGAAAATCGTATGCATCAACCTCTTTTTGTCGTTGATGCTTTCTTCCAGGGAAATCATAGTCTCGGTCCTGCTTATCCCTTCAATATCATCTATCTTAAAAATGATATTCTTGGCATGTGTGGTGTCCTTGGCCCTGATCTTGCAGAAAATATTGAATTTTCCCGTGGTAATATGGGCTACGGTAACATTGGGGATTTCTGTAAGCCGCTCCAGGACAAACTTGGTTTGATGGGTCTTCTCCAGGAAAATACCAACATAAGCTATGAAAGAATATCCCAGTTTAACATAGTCCAGCGTAAGGGAAGAACCCTTTATGATCCCGGCCTCTTCCATTTTCTTAACCCTCACATGCACCGTTCCGGCAGATATAAGCAATTTCTTGGCAATATCCGTGAACGGTGTCCGGGTATTGTCAATTAACATATCCAGGATCTGGTGGTCGATTTCGTCTAATTTCACTTTTCCCATCATTTCAACAGAATTTTTGCCAAAAATAAAAAATTAAGAAAATATACATAACGATTATTGACGTTTTTTAAATAAAATGTAATATAAATTCCTTTTTATGGAATTTTATTAAATATCCAATATCGTCCTGAGTGATGAATTTATGAGTGAATCGAGGTCTTTTTGATTGCTGAAATCATAGGTAGTATGGCCGAAATAAGTACCCAGGTCTCCGCGCTTCTGAATATAAGGTTTAAAGCCAATCCGTCCTTCCTGCAACTCTTCCCGAAAAAGGATACCAAGGTCTTCCACGGCACTTTTATTGTTGTTCCATTGAAAATTGCGAATCAAAACATCGAAATAAAGCTTATTATTTTCAGGAATGCCGAGATAAGACTCAACATCGTATCGCAAATAGGAAGCATTTGCAATAGTATCTATAGCTGCAAGGAGCGAATGGAATACATATCCCCTGACTATTTCCCGCTCATAGTCGCCGGGATAATGGCCTGCTTCGAATAAAAGGGTGGGTGTGCCATGCATTTGAAGGGTGTCCCCAATGCAATTGATATTAAATGCATCATCATATCGGCCAATATGCCCTGGTATTTTTCTCTGTAGCTTCTCATTTATAGCGGCAATCACCTGCATGCTCATTTCCCTGGACGCGTCTACTGTTCTCTCCTCGTCTCTGGAAGGTGCAAGAAAAGATAATGTGGCAGGAGAATCCGTATGCCCCACATTATATATGGTACGCTGGTCATGCAGATTAAAGCAGAAATCAGGAGCAAAACTTTCAAAAGCCTTTCTTAAAATCCTGCTTTCTGGCTGCGTTCGTTCATGGGCGTCCCGATTCAGGTCTATACCATTGGCATTCTCCCGTGTATACCGGACGGCACCATCTGGATTGAGCATACCTATAATTCTCAGCTGGCATTTTTCCAGTAATTGCATGGCCGTCGGATTTCGGGAAGATAAAAAAGCAATAAGATCCACAACGGCCTTGGTGGTCGTAGACTCATTGCCATGCATCTGTGACCACATCAGAATTTTAATTTCTCCAGCACCGAGTTCGGCCATTTGAATATTGCGCCCTTCGGCCGACTTGCCCAGGGAATGTACCTGAACAGATTCCGGACACGCCTCAAAAAATTTATTTACCTGACCGGGAAGAATATAACGGCCTGTAATGCTGCTAACCTTATAATCCTTATGTGAAATTTGAAAAACGTCCATTAAAAAACATTATCACCCTGCAAAGGTAAGTGCTTATCTAATTACAATTGTCATGGAAAATGTTACATTTGTATACGTGATTTACGCCCGATTTCGCATCGATTAATTACAATTGTATACGATGATTTAACAAATTTTATTAATTGATTTTAGTTAATTGTATTTCAGTTATTTAAATTAATTTAATAATAGTATTAATTCAATTAAAAATAGGATTTAAGGTTTGATTATCGGGTTGATTTAACATTTTAAGGCTGCAAGTCTAATTACAATGGTAAACACAGAGGCATTTGTCGGCAGACTGGAAGAAATACTGCAATTTTACGGTCTGACCGCCTCCTCATTCGCGGATCGGATCGGGGTACAGAGGAGCAGTATATCGCACCTGCTTTCAGGGCGCAACAAACCCAGCCTGGAATTTGTTATGAAGGTGGTCAGGACATTTCCGGAAGTAAATCTTTACTGGCTATTAAATGGCAAGGGTTCTTTCCCGCATAAACCCGAGGAGTCTAAAACTACCTCCCCTTCCACTAAAATCTCAGGCACAATCCCCACTGAATCTCCCGATGGCATAGAGAAGATCCTGGTATTTTACACCGACGGGTCCTTTAAATCCTATTTCCCGAAAAAGTGACTGGCACAACTTTGGGAAAGTATGATTTCTGACCTCCTTTTTGTTATTTTGTATCTATGATGTGGAAATGGAGTAGTTTTTGCCTTTTGGTACTTCTTTTGGGTGCCTGCTACCAGCCGGAAAGAAATTGCAAAGCTTTTAAAACCGGGACCTTTACTTTTACAGCCGTTATTGACGGGGAGGAAAAGACAACCACTTTTGTACGTGACGAAGCTATGGAAGTGGATTATTTCGAAGGCAAAAAGGACACCTCCTCCATCAGATGGCTCAATGACTGCGAATACATTGTGAAAAAGATAAATCCAAAAAGCAGGGCCGAGGAAAAGTCAATCCACATGAAAATCTTGTCCACAGACGGGAATTCCTATACCTTTGAATACAGCATTGTTGGGAGTAGTCAGAAATCCCGGGGAACAGCTATCAAAATCAAGCCGTAATGTTCGATATTCTTTCCAGCCCGGATGCCTGGGTTGCTTTGCTTACGCTTACCTTCCTGGAAATTGTACTGGGTATCGACAATATTGTTTTTATATCCATTGTAGCCAACAAACTGCCTGAAAAAAAGCAAAGAAAGGCCACAAATATTGGCCTCCTGCTTGCTATGGTACAGCGTATTATACTCCTTTTCGCTGTATCCTTCCTGATCGGACTAAACAACCCGTTTTATTATATCAATACAGAATGGCTCTCGGTAGGGGTAAGCGGGCAGGCAGTAATCCTATTCGCGGGGGGACTATTCCTACTTTACAAAAGCACCTCTGAAATACATGAGAAAGTGGAAATGCCCCATCATGATGAAAATGTGATCCGGGCCAAAAAGCTCACTACCTATACCAGGGCTATATTCCAGATTGTGTTGATAGACTTTATCTTCTCCATAGATTCCATACTAACAGCTGTAGGAATGACCAATGGCATAGGAGATAAGCCCATGGATGCCTTGGTACTCATGATCATTGCCGTGATTATATCGATAGTTATCATGATGATCTTCGCCAATCCAATCCGGGTTTTTATAAACAACCACCCGTCTATGCAACTGCTAGCCCTTGCTTTTCTGATCCTAATCGGATTTATGCTAATAGCTGAGGCAGCTCACCTGAGCCATACCAAAGTATTTAATCAGGAAATAGGCGCAATCCCAAAAGGATATCTGTATTTTGCCATTGCCTTTTCTCTTCTGGTGGAATTCCTGAATATGAAGATGCGCAAAAATGTAGTTCCGGAAGAAGCTCCCCAGGAAGGATCAGACTAATATAATTATTTCCCAGCGTTTTTTCGAAGGATCTCGTTCTGCTCTTCCATAAGCTCTTCTATGCGGGACAGTAGTTCAATGTTTTTTGGGGTGACCTCAGTTGTATTCTTAGGATCTTCCGCCTTGACGCGCAAGCGGTTAATAAATTTGATAACCACAAAAATGGTAAAAGCAATGATCATAAAGTCGATCAGCACCTCCAGCAATTCCCCATAGCCAATAGAAACTTCTTCCGTGCCATTAGCGGCTTCCCTGAGGATATACTTGCGGTTAGCCAGGTTCACGTCCCGGGTGAGCAGAGACAAGGGAGGCATCAGCACCCTTTTCACCAGTGTATTGACAACATTATTGAATGCCGTACCAATAATGATACCGATGGCCATGTCAATCATATTGCCCTTAACAGCAAAATTCTTGAATTCCTGGATAAACTTTTTCAACCGAACTTATTTAGAATAAACTTGTTTGACCGTCAGGTCCATTTAGCTCCCCGTTAGAAGAAGGGTCAGGAGTGTCCCCGGATTCCTTTTTGTCAGAAGGTGCTACATTTTCTTCGTCCACAACCTCTATCTCCTCTGGTTCGTGCACCTCAGGCTCCTCGTAGGGAAGTGGATCCAATGAGTTTATTTCCAGCACTTTATCCTTCGTCAGCTGATTACCCATGGCTGTAATTCCCTTTACGGCAATGAATTCCTCCAAATTGATATTGAGGTTGTCTTTCCGCTCCTGTCCGCGTTTTTTAGCAAAAACCAGCTCGGCAACCGGCCTGTAATCCGTAAACACCTTTTCCAGGTAGGATTTTGGGTGATCCGTAATGATCACCTCCTCCTTGTCGGGATTCTCGATCAAAAAACGTTTCACATAGAACAACTCCTTATCCCCTTCCCAGTATATGGCGCTTATGGGTTTTTTTGGCTTCCATTTTTCAAGCACAATGATATTGTCGTCAAAGCGCATGGTAAGCTCTGGAATAACCGTTTTTACCTTGCCGTCCTGTTTGATTATAAGCAGGCGATCTTCTGATGTAAACTCCCCCAGAAGTTCCCCTCGTTCGTCTACGTTTAGCCTCTGGATGGTTTCATCGAACCAGATCTTGCGAGGCTTCAAGGTAGACAAGCCTTTTTCTTTTAGCTCTATTCGCTTTACAGAATACTTGGTTACAATATTCCCCTTAGCTCCCCTTCCTTTAATGAGTACATCTGCGAAGTCCAGATCCCACTTCAGCTTTTTAATACTGCCTTTTTGCCTGAGGTTAACCGTTACCACTTCGGCCTCACCATTAGGATTAGCTGTAAAGTAAAGCACTTCAGAGCCGCTCTTTCCTCCCGTAAGATCGTATAGTTTATCCCTGGTAATACTGGTAACATTAAAGCGCTTCACGTAGCAGGCCCCGCCGCGACCATCCTTGTATATCAAATTGTAAGTAGTGCGCTGGTCCTTCTTCTTGAAAACAGCTACATGGATAATATTCTTACCAACAAAGGTTTTGGAATCCACTTTGGTTACCATCATCTGGCCAGATTTGGTAAAGACTATTATATCGTCTATATCACTGCAGTCTGTCACGTATTCATCACGCCTCATTGAAGTACCAATAAAGCCTTCCTCTCTGTTCACATAGAGTTTGGTGTTCCTGATTACAACCTTTGTAGCCTCGATGTCGTCAAAAATCCTTATTTCGGACTTGCGCTCCCGGCCTGCTCCATATTTTGCCTTAAGATCCTTAAAATAAGCGATAGCAAAATCTATCAGGTTGTCCAGATTATTTAGGGTCTCTGCAATTTTTCCTTCCAGGCTTTCGATGTGCTGCTGGGCTTTATCAAGATCGAACTTTGAGATCCTTTTGATGCGAATTTCGGTTAGCCTCACAATATCCTCTTCTGTAACCGCTCTTTTCAGGTGCTTAGTATGAGGTTTCAACCCTTTGTCTATGGCCTTGATAACCCCTTCCCAGGTTTCTTCCTCTTCAATATCCCGGTAAATGCGTTCTTCTATAAAAATGCGCTCCAGGGATGCAAAATGCCATTGCTCCTCCAATTCCGAAAGCTGGATTTCCAGTTCGGATTTAAGCATTTCCACTGTATGGTCAGTTGAACGCCGAAGCATTTCCTGAACCCCTATGAATATTGGCTTATTATCTTCTATTATACAGGCCAGGGGTGAGATTGAAGATTCACAGGATGTAAAGGCGTAGAGGGCGTCAATGGTTTTGTCCGGAGAAATACCTCCTGGCAGGTGAACCAGGATTTCTACTTCTGCTGCTGTATTGTCTTCGATCCGCTTAATCTTGATCTTTCCCTTTTCATTCGCCTTCAGAATAGAGTCAATCAGGCTGGAGGTATTTGTGCCGTGTGGTATTTCGGTTATGATGAGTGTATTCTTGTTGAGCTGGGAAATTCTTGCCCTTACCCGGACCTTTCCCCCTCGCATCCCATCATTGTAATTGGTTACATCAATAATTCCGCCGGTCGGGAAATCCGGAAAGAGTTTAAAGCGCTGCCCTTTCAGGTGTTTTACAGAGGCATCAATAATCTCATTGAAATTATGCGGAAGGATTCGGGTGGATAACCCAACAGCAATACCTTCTGCACCCTGGGCGAGCAACAATGGGAATTTAACCGGGAGGTTTACCGGTTCTTTCTTACGACCATCATAGGAAAGCTGCCATTCCGTAATCTTTGGACTGTATACTACATCCAGGGCAAACTTAGACAATCGGGCCTCAATATAACGGGATGCTGCAGCACTGTCTCCGGTAAGTATGTTCCCCCAGTTCCCCTGCGTATCGATAAGCAGGTCTTTCTGACCCAGTTGGACCATAGCATCGGCAATACTGGCATCTCCATGCGGATGGTACTGCATGGTGTGTCCAACCACATTTGCTACTTTGTTGTAACGTCCATCATCCAATTCCTTAAGGGCATGCATGATTCTTCTCTGGACCGGCTTAAAACCATCTTCGATTGCTGGTACTGCACGCTCCAGAATTACATAGGAGGCATAGTCCAAAAACCAATCCTTGTACATGCCGGTTACCCTGGTCAGGGTATCCTGCCCATGGCCCTGTTCTTCTTCCTGTGCTTCGTTCATCCCTTCATTCTCTGACATAAAAGAAAGAAATCTATATTTTTGATTTACAATTGATTTTCTTCTACTAAATCAACTTCTACTTTAAGATTTTCTATAATGAATTCCTGACGGTTGGGGGTGTTTTTACCCATGTAAAACTTGAGTAATTCCTCAATAGACATCGCCTTGTCAAGCATAACCGGCTCCAGGCGAATATCATCTCCAATAAAATGTTTGAATTCATCAGGAGAGATCTCTCCCAGCCCCTTGAAACGAGTTATTTCAGGTTTGCCGCTAAGCTTTGCGATGGCTGCCCTTTTCTCTTCTTCACTGTAGCAGTAAATAGTTTCTTTTCTGTTCCTGACACGGAAGAGGGGTGTTTGCAAGATATACAAGTGATTTTCTTTTATCAACTCAGGAAAGAACTGAAGGAAGAAAGTGATGAGCAGCAAACGTATGTGCATCCCGTCTACATCGGCATCTGTGGCGATAACGATATTGTTGTATCGCAGGTCTTCCATGGATTCCTCAATGTTCAGGGCAGCCTGAAGCAAGTTAAATTCCTCATTCTCATAGACGATCTTCTTACTCATTCCATAGGAATTCAGGGGCTTACCTCTCAGGCTGAATACGGCCTGGGTATTCACATCCCTGGATTTGGTAATGGAACCGGAGGCAGAATCACCCTCGGTGATGAAAAGAGTTGTTTCCAGCCTGCGATCATTTTTCATGTTGTCCAGGTGGATTCGACAGTCCCGCAATTTTTTATTGTGTAAACTGGCCTTCTTCGCCCTTTCTCTTGCCAACTTTCTGATTCCGGAAAGTTCTTTGCGCTCTTTTTCGGCCTGCACAATCTTTCTCTGAATCTTTTCCGCCGTATCCGGATTCTTGTGCAGGTAGTTATCGAGCTGCTTGCCGATAAAATCATTCACGTAGGTCCGTACCGTTGGCAAATCACCCCCCATATCAGTTGAACCCAGCTTGGTCTTGGTCTGGCTTTCGAAGACTGGCTCCATCACCTTGATGGAAATAGCGGAAATTATCGATTTGCGAATATCCGAGGCGTCGTAATTCTTTCCATAATACTCCCTGAGCGTCTTCACCACTGCTTCGCGAAAAGCCGCCTGGTGTGTCCCTCCCTGGGTGGTATGCTGCCCATTGACAAAGGAATGGTACTCTTCGCTGTACTGTGTTTTACTATGCGTTATGGCAACTTCGATATCATCTCCTTTAAGATGAATGATCGGATAGAGCATATCTTCCCGGTTGTTGTTGTCTTCCAGGAGATCCTTGAGTCCGTTTTCAGAATGGAACTTTTCACCGTTGAACATGATAGTCAGACCCGGGTTCAGGTAGACATAATTCCTGAGCATGCGTTCCACATACTCATTACGGTATTTGTAATGCTTGAATATTGAGGGGTCTGGCGTAAACGTGATTTTAGTCCCCCTCCTTCTCGAGGTTTCCTCCAGCATTTCCTCATCAACCAGTTCACCCAGGGTGAACTCAGCAGATTTAGACTTTCCATCCCTGTTGGATTCTACCCTGAAAAAGGTGGATAAGGCATTCACTGCCTTTGTACCCACTCCGTTAAGTCCGACAGATTTTTTGAAGGCACGGGTATCGTACTTCCCTCCGGTATTCATTTTGGACACAACGTCTACCACCTTCCCAAGCGGAATCCCCCGACCGTAGTCGCGAACCGTTACCTTGTCTCCCTGTATGGAAACCTCGATGGTCTTACCGGCTCCCATAACGAACTCATCGATGCTGTTGTCTATAGTTTCTTTTAACAGGATATAAATACCGTCATCCGCAGAAGATCCATCCCCTAACTTCCCGATATACATCCCGGGTCGCATACGGATGTGTTCCTTCCAATCGAGCGACCTGATGTTTTCCTCTGTATACTGCGTAATTGCCATAGATTGGGCTTTATCTTGCTAATATAAAATTTCAAGGCAGAATTCAAAGTGGGCACAAAAGAAAGTAATTAACAATAAAAGGACTCTATTGTTGATAGCACAGGAGCTTAGACCTCCCGAAAACACTGGAGTTTAATCCCTGTTTTATACGTTAAAACGGAAGTGCATCACATCTCCGTCCTGAACCACATACTCTTTTCCTTCTACCCTCATTTTTCCAGCCTCCTTCACCTTCTGTTCACTTCCATAGGCTATATAGTCGGCAAATGAAATAACCTCAGCCCGGATGAATCCTTTCTCAAAATCCGTGTGGATTACCCCGGCAGACTGGGGTGCTGTAGCGCCGATGGGGATAGTCCACGCCCTGACTTCCTTGGGGCCGGCGGTAAAGTACGTTTGCAGGTTCAATAGCCTGTAGGCGGCCCGTATGAGCTTGGACGCCCCGGGCTCATCAAGACCTAAATCTTCAAGGAACATTTGACGCTCCTCATAGGTATCCAACTCCATGATATCGGCTTCGGTGGCTACAGCCAGCACCAGTACTTCAGCATTTTCGGTGGCTACCGCAGCCTTCACCTGCTCCACATAGGTGTTTCCGCTAACTGCGGCTGACTCGTCTACATTGCATACGTAAAGCACAGGTTTGGCTGTTATAAGCTGCAGGGGCCTGATATAATCTTTGTACTCATCATCCCCAAAAGATATAGCCCTTACGGAAACCCCGGATTCCAACTGGCCCTTTAACTTATCCAGAACTGCTTCTTCCTTCTGTGCTTCTTTATCACCCGTCCTTGCCGCCCTCTTGACGCGATCAAGCCTTTTCTCAACAGATTCCAGATCTTTGAGCTGCAATTCAATGTCAATAGTCTCTTTGTCGCGCATAGGGTCTACAGAACCGTCTACGTGCACCACATTGTCATTGTCAAAACAGCGAAGCACGTGCAGGATGGCATCGGTTTCCCGGATATTGGCCAAAAACTGATTTCCCAGCCCTTCCCCTTTGCTGGCTCCTTTGACAAGTCCGGCAATATCAACGATCTCAACCGTAGCAGGAATTACCTTCTCTGGTTGCACAAGTGATTCCAGCTGTTCCAGACGCTTATCGGGCACATTTACCACTCCTATGTTGGGTTCAATTGTGCAAAATGGAAAATTCGCACTCTGCGCCTTTGCATTGGAAAGGCAATTAAAGAGGGTCGATTTTCCAACGTTGGGAAGGCCTACGATACCTGCTTTCATGAGATGTTGATTTTGAGGATGCAAATATAGTTTTTACATTACATTTCCTAAGCAATCAGGCGGAATATCCTATGGAAAAAATTCAGCTGCAGGGAATCTTATACGATGAGAAATCATCTTACCTGAGGGGACCAGCCAAAGCACCTCCCTTAATAAGGGATGCCTACCTCAGCGATGCCTTTAACTTTTTTGCTGAAAACGGGTCTGAAATCAGGCCTGATCTATTCCTGGATAGAGGTGATTTTAATGTTGAAGAATATTTTGATATCGAGCAGATTAGCCTGGATCATCTAAAGCAAAATATTCCCATGATAACACTGGGGGGAGACCACTCTATTACCTACCCTGTGCTACGGGCATTTAGCAAAGTCTACGGCCCCCTGGAGATCCTTCATATTGACGCCCATGCGGACCTGTATGACTCCTTTGAGGGTGATAAATATTCCCACGCCTGCCCATTTGCCAGGATAATGGAAGAGAATCTTGCTTCCAGACTTGTTCAGGTAGGAATACGGACTTTTTCCACCCATCAGCGGGAACAGGCAGAACTTTTTGGTGTTGAGGTCATTGAAATGCGCGATTTCCGCTCCGGGCAATTACCTGCTTTCAAAGGTCCGTTATACCTGTCTCTCGACATAGATGCACTGGATCCGGCCTTTGCACCTGGCATATCTCACCATGAACCAGGAGGATTTAGCAGCAGGCAGGTTATAGAAATCATTCAGGGCATTGACGCTCCTTTAGTTGGCGCTGATATTGTAGAATTCAACCCTGTAAGGGACATTAATGGGGTCACTGCCACGGTTTGTGCTAAATTCCTGAAGGAAATAGCCGCCAGGATTCTGGCAACCTGCCCTTAATAATTATTCCGGGTGCATAAAGCGCTGTTTGGCCAGCAGCACTTCCTCACTTTCCACACGGTCTTCATCCGGGACGCAACAGTCTACCGGGCAAACCGCAGCACACTGAGGTTCTTCGTGGAATCCCATGCACTCCGTACACTTGTCCGGAGAAATATAGTAGAACTCATCGCTAATAGGCTCCTGTACCTCATCCGCATTTACTTTTTTGCCATCGGGCAGAACAACATCACCTTTCAGGGAAGTTCCGTCGCTGTACCTCCACTCATCCGCTCCCTCGTAGATTGCAGTATTCGGGCATTCTGGTTCACAGGCCCCGCAGTTGATACACTCGTCTGTAATGATTATAGCCATAATTTTCTTTTCCTTTTTTCAGCTGATTTCCTTCAGCATCTCTATTTTTGCACAAAGGTAAAGGCTGGTCCTTTTTTGAACAAATTTAATGCTTGAACCACAACAAAGATTAGAAGCTTTTGTTAAACTCGGAGCCCTCTTTCGGGATTATATCCAATTTAAATCACGGGCGGCAGAAGAAGATCGGGAAGAAAATCACTTATTCGTTCAGCTGGATAGAAGTGTTGATCTGGCCGGACAAAAAAATGGGTGGTTTACAGAAGATCAGGTACAATTTGCCCTTGAAGTATGGGGCAACTGCCTGGCGGAAGAGCGATTGTCTGCATGGCTGGAGCCTTATGAAATCACAGTTAACCAAAACAAACTTGTAGCACTGATCCTTGCCGGAAATATTCCGCTGGTGGGCTTTCACGATTTGCTGGCTGTGCTGCTGAGCGGAAACAATGCTTTAGTTAAGCTTTCTTCCAATGACAATGTGCTCTTGCCCGCCCTCTTAAACATCCTTGAAGAACTTGCTCCGGGAATGAAAAACCATGTAAGGTTTGAAGATGAAATGCTGAAGGATTTTGATTCGGTTATTGCGACTGGCAGCAATAACACCGCCCGATATTTTGAATACTATTTCGGTAAGAAACCTAATATCATTCGAAGGAATCGAAATTCAGCAGCTGTATTAAAGGGAACGGAAACAAAGGAAGAACTCAAAGCGTTGGGCAGGGATGTTTTTCAATACTATGGCCTGGGTTGCCGGAGCGTATCCAAACTATTTATTCCCCAAGACTTTAATTTTGATTTGCTGTTCGAGGCTTTTGAAAGTTACCGCTATCTGCTTGAAGAGAGGAAATACCAGAACAATTACGATTACAACAAAGCCATCTACCTGATGAGTAAATTTCCCTTCCTGGACAATGGTTTTGTAATGCTTAAGGAAGACACCTCCTATGCATCCCCAATTGGAACTTTGTTTTATGAGCGGTATGAGGATTTGAAGCAACTGAAATCACAACTCCAGAAAGATCAGGAGCACATCCAATGCCTTGTAGCCAAAGGTTTTATGGAAAATGAAGTTCCCTTTGGAAGAACACAATACCCGTCGCTTTCAGACTATGCAGACGGTGTGGACACTGTTGAATTCTTGTTAAAAACATAACACAATCTTTTCCTTTATTTCGTGGCGAATCGCTTATAAATTAAGACCTTTGTCCACTACTGTAATCTACTGAAAATGAAAAAGCACAACTTTAGCGCAGGTCCCTGTATCCTCCCGAAGGAAGTAATGAAAAGAGCATCTGAAGCCGTCCTTGATTTTGATGGTCTCGGGCTTTCTCTGATTGAAATTTCACACAGGAGCAAAGAATTCGTAGCCGTAATGGAGGAGGCACGAGCCCTTTCCCTTGAACTATTGGGACTGGAAGACCAGGGATACCAGGCTCTTTTCCTGCAGGGCGGAGCAAGCCTTGAATTCCTGATGGTGGCTTACAATCTTCTGGATAAGAGAGCCGGGTACGTCAATACCGGGACATGGAGCTCTAAGGCTATCAAAGAAGCTAAGTTACTTGGCGAAGTGGTAGAGGTAGCATCATCCAAGGATAAAAACTTCAATTACATCCCCAAAGGATACGGTATACCGGAAAATCTGGATTACCTTCACCTTACTTCCAACAATACAATTTTCGGAACCCAAATCAAGGAATTCCCAACAACCTCTGTTCCGCTTGTTTGCGATATGAGTTCGGATATTTTTTCAAGACAGCTCGATTTTTCAAAGTTCGACCTGATCTATGCAGGGGCCCAAAAGAATATGGGGCCTGCCGGAACCACACTGGTGGTGGTAAAGGAAGATATCCTTGGGAAAGTTAGCCGAACTATCCCCTCCATGCTGGATTATAAAGTACATATAAGCAAGGACAGCATGTTCAACACCCCTTCCGTATTCGCCGTATATACCTCCATGCTGACACTCAGGTGGTTGAAGGATCTGGGCGGAATTTCTGCCATCGAGGAAATCAATGAGAAGAAAGCCAAGCTTCTTTACTCCGAAATTGATTTAAATCCGCTGTTCAACGGTTTTGCCAAGGCGGAAGATCGTTCAAACATGAATGCCACCTTTACCCTGGCAGAAGAGGGACTCAAAGAAACGTTCGACAGTATGTGGAGAGAAGCAGGTATCAACGGATTAAACGGTCACCGCTCCGTAGGGGGCTACCGAGCCTCCATGTACAATGCGCTAAGCCTTGAAAGTGTTGGTGTGCTGGTGGATGTAATGAGTGAGTTGGAGCGCAAGGCATAGATGAATCAGATGACATCAACCCATTAATTTTATAACACGAATGAAAATACTGGCCAATGACGGAATATCTCAAAGCGGAATTGCAGCGCTTGAGAGTGCCGGGTTCGAAGTACTTACCACAAATGTAGCCCAGGAACAACTGCAGAATTTTATAAATGAAAATGATGTGGTTGGCCTTCTGGTGCGCAGTGCTACCCAGGTCCGCAAAGAACTTATTGATGCCTGTCCCGGGCTCAAACTTATTGGACGAGGGGGCGTAGGTATGGATAATATAGATGTCGCTTATGCCCGGGAAAAAGGCCTGCATGTGATCAATACGCCGGCCGCCTCTTCTGAGTCTGTGGCTGAACTCGTATTTGCCCATCTATTCGGAGGAGTCCGCTTCCTGTATGATGCCAACCGCAATATGCCACTTGAAGGCGACAAGAACTTCAAGAAACTTAAAAAATCATACGCCAAAGGAGCTGAACTAAGGGGAAAGACGCTGGGCATTATTGGCTTTGGAAGAATAGGCCGTGCTACAGCAAAAATTGGCCTTGGAATTGGCATGGAAGTGATTTTCCACGACCCCTTTATTGAGGAAGCCGATATTGAACTTAGTTTTTTCGACGGGCAGCAAGTAAGCTTTTCGTTAAAGGGAATCTCCAAGAATGAAGTACTGGCCAAAGCAGACTTTATCAGCCTGCATGTTCCCGCCCAGAAAGAATACATCATTGGCAAACCCGAATTTGAAATAATGAAATCCGGTGTTGGACTTGTCAATGCCGCGCGGGGGGGAATTATAGACGAAGTGGCCCTTATTGATGCCCTGGAAACTGGCAAGGTGCGCTTCGCGGGGCTGGATGTCTTTGAATCGGAACCCCAACCTGAAATCAAAGTGCTCATGCACCCCAACATATCGCTGTCTCCTCATATCGGTGCCGCAACGGGCGAAGCTCAGGATCGGATTGGGGAAGAGCTGGCAACCCAGATCATCTCAATTTTAAAAAATTAAACTTTTCAGGAGGTGATTTTCCGCCAACTCATGGTGAGAACACCTATAGTATCAACTAAAAATTAAAAATCATGTCTGGATTAATAGACCTTTTGAATGGCCCTTTAGGCAAGCAATTAATCAGTGGCGTTGCCGGAGAAACTGGTCAGCCCGAAAGCAAAACGGCCGATGTGCTGGGAATGGCTATGCCTATATTACTGGGCGCTATGAAGAAGAATGTAAGCACAACTGAAGGGGCCCAGGGGCTGATGAGTGCACTGTCCAACAAACACAACGGCAGTATCCTGGACGACCTTGGCGGGCTATTTGGCGGCGGCGTGGATCAATCGGTCTTGGAAGACGGGGCTGGTATCTTAGGCCATCTGCTTGGCAATAAACAAACGGCTGTGGAGAATGCATTAAGCCAGAAGTCTGGTATGGATACAGGCAGTATAGCTCAAATTTTAAAGCTCGCAGCACCAATTGTAATGGGATTTCTGGGACGGCAAACCGCCCAGAGCAGTGTTCAGGATTCATCCGGAATGAATGCCTTGTTGGGCAGTATGCTCGGCGGGCAACCTGAACAAAACCAAAGCCTTATCACCACACTCCTGGATTCGGATGGAGACGGTAGCGTTCTGGACGATGTGGCTGGAATGGTGCTAGGGGGTTCAAAAAAGAAAGGTGGCCTGGGGGGCATGCTCGGGAGTTTTTTGGGTAAATAATATCGAAAAATACTTAACAAGAATTAACAACGCCGCCTGCAATTAGCAGGCGGTTTTTTTGTACCTTATGACTAAAGAAAAGGTTTGGTCATGAGGACATTATTAGTCGGTTCTGGCATTCTATTAATGCTGGTATTTCTGAGCGTTAGCAGCTGTGGAAGCAGCCAAAAATCAGTAACTATAAGCGAAGAGGAGGCTGTCGCATTCAAGAATCAGGAGGCAGATACGGTAAGCATCAGTGATCCGGATTCCAAGTACGAAATCATTATTATCGAGCCGGGTTTTAACTTCTGGCTAAACAGCATAGCCAGGCCACGGGGGTACTATTCACAAAGCTTTCTTGAAAACCGCAATAGAATTTATGTAATCGAATGGAACAACCGGGTAATGATGCCTAACCGCTATAACTCGTTGTTATATGAGCTTCGGATTAATTATGATCCCAATGTGGACTATGGTTATGAAGTGAATTACAAACTCTACTATTACTTCATCTATTTTCAGCGCAAATACAGGCAAAGGCTGGGACCTTTTATCCCCCGGATATAAGTAATATATTTGGCGGGAGAATTTGGTGCTATGAACAAACTCAAACAGCGTTGGGGAATTGAATCGAATTTCCAGCTTATAGTAATATTTGTTGTATTTGCCATTACCGGATCAGCCTCCGTCTATGTGGCAAAGCCTTTTCTGGCTTTTATAGGCCTTGACCGGGCTAATTTTCCTGATGCCTGGTGGAGTGGAGCGCTCTACTGGTCCATGAGGATCCTGATTATATTCCCAATATATCAGGTATTGCTGGTATTTTTTGGATGGCTTTTTGGCCAGTTTCAATTTTTCTGGGGATTTGAGAAGAAAATGCTGCAGCGCATGGGCCTGGGCTTCCTGTTCAGGTAGCTCAGCTATTGATTACTTCCCTTAGGACTGCCTCCTTTGATCAGATAGGTATAAATCCACATAAGCGTAAAAGAAGGGATGAAATCAAAACCAGGCAAAAGTTCTTCCACAAAAGCAACCACTCCTGCCACCTGCCCCACTCTACCCTTGTAAATCCGGGTCATAAGCCAACCTGAAACAGGTGCCCAGATGACATCCGAAAATTCACCTATACCGGGAATAACGAAAGAAAGCATCCCGATTCCATCCAACAGGAGTCCCAGTAACAGGTTACGCCATTTATTTGCTTTTTCCATTGCTTGAAGCGGTGAAGATCCGTTATTGGGCGTAAATCAGGAGGATAAATCGCTGCTAATCAACTTCAGGAATTCGTTACGTGTTTCCTGCTGCTGGAAAGAACCCCGGAAACCAGAAGTAGTAGTAACTGAATTTTGTTTCTGGACTCCCCGCATCATCATGCACATATGGGCCGCCTCAATTACAACAGCTACTCCGCTGGGCTTCAGCACATCGTTTATGCAATCGAGAATCTGTTCAGTGAGCCGCTCCTGCACCTGAAGGCGACGCGCAAAGATATCCACAACCCTGGGTAGTTTGCTAAGGCCAACGATCTGTCCGTTAGGTATGTATGCTATATGTGCCTTCCCGAAAAAAGGCAGCATATGGTGTTCACAAAGCGAATACAATTCAATATCTTTTACTATGACCATCTCATTGTAGGATTCCTCGAACAGGGCACTTCTCAAAACAGAAGCGGCATCCTGCTTATATCCCTGGGTTAGAAAGAGCATAGCCTTGGCTGCACGTTCCGGTGTCTTCACCAGGCCTTCTCTATTCACGTCCTCTCCTATCTCACTGATTATATGAGAATAACGATCTTTTACTTCATTGGTTATTTCAATGTTGTATTCTTCCAGGCTTCTGTATGGCATTTTATTTTGTATGAACAAATTGGCAGATACTACTAAGTTAGTTCTTTATATGGAAAAACCGACACAGATATTCTCTTTCATTTTAGGCAGTGGCTGATGTATTATTCTATCATATTACTATTTTTGCGTACCCACTCATTAGATCAGCAGGTAAACCTTCATGATTAAAGCAAGGAATATTAAGAAATCATTCGGATCCCTTCAGGTATTGAAAGGAGTGGATCTCGATATTGCCAAAGGTGAAATTGTATCGGTAGTCGGGGCCTCAGGTGCAGGAAAGACCACCCTGCTCCAAATTCTGGGCACCCTGGATATTCAGTCGAACAGAAAAGAAAGTGAACTACTGATAAACGATACGGATATAAATGCTTTAAACGGGAGGAACCTGGCTCGTTTCCGAAACGAGCATATCGGTTTTATCTTTCAGTTCCATCAGTTGCTTCCCGAATTTACTGCCCTTGAGAATGTTTGTATTCCCGCCTACATAAAAGGTACTGCGAAGTCTGAGGCCGAAAAAAGAGGCCTGGAACTCCTGGGGTATTTGGGGTTGGAGAAACGGATACATCACAAGCCTCAGGAACTATCCGGAGGGGAACAGCAGCGGGTGGCAGTAGCCAGAGCACTTATCAATCAACCTTCGGTAATCCTGGCAGATGAACCCAGCGGCAACCTGGATTCCGAAAGTGCCGAGCGGCTTCACAAATTGTTCTTTCAGTTACGGGATGAAATGGGCCAGACGTTCGTGATTGTAACGCACAATGAAGAACTTGCTGAAATGGCCGACCGTAAGCTAACCATGGTAGATGGTCAGATAATCCAGTAACTCCGCTGAAAACACCAATGACCAGGCAAGAACTCAAAGATTTTCTGGACGCCAAGGTAGTGCAGTACAATACCCCGGAATTTCTTGAGACAGACCCGATATGTATTCCGCATCGTTTTGATAAAAAAGAAGATATTGAGATCAGTGGGTTTCTCACCGCAACAATTGCCTGGGGAAACCGAAAGAGTATTATCAAAAATGCCAGGCAAATTACGGAGCTGATAGATCTCGCGCCACATGACTTTGTCATGGGGCATACAGAAAATGATCTCAAATCCTTGGACTCGTTCGTACACCGCACTTTTAATGGTACAGACCTGGCCTTTTTTGTTACAGCGCTTAGACACCTGTACAGCAACCATAATGGGCTGGAAGGTGTCTTTACCCGTTATGCGGAAAAAAACAGCCTGCAGTCGGCCATTACCGCATTCAAGGGGCACTTTTTTGAACTCAAACACCCCTTAAGGACCACCAAACACATCTCCGACCCCGCCAGAGGTTCGGCGGCCAAACGCATCAATATGTTCCTCAGGTGGATGGTCAGGAAAGACCCACAGGAGGTGGACTTTGGGCTTTGGAAAGGCATATCTCCAGCCGCTCTGTCTTGCCCTCTGGACGTGCATTCTGGTAATGTTGCCCGAAAACTTGGCCTGCTAAAGAGAAAGCAGAATGATGCCAGGGCAGTGCTGGAATTAGATCTAAACCTCCGAAAATTGGACCCGGAAGATCCCGTCAAATACGATTTTGCGCTTTTCGGCTTGGGTGTATTTGAAAAGTTTTAAAACCGAATTCTGATATATTAACAGGTTTATACTAAATTCCCTGTATATATGTATTTTATTTATCTTTTTTAAATTAATGATGTATTATTGATAGTATTTTAACATATTTAATAATATTATCGCGATTTGATTTATTATTTTTATCTACACACAAGTTTATAACAACCTGACCATTACATAGACAAACATTCTTATAAAACATAGAATAGGAATGAATAGCACATATGCATTTAAGAACAAGGTGCAATTCCTTGTTATGTCTATTGATGGGATTTATGATTACTGGGATTTTATAAAATATCCCAAGGTCATACTTCGCAAATGCCAATCGGCCCAGGTATACCGTGTGCTCGTAGATCTCATTCCGGTTTCATACACAGAACTGCCAACCATAGAATTGTTTTTCCTTGGGGAGATCATAGCCGAGGTATTAAGGGATAAGGTTAAACTTGCCCTGGTTTGGAAAGGAAAGGAAGAGGAGCAGTTCCTGGAACAGGTTGCAACAAACAGGGCTGCCAATATGCGCATTTTTGATTCAGTTAAAATAGCAGAGTACTGGTTGCTCCATGACCATGAGGTCCAGACCTCTAACCCCCATAAAGTATAAACCCATCCGGTTATACCAGTCCCATGGTTCCCAGGTCCAGTTTTTGCTTTTTGCCGCCAGCCGCTATGGAGGCATAGATGGCTTGAACGATAATCATATCCCGCTTACCCATTTCACCTGGTGCCAGATTGGGTGCTCCTTCCAGTATATGCCTGCTGAAATCGTCCATCTGGAGTTTTTGCTGACTTTCATGGGGAAAGGATATAGGCCCGCTTGATGTTTTTCCACGCAAAGGACCATAATTATTTGCCGGTTGTAATTCCATCCAACCTTTGCTGCAGGATACATACAACCTATTGGCACTGGCATTATGCGAAGTCATGATCTGTCCAACGGTACCGTTAGGAAATTCAAATTGCGCCGTTATGGTTTCATCAGTTTCCTTAAAATATTCGGGGCGTGTACTGAATTCCTGGGCGCTAACCGAAACCGGATTCATCCCACAGCCGTAAATCGCACTCTGTATGGAATAGACCCCCATATTCATAAGAGCTCCCCCTCCCGAACGCTTGATATCGAGCCTCCACTGATCCGGATTGCCCCTGGAAACGTAAGCTGCTTCGGCTGTAACAAACAACGGCTGGCCAAATGTGCCTTCCTCAATATAAGACTTGACCTGTTGCGTATAGGGTTCGGAGTGCAGGCGATAGCCCATGCTCAGCTTTACCCCTGCGTCCCTGCAGGCCTTAATAATTTCATCGCACTCCTGGACGTTTATGGCCATAGGCTTTTCGCAAATGACATGTTTGCCCGCCCGGGCTGCGCGTATGGAAAACTCTGCATGCATGCTGTTCGGAAGTACAACGTACACAACATCAATATCTTTATTATCAGCAATGGAGTCGAAATTCTGATAATTGTAAATATTCTTCCGGGGGATATTATATTTTTTGGCCCAACTAACCTCCTTGGCTGGGGTTCCGGTTACAATTCCCGCCAGGTAACAGTGTTGTGTGTCCTGTAGCGCAGGGGCCAGCTGGTAAGTACTGTAGCTACCTAATCCAACAAGTGCTATTCCAAGCTTTTTTTCTTCCTTACTCCCCATGGAGCAGGCAAGTGGCAGGGTGCTCATCAGTGCAACTCCTCCAACCCCCCTTGCTACCGTCTGATTAAATGTTCTTCTTCTCATTTTGGACTAATTTGTACTCCTTCTTTTAAAGGTACATAATTCTCAAAATACAGCCGTGTTTTGTCCCGGTTCAAAAATTGACTCTCATTGAAAATGTCTATTTTAGAAGCTGACTAAATTCTGATACATGAAAATCAAATACCCTTTAGCACTGCTGATTTATTTCATGCTTTATTGTTCTTTAAGCGCCCAGGAAAGGAAACTACCTTTAGATACAACTGTGACCACACAACACAGCGTTACCATCAATGGAGCTAGTTTTAATTACACGGCAGAAACCGGGACCCAGCCTGTTTGGGATGAAAACGGAAAGCCAATTGCCTCCCTGCATTATACTTATTATACCAGAAATGGTATAAAAGACAGGGGGTCCAGACCTCTTTTGATCTCTTTTAACGGGGGCCCCGGATCCGGTTCAGTATGGATGCACCTGGCCTACACGGGCCCGAGGATTTTGAAAATAGATGATGAGGGTTATCCTGTACAGCCCTATGGGGTAAGGGAAAATCCTTATTCTGTGCTGGATGTTACCGATATTGTTTACGTAAACCCAGCCAATACCGGGTACAGCAGAACCATTCCCGAAACAGGCAAGGAAGTAGACCGCTCCAAGTTCTTTGGAATCAATGCAGATATAAAATACCTGGCAGAATGGCTGAACACATTTGTAACCCGGCATAACCGCTGGCGTTCTCCCAAGTACATCATAGGAGAAAGCTATGGTGGCACGCGGGTTATGGGACTTTCACTCGCTCTTCAAAACCAGCAGTGGATGTACCTGAACGGGGTTATTATGGTGAGTCCGGCAGATTATAAAGTTATTCGCGTGGGAGGACCTGTTAGCAGCGCCCTGAATCTCCCCTATTACACGGCTGCTGCCTGGCACCAGAAAGCGTTACCTGATGCACTGCAACAAAAAGACCTGCTGGAAATTTTACCTGAATCAGAAGACTACACCATCAACACCCTGATACCTGCCATTGCCAAAGGTGGCTTTATCGGCAAGGAAGAAAGGCTTGAAGTAGCGGAAAAAATGGCCTACTATTCCGGACTTTCCCAGAAGGAAATACTGGATCACAACCTCGATGTACCCACCTCCTACTTTTGGAAGGCCCTGCTGAGGGACCGCGGGGGGTATACTGTTGGCCGACTGGACAGCAGGTACCTGGGGATAGATAAACAACTTGCGGGTAACAGCCCGGATTATAATTCCGAGATCACCTCATGGCTGCACAGCTTCACACCAGCTATCAATTATTACCTGCAGGAGGTATTGAAGTTCAGGACGGACATAAAGTACAACATGTTTGGACCGGTAAGGCCATGGGACAATAAGGACGACAATACCCGGGACAATTTAAGGCAGGCCATGGCCCAGAATCCCTACCTCAACGTCCTGATCCAATCGGGTTATTACGATGGTGCTACCACCTACTTTAATGCCAAATACACCATGTGGCAGATAGATCCCAGTGGTCGGATGAAAGATCGATTTGAGTTTAAGGGATACCGAAGCGGCCATATGATGTACCTGAGACGTGAAGATCTGAAGCAGGCAAATGAAGACATCCGCACCTTTATTAAAAGGACTCTTGCCAATGGTAAAAGTGCCCGTTATTGATAACTTAACTTTGTATTCTTTGAATCTGCCATGGAAAAGTCAATTGAACTGCCTTTTACTGTTTTTACTCATGGGCTTATTTAAAACCAATGACACAATGGCACAGGACTGGGCTGGCCTCAGTCATTTCAAAGAGGCCAACGCACTGCTTGCACCTCCAGTTGAAGGAGAAAAACGTGTTGTTTTCATGGGCAATTCCATTACTATTGGCTGGCTCAGCCACTACCCGGAATTCTTCAGGGGCAAACCTTATGTAAATCGTGGTATAGGAGGTCAGACAACCTCCCAGATGCTTATTCGATTCCGGCAGGATGTCATTTCCCTGCAACCTGCTGTTGTTGTCATACTTGCCGGTACAAACGACATAGCCCAGAATAACGGCCCTATAAGCCTGGAAGACATAATGGCGAACATCATTTCCATGTCCGAAATGGCCGAAACTAATGGAATCAAGGTTGTCCTCGCATCTGTACTACCCGCCGCAGATTATAGCTGGCGACCAGGTCTTGAACCAAACAGGAAAATTCCTAAACTAAACTCCATGATTAAGGCCTATTCAGAAAGAAAGGGTTTTGTATACCTCGATTATTTTGCAGCAATGAACGACGGGAATAATGGACTTAGAAAAGAACTGGGTGAAGACGGGGTACATCCTAATAAAGCCGGATACAAGATAATGGCTCCCCTGACGGAACAGGCGATAAAGGAAGCCCTTATAAAGGAATAGGAGTAAATTTCCTGTGGCAACAAGCAACCTGAATGGAAGATCCTTTTGAGCAAAAGAATACCAAAAATAGCGAGGGATCAGCAGGAGCTTCAAATCCCCTGGTTAGTATACTCATGCCTTTCAGGAATACAGAAAAGTACCTGAGGGAATGCCTGGATTCTATCCAAAACCAGAGCTATTCCCACTGGGAGCTCCTCGCTGTTAATGACCATTCCTCAGACAGCAGTTCGGAGATTGTAAAGGATTACACTGTTCGTGATAGCAGAATAGTATTGATGGAGAACAAGGGCAAAGGCATTATTCCAGCGCTGAGGACTGCCTATGCTAATAGCCGCGGAGACTATATTACCCGAATGGACTCGGATGATATTATGGTAAAGGATAAAATCTCAGCCTTGCTCTACAGCCTTATAGAAAATGGTCCCGCACATCTTTCAGTTGGACAAGTTAAATACTTTTCTGAAAGAGGTATCAGCGATGGTTATGCGCGTTATGAACGCTGGATCAACAGACTCACCCAAAATGGGATTAATTTCAGTGAAATCTACAAGGAATGCGTGATTCCCTCTCCCTGCTGGATGGTATTGAGAAAAGATCTCGACGCCTGCGGTGCATTTAATTCGGACCGGTACCCGGAAGATTACGACCTCACATTTCGATTTTATGAGCAAGGCTTGAAATGTTTGCCCTGCGGGGATATTTTGCACCTGTGGAGGGATTATGACACCCGCACTTCACGTACGAGTGAACACTATGCCCAGAACTATTTTCTTGATATTAAACTGTACTATTTCCTGAAGCTGGATTTTGACACCAACAGGCCACTTGTCATCTGGGGTGCTGGATTTAAAGGTAAAAACCTGGCAAGGTCCTTAAAACAAAGGCAAATAAATTTCACCTGGCTTTGTGACAACCCCCAGAAAATTGGGAAAAGCATTTATGGTATTCCTCTCGTGCATTATAAGGATCTGGCTGCAATGCATAACCCCCAAAGCGTAATCAGTGTGGCCAACGAAAGGGCTCAGGAAGAGATCAGGGCATACCTAAGTGCACTGGGATTGGATAAACCTGGTGATTCCTTCTTTTTCTGCTGATAACCGGATGGGGAATCCACTGCTAAATTTGTGCCAATAGCAATAATAATAGGAGACTACTTCCTATATTTGTTCAATCAAGATCAGGAATGCAGTTTAAATATCCGGAAATCTTTTGGGCGCTCTTTCTTCTCCTGATCCCTATAATTGTCCACTTTATCCAGCTAAGACGGTTCCGGAAAACGTCTTTCACCAATGTTCGCCTCTTAAAAAAGGTAACTGCACAGTCTAGCAAAACACGTACACTAAAGAAGTGGCTCCTGCTGTTCTCAAGGCTATTCCTGCTCGCCATGCTTATAACTGCATTTGCCGGACCTTACCGAGCCCAACAACAGATTGGCGAGAATCGAGAAACCCTGATATATCTGGACAATTCCTTCAGTCTGCAGCTGCGAAACGGAGATCAGTCTCTTTTGGAATACGCCATTCAGGAATTGGTACAGGGTATTCCGGAATCAAAGGAGTTTACCCTGTTTACCAACGATAAAACTTTCAAAAAGGCCCGGATAAAAAACATCCAGAACGAGCTACTCAACATTGAACCCACCTATAAACAGCTGGATTTGCAGGATATCCTTTTTAAGGCAGGGGAGATGCTTGCTTCAGATATGCATCAGTCGACGAACCTGATCCTTCTTTCTGATCTGCAAAACAGATTCATCCCTGAGCAGACTATTGAACCCATAAACGGCATCAGCAGCAGACTGGTATCCCTAACCCCGGATGAATGGACAAACATAGCACTGGACAGCGCTTATATTGCCGGCACAGGATCAGATCAGATTGAACTGGTTGTTTTTTTAAAAACAAATTCAGCAGAAGTTGAAAGTGTTCCCGTATCCCTTTTTAATGGAGAAACACTAATTGCGAAATCAGCAGCTTCATTTGAAGGAACTGAAAGCAGTGAGCTTATCTTCACCCTGCCTGCGGAAGAAATCACTAACGGGAGGATTGAAATATTGGATGCCGGACTTGCTTATGACAATGTGCTGTACTTTTCAATTCCACCACGTAGCAAAACCAGGATAATGGTTATTGGCCAGAATGCCAATAATTACCTGGATCGCATTTACGTAGCGGATGAGTTTGATTTCTCCTACATCCCGGTAACCGAGGTAAATTACAGTGAACTTGCCCTCAGCAGCTTAATCGTACTGGATGAACTAAGAGATATTAGCACAGCCCTGGAAAATGCTATCCAGGTTTTTGTTGAAAACGGCGGGAGTGTGGTGGTAATCCCGGGCAGTAGCATTGAGCCAGGCGCTTATAACAGACTGCTTTCCAAATTAGGCCTTCCACAGTTGGACTCAGTGGTTCCTGGAAGTCTCAATATAACGGATATTGAATTTGATCATCCCTTATACAGGGATGTATTCGAAAAACGTGTGACCAACTTCGATTACCCCATGGCTAGTTCACATTACAGCATAAAGGGCTCTGCTCCACAAATTCTTGGCTTCCAGAATAGCAAACCCTTCCTTCTGGGCGATAATGGCCGTTATCTGTTTACGTCTCCCCTGTCCATAGGGAACGGGACTTTCGTAAATAACTCCCTGGTTGTTCCCACATTCTATTCCATTGCCTGGAACAGCCTGAAGACTCCGGCTTTATATCAGAACCTGTCCGAATTAATAACCACCGATATTCCCTGGGTTGCTAATGCAGATGAGATTATTAAACTGAGGGGTAACGCCTATGAGTTCATCCCACTTCAGAAAAAGTATGCCAACAAAACAACATTAACTCTGGTTGGGGACCCCAGAAAAGACGGGAATTACATGGCAATTTCCGGTGAGGAAGAGATAATGCCCCTAAGCTTTAACTATCCTCGTGAGGAGAGTGTTCTCATATATTCCAAACCTGATTTACCCTCTTCCTTCGAGCTACTGGAAAATATGCCGGAGTTCATCGCCAGTCTTGAAAAAGAAGGTCGGGTAAATGAGCTTTGGAAATGGTTTGTTATTTTTGCCTTGGTGTTCGCCCTTGCCGAGGTTCTTATTCAAAAGCTAGTCAAATGACCATACACATCAAGTCTGCACTTTTAATTGACCCCAAGAATAAGAATTTACATCTTAAGAAACGGGACATCCTTATCCGGGATGGTATTATTGAAAAGATCGGAACCCGGCTTGAAGTCCCTTCCAGAGCAAAAAAAATAAGCTTTCCCAACCTTCATGTTTCCCTTGGATGGTTTGACAGTGGTGTTTCATTTGGAGAACCCGGTTTTGAAGAACGGGAAACCATAGCTCATGGTCTTGAGGTAGCTGGTAAAAGTGGTTTTACGGAGATCGTCTTGAATCCGAACACTTTCCCCCTCCCCGATAGCAGTGGAGATATTGTTTTCCTGAAAAATGCTGGTGAAAATGCTGTAAGCAGACTATATCCTCTGGGCACACTAACGGTAAAAAGCGAGGGGAAGGATCTGGCTGAGCTCTATGACATGAAAGGTGCTGGTGCAGTTGGTTTTTATGACTACAAAGCTCCTGTTACCAATAGTAACCTGCTGAAAATCGCCCTGCAATATGCACAGAATTTTGGCAGTATCGTCTTTTCGTTCCCTCTGGACAGGCAGATAGCAGGGAAAGGGGTAGTTAATGAAGGTGAGGTATCTACCCGACTGGGGCTGAAGGGCATACCTGCAATGGCAGAAGAGATCCAGATTGCCCGGGACCTGGGGATACTCGAATACACCGGTGGGAGCCTTCATATTCCCACCATCTCCACAGCTAAATCCGTGGCCCTTGTAGAAGTTGCCAAAAAGAAAGGGCTGGACGTTAGCTGTAGCGTAGCTTTACATAATCTTTGGTTTGATGATGAGGCCCTTGAAGGCTTTGACAGTAATTACAAGGTTCTCCCTCCTCTCAGGAATAGCAAGGACATCAAGGCCCTTATAAAAGGACTGAAAACAGGGGTTGTCGATATGGTAACCACAGACCACTCGCCATTAGATATCGAGGAGAAACGAATTGAATTTGACCATGCCGCCTATGGCAGCCTGGGACTGGAGCATGCCTTCGGTGTATTAAACTCCGCGCTGGGAATGGAAGAGGCGGTTCGCTTACTAACCAATGGCAGAGAAAGGTTTGGAATACCATCCCCAAAACTGACGGAAGGTTCAGACGCCAACCTTACCCTATTCAATCCTGACACTGAAAAAATTGTAGAAAGGAACGATCTTTTGTCGACCTCAAAAAACAGCATGTTCCTTGGAGAATCCTTAAAGGGTCAGGTTTACGGGGTAATCCGTCAGGATAGAATCCTTATCTGAGCCTTAAATGCAATATATAATCCCGCAATATTTCAATAAATGAGTAAAGCCCCACCTGGAAAGACCGCAGCAATTGTGTCCTACCTGACTATTGTAGGATCTCTGATTGCGATCAGCATGAATTCGGAACCCAAACATGGCTTTGCGCGTTTTCATACCCGTCAGGCGTTCGGTCTGCACCTTGTTTTTATTGGTTTTGGACTCTTCCTGAGTGTCTGGTTTAATGTTTATGCCTGGTATGCCCTCTATATTTTTTATATCGTATTGTGGTTCTATGGTTTTATCAGCGCACTGAATAACAAACAACAGGAGATTCCGATTCTAGGGTCCTATTTTCAAAAATGGTTCACTTTTATACCGTAATATGACTACTGCCCCGCTTTCCCTGGAACATTTAATCCGTCCGTCTCAACAAACACAAGGTAAACCCCCCGTTATTTTCCTTTTCCATGGCTATGGTAGCAATGAAGAAGATTTATTCTCTTTTGCTCCTGAACTGCCGGGAGAATTATGCGTGATTTCGGCTCGCGCTCCTATTCCCCTCCCACCCTTTGGAAATGCCTGGTATGCAATTAACTTTGAAGCTTCTCAGGGGAGATGGACTAATGTGGAGCAGGCATTGGCTTCCAGGGAACTAATCATGAAATTTATGGATGAAGCCTGTGACGCATATGGCCTGGATAAAGACAATATCACCCTGCTGGGTTTTAGCCAGGGTACGGTCTTAAGCTATGCCATCGCGCTTTCTTATCCGGAAAAAATCAAAAACCTTGTAGCATTAAGCGGGTATATTGATCAAAACCTGCTACTGGAAGATTTCAGGGAAAAGGACCATTCCAAACTCCAGGTTTACGCGTCCCACGGCCAGATAGACCAGGTTATCCCTATGGATTGGGCTCTAAAATCGCAGGATATGCTCGAGGAAATAGGTGTAAACCACATTTTTGAGGAATATCCTGTAGGTCACGGGGTTTCCCCACAGAATTTTAGTTCGTTTAAAAGGTGGCTCGAAGAAAGATTGCCCTAATTCCGCGTGTAAAGCAAGTGGTCCGTTAAAGTAAAGTCTACACTGAGATCGTCCTTCAATTCATAGTTGATCAGTAACTCTCCCCAGTATTTACCGTCCGAAAAATCGGCAATGATCCATTTGTGGTTCAACAGTTTGATCTTATTGATCTTAAAACTGTTTTGCATGCCTTCGTAAGGAACAAGGGGGTTATCTCCCTCCTGTTCATTGGTTTCCAAAAGCTTATCCGCTATATAACGGGCCGGGTCTTGTATGCCCAGGTGATCGTAATATGCCAGGGCATCGTCATTGTTTTTCAGGGAAAAGTATTGCATATCCAGCACCTGTAGCTGGCTCTGCTGAAGGCTGTCTTCGAGTTTGGACAGTTTTCCCTCAGTGGCAATGATCTGTTTTTCAAGGGTCTTTACGGTACGGTTCCCGCTGATGCCCAGGTAAAGGGCTACCAGGGCCGAAAATACAAACAGGTACAAAAAAATTCTGCTCTTCATTTAAATGGTAACTATTAGATTATCGTATGCCAAATGTACATGATCTGGTAATTCCTGCTCTACTTCATCATGAAAACCCATGTGATGGCTGATATGGGTAAAGTAGGCCCGCTCTGGCTTAACCTGCTCCACAAACTGAAGGGCTTCTTCAAGGTTGAAGTGGGAATGGTGGGGTTCTTTCCTCAGGGCATTAACCACAAGAACCTTTAACCCGTTTAGCTTCATTATCTGATCTTCTTCAACGGTCTTTGCATCCGTGATGTAGGCAAAATCACCAAGCCTGTAACCCAATACTGGCAAGCGATTGTGCAAAACCTCTATGGGCATGGCCTCCAGTTTTCCGATAACAAAAGGAGTATTCTTTTCTACACGGTTAACACTAACTGCAGGGGCACCCGGATAGCGATTTTCATCTGCAAAAATATAATCGAAACGCCTGTGCAGGCTATTAACCACCCGTTCGTGGGCGTAAATTGGGATATCTCCCTGCCGGAAAAAGAAAGGCCTTATATCATCAATACCAGCAGTATGGTCGGCATGTTCATGGGTAAAAAGGATACCATCAAGATGGGTAACCTTGTGGGTGAGCATTTGTTGCCTGAAGTCCGGACCACAATCAATTACATAATTGTAATCGTCCCAGCGAACCATCACAGATACCCGCAACCTTTTATCCCTGGGGTTTTTACTCAGGCAAACCGGGTGGGAACTCCCAATAACAGGGATGCCCTGAGATGTCCCGGTACCTAAAAATGTGATCTTCAACCGCTGGTCTATTTAAGTCAAATTTATAACTAAATTATTTAATAGATGGGCCATTCTTATTAACTTTGTCCCGAAAGACATCGCAACCTATGGCTTCAGTTTTTAAGAGGGATCCCGCATTTGAAAACATTCCTTCTACCAAAGCAAAAACCCTCCGTATCAACCTCAATCCGGATATTTATGGCTCGTTTGCCGAAATTGGTGCCGGACAGGAAACAGCCCGACATTTTTTTCGTGCCGGAGGAGCTTCCGGAACCATAGCCAAGGCCATGAGTGCCTATGACAAATCCTTTAGTGATGCGGTTTACGGTGTAGAGTCAGATGGACGCTATGTTACCCAAAGCAGGCTGAAGAAGATGCTTGCGCATGAGATGGGCCTTATGGAGCAACGCATCAGCCGGGAAGAACATCCGGACAGGCTTTTCTTCGCATATGCTAATACTGTTGCCACTATTGATTTTTCCAAACGGTACAAAGGACATGGTTGGGTAGGTATCCGTTTCCAGCTGGATCCCAAGCAAAAGGAATACGATGAAATAGTACTGCACCTGCGTTTTAAACAGAATGAAGCGCGTTTGCAACAGGAAACTCTGGGAATTGTTGGTGTAAACCTCATATACGGGGCATTCTATAAATACAACAAGCCCAAGAAGCTGCTGAAATACCTCTACGATCACATTGACCGGGACACCCTTGAAATTGACATGGTCAATTTCTCGGGCCCCAACTTCAAAGATGTGGATAACCGTCTGATGAGCCTTCAGCTTATTCGCAACGATATGACCGACGCGGTTATGTTTGGTCCGGATGGGAACAACCTGCTTCCTGCAGCTATACTTTATAAAAAGAATATCCTTGCTCTGAGGGGAAGTTTCAGGCCGGTTACCAAGGTGAATGAAGATATGTATGAGAAATCATACGATATTTTTGTCCGGGAGCAGACCGTGGAGGAGGAAAAGACCATTGTAATTTTCGAAATTACCCTTGAAAACCTGAAAACGGCCGGTGAAATTGATGAAAGGGATTTCCTTGACCGCGCGGAACTCCTGGGTTCACTGGGGCATACAGTAATGATATCCAAATTCCAGGAATACTACAAGTTAGTAGAATATTTCAGCAATTACACCAAAGCACGGATAGGATTAACTATGGGTGTTAATAACCTGGTCGACATTTTTGACGAAAAATATTATCGCCATCTCAGTGGTGGTATTCTGGAAGCTTTTGGAAAGCTGTTCTTCAAAGATCTGAAAGTGTATTTGTATCCGATGAAGAATCCGGATACCGGTCAGATCATGACCAGCAACAATGTAAAAGTTCACCCGAGGATGAAAGAACTGTACAAGTTCTTCAAGTATAACGGAAAGGTAATGGATATTATCGATTACGATCCTGAAATCATGCACATCTTCTCTCGTGATGTCCTGAAAAAGATAACCAAAGGCGAAGAGGGTTGGGAGGAAATGATCCCCGAAGGTGTGGCTCAGATCATCAAGGAGAAAAAGCTTTTCATGGGAGCCACTGTTCTGGCTGAGAAAATGCAATAAAATAAACCCTGGACATTACATCCAGGGTTTTCTTTACTATACATTTATTTACAGTATCTGTGCCGCGTGGTCCTTGGTCCTCACTTTTTCGATCACGCGTTCCACTACTCCTTCCTCATCAATCAGGAAAGTCATTCTGTGTATACCGTCATATTCTCGTCCCATAAACTTCTTAGGTCCCCATACCCCGAAAGTATTGATAACAGTGTGGTCTTCATCAGCCAGCAGGGGAAACGGAAACTCAAACTTGTTGCGAAAATTAGTCTGCTTTTGCTGGGAATCTGCACTTACCCCTAGCAATTCATAACCTGCTGCCTGAAGCTCGGCATAATTATCCCGTAAATTGCAGGCTTCGGCTGTACAGCCGGGGGTATTTGCTTTTGGATAAAAGAATACTACCAGTTTCTTCCCTTTGTAATCTGAAAGGCTAATATCGTTTCCATCCTGATCCTTGCTTGTAAACTCCGGAACTTTTTCTCCGGCTTTCAATGTTTTCATAGTGCTTTTTTTAGTTATTTTGGCAATTCTTTTTGCACATCAAAAATACAAAAATGACCAAGGCCGAAAAAGTAGCTTTTGCAATTCATACTCTGGAAAAGCTATATCCGGAAATCCCCATCCCTTTGGATCATGAAGATCCCTATACCCTGCTCATCGCCGTATTATTATCTGCCCAGAGCACAGACGTAAGGGTAAACCAGATCACCCCCTTCCTGTTTGAAAGGGCTAACAATCCCTATGATATGGTAAAGCTCACTGTCGAAGAAATTCGGGAAATAATAAAGCCGGTTGGTCTCTCTCCTTCCAAATCCAAAGCCATACACGGACTTTCAAAGATCCTTATAGACCGGTATGCGGGTAAGGTTCCCAGGGAATTGGAACTCCTGGAAGAATTGCCGGGGGTAGGACATAAAACAGCAAGCGTTGTGGTTTCCCAGGCTTTTGGTATACCTGCATTTCCGGTTGATACCCATATTCACAGGCTTATGTACCGCTGGGGATTTTCAAACGGAAAAAACGTAGTGCAAACAGAGAAAGATGCTAAACGCTTGTTCCCTAAGGACTTGTGGAATTCCCTCCACCTTCAGATCATATGGTATGGACGGGAATATTCTCCCGCCCGGGGATGGAATCTCGAAAAAGATGTTATCACCAGGACCATAGGGAGAAAATCGGTTATCAGGGAATATTGGAAAAGAAAAAAGGCCGGATAAACCGGCCTTTTTTTAGTTCATTATGGCTTCAAATACCATTTTTTTATAACGCACGGGCCTAAGAGACCTGGAATAATCCATTAAAAACTGCACCGTTTCAGGTCGTGCCTTAGCCAGTTCACAGTTACTTTTTTCGGCAGAGTAAATTTTTTCCATACGATTATAGTCTAGTTATGTTAAAATAACGCAACTATAATGGAATTATTGCTCGGGCCTAAATTATCTTCTTTTTAGGAGCTTGTCAGGACAATATTGTGGCGCTCGATAATCTTTCTCAGGTTAATAAGGGCATAGCGCATCCTTCCCAGGGCAGTGTTGATGCTTACCCCTGTATTTTCGGAAATCTCTTTAAAACTCATGTCACGGTAAATACGCATTACCAGCACTTCCTTCTGATCATCAGGCAATTCTTCTATCAATTTGGAAAGGTCGCTGTCTATCTGATCCTTAATCAGTTGCTTTTCGGCATTAAGCTTATCGTCACCAAGGACGGAAAAGATATTGAACTCCTCATTACCTTCAAACCTCGGCATCCTCTTGTTTTTGCGGAAATGATCTATGATAAGGTTATGGGCAATACGCATTACCCAGGGAAGGAACTTTCCTTCTTCGCTATAAGTTCCCTTTTTGAGGGTCTTGATAACCTTGATAAATGTATCCTGAAAAATATCCTCAGCAATATCCCGGTCCAGTACTTTGGAATAGATAAAGCTCGTTATTCTCTGGTTGTGTCTGTTGATCAGAACCTCAAGGGCCTTTTCATCCCCGCTTATGTAATCCTGAACTAAGATTGAGTCGTCGATTGGATATTCCATGATAGTATTTTTGGTTAAGGTTAATTGCCCTTTGCCTGAGGCGTAATTGATTTTCTTGTTGTTGTTTTTAAACTGATTTGGTGTCTAAATCCAGTTCTAAAGTAGAGAAATGGCCATCTGCGGTAAAAAGTATGTTGTCAAACCCCGGATTTTTGATGTAAACTGGCGTTTTTAAGAAAAACCGTACAATAAACGCAGGAAAACTGAGTTAGGCCTCAGTTCTTTACATAGGTATGCAGTCCGAATAAAAGGGGGTACAAAAAATCCCCCGTGCTGTCGCATCAGGGGATTCAGATTTCTCTTGCAGTGGGTTAAGGATATAAACCGGCTAGTTCAGGTTGCTTTCGAATGTAAGACCCTCATGTTCTATAATGTTCAAAGATTTTGAATAATCCAGCAAGAACTTAATCCTGTTAGCTCTGGTTTTAACCAGCTTGCAATTGTTTTCTTCTTTTGTGTAAATATGCTCCATAATCACTTTTGTTATATCTAAATAACGGCAGTGCAGGAGCATGTTTAATTATAGTCGACCTAAAGCTTATTAATTCGTTAAAACTATATCGTGCTTCTCTACGATCTTCCTGATATTAATCAGTGCATAGCGCATTCTACCCAGGGCAGTGTTGATGCTAACCCCCGTATTTTCAGCGATTTCCTTGAAACTCATATCCTTGTAAATACGCATTAAAAGTACGTTTTTCTGGTCCTCAGGGAGCTCTTCGATCAAATGTCCCAAATCACGGTCGATCTGATCTTTGATGAGTCGGCATTCGGCATTTAATTCATCATCTCCTATCACTCCGAAGATATTGAAGTCGCCGTTGGACTGGAATTTAGGCATCCTTTTGTTCCTCCTGAAATGATCTATAATCAGGTTATGGGCAATACGCATTACCCAGGATATAAATTTACCCTCTTCATTATAGGAACCGCGCTTGAGGGTACGGATCACCTTCATAAACGTATCTTGAAAGATGTCTTCAGTTGCTTCCCTATCCTTGACCTTGGAATAGATAAAACTGCTGAGTCTTTGGTTATGTTTGTTGATTAGAAGTTCCAGGGCGCGCTCATCTCCCTCCATGTAGTCTCGCACTAATACCGCGTCGTCGATCTGTAATTCCATACAAATTACCTTTTTTGGTTTAACATAAGTGCCTTTCAAAAACCGAAAGGAAATCAGTTATTCAGGCGTAATTCAAAAAAGTAATTGTATGTCTATAGGCGCTTTTTCTTTAGGATTTATAAATCAAATATAGAAAAATTCCTTCCTAGGAAACAAATCCCGCTATGCATTTGGTCGAAAAATTTTTCATGGCCATCCCTTCTGGTCAATGAAAGTAACATATCTTATCTTTGCATTCTCAATAAGGAAAATGGCAGCGATTAGCGAGGTAAATCCGAGGGAAAACATCATTATAAAAGGGGCCAAACTCCACAATCTCAAAAATATTGACGTGGTGATTCCCAGAAACAAACTGGTGGTCATTACTGGTCTCAGCGGCTCCGGAAAGTCGAGCCTTGCCTTTGACACCCTGTATGCCGAAGGACAGCGCAGATACGTCGAAAGTCTTTCCTCATACGCCAGGCAGTTCCTGGGAAAACTGGACAAACCCAAAGTAGATTACATCAAAGGCATTGCACCTGCCATTGCCATTGAACAAAAGGTAAACACCAGCAATCCGCGTTCAACGGTGGGGACCACTACGGAAATCTACGACTACCTCAAACTGCTATATGCCAGGATTGGAAAAACCTACTCCCCCATTTCCGGCAAGGAAGTAAAAAAACATACAGTCAGCGATGTCATTGATCATGTTCAGGGTTTTGAAAATGGACGCAAATTGCTCCTGCTGGCACCTATACATATTCCGGATGACCGGGATCCTTTAAAATCGCTCGCTTTGCTGTCCAAGCAGGGATACGCTCGCATACAGTATAAAGACCAGGTAATTCGGATTGAGGATGCACCTGAAGATATCGGGTACGATTTTTTCCTGGTAGTAGATCGAATCGTTAAAAAGGACGATGAAGATTTTTTTAACCGCCTGGCTAACGCGGTGGACAATGCTTTCTTTGAAGGTAAGGGTTCCTGTATTATTAAGGATCTGGAGACTTCCTCCTCCACAGATTTCAGCAATAAATTTGAACTGGATGGACTGAGCTTTCCTGAACCGAATGTGCATCTGTTCAGTTTTAATAACCCCTATGGTGCCTGTCCGAAATGCGAGGGATATGGCGATGTCATCGGTATAGATGAGGATCTGGTTATTCCAAACACAGCCTTGTCCGTATACGAAAATGCCATATTCCCCTGGAGGGGTGAAAGTATGAGCTGGTATCGCGATCAATTGGTGAACGCTGCATATAAGTTTGATTTTCCCATACATAAGCCCTGGTACGAATTAAGCCCGGAGCAGAAAGAGCTTGTATGGCAGGGTAATGCGCATTTTACCGGAATCAATAGTTTCTTCAAAATGCTGGAGGAAAAGAGCTATAAGATTCAAAACCGGGTGATGCTTTCCCGCTACAGGGGTAAAACCAGATGCCAGGAATGTCAGGGTAAACGACTTCGCAAAGAAGCCAATAACGTACAGATTGGCGGTGCCTCAATCTCGGGGCTCGTAGAGCTTTCCATTGAATCGCTCGCGGAATTTTTTAAAAACCTTTCCCTGACCGCTTTTGAAAAGAAGATTGCCGGCAGATTGCTTAAAGAGATTACCACCCGTCTTGATTTCCTGCAGAAAGTAGGCCTGGGATATCTCACACTGAACCGCAAGTCTAATTCTCTTTCCGGTGGGGAGAGTCAGCGGATAAATTTAGCTACTTCCCTGGGAAGCAGCCTGGTTGGCTCTATGTACATCCTGGATGAACCCAGTATTGGGTTGCATCCCCGGGATACAGAAAACCTTATTGCCGTGCTTAAGTCGCTTCGTGACCTGGGCAATACGGTTATTGTTGTAGAGCATGATGAAGACATTATGCTAGCGGCCGATGAAGTAATAGACATCGGTCCGGAAGCCGGCACGCGTGGTGGCGAAGTAGTTGCCCATGGTCCAATGTCCGAAATAGTAAAGACCAACACTCTCACCGCAGGATATCTGAACGGCAGCGAACGAATAGTGGTACCTGAAATCCGCCGCAAAAGCAAAAAGCAGATCATCATTAAGGGAGCTCGTGAAAATAACCTTAAAAATATTGACGTTACCTTCCCTTTAAATATGCTTACCGTGGTATCAGGGGTATCGGGCAGTGGCAAAAGTTCACTGGTGAAACGCCTGCTTTACCCTGTAATGCTAAAGAAACTTGGTGGTTATGGTGAAAAATCCGGTCAGCATACAGCCCTTGAAGGCGATTTTTCAGGGCTTAAAAATGTGGAGTTCGTTGATCAGAACCCTATTGGCAGATCTTCCCGATCTAACCCGGTTACCTATATAAAAGCTTACGATGAGATACGGGCCCTGTTTGCCCGGCAGAAATTGAGTAAAATACGAGGCTACCAGTCGAAACATTTTTCCTTTAATGTAGATGGAGGGCGGTGCGAGAAATGCAAGGGAGAGGGAGAAATCACAGTGGAAATGCAGTTTATGGCCGATGTGCACCTTGAATGTGACGTCTGCAAGGGCAAGCGCTTCAAAAAAGACGTTCTTGAGGTAAGTTTTGAAGGTGCGAGTATAGACGATGTACTAAACATGACCATAGATGACGCCATCTCCTTCTTTTCAAAAAATAATCAGCCCAAAATTACAGGCAGACTTCAGCCTTTGCAGGATGTAGGACTGGGTTACGTTACCCTGGGGCAGTCTTCTTCTACCCTGTCTGGAGGAGAAGCTCAACGCATCAAACTGGCTTCATTCCTGGTGAAAGGAAGCACGAAAGACAAATCCCTGTTTATTTTCGATGAGCCCACCACCGGACTGCATTTTCACGATATCAAAAAATTGCTGAAATCTTTTGATGCCTTATTGGAGCGGGGTCATTCAATAGTGGTTATCGAACATAATATTGAACTCATCAAATGTGCGGATTATCTGATAGACCTCGGTCCTGACGGAGGTGACCGTGGCGGACAGCTGATTGCCGAAGGAACCCCGGAAGAAGTGGCTCAAAACCAGAACAGTCACACTGCTCGTTACCTTCGGCCAAAACTGGGTATTGGGTAGTCTTCTTTTTCCTGGAAATACCATTTAGGAATAGATATCCCTCCTTCGAAAGCTTCTATATATTTTTTATCTACTTCATTTACAACACTTTATGTGTGTACTTCAATTTTTGGCACGCTGTTTGGTTTATACTATGCGAATGTGAATATTTCCATTCGGAACAGTTAAAATCTAATATTATGAAACATTTAGTACTCTTGATTGCAGCCCTTTTTCTTGGTGCACCGAGTACCATGGCTGCCACAGCGGATAATACTGTTACCTTGCGTAACGCTTATCGATATGACAACTCCTTTATTTTTGTTCATAATGGGATTACATTTTCAGTGTATCCGGATGGGGAGTTCGACTTTTTTATAAACGACCGTGTTAATGTATCTGCGGGTATAGGAGTTGGTCCGGCCAGCATTACTTTTAACTCCGGATTTAATTACAACCCTTTTGTACAGTACGATGACTACGGTGCTGTAATCCAGGTTGAAAATGTGCCCGTCTACTATGATTTCTATGGTAGGGTTGCCCAGATTGGCGATGTGAACATCTGGTATCGAAACGGAAGGGTAAGACGTATAGGTGGAATGCGTGTATTCTACAATAACCTTGGTGTTTATCAATATCACACAGGTTTTATAAACGTATACAACCGTTATTATGTATACCGTCCTTTCCACAGGTTCTTTGTTCGTCCGGCATTAGGTTTCTGCCTGGTTTATAACAGGCCGTACCGAAGGTTCTATCAACCAATTCGATACACCTGGTATCGTCCTTATAGGGACAATTTCAGGAGGTCTTATGCCAGGATTGGCCGTGAGTACAGGAGAAACGATCGCAGCTGGGAAAGAAGGCGTAGTGTCTATAGAAATGACAGGCGCGTAGTTGCCCGCAACGAGCGATACCTTGCAGATGGTTACAGGGTTGACAGCAGGCGATCGGTTCGGAATGACCGATACCGTGAGGATGGAAGGCGAAGCACTGCCTATAGGAATGGTGATGCCAGGCGCTCTGCAAACAGAACGGTATCCCGAGATGACCGTGCGATTAATAACGGAAGGAGAAGCACTGCCCAACGCAGCAATGAGGTAAGTCGTTCCGGAAACAAATCGGTAAATCGAAACCAGCGGAATGAGGTAGTACGTCAAAGCAACAGCAGGAGCACTTCCATACAGAGGAACCCTGCACAGAAGCGGGACGATAGAGTTGTACGGACACGTACAGTGAAACGATCTAATGCAGACAAAGGTTCACAAAAGGTAAGCCGTAGTGTTCAGAACAATCGGACACAGCGGATTGCCCCGACAAATAAAAGTTCGCGAAGCCAGGCAATAGCCAAACGGTCTTCAAGCCGAAAACCTACATACAAGGCGCCACAACGCTCAAATCGGAAAGAGGTGAGCAGGAGCCCTAAGCGAAAGGTTACTCAAAGCAAAGCGAACAGAACGAAGCGCAGCAGCACTGCAAATAGAAGCAGAAGATCATTATAGGATTAAAATATTTAGGTTGGTTAGTTGTTTAAACCCCGTAGCGGATTTGTCCCTGCGGGGTTTTTTTATTTCCTGAACCACCTACTGACAATACCATTGATGTCCTCAGATATCCTGAAGCGATAAAGTACTCCCGCATACATAATCACCATAAGTGCACTCTTCAGGATAATATTTAATATAGGGTGGAATGTGAATTGCAGTGCATGGAACAAAACACCGATAAAAATCAGAAGCCCCAGCACTCTTATGGTGTTATTGGAAAATGGAGATATCTCGAATTTTATCCAGACAAATACCAATTTGGCAATATTGTATAGAAAAACGGCAATACAGGTAGCCATGGCAGCACCGGCCGTCTGGTATAGCGGAATAAATATCAGGTTGAGTACTATGGTTGCCAGGGCAAGCAGGACGCCCATAAGCAATACGGCTCTGTAGTAGCGGGAATTGAAAAGAATAGCGTTGTTGTTACCCAGGATCGCATCAAAAACACGACTTAGCCCAATAAGGAACACAACCAGGTATCCACCCCTGTAGCTTTCAGGCAAAAAGGGATAGAGATCGGGAAGGTTTAGCATAATGAGCAAAAAGATCATACCAGCTACAATAAAAAGGGTCAGCGAGCTTTTAGTATAAAGTTTTTTCAGGGCATCATTATCACCCGTATTCAAAATCTCGGCAGTTAAGGGATAGGTAATCTGATGCATAGCCCTGGAGGGCACAGCCACCACTGTTGCAATAAATATACCTACCGTATAATAAGCTACATTTTCAATTTGAATGAACTGGTTGATCATAAAGCGATCGATCTCAAGGAGTATTATTGCCGTTGAACCGCCCAGTATAATTAGCAAGCTATAGGTCAGGATCTCACGGGTAACCAAATGCCCGCCAATCCGCAACCTCGGGAATTCGAGGGAAAAAGCAACCAGTTTCATCAGTAGTGTCCGCAATATGTACAGGCCTGCCAGGGCATTGAGGAAAAAGGAAACATCTATGATTTCGGCATATAGCAACAGCAGTAAAAGGGTAACGCCAATCCGCACAAAAACCTCTTTCATAAAATTCCCGAAGACCGACCTCATATGTACCTTGCTCCAGGCATAAAACACCTCAAAATAAGCCATGGCCATGCCAATAAGGAAAATATGCCAGACATAACCCTTAACGATCAGGTTCTTGTGGGCTAAAAAGGCTCCTATGGCTTCATTGGCCAAATAGCTCAGCAGGCCCAGGGGCAATATCATAATCAGGGGAAAAAACAGCATGCTGCCCAGGAAATAGGAAGACTCGTCATTGTTGAATCTGCTGTAGAACTTGATGAGGGTATTTGGCACTCCAAAGGCCATAACAGGCATTAGCAAGGTTGCTGTAGACAGGATTACCCCAACAAGTCCAAAGTATTCGTCTGTCAGAAATCGGGTGTAGAGAAATAGCGTATTTATCGCTCCAATGGCAAAGCCAAAATAGGTCACCAGGGTGTTCCTTGCCGATTGTCTAAATACGATTCCCATGGAGCAGCTGTGCAAGTTTACGGGTTAATTCCCTCCTGCTAAATTGAGTGATTTGGGTTTCTTTCACATTAAGATTCCCAGATTGGTATTTCTTAAACCACTCTAAAATTACCTTTTTTAAACCAGACTCTTCCTGGTAGTTGAAAACCCTGCCAGCACCGGTACTAACAAGTAGATCACCTGCCTCCCACTCTTTCGGGCCAACTGCAAGTACAGGCCGCCTTGCTGCCAGGTACTCAAAAAGCTTTCCCGGGATGATACCCCGGGTCTCCTCAGCATCAATCTCAAGGAGCAACAATACCTGTGATTTCTTCTGATATTGGATGGCCTCCTCGTGCGGTACATAATCCACCCTTTGGGTATAGGTGATAAGACCATGCTTTTCCAGGGAATCCAGCACCTCCTGACTCACTAATCCTATCAGTTGCAGCTTAAGGTGTTTGCGCATTTCGGAATTCTCCTGAAGCAATTCACCAAGTATCTTCCAGAGGTTCTCCGGGTTTCTCTTGCTCAAAAGTGATCCAATATGTGAAATAGTAAACCCGGAATCCGGAACTTCCGGTTTTTCATATCCCAGATCATAGCCATTGGTAATAACATGTACCGGTTTGGATGTAATCCCCTCAAACTCTTTTTTTGTGGTATTGCTGGTTACCAGAATCCAGTCGGCCGTATTCAACACCTGCTTTTCCATCCTCAGGTGCTTTTTCTTTGCGGCATTACCCAACTTCAATTGCTTATGATATCCTATACTGGTCCAGGGATCCCGAAAATCTGCACACCATGTTATTTTCAGTTGTTCTTTTAGCTGTAAACCAATCAGGTGCACACTATGCGGCGGACCCGTTGTGATAATAGTATCAAATGCTTCCTTCTTATGAAGTTCCTGCAGGAAGCGTATAGAAGGTTTTACCCAGAATTTACGGGCATCAGGAATAAACAGATTTCCCCTTATCCAAAGCAATAGTCGGTCCATTAGTGATTGGCGATCACTGGGAATGATTCCTGTACGGATCACGTCTGTTTTTTCCCTTGAAAAGAACCTGGCCAGCCTGTAGGGTTCAAAAATGGGACGGCGATGTACCCGGATTCCTTCAGGCAGTTCTTTTTCCAACTCCTGATCCAGGACTGGGTAGTCTGCATTAGAGGGAGTATATATTACCGGCTCTACATCGAATTCCCTAAGGTACCTGGCGAACTTCAACCAGCGTTGTACTCCCGGTCCGCCTGCCGGAGGCCAGTAATATGTAATGATCAGCACCTTTTGCATGGCTAATCTGCTTGTTCTTCTTTTCTTCGGTTTCTTATGGTAAAGAGAAATCCGGCAGCTCCAATTAAAACATAAAGCAGGGATCCCGCCAGGGCTATCTGCGAGCCTGTTTCAATCACCGTCGGTTCAAACCTGAATTCAATTTCATTTTCCCCTGCAGGTATCTCTATTGCTCTCAAGGCATAATTAACCCGGAAGTGAGGTGTTTCTATTCCATTTACATAAGCTACCCAGCCTTGTGGATAATAGAGCTCGGAAAATACTGCCAGGCCGTCATAAGCATTGGATGTGCTGTAAATCAATCTGTTTGGCAGATACCTGGCCAGGGATATATCAGCCAGTGAATCCTTTTGATATTGTTTTCTAAGAGATAAATCCGGGAATTTAGCCGTGTTTATTACCGCAGAATCCTTAACGTTCAGCGTGCTTAACTGCTGCATTTCCCGGTCCGCAGAATTCACTTCAACCAAACCTGAAACAAACCAGGCATTACCCAAAGCATCGGGGTTCCGAACTGCAAATGCACCCTCTTCACTTCTCTGTATTACATACTTGACATTGAGCATGTTCAGCATTTGAAGATTACCCTGATAGATCTGGTAATCAAATAGTTCCTGAGTGCTTCGGGGCTTAGCTGCGTGGTAACCCCCTATGGATTTATGAAAATATGAGGTCCTTGCCCCGTTGAGCCCTTCTCTGGGATCATACACCCGGAATACCGTAGAATCCTTCCTTATTTCCCTGTCAAAAGGTTGCTCTGCAAAAGGCTCGTTCACCTGGCGCTGCCTTACAAAATCATCCTCATTTACATATCTCAGGTTTACCCCTACAAGGTCCACCGCAATTAGGACCGCAAGTGCAAGTATAGCAAAGTTGTATTTTAGCCTGCCTTTTATAGACAACCAGCAGATTAGCCCAGTCAGTATTACAAAAACAAGTGACCGTATAAGGTCTTGTGTATAAGCCATCTCCCTGTCGCGCCTGATCATGGTCATGATCTCCTCCCCGTAATATTGCAGATAAGTGGAGTCGTTCAGGCCGGTAAAAGAAAACATTCCCTTTGCCAGAAACAGGGCTACCCCAGTGCCTAACAAGATTAAACCAGCGCCTTTGATTCCCCTTAACTTTTCTTTTGACGATAGCTGTTTATCAAACAATCGGGCAAGGCCTAAAACACCCAGGAGCGGCACACAGAGTTCAAGCACTACCTGTATGGAACTAACGGCCCTGAATTTGTTGTACAAAGGAAAATAATCGATCATGAAATCAGTAAGCGGGCCAAAATTCTTTCCCCAGGAAAGTACAAGCGAAAATGCAACCCCACCCAAAAGCCACCATTTTGTTTTTCCCTTTACCAGGAAAATCCCGAGAAAAAAGAGGAACAAAACAACAGCTCCAACATAAGCCGGCGCAGCTACCCCGGGTTGGTTCCCCCAATACAGTGGAATGTTGCGGGAAAAGTCCAGCGCCCTGCTCCGCGAAATACCTTGCTCAGTGAGGTATTGATATGCCTTGGATTCACTACCCAGATCTTCTGTTGAGGCACCGCCAAATAACCTGGGAACAAAAAGGTTAAGCGACTCGGCTACCCCATAGCTATATTGGGTAATGTATTCTTTACTTAGTCCAGAAACGTCTTCCTTTGGACTTCCGTCCGGGTTCATGGTTAATTCGGTAGACCCCCTGGTACTCCAGTCTGCATATTCCTTGGTTGCCAGCAAACCCGTGGCATTCATGCCGATACTCAGCAACACGGCACCTATCAGGATACCCAGGCTTACTGCAAAATGCCTAAGCGTTTTGCCCCGAATGGCATCAATAAGGTATGCCAGGCCCAGAACCAGGACCAATAACATAAAGTAATAGGTCATCTGGTAGTGATTGGCGCTTATTTCCAGTGCCATGGCAATTGCAGTTAGCAGGAATCCCTTTAAATATTTGCCCCGGAAGGTCAGTATTATGCCACCTAGCACCATGGGGATATAAGCAATGGCATGGGCCTTAGCATTGTGACCTACTCCCAGAATGATAATCATATAGGTAGAGAAACCGAAAGCCAGTGCACCCAGCACAGCCAATCGATAATCTACCTTAAGACATGAAAGCAGTATATAAAAGCCAAGGAAATACAGGAAAAGATAATCGGCCGGACGTGGCAGGAACCTGAGAACCCTGTCCAGTTCCTTAACATAATTGTGTGGGTAGTTGGCTCCGAGCTGATAGGTAGGCATACCCCCAAAAGCACTATTTGTCCAGTAAGGTTCCTGGTCGAACTGTGCCCGGAAGTCGTTTTGCTCCTTGGCCATCCCAATGTATTGTTGAATATCCGATTGGCTTATGGCTTTGCCCTGCAATACAGGATAGAAATAGGCCAATGAGGCGAGGATCAGGAAAACAAGGACAAAAAAATGAACAAATACAGATGGGATTCTTTTATTCATAGGCAGCGAATACGATACAATTTAATCGATTTCCTCGTAATCTATGTATTCTCCGAGAGATTCCTGGTTTTTTTTTCGTGTACCGGGTGATTTGGAGATGCTTACTTCACCCTCCGGTGCCTCCGGTTCACGGTGCGACTGGTATTGTCCGTACTGCTGTTGAAACCTTTGTTCCGTCTTCTTTACGGCATACTGAAAAAGCTTGGGAGCGAACCAGCGACCGAGCAGCCTTAGCAGGTAGTAAAATAATAAAACGAAGAAAAGTACCTTCAAAAATGTCATAATCTGCTGCGATATTATATCAAAAGTACAATTCCGACGTTGTAATAGCAGAATAAATGTCATAAAAATATACTAAATCGCTATTTATGGGTCGACCGTCTTTGCTGAAGCCATCATTATGGCTAACAGGGTTTTTGCTTTGCATTGCCCCCCTTACGGTAAGTTCACAATACACAGATGTTATCAATTCTAACCGCCCGGGCTTTTCTGTCAGTGCCTATGCAGTTGGAAAGGATGTTATACAGGCCGAATTGGGACTGGCATACGAAAAACAGGATCACAGCGGACTAAATACAACCTCCGGTATTTTTGGTGCAGACCTTGCCTTGCGCTACGGTTTCTTTCTGGAACAACTGGAGGTTATCTGGGAGGGTACCTTCCAGAATCAGAACATAACTTTTGAGAATTTCGGACTTGAGGAGTCAAGGACTGATTTTGCCCAGAACCGACTGGGACTTAAATTCCTCATTTTTGACCCCTTCAAAGATCCGGAGCGAAATAAACCCAATTTGTACAGCTGGAGGGCTAACAACAAATTCCAGTTTCGAAATCTCCTTCCTGCCATTTCCATTTACGGTGGGGCAAACTTTACCCTGGGCGACAATCCTTTTTATCCAGGAGATCCGGTAGTTTCACCCAGGGCCATGGTAGCCACACAAAGCAGACTAACACCACGTATGGTGCTTATTACCAATATAGCCTATGACCGTATAGGCACTGATTTTCCAGAGCTCAGCTACGTAATTTCAGTTTCCCATGCATTTAGAAATCCTAAATGGAGTGTGTTTGTTGAAAACCAGGGTATAGATTCGGATCGTTATTCAGATTTGCTGTTACGAAGCGGTATAGCCCACCTCTTCGGAGAATACTTCCAGGCAGATTTCAGCCTGGGTGCCAACTTTAAGAATTCCCCCAGTCGCATTTTTTTTACAACAGGGGTTTCCTACCGTTTGGATTACCATCAGGACCTTAAGCCTATTCAGGAACAAAAGGCTCTAAGCAAGGGCGGACTTTTCAGGAAGAACCCCAATAAGAAAAATCGGAAGGCCAAAAAGAAAGGCAGGAAAACAGGCGCAGAAGATGTGGATTTAAGTCCCAGCAAAAGGCAATTGCGAAAACTCAAACGAAATGGCGACAGCTAAGACCTTTCAGGTAGAAAAAACAGCTAACCTTTAAATTGTCCTGTCATTTTTAGTATTGCCAAATATTGCGGATATTGGCTGTACTAAATTGGAAGTATGGTTACTCTAAAGGAAGTGCAGTCCAAAAGCGGACTAAAAAAGTTTGTCAAATTTCCGTTTGCGCTATACAAAAACTCCCCGTATTGGGTCCCTCCCATTATCAAAGAAGAGATGGACACCTTTAATAAAAAGGTCAACCCCATCTTCAATGACGCTGATGCCTGGTTTTTTCTGGCCTATAAAGAAGGCAAAATAGTCGGGCGCATTGCGGCTATTATCAACTGGATAGAAATAAATCAGCAGAAAATCCGGAAAATGCGCTTTGGCTGGTTCGACTTTGTGGACGATACAGAGGTGTCAGAAGCCCTGATAGGAAAGGTTATTGAGATAGGCAAGTCGCAGCAGCTGGAATATGTGGAAGGCCCTGTAGGCTTTTCCAACCTGGATAAAGTGGGAGTGCTGATTGAAGGATTTGACCATATTGGAACCATGGTTACCTGGTACAATCATCCATATTATAAGGAACACTATGAAAGGTTGGGCTTCGTAACTGAAAAAACATACCATGAAAATAAATTTCCTTTCAGAAACGCCGATCCCAAGACGTTTCGAAAAGCGAATGTTTTGATAAAAAAACGTTATGGTTTGAAAGCTTTGAACTTTACCAAGACAGAGGAAATTATGCCCTGGACGGATAAAATGTTTGAGCTTTTCAATGAAAGCTATGCTGCGCTGTCTTCCTTTGTACCCGTTTCAGACCTGCAGCGGGAGTATTTCAAGAAGAAGTATCTCAGTTTTATCAATCCGGAATACATCAAATTTGTAGTAAATGAATCCGATGAACTAGTGGCCTTTGCAATTGTGATGCCATCCTATTCCAAAGCACTTCAAAAGGCCAGGGGAAAGTTATTTCCATTTGGGCTTATACATTTACTTAGAGCACGTAACCACAGCAAGGATATGATTTTTTACCTGATCGGTATCCATCCTGATTACCAGAGAAAAGGGGTTACAGCTATAATCTTTAATGAGTTCTACGATACCTTTGAGCCTAAAGGCATAGAGTACTGTTACCGTACGCCAGAGTTAGAGGATAATATCGCTACTCGTTTGATTTGGAAGAATTTTGACCCGGTTATCTATAAGAAGCGACGGACCTACCGTAAAGAACTCTGAAATTATTCTCCCATTGCTGCAGCTACAGCAGCAGACAAACGCTTGTAAACCCCTTTCTGCAGGCGCTCCCGTATTGAGGAGAAGGCCTCGAGAGTCTCGGCAATGTCTTCCATGGTGTGCGTGGCGGTAGGTATCATCCTCAGTAGTATAAGCCCTTTAGGAATCACAGGATATACTACAATTGAGCAGAATATTCCGAAGTTTTCCCTTAAGTCTTTAACCAAAGCCATGGCCTCCGGGATACTTCCATTCAGGTAGACCGGTGTAACGCAGCTTGAAGTGTTGCCAATATCAAAACCTCTTTCCTTAAGACCATTTTGAAGGGCGTTTACATTTTCCCACAACTTCGCCTTGAGTTCAGGCCTGGTGCGGAGCATCTCAAGTCTCTTGAGGGCTCCCTTCACATAAATCATTGGCAATGACTTGGCAAACATCTGGGACCTCAGGTTGTATTTGAGGTAGTCAATAATTTCTTTATCTGCTGCAAGGAAAGCACCAATTCCCGCCATAGACTTGGCAAAAGTGGCGAAGTACACATCGATATCGTCCTGTACCCCCTGTTCTTCCCCGGCGCCAGCACCTGTCTTGCCCAAAGTACCAAACCCATGAGCATCGTCAACAAGAAGGCGGAAATTAAATTCCTTTTTTAGGGCGGCAATTTCCTTGAGTTTTCCTTGTTCTCCACGCATTCCGAAAACACCTTCGGAAATAACCAGTATGCCACCTCCGGTTTGTTCCGCTAATTTGGTGGCGCGTTCCAGGTTCTTTCTCAGGCTGTCAATGTCATTGTGCTTAAAGGTAAAGCGCTTACCCATATGCAAGCGAACACCATCAATAATACATGCGTGGGAATCAACGTCGTAAACTATGATATCATCTTTGGAGACAAGGGCATCCACAGCAGACATAATTCCCTGATATCCGAAATTCAGCAAATAGGCTGCTTCCTTATTGACAAACTTAGCCAGCTCCTGCTCCAATTTTTCGTGGTAATCGGTATGACCGCTCATCATACGAGCTCCCATGGGATAAGCAGCACCGTATTCCATGGCTGCTTCTCCATCTACCTTTTTGATTTCAGGCAGGTTTGCCAATCCCAGATAATCATTTATACTCCAGGTAATCACATCTTTTCCCTGGAACTTCATACGGTTGCTGATTGGCCCTTCCAGCTTTGGGAAAACAAAGTATCCTTCTGCCTGTGAGGCCCATCGGCCCAAAGGACCTTTATTCTCAATAATCCTGTCAAATAAATCTCTCATTCAGCCTAGTTTGATGGGTGCAAAAATATAGAATTTTGCCTAGGATTCATAATAATATTTAGCCAATCCCTAACAGGGATTAAGCTGATTTGAAGGTAGAAAAATTGTTTAGGATACTGTTGGTCAGCGTATTACTTCAACAGGTTTGACCTCCGCAGCCTTTTGCTTGTCGAAGAAGCCCTGATCTTCCATCCATTTGTCGCTGTAAATCTTGCTCATATAGCGGGAGCCGTGATCGGGAAATATCAGAACCACATTACTGTCTGCTGTGAAAGTGTCCATGGCGTCTAGCTGCTTTACAGCCTGCATAACCGCGCCACTTGTATAGCCCACAAAAATTCCCTCTTTATGGGAAATTTCACGCGCTGTATGGGCACTCTCTTCATCGGTTACTTTTATAAAAGAATCAATAATGTCGAAATCCGTTGCGGTTGGTATCAGATTCTTACCCAGGCCTTCGATCCGGTATGGATATATCTCATTATGGTCGAACTCCCTGGTTTCGTGGTATTTCTTCAAAACAGAACCATAGGCATCTACTCCGATAACATTAATATCCGGGTTTTGCTCTTTAAGATATCGGGCTGTTCCGGAAATGGTACCTCCTGTGCCACTACAAGCCACCAAATGAGTGATCAAACCATTGGTCTGCTCCCAGATTTCTGGTCCTGTAGTCCTGTAATGGGCTTCAATGTTGAGATCGTTGAAGTATTGATTGATATAGATAGAGCCTTCGATCTCCCGGTGCAGCTGTTTGGCCACCTCGTAGTAGGACCTCGGATCGTCTGCACTCACGTGAGCAGGACAAACATACACCTTTGCCCCCATGGAACGGAGCATGTCTATCTTATCATTAGAAGACTTGGAACTTACGGCCAGGATACAATCATATCCCTTGATCATACATACCATAGCCAGGCTAAACCCTGTATTCCCTGATGTAGTTTCTATAACTGTACTCCCCTTCTTTAGGATGCCTTTGCGCTCTGCCTCTTCAACTATATGAACAGCGATGCGGTCCTTGGCAGAATGCCCGGGGTTAAATCCTTCTACTTTAGCGTAAAAGTTACCATCAAAGTTGGAAACTATATCGTTAAGTCTGATAAGCGGAGTATTCCCTACAAGTTGCAGGATGTTATCGTACGCTTGAATCGATTTTGCCATATATCTTGGTTAGATTATGCAATTCTATTGTACTCTGGTTGTGGGGACAAAATTACACTTTTTTTATTTAGGGAATTTTTCCCTCCAAATCCAGCAGAAAAGCGAACTCTTTGGCGGTTTCCTTCAGGGCTTCAAAACGACCTGAAGCGCCTCCGTGACCGGCATCCATGTTAGTATCCAGATAAAGCTGATTGTCGTCTGTTTTGTATTCTCGCAGTTTGGCTACCCATTTAGCGGGTTCCCAATACTGTACCTGCGAATCGTGCAGGCCTGTGGTCACCAATAAATGGGGATAAGACTGGGCTTTTACGTTATCATAGGGAGAGTAAGATTTCATGTACTTGTAGTACTCAGGATCATTGGGGTCTCCCCACTCATCGTATTCCCCGGTAGTAAGCGGAATGGAATCATCCAGCATGGTGGTAACCACATCCACAAAGGGCACAGCAGCAATAACCCCATTATATAAGTCTGGCTCCATATTTACTATGGCACCCATAAGCAGACCTCCCGCCGATCCACCATAGGCATACAAATGTTCCGGTGAAGTATAACGGGTATTTATTAGGTATGTGGAGCAATCGATAAAATCAGTAAAGGTATTCTTCTTGTTGAACAACCTTCCGTCCTCATACCAGGGTCTGCCCAGGTATTCCCCTCCCCGCACATGAGCTATGGCATAAATAAACCCGCGATCCAGTAAACTAAGTCGGATAGAAGAAAAGTAAGGGTCCGAGGTACTCCCATAGGAACCATATCCGTATTGAAAAAGCGGACTGCTTCCATCGAGGGGAGTGTCTTTGTGGTAAATCAAGGATATGGGAATTTCCCTGCCATCCCTGGCTTTGGCCCAGACACGTTCTGTTTTGTAGTTCTTTTTGTTGAATTTTCCACCCAGTACTTCCTGTTCCTTAAGGACTTCCTGAGTGCGGTCTTCCATATCAAAATCAATTATAGCGTATGGGGAAGAAAGCGAATTGTAAACGTACCTGAACTTTTTGGAATCATAGTCGGGGTTTACATAGGGATAAGCAATAAAGGTTTCACTTGTAAAGGGGATCTCATAAGCCTCACCACCATCCCACCTGTTGATCTTCAGGTGGGTTAGCCCATTGTTTCTTTCGGCCAGTACATAGTAATCGCTAAAAATTTCAAGGTCCTCCAAAAGCACATCCTCACGATGCGGTATGAACTCCTGCCAATGTTCCGAATTTGTTTTGTCTGTGCCCGTCTTCATCAATTTGAAATTGGTAGCTCCATCCTTATTGGTCAGCAGGTAAAAATGGTCTCCAAAATGGTAAATCGAATATTCAAGTCCACGTTCCCTTGGGGAGAACACCTGGAAAGTTCCGTTGGGATCATCCGCTCTGAGGAAACGGTATTCTGAAGTCATGGTACTGTTAGCACCAATGATAATGTAATCCCGTGATTTGGACTTGTAAACATATATGTTAAACGTTGCGTCCTTTTCGTGATACACCAGTTCATCCTGTTCGGCAGGAGTTCCAAGAATATGCTTATAGACCTTTTCCGAACGAAGTGTAACCGGATCTTTTTTCACATAAAAGAGGGTCTTGTTGTCATTGGCCCATACAGACGTTCCGGTTGTATTCTCTATCTTGTCTTCATAAACCTCACCAGTTTTCAGGTTTTTGACCTGAATCTGATACTGCCTTCTTGAAACTGTATCTATACCAAAAGCTGCATATGTGTTGTCCGGGCTTATGGAAATACCCCTTAGGTTAAAGTATTCCTGGTCTTCGGCAAGCACATTGCAATCAAACATGATCTCCTCCTGCGCATCCAATGAACCGGCCCTTCGGGTGTAAACAGGGTATTCCCTGCCCTTTTCATATCGTGTAGCATACCAGTAATTGTTCAGTCTGTAAGGAACAGAGGAATCATCTTCCTTTATACGGGATTTCATTTCATCAAAAAGCAGCTGCTGAAACTCCTTTGTGTGGGCCGTAGCCGCCTGGTAATAAGCATTTTCCTGTTCCAGGTATGCTATAACTTCAGGATTTTCCCGTTCGTTTAACCAGTAATAAGGATCAATACGGGTGTCTCCGTGAATAGTAAGTGCTTTCTCTACTTTTTTTGCTTTAGGAGGCGTACTGGCCATTTGGTTACCTTTATGATTTTGACATGCGGCGGCTAAAATACTACTTAATGCCAATATGGAAACGAATTTCAGAGTTGATCGCATGATTTACATTTGAGCAACAAATTAGTAAATTTGGGTTCAACTAAATCACAATAATATGTTTGGAGATTTGATGGGCATGATGGGTAAACTAAAAGAAACCCAGGAAAAAGTAAAAGCTACAAAGGAGAGGTTGAATTCCGTAAGCATTCAGGAAGCTTCCTCAGATGGACTCCTTTCTGTCACTTTAACCGCAAACAGGACGATCAAGGCAATTGAAATTGACGACCAACTCCTTGCCGATAAGGAACAACTCGAGGATTATCTGGTTCTCACTCTGAATAAGGCCATTGATAAAGCCACTCAGATCCACGAACAAGAACTGGCTGCGGTTGCCAAGGAAGGAATGCCTAATATACCTGGCATGGATGCCTTTCTTAAATAAATTGCTCGCATTGCGCAACTTTTAGAGATGTACGAAATCCGAAAAGAAAAAGAAAACACTTACCGCTTCCTGCTAAAAACCATGCAGGGCCGAACCCTCCTGAATAGTGTGGATTACAAAAGCGAAAAGGAAGCCCGTGAATCCCTGAGACGCTTAATTCCTGCATCGGAAAGATCCATTCGTGTAGAACGAAAGACCAACTACAACGGAAAATTCTTGTTCAGCTTGAGGGATAAACAGGGGAAGATCGTCGGAAAAAGCGGACTTTTCTCATCCGAGGCAGGTATGGAGAACGGGATAAAACACCTGTTAAAACGCATACAGGACATTCCTGAGGATGAAATTTTATAAGGACGTTAGCCTTTTTAAGAGCTCTTTATGCATGGCGCCTGTATAGTCCAGATGCGTTACCATACGTAATTTGCCCTGCCCCATACTGATAATATGAATATTGTTTTTCTTCAGGGTTTCGGTGAATAATTCAGCTGTTATTATTTTCTCTTCAACCTCAAAGATTATAATGTTTGTTTCTATCGGCTCCACTTTTTTTACAAATTCCAATTTTGAAAGGGTTTGCCCTATCTCACTGGCCTTATTGTGATCTTCCACCAGCCTTTCGATGTTATTCCTAAGAGCATATAAACCTGCAGCAGCCAGGTAACCGACCTGCCTCATGCCCCCTCCCAGGATCTTTCTTACCCGAAGGGCTTTATCAATATGCTCCCGATCACCAATTAACAGTGAACCAACCGGGCATCCCAATCCCTTACTGAGACAAACGCTTATGGTATCAAACATTCTACCATACTGCTCTGCAGTTTCCCCTTTGGCCACCATGGCATTCCACAATCTGGCACCGTCCAGGTGATAGGAAAGCCCGTGAGCATCACACACTTTCCTTATTCGCTTGAGTTCTTCAAAATCCCAGCAAGCGCCTCCTCCTTTGTTTGTAGTATTCTCAATGCATACCAGTCGGGTTAACGGGCTGTGATAAAAATCCGGTGGATTGATTGCCTTCTCTACCTGGGTGGCGGTAATCATACCCCGTTGACCCTCAATCAGTTTACAGGAAACCCCGCTGTTAAAGCTCACTCCTCCGCCCTCGTAATTGTAAACATGGGCGTAGTGGTCGCAAATGAGCTGGTCACCCGGATTTGTATGCAGTTTAATTGCTGTTTGATTGGTCATTGTACCACTGGGAAAAAACAGCGCAGCTTCCCTGCCGAACATAGCAGCAGCCTCGGATTCCAGTGCGTTTACTGTGGGATCGGCCTTAAAGACATCATCCCCAACTTCAGCGTCCATCATTGCGGCCAGCATTCCCTTCCCGGGACGCGTAACCGTATCACTAATCAGATTAATCTCCATGTGTTTGATAAGGTGTAAAACAGTCCATTCCAATAGGCGAGCCATCGGGTATCTTTGGCGAGGGTATCACTTTAAACTCTTCAGGGTCGCTGTAAAAACGATCTATTCTCCTTACCATTTCCACAGCAGTACCATTTGCCCTGGACTTTAACAGGGACGCCCTCAAACTCTTTAGCTGTTCATGGGCCAGCGCATTGACCTGCGGGTGCACATCTTCGTGCTGGGCCAGGTTCATAATATGGAACAGGACTCTATAGTTTATAATGTGCTGTGCTTCGGCCAGGTAGGAATCTTTCTCTTCTTTAAAAATGGTTTCTTCCACCGTTTTTTCCATAACCTCCTTTAATCCCAACTGTTTGGATTCCAGGCTTTTTTGATGAACAAGGCGGGAAGCACGTTCCGGATGGAGCAAAAATCCCAGTGTCATATCGGCTGCAGTTTCGGCTGCAGAAAGGGCGTCAAAGCTTACCCCAGTCTTTCCCCTGAAAGATTCCCGACTTCTGTTGTAGCCTATAGCCCTGGGCGGAAACAGCGGTAATTTCTCCCGGGGGATTGCTATTTCACTGGCATCGAGGGTTTTCAGAATACTTTGCAAAGCACTTTCCTGCAGGTCCTTGTCTGCCATTTTCCAAATTCCCTGTCTGTCCCCCCGGACCGCGTAGTTGTAATCCATACCTCCAATTACTTTTGTAGCTGCTTCTGTCTGATACCTGTGGAAAAAGTACAGGGGTACAAAGACGTCTTCCAGAACCGTATATGGCTGATAGGAAGGGATATTCTCAGCTGAAAAATTGGATATGGCCACCTTTCTTATCTGCAGTACCTCTTCCAGCTCATCCGCAGCCTGTTCTCCATTATCCCATAAATGCGCTAAGATGTGCGCACTGCCCATGGGCCTCGCATCCTGGTCGGATATAAATCGCAACCCGTCTTCTCTGGCCTGATCCAGTATGGCATTCAGTGCCTGTTTTTCATTTGTCCCCGATTGAAAATGGGAATAGGAATAAGCCACTGTAACCTTATCCCATTCCCCTATTCCGGTATCGTATGCATTGGAGAAATCGATGTTGCCATCGCGGATTTCAAAATTAGGATGGGGATAATCCATCACTGAGGCCCTGTTGTTTGTGCTGGCTGCAAAATTGTGCGTAAAACCAAGCGTATGCCCGATTTCGTGTGCAGATAGCTGACGAATACGGGCCAATGCCAGTTCCAGCATGGGCTGGTGATTATCATCCCGCTGGGCATAAGGGCGATTCATCAAAGCCTGTGCAATCATAAAATCCTGGCGTATCCTCAGGCTGCCCAGGCTAACGTGTCCCTTGATGATTTCACCGGTGCGTGGGTCAGTAATGCTACTGCCATAACTCCAGCCCCGGGTAGACCGGTGTACCCATTGAATCACATTATAGCGGGCATCCAGTGGGTCCGCATTATCCGGCAACATCTTCAACTGAAAGGCATTCTTAAAGCCAATGGCTTCGAAAGCTTCATTCCACCAGCGTCCACCTTCCAGAAGAGCTGAGCGGACAGGCTCAGGGGTGCCGTTATCCAGGTAGTAAATTATGGGTTCAACAGCCTCACTTACCTCCGCAGAAGGATCTTTTTTCTCCAGCCGGTGCCTTGTAATAAAGCGTTTCAGGATAGGCTCCTCAACAGGTGTGGCATAGTCGTAATAAGAAAAGGGGTAAGACCCACTTCTGGGGTCAAATTCACGCTTTTTATAATTGTCATCGGGCAGTTCAATAAAGCTGTGATGTTGCGCAACCGTAACCAGGTTGGGATTAGGGGTCACAGAACTGATGTAGCGGCCTTTGGGTTCGCCCTTGAAGGTCAGGGTAAAATCGAACTCCAGGTTCTTGGGAAATGCTCGCGTTCGATCCATGGCCATAGCGCTGCGGGACTTATCCAGGGTATAAGTACCCTGTCCGGAGTTTTTTAGTCGGGCAGCAACCCCATGAGCGTCACGCATCAGGAAATCCGTAATGTCAATAATGAAGGTATCGTTGATTTCTTCCTCTATAGGAAAGCCATAGAGCACGGATCTGGCAAAGGCCTGCTCTACGGCCTTGCTTTCCAGCGCATTGTCTGTAATGGCCCGAAACCTGAGGTTAGGTTGTACCAACAAGAGCTTGTTTCCGGCCTTTTCAAAAAACACAACCTGTTCGTTCCCTAATTGACCACGGTCCAGGCCAATATCATTGCTTCCAATGCCGCTGCTGAGGGAATAGACATAAAGGAAATCTTTCTCCAGGTCTTCTACCTCCAGATATATGCGGTCGTTTTTATCATCGTGATAGTAGTTGAAAAAACCCTGGAATTTCTGGTAATCCTTACTGTTACTAGAAAATTGTGCAGTAAGGGACAGGCATGGAAATAGTAGTAGGAATTTACAGATGGTCAATGTCTTCATAGCGTTCCGTGTTGAAATTTTAAATTTATGCAAATTTGGTTGCTCAACCATGTTTATAGCGTATTTTTGAGGAAAGTAAAAAAGCATGGTTACTACAGATCAGTATAAAGATCTCATGGAGCGCCTTGGTGCGCTAAGGAGGTATCTTTGACATAGATGCCAAACGCATTGAAATAGAGAACGAAGAGGAAAAAACCTTAGCTCCTGATTTCTGGGATGACCCCAAAAAAGCCCAGGAGCATATGCAATTTTTGCAGAAGAAAAAGAAGTGGGTTGCCGATTTTGAAGCGGGTATGACCCTGACCAATGACCTGGAGGTTTTACTCGAATTCTACAAGGAAGGCGAAGTTGATGCCGGGGAAGTAGACACACAATACCATAAAGCCCTTACTGCTATTGAAAACCTGGAATTCCGGAACATGCTTTCGGAAGAGGGTGACGATATGGTGGCTGTTTTGCAGATAACGGCAGGTGCCGGAGGTACGGAAAGCTGCGACTGGGCAGCTATGCTTATGCGTATGTACCTGATGTGGAGTGAGAAAAACGGCTACAAGGTTAAAGAACTCAATTTTCAGGAAGGTGATGTAGCGGGTATTAAAACAGTAACCCTGCAGATTGATGGGGACTATGCTTTCGGATGGTTGAAGGGAGAAAATGGGGTACACCGGCTGGTGCGAATTTCACCTTTCGACAGCAATGCCAAACGCCATACCTCATTTGCCTCTGTTTATGTTTATCCTCTGGTGGATGACAGCATTGAAATTGAGATTAATCCTTCTGATATCGAAATAACCACTGCGCGTTCCAGCGGTGCTGGAGGACAGAATGTCAACAAGGTGGAAACCAAGGTTCAGCTGGTCCATAAACCCACGGGTATACAAATTTCCTGTTCCGATTCCCGGTCCCAGCATGATAACCGTGCCACCGCCCTAAAAATGCTGAAGTCCCAGCTTTACGAAATAGAACTCCGGAAAAAGCAGGAGGCAAGAGACGCCATAGAATCGTCCAAAATGAAGATTGAATGGGGGTCGCAAATCCGTAATTATGTGATGCACCCTTACAAGCTCGTAAAGGATGTCCGCACAGGTGAGGAAACCGGAAATGTGGATGCCGTTATGGATGGTGACCTCAATGCATTTCTAAAAGCCTACCTCATGATGATGGGGCAAAAGGAAAAAGAAGCCTGATTATTAAAACGAACATTCATTACCTAAATTAATGATTAAAATCTATCATAACCCCCGCTGCCGTAAATCCCGTGAAGGGCTCGCATTCCTTGAAAAATCAGGAGAAAAATTTGAAATAGTCCGCTATTTGGACAATCCGCTGACAAGGGAGGAAATCACGGCATTACTTAAGGCACTTAACATCTCCCCTATAGACCTGGTGCGTAAAAATGAAGCTATCTGGAAAAGTGATTACAAGGGTAAGGAACTCAGCGATTCCCAGCTGATAGCTGCGCTGGCCGAACACCCCAAACTGATAGAAAGACCCATTGTACTTATGGGCAATAAGGCCGTGATAGCCCGCCCAGCGGATAAAATAAACGAGCTGCTGTAGTACATCCCCGACTTTTTATCCGGTAGTGATATCGACTATCCCAATAGCGATATTGCGAATTTCAATGTGCGCTTTAACAAACAATTAACCGAGTAGCGTTAAACCTTCTGCTAATTTTACACTCCAAGAATGAGGGGTAATGAAATATAACGGAATAATACTAATCGGCCTTTTTATACTGCTACTAGGTATCTCTAACCTAAATGCCCAGACCATGGGCAATCGCTTCGGCAGGCAACGGAACATGGCTCCCGCCGGTCCGGTGCAGCAGCAGGAACCCAAAGCACTTACTGCACCTGAGATTGTGGAACAGGAAATGCCCAAAATTACCGAGGCCCTGAACCTTAATGAATTTGAACAGGCTGTAGTTAGTAGTATACTCACCAAATATGTTCAACAGCGCATAGAATTGCAGTTGTTAAAGCTGGAACCAAATAAGATGCGCGAGAGTATAGAAAAAATCCAGAAAAATCAGGAAGAAGAATTAAAAGCAGGCCTTCCTGAAGACAAATTTCTCGCCTTCCAGGAACTTCAGAAAAATAGATTTCAGGTTAAAAGAAAGGATAAGAAAAAAAGGAAGAAGAAGAAAAACAACAAGAATAATTCTGATTCAGAAATTTAGATGAAGTATATTCTAATTCTAGCGAGTCTTCTCGTATTTAGCCTCGCTAATAGCCAACGCCCTCAAAATCAAAATCGTCTTCAATCCATCACCGTCACTGGATCAGTGTTTGACCAGGAAACCGGTCAGCCACTTGAATATGCCACACTGGTCTTGCAAAGCGTAAGAAGGCCAGACCTCATTACCGGGGGTATCACGGATAGCTCGGGAAAATTCAGCGTGGAGACATTTCCAGGTCAGTATAATGTGCGTGTAGAATACCTTGGGTATAAAACTTATGAACTTCCAAATCAAACCTTCCGGGCTTCTACAGACCTGGGAAATATCAGTTTGGGAATAGATGCAGAACAACTGGAGGCAGTAGAGGTTGTTGGTGAACGTACTACGGTAGAGCTCCGCCTGGATAAAAAAGTGTACAATGTAGGATCTGACCTTACCGTAAGAGGGGGCTCTGTTACGGACGTACTGGACAATGTTCCTTCGGTAACTGTGGATGTGGAGGGCAATATCAGCCTCAGGGGTAATGAAAGTGTCCGTATCCTGATCAATGGAAAACCTTCGGCCCTATCCGGTTTAAATCCGGAAACCCTTCAGCAGCTGCCTGCAGAAGCCATAGAAAAAGTGGAAGTAATAACCAACCCATCCGCTCGTTATGACGCAGAAGGGACAGCAGGTATCCTGAATATTGTACTTAAACAAAGTAAAACAGCCGGTTTAAATGGATCTGTCAATGTATTTGCCGGTACTCCCGATAACTTTGGAGGTGCCGTGAGCCTGAACCTCAGAAGAGAAAAATTCAACATCTTCACAAATACAACCTACCGATACAGGGATGCACCAGGTAACGCCCTTTTTGAACAGGAGAACCTGAACCCCGATGGCACAACAGCAAGTTTCCAGGACGAAATACGCAATTACCAGCGACAAAGTGATGGATTTAATACCAATGTAGGCTTTGAATATTTTTTCGATGATACCAGCAGCATTACTAATTCCCTAGTAATACGCAGCAGGGGTGGAAACAGCGAAACGAATATTGATTTTTTTAATTTCGATGCCGCTCTAAATCCTACCATTGAAAGGAATCGGTTTACCAATGAAGACAATGAGGACGAAACGGTGCAGTATTCCGTAAATTTTGTCAAACGTTTCAAAAGAGATGGTCACATCCTTACGGCAGATTACCAGTACTCCAGAGGTAACGAAATTGAGAATTCGATTATCAATGAGGTAGTTCTGGGTGAGAACATCAATCTGCCTACCGAGCAGACCATCAATGATGAAACCCAGGAGAACCAGCTGGTTCAATTTGATTATGTTTTGCCATTCGGGGAAGACAACCAGTCGCAATTTGAACTGGGATACCGTGGTACTTTCAATAATTTCAATACTGATTTTGATTTTGGTATACTCGAGGACGGTAACCTGGATGTAGATCCGAACTTCAGCAACGAGCTCAACTATAAGGAATACGTCAATGCGGCCTATGCCCAGCTGGGCTCTAAGTTTAACAAGTTCAATATACTTGGGGGCTTGCGGATGGAAGCCTCTGATATTGGCATAGAACTGGTCAATACAGGAGAGGTGGATAATAAGGACTATGTTGACTGGTTTCCTTCCCTGTTCCTGGGCTATGAATTTTCACAAGAGGAACAACTTACCCTGAGTTACAGCCGAAGATTGCGCCGCCCGAGAAACCGTTTTATCAACCCATTCCCTTCGCGGTCCAGCAACACCAACTTGTTCCAGGGAAACCCCGACCTTGACCCCACATACACCAATGCTTTCGATTTCGGGTATTTGAAACGTTGGGAAAAACTGACCTTCAACACGTCAGCTTACTATAATCGTTCTACCGGAGTGTTCCAGTTTATACAGCAGGAAACAGGCGATTTTGTAGAGATTGAAAATCCTGATGATCCTGGTAATCCGGTACTCGTGCCAGTACAGCGAAGGACACCCGTTAACCTGGCAACGGATGAACGCATTGGGTGGGAGTTTACCACTACCTATGTTCCCAAGAGAAGCTGGAGGCTAACCTGGAACCTGAACCTGTTTCAACAAAATATACGTGGGGATTATACCTTTACAAATTTCCTGGGCGAGGAGGTCACACAGAATTTTGATGCGGACAATTTTACCTGGTTCACCCGGGTAAGCGCCAAGATACCCCTGCCCTACCAGATTGATTTTCAATCTAATGTATTTTACAGGGGCCCTACAAGAAATGCACAAAGCGAGAATAAGGGAATCCTGAGTACAAACCTGGCCTTCAGCAAGGACATCATAAAAGACAAGGCCACCCTGTCCCTTAATGTAAGTGACCTTTTTAACTCCAGGAAACGTCGTTCCGAAGTGCGGACCGACAACGTATTTACCTACAGTGAATTCCAGTGGAGGGAACGGCAGATAACCATGTCATTTCTATATCGTTTCAACGAGCAACAGGATCAGCGTAATGGTCGAAGAAGGAACGGAAACGGAGGGGACGACGATTTTGAATTTGAAGGTTCGTCCAGATAAGCAAAGAGTTATATGAAACAAAAAAGAAGCCAGATGGCTTCTTTTTTTATGCTTCCCGCTTGGCTCGTTTGGCCTCGCGTTTTTCTTTCAACATTTCACGGATATTTCCGGTAACCCAGTACGGGATTACAAACAATAGTAAAAACATCATCAGCCAGAAACCAATTGTAACTATGGTGAGGAAGGCAAGAAATCCTAAATACTGGTCAAAATCAAACATAGTGTGTATTGTTATGGGCACAAAGATATAGTGAAAAGTACAATAAAGTCAAATCGGTTCAAAAAAAATTATCAGGTATCAAAAATAGGGCCGCCGCTCGTTTAAGAAAGGCATATACCCTAACTTTGTAAAGACCAAAAAATACGCGATCTATGAGTTTTAGAATAGAAAAGGACACTATGGGCGAAGTACAGGTCCCTTCCGACAAGTACTGGGGTGCCCAAACGGAACGTTCCCGGAATAATTTTAAAATTGGCCCTGCGGCTTCCATGCCACTGGAAGTCATCTACGGCTTTGCCTATTTAAAAAAAGCGGCTGCTTTTGCCAACTGTGAACTGGGCGTTTTACCAGAGAACAAACGCGACCTAATTGCCCAGGTCTGCGATGAGATCCTTGACGGGCAGCACGATGAGCAATTCCCATTGGTCATCTGGCAAACCGGCTCTGGCACCCAAAGCAATATGAATGTAAATGAAGTTATTGCCAACAGGGCCCAGGTGCTTGCAGGCGGGGCTATAGGAGAAGGAGAAAAGGTGCTTACACCTAACGACGATGTAAACAAGTCCCAGTCGTCTAATGACACCTTTCCAACAGGCATGCACATAGCCATATACAAAAAGGTGGTGGAGAATACCATCCCCGGTGTGGTCCAGCTTCGTGATACACTTAATGACAAAGCCAAAGCTTTTGAGAAGATTGTAAAAATTGGGCGCACCCACCTCATGGATGCCACTCCACTGACCCTGGGACAAGAATTTTCAGGGTATGTAGCCCAACTGGATCATGGTGTGAAGGCGCTGAAAAATACCCTGGAACACCTTAGCGAACTGGCACTGGGAGGAACAGCAGTAGGAACCGGTTTGAATACACCTTCAGGTTACGATGTGTTAGTTGCTAAATATATTGCGGATTTCACCGGGCATCCCTTTAAAACTGCTGCTAATAAATTTGAAGCTCTGGCAGCCCATGACGCCCTGGTGGAAACACACGGTGCCCTGAAGCAACTCGCTGTTTCCCTTAATAAAATTGCAAACGATATTCGTATGCTCGCCTCCGGTCCACGATCCGGCATTGGGGAAATTATCCTTCCGGCAAATGAGCCCGGTAGTTCCATAATGCCCGGCAAAGTGAATCCAACCCAATGCGAAGCCCTTACCATGGTCTGCGCCCAGGTTATGGGCAATGATGTGGCCGTTACGGTGGGAGGTACCCAGGGCCACTACGAACTCAACGTATTTAAACCTGTTATGGCCGCCAATGTCCTCCAATCCGCCCAATTAATCGGTGACGCCTGTGTGAGTTTTGAAAAGAACTGTGCGGTGGGCATAGAACCCAATCAGGAAGTTATACAGAAGCTGCTTTCCAACTCGCTTATGCTTGTAACGGCATTGAATACTAAGATTGGTTATTACAAAGCGGCTGAGATCGCCAATACGGCACACAAAAACGGCACCACCCTTAAAGAGGAAGCCATCAACCTCGGGTATGTAACGGCAGAAGAGTACGACGAATGGGTTAAGCCGGAAGAAATGGTAGGATCCCTTAAATAAGGACTTCAGACCTTCCAGGTATTCCGCTGTGGAAATAAAAAAGGGGCACTAAACAGTGCCCCTTTTTCAAACTAACTAACTAACTAAAGTCCTACTTCAAAGTAAACTTGGAAGTTCCCAACAATTTTAAACGGTCATCATATACATTGACCATGTAGTTTCCTTTCTGGAAATCTCCCGCTGGTTTATTGATATAATCACATACATCCAGCGAATTGTTTTCATAATAGAAGTTTGTACCCTTGCTGTAGCTTACAGAAGCACCTTCTTCTGTGGTTTTGGAAAGACCACCTCCGAGGATATTACCCTGAGGATCCAATACTTCAATAAGGAATTCACGATCTCCGGCCTCGGCGATAATATTATCAGCAACGGTAAAACAGATTTTGAATTTATCTGTACTACGGGCTCTTGACGTTGATACAAGTTTTCCACTGCTACGCTCACGAACGGCATCTACCGTAAAACTGGATAGATTCAAAGCAGATCCGCGCTCTACGGCGGCAGCAAGTTGTGTATTCTGAACAACAAGTGAATCGTTAAATACAGTTTGCTTTTCCAGCTCGGTAAACGTGCTGTCCCTTTGCATCGCAATCAGGGCGTTAGACTGGGTCAGGGAATCTACCTGCTTAAGCAATTGCTCTCGCTCAGCTCTTAGTACTCTAACCTGCCTTCTGTAACGAGATAAAGCAGATATGTCGGCTTTCATTGTTTCAACAGAATCGATGTACTTGGCAATTCTGTCCCTGGCAATAACCAATTCCTCATTGGTTGCATTGCTCTCCAGAATAGCCTTATCGTATTCAGATTTAAGGCTATTTAAGTCCTCCACAACCAGTTCTTTCTCCTTGGTAAGTGCGGTAGTGGTTTTTTTCTTGTCCTGATAAAGGCTAACAGTGTAGATTATGGTACCGAGTAGAATAACCCCTAAAAGGCCGGCAATAACCTTTAATCCATTGTTATTTTTTTGCTCCGTCATAGTGTAAATAAATTAATTATGTTCTTGTCTTGTTTATGTGTACAGGTTTGTTCCTGTCAGTCTATATACGCAATACCTGCCCATTTAGATTTCTCAACCTTAAAAAAAATACAAATCGTCCTTAAAAAATAGATAATGACGTACTTTTACATACGAACTTAAATGCCGTATTTAATGAAGTATTTCACAATTATTTGCCTGGTTTTGTTGTGTAGTTGCAAGCAAAACGCAAAAACTGAAAAAAGCGATGCAGTACAAGGTGATAATGCAGCCCAGACAGAAACTGAAGCCTTGAAAATATATCCTGTTGAACACGCTACGGCGGTTCTGAAGTGGGGTGAACATACCCTTTACATAGACCCTGTGGGAGGTGCTGATAGATTTAAAGGCTATCCGAAACCAGACCTTATCCTTATAACAGATTTCCATGGAGATCACTTCAATGTTGAAACTCTGGAAGGACTGGATACGGGAAAGGCAAAAATAATAGTCCCACAGGCTGTAGCCGATGAACTTCCTGAAACATTTGCTACTCAGGTGGACGTCTTAAGCAATGGAGACGAAAAAGAACGCTTTGGAATAACTGTTGAGGCAATTCCCATGTACAATCTAAGGGAGGAAGCCCTGAAATTCCACGTCAAAGGACGGGGCAATGGCTATGTGCTGAGTAAAGACGGGATGCGCTTATATTTTTCAGGGGATACCGAGGATATACCGGAAATGCGCGCCCTGCAGGATATTGACAAGGCCTTTGTTTGCATGAACCTCCCTTACACCATGACTGTGGAAAGCGCCGCCGATGCAGTATTGGAATTTAAGCCCAGAGAAGTATACCCCTACCATTTCAGGGGAAACCCTGATGTAAGTGATGTAGCCAGATTCAAAGAGCTGGTTGCTGCTGGGGATCCAGAAATCAAAGTTGTACAGTTGGATTGGTACCCCAATCTTCCGTTTTAATCCCGGATCAACTTTTTGTATTTAATACGCTTGGGCATGATATCATCGCCCAGGCGTTTTTTCTTGTTCTCTTCGTATTCTGAGAAGGATCCTTCAAAGAAATACACCTGTGAATCCCCTTCAAAAGCCAGGATATGCGTACAGATACGATCCAGGAACCACCTGTCGTGGGAAATAATCACGGCGCAACCGGCAAAACTTTCCAGTCCTTCCTCCAGTGCCCTCAAAGTATTCACATCCAAATCGTTTGTAGGTTCATCCAGCAGCAAAACATTTCCTTCCTCCTTCAGGGTCATAGCCAAGTGGAGACGGTTTCGCTCACCACCGGAAAGCATGCTTACCTTTTTATTTTGTTCACTACCCGAAAAATTAAATCTGCTCAGGTAGGCTCTTGAATTCACCTGCTTACCCCCCATCATTATCAATTCCTGACCATCACTAAAGTTCTCCCATATGGTTTTATTTGGGTCAATATTGGAATGACTCTGGTCTACATAGGCGATCTTGGCTGTTTCGCCAACAGCAAACTCCCCTTTATCAGGGTCCTCTTCACCCATGATCATTTTAAATATCGTGGTCTTACCTGCTCCATTGGGGCCAATTATGCCTACAATACCAGCTTGAGGCAGCTTAAAGTTAAGATCCTCGTAAAGTAGCTTGTCACCAAATGCCTTGCTTACCCCAGAGGCGTCAATAACATTAGTTCCCAATCTGGGTCCGTTCGGGATATAAATCTCAAGTTTTTCCACCAGTTGCTTCTGATCCTGATTCAGAAGCTTGTCATAATTATTAAGACGTGCCTTTTGCTTTGCCTGACGGCCCTTTGCACCCTGCCGTACCCATTCCAGCTCGCGTTCAAGGGTTTTTTGCCTCTTGGATGCTTCCTTGGTTTCCTGGGCCAGGCGCTTGGCTTTTTGATCCAGCCAGCTGCTGTAGTTGCCTTTCCATGGGATGCCTTCACCACGGTCCAGTTCCAGAATCCATCCGGCAACGTTATCCAGGAAATAACGGTCGTGTGTAACAGCAATCACTGTGCCTTTATACTGTGCCAAATGGTGTTCCAGCCAGTGCACAGATTCCGCATCCAGGTGGTTGGTAGGCTCATCCAGCAATAATACCTCGGGCTCCTGCAGCAATAGTCTGCACAAAGCAACGCGCCTTCGCTCACCGCCAGAAAGTACCTTGATCTGTTTGTCTGGCTCAGGTGTTCTCAACGCATCCATGGCTATCTGGAGTTTGGTATCCAATTCCCATGCGTTTGAGGCATCTATCTCATCCTGCAGTGCGGCCTGGCGATTCATCAGCTTTTCCATTTTATCCGGATCCTCATAAACCTCCGGAAGGGCAAACATATCGTTGATCTTATTGTATTCATCAAGTACAGCTACTGTTTCGGCCACTCCTTCCCTGACTACTTCCAGAACTGTTTTTTCCGGATCCAGCTCAGGTTCCTGCTCCAGCAATCCTACCTTGTAGCCAGGTGAAAAAACCACATCCCCCTGGTAGTTCTTATCCCTGCCGGCAATAATTCGCAACAATGTTGATTTACCGGAACCATTAAGCCCCAGTATGCCGATTTTAGCCCCGTAGAAAAAGCTTAAGTAAATATTTTTAAGTACCGGCGTATTGGCATTCTTATAGGTTTTAGTAACCCCTGCCATAGAAAATATAACCTTCTTATCGTCAGACATTTAATAAAGATTATTTTGTTAAAAAGTTAAAATGAAAAGTATTGGAAGTTCTACTATACCCGCCCTTTCAAGGCATTAAACACCCAGGCAATAGCAAAAAAACCAATCCCTACGGAGGCAAAACCCCAGCCCGCAACCTCATCATAGCGAAAAGCACCTAGTGCAATAAGACCAATTCCAACAAAAATCATAATAAAGGTGGCCCAGGCAAGGACCGTGTTCTTATTCATTCCCATAGAGCTGTTAGTTTAGTGAAACACCAAATATCGTAATTTTCGATGATTGTTGCCCTAGTGGCTGACCTTTTGTTTATTCGAATGGAAATCGAATACCGTTCTGGGAACGCACTAAATCCAGTAGCTCTATGAGGTCCAGGCTATTCTGATGACTCCATAATTCACTTTGTAACTGACCCTTATTAAGGCAATTGTGCACCTCGTTAATCTCGTGTACATATCCCTTTCCCAACTTGGGCAGTGGTAGCGAATGTACTTCATCTCCAAGCTGCAGTGTCAGTTCCTGGGATTCATGCCAGCGGGGATGTACATAAATGGTTCCTTTGGTGCCGCAAATCATGGCCTTCATTTCCGAATTGCAGGTGAGACCACTAAACAGCAGTGCCTGGGCTCCGTCATATTCAAAAATCATACTGGTTTCTATCTCAGCACCCGTTTGGTGAAAGCGAGAAACGCCATGCACTTTTTCAGGTTTACCCAGTAGCATATAAGACAGGAAAACCGGGTATATCCCAATATCCAGCAAAGACCCCCCGGCCAACTCCGGATTCAACAGCCTTCCTTCCGGATCGCGATCCAACGCATAGAAAGCAAAATCTGCATGAATATAGCGGACCTCTCCAAGGGCGCCGGAGTCCACAAGTTCTTTTGCCCTCACAATTGCCGGCATGAACCTGCTCCACAGGGCCTCCATAAAAAACACCTTTTTCTCCCTGGCCATATTGAGCATGGTGGATGATTGCTCCCGGTTTACACCCATGGGCTTTTCACAAAGTACATGCTTGCCGCACTCCATAGCACGCAGGGCCAGAGGGGCGTGATGGGAATGAGGGGTTGCGATGTAAATAACATCCACCTCGGGACAGTTGAACAATTCCTCATAACTGCCCAAAGCGTAGACTGCCTTGTGCTTTTCTTTAAATGCTTCAGCTTTCTTCAGGCCACGGGAGGCAACCGCAGTTAGAGCAGCCTCAGGGACCAGTGCCAGATCACGGGCAAAAGTATCAGCTATCTTTCCCAGACCTACAATCCCCCAACGAATTTCAGTAGACATCTCCTTATAATTTATACCAGGGTTAATGAATATTAGTCCGTATCTTTAAGGTCGATTTCGAACCAGTACGAAGATATGGATATCACCTTCAATAAAAACGAAGATCACAATAAATTACAGCTAAGTTCACTGCGAAGAAAGCTGAAAAAGGTTAAAGAAGGCGGAGGAAAAAGCAGGATTGAAAAACACCACGCACAGGGCAAGTTAACAGCAAGGGAACGCATTGAGTTCCTTCTCGACCCCAAATCAGATCAAATAGAAATCGGAGCCCTGGCAGGCGATGAGATGTATGAAGAACACGGTGGTTGTCCTTCGGGTGGCGTGGTCGTAGTCATCGGCTATGTGCGCGGCAGGCAATGCATAGTTGTTGCCAATGACGCTACCGTTAAAGCCGGAGCCTGGTTCCCGATCACCGCCAAGAAAAACCTTCGTGCACAGGAGATAGCCATTGAAAACCGTTTACCCATTATCTACCTGGTAGATAGTGCAGGCGTTTACCTGCCCATGCAGGATGAGATATTTCCGGACAAAGAACATTTCGGGCGTATTTTCCGCAACAATGCCGTGATGAGCAGTATGGGCATTCCCCAGATTGCTGCCGTAATGGGGAGTTGCGTGGCTGGTGGTGCCTATCTCCCCATTATGAGCGACGAAGCATTGATCGTGGACAAAACCGGAAGTATATTTCTTGCAGGAAGCTATCTGGTAAAAGCAGCTATTGGGGAAGATGTGGATAATGAGACCCTTGGCGGGGCAACCACCCATTGCGAAATAAGCGGGGTAACGGATTACAAGGCCAAGGACGACAAACACGCCCTTGAGACCATTAAAAATCTCATTGATAAAATGGGTGCGCCACAGAATGCCGGATTTAACCGTGAAAAGCCTGCCCTGCCCAGTGAAAACCCAGATGAGATCTTCGGGCTTCTGCCTATTTCCCGATCAGAACCCTATGACATGCTGGATATTATCAAACGCCTGGTAGACAATTCTGAATTTGAGCAGTATAAGGAGGGCTATGGAAAAACCATCCTAACAGGTTATGCCCGGATAGACGGATGGGCGGTTGGAATTGTTGCCAACCAAAGGAAAGTAATCAAGACAAAAAAAGGAGAAATGCGCTTTGGAGGAGTGATTTATTCCGATTCTGCCGACAAAGCCACACGTTTTATTGCCAACTGCAACCAGAAAAAAATCCCACTGGTATTCCTGCAGGATGTAACCGGATTTATGGTGGGAAGCAAAAGTGAGCACGGCGGAATTATTAAAGACGGAGCCAAAATGGTCAACGCGGTAAGTAATTCTGTAGTGCCTAAATTCACTGTGGTTATCGGCAACAGCTACGGTGCAGGAAATTATGCAATGTGCGGTAAGGCGTATGATCCCAGGCTAATTGTTGCCTGGCCCAGTGCAGCACTGGCAGTAATGAGTGGAAATTCCGCTGCCAAGGTACTGCTGCAGATTGAAAAAGCGACCCTGAAAAAACAGGGGAAGACCATAACCAAAGAAAAAGAGACGGAGCTGTTCAACAAGATCAAAGCGCGCTACGACCATCAGATCTCCCCTTATTACGCGGCGGCACATCTGTGGACTGATGCCATTATCGACCCCCTGGAAACCCGCAAATGGATATCCATGGGTGTTGAGGCAGCCAACCAGTCGCCTATAACAAAACCCTTTAATATGGGGGTATTACAGGTATAATCAATTACCCAGATGCTGGCTTACCCTGGGAATTAGCAGAAGTTCAGTTTGCCTTCCGTTTACGTAGCGAAACCCTTCCTTGCCAAAATAGCCGGCTTCTTCCAGCATTACCCGTATATCGCGTTTCCATTCAGGGATGTAGACTGTAGTGTTCAGTTCAATAGCATAGACAGTATCGGGATTAAGGGGGTAATTCTCACCGTCATCTTTCATGACCCCTCCCTGTGAATCCCACATACCAATCGTAGTGCCTGCAGAATGCCCGTAACTTCCTAGCGGATGGGTGTAAATGGCCGGCCTTAATCCGGCTTGCTTACCTGCTTTTAGTGCTACAGACAGGATTTGGTTGCCAGTTCTCCCGGCGATCATATTTTCTGTCAGGAAGTCCTGTACCCGGTTACCATCCTTAAGGGCATCCCTGAGAAATTCAGGCGCTTCCTTTTCACCGGGTTTAAGCACATAGGCCAGTTCCTGGCAATCGGTATTAAGCCTCAAATAAGTGATCCCAAAATCGCAATGCAAAAGATCCCCGGGTAAGATCACCATGTCTTCCGGTCTGCCGGAAAAAGAATACAGATGGGAAACTAATTTTTCCTGCGTACGCTGCACATCAACGGTTGGGTGGAACCAGGTTTCCAATCCCAGGTCCGTAACTTTCTGCCGAAACCACCATTCTACTTCCGTGGTGGTTGTTACCCCGGGCGTTATCACCTTTTCTGAAAAAGCTTCTGCAATAATCTCATGGGTCAGGCTTACCAGTTGGTTATAAATTACCATTTCCCTTTCTGTGCGTGTTTCTATCCAGCGCACGGCCAATTGCTCTGCAGAAACTACCCGCTTCCTGAATTTTGACGGTAGCCTTTTCATAAATGCATCGTAGTCTGTCTTATCAAGCCCATCTGCAATATTGTGATCATCTGAGTAATTAAGGCCAATCTTCCCAGGATTACGCTCCTGAATAATCTGTATGAGCCTTTTCCACTGATCTGGCTCTTTTTCCTTGTCCCAGGCAGAGAGAATACTCCTGCCAATATTATACCGCGCCACTGCCAAACGTTCTGTGGTATCCCTTTGCTTATCGCGGTAAAAAACCAGGATGGTTCGTCTGCGGGCATTGAGCCACGTGGCCGGAAGCATCGTCCGAAGCACGGGGTCTTCATTGTATTCCCTGGATATCAATATCCACATGTCGATTTCCGTGGCATCCATTATTCGAGGTAATACGTCCCTGAAACGCTCTTCCAGAAGCTCATCAACCACTCGTGCTCGATCTTCTTCAGGTAGGATATGCTGACCATAAACAATACAGCTTATGCTGCAAAACAGAAGTAATAGTATCTTATTCATAATGAATATTTTCGGTATACTTTATTGGATAGAAGTGGTTAATATTTGGCAGACATCTAAGGAAGAAGCTGTTTAAGCACCTCTCCCCTTTTAATTTTTCCGTTTTCAGTCCTTGGAAAACTACCGAGGTGAACAATCTTTTTAGGGCGCTCGTACTTTTCCAGTTTTTTGGCTTTATCCAGGCGTTGCTGAATATCATCCGGCATATGCTCCGCCTCGAGGACCAGGGTGAGAGCCTCACCTAGCTTTGCATCCGGAATGCCGCCCAGTATAAAAGGTTCGTCAATAAACGCTTTCAATTTATCTTCGATTACCTCAGGTATGAGTTTGACCCCCCCGGAATTAACCACGTTATCATATCTCCCCAGCCAGTAGAATTCACGATCATTCAAAAGCTCCACAAGGTCATTGGTCACCTGACCGGACTGGCAGAGATCCGGGGCTTCAATTACCAGACAACCGCGTTCATCCCTGGAGAACAATATTCCGGGCAGGGCCTTAAATGGATTTCCCTTTTCCAACTGCTCCTTTTCGAGATGATTTAGCTTCCTTAACGCAACATGAGAACAGGTCTCAGTCATTCCATAAGTTTCATATACGCGGCATTTAAGGGATTGCAGGGACTCCTTAAGCGTATCGGATACAGCCGCCCCACCTATTAGCAAAGTACCGATCCTATCGAGCCTGGAAAGTGTATTCTGTACCTGCATGGGCACCATAGCAACGAAATCGTAGTCTTTTAGATTGGTCCAAAGCGGGTCTGAAGTGGGTTCCTCAAAATCAATTGACAATCCCAGAACCATAGCCCTGACCAGCATCATTTTTCCGGCAATGTAATCCGCAGGAAGGCATAAGAGGGCAGTATCTCCCTCTTTAAGATTCAAATACTCACCGGTAGCACGAGCAGAATTAGCCATTTGCTCCTTTTTCAAAAAAACGCGCTTAGGCCTCCCGGTAGCCCCGGAAGTTGTGACCAGTATGGTATCTGTATCCAGGATCCAGTCCAGAAGGAAATCGCCTATTTGCTGTTCAAAAGGCTCTCCTTCCTTAATCAGGCTGTAAGCCACATCTTTCAATGCCTCATGGCTGTATTTAATACCATTTAGTCGGAACGCAGGATGTACAAGGGTTTCTTCTTTATTCATCAGTAGCGGATTCAATTTCTGATTGAGGTAATACTGCACCGGTTAGTCGGTCTTTCCAGTTAGTCCAGCCGTAGCGTTTTCTGAAAACCAACAACATAATTGGGTATACCACCAGCACCGGTATAAAAACGTCCCAGCCCAATTCAGGGTCAGAAACATCCTTGTAAACGGAGGGGGTTTGAAAAGCAGTCCACTCTGCAGTGACCAGTAAAGCAGCCAGCAAATTGTTAGCCGCATGAAAACCGATCGCCAGCTCCAGCCCTTTATCCATAAGGGTTAATATACCCAGGAACAGTCCGGTTCCTATGTAGAATACCATGATTCCATAACCCAGTTTATCTACCTCAGGATTAAAGATGTGAAGGATCCCGAACAGGAATGAGGTACCCAAGAGGGCAATCCAGCGCTTTTTGGTCATCAAACCAATACCCTGCATCAGGTATCCCCTCATGAAATATTCCTCAAAACTCGTTTGTACAGGAATAAGAACAACTGCAATTACTAACAGGATCAAAAAGGGGCGCAATTCAAAATTCTGGACATAATCATCCGGAGAAAGGTAAACATCAAGCAACATGAAGAAAACACTAACCACGGCCCAGAGTCCAAAGGCAAAGAACACCCGCTTCCAGTCTATTTTACTCCTTTCCGTAGTGAGTGCCCTTAAGGGTTGCCGGTGCAGGAACTTCACCACCAGAAGGAGAAAGACGAATGCAATAAGGAATGAGATAAGCATGAGAAAAAGAAACAGGTTGGCCCCAAGTAAATCGGCCATGCCCCCAATGGACGTAGGGAAAGAACCGCTGCCCAGTGATTTGATAACCACTGCGGCTGTTAAGGGAAGGGCTCCAATAAGTTGCCAGCCAATGAAAACCGCCAGAAATCCTACAACATATCTCCAGGGTTCGTGATATCCTTTATATCCTTGTTCTATATACATAATTTAGAAATTACTTCAGTGTTCCAGGAACTATCCTGCTTATACCTCAGGCTGCCTTCTTCAACAGCCAGGGGTGATTCGATATTATTCGTAAAAAGTGCACCAGTGCCCAATCCCTGTGGCATGCCGACTCCTAATGTATAGGTCCACTGCGCAATGGCATTAAGGCCGATGTTGCTTTCAAGGGCGCTGGTAATCCACCACCCTATATCCAGTCCTTCTGCCAAACCAATCCATTCTTCGCTACCGGAATACCCGCCAACCAGGCCGGGCTTTAAGATAATGAATTGCGGTTTTATTGTTTGTAGGAGCTGAGCCTTCTTTGTTACATCGGTTATCCCGATCAATTCCTCATCCAGAGCAATGGGCAAAGGCGATTCTGCACACAATACGGACATTACTTCGGTATTCCCCGGCTTTATGGGCTGCTCAATCGAATGCAAATCCAATCGGGCCAGGGCTTTAAGTTTTTCCAGGGCCTGTTCAGGATGAAAAGCCCCATTGGCATCTACCCTCAATTCCAGGTGTTCGGCGGAATACTCTTTTCTAATTTGTCCCAGCAGTTCCAATTCAGCATCAAAGGACAGTGCTCCTATCTTTAGTTTCAGGCATTTAAAGCCCTGTTCAATCTTATCACGGATTTGCTGCTGCATAAAATCCAGATCACCCATCCAGATCAGGCCGTTTATTGGTATGGTGTCCTGGTCCGCGGTAAAGTCGGATGGGAATAGCACAAAGGGATTCTCGCTGCCCAAAGAAAGCATGGCCTGTTCCAGTCCAAATTGTATACTTGGATATTCGGCCAGCTCCTTAAGCAGTTGGTCTTTGCCTAAATGGATATTGGAACAAACCCATTTTAGTTTTTCCTCATAATCCGGCAGGTCGTCATAGCTCAAACCACGGAATATCCCACACTCCCCTATCCCAACAGAATTACCCTGTTGCAATAAGAGGAACCAGGTTTCCTTTTCCGTGAGGATCCCTCTGGATGTGCCACCAGGCACCTTAAAATTCAGGAGGTATTTAATGTAGCGAGCCTTCATCTACTATGCCCCCAAATTTACTATATTTTAGGTCCAATTAAGATTTGAAATGATAATTAAAGACAAAATAATCTGGATTACGGGGGCATCCTCTGGTATAGGGGAAGCCCTGGCCTATGCCTTCAATAAACTGGGCAACAAAGTAATCCTTTCAGCGCGCAGTGAGGATAAGCTCAGGATGGTGGCTAAAAACTGCCCTTTTCCCGAAATGGTGAGCTGCCTGAGGATGGACCTGATGGAGGCGGACACAATGGAGGACACTGTGCGGCAGGCTATCGGAATTTTCGGCAGGGTCGATATCTTAGTTAACAACGCAGGGATCAGTCAGCGATCCCTGATCGTGGATACCCAACTGAGTGTTTATAAACAATTGATGGATGTGAACTACCTGGGTACTGTAGCTTTGAGTAAGACCCTTCTGCCCTATTTTATTGGTCAGGGATCCGGGCATTATGTCACAGTTACCTCACTTATGGGCAAGTTTGGCTCTCCCTTACGCTCCGGGTACTGTGCAGCCAAGCATGCCCTCCACGGCTTTTTTGATGTAATGCGCATGGAGCATGAAAAAGACGGTGTTGGTGTAACCCTGGTGTGCCCGGGCTTTGTTCAAACCGATATTGCTCGTAATGCACTAACTGCTGACGGCTCTGCACAGAATTACCAGGATAAAGCGACAGCCAACGGCCTTACACCAGCTGAATTTGCAAATCGACTCATTAAGGCGGTTCAAAAAAAGAAGTTTGAGGCCTATATTGGCAAGGGTGAGGTCAGGGGTGTTTACCTGAAGCGCTTCTTTCCCAGGTTGCTTCATAAGGTGGTTTTAAAATCCCAGGTTGTTTAATTTAAGTTTCATTAAGAACAGATGATTGGACAATCCGGAATACCTTGCGGGAGTGCTCAACAGGATACCGGTTGGAAAAGTAGCCACTATCAGGGATATAGTTGCGGCCATCCTATACCTGTGACAGGTTCACACTCCGATATGGTAACGGGTACCATGCTCACCATTGATGGAGGGTAGACCATTCAATAGCTACAATTTAGGCATCTGAAAAGCTTGTCTGATCAAACGTCCAGGCTTGCACCTATTTCCAGGAGGTGGAGTCTCTTTCCTGCAGCATCAAATTTCGCCTTTGCCCTTTCCCGGTCAATTTCAATATAACCAAAGGTGTCATAATGGTACCCCATTACCCTGTCGCACTTAATGTAATCAGAAGCGATCACGGCATCGGTGAAACCCATGGTAAAGTTGTCCCCAATAGGCAGTACTGCAAGATCCACCTTGCCCCAGAGTGGGATTAGTTTCATGTCCTGGGTTAGCGCAGTATCTCCGGCTATATACACGATCTTTTTTTCAGTCTTCAGGAGAAATCCTCCTGGTTGCCCACCATAGGAACCATCCGGAAAAGAAGAAGTGTGTACGGCCTGGGTATACTTCACCTTCCCGAAAGGAAATTCCCAGGTGCCACCATGATTCATCGGATGTACATCAAAACCTTTGGCCTGATAGTACATGGCTATTTCATAATTGCTGACGATGGTTGCCCCGGACTGACTGGCAATGGGTTCCACATCCAGGATATGGTCCTGGTGGGCATGGGTCAGGAGAATAAAATCAGGATTCAGGTCCTTGATATCAACTTTCCCTGCTGCTTTTTCATTTCCGGTAATAAAAGGATCAACTAAAATGGAATGGCCTTCTGTTTCCACCAATAAAGTGGCGTGGCCCAAAAAAGTAATTTTCATGAGAGCTCATATTTAGTCCTTTAAAGTTATTTAAAATTGAACCAAAAACGAACTCCGTCTGCAGTTTTATCTATGTTAAGCGTAGATTGCAACTGATTGACCAGTCGGTTCATCAGGCGTATCCCCATGGAGGACTGCGTTCGCTCTTCGGTGTCCTCCGGCAGCCCCACCCCGTTATCCATATATTCGAAGAATCCCTGGTCCCCGTTTTTCCTTAGGTGTATGTAGATTTTACCATTTTCCTTATCATCGGGAAAGGCGTATTTAAAGGAATTAGAAACCAGCTCGTTGAGGATAAGACCAAAAGGAATAGCCCGGTCAATATCCAGTTCCACCCCTTCTGCGTCTATGGTAATATTGATGTTATGGCCTCCCTTCTTGAAAACGGATTGTACGCTGTTTACGAGACTTTCGATATAGCCCTGCATTTCAATTACAGACAAGTCGTCGTTCTGATAAAGCTTCTGGTGGATCAGGGCCATTGCCTTTACCCTGCTCTTGCCCTCTTCCAGGGCCTCAATAGCAGCCTTACTACGTGTGTTTTTAGTTTGAAGGCTAAGCAGGCTGGATACCATTTGCAGGTTATTCTTCACCCTGTGGTGTATCTCTTTTAATAAGGAATCTTTTTCAACGAGCGATGCCTCGATAATGTGGTTCTGTTCTGCAATCAGTCGCTGGTTTTTGATACTCTTCAGGTAGGCATATACCAGCCCAGCAAAACCAAGGAGTGTAAAGATCAGTGAAATAAAAACCAGGTTGGTCTTCCCTTCCTGGGCTTCCATATTTCTTCTTATTTGTTCGTTCAGCAATTTTTGCTGATCGAGCTTTCTTTTTTCATTGGCAATATCTCGTCCGGCCACCACTGCCAGTTGCTGTTTTTGGAGTGCATTGTAGGTAAGGTCCAAAGAGTCCGCAATTCTAGTATTTCTCTTCAGATACCTGGTGGCATTTTCAAAATCACCGGTCTTTTCATAAAAGAGAGCATACAACCGATTGCGTTTCCTCTGATATTGAATTTTGCTTAATTCCAAAGGAGCAGACAGCAAGTCTGTAGCAAGGCTATAATTACCCAGTTGGATATGACTTTCTGCCAGGGCCAGGGTACACTCTATCTCCTCTGTAGAATAATTTTCACCCTTGTATTCTTTAATGCTGCTTAACCCTTTCTCAAGATGGCCAATAGCCTCTTCATGTTGGTTTAATTGCACATGGCATTTACCGAGGTTTGCTTCAATAATGCCATGGAGTAAATGCGCCTTATTAATTTGCTCATCGGTTTTGGCACGGCTCTTATCATTCAGAAAGACATTCACAAAGCCCTCGGCCTTGGAAAGCCAGGAGATTGCTGTGGATGGAGACCGGTCCAGGCGCAAGTAATTCCCAATATTGTTATTGTAGACGGCCTGACCATACCAATCGTCCTCGGCTATTTTTGCTTTTTCCTCATCTATGTAGTATTTCATCGCCTTGCGATGAAGACCCAGATTGGAATAGATATCGTAGAAAGTAATATTCTCGGTAAAACCCCTGTCGCGCTTTTGTTGACGAACCTCAACTTGTTTTGCATAGAGTCCCAGGCGTTCGTAATTTATATCCAAAAGGTTCAGCAAGATCTCCATGTGATCCCGCTCAAGATTTTCATTCTCGTTATAGAGGTCCTGGGCAAAGGCTTCACTTTTTTCGTAGTCGCCCAAATCAAAATAGGCCTGGGCCTGCATCAGTTTATAATGACGCATGGCTACAGAATCCTGATTCGCTGCGGCATTATTGGCAAAAACATTCAGAGCATCCAGCCAGTCATAAGCAGAATTTTCGGCATAGCGATCTTCCGCATTAAAAAAGATCTCAAAACGGGCTTCACTGCCAGAAGTATTCCTGAACTCCCTGAGTAAATTATCCGGTGGAGTCACCATGTCCTGTGCTATTGCACTGAACACAGCGAGAAAGCAGAAAAGTAGAATAAGCTTTCTATGCGGTTTTACCATAATTCAAGCGGGAATTTCTCCCCATTCCTTTAGATTTAGCAGGTTGTTCCCCTAAGAGAAAATCATCTCCCTTAGTGTAACGAATGCAACACCCTTTTGTTGTGGCCTTAAGGCAGGTTTTTAAAGGGTATTACACCTTTGGTGCTACCTGATGCGAGAAGCTTCCTGTATGCTGCAATCCGCTTCAGAACATCCCGGCAGGACCCTGCCTAACATAAGAGGTTGTCCTTGATCCAATATAAAAGGCTATACAGAGGTGCATAGCCTTTCACAAACTAAAGGAAAAAATGGTAAGATTTGGGGATCTTATTCGGGTTTAAATATAGAATTTCAGGGCTTTGCCGGAGGAAATATGTTGTGAACTGGACGATTCTTGTTGTGAAATGCTCCAAATGCCATGCAAATAGCATTTCACCGGACTTTTATGCTTTTTATCGATAGAGTCAATAAAAAAAGACCTTCCAACTGGAAGGCCTCTTTTACGAGAACACTATATGAAAATGAAAAAAATTTACTGTTTCAAATACAATCCAAATATAGAAGCCGAAATTCGGGAATAGAAATTATTGTTGTAAACCATCCAAAAGCTGTGGTGAACAACGGTAAAAAAGAAATGAGCCAGTATCTAGTGGAGATACTGGCTCATTATTTCCGATTTCTTACAAGGTCAGGAATTCATCGCTGAAATGATAAATTCTTTAAAATCCTTGGATATCGGGATCAGTTTATTGTTGATCATAATATCCTTTGAATTTATGGCGTCAATATGATCTACATTGACGATGTACGACTTATGAGCGCGGTAGAATTTGTTCTTGGGAAGTTTTTCCAGATAATCCTTAAGAGGCGATCTTACCAGGAATTTCTTATCGATCGTATGTACCTCCAGGTATACATTATCTGCCTTTATATATTGAATATCCCCAAATTGTATACGGTAATACAGGTGTTGCTTCTTCACAAATATGGAATCCCTTAAAACTGAGTTGGAAACTATTTTGTCATCGCTGGAAGGCGGTGCCGCAGTTTCTGATTTCCCTGAATAATCAAAATTGGATAGGGCAATTTCAATGGAGGTGTACAGGTCCTGTTGTTCAAAGGGTTTTACCAGGTAACCGTTAGGTTTAACAGTTTTGGCATTCTCAACAGTGGCACGATCCGAGTTGGAAGTCACAAAAATAAAGGGGATGTTGTAGTTATCACGTATGTGTTTTCCCAGATCGATTCCGGTTTTGTCTGAGGCAAGGATGATGTCTATTAGTACCAGGTCTACTTCCTTGGTCTTCAATACCTGTTCTGCCTGCTCGTATACAATAACATTATCTACTATTTCATAACCGATTTCTTCCAGCATGGACTGCATATCATCTGCGATGATCACATTGTCCTCAACGATAAGTATCTTAACGGGTCGTTCCAAATTATGTGAAGTTTAGTAAGTTGATTCCTCTCAAAGTTACAAAAATTTATCATTCAGGAAATAGAAGATCAGGGCCAGGGCAAAGGTACTCAAAGCCATTTTTTTTAGCTCTGGATCGAGGTGCCGCGGATTCTTTACCCGTATAACTTTAAGGAGATGTATCCCCAGTGGGACAAAAGCAAGCAAATTGAGATAAGCTGTCCAGGACCTGAAATTCATGTCATAGATAAACAAGGTGAGAAGGGCGATCAGGATCAGGATCACGTGGTAATACCTGCCGTTTTCAAAGCCAATTTTCACCACCAGCGTGCGTTTGCCTGCACGGGCATCCCCGAAATGGTCCCTGAGGTTATTAAGGTTCAATACAGCAGTACTTAAACATCCTATGGTGATGGCAGGCAGGAAATCATTAGCCTCAATATTCTTTGTAAACAGAAATGTAGTACCCAGTACACTAAGCAGACCAAAAAACATAAAAACGAAGAGGTCGCCCAGACCGGAATAGCCGTAAGCCTTACTCCCTACTGTATAGCGCACTGCCGCCCAGATACTCAAAAGGGCCAGGCCCCCAAAGAGGAGCAGATACTCCCAGGAAGCCAAACCAAAGGATGTATACAACAGGGCTCCTGCAAACAATAAGCTAAAAAAGATGCTTATTCCAATTCCGTATTCCAGTTCTTTCCTGGAAAGGGCCCCGCTTTGTAGTGCCCTGGCTGGTCCCAGTCGCTGCTCATTATCTGTCCCCTTTACTCCGTCTCCATAGTCGTTTGCAAAATTTGAAGTGATCTGGAACCCTAAAGTGGTCAATAAAGCGAGAAAAAAAATGGTATGATCTTCAAAACCCCTGCTCTTGGCAATGGCAGTTCCAACAAGTATTCCGGAAACAGAAAGAGGAAGCGTCCTCAGACGGGCAGCTGAAACCCAGGTTTTGAATTTACTCAATGCTAAAAGGGATCTTCAATTTGAAGGCGCTTACCATCCTGATAGGACGCGACAAAAGCATCATTAAAGCCCATACTTACCAACTGCTTGCGAAATTCCTGAGCTTCCTCAAGGGTCTCAAATGTCCCCAGGGAATAAGAATAATAGGGGTTGGTTTTCACAAATAAGGTATTGGTCAGTGCTTCCGAAGCCAGGGTAACATTATTGTCAACAAATGACTGGATCTGTACAGAATATATCTTTTGTTTCTCGAGGAAATTCTTGGCCAGATAAAATTCCCTCACAAGGCTCAACTCTTCATTTTGTCTCTTGAGGTTATTGATGCGCGACTCAACAATTTTAAGACTGTCAAGCGAAGCGACTACCAGGTTGGGATCATCAATCTTGTTGGAGCTGGTATATCCGGCAGTAAAAGATGTTATGGCAAGTATTCCAACAAGAAACAGAGCCGTAATCCCGGCAAAAATATTCCTCTGTATCTTGCTTCGTTTGAGTTCTTTGTTCTTAAACTTTATCTGGTCCAGAAGACGCTCATTGATTATTTGCGCCTTATCGATGTCTTTGTGCAGGGCCAATAAATCGCTTTCCTCAATAAATGGCATACGGCTTTGTTTTTAGGGAATGCTAAAAATAACCAAATTCCTCAATTTCAACAAAATATTCAGCTTGATAAATGTGAAGTATTGTTCTTCAATTGTTTCGGAATGACCTGCCTGAAATTTCCAGTACTCATTTTAGTATTAAAATGAGCTTATACTATTGAGCAACAAGATAAATGCCATCGGTTCGGATTTCGATCTTTTTTTGCTTGTACAATGTGCCAATCGCTTTCTTAAAGGTCTTCTTACTCATGTCCAGTTGCTGCCTTATTTCCTGAGGGTCCGACTTATCGTGAAGGTGAAGAACTCCTCCCCTTTCACCAAGGAGGGTAAAGACTTTAAGGGCAGCGGGTTCTAGCTTTTCCCTACCCAATGGCTCCAGCACGACATCCAGCTTTTGATCTTCCCTTATTTGCCTGATATAGCCCGGCAAACGATCCCCTGTTTGCAGCTTTCTGTGAACCTGATTGTGGAATACGAGGCCGCGGTGCTTGTTATTTACGATCACATCCCAGCCTAAATCCGAGCGCCTGGCAACTATTAATTCCACTTTTTCACCTGCTCTGAGTTCCAGGGAAGTGTTGTCTAAAAACTTCCACCAGCGCCCTGAAGCAACCAGTCTCTGGGATTTTGGATCCAGGAAACAATAGACCACATAGCGCTTGCCAGACTCCATCCTGTCTGGCTGCTCCCTGAAGGGCACGAACAGATGTTTATCCAGGCCCCAATCCAGGAAAGCACCATAATCATTTACTTCTGCAACTTCGAGGAAAGCGAAGGAGTTTCGTGTAATATTGGGCGTGCCTGTGGTGGCTACCGGACGCTCTTCCTGGTCCAGATAACAAAAAACCCGGAGTTCCTGGCCAATTTCAAAATGTTCAGGGACATATTTATTGGGTAGCAAGAGGTCATCCACATCGGCATCTCCAAGGAACAGGCCCACCCGTGTACTCCTCAATATTTTAAGGGTGTTATAGTTCCCCAGTTCTATCATTGATTTAAGTCTAATTCAGAATTTGCACTTACAGAAGGACAGTGTTAATTTGCTTTATACAAAAGGAAAAATACCGAATTCCAGCATTTAGAAAGCAGACCTAGTTGTATTCACCTTCCCTGCCGAAGTGCCTGGTAAGCTGGTAATACACCACAGCCCGATATTTGGTCCTAACCGAGGTACCATATTCCTTCATTACCGCATTTATAGCCTCCATAAGTTCCGGACTGTCTGCCAGACCCAGTTTCTTGATCAGGAAATTGTTCTTTACCCGCTCCAGTTCTTTGATATCGCTTCCGGATACCGTGGATGAATCCCGATTATAAATAGATGGTCCCAGTCCATCTGTCACTTTACCAAGAAGTTCCATATCCGGTTCCACATTGAACTTCTCCCGCAGGTCTTTCTGGTATTTGACTATTAATTCAGATTTCTTGCTAGGCATTGTATACTGTTATGATTTGTTCGAAGATAGAAATTCAAAGTATCCCAGCAAAATTTTGTCATTCAGAGTTCTGGGGGTTCGAATATCAAGCAATTTGGGTGTTCTGGAGGGATTGTAAAAATCAGACAGTTCCCTTACCAGGCTTTCCTCATCAATAGCCTCACAATATTCAAGTCCGTATGTGGCACAGATAGAACCGAGTGATTGTTTTTGAGGGGTCTCAAAGTATTGTTCAAATTCCGGGCTTTCCTCCTTTCCCGGAAGGATACGGAAGATACCTCCCCCTCCATTATTCACCACTACAATTCGCAAATCCGGACGCAAATAATTATTCCAGAGACCATTGATATCGTAAAGGAAACTGAGGTCGCCGGATATCAGGAGGGTTGGATTATCATAGTGTAAAGCCGCACCCACAGCCGTGGAAGTACTCCCATCAATCCCACTGGTACCCCTGTTGCAAAATACCGGGTTGGCCGGAGACATATCGAATAACTGTGCATAGCGAACCGTTGAGCTATTTGCAAGTTGAACCATATAACCGGCCGGTATACTATTCATTAAATGCGAAAAGGCCTTAAAATCGCTAAATGGAATTTGCTTAAGATACCGGGACCGCATTCTCCGCACATAACTCTTTCGCGGTAACCAGGAATCGCGATAGCTACCCGGAACATCATCATAGTCCTGTAAAAGCTGCTCAAGGAATGTATTGGGATCGGACTTTACATGATGTGTCAGGCTGAAAAAAGTATCGTATGCCTTAATGGGATGTACATGCCAGTGAAACTGCGGCTTAAATTCCCTCAGAAATGCTTTGATTTTTTTAGATACGATCAAACCGCCGAAAGTCAAAAGGATCTCGGGCTTTAAGGCTTCAAAATCCTGGTTGGGATCAGCTGATTTTTCAATCGGTGCTATTATGCTGTCGATACTCGGAAAGCTATTCGTATGATGGAGATTTGAAGTAGTTTCGGTAAAGATGAGCACGGTGGAGTCTTCCGCTAATCTATCTAGAAGTTCCTGCTCTATCTGCCCGGGGGGATTAACCCCTACTAGGATCATTTTCCTGCCTGATTCTCTCCATACCCGGGAAAATTTTTCAATTCCTATTGCACGTTGTGAAGGTGCTTCAGTTGGATACACAGGGTTTTCAACGCTGATGTCTGCGCTAAGCCCGTACAAAGGTTCTTCAAAGGGCACGTTAATATGCACGGGAGAACTCTGTTGCAAAGCCGTTTGCAGCGCTCGTTGCAACTCTGCATAATTATATTGCCCCACTACCTCCTGTATGCTTTCAAGATCCTTATCCTGTTCCAGCATCTGAGGTGCCAGGGTAGCTATAGTTGAGGTGGCATGCGTAACATCCTGCCGAAGATGGGCTGAATAAGCAATATGCCTGTCGAAAACCCTGTCCTGCCTGATGGTTTGTCCATCTCCCCTATCGATCTTGTACGAAGGACGGTCTGCAGAGATAAGCACAAGGGGAATATCACTGTAAAAGGCCTCGGCAACTGCCGGATAATAATTCAGCAGCGCGCTTCCTGATGTGCAGATTGCGGCAACCGGTTCCTTTAATTGCTGTGCCATCCCAAGGGCAAAGAATGCAGCCGACCGTTCATCTACAACACTGTAGCATTCAAAAAAAGGGTCATTTGTAAATCCCAGTACCAGCGGCGCATTCCTGGAACCGGGAGAAATTACGATATGCCGGATCCCGCTGTGTTTACAATGCATCACAACGGCCTGAGCAGCAGGAATGGAGGAGTACTTCATAGAAGGTGCAAAAATACAACAGCTAAGTCTCCTATCCCAATCCCTCAGCGGAATTCCTGAACAGGTGCAGCATGGATTCGCTTTTGTTAACCGTCTCCTGCCATTCCTGTTCAGGATCGGAACCCTCAACAAGGCCCCCTCCAACATAGACATGCACCTGATCATCCAGCAAATTCATACACCTGAGATTAACGAAGAGATGGCTGTTCCTGTCCTCATTCCAATTCAACTCGCCGAGATAACCCGTGTAATATGCCCTGGGATATCCTTCATTGGCCAACAGGTAAGCTCTGGCCTTATCTGCGGGGATCCCGCAAACAGCCGGGGTTGGATGTAATGCGTGGATAAATTGACGCAGCCCTGCTTTGAGGTCCCCTGCCCTAATTACGGTTTTAAGGTGCAGGAGGTTTCCGGCTTTTGCCGTTTCGGTACCCGAAATATCCAGGGACCCTGCAAGACCATCAAGGGCCTGCTCTATGAAACGCGTAACATAGGCCTGTTCCTTCTTTTCCTTGGTGCTCCATACAGGATCCATGCCTTTTACTGCTTTCTGGGTTCCCGCAAGGGATACTGTACTAATTTCATCCTTGCCATACCTGAGCAATGTTTCCGGACTGGCACCCATCCATATGCCTGTTTTTTGGTGGTAGAGAAAATAACAGAAGGCCTCAGGAAATTGCCTGAGCAGAACCTGGAAAGTATAGAAAGGATCAGGCTTTAGATTAATCGAAATTTTTCGTGACAGCACTATTTTTTGAAGCTCTTTTGCCTTAATTACTTCAAGAGCCTTGCGAACCCTGTCAATATACTCCGCTTTACCAGACTGCCCGGAATGCTCCATAAACCTTGAAAAGGGCATGCGATCTCCCGCAGTTCTGATTTTTTCCGTCAGGACTTCATCTGGCCTGACCCTGATCACAGGCAAACCCTCGCTGAATGGGGCCATTACAAAACCGGTTTCAGAGAAGTCCACTGTAGTGTCGAGAGAATCGCTATTCTGCATGAGTGCTGTGCAAACGGAACTACCAGGCTTTCGATATAAAACAAAAGGCAAGCCCTCCCTGTAATGTTTTTTTAGGCGGTTAAATAGTTCCATTATGGAAGTTTTAAGACCGTTCCATTGCAATAGTAGTTAGCTTGCAGAGCGATATCAGGTTGTCCTGGGCATCGGTAACGCGTATTTCCCAGACCTGGGTTGTCCTTCCTTTATGCACGATGGTTGCTTTGGCAAATACATCACCATCTTTGACGCTCCTGACATGGTTGGCAGCAATTTCAATACCACGCACATAGTATTTTTTGCCGTCCAGAAAAACATAGGAAGCAGCGCCACCCACACTCTCTGCAAGGGCTACCGTTGCCCCACCGTGCAATACGCCGTCTGGCTGGTGAACTTTCGGGCTAACGGGCATTCTGGCCACCAGGTAATTTTCACCTACATCCACAAAACTTATATCCAGCGTTTCCATCAATGTATTTTTACATACCTCATTGCAGACCGCCAGTATTTTATTTTTGTATTCCTCCATTGATATTTTTTTTGCAAAAATAGGCATTCGAATTCACAAGGAGGTTTAGTGTATATTTAGCCCATGAAGGTACAGGAGAAAGATGTAGTCTACAGCAACCGGAATACTTATTCCACCTTGAACCAAGTTACAGAAAAGACCAAATATGTCTGGCTGGTCTTCCACGGCATCGGTTTTCTGAGCCGGTATTTCCTTAGGTATTTTGCCGATTTTGCTGAAGAAGAACACTATTTTATAGCCCCTCAGGCCCCCTCAAAATACTACCTGAACAATGAATACAAACATGTGGGGGCGAGCTGGCTTACGCGCGAAAACACCCTTTTGGAAAAGGAGAATGTGATGGCCTACCTGGATGGTGTATGGCAGGCGGAAAAAATCCCGAAAAACTGCAATCTAATTGTGTTTGGATACTCCCAGGGAGTGTCCATAGCCAGCCGGTATGTGGCTTACAGCAAAATCAAGCCTGCAAAACTGATCCTTTATGCAGGAGGTCTGCCCGAGGAACTCGACGAGAATTCTTTTAATTTTCTCAGTACTAAAACCCCAATCACATTTATCTACGGTAATCAGGATCCCTATTTAAATCCGGAGCGTATGGCCCGTGAACAGGCAAAACTGAACACCATCTTTGCTGGCAGGGCACAGTTAATGGCCTTTGAGGGAGGTCATGAATTAAAGAAAGAAATAATCCATAAGGTGATCCCATGAATATGCAGCCCACACTTGAAAATGACCGGGTAAGGCTGTCACCCCTCAGCATGGAAAACTATCTGGAGCTCGCAAAGATCGCTTCGCAACCGGGCCTGGTTCGCTATTCGCCCGGAAGAGTGGAAGATCCACAGGGTTTCAGGGATTATGTGGTCAGAGCTCTGGAAGCCCGGGAATCCAAAAAGGCAATCCCCTTTATTATTTACGACAAGGAAATCAAGGCCTTTGCGGGAAGTACACGTTACATGCATATCGACTGGATAAACAAGGTACTGCACATAGGAGCTACCTGGATTGGCAGGGAATTTCACGGAACGGGTTTGAATACCTCGATGAAGGATCTGATGCTCACCTATGCCTATTCAGATATGGAATTTGAAAAAGTGGAATTCCGTATTGATGAACGAAATACAGCATCGCGCAAAGCGGTAGAAAAACTGGGCGCCAGGCTGGAAGGAATTCTGCGCAAAAACGTTTACCTGGATGAAGGCTATAAGCGAAATACCTGTTGTTATGGACTGCTGAGGGAAGAATGGCAGTCGAAATACAAACGAGCAGGAATGTAGGAATAATCTGATAGCTCATACTGCGCAATTGACCACTGCGCCAGTCCAATTCACAACAAAGATTTGGGATATCAGAAAATTGACAACATATTGCCCCTGCCAAACTATAAATAAATGAATCCCAAATTCTTATTAATCCTTACCGTTTTAGTTTCTCTCATTTGTTCCTCCACCCCAAAATCCAGCTGTGCAGATGCTTACACTTCGGCTAGTTATGGGCTCTCGCATACTAAAAAGGCATTTAAAGCCCATAATTTTGATCATCAGAAATACTATGCAGCCAGGGCTCTGGAGGCACTGGAAAAGACAGAAAGCCTTGTAGGAGATTGCGGTTGTACAGGAGCAATGGATGCCATAGAACTAGGTATTGAAAACCTTGAAGAAGCTAAAGATCCCGCTGACTGGAAAATGGGCCGGTACTATTCAAAGAGGGCCATGGAGAAAACCTATAGCATCCTGGAGAATCTTGATCTATGCAGTATTGCTGGTGATGGCTCATCGCAATAAATGGTTACTTCCGATTCTCAAGCCAAAAACAGTTGAAATCTACCTTTCCTTTGTTTTTTCTTCTGACTCAAAATAGGTTATCCTTCTTGTTTTGTAGGTATTGTCCGGTGTTACAATCTGTTTGATCCAGTTCCTGAATTCACTGCCATCTAACTGATGAATGTATGCCTTGCTGGATTTAGCCCGACCCAGCAGGATGGTTTCTTTGCTCGGGTTACCCTCAGCATCGTATTCAAAATCCTTTCTTTGCCTCAATTTAAATTCCTCTTTCTCGGCATCGAAGAAAAATTCCTTTGAAGAGCGTATAAAACCTTCATTATCCCTTACCACCTCAATGGCCCTGTTAGGCACGCCTCCCAGGTATTCTCTGGTTAATACAAGTTCTTGTTCTTCAGGCGTTTCCTTATTCTTAACAGTAGTCTTGATGGATTTTTGAATTACCCCATTAATGGTGTAAGTAACCGTATTTTCGTCATTTTCGGCGATGTAAGTGATTTCGGTTTCATCTACACCCTCCTCATTGGAACGAATAATCCGTATCAATCTGTTCTCCTCGTTGTATATATATTCATACTGATCCAAAAACTCCTTCTGATAAGAATAGATGCGTTCAGTAATCCTATTTGATGTGGTATCCCTGGTGTAGAAATGAGCTATGGAGGTAGTTTCATCCAGTTGGCCCTGCATATAATTTTCATTACGCTGTTCCAGTAGAAGGGAATCCTGATATTTGTAATAGGTTATGCTGTAATCTTTTTCAGAAAAGCGGGTTATTGATTTGGTCAGTAAACCCTGCGGGTTAAACTCGAACTCCTCCTGTCCATAGCTGGTGATTACTAGACAATTCTTAACCGGGCCCCTGAGGTCAAAATCCTTGCGGCTAAATAGCTGGGGTTCCTGTGCAATTCCTGTAGAGAAGAATATTAAAGAAACAAGGAAGGTGTTTATCAACCGTTTAAGCATATCACAAAGTTAGTCTTTATTCAAGGGTTATGTCAAAAGACGTACCAAAAAAAGAGGGGCCAACTGACCCCTCCCTGTAAATGTATGTATATATGGATTAACCCGGCTTATTTCACTTCTTCGAAATCTACATCCTCTACATTGTCTCCTTCCTTGGCATCACCTCCTCCGGCAGTATCCTCTCCGTTAGGAGAAGCACCAGTCTGTTGTGCTTCGGCCTGAGCTTTGTACATTTCTTCGGAAGCTACTTTCCAGGCTTCATTGATCTTCTCAAGTGCGGGACTGATCTGATCCACATCCTTGGTTTCGTAAGCCTTTTTCAATCCTTCGAGGGCCTCTTCAATAGGCTTCTTCTTGTCGTCTGAAAGCTTATCTCCAAACTCTTTGAGTTGCTTCTCTGTCTGGAAGATCATAGCATCTGCTTCGTTGAGTTTATCCGCTACCTCCTTGGCTTTCTTATCCGCTTCGGCATTAGCCTCAGCTTCTGCTTTCATCTTCTCAATTTCTTCCTCGGTCAATCCTGAAGAAGCTTCAATACGAATATCCTGTGTCTTGTTAGTAGCCTTATCCGTAGCGGAAACCTTGATAATACCGTTGGCATCAATATCGAAGGTTACTTCGATCTGAGGTGTTCCTCTGGGTGCAGGTGGAATACCATCCAAGTGGAACCTGCCAATGGTTTTGTTATCACCGGCCATAGGACGTTCACCCTGAAGTACATGGATCTCAACGGAGGGCTGATTATCCGCAGCCGTAGAGAAGATCTGTGATTTCTTGGTAGGGATGGTAGTATTGGCCTCGATAAGACGGGTCATTACACCTCCCATGGTCTCGATTCCAAGAGATAATGGCGTTACATCTAACAACAATACATCTTTAACATCTCCTGTAAGTACACCACCTTGAATGGCAGCTCCCACGGCAACAACTTCATCGGGGTTAACCCCTTTTGAAGGCTTCTTGCCGAAGAACTTCTCCACTGCTTCCTGTACTGCAGGTATCCTTGTTGAACCACCTACCAGAATAATCTCGTCAATATCGCTCTTAGACAGCCCTGCAGCCTTAAGTGCCGCTTCGCAGGGTTCAATTGTACGTTTAACCAGATCACTTATCAGCTGCTCAAATTTAGCGCGTGACAGGCTGCGTACAAGGTGCTTGGGACCACTTGCTGTTGCTGTTACGTAAGGCAGGTTGATCTCTGTCTGGGAAGATGAAGACAGCTCAATCTTCGCTTTTTCAGCCGCTTCCCGCAAACGCTGCAGAGCCATAGGGTCTTCCCTGAGGTCCATACCCTCGTCATTCTTGAACTCTTCAGCCAGCCAATCGATCACTTTCTGATCAACATCATCTCCACCGAGGTGTGTATCTCCGTCAGTGGACAATACCTCAAACACGCCGTCTCCCAACTCCAGGATGGACACATCGTGTGTACCTCCACCAAAGTCGAAAACAACGATCTTCTGGTCTGTATCTTTCTTATCCAGTCCATATGCCAGCGATGCGGCAGTTGGCTCGTTGATGATTCGCTCAACCTTGAGTCCTGCAATTTCACCAGCTTCCTTTGTAGCCTGTCGCTGGGCGTCATTGAAGTATGCAGGTACTGTGATCACCGCCTGACTTACGGATTGACCCAGGTAATCTTCTGCCGTTTTCTTCATTTTCTGAAGTATCATGGCCGACAATTCCTGAGGTGTATATAAACGTCCGTCAATATCCACTCTTGGAGTGTCATTATCTCCTTTTACAACCTTATAAGGTACCCTGTCTGCTTCTTTCTTGGATTCTGAGTATTTGTTCCCCATGAATCTCTTGATAGAATATATAGTCTTGTGAGGATTAGTCACCGCCTGTCGCTTGGCCGGATCTCCCACCTTAATTTCACCGCCCTCTACAAAGGCGATAACAGAAGGCGTGGTCCTTTTCCCCTCAGCATTGGGGATAACAACCGGTTCATTCCCTTCCATCACAGAAACACAGGAGTTTGTTGTTCCTAAATCTATACCAATAATTTTGCTCATTTCGCTTCTTTTAAATTAGTGTTTGCCGTTGCACTGATTGTACAAGCTGCCATGGAAACGACAAACAATATGCCAATACCGTAAAACTGACATGATGTCATTATCTGTTGCCAAACCCTGATGATTTTATGCCAGGGCTAACGATCAAAATTTGCGATAAAAAACGAGGGTTAAGGGCAATCTTCTTTACGACGGGTATCGATAAGGTAGAGGATCTTCCAGGAACTGCCATCGTGATAAAGCTGAAAGGAATTTACCCCACAATGGCTGAAGGCATTGTTGCGCCAGAACTCATAAGCAGTCCACGCATTGGCCATAGGACCATCTATCCTGATCTTATAAGATTTAATGCGCTCTTCAAAAGCTACACTGTCCGGTATGCTGACAATTGCCTTGATCAGGGCATCAAAAGGGACATGGCGAACACGTACTTCTCCTTCAGGGTTTTCCCCTATGGTTTGCAAAATGGGGTTAGCTGCCAGTACGGATCGCATCACCGTGGAATCCTGATTGTGAAAACCTTCGAAAAAACGCTCGATGGTTTTCCGTACTTCCATCTCAGCTTCCTGCTGGCTGTAAGTGGTCAGGGTTCCGATTAAAAATATGAGGACTATAATTTTATTCATGACGTTAGTTTTATAGGCTGGTAAATTAGGGAATAATTGTCAGGCAGCTCAAATCTTGGTAAAAATTATGCATTTCTCCGTACCTTTATGGATCTAACAAACCAAGCATGTCTACAGCCAAAAAAGAATACAAAAGAGTGACTGTGAAGTCGCTCATAGAAATGAAACAAAATAGGGAGAAGATCTCCATGCTTACGGCTTACGATTATTCAATGGCCAAAATTGTTGACGCAGCAAAAGTAGACGTAATTCTTGTAGGTGATTCGGCCAGCAATGTAATGGCCGGGCATGAAACCACCCTGCCTATTACCCTTGATCAGATGATCTATCACGCCACTTCGGTTATACGGGCTATAGATCGTGCCCTTGTGGTGGTTGACCTGCCTTTTGGCAGTTATCAGAGTGATCCCAAGGAAGCTCTCAGATCTGCCATTCGCATTATGAAGGAAAGCGGTGCACATGCAGTCAAAGTAGAAGGGGGTGTTGAAATAAAGGAATCAGTAAAGCGGATCCTCAATGCAGGTATCCCCGTAATGGGACACCTGGGACTTACCCCACAGGCCATTTACAAGTTTGGAACCTATACCGTAAGGGCCAAAGAACAAGAAGAAGCAGAGAAACTATTAGAAGATGCCCTTCTTCTGGAAAAACTCGGTTGTTTTGCCATTGTGCTTGAGAAGATACCGGCAGCCTTAACAAAGAAGGTTTCTGAAAAACTGAGCATTCCCACCATAGGTATAGGTGGAGGGCGGTATGCGGACGGGCAGGTACTGGTGATCCACGATCTGCTGGGGATGACCCACGAATTCAACCCCCGATTCCTGAGGCGTTACATGAACCTGTATGAAGAAATGGGGAATGCTATTTCACAGTATGTTGCTGACGTGAAAAACCTCGACTTTCCAAGTGAGGAAGAACAATACTAGGATTTGATAAAGACCCTGAGCAACGATCAGAACCTTCAGGTTCTTTACGAGGACAACCACCTCATTGCGGTTAATAAACGTCCGGGAGATATTATACAGGGCGATAAAACGGGGGATAAACCCCTGAGTGAAATCGTAAAGGCCTACATCAAAAAGAAATACAATAAGCCCGGTAACGTTTTTCTGGGGGTAGCCCACCGATTGGACCGGCCAACTTCCGGGGTAGTTGTTTTTGCCCGCACTTCCAAAGCACTCGCACGCCTCAATCAATTATTTGCCGGTAAGGAGACCAGTAAAACCTATTGGGCACTTGTAAAGAAAAAGCCTCCAAAAGAAGCAGATACACTCACGCACTGGCTCAAAAAAAATCCGAAGCAAAACAAGTCGTATGCGCACAGCAATCAGGTTGGGGGGAGTAAACTGGCTATTTTAGACTATCGACTCAAAAAAAACCTGGATCGCTACTTTCTATTGGAAATTAACCTGCATACGGGCAGACACCATCAAATCCGGGCCCAGCTGTCAGCTATTGGCTGCCCAATAAAAGGTGACCTGAAATACGGTTACGACAGGAGTAATCCGGATGGTAGTATACACCTTCATGCCCGGTCACTGAAATTTGTTCACCCGGTGAAAAAGGAACCGGTAGAGATAACAGCCTCCCCTCCAGCTGGACTGCTTTGGGATTTATGTATGTCCGATTAGTATTGGGTTAACGGGTAAGGGCCAGGGCCTTTTCTCGTATAACCTGTGCCACCGGTTTATTCTGCAGGTGGCTTTCGAGCCAGGAAAGGATGTCCAGGTAGAGGAATGCGCGTTTTTCATATGGATGGTTCTCGTATACCTTGAGCCTGTCGTACAACTTCTGAAACGCTCCCTTGAGTTCATGTGGATAGATATCTCCCAGGCTTCTCAGGAATTTGATCATCTCCTTCTGTACAGCGTGCAGGTCGTTCATTTTAAGCAGGAACTTGTAGGTACTGCGGAGCTGTACCTCCAGATGGTAATCCATTCCTGCCTCATAATGGGCCACCAGGCTAAGTACCCTGGCGAAACACATTAAATCTTCCCGCATCTTCAGGTTCTTGTTGTTGATGATCTTCTTGAGGTAGGCAATGCATGTCTTGTTATCCCCTATTCCGAAATACAAACAGGCTATTTTATAGTAGAGCACCATGATATGATGCTGGTCAATACGGTCCCTGTGTTTATTGATGCCGTATTCAACGATCTTCACCAGGTACAAGGCCTTGTCAAAAGTGCCTTCCATAAAATGCATGTTCAACTTATTGGAATTCACATAGAGAAAGATCAGGGAGGCAATATTGTCATTTTTCGGGAAGCTTTTGCGATTTACTACTTCTTCCAGCTTCAAAAGGGTACTCCTGAATTGAGTACTGTACTTAACAAAGAACAAAGATTCAAGCAGGTAATGGTTTCCCTTTAAATAAAAGACAGGATTCAGATAGATCATGCGCTCGTTTTCATTGAAAAGGTCTACCCATTTACTGGCGAATTTGTAGCACGACAAAAAATCCTGGAGGAGGAAGCTGTACCAGAGATGCGCCTTATACAACCAAAGCTTTTCGCGGAATCCGAGATCCTCGGGTTTGTACTCAGGCATATGCATTTCGAAATAACGCTCCACCTTCTGCAAATCCTCATCGTTCCTCACATAACCCAGTTTGAGCATCATGCCATATAGTTGAAGGGAAAGGTTAGACAACTGACTGGTCAGCGCGTTCTGGTCCGAAAGGTGTTTGGCCTGTATTGCGAGTTCATCGGCCCGGTCAGGAATACTCCTTGTTATATACTGAGTTTCAATGACCTTCTCAAGCTCAACGATTTCATAGGCAATGTTCTTTTCCTCATTTTCAATGGCCACTCCCTTGACCTTCTCAAGTATCTTGAGGCTTTGTTTATATAAACCTTTCTGATAGAGGATGGTGGCAAAATCAAGCTGCTCCCGTATCTGCACACGGATGTTCTGGTTCACCGGATTTAGCCGCAGGCTTACCAGGATCTGCTTATAAAGGTGTGCCTTGAGGTTGGATAGCTGCGTTTTCTTTACAATGCCACTCTCGAGGATAACCTTTTCATTGTAGGTTTTCATCTTGTCCAGGAGGTTGAAAAGCGCCAGAAATTTGGCGTCCGTATTCACCCCCAATCTGCCCACATAGAGTTTGAACTGCCGCTTTTCGGATTTCGACAGGGATTTAACCAGAACAAACAAAGCGTCTTTGTGGACATTTGTCATCGTAAAAAAATAGATTTAAGTACTTGATTATTAGTTTTTTAATATATCGAAAAAGTGAATAAACGTTGTAAATGCCCCCTTTAGACAAAAGCAGATCGTCTCACTAAGTATATTTTCGTAATTAAGTCAACTATTATACAAATATAATGAGTAAAGATAAGGTAGAGATTTTTGACACCACCTTGAGGGATGGAGAGCAGGTACCGGGCTGCAAGTTAGATACTGAGCAAAAGCTCGTAATCGCCCGCAGACTGGATGAACTGGGTGTAGACATTATAGAGGCTGGGTTTCCCATTTCGAGCCCCGGAGATTTTAAATCTGTGGAAGAAATAGCCCGGGTGGTCAAAAATGCACGTGTATGCGGACTTACGCGATCGGTTAAGAAAGATATTGAAGTAGCGGCAGAGGCAATTAAGCATGCTAAAAGACCTCGTATACATACAGGCATCGGGACTTCGGATTCACATATCAAATTTAAGTTCAATTCTACCAGGGAAAAGGTTTTGGAACGTGCTGTGGAAGCGGTGAAATATGCCAAATCCTTCGTAGAAGACGTTGAATTTTACGCAGAAGATGCAGGAAGAACAGATAATGAATACCTGGCCAGGGTCTGCGAGGCTGTTATTAAGGCAGGTGCCACCGTGTTGAATATTCCGGATACTACCGGTTATTGTCTTCCGGAGGAATATGGTGCGAAAATGAGATATCTGAAAGAGAACGTTAGAGGAATTGAAAAAGCAACCCTTTCCTGCCACTGTCATAATGATCTGGGGCTTGCCACCGCGAACTCCATAGAGGGGGTTATCCATGGGGCCAGGCAGATTGAATGCACTATTAACGGTATTGGTGAGCGTGCAGGAAATACATCACTGGAAGAGGTGGTCATGATCCTAAGACAACACCCCTACCTCAACCTGGATACTGACATCAACAGCAAATTGTTGTACAGCACAAGTCAGATGGTTTCCCAATTGATGGGGATGCCTGTTCAACCCAATAAAGCCATAGTAGGTTCCAACGCATTTGCCCATAGTTCCGGTATCCACCAGGACGGTGTCATCAAGAAAAGGGAGACTTATGAAATAATTGATCCCACGGACGTGGGGGTAGATCATTCTTCCATTGTTCTAACAGCGAGGAGCGGTCGGGCCGCTCTGGCCTATCGCGCTAAAAATGTAGGCTACGAGCTTACTAAATTGCAATTGGATGAAGTATATCAGGAGTTTCTGAAATACGCAGACCGCAAAAAGGAAATTATGGACGAGGATATCCATAAGATCATTGAATCCAGCAAGGTAAATATTGAAAGTATCGCATAGATGAAACTGAAAATAGCCGTATTGCCCGGGGATGGAATAGGTCCTGAAGTAACGGCACAGGCACAAAAATGCCTTACCGCCGTGGCAGATATCTTCGGCCATGAATTTAGTTTCAAGAAAGCAGCTGTAGGTGCCGTAGCGATTGAAAAAAGCGATACTCCCCTTCCCAGGGAAACCCTGGACCTTTGTTATGACTCAGATGCTGTCCTTTTTGGGGCTATCGGCGATCCCAAATACGATAACAACCCCAACGCGAAAATCAGACCAGAACAGGGCCTCCTGGAATTGCGGCAAAAACTGGGTCTGTTCTGCAATATCCGCCCCGTAAAAATATTCCCGACCCTTATTGATAAATCTCCCCTGAAGAAAAAGGTAATCAAGGGTACGGATTTTGTGATCTACCGGGAGTTAACCGGCGGTATTTACTTCGGGGAAAAGAAGCTTAGCTCAGATGGCACCAGGGCTTCGGACCTTTGTGTGTATACGGAGGAAGAAATAAGCCGGATCAGCCACCTCGCTTTTAAAGCCGCCAAGTCCAGGCGAAATAAACTAACACTGGTAGATAAAGCCAACGTTCTCGAATCTTCCCGTTTATGGAGAAAAGTGGTTTCCAGAATTGCGGAGAGTTACCCGGAAGTCACGGTAAACTACCTGTACATCGACAATGCAGCCATGCAACTGATCCTGAACCCCGGACAATTCGATGTAATCCTTACCGGGAATATGTTTGGGGATATCCTTTCAGATGAAGGAGGGGTAATTGGAGGATCAATTGGGCTTCTGCCATCTGCCTCCGTTGGTGAAAAACACGCCCTTTTTGAACCGATACATGGCTCTTATCCGCAGGCCAAAGGAAAGGATATTGCCAATCCGATAGCCTCAATCCTGTCAGGCGCAATGCTGCTGGACCATTATGGGCTGGATGAAGAATCACGTGCTGTGGTTATCTCTGTGCTCAAGGCTATGAAAAAAGGGATAGTCACCCAAGACCTGAATCCTGAGCAGCATTATGGAACCCAGTATGTGGGCGATTTTATTGCTGATAATATCAATGACACAGACGAACACCTAATCCTCAACCGGGAAAACATCTGGCTGGGAAAATCCACCATTATTTAATTTCAGGATAATTAATCACCAATTATTGGTCTACTCAGATAACAAGGTGCTTACTAAGGCGTGGAAATCTTCTTTAAAATCCAGGTATTTCTGTCCGGTTGCCGGACCGTTAAAACCGGTAGATATCTTCCTCACTTCTCCCTTCTTGTCTATGAATATGGTGGTGGGATAGGAAAGGACCCTATTTAGCATGGGGAGTTTTTCGTTTGCCTTTCCTTTGTCCGAACTCCCGTACTGAGCCAGAAGTATGGGATAGCTAATTCCCAGTCTTTCCCTAAGCCTGTTGATTGCCTTAAAAGCCAATTCCTCTGTTTTGGCGTATTCAAAGGCTAGAGCCACTACTTCAAGGTCTTCATTGGGGTTTTTTTCCAGATACTCTACAAGGAACTTGCTTTCATCCAGGCAATTAGGACACCAGGTGCCCATGATTTGAATAATTAAAACTTTGTCCGTAAACCGGGCATCATCAGAAGTAATCAGTGATCCTTCACTATGCGGAAATGCAAATTCAAAACGTTCATAGCCTTCTTTTATGAAGGTTAAGCTGTCTGCATCTGGCAGCTCAAAACCTTCATTGCGCTTTGCTTCAAAAGTTTCCAGGGAATGGTTGCCGGAATAGAATTTCCCGCTAAGGGTGGAATCCTTTATGCCCGCGGTAAAAAGAAAAGCGTGTGCCCCGTCAAAGGTGGAAATCATCAAGGAGTCTCCTTCCACTACCCCTTCCAGGTAGCGATAATCCCCTGTGGCGGTTCTGAATGTTCCTGTTACAAGATTACCTGTCTGGGTAAAAATCCCCTTGGCTTTGTAGGGGTCCTTTTCCATTGGGTAGAAAACGGTTTCCCAGACCCCTGATATGTCGGAAGTGGCTTTTCCCGTTCCAGGAAATCGCTCATTTTTACCAAATTCTGCACGAAAAGGAACAATACGATCCAGGCTTTCCTTGATAAAAACTCCTCTTATCCGGGTACTATCAAAAGTACCTGCAATGTAGCCTTCAAATACGGGGAACTTTATGGTGATGGAGTCTCCCTTAGTCGTTATCTCATCAACCTCAATAAGCTCTTCGGCGTTTCTGATTTGCATAGAATATTTATCAGCCCTTATGTCCAGGTTAAAGGTGAAGGGTAACTTTTTTTGGTCCTTCACCATTAATATTCCCCTCCATGGCCCTGTTTTCAGGGAATTATTTGTGGGTTGCTCTTTGCATCCCAGGAGTAATGTGATAATCCCCAGGATCACTAATTTAATTCGCATAGCATTTATTTTGGATACAAATATCGCCATATGATCCAAAAACTTGCAATTTACTGCTCAAAGAACCAGTCTTTATTGAATCTAAGAGCCCATTATCTTATATTTGGGCCCATAATTCCCGACTATGAAAATATCCTATAACTGGCTGCAGCAGTTTATCCAATTGGACTGGGATTCACGAAAGACCGCAGACCTGTTAACATCTCTGGGGCTGGAAGTGGAAGGAATCCATTCTTTTGAATCTATCAAAGGAGGACTTAAAGGCGTAGTGGTAGGTGAAGTGCTAACCTGTATCAAGCACCCCAATGCCGATAAACTGAAGCTGACTACAGTGGATATTGGTGAGGAAAAGCCGGTACAGATAGTTTGTGGCGCCCCCAATGTTGAGGCCGGCCAAAAAGTGCCTGTTGCCACCATTGGCACAACCTTGTACAACGCCGAAGGGGAATCCTGGACGATCAAAAAAGGTAAGATCCGGGGTGAATTCAGCCATGGGATGATTTGTGCAGAGGATGAACTTGGACTTGGGAACAGTCATGAAGGAATTATGGTGCTGAGCGAAGAACTTGAACCCGGCACCCCTTGTTCCGAAATTTTCGAAGTGGAGCAGGACGAAATATTTGAAATAGGTTTGACCCCCAACAGGGCTGATGCCATGAGCCATTTTGGTGTGGCCAGGGATCTCAAGGCTGGCCTGCTGCAACAGGAGATCCATACCGGGCTCAATACTCCTTCCGTAAGTAATTTTGGGGTGACCAACAGGTCCCTGAAAATAGATGTTGACGTACTGGATGCCAGGATGGCGCCCAGATATTGCGGGGTAACCATCAGCAACCTCATTGTGCAGCAATCCCCGGACTGGTTAAAGAACAGGCTCAAGGCCATAGGGTTAAACCCCATTAACAATGTGGTGGATGCGACCAATTATGTGTTGCATGAGCTGGGGCAACCTTTGCACGCCTTTGATGCCGATCGTATCTACGGGAATAAGATTATTGTGAGGCATGCTGAGCCCGGGTCTAAATTTATGACGCTTGACGGTGAGGAACGGGAACTGCATGAGGAGGATCTTATGATTTGTGACGCTGAGAAACCCATGTGCATTGCCGGAGTTTTCGGAGGAATTAATACCGGTGTTACGGAAGATACCAGGGCCATTTTCCTGGAAAGCGCCTATTTTGATCCTGTATCCATCAGGAAAACCGCCAAAAGGCATGGCCTCAACACGGATGCATCGTTCCGCTTTGAAAGGGGCATTGACATCAACAACGTGGAATATGCCCTTAAACGCGCAGCACTGCTGATCTGTGAAATTACCGGTGGGGACATTACTTCAGATATTGTTGACCTCTATCCCAAAAAAATGGAAGATCAACAGGTGTTCCTCACCTTTGAAAAGATCTATAACCTAATTGGGCAGGAAATTCCCAGGGATAATATCAAAACCATACTGGCTTCCCTGGACATCAAGGTAAAAAGCGTTACCGAAACAGGTTTGGGCCTTACTATCCCATTTTACAGGGTAGACGTACAACGGGAGGTTGATGTAATAGAAGAGATTCTGAGGGTATATGGATATGACAATGTACATATTCCGGAAAAACTTACGGCATCCATCGCCCCATCTTCCAAATACGAGGATTACAAGCTTGAAAATGCAATCGGACAGCTACTGGCATCCAAAGGTTTTTATGAAATACTGGCCAACAGCCTTACCAATCCGGAATATTCTGAATATCTCGATGAAGGTGAGCGCGCCGGACAGACCGTTGTCCTGAATCCGCTGAGCAAGGAATTATCTGTGATGAGGCAATCCATGCTCTTCTCAGGACTGGAGGCTGTGGCACATAATCTCAACCGCCGTAAGGGCAACCTCAGGCTTTTTGAATTCGGGGTAACCTATGGCCAAAAGGGTGAGGGTTATGAAGAGGTAAAACACCTTTCCCTGCTGCTAAGCGGATCCCGTTTTGCCCAGGACTGGACAACCCCGGCCAGAGATATGGGATTCTATTACCTTAAGGCTACTACCAATCTCGTGCTGAGTCGTTTTGGTATTAGCGACTTTGAAAGCCGGGTTGGCAATAATCCCTTGCTCAATGAAGCCCTTGATTACTACTTTGGTGATAATCTGCTGGTGTCTTTTGGTGTAGTTAGACCTGAACTGCTGAAAGCATTTGACATTAAACAGGAAGTGCTTTACGCAGACTTTCAATGGGAAAACCTGACCCACATAGCTGAAAAGCAGGAAATTGTTTATCGGCCTATCCCGAAATACCCGGACGTTAAAAGGGATTTTGCCCTGCTTCTGGACGACAGCACAGCCTTCGAGCAAATCAAACAAATTGCATTCCGCACTGAACGGAAACTCCTTAAGCAGGTAGAGCTTTTTGATGTGTACAAAGGGGATAAATTACCTGAAGGAAAGAAGTCTTACGCTGTTAGCTTTACCCTGCAGGATGAAAACAAAACACTTACAGACAAGCAGATCGACAAGATCATGAACAAGCTAAGGTCTGCCTATGAAAAGGAGTTAGGGGCCGAATTGCGTTAATCAGGAGTGCCTGGGGAGATTACTGAATCAATTACGTGCACTACCCCATTGCTCAGGTTGGTTTCCTCTGTTTTTATCTTAGCCGTATTTCCGGAGCAATCCGTCAACAGGATATCGGTTCCCTCCAGGGTAGCGAGTATCTCATTGCCCTGAATGGTTTTAAATACAGCGCTGCCCTTGCCGCTGGCCATAGCCTGCAGCATTCGGGAGGCAGTAAGTTCCCCAACCACCATATGGTAGGTAAGCATTTTGAGCAACTCCTGTTTATTCTCAGGAGTTAGCCATTCGGACTGGGCTCTGCCCAAAAGTTTCCTAAAAGCCGTATCCGAAGGGGCAAAAATTGTTATGGGGCCCCGACTTCCCAGCATTTTATCCAGGTCCGTCATTTTTAAGGCTTGCAATAAAGTTTTATGGTTCTGGACCAGAACCTCGCTCTCCAGGATAGACGGCTTGAGTGCAGCGGTACTAAAAGGATCAGCTGAGATTTGCGCATGAACATAACCCACTATCAGCAGGCAAACTACCAAGGTAAATTGATGTAGCGATTTCAAGGTCATGTTCTTTGCGATAATATGGGGGCGCTATCGATAAACGGCATCAAAAGTCCGACAATATACAATATTGACCGTTTGAGCTATAAGTTCGCTCTTCAAAACTTATGCACATTAACATAATATTAACATTTTTTAACGCTTAGGGGCATTTGATGTACGCAGACTGTTTGATTATTTTTGGGGCAATTGCTAAAAAAAGAAAATGTTACCAAGAACCAATATTGAGGAGAAACTTCAAAACCTCCGCTCGCGCACTGCGCATGAAGATAAATTGCTTAGTGAAGTCTATGAACTGCTCCGGCAGGATCAGGAAAAAGAAAACAGGATTGAGGCCAATATTTCCGGTAAAAACGATAAGCGCGACAATGCATTTGACTTTGACCTGCTGGAAACCGAAAACATCTTTCATATAGACCAGATCAGGAATATCTGCATTGATTACCGACTGCGATTCCTGGATACCAAATACTTCAAAGGCCAGATACCGGCTGAGGCCATTTCCAGGATTAAGAAACTGGAAAAGGAGCATAATTTGGAAATAAAGGGATACAAGATCATCGCCCCTTCCAAACTATTTAAATTGGAAGACAAAGACGACCCCCTGCTTTTCGCCCCAATAGGCAACGGTTATTACTACCTGATCCACAAATGGGGAAATGATCTTCACCCCCTGAGAAAAGCACTGGTATGGCCATTCAGGAATATTATCAATTTAACTGCCCTGGTTGTTCTCATCAGCTACCTGGCCACATTACTGGTTCCTGAGGGTCTGTTCTCAAAATCCAGTTCCACGGCAGAATTCTGGATCATATTCTTTTTCATGTTTAAATCGGTTGCAGCCGTGGTCATCTTCTACGGATTTGCTTTGGGCAAGAATTTTAATCCGGCAATCTGGAACAGTAGATATTTCAACGCATAAAAAAAGCACTTCGGAGGAAGTGCTTTTATGCTTACGCCAAAACGGAATACATTTTATCCCGTTGTTCCTTAATGGAGGGATCAGCCAGGTACTCATCCAGTGACAGGTGCCTGTCTATAATATTCTTGGGCGTGAGTTCCACAATCCGGTTGGCAACGGTTTGTGCAAACTGGTGGTCATGTGTAGTGAACAACACCGTCCCCTTGAAGTTCTTAAGTGAATTATTAAATGCGGTGATACTTTCGAGATCCAGGTGGTTCGTAGGTTCATCCAGTAACAGCACATTGGCACGCAACATCATCATCCTGCTTAACATGCACCTTACCTTTTCTCCTCCTGACAATACCGTACACATTTTCAGGGCCTCTTCCCCGCTAAAAAGCATTTTGCCCAGAAATCCGCGAATAAAAACCTCTTCTTTTTCTTCATCGGTCTTGGCCCACTGCCTCAACCAGTCTACCAGGCTGATCTTATCCTGGAAGAAATGGGAGTTATCAGCAGGCAGGTAGGCCTGTGAGGTGGTAATCCCCCACTGGAACTTACCTGTGTCGGCTTTGCGATTGCCCGTCAAAATCTCATAAAAGGCAGTTGTTGCCCGGGAATCTTTGGAAAGGATAGCCACCTTGTCGCCCTTGGCCAGATTTAAGTTCACATTCTGAAACAACATTTCACCATCCTCAGCTTGAGCTGAAAGATTTTCAACATTCAGGATCTGATCACCTGCTTCCCGTTCCCTGTCAAAAATAATGGCCGGATACCTCCTGCTTGAAGGTTTAATGTCTTCCACCCGCAATTTTTCAAGCATTTTTTTTCGTGAAGTTGCCTGCTTGCTTTTGGCCACATTGGCACTAAAACGCTGAATAAATTCCTGCAGCTCTTTTGCCTTTTCTTCAGCCTTCCTGTTTTGCTGGGCGCGTTGCCTTGCAGCCAGCTGACTACTCTGGTACCAAAAGGTGTAGTTCCCTGAATACAGGTTTATCTTCCCAAAATCAATGTCGGCAATATGGGTACAAACCGCATCGAGAAAGTGGCGGTCGTGAGACACCACGATCACCGTATTATCGTAATCGGCCAGGAAGTTTTCCAGCCAGCTTATCGTTTCAAAATCCAGATCGTTGGTAGGCTCATCCATGATCAGTACATCCGGATTGCCAAATAAAGCCTGTGCAAGAAGAACACGTACCTTCATTTTAGCCTCCATCTCCCCCATCTGTGAATAATGCATGCTTTCCGGTATCCCCAGGTTAGACAACAGGGCTGCAGCATCACTATCGGCATTCCAACCGTTCATTTCCTCAAATGTCACCTGCAGTTCTCCAATGCGATCAGCATTCTCATCGCTGTAATCAGCATATAGCGCATCTATCTCCTTTTTAATTTCAAAAAGAGGCTTATTTCCCATAACCACCGTCTCCAGAACCCCAAATTCATCGTAGGAATTATGATTCTGCTCCAGCACAGACATACGTTTGCCAGGTTCCAGGTGCACATGGCCTGAGGTTGCGTCTATTTCACCGGCGAGAATTTTAAGAAATGTGGATTTACCCGCGCCGTTTGCGCCTATTATTCCGTAACAATTGCCCTGGGTAAAACTTACATTTACCTCATCGAAAAGTACGCGCTTGCCAAATTGCACACTAAGATTGCTTACTGATAGCATTTACCTGTTTTTAAATTTGGCGCAAAAATAGCGAAAAATACAGTGCTTTAACAATACAAAAAGGAGGGTTTTTATCTCTGTTTGTATACTATTAAGGGTATTTTAACGCCCTATTAACAGCAAGCATATCGGCGTTTTTTTAGCTTTGTTTACTACCAACTGCCCTGTAGCATATGACAAGATTTTTATTTTGCCTTCTTGTAGTACTGACTGTTAGTTGCGGGAAAAAGGAAAGTAATTCCTCCTCCGTTTTCTTCGCCGGCGAAATTGTAAACCCAACAAACGACAAAGTAATTTTGTTCAGAGGAGATGAACCTCTGGATACTGCTTACCTTGATCAATTCAATCGGTTTGCCATTGAACTGGATTCGGTAGTTGAGGGCTTGCACCATTTCCAGCATCATCCTGAAGAGCAGTACGTATACCTTGAAAAAGGCGATAGTATCCAGTTGCGCTTAAATACCATCAATTTTGATGAATCCCTGGTTTTCTCCGGAAGTGGTGAGGAAATCAACAATTTTATGGTGGAGATGTTTTTGGCCGATGAAGCTGAAGAGCGCTTGGTATACCATCTATACAAGCTGGAACCAGCTACGTTTGCGGCAAAAATAGATTCCCTGAGAAATACCAAACTGGAAAGTTTACAAAACCTGTTTGATGAATACAGCATTTCACAGGGAGCCTATGATATGGCGAAGGCTGGTATAGAATATGGGACTTACATTTACATGGAGGCCTATCCTTTCTACCACAGGAAAAAAACCGGGGAAAAGATCTTTCATAAATTACCGGCCAATTTTTATGACTACCGCCAGGATATCAACTTCAACTATAAGGGGCTGGCCTATCTCAGGCCCTATTACAACTTTATGAAGTATCACCTGGGCAACATGTCCTACATGGGTTGCATGGAAAAATGCGGGGATATAGAATTGGAAAGCAACCAATTACATTTCAACAAACACAAGCTGTTTCTTATAGATAGCCTGGTACAGGAAATAGAGCTACGGGATAACCTGTTCCGTAATGTAGCTATGGATTACCTGCTAAAGCACGATAATGAGGAAAATATTGGCAGGTTTATATCAGACTTCCATAAACTTTCAGGCAACAACAGACATATAGGGGAAATCAATGACCTGTATGAAGGAATCAAGAGAATGCAACCCAGCAAGGAATTGCCAGAATTGACGCTCTATTCTTCCGATGAAAGCCCGGTTTCACTCTCAGAGCTCTCCAGGGGCCAAGAGACCGTCTTCTACTTCTGGTCTGGTAGTGAAATGGGACATTTCAGAAACATCAGCAAAAGGATAGCCAAGTTGAAATCCAAATATCCCAGGTACAATTTTATTGGCATCAACCTGAGGACGGATATTAATCGCTGGAAATCACTAATTGAAAACCACAACCTCTCCCCTTCGGAGCAATATTGGGCAGACGACTTCGACGCCATTACCCATACCCTGATCATCTCAGATTCCAATAAAGGGATTATTGCAAAGGATGGAGTTATTATAGATGGCTTTGCCAATGTCTATCAATCCTTCTGATTTTTCGGAAAGCGTAAATTTATTGAGGGGCCTGAATTTAATTTCCCTTCCTGTAATCTGCCAGAAATTTTTCCAGACCTATATCAGTAAGTGGGTGTTTGAGTAAGCCATCTATGGCAGAAAGAGGACCCGTCATTACATCTGCACCTAACTTTGCACAATCAATAATGTGCATGGTATGCCTAATTGAAGCAGCGAGGATTTCGGTTTCAAAGGCATAGTTATCATAGATCTGGCGAATCTCCGCAATCAGGTTCAGTCCATCCGAACTCACGTCGTCCAACCGACCAATAAAGGGGGATACATAGTTAGCTCCTGCCTTGGCGGCAAGCAAGGCCTGCCCGGCTGAAAAAACCAGGGTGCAATTGGTGCGTATGCTATGGTCTGAAAAGTATTTCAGGGCTTTGACACCGTCCCGGATCATCGGAACCTTTACTACGATCTGCTCGTGCAAATCGGCCAGCTCCTCACCTTCCTTGATCATTCCCTCAAAATCTGTGGCGATTACTTCTGCAGAAACATCTCCCTCCACAATATTACATATGTCCACATAGTGTTTGAGGATATTATTCCGGCCGGTTATTCCCTCTTTGGCCATTAAAGAAGGGTTGGTAGTTACTCCATCCAGCACACCCAATTGCTGGGCCTCGCGGATTTGATCCAAGTTAGCGGTGTCGATGAAAAATTTCATTTGAGAAGAATTAATTGAGTAGTATAATTTCTTTTATTCAGGATGCCGCAAAACTACAACTTATAATGCTTTTTCAGCATGCCTTCATAGACTTTATCCGGCAAAATCTTTTTCAGGAATACAGAGAACTTTTGTAGCGGGGTGCCCACGCGGTAGTGAACTTTAGGATTATGGCTTTTTATGATAGTATATGTTTTTTCGGCAACCTTAATGGGATCCTGCCCGCTATCCACATGGGCATTCATCAGATCAAGCGAATTCTGATAGACCTCCTGATAGGGCGATCCTTCTTTCACAGGGGCATGGTACCTGCCGCTGGCAATATTTGTGGCGAAATCCCCGGGAGCCAGGTTGGTAATCCTTATGTCAAAACCCTGTGTCTCCATTCTCAGGGCTTCGGTAACGAGTTCCAGAGCCCCCTTGCTTGCTGAGTACACACCCCGGAAGGGAAGTCCCATATACCCCGCTATGGAAGTGATATTGATAATAAGTCCCTTGCCTTGTTCACGCATATGAGGAAGTACTTCCTTGATCATGCGTATAGGACCGTGAAAATTAGTTTCAAAGGCCTTTAATATCTCATCGTATGGTGTTTCTTCAATAGGGCCTGTAATACCCACACCGGCATTATTGACAAGGATATTCAGTTGCCCTTCCCTGCCAACCACCTCCTTCACAGCGTCGCGTACCTGTTCTGCACTATTTACGTCGAGCTTTATAAGCCTGAAAGGACCAAAATCCGGGTATTTGGAAACATCACGGGTGGTTCCGTAAACCGCATAGCCCTTTTTGTGTAGGTACTCGGCAATGGCCCTGCCGATTCCCGAGGAAGCACCTGTCACTAATACCACTTCTTTTGCCATAGTAATTGCAAATATAAGAGGACTGAAATTAATAATGGCCTGCCTTAAACCATGGTACCTTTGAAAATACATCCACCTGATTTGCTTGACTTTAAGGCACAAAAAAAAGGCAAGCTACCTACGTCGCACCGCTACAACCGCATACCCTTGCTGTGTTCCCACCCTGGGGGATTCTGCAGGAGCTGGTCGCGTAGGACTTGCCTAGCTGCAAATATACGACCTTTTAAATTTGGGGCAATCAATATACATATGTAATTTTGAGCTGTTGGTGGAAATACCACCTTCAACAACGGCCAAGTCTAAAAGTACTTTATCAATTTTTTTGATCTACTTAAAATTTCTATGAGCCCCCTGAAATATCTTATCGGTACCATTGTACTATTGTTCCTTGCTTGCGGTGGGGAGAAGGATCCAGCCAAACGTTTTCAAGTTCAGTTCGATGCCCAGTCGAATGCCCTGAAACGAAACGATACTGTACAAATCACAGTAAAGGACAGGGATGGAAATGCTGTTGAAGGAGTTTCCTATTCCCTGAACGGGAAATCCCTTGATAAATACGAGGATCATCTGATTTTCAATCTGCCTTCACTTGGCAATCAGGAACTGGAAGTTAGTTTTGATCTGGAGGGCAAGCCCGTGGTCATAAAGAAAAATATCCGCATCCTTGCCGAAGAGGCACCCAGCCTCTACACCTATGAGGTTGTAAACGAATATCCCCATGACATCAGGGCCTTTACCCAGGGCCTGGAATTCTATCAGGACACCCTTTATGAAAGCACGGGCAGGAAGGGTACCTCCTATATACGAAAAGTAGATTATAAGACGGGGGAAATCCTGCAGCAAACCGCCCTGGAAAACAGCTATTTTGGCGAAGGGATCACCATAATGAGGAATACGGCATACCAGTTGAGCTGGCAGAGCAGGACAGGTTTTCTTTACGACAGGGGGAGCCTAAAGGAAAAAGGGAAGTTCCAGTATGGCCATAGCAGGGAAGGCTGGGGATTGTGCAACGACGGGAATATCATTTATAAAAGTGATGGTACTGAGAAAATCTGGAAGTTAAATCCGGAAACCCTGGAGGAAGAAGGCTTTATTCAGATTGTAACTAATAAATCAGTGTTCAACAAGGCCAACGAACTGGAATATGTAGATGGGAAGATCTACGCCAATGTTTGGCAGAAAGAGAGTATGATGATCATTGATGCCGAAAGCGGCGCTATTGAAGGGGTTATAAATTTTGGCGGACTAAAAGAACGTGTGAAACAGCACCGCGACCTGGATGTCCTCAACGGTGTTGCTTACCATCCTGAAAGGAAGACCTTTTTTGTAACAGGCAAAAATTGGGATAAGCTCTTTGAGGTCAGGATTAAGCTAAAAGAATAATGGAGTATCATCAAAAGACCATACGGGTAAAGCAGGACGATCTGGATGACCTGCAGCATGTAAACAATGTGAGATACCTGGAATGGATACAGGACATTTCCAAAGAACACTGGATGTTAAAAGCCCCGGAAAGTATTAAAAAAGAGTTTGTCTGGGTAGTATTATCCCATCATATTGTTTACCGAAAGGCAGCCTTTCTAGGGGAAGAACTATTAATCAAAACCCATGTGGCACAGAATAGTGGCGTAACATCCAAAAGGATTGTGGAAATTACACATCCTGAGCGGGGACTCCTCGTGCGTTCCGAAACCGACTGGTGCCTGCTGAATGGCAGCACCCTGAAACCTATGCGCATCCCGAATAGCATCAAGAGCCTCTTTACTGGAGAAAATAAATAAGTCCACATGTCCAGAAATATGGCAGCTTTGTTTAGTCTCATTTGCATCCTGGGGCTCTCCTGCAGGAAGGACTTTGATTTTGAGCGCAGCCAGGGGCAACTTCTGTTTTCAAAGGATACCGTATTTCTGGACACCGTATTTACCGGGATAAGCAGCAGCACTTATACCCTGAAAGTATACAATCCAACTGATAGTGATCTTCGCATCCCTTTTGTAGGACTTCTGGATGGGGAAAACAGCGGATATCGACTCAATGTAGATGGCCTTCCTGGAAAGGAGTTTGAAAACGTGCCCATTCTTGCCCGGGACAGCCTTTATGTGTTTATAGAAACTACCCTGGATATAAGTGATTTTAACCAAAATCAATTTCTCTATACTGATATACTGCGCTTTGGTTCAGGGAACAGTTCCCAGGATGTTCCACTGGTTACTTTAATAAGGGATGCTGTATTCCTATACCCGGCCACCCTTGCTGATGGTTCCAAGGAAACCATATCCATAGGACTTAACCCGGACGGTTCTGATATATCGGTTCAGGGATTTTATTTACAACCGCAACAGCTGAATTTTACCAGTGACAAGCCCTATGTTGTCTACGGTTACGCTGCTGTCCCTGTCGGGGAAACACTCAATATGGCCGCTGGCAGCAGGGTTCATTTTCACAAAGAATCTGGACTCTGGGTTGGCCCGGGCGCTTCCCTTGAGGTAAACGGTGCATTAAGTACGGATCCCATTGGCCTGGAAAATGAAGTGATCTTTGAGGGAGACCGACTGGAACCGGAGTTCTCCGATGTTCCCGGACAGTGGGGGAGCATCTGGCTTGCACCGGGAAGCGTTAACAATACCGTGAGTCATTTAACTATTAAGAACGCCACTGTGGGCCTTCTGGCTGAGGGGGGAGCAGAAGCGACTCCCCCTACCCTGGAGATTTCCAATACGCAGATTTACAATAGTGCCCTGGTTAATTTATGGGGGCGAAATAGCAGTATCAATGGGAAAAATCTGGTTTCGGGTAACGCCGGTAATGCGAGTTTTTATGTGGACCTGGGAGGGAATTACCGCTTTGTTCACGCTACATTTGCCAATTACTGGAGTAATGGGCCCGGGACCGGAGCAGCTGTTCAACTGAATAATTTCCAAGAAAACAGCAGCACAGCATCAGGAGCAGATCTATCCAGGGCCTTTTTCGGCAATTGTATCGTGGCCGGTAATACCTCCAACGAGTTATTTTTCAACAATAATGGCGTTAATACCTTTAATTTCAATTTCGATCATTGTATCATACAATTCGGTAGCAATACCGAAGATCCCCTGTATGATTTTCAGGATACATCGCGATATATTAACATACAATTGAATGGTGATCCTGCATTTTTAAATATTGTAAATCAAGATTTTAGGCTTTCTCAGGATTCAGATGCAATTGGCAATGCCAATCCGTTTCTCGCCCAGGAGGTGATTCTGGACCTTTCCGGCAATGACCGGTCTGTTCAGCCCGATATTGGCGCCTGGCAATACCTGCCAGATGAATAATTCTTAATAACTATCCGCTCTTTTTTAAGGAATTTTCCTGCAAAAGTCTTAGTTTCCTTTGATTTATTATTAAAACCATAATAATTCTAAGGTTTTGCTATAGCCTTATTTTCAGGTGAATAGGTAATTTCATCATAATATTACAGGTTATGCCCTATACCTACTCCATAGTTGATGCCGAAGCATCCTCAAAACTGCAGTTGCAGCACTTCCTTGAGGACTATGGTGATTTTACCTGTATAGATGAAGCGCGCGACAGCCATTCCGGCTTAAATTCCATCATTAAATACCTCCCTGATATCGTATTTATAAACCTCAATGACAGGGCACATGAATACTTTCACATGGTGACGGAATTATATCAGTATATGAAAGAGCTCCCGATTTTCATTGCTGTATCGAAGTCTAAGGATTATGCCTATGATGCAATCAAATACAACTTCTTTGATTACTGGTTGCTTCCATTCAACGAGTTTGATATTCGCAAAACCGTAAGGCGGCTTCAGAAGCAAATCCCCCTGGAAGAGGCAAGCCCTACCCTATGCCTTAAATCGTACAACGACTACCAGTATCTCAATACAGACGACATACTCTTCCTTAAGGCCGACAATAATACTACGGACTTTCATATGAAAGATGGTAGTGTAATAAGCGCATATAAGACCTTGAAGACCTTTGAAACCCAGCTCCCAAAAAACTTCATCAGGGTACATCAGAGTTATATTCTTAACCGGAACTATGTTTCCCGTATTAATTTCGGGAAATCAATGTGCACACTTAAAACAGGAAAGAAGCAATTGCCCTTCTCCAGGTCTTACCGACCCAATATTGACGAATTGAAGAAAATTCTATCCCGAAATTCGATTTCCTCATCCAGGTAAATTCTTTTAAAATCAGGTCAGTTACTCACAAAACCCGGTCACCTACTAAATGACAGGCGTTTAGTGCAATACCCCTTGATCATCTTTAATAAGTTAGGGTAATAGAATTCCTAACAATAACTAAAAACCATTGAAGATGAGAAAAATTGCCAGCATTTTAGTAGTAGTTCTTTTTAGTATAGGGTTGGTTTCATGTGAAGCTGAAAGCACTGCAGAAGATCAGATATTATATGAAGTAGGTACGGATGGTGACGATATCCCGGTATCAGAAAGAGAAGGCACGGATGGCGATGATATCCCGGTATCAGAAAGGGAAGGTACAGACGGTGATGACATTCCCGTTTCGGAAAGAGAATGATAGTACTGTTAATTATCAAATAAAACCTGAACCGTATGACCGTTGGGCATACGGTTCATTTTTTATAAATTGGATGTATGTTGGAGGCTATTGAAAAACATCCCTTTCTGAAAATAGGCGTATATCTGTTAATCTTGGGCATAATAGCTTGTGGCGGAAATAGCACAAATAACGGAGATCAGAACAGCAATCAGGTTGCTGATAGTGTTACCCTCTGGCTGGAATACGGAAAAAACCCGGATTTACCTTCGGATTCCAGGCAGCGCTTCCTGAACAAAGCAACAGAGAACATTTCAGAAAACGCTCCAGACACCTTAAAAATCAATTATTATTCCCAGCTTTCATTGGCTTACCTGAGACTGGGAGATTCCCTCAGATTTCGAGAGAATAACCGGGAATTGCAAAACCTGGCCCAAGCCCTTGAAGATAAACGCGAGCTTGCCAATTCAAATTGGGACTTAGCAAATTTCTTTAGCAGTAAATCACTCAGAGATAGTGCGTTTTACTACTACTACAGCGCCCATTCCCTTTACAAGGAATTGGGTAACCTGAAGTATTCAGGAAGGCTGTTGTACAACATGGCAACAGAGCAACAAAAAGCAAGAGCCTATGTGGAAAGCGAGAAAACTACCTTTGAGGCTATTGAAATCCTGGAACCAATCAAGGACACTACCCATCTCTTTTTATGCTACAACAACCTGGGCAGCATAACAAAGGAGTTAAAGGAATATGACCGTTCCCTGGGGTTCTTTAAGAAGGCAGAAGAGTATTTGAATTTGATGGATGAGAATGACCGGATCAGATATAAGCGGTCTTTAGAAAACAATTTAGGAAATCTGTATAAAGAACAGGGAAAGTGGCAGGAAGCTATCCCCTATTTTGAAGCGGCTCTGGATTACGAAGGCCTGGAAACCAAACGCCCCCGGGCGTACGCTCAAACCCTTAATAATTTGGCAATCAGTCGATTCTTAAGCGGCGACACCATCAATGTCCTGGCCGATTTGAGCAAAGCTTATCGAATAAACCTGCTTGAGAATAATAACCAGGGGCTGTCCACTACAAGTTTCAACCTTGCCACTTATTACAACAAACTGGGCCGTACTGAAGAAGCCATCTTCCATGCACAGAATGCACTGGAACAAGCAGAACTGAGTTCCAACTACAAGCGCAAGCTGGAGTCCTTAAAATTATTGGGGAGTATTGCCCCGGATAAAGATCAGTACTTCAATGAATACGTCAGTCTTAGTGAACGATTGCAATCTGAAGAACGACAGATACGGGATAAATTTGCGCGTATTGAAAGGGAAACAGATGAAGCCCTGGCCGCTGCAGCAACACTTGCAAAAGAAAGGCAGTTGATCCTGGGAATAGCACTGGGGCTTATTCTCCTGGCTATTGCCGGACTTATTATCATTACCCAGCGGATCCGGGTACAGCGACTGCGTTTTGAGCAAGAGCAACAGGAAGCGAACCAGGAAATCTTTAACCTCATGCTTAGCCAGAAACAGAAGGTGGAGGAAGGAAAACAGTCTGAACAAAAACGGATTTCGGAAGAACTCCATGACGGAGTGCTGGGAGCATTAAACGGGATCCGAATGGTGTTGCTGGGCCTCAATGGTAAAAGTGACGACAATGCCATGGCCATGCGTAGTGATGCTATCGACAAGCTCAAGGACGTACAGGAGGAAATAAGGGCTATTTCACACGAACTGAATGATGCAGCCTACCAGAAATTCAACAATTTTATTGCATCTATTCAGGATTTGATCAGGGAAACAGAAGCCTCATCCGGACTTTCCATCGAACTTAACTACGATGAGGATCTGGAATGGGATGGGCTGAATGGTGAAATAAAGATCAACCTGTATCGCATTGTACAGGAGAGCATCCAAAATGTAGTTAAGCACGCCCATGCCAGCAAGGTTAAACTAGATCTTATCTTATGGGATAACATGTTGAAAATTACAATAAGTGATGATGGCCGTGGATTCAATACCAGAAAAATGAAGAAAGGCATAGGCCACAGGAACATAAAGTCGCGGGTTGAAAAGATAAATGGAAGCTGGAATATTGAAAGCAGTATTGGGAAAGGTGCCCATATAACTGTAATTTTACCATACGATACGGAAGCGCCTCAGGCGAACATGCTCGTAAATGTGGAAGGTGAATTACAGCAAATTAAAAAGGATTGACTATGAAAGTGATTAAGATTCTTGCCGTTGATGACCATGAAATGACTACACTGGGCTACAAGTTTATACTGGAGGACACTCAGTTTGAAGACTTCACGGTAAAGGTAGATACCGCCAAATCCTATAAAGAAGCACAGCAGAAGATAAAGGATTCTTTGCAATCCTTCCCCTATGATATCCTTCTTCTGGACATTCAGCTGGGTCCAAGTAGCGAGGGTACTGTTAAGACCGGGGAAGATTTGGGTATATGGGCACGCACAACCAGCCCGGACTCCATGATCGTGTTCATGTCTTCCTTTAGTGATAATTACAGGATCAACAGCATTATGCAAAGTGTTGATCCCGAAGGTTATATGGTAAAATCAGAGATAGACCAGCAATCCCTTCAGGCAATGGTCAAAACTGTTCTGAAAGCTCCACCCTATTACACACAGAAAGCACTGGCTGCCATACGCAAAAGGATGGCCAATGACCTGGCACTTGATGAAAACGATAAAAAGATATTATATCACCTTTCCATAGGTACCAAAACCAAGGATATGGTAAATTATATATCTCTGTCACTTCCGGGTATAGAAAACCGAAAACGCCACCTCAAGGCTATTTTTGGCGTGGAAAAGCAGAATGATCAGGCGCTGATCACCGAATCCCGTAACAGAGGGTTCATTTAGGAATTACCCTCTTTCAAGCATTTAAGCGGTAGTATTTTATCCCATATCCGGAAATAATCTTCATTTTATAGTTAAACCATAATTATTCTATGGTTTTCCTATAAACCCGAATGAAGTATTAAATCTAATTTTGATGTAGCGGAAGTCTCAACACCCTATATCTATGCAAAGAGAAGGCTTCAGAAAGAATCTTCGTATCCGTCTGGATGGCAATCCACCCATTTCCGGGCTGGATGATTTCAAACGTAACCTCGAAAAAGACTACTACTCCACTGCTTTGGTAAGAAGTTGCTCTCAAAGTGGAGACCGTGGTAATCTGGTCGTTGAAATGCACTGCCCCCTTGCCCTTAATGAACTACTATTTCATTTGCAAAACGGCCATTGGGGTACGGGAAATATGGATTACATCCATATTAATGGGGCTAATCCCCTAACCAAACGCGTTTGGCAGCTTCAGCAGCTTAATGAATGTCCTATTGAAATAGAAGAATTGGCTTTGGAGCTTAATGATGTTACCCTGATAATCAAAAAGATTTATCCCCATAGTGTTGAAATGGAGCTCGATCTCATTCTGGCAGCACTCACAGAACATCATACGCATTTTGCAAATGGCAAGGGTGAATCTCCCTATGAAATATACATCCCCGTAATAGAGGAGCAATTGATTCCAATACAACCCAAATTCTCTGAAACTATATCGAAGTATGCAGATCCCGTATATCTTCGGTACTGGGCTTTATACTTTGACTCAGAAGAAGATGCCGTAATCTATGATTTACGAAGCAGGTCTTTCATTTCAGGTGACCTCCACATGCTAAATCATTGATCTTGATAATGGAAAGCCGGTATATAGGGCTACTGGTTTTCCATTTTACGGCATTTTTACCAGTCAAATAAGGGCCTTTCTTTCATCATTGCATTGATCTCCGACCGGACCTGTTTGATAACCGATTCATCTTCCGGGCTGGTCAGTACCTTATCAATCCAGTCTACAATAGTAGCCATATCAGATTCCTTCAGTCCCCTTGTGGTGATTGCAGCAGTTCCGAAACGGATTCCCGAAGTAATAAAGGGCGACTTATCGTCAAAGGGTACCATGTTCTTATTGGCGGTAATGTCTGCAGATTCCAGTACACGCTCGGCATCCTTTCCTGTGATGTTCTTGTTTCGCAGATCAATGAGCATTACGTGGTTATCAGTCCCTCCGGAAATAATATGATAGTCCCTGGCCACAAACGCCTCAGCCATGGCTGTGGCATTTTTCTTTACCTGCCTCATATAGTCCATAAACCCATCAGTCAGTGCTTCCCCGAATGCAATGGCCTTTGCAGCGATTATGTGTTCCAGTGGACCTCCCTGATTTCCCGGAAAAACAGCCAGATTAATCAATGCAGACATCTTCCTGAGCTTGCCGCTTTTCAACCGGATCCCAAACGGATTGTCAAAATCCTCGCCCATGAGTATGAGCCCTCCTCTGGGCCCCCTCAACGTTTTGTGGGTTGTTGTAGTTACAAAATGGCAATGTGGTATGGGATCGCTCAACAAGCCTTTGGCAATCAAGCCAGCCGGATGCGCAATGTCTGCCAGCAAAAAGGCTCCTACTTTATCCGCGATTTCCCGAAAACGCTGGAAATCCATGTCCCGTGAATACGCAGAAGCACCGGCGATAATCATCCTTGGCTGTTCTTTGAGCGCGATAGCTTCTATCTTGTCGTAATCCAGTACTCCCGTATCCTTTTCTACCCCATAGAACACCGGATTGTATAGCTTACCTGAAAAATTCACAGGCGATCCGTGGGTAAGGTGCCCGCCATGAGCAAGGTCAAACCCCAATATCTTATCACCCGGCTGCAAACAGGCCATATATACGGCAGCATTCGCCTGAGAACCGGAATGGGGCTGCACGTTGGCGTAGGCCGCACCGAATAATTCCTTCGCCCGGTCTATAGCCAGTTGCTCCACCTGATCCACTACTTCGCACCCCCCGTAATAACGCTTGCCTGGATAGCCTTCGGCGTATTTGTTGGTCAGTACGGAACCGGCCGCTTCCCTAACCTGCGGACTGGTGAAATTTTCGGAGGCAATAAGTTCTATTCCATTGATTTGGCGTTGTTCTTCGGCCTTAATAAGATCAAATATCTGATGGTCTCGTTGCATGTAGTAAACTTGCTTTAAATGAGTTGTAAATGTACAAATTGCACCCGTTTAATACAGAGAAAATAATATCTTTGAGTCATTATTTATCAAACATAAATTAACAATACCTCCATGTCTATAACCGCAAATGATCCGTCCAAAAAATCCTGGATAAAGGTTCCTGAAAATTCTGATTTCCCTATTCAAAATATTCCCTTTGGAGTTTTTCTGACCAGGGATGATATTATTACCATAGGTACCCGGATTGGCGACTATGCCATTGACCTTGGGGCACTACACCAACTGGGTTATTTTGAGGGCATACCCCTAACGGATGATATCTTTCTCCAAAACAGCCTTAACGATTTTATTTCAGACGGAAAGAAGACCTGGAGACTGGTACGGAATCGCATCAGTGAGATCTTTGAAGTGGACAATCCCAAACTAAGGGACAATGAAGAACACCGAAGTATAGTACTTTTTACACTGGATGAGATTGAAATGCAACTACCTGTCCAAATCGGGGACTACACTGATTTTTATTCCAGTAAGGAGCATGCAACCAATATAGGATCCATGTTCAGGGATCCGGATAACGCACTATTGCCCAACTGGTTGCACATACCAGTGGGATATCACGGAAGGAGTTCCACTATTGTTCCCAGTGGTACGCGCATCCGCAGGCCAAAGGGACAAACCCTGCCCAAAGGCGCTGATAAACCGGAATTTGGCCCTTCTAAAATGGTCGACTTTGAATTGGAGATGGCTTTTATTACCACGGATGCCAATAAAATGGGTGAATCCATATCCGTAGCAGAAGCAGAGGAGTACATTTTCGGTCTGGTGCTCTTCAACGACTGGAGCGCCCGGGATATACAAAAATGGGAATACGTACCGCTTGGGCCCTTCCTGGCAAAGAATTTTGCCTCTTCAATTTCACCCTGGATAGTGACCCTAGACGCCCTTGAACCCTTTAGAACAGAGAGTCCCAAACAGGAACCGGCTCCACTCCCTTACCTGAAACAGGAAGGCAAAAGAAGTTTTGACATCCATTTGGAAGCGGCTATTGCCCCGAAGGACGGTACTCTTACCACGGTAGCCAGGTCTAACTTTAAATATATGTACTGGACCATGGCCCAGCAACTGGCACACCATACTATTAATGGTTGCCAGGTGAATAGTGGAGATATGATGGGAAGCGGTACAATATCTGGACCTACTCCGGACAGTTATGGTTCCATGCTGGAATTAGCCTGGCAGGGTACTAAACCAATAGCCCTTTCCAATGGCGAAACACGTACTTCAATTCAGGACTTTGACACGGTAATTATGCGTGGTTACTGCGAAAAAGCAGGCCTCCGGATCGGGTTTGGAGAGGTGAGCACCCAACTGCTGCCTGCTTTACCCTGATATTACCGACAATACAACATTTCAACGGACATATACGATAGTTTGTCCTTTTTCGTTATGGAAACAGTTGTTTTTGGCATAGCTATTGAATCATGCCTGAAAACCATAAATCTAAACATCATGAAAAAGACATTACTTTTAGGAACGTTTATGGTCCTGTTAATGGCTTGTGGCGGGGTGAAGAAAACCCAGGAAGCCCTGAATACTGGGAATTATACCCAGGCTATGCATAAGGCCATCAAGAATTTGTCAGAGAACAAGACAAAAAAAGGAAATCAGCCATATGTTCTGCTTCTGGAAGAGGCTTTTGCCAAATACACCCAGCGCGAATTGGAACATATATCCTTTTTACAGAAAGAAGGGAATCCTGCCAACTATGAATTCATCTTCAAGGGGTATAACCAGATAAAGGAAATGCAGGAGCGAATCCGTCCCCTTCTCCCCCTTTACATCCAGGACGAGAATCGGAATGCCAGTTTTAATTTCCGGAATTACGATAACGAAATACTTGTCGCCAAAGAGCAGCTATCCGAATATCTTTATGATAATGCTGCTACCTTGCTGGCCAATGGTAAATTCAAAACTGATTTCAGGCAGGCCTATGACGATTTCAATTACCTGCTGGAAATCAATCCGGGATATAGCGATGCACGGGATAAAATGGAGCAGGCATGGCAACTTGGGCAGGATTTTGTCAAAGTAAATGTCCTGAACGATACCGAACAGGTAATACCCCAAAGGCTTGAGGAAGAATTGCTGAACTTCAACACCTATGGACTAAATGATCTTTGGACGCAGTATCACACTACCCCTCTGAAAGACATCCGATACGATTATGAGATGCAGGTCGCTTTCCGGGATATCAGTATTTCACCGGAACAGGTAAGTGAGAAGCAGATCATCAAGGAAAGGCAGATCAAAGACGGATACAAATATCTATATGATGACGATGGCAATATTGTAAAAGACAGCCTGGGAAATGAGATAAAGGTAGATAAATTCAGAACCGTTAGATGTAACTTCTACCAGTTTACGCAGCACAAGGCCGCCATGGTCACCGGTACGGTTAGCTACATAGACCTGAATACCAGGCAACAGGTAAACAGCTACCCCTTATCCAGCGAGTTTATTTTTCAACATGTGTACGCCAATTACAATGGAGACAGACGTGCACTGGAAGATGATCTTATCGCTCTGGTTAATTTGAGAGCTGTTCCCTTCCCCAGCAACGAACAAATGGTATACGATGCAGGTGAAGACCTGAAAAACAGGTTAAAAGATATCCTGGTCAGACATCGATTCAATTAAAAGATAACCCGGCACTTGCCGGGTTTTTTTATTGATATTTTTCCAGGTCGAGGGAATCGATCTGCCAGTGGGAAGCGTGATCAACCACTGCACCATCCCGTATTATCAAGAGCTGAGGAGATTCATGCCGTACCTGAAACTGTGCGCCTATTTGCGCGGATAGATCGCGATTCTTCTGCACCACCAACAGGTGGAATGCAAATTGATCTTTAAAATTTTCCGCCCCTGCCTCAAATCGCCTTTTGGTCATACCGCTCACGCCACATGTCATAGAGTGTTTAAATATGAGCTGGGACTTATTATGTGAGTCTTCTATAAGGGACCTCAATTGATCACTGTCGGTTAATTCAAACCAGTTTACCGCCTCTTGCTGACTTCCATTTTCCTTTTTGGCGTTACCAAATACACTATCCCATATACTCATAGTACTTACTAATTCTGATTATTTAAGTTCTGCCGAAATGTCTTGCCAAATGGGCTTTGGAGCGACATTTTGTCGGTTTCAATAACTTGGTAAGGTTGTTGACCTTTTGGAAATAAAAGTCAAAGAAAGGAAAAAATCAGAAATAATGAACATCAATACATTTACAATAAAATCACAGGAAGCCATACAACAGGCACAGCAGATAGCCCAGGGATATGGCCACCAGCTAGTAGAGAATGAGCACCTGTTCAAAGCCATTGGGGAGGTGGATGAGAATGTAATGCCATTCTTGCTCAAAAAGCTCAATGTAAACACAGAGATCCTGGACAAGGTGCTGGATCAGGAACTGGAAAGGTTGCCCAAGGTTTCCGGAGCCGATATTATGTTTTCGCAGGCAGCCGGTAAAACACTAAATGAAGCCAATCTGATTGCCAAAAAAATGCAGGACGAATATGTATCCATTGAGCATTTGTTGCTGGCAATCTTTAAATCAAATAGCAAGATCAGCAGGATGCTGAAAGACCAGGGCGTAAATGAAAAGGATTTAAATACAGCCATACAGGAACTCCGTAAAGGAGGAAAGGTTACATCCCAGAGTGCAGAAGACACCTACAACTCCCTGAATAAATATGCCCGCAACCTGAATGACCTGGCAGATAAAGGCAAACTGGACCCCGTAATTGGAAGGGATGAAGAAATACGGAGGATTTTACAGATCCTGTCCAGACGCACCAAAAACAATCCTATGCTTGTGGGAGAACCCGGAACGGGTAAAACAGCCATTGCCGAGGGGCTGGCCCATAGAATCGTACAGGGCGATGTGCCTGAAAATCTCAAAAATAAGGTCATTTATTCCCTGGACATGGGGGCGCTCATAGCGGGTGCCAAATACAAGGGTGAGTTCGAAGAACGCCTAAAGTCCGTTATTAAGGAGGTAACAGGTTCTGATGGCGATATTGTCCTGTTCATTGACGAAATCCACACCCTGGTGGGAGCTGGAGGCGGACAGGGAGCAATGGATGCAGCCAATATCCTGAAACCTGCCCTGGCCCGCGGAGAATTGCGTGCCATTGGGGCAACCACCCTGGATGAATACCAAAAATATTTTGAAAAAGACAAAGCCCTGGAAAGGCGGTTCCAGAAAGTTACTGTGGATGAACCGGATACAGAAAGTGCCATTTCCATATTGCGGGGCCTGAAGGAGAAATACGAAGCACACCACAAAGTGCGGATTAAGGACGAAGCGGTTATAGCTGCAGTGGAACTTTCCCAGCGCTATATCACCAACAGGTTCCTGCCGGATAAGGCCATCGACCTGATGGATGAGGCAGCTTCCAAGCTAAGGATGGAAATCAATTCCAAACCGGAGGAACTGGATGTACTGGATCGAAAGATCATGCAGCTGGAAATTGAGATAGAAGCCATTAAAAGAGAGAATGACCAGGTAAAGCTCAAGGCGCTAAACATTGACCTGGCAAACCTTAAGGAGCAACGCAATGAGATCTTCGCCAAGTGGGAAAGTGAGAAATCTGTAGTGGATAACATCCAGAAGACCAAACAGGACATAGAGAACTATAAGCTGGAAGCTGAAAGGGCAGAAAGAAATGGCGATTATGGCAAAGTGGCCGAATTGCGCTACGGTAAGATCAAGGAAGCTCAGTCCAAACTGGATGTTCTTCAGGCAGAACTGGCGGAACAGCAGCAAGCCGGCACTCTGATCAAAGAAGAGGTTACCAGTGAAGATATTGCAGAAGTAGTGGCCAAATGGACGGGCATACCTGTCACCAAAATGATGCAAAGCGAGCGTGAAAAACTCTTGAAACTGGAAGAAGTCCTGCATAAGAGAGTAGTAGGTCAGGATGAAGCTATTGAAGCGGTATCCGACGCCATTCGTAGAAGCAGGGCTGGCCTGCAGGATGCCAGACGCCCCATAGGGTCTTTCCTCTTCCTGGGGACTACAGGTGTGGGCAAGACCGAATTGGCCAAGACGCTGGCGAGCTATCTATTTGATGATGAAAGCGCAATGACGCGCATAGACATGAGCGAATACCAGGAACGGCATTCGGTCAGCAGGCTGGTTGGGGCACCCCCCGGATATGTAGGTTATGATGAAGGTGGACAACTCACCGAAGCGGTAAGGAGAAAGCCCTATTCCGTAGTCCTGCTCGATGAAATTGAAAAGGCTCACCCGGATACATTCAATGTGCTTTTACAGGTTCTGGATGAAGGCCGGCTTACAGATAACAAAGGGCGTGTTGCCGATTTCAAGAACACCATAATTATCATGACCAGTAATATGGGAAGTCATCTGATACAGGAAGCTTTTGAAAACAGCAAAGACCTTCACAGTGCTACCGAAACTGCACGCATGGAAGTACTGGGCCTGCTTAAAAAGACGATCAGGCCTGAATTTCTCAACCGGATTGACGATATCATTATGTTTACCCCATTAAGTATGGAAGACATAAGGGAAATCGTGAAATTACAGTTGGAAAACCTCAAAAAAATGCTCGCCAAACAGCATATTGTAATTGATGCTACCAAGGAAGCAATCGAGTACCTGGCTAAAAAAGGTTTCGATCCTCAGTACGGGGCAAGACCAATTAAACGGGTAATCCAGAAAGAAGTACTCAATGTGCTCTCCAAAGAGTTGCTCAGTGGAAATGTAAAAGCAGACAGTATCATTTTACTGGACAGTTTTGATGAAGGACTCGTGTTTCGCAACCAGGGCGAGCTTGTTGAATAAAAAAGTATCTTAAACAAGGATTTGGGGTGCCGGAGGCGAATAATTAGCAGCCGGCACCTTTTTTTTACTTAGTATACCATTCCGTATATAGTTTTTATATATTCGTATAAAATTGATCACCCTATGCCAACCAAAGCCGAAAGAACCACTGCTTTCATTATTGAGACTGTGGCACCGCTCTTTAACAAGCACGGCTATATTGGCACAAGCATGAGCGATCTTACAGACGCTACAGGTCTTACCAAAGGGGCTATTTACGGCAATTTCGAAAATAAGGAATCCCTTGCGCTATCAGCGTTCCAATACAGCAGCAATAAACTTCTTAACGTACTTGATGAAAAGCTGGATGTTCCTGGAGGAGCACTAGAAAAACTGGCTTCCCTTACTCATTTTTACAAGCATTATGACGAACTTATGAAGGAGCTGGGAGGATGCCCGGTATTGAGTGTAGGAGTAGACGCCCGGAACAACAATAAGCAGCTCGCTGCAGCCGCGCGTGAACTTGCCAAAACCATTGAAGGCAAAATTGCGTTGGTTCTGGAAAATGGAGTAAACCAAAGAGAAATTCGCTTACCTGTACCCCCTTTACAATTTGCCAAGCAACTCTACACCATGTTACAGGGTGCAATTGCGATGGCCACTATTTCCGGAGACAGGAAATACCTGTTAAATACTGTGGCCTACATGGAGGTTCTGATCAACAGGGAAATAAAGCACTAGTTATTCTCTTACCATCCGGAAGATCCACAGATCGCCTTTATAAGTTCCGTTTAACTGACTATCCCTGGCCTGCCTTGCTTCTTCCATGGTATTGAATTTCGCCAGGTAAACATAATTGTATTTTTTGCTTTCCCTGTAAAATGATTTAGGGCTTAAACCGCGTTGGTTAAGTGTTTTCATGAAGGCATCAAAATAGCGTTTAGTGCCAAAAACATTGGCAATAAGATAGTATCCAGGAGCAATTCCTATTTCGTTCACAACCTCTTCATACTTCTCCCCTTTTCGCGGAGCTACCGGTGTTTGTTTCCGGGCCGCATTCGCTCTCCTGACAGAGTCCTGCAATCGCTGCGTTTTCGCCTTTTGTTCATCAAGCTTCTTAGCTTCAGCAATCGAGTCCAGTTTCCTTTGTCTGTATTCCTGAGCCTGTCTTTCTTCTTGTATTTTCTGAGCAGCGGTAATGGAATCCTGCTCCTTTTTCAATTCCTTTTCCTTTTCCAGCTTGGCCATAGAAGCTTCCTCTTCAAGGCGTTGTTTTTCGTCTTCCTGTTCTTGCTGTTCTATTTCAGTTTCCAATATGGGTTCGTCTTTCTCCAACTCTCTTATCTCATCTTCTTCCGGCTTTCCTCGGGGCCCGAAATTAAAGGCGGTCACAAGTTCAAACGTGGGGTCCCTGTCCTGTAAATCATCCTGGGTTCCATATTCTATAAGGGCTCCCAGGGAAAATTTATTTGAAATACGAATTCCCAATCCTCCTGAAGCTCCATAAAAATTATTGAATCCTAATTGAGCCCAAAACTTTGGAGTTGTAAGCAGTGAGGTAATCCCTACCTGATTATCAAATCCCGGCAATGATTTAAAATATATAGTGTGTTGTAAATAACTCTCTCCGAATTGCTCAAACATCCGTATTGGCATTTGATATCCCAGGAATCCAAGGTAAATGTTACCTGCGTCGCCTGCCTCATTATTACCCGCATTAAAATTGAATTGCAGGAGGTTTTCCATAGTCATACCCAGGCTAACGGGACCATATTGAAACCTGACACCAGGGGCTACCTGGAGTATAAAAGCATCCAATTCCTCTGCATCTGGAAGGTTTGGATCATTCAGGAAACTATCATCAGCGAGTTCACGTTGATAACCAAAAACATTAAGTCCTGCTGCAAAACTGAATTCCGGAGCAAGCTGAGTAGTAAAGGCGTAATTCAAAACACCACCGCGATTCAGGAACAAGCCCGTATTATGTTGAAAAACACCGATTCCTCCCGCCATTGCATTATTGACCCTTCTGCTGTAGTTGAGTAAAAAGGTAGTTGGGTCTTCATCTACCAATTGCCATTGCCAGCGGCTCCAGAACGCCAGGGACTGCGGTTGGTTGCGGTCCAGTGAAAATACCGGACTAAACAGGCTGCTGTTGTATTCGGTAAGATTGTGCTGACGGAAATCCACAGGAAGCTCCGTGTCCTGGGCATTCGCCGCAAAGCCTGCTATCCATATCCCTAGCAATATGATGTATCGATGGCAGAACCCCAAATTTCGGACCCTCAACATACTTTTTTTAATGAATTTCAGTTACTTTTAGCAATAAGGATAAATTTAGTTAAACCAATTCAGCATGAAAACATTAAAGCTTCTAATCTTCGCGTTTTTGTTAACAATTAGCAGCTCTTGCAAGGAGGACCCAAAGGAAGTTCTGGATAATTCCGACCCCATAGTGTCTACCTACTATTTTATCCGTCACGCAGAGAAAGACCGGAGCAATCCTGAAGATATTGACCCGGAATTAAATCAAAAAGGATTGGGGAGAGCCATGCACTGGGCAGAAATCCTTAACGAAGTCTCCCTGGATGCGGTCTATACAACAGATTACGAAAGGACTCGAATGACGGCTGCTCCCGTTGCCATCAAGCAGGAAATCACTGAACAGTACTACGACCCGGGGAATCTGGATATTCAGGCATTTCAAATGGAAAACCTCGGGAAAAACGTACTTGTGGTAGGTCACAGCAATAGTACACCAGCCATGGTCAATAGAATGATTGGAGAAGAGAAATATGACTCCATGGATGATTATGACAACGGAAGTCTTTTTATTGTCACCGTGGTTAACGGCAAGGCCATAGACCAGCGACTGGTTTTTAATTGTAACTGCCCGGATTAACCTGTATATCCCGAATTTCGATGCGGGAAAGCAACTCCAGCTCGCCTTTCATAAACAACGAATCCAGTTCATAAACACTTACTTCATCTGAAGTTGGTTTGTAATTCAGATAATCTACAAAGCGGATACCGCCTATATAGCGTTCATTTAAGGCCTTTCTGAAACGCAAACCCCCACCATTTACATGAAACTCATAGGCCAGGTAGTCCGGTTTGTTGCTTTTCCTGTCAAACCAATAAACATAAACATCATCAAAATCATCACCTCCCCCTTCTTCCCTGAAGGTTACTTCAACCTTGTGGTACAATTTTCCGTCAATGAGTACCTCTCCAAGGTACTTCTTCATTACAGCCGGATCGTTTAATCCATAGGGCAATCGTGCAAAGTAATGAACTGAATTGACGGAATTGGCATATTTTACGGCCATGGTATCCGGGACCGCCACAACACTCCCATTTATCCTTCTTGTAAAACTTCCTCCCTCAAGCACATCCAGCACTTCGGCACTATCCTTAACAAAGGATCGGCTTAGTACTTTTCCCCGGGCCCCTCTCTCACTGGCATACAGGATATCCCTGAACCGGAAGCTTACACGTAAAGAATCGTAATATGCCCCGCCTGATACCTCAATTGCCTTATCAATTATTGCCTGGGGATTACCGCCCAAATCAGTATCCTGACAAGCCCATACAACGAAACCAAAAAGAACCCAAATAACTTTTCTCATGTCCTTATTTTAGGAAATATTCGTAATAATCCGAATAACATTACAATTAATTTCAGAAATATGGGGAAATTATGAAAATGTGCATTGCCCTTTTGTTCTTATTTTTGCCATGATATGCAGAAAAACATTAACATAAAAAACAAGCGGGCTCGTTTCGAATACGAATTGCTGGATACCTATACAGCGGGCATTGTTCTATCCGGGACAGAAATTAAATCTATCCGTTTGGGAAAGGCTTCCATCTCCGAGAGTTTCTGCGAATTCAACGACAAGGGCGAATTATTTGTGATTAACATGCAGGTAGATGAATACGCCCACGGCTCACATTATAATCACAAACCCAAAGCCGAAAGAAAATTGCTGTTAAACAGACAGGAACTTAAAAAACTGCACAAGGAAGTAAAAGCTTCGGGGCTAACTATAGTGCCACTTAATCTTTTCATCAACGATCGCGGGCTCGCCAAAATCAAGATTGCCCTGGCCAGGGGGAAAAAGCTTTACGACAAAAGGGAGGCCTTGAAAGAGCGGGATACCAAGCGAAACCTTGACCGCATCAAGAAAGATTACAGGAAGTAATCAAGATTTAATTCTTATCCTCCAGCAAAGGCACGAAACGATAGGCCCCGTATTCCAACTTTTCAAAGGCCTTCTCTGATTTACGCGTAACTACTGTCATGATTTGTTCTTCCTCACCTACGGGGATAACCAGCTTTCCCCCGACCTTTAATTGAGCCAGCAATGCCTTTGGGATCTGCGGTGCACCGGCAGTTACAACAATACCGTCAAACGGAGCTTCTTCGGGCAATCCTTTGTATCCATCACCAAAGACCATTTTTTTGGGACGGTAACCCATTTTATCGAAGAAAAGCCTGGTTTTTTTAAACAATTCCAGTTGCCTCTCAATGGTGTATACTTTGGCCTTTAACTCCAGTAGCACTGCGGTTTGGTAACCGCTACCCGTTCCAATCTCAAGAATTTTCTGGTTGGGACGTACCTCCAGCAATTCAGTCTGGCGGGCCACAGTGTAAGGCTGGGAAATGGTCTGGTCTGCAGCAATGGGAAAGGCTTTGTCCTGATAGGCGTGTCCTTCAAAGCTGCTATCCATAAAAAGGTGCCTGGGTACGTTGCGTAAAGCCTGCAAAACCAGCTTATCCACTATTCCTTTGGATGCGACAATATCCACAAGCTTATTGCGCATTCCCCTATGTTTGAGGGTGTCCTTCAACCTTTTTTCTTTTGGAATACTAAATTATATAATTGCCTGAAATCAACCTACTGATTCCCCTTCAGGATTCAGGTAATGTTGAATTTATCCCCTATTTTTGACAAAACAAAAATCCATGCTAAAAGTTGGTGTGCTGGGAGCAGGACATTTAGGAAAAATTCACCTTCGCCTTCTGCAGGAATCCCCGGAATATGAATTGATCGGTTTTTACGATCCCGATGCCATTAATGGCAAACAGGTCTCGGAGGAATTCGGTTATCCCTACATCGAGAACCTCAACAAACTTATTGAGGAGGCAGACGTTGTAGACATCGTTACCCCTACCCTTTCCCATTTTGATTGTGCTAAGAAGGCCATGGAAAATGGAAAACATATTTTTATTGAAAAACCCATCACCAATACACTCGAAGAAGCCGAAGAACTCCTGAATCTGCAGGAGCGATACGGGGTTAAAGGGCAGGTAGGCCACGTGGAACGCTTTAACCCTGCTTTCATGGCCATAAGGGAAAGTATCACCAACCCTATGTTTATAGAAACACATCGGCTCGCTGAATTTAATCCCAGGGGTACAGATGTCCCTGTGGTTCTGGACCTGATGATCCACGACATAGACATCATTCTAAGCGTAGTGAATTCGGAGGTAAAGCAAATCAATGCCAGTGGGGTTTCGGTAATCAGCAAATCACCGGATATTGCTAATGCCCGTATAGAATTTGAAAACGGTTGCGTAGCTAACCTAACCTCCAGCAGGATTTCCCTGAAAAACATGAGGAAATCCCGTTTTTTCCAGCGAGACGCATACATTTCTGTGGATTTTCTGGAAAAAAAGGTGGAAGTGGTGAGAATGAAGGATGCCCCCGAAGAACCCGGAGCCTTTGATATGATCCTGCAAAATGCGGAAGGTGAGAAGAAACAGATCTACTTTGAAAATCCGGACATTAATATGAACAATGCCATTAAAGATGAGCTGGAAACCTTTGCAAATGCCATAAATGAAGATACCAAACCCCTGGTATCATTGGAAGAAGGTACTAAAGCACTGAGAGTGGCGCTTCAAATAATTAATTCATTTGAAAAAACAGCAGTATGATTAAACAAATTGCCGTTATTGGAGCTGGAACTATGGGGAACGGAATAGCCCATGTCTTTGCTCAGCACGGGTATAGCGTCAACCTGATCGATATTAACGACGCTGCTTTGAATAAAGGTCTGGGAACCATTTCCAGGAATCTTGACCGCATGATAGCAAAAGAGAAAATCTCCCAGGCGGAAAAAGATGAAACCCTTGCCCGAATAGGGCGGTTTACCAGTCTTGCAGAAGGTGTAAAAGGGGTGCAACTGGTAGTAGAAGCAGCTACTGAAAAGGTATCCCTTAAACTCGAGATATTCAAGGAATTAGATGCCCTTTGCCCCCCGGACACCATATTGGCCACTAACACCTCATCCATATCCATAACCCAGATAGCTGCGGTAACACAGTATCCCGAACGGGTAATAGGGATGCATTTTATGAACCCTGTCCCCATTATGAAACTCGTTGAAGTTATTCGAGGATATAACACTTCTGACGACGTCCTCCAAACCACAATGGAGCTCTCGGCAAAAGTCTCGAAAATCCCAACAGAGGTAAACGATTATCCTGGCTTTATCGCAAACCGCATCCTGATGCCCATGATCAACGAGGCAATAGAATCACTATACCAGAGCGTAGCTGGTGTTGAAGAAATTGACACCGTTATGAAACTGGGCATGGCCCATCCTATGGGGCCTTTACAATTAGCTGATTTTATTGGACTCGATGTTTGTTTATCCATCCTGAATGTAATGTATGAAGGGTTTAAGAACCCCAAATACGCTCCCTGCCTATTGCTGGTAAATATGGTTACTGCAGGAAAGTTGGGGGTTAAGTCAGGGGAAGGGTTCTACGATTACAGCGAGTCGCGAAAAGCAGAGCGGGTAGCCAAGCAATTCCAGAGCTGATATGCCAGAGATCAAACCTTTCAAAGCGATCCGGCCCACTCCGGACAAGGCTGCATTTGTCGCTTCACGCTCCTATGAAGAGTACTCTAAAAAAGAGCTGGAGGCAAAACTAAGCTATAATCCTTTTTCCTTCCTTCACATTATAAATCCCGGATTTAAATACGATAAAAAAGTGTCTGGAAATGAACGGTTCCGGCTTGTAAGGAACCGATATATGGAATTTTTGGAAGACGAGGTTTTTATGAAAGATCCCGAGCCAAGTTTCTATATCTACCGGGTTGAAAAAAATGCATATCGCTGTACGGGTTTCTTTTGTGCGACCAGCATAGCTGATTATGAGAATGGAATCATCAAAAAGCACGAGGCAACCATTGCCCGCAGGGAAAAGTTGTTTGCCGATTACCTGGAAATTGTTCGTTTTGAGGCAGAGCCGGTCCTTATGGCCTATAAGGACAATGCTTCAATCAGCGCTATTCTGGAGAGTACCACGAGGCATACCCCCGCTTATGAGTTCACCACACCAGACCGTATTAAACACAGCCTTTGGGTAATATCAGACCGCAAAGTCCTTCAAACGATACAGCAGGAGTTTAGCGGCATGGATTCACTTTACATTGCTGATGGTCATCACCGAAGTGCATCTTCCTGCCTCTTAGGGAAAACCCTTAAAGATAAAAATCCTGAACATTCCGGTAAGGAGGCTTATAACTACTTTATGAGCTACCTGATACCCGAATCCGATATTAGGATATTTGAATTCAATAGGATGGTCAAAGACCTGAATGGACTAAGTAAAAAAGAGTTCCTGGTACGGCTGGACGAAAGTTTTCGGATCAAGAGATATGGAAATGAACTCTATAAACCCGGGAAGAAACATCATTTTAGCATGTACCTCGATGGGGAATTTTATTCCCTGTACCTACGGAAAAGGGCCTATAATTTTACCGATTCCCTCAGCAGACTGGATACACAGATCCTTTACAAAACAATCCTTGAACCTGTTTTAGGGATACAGGATCTCAGGAACGACAAGCGCATACAATATGGTTACGGCAAGCACAATGTGCTAAAGATGAAAGATGCCATTGACCGTGGTGATTTCGAAGTGGGCTTCGGACTGCTTCCGGTAAATATTGATGAAATCAAGGCAATAGCCGATGAAGGCCTGGTTATGCCTCCCAAAAGCACTTATATTGAGCCCAAACTAAGAAGCGGACTTACGGTTTATGACCTTTCGGATACCCTTTCCTGACAAAGATTAATTTACTAAGTTAACACATGTCAATTGCAGAAAACCTCCTGAAAATAAAATCGGCTTTACCAGAGCATGTATCCCTTGTAGCCGTCTCAAAAACAAAATCTGCCGAGGATATCCTGCAGGCCTATTCGAGCGGTCAGCGGGTATTTGGTGAAAACCGTGTTCAGGAGATGGTTGAAAAACACGAGATCCTGCCCGGGGATATTGAATGGCACATGATTGGGCATGTGCAGCGAAATAAGGTAAAATATATGGCCCCTTTTGTGAGCCTTATTCATGGGGTAGACAGCCTCAGGTTATTAAAGGAGATCAATAAACAGGGGCAGATATACGGAAGGAAATTAGCCTGCCTGCTTCAGGTCCATATAGCTGAAGAATCCAGCAAGTTTGGATTTGATGAAGAAGAACTTCAAACCCTGGCTTCATCTGCTGAACTTGAAAAGTTAGAATACGTAAAAGTATTGGGCCTTATGGGCATGGCCACATTCACCAGCGATATGGAACAGGTACGTCGGGAATTCAAAGGCCTTAAAACGCTGTTTAACAAGCTTCAGAACAGTATCCCGGAATTGAAAATCCTATCGATGGGCATGAGCGGGGATTACAAGATTGCTATAGAAGAAGGAAGTAACATGGTAAGGATCGGAAGCAGTATCTTTGGAGCAAGAAATTAGTTGTCTCTGAGAGATGCGATATTATGTACACTATTCTGGACATAGAAACCACTGGGGGGAAATACGATGAAGAGGGTATTACGGAAATAGCCATCCATAAATTTGACGGACATCGTGTTGTAGACCAGTTCATCAGCCTGGTAAATCCGGAGCGGGAAATTCAGCCCTTTGTGGTAAAGTTAACGGGCATCAACAGTAAAATGCTCAGGACCGCCCCAAAATTTCATGAGGTAGCTAAAAGGATTGTAGAGATTACTCAGGGCACTGTTTTGGTAGCCCATAATGCCCAATTCGATTACCGTATCCTTCGTACCGAATTCCGCAGGCTGGGCTATAATTTTGAGAGGAAAACCCTTTGCACTGTGGATCTTTCCAAACGCCTTATCCCAGAAGCCGAATCTCACAGCCTGGGTAAACTGGTAAGGTCACTGGGAATACCCGTAAGCGATCGGCATCGGGCCAACGGGGACGCACTGGCCACTTTAAAGCTCTTTAAACTATTACTGTCCCGGGATTCCGACAAGAGTATCATTAAACGGGTAATTCGTGCTGAAAGTTTGGGTGAACTCACTCCCAGGCAGCTCGATATTGTGGATGATATGCCCCTGGAAACAGGCGTATATTATATGTACAACAAAGAAGGTGACCTGATTTTCCTGAGTCACAGCACAAACATCAGGAAAAGGGTAAATCAGCATTTCACAAATAGTGGCAGCTGGGCCCGGACTATACAGAAGGAAACACGGAAAGTTACTTTTGAAATAACCGGAAGCGAACTTGTAGCCCGATTAAAGGCTGAGGAGGAGCGACAACGGAATAAGCCCAAATACAACGCCCCGGAAAACAAGCAGGTAAAGATCCTGGAACAGCAGCGTGTGGTTCAGGGATTTTACCAGGAAATTGACCTCGCAAACAACAGTATATTGCTTATTGATAAAGGGCGCGATGTAGGTGAACGCAGTGCCGTTTTACTTAAAAATGGTGTATTCAAAGGATTGGGTTTTTACAACCTGAACCATCAAATCAATAATATTCATATCTTAGAAAAAATCATTACCCCTATGAAAGGAAGTCCAGCAAGCGGACGGATCATCAGTACTTACCTTCAGGAAAAAAGGGTTTTGAAAGTAATTGAATTGAATTAGTACTTTGGAAGGAGAAGCACAAGCAAAAAGGGACTGGAAGTTTAAACTGCACGAGATCATCTACGGCACACATACCCCGGCAGGCAAGCTATTTGACATTGTTTTGCTTGTAGTAATCCTATATAGTGTAATCATCGTAATGCTGGAAAGTGTTCCTCGTTTTGATGAACGCTACCACGATTTCCTGGACATTTCAGAATGGGTGGTAACCATACTCTTTACCGTGGAATATGTTCTGCGGATTATTTGTATCAGAAGGCCGAGCAAATATATATTCAGCTTCTTTGGTATCATTGACCTCCTTTCCACAATCCCGAAATACCTGTCCTACCTGGTAGTAGGTTCTCAATATTTTGCGGCCCTGCGGGCATTGAGGCTACTCAGGGTTTTCCGTATCCTGAAGCTGGTTCGGTTTGTGGGTGAATCCAATAATTTACTGAGGGCACTGAAAGCCAGCAGAACCAAAATTTTCATTTTTGTTTTCTTCGTGTTGATTGTATCCATTTTACTCGGAACCATAATGTACCTGGTTGAGGGGCCGGAACACGGGTTCAACAGTATTCCCCACAGTGTTTACTGGACTATTGTAACCCTGACCACTGTTGGTTACGGGGACATCTCACCGGAAACCGGATTTGGGCAGTTCATCGCAACACTGATTATGATCATCGGTTATGGGATCATTGCGGTACCCACCGGAATTGTCACTGTAGAATTCTCAAGGCAAAAATCCAAAGAGACCGGGGAAAATCGTGAAAGAATCTGTGAGAGCTGCCTTGCAGAAGATCATGCAGAAACTGCCAATCATTGCTACCATTGTGGCAGTCCATTAGCATGAATAAATTCCTAATAACTGTAATTGGGCCCACGGCCATCGGAAAAACAGCTTTAGCAGTTTCCCTGGCTAATCATTTCGATACGGTGATCATTTCTTCAGATTCCCGTCAGTTTTACAAAGAAATGTCCATAGGAACCGCAGTTCCAACCACTGCAGAAAAAAAGGGCATCCCTCATCATTTTCTACAGCACGTGAGCATAACTACACCCTACTCCGTAGGTGATTTTGAAGCAGAGGCACTTCAAATGATCCACAATCTATTTCAAACCCATGATACTTTAATCCTGGTAGGTGGGAGCGGACTTTATACGGACGCCGTATTAAAGGGGCTGGACACATTTCCAGAAGTTTCGCCAGGTGTCAGGGAGGAATTGAACCAGACCCTGGAGCAAAAAGGGATTTCGGCATTGCAGCAGGAGTTAAAAGCACTTGACCCAGAGTATTTCCAAAGGGTTGATATCCAGAATCCACACAGACTAATCAGGGCGCTTGAAGTTTGTAAAAGCAGCGGCAAACCCTATTCGAGCTTTCTGGGAAAACCTAAAGCAAACCGGCTTTTTAAGCCTGTTGTAGTAGGGCTTAAAGCAGAGCGCGAAATTCTCTACGAACGAATACATGCCCGGGTAGACCAAATGATGGCTGATGGCCTTCTGGAAGAAGTAAAAAAGCTACTGCCTTACAAGGATTATAATGCGCTACAAACAGTGGGATACCAGGAGCTATTTGCTTTCCTTGAGGGTGTCTGCAGCAAGGAAACTGCTGTGGAAACGATTAAAAAGAACACCCGAAGGTTTGCCAAAAGGCAACTGACCTGGTATCGGAAAACCACAGGGGTTCACTGGTTCGATTATCAAACCCCCCACCATGAAATAGCCACGGTGCTCGAAGAAAAAATTGATTTGATGAAATGAGGGAAGGAAGGGGCACGGTTTTTTTTGTAATGGGTGTTTCCGGATGTGGAAAATCTACCGTAGGCAGATTGCTGGCAAAGGAGTTGGAGCTGCCATTTTTTGACGGGGACGATTATCACCCTAAATCCAATATCGACAAAATGTCTAAGGGAAAACCCCTGGATGATAATGACAGGTTGCCCTGGTTACAAAGCATAAACAGGCTTGCCATGGAGCATGCTGACTCCGGTTGTGTGATTGCCTGCTCTGCCTTAAAAGTCAAATACAGAAAAATACTGGTCGAAGGATTACCCCGCGTATTTTGGATATTCCTCAAAGGAGATTACAGCACTATTTTGGAGCGTATTAAAAAGCGTTCTGGTCACTTTATGCCTGAAGAATTGCTGCGTTCACAGTTTGACGCGCTTGAACTCCCGGATAATGCCATCCATGTAACCGTAGAGCTCTCACCTCCTGAACAAGTGGATGAAATAATCCGGCAATGGGAATCGAACAAAAAAAGCGGCTGAACGCCGCTTTTTTGGTATAGTTTGTAGTGATTATCCGTTCTTAACTACCAGCCGGAATCCTTCCCCATGTATATTCAGAATTTCCACAGAGTCGTCCCGCTTCAGGTATTTGCGCAATTTGGCTATGTAAACATCCATACTCCTGGAGGTAAAATAGTTATCGTCCCTCCAGATCTTGGTGAGTGCCAGTTCCCTGGGCATAAGGTCGTTCTCATGCAGTGCAAGCAACCTTAATAATTCATTTTCCTTGGGAGATAGTTTTATGGGCTCTTCCTCTTTGTATTTGAGAAAACGCAATTTGGAATTCAAATGGAAATTTCCAATCTGGAATTCAAACTGCTTGCTGTCTGCAAGGGTGTTGGAGGCCTTTCGCTGAAGGATTGCCTTGAGTTTCATCAAAAGCACCTCCGAATCGAAGGGTTTATTGAGGTAGTCATCTGCACCCGCCTTGTAACCCTTAAGCACATCTTCCTTCATGGTTTTTGCTGTCAGGAATATGATTGGAACATTCTCATTCTTCTCACGAATTTCCTTAGCCAGGGTAAAGCCATCCTTGTAGGGCATCATTACATCCAGAATGCAAATGTCGAAGTTGTCTTTTTTGAACTTTTCAAATCCTTCCATCCCATTTTTGGCAAGGGTTACATCAAAATCGTTCATAGAGAGGTAATCCTTCAGTACAATTCCAAAATTGGGATCGTCTTCTACCAAAAGAATTTTCTTCTGAGCTGTTTCCATAATTGTCTATATTAAGGGCAGTTTGATGAAGAAAGTACTACCTTTTCCTTTCTCGCTTTCTGCATAAACCTCACCCTGGTGATCTTCTACTATTTTTTTCACATAGGCCAAACCTAGCCCATGTCCTTTTACATTGTGTATGTCTCCGGTATGTTCCCGGTAAAATTTTTCAAATACCTTTTTCAGTACAGCCTTGCTCATCCCAGCTCCCTGATCTTCGATCCGGATTACGAAGTAATTCTTGACTGTGTTGGTAAATACATCGATCTTTGGGGCTTCAGGCGAATATTTAACCGCATTGTCCAGGATATTCACCAGTACATTCCCAAAATGCACATCGTTGGCCAATACCTCATCCCTGCCTGCTTCCAGATGCGCGTTAACGTATCCCCCGCGATCAGCAACTATCAGTTCAATGTGAGAGATGGCCTTTTTAATTAAGTCGTGCATATTAACCCGATCCTTACGAATATCCAGCTGGTTTTTTTCCAGTCGTGAAATCCTGAGCACATTCTCCACCTGTGCATTCATGCGCTTGTTCTCGTCGCGAATCATCCCCAGATAGCGCTGCACTTTTTCCTGGTCTCCGATCACCTGCGGGTTCTTTATGGCCTCAACCGCCAGATTGATGGTGGCAATAGGCGTTTTGAACTCATGCGTCATATTGTTGATAAAATCACTCTTGATCTCAGATATCTGTTTTTGCCTGATTAACTGGTAAATGGCACTCGAATAGGCCACTACTATGATCAAAGTGAAAAGAAGCGAAAGGAACGCCATTCCCACTACTGATCGCAATAGGAATTTCTTTTTCCTGGGAAAGGAAAGCAGAAGAGAAAAATCGCTTTTTCCTTCACTACTCTTAAATATAGGCGCCTGATACAACTGGGTCTCGGCAAACTTGAAACGCCTTGATTTTACTTTTGTAGGCAGGCCACGACTGTAAATACCATATTCGTACTCAAGGTCCAGGCCATTGTTGGCCAGTTCCTGGTCCAGTAACAATTCTATCTCCTTCTTGCTTATCCTGTTATGAATCGGTATCCTTTTCGCGTATTCCCGGTAGACATCATCAAATGCCGCCCTGTCTATGGCCGACAACCCTCCTACTTTTTCAAGTTTCTGGATGGGATTGAGTTTATACCGCCTGCCATCAAGTCCGTATTCCTCCTTGAAAATAGTAGTAGTACGCTTGCTGGTAATGTTGGTAATAGTCGTAGAATCCGTAACGTCTGTACTGTCTGTATTATCAAAGAACGTCGATGCGATATTGTAATTCTCTTCCAGTATCCCGTGTGAATAAAACAGGATTTCGTTGGAATTCAAATCGCGATCAATGAAAAAGATATTGCTCAGCTGGGAGCTTTTAAATTCCCCCAGGCTGTCCCTCAGTCTCAGGAATTTTTCCGAGTAATTATTGATTTCGCGGGTTTCGATTTTATCAGTAACCCTGTTCAGTACCTCGGCTACAATATTGGAGAACTGTTCTTCCTTGTCTTCTACGGAACGTTTAATCCAATACAATTGAACTGAAATGATCCCAATAAGAGAAAGGCTCATTAATATGACCAGAAGAACAAATAATCTCTTATTCATTGTTCGCGTAAAATTAAAAATTTAACATTTAGAGCTTCCCCTGTTTAACCTAAACTTAACAAAAATGTTAAAATACCGGAATATCTATAATTCAAGGAGTTCTGCATGGATAGCAGCCACTTTCTCCTGGGTTTTTGTGAGTTCTAAATTCTCAATTACAAAATCTGCAAATTGAGCTTTTTTGGAATCTTCCCACTGGTGTTGCATGCGCTCCAGTATGGCTTCACGGGAACTGGAGTCCCTCTTAAGGATGCGGGCTATGCGCTCTTCCAGGGGAGCGGTTACCAGGATCATCTTATCGAAGGCTTCGTGGGAGCCATTCTCAATCAGGATAGCCGCCTCCTGAATAACATAAGGAAAATCCTGTTGAGAGGCCCATTGCTTAAAATCTTCTTTTACAGCAGGATGAACCAGTGCATTTAGTTTTTGGAGCAGTTCCGGCAGAGCAAAGACCCTTTCTGCTATAAAATTTCTTTGCAACTGACCATTTTTATAGGCTTCTTCTCCCAAAAGATCGATGATCTGAACCCTTAATTTTTTGGAAGTAACCATTAATTCCTTTGCCCGTTTATCACTATTGTATACAGGGACCCCCAGCGCTTCGAACATTCTGCTTACTGTGGTCTTGCCACTCCCTATTCCTCCGGTAAGGCCTACAATTTTCATTGGCGTATCAGCAGGTATTCCACCTTCTCCGTTATAAGCTGAACGCTCTGAACAGCCTCAGGTTGCTGTTGAATCTTAACCGGCAGGGTTTTTATTCCTTCTCGTATATCTCCATAATCAACAGCCACAGAAAACTGACTGACATCCAGTTCTTTAAGCGTTTCCAGTTCTGCCCTGCAGAGTATCTCTATGGTATTGGGAAATATTTTGATTGTAGTACTTTCTGGCAGGTTCAGGATGGAAACCGGCACACTGACTATCTTTTCCGAAAACCGGAAAACGGATGCGCTAAGCACTACCTTTTCGGTCTCCAGGTTTATGGAGGTCCATTCTTCCGGAATCATCAGTGGCACTTCCCTGCTGAAATCTTCCTCCAAATCCTTCAGTTCTATAGTTTCAGTGGTTACAGCAGTTATTTCGGCCAATTCGTTTTCAGGCCCCCTTAACAATATACTATCCGGGGAAATTTCTACAGGCCCTTTTAGGAGGTAATTTTGTGCAAGATTCAGGTTGAGATCAGCCTTAACAGGCACCATTCTCGAAACAAGCCCGTATAATTCCAGAAACAAGGTATCCCGGTCTACCTCCTGCAACCTTATGGAGCCAGATAGCTGCTGTTCCATTTGTCTCCGGTATTCAGCAGGGCTGATGTAATACCGGCCTCCCCTTTGCCTGACTTTTGACACATCAATATTGATCTGATTTCTCCTGAAACCTGAGCCAAGCATCTGAAATCCACTGGTTTGCACCAGGGTCGAAATAGTGCCTTTTGAACTCGATGTGAGTAGAAGGGAGTCCGGAACATTTTGGAATACAATTTCAAAAGTGGTTCTTTCTGTGTAGTTCTCCGAAAGTTTGCTAATCAACCAGATCAAAAAAGAGCAGAATAAAAAAACCAGGAAAATCTGCAACTTCCTTTTATCCACTCTTTTTTTTGATTGTGCTGTCATTCATCGACCTTTTGAAAAAACAGATTGGGAAATACAACCTGTGCTTCTTTACCGCTAAAATTAACCAAGATAGACGACTTTAGAAAACCGTATCCGTAAGCAGTGAACTGGACCAATACAGCCCAAAGGGCAAATAGGGCCACTTTTGGTTGTTTGTATTGGATCAGACAGTCTACGAAAAGGGTTGCAAAATAAAGCAGGTAGAGCGCCAGAGGTAAATAGAATTCAACCGTGACGAGTAATAAGGATGCGATCAACCCCAGGATAAACAAGGAAGGAAACCAGTAAGAAACCTTTGCCGATCCGGGGTGCCACTTATTTAAAATTGGCCTCACCAGGCCAAATTTATTCATCTGCTTGTAGAATTTGCCAAAGTCGATCCGCCTTTTGTGGAATACATGCGCTTCGGGTATAAGACGTGTCCTGAACCCTTTTTCCCACATACGCAGGGTTAAATCCGGGTCTTCTCCCGGATGAATATTTCCAAATCCACCGGTTTCTTCAAATACCTTACGAGAAAGGCCCATATTAAAACTCCTGGGCTGAAATTGTCTGGCTGCCGCTTTATGCCCCCTGATACCGCCTGTAGTAAACAGTGAGGTCATAACGTAGTTTATAGCCTTTTGCAAAGGGGAAAAATTTTTGTGAAAAGTATCTGGCCCTCCAAAACCATCCACATAATCTTCATTGAGCGCATCTGCAACCCGCTGCAGGTATGAAGGGGGTAGCATACAGTCTGAGTCCAGGAGGATGAAATAGTTACCATTAGCCTCGCGCATGCCGTAATTCCTGGAATCCCCTGGTCCCGTATTGCGTTTGGGCAGGTACAGAATATCTATCTTATCCTTATAAAAATTCACCACTTCCGCCGAGGGCTCCGTTGATCCGTCTTCCACAATGACCACTTCAAACCTGCCCTCATAAGTCTGGTTATGAATACTTTCCAGCAACTCCCGTATTTCCCCGGGCCTGTTGAATACTGGTACGACTATGGATAAAAACAGTTCCATGCAATAAAATCAATAATTACTCCATTTCCTGGAGTAAACAGGCATCAATAAGGTTTACTCCTAACTATTCGGAAAAGCGTTCGATAACTTCCTGACTAACCCCCGTATTGGAAAATCCGCCATCGTGAAACAGATTTTGCATGGTAACCTTGCGCGTCAGGTCAGAGAATAGACTAATAGTATAATCCGCGCAGTCTGCAGCGGTAGCATTTCCAAGAGGAGACATCAGTTCCGCATAGGCAATGAAACCATCAAAGCCTTTCACTCCCTTACCTGCAGTTGTTGGGGTTGGCGATTGAGAAACCGTATTAACCCTGACTTTCTTTTCCTTCCCAAAGAAATACCCAAAACTTCGGGCAACAGATTCCAGGTAGGCCTTGTTATCTGCCATATCGTTGTAATCAGGGAATGTTCGCTGAGCAGCCATATAGGTCAGGGCTACAATACTACCCCATTCGTTCATGGCATCTGCCTTGTAAAGGCTTTGCATAACCTTATGGAAAGAAAGGGCACTTACATCCCAGCCCTTGGTTGTAAAATCATATTTTTCATCGGTATAATGGCGTCCTTTACGCACATTGACTGACATACCAATGGAATGGAGCACAAAGTCCAGTTTTCCACCCAGGATCTCCATGGATTGGGTCACCAGCTTTTCCAGATCTTCCTCGCTGGTAGCATCCGCCGGGATGATTTCCGATTCGGTTTTACTCGCCAGTTCGTTGATCTGACCCATCCGCATAGCGATTGGAGCATTGGTGAGCACGAAGCGCCCGCCTTCTTCATAAACCCGTTCCGCAGTCTTCCAGGCGATTGAATTTTCATCTAAAGCTCCAAATATGATCCCCCTTTTTCCCTTTAGTAAGTTATGTGCCATTGTGTTTGAATTTGGTATTAGTTGGGGGCAAAGATATCAAAATTTGAGCTTGTTAATCCTTGAAAACCAAATAAGGTTTAAGGTAAGCAGGACTGTTATGACTAATTAATTCAACAACTGCCTCGCATGGGCAAGGGCCGATTCGGAAAGGGATTTGCCACCGAGCATCTCGGCCAGTTCCACGATACGTTCTTCAGGCTGCAGTTGCTTCATGCGGGTGTGAGTAACGCCTTCCTTATCTTCCTTGAATACCTTGAAATGCTGATCTCCCTTGGAAGCTACCTGAGGAAGATGGGTAATGGAAAAGACCTGCATTCTCCTGCTCATTTGCGTCATAATGTCGCCCATTCGGTTAGATACCTCCCCTGAAACCCCGGTATCTATTTCGTCGAACATCATGGTAGGAAGGTTTTCATATCTGGCCAGCACCGCCTTGATTACCAGCATGATGCGGGACAACTCCCCTCCGGAAGCCACTTTTTTCAACGGTTCGAATCCAGAACCCATATTGGCCGAGAAATCCATGATCAGGGAATCCTTGCCATTGCTGGCAAAATCAGGCAATTCCTGTAAAGAGACTTTAAACCGGGCATTGGGCATACCCAGCGGCTTCAACATGCTTTCCAGTTCGGAGACCAGGTTGGGGATTACCCTAGTCCTCTGTTCCCTCATGGACAAAGACATTTCTTCTAACTGTCTCCTGAGATTATCCAATGTTAACCGCATCTCCCCGATCTGACTGTCGAGATTGTTTGTATCCAGAACTTTATCCTCCAGTTCCTGTTTTATCTGCAATAACTCTTCCACGGTAGCTACTGCATGTTTTTTCTGAAGCGTGTATAACGACTGAAGAGTGGCACCTACTTTCTCAAGCCTTGCCGGGTCTACTACCTGGGATTCCTGCTGTTGTTCAATCTCTGCCGCCAGATCGTCCAGTTCAATATAAACTGAGTTAATCCGATCGGCAATGGTCTGGAAATGCTGACCAAAGGGGCTTAGCTTATTACAAATCTGTTTTAACTGCCCAAGGGTAGATAACAACCCCATTTGCTCATCCTGGAGCGTCTGAGAGGCCTGGGAGAGTTGTTCCAGTATCTCTTCCACATGAGTCAGTTGTTCATGCTCGGCTTCCAGGTCTTCCTGATTAACCCCCTCCAGCTTTGCCTCCTCTATCTCCTTTAACAGAAAACTGTGGTAATCATAATCTTTCAGGGCCTGTTGTTGCCTGTCTATAAGGGCTTGAAGCTGTTTTTCACCATCTCTGTACTCTGCTAGTTTCTCCCGGAAATCATGGAGAACCGCCCTATTGTTGGCCAGGGCATCAACTACTTTCATCTGGAAATCAGCCTCTGTAAGCTTAAGGGTCTGGTGCTGCGAATGGATATCAATCAACTGTCCGCCCAAAGCACTTAAAACATCCAGGGTAACCGGGGTGTCATTTATAAAAGCTCTGGACTTGCCACTCGGCAGTATTTCCCGCCTAAGAATCGAATGATCATCATAATCCAGTTCCTGGTTGGCAAAGAACTCCCTGAGGTTATAGGAACCTATCTCAAATTCAGCTTCAATAATACACTTGTTGTCCTGGTCCCTGAGTGTGGAACGATCTGCGCGCTTTCCCAGCACCAGGGACAGTCCGCCGAGAAAAATGGACTTACCTGCACCAGTTTCCCCGGTAATAGTTGTGAAACCGTGGGAAAATTTGACGTTCAGATCGTCAATAAGGGCATAGTTTTTTATAGAAAGCTGCTTGAGCAATGTGAATATCTTTATGGATATGTAAAGATAAAAGAATCGCCCTTTTTAGGAACAGGTACTAGTATTTAATTTCGTTCCAGGTGGAAGCGTAAAAAGGGGCCACCCGATTGAGCGTTTCCTTGAGGGAAACAATGTCTACCTTGGGGCCATCAGAGAAGATATTGCGGATCTCCTCTGCTTTAGCATCAAAAAAGGTCTGAATTAAAAAGGCATTCGGACGTCTTTTAATGAGCGTTTCGAACAGGCGCATGGAACCTGAAATAACCTGTTTGCCTGTGCTGTTGTTATCTCCCAGAATATCCAGCCCTTTACGGTGATAGTTATACATGGCAATGCGATATTCCCTAAAAGTATTGGATAGCAGGTTGTCTACAAGAACAAAGCGCGTTCTGTTAGAGGTTGCAGATTGATTCCAGCCGGCAAAGTTAGTTCCCTGTGCCTGGGTCACTACCTGCTGTGCCTTTTTGAATAATTCTGTTCCCCCTTCCAGTGAAAAAGTGTCTGCATCCAGTCCCAGTATGATGTAGGCGTAATAGGCCATAACCGCAATCAGGTTAGACTCAAAGACATTTTCGTTATAGACCAGGGGTTGAAACTCTATGTAATTGAAATTGAAATCGTTGTCCTTGTAATTGAATATTGGTGTTTCGTAGGACGTATTGTAAACGGGTCTGGAGGATTGTATCTGAATATTAGCTGCAAAATTGTTGTTTTCAAACTGAGTTACCGTGATAAACATCCGGCAATTCACCTTTTCATTCTCCCTGTAAACCCTATTGGTCCACTTGGTCTTATTCACAAAGTCGTTCAGGGATCGCTCCAGGGTCTGGAAAATCTGCTGGTTGGTCTGGCTTACCTGGTCAGAATTAACGGTAACGGTACAGTTTAACTCCTGTGACCACCCCGGGAAGGTGTAAAGAAATGCAACAACTAAAATAAAATAATTACGCATGTAATCGACTGAGAATTTCGGTCCAGATATCCTGTGCTACTTCGGCCTTTGTTTTAAGTTCAAACGGTTTTTGATTGAAATTCTTATCTATAAAAGTAATTTTATTCGTTTCGCCTCCAAAACCGGCGCCCTCATCCCTTAAAGAGTTCAGTACGATGGCGTCAAGGTTCTTCTTGGCAATCTTTGATTTTGCATTTTCAAGTTCGTTATCCGTTTCTAGCGCAAATCCCACCAGGTACTGTTTCTCTTTCCTGTCCCCAAGGGTTTGCAAAATATCCGGATTGGGAACCATTTCAATGGTCAAACCCCCACACTTTTTCTTGATTTTACTGTCCGATGTGGTTTTCGGACGGAAGTCAGCCACTGCGGCTGATCCAATGACGACATCAACCTCATCGAAATAATCCAGGGCGACCTGGCACATCTCCTGAGCTGATACAACGGGAACCCTGGTAATGGATGGGTTATCCATTTGCAAATGCGTTGGTCCTGTAATCAGAATGACACCCGCTCCCAGATCTGCTGCTGCCCTTGCAAGTTCAAAACCCATGCGCCCGGTAGAATGGTTGCCCACAAAACGCACCGGATCTATGGCCTCATAGGTCGGACCCGCAGTAATGAGTACCTTTTTACCACTCAGAGGCAGACCTTCCTGTAAATGTGCAGTAATGAAGCTGATGATATCACCGGGTTCTGCCATTCTCCCTTCTCCGTGGAGACCGCTGGCCAATTCTCCCGTTCCCGCCGGGATCATGATATTACCAAAGGACTGCAATGTCTCGAATGTTTTTATAGTGCTCGGATGACGGTACATGTCAAGGTCCATAGCAGGTGCAAAGAACACGGGGCACTTTGCAGAAAGGTAGGTAGCCAGCAATAAATTATCGCAGTTGCCACCAGCCATTTTGGAGAGCGTATTGGCGGTGGCCGGGGCGATCAGCATAAGATCGGCCCAGAGGCCAAGATCCACATGATTATTCCAATCTACACTGTGCTCTTCTTTATTGACAAAATCTATAAGCACTTTGTGTTTGGATAGGGTAGCAAGGGTAAGGGGTGAAACAAAATCGCCGGCACTTGGGGTCATAATTACACGAACCTCAGCACCGGCTTTAATCAATAGGCGGACAAGAAATGTGGTTTTGTAGGCAGCTATACCTCCGGTAATACCCAACAGGATCTTTTTGCCGCCCAACATGTTATTCCCCGTCTTTCTCCGTATTCCTGTGGTAGATCTTATCCTCTAGCCATTCCAATACTGCCAGCGCATGTGGCTTTGGCAATTTCTCGTAGAACTTGGATACCTCTATCTGTTCTTTATTCTCAAAAACTTCTTCCAGACTGTCGCTGTAGGTAGCAAACTCCTCAAGCTTCTCAAGAAGTTCTTTTTTTATTTCAGCATTTATCTGAACAGCCCTTTTGGCCGTTATTGAAATCGCCTCGTAAATATTGTCGGTCGGGGCGTCAAATTCGTTCCTATTGTATGTTACAGTAGAAACGGGAGCTTTGGTATTTTTAAGATCCTTCATACTCATTTTGTAGCGTTATCTTGTTTTGTGTACGGTTTTAATTCTTCTTCAATCCTTTCGGCAAACTCCTGGGCTTCCTTAAGGTATTTCGTTTCAGGATAGTACCTGATCAGGGTTTCATAAGCTGCCTTGGCATCTTCCAGGCGTTCCTGCTTTTTGTCTTCAGTACTATTAAATGCCAGGACACTGGTGGCTTGGATTTTATAATAGTAAGCGTCTTCCCTGAATACGGATCCGGGGTTGTCCGAAATAAAATTGTCCAAGGCTGCTATAGCCGAAACATTATAATCCAGGAAGTAGGATTTTCCCAATTTGGTGAACTGCTTTGCAATTTCAAAAGCCTTCTTTTCTTTTTTAGTGGTCAATTCCCTTGCCATGGTATTGGCTTCCGGTAAATATTCTGAATCCGGATATGAGTTTATAAATCCCTGCAATTTAACCAATGCTTTATCCGTATCGGTCTGATCGAGGGAATACCTTGGCGAAAGCAAATAGTAACTCTTGGCTCCCAAAAAAGATGCCTCAGCAGCCTTTTCGCTTTTGGGGTACGACTTTACAAAACGTTCGAACTGGTACCCTGCGAAATTGTAATCTTTAATACGGAAGTATGTATCTGCAAGGAAGAACTGAACCCGCTCTCCCTGAGGTTTGCCAACAAACTTGGGCGCTATTTGTTCAAACAGGCGGTTAGCCCTTTTGTAGTCGCCTTCATTGTAGAATTTCTCAGCCAAGTCGTACTTGGGCTTGGTATCTTCGTTTTTCAGGACTTTCTGGTATTCATTGCATGAAACCAGCATCAGAAAACCTGTTAAAACGTAAAGTATTCTTGTGATTTTACAAAGCATTTTGCAAAATTAGGGATTACAGCCGGATTACAAAATAATTTAATTGATTCTAAGGTAGTTATCCTTGAGGTATTCCGGGATGACTTTATAGGAGATTTAACAACTCAGGCCTGAATTTGCTCCAGTGTCCTCACACATTCGGCTATTCGGGCCTTCAGGCTGTCAGAGGCCTCCACCAGCGGCAGCCGTACGCCTGCCCCGCACAATCCCAAAACTTCAAACATCGCTTTGATACCCGCTGGATTGCCTTCCTGAAAGATAAGGTCCATAGCTTGCAGAAGCTGTTTTTCAAGGGCTTTTGCTTCCTCCTGCTCTCCTCTCATGGCAGCTTTAATCATTGCAGTAAAAGGTTCAGGAAGCGCCTGGCCCAAAACGGAAATGACCCCATGCCCTCCATGTTCAATGGTTTCCCTGGCTGTAGCGTCATCACCTGAAATAACCATAAAACCTGCTGGCATCCCAGCCAGTATTTCCCGGATCTGCCCCATGTTACCTGAGGCCTCTTTTACACCTATGATGTTTTCAAAATCCCTCGCAAGGCGAAGTGTTGTTTCGGGAAGTATATTGCTTCCTGTGCGTCCAGGAACATTATAAAGGATAACAGGTTTGCTGCTGGCCAGCGCCAGCGCACGATAATGTTGATATATGCCCTCCTGGGTAGGCTTATTGTAGTAAGGAGAAACAGATAGGATTGCATCAAAAGGGTCCAGATTAGTCTCCTGAAACTCTTTTATAAGGGCCCTGGTGTTATTCCCTCCCATTCCAAGAACAAGCGGCAGTTGTCCCTTATTGACCTCGATAACGGTTTGAATTACAGCTTCTTTCTCTTGTTTGGAAAGGGTTACTGATTCTCCCGTTGTTCCCAGCACTACCAGGTAGTCCACACCTCCTTGAATACCGTGCCTCACCACATTGGCAAGGGCCTCAAGGTCCAGTTCCAAGTGTTCATTAAAAGGGGTTACCAAAGCCACCCCGGTTCCTGTTAACTGCTTCATGCCGATAACTCTTTTAAAACATTGAGGTATTTCCTGATCTCGTTCTTGAATAGATCAAAATCCTTTGTGGGACAATCTACAATTAGGTCGTTAAAGGTCTTATCCACTGTGGCAAAACCAACTCGTATTCTCGCCCTGGTTTTGACAGTCATCAATTGCATCATCAGGTTCTTTTCTGAATAATAATTAATTAGCACATCGTATTCCCGACTTAAAAACTCCTGTGCATAACCATTGTCTATTTCTCCGTGCCAGCCCAGGTCCTTATCCGAAAATATCGGAGTGGCATAGGGTGAATTCGTATCATAATCCCTTTTGTATCCAATAACTTTCACGGCGCTTGGCCTGAGTCCAAGTAATTCTATAAAGTCTTCAAAAGATTCTGCCCTGGGAAAAGTATCCAGATCAACGATCACTCCAACCATCTGTATCCCATTTTTTCTGCTTAAGGGATAAGGTGGATTTTCAAGCTCCTCCCTCATAAATTTAAGGGCAGATTTGTGTTTGAATCTGTCTTTTAGTCCCTTGAAAAACATGTATCTTTGGATTTCTCACAAAGGTAACCATAATCAGGGCATCTCTGACGCAAAGATAAAAAGGCAGATGAATTTATATTCCAAACTTTTTGTTGTATTTATAACAATTTGTTTACTATCCGGCTGTCGGGAAAAGCCGGTAGCACTATGGTCAATAAGCGGCCAGCGCATACCCATTACGGATTCACTTCCAGCCATTGACTCCCTGGAAGAGTTTATCCTGCCCTACCGCAACCGAGTGAATCAGGTTTTGGACAGTACCCTCGCCTATGCCCCCTATGCCATTACCAAATCAGATGGACAGTGGAACACAACTGCTGGCAATCTTATGGCCGACATTGTCCTGGAGCAGGCCGGTCCGATATTTAAGATGCGAACAGGAAAGGATTTGGATTTGGTGCTATTGAACCATGGGGGGATACGGAGTATAATTAGCCAGGGCCCTGTAACCGCGCGTACCGCCTATGAAGTAATGCCCTTTGAAAACCAGATTGCCGTAACCGAAATGAAAGGACCTGCGGTGAGGCAACTTATTAGTTTTCTGATCCGATCTGGCAGGCCCCATCCTGTAGCCGGCATGCAAATCACCCTGGACAAAAACAAGACCCTTCAGTCCGTTACTATACAAGGCAGGCCTTTTAACGAGAACCGGTCCTATTTCGTAGGCACATCAGACTATCTGGTGAAAGGCGGAGATGATATGGGCTTCTTCAGGGAGAACGATACCGTAATTACCCTGGACTATAAGATAAGAAATGCCATGATAGACTACTTTAAAAAGGTGGATACCCTCATGCCTGTTATTGATAATCGCTTTAGACAATTAAAATGATGGACAGACGAGAATTTGTTGGAAAGGCTGCAGCCGGATCTGCCTTGCTGGCCTCAGGGGGATTGGGTTTAGGAAGCTGTTCACGTAACCAGGAAAAGCACATAACCATACTGCACACCAATGATGTGCACAGCCATATTGATCCTTTTCCTTCGGATCACTCCAGAAACCCAAATATGGGAGGAGTTCCTCGCAGGGCTGCACTTGTTGAGCAAATACGAAGGGAGAATCCCAATACCCTGCTACTCGATGCAGGCGACATCTTCCAGGGTACGCCTTATTTTAATTTTTACGGAGGTGAACTCGAGTTTCGCCTGATGAGCAAAATGAGGTATGACATGGCCACCATTGGAAACCATGATTTCGACAATGGCATAGATGGACTTCTTGCCCAAATGCCCTATGCAGATTTTGAGTTGATCTCTGCCAATTACGACTTTTCGAATACCGTAATGCATGGGCTGGTTAAACCATATAGCACCAGGGTGATTGATGGCATTAAAATAGGTGTTTTTGGATTGGGCATATCCCTGCAGGGTCTGGTATTACAAGAATTATATAAGGAGACGATCTATCTTAATCCTGTGGAAATTGCCCAGGATATGAGCAGGATTTTAAGGGAGGAAGAAGGTTGCCAGCTCGTAATTGCACTTTCTCATCTGGGCCATGAGTACCGCAATCCGGACAGGCCCAGTGACGTCTTGCTCGCTTCCCAAACAGAGGGTATTGATCTGATTATTGGAGGCCATACACATACCTTCCTGGAAAGACCGGTCATAAGGCCCAACAGGCGAGATCAGCCCGTGATGATAAACCAGGTGGGCTGTTATGGTTTGTATCTCGGCAGGATCGATTTTCACTTCAGCTCCAAAAAGATCAAAAACGCCCAGGGGGTTAGTATTACGGTATAAAATCAGCGTATAATTGATTCTGGAACTTGTTCCTCCCAGGAATTATAAAGTCTGTTTTAATAAGCAATTATCCTGTATCTTTAATACAGAATCAAACTTTATATTATGATCACTGTAAATGCGTATGCAGCGGAATCCGCCGGGGCAAAACTGAAACCCTTTACCTATGAGCTTGGTCCCCTGGGAACCGAAGAAGTAGACATCAAAGTACACTATTGCGGCATATGCCATTCCGATCTAAGTATGCTTAACAATGATTGGGGGATGACGCAATACCCCTTTGTGCCGGGACATGAAGTTGTTGGAGAAGTCATTGCTGTTGGAGACGAGGTAAAATCAGTTGCGGCAGGCGATCTTGTTGGCTTGGGCTGGAATTCCGCCTCCTGCATGCATTGTCCGCAGTGCATGGGGGGCAATCACCATTTATGTGGCTCCATAGAAGGTACCATTGTAGGCAGGCATGGTGGATTTGCAGACCATGTCCGGGCCCACTGGTCATGGACCATTCCTCTGCCAAAAGGCACGGACCTTCAAAAAGCCGGTCCGCTCTTCTGTGGAGGCATCACCGTGTTCAATCCCATAATACTTGGGGAAGTGAAGCCCACCGATAAGGTTGGTGTTATCGGTATAGGGGGCCTCGGCCATATGGCACTTAAATTCCTTAATAAATGGGGCTGTGAGGTGGTGGCCTTCAGTTCCAATCCGGATAAAAAACAGCAAATTCTGGATATGGGAGCAACGAGGGTGGTCAACTCAAGGGATCCTGAAGAATTAAATTCCATTGCAGGCAGTTTGAATTTCATTCTCAACACCACCAATGTAACCCTGGACTGGGATGCGTATCTGGGGACCCTCGCACCTAAAGGCCGCCTGCACAATGTAGGAGCGGTGTTAGAACCGCTGGCGATTCCTGCATTTTCCCTGATTATGGGTGAGAAATCCGTAGCCGGAAGCCCGCTTGGAAGCCCCGCCTTAACGGCGACAATGTTAGATTTTTGTACCCGCCATGATATCTATCCCATAGTAGAAGAATTCCCGTTGGACAAGGTAAATGAGGCCATGGCTCATTTGGAGGCTGGCAAAGCCAGGTACCGTATCGTACTTAAAGTGAATTAATTACCTATCAGAACCTATTCTAGAAACATCAGACCATGAAACTCTTTCGTAACTTGAGGCAAAGTCTTATAGAGGAAGGCAAATTCCGTAAATATGTACTGTATGCCCTGGGGGAAATTTTGTTGGTAATGATAGGAATACTGCTTGCGTTCCAGGTTGACAAATGGAATGAGCAGCGCCTGAATAGAATTGAAGAGTTAAAGTACTACTCAAACCTTAAAGGGGATTTGGAACAATATCGCTACGGGTTCAATGGCCAGATTGATTACAACGGGACGCATCTGGAGATGTTTAATTATGCTCTTGAAACAAGCCTGAGTGGTGACCCGGGTAAGCAGGATACGCTTATCCAAACTATCCCTTATATGTTCAATTATTCAGATTTTGATCAGGATGGAAACATTTATGAAACCCTGGTGAATAGTGGAGATGTTAAACTTCTTTCTAACGAAAAGATAATCAAGGGTATACGGGGATTGGAATGGCGCTTTCAATACATTAACCGTATGGAGAACATTCACTGGGACATTATTCTGGATTATGTTTCCAGCTGGGCATCGGACAATATCAAATTTGCCCAAATGGAAACGGTAGATAACGAAGTCCTATATTCTTATGAATTTCAAAACATGCTGATCCTGTTAAAGCGGGTTATGGAAGAGAAAGAGATGGTTTACAAGGCAGCAATTGAAGAAATTGATTCACTGACCAATGAAATTGATATGGAAATCGAATTGAGTAAGTAAATCAGACCCTTTTTGACTTTATAACTGCTTTGACCAATTCCTCAAATTCTTTATTGAGGCCAACAGCAGGATATTCCCGATAAGCCCTTTGATACCAGTATCCTGCGTTCCACTCGTCCCCTTCCTTCCGATGCAGATAAGCATGGATCCAGTTTCCAAGTACCGTTGGAACATCCTGGGCAATACTATGGGCTTTTTCCCAATCCCCTTTACCATCGTACCAAAGTGCTTTTAAGGCTTCCGGCCATAGTGCATTCGGGTTTTCTCCTGTAAAGGATTCAACAAATGCATTGTAATTTTTTGGAATCATATTGAGAGTCCCGGATAAAATTTAATAGGTCTTCGGACATTAAAAGTAGATGCTTGTCCTAAATAGAAATGTTTTTTGAGCAGGGAACATTTACTTCGCCCACAATCACAAATACCTAACCTTTAATAAATATATGAAATCATGAAAAAAACTTTCTTATTCCTCTTTACAACGATGCTCATTCTGGGCTATTCCAACCAGCTTACTGCCCAGGAAGCGGAATCGCCTTTATGGGAAACTATCATTCTAATCCCAGATAACACCAAACTGAAGACGCTGGGAGAAAACATGAGGAAACACAATCAGAAATACCACAAAGAAGGGCCTTACCAGGCTTCTGTCTACAACATCGTTACGGGTCCTGATACAGGAAAAATGGTATGGATCATGGGGCCACTGCAGTACAGGCATCTGGATGCCAGACCCTCTGCCGGAGGACATGATGAAGACTGGAGAGACAATATCCTGACCTATGTTCGCCGTGTTCAGCAAGGGGAATACTGGGCCGGAGATATTGAGTTATCCAATACCGGCATGATGGGCGATGACCCTGGTGATTACCCTATATTGTTCACCCGATACTGGGAAATCCGTGAAGGGATGAACTTCGGGGTTCAAAACCATTTCAAAATGGTCAGCGAAACCGTAAAAGCTATGCCGGGCGAAAACCCATTTGGCATTTATGTAAATGAATTTCAACAGGGCGACATTGGCCGTCATATCGCTACTGTTTCATTCCATAAAAGCTGGACCGACTTTGAAAAATCCTGGCCATTCCCCGAGACCTTTGAAAAAGTTCACGGGGCCAATTCATGGGACCGTTTCATTAGAAACAGGGATGCCACCTTTGATAATCGATGGGATGAAATCTGGGTATACAACAAAGAGCTCAGCGGGAACTAATCGGTTTAGTCCTAGTCGGGATCTATAACATCCCCAGAAACTCATCCTCAGAAATTATAGGAATACCAAGGCTCTCCGCCTTGGTTTTCTTGCTTGGGCCCATATTTGCTCCAGCTACCACATAATCCGTTTTTGAAGAAATCGATGATACTACTTTTCCCCCATTGTCTTCTATGAGCTTCTTTAGTTCCGTACGGGAAACCTTTTCAAAAACCCCTGAAACAACAAACTTTCGTCCCTGAAGTGTGTCAGACTGTGATGACAACTGTTCTTCGGAAAGGGACATCTGCAACCCATAGGACTGCAAGCGGTTAACGATTTCCCTGTTGGTTTCATTCTCAAAAAAACGAACCACACTCTGAGCTATTCGCTCACCAATTTCGTCAACCCGTGTAAGTTCTTCTTCTGTTGCTGCCATTAGGGCGTCAATATTCTTGTAGGTACGGGCCAGTTTTTTGGCCACTGTTTCGCCTACATAGCGAATCCCAAGGGCAAACAAAACACGTTCAAACGGTATATTTACAGAGGCCGCAATTCCCTGAATTAAATTGTCAGCCGATTTTTCGGCCATACGCTCCAGGGGAAGCACATCTTCCTTTCTGAGGGTGTACAGATCGGCATAATTGGCTATTAACCCTGCATTGAACAGCAATTCTACAGTCTCAGACCCCAGGCCTTCTATATCCATAGCCTTCCGGGAAATGAAATGTTGTATCCTTCCTGTTATTTGCGTGGGGCATCCGGTGTCATTAGGACAAAAATGCTGGGCTTCGCCAGGCTTTCTAACCAATTCCGTATTACATTCAGGACAGTGGGTTATGTATTCCGTAGGTTGTGAATCTTTAGGGCGCTTATTCAGGTCAACCGCCGTGATTTTTGGTATAATCTCACCTCCTTTTTCTACAAATACCGTATCTCCCTCCCGTATATCCAGTTTGGCAATTTGATCGGCATTGTGGAGGGAAGCCCTTTTAACCGTGGTACCTGCGAGCAAAACCGGTTCCAGGTTGGCCACCGGGGTGATGGCCCCAGTACGTCCTACCTGATAAGTGATCTTATTCAGTACGGTAACGGCCTGTTCGGCCTGGAATTTATACGCCAGAGCCCATCTCGGGGATTTTGCCGTGTAGCCCAGTTCTTCCTGTTGCTGTAAACTATTGACTTTTATTACCACCCCATCGGTCTCATAAGGCAGATCATGCCGCTTTTGCTCCCAGCGATCCACAAAGGCCATAACTTCTTCCGTACTGTAACACAATTGGGCTGTATCCGGCACTTTGAAGCCCCATTCCCTGGACTTTTCCAACATTTCAAACTGGGTCTTTACCCCAAGGTGCTGGCCTGCCAAACCATATAAAAGGCAATCCAGCGGGCGTTCTGCCACCAGCGCACTGTCCTGTAACTTCAGACTGCCGGATGCCGTATTCCTGGGGTTCATATAAGGATCCTCACCAGCAGCGACGCGTTCCCGGTTCATTTGCTCAAACCCGGCAATAGGAAGGATAATCTCTCCGCGGATATCAAACTTTTCCGGGTAATCTCCCTTCAGTTTTAAGGGAATTGACCTTATGGTTTTTACATTGGTGGTGACATCATCTCCCTGGAAGCCATCACCTCTGGTCAATGCACGAAGCAATTCACCCTTTTCGTATGTAAGGCTTATGGATGCCCCATCGTATTTCAGCTCACAGGTAAAGGTCACCTCAACGTCTCCCAAAATCCGTTGAATCCTCTTTTCCCAATCCAATAGCTCTTCGCGTGAATAGGAATTATCAAGGGAAAACATCCGGTATTCATGAACTACAGTTTCGAAGTTTTTAGTCACCTGTCCTCCTACCCGTTGAGATGGGGAGTTGGGGTCGAAGTATTCCGGATTCTCATTTTCCAGCTTCTGCAGTTCTTTGAGTTTCATATCGAACTCATAGTCGCTAATAACAGGCTGGTCCAGGACGTAGTAACGATAATTGTGTTCGTGAAGTTCTTTGCGCAGTGTTTCAATAGTATCTTTTATGCTCATAATAATAGGTGCCTTTCCCTGCCTGCTTACGGCATTTCAATATTAGTCTCCAGGACGAAAATATCAAAGTGTTTTACCATTAAATACCGCTTTAACCATACGGTCTTTACCAAAGAGGTCTGGTTTTAATTCTATATGCTTATAATCCTTTTCCTTAAGCAATTGGACCACCTCATTGCCCAGGTATTGGTTTATCTCAAGATAAAGCTGTCCTCCCTGCTTTAAATTCTTTCTGCCAAAATTTGCTATACATTCATAAAACAAGAGCGGGGCCTCATCCGGCACAAACAGTGCTTGCCAGGGTTCGTATTTTTTAACATTGTTCTTCATCTCCCTGCTTTCTGATATCCGAACATAGGGTGGGTTGGATACAATAATATTAAAAGATCTGTCCAGTGAATTAAGTTTTCTGATATCCCCTGAAATGAATTTGACATCAACCTGGTTTGCCCTTGCGTTAATCTCTGCGAGATCCAGTGCCTGCTGTGAAATATCAAGGGCATAGACCTGTGATTGGGGCAGCTGACTGGCCAGGCTTATAGCGATATTACCGCTACCTGTTCCAATATCGAGTATATTCAGCTTTTGTTTTTTATCTCCTAAACCTTCCAGTATCCAGCGAATCAAATCTTCTGTCTCCGGCCTTGGAATCAATACATTGGCATTTACTTTAAAATCTAACCCAAAAAAGTGTGCGCTTCCCGTTATGTACTGAACAGGCTCTTCTTCAAGCAAACGCGCCAGTGCCTCGATGAGGGGTTGCTCCTCTTTTTTGGTAAGGCTGAAGCCAGGCTGCAAGGCAAGTACAAAGCGTCCAATCCCGTGATAATATTCCAGCAGAATATCCAGAATACTATCTATTTCTGAAACCGGATAAATTGCTTCCAGTTCCTTATGATACAGCTTTCTCAATTCTCGCAACAACATCTATCCCGGTTTTTGGATCCTCTTCAGGGTAATGGATAAAACACCTGTGAACATTCATGGTGAATATCCTATTTTTGCCAGGTGAAGATACACGAAAAATACATGGCCAGATGCATTGAAATTGCGAAAAACGCCATGGGTTCTGCCCTTCCCAACCCCATGGTAGGAGCCGTAATTGTTCACAAGGATTCCATTATAGGCGAAGGTTTTACCAATGCATTTGGCGGGCCGCATGCAGAGGTAAATGCGATTAATTCAGTAAGGGATAAGGCACTGCTGGCAGAATCTACATTATATGTTACCCTGGAGCCTTGCTCCCATCACGGTAAAACACCTCCCTGTACGGATTTAATTATTAAACATGGAATACCCACCGTGGTTATTGGAACTAAGGATCCTCACGAAAAGGTTGCCGGCGTGGGGTTTAAGTTATTAAAGAAAAGTGGATGCAAGGTGGTCATGGGAATACTGGAAGAGGACTGCCGGCTCCACCACTGCAGGTTCCTTACCTATCACGAAAAGAAACGGCCCTATGTAATACTGAAATGGGCTGAAAGTGCAGATGGGTACCTTGCCCCCGCGCAGGATCTCAGGGATTCAGACCCCCAACCCTATTGGATCAGTTCAAATGCTTCAAGGCAGTTGGTTCATAAATGGAGGAGCGAGGAACAAGCTGTACTGGTTGGAACGAATACAGCCCTTAAAGACAACCCTTCCCTTACGACAAGAAACTGGAAGGGTAAAAATCCACTGCGGGTGCTTTTGGACAGAAAACTCAGGGTGCCAGAGCACTATAGAATCCTGAAGGGTGATACACTTACCCTGATACTAACCCAAATGGACAGCCCCTGGGACAACCACCCTGGAAATCAATATATTAAGATTCCTAAAAATGAATTTCACGCCAAAGGCATACTTGAAGTGCTATGGAAACAGGGTATAGCCAGTGTAATCGTCGAAGGCGGCAGAAAGGTGCTTGATCTGTTTTTGGATGAAAATTTATGGGATGAAGCCCGGATTTTTAGAGGGCCTGTGACCTTCGGAAATGGCCTGAAAGCCCCGGATATGGATGCAAATAATGAGCAAATTCATGAAATTGGACCCGATCAGTTAAAAATCATCTACAATGATTAAAAACATCATCTTTGATTTTGGAGATATATTTATCAATCTGGACAAGGCTGCGACCCTGAGGGAGCTTAACCAGTTGGGAATGTCTGAGCCTGATCCTGAATTAATGCATTTATTCCTGGCCTATGAAAAAGGTAGTTTCTCTACTGCCTCATTCCTGGAACGTGTTAAGCCTTTTTTTCCAAATGTAGAGGACCGGCAGCTCATATCTGCATGGAATGCAATCCTGCTGGACTTCCCGGATTATCGCCTGGAATTTTTGGAAGCTCTCGCCAGGAGCAATTCATACCGGATGTTCCTGCTAAGCAACACCAATGAACTGCATATGACATATGTAAAGGAATCTTTGGGTAATAGTCACTTCAGCAGGTTTGCCAATTGTTTCGAATCGGTCTGCCTGTCACACGAAATGCAAATGAGAAAGCCGGAGCCTGAAATATTCCGGTATATGCTTGAACGGTTTGAGTTGCAGCCGAACGAAACTTTTTTTGTAGATGATAATCTGGAGAATACCCAATCTGCAGCCGGTCTGGGTATCCGCGTCTGGCATCTCAACCCCGGGATAGAAGACATTGTAGATCTGAGTAAAAAACTGTCGGATGCTTGATCTCCTCCTCAGCATACTTTGTTCCAGTTTCATTTTTGTGGTTTTCAAGCTATATGCTGTCCACAGGGTAGAAACTTTGTACGCTATCATTGTTAACTACCTCACTGCCTGCCTTGTGGGATTGTTATTCTACCGGGGAGAAATAAGCTTACTGGAAATACCTTCAACAAGCTGGTTCCCGGTAACCCTGATTTTAGGGGTACTTTTCATCCTGATCTTTAACCTGATGGCCAGGACCTCACAGGTTATGGGCGTATCCGTAGCCTCAGTGGCTACAAAAATGTCTCTGGTCATTCCGGTAATTTTAGGAATACTTGTTTACAGAGAACAACTTGGCTGGTTAAAATGGCTGGGGATTGCGCTAGCCCTGGGGGCTGTTATTTTAACCTCCATGAAAGACAAAACCCCGCAGACTTTAAACAGCCACAGCCTGTGGCTTCCCCTTCTGGTTTTTCTGGGATCGGGAATCATTGATTCTAGCATAAAGTACCTGCAGGAATACCATGTGGGCGAGGCTGAATTTTCCCTGCTTTCGGCCACTATTTTCGCATCTGCGGCCTTCAGTGGAGTATTGTTCGTGCTCTTTAAAAAGGGCACAGTTGCCTTTGCGTTTAATTTTCGAAATATTCTCGGAGGAGTTGCCCTTGGGGTACCCAACTTCTTTTCCATTTATTTCCTGCTCAGGGCCCTGCAAAATAATTTCCTAAACAGTGCCTCCATATTTACGCTGAACAATGTTGCTATTGTAATGCTAACCACTCTGCTTGGCATTGCTTTGTTCAGGGAACAGATCAGCATTAGAAATTGGGGAGGTATTGCGTTGGCAGTAACCAGTATAATTCTCATTGCCCTTTTCTAATGTCTGATGAAACAGGAACATACCGAATGCTCAGGGAGCCTGTTGAACAGGTAATTTTTAAAGAACGTAAAAGCAAGTTCATTGGATATGCATATCCAGTTCGTTCCGAGCAGGAAATTAGTGCTCACCTGGAAGAACTGAAACAGCGATATGCAGATGCCAATCATATCTGCTATGCCTGGAAATTAGGGGTAAGTGATCCTACTTATCGGGTTCAGGACGATGGTGAGCCCAGAAATTCGGCCGGTGTTCCCATTTACGGACAAATCAATTCTTTGGAATTAACCAATATTGTTGTTTTTGTGGTGCGGTATTTTGGAGGGGTTAAATTGGGGGTAGGCGGACTTATCTCAGCGTACAGGGAGACTGCCCGAAGTACCCTTGAAGAGGGAAAGGTGCAGGAACTATCTGTTAGCTGCGGATATCGGCTAACTTTTAATTATTCCCAAATGAATGCGGTGGAGCGGTTGATCAGCAGAATGGAGCTGGAAGTTGTAAAACGAGACCTGCAGGAGGAAGCATTATTTGTTGTAGAAGTACCATTAAGCAAAAAATCAAGGTTTTTGGAAGCTATTCATTCCTTCTATAAGGTAGATGTGGATGAGGTGACAGAAAACTAGCACTTCTCTCACAGCGAATTCTCATTTTAGATTTAATTTGTCCAGGAGGTATTGCGGGCAACGGGTGGGCCTGTTCGTTTCTTTATCCATAAACGCCAAAACTGTATTTGCAGTAGCCAATAATTCATCATTTTCATTGTATATCTCATAGTCAAATTCTATCCTGACTACAGGGCTGGATTTCAGGCGGGTTACCACCCTGATCCGGTCGTCATAAACCGCTGATTTTTTAAAATTTATGTGCAGTAATATCACGGGTAGGATTAGGCCGGATTCTTCCATTTTTTTGTAGGAAATTCCCAACGCCCGCAACCATTCAACCCGTCCCATCTCCAGATATTGCGCATAATTGCCGTGGTAGACCACTCCCATCTGGTCTGTTTCACCATAACGTACGCGCAAAGAAATTTCGTTTTGAAACATGAATATTCGGTTAAAAACTTTATCTTTAAGAGTTATCGAAAAATGGGCTGGGAACATGCGAAAAAAAAACAATAAATTCAACCCTATTTGATTTTTTTTTTAGCTTTTTTGTTCACATATTTGTCCATCTATGTGAGAGCTTTTCGAGCTCTTTTTTTGACCAGCTAACTTAAGTCACTAACCAACACAAACCGGGTTCTATAAAATGAGTGTTTCTGCTAATTCCGTTTGGAAAAATTGCTTGGCTTTTATCCAGGACAATATCCAACCGCAGGCATTCAAGACTTGGTTCGAGCCCATAAAACCGATAAAGCTTGCGGAAAATGTACTGAGCATTGAAGTGCCCAGCAAATTTTTCTACGAGTGGCTGGAAGAGCACTATGTAAAATTATTAAAAGTAGCGCTTACCAAAGAGCTCGGCGAACAGGCCAAGCTGGTGTACATTATTAAAATGGAAAACACCTACGGTAACCGGGAACCTTTCACCGAACGGATTCCAAGCGCAAATCGGGGCCAGGTTTCCCCACAGGAGATGGATGTACCTATAAAATCTAAAAATCCGGAGTTAAAGAATCCTTTTGTGATTCCGGGGATTCGGAACATTAAGATAGAATCCCAGCTCAATCCCAATTACAGTTTTGACAATTTTCTCGAAGGGGACTCAAACCGGCTGGCCCGGTCTGCAGGACTTGCTGTTGCCAACAAACCAGGGGGCACCTCCTTTAACCCACTTTTGATTTTTGGCGGGGTAGGACTTGGTAAGACTCACCTTGCTCACGCGATCGGTATTGAAATCAAAGACAAATACCCGGAAAGGACAGTATTGTACATCTCGGCGGAGAAATTTACCCAGCAGTATATTGAGTCAGTAAAAAAGAATACCCGGAACGATTTTATCCACTTTTATCAACTGATCGATGTACTGATCATAGATGACGTGCAATTCTTCTCGGGAAAATCGGGTACACAGGATGTTTTCTTCCACATATTCAACCACTTGCATCAGAATGGCAAGCAGGTAATCCTTACCTCAGACAAGGCTCCCGTGGATATGCAGGATATTGAACAACGACTTCTGTCTCGCTTTAAATGGGGGCTATCTGCAGAACTACAGAGTCCGGATTATGAAACCCGCATTTCCATCCTGAAAAACAAGTTATACCGGGATGGTGTAGAAATGCCGGATGAAATCGTGGAATATGTTGCCAAGCACATCAAAACAAATATCCGCGAACTGGAAGGGGCTATTATTTCCCTTATTGCCCAATCATCATTCAATAAAAAAGAAGTGACCCTTGACCTTGCAAGGCAGGTTGTGGAAAAATTCGTCAAGAATACCAAAAGGGAAGTTTCTATAGACTACATTCAAAAAGTAGTTTCGGATTACTTTGAAATGGATGTGGCTACATTACAGTCCAAGACCAGAAAACGCCATATTGTTCAGGCGAGGCAGCTGGCCATGTTCTTTGCGAAAAAATTCACCAAGGCCTCACTGGCCAGCATTGGATCTCAAATTGGGAAGCGTGACCATGCCACTGTACTACATGCCTGTAAAACAGTAGATAACCTGGCAGAAACCGATAAGCAATTCCGGAAGTACATAGAAGACTTAACCAAGAAATTTTCCTGATATTCAAATGAAAACCAAGGTGTTAATGGTGTGTCTCGGGAATATTTGCCGATCGCCATTGGCTGAAGGTATTCTTAGATCCAAGATAGACACCTCAATTGTTGAAGTTGATTCGGCAGGAACAGCAGGTTATCATATTGGAAATCCACCAGATCCCAGGTCTGTTGCGGTAGCGAGGAAATACCAGATTGACATTTCTGGTCAGCGTTGCCGTCGTTTTGTAAGGGAAGATTTTGAACGATTTGATCACATATTTGTTATGGACCAAAGCAATTACCAGGACGTAATAGAGCTAGCGGCAGAAAGTGAGCATTATGAAAAGGTAAAATTGCTACTTGAAGAAATTGAAGCAGGACCTTCAGAAGTCCCGGACCCCTATTACGGAGGCGATTCAGGTTTCGAATACGTTTTTGACCTGATAGACAAGGCTTGTGATGCGCTGGCCATAAGATTACGACAGTATTAAATGGAATTTCCGGAAGCATACGGTAACTTATACCTGATTCCCTCTACCCTGGGGGAAAACGAACCTTTGGAAGTGTTGCCCATCTCCTTAAAAAGCACCATTGAGGCAATTGACCATTATATCGTTGAAAATGAAAAATCTGCCAGGCGATTTATCAAAAAAGTAAGCCCTAGAAAGTCCCAGCCCGATTTGAATATTCAGGTGCTGAATAAATACACAGACCCCGCGAGCCTGCCTTCCCTTCTGGACCCATGTCTTGAAGGTTTTGATATGGGCATACTCTCTGAAGCAGGCTGCCCCGGAATTGCAGATCCTGGTGCAGATGTGGTACGTCTGGCTCATCAGTTGAATATACGGGTGATCCCTCTTGTAGGCCCGTCATCAATAATCCTGGCCCTCATGGCCAGTGGCTTAAATGGGCAGTCGTTTGCCTTTAACGGCTACCTCCCAATTGAAGCGGTAGATCGCAAACGAGCGATTAAAAATGTGGAAAAACATGCCCGCAATAGTGGACAGGCACAAATCTTTATCGAAACGCCTTACCGGAATGAGAAGTTGATGGAAGAATTCCTCAGGACGCTTTCCGGAGACACCCTGCTTTGCCTTGCTGTTGACCTTACCTTGCCCTCGGAATTGATCCTAACGCGTACGGTTTCGGAGTGGAAACAGGATAAGTTGCCGGATCTGCACAAAAGGCCTGCTATCTTTATAGTCCAGGCATAAAAAAAGCCCTGAAATAACTTCCAGGGCCCTGCGATTAAAAAACCATAATGTAATTAGACTTTGGGATTGCGCTGGGGCAGTACAACAGACACATCGTATCCCGAAAACTTTTTAATGTAGTCGCCAATGGACGTACCATAGGCATCCTCTACATCAATAGCACCATAAGATCTAAGGTACTTCTTAACGTTTCCGGCACCAGCCAGGTGCGCTGCGGCCAGGATCCCCGATTCGGTAATTTCTACTCCCTTGATTTTCTTACCTACAAAACGGTTGATGTCCCTTCTCAGGATCCATTTGTTGCGGGCAATGTTGGTACGAAATACCCTTTCCTGCAAGCTGGGATCGTTGAGAAACTGTGTAGCGTTATAAACGCCCATCAACTGTAAGGTCCCAATTCCAAATTGATATTTACCCAGGTAGCCTAAAGTGTTCGTAATAAAGTAGTTTCCTTGCGATTCTTTAAAAGCAAGGGCTTCTTTGAAACCAATGTAGGAACTACCAATAAATGGAGGAACTACCAAGTTGGGTTGGGAAACGATTTTGTTCTTGGGAAACAAAACCAAAGTAGGTTCTTTGACTTTTAGCGATTCTGGTACTTCTACCGTTCTACGGTTGTGAAATCCAAATCCCGCTAAAACAAAAATCATGGTAAGCAGACCGAATGTGCTTAGCCATCTTTTCATATAGGTGTTTTCTTAAGACTGACGTTCAGATAAACTGATCTGCTTAAATTTCACGGTACAAAGATACGCCCGATTTGAAAATTAGTGTCAAAATTATGCTAAAATTGGTCGTTTTTTGGCTGTTTTGTAGGAAATGTCCGATGAAATTGTCATCGGTTTACATTTTGTCCGTTGATCCATCGGACGTACTGCACTTTGTTGCGATTGTGCTGCGAAAGGGTCTCCGCAAACTTGTGGTACCCAAAGGATTCCACATCAGCTACAAAATATAAATACCTGTGTTTTTCTGCATTCAGAACCGCTTCAATAGCCGATATATCAGGCATTGCGATGGGTCCGGGGGGTACACCCGGGTACTTATAGGTATTGTAGGGAGAATCCAAAGCCAGGTCCCTGTATAGCACTCGTTTTATTACGGTATCGTAATTTCCACTTTCCTTTTTAATCGCATAGATTACCGTGGGGTCTGCCTGTAGCAGCATATTCCGCCTTAAACGGTTCAGGTAAACCCCAGCCACACGGGGGCGTTCCTCCACCTTACTGGTTTCCTTGTGCACAATGGACGCCAGGGCAACTATCTGCATAGGGCTTAGTCCGACCTCGCCGGCCTTTTTCTTTCGCTGGTCATTCCAGAACTTATCATACTCCTTAAACATCCGATCTCTGAATTCCTCTGCTCCTGTATTCCAGTAAAACTCATAGCTATTGGGAAGGTACATGCCCAGAGCTGCTTCAGGGTCAATTCCTTTTTCTTCAAGGAACACTTTGTCCTGCATAGCCTGTAGCAGGGAAAGGCTATCGGCCTCAATTTGTGAGGCAATCCTGCCGGCCAGTAATGGAAGTGTTTCCTGATTATTAAATGAGACCTTTACCGGAATATTGCCGATTCGCAGCGCATTCACAATCTCGTTGTTGTTCATTCCTTTGCCAATGCGATACTTCCCTGCCCTTATATTGCCGATGTACTGCTTGCGTTTGGCTACAGCCTCAAAGGCATCTACGTCTTCCAATAAAGGTTCCAGCGTTTCTCTGACCTGGGAAAAGTCAGCATCGGATGAAATATAGACAAAGGCCTCTTCATTCTTAAAACGGGTATTGGGAAGGAAAAAGGTATCGTAAACCATGTAGGCAAATATTCCACCCCCAATCAGCCCCAGAAAAGCGATAATAAGCAACAATCTCTTGATATACATCAGCGATTTAATTTTTGAAACAGCAATACGTTCCGGAAATCTTTTCCGTATCGGGTCCAGTCTTCCAAAAGTCCTGCTTTCTCGAATCCCAATTTTGTAAAAAGGTGTATACTTTGTGCATTCTGTTCTCCAATATGAGCATATAACTGTCTCATATTCAATGTATAAAAAGCATAATCAATTACAAGCTCCAGTGCCTCCCGGCCATAACCATGGTTCCGGCTCGCAGGATCTGAAACTACTAAACCCACACCAGCACGACTGTTTTTGGGGTCAAAGTCGAAAATGTCAATCAGTCCCAAAAGCTTATGGTTCAAATCACAAATACATAACCTTAGTTGTTTTACCTCAAATATATCCCTGTGGGCATTATCCAGGTACTGTTTTAATACATGACGGGAATAAGGCGCAGCAGTACCGCTGATCTCCCACAATTCAGGATTGTTTTCCAGTTCGTATAGAAAATCAAGATCACCGGGTTCAATTGCCCTCAGGTATATATGTTTTCCTTGAAGTTTCAAATCTCGATTATTCCTTCGTATACCCGGGAGACAGGACCTTTAAGCGTAATATCCGAATATCCCGCCTCTGTTAATTTAAATCCAACCTCGAGGATTCCACCCATGGTTTTCAGGGTAATAGTATCCTTCCTGGTTTTTCCGAGGTTGTGCATTCCAAGTGCAACGGCGGTAACCCCCGTGCCACAGGAAAGTGTTTCTGCCTCCACACCACGTTCATATGTTCTTACCGCGAAAGTAGAGTCACTGAGCTGTTGTACAAAATTGATATTGCTGCCAGATTCCCCATAAAGGCCATATCGCAGCTTCCTTCCTTCACCACGTACATCAAAGGCTTCTATATCTTCAACCAACTGAACATGGTGAGGTGATCCCGTGTCCAGGAATATGTATTGAGGTTTTTCCTTTATATCCGCAACATCCTGCATTTGGAGCTGCACATATCCCGGCTCCCATTGAGCGGTATGAAGGCCATCAACAGCCATAAAAGTGGTTGTGTCCGTGATGATTCCCAGGTGATGGGCAAAATCTACCATGCACCGTCCTCCATTACCACACATGCTGCCTTCCCGGCCATCGGCATTAAAATATACCATGCGAAAATCGGACGATTCGTCACCTTCAAGCAACATTAGCCCATCAGCCCCTATGCCAAATTTGCGGTCGCACAAACGCGCCACCAATTTGGTATCATTTTTGGGGAATGTAAGAGACCGGTTATCGATAAGAATAAAATCGTTACCCGTACCCTGATATTTGTAAAATGGTAATTTATTTGTTTCCATTACCCGGCAAAGATAGGACTTTATTTAAGGTATTCCCGGCAGTTAAAATGTCGTTAAATCAAAAAATACGCATGTAAAAAGTGCTAATTTTAAATATCAAAAATTGTAGTTAAGATCATGAAAAAAGTAGCAAGTTTATTATTGGTGGCTGTTGCAGGTGGAGCCATTTCACTAGGAGCTTATACGCTTTTTCTGGCACCTGAAAGGATTGAAATAGTTACGGAAAACCAGGAAATGCCTGTTTTTCAAACCAGTAATACACCGGTTTTCTCACCTGTGCCGGGTACTGAAGATTCCAATTTCATAACTGCAGCCGAAAAAACGGTGAACGCTGTGGTACACGTAAAGAACGTAACCGTATACCGTGGCCCTACTTCCTTTACGGAATATATCTTTGGTTACGAGCGGGAGCAAAAAGCACAAATTGGAACGGGCTCAGGTGTTATTATTTCACCTGATGGCTATATTGTTACCAATAACCATGTTATTGCTAGGGCCACGGAGATCAACGTTACGCTCAACAACAACAAAACCTACAATGCCGAAGTTGTGGGGACTGATCCCTCAAGTGATATAGCTTTAATAAAAATAGATGCTGAGGAAAAATTACCATACCTGGCCTTCGGTGATTCAGATAACGTGCGTGTTGGCGAATGGGTGCTGGCTGTAGGCAATCCGTTCAACCTGACATCCACCGTTACTGCCGGGATTGTAAGCGCCAAGGCAAGGGCCTTAGGCAGGAACAATCAGACCTTTTTGCAAACAGACGCTGCAGTAAACCCCGGAAATAGTGGTGGAGCACTGGTCAACACTAATGGAGACCTGATTGGAATCAACACGGCTATAACCTCCCAAACCGGATCCTATGTAGGCTATTCCTTCGCAGTGCCCAGCAATAATGCTAAAAAGGTGGTAGAAGACATTATGGAGTATGGCAATGTCCTCAAGGGAATTCTCGGGATCAATTCACCCCGCCTGGACACTCCATATGCCCGTCAAAATGGCTTCAATCAAATTGACGGCGTGTATGTAGATGGCGTTGAAGAGGATTCAGGTGCAGACGATGCAAATATTCAGCGAGGTGATATCATCCGTAAGGTAGATGATATCCGCGTCCGGCGATTTGCTGATCTCGTAGGTTATGTTTCTACCAAAAGGCCCGGTGACCAGGTGGAAGTTAGCATTGACCGGGATGGAGAAGAACTTATTATACCGGTTACACTCAAAGAGCGTCAGCGGCTGAATGTCCCCGTTCTGGGCCTCGAAGTGAAAAACCTCACAGAAGAGGAAAAAGAAAAATACAATGTTGAAAAGGGAGTTAAGATTACCGGGGTCCCCGAAGATTACAGGGAATACGACCTGCAGGACAAGGTAATTATTACTGTAAATGGAGAGGATGTAGGAAATATCCAAGATGCCAGAAACCTTTTTGGACAATTGTCCCGGTATAGAAAAAACAGTTTTACAGTTGTAGATAAAAATGGCGCAAGAGAACGAATTATCTTTCAATAATACTGTGTAAACCATCGTTATAAAAGCACCTGAATACAGGTGCTTTTTTTAATTCCAACATCATGGCGAAAACGTTTGAAAGAAGTACTTTTGCCTCATCTTAAATGCAGTCTAACCAATGCGAAGAATCAATTCTTACGAAAAAGAACTGGCCTTCCAGGCCGACCGCCGGAAGGCAACAACGGAGTTTATTAAAATTATTGGAGACCTCTGGTACGATCGGGCTATTGAGGTAGTGCTGTTTCGCAACCAGGTAATTGACAAGAGCGTTAGCGAGATCATCAACTTGCATGAATATGCAGGGGAATTTGTCCAAAAACCAATTTCCATCTTTGATTCGGTTGAGATCCTGAGAGCTATAAAGGATATTCTTTTACCTCCCTCCAAGTTAGACATTGGGAAGCTCACTTATGAGTACCATTCTGCGGGCCATCACGATTATCCGGATGTACGGGCATTTGTCCTCGATAAGTTAAAAGATGCGAAGAATTACAGGGAAATAAAGCCAAGGGATGTTGTTCTTTATGGTTTCGGGCGGATTGGGAGAATCCTTGCGCGGGAATTGCTTGCCAAGACTGGAAAAGGGAACCAGCTCCGTTTAAGGGCTGTGGTAACACGTGGGAAGCTTACGGAGGAGATACTGATGAAGCGTGCCAGTCTGCTGCATACGGATTCCGTACACGGACAGTTTACAGGCACTGTAGAAGCCAACTTTGAACAGAGAGCATTGATCATTAACGGAACTACAGTTCATATGATCAGCTCGGATCGTCCTGAGGATGTGGATTACACTCAGTACAACATCGACAACGCTCTGGTAATTGATAATACCGGAGCCTTTCGTGACAAGGCTGCGCTTTCTGCTCATTTAAAAGCTAAAGGGGCTTCACAAGTATTGTTAACGGCACCTGGGAAAGACATACCCAATATCGTACATGGGGTCAATCAGAACGAATTTGACCCGGACGAGGGATCTATCTTTTCGGCAGCATCATGTACAACCAATGCTATTACCCCTGTTTTAAAGGTAGTAGAAGATTCTTTGGGTATTAAGAAAGGCCACCTGGAAACCATACATGCCTATACCAATGATCAGAACCTGGTAGACAATATGCACGGGAAATACCGGAGAGGTCGGGCTGCAGCCCTGAACATGGTGATTACCGAAACCGGGGCCGGAAAAGCAGTCGCCAAGGCATTGCCTGCACTGGCAGGGAAACTTACCTCCAATGCCATACGGGTACCGGTTCCCAATGGCTCTCTGGCTATCTTGAACCTGGAAGTCCATACCAAAACCTCCAAGGAAAGCCTCAATACCATACTGAAAAAGTATGCCCTTGAGGGAGATCTTGTGGAGCAAATCAAATATTCTTTGAGCAATGAGCTGGTTTCCACAGACATTGTAGGAACCAATGCTCCAGCCATTTACGATAGTCATGCTACATTGGTTTCTGCAGACGGCAAGAATATCGTTTTGTATGTCTGGTATGACAATGAGTTTGGTTATGCCCACCAGGTAATACGGCTGGCAAAATACCTTGCCAAGGTCAGGCGATTCACTTATTACTAGATGGCTTCGCGTATCCGGACCCGAAGTGCGGGCTTTTATAAACCTGATATTTAGTTAGGAGGGGTTTTTTAATTAATAATATTGAAGTACTTTTGAAGCTCCCATAACTCATGTCACTAACCTAATGACCAGTACAATGAACAAATTCAGAATCATACTGTTGGCCCTGGGATTATTGTTTTGCAATATGCAATTTGCTCAGGATGCAGCACAGAATGATGAGCCATCTCTTGACAAAGGCACCATAGACAGCCAGTTCGAATTCGTATATAAAAAATCAGGAAATTATCGTGCCGATGGAAAACGATACGAAGTAGTACGTACACTGAACCTGGATAAGCTTCGGCAAAATGTAAGGGATACCATAAACGCCTTTAACAAGAACAAAGCAGAATTAAAGGCTACTATTTCGGGCAACGAAGCAACTATTGCGTCACTGAATGATAAACTTGAGCAGACTACCGGAAACCTGAACCGGGTAACCGAAGAAAAAGACAGCATGTCATTTTTTGGTATGCTGGTTTCCAAAAGCAGTTATAACCTGATTATGTGGACGGTTATAATTGTACTGTTTCTGATGTTACTGCTCTTTATTTATCGCTACAGGAATAGCAACTACCTTACTCAGGAAGCCAAAGTACGCCTTGCAGAGCTGGAGCAGGAATACGAAGATCACCGTCGCAGAGCACTTGAAAGGGAACAACGTATCAGTCGCCAGTTACAGGACGAGATCCTGAAATACAAAAAATCCAAGTAGGCGAGCTGTTGGGGATTGATATTCCTGTCCAAGAATCCAGATCCCATGCGAATAGATATTATAACTGTACTTCCCGAATTACTCAAAAGCCCGTTTGAAGCCTCCATTCTCAAGCGTGCCCAGGATAAAGGGCTGGTATCTGTACACCTACATAACCTAAGGGATTACACAGACGATTCCTACCGGCAGGTAGACGATTACCAGTTTGGCGGTGGGGCTGGGATGGTGCTTATGATCGAACCAATTGACCGATGTATTTCCAGGCTGAAGGCAGAACGGGATTACGATGAGGTTATCTATATGACCCCTGATGGGACAACCCTCGACCAGAAAATGGCCAACAGTCTGTCCCTGCTCGATAATATCATTATTCTGTGCGGGCACTACAAAGGAGTAGACCAGCGGGTGCGCGATACCTTAATTACCAGAGAAATATCAATTGGTGATTATGTGCTATCCGGTGGTGAATTAGGGGCAGCCGTACTCGCTGATACTATTATCCGCCTGCTTCCCGGGGTATTGAATGATGAGACCTCGGCCCTTACCGATACATTTCAGGACAATTTGCTTGCACCTCCGGTATACACTCGGCCCAGGGCATACAAAGGCCTTGAAGTCCCCCCTATCCTGCTGAGCGGCAACCTCCCTGAAATTGAAAAGTGGCGGGAAGAACAGGCTTTGGATCGAACCCGGGAAAAGAGACCGGACCTCCTTAAATAACAGGGATAAGGCATGATTAAAATTTTGTCAAATTCCCTTGCCGGTTTTAATTTATCAACTATTTTTGCAATCTATTAAAATCAACCGCTGACGATAGCCGTGAATGTTGGTTTTGATTAACCATTTAAAATTTACAAAATGGAATCATTGATTAAGTACGTAGAAGACGAATTTGTAGCAAAGAAGGATTTTCCTGAATTTTCTGCAGGAGACACCATTACCGTCTACTACGAGATCAAGGAAGGTGAAAAAACAAGAACCCAGTTTTTCCGTGGAGTAGTTATTCAGCGAAGAGGATCTGGTGCTACCGAAACCTTTACAATCCGTAAAATGTCCGGCACCGTTGGTGTAGAACGAATTTTCCCGGTAAACATGCCGGCTTTACAGAAAATTGAGGTCAACAAGCGAGGAAAAGTAAGAAGGGCACGTATCTTCTATTTCCGCGGACTAACCGGAAAGAAGGCCCGAATCAAAGAGATTCGTTCCTAAGAAACGAGATAATTAATAAAAAACCCCGGGTAATCCCGGGGTTTTTTTATTTGTAAAATTCCAAAATCGTTTTAATGTTCCTCAGCATATTGTGCCTCAAATTCCATAATGGTCTTATTAATGATGCCTATGCACTCATATAACTGCTCTTCAGTCATGACCAGAGGCGGTGCAAAACGAATAATATTGCCATGAGTAGGTTTGGCCAGTAGTCCATTTTCCTTGAGTGCCATGCAAATTTCCCAGGCAGTTGAGCTGTCTTCCGTATCATTGATAACAATTGCGTTGAGCAGACCCTTTCCCCTCACCAACTTTACCCATTGGGATTTTTGAATCAGCTTATTCATTTCTTTACGGAAAATGTTACCCAGAAAATCCGCTCTTTCGGCCAGATTTTCCTCCCGGACCACTTCCAGAGCGGCCATAGCCACTGCACAGGCAAGCGGATTGCCTCCAAAGGTGGAGCCGTGGTTGCCGGGACGGATCACATCCATTATCTCCTTATTGGCCAGAACCGCAGATACCGGGAATGCACCCCCGGACAGCGCTTTTCCCAAAATCAGGATATCTGGCTTCACTTCGGGTTCCCCACTGCACAGCTTATCTGCACAACTGCAATTACCACAACTGGCCAGCAGCCTTCCGGTACGTGCAATACCAGTCTGTACTTCATCAGAGATAAAAAGGACATTGCGCTCCTTGCACATTAAATAGGCTTCCCGCAAATAGTCATCGTCAGGAACATAAACCCCGGCTTCCCCCTGAATGGGTTCTACCAGAAAAGCAGCAACATTATCATCTTCCAGTGCTTCGCGCAACGCATAGAGATCATTATAGCGTATCGAGTGGATTCCGGGAGTAAAAGGCCCAAAATTTTCTGTTGCAATTGGGTCGTTTGATGCAGAAATTATGGTGATAGTGCGACCGTGGAAATTATTCTGGCAAACGATAACCTTGGCCTGATTGGCATGGATACCTTTTTTTTCATATCCCCATTTCCGCGCCAGCTTTATGGCGGTCTCAACTGCTTCAGCACCCGTATTCATTGGCAGTACCTTGTCGAACCCAAAGAACTCTGACAAATATTTTTCATATTGCCCCAGCATCTCATTGTAAAAAGCTCTTGATGTAAGTGTGAGGCGTTCGGCCTGGTCTTTCAGGGCGGCTATGATCTTGGGGTGACAATGGCCTTGATTTACAGCGGAATAGGCCGAAAGGAAATCATAATATTTTTTCCCTTCCACATCCCAGACATATACCCCTTCTCCCCGGGTAAGAACCACTGGTAAGGGGTGATAGTTCTGAGCCCCGTATTTCTCTTCCATTGCGATTGCATCATGTGAAGTAAACTTCTGCTTTTCTGACATGATAAAAAATTAAACGTAAAACTTTAGCAATTCCTTCTTGAGGAGAGAAATCATCCATTGTAGCTATGTAAAATTACAAATATTTACGGGCATTATAAAACCTGTGAAAGCAAACAGAGTGGGTTAATCTGCTTAAAAATAGGAGCAATATTCCTAAAAAAGATTTTACTTTTGATACATGCGAAAAAGGAAAAAGCGCCTGGTCTTTGAAGACGTTGAAGTAACTGCTGCAGGTGCTAAAGGCAAAGCCATTGGAAAGGCCCCTGACGGGCGTGTCTTGTTTATCTCCAACGCTGTGCCCGGTGACGTGGCAACGGTGCAGACCACAAAAAGGCGTAAGGCCTATTACGAAGCGACTGCTATAGCATTCAAAAAGCTTTCGGACAAGAGAACAACTCCCAAGTGCCAGCATTTTGGGGTCTGTGGAGGCTGTAAGTGGCAGCACATGAGTTACGAACACCAATTGCACTATAAGCAGGAAGAGGTGGTTAACAATCTCAGTAGAATTGGCAAAGTAGCCCTCCCCCCTATTAGCCCGATTATAGGTTCGGCAAAAGAATACTTTTACAGGAATAAAATGGAGTTTTCCTTTTCAAACAGCAGGTGGCTGACCGAAGAGGAAATTGCTTCTGATACAAATATCGAGGACAGGAACGCTCTGGGTTTTCACATACCAGGAATGTGGGACAAGGTCCTGGATATAAAACAATGCTATCTGCAGCAAGAACCTTCAAATGCGATACGCCTGGCGGTTAAGTCCTTTGCGGTCAAAAATCAGATGCCTTTTTTCAACCCCAGGAAACAAGATGGCCTCCTAAGAACCTTGATGATCCGGACTACCTCCATTGGAGAGGTCATGGTGCTTGTACAGTTTTTCAGGGAAGATCCTGAAAACCGCAGAAAATTGCTGGATCATATCCTCGAGTCCTTTCCGGATATAACTTCTTTGCTATATGTGGTGAATTCCAAGGCCAATGACACCTTATATGACCAGGAAATAATCTGCTATGCAGGCAGGGATCATATCTTCGAACAAATGAGGGACCTTCGGTTTAAGATCACAGCAAAATCATTCTATCAGACCAATTCCGAACAGGCCTATCGGTTGTATCAGGTTGTTGAAGAGTTTGCCAACCTCAAGGGCGATGAATTGGTATACGATCTCTATACCGGCACTGGTACGATTGCACAGTTTATAGCGGCCAAGGCCAAAAATGTGATCGGCATTGAGACCGTGCCAGAAGCCATTACAGCCGCAAAGTCTAATGCAGCGTTAAACAAAATTGAAAATGCAGAATTCTACACGGGCGACCTAAAAGATTTCCTAACGGATAGCTTTATAGAGGAGAAGGGAAAACCACAGCTCATTATCACAGATCCTCCGAGGGAGGGGATGCATAAAAATGTTGTGGAGCAAATCCTTAAAGCAGCACCGGAACGCATTGTATATGTTAGCTGCAATAGCGCAACCCAGGCGAGGGATATTGCCCTTATGGACAGCGATTATGAGGTAATTAGGGTTCAGCCTGTGGACATGTTTCCTCAGACCCATCACGTGGAAAATGTTGTACTTTTGGAAAAACGTCAAAAACAGGGATGAAAAAAAACCTATTCCTCTTTATCATCATACTCGGAACTTTCCTGATAAATGCATGTGAAAAAGATGATATCTGCGTTGATGGGGACACGCCGCTCCTTGTTTTAAGGTTTTATGATGCCGAGGACACCGCTGCTTTAAAAAGTGTATCTAATTTGAGAATACTGGGAGCAGGACAGGAAAGCCCTGTTAACACTTTCGCAGACCGTGCTACAGTCGATTCTGTCGCCATTCCCCTTCGGGCGGATCAATCTACTACCCAGTTTTATATTATCCTGGATTCCAGTGATGAAAATGACTTGGAAACGGGTAACATTGACACCCTTGATTTTGCTTATACGGTAGAAGAAATTTTTGTTTCCAGGGCTTGTGGCTTTATAGCCAATTATAATGACCTTACACCTCAGTTAACTACTGGCCCGGAAAACTGGATCCAAAGTATAGAAGTGGTAGACACCACTGTAACCAATCAGTTTAGTGCACATGTTAAGATATTTCACTAAGCTTTTTATCGTAATAGGAGGCGTGGCGATAAGCTGGTCTCAGGATTCCGGGGAAACACTGGAACGCGACCTGAGGGATACCCGTGAGCAATACGGGATACGCTTGGGAGTTGATCTTAGCAGGCCTTTGCGGTCCTTCCTGAACGAGGATTATACAGGACTGGAACTTATTGGCGACTTAAGGATAACGCAAAAACTGTATTTGGCTGCAGAGTTGGGTAACGAAGATTTTACCCAGACAGAAGAGCTTGGCAATGACCTGGAAGCCCCCGTTGCAGAAATTTACAACTATACAACAAGCGGCAGTTATATCAAATTGGGAGTGGAGTACAATACCTATGAAAACTGGTATGGCATGAACAATACCATATTCATAGGAGGCAGATATGCATTCAGCACTTTTTCTCAAACCCTTAATGAGAATGGGATATTCGACAGTAACCGCTACTGGTTCCCCGATGGTTTGTCTCCAGGATCAACAGCCCCTCAAGAGTACAGCGGACTTAATGCATCGTGGCTGGAATTCCTTTTTGGAGTAAAGGCTGAATTGTTTGCCAATATTTATTTGGGTGCCAGTGTCCGACTGGGATATCTTATAAGCAACAAGGAGGCTGATAATTTCCCTAATTTATGGATTCCTGGTTTTAACAAAGTTACCGATGGAAGTAATTTTGGGGTAGGGTTTAATTATTCCATTTCCTACTTCCTTCCTATCATTAAAAAGAGGAAGAAGCCTTCAGATCCCGATGAGTAAGGTGTTATTATAGTTGATGTACTTTCTTGCTAAAGATCCACTTCATCATCAACTTCTCCCCGCTAATTGTTTTTATCGCCGCAAATTTTGGTGACAGGATACTGGCAGCGATTGCGGAAGCCAGGGCCATCAGGAGTCGGTTAGCCTGCCAGAAGTACCCGAGGGTAAATCGGATGACAAGAAAGATAATAGCGAAGGCCATAAAATTGAACAACAATGCTTTGTACTTAGGTCTCATGTCTGAGTATTCTGATATTTAGATCTACGACTACCCTCATAGATTTCATATTTGACGAGTCGTGCCTCAAGTCGTCCATTATACACTTTGATTTTTTTAGAGGTTCTTAAACCCACGTGCTTTAGGGCGTCCATATTTGCAGTAATCATCCAGGCCTGAGTATTGGGATAGCCTTGCTTTAGTGTATCTCCAATTTGTTTATAGAATTTCTCCATTTCCACATTCAATCGTTCCCCATACGGAGGATTAAATACCATATGCAGGGGGCCTTCGGTGTGTTTTATCGACTTAAAAAAATCCTGACGCTCTACAGTAATGTATTCCTCCAATTTAGACTGCTCTATATTAATCCTGGCTTTACTAACTGCGGAAGGAGCTTTGTCGTATCCTTCAATTTTATAATGGAATTCCCGCGTCCTGTTTAAGCTGGCTTCGACAATCTTTTGAAAAAGGGCTTCATCATAATCCTTCCAGCGCTGAAATCCAAAATGCTTGCGGTTTATGTTCGCCGGGATATTACAGGCAATCATAGCGGCTTCTACCAGGAATGTTCCACTACCGCACATAGGATCCAGAAAATTAGCACGCCCGTCCCATCCGCTCATAAGCAGCAAACCTGCAGCCAGCACTTCATTTATGGGAGCAATATTGGTTGCGGTCCTGTATCCCCGGTGATGCAGGGAACTTCCTGAACTGTCCAGTGAAAGGTGACATTGCTGGTGTTGGATATGAATATGAATCCTGAGATCCGGGTTTTGGGTATCTACGTCGGGGCGTTTATCGAAAAGGTTTCTGAATCGATCGGCAATAGCATCTTTTGCTTTCTGGGATACATAGAGAGAATGGGTAAAAGTTTCGGATTTCAGAACCGAATCTATCGCCAGGCTCTGATCAGGTCCGAGATACCTTTCCCATGGAATCTCTTTGATACGCCGGTACAGATCATTTTCATTCCGCACCGGAAAAGAGGAAATGGGCTTCAATATGCGCAAGGCAGTCCTCAGGCATAGGTTGGCTTTATACATAAAGCCTGAATCACCTTCAAAGGTGACAATACGTAAACCTTCCTCTACGTTTCCAGCACCCAGTTGCCTCAGCTCCCTGGCCAGAATAGGTTCAAACCCGTAGAAACACTTTGCCAACATTTTGAAATTCTGCTCCATAGGAAACTATCTAGATACCGGCAAAAATACACTAATTTTGGGGTAACGGACCTCTGGTCTTTCTAACGAGATTTCCATGATCTACTGGCTACCTGTAATAACTGTTCTTTCTGGTTATTTTCTGGTTTTAGGGTTACGTCCTAAAAAAAACCCGGGTATTACACTATTGCTGGCCTTCAGTGGTTCCTTTCTGTTGGCTACCACCCTTTTTGAACTTCTGCCCTCGATCTATTTGAATAGTAATGCCAAAGAGGCTGGACTATACATTATGCTGGGCATTGTGCTCCAAATATTCCTGGAATTCTTTTCCAAAGGGGCAGAACACGGTCATATGCACCTGGATATAGAAAAAACCGTATTCCCCTGGCTCTTGCTTCTTAGCCTCTGTGTACATGCCTTCCTAGAAGGAGTACCGATATCAGAAAACCAGCCCATTTTATACGCCATCCTGGTACATAAATTGCCCGTTGCCATTATTCTCAGTATATTCCTTATCAATTCGCGCCTGCACGCCTGGCAGGGAGCACTTTTTATGATATTTTTTGCCCTCATGACCCCCCTGGGCAGTTACGTGGCTCAGTCAAGTCCTTCAATAGAAAGGTTTTATGTGCCTCTTACTGCCATCGTCATTGGCGTATTCCTGCATATTTCAACAGTGATCTTATTTGAGAGCAGTAAGGGCCACAGCTTTAATCTCCGTAAATTAATAGTAATACTATTGGGTCTGCTGATAGCCTATCTCATTTTCTAAAATCAAATAACTTCCAGATAAATATAAAACCAGTGACTAATGGCTCCTCCCAGAACAAAGAAATGCCAAATAAGGTGGTTGTAAGGAATACGTTGAAAGGCATAAAAGAAAATACCCAAAGTATAAAAAGCCCCGCCGGCAAATAACAAGCCAAGACCAAAGGAAGAAGTGAGCGATATCAGGTTTTGGATATCAAAGATGATCATCCAGCCCATTAGCAAATACAAGAAAAGAGAAAAGTACTCCCATTTTCCTGTAAAAAACAACTTCAAGATAGTGCCTCCCAGAGCAATTGCCCATACTGCAAAAAAGATAGTCCATCCATTTCCAGAACCAAGGGTGATCAGGGCTACCGGAGTATAGGTACCTGCGATCAGATAGTAAATACTAATGTGGTCAAGAATGCGCCATTTACGCTTTTTCCTGGGGTCGGCAACCGCGTGATAGGTGGTTGATGCGGCAAAAAGCAGAATTATGGAAATACTGTACACCCAAACGGAAAAACGTTCCCAGAACTGACCATCAGTGGTTTCCCGTACCATGAGGTAACATCCAATAAGACCCAGTAAAACACCCAGGCCATGGCTTCCGGTATTCCAGTACTCCTCCTCTTTATAGTTCATAAGGTTTCTTTCGGAGAATTTCCACAAAGTTAATGAACCCATAGGTAGGATATAGATTGATCCTATAATGAATATCTGATAAGCTTTAAGGATCTTTTCATTCGAAATATTTAACTCTGAATGTTTTCTGCTCTGGTAAAGATTAAATTGGATTGTGGGGAGGAGGTGCATTGCACCCCATTTTAAACAAGGATTTCGCTAAAAATTCCTGAGGAAACCTATTCTCTGTAATACCAAAAAGGAATGCGAATTATGGAGCGGTTGTATACACTATCCAGACTGTGGTCCTTTCGAAGAATCCGAAGTGTGTGCTTCCCGTCGCCTATTGCCTTCATATCCAGGAAAGTTTCAAAGCCCATTTGCTTGTTCGAAATTTCCGTTATTATAAATTGGGGTTTAAAGGCAATAGAATCAATTTCAAGGGTATACATATCCTCAATAGTTTCTAGATAGTTCCTTAAATATTTATTCCGTAGTGAATAAGGCACCACCCCTTCTGAAAATATCGAATATATTCCTCTACGATCTTCTTCAGGTTTAAGTTCTTTATTAAAGAAGAAAACATCATCCTCCACTGATTTTGCATACTCAACAAAAACCTGCAGGTAAGGGTCTGTAATTATCTTTGATGGTATGGCAGCCCGGTCTACAAAAAGATTTTGTTCCTCAACTGTATCCAGGTAGTTTTTATTATTTGCGATATAGGAATTCGAGGTCATGTCACTTTCCAGGTAATTGGAAGTGCTGAATCCCGTGGCTGAAAGGATAAATAATCCCAGGTATAAGGGGACAATAACTAAGCTAAGTCGTTTACCAAACTTTGTATCCAGGAAGTTGTAAACCATGGGCCTATAGAGAAAAGATAGCGTTAGGTATTTAAAAACCCAGTATATGGGATAATAAAACCGGCTGATCCATTTTTTCTTTTTAAGCCAGCCCTGTGTGGCAAAGTCAATAAATGTCAGGATGGTACCAATTGCCAGAAAAATAATTGTAGGGATAAGTACATATAGGCGCACCCAATTTGGTGTTTCGTCTTTATCTATGCTAAGTCCCATTAAGGTGAATACAAATACAATGATCAAGAGGCCCAAAAGATAAAAAACAAGCAAAAAGGTAATTGCAAATATGATGCTGCAATACTTTTCCAGATTGGCTACGTAATTATCAAAAGATCCTACTCTTTTGTTGAGGTGGCGTGCAAACTTGGGACTGTAATTTAATTTCTCATAGTCAATTTCTCCGGAAACATAACGAAGTCCGATAGCTCCTATCCATAATCCCCTGAGTACAACATGTGCAATAAGATTTATGGTAATAATATACCAGGAAATATTCAATCCCTGCATAAGGAGCACACGATACATATTGCTGTTATTCTCAGCTTCCTGTGCAGCCAATTCAATAGGATCTATCATCATGAAAAGGCCATAGATAGCAAATCCGGAAATGATTAGCTCTAATTGCCAGCTTTCCTGTTGGAGGATATCCAGCCATTTTTTAAACTTCTGGTCCTGGGGGTTATTGCTCATCTCAGTCTGGTTGTTGGTTATAAATATAGTTGAAAAAGCAAGACAATAGAATGGGTACAATAATCACCCATATATTGGTAAACTCTGTTTGTGCTGGCAAAAAGCAGTCCAAGGGTTTATCTTGAGTTTGTGGGGAGGAGGCGCATAGCGCCCCCTCGGAGGGCTTTAGTGGCTTGTCTTGTGGAGTGTTCCCCTATACAGGCTCTAATCAGGGAGGTTGGTATGGTGGTGGATAGGGGGCAATAAAAAATCCCGACCATTTTCATGATCGGGA
>NZ_JAPFQP010000001.1 GCF_026241225.1 Lentiprolixibacter aurantiacus | reverse complement strand
TTGCCGTTGTCGGCCAATGTAGAGATTGAGGTATCGGTAATGGTCGTTACGTTTCCACCGGCATCGGTAAAGGTGTAGGTACCATCAGTATTGTCTACCAGGGATACTGTGCCTGCAGCTGCGTTGATCTCATCGATCGCATCCTGTACATTGGTAGCAGTAAGCCCGCTTGTGGTATTGTTATATATTACCTCAGCAGCGGTCTGATCATCAGTTCCTATTAAACCTGAAAGATCCACCGTCTGCGTATTACCATTTTCCAGGGTTAGTGTCAGAATATTACTGGCATCCAGGTTGAAAGTTGTTATGGTCTGGTCGTCTGTATTATCCAGATAAGGCGTTAAATCAACGGTACCCCCGTCTTCGAGGGTAAGGATATTCCCGGCCAAACCAATGGTCTGGTCATCTGTACCAGTATTACTAAGGGTAGAGAGATCTACGGTAACCGTATTTCCATTTTCAATCTGAAGTGTAAGAATGTTAGAAGCACTGTCAAAGCTGAAGTTCTGCAATTGCTGGTCGTCGCTGGAAGTCAGTTCCCAGGAATCACCATCCCAGAAATAGATAGTCCCGGTATTGGTATTGACATAGATATCTCCTATATCCGCCCCCGAAGGTGTGGTAGCCCCTGCTGAGGTCACCGCAGTTCCGCTAAGTACTTCACAATTACACTGGTCCTGCAAGGTCACAGTGGTCTGGGAGTACGCGAAACTGGATATCAGAAATAATAAGATTAAAATTCTTTTATCCATGGTACTATCTTTTCTTGTAATCGAATACCCCTCAAATTCAGGAGGCGTATTGGTCTTTTTTGATTTGGTTAATCATTTCAATTAGCATCCCGATTTCACACGAAAAATCCGGGATTTCTACGGTTTCATGGGTACTGGCATAGTCCCGGTACCTTAGAGGCCACCGGGACCATATTGGTCCGAAACTTTCCGCTTTATTGGTCAAGTTGCTCATTATTTGAGTGTTATACGTATCCAAAATGGTGTAAACACTAGTATAACAACGTACAAAATTAGGTTTATAGCTACCCCAGGGAAATAATTGTTGTGTAAGTGGTTTTTAGTAGTGTCTAGGGTATAAAAGCTGAGGTGTTCATCGAAAAAACCTCCATTTATTTGGAAAATTCGTTGGTCGATCAGCTCAATTGTAATGGGGTTTGCAGGGAGGTAGATGTAAGAAAACACCTAAAATAAAGGCTGTAACAGCCTCATTTGGAGCTAGTCCTGATTTACTCGGTAAGTAATACGTCTGTTTGTGATAATGCCGCCTGTCCTGACAGTGAGGTTGACCACTGCTGTATCACATAAGCCATGCGAATCACACACCTCATAGGTAAATGTATCGGATCCAATAAATCCCGGGTTGGGAACATAGGTAAAACTTCCATCTGCAAAAAGGGTGAGTGTTCCGTTGGTTGCATTGACTACTGGAGTTGTATTGACGGATAAGGTATCACCGGGGTCGCTATCCGGATCGTTTGTGATAACCCCTGATGCCGGCTCATTGAGAGTATTATTAGAGACCAGCGTATAGGAATCATTTTGGGGACAGGGGATACTCCATACACCAAGGATATCCGCATTATCTACAGTTGGGTTACATCCCAGTAGTGGAGCAATCCCTAACTGGTAATCACCGGGTGTATCAATCACTACCGAATCCATGGCTATGCCGCTAATTGTATCCAGGCCATTGGCAGGGAATACAACACCTGGCGTAAGGGAATACCAGGTATATTCAGCGCTTGCAGAATAGAATTCTGCCTGCAGGGTACGCGTTTCTCCCGTTGCACAGGAATCAAAAGCACCAGGATCAACTATAGCGGTATTTACCTGCGAATTAGTTGCACTTCCGAGGAAATCCAGAGGACCCACGAAATCTTTTAAAGCCGAAGCAAATGAAGTAGATGTTCGTGATTTAGGCAATACGGCACTGAAAGGCGAATCACAGGCAGCTCCTGGTCCAAATAGAGCCCGGGGATCGAAACCAAGCTGTGTAAAATTCACTGCTACCTCGGCAAAATAATCCTGATTGAAATTTGTAGAATATCCCGAAGTGTTTGTAGTACCCCAGGGTGGGCCCTGCATTGCAACGGAATTAACGTTGCTTAGAAGGCTACCAGGTGGAACGACGATCTGTCCATATCCATAAGTACTACCTCCATCAATATTGGAACCCCAAACAAAGGTAGAAGTACCTCCGGGAGATGATCCCGGGTTAAATATGGATCGATCGACCCATAGGCGTACCTCAACTCCAGAAACGCCTCCCCCGCTATAGGAAAAGCCAATTACCATATCCCCTATCTGCGTAACATTACCTGACCCATCGAATTCCCAGGCAGTATGGCCTTCCTGAGTACCTGAATTAGTAAAACCGGAACCACTGGCCTGTATTTCTGATACAAATAATTCAAAATCTACAAAGTGGTTCCCTGAAGACGAGAGGGTGGAGATCATAAGATTTACCCACAGGTCGTCCGTAACGTCTACCCCATCCCTGCGCATATGAACAGCAGCGTCAACAATATCTGTTTTATTAGGTACCGTACCTGAAGCTGTAGTCCATGCTGTTTGGGGGTTATCACCGTTACCCCCTGCTGTAAAAGTTGTCAAATCATTGGATATACTACTAACATAATCACGACCATATCGGGCACTGTACCATAAATAGCCATTGTTTGAAGAGTAATTAGGAATGCTTTGGCGCAGGTCAAATGCAATGTTATTGCCGGCCGCCAGCTGGGCTGCATAGCCCATAGCGGTTGCTGTAGCCTCATCGATTACCCCTGCTCCCGTTATGCCATTATAAAACCAGTCGTCCGTACCAGCGCCTGAAGTGGCGTCCCCCGAGTATGCATCAGCTTCCACGCCGAAATTAGCACCAACGCCTACCTGGCTGAATCCCATTACAGGTATAAAAAGGAGAATTATCAACCAAATAGATATTTTGGCCAACCCGGCTCTAAAAGAGGTCTGTTTTAAATAAAAATAATCTGCTATCATTTACAAGGCGCTTGACACTGATCCGAAAATGCAGATTTTCAGATATTACAAAACTGAAGGTTTCAATTGCCTTATTAAAATAATTGTTGTGTACGCGGCATATTTGCCTGTGAAGAAACAGATTACGTAGGGGTGATCATAAAAAAACCCTGAGAAATCACCTATCTTTTCGTCGATCAAACCCTGAAAGCAGGGTCTTTCTGGCTTGCTAAAAACGGCGACTTATAAGTAGGATGTTGCCTATTCCCCGCAGATGATGAATTCGGTGCGCCGGTTCTTTTCGTGTTCCTTATCCGAACATCTTACACCATTGGGGCAATCCGGATTGGCCAGCTGGCTTTCTCCATACCCTTCGGCTTCTAACCTGGAAGGACTGATTTTATCAGAATTAGCCAGGATATAGTCCACAGTAGCCTGCGCTCTTCTTCGCGAGAGATCCATATTGTAAGCATCTGGTCCCTGGGCATCGGTGTGAGCCTTGAGTTTGATGTTGAGGCTGGGATATTTCTCCATTATCGCAATAACCAGTTCAATCTGTGGTTTGGCATCATCGCGGATTATATCCTTGTCAAAATCAAAATAAATAGTGCTTCTTAGCTCCGGTATCAATACAGATAAATCATCACCACAGGTAACCTCATCCCGCTCCAGGTAAAAATCGATTATTCTTGGTGGACGGCATTTTCCTCTTTCCAGGAATTCCTCTGCCGGAGTATACCCTTCTGCCTGGGCCCGAACGAAATTCAACTTATAACGGTCCAGGGTAAGGCTGTACTGCCCGTTTTCGTCAGTGAAGGTGCTGAGGATTTCCTCATTTTTATCATTGATTACTTTAATTGTAGCTCCAATCAGTAATTCATTGGTTACTTTGTCACGTACCGTTCCCGTTACGGTTTGAATACATTCAGGTGCTTTGGTAAAGGTGTAAATGTCGTCATAACCCTTTCCTCCTTCACGATTGGAGGCAAAATAGCCTAAGCGCGTATCCTCGTTGATCACCAGGCTGAAGTCGTCCATATTACTGTTTATGGGTTCTCCAAGGTTCTCAACCGGGCTTTGTGGCCTGTCTGCCTCAATCTTTGTGGAAAAAACATCCAGTCCTCCCAGCCCGGGATGCCCGTCTGAGGAAAAGTAAAGGATACCTTCACTGCTCACAAAGGGAAAGGTTTCCCGTGCTCCCGTGTTAATGTTACCTTTAAGTGGCACGGGGTCTTCGGTGATGCTGCCATCCTCATTTATGGATACCACATACAGATCGGATTCAACCGATGGATTATGCCTGTCTGAAGCAAAGTATAACTTACGCTCATCAGGGCTCAAAGCCGGATGCGCAGTAGAGAAGGCGTCTGAATTTATGGGCAGATCGTCCTCCACCACCCATTCATCATCCTTTAACTGAGCTCGATATATTTTTAGCCTGACCACACCCTGCTTGTCCCCTACAATCCTGCCACTCCTGTAGTTATTTCCTGTAAAATACATGGTCTTTCCATCCTTGGTGAATATGGATGAAGATTCGTGCACACGTGTAGTAAAATCAGTATCAAGGTGAAATTTAGCAGGTTTATCCTGGGATGCACTGTCTACATTAATCTTGTACAGGTCCAGGAAATCCATGGCATTCCAGGTGTGGCGATATCTTGCGAGGTTACCTGTATCCCTGTCCGATGAAAAGATCAGGCCCTCCTTGTAAAATGAGGGCGCCAGGTCCGAATACTCGGAATTGATATCCATATCCAATTCGGCTAGCGAATACCTGCCTTTAGCCGCTTCAATGGCATCCAAATAGTCCTGTCCCTTCAGAAAATTGCTGGCCCTGCCATCATCAGCAACCATCCCGGCAAATTCCTGCATTACGCCATCAGATTTTTCATATTCTCCCAGAGACTTCAGGCTTTGGGCATACTTGAAATAATACTCAGGACCAACCACTCCTGGTTGGTCTTTGTAATTTTCGATCAGCATTTCGTAGTTCCTCGCGGCTTTCTTATAAGCAGCATTGAAATAATAGGAATCACCAACCAGCTTCAGCATATTGGGCGTCATATACTGGTTCTGATTCTTGGACAGCACAGCCTCGTAAATATCAATGGAAATGCTGTAAGATTTGTCCTGGAACTGGCGGTCTGCCTTATTCAGGTATTTTTTAAGTCGTGCCGAATCCCGGGCTGTCAATGGTTCCTCCTGTGCCTGGGTTGATGTCAACAGGCAGGAAAAGATCAGTAAAACAGGTAATATCTTTTTAATCATAACAACCATTAGGAATTAAAAGAATCGCGGTGATACAAGCCGATTGAAAGATCTGATCAGTTCAAACCTCAGGAACACCTCGAAAGAGCCATCATTAAATGCCGTGCTGCCCAATTCGGTAGTTTCCCGGTCGTATGCCAGTCCAATCATCAGCTGATCGCTGATTTGAAAACCAAACAAGGCGCTTACTGCAGCGTCCCACCTGTAGGCAGCGCCCAGTGAAAATTTCTCATTAAAGAGGAAACTGGCCGAAAGATCCAACTGTATAGGAGCCCCGCTTACTACCTTGGTTAGTAATGCAGGTTTAAATTTGGTATTGTAGCTCAGGTCAATAACGTAACCTGTAATTAGGTAAAAATTGATTCGCTCTGCAGATAAAAACTGCACCGAGTTGGCATCCCGTTGCGAATTATCAAAATAATCAGACTCAAACAAATTAGGAGCAGAGATACCTGCATAGAATACATTGGTATGGTAATAAAGGCCGAGGCCAATATTAGGCGAAAAGTTATTTTCAATATTATTGCCCTGTATCGGTTCATTATCAAAATTGCGCAAGCCCTCAAAATCAAGGTTCAGCAGGCTACCGCCAGCTTTTAAACCAAAAGAGAGTTTTCCTTCCCGGGAAACATCCAGAGTGTAGGAAAGCACGGCATCAAAATAGGTTTCCTGCACCACCCCATCCCCTATATTATCGTTCACAACGGAAATACCATAACCCAGTTTGCTATTGCGGATAGGCGAGTGCAAATTGAGGGTCTGAGTTTTGGGTGCACCGTCTAATCCAACCCATTGGGATCGGTATAGCGCAGCTATACTCAATTGCCCACGAGAGCCCGCATAAGCAGGGTTTACACTCATGGTATTGTACATATATTGGGTGTATTGTGCATCCTGCTGGGCATACAATCCTGTGAAAACGGACCCAACAATGAATACAAGGGCAAATAGTTTATTTCTAAAGGTCATAGGCTGTTCTTAGTTATTGGCTTATGTACAGATACCCCTTGTCTGTAATATTTTTCTGATCTCTCTGGTACTCAAAGATATAGAAATATACTCCGGCGGGAAGATAGTCATTGACGCTTATGGTAGATCTACCTCTGGACCTGCCATCAAAAACATTGGTCAGGTTATTGTAATTATTTCCTTCGTAGACAACTACTCCCCAGCGGTTGTAAATCTTCAACGAATTGTTCAGGGCGGCCTGTACTCCACGGATAAACAGGAAGTCATTCCTTCCATCACCATTGGGCGTTACCATCTGATTTACCTCTATTTCCACTGAAGAAGTATCCAGGTTAATCACCGTTGGATCATCTGGTTCCCCGTCATCATTGGCATCAAAATCAGTTGGGTTGTTCGGGTCGTCCGAATCGTCTGTTACCGCTCCTGCGGCACTATCGCCGTCAACCGTCGCCGTATTAATAAAGACGCCAGTGCTAACATCGGCCGCAGTAATCTGATGTTCTGCGGTTACCGTTGCAGTTTCTCCTGGATTTAATGCCGAAACAGGAGATCCGGAAGTAATTATCGCATTGGGATCCGATACCACAAGGTTCTGCAGAATCAAGTTACCGGTGTTGATTACCGTGAGCGTATAAGTTACGGTTTCGCCTGCCTCGCTAAACGTTGGACTGTCTGCAGCCTTAAGCAATGATACGGAAGCTACCTGCTCAATACTGGTGACGGTTGGATCATCAGGATTGCCATCACCATCAGAATCCTCATCAGTTGGATTGTCAGGATCATCAGACAAACTGCTGATGGGGTCCCCATCCGGTACATCTGCCATCACAAAGGCCGAATTGCTGAAACTGCCATTTTCAATATCCTGCTGGGTCAGGGTATAACTAGCAGTAAATGTGGTGCTGTCTGACTCCCTGGGTTCCAGGGTAGCGATCGGACCTCCGCTTACGTTAACCAGTGGATCTGTCACCTCAATGTTGCTCAGGGTAATAGTACCTGTATTGGTCACAACAAAAGTATAGCTTATGGTTTCACCTGCCTGGAAGATACCATCTCCGTTTTCATCATTGAAAGTATCGATCTTCAGCAAGGTAATGCCTGCAAAACCTAATGGTGGATCTCCGAAATCCGTGACAGTTGGATCATCCGGGTTGCCATCACCATCAATATCGCGATCTGTAGGATTGTCCGGATCATCAGACAAACTGCTGATTGTCTCCCCATCCGGCACATCCGCAAATACGGTGGCGCTATTGGTAAAGCTGCCGTTTTGAATATCTTCCGCAGTTATGGTGTAAACTGCCGTAAATGTTGTGCTATCCGATTCACCTGGCTCCAGGCTTGCAATTGGCCCTCCTGTAACAGTCACCAAAGGATCGGTTACCGTGATGTTACTCAGGGTTATATTACCAGTATTGGTTACGGTAAAAATATAGCTGATTGTTTCCCCTGGTTGTACTTCACCATTGCCATTTTCATCATTGAAAACATCAACCTTGAGCAGGGTAATATTGGGCATTACCGGCGGAGTGCCGAAATCTGTCACAGTTGGATCATCAGGGTTGCCGTCCCCGTCAATATCCCTGTCTGTAGGATCATCAGGGTCGTCAGATAAGCTACTTATTGGCTCGCCATCTGGTATATCAGCGCTAACAGTTGCACTGTTTGTAAAATTACCGCTATCCAGATCCTGCTGGGAAATGGTATATACAGCGGTAAATGTTGTATTGTCCGATTCACCTGGCCCAAGGCTTGCAAGTGGGCCACCAGAAACCGTTACCAGGGGATCTGTCACAGTGATATTTTCCAAAGAAATATTTCCGGTATTGGTAACCGTAAAGATGTAGCTAATGGTTTCCCCGGCCTGATACTCCAAATCCCCATTCTCATCGTTAAAAACATCTACTTTGGTAAGTGTAATATTTGGCGACGCCACAAATGGATCCAGATAATCTGGTGTTCCGTCCTCGTCTGAATCATCGTTGGTTGGATCGCCATCGTCATCTACGTCTTCATCCGGGGTATCAATACCATCCCCGTCATCATCAATGTCACGGTAGTTTACATCCTCGGTACCATCCGTATCAGGAAGGTCGTTGGCCGGGTCGTCGATCTCATCGTTGACATCAAAGCCATCGTTTACATCGCTGCCCTCATAGCCATCATCCAGCCCGTCACCATCCGTATCGGTTCCCGTGTACTGCTGATCCGGGATACCATCAAAGTTAAAGTCGTTCCCTTCATTGTTATCGGCTACCAGGTCGTTGTCCGTATCGGCATCCAGGTAATCTACCTCGTCCGTGCCGTCTGTGTTGACTGGCGTGATTCCCTCATCGCCTGATCCCTCATAAGCATCGTCCAGACCATCATTATCGCCGTCCTGTCCCGTAGGCGGAATGTAACCCGCAGTGGTCTGTGCCTCTACGTTATCTGGAATTCCATCGTCATCTGAGTCGATGTCCAGGTGATCAGGTTTGCCGTCCCCGTCGCTGTCAAGAGGATCGGTTAACGGATCGTCGTCTCCATCCAGGTTAGGGTCTTCCACTGTATCCAGGATACCATCATTGTCATCATCGATGTCTATTGCATCCGGCACACCATCATCATCCGTATCAGGACCATTGGGAGTATCCGGATCCAGGTAGTCTGGTGTTCCGTCCTCGTCTGAATCATCGTTGGTTGGATCGCCATCCTCATCTACGTCTTCATCCGGGGTATCAATACCATCACCGTCGTCGTCAATGTCACGGTAGTTTACATCCTCGGTACCATCCGTATCAGGAAGGTCGTTGGCCGGGTCGTCGATCTCATCGTTGACATCAAAGCCATCGTTTACATCGCTGCCCTCATAGCCATCATCCAGCCCGTCACCATCTGTATCGGTTCCCGTGTACTGCTGATCCGGGATACCATCAAAGTTAAAGTCGTTCCCTTCATTGTTATCGGCCACCAGGTCGTTGTCCGTATCGGCATCCAGGTAATCTACCTCGTCCGTGCCGTCTGTGTTGACTGGCGTGATTCCCTCATCGCCTGATCCCTCATAAGCATCGTCCAGACCATCATTATCGCTGTCCTGTCCCGTAGGCGGAATGTAACCCGCAGTGGTCTGTGCCTCTACGTTATCTGGAATTCCATCGTCATCTGAATCGATGTCACGGAAATTCGGATACGAATCGCTATCAGAATTTATGGGAGTAATACCCTCCCCTGATCCCGGAGAATTTTCATAATGATCATCCAATCCGTTACCGTCACTGTCTACTCCGCAAGGAGCCTGGAAACTTTCTGTATCCTGAGCTTCAACATTATCCAGTATACCATCGTTGTCTGAATCGATATCCCTGAAATCAGGATGGCCATCACCGTCCGTATCTAGTGGCGACAATCCTAAATCAGGAAAATAGCCACTTCCGCAGGGGCCTAATTTATCACCATGATCCAAATGTGCGCGGACTGCTGCCGGTGCAACGGTTATTTCGTGGAACCCGTTTCTTGGATTATTCGGGCTTTTATCTTCTTTATGGCATAGGGTTACCTTGTCCTTGCCCTTATACTTTGTATCAGGGCCATTATAGTCACAAACCTCACCATTACTTTCATAGGCATCATCCAGTCCATTGCCATTCGCATCCTCCCCGGATGGCGCCTCGTAGAATCCGGCACTCTGTGCTTCAATATTATCCAGGATCCCATCATTATCCGAATCAATGTCGCGATAATCCGGTATCCCATCTCCATCCGTATCTACAGGCTCTAAACCATTACAGCTACCAGGTGTTTCTTCGTAGTTGTCATCTAAACCATTTCCATCCGCATCCACGCCAGCCGGAGCGATATAATTCACCCCCTGTGCCTCCAGATTGTCTATGATGCCGTCATTATCAGAATCCACATCCAGGTAATCTGGAATCCCATCATTGTCTGTATCAGTAGGATTGGTAGTTGGGTTGTTATCCCCATCGGCGTTCAGGTCTTCTGTTGTATCAATGACTCCGTCGTTGTCATCATCAAAATCGCTTTGATCCGCAACTCCGTCCCCATCTGTATCTGCATAGGGAAGGTTGTAATCCAGAGTGTTGGCATAAGTAGTTTCTGAAGTACTACCTAATAGAAAAACAACACAAATAAATGTGGCGATTCTCCGAAGGGTAATCCAGAAGATATGCTGGCGTAAAGGTTGTTCCATACCTGATAGTTTTGATAAACTTATCACCATACATGCTGTAGGAAAATTCTCTTTAAGAGCTTGGGGAAACTCTTTAGCAAAGTGCAATATAGATACAATATTCCTACCATCAAATGGATTAACAACCAAACTTTTAAGAACTTCTTCTAAACACCTGTATCTTCGATGAAGTGGACTATTCCGTGATTTTTACCCCATATTTTAAAGCTCATTTTTGCGCTAAGAAATTTTTCAGTTTCGGTAAGAAGTTTAAGAATATCGATCAGTGGTATCCGCTAATTTCAGGTGGACAATGGTCTTTGATTTCTTCAATGAACACCTGATTAGCTTTTAATTATACAAGTGATCTTCGCATTAATTGATGTATTTTTGCACAAATTTTTTTGCATGAGTTTTGAGGCAGAAATCGCGAAGCGGAGAACGTTTGGAATCATTTCCCACCCCGATGCCGGGAAAACCACCCTTACCGAAAAACTGTTACTTTTTGGTGGAGCAATACAGGAAGCTGGGGCAGTAAAAAGCAATAAGATCAAGAAATCTGCCACCAGCGATTTCATGGAGATTGAGCGACAGAGGGGGATCTCAGTAGCTACCTCTGTTCTGGCTTTTTTATACAAGGGCAAAAAGATCAATATCCTGGATACGCCCGGTCACAAGGACTTCGCAGAGGATACGTTCCGAACGCTTACCGCCGTGGATAGTGTCATTGTGGTCATTGACGTGGCCAAGGGGGTTGAGGAACAGACAGAGAAACTGGTAGAAGTCTGCCGTATGCGAAACATCCCCATGATTGTTTTTATAAACAAGCTGGACCGGGAAGGTAAAGATGCCTTCGACCTGCTGGATGAAGTAGAGCAAAAACTGGGGTTGCAGGTTACGCCCCTTAGCTTTCCCATCGGCATGGGTTACGATTTTAAGGGTATCTACAATATATACGAGCAGGGCATCAACCTTTTCAGCGGGGACAGTAAAAAGCATATCGAAGAAAGCATATCCTTCTCTGATATCCAGAGTCCGGAACTGGAAAAGATAATAGGCACTTCTGCGGCAGAAACACTAAGGGATAACCTGGAATTGGTAGAAGGTGTATATCCCGCCTTCGATAAGGAAGCCTATTTAAAAGGTGAACAACAACCTGTATTTTTTGGTTCGGCCCTGAACAACTTTGGGGTACGTGAATTACTGGATTGCTTTATAGAAATTGCGCCTGCACCACGTGATAAGAAGGCAGAGGAACGTATTGTAAAGGCGAATGAAGAAAATCTTACAGGGTTTGTGTTTAAGATCCACGCCAATATGGACCCTAAGCACCGCGACAGGCTCGCATTTGTCAAGATTGTTTCAGGAACCTTTGAACGCAACAAACCCTACCTGCATGTACGACACAACAAGAAGCTCAAGTTCTCCAGTCCCAATGCCTTTTTTGCCGAGAAAAAGGAAATTGTGGATACTTCTTACCCGGGAGATATCGTGGGATTACACGATACGGGGAATTTTAAGATTGGTGATACCCTGACCGAGGGGGAAATCCTGCATTACAAAGGAATTCCCAGTTTCTCCCCGGAGCATTTTCGATATATCAACAATGCAGACCCGATGAAAGCCAAGCAGTTGGCCAAGGGAATAGACCAGTTGATGGACGAGGGGGTGGCCCAGCTTTTTACCCTGGAGATGAATGGCAGAAAGGTCATTGGAACGGTAGGAGCGCTGCAATATGAAGTAATTCAGTACCGACTGGAGCACGAATACGGAGCCAAATGCACCTATGAACCTTTTCCGGTACATAAGGCTTGCTGGGTAGATCCGGAGGATCCATCCAATGAAGAATTCAAGGAGTTTAAACGGGTGAAGCAGAAATTCCTGGCCAAGGATAAGCGCGGTCAACTGGTTTTCCTGGCAGACTCAGCCTTCTCATTACAAATGACACAGCAGAAATATCCCAGCGTAAAACTGCATTTTACTTCGGAATTTGATTAAATCGATTTTAACACTGTAGTTAGCTCGGACCTGAAATCTGGGGCATCCATAAAAAAAGCCGCGCAAGTTTGCGCGGCTTTTTTTATTATGCCTCTCCGGTAGGCCCGAAATTTATCGGGATCGGAGGTTGTTCATAATCCTTGATAGCTCCGTGGGCCTGTTCAAAGCGATTCACATTATCGCTGAGTGCCTTGAGGAACTTTTTGGCATGTTGTGGTGTCAGGATAATCCTGCTCTTCACTTTAGCCTTGGGCGCCCCGGGCATCATACTGATAAAATCGACCACAAATTCAGAAACAGAATGGTTGATGATAGCCAGGTTGGAATACACCCCCTCAGCTGTTTTTTCATCCAGTTCTATATTGATCTGTTTCTGTTTTTGCTCCTGTTCAGCCATTGGATCCTTAGAATTTCAGTTCTTCCTTGCGCGCCATGATCTCATCGTATTCCTCCTTGGAACCTACGATGATACTCTCATAATCGCGCATTCCGGTACCTGCAGGGATTCTGTGACCAACGATCACATTTTCCTTCAGGCCTTCCAGGTGGTCAACCTTTCCACTAACTGCAGCCTCGTTCAACACCTTGGTGGTTTCCTGGAAGGAAGCAGCCGAGATGAAGGATTTTGTCTGCAGTGACGCTCTGGTAATCCCCTGCAGGATAGGCGTAGCAGTAGCTGCTACCGCATCCCGGGCAGACACCAGGTTCTTATCTTCCCGCTTCAGGATGGAATTTTCATCCCTCAACTCCCTGGCGGAAACGATTTGTCCCGGTCTCAGATTTTCAGAATCACCGGCATCCTCAACCACCTTCATTCCAAAGATCTCATCATTTTCTTTGATGAATTCATCTTTGTGAACCAATTGGTTTTCAAGGAAGTGGGTATCTCCTGAATCTTCGATTCTCACCTTGCGCATCATTTGCCTAACCACAACTTCAAAGTGCTTGTCGTTGATCTTAACCCCCTGCAGTCGGTAAACTTCCTGAACTTCGTTCACAAGGTATTGCTGTACTGCAGATGGTCCTTTTATAGCCAGTATATCTTCCGGAGTGATTGATCCATCAGAGAGTGGCATACCTGCACGAACATAGTCGTTCTCCTGAACCAGTATCTGGTTGGAAAGCTTAACAAGGTATTTCTTCACCTCCCCTGATTTGGCTTCGATGATGATCTCACGGTTTCCACGCTTGATCTTACCGAATGAAACCACACCATCTATTTCCGAAACCACAGCCGGGTTAGATGGGTTACGTGCTTCAAAAAGTTCGGTTACCCTTGGGAGACCACCGGTAATATCACCAGCCTTGGCTGATTTTCTCGGGATCTTAACCAGGATCTTACCTTCCTTGATCTTCTCGTTGTCATCTACCATCAGGTGCGCACCAACCGGCAGGTTGTAAGATCGAAGCGTCTCATCTTTATTGTTCTTGATAAGAAGGGTTGGGATGAGTTTCTTATTCCTGGATTCAGAAATAACTTTTTCCTGGAATCCGGTTTGCTCATCTATCTCTACCTGGTAAGTCACACCCTGTTCAACATTCTCATAGGCAATCTTTCCGGTAAATTCAGAAACGATAACACCGTTATAGGGGTCCCACTGGCAGATCACGTCACCTTTAGTAACCTTTTTACCCGGTTTTACAAACAATTGAGATCCGTAAGGGATATTGTTAGTACTCAGGGTAATACCTGTTTTGGCATCTACCAGTTTAATTTCAGAAGTACGGGAGATTACAATATCAACAGGCTTGCCTTCACTGTTTTCTCCTTTCACAGTTCGCAGGTCTTCAATTTCGGCAACACCGTCAAATTTAGCCTCCAGTTTGTTGTCTTCTGAGATGTTTCCGGCAATACCTCCCACGTGGAATGTACGGAGGGTAAGCTGTGTACCGGGTTCCCCGATAGACTGGGCTGCAACTACCCCAACGGCTTCGCCTCGCTGCACCATTTTGTTGGTAGCCAGGTTACGGCCATAACATTTGGCACAAATACCTTTGGGCGCCTCACAGGTCAGTGCAGAGCGTACCTCAATCTTATCGATAGGGGAAGCCTCGATCTTCTTCACATCAGCCTCCAGGATTTCCTGTCCGGCTTCGAGGAGAAGTTCTTCGGTCAATGGATTATACACATCGTGCAGGGATACCCTTCCGAGGATCCTTTCCCCCAGAGTTTCCACAACTTCTTCATTCTTCTTGAGTGCTTCTACCTCGATTCCTCGAAGGGTTTCGCAATCTTCCATATTAACGATTACGTCCTGGGAAACATCAACCAGTCGACGCGTCAGGTATCCTGCATCTGCCGTTTTCAGAGCGGTATCCGCAAGACCTTTACGCGCACCGTGGGTAGAGATAAAGTACTCCAGAATGGAAAGTCCTTCCTTAAAGTTAGAAAGGATAGGGTTTTCAATAATCTCCCCACCACCGGCAGTAGATTTCTTAGGCTTCGCCATAAGACCCCGCATACCGGTAAGCTGCCTGATTTGCTCCTTGGATCCCCTTGCTCCTGAATCCAGCATCATATACACGGAGTTGAAGCCCTGCTGGTCTTCACGTATCCGTTTCATTGCCAGTTCAGTAAGCATGGCGTTCGTAGAGGTCCAAACATCGATCACCTGGTTGTATCTTTCGTTGTTGGTGATCAGACCCATATTATAATTCATCATGATCCCATCTACCTGTTCATTGGCATCCGCAATCATGTCGTGTTTCTCCTCGGGTATGATAATATCTCCAAGACTGAAGGAAAGTCCGCCCTTGAAGGCAAATTCATAACCCATAGTCTTGATCTTATCCAGGAATTCCGCTGTTGTAGGCACATCGGTAACGGCGAGTATCTTACCAATAATGTCCCTCAGGGATTTCTTGTTAAGTACCGCATTGACGAATCCAGCCTGCTCAGGTACCACCATATTGAACAGTACCCTACCAACAGTAGTTTCAACGATTTGGTTTACCAGTTCGCCCTCCTCATTGAAGTCCTTGGTCCTTACCTTAATCCCGGCGTTCAGGTCTACACGTCCTTCGTTGAAGGCGATTACCACCTCTTCATCTGAGTAGAAGGTAATGCCCTCTCCTTTAACAGGGTATTCCTTGGTAGACTTGCGTTCTTTGGTCATGTAGTACAATCCAAGTACCATATCCTGGGAAGGTACGGTAATTGGAGAGCCGTTGGCCGGATTCAGGATGTTGTGTGAAGCCAGCATCAGCAGTTGTGCTTCCAGGATAGCCTCAGGTCCCAGAGGAAGGTGTACCGCCATCTGGTCACCGTCAAAATCTGCATTAAATGCAGTACATACCAACGGGTGCAGGCGGATTGCCTTACCTTCTATCAACCTTGGCTGGAATGCCTGAATCCCCAGGCGGTGCAAGGTGGGGGCCCTGTTCAACAGAACCGGGTGACCTTTAAGCACATTTTCCAGGATATCCCAAACAACAGGCTCTTTTTTATCTATGATCTTTTTAGCGGATTTTACGGTCTTTACAATTCCCCTTTCAATCAGTTTACGGATCACGAAAGGCTTGTAAAGTTCGGCGGCCATGTCTTTTGGCAGACCACATTCGTAAAGGTTCATTTCCGGTCCAACCACAATAACGGAACGGGCCGAATAGTCTACCCTTTTACCAAGCAGGTTCTGACGGAAACGACCTTGTTTCCCTTTCAGTGAATCCGAAAGTGATTTTAACGGACGGTTAGATTCTGTCTTAACTGCAGAAGCCTTACGGGTATTATCGAATAGGGAATCCACAGCTTCCTGAAGCATCCGCTTTTCATTACGGAGGATTACCTCAGGGGCTTTGATTTCCATTAACCGCTTCAAACGGTTGTTCCTGATGATTACCCTTCTGTAAAGGTCATTAAGGTCAGAGGTTGCAAAGCGTCCTCCATCCAGGGGCACCAGTGGCCTTAATTCCGGTGGGATCACAGGTATTACCTTCATGATCATCCACTCCGGACGGTTCTCCCGGTTATCCTGAGACTCCCTAAGCGCTTCCACAACCTGCAGCCTTTTCAGGGCCTCGGTCTTACGTTGTTTGGAAGTTTCATTATTTGCCTTGTGGCGTAATTCGTAAGAAAGCTCCTTGAGGTCTATCCTGGATAGAAGGTCAATAAGACACTCAGCACCCATTTTTGCGATAAACTTGTTCGGATCGGTATCTTCCAGATACTGGTTCTCGGGTGGAAGCGTATCCAGAATATTGAGATATTCCTCTTCGGTGAGGAAATCCATTTTTTGGATCTCTTCTCCTTCCGGTCCTTTTGCCAATCCTGGCTGAATCACTACATACCTTTCGTAGTAGATGATCATGTCCAGCTTCTTGGACGGCAGCCCCAGCAGGTACCCAATTTTGTTGGGCAATGAACGAAAGTACCAGATATGAGCCACGGGGACCACCAGGTTGATGTGCCCCACGCGATCACGCCTCACTTTCTTCTCGGTTACCTCAACCCCACATCGGTCGCAGACGATACCGCGATAGCGAATACGCTTATATTTACCACAGGCACATTCGTAATCCTTTACAGGCCCGAAGATCCGCTCGCAGAACAGACCGTCGCGCTCCGGTTTGTGCGTACGGTAATTTATGGTTTCCGGCTTCAGGACTTCTCCCCTTGACTCGGCCAGTATGGCCTCCGGAGAAGACAATCCGATGGAAATCTTGTTAAACCTCTTTACAGCTGTGTTATCTTTAAGTCTAGCCATTAGAATATGGTGATAGTGTTATGTGTAAATCAAGAACTAAAATTATTCTTCCAATCGGATATCCAAGCCCAAACCTTTAAGTTCGTGCATCAGTACATTGAAAGATTCTGGTAAACCAGGTTCTGGCATAGATTCGCCCTTCACGATAGACTCGTAGGTCTTGGCCCGACCGATGACATCATCAGATTTCACGGTTAGGATTTCCCTGAGCGTGGATGAAGCACCATATGCTTCAAGGGCCCAAACTTCCATCTCTCCAAATCGCTGTCCCCCAAACTGGGCTTTACCACCCAGAGGTTGTTGCGTGATCAAAGAGTATGGTCCGATTGATCTGGCGTGCATCTTATCGTCAACCATGTGACCCAGTTTCAACATGTAGATTACCCCTACCGTTGCAGCCTGGTCAAAGCGTTCTCCGGTACCACCATCATAAAGATAGGTGTGCCCAAATTGCGGAATACCAGCTTCTTTGGTCAGGTTGTCAATTTCCTCAATTGTCGCACCGTCAAAAATTGGAGTAGCAAATTTCTTATCCAGCTTTTGTCCTGCCCAGCCTAACACGGTTTCATAGATCTGGCCGATGTTCATCCTGGACGGTACCCCAAGAGGGTTAAGTACGATGTCTACAGGAGTTCCATCTTCCAGGAAAGGCATGTCTTCCTGGCGAACGATACGGGCTACAATACCTTTATTACCGTGGCGACCGGCCATTTTATCACCCACTTTAAGCTTGCGCTTTTTAGCGATATAAACCTTGGCCAGCTTCATAATACCTGCAGGAAGTTCATCCCCAACGGAGATTGTAAACTTATCACGCCTCAGGTTACCCTGCAGGTCATTAAGCTTGATCTTGTAGTTGTGGAGCAGATCGGCTACCAAAGTATTAGTGGCCTTATCTGTAGTCCAGCTACCTCCCACCAAATGCGCGAAATCGTCCACAGCATTCAGCATCTTGATCGTATACTTCTTGCCTTTTGGCAACACTTCCTCTCCAAGGTCGTTCAGAACCCCCTGAGAAGTCTTCCCTCCAACAAGGCTAAAGAGTTTCTCTACAAGTACGTCCTTCAGTTCCTGGAATTTCACTTCGTATTCCAGTTCCAGCTTGTTGATCGCTTCCTTATCTTCAGAACGCTTTCTCTTGTCCTTGATAGACCTAGAGAATAATTTCTTGTCAATTACTACACCTCTTAGTGAAGGAGAGGCTTTCAGTGAAGCATCTTTAACATCCCCGGCTTTATCACCGAAGATGGCACGAAGCAGTTTCTCTTCCGGAGTAGGATCTGATTCTCCCTTAGGAGTAATCTTACCGATCAGGATATCACCAGGTTTTACCTCGGCACCAATACGGATCATACCGTATTCATCAAGATCCTTGGTAGCTTCCTCGGAAACGTTTGGAATATCGTTAGTCAATTCCTCGGCCCCCAGTTTTGTATCCCTTACTTCCAGGGCGTACTCATCAATATGAATAGAGGTAAAGATATCTTCCCTTACCACTTTCTCGGAAATTACAATAGCATCCTCGAAGTTGTACCCCTTCCATGGCATAAAGGCCACTTTAAGGTTTCTTCCCAGTGCCAGTTCCCCGGATTGGGTGGCATAGCCTTCACAAAGCACCTGTCCTTTTTTCACCTTATCCCCATTTCGTACAATAGGTTTCAGGTTGATACAGGTACCCTGGTTGGTCTTGCGGAACTTAACCAGTTCATACGTCTTGGAATCCTCGTCAAAGCTCACTAGGCGTTCTTTCTCTGAACGCTTGTACTTGATTATGATCTTTTCAGAATCCACATACTCCACTACTCCATCGCCTTCTGCATTGATCAGTACCCTGGAGTCTGAAGCCACCTGCATTTCCAGTCCGGTACCAACTATTGGTGACTGCGGACGAAGCAATGGAACAGCCTGACGCATCATGTTGGATCCCATCAAGGCCCTGTTGGCATCATCATGCTCGAGGAATGGGATCAGCGAAGCTGAAATAGAGGCGATCTGGTTGGGTGCCACATCCGTATAGTTAACCTCTTTGGGGTCAACCACCGGGAAGTCTCCTTCCTCTCGGGCAATAACCTTGTCGTCAATAATGGCTCCATTGTCTTTGAGTGGAATGTTAGCTTGAGCAATCTTCTGCCCTTCTTCTTCCTCTGCACTCAGGTAGATAAATTCCTTGGTATCTACCACACCTTTCTCGACCTTGCGGTAAGGGGTTTCCAGGAAACCAAGTGGATTTACCTTGGCAAATACCGAAAGGGAAGAAATCAGACCGATGTTAGGCCCTTCAGGGGTTTCAATCGGACACAACCTTCCATAATGGGTATAGTGTACGTCACGCACCTCGAAACCTGCACGTTCTCTGGACAGACCTCCTGGCCCAAGGGCAGAAAGACGTCTTTTGTGCGTAATCTCAGCAAGCGGATTGGTTTGATCCATAAACTGAGACAACTGGTTGGTTCCGAAGAAGGAATTGATTACCGAAGAAAGCGTTTTAGCATTGATCAGGTCAATTGGGGTAAATACCTCATTATCCCTTACGTTCATCCGCTCCCTGATGGTACGGGCCATACGGGCCAGTCCTACACCGAATTGGGAAGACAACTGCTCTCCCACGGTCCTCACCCTCCTGTTGGAAAGGTGGTCAATATCATCAATCTCCGCCTTGGAGTTGATTAGCTCAATTAAATATTTGATTATGGTAATGATATCGTCTTTGGTCAGTACCTGCTTGTCCATACCAATGTCCAGGCCTAACTTCTTATTCATCCGATATCGTCCCACTTCGCCCAGGTTGTAACGCTGGTCAGAGAAGAACAGTTTGTCTATTATGCCACGAGCTGTCTCTTCATCTGGTGGTTCTGCGTTACGCAACTGGCGGTAGATATGCTCCACAGCCTCCTTTTCGGAGTTGGTCGGATCCTTTTGCAGGGTGTTGTGGATAATCGCATAGTCGCTCTGGGCATTGTTTTCCTTGTGGAGCAAGATGGTCTTGACATCTGTTTCCAGGATCACGTCTATATGTTCCTTTTCCAGAACCGTATCCCTGTCCAGTACAATCTCATTACGTTCAATAGATACTACTTCCCCGGTATCTTCGTCCACAAAGTCCTCGTGCCAGGTATTCAATACCCTGGCAGCAAGTTTACGACCCAGTATTTTTTTCAGTCCGGTTTTGGTGACCTTCACCTCTTCAGAGAGGTCAAATATTTCAAGGATATCCTTATCGCGCTCGTACCCGATGGCGCGGAAAAGGGTAGTTACCGGCAACTTCTTTTTACGGTCAATATAGGCGTACATTACGCTGTTGATGTCCGTAGCAAATTCAATCCAGGATCCCTTGAATGGAATTACCCTGGCCGAATACAGTTTTGTTCCGTTTGCGTGGAAGGATTGGCCAAAGAATACCCCTGGGGAACGATGTAGCTGTGAAACCACAACACGTTCTGCTCCATTGATTACGAAAGTACCACTTGGGGTCATGTACGGGATAGTCCCGAGGTAAACATCCTGAACTATGGTTTCAAAGTCTTCGTGCTCCGGATCGGTACAATACAGTTTTAGCCTTGCTTTAAGGGGTACGCTGTAGGTAAGACCCCGCTCTATACATTCCTGGATAGAGTAACGGGGAGGGTCGATAAAATAATCCAGGAATTCCAGTACAAACTGGTTCCGGGTATCAGTAATTGGAAAGTTTTCCATGAAGGTGTTGTACAGACCTTCATTGCCCCTTTCGTCAGACTTGGTTTCAAGTTGAAAGAAATCTTGAAATGACTTAATCTGAATGTCCAAGAAATCCGGGTATTCCGGTATGTTCTTAGCGGATGCAAAATTTGTTCTCTCAATCTGTTTCGTGAACATCTATGGACAAGTTTTTGAACGTGAATACTCCATCGGGGTGGTATACAGCATCATATACCCAATATAAAAGGGTTTAGGCCTAGCCGCCAAAAGGCGGAAGACCTAAACCAAAACCATATGGTCGAAGCTTTTATTTAAGCTCAACTTCTGCTCCTGCTTCTTCCAGTGATTTTTTGATACCTTCAGCTTCGTCTTTAGACACAGCTTCTTTAACAGCTTTAGGTGCGCTATCAACAATGTCTTTAGCGTCTTTCAGGCCAAGTCCGGTTAATTCCTTAACCAGTTTAACTACGGCCAGTTTAGAACCACCTGGAGCTTTCAGGATTACATCAAATTCTGTTTGCTCTTCAGCTGCTTCAGCTTCACCGCCTCCGGCTGCACCACCAGCTACTGCAACTGCAGCGGCAGCAGGCTCAATACCATACTCTTCTTTAAGTATATCGGCTAATTCGTTAACCTCTTTTACAGTCAAATTAACCAGTTGTTCTGCGAATTCTTTTAAATCTGCCATTTCTCTATCGTTTAATAAAAATTTTAATTATTGTGTTTTAAGTGCGTACAAATTATTTTTCGGAAAGGGTTTTCAGGATGCCTGCCAGTTTTCCACCACCGGATTTCAATCCAGAAATGACATTCTTGGCCGGTGATTGAAGTAAAGCGATAATATCTCCGATTACCTCTTCCTTGGATTTGATATTTACAAGGGATTCCAGTTTGTCATCCCCTATAAAAATCGCTTCCTCAACAAAAGCCCCTTTCAATAAAGGCTTGTCCGATTTTTTCCTGAAGTTTTTGATCAGCTTGGCTGGCGCGTTTCCGGTTTCGGAGAACATCAGGGAAGTATTTCCTTTAAGGACCTCCGGCAATTCGCCAAATTCCTTTTCAGAAGCTTCCATAGCCTTGGCCAACAGCGTATTCTTTACTACAGAAAGTTTAATATTGGCCTTAAAGCAAGCCCTCCTCAAAGCAGAGGTGGTGGATGCATCCAGGCCGGAAATGTCTGCCAGATAAATCGTGGCGTTCTCAGCCAACTGTGCAGTCAAATCCTCAATAACGTTTGCTTTTTCTTGTCTTGTCATGATTACACAATTACCGTTAAACTGCTTTTGGATCTAATTGCACACTGGGGCTCATGGTACTGGACATATAGATGCTCCTCATGTAAACCCCTTTCGCTGCAGCTGGCTTCATTTTGTTCAAAGTATCGAGCAACTCTTTGGCATTGCCTGCGAGTTTATCAACAGAGAAGGATGCTTTACCGATAGCGGCATGCACAATCCCTGCTTTATCTACTTTAAAATCAATTTTACCTGCTTTAACATCAGAAACAGCCTTGGCCACATCCATGGTCACTGTTCCTGTCTTAGGGTTAGGCATAAGGCCTCTTGGTCCCAGGATCCTTCCTAAAGGTCCCAGTTTACCCATTACGCTGGGCATGGTGATGATAACATCTACGTCTGTCCAACCCCCTTTGATCTTCTCAAGGTACTCGTCCAGACCAACGAAATCTGCACCTGCATTTTTAGCATCCTCCTCTTTATCGGGAGTAACCAGTGCAAGTACTTTAACATCCTTACCGGTACCGTGTGGAAGTGTCACAACCCCACGTACCATCTGATTCGCTTTCCTGGGATCAACCCCCAGACGAACAGCGAGATCTACGGAAGCGTCGAACTTGGTGTTGGTAATCTCCTTGATAAGTGCTGATGCCTCTTCAATGGAGTATAACCTGTCCTTTTCGATTTTAGCCCGGGCTTCCTTTTGTTTTCTTGTCAACTTTGCCATGTTACAATTGCTTTTAAGATTTTAAAAAGGCCTCTTGCCCGAAACCTTCAGTCCCATTGATCTTGCCGTCCCTGCTACCATGCTCATTGCAGACTCTACAGTAAAGGCGTTCAAATCCACCATTTTGTCCTCTGCAATAGCTTTCACCTGGTCCCAGGAAACGTTTCCAACTTTAGCTCGGTTCGGTTCGCCAGATCCTTTTTTAATCTTAGCCGCTTCCAAAAGTTGTACTGCCGCTGGTGGTGTTTTCACGACAAAGTCGAACGACTTGTCCTTATACACGGAGATAACAACAGGCAAGACTTTACCTTGCTTGTCCTGAGTCCTGGCATTGAACTGCTTACAGAACTCCATTATGTTAACTCCGGCAGCACCTAAAGCGGGTCCAACCGGTGGCGACGGATTCGCAGCACCTCCCCTAACTTGTAGTTTAACTACTTTACTTACTTCTTTTGCCATTGTTATTAATTAAATACTAATAAAGTGTGTTATAATTTGGAAGCAACACAACTTTTATCACGTAACATTTAAATTTTCTCTACCTGCATATAGCTCAGCTCCAGAGGCGTCTTTCTTCCAAAGATCTTCACCATAACTTCCAGCTTGCGCTTTTCCTCATTGATCTTCTCTACTGTGCCGTTGAAACCATTGAAAGGCCCGTCGATAACTTTGACCGTCTCACCGAGTACAAACGGGATGGCCACGGAATCCGTGCTTACCGCCAGTTCGTCTACCTTTCCTAGCATTCTGTTTACCTCAGACTTTCGCAGAGGCACCGGATCACCACCTTTGGTTTCCCCCAGGAATCCAATTACATTGGTGATGGATTTTATTACGTGTACCATCTCACCTACCAGGCTGGCTTTTATCATAATGTAGCCTGGAAAATACACGCGTTCCTTATTTATTTTCTTTCCGTTACGGATCTGAATTACTTTTTCGGTGGGAACCAGGACTTCTTCCAGGTAATCCCCTAATCCGTGACGCTCTACTTCGCTTTCTATATAGCCCTTGATCTTGTTCTCCTGACCGCTAACGGCCCGCACCACATACCATTTTTTTTCCAGCACTTCAGACATAGGCCTATTATTAACCGATTAGTAGATTGAAATATATCGTAATCAGCTCACTGAAAACGCTGTCCACGCCCCAGGTAGCCAATGCAAACAAAATGGAGAATACGGCAACTATCACCATAAGGTTTGAAGATTCGGCCCTGGATGGCAGGGTAACGTTATTTTTCAATTCGTCTATCGACTCCTTTATGTAAGTTATCATAGTATTCTTCAGTTTGATATTCTCAAAAGCGCTGTGGCTTTCGTTGTGCTCATTATAACACGGAAATTGTGAAGATTATGCGTTCTCGAAATGAAAAACCAACCTTAGTTTTCCGCAGTTTCCTTGGCACGGGAGGAGAGACTCGAACTCCCGACACCTGGTTTTGGAGACCAGTGCTCTACCAACTGAGCTACACCCGTTTATATTTACGTGGAAAGGTATCCTGCCAAAGCAGGACACCCTTTCCAGTAAGTATGTTTGTAATATTTAGTCCAAAATTTTGGTAACCTGACCGGCACCTACAGTCCTACCTCCTTCACGGATTGCAAAACGCAGTCCTTCGTTAAGAGCGATAGGCTGGATCAAGTCTACCGTAATGGTAAGGTTATCACCGGGCATTACCATTTCAACACCGCTAGGCAGGTTGATGGTTCCCGTTACGTCTGTAGTCCTAACATAGAACTGTGGACGGTAGTTGTTGTGGAAAGGAGTGTGACGACCACCTTCTTCTTTTTTCAGGATATAAACCTCTGCTTCAAACTTGGCGTGAGGTTTAACAGAACCTGGCTTACAGATTACCATTCCACGCTTAACGTCAGACTTTTCAATACCTCTCAAGAGGATACCAACGTTGTCACCAGCTTCACCTCTGTCAAGGATCTTACGGAACATCTCAACACCAGTGATAGTAGAGCTAAGTTTCTCAGCACCCATACCAATGATATCGACAGGGTCACCAGTTTTAGCAACACCAGTTTCAATCCTACCGGTTGCAACAGTACCACGACCAGTAATGGTGAATACATCTTCAACAGGCATAAGGAAATCCTTATCCACATCACGCTTAGGCAATTCGATCCAGCTGTCAACAGCTTCCATCAATTCCATTACGGTGTTAACCCATTTTTCCTCACCGTTCAACGCTCCAAGAGCAGAACCAGCGATTACAGGGCTGTTGTCTCCATCGTAGTCATAGAAAGAAAGCAATTCACGAACTTCCATTTCAACAAGCTCTAAAAGCTCTTCGTCGTCTACCATGTCTACCTTGTTGAGGAAAACAACAATTCGTGGAATACCTACCTGGCGTCCGAGAAGGATGTGCTCACGTGTTTGTGGCATAGGTCCGTCTGTAGCAGCAACCACAAGGATAGCACCGTCCATCTGAGCAGCACCTGTAACCATATTCTTTACGTAATCCGCGTGACCAGGACAGTCAACGTGTGCGTAGTGACGGTTAGCAGTTTGATACTCTACGTGAGAAGTATTAATTGTGATACCTCTTTCTTTTTCTTCCGGAGCGTTATCGATAGAATCGAAACTCCTTACTTCGGACAATCCTGCATTAGCCAAAACTGTAGTAATAGCAGCAGTCAATGTGGTTTTACCGTGATCGACGTGTCCAATAGTACCAATATTCAAGTGCGGTTTGGAACGATCAAAAGTTTCCTTTGCCATGGTTAAATAATTTAATCTTAGTTTATATTAGTGTACTTGTTAATCAAAATTTGAGCCAACGACGGGAATTGAACCCGTGACCTCTTCCTTACCAAGGAAACGCTCTACCCCTGAGCTACGTCGGCTTAATGGGTTTCACGGGTTCAAACTTTCCAGTTTCCGGAGTTAACCTCCACTACCGAAACCGCAAAGTTGAACTCAATTCTGTTGAGCGGGAGACCGGGTTCGAACCGGCGACATTCAGCTTGGAAGGCTGACGCTCTACCAACTGAGCTACTCCCGCAATATTAAATTTCAATATGTCAAAAATCCATTCCAGATCTGCCTAACCCTTCCAAAATCAGGATAGTGATTTTGGCTCTGGAATTTCACCTTTGTGGGGAGAGCAGGATTCGAACCTGCGAAGGTAAAAACCAACAGATTTACAGTCTGTCCTCGTTGGCCGCTTGAGTATCTCCCCGCCCTTAGTATTTTTAGGAACATTCGAGCCGATGGAGGGACTCGAACCCACGGCCTGCTGATTACAAATCAGCTGCTCTAGCCAGCTGAGCTACATCGGCTTTTCCAGCGTTTGAACGCATAAAAAAACCCCGTCATTTCTAACGGACTGCAAATGTAGATAATTATTTTTTTAATCAAAACTATTTTGGAAAATTTTTGGACCTCCAGCAGGCCCTATGTTTTATGTGCTTAACCCCGCTTTTTAATGCCGTTTTTAATTAGCTGTATCCCCTGCAATTCGCACACATTATAAATCAGGTTCTATATCTGGGACTTACCTGTTATTTAAAGTGTATTAATATTAAGGTATAAGAGTCTTACAGATCTTCTAACCCATACTCCAAAACCCTATTTGTTCCGTGGATGTGAACGGGCGTGTACCTTCTGAAGTTCAGCTATACTGCTATGCGTATAGACCTGGGTGGAGGCCAGGCTGGCATGGCCGAGTAATTCCTTAACCGAATTTAAATCGGCTCCCTTATTCAACAGGTGGGTAGCAAAGGTATGCCTCAGTACATGCGGGCTCTTTTTGACCTTGGTGGAAACCTGGCCCAGGCAACTGTTAATAATACGGTATACCAGGGTGGCGTAAATCTTTTTTCCAGCTGCCGTAAGGAATACATGCTGATTATTCTTAATCACTTCCAGGTTATTGCGCTCCTCCAGATATTGCGACAACAATTCCCGGGTGGGATTCAGCAGGGGGATCAGGCGTTCTTTATTTCTTTTACCAAGAACCTTTATGGTGTTCCTGTTCATGTCCAAATCCGCTAATTTCAGCTCAATAAGTTCGGACCTGCGCATTCCTGTGGTATAAAACAACTCAACGATAAGCTTGTCCCGCGTTCCTTCAAAGCCGGGCTCGAAGGCTATTTCCTTAAGCAACAGCTCCATCTCCTTCTCGGAGAAGGGCACTTCCACTTTCTTCGGGGTCTTCAGGGCCTTATGCCTTGCCAGGGGATTCTGTTGCAACTGGCCGGTTTTAACCAGGAACTTGTAAAAGGCTTTCAGCGATGCTATCTTGCGGTTGACGGTCCTGTTGGTCACCTTCTTTTCAAGGAGTGCCACAATCCAGCTTCTTATGAGACTGTAATCGGCCCCTGCCACATCTTTCAGATTAAACTCTTCTTTGCAGAACGCTTCAAATTCCTGAATATCCTTCTGATATGCCAGGCAGGTATGAGCGGAATACTTTTTTTCCAGGGTAAGGTAATCTGTAAATGCTTGGACGGACATATTACAAAGGTAGCAAAGCCAAACCTTAACTCAGGGCAAAAAAAATCCCGCTAAAAGCGGGATATCTTTGATAATATTTTGTCCTAGACGTCTTCAGCATCTCTTAATCGCTGAATATACTGGGCTTTCTGAATCTGCTGACGCCTCACAACAGAAGGCTTTGTAAACTGCTGCCGCTTGCGCAACTGCCTCATCTTACCTGTCCTGTCAAACTTACGCTTGAATCGCTTCAGTGCTCTGTCTATATTCTCTCCTTCTTTAACTGGTATAATTAACATAGGCTACAACCTCCTTTCTTTTAGCGTTTTGCGGATGCAAATATAAGTTGAATAACTTAATTAGCTGCAACTTATTTTAAAATATTCTTGGCAATGACCACTTTTTGGATTTCGGTGGTTCCTTCTCCGATAGTACAAAGCTTGGCGTCCCTGTAGAACTTCTCTACCGGGAAATCCTTGGTGTACCCATAACCCCCGTGGATCTGCACGGCTTCGTTAGCAACCTTTACACAAACCTCTGAAGCATACATTTTGCACATGGCAGAGAACTTGCTCATGGGCCTGTCTTCATTTTTAAGGTATGCTGCCTTGTGCATCAGCAACTCTGAGGCTTCTATTTCCGTAGCCATTTCTGCCAGTTTAAAGGAAATCCCCTGGAACTGGCTGATAGGTTTTCCAAACTGAACCCTTTCCTTGGAATATTTCAGGGCCGCCTCATAGGCGCCCTTGGCTACCCCCAGGGAGAGCGCCGCAATGGATATCCTTCCTCCATCGAGGATTTTCATGGACTGGATAAACCCATCGCCCACTTCTCCAATTCGGTTGGCATCAGGAATCCTGCAGTTATTGAAAATAAGTTCCGCGGTCTCACTGGCGCGCATCCCCAATTTATCTTCCTTTTTACCACTGGTAAAACCTGGAGTTCCCTTCTCTATGGCAAAAGCAGTCATCCCGTGGCTATCACCCTTAGCCCCTGTACGGGCAATTACAACAGCAATATCCCCACTGATTGCATGGGTGATAAAATTCTTGGCCCCGTTTAGCACCCACTCGTCACCTTCCCGAACGGCAGTTGTAGACATTCCTCCGGCATCGGATCCGGTATTGTGTTCTGTAAGCCCCCAGGCACCTATCCATTCACCTGTGGCCAGTTTGGGAATCCATTTCTCTTTCTGTTCTACGTTACCAAACAATAAGATATGATTGGTGCATAGGGAATTATGCGCTGCTATGGAAAGACCTATAGCTGGGTCTACCTTTGATATTTCTTCAATTATGGCAATATATTCGTGATAACTAAGACCTGAACCTCCCAGGGACTCCGGAACGAGTATTCCCATGAATCCCATTTTACCAGCTCTTTTGAACAACTCTACCGGGAAGGTCTGTGCCTCATCCCACTCCATAACATGAGGCTGAATAAACTGGGTAGCAAAATCCCGTGCAGATGCCGCAACCATTCGCTGGGTTTCTGAATAATCAAAAACTAAGGAAGACATTGTGCCTGTAATCATTATAGCTAATTTTTTAGAGAGACAAATATAGGCTAATTCTATCAATCTTATCTGAGGGGAAATCTTCAATTTTTGTTAATTCCCCGAGGTTTACAAAGGGGCCATTAAGCTCCCTGTATTCCACAATCCTCCGGGCCACTTTCCTGCTCAGGTAAATGAGAGAAGCAATTTTATCTGCTGAGGCCTGGTTGATATTGATGCGTTCAAGTTCCGGTTTTTCCAACACCGCATAACGGTGCAGCAGCCGATTAACCACTTCCGGGTCCAGGCCATATACATCGAACAGTTGCTCACTGACCTGGAAGCCTCCCAGTCGATTTCGAAATTTTACGATTCGTTCGGATAAGACTGGTCCAATCCCTTTGATTTCCATTAATTCAGCGGCCTCTGCCTGATTGATGTCCCTGAGTTTGGGCAGCTCATTGGGCCCCGCCTTTTCGACCCTGGCCTGACTCATTTTTGACCTGCTTTTAAAACGAAGTCGGGAAGCTATCGTGCTTCTTCGATCCTCCCCAATCTTAGAAATAGTCCAGAAATCCTCTTCCGAATGTATCCATTTGCCTGCAGCCCGATAAGCAAAAATACGGTCTGTTTCTTCCGGGGTTATCCTCAGCATATAGGCCTGATAATCCGTAAGGAAATTCGGATTGTAGCTGAAGACACGATCGTCCTTACCGGCCGAAGTCCGCAACGAATCCAACCAGCGAACTGCCGAAGGATGTTCTTCCAAAACAAGGTCCGGTTCTTTGGGTGGAGCCTTTAGCAGGAAATAGCGAAACCCCTGCAACAGGAAAATGATCATGAGCAAAAAGAAAATCCCACTTCGTTCCTGTTTGCTGAAACGCCAGTGGGATTCCCTATGTCTGTAATTGCGTCTTACTTAGAAGTACTTTTAATCGCCTGCAGGTATTTTGACAATTCTTCCCGTACTTTCGGGAAGAGCAACATCAACCCGAGCATGTTCGGAAACACCAGGGCGAGGATCATCGCATCCGAGAAGGCAAAAACTGCACCCATGGATGCAGAAGCCCCAATCACTACAAACACAATAAATAGAATTTTGTAAACCAGGTCTGCGACCTTACCCCTGCCAAACAGGAATTTCCAGGACTGCAGCCCGTAGTATGACCATGAGATCATGGTTGAAATAGCAAACAGCACAACCGCAAGGGTTAGTACATATGGAAACCATGGCAATACCGATTCAAAAGCCATGGATGTCAGGTTTACCCCTCCTACGGCTTCACCATTGACCAGTACATTGCCTACTCCGTCACCTCCGTATTCAAAAACACCTCCACTATTGTAAAAAATGATCACCAGGGCTGTCATGGTACAAATAACGACCGTGTCAATGAAAGGTTCCAGCAGTGCCACAATCCCTTCACTGGCAGGATACTTGGTTTTAACAGCGGAGTGCGCAATAGCCGCAGAACCAGCACCAGCCTCATTGGAGAATACCGCCCTCCTGAATCCAATAATTAGCACACCAAACAGTCCGCCCAGACCAGCTTCAGGAGTAAAAGCTCCTTTAAAAATCAGGACAAAAGCATCATCTACATAGCTGAAGTTTGCTGCAATAACAATAATACAGGCCAGGGCATAGATAACTGCCATAAAAGGAACGATCTTCTCGGTTACGGAAGCAATTCGCTTGATCCCTCCGATGATCACTACACCTACTATAAATGCCAGTATCATGCCGATTATAAATCCGGTGGATCCACCCTGAAGATCTAACATGGCAGCCAACTGCTCTGCTGCCTGGTTAGACTGTACGGCATTACCTCCACCAAAGGAAGCCCCCACGCATAGTATGGCAAAGAGTACTGCCAGTGCCTTACCCAGCCCTATAAAACCGCGTTCTTTTAATCCACGAGACAAGTAGTACATAGGACCACCGTAAACGGTACCATTTTCGTCTACATCACGGTATTTTACACCCAGGGTACATTCCACGAATTTGGTAGACATACTGAGCAACCCACATACGATCATCCAGAAAGTAGCCCCTGGACCACCTATAGCTATCGCAAGTGCAACACCTGCTATATTACCCAGTCCTACCGTACCTGACACGGCTGTAGCCAGAGCCTGGAAATGACTTACCTCTCCCTGTTTGCTTTCATCGCGAATAGTATCGGGCAAATCACCGTCTACAATATTGACTTCTGCCTGTTCCACGCCATGTCCCTCGGGCTCTTCAACGGAATCATATTTTCCCCTTACTACATTTATGGCCAGTGGAAACCTCCGGATATTGACAAAACCAAAGTACAGTGTAAAAAAGGTGGCACCCAGTACCAGGATTATCACAATCAGCGGAATACCCGTACCCGGGACTTCCCAGAACACGATCCCTTCCCAAACCGCAGTAATGGGTTCAAACCATGCATTTATGCGCTCATCCAGTCCCATCTCTGAGCTTTCCTGAGCAAAGGTTAATAAAGGCAATAAGAGTGCGGTTAATGTGAGAAGTTTCTCCTTCATGTTGATTTGTTTTGGTTTTGAATCGGATTTGTAGGGCGGCAATATCCTAAAAAATACCTACACAATCAAATATTACGGAAAATACCCCTATTCGATATGGAACATCTTATTTAGTTTCCTGATCTGTTCCGGTCGGCCAAGAACAATCACTTTGCTCTTGGGTTCCATCTTGAGGTCTGCCTCGGGGTTGATAATATAATTCCCATCGGGCTCAATATATCCTATAATAGTACAGCCCGTTCGCCTCCTGAGGTCCAGGTCGCGAAGGGAAGTACACTCGATCTGATCTGCAAAATCCTCAATGGCCACTTCTTCCAGGTTGGTGGTATGCTCCCCCTCGGTTGATAATTTATCCATAAACGTTATGAGGTCCGGTATAACCACCAGGGAGGCCATATGATCGCCCCCGATCTTATCCGGCATAATAACCTTGTCCGCTCCTGCAAGGGTTAGCTTCTTCTGCGAAGTTACCTGCGAGGCCCTGCTTATGATAAACAAATCCTTATTCAACTGCCGGGCAGACAGTACCACGAAAAGGTTGGCGGCATCATCGGGTAGCGTTACGATCAGATACTGAGCTACTTTTACCCCTGCCTCAATCAACACCTCATCTTCATTGGCATCTCCATTGATAAAGAGGACATCATCTTCATGCTTCTCAATGATCTTTTCGTCATTTTCAATAACCACAAAAGGCTTTTTATAGGCTTTTAATCGCTCTGCTGCCTGCATGCCATTCCTGCCATAACCACACAAAATAACGTGGTTGGAAAGACTGTTGATCTTGTTTTTCACTTTTTTCTTCTTTAGGATTTGCAATGAATTCTTACTCAGGATGTATTCTGTGATTACCGATATGCCATAGGCAAAAATAAAGACGCTGCTCGCAATCAGCAATACAGTGAACACCTTGGCTTCTGCATCCAGCGGGCGCACCTCCATAAAGCCTACTGTAGTGACGGTAATAATAGTCATATACAGGGCGTCAAGCCAGGTGTAATCGGAAATATAGCGGTAGCCCAGTACCCCTGCAAGCAGCACGGTAAACATCAGAAAGAGGGCCAGTAATATTTTAGATCGGAAAAGTCTTATCATTACTAAAGGTCGAATACAGAGGTTCTTTTAGTATACACCAGGTCTTTGATTTTCAACCAGAAAGCCAGGAAGAGATACAGGGCAAAACCAAACCCCAGGGTTACAAACGTTAGGTATATAAATGTAGTGCGAACAACCCGGGCTCGGATACCCAGGCGTTCAGCGATTCTCCTGCTAACCTCAAAACCTCGCTTCTGGAAATAGTAAAGGATCTGATAAAAAATATTCATGGATTAAAAATACTATATTCCTTTTAATAAATACCTCCCGATAGCACAATCAAGGCAATGGTTTTTTGCACAGTAATGTTCATATTTCTGCAGCAATGCCTGACTCTGAAGCGCGTTGATTGGCGGCATCCCCAACCGGGACAGATTACCGAGGACGTGGTTGTTTTCAGGCGGGATGCTTTCCAGCAGAGACCTGAGCTGCGGCCAGATATTCCTTCCCATGGCATGAGCGTAGGTGAATTGAACAGGAATTAGCGAGTTGATTATTAGTAGATCCATGAATACGGCAGATACTTTTCTGGGTTTTCTTTTGGACAAATTTCCAAAAGTGTAATGGGTTTCCCAGTAGCTCGAGGCAGACACAGATAACAGCTTATGCAACTGATTTCGATTGAAAGTTGATATCAGTTTTCCGAAAAGGCGGGGTTGTGAAACTATCAAAACCGAGAGTTGTGAGAGGCGAATTGTGGGAAAGTTAGAGGGCCTGAGCCTGAGGAAAACAGGTTGAAGTATTCCTGTTCTATTTAGGGTAAAGCGGGTGCATTGGTATTGAAAGGCCAATTGCAACTCCCCGATATAGGAATCACTTTTTGAAGCAGCTTCAATCAGGCCGGACATGCCCATAAATAGGGCTTCCAACTGCAACTGGTCGTGCCCCAATTTTTTGACGATCGAATAATCCAGCTTTAGCGCCAAACTGAGAAATGCAGCTCCATTAACATGAAGACCGAAACCCTTCAACAGGCTAATAAACAACACCCGTTCCCAGTTGTTGCTGCTAACAGCCAGCCAGGTTCTAAGCTCGTTCGCCTTATGCAAAAGGCGCTCCCTGTAAAGGCTGTACCACCAGTCTTCCTTAATAATTATCGGTACAGCGTGATGATCCTGCTGGCAGTTGATCCGAAACCCACTTGTAAGGGATTGCATATCCCATATGGCGGCCAGGGTGTCTTTGGAAACAAAATCCCTGAGCTGAAGCGTGGCCATGGGCCTTCCGTGGTAACCGAGAACGGGTTTATCGTCTTCCCATACCACATGTAAAATTACATTCTGGTAGTTGGGATCCGTACTATGACCGTGTAAATTCCAGTGAGAAGACCTGAAGTGCAATTCCACATGTCCTGCCCAGAGTATCCCCGCAATTACAATCCGGGCATTCAGAAAATCAGGGCCGGCATTTGAATTATGGATGCCCGGATCCCAGATCTGCAATTCCTCTCCGGTAATAAGGACTAAACCTGTGTAGGGCAACTTTTGATGCTCCCAAAGGATGTGCAACAGTGATTCCTGCATGCGCCTGAAGATGCATCAGGACACTGCAAGCGGCAAACTGTAAGGAAAATTTTATTGAGTTACTGGATAATCTTTCCCTTCCAGTCCAGAATACCTCCCTCGAGATTATAAGCCTGGTCAAAACCAAGATTGTTCATCAATGCACAGGCCTGGCGACTGCGATTCCCAGACCGGCAATATACGTAGTAGTTTTTGGATTTATCCAGTTTATTGACGGCATCGAGAAAACCCTGGCCTTCGTATATGTTGATATTGATGGCCTCGGGGATGTAGCCGGCCTCAAACTCTTCCGGGGTACGCACATCGAGAATAAGGGCGTTGTCGTCATTATTGAGTTTTACTGTCCAATCCTGTTGACTTAAGTCTGCCATACTTTAAGTGTTATTTTAAATTATGAGGCGCGAAGATACAACTCTGATGCTATTGATTCTGTTACTTATGTAGCGTTGTAGATGGGCAGGATCCACAATTAACAAAATTTTAGCGCTACATACATTAGGATACAAAGATACAATTACTATATTTGTATATACAAATGTTGTAGTGACATGAATGTTGAAGCTGTTATTAAGACAAAAACGCCCATTGCTTTACCGAGTCGGACCATCATACACCTTACACTGGTCAACAACAAAATTGGTGATGAATTGGGCAATGCACTGAAGCCTTTCGGAGTCTCTTTACAGCAATTCAATGTGCTAAGGATACTCAGGGGCCAGAAAGGAAAGCCCGCAAACATGAGTACCCTGAACGACCGTATGGTTCGTAAGATGAGTAATACCACAAGACTGGTAGACAAACTCCTGCTTAAGGGATATGTAGATCGGGTGGTATGCGAAACCAACCGGCGCAAAGTGGAGATCACCATCACTCAGGAAGGAAAAGATGCTTTGACACAAATGGACAAGGCTGTTACAGAGGCCGAAGCGGCTTTGGTAGCCCAACTGAGCGAAGAGGAAATGAGTTCACTCAATTTATTACTGGATAAATTTTAAACCACATATTAATAATTATTAAAAAACAGAAACATGAAAAAGAATGTACTAAGCCTGGCTCTGGCCGTAGTAATTGGAACTGCTGTTACAGCCTCCACACCAGTTGAAGTTGTAACCAAGGAAGTTAAGACTGGCGAAAGCACCGTAACCTGGAAAGGATACAAAGTAACTGGATCTCACTACGGGATCATCAACCTGCAAAGCGGATCTCTGTCTTTTGAAGGCGACAAGCTGGTTGGCGGGGAGTTTGTAGTTGATATGCAAAGTCTGATCTCTCAGGATCTGGAAGGAGAATATAAAGGGAAGCTGGAAGGACACTTGAAATCTGACGACTTCTTCGGAGTAGAAAAATTTCCTACTTCTACCCTGGTCTTCACTGAAGTTAAGGCCAATGGGAAAAACTCCTACGAGGTAACTGGAGACCTGACTATTAAAGGTATTACCAAAGCCGTTACTTTCGATGTATCAGTATACGGAAGCAAGGCTACAGCTACTATGAAAGTAGACCGTTCTGAATACGACGTGCGCTACGGTTCCGGAAGCTTTTTCGACAACCTGGGCGACAAGACCATTTACGACGAGTTCGACCTGGTGGTAGACCTCCAATTCTAGAAAAAGAAAATTTGCAAAGACCCGGCCCAAATTTTAACGGCCGGGTTTTATTTTTGATTTGGATTTCTGAAATTCCTTTCTATCTTTGACCAGATGAACAAAACAACAGCAAATAACTGGTGGTGGACAAACGAACAGATAATGTCGTGAGAGACCCCTGTATTGCTGTACAAAAAGGCTTGTCTTCCACGACAAGCCTTTTTGATTTTTAGACCCAAGACAAAGATGCGTTACAGATTAAAGACCCATTACAAGCAGATTTTAGCCGATACACTTACCCCGGTTAGTGTATACCTGAAGATCAGGGATCGCTTTCCCAACAGCATCCTGCTTGAGAGCAGCGATTACCGGGCCAACGACAATACCTTTTCCTATATCTGCTGCAACCCCATAGCCGGGATACAGATCGCAGATGAAACCATTACCGAATTCTTCCCGGACGGAACTTCTATCCAGACCCCTGTAGACAGCAAAACCGATGTACCCCGATTTATACATCAGTTTAGTCAGAAATTTGAAGTAGATAAAAACGGATTTAAATTCATCAACAACGGACTTTTTGGGTACATGGCCTATGATGCGGTTCGTTATTTTGAAGATATCGACCTGAAGAAAAAATCAGGCGAATTGGGCATCCCGGATGTATATTATGCTGTTTATCAAAATATTATCGCCATAAACCATTTCAAGAATGAAGCTTACCTCTTTGCGCATTGCTATGAAAGTGAGCCTAACCTGGAAGACCTGGAACAGCTGTTAAGTGTGAGGACTTTTTCTTCTTACTCTTTCACCAAGGACGGACAGGCAGTTTCTAACCTTAGCGATGAAGAGTACATGGAACTGGTGGAGCAGGCAAAAGTCCATTGCAAGAGGGGTGACGTTTTTCAACTGGTGTTGTCCCGTCGTTTTTCCCAGGGTTTCAAGGGTGATGAATTTAATGTTTACCGGGCCCTCAGGTCCATAAACCCCTCCCCCTACCTCTTCTACTTTGACTACGGTAACTTTAAGATATTCGGAAGTTCCCCTGAGGCGCAGTTAGTGGTGCAGAAAGGCAAGGCAGAAATCCATCCAATTGCGGGCACTTTTAAACGTACTGGTAATGACGAGGAAGACGCCCGCCTGGCCAAGAAACTGACTGAAGACGATAAGGAAAACAGCGAACATGTAATGCTGGTAGATCTGGCCCGCAACGACCTGAGCAGGCATGGGAATATGGTTCATGTGGACAACTACCGGGAAGTACAGTATTTCTCTCATGTAATTCACCTGGTGTCTAAAGTCACGGGAAAGATCAAACCGGATGTACCCACCATGAAGATTGTTGCCGATACTTTTCCTGCAGGAACCCTGAGCGGGGCTCCCAAGCATATGGCCATGCAACTTATTGAGAAATACGAAAAGAACAACAGGGATTACTATGGAGGAGCCATAGGATTTATGGCGTTTGATGGCGATTTTAATCACGCTATTATGATCAGAACCTTCCTGAGCAAAAATCATCTCCTGCATTATCAGGCTGGTGCCGGGCTGGTGGCAGCTTCAGATTCTGAAATGGAACTTCAGGAAACTTACAACAAACTTGGCGCCCTGAATCGGGCCCTGGAACTGGCAGAACAGATTTGATATGAAAAGAGTTCTCGTTATAGACAACTACGACAGCTTCACCTATAACCTGGTCCATTACCTGGAGGAACTGGGTGCCCAAGTAGTGGTCAGGCGCAATGATCAGCTTGATCTATCTGAAGTTGCCCCATTTGAAAAGATCGTGCTTTCACCAGGCCCGGGCATCCCGGATGAAGCAGGTTTACTCAAGGATATCATTGCCACCTATGCAGCAGAGAAGAGTATTTTTGGCGTATGCCTGGGGCAACAAGCCATAGCCGAAGTATTTGGAGGCAAACTAATTAACCTGTCCGAGGTCTACCACGGCATTGCGACCGATGTAAAAATTACTAAAGCAGACCCTATTTTTGATGGTCTTCCTGAGGAAATCCCAGTGGGCCGCTATCATTCCTGGGTGGTAGACCCGGAATTGCCGGATTGCCTTGAGGGAACATCATATGACACCCAGGGCCAGCTTATGTCACTTCGCCATCGCGAATACGATGTCAAAGGGGTTCAGTTCCACCCGGAATCCATACTTACTCCTCATGGAAAGCAAATTTTAGAAAACTGGTTAAACCAAGCATAATGAAAGAAACGCTAAACAGGCTGATCAATCACGAAATCCTATCCAAGGAAGACGCACAGCAAATACTGGTCAATATGGCCCAGGGAGCTTACAACACCAGTCAGATAGCTGCATTCCTCACAGTCTATATGATGCGAAGTGTTACCATAGAGGAACTGGAAGGCTTCCGCGATGCCCTTCTCGACCTATGCCTTGCGGTAGATCTTTCTGAATTTGACCCGGTAGACCTTTGCGGTACCGGGGGTGATGGCAAAGACACCTTCAACATCTCAACCCTGGCCTCTTTTGTAGCAGCAGGTGCGGGTATCAAGGTAACCAAACACGGAAATTACGGTGTGTCTTCCACCTGCGGCAGCAGCAACGTTATGGAGTTCCTGGGAATCAAATTCAGCAATGAAGCGGATTTCCTTAAAAAATGCATTGATGAAACTGGTATCTGCGTTCTTCACGCCCCCCTCTTCCACCCGGCTATGAAACATGTGGCTCCCATAAGGAAGGAACTGGCAGTTAAAACCTTTTTCAATATGCTGGGCCCCATGGTAAATCCTGCTTTTCCCAAAAACCAGATGGTAGGTGTTTTTAACCTGGAACTGGCCAGGATGTATGGTTACCTCTATCAGAATACGGATAAGAAATTCACCGTATTGCACGCCCTGGACGGCTATGATGAGATTTCCCTGACCGGTCCTACAAAAACCATCTCCAATCAAAGCGAGGGTATCCTGAATCCGTCAGATTTTGGCGTTGACCAGGTTCAACCGAAAGAAATTGCCGGAGGGAACACGGTAGCAGAATCTGCCCAAACCTTTTTGAATATTTTGCAGGGAAAAGGAACTCATGCACAGAACCACGTAGTGTGTGCCAATGCCGGGGTGGCCATAAGTACAGTACAGAACATCGGTCCCAAGGATGGCTTTGAAAAGGCTATGGATTCTCTTCTGAGCGGAAGGGCCCTGGAGGCTTTAAAAAAATTGCAACAACTGAGTGCCTAAATGGATATTCTTGAAAAAATAGTAGCCGATAAAAGAAGGGAAGTTGCCCTGAAAAAACAGTTGATCTCCACGAGTTCCCTGGAGAATTATCCGCTGTTTGAACGGGAATCCCCTTCACTCTCGGCAAACCTCAGACAAGCACGGGCAGGTATTATTGCAGAACACAAAAGGCGCTCGCCTTCAAAGTCGGTGATCAATAACGGCCTGGATGTCTACAAAGTGGCTATTGGCTATCAAAAGGCAGGCGCCAGCGGCATGTCCGTACTCACTGATGGCAAGTATTTTGGCGGTTCCCTGGACGACCTCCTCCTGGCCCGGTCCGTTGTAGATCTGCCCCTGCTGCGCAAAGACTTTACTGTAGACGAATACCAGATCATTGAAGCAAAGGCATATGGTGCCGATGCAATACTGCTCATTGCAGCTGTTCTGAAACCAGCGGAAATCAGAACTTTCAGCGAACTTGCCATCAATCTGGGACTTGAAGTACTCCTGGAAGTGCATAACCTGGAGGAGCTCAATAATTCACTTGTTCCGGGAATCCAGATGCTGGGGGTCAATAACCGGAACCTCAAAACATTTGAAGTAGACCTGGAAACTAGCCGGCAACTCTCCGGGCATATTCCGGATTCCATGGTAAAAGTCTCTGAAAGTGGCATCAGCAACACTGATGCGATTCTCAATTTGCAGGGTTTTGGATATCAGGGTTTCCTGGTAGGAGAGCACTTTATGAAAAGTGGGGATCCCGGAAAATCAGCTGAAGAATTTATACAAAATATCAGGGGATGAAACTAAAGATCTGTGGCATGAAGGAAAACCCTCAGGAGGTAGCGGATCTGGCCCCGGACTACCTGGGATTTATTTTCTGGAAACCTTCTACGAGATTCATTTCTCAGCCACCGGCTGGCCTAACGGATGATATTAAAAGAGTGGGCGTCTTTGTAGATGCCTCAATACCCTATATCCTTGCGCAGGTGGGGCAATTTAAATTGTCACTGGTGCAGTTGCATGGTGAGGAAAGCCCTGAATTTTGTCTTGCCCTTCGAAAAGAATTATCAACAGCCTTTGGAAACAACACTCAAAAAATAGAATTGATCAAGGTTTTTTCCGTGAATGATGAATTTGAATTCTCGGGAATTGTCCCTTACGAAGAGGTATGTGACTATTTCCTTTTCGATACTAAGGGAAAACTTCCGGGCGGTAATGGTTATGCCTTCAACTGGGAATTGCTCAGGGCATATCCCTTAAAAAAACCTTACTTTTTAAGTGGAGGAATAGGGCTGGGAGAAGTCCCCCAGCTGATCCGCTTTATGAGATCACCAGAGGCCAGATATTGCCACGCCCTGGATGTAAACAGCAAATTTGAAACGGCTCCGGGAGTCAAGGACATTCCGGGCCTAAAACAATTTATAAAACTAATTTTCGATAAGTAGACGATGAGCTATAACGTTGACGAAAAAGGATATTATGGACAGTTCGGAGGGGCATTTATACCGGAAATGCTCTACCCCAACACAGACGAACTGCGCAGGCAGTACATTGAAATCATGGAAGCTCCGGACTTCCAGGAAGAATTCCGGCAACTGCTGCGCGATTATGTGGGCAGGCCTACACCGTTGTATTTTGCAAAACGCCTTTCGGATACATTCAATACCAAAATCTACCTGAAAAGGGAAGACCTGTGCCACACTGGTGCCCATAAGGTAAACAATACCATAGGGCAAATACTCCTGGCCAAACGCCTGGGTAAAAACCGGATCATTGCCGAAACCGGCGCTGGTCAGCACGGGGTAGCCACGGCTACTGTCTGTGCTTTGATGGGTATAGAATGTGTTGTATATATGGGTGAGGTCGATATCGCCAGGCAGGCGCCCAATGTTGCCCGAATGAAGATGCTTGGTGCCACTGTAAAACCGGCAACTTCCGGCAGTAGAACCCTCAAGGATGCGACCAATGAAGCTATCAGGGACTGGATCAACAACCCGGTTAATACACATTACATCATTGGTTCTGTTGTAGGACCACACCCCTACCCCGATATGGTAGCACGTTTCCAGTCGGTTATTTCGGAAGAGGTGCAACAGCAGCTTATTGAAAAAGAAGGAACGCCCAACCCGGATTACGTGGTAGCCTGTGTAGGGGGGGGAAGCAATGCAGCTGGCCTGTACTACCATTACCTGGACAATCCGGAAGTAGGCATAATCGCTGTGGAGGCTGCCGGCAAAGGCATTCATACCGGTGAAAGTGCTGCCACCTCAGCATTGGGAAAAGTGGGCATCATCCATGGTAGTAAAACCCTCCTCATGCAAACCGGGGATGGCCAGATCACTGAACCTTATTCCATTTCGGCCGGACTGGATTATCCCGGGGTTGGCCCCATGCATGCCAACCTCTACACATCCGGAAGGGGCGAATTCATTTCCATAACAGACAAAGAGGCTATGGAAGCCGGATTACTGGTTTCTAAACTGGAAGGCATAATCCCCGCTATTGAAACCTCACACGCCTTTGCCATATTTGATCATCGCAGCTTTAAGCCAGAAGATATTGTTGTATTCAATTTATCCGGTAGGGGCGACAAAGACCTGCAGACCTATATCGATTACTTTAAACTTTAGTCAGACACCCAATGAACAGGATTACAGAAAAACTGAAAGATGGGGGAAAATTGCTCTCCATTTACTTTACTGCAGGGTATCCGCAATTGGAAGATACCGTTTCCATTATTGAGGAGTTGGAAAGGAGTGGTGTGGATATGATTGAAATAGGACTGCCTTTCAGTGACCCGCTGGCAGATGGGCCTACCATACAGGAGAGCTCTACAGCCGCACTGCGCAATGGCATGTCTACCGCTCTGCTGTTTGAACAGCTTAAAGGAATTCGAAATTCAGTAAAGATCCCGCTGATCATAATGGGTTATTTTAATCCGGTCCTGCAGTATGGAGTTGAGGAATTCTGTTTAAAATGCGCCGAAATTGGTATAGACGGCCTTATTTTGCCTGATCTTCCCCTGGATGTTTACCAGGAACAGTATGAAGAAATATTCAAAAAACACGGCCTGTTAAACATGTTCCTGATCACCCCGCAGACCAGTGACGAAAGAATCCGGCAAATAGACGAGGCTTCGGAGGGATTCATTTACATGGTTAGTTCTGCCAGTACTACCGGAGCCAAATCCGGATTCGGGCCCGAACAACAACAATACTTTGAACGCATTGGAAGTATGCAGCTGAAACATCCCCAGATCGTTGGCTTCGGGATAAGCAATGCGGAAACTTTTGACCAGGCTACCCAGCGGGCCAAGGGAGCAATAATTGGATCGGCATTTATAAAATTCCTTACTCGTGAAGGAAAGAAGAATATAGACAAGTTTATCAAATCCATTAAAGTACCGGCATGAAGTTCCTGAACGATTGGAAACTGTTAATCCTGCTTTGCCTTACCCTGGGGCTGGCTCCTTATGTCCCTGAACCCCACATATGGGGCAAGATTCGCTGGCTGGCAGGCGGGGCCAAAGGAATGCAACCCATAGATTATTTTGATGTGGTCCTGCACGGAACTCCCTTTATACTGCTGTTGCGCTTTCTCTTTCTTAAGCTGATTCGAAAAAAGCAAGGTTAGAAATCCATACATTTACGTTAGGAAATAGGACAAAACCATGAAAAAGTACCTGGCATTATTCATGCAATTTATGCTGCTCGGCCTTTGGGCTCAGGAGCAGGGGGAAATGAAAACCCAGATCAGACACACCATTGACGAAATACGGGAATTCGTCAGGATCCCCAATGATGCGCTTGACGGTGCAGACATCAACCGGAATATTACCTGGTTGACCAAAAAATTCAGCGAAAGGGGATTCAACACCACAACGCTGCCCACATCGGGGCAACCGTTGTTTTTTGCCGCCCTCCCCATAACAGACGAAAAGCCTACCCTTTTGTTCTATATGCATTTTGACGGACAGTCTGTAGATCCTGGTAAATGGAGACAACCTGACCCCTACGAAGTGGTATTAAGGGCCCCGGCCGACTCCGGTTGGGAGGACAGGAATTTTGACGAACTTAAAGACAGCATCCCTTCCGAGTGGAGGCTTTTCGGAAGGTCTACAGCAGATGACAAGGGTCCCATAGTCATGTTTCTGAATGCAATTGACTTAATCAAAAAGAAAGAGGATAAACTGCCTTTCAATGTGAAGGTAATCCTGGATGGTGAGGAAGAAAAAGGAAGCAACCCCCTGGCCAAGGCCGTTAAGGAGTACAGGGAATTGCTGCAGGCAGATTATCTGATCATTAATGACGGACCCGTTCATACCTCGGGGCTGCCAACGGTAGTCTATGGATGCAGGGGTATTACAACCCTTACACTGACAGCCTACGGACCAGTAAAACCACAGCACAGTGGTCATTACGGCAATTATGCTCCCAACCCGGCCCTGGAACTCTCGCGTTTATTATCCGGCATGAAGGATAAGGATGGCAAAGTAATTATCCCGGGCTACTATGATGGGATAGCTCTCGATGAAGAAACAAGAAATATCCTGCAAAGTGTTCCGGATGATATAGCACACATCCATGAGATGCTTCAGATAAGTGAACCGGAGAAAGTAGGTGGTTTTTACCAGGAAGCACTGCAATATCCCTCACTGAATATCCGCGGACTAAGTGCGGGCTGGGTAGGTGATAAGGTCCGGACTATTGTCCCGGCTACAGCTACTGCAGAGCTGGATCTGAGGCTGGTTCCCGAATCTGATGGAACCCGGCTCAAAAAATTGGTCCGGGATCACATTAAACAACAGGGATATTTCATTACCGATACTGAACCCGATAGCGAAATGCGCAAAAAGCATCCCAGGATAATCCGGATTGAGGAAAGGGGAGTCACCGATGCTTTCCGTACAAGCCTCAGAGATCCCTTTGGCAATCACCTGGTGCAGCTTTTATCCGACAGCTTTAATGAACACGTGGTTCAAATCAGGATTATGGGCGGGACAGTCCCCATTGCACCTTTTATCAATGAGCTGGAAATCCCAGCCTTTATACTGCCGCTTGTTAACCCTGATAACAACCAGCACAGCCCTGACGAAAACCTCAGGATTGGGCAGATTGGTTATGGCATACAGGTGTTCCATAAATTGTTGACCACAGCTGCAGATTGAGCCAGGCGATAAGGCTTATTGTGGGCGGAAAAATCCTTTTTCCTCAAGCAGGGTATACACATTATACCAGAATACTTTGGAAGTAAAATTAGGTCGTTCCGCAGCATCTTCAAGTACTTTTAAATCTGCTTTAACCTGGCTTTCCATTTTAGTAACAGCTTCATCCGGTAATTTGATATAAGCCATTTTCCAGTCTTCAAACATGCGATCCAGGGTTTCTCCCTCAGAAAGCACTTCCACCCTTTTATGACGATCATCCAATTCAATAATGCCAAAGCGTTCTTTAACTACTTCCTTTTCCCCTTCCAGAAGCTGTACAAAATAACCTTCATTATACACCAGGCATCCCGTTATTTCATCCCTGGGATTATTAGCTTCAGACTGCTGAAGGATGGCATTGATGTCTTCCGCCTTAATTCCTGGTTTGGCTTCGGATCGGTATGTGAGCTGATACAGCATAGATCAGGCAATGGATAAGTCAAAAGCTGGTTTTAATGGGTTTTTAAGCCGAATTACGGCTGGCATTAATATTTCCGATAAGCGAACGGGTAACAATCTTTTCATAAACTTCCCGGTTTTCATCATCTTCCCCGATTTTCTGAAGAGCATTCTGCTGTATAACCAATAAGGGCAGAACAATATTCTCCCGTATCCTAATGGATTCCCGGGAGACGGCCTCGTCTTCCATAAGTACCTCAGAACCTGAAATTTCTAGCAGCATTTTTTTAGAAAGGAGGAATTCCTGATATAAAATCTTCCAGAAGGAGCCGTAGGTAGGATCATCTTCCATATAGCCGGTCAGTTCAAAATAGCACTTGGAAAGGGACATCATACTATTGCGCATCAAAGCCTGGAAAAAGGGCACCTCTTTGTAAAGATTTTTAAGTGCCTCCATTTTCCCCTGTTCTTGCAGGGTTTTTAGGGCGGTACCGATACCAAAATAGCCGGGGACATTCTGCTTGAGTTGACTCCAGGAGCCCACAAAGGAAATGGCCCTTAAATCACTTAACTCCAGTTTGGCCTTATTTCCACGTTTACCCGGGCGGCTTCCTATATTGGCCTTCTGGTAATACTTCAAAGTACTTCGATTTTCCAGGTAGGGGATAAAAACCTCGTGGTTCTTCAGGTCGTTGTATTTCGCAAAGCTCAATTCGGACAAGGCTTCGATCAATTCCCTTTGGGCATAAGTTATCACGTTTTCCTTCCCGTAAATGGTATTGGAAAGGCCGGCAGTAAGTAATTGTTCGCTGTTGTGCATGAATTGTTCTTTGGTGCCATAGGTACTGGTGATAGTCTGTCCCTGTATGGTAAGCTGGATCTCATGATTGGCAATATCCCGGGTCTGAGCTGCGTAAAAGCGGTGCGTTTTCCCTCCTCCACGTGCCGGTGGTCCGCCTCGACCGTCGAAGAATATCGCCTTGATGCCATTTTCCTGGCAAACACCTGATAATTTTTCCTTGGTCTTTAGGATAGACCAGTTGGCTTTCACATAACCTCCGTCTTTCGTGCCATCTGAAAAGCCCAGCATCATGGTTTGGGTAAGCTTGCGATTTTCAAGATGCGCACGATAAACCCTGAGGTCAAAGAGGTCCTGCATAACCGATTCTGATGCGGCCATACCGTTCATGGTCTCAAAAAGCGGAACGATATCAAAGGTAATCGCCTCAGCATCCCAGCCGCTCCATCGGAACAACCCAAACACAAAAAGCACTGAAAAGATATCCTCGGAGTTACTTATGATATATCGGTTACAACCCGCTTCCCCATTTTTCTGTTGAATGGTTTTTAACTGTCCAATGTTCACAAGGGTGTCCTTAAGCAGGGGGTCACTGAAATCCTCCGGATCTACCTGCATATCTTCCTCCAGCAAATATGCGATGAGTTGTTCCCTATCAAGCTCCTCCAGGTCTTGTTTGATCGCTCCCCTTTGCTTTAAAGCCTCGGTTACCAGCCTTTTGTGAACCCTGTGGTCCTGCCGGATATCCAGGGCAGCAAAATGTGTTTTGAAGATGTGGACCTTATCGATAAAATGGTCCAGTTCCTTAAGGTAGAGACCGTGGTACTCTTCCTCCAGGGTATTCCTGATATCCTGTAGCTGCTCCAGGATGCTATCCACTTGCAGAATCTTATCTGCGTTGAACATGGACTGGTAAAGTTCCGAACGAAGCCTGTAGATGGCCTCATGCAAACCCCTGAAGGTAATTTTCCTGTTTAGCGCTTTAAGGTCGTGATAATAACACTTCATCAGGGTCATGCGCAGTTCATCGGCCACGGCATTAGTGATTTCAGCGGTAACAAAAGGATTGCCATCCCTGTCTCCCCCCGGCCAGAACCCCAGCTTTATAATGTTCGGGTTGTGAAAATCCCTGTCCCCCACATGCTGTTTGATATAGGAATACATATCCCCAACGGCATCGTAGTATACATGGCGCAGGGTAAAAATGATATTCTTGGCCTCATCCAGGGGTGTTGGCTTCTTGCGGTTAACCAAGGTAGTAAGCCCCAGTTGCTGCATGGTCAGGTCAATTTCGTCAATATCGTTTTCCGGTATCAGTGCCCTGAGTCGGTTTATGATACCCAGTACGGCAGGAGTATAGAATTGTGTGGGGTGTGCTGTAAGCACGATCCTTGCACTGAAAGACTCGAGTTTCTTAAAAAGTTCTTCGGCTCTCTGATTCTTGTTGGCCAGTTGAAAGTAATCCCGAATGGAGAGAGAAAGGGTATGTGCGTGAAGTTTGGGAAAAGCAGCATCCTCCACACTGTCGTAAAGAACCACTTGCCGTTCCACGTACTGTATAATCCGGAACATGAAAGCAATGCGCTCCTTTTCTTCGGTGATCCCCGCATATTTGGTAAAAAAGTTATCCAGGATTTCAGAGGGATTCTTCCCGGCTTTCAAACCCTTTTCGCATTGCTGGAACAATAAAGGAACCAGAGTCCCGATGTTTTCCATATCCGTGTAGGGGATGTTCAGGAAAAGTGTGTTGTAAATATTGAATTTTTTCTGGACCGATTTCCTGAATTCCTTAAGTCGTTCGATCTGGCTCATGCTTGCTGGTTACATTAGGTATATTTGGCTTGCGCTTGTATTGGCAGCGGCCAAATATCGCAATTTAGATAAAAACAGGGGTTTCTATTCCACTGCTGTAACAAAATACAGCCAGCATACCACAAAACCAACAATATCCCTTAAAAATAATATCCCTCGCCATATGTTTCCAGTACTGTAAGATTATCAAAACAGTGCAGCAGGCAGTTCCCTGGGTCCTTTTAATTATTATTTCTTAACTTGTTGAAATTCAAATAAAAACAACCTAACATGAAAACCAAGATTACATTAGCAATTGCTATCGCCTGTTGCCTGATCAGTTTCGGGTGCAAGGAAAAACAGGAAACCGAGGCACCGGCAGAGCCAGCTGCTGTCGTAGATTTAATCAATGATGACTTCCCGGAAGCCAAGAAAGAGATAACGGCAACCATGGAAGCTATTTTTGAAAGTGTGAAAGACGGGGATATTGACAAACTGATCGCTTTTCATGCTTATAGCCCGAAATTCACTGAATTCAAGGGTGGTGCTCCCCGAAATGGAGCTGCTGAAAACGAAGAGTTTGAAAGGAACACATTCGGGGCGGTAACCGAAGTAATAAAAATGGACACGAATGACATGCAGATAGCAGTATACGGGGATGTAGCCAATGTTACTTTCCACTCTGATTTTCACCTGAAATTCGGGGAAGACCTGGCTGTTGTGAATGATCAGATCAGTTTACTATTCGTAAAAAACAGTGATGGGGAATGGAAAATTGTAGCCGAACATCACTCCCCCCTTAAGATGGGAGAAGAAGGATAATGATTTGCAACCTTAAGAACACAAGAAAAAAGCCTCCTTTCGGGGCTTTTTTAATTATTAATAGTACCCAGGGTTAACAACCTATTTGCGTACTTTTCGAATAGTCTCCAGGGCCTTTCTGACCTGGAATTCCAGTCGTTCAAAGTCCTTATTGTCAAGTATCTCCTTGCTGATCAATCCGGAACCCATACCTACACAAGTAACTCCGGCATCGAACCAGGCCCTTAGGTTTTCTTTTTCGGTAGTTACACCACCGGTGGGCATAATGCTCGTCCAGGGTTGTGGTGCTTTAATGGCTTTGACAAAACCAGGCCCATAGACAGAACCAGGAAACAATTTAACGATCTCACAACCCAGTTCCTCAGCCCGGTTAATTTCCGTAAGGGATCCGCAGCCTGCAGACCAGAGTACTTTTCTCCGGTTGCAGATCAGGGCAATGTCTTCGCGTAAGGAAGGCGTAACGATAAAGTTGGCCCCCATTTGCATAAACAGGGAAGCGGCGGGGCCATCAGTGATGGACCCCACTCCCAGGATCATTCCCGGAAGTTCTTTCAAGGCATATTTATTGAGTTCACTAAAGACCTCATGGGCAAAGTCGCCCCTGGAGGTAAACTCCAGTAATCGGGCACCGCCATCATAACAGGCTTTAAGCACCTTTCTGGACAAATCCAGGTCCGGATGATGGAACAAGGGCACCATGCCCGTTTCCTGCATCATTCTGATTACTTCCAGCCTGGAATATTTTGCCATTTTCTTAATGTTTTGGACACAGCCCGGCATTTGAGCTGTGTAATATGAAATTAATAAATTAAGTCAACATCAACGGGCAACCCGCCCTGAGGCGTCTCCTTTCATTAATTTTTGAACTTCTTCAACAGTCACCAGATTGGCATCCCCTTTAATGGTGTGCTTAAGGCAAGAGGCTGCCGTGGCAAAGTCAAGGGCTTTTTGGTCGTCTGCCGGATAGGTTAAAAGCCCGTAGATCAATCCCCCCATAAAAGAGTCTCCACCCCCTACCCGGTCCACTATGTGGGTTATCTGATACTCAGGAGACTTAAACATGGTATTTCCATCGTAAAGTACCCCTGCCCAACTGTTGTGCGAAGCAGATATGGAACCCCTCAGCGTAGTAATTACTTTTTTTGCCTTTGGAAATTTCTCCATCATTTGTTTGCAAACCGACAGGAAAGCTTCGGCCTTTACATTTTCGCCCTGGGTAGTAATATCGAGTCCTTCCGGCTTGATTCCAAAATGCTTTTCGGCATCTTCTTCATTCCCAAGGATAATATCGCAGTAGGAAGTGAGTTCGGTCATAATGGCCTCACGGTCCCCGTCGTATTTCCACAATTTCGTGCGGTAATTCAGGTCTGCAGATATAGTGATCCCATTTTTACTGGCCGCCTGGACCGCCTCCAAACAAACATCAGCAGCACCCTGGGAAATTGCGGGGGTAATCCCGGTCCAATGGAACCATTCCACGCCGTCAAAAACCTGGTCCCAGTCTAGCATACCTTTCCGGATTTTCGCCATGGCAGAGTGTGCCCGGTCATAGACTACTTTGCTGGCCCGGCTAACGGCCCCGGTTTCCAGAAAATAAATACCCAATCGGTCGCCCCCAAATATGATCTTATCGGTCCCCACACCTCTTTTGCGCAATTCCATCAGCGCACAATGGCCCAGGTCATTATGGGGTAAGCGGGTAACAAAATCTACCGGGATGCCATAATTGGCCAATGAAACGGCAACGTTGGCTTCTCCCCCACCATAGACCACATCGAAACTGCTAGCCTGGGAAAACCTTAAAAACCCTGGTGGGGACAGCCTCAGCATTATCTCCCCAAAGGTTACTACTTTCTTCATATTTACTGGTTTTTACGGGCTCTTTGTATTTTACTAAGCTAAAAAAACTTCCGATACTGCTCCACACGAAAATCCATTACCGTAAATCCTGGATTTTTAGCCTTGCGCGCCTTGTACTCCGGAATGCTCCCAACAGCCCTGTTAGCCGAACCTGATGGTGCAGTTAAGGAAACAGTGTGCACTCTCCTGAATCCCCCGTTGGTCAGAGGCAGTTCAAATTCATGCTGCCTGGGTAACTGATCAGATACCTGAGTAAAGCTCAAATCATTCTCCCGAAGGAGTCTCCGGAAAAAATATTCCGGTCCATTCTTGCTGTTTCCCCCTGTGAATAAAAGTGTATGAATACTCGGATATTTGCGCAAATACCCTAAAAGGTCCCTTAACTCTACTTCCTGCATACCCAGGTCGGAAGCGTCTACCTTCTCCCTCCGGGCAACCTCAACTATATCACAAATACCGATCTTGCGACTAAGCAGAAAGTCCTTACGTTCCCTGACAGCTTTAACGGAGGTTTCATAGGTTAGATCAAGCTCAAAAAGCTGGTCCAGTATGCGCCATAGCTGCCCGTCCCGGCTCCCGTAAAAAAAATCAACATCCCCGGGTTTTAGTTCCCGACTGCTGAACCGAGGGGGAGGCAGCGTGCCCACGATCAGTTTCTCTACCCCTTCAAAGAGGAAAGGTTCATATGGATGTTTGTGGATGAACAAGTAATAGCTTTTATCAAAAATAAGACACCTGCATCACATAAACACAGCCCGGCAAACACTTTGAAAAAACTGCCTAATTCCTTAGCTTTAGGTACAGAAAGATAATGATATGGGAAAAGGAGATAAAAAATCGAAACGCGGGAAAATTGCCAACAAGAGTTACGGTGTCCGAAGGCCACGTAAGATCAGGAAAAAAACCTCCGTAGAGGATAAGGTAGGTGTAAAAAGCAAAACCTAGTCGATCACAAAAGTAAGCAGCACTGTCCCGGTGTCTGTTACATCCAGTTCATAAGTATAGAACCCAAAAGGCAGAGGCGTTTCTCCAACAAAGTCGATGGGCTGTAGGGTATATATTTCCTCACCTGAAGTAATCTGTATGAAAGCATAGGTATAAGCCGTATCAAACTCCTGGTACTCCGAGTAGTCATCGGGGACAAGGTCAGTAAAAGCTTCGGTGGATTCTCCGACAAGAACCGAATCAAATACAAGCCCGCTTACATTCTTTACCCGGATATTCACAGCTGCCAGATCATCATCCTGGTCTGTACAGGAGAAGTTAGCCAATACCAGAACTGCGATCAGAAATATACACCGTTTCATAAAATTGCTTTTAATGAATTAACGGTGGGAAGCCTAAATTATTCTATCGGATAAATACGGGCTGGTTCTCCTTGAGTGTATGCTCAGGGCTAAACAAGTAGTCGTCGTAGTTGAAGCCCCTGATGTCTTCCAGTGTCCTGGCGTCGGTATCCAGAATATACCGCACCATGGAACCTCTGGCTTTCTTGGCAAAGAAACTAATGATCTTAAGCCTGTCGTTTTTCCAATCCTTGAAAATTGGTGTGATAACAGGCACCTTGAGCTTCTTTTCATCCAGCACACTGAAGTATTCATTGCTCGCCAGGTTTAGAAAAAGCTCACCCTCCTCCAATTCATCGTTCATCGCCTCGGTGAGTGTCTTTTTCCAGAACTCATAAAGGTTCTTCTTTCTGCCCACTTTGAGCTGAGTGCCCATTTCAAGCCTGTATGGCTGAATAAGGTCCAGCGGTTTCAACACGCCATATAAACCGGACAGGATACGCAGGCTGTCCTGCAACTGATCCAGTTTACTTTCCGGTATCGAATAGGCATCAAGTCCCTGGTAAACATCTCCATTAAAAGCATAAATAGCCGGTCTGGCATTTTCTGGTGTAAAGGGTGGATTGAACTCCTGGTTCCGTTCGTAATTTAATTCAGCCAGTTTATTTGATATGCTCATCAGGGCAGATAATGCCTTGGGCTTTTTCTTTACCAGTACCTTATTCAGTGTTTCGGCCTCCTTTAGGAACTGAGGCTGAGAAAATCTGTCAGTAGGCAAAATTCTTTCGTAGTCCAGTGATTTGGCGGGAGAAATAACAATTTTCATAGCTCCTGATTTGACTTCAAAAATAACGATGATTTTTGTGAAATCCTCGGGGATAAACTAAAGTCTTATCAATAGCTGCATCGAAGAAATTTATTACGCATCCTGATGGGAGGCGTATTGTCGCCATTTGTCTATACAATTGGCCATATCCTCAGGGATTTCAGCTTCGAAATACATAGATTTCCCCGTGGTTGGATGAACAAAACCAAGTGATTTCGCGTGCAACGCCTGTCGCGGGAGCAATTTAAAGGCATTTTCAACAAACTGCTTGTATTTGGTAAAGGTTGTTCCCTTCAAAATCTTATCCCCCCCATAGCGGGCGTCGTTAAAAAGGGTATGTCCAAGGTATTTCATATGTGCCCGGATCTGGTGTGTTCTCCCTGTCTCCAACCTGCAGGAAACCAGGGTCACGTAATGCATTCGCTCCAGAACCTTGTAATGTGTAACGGCATGTTTCCCCTGTTCCCCATCCGGAAAAACCTGCATCTGCAATCGGTTTTTAGGGTTACGGCCTATGTGTCCTTCAATGGTTCCTTCATCTTCAGCCACACTACCCCATACCAGGGCAATATATTCCCGCTCACTTGTTTTGTCGTAAAACTGCTGTGCGAGATGGGTCATGGCCTCTTCGGTCTTTGCCACCACGAGAAGTCCGGAAGTATCCTTGTCAATTCGGTGCACCAAACCCGGCCGGTTATTGCTGTTCATCGGCAGCTTTTCAAAATGAAACGCCAGCGCATTTACCAGGGTACCCGAATAATTGCCGTGGCCGGGATGCACCACCATGCCGGCGGGCTTATTTACCACCAGAAGGGCATCATCTTCATAAACGATATGCAGCGGGATATCTTCAGGGACCAGTAAAAACTCGTATGGCGGATGTTCAAAGAGCACTTTTACCTCATCATCTGCCTTTACCCGGTAATTCTGTTTAACCGGTTTGCCGTTCACCCAAATATGCCCGGATTTGGCCGCCTGTTGAATTTTGTTGCGCGTGGCATTTTCAATAAAATTCATCAGAAACTTATCCACACGCAGTGGTTCCTGCCCTTTTGAAGCAATAAACCTGAAGTGTTCAAAAAGATCGTCTTCCCCAGGAGGAATGAGCTGATCAGCAGACATAATTAATTGGAATTACCTTGTACCCTGGCTTTGCCCGGAACAGTTCCATTCCCACAGATCAATTCCAGTTTGGAAGTTTTGGGCAACTTATCCCCTGGGTTCATCCGCTTTCCCTTGTATTTGATGTAATACACCATATCCTTCCCCAGTTCGTCTATATACGTGACCCTGTCTACCTCCAGGCCTACTGCACGTAACATCGAGGTCGCATTTCTTTGGGTAACCTGGATAATTTTTGGTATGGTCACTTTTTTATATCCCGATGGATTTACAGTGACATATATTTTTCTATTGGTCTTCACCTTATTGCCAGCGGGGGGGTCCTGCTCAATAATAGAAAATCGGGGATAGTCAGGATTGAAATTGGCCGAGTCCAGTACCTCGTAACGCAGTCCTGCAGTTTCAAGAGTTTCCCTCATTTCCATAACCGATAACTTGGCCAGATCGGGTACTTCAACAAACTCACCGTGATTCGTAGAGCTCTTAAGCCATTGCATACTCAGGTATACAATGACAACGACAGCCACCAGGGCCAGTCCTATATTTATAAGAAATACACGGCTCTTCAAAAATGCAAAAAACTTTTTCATATAAGGTTTCGCTTTACTGCCCAAAGATAGGAAATGCCAATTCTTTATCTCTCCTGCAGCATTTACAATTTATATTCTCCTTCTTATATACGCAACAAGATTTAGTTTGGCCTATTTTTTCTTTAACGGGAAAAGATGATATTTGTGTATAGCCCATAACTCATTAAGTGAAAAAGAACATTGCCATAATCATGGGAGGGTACTCCAGTGAAGTCGACATTTCCCTCAAGAGCGGGGAAGTGGTGTATGCCCATCTTAACAATGACTCTTACAATGCCTACCGTATCCATATCCTGAAGGACAAATGGGTGGGGCTTGATGAAAATGGACAGATGTTTCCGGTAAACCGCCATGACTTTAGCGTGGATTTCGGACAGGGACCGCTGACCTTCGACTGTGTCTTCAATGCAATTCACGGAACTCCAGGTGAAGATGGATATATGCAGGCTTATTTCGCATTACTCGGCATCCCGCAAACTTCCTGCGATTATTACCAGGCGGCACTTACATTCAACAAACGCGATTTATTGAGCGTATTGAGGCCTTACGGGGTAAAATGTGCCCGTTCTTATCACCTGAATAAAGAGGACGAGTTGGATACCGTAGCTATACTCGAGAAGGTAGGACTACCCTGTTTTGTGAAGGCCAACAAGGCTGGCAGTAGTTTCGGGGTATTCAAAGTATATCAGGAGCGTGAACTCAAAGCCTGCATCGAAAAGGCCTTTGAAGAAGATGATGAGCTCATTATTGAAGCAGCGCTGGAAGGCACGGAAGTTTCGGTAGGGGTAATCCGTTACGAAGGAAAAATAACCGTGCTCCCTATCACTGAGATTGTTAGTGAAAATGACTTTTTCGACTACGAGGCCAAATACCAGGGAAAGTCCACTGAAATAACGCCGGCGAGGATTAGCGATGAACAGGCCAGGAAGGTGTCCGAGGTTGCCTCCATGGTTTACAGGGTATTGAAAATGAAAGGCTATTCAAGGAGTGAGTTTATATTTATTGGGGATGAGCCCCATATGCTGGAGATGAATTCCAACCCCGGCCTGACCGAGGAAAGTATATTGCCCCAGCAAGCCAGGGTCGCAGGTATTTCACTGCGAAAGCTGTTTGAAAGCGCTGTAGAAGACGCTTTGAATCAGAAATATTAACTTAGGGTGCATTAACCGACATATCATGAAGCGCGCAATCTTTCCCGGATCCTTTGACCCCATAACCCTTGGACATTACGATATTATCCAAAGGGGTATCCCGCTTTTTGATGAATTGGTGATCGCCATTGGGATCAATGCAGATAAAAAATATATGTTCTCACTTGAAGAACGCAGAAAATTCATCGCTGAAGCTTTTGCTCACGAACCCAAAGTTAGAGTGGAAACCTATGAGGGGCTTACGATAGACTTCTGCAAAAAGATCAAAGCAGATTACATTCTGAGGGGATTGCGCAATCCTGCAGATTTCGAATTTGAAAAAGCTATCGCACACACCAATAGAAAGCTTTCTGAAATTGAAACAGTCTTCTTACTAACCTCATCCGGAAAATCCTACATTAGTTCTTCCATTGTCAGAGATGTTATAAGACATGGTGGAGATTACACGGTATTGGTCCCCCATACTGTCAGAATAAGCTGATTTCATGCTGTTTAAGGCAGTTTTTGTTATGCCATTCTAAAAATTTCTGTATCCTCCAATCTTATTATATTGTAAGTTTTTTCTGTATTTTTATTCATATTATACTTATTTTCCATACGAATTATACGACACACAACGATAATCGGGAACTTCACAACATTGATTAAGCTTTGATAGAAAATACGTATACATTAGTAGGAAAATACGACTTAATGTTGAGGGGGACTCAGGATTCTTTAGCCAATAGCTTAATAAAGCAGTTGCCAATCGCAACAGCATTCATCAACTCGAAACTGGAGGTGGTGCATGCCTCTGACCGCTGGATTTCCGACTTTGATTTTCAGGACAAAATGGTTGTTGGTAAAAATTTATTTCAATTATTTCCTGACATCCGCAACTCCTGGAAAAAAGATCTTCGAAAAGTAATCACCAGGGGTACCAACATAACGGGTATTGAGTGCTTTTTGGATCAGAATGGGGATGAGCACTGGTTTAACTGGACCAATTCTCCCTGGTACGATCAAAATAGAAAGATCATCGGAGTTATTATTCAAACCGAGGATATTACCAACGAGATCTTTGACAGTGCCAAAATGGAGAAGCTGGAGATCCTGCTCAATGATAAATCTGAGATTTCCAGGATAGGAAGCTGGCAATACGATGCCGTTAGAAAAGATCTGACGTGGTGCGAAATCACCAGGGAAATCCATGAAGTGCCCGCAGATTATACCCCGAATATAGAAACCGCTATTAGCTTTTACAAGGAAGGATATAGCAGAAACACCATAGCCATGGCCGTAGATCAGGCTATGAATGAAGGGAAACCTTGGAACGAAAAGCTGCAACTGGTTACAGCAAAAGGTAACGAAATTTGGGTAATAGCTGCAGGGAAACCCATATTTAAAGACGATAAATTCCTGGGACTGATTGGTACGTTTCAGGATGTTACAAAAGATATTATAAGTCAGCGTAAAAACGAAGAACAGGAACGGCAGTTCCAAAGTATCTTCAACTCCTCATATCAGTTTACCGGGATTTTAGACCTTGACGGCACATTCCTGCAGATTAATGAAACAGCCCTGAATTTTGCTGAAATCAAAGAATCTGATGTAGTTGGAAAGAAATTCTGGGACGCTTACTGGTGGCCCATTCCCGATATGGTCCGGGACGGACTTAAAAATGTGGTTAAAGCGGCAGCTGGTGGTGAGGTTATTCGAAGCGAAATAGTGGTGCTGGACAAAAACCAGGAAAAAGTGCCTGTCGACTTTAGTTTAAAACCCATTTTTGACAAAAAGAAACAGGTTACTTCCCTGTTAGCTGAAGGCAGGATGATCAAGGAAATGGTTGTGGCCAGGGAGAAGCTCAAAGTTAGTGAGAAGAAATTCCGGGCCTTGTTCGAATTATCACCTATTGCCAAGATCTTAAGTGATTTTGATACCGGGGAAATCCTGGAGATCAACAGTGCCTTTACCGAAGTGCTGGGTATTGACAAAGAAGAAGCTGCTTCCTTAAACTACACCAATATAGTACCCAATACCAGGAGCCTCAAACGTAATCAGATTAAAGAAATCCTGGAAAAAGAGGGTACGTTTGGGCCGCTGGAACACGAATTAGTCCGAAAAAACGGAGTCTCATTTAAAGCAAGTTTAAGTGGCTCTCTTGTAGAAATCAAAAATGGCAAAAGACTATTGTGGACGGCTGCTCAGGACCTTACCGAGGTAAAGAGAAAAGAGAAACAGATCAATGAAGAGCGACAGTTGCTGCGGACGCTTATAGACAATCTTCCGCTGAATGTTTACATTAAAGACCTGGATTCTAAAAAGTTACTGGTAAATAAAGCGGAAATGGATTATTGCGGAATCAAAGAACACGCCGATATCATAGGCAGAAGTGATTCCGATTTTTACGATGACACCTCGGTCAAAATCTCCAGGGAAGAGGATCTGAAGGTTATGAGTACCCTTACCCCCATACTGGGCAAGGAAACCATCAACATTAAAAAAGATGGCAGGTTAACCACCTTTCTGACTTCTAAAATTCCGCTTATTGGCGACGATGGAAAAGCCAAAGGCCTGATCGGGATTAGTATGGATATTTCCGATTTAAAGCGAAAGGAAAAAGAATTGCAGGACCTGATCAGTGTGACTTCGGTTCAGAACAAGCAGCTTATCAATTTTGCACATATCGTATCGCACAATTTGAGGTCGCACTCAGCCAATTTTTCCATGCTGCTGGAATTCCTGGTGAATGAAACGGACGAAAGCGAAAAGGAAAAGCTGGTAAAAATGCTGACCGAAGCCTCAGACAACCTGCTGGAAACCCTGGATAACCTCAACGAGGTAGTGGCCATCAGCACCAATGTTAACCTGAAAAAGAAACCAGTGAACCTGGTTAAAAAGATCGCTGCCGTAGAACAGAACCTGGCAGCATTCCTCAAGAAAAATAATGCCCAAATCTTAAATGAAATCCCCCATGACACCCAGGTAAAGGTAGTACCAGCCTACCTGGATAGTGTATTGATGAACTTCATTACCAATGCGGTTAAATACAAGGATCCTCAAAGAGATCCTGTGGTTAAGCTATCCCTGGAACAGTGCAATGACTACACTGTCCTTAGCATAACTGACAACGGCCTTGGTATTGATCTGGAGAAGTATGGAGACAAACTTTTCGGAATGTACAAAACCTTTCACGAAAATCCGGATGCCCGGGGTATTGGCTTGTACATAACTAAAAACCAGGTAGAAGCTATGAACGGAAAGATCACCGTTAGCAGCGAACCAGGGAAGGGAACGACATTTAATATTCATTTTAATGAAAAAAATTAGGGCTATTAGCATTATTGATGACGACCCCATCACAGTTTTCGGAATAAAAAAAATGCTTCATTCCATAGAAGCCAGCCAGGATATTATTACCTATGGAAACGGCAAAGAAGCCCTGGATGGGATAAAATTGCGTATTGAGGAAGGCTCCGGTGTTCCAGAAGTTATTTTTCTGGATATCAATATGCCCATCATGGATGGATGGCAGTTCCTGGAAGAATTTATCGCCCTTCCGCTGAAAGAAAGGATCAGGATAAATATCGTAACCTCCTCCATTGACCCGGCTGACAAACAAAACTGGGAACGCTTCAAAACCCGGACACATCACCTTCTGGATTACAAGAATAAGCCTATTCGCAGATCAGATATCGCCGAGATCACCCGAGTAGCCTGAAACAACCAACTTTCCTTCATAATTCCCTATTTTTATTCCCGCTCATTCAAGATTTGGGAATATGCGCTTTAAGGCATTCATAGTTTTGTTTCTGACGGGCCTGACATGGTCATGTGAAACCAAAGTGGAAAAGAAGGTAGTGGATTATCAGACACCTTACGAGCAGGGCTCAGGAAATGAAACAGCTACCTATGACCAGGTACTTGCTTTTTATCTCAAGCTCGCCAGGGAATTTCCCGAAATCAACATTCAATCTGTAGGAGAAACAGATATTGGCCTGCCGCTGCATGTGGTGACCTTCAATCCGGAGGGCGAATTCAACTTCGAAAAAGTACGGGAAAATAAATCTATCATCCTGATCAATAACGGGATCCATCCCGGCGAAAGCGATGGGATAGATGCCACCATGATGTTTTTCCGTGACCTTGCGATAGGGAAACAAAAAGCCCCGGAAAAAACGGTTATTGCAACTATACCCGTATACAATATTGGCGGTGCAATGAACAGGAATAGCACAAGCAGGGTAAACCAGAACGGGCCTCTGGAATATGGTTTCAGGGGCAACGCCAGGAACTACGACCTGAATCGTGATTTTATCAAAGCAGACACCAAAAACGCAGCTAGCTTTGCCCGCATTTTCCACCTGCTCAAACCCGATGTTTTTGTAGATACCCACGTAAGTAATGGTGCCGATTATCAGTACACGCTTACCCATCTTTTTACCCAGCATAACAAACTTGGGGGTAACATGGGTGCTTTTCTGCATGATACCTGGCAACCTTCACTGGAAAAAGCACTGGCCCTGGATGGCTGGGACATCACACCCTATGTAAATGTCTTTAATCGCGTACCCGAAACAGGGTTCAGCCAGTTTATGGACTACCCGCGCTACTCCACGGGTTATACAACCCTATGGAATACGCTGGGGCTAATGGTAGAAACCCACATGCTTAAACCTTATGAAGACCGCGTGGCCGGAACCTATGCCCTGCTTAAGTCTGTTGTATCCGTAACAGGGGAATACAGTGGGGAAATCAAAAAACAAAAGCAGGAAGCCTTTGCGGCCCTCACAGAAGGCGCTTTCTACCCAACAGGATGGAAAATTGATTCCGCCAGCGTGAGGCAACTCAATTTCAAAGGGTATCATGCAGATACAATCCCAAGCAAAGTTACCGGCCTCCCCCGCCTCCGTTATGACCAGAACAGACCATTTGAAAAGGAGATACCCTATTACGACACCTTTATACCTTCGGATTCTGTTCGCATTCCTGCTGCCTACATAATTCCCGCGGGCTGGGATCATATTCAACCCTATTTGGATCGCAATGAAATCCAATACACCCGAATTGACCGGGACACCACTTTGATGGCAGAAGTATATAACATAGATCATTACCAGACTCGGAGCAGGGCATATGAAGGCCACTACCCGCATTACAATACCACAGTTGATTCAAGTATGGATTCTGTGCTGGTAAAGGAAGGAGGATTGTGGATTCCTACCGGCCAGGCCGGGGTGAGATACTTACTGGAAACATTGGAGCCATCAGCGCCGGATTCCTTTTTTAACTGGAACTTCTTTGATGCCATTTTACAGCGCAAGGAAGGATTTTCACCCTATGTTTTTGAAGATATGATGGAGGAATTGCTTGAGGAAGACGACAGTCTTCGTGTAGCCTTCCAGGAAAAAAAGACAGAAGATGAAGCCTTTGGTCAAAATGCCTACCGCCAGCTGTACTGGTTATTTGAACAGTCGCCCTATGCGGAAAAAGAATATAAAAGATACCCTGTAATAAGGGTTCCTGAGTAAAAGAAGGCATCAATGTCCGAACAGGGACTTGATGTTGGTGTAGGAATTCTCAAGGGCTTTCTGGATCTTTTTGGGGCCTTTCCATTTCACTTTTTCTATACCCTCGCTTAGCTGACCAATCAGAGGGCCTTTGTAATTAGTTTTCATGGCAAACCAATGCACCTCCTTAAGCCTGTACTTGCCATTGCTTTTGAAAATATGGTAGGTAGTGGTTAAGAAATTTTCGATCTTCAGGTTTTGCACCCCGGTCTCCTCTTCCACCTCTCTAAGGGCACATTCTTTAATGGTTTCACCCTTATCCAGTTTTCCCTTGGGAAGGTCCCATTTGTTGTTTCTATAGATGAAAAGAACTTTTCCTTCCTTGTTGGTTACCACACCACCGGCCGCAATCTCCATAGGAATTTTTTTTGTGAATTTCTTCAGGATCTCCTCATTGTTCGGATGGTAAATGAAAGCCTTTTCCAGCTTTCCACTGTTTAGGGCATCAATGGCTTTTTGAATAGCATCGCTGTTCAGCAAGAAGTATTCGCCATTGTTGGTTTCGGAGAGTTTATTCGTTAAAATCAGCGGAGCGTTTTTAACAAAAACTTTATACATTTGCGACATGGTTTTGGACAAAGATACCGCGGCGAAAACAGCAGAACTTCTGTTGCAAATTAATGCAATTAAGTTGAGACCCGAAAATCCTTTTACATGGGCGTCGGGATGGAAATCACCTATCTACTGCGACAATAGAATTATCCTTTCTTATCCCCCAATTCGAAACTTTATCCGTGAAGAAATGGGGAAATGCGTGGAAGATTTATACGGCAAACCCGATGTGATTGCCGGAGTAGCTACCGGGGCAATAGGAATTGGCATGCTGGTAGCGGAATATCTGGGGCTTCCTTTTATCTATGTGAGGCCTGAACCCAAATCCCATGGCAGGCAAAATCAGATTGAAGGCTACCTGGAGGCCAATCAGAAAGTAGTGGTTATTGAAGATCTGATCAGTACAGGGAAAAGCAGCCTGAATGCGGTGGCAGCGCTTGAAGAGCAGAATGCAGTGGTCAAAGGAATGGTCGCAATTTTTACTTATGGATTTGAAGTGGCCAAAACCAATTTCGAAGAAAAAGGGGTTGACTTGCATACGCTTTGCGATTACGACCACCTGATACGCCAGGCCACGGAAACGAACTATATAAAGGAAGAACAACTAGATACCCTGATGGACTGGCGACAAAATCCCGCAGGCTGGAATACTCTGTAAAATGCACTTAGAAAGCCCAAAGAATACGATAGGAAAAAGCAGCAAGGAAGTATTTGAATTCCTTACCGAACCTAAAAATTTTGAAACATTAATGCCGGATAATGTGGATAAATTTGAAGTAGTAAATCCGGACACCTTCCTCTTTGCTTTAAAGGGTATGCCGGAAATAGCCTTAAAAAAGAAAGAAGAAGTCCCTTTTTCCAAAGTTGTCCTGGGTGCAGCAAGTGATAAGCTCCCCTTTACCCTTACCGCTCATATTGCTGAAATTGCGGAAGAGAAATCTGAAGTTTTCCTGAGCTTTGAGGGAGAATTCAACGCCATGATGGCGATGATGATCAAAACCCCGATCACCAATTTTATCGGCACCCTGTCCGAAAATATGAGTCGCATCGAATAGATTGGCCTTCCAGGATCACCTTCATAGGACCATCCGGATTTCGTTTAAACCGTAAGTATCTTCGGTACCCGAATCTCTTTTCACCACAAGTCTACCAATGGTATCTATTCCCTGGATAACACCGCTAAAACTATCTCCAAGTGGCGTACTGAATAGCATCCTCTCCCCCTTCCCATAGAGCATTTCTTCGTATGATACCTGAGCATTTTCTACAGGACCGGACAGAAATTTGTTGATTTGCCTTTCCAGGGCCCCGGTCAGGTCTTTCAGGACGTTTTCCAGTGGCAGTTCTTTCCCGATCTGTAAGCTAATAGAAGTAGCTTTTAGTCCTGGTGGAAATTGATCCTGATTTACATTAAGCCCGATACCGATAACGGCAGCCTTCAGATAGGCCCCTTTTACTATATTTTCGACCAGAATCCCACAGAGTTTTTGTTTACCTGACAGAATGTCGTTCGGCCATTTTACCCTAATATCCGGTACTTCATACCTTTTAAGTACTTCGACTATAGCCAGTGAAGTACTTATGCTGATTGCGAACTGATCCGAAGCCTTTAACTGATCAAATCTTTTTAAGATACTAATTGTCAGGTTTTTACCTGGATCTGAAATCCATTCCCTGCCCAGCTGCCCGCGGCCTTTTTTCTGGCAGTCTGCCTGGACTACGGTACCATCAGGTGGGTTTTGCTTTACCAAAAGATCTTTTAGGTATGCATTGGTAGAATCCGTGGCATCAAGTTTGATCAAAAGCATGCGGAGGCCTTGTTTTATCACTACAATGTTATGTTAAAAACAATGTCCGGCAAAACAAAAAAATAATAACTTTGTACAAACTAAAATCACTTAATGCAGAAAAGGAAAGCTAGTGCAGATGAGTTAATTGCCCTAATCTTACACGGAATAGAAGAAGTAAAAGGACTGGATATAAACCTACTTGACTTAAGGGAAATTGAGAATACTGTTTGTGATTATTTCATCATTTGCAATGGTACTTCCAATACGCATGTCAATGCGATAGTCAATTCTGTACAAAAATCCGTTAGCAAAGCTAGTAAAGACAAACCCTGGCATGTAGAAGGCAGGGAAAACGGCGAATGGGTACTTCTGGATTACGTCAATATAGTAGTCCATGTTTTCCAGCCACAGGCCCGCGAATTCTATGATATAGAAGGCCTTTGGGGTGATGCGAAGATGACAGTAGTGGAGCGAAGTGTAAATCAGTAAATTAAAAATGGCAAAAGACAATAAGACCCCTCAGAAAAAACCGAGATTCAGCGCCTGGTGGATCTATGGCCTCATAGCCATATTGCTCATCGGGTTTCAGTTTTTTGGGGGAGAAGGGTTTTCAACTACCAAAAAGACAACTACCTCCGAATTGCAGGAGTATTTGAGAAATGGTGATATCCAGAAGATCATCATTATTACCAATACCGATCAGGCCAGGGTATACCTCACAGACGAGGCCCTGCAGAAAGATGTGCATAAAGATGTGGCAGAAAAACCACTCTTTCCTACTACAGGGGCAATTCCCCAATATATTCTGGATTATGGTGACCTCCAGCTTTTTCAGAGCGATATTGACGAAATTAAGAAAGAAAACAGCCTGGATACCATTGTTGAATTCGACAAGGAGTCCAACCTGTTTATGGATCTTCTCATAACCATCCTGCCATTTGTGCTCATCATAGGTATCTGGATTTACCTGATGAGGCGTATGTCCGGAGGTGCAGGAGGAGGCGCAGGAGGGCAAATTTTCAATATCGGGAAATCCAAAGCCAAGCTTTTTGACGAGAAAACCGATACCCGTACTTCTTTCCAGGACGTAGCCGGATTGGAGGGTGCCAAGGAAGAAGTTGAGGAGATTGTCGAGTTCCTGAAGAATCCTGATAAATACACCTCCCTGGGAGGTAAGATCCCCAAAGGGGCCCTGCTGGTAGGACCTCCGGGAACGGGAAAGACCTTGTTGGCCAAAGCAGTAGCAGGAGAAGCCAAAGTACCTTTCTTTTCACTGTCCGGTTCAGACTTCGTTGAAATGTTTGTCGGTGTGGGAGCCTCGAGGGTAAGAGACCTGTTTAAGCAGGCCAAGGACAAGTCTCCCTCTATCATTTTTATAGACGAGATAGACGCCATTGGACGTGCCCGTGGGAAGAATAATATTACCGGTTCTAATGACGAAAGGGAAAATACCCTGAATCAGCTGTTAACCGAGATGGATGGTTTTGGCACCAACACCAATGTAATTGTACTGGCCGCTACCAACCGCGCAGATGTGCTGGATAAAGCCCTGATGCGTGCAGGGAGGTTCGATCGCCAGATCTATGTAGACCTTCCGGATATACGTGAGCGCAAGGAAATATTTGAAGTCCACCTGAGACCAATTAAGACCTCGGAAACCCTGGATCTCGATTTCCTGGCAAGGCAAACCCCGGGATTCTCAGGGGCAGATATCGCCAACGTATGCAATGAAGCAGCCCTTATCGCAGCAAGGAAAGAGAAAAAGGCGGTGAGCAAACAGGACTTCCTTGATGCGGTAGACCGTATTGTAGGAGGACTGGAGAAGAAAAACAAAATTATCACACCCGAGGAAAAGCGAACCATTGCCTATCACGAAGCTGGGCATGCCACGGTAAGCTGGATGCTGGAACATGCGGCCCCCCTGGTTAAGGTAACTATTGTACCTCGTGGGCAGTCGCTAGGTTCGGCCTGGTACCTGCCGGAAGAACGTCTTATAGTGCGCCCGGAACAGATGCAGGATGAAATGTGCGCCACTCTGGGAGGCCGGGCTGCGGAGAAAGTTATATTTGATAAAATCTCTACCGGAGCCTTAAGCGATCTCGAAAAAGTTACCAAACAGGCCCGTGCCATGGTTACCATTTATGGCATGAATGACGAGATTGGCAACCTTACGTATTATGACTCCTCAGGGCAAAGTGAGTATGGATTTACCAAACCCTACAGCGAGCAAACTGCCCAGAAGATAGATGAAGAAATTTCCAAAATTGTTGAGGAACAGTATCAGCGTGCCATAGCTGTACTTCATGAGCATAAAGACAAACTTACTGCTCTTGCAGAACGATTATTGGAAAAAGAGGTTATCTTTAAGGAAGATTTGGAAAAAATCTTTGGTAGAAGGCCTTTTGAAAAACATTTTGATCAAAAAGGTCAGGAAATTCCCTCGGACAAACTTACACCCGAGGAGGAAACTACCGAAGAAAATAAATAAGTTCGTATAGCGTTTTTATTAATACAAAGGACGCTACGTGATTTGACTGTACACGAATGGGTCTTTGGGATAAACTTTTCGGGGGAGGCAAAAAAAAGGTCTCCAAGGAAACTGCAGAAACCAGAGGGGTGCATATGCCCGACCTCCAGATACCAGTAGACGAAAAATTTACCATACATTTTAAAACAAATGGCGGTAAATTTTTATACTGTGATTCCTTTGATGAAATCTCCGAAGCCCTTAAGAATATCCTTGACGAAAACGGGTGGCACGATCACCCCTTCTTCACGTTAAATCCACGTCTGGAAGAGCGCTTTTCAAAAGAAAACCTCACCTTTACGAACAAGGCTTCCGAAAGTGAGGTGTTTTTCACTACCTGTGAACATCTGATAGCTCAAAACGGTTCTATTCTGGTATCCTCCAATCAATTGAAGGAAAAGAAGATTAACGAAGTTCCTGAAAACGTCATTGTATTTGCCACAACCAGTCAGTTAGTGGAATCCATTGGTGAGGGGTTAAAATCAATCAAACGCAAGTACAGGGATGGTTTCCCAGGCAACATTACTACTATCAAGCATTTTCAGGCTTCCGAAGACAACGAGGATGATTTTCTAACCTACGGTAGCAGTTCCAAGCATTTATATCTCTTATTACTGGAAGATCTTTAGTATGAGAGAATTGTTAAGGAGACTCCTTACCGGGGCATTGTATGTGCTAATCCTGCTTTCAGCGATTTTTCTCAGTTCGGATGCCTTCGATTTCCTGTTTATGGTCTTCGGGCTGGCTTGTTTATATGAGTACAAGCGCCTTGTACACCTGAGGGGTTACTACATATTTATTGCCTATTTAGGCTTGTGGTGGGCATACATATATTTAATAGAGGATAAGGTGCTTATCAATGTCCTTATGTTCCTTACCCTGACCGTGAACATAACTCTGCTGTTTTACCTGTTTTCTAAGAAGAGGAAACTCTATTACAATTATCAGAAGTTTATTACGGGACTTTTCTACATTGGGGGTGGCTGTATTTTCCTGACCATGATCCCGTACAAGGAAAAAGAATTTGCAAAACTCCTGATCATGGGAATCTTCATTTTAATCTGGGTTAACGATTCCTTTGCCTACCTGGTAGGAAAAAATCTGGGCAGGCACAAGCTCTATCCCTCAATTTCTCCCAAAAAAACCATAGAGGGAACTTTGGGTGGTTTTGTTTTTACCTTACTGGCAGCGTATTTCTTGGCCAGATACGAGCCTGTACTGGATCTTACCCAATGGATAACTCTTGCCACAGTAATCGTATTGATGGGGAGTCTGGGAGATTTACTGGAATCCAAACTTAAAAGGCAGGCCGGTGTAAAAGATAGTGGTGCCATATTGCCAGGTCACGGCGGTATGCTGGACCGCCTGGATAGTCTTATATTTGCAGCACCATTTGCATATTTAACCCTCAACATATTTTCTTATGTTTCATAAGGAAGGACAACGTATAATTATAACCACTTTCTTCATTACAGCTGCCATTATACTGGCAGCGAACTTCTATGTGGATGAAGCCTGGCTCAGGTATACACTGCAGATTGGCGCATTGATAGTGCTTATTCTGATATTGCAATTTTTCAGAAACCCTAAAAGGGTGGCTATTAAAAGCTTTGACGAGATTCTTGCCCCGGTAGATGGCAAAGTGGTCATCATAGAAGAGGTGGAAGAAAAAGAATACTTTAAAGACAAAAGGATGCAGGTTTCCATCTTTATGTCTCCCATAAATGTTCATGTTACCCGATACGCCGCCAGTGGAGTAATCAAATATTCCAAATATCACCCCGGAAAGTACCTGGTTGCCTGGCACCCGAAGTCAAGTGAAAAAAATGAGCGTACCACGGTGGTAATCAATACTCCCAAATTTGGGGATGTCCTTTATCGGCAGATAGCCGGGGCGGTAGCCCGGAGGATTGTAAACTACGCAGAAGTTGGGGATAATGTACAGCAGGGAGAGGATGCCGGATTTATCAAATTCGGGTCCAGGGTAGACCTGCTACTGCCTCTGGACAGTCTTATCACAGTAAAACTCAACCAGAAGGTAGTTGGGGCCAAGACCTGTATTGCTACATTAAAGGAAAAGGATGAAGAATGAAAAACTTTATCTTGAGTTTCAGGAAGCTGTAACCTACATCAACGGTTACACAGATCCTATTCCTGCAGATTTATTACTGAAACTTTACGCTTACTACAAGATAGCCAACGAAAACTTCGATAACCCTGGTAGCAAAACACCTCTGATAAACGCCTTTAAGGCAAATGCACTCATACAGGCCAGTGATATCGGACAGGAAGAAGCCATGCAGAACTATATTGAACTGGTTGCAAAACTCCGGAAAGGATAGCCTGTTAATCGTATAGGTCTTTAGGATCTGCCTTGCAAAGCTCCAGCATAAAACTTCCCAGCTTTTGTGTTAATGCCTTATAATACTTCAGGCCTTTTTCTTCACTTGCCTTTTCAGGGTTCCCAACGCCCGTATCATTGCTGATCTCAGACCACTTGCGCTCTGCCCACGCCCACCCTTCCCGAAAGGCCTTAATCTTATGCTGCCTTGAGGCGCCATCTCCCCATTCTTTCCTGGGCAAGATCAATTCCGGCTTGAGGTGCAGCATCAGGCTGGTCTCCAGCTCATCGGCATGGTCACCGGGTTCTTCAAAAAAAGTCTTTCTATCCATGGCCTGAAACCAGTTGGAAAACGAAATCCACATATCAGGGAACTTCAATCCAAGCTCCCTTACCAGGGGTTTAAAATTATTCCCGCCATGGCTGTTAAATATGAGTAGTTTTTTAATCCCCTGCCTACTCAGGGTCTGCGCGATATCCGATAAAACAGCGAGCTGTGTGGAGGGATTGAGATTCATATCCAGGTAAATATCGGATTGGCCGGTATTCACCCCGAAGGGCAGTACGGGAAGAACTACCAATTTCCCTCCGGACTCCCAGGCTATTCGGGCCGCTTCTGCTGCCAGTGCTTCCGCTTCATAGTTATCCGTACCATAGGGCAGGTGAAAATTATGCGCCTCAGTGGCACCCCAGGGAAGCACAGCCAACTCGTAGCGGAAATCCCTTAAGTACTTCCAATTGGTTTCGGCCAGGATATAGGGTCTGATTCCATTCATTGCGATAGGGTTAAGTGCTTCAACGGTTTATCTATGTAGGTAAAATAATGTGCGCCAAGAATGGTAGCTATAAAATACAGTGCAACCATAAAACTCCCCCAGGGCAACAGTTCATTCAGGCCAAACCAGTCGCCTGTTACCCAGATAAGAGCCACCCCCCCTACTCCTCTCAGGGTCTCAATCCAAACGGCACTTTTACCCCTGTCCATGAGGGTTGTATAGCCGTAAATGCCAACAAAGACAAAAGCCCCAAAAAGCATCAGGCCATCAAAACCAATGGCACTGTAATTATAAAACATGAAGAGGAGGAGCAACAGGGTAAATAGCATCTGGAATACGGCATACGCCTTAAGGCTATTGCTTGCTGCTGTTTTATAGCGTTCAAAATGATAAACGTCTTGTATGATCTCCCGCGGGTATTTCCGGGCAACATCAGCCGGGCGCCAACCGGTAGGCATAAACCAGATTCGAAGTTTATCCCAGTAATTATTAGCCCTCCAGGCATCCTGAACCAATCGCCACAAATGCTGAAAGTTAATTATAATTGGGTTCCATGTCCTGGCTGGTTTCAGGACGCCATATTGCGGGGGCACCTCATCCAGTTCCTTCTGAAAAGTGCCAAACATGCGGTCCCAGACACAAAGGATCTGCCCCAGGTTCTTGTCGATATACTCCGGGTTAATAGCATGGTGCACCCGATGTTGGGAGGGAGTTACAATGACATATTCGAGTATCCCCATCTTGCCAATATGCTGGGTATGGTACCAGAATTGCCCAAAAAGATGTATAGGAGCCAATATAGCAATTACCTGTGGTGGCACTCCCAATAGTGCAGCTGGCAGAAGCATTATAGGGAAATACCCGATCAGGTTGGATATTGACTGCCTGAGGGCACAGGCCAAATTAAATTCCTCGCTGCTATGGTGGATTACATGCTGGTTCCAGAAAATGTTTATATGGTGACTCAGGCGATGGTTCCAATAGCCAGCAAAATCCATGGCTATAAAGGCTACAAACCATACCAGCCAGGTAGCTTCAATCTGCATCACTGCAAAATGTTCAACAAGGTAAGGATAGCTGACAAGAATAAGCCCCAGGCCGAGGGAATCTTTTATGATATTAGTTAGTCCGGAACTCAGGCTGCTCACCGTATCCATTACAGTGTATTTCTGCCTTTTTACAAAATGGCCGTAGAGGATTTCCACCAGCAGCAGGATCACAAAGAACGGGATGGCATACAGGAGCGCATTGGCATAGGCTTCCATAGGCTTAAACCGAATTAAGTGCTAACAGTTTTTCCTTAAAGTATCTTACCATTTCAAAAATAGCTTAGTTAAACGGGCCAACCATAATATGTGCCCTGTGGGTTCCCGGATCCATAAGCCAGGGCATCCCTGGGGCATGCGGCTTATCCGGGAGGCCGGTAGACTCTGTGGTTGCGAAGGGAATATAGATCACGTACCGGAATTTCCCATCTTTGAGTTCTCCGGTCTCAGAATTGTAATTCTCCTGTTTCCCATAATACACGTACATCATACTGGGTTCTCTGGGCATCATCAAACTGCCGTCGGCAATTTCTTTACCCCTTATCTCCCTTCTTTCCATAAAGTCTTTACCCTCAGCACTAAGGGCCCTTCCTCTTGCCATAAACGGCTCCAGTTTACGGGAATAGCAGCTCACACTAATCCCTTCCTTTGCCGGGTCATCTCCCAGGCAAACCATATTATTGGTCCCTTCTCTAAGTACAACCAGCTCACCAGAGCTATTGTAACCATACACCATGGCCGCATCCCTGTCTTTTTCAGGGAGGGGCAGTACAGCAGTCTTTATCTGCACATCCGCAGCTAACTCCTGGCTGTAAATATTAGCGATTCCAGGACCTGCGATTAAGAAAAAAATCAGGAAGTAATTTTTCATGCCTTTTGGTTTTCCTTAAAGATAAGCATCCGCAAACACATTCTAAAATCCATTGCTGATGACTAGCTCGCGACTGCTGAAAATCGGGGTCCAGTGTAAGCCATGGAAGGAGATATCCCCCCCTTTTTTCATGGCAAAAGCAATATTAACCAATACTGGTCAGGTAATTGTTTTCGCTTAAGGCATTAATATTATTTCAGTCCGTCCAGGCTTTTTTCAAGTGTCTGAATCTTAGCCCTGGCGTCTGCTGCCTTCTTTTTCTCAAGAGTCACTACTTGTTCCGGGGCATTTTTTACAAAGCGTTCATTGGATAGCTTCTTTTCTACACTGGCGAGAAAGCCCCTTGTGTAATTGAGTTCATCCTCCAGCTTTTTGATTTCCTCAGAAATGTCTACATGGCCGCTTACCGGTATGAAGTACTCATTGCTCTTTACACGGAAAGAAAGCGCACCATCTACTTTATCCTCTACCCTGTTAATTACCGATGCATTGGTGAGTTTCTGTATTACCAAATCCCAGGACTCCCCGGCATTTTCAGAATCTAAAACAAACAATTCAAGGCTTTCTTTCATCGGGATATTCTTCTCCTTCCGGATTGTCCTGATCCCGGAAATAACCTCACGGGCAATTCTGAAACCTTCTATCAATTCATTGTCCACAACACCTTCCGAGGGCCAGTTAGATATAATGAGTGCTTCCGAAGGACTCCGATCCTCGATGTGCTGCCAGATTGCCTCGGACAAAAATGGCATGAAAGGATGCAGAATTTTCAGGTTGGCTTCAAATAGCCCAATCACTTCTTTGTAGGTAGTGGCATCTATGGGTTGCTGATAAGGTGGTTTGACAATCTCAAGCAACCAGGAGCAGAAATCATCCCAGATAAGCTTGTAAATGGCCATTAAGGCATCGGATATCCTGTACTTCGAAAAATGGTCTTCTATTAGTGCTAATGCAGCATTAAAACGCGACTCGTACCAGGCAATTCCCATAGCCGCTGCACTGGGTTGTTCAGTATCGCCGAGTTCCCAGCTCTTTACCAGGCGGAAGGCATTCCAGATCTTGTTGGCAAAGTTCTTTCCCTGCTGGCAAAGGGATTCGTCAAAAAGCAGGTCGTTGCCTGCCGCAGAACTCAGCATAAGGCCAACCCTTACCCCATCGGCACCATAATTTTCAATAAGCTTAAGTGCATCCGGCGAATTTCCGAGGGATTTGGACATTTTTCGCCTCTGTTTATCCCTTACGAGTCCCGTAAAATAAACATTGTTAAACGGTTTCTCTCCGCGGAACTCATAGCCGGCGATGATCATGCGGGATACCCAGAAGAAAATAATATCCGGTGCTGTTACCAGGTCGCTCGTGGGATAATAGTACTGAACCTCATTATTATCAGGATCCAGAATACCCCCAAAAACACTTATGGGCCACAGCCAGGACGAGAACCAGGTATCCAGCACATCTTCTTCCTGCCTCAGGTCTTCCGCCTTCAGCTTTGAATTGCCGGATTGTTTGCGCGCCTGCTCCAGGGCTGCCTCAGGGGTTTCTGCTACAACCATATCCGAAGCCGAATCGCCATAATAATAGGCAGGTATACGTTGGCCCCACCACAATTGCCTTGATATGTTCCAGTCACGGATGTTCTGCATCCAGTGCTTATAGGTATTTTCAAATTTCTTAGGGTAGAATTTAATCTCCCGGGTATCCAGTACAGCTTTCAGTGCAGGCTTGACCAGGTCTTCCATTTTGAGGAACCATTGTTCGGACAATCGGGGTTCGATTACCACTTTTGTACGTTCTGATGTACCTACCTTGTTGGTGTAGTCTTCAGTCTTAACCAGATAGCCTTTTTCGTCCAGTTCCTTTACAATCTCCTTCCGAACTACAAAACGATCTTTACCCTGGAAATGCAGGCCATTTGAATTGAGGGTGGCATCATCATTGAAAATATCAATGGTATCAAGCCCGTATTTTTCCCCCAGCATCTTGTCATTCTCATCATGCGCAGGAGTCACTTTAAGACAACCGGTCCCAAACTCAATATCTACATAACTATCCTCAATTATGGGAACAGCCCGGTTACAAAGAGGTACAATGGCTTTTTTGCCTTTTAAATGAGTGTAGCGCGTGTCCTCCGGGTTAATGCATATTGCTGTATCTCCCAGTATGGTTTCAGGACGGGTAGTGGCAATGATTACCTTTTCATTCGTTTCTTCTATAGGATATGATAAATAATACAGCTTACCCTGTCGCTCCTCATAAATTACCTCCTCATCAGAAAGTGTGGTCTTGGCCAGCGGGTCCCAGTTAACCATGCGGTACCCCCTGTATATAAGACCTTTATTGTACAGGTCTACAAAAACCCTGATAACGGAGGCAGACATATCCTCATCCATCGTAAACTTGGTTCGGTCCCAGTCACAGGAACAACCCAGTTTTTTGAGCTGCTCAAGAATAACCCCTCCGTACTTGTCTGTCCAGTCCCACGCATGCTCCAGGAATTCTTCACGACTTATGGCGGCCTTGTCTACACCTTCTTCCCTGAGCTTGGCTACAACCTTAGCTTCTGTAGCTATGGATGCATGGTCCATCCCGGGCACCCAGCAGGCATTTTTCCCCTGCAAACGCGCGCGCCTCACCAAAATATCCTGCAGGGTGTTATTTAACATATGCCCCATATGCAACACCCCTGTAACGTTTGGAGGTGGGATCACTATGGTATAAGGCTCCCTGTCATCCGGTTCAGAATGAAAATACTTATGTTTCATCCAATAGTCATACCATTGGTTTTCAACACTTTGAGGGTCGTATTTTGAAGGGATATCCATTTTTGGTACAGTTTTTGAATCTACTGATTGGGCAGAAAAAAAGACTATCGCAGGTATTTCGGGTATTTGCGATAATCTGTCTTTTTTGACTGTCAGCTAATACGAAACAAAAATAAGTAACGTTAGAACATAACAAAAGAATTTTGGATGTTGATAGCAAATCATCTACATTTGAGATTCACCCAAAACTGAATAACAATGAAAAATGTAATTATTGTACTATTTGCAGGCCTGCTTTCAATTGGTGTTTATGCTCAGGAAAAGACTGCAAAAATTGAGTTCAAGGCAGAAACCTTGGATTATGGAGTGATTGAAAAAGGCAGTGACGGTGTACGTGTTTTCGAGTTTACCAATACCGGAGACGCGCCCTTGATTATTACCAAAGTAAGTTCCAGCTGCGGATGTACTATCCCTAAAAAACCAGAAAAACCCATTTTACCTGGTGAGACAGGTGAAATTCAGGTAAAGTATGATACCAAGCGTGTTGGTCCTATTCGAAAGGCCATCACAGTTATTTCAAATGCAAGCACCCCTACAAAGGTTTTAAAGATCAAAGGGGAGGTAAAAGCAATTGATGGAAAATAATAAAGAGTAAAAAAATTGCTGAAAACCCGGCCAAGTGCCGGGTTTTTTTATTCGAACACGTCTTTAAGCACAAAACTGAATAATAGGTCGTTGTTCAGTCGTTCTATAAGTAGCTTAACCCGTTTTCCTTCTTTTCGATTTATCATATCCAGTACTTCCTGGAGTTTATAGCGATGTACTCTTTTGCCGTTTACCGCAAGAATAACATCACCCTCTTTTAATCCGGCTTGCTCCGCAGGGCTACCCTGACGGATAGCTGAAACTACTATTTCCGGTACAAGGCTTAATCTTGTGGTGTTCTGCATGAGGATCTGAACCGTACCAAAACTACTGTCTTCCTTCCTGACTACACCATTGGCATTAGCAATGCGTTCGGCTATATACCGCATACCGTTATGCTGCAATTCCAGTCCGCTCAGATTATACTGGAATGGAAGTTTAAAGTTAGCATTTTTGCGGAGCGTAACCTCCCGTCCGGGATAGTTAAATACGATATTGAATCTCCTCAAGACCTCCCCGCCAATGCTACCGTTTCGATCGCCCATATCCTCAGGGTTACCGAAAGACTCCATATTCGGAAATGCTGCCTTGGCATTTGAAAGTATGAAACTCCCAATGGTAAGTCGTTTTACCTTTGCCCTCCGGCCGAATATCTGTCCATTGAGCCCTTTTCCGAGGTAATCTTCATAGTTCTTCTGCGGTACTCCTAATCCCCTTTCCTCATCCTCAAACAGCCAGACAGCATCGCTACTACCTGTATCTACCAGCAATTTCACCGGTACATTAGCCTTCTCGGCTAGTTGTACCTCGCCCTTAACGAAGGCCTTGCTGCGGTGGATCCACAGGGGGATGGTTTCGTATTTACTGCCTTTTTTGGGTTTGTAATGCTGAGGGTCAATGAACTTGATAACCTTGGAACCATAGTTGATATCCACAACAAAGTCTTTGAAGAGATCATATCCTATTATCCCGTGGATCGGTATACCCAGAATGGGAGAAAAGTTCATTTCCTTGTCCAGCACTACATAGACCTCCTGATTGCCATTGTGTATGCCATTTACACGAAAGGAGTTACCATGCGAACTCAGGGCTTTGATAGGTGTACCTTCCCCCAAACCGTTAATGGTAATCTCAGCAACATTGTTGAGCTGCAGGGAATCCTGATCATAAAGATTGAACAAAATTGGCTTGCTCACTCCGGAATCCAGAATAAAAGTCAGTTCTGCCCCGTTGATCTCCATAGGTATGATCACGAGGTTATTGATCAGCTGAAAACGTACTTTCTCCATTTTTTGACCAGCGGGCAGCTCAAAATGCTGAGCACTTCCGTGTATTGGAAAAAATAAAAGCAGAAGCAGAAAAAGGTATAAAACGCGCAAAATCCTTATTATTAACTATTTGTCTTTTAAATTTAAGAAAAAGTTCAGTTAAAAGCTACTTTTTAACATTCCCTTAGTTTTCAAAGGGTCAGGGATTATATTGTAGAGTCCGACTTGTTTTCCGATTTTTGTGTAATAATTATTCAATCCATGCCATCCATTTCTAGAAAAGGGCAAAAAATGCCTGAATCTCCGATCCGCAAACTGGTACCTTATGCCGAAGCGGCTAAATCCAGGGGAGTACATGTATACCACCTGAACATCGGACAACCGGATATTAAAACACCCCAGGTTGCACTGGACGCGGTAAAAAACAACAACATAGAGGTACTGGCTTATAGCCGCACCGAAGGATCCGAGACCTACAGGAGCAAAATTGCTGCATATTTCCACAAACTGGGTATTGAATTGGATCCGGCAGAGATCCTGGTTACTACGGGTGGGTCTGAGGCCCTTTCATTCGCCATGGGATCTATAGCAGATTTTGGTGATGAAATAATCATCCCCGAACCCTTTTATGCCAACTACAATGGTTTTGCCACTGCAATGGGGGTAACTGTTGTACCCATTGTATCAAGGATCGAAGAAAATTTTGCACTTCCTCCTATTGAAGAGTTCGAAAAGCTGATCGGCCCGAAAACAAAGGCCATACTCATCTGCAACCCGGGCAATCCTACGGGATACCTGTACAGCGAAGAGGAAATAAAAAAACTGGCACAGCTAGTGCTCAGGCACGATATTTTTCTGATAGCGGATGAAGTTTACCGTGAATTTACCTACGATGGTAAATCCCACCATTCCATACTTCATTATAAGGAGATTGAGGAACAGGCCATGGTAGTAGACTCTGTATCCAAGCGATACAGCATGTGCGGGGCCCGTATAGGTTGCCTTATTTCAAGAAATGCGGAGGTCATTCAAACGGCGCTTAAATTTGCTCAGGCCAGGCTTTCCCCTCCAACCTATGCGCAAATTGCCAGTGAGGCCGCTCTGGAGACACCACAGTCTTATTTTGACGAGGTCAAAGAAGAATATGTTGCCAGAAGAAATCTTCTGATCAGGGAACTGGAGCAAATAGATGGGGTAAAAGTAGCCAGGCCGCAGGGTGCATTTTACTGCATAGCCGAACTACCCGTTGCAGATGCGGATCATTTTGCCCAGTGGCTGCTGGAATCTTTCAACCTTGAAAACGAGACGGTAATGGTAGCTCCGGCAGCTGGTTTTTATGCCTCAAAAGGACTAGGGAAAAATCAAATCCGGATTGCCTACGTTCTGGAAAAAGAGAGTTTAAAAAAAGCAGTTAATATTTTACGCGAGGGACTAAAGCAATACGGGAGCAGGTGATCATACAAGAGAACATTTCCCTTAAGAGCTACAACACTTTCGGGATCGAAGCCAAAGGACGGTATTTTATTGAAATTTCGAGCCTTGATGATTTAAGCAAAGCCCTTGAACTAAAGGGTTATCCTGAGATCTTTGTATTAAGCGGAGGGAGTAATATGCTTCTTACCCGGGATTTGGAACGGCTTGTACTATTTATTAACCTCAAGGGAATATCCGTAAGCGAAGAGAATGATTCGGAGATCGTTCTGCAGGTAATGGCGGGGGAAAACTGGCATGATCTTGTTTTATGGACCCTTGACAAAGGGTACGGCGGATTGCAAAATCTGGCCCTCATCCCCGGCAATACAGGTACCGCACCCATACAGAATATCGGTGCCTATGGAGTGGAACTGAAAGATGTTTTTGAAGGCTGTGAGGCAGTGGATATACGCACGGGTAAACGGCAATACTTTTCAAGAGAGCAGTGCCGGTTTGGATACAGGGATTCCTTTTTCAAGAGGGAGGGCAAGGGCAAATTTATTATCACCTCGGTAGACCTGCGTCTGAGCAAAAAAAACCATAAGATCAACATAGAATACGCTCCACTGAAGGCAGAGTTATCAAAAAAAGGAATTCAGACACCAGATATTGTGGATATCGCAGATGCCGTAATAGCGGTAAGAAGCAGTAAATTGCCCGATCCAGGGGAATTGGGGAACAGCGGAAGCTTTTTCAAAAACCCCGTCATCCACGAAGACCAATTCCAGATTATAAAGGACCGCTTTCCGGAGATTCCCTCTTATGATCTGGGTAACCATAACTACAAGATCCCTGCTGCATGGCTTATAGACCAGTGTGGTTTGAAAGGAAAGCGCTTTGGTGATGCCGGTGTACACAAAAATCAGGCGCTTGTCCTTGTTAACTACGGTAGTGCCAGTGGTACGGACATTTTGAATCTGGCGAGGCGTGTACAGTCTGAGGTAAAAGAAAAGTTTGGCATTTCGCTTGAACCGGAAGTAAACATTATCAGCTAGAATGGCCTTTTAAAACATCTCTCTCCGTTGCAGAGGATAATAGGTGGGTTATTCTCAATAATATAACCCCCGGAGATCACCAGGGGTTATACCAAACCAAACTAACCAAAAACTAAATATATAATTAGCAATTGTACGCTTATCGAATTATTCAACAGATCACACATATTGCAATCAATTTCATAATTTAGCGTTTACCCTATATACGAGAATTTACAGGCATTTGGATGCCAACCCGCAGGCCAGTGAACACCTTGCAACCCCTATGAGCACACTTCTTGAAAGACATATTGTTGAACTGCTGCAGGAACAAAACGAGAAGGCTATTTCTCTGTTGTATGAAAATTATGGCGATACCTTGTATGGGGTAGCCTTCAAGGTAGTGAAGAACGAAGAGCTGGCTCAGGACGTGCTTCAGGAAAGCTTTGTCAAGATCTGGAAAAAGGCTAACACCTATGATTCCAGCAAGGCCAAACTCTTTACCTGGCTCTTCCGGATTACCCGCAATACGGCAATCGACAAGCTCAGGAGCCTTAGCACCAAATCCGATAAAGAAATCCAAATAGACGTTTCTGACGTATATAATCTAGGTATTGAAAGCACACGGCCTGAATTTATGGACATCAGGCAGAACCTGGGTAAAATAGAGCCCAAGTATCAGATAGTCCTTGACGCCTTGTTTTTTCAGGGGATGACCCAGCAGGAAGCCAGCGAAGAACTGGACATTCCACTGGGAACCATAAAATCAAGGCTAAAAATCGGCCTGAGAGAACTCAGGAAGATCTATGGTAATGCGGTGCTTTACTTACCCTTGCTAATTGAGATTCTATGAAAGATAAAATACGCATATTCCTGGATACGGACCTGCTTGAAAAATACCTGCTGGGAACCACTACCCTGGAGGAATCGCATCAGGTTGAGCGATATATTGCCATGTATCCTGAAGTTAGAGAGACCTATAACGAACTGCAGGAGAATCTGGAGGCTTTCGCAAAAATGCACGCCCTAAAGACTCCTGAAGGCTTAAAGAACCGGATCCTTGAACGCATCAGGGCACAACAGACCGGGCGTCGCAGATTCCAGCGGTTTGCTGTTGCTGCCACTTTTGCGGCACTCCTTTTTGCTGGTTCATCTTATTTCTTCTACAACCAGAACCAGAACCTGCAGCAAGAGAATACCATCGTAAACAACAAGATTAAAACCCTTGAGGCAGATATGCGCAGCCAACTGGAAGATGTGCGCAACCAGTTTATTGTTCTGAATAATCCATCCACCCGGAAATTCATGGTAAATGGGAATAAAAAGGCCAGGGAACTGAAAGCCGTTGCCTATGTCAATCCGGTAAAGAAACTTTCTTACATCAATGTAAGAAACCTGCCGAACCTGCCTGAAGACCAGTGTTATCAGATGTGGGCAGAAGTGAACGGAGAAATGGTCAACCTTGGTGTAATCAAGGAGGTAATAGACAAGGACAAATTACTTGCCCTGCCCTATGCAGAAAACGCTGTAAGCTACATCACCATAGAGCCCAAAGGTGGAAACAGCACCCCTACGGTACAGAACATTGTGGCTAATATCAATTATTAACAACCCACTCTCAAAGTATTCTTAATGCCCCTATTTCGGGGCATTTATTTTGTATCTTTGACCCAAAGTTGATTCATGAAACTACTTTTGATTACTATTGGCCTCCTATGCCTTGCTTTTGCCGGGATTGCCATTAAGATCTGGTCAAAAAAAGACGGGAAGTTCGCTGGTACCTGCGCCAGTCAAAACCCCTTTCTGAATAAAGAAGGTGAAGCATGTGGGTATTGTGGCAAACTACCCAGTGAACAGGACTGCAAAAAAGAATTGCAGGCTTAAGTCAGGTACACTCCCGATTTTTTTATGTAAATCTGCCGGCTTGGATACTTCAGGAGAATCCCTACAAACGATTATTAAAAAGGCGAAGGAAGGAAACCAGATCGCTTTCAGCACTTTATTGGATACTTTCTGGAACGACGTTTACGGATTTCAACTGGTTAGAACCCAGAATGAAAACGATGCAGAGGATATCACAATACGAACATTTTCCAGGGCCTTTGACAAGATAGACACCTTCGACGAGTCTTACGAATTCAAAACCTGGCTGATCACAATTTCCAAAAACCTTCATGTAGATCTGCTGCGAAAACGCAAGAGGAATGTACTGGAACAGTCCGAGACCGGGAACTCGGAAGCACTCAGAAAGGTCCTGGATGCCGCTCCTACTGCAGAAGACCGCATCATTACGGAGCAAAACCTGGCTACCCTGCTACACCATATTAAACAATTGAAACCTCATTATCAGAAGGTTATCAATCTGCGTTATTTCAATGAAATGTCCTATGCGGCCATAGCCAAGGAATTGGGGGAACCCATCAATAATGTAAAGGTTAAACTATTGAGAGCCAAAAAACTCCTGGCTAACCAGATCCTGAACAAATCTGACTAACATATTATTGTGGTCCCTGTGGAGAATCATACCCTGCAGGACCAGCGAATTGTTCGTATATTTGCCCAAAAATTTTCTATGAGCTCAGAAACGCTAACTTCGGTACAGCCTCCCAAAGGCAAGCCCAAATGGCTAAGGGTAAAGTTACCCACAGGGAAAAAATACACCCAGCTCAGAGGCCTGGTAGATAAATACAACCTGCACACCATATGTACTTCAGGGAGCTGCCCGAACATGGGGGAATGCTGGGGTGAAGGCACGGCTACCTTTATGATCCTGGGCAACATATGCACGCGTTCCTGTGGCTTTTGCGGAGTTATGACCGGCAGGCCTGAACAGGTAGACTGGGCAGAACCCGAAAAAGTTGCCCGCTCCATTAAGATCATGGGCATCAAACACGCCGTAATCACTTCCGTAGACCGGGACGATCTGAAGGATATGGGCTCCATAATATGGGCAGAAACCGTCAAGGCTATCCGCCGCATGAATCCGGAAACCACCTTAGAAACCTTAATACCTGATTTTCAAGGCATTAATACACATTTAGATCGTATCGTAGCCGTGGCCCCGGAGGTAGTCTCTCATAATATGGAAACCGTAAAACGACTTACCAGGGAGGTAAGGATACAGGCCAAATACGAGCGAAGCCTTGAAGTTTTGCGCTACCTCAAGGAACAGGGGGTAAATCGGACCAAATCAGGTATCATGCTGGGGCTTGGGGAATTTGAGGAAGAAGTAATACAAACCATGCAGGATCTCAGAGAAGCCAATGTTGATGTGGTTACTATTGGCCAGTACCTGCAGCCCTCCAAACGCCACCTTCCGGTAAAAGAATTCATTACCCCGGAACAATTCGAAAAATACAGGGAAATAGGGCTTGAAATGGGCTTCAGGCATGTGGAAAGCGGAGCCCTCGTAAGATCATCCTACAAGGCTCACAAGCATATCCTATAAGGCAAAACCCCTTAAATATGAGGTTTTACCTTATTCATTATGAAGGCATTACATCGAAAAAAATTAGGAGATTCCGAAATAAATAATACATTTGGAAGAATCACCAAATTTTGAACTTAGAACATGCTTTTGTACGATTTATCTCATCGAATTGCTATTGTTGAACAATAGTTGCGATTCCCAAACGTTTCTTTCTATACAAACTGTGTAATATCCCTCAGGTTTACAGGCTTTTGCCAGGGCCTGATACGGATAGGCCGGGCAGAATACATGTGAAGAGTTCGCTAACACGATTATTATTTGACATTAAGCGGGTTACATAAAAAATTAGGGGCATTTTTAATTCTACTTTGTTTTAGCCTCACCGTTTTTCCCCAGGATATGGAAACCACCAACCCGGGGATAATTTCCTATTTTGAAGAATACCGGAAGTATCACCACCAGGACCAGTTAGACGAGGCTTTAAAATCCCTGGATGTCGCCGCTGACCTTTCAGAGCAAAATGAAGATGAAAAATCTCTGATCAATTGCTACCACCATTTTGCCCTCCTTTACCTGGATATGGGGAGGTTAGACGATGCCATCTTCTACCTGGAAAACAAGGCCAAGGTCATGCTGGGACAACTGGCTTATCCTCGTGGTGAAGCACTCCAGAAATACGTGGAGGCCAGGTTGCTTTTTGCACAGGATTATCCCTACAGGGCAGATTATATGCTGGATGAAGCAAGAAAGGAATCCAATGACCGAAACCTGCTCAATAACATTGTGCTGCTCAAAGCAGAAATTTACAGCAGCCTTGATAAAGTGGAAACGGCGACCGTCAATTTTAATTCCCTTGTGGTAAATGAAGATGAATATGAAAAAGAATACCTGCAGGCAAGAGCCTACCTCGGACTGGCCAAGCTCTTCGAAAAGCAGGAAGAGCATGAGGAAAGTGTAAAGAACGGCGAAAGTGCTTTAGCCATAGCTGAAGCCAATGGCTTTTCCAAACTGTACCTGGAAGCCAACAAACTCCTTGAAGAAGGTTATGAGAAACTTGGTCAATATGATCGTGCCCTTGTTTACAGCCGGAATTTGCTCAACCTGAGGGATTCTGTGTTTACCCTGGCCAAGACTGTGGAAGAAGCCAAGATCAGCAACCGCCTTCAACTAGAGTACATGGGTGAGGAGATCAACAGGCAGACAGAACAGATAGACCAGCTCAATGAATCCAGGAACCGTTCCGAGCTGACAGCGATCCTTACCTCGGCCTTTTTAACTATTATTTCCCTGCTGGCTGTTTCCTTATATCGAAACAACCAGATCAAATTGAAAACCAACGACCTGTTACAGACCAAAAACCGGGAGCTTCAGAATGCCCGGGATGCGGCAGTACAGGCCATGGAAGCTAAAACCAATTTCCTTTCCACGGTAAGCCATGAGCTAAGAACCCCGCTTTATGCCGTTACAGGACTCACCCATTTGTTGCTGGAAGAAAACCCCAGCAAAAGCCAGATGGAGCATTTGAAGGCCCTTAAATTCTCGGGGGATTACCTGTTGAATTTCATCAATGACATCCTCCAGATCAATAAGATAGATGCCGATAAGCTCGAGCCCATGAGCGTTGAAATCAATCTAAGGAAGGTCATTACAGACGTAATCAATTCCCTGCAGCAGAGCGCTAAAGAGAACAAGACACAGATCATTCTGGATTACGATGAGAATATCCCTAACCACCTGATGAGCGATCCGTTAAAACTATCGCAGATCGTTATGAACCTGGTGGGGAATGCCCTTAAGTTTACCAAAAAGGGAGAGGTACATGTAATTGCCAAACTTGTCAAAAAGATAGAGGAAGATGTAACCCTGTATTTTGAAGTTAAGGATACCGGTATTGGTATCTCCAAAGAGCAGCAGCAGACCATTTTCGACAGCTTTGAACAAGGCTCTATCCAGATCAACCGTGAGTACGGCGGTACAGGCCTTGGGCTTACTATAGTAAAGAGCCTCCTCGGCCTCTTCGGCAGTGAAATCCAACTGCAAAGTGAAGAAGGCAAGGGAAGCTCCTTCTTTTTTGAGTTGAATCTCAGATGCAAGGATGGTGTGGTAGATGATATTCCATTTGAACCAACCGAAAAAGAATACCAGTTTGAAGGCTTGCATCTGCTCCTGGTAGAGGACAATAAGATCAACCAGGTCATCACTAAAAAGATGCTCGGGAAGAAAGAAATCAGTTGCGACATTGCCGATAATGGAAATATGGCCGTTGACCTTGCCAGGGAAAATTCGTATGACGGTATCCTGATGGATATACACATGCCCGGCATAAGTGGTGTGGAAGCTACTATTGAGATTCGCAAGTTTGATCCGGATACACCCATTATTGCGCTTACCGCTATTTCCCTGGACGACAGCCTGGAAGCGTTCTATGCTGCAGGTTGTAACGACGTGGTTACCAAACCTTTCAAACCCGAGGTATTCTACCAGAAAATAGGTGAAAACATCCTTGAGGAAAGGGAAAAAGCAGACAAATCCGTCTTATAATTTCTTCAGCGACTTCAGCAACCTACTTGCGTCTGAACCCAGAAATTTATGAGAAACTTCCAGGTAATAAACCTGCTCAAGTTCTCCTTTCAAACGCATATAATCCTTCTCGGTGGTAAGGATCAGATCTCGGTTTTTGAGTTTGGCAATATCCGCTTTTGAAAAGTTATGGTGATCGGTGAAAGAAAGGTGGTCAAAATCCAGCTTCATACCCCTGAGAAAATCCACCATTGGTGCGGGATCTGCTATACCTGTAACCAGAGTAAAGGGCCTATTCGTAAGTTCCTCCAAGTCAAGCACCCTGTCCTGTCCTCCCAATGTAGTTTCATATTTCAGGCAGGAAAACAAAACCATCTGCCCGCGCCTGGGCTTTAACAGGGCAATAATATGGCTCTGCTCGGCCTCCCCCAGGTCCGGTGGACATTTGGTCACTACAATAACATCTGCCCGTGTGGCTTGTTTTCGATGATCTCTTAAATTGCCAGTAGGCAGGTACCAATCATTGGCATACAATTTACCATATGCCGTGAGCAGAATAGCATATTTAGGCACCACCTTCCTGTGCTGAAACCCATCGTCAAGAATAATGAGCTCCGGAAGGTAATTCTGTTCCAGTTCCTGTATTCCGCTAGCCCTATCTGCATCAACGGCAACGGTTATTTCCGGGAATTTCTGTGCGATCTGCAAGGGTTCATCGCCGGAATCGATGGCGCTATCTCCGGGTTTAACCAATCTGAACCCCTTGCTTTGCCTCTTATAACCCCTGCTCAGAACGGCAATTTTGTAAGAGTCAGATAATCGCCTGATAAGCCATTCCGTCATTGGGGTCTTTCCCGTTCCCCCCACACTCAGATTTCCTATGCATACTACGGGTGTAAGGAATGATTGTGATCTAAACCACCCTTTATCATAACATATGTTCCTGACATATACCACAAGGGCATATAGCAGGGAAAACGGATATGCTAATTTTCTCAGGAGTTGCATCGCAACGAAAATATAATATTTTATCTTTGGTAACCTTACTATTCTAGTAAATGATCATTAAGGAAATTATTGAAGTTCTTGAGTCTTTTGCTCCCCTTGAATACGCAGAAGATTTTGACAATGTTGGTCTTCTTGTAGGAGACCCTGGCAAAGAACTAAGCGGGGTACTGATTGCGTTGGATACCCTCGAAGCTGTGGTTGATGAAGCTATTTCGACCGATTGCAACTTAATTGTGAGTTTCCACCCTATTATTTTTGGAGGACTTAAAAAGCTTACCGGCAGAAACTATGTGGAACGTGTAGTAATTAAGGCCATTCAGAACAACATTGCTATTTACAGTATGCACACCGCCCTGGACAACCATTTCGATGGGGTAAATGCGCGCATATGTGAAGTCCTGGGACTGCAAAACAGGCAGGTATTGATCCCCAGAAAAGGTAGTTTGAAGAAGCTAACCACCTATGTTCCATTAAAGGATGCCGAAGCCCTAAGGATGTCGCTGTTCAATGCTGGTGCGGGGCACGTGGGCAACTACAGCCATTGCAGTTTTTCCAGCAGTGGCACAGGGAGTTTTAAGGGTGAATCAGATTCCAATCCAACCCTGGGCGAACGCGGCAAGTTGCACGAGGAGGAAGAAATACAATTGCATATCACCTATACCCGGGATCTTGAACAAAAAGTGCTCAAAGCCCTTTTTGACAGCCATCCTTATGAAGAGGTGGCTTATGAGGTAATTACCCTGGACAACACCTATCAGCGAATTGGTATGGGCATGGTTGGGGAACTCAATTCCCCCATGGAGGAAAAAGAGTTTTTGCAATTTGTGAAGGAACGCATGAATTGCGGAGGCATCAGACACTCGGAACTCCTTGGAAAAGAGGTTAGAAAAGTGGCCGTGCTCGGAGGCAGCGGAGCATTCGCCATAGATGCTGCCAAAGCAGCCAAGGCCGATTTTTTACTTACAGGCGATATAAAATACCATCAGTTTTACCAGGCAGAAGGGAAGATGGTGGTGGCCGATATCGGACACTATGAAAGTGAACAGTTTACAAAAAACCTGCTAGCTGAATATCTTACGAAAAAAATTCCTAATTTTGCAGTCCGTTTATCGGAAATAAACACCAATCCCATCAAGTATTTTTAGTTTATGGCAACAAAGTCGGAAATCACGGTCGAGGACAAATTAAGAGCCCTTTACGATCTGCAACTCATAGATTCCAGAGTAGATGAAATCAGAAATGTCAGAGGAGAGCTTCCGCTGGAGGTTGAAGATCTTGAAGACGAGGTTCAGGGACTTAAAACCCGTATGGACAAACTTAAGACCGATGTAGAGACCATCAATTACGAAATCAGTGCCAAGAAGAACCTGATTGAAGAGGCCAAGACACTGATCAAAAAATATAGCGAACAACAGAAAAATGTTCGCAACAGCAGGGAGTTTAATTCCCTGGCCAAGGAAGTAGAGTATCAGGAACTTGAAATTCAGCTGGCTGAAAAGAACATCAAGGAATTCAAGGCCCAGATCGAGCAAAAGAAGGAGGTAATCGCTGAAACCAAGGAGCGTTTATCCGAGCGTGAAAGCCATCTGAAACACAAGAAAGGGGAACTGGATGCTATCCTGGCGGAAACCGAGAAAGAGGAAAAAGCGCTACTGGAGCAATCAGAAAGCTATCAGAATCAAATTGAAGAGCGATTGATCAAGGCTTACAAGCGTATCAGACAGAACGTAAAGAATGGGCTGGCAGTTGTGCCAATTGAAAGAGGAGCTTCCGGCGGATCTTTTTTCACCATTCCACCTCAGGTTCAGGTTGAAATTGCTTCCCGCAAAAAGATCATCACTGATGAACACAGCGGCAGGATCCTGGTAGATCCCGTATTGGCTGAGGAGGAACAGGAAAAAATGCAAAAACTATTTGCTAAACTTTAGTTTGAAACATCTTTTTAGCAAATGAGACCACCTGGAAACAGGTGGTTTTTTATTAGATGTGATCAGGAAATAATGGTGTGCTCCTTTACTTCGGACAATTGTTGCAAAATAAAGGATTCTACCTCTTCGCTATCCCATCTGTTTTCGATATCCGGGAGCTGCATGACGGCTTTCATAATGCTTTCCTGCATATCTCCAATGGCGAGAGCCTCTGCATAGGGCTGGTCTGAAAATGTAACCCTGGAATAGGCAGGGATCCAGAGTTCCGGATGCTTCCCGGCAAACCACTTTTCAATCTGTTTCTGAAGCAGAAAACGGGGGTCTGCCGTCTTACTGCTCATTTCGATGAAATTGCGGTAACTAAGCTCGGCGATTGCATCTGCGTTTGGCTTACGGGACTCCTGGTAATTCTTAAAAATAGCCTCCCAGTCATCCCCGTGTTTGTGCATTAGTTCGTTGAGCACATAAATGTCTTCAAACCCCGCATTCATGCCCTGTCCGAAAAAAGGAACTACCGCGTGGGCCGCATCGCCCACCAGGGCCACTTTGTTCCAGTAGGTCCATGGATAACACTTCATAGTGACCAGGGCGCTGGTAGGATTTTTAAAAAAATCTTCGGTCAGGTTTTCTATTTCATCGATTACGCTGGGGAAGTGTGTTTCAAAAAATTGCTGTGCCTGATTTTTTGTCTGTATATTTTCAAAGGAAACCTCCCCTTCAAAAGGCAAAAACAAGGTGCAGGTAAAACTGCCATCCAAATTGGGCATAGCAATAAACATAAAATTACCCCTTGGCCAGATATGGAAGGAATTCTTATCGAGTTTGTGGGTTCCTTTTTCAGTTGGCGGGATAGTGAGCTCCTTATAGCCAACATCGATAAAATCCTGCGAATAGTCAAACCGGCTCCTCCGTTGCATCTTATGCCGTATACGGGAAAATGCCCCATCACACCCAAAGATCAGATCGAAGTTGTAGGCCGTCCATTCACTTTTTTCAGATTCTCCGGTAAATAGACGGGCACCGGGAAGATCCACATCCCAGACTTTCTCATTAAATCGGAAAACCACGCCTTCAGCCTCTGCCAGGTCAATCATTTTTCGGTTGAGGACACCACGCGAAATAGACCAGATGGCCTCACCATCCTTGCCGTACTCCTGATAATACATAGGCTTGTCCTTAACATGAAGCGCCCTTCGGTAAAGCGGAATAGCTATTTCCTTTATTTGTTCTTCAATGCCAACTTCACGCAACGTTTTCCACCCCCGGTTACTCATTGCCAGGTTTATTGATCTGCCGGAAAAAGACACCAGCCTGATATCCGGACGCCGGTCAAATACCGTAACCTTGTGGCCTATTCTCCTCAGATAAATGGCGAGAAGAGAACCCACCAATCCTGAGCCTACAACCGCAATATCTTTCTTTGTTTGGACCATAAACAAGCTATACCGTACCTATAAAAACCTAAAAGTAAGGAATTCTGATCAGAGCTATTACCCCGGGAGTAATACAGCACTCAACCAAAATATCTCGCAACCAACTATTTTGTTTAATATTTACTTATTTTTGTTAAACGTAATATTGCTATGCTTATCACCCGGACTGATCTTGACAAAATGCCTTCCCGTCAGCGGGCCAGGCTAATGAACACCCTATCCGGTTACAAACCGGCCAACCTTATTGGAAGCATTTCAGATGAAGGGGTATCCAATCTCGCCATATTCAATTCTGTTATTCATATGGGCAGTAGTCCACCCTTGCTGGGTTTGCTATTCCGTCCCCTTACCGTGCGGAGGGACACCTACACCAACATCAAAACCAATGGCTGTTTCACTATAAATGCTGTTAACCTTCCCATATACAGGCAGGCACACCAGACAGCAGCAAAATATGAAGAGGAAGAGTCCGAATTTGACAAAACAGGGTTAAAGGAGAGATTTATAACCGGTTTTCCGGCCCCTTTTGTGGAAGAAAGCCCCATTCTTATTGGATGTCGGTATGCCAGTGAATATCCTATCAAAGAAAATGGAACCATCCTGCTGTTGGGAGCGATTGAAATAATTCAGGTAAAAGATAGCTTACTGCAGGCAGACGGGACCCTGGCCCTGGATAAGGAAGAGGTTATGGCAACTTCAGGCCTGGATGGATATGCCTTACCCAAAATAGTGGACCGCCTGAATTACGCACAACCCGGACAAGAACCAGGTTCTTTAAGCCATGGCACGCAAAAAAACTGACCTCCCGGTTAAGATCTGTCGGGTTTGCCAGCGACCTTTCCGGTGGAGAAAGAAATGGGAGAAAAATTGGGAAGAGGTACGATATTGCAGTGAACGCTGCAGAAGAAACAAGAATCAATTAACATGAGCGCCAATTACAGCAATACAGGATTAGTATGGTTCCGGAACGATCTTCGTGTCCATGACAATCTTTCCCTCTCCAGGGCTACAAAACATGACAATGTACTGGCAGTATACTTTTTTGACCCCAGGCATTATCAAAAAGGTCCCTTTGGATTCAGGAAAACAGAAAAATTCAGGGCGAAATTCCTGATAGAAACCATCACAGAATTGCGTAAAAATCTCGAGCACCTCGGCATACCGCTTTTGATATTTAACTGTGAGCCTGAAACCAAAATGAACGAAATTATTTGGGAATATGGGGTAAAGGCGGTGTATTTACAAAAGGAGTGGACTCAGGAAGAATCAGAAACCCTGGAAGCTGTAATCCAATCAGTTCCTACTGAAGTCTCTTTTGAGGAATCCTATGACCAGTTTCTTTTTCATCCCCAGGACATACCTTTTGAACAATTCCGCAATATCCCCAATGTCTTTACGAAGTTCCGGAAAGAATGCGAGAAGTACAGTTCTGTGAGGCCCTGCCTTCCGGTACCGGGGTCGTTAACCCAGCCAGCCACTCTAAAACAGCAAACCAGCATACCCACATTGGAAGATCTAGGCTTTCAATCCTTTGAAAGGGATCCCAGGTCTGCTTTTCCATTTTCAGGCGGAGAAGATCAGGCTAAACTTAGGGTTCAAAACTACTTTTGGGAAACCCGAAAGCTATCTTACTACAAGCATACCAGAAACGGCCTGGTGGGAAAGGACTACAGTTCAAAACTTTCACCCTGGCTGGCCAATGGAAGCACTTCACCCCGCTATATATACTGGGAAGTCAAAAAGTATGAAAAGGAAGTTGTGAAGAATCAGGATACTTACTGGTTGATTTTTGAACTAATCTGGCGCGATTACTTCAAATATGTATCCCTGAAATATGGAAACCACATCTTTAGGCAAAGTGGAATCCTGAACAAGGATTACAATTGGTACCGGGACGATGACATAAAGGAATCCTGGATAAACGGAACTACCCGTGAACCTTTTGTCAATGCCAATATGAAAGAGCTGGCCGCCACAGGATGGATGAGCAACCGGGGCAGGCAAAACGTAGCCAGCTACTGGGCCAAGGAACTGGAGCAGGACTGGCGCATTGGTGCAGCCTATTTTGAATCTATGCTCCTTGACTACGATGTGCACAGCAACTGGGGCAACTGGATGTACAACAGTGGTGTGGGAAATGATCCGAGGGATCGGAAATTCAACGTGCGATTACAGGCAGATCGATATGACGGTGACGGCAAATTTCAACGCCTGTGGTTGCAGGAAAGACTTTTTTAGATAGCAGATTATGACCACTAAAACCCTCAGGCTTATCCTCGGTGATCAGTTAAACAGCAAACATAGCTGGTTTGAACAGGTAGATCCTGATGTAATATACCTTATGGCCGAAATGCGACAGGAGACGGACTATGTAAAGCATCACATCCAGAAAGTAGTAGCCTTTTTCCTCTCTATGCGGAACTTTGCAGATGGTTTAAAGCGTCAAGGACACCAGGTAACCTACTTTAAAATAGGCAATCCCGATAACCCTCACGAACTGGGAAGCCTGATACAACAAACAATTGAAAAAACGAAAGCGGGAAAATTCGAATACCTCCTCCCGGATGAATTCCGTCTTGATAAGCAACTGAAGTCGATTGCCGAAAACTTATCCATTCCCTCTGAGTCCTGTGATACCGAACATTTCTTCACCAGCCGCAAAGAACTTCAGGTATTTTTCAAGGGTAAAAAGCAATTGATCATGGAAAGTTTTTATCGTATGATGCGAAAAAAACACCATATCCTGATGAACGGAGAACAACCCGAGGGAGGCAAATGGAACTACGACCTAAGCAATCGGAAAAAATGGAAAGGGAAGCCCCCTGTGCCCGGGGAAAAACAATTTGGGCACGATGTAAAAAAGTTATTGGCTGAAATTGAAAAAGCAGAGGTCCAAACATTCGGGGAAATCAAAGCCGATCAGTTCCGCTGGCCCTGCGATCGTGAAGAAAGCCTGAGCCTGCTTGTATACTTCTGCGACAACCTCCTGTATTATTTTGGCGACTACCAGGACGCCATGCATACGGACGAAAAATTCCTTTTTCATTCCCGGCTCTCCTTTGCCATGAACAGCAAAATGCTATCGCCCAATGAAGTTATCGATGCTGTAACGAATCGATATTATGAAGACCCGGATACACTGGATATTTCACAGGTGGAAGGTTTTGTGAGACAAATCCTAGGCTGGAGGGAGTACATGCGTGGAATCTATTGGAAGGAAATGCCTGCCTATGCAAAAAAGAATGCATTGAATAACCATAACCCGCTCCCGGAATTCTTCTGGACGGGCAATACGCGGATGAATTGTGTTAAGGCCTCCATTGGACAAAGCCTGGAAGAAGCCTACGCCCATCATATCCAGCGGTTGATGGTGATCGGTAACCTGGCCCTACTCCTGCAGATAGACCCTAATTGGGTCGATGCCTGGTACCTCGGAGTCTATATTGATGCCATCGAATGGGTAGAAATGCCCAATACAAGGGGAATGAGCCAGTTTGCGGACGGAGGCATCGTTGCCACTAAACCCTACATCAGCAGTGCTAATTACATCAACAAAATGGGTAATTATTGCTCAGGATGCCATTATGACCACAAACAAAAAACCGGGGAAAAAGCCTGTCCGTTCAATGCGCTTTACTGGAACTTTCTTGAGGAAAAGCAATCCTATTTCCGGAATAACCGACGGATGTCCATGATGCTAAACCTGTTGGATAAAAAATCACCGGAGGAATTAGCTGCGCTCAAAGCCAGGGCGCAGCAGATATTACAGGATCCTGATCTTTTTTAAAGAAAATTTAGCCTCCTCCGCTCATCCACAGCCCACTCTCAGGCGTATATAAGGAAAGTATCATCCGCTTCGGCGCCTATATATATCAAAAAAGTCCTTTACTGATCAGTAAAGGACTTTGTCTTTTTTTGAAGGTTTGCAACCTATTCCTGTATACCGTCTACAATACCATATTCTACAGACTCTTCGGCACTCATCCAGTAATCACGGTTAAAGTCTTTCATGATCTTTTCGAAGGTTTGTCCGCAATTCTCTGCCAGAATCTGTGCACCTATTTCCTTTGTCTTTATGATCTCCCGTGCCTGTATCTCGATATTGGATGCCTGACCTCTTGCCCCGCCGCTGGGCTGGTGTATCATCACCCTTGCATGTGGTTGAATAAAGCGCCTGCCTTTCTTTCCTACAGATAGCAAGATGGATCCCATTGATGCCGCCAGTCCGGTACAAATTGTAGACACCGGGCTTTTCAGTGATTTAATGGTATCATATATGGCAAATCCAGAAGTTACATAACCCCCCGGACTATTGATATAGAGCTGTATTTCCTCATTATTCTGCATATCCAGATAGAGCAGACGATCAATAACATGCTTGGCAGAATCATCATCTACCATTCCCCAAAGGAATACTTTGCGCTCAGACAATAACTTTTCATCTATGAGTTCCTGTACTTTCCCTTTTTTTGATTTCATTCGACCTTAAAATTAAAGTTCAAAAGTAATGATTTTATCGCGATAAGTAGTCAATATTCGGTGAGGTTTGAGAACCTTTGGATGAGGAATTCCTTGTATCTTTGAAAAAAGATGAAAATGAAACAAATCATACTTGCCTCAGCAATAATATGTCTGATTTTTACCGCTTGTAAAACCGACAAAAAAGCCGAACCGATTCAGGAAGAAGTACAACAAACCATTCTTGAAAAGGTAGCCTATGCCCATGGTTATGAAAATTGGAAGGATATCGCGTCCCTGAAATTTACATTTAATGTGGATCGGGATACCATGCATTTTGAAAGGGACTGGTTGTGGAATGTCAGCACAAATGAAGTAACCGGAACCTCTTTAGGGGAGTCACTAACCTACCTACGTTCAGAGATAGACAGTGTCGCAGCGAGGACTGATGCAGCCTTTATTAACGACAAATACTGGATGCTTGCCCCATACAACCTCATCTGGGACAAAGAGAGTTTCACCTATCAGCATGATACCCTGGTGGAAGCGCCTATCAGCAAGCAGAGCATGCACAAGCTAACCATTGCATATGGTTCTGAGGGTGGATATACCCCTGGGGATGCTTATGATTTCTATTTTGGTGACGATTACACAGTCCGTGAATGGGTGTTCCGAAAATCAAACCAGGCAGAACCTTCTGTAGTAACTACCTGGGAAGATTACAAGGATGTGCAGGGCCTGAAAATAGCCACCATGCACAAAAACGCCGAGGGAACTTTTAGTATTTCATTTACGGGGCTGGAAGCCTTAAAAAGATAAGAGCTGATTATTTCTTCCTCCTTCTTAACAGGAAAGAAGCCAGCAACACCAGCACCGTGCACAGCAAAAGAACAGCAAAGGTCCAGCTCAGGCTTGAGGCTTCTGCGATAAATCCGAGGATCACAGGGCCCACCAGAAACCCCGAATAGCCGGTGCCTGCAATAAATGCAACCCCCTGAGAGGATTCTACTCCCTTAATGTTACCTCCTATGCGGAATAGTTCGGGCACGATGACGGAAAAGCCCAGTCCCGTAAGGGCAAAACCGCCTACAGCCATAAAAATGTTTGCCGTAAGGACCATTACAAAGCCGAGTATGGCAAGGGTTGCTCCCAGGGCAACTATTTTGGCCGATCCGATCCGGGCACTAATGGCGTCTCCCAGAAAGCGCCCGAGGGTCATCATAAACTGGAAACCCAGAAAACCAGCGCCCCATATGGCCTCGGGAGCCATGCTAACTTCCTTAAGGAATAAACCACTCCAATCCACAATTGCTCCTTCGCTTCCCATGATCACAAAAGATACCAGTCCGAGCAACAAAAGGGGCTTGAAATTTCTGAAACTAAAGGGTTCCTTTTCTATGGGTGCTGCGACAATTCTTCTATACCGGCCGTAAAAGGCCAGGTTAACCGAGAATACCAGTAGAATGGCCATCAGCATATGCAAGACCCTATTTTCAAGGATGGGGATCAGGAAACTGCCCAGCCCAGCCAGTACGCCTCCCAGGCTAAAAAATCCGTGGGCAGCCGACATAAAATTTTGCTTATCCTCTTTCTCGATCTCAGTTACCAGGGTATTCATGGAGATGTCCGTAAATCCATTTGTAGCACCAAACAGGAACAGCGCAATGGCCAGTGTGATAAAACTCGGCGCCAGCACGGGCAATATTGCAGTAGCGCAAATCAATAAAACGCCAATCCAGGTAGACCTGCCCACACCTAGCCGGTTAATGATCCTTGAAGCCACAGGGAAAATAGTAAATACACCAAGGGAAAGGAAAAAAATAGCAATCCCAAGGGTAGCTTTATCTATCTGAAGCGATTCCTTCACAAGGGGGATGTAGATAGCCCAGGTGCCAAAAAGTATGTTCAGGCTGGCAAAAACCCAGGCAGGGGCGAAATAACGGGGATTGGATAGGATGAGTCGAAGTGATTTCATGCAGCCTTGTTAACTTTAATTGGTATCAGTAGTTGCGCTCTATCCCTGCTTTAAGAACCTGGCCAAAGGCATACATATCTTCGTAGCTACAATACAGGGGTGCCGGGGCCAGCCGGATCACATTGGGCTCCCTCCAGTCTACTATTACCCCCTCTTTCATCAGGTAATCAAAGAGCGACCTGCCTTCCCCGTGCAGAAATACCGATAACTGGCAACCCCGAGCTTCCGGGGTTATGATCTCGAACCGACTCTCAACCTGCCTGTCAATCTCATGCAGTATAAATTCAAGGTAGGCTACAATCTTATTCCGTTTTTCAATAATTGCCTTCATACCTACTTCCTCAAATATTTCCAATGAAGCCAAATAAGGGGCCAGGGCAAGGACAGGAGGGTTGCTCAATTGCCAGGCATCGGCGGTAGCAATTGGCTCAAAAGTTGGTTTCATTAAAAAACGTGACTCCTTGCGGGTTCCCCACCACCCCTCAAAACGGGGTATATCTTCACGGTCCAGGTATTGCTCATGAATAAAAATACCGGAAGCGTTCCCGGGTCCGCTGTTCATGTATTTATAGCTGCACCAGGAAGCAAAATCGACACCCCAGTCGTGCAAATGCAGCTCCACATTACCAACGGCATGCGCCAGGTCCCACCCAACAAAGGCACCCGCTTTTTTAGCTGCCGCCGTTATAGCTTCCATATCAAAAACCTGTCCGTTATAGTAATTAACTCCGCCTATCAGCACAAGGGCAAGGGAATCTCCCAATTCCTCTATTTTGTCAATTATATCCCCGGTATGCCAATGATGTTCTCCTTCCCGCTTTTTTACTTCCACCAGGGCCTCGTCAGGATCCAGCCCGTGAAACCTCAACTGGCTTTGAAGCATATACTGGTCTGAGGGAAAGGCCTTTTCCTCACACAGGATCTTATAGCGCTTTTCAGTAGGCCTGAAGAAACTTACCATGAGGAGGTGCAGATTTACAGTAAGCGTATTCATCACCGAGATCTCCTCAGGCTTTGCACCCACCACCCTGGAAAGGGGTTCTGCAAGACGTTCATGATAGTCCCACCAGGGCTTTTCCGCATAAAAATGACCTTCCACTGCCAGTTCACGCCAATCCTTCATTATATCATCAACAAACTGCTGGGTTCGCCTTGGCTGCAAGCCAAGGGAATTTCCGGTAAAGTAGATCACCTGCTTATCACCTACCCTTGGAAAATGGAAAGCCTTTCTATATTCACGGAGGGGGTCAGCGGCATCGAGCTGTCTGGCAAAGGACAAGGAATTTTCAAAGGAAATATCGGCTACACTCAAATTGAATCTTGATTTAAAGGAAAGTATACTCCCTGGTTGAGGAACAAAAATAACTATTTCTCCCTCAAACGCATTTCAACAATATGCTTTTGGAAGCCTGCCTTTTCATAGGCCTTAATGGCTGGGATATTTTCATCATAGACTGTGAGGCGGAGTTCGGTTAGCCCCTGTTTGTTAACCCACATTTTAAGTGCATCAAGGATCATGAAATTCACCCCTTTTCCTCGGTACTCGGGAACGGTATACATAAAACCCAGGTATGCATATTCCTCGTGATCCAGATAATGCCGGGCTTTCCTCGCCATTCCATAGCCCGAGCTAATGAGTTTTCCCTTATATTCGGCAACATATATCCCGATTTGTTTATCCTTTATCAGTTTCTCCAGATCGTAATAATGCAAAGGGGAAGGCCTTATTGTAGGATCAAAAGGGCGTTCAGCTTCTATGAGCTCCTGTTCAAATCTCAACAGGTCCTTCAGGTCCTTTAGGCTCGCTTCCCTTACTATAACTTTATCCAGTTCCATCTGAAATTGCTTGTTCCCAAGGTAGTATTTAAATATTTATTTTTACAAAAAACCAATCATGCATTTCCTGTCTGATGCCCTTCAAAACTATATCGCGGATCATTCCGAAACCGAACCCGAATTGTTGCGGGCACTAACCCGGGAGACCCACTTGAAAGTTATACAGCCTAGGATGATTACCGGCCATTACCAGGGCCGGGTTCTGAGTATGCTTTCCAAACTCATCAGGCCAAAGCATATCCTGGAAATAGGAACGTATACAGGATATTCCGCGCTTTGCCTGGCTGAAGGCCTGCATCCTGAAGGGCAATTGCATACCATCGAGATAAATGAGGAGTTAGAGGATATCCAGCGGCGCTATTTTGATCAAAGCCCCTATGGGGGCAAGATTATACCTCATATTGGGAATGCGCTGGAACTGGTTCCCAAAATGGACCTCAAGTTTGACCTGGTCTTTATTGATGCCGGAAAAACAGATTATGATGCACATTTCGAAAATGCCATAAAAAAAGTGAGATCTGGCGGGATTATCCTGTCAGACAACGTACTCTGGTCTGGAAAAGTAGTTGACAAAGCCCCGGCTTCTGATAAGGCTACAATAGCCTTGCAGGCATATAATCAAAAATTGGTAAGGGATCCCAGGGTAGAAACCGTTATCCTTCCCGTGCGCGACGGGCTTACGCTGAGTAGGGTACGATAAAACGCCTGCAGAGCCAATAGGCTCCAAAAGCCAGCAAAGTCCCTACAAGAGCACCTGCCAACAAGTCTGACGGGAAGTGTACACCCACGTAAATCCGACTAAAAGAGAAAAGCAGGGGCCAGATAAAGAGTAAACTCAACCAGCCCTTGTTTTTTCGCAGAAAAAGAAACACCAGGGTGGTTACAGCAAATGAAGTAGACGCATGCCCTGAAAAGAAACTGAATCCCTGGGGGTGTTTTAAGACCCGTAACAGGTCTTTGATCTGCTGATCATTATTGGGGCGAAGGCGCTCAAAAAAATCCTTGGAAAAATCAGTCAAAAGGTGTGTAATAAGCAGCACTACCAATACAGTAAGGGAAATTAGCAAACCTTCCCTCCTGCGGTGCTGCATCATAATGAGGACAAAGAACAGCACAAAGAGAGGCGTCCAGGTGGCGATATCAGTTGCCAGGGACCAGAATGCATCATAGGTATCCGAACCCAGGCCATTTAAAAAAATGAGGGCTCTCCTATCCCAATCCAATAAAACTTCTAGCATGTTGCCGATTATTTCCGCTTAATCGTTCCACTCACATCGGTTACATTCCGCTTTACCTCATCAATTTCATTTTTGATGTCTTCGGCAAAGCTAGTATCAATCCCCTGTTTCTCGGCGCTCCTTTGAATTTCCTGTTTGATGTCCTCCGTAGCATCCTTCAGCTGGCGCATACCCTTGCCCAGGCTTTTTGCAATACCGGGAAGTTTGTCAGCGCCAAAGACCATCACTACTATAAACAGGATGAAGAAGATCTCGGCCCCACTGATAAATAAAGCTATGGACATCATGAGTACAAATATACGCAGAATTGCATGCGAAATAAAAAGTCCTGCCTTATGAGGACAGGACCTTTTTTAAAGTGTCAGTAATTTATTTTCCTTTAATGGATTCCTTGAACTTATCGAAATCTGATTGTTGTTCTTCTTTTGGCCATGAGTTATTAGTAACATCAATATCTGCCGTTTCAGCTTTGGGGTCAACAACAATTCCCATCAATTCTTTCTCGGAGGCAATTACGCGCCTGAACTCCTTGTCGTTCTTGCGCCAGATTTCCGGCGGATAGGTAACATTTTCCCGAGTACCGTCTGCATAGGTGTACTCTACGATCAGAGGCATTGGTATTCCGCCGGGCTTATCAAAGGTTACCTCGTAAAAGAACTTTGGCGTTTTAGTATTTTTACGTTCCTCGCTCGTCATGTTATCCATCATGAATTCCTTAAGTGTCTGAGAAGCTTCCAGCGGGTCTTTACCCTTCAGCTCCGGATCAAAATCTTCGCTGTCTTCTTCTGCCAGATATACCAAAGGAGGCAGGTTTGCTTCCGAAATATTCCGGGCGGCCATATATTCCCTCATCTGCTTGCCAGGCTTATCAGAAACATAGTATTTTTTCACACCCTTAACCCCGATATCCACGTAATCTGTGGTGTAGAACCAACTTCTCCAGAACCAGTCCAGGTCAACTGCAGAGGCGTCTTCCATCGTTCTGAAGAAGTCTTCCGGAGTAGGATGCTTGAATTTCCATCGCTGTGCATAGGTCTTGAAAGCGTGGTCAAATAACTCACGGCCCATAACGGTTTCCCTGAGAATATTTAATGCGGTAGCCGGCTTGGCATAGGCATTAGGTCCAAGCTGGAAAACATTTTCCGGATTAGACATGATTGGTGAAATAGTACTTTGGTCCCCGCTCATATAAGGTACTATTTTAGACGGGTCTCCCCTTCTGGAAGGGTATTTTTCATTTGGTGCGATGGATTCTGGAAATGTCTCCCCGAATTCCTGCTCGGCTATGTACTGCATAAAGGTATCGAGACCTTCATCCATCCATCCCCACTGCCGCTCATCAGAGTTTACGATCATGGGGAAGAAGTTGTGTCCTACTTCGTGAATAATCACGCTGATCATCCCGTATTTAACCCTGTCTGTATAGGATCCGTCTTCATTAGGCCTTCCATAATTCCAGCAAATCATGGGATATTCCATGCCCTGGTTTTTGGCATGAACGGAAATAGCCTTGCTGTAGGGATAGTCAAAAGTATGAGCAGAGTATGACTTAAGTGTACTGGCTACCGCTTTGGTAGAGTATTCCTCCCAAAGCGGATTTCCCTCCTTGGGATAAAGCGATACCGCCATTACATCTTTGTTTCCAATTTTGACCGCCTGCATATCCCATATGAACTTTCGCGAAGTTGCGAAGGCATAATCCCGAACGTTTTTGGCGGTGAACTTCCAGGTTTTTGTCTTTTCAGAAAAGCCTTTTTCCAGTTCTTCAACTTCTTCCTGAGTTACTATAAGAACGGGTTTATCATAAGACTTTTTAGCCTGTTCGTAGCGCTTCATCATCTCCCGGCTGAATACTTCCTTGCGGTTCTGAAGTTCTCCGGTGGCATCTAGGATGTGATCTGCAGGAACGGTTATATTAACCTCGTAATCACCAAAAGGAAGGGCAAACTCTCCCCTGCCCCAAAACTGATGATTCTGCCAGCCTTCCACGTCACTGTAGACTGCCATGCGGGGAAAGAACTGGGCAATGACATAAGCCCGGTTCCCGTCTTTTGGAAAATACTCGTACCCGGAACGAGCACGATCTACGGTATGGTCAGGAATATTGTACCACCATTTTATATCAAAAGAAAACTGCTCACCACTTTGCAGTGGCTTTTCGAGGTCTACCCGCATCATCGTTTGATTTATGGTGTATGGAAGCGGCCTGCCATTGCTATTCCTTACGTATTCTATTTTGAAGCCGCCATCAAAGGACTCGCCCATAAATTCACCGGCAAACTGGTCGGGACGATAGACAGGGGAAACACCATTTCCATCACGTAGGGGTGATTTAGAATCCTGAGCCCTCACGTTCTGGTCTAACTGAACCCAGAGAAATTCCAGGGCATCCGGGGAGTTATTGTAATACGTTATGGTTTCTTCCCCGTACAGCCTAGCATTCTTGTCGTCCAGGATAATATCCATTTTATAATCTGCCTGTTGCTGATAGTAATCAGGACCGGGAGCCCCTGAAGCAGATCTGTAGGTATTTGGCGTAGCAAACTCCTCATACATCTGCCTGAATTTGCTCTGGTTATAATGACCTGGTTCCCGTTCATTTTGTTCACTTTGCTGTGCCCAAACAGCACTGGCCGTAAACATCACACACAAGGCAAGAATATACCTGAAATAACGCATAGATTATCAATTTTTAGTGGACGAAAATAGAATTTTATTGAGGAATCCCTATAAGTTTAACATTCCTTTATTACTTTCCTTGTAAAGGACAAAACTCTTCTTTTTTCCCTGTACTTTGAGGTGTACAAGATTCTGTTGTTCCTCGAACATTTCGGTTAGGATTTCGTTCTGGACTTCAAGGGATTTCATACCCGGGCGGTTCACCTGTGTAATCTCCAGGTAGCAGATTATTACATCGTTGTCGTATCTTTTACCAAGGAACTTGTATTTCTGTAATTCCCCATCCAGCTTTATTTGCAATTTGGCCCTGAGATACTTTTCAATATAGCTGTCGGCCACAGAAGATTCACCAGGAGTAGCCAGCGCAGTCTTCACGCCGTAGCGCTCCAATAGCACCGCTTCGAAATCGTCAATAAATATGCGCGTAGTAATCTGGAAAGCATCATCCTTTTCCACATAATTCACGTGGGTTACACTAACATAAAACTTATGCGCCGTAAAACCCAGCAGGGGCATGGTAAGCAAAAAAAGACAGATCAATTTTCTTTTCATCATCTAAACTTCGTCAAATTTCATACCAAAAATCATACTACTCCAAATCATTATTAGCCCGGTATGCGGCACTCTTTATTTTCAGGAATTCCCATATTTTCAATTTGTCCCGGCTATCCACCACAGCATTGAATTCAACATCCACTTCACAGAAATACATAAAATCAGGTATTCGGTTCTCCGGTATTCTCAATTCACTAACATAGAGCGAATCAGGATAAAAAGCCCTGACCCTTTGAGTTCTGGCGTATTTTCTTTCCGTGGCCAGCACTTTCTTTAAATATTTTGTTCGTCCGGTAATAGCATTAATCACCGGGTTTAGGGGCACAAGTCCTGCACCAGTAACAGCTTCAAAAAGTCTTCGTTCGGCCAAGGTCTTTGGTTTCACATATGCATTGGGCAAACCCAGGGTAGAAGCCACATATACCTTCTCTTTTTTTGCATTCTGCATATCACGTGTAAGGTCGCCCGAAAGATTGTAGGGTGTCAGGATCACTTCATCCAGGAGGTTAACACGGTCTTCCATGTATACAACGAGCGACTGGCTTTCCATTATTTCGGCACTTATAACAATGGTCTTTCGTTGCAGCTGTATCGCAGAAAAGACGAGGGAATCCCCGACACTTGCGGTTATTGAAAAATTGCCAAGGGCATTGGTTATGGTGGCATTTTTAGAACTGAAGTTCATAACATGTACATCCGGAATGCCACTGGTGCCCTGAACCACCTTTCCTGTGATTGGTCCCGAAAAGAAATCCTGGGACCAGAGGGATGATGAACAAAATAAAAACAACAATATGGACAGTTGTTTAATCCTCGGCATTCAATACTTCACGATATGTTTTGCTTTGACTGACAAGAAAATCGATGAGTTCAAACTCATTGCTTCGCTGAAGCAGGGACTGGGAAGGTAGTTTATCATCGCAATAGATCAGGAAATCGTCGATCTTATCCTGGGGGAGCTGCAGGTCCGCGACAAAAAACTGGTCGTCATAAATTTGTCGCAGCACCTCGCTTACCTTCAGCGTTCGTCCTTGCGGGGCCGCATCTTTTTTGGACATGAAGAGAGCCTTAAAGATATTGACAAAATTAAGGCCGTCCTGCATTCCCCTAACGGTAGGGTCTTCCGCAATGTTAACCACCTTGGTTGTTGGATCGGTTTCGTATTCATAGCCCTTAAACTCCTCGTTTCTGAGCTCCAGAAAGCGTTTTTGATTTTCAGGACTAACAGTTACCTCATCCAGTTCGGTAACCTTCTCATTCACTTCTATCACGAGCCTGTTATTATCCAGTATTTCCCTGGTAACAGTCAATATCCTGATCTGGTAATTCAAAGAGGTAAAAACCAGCTCATCTCCTTCCTTTACGCTAATAGCAAATTCTCCACGCTCATTGGTAATAGTGGCCATTTCCGTGGTCGTATTAATGACGTTTTCATTGACCACATTGCTGTTCCGGTACAGCACCTTTCCTCTGAGTATTCGTCGGTCTTCATCCTGTGCAAAGCTTTGGTTCGCAAAAAAGCTAAAAATAAAAACCAGTGAAAGAAGGATCCGGCGCATCGGTAGTGTTTAAGCAAGAGACCCTAAAATAAGAACAACTGGGCGTGATAAAAAAATTTAATCCAATTAAACTTATGTTAATTACCCCACTGGAGAAACTGCATCAATATTACAATACGGCATTAAAAGAGGTCAATATGAAGTTGTACAGGGATTTACTCGGTTCCATTCACCTTAAAAATCATGTATTTCGGGGCAGAAAATTCCTATAAGGTCCATATAATGCTATTTTTGTCTTTCGCCTTTTGGTGAAAGTTAAACTGGCCCCTTATGAAAATGAAAGTGTTACTAACCCTGTTGGCCTTATGCCTCGCCCAGCTATCGTTTGGGCAAATAAAAATTGGTGATAATCCCCAGAACCTGGACCCGGGATCCGTTCTGGAACTGGAAAGCACAAACAGGGCCCTGGTAATCACCAGGGTAAATACCCAGCAAATGCTGGCTATCAATGCATTGTTTGGAGCAATTGTCTTCAATACAGACGACGATTGCCTGTTCTTTTTCGACGGTTCTACCTGGAGGAACTTATGCGAGGCTCTGGACCTGACCTTTACAGACAATCCCATTGTCAATCCATATAGAACCATTGTCATAACCCCTTCCCCGGACAATATCAATATTGAAGTAGGTCAGATCAGGGGTTCCAATATTGTAGATTTTAGCATTAGTGCAAATGACATACAAAACAATTCACTGGGAGCTAACAAACTGGCCCCGGATTCCGTGGGCAGTGAAGAACTGCAGGAAAATACAGTTACAGACAGTGAGATAGATTACAATCAGGTAACCCTGCTTGATTTTACTAATGATGCCGGTTTTATAACCAGCACCTCTATAGTTAGCCTCGACCCCGATAACGCCATTACTGCCGGAACGGACAATGGGGCCTATTACGATGATACCCAAATACAGAATGATATAATACAAAACGCCTCTGCTATATCCGCAAATGCTTCAGCTATCACTACCAACACCACTAGCATTGCGGCGAACAGTTCGGATATTGCTGTCCTTCAGACGGATGTGGCTACTAATACAACCGCAATTGCGACAAATACGGGGAATATCGCAGCTAATTCCACCGCAATTAGTACCAACGCCAACAACATCGCTACCAACACTACAGATATTGCTATCAATGCCGGGAATATCGCCACGAATGCTACAAATATTACTTCAAATACAGCTGCAATAGCTACCAACACTACGGATATTACTACCAATGCTGGGAATATAGCCAACAATACAGCTAACATCGCAACCAATACCACGGCTATTGCGAATAATGCAACCGATATAACAAATAATGCCACGGCGATTACCAGCAACAGCACGGAAATTGCAACTAATGCGGGCAACATCGCAACCCTTCAGACTGATGTAACTGCTAACACCGCCGCTGTAGCAACCAATGCTATCGATATAGCGAATAATGCCACGGCAATTACAAACAACACTGCTGATATCGCCACCAATACAGCCAACATCTCAACCCTTCAGACCGATGTAAGTTCGAATACTGCAGCTATTGCAACCAATGCCACTAACATAACAACTAACGCAACAGATATTGCCGCTCATGTTACAGCAGACCTGGATCTGGATCCCACCAATGAATTTAATACGGGATTTACTTTTGATGGCACTTCCATTATAACCATTAGCGATGGAGGTGGCGATCGAACAGTAGACATTAGTAGCGCGGCTTATGATGACACACAACTGCAAAATGATGTGGCGCAGAATACCGCAGATATCGCGGCCAATGCGACCAACATAGCAAATCTTCAGACCGATGTAAGCGTAAATACAGCTGATATTGCAACCTTACAGTCCGATGTAGCTACAAACACTACAAATATCGCTGCCAATAGTGCGGCAATCGCCACAAACACCGCCAATATTGCTACCAATGCGACTAACATAGCAACCAATGCAACGGATATTGCTACCCATGTGGCGGCAGACCTCGATCTGGATCCCACCAATGAACTTAATACAGCATTTACCTTTGATGGTACTTCCATAATTACCCTGAGCGATGGAAGCGGAGATAGAACCGTTGACATCAGTGGTATTGCCTATGATGATACACAACTGCAAAATGATGTAGCTCAGAACACTACAGACATTGCTGCAAATGCAACCAATATAGTCATTAACACTGCCGACATTGCAGCCAACACAACGAATATTGCCAATAACAGTACAGCGATCACTACCAACACTACCGACATTGCTACAAATGTGGGCGACATTGCCACACTGCAAACAGTTGTAGTTACCAATTCAAATGCCATCACTACCAATACCACAGATATAACAAGCAATACCGCTGCCATTGCAACCAATGCGGGGGATATCACAAGTCATATTACAAACGACCTGGACCTGGACCCCACCAATGAACTCAATACAGCATTTACCTTTGACGGTACTTCAATTATTACTCTAAGCGATGGAAGCGGAGATAGAACCGTAGACATCAGTGGCATTGCCTATGACGACACACAACTGCAAAATGATATAGCACAAAACAGCTCTGATATCACCTCCCTGCAGACCAATGTGACAGGTAATACTGCGGCCATTGGAACAAATTCCGCTGATATTCTTGCAAATACCGCTGACATTACAGCCAACAGTACCGCTATTACTGCTAACTCAACAGACATTGCCACAAACACAGGGAATATAGCATCCAATACCGCAAACATTGCAGCTAACAGTTCGGCAATTGCCAGCAACGCTGCAAACGTTGCTACCAACACTACAAACATTACCACCAATTCAACCAACATAGCAACCCTGCAAACGGTTGTAGTTACCAATTCAAATGCTATTACTACCAATATCACGGATATAACTGCCAATAGTGCAGCTATCGTCATCAATGCTGCAGATATAGCTACCAATACTTCAGAAATCTCCAATCATATTACGGCCGACCTGGATATAGATCCCAACAATGAAATCCAAACAGCCAATGAAGTAAACATTACAGATGCCGCCGGTAACTTTGCAGCTACTGAGGTCGAAGGAGCGCTGGCCGAACTGGCAGCGGGCAGTACCGATGACCAGCAGCTCGATGACCCCAATACAACATTCGACTCCGCTACCAGCTTGCTTACCATTGCCCTAGAGGATGGTGGCACTGCAACTGCCGACTTAAGCACCCTGAACAATCCTGGCACAGACGATCAGACAGCCACTGAAGTTAACATCGCCGATACCGCAGGGAACTTTGCCGCTACAGAAGTCGAAGGAGCACTGGCCGAACTGGCAGCGAATACAGGACCTGCCAGTGTATATCACTCCCTTGGCAAAGTAGATGGCACACAAGTAGATGGTTCACTGGGAGGAGTTTTAAGCAATTTAAACATAGGCTCTGTTTCCGGAGCAGGTGGTTTTTATACGATTACATTTGATACTCCTGCCAATGATGGAGATTATATTATCCAGCTAACCCTCTTGAATCCATTAAATGGCTCTATTGCGGTCACCGGACAGAATCCCAATGCCTTCTCAATTCGAATAAATAACCTAGGCGGAGCACCTGTAGACGCCTCCTGGTACTTCACAGTGATTGATTTCTAATAATGCGTCTGCTAATCAACATATTACTCCTTGTCTCTTCTGCATCCCTCTTCAGCCAGACCGCTTTGTATAATTCCGGCAACCTCAGGATACATTCGGAAGGTAATCTTGGTTTTCACACTGACCTTATCAACGATGGAAGCCTGGAGCAAAACACCGGAATGGCTGGCTTTTATGGCAGCAATGCCATCAACATAACCGGGGCGTTCATACCTGAGTTTTTCGACGTAGAGATCTTCAATCAGCAGGGGGTGGATCTCTCTACAATTCTCCTTGTAGAGAATAACGTCAATTTCATTGATGGGGATTTCCGATCGGACAAGGGGCAAAATGCAATTTCTTTCAATTTTGAACAAACAGCATTCTACACTGGTGAAAGTGATGACTCCAAAATAGATGGTTATGCAAACGCAATAGCGGGAGGATCCTTCAGCTTTCCTGTGGGAGATGCTGCTTTTTTAAGACCACTAAGCGTTGACGGAACCTTTCAAAACGTCCAGTTCAAATGCGCTTATTTTTTCGAAGACCCCAATAATTCAACGTATTTCCCGAGTTTTGACACAAGGATAAAGCCCAGGACCATCGAGACCATTTCTGTGCTTGAATTTTGGCGTTTGGAAGGGAGCGAAACTGCCCAGGTAACCCTCAGTTGGAATGCAAGGAGCCGCATTGACGGCATCACTGATGATGTAAACACTGTAGTGGTGATGGGCTGGAGCAAGAGTGCAGGACAATGGCTTCCCCTCGGAAATGAGGTTATTCTGGGCGATTTAAATGCGGGGTTTGTAACCTCATCCCCTTTTGTGCCAGACGATTACGAAATCCTTACCCTGGGGGTTAATGCCGTTCCAACCGAATTGCTTAGCCTGGACAACTACTGGATTAGCCCCAACAACGATGGTATTAATGATGTATTGCTTATCCCGGAACTTGAGCAAAGCCCGAACAACAAAATTCAGATCTTCGACCGCAATGGCATACGCGTCTTTGAACAACTTAATTACACCGACCAGTTTCGCGGATTTGCCAATACCGGCAGCTTTATTATAAACGGTGGTCAGGGCCTGCCAACAGGGATTTATTACTACACTGCAGAGCTTTACGATCTGGGTCTCAGTTATCAGGGATTCCTGTACCTGGAACGATAGGAAAAATATCCAGCTCTACTCGATAAAACGCTGGTTTTTACGATTATCGCAACCCAATTTTCATTTCACAACAGATTAACCCCAGTTCACAACAAATTCGGGCATTTCCTTAGTGTTCGCAGTAATTTTATCGTTGATAAATTGCATTCGCCCAAATCCTATAAATATGAACCTAAGAAGATTGGCAGCAGTTCTCCTGCTTTTCTCCCTTAATATCGCAGTCGGACAGGTAAAGATTGGAGCCAACCCCAATCGTATCGACGCGGCTTCCATAATTGAGCTCGAAAGTACTACCAAAGCATTTGTACTTACCCGTGTTACTACCGCACAAATGCAAAGTATCCAACCCCTTAACGGGGCTTTGGTATACAATACCGAAACACAAAACATCCACTACTACAACGGCACACAGTGGCTATCCCTGGGCAATGGTACCGGAGGAGGCACATTTAACTTCCAGGATAATGGCGACGGCACATTCACTATCAATTATTCCGATGGGAGCAGTTTCACCTCGATTGACTTAACGGGACCTCAGGGACCTAAGGGCGATAAAGGAGATCAGGGTGATTCAGGACCACAAGGGCCTCAAGGTGAGCAAGGACCACAGGGAATACCCGGTCCTGCCGGAGCTGACGGTGCACAAGGACCGCAAGGTGAACAGGGAATTCAGGGGCCAGAAGGACCAGCAGGACCGCAAGGCCAACAGGGAATTCAGGGTCCAGAAGGGCCAGCAGGACCGCAAGGTGAGCAAGGACCACAGGGAGTACCCGGACCTGCCGGAGCTGACGGTGCACAAGGACCCGAGGGACCAATGGGGCCCGAAGGGCCGCAAGGGATACAGGGTGAAATAGGACCACAAGGACCTGTTGGACCTGAAGGACCCGCAGGACCACAAGGGATCCAGGGAGAAATCGGACCGCAAGGGCCACAAGGTGAACAAGGACCGCAAGGACCTCAAGGAATACAGGGCGAGGTTGGGCCACAAGGACCCGAAGGACCAATGGGGCCAGAAGGGCCACAAGGACAGCAAGGTGAACAGGGACCACAAGGAATACCCGGACCAGCCGGAGCTGACGGTGCCCAGGGACCGCAAGGTGAACAAGGACCTCAAGGAATACAGGGTGAAGTCGGACCACAAGGACCTGTTGGACCTGAAGGACCCGCAGGACCACAAGGGATCCAGGGAGAAATCGGACCGCAAGGACCACAAGGTGAACAGGGACCACAGGGAATACCCGGACCCGCCGGAGCTGACGGTGCACAAGGACCCGAGGGACCAATGGGGCCAGCAGGATCTCAAGGAATACAGGGAGAAGTCGGACCACAAGGACCAGTTGGGCCGGAAGGACCCGAGGGACCAATGGGGCCAGCAGGACCGCAAGGAATACAAGGCGAAATCGGGCCGCAAGGTGAGCAAGGACCACAGGGAGTACCCGGTCCTGCTGGAGCTGACGGTGCCCAGGGACCGCAAGGTGAACAAGGACCTCAAGGAATACAGGGTGAAGTCGGACCACAAGGACCAGTTGGACCCGAAGGACCCGAAGGACCAATGGGACCAGAAGGGCCACAAGGACCACAAGGTGAACAGGGACCTCAGGGAATACCTGGACCAGCAGGAGCTGACGGGGCACAAGGACCGCAAGGTGAGCAAGGGCCACAAGGACCGCAAGGTGAACAGGGACCACAAGGAATACCCGGACCAGCCGGAGCTGACGGTGCACAAGGGCCGCAAGGTGAGCAAGGACCGCAGGGAATACAGGGTGAAGTTGGACCACAAGGACCAGTTGGACCGGAAGGACCAGAAGGACCTCAAGGACCAGTTGGACCGCAAGGACCGGAAGGACCGCAAGGTGAACAAGGACCTCAAGGAATACAGGGTGAAGTCGGACCACAAGGACCAGTTGGACCGGAAGGACCCGAAGGACCAATGGGACCAGAAGGGCCACAAGGACCACAAGGTGAACAGGGACCTCAGGGAATACCTGGACCAGCAGGAGCTGACGGGGCACAAGGACCCCAAGGTGAACAAGGACCACAGGGAGTACCCGGTCCTGCTGGAGCTGACGGTGCCCAGGGACCGCAAGGTGAACAAGGACCTCAAGGAATACAGGGTGAAGTCGGACCACAAGGACCAGTTGGACCGGAAGGACCCGAAGGACCTCAAGGACCTCAAGGGATACCAGGACCTGCCGGAGCTGACGGTGCACAAGGGATACAGGGAGAGCAAGGACCACAGGGAGTACCCGGTCCTACCGGAGCTGATGGTGCACAAGGGCCAGAAGGACCTCAAGGGATACCCGGACCTGCCGGAGCAGACGGTGCCCAGGGACCGCAAGGAATCCAGGGTGAAATCGGACCACAAGGACCAGTTGGACCAGAAGGACCCGCAGGACCACAGGGAATACCCGGACCCGCAGGAGCTGACGGTGCCCAGGGACCACAAGGTGAACAAGGACCGCAAGGAATACAGGGCGAAGTTGGGCCACAAGGAATACAGGGTGAAATCGGACCCGAAGGACCGCAAGGACCGGAAGGACCACAGGGAATACCCGGACCCGCAGGAGCTGACGGTGCACAAGGGCCAGAAGGACCAATGGGACCAGCAGGACCGCAAGGAATACAAGGCGAAATCGGGCCGCAAGGTGAGCAAGGACCACAAGGAGTACCCGGTCCTGCTGGAGCTGACGGTGCCCAGGGACCGCAAGGTGAACAAGGACCTCAAGGAATACAGGGTGAAGTCGGACCACAAGGACCAGTTGGACCGGAAGGACCCGAAGGACCAATGGGACCAGAAGGGCCACAAGGACCGCAAGGCGAACAGGGACCTCAAGGGATACCAGGACCTGCCGGAGCAGACGGTGCCCAGGGACCACAAGGTGAACAAGGACCGCAAGGAATACAGGGCGAGATTGGGCCACAAGGACCAGTTGGACCGGAAGGACCCGAAGGATCTCAAGGGATACCAGGACCTGCAGGAGCTGATGGTGCACAAGGACCTGAAGGACCACAGGGAATCCAGGGTGAAGTCGGACCACAAGGACCAGTTGGACCGGAAGGACCGCAAGGCGAACAGGGACCTCAAGGGATACCAGGACCTGCCGGAGCTGACGGTGCCCAGGGACCACAAGGTGAACAAGGACCGCAAGGAATACAGGGCGAAGTTGGGCCACAAGGACCAGTTGGGCCGGAAGGACCTGAAGGCCCACAAGGGATACCAGGACCTGCCGGAGCTGACGGTGCCCAGGGACCACAAGGTGAACAAGGACCGCAAGGAATACAGGGCGAGGTTGGGCCACAAGGACCAGTTGGGCCGGAAGGACCCGAAGGCCCACAAGGAATACCAGGACCTGCCGGAGCAGACGGTGCACAAGGGCCAGAAGGACCAATGGGACCGGAAGGGCCGCAAGGACCACAAGGTGAACAGGGGCCTCAGGGAATACCCGGACCTGCCGGAGCTGACGGTGCACAAGGACCTGAAGGACCAATGGGGCCAGAAGGACCACAAGGACCGCAGGGAATACCCGGACCTGCAGGTGTCGGGGTTCAGAGTACAGTAAATAATGGAGATGGTACTTTCACCATCACCTATACGGATGCCAGCACCTTCACTTCTGCTGATCTTACCGGACCCATGGGGCCAGAGAAAAATCTGGCCACGGACAACCTGACACAGGATGCCGAAACAAGAACATACAATATCAATGGCCAAAACCTGGGACTGACCAATGGAAATGTCGGGATAGGCACAAGCACCCCAAATTCTACATTACAGGTAACAGGTGCAGTATCCCTGCCCATCAGATCGACCAGTTCCAGCACTACTCTGGGCAATAATGATTACACTCTGGTGATGAACGTGGGAAATCTGACAATTACATTGCCCGCAGCAAATAGTTGTACCGGAAGAATCTATATCCTCAAAAACATCAGTGCCAACGATAATTTTACCAGCATCAATTATATCAAAGCAAATGGGAATTTGGATAATAAGATAAAAAAGGAGCGGATCGTCTGGTTACAAAGCGATGGTACTAACTGGCATCAAATTAACAGGGATTAATAAATTATATGCGCAGTACCAGGAATATCATATTATTATTACCAAAGGTTTTCTCCTACCTGTTGAAGAGTAGCCTGCCTGCTTTATTATTACTGGCTGCTGTTTCCCTCACAGCTCAGGAAGCGGTACACAACTTTGGTAATATGCAGGTGCATGATGCGGCTCAGGTTGGTTTCCATATGGATCTTACCAATGATGGCACTTTTGACCAGAACCTGGGTCTTGTAGGTTTTTATAGCGACACCAATCCGCTTACGATTTCAGGTGCCTTTTCTCCTGTTTTCTTCGATACAGAAATTGCTGTAGATAACGGACTGTACCTGGAAACCGCAATCAGCGTAAACAACAATGGAAACCTCATTGTTGGAAATATCATTACATCAAGAAGGGCTACGGATGTATTTTCCAATTTCATGGATTTTTCCTTTTACACGGGCGAAAGCAGTGTTTCCAAAGTAGACGGATATGCCGCAATCACAAACAAGGAGACCTTTGTTTTTCCCGTGGGCGACCAGGATCGACTTAGACCTCTCACCATTGATTCTGATGCGATAAATGCCCAGGTTAAATGCGCCTATTTCCCGGAAAATCCCAACAGTCCCAAGTCAATTGACGGGGTATTCAGCACGGAGCGCAGATCCTCTCAGTACATTTCCGTGAGCGACAAGGAGTTCTGGCGTCTTGAAGGGGATGTACCCTCTCGTGTTACCCTAACCTGGGACGAATACAGCAACATGAGGGCATGGGCAGAATACCTCACAGATATCAAGGTTATGGGCTGGAGCAAATCTGAAAATCAATGGGTAAATCTTGGAAATACAGGAGTTGAAGGAGGAATGGCTAACGGATCCATTACTTCTGATACATTTTTGCCCAACGAATACGAGATCCTGACCCTGGGTGGTAATGACGAAGACCTGCAGACATACGATACCATAGAACTGGACAACTATTATATGACCCCCAATGGTGACGGACAAAACGATGTGCTGGAAATAGAGAACCTGGATCGATCGGCCAATAATTCGATACAGATATTTGATCGTTATGGGGTAATGGTATATTCCAAAGACAATTACCAGAACGATTTTGATGGCAGATCCAATCGCGAACAGGTGATTCAACGTAACTCAGGCCTGGCCTCTGGTATTTATTTCTACGTCATTACCATGCACGATCTGCAGCAGAAACACCAGGGATACCTCTATTTATCCAACTAACCCCTAGTTCCGATTCTTTTCCCATTCGCAATAAATCAATTGGCGAAGAGTTCTTACCTTTGATATACAAGCGAGTTCAGTAAAAAAACATTGCTCGTTTACCGTATTAAATACTACATCATGAATATTCGAAACACCCCAAAGGCCTATCCCATTCTCTTATTTCTGGTATGCTTCTGTGGCTGGATTGCTCAGGCCCAGGAGGTAGAATACACCATTGATGAATTAATGGGTAAAACCGATATTGATCTATACGGAGAAAATATCAACCTTAGGGAGGAAGCCTATGAAGCTTTCATAGCCATGAGTGAAGCAGCAGCAAAAGAGGGTATTAAAATTCAGGTGGTATCCAGCTATCGAAGCTTTGACAGGCAGGCTTCTATTTTTGAAGCAAAGTATGAACGCTACACGGATGTAGACGGGTTGCAGCCACTGCAAGCGATTGACAAGATCATAGAGTATTCTACGATCCCGGGCACCAGCAGGCACCACTGGGGAACTGATGTGGATCTTGTAGACGGCTCCGTCCCTGCGGAGGGAGACGTACTGGTTCCGGAAAAATTTGAAGCGGGTGGTCCCTATGAAAAATTCAAGGCATGGATGGATGAGCATTCGGAGGAATATGGTTTTTACCTGGTTTACACGGATGAACCCAGAAGGCGTGGTTTTAAATATGAACCCTGGCACTACAGCTATGCCCCCCTGTCCAAACCCATGCTGGAAATCTTTAGAAAGAAAAATATCATGCAACTATTGCAAAGAGAAGACTTTCTGGGAGTTGATCATTTTACTACCGGGTTTATTAAAACCTATATCACCGACAATCTTCTGGATATTAATCCCGATCTCCTGTAATTTTTATTAATTTAATCCAGCTTTCTAAAAACAAGAATTTGAGAAGAGGAAGTTGGAAATTACGGATATTCATAGGTTTTGCCATTGTGGTATTTGCCCTGGTTCAGCGCTGCTATAACAGTGAAGAAAACCCTTATACGGGCCGGGTTCAGAATATCAATATGACGGCAGATCAGGAAATTGCCATCGGCCTCCAAAGCGCTCCGGAAATAGCCCAGCAACATGGAGGGCGTTACCCGGACCAAAGACTGCAAACCTTGGTTTCCGCCGTAGGTAACAAACTGGTAAACAACAGTATTGCACGGGAAACTCCATATCAATACGAGTTTCATTTGCTTGCCGATGAGCGCACCATTAACGCTTTTGCCCTGCCTGGCGGTCAGATTTTTATAACCTATGCCCTGTTCTCCAGATTAAATGAAGCACAACTGGCGGGAGTGCTCGGACACGAGATCGGGCATGTTATTGGCAGGCATTCTGCAGAAAGGATTGCCGAAACCAATTTCTGGAAAACGGTCTCCATGGGGGCTTCCGTAGGAGCAGATGCAGGGGGGATTGTAGGCAGCATAGGACAAAATACCCTTCTCAAAAACGGGCGGGGAGATGAACTGGAAAGTGATGATCTGGGAGTATTGCTGATGATACGGTCTGGATATGATCCCTACGAAATGATCCGTGTTATGGAAATTCTGAAGGAGGCTGGGGGGGCCAACCGGGTACCGGAATTCCAGAGCACACACCCAGATCCGGAAAATCGTATTGATGCAATTAAAAGGGCTATTGCGAAATACATCGGGAAATAACGGTATCTTGCCTATAATTTTTCAGGCAGTGATACCGGTTTTTATACATTTGGATCATTCCCAAATTTTTATTTTTCCCTGATTTAGCCCTTATAGCTTTTACAAAGAACACTCTATGGGAGCACTATTACTATTAAAAGGGATTTACCTTAAAGCATTTGATGATTGCAAACCAGATTACCTGGTGGTATTGCTAAAAGCATATTCCGTATTCTGCGCATTCATGTTAATGGTAGTCTTTTATGCTTTCTTCTACCGGATCTTTACCGGTTTCGAATTTTAAAAGGGCGCTTTTACGGGAACACTATAACTATATGAAAAAGGTAACCCTGACTATCTTTCGATGTCAGGGTTTTTTTGATTGATGAATAAACCACACGGTTTAACTAAGAGACGCAAGTTCACCTCCTGTGTTTCATTAATTCGACTATCCTAACATAAGTTTAACAGCATTGCTATCCGGAAGCTTTTGCGGAGCTACTCATCTTCTTTTCCAATCCCTCCTTCAAAAAAGCTGAGCACAATGCTGGTAATCCAGCTCATTTCATACTATTTTTGCGTGTTTATCAACCCGTACCCTTGTTGTTATGGATAAGAAAGTTATACTAATGATTCTTGATGGATGGGGTAAATCTCCCGATCCGAAAGTCAGCGCCATCGAACACGCGAATACGCCTTTTGTAGATAGCCTCTATAAAAAATATCCACATACCACCTTACTTACTGATGGTATGAACGTTGGACTTCCTGAAGGCCAAATGGGAAATAGTGAGGTGGGCCATATGAACCTGGGTGCTGGAAGGATCGTATACCAGGACCTGGCCAAAATTAATCTGGCCGTAACTGAAGATACCCTCAAACAGGAAAAGACACTGGTTGACGCCTTTGAATACGCCAAAAAAGAAAACAAGGCAGTGCATTACCTGGGACTGGTAAGCGATGGCGGGGTGCACAGCCATATCAACCACCTGAAGGGCCTGATTAGCGCCAGTGAATCCTTTGGTCTTGAGAATGTATATATCCACGCCTTTACAGACGGTCGCGACGTAGATCCCAAAAGCGGCAAAGGCTTTCTTGAAGACCTCGTAGCGTTTTGCAAAAACACCAATGCCTCCCTGGCATCTGTGGTGGGCCGTTATTATGCAATGGACCGTGATAAGCGATGGGAACGTGTTAAGAAAGCCTATGACCTCGTGGTTCATGGCAAAGGAAGCAAAGCTACTAATATAGGCGATGCCATGCAGCAAAGCTATGATAATGGCACCACGGATGAGTTCATTGATCCCATTGTACTGTGCGATGAAAGTGGTAATGCCAGAGGCACCATAAAATCGGGTGATGTGGTTATCTTTTTCAATTTCAGGACAGATCGCGGCAGGGAACTTACCGAAGTGCTTAGCCAGCGGGATTATCCGGAATACGACATGAAAAAGCTGTCACTATATTACGTGACTATGACCAACTACGACGATACTTTCCGGAATATCCATGTGGTTTACGATAAAGAAAACATTCAGGACACCCTGGGGGAAATCATTTCGGAGGCGGGTAAAAAACAGATTCGCATCGCTGAAACTGAAAAATACCCTCACGTAACCTTTTTCTTTAACGGAGGAAGGGAAGTACCCTTTGAAGGTGAATCCCGCATTCTTTGTCCCTCTCCCAAAGTGGCTACCTATGACCTAAAACCGGAAATGAGCGCCTTTGAAGTCCGCGATGCCATAGTGCCGGAATTGAAAAAGGGCGAGGCAGATTTTGTATGCCTTAATTTTGCCAATCCGGATATGGTAGGTCACACCGGTGTTATGGAGGCAGCCATAAAAGCGGTGGAAACCGTGGATACCTGTGCGAAAGCTGTAATAACTACCGGCCTGGAACACGGTTACTCGACTCTGGTGATTGCCGATCACGGAAATTGTGATACCATGGTTAATCCGGACGGATCTCCCAATACTGCCCATACCACCAATCCGGTACCGCTCATTGTGGTCGATCCGGATATAAAAACTGTCAAAGCTGGTGTTTTAGGCGATATTGCCCCTACCATCCTCAAAATGATGGGACTTGAGAAACCGGAGGCCATGACCCGTGATTCCCTGATTTAAATCATTAATTATGATTATTCCCAAAACTGCAGAGGAAATTGAACTGATCAGGGAAAGCGCCCTAATTGTATCCAAAACCCTTGGCATGCTGGCTGCTGAAATCAAGCCAGGGGTAGACTGCCTGTACCTGGATCGTCTTGCCGAAACCTTTATTCGCGATCATGGTGCCGAGCCCGGATTTCTGGGCATGTACGGCTTTCCCAACACACTTAATATGAGCCCCAATGCCCAGGTGGTGCATGGGATCCCTTCCAAAGAACCCCTGAAAGATGGAGACATTATTTCTGTAGATTGTGGTGCTCTCAAAAATGGCTTTTACGGGGACCATGCCTACACCTTTGAAGTGGGCGAGGTAGCCGAAGAGACGAAAAAATTGCTGCGTGTTACCAAAGAATCACTGTACATCGGGATACGGGAATTCCGCCTTGGGAACCGGGTTGGTGATGTGGGTTATGCCATACAGAAATACTGTGAAAGCCATGGCTATGGGGTTGTAAGAGAACTCGTAGGTCATGGACTTGGCAAAAAATTGCATGAGGGCCCGGAGATGCCTAACTATGGCAAACGGGGAAGGGGCAAAAAGTTCGTCGAAGGCCTGGTAGTAGCCATTGAACCAATGATCAATATGGGAACCAGGCGGATCAAGCAGTTGCGGGATGGGTGGACTATACTTACAGCAGATGGGCAACCAAGTGCCCATTTTGAACACAACGTAGCCATCATTAACGGCAAACCAGAACTCTTGTCTACCTTTCAATATATCTATGATGCCCTGGGTATCGAAACCGACGAAGAAGACGAATTCCGTCAGATAAAAATAAATTGAAAAAGGCGTTCAAATACCTGCTGAACAAGCTCCCCCGGCCTGTTCTGATCCAATTGAGCTACCTGGCGAGGCCCTTTTTGAGCCTGTGGTTAAAAGGTTCACGCTATACAGATCCGATTGATGGTAAAAAATTCCGGTCCTTTCTGCCCTACGGCTATGAAAATCCGCGCGAAAACGTATTGTCTCCATCCACACTATCCCTGGAGAGGCACCGTTTGTTGTGGCTTTTCCTGAGAGATCGCACCCAATTTTTCAGTGAGCCGGCAAAACTGCTTCACTTTGCCCCGGAGCAGGCCTTTTACAAACGCTTTAAAAGACTTTCGCATCTGGAATATACCACAACAGACCTAGACTCACCTCTGGCCACGGTAAAGGCAGATATATGCGATTTACCATTTGAAGACAACACTTTTGACATCATTCTATGCAATCATGTCCTGGAGCATATTCCGGACGACCAGAAGGCCATGAAGGAACTTTTCCGTGTAATGAAACCCGGGGGATGGGGTGTTTTCCAGGTGCCCCAGGACCTCAGCAGGAAACAGACCTATGAGGATCCCAGTATTACGGACAGGAAAGAAAGGGCCAGGATTTTTGGGCAGTACGACCACGTGCGGATTTACGGATACGATTATTTTGAACGTCTCAGGGAAGTGGGCTTTGAGGTGGAAGAAGTAGATTATACTTCTGAAATCCCGGTAACAGCTGTAGACGAGTACCGCCTGGCTAAAGGGGAGATCATCCCCTTTGTGAGAAAGATCTAGTTTCTGACAATACGCTTTTTAAATCCTTCAGTCACAAATTCCTGAACTTCCTGTGCTTCGTCCAGATAGATGAGATAGGCTTCCAGCTGTTTTTCCCGTTCCAGTATGGCCCTGCTGTCTTCCAAGTCCATTGCCATAAAAGCAGTAGCAAAAGCATCGGCTTCAGCACAAGCAGGGGCAATTACACTTGCACTTAAAACTTTTGAATTCCTTGTGAAGCCGGTTTTGGGATCTATGGTGTGAACATATTTTTCACCCGTGATACTATCAATCCTGAATTTTCTGTAATTGCCCGAAGAGGCCAGGGCCGCGTCCGTCAGTTCCAATGCCACTTTGAGCCTTCTCCCCTCCTCCACCTGGGGATCATCAATCCCCAGCACCCAGGGCTTGTCTTTGATCTTGTTTTCTCCTCTGGCTACAATTTCACCGCCTACCTCAACCAGGTAATTCTCTATTCCGTTGTTGTCCAGCATTAAAGCCAGGCGGTCAATGGCATATCCTTTGGCAATGGCATTGAAATCAAAGCGGATTGCAGGATCTTCTTTTCTCACCCTGCCCTCCTGTGTGAGGCTCACCTTGTCAAAGCCAACGTATTGAAGCAGGCTGTCTACTTTGGCACTATCCAGTTCCATGCCCCTGCCCGGGCCAAAACCCCAGGCATTGACCAGCACGCCAACAGTGGGATCAAAATACCCCTGTGTTTTTTCATGTACCTCTTTCGAAAGTTCAAATACTTCACGAAACATATCATCTACCACAATAGTGGAATCTCCCCGGTTAATCCTGGAAATATCAGATTCAGGCCAGTAGGTACTCATGGATTGATTCACTACCTGGAAGACTGAATCGATTTCTTCCTGAAAATTCAGTGATTCGGAGGATAAATACGTTATGCTGTAAGATGTACCCAGTGCGCCCCCATAATTGAAATTGCGTTCCCAGGGTCCCTTTTCATCGGCGCAGGCACCCATGCTGATCACAGTCAATATGATTGATAAAATCCTAGCTAATCTCGATAAGGCCGGCATATTCAACAGTATAGGCTTCGTTTAAATAAACAGGTAAACGACGATCCTGTGCATTGGCTAATCCCACCCCTGCATAAAAAGTGCGTGCTTCAAACTTAAGGGCGTGCTCCTTCACTTTATTTAGCAGGGCTTCATCATAATTTCTGGGATCCTCTGGAAAAGGCACATTCCGCACCACTATAAAATGCAGCGTCTTATCCTTCAGGCAAACAAATTGGGGATTCTTTTTGGGTTTGCTGTTGATCCCCATAAATTCATAACCCTGGGCTTCCAGTTCCCTTCCTACGATATTCATTGCAAGGTTGTGCAGTTCCTGATCCGTAAGTTCTTTCATAGCTTTTGATAAAAAAACCGATATGCTTCATATCGGTTTTTTTGATTTTATTCTGGTTCCAAAGGCACACTTCTAGCCTCCGAAATCGTCAAATCGAATGTGTTCATCCGGTATACCAAAATCTTCTCCCATTTTCTGAACGGCCTTGTTCATTAGTGGTGGCCCACAGAAATAGAGTTCAATATCCTCTGGAGATTCATGGTGATTCAGGTAGTGCTCGATTACGCAATTGTGGATAAACCCAACAAAACCATCACCGGGAGCATCCAGGTTTTCCTTTACCTTCCAGTTATCTTCCTCTAATGGCTCAGATAATGCCATGTAGAATTTGAAGTTTGGAAACTCCTTTTCCAGTTGCCTGAAATGGTCTATATAGAACAATTCCCTTTTGGACCTTCCTCCATACCAGTATGTAACCTTTCGGTTAGTTTTCAGTGTTTTAAACAGGTGATACAGGTGAGAACGCATTGGAGCCATTCCTGCCCCTCCACCTACGTAAAGCATTTCAGATTCGGACTCATTGATAAAGAATTCCCCGTAAGGTCCGGATATGGTTACTTTATCACCTGGTTTCCTATCGAAAATATAAGACGAAGCTACTCCAGGATTGACATCCATCCACCCGTTTTTGGATCGATCCCATGGTGGCGTCGCAATCCGAACATTCAGCATAATCTCCCTTCCCTCAGCAGGGAATGAAGCCATAGAGTACGCACGTTCAACCACCTCATCATTCTTCATTACCAGCGGCCAGAGGTTAAACTTATCCCACTCGTTCTGGAACTTGTCCGGAGTATCGTGCTCTTCAGGATGGGCAGTGATGTCAAAGTTCTCGTACCTTACTTCGCATGGGGGTATTTCAATCTGAATATAACCCCCGGGTTTGTAGTTCATATCCTCAGGAATTTCTACTACAAATTCCTTGATGAAAGATGCCACGTTGTAATTTCGAACTACAGTACCTTCCCATTTCTTGATACCAAACACTTCTTCGGGAATGGTGATCTCCATATTCTGTTTTACCTTAACCTGGCAGGCCAATCGGGCACCTTCATTAAGTTCCCTTTTGGAAAAGTGGGGTGTTTCAGTAGGCAGTGCCTCACCTCCACCGGACAAAACATGGCACTCGCACTGAATGCAGGTACCACCACCACCACAGGCCGAAGGGAGGAATATCTTCTGGTTCCCCAGGGTAGATAAAAGGGAGCTACCGGAAGGCACCTCTATTTGCTTTTCTCCGTTTATAGTAATGGTCACTGGCCCCGAAGGAGCTAGTTTTTCCTTGGTAAAGAGCAATAATGCCACTAATAGCAATAGCAAAATCAAGAAGGCTATTACCGTGATTACTATAGTTCCTAATGTGGTAGATGCTAATATCATTCTTGTACTAAATTGACCTCGTTATAGGTAACAGACTGTTCGTCTATTTCTTCCTTTTCTTCTTTCTTTTCTTCTTTTATCTTCAGCTCTACGGTTGTTTCTTCAACAGGAGCCGCACTATCGTCACCTCCTGTAAGCATGCCTCCAAAGCTTTGGAAACCAATACCCATCAGGCCGGTAATAATAAAAGTGATACCCAGACCCCTAAGCGGTGCGGGTACATTGGAATAGCGGATTTTTTCCCGGATAGCGGCAATGGCCAAAATCGCCAGGAACCAGCCAATACCTGAACTAACCCCATAATTGAATGCAAGACCCAGGGAAGGTATTTCCCTTGCCTGCATAAAGAGGGATCCTCCAAGGATAGCACAGTTTACAGCGATCAATGGAAGGAAGATACCCAGTGAATTATAAAGTGCAGGGGAGAACCTCTCCACCACAATTTCTACCAGTTGAACCATGGTAGCAATGGTAGCGATAAACAGGATAAAAGACAGGAAGCTCAGGTTGTAATCGGCGTACTCAGGCCCCAGCCAGCTTAGCGCTCCTTCCTGCAAAAGATACTGATCCAAAAGCCAGTTAAGTGGAACTGTAACCGCGAGTACAAATATTACCGCCGCTCCCAAACCAACAGCTGTCGCCACTTTCTTGGATACTGCGAGATACGAACACATCCCGAGGAACACGGCAAATACCATGTTGTCTATGAAAATGGATTTAAAAAACAGTTCAATATGTTCTAACATAATGTCTTGTATTAGCTATTCTTAATTTTCTTCAATCAGGGCCCTGTTGCGACTTCTTTGCACCCAGATAATTATTCCCACAACGATCAGGGCCGCCGGAGGAATAATCATAAAACCATTGTTTTCGTACCCAAAGGCGTAAACCCCTGTTTTGGCTATGGGATCTCCCAGCACCTTAATACCGAACAAGGTTCCTGATCCCAGCAGTTCCCTGAAGAAGCCCACTATAATCAGGATAACCCCGTAACCCAGTGCATTACCAATACCGTCCAGGAAGGATTTCCACGGTCCATTACCCAGGGCAAAAGCCTCAAAACGACCCATGATAATGCAGTTCGTGATGATAAGCCCAACAAATACGGCAAGGGTCTTGCTCAGTTCGTATGCAAATGCTTTAAGCACCTGGTCCACCACTATTACGAGTGTTGCAACTACAATCAGCTGCACAATGATCCGTATTTTGGATGGGATGATATTACGGATAAGTGAAATCACCACATTACCCACACCCAGCACAAAGATTACGGAAAGTGCCATAACCACTGAGGCCTTAAGTTCTGCAGTGATCGCCAGCGCCGAACAGATACCCAGTACCTGTATGGTAATAGGGTTGTTATCCGCGAGCGGATCTAAAATCAGGTTTGCATCTTTCTTAGATAGTAAAGCCATCTTTATTACTGTCTTATAGTTTCTAAATAATTCCTGTACAGGTTTACACTTTCACGGATCATAGCCGAAACACCATTTCCGGTAATCGTGGCACCCGCCAGGGCATCAACCTCGTTATCGTCCTTGATCTCGTTAACCGGGTCGTTGTTGCCTTTGGCTACTGCAATACCGGTATAGCGATTGCCATCGAGGATAGATTCCCCGATAAAATCGTCCATAAAATAACGCATCTTGATATTGGCCCCGAGACCCGGAGTTTCCCCTTTATGATCAAAGTATACCCCTTGCACAACCATATCCTCGTTCAGCGAGATGAATCCCCAGATGGCATCCCAAAGTCCTTTGCCGTACATGGGCAGGATATAGTATTTCTTGCCGTCTTTCTCCCCGATAAACACAGGTAGCCTTGGGGTTCCCCCGTCTTTGGCAATAGCCAGTTCTTTTTTGAGGTCTATCAGGAAGGCTTCGTCATCTTCCGTGATCTCACCTCCATTGATTACCAACTGCTGGGTGATGAATTTGGAAAACTCCTCCTCAACCCGGTCTGTTGGAATAAAATTGACACTACCCTCATCCTCATTCTCGTGAACGCCCATGGCGTAGAGGATATTCTGTTGCTTCTCGAAGCGTTCGTTTTCCTTGATCCTTCCGCTAAGCCCTGAAGCCAGGAAGGCAAGCACAGAACCTACAATGATCACCATAACTACGGCAAAGAAGACCGTGTAGACATTTTTTTCTGTATTGATCGCCATAATCTAAACCGTTTCTACTTTAAGGTTTTCTTCTTCCTGAGTTGACACTGGCACTACTGCTTTCTTGAGTCGCTTCAAACGCCTTTTCACATTGCCACGAACTACATAGTGGTCAATGGTAGGAGCAAACACGTTCATCAGAAGAATAGCCAGGAATACACCTTCAGGATAAGCCGGGTTGAATACCCGGATCATAACTGAAATAAATCCGATAAGGAAACCGTAAATCCATTTACCCCTGTTGGTCTGTGAACCAGTAACCGGGTCAGTTGCCATATAGACAATACCAAATGCCAGTCCGCCAACAATCAGGTGCTTCCAGTATTCGAAACTCATCAAACCATAAAAGGTACTGGTTTCAGTAATCCATCCGGCTTCCACAACACCATTGAAGATGAGCCCCATAACCAGGGATCCGATAACCGCACTGACCATAATTCTCCAGCTGGCTATTTTGCTAAAAGCCAGGAAAAGGCCTCCCAGCAATATCAGGAAAGCAGAAGTTTCACCTACCGATCCCGGAATAAATCCGAAAAACATATCCGATACGGAATAAGTAAACTCACTCCCGTTATTCTGGGCCAGATAACCCAGTATGGTTTCACCAGAGATTGCATCAGGGGTTCCGGCTCTTTCCACAGCACCGTGTACCCAAACCTTGTCACCGCTCATCCAGGTAGGATAGGCAAAGAAAAGGAATGCCCGGATAGTAAGGGCGGGATTCAAAATATTCATCCCTGTACCCCCAAAAACCTCTTTACCGATAACAACGCCAAATACTACAGACACAGCGAGCATCCAAAGTGGCGTATCTACCGGTACTATCAGAGGTACAAGCATCCCGGTAACGAGATAACCTTCTTCTACTTCGTGACCCTTTATTATAGCAAAGATGAACTCTACCAAAAGTCCCACTCCATAGGATATCACAACAAGCGGCATGACTTTAATGAAGCCCAGCCAGAAATTTTCCCAGGTTAAAAAGTTCTCAAAGAACATTAATTCACGCGGGGATCCACTAGCCGCGTCTATAGCAGCGTAATGCTGATATCCTGTATTGAAAAAAGAAAAGAGCAATACGGGTATCAGCGCCAGGATCACGGTGTTCATAGTCCTTTTCAGGTCGTCTGCGGCCCGGACATGCGCCCCTGAATGAGTAGTTTCATTAGGCGTAAACAGGAAAGTATGGAAGGCGTTGAAAGCCGGAGCCATCTTCTTCCCCCTGTATCTGTGCTTGAGTATATGCAGTCTCTTTTTTAATGTAAGTCTTTTGTCACTCATAGTTATCCTATTTCTTTATGTAGCAAGTCTAATCCTTCACGGATGATCTGCTGGTGAGGTTGTTTTGAGGTACAAACAAATTCAGTAAGAGAGAAATCTTCAGGAATTACCTCATATAAACCGAGTTGCTCCATTTCGTCCAAATCCTTGACCATGCATGCTTTTAGCAATTGCATGGGGTAAATGTCCAACGGAAAAACTTCTTCGTATTGTCCGGTTACCACAAAAGCCCTGTGCTCACCATTGGTATTGGTGGTAAGGTCGTACTTCTTTTTGGGCTGCAACCAGGAGAAAGTAAGGGCCCTGGTGGTTGATATTTTATTGAATATCGGTTTGGTCCAGCCGAATAAATCATAATCGTCCCCTTCCGGAATTGCCGTAACCGTAGTGTTGTAAAAGCCCAGATATCCATCAGGAGCAGTCTTGGTGCCGGTTAGAACATCGCCGTTGATGACCCTGAAATTGTCTGTATTTACACCGCTTGCATAGAGGAAGGTAGAAATTTCCGCCCCTATTTTCGTCAGGTAGTACTTGGGTTCCTTTATCGATGAACCCGCCAGGGCTACCAGGCGTTCGGCATTGAACTTACCGGTTAGCAGGCATTCCCCGATAATCACCAGGTCCTGTGGAGATAGTGTCCAAACCTGTTCTCCCTTGTTTATCGGATCAATTTTGTTGATCTGTGTTCCTACCAGACCCGCAGGATGCGGACCACTTACTTTGTGCAGTGTAATCCCGCTTAATCCGTTGAAAGGAGAATTGCCCTTCTTGCCCACGGATACGTGTACCTCACCCGGAGTGAGTTTTCCCAAAGCGGTCAGAGCTGTTTGCAGCTCCTTTTCTTTACCCTGAAGCACATAGTCTGCATCTGCAGCCAAAGGGGCTGTTCCATATGCTGAAACAAAGATGGCTTTGGGGGCAACGTTGGGATCAGCGACAAAATCGTAAGGCCTTCTTTTGATAAAGGGCCAGCAACCACTTTTAAGAAGGAACGATTTAATTTCCTCTGCAGAGGCAGTTTGTGGATCAAGTGTTTTGTGTGTCAGATGGGTCTGCTCCTTATCGGCCAGGATCTTTAACATAAGCACCTTCCTTCTAGCTCCACGAATTACTTCAACGAGCTCACCGCTTACCGGTGAGACAAACAGCATATCTGCATTGTCCTTGTTGTAAAAAAGTGGTTCTCCAGCTTTGACCTCTTCGCCTTCTTTAACCATCAACTTGGGAGTAATCCCATAAAAATCAAGGAGATTGATGGCATAAACGTTACTGAGAGCTGCTTTGGAAGTGGTATGTTCTGCGGCACCGACAAGATTAATGTTTAATCCCTTTTTAATTCGGATGTCTTTGGACATATCTTTTGTAAACCTTTAGGGTTAGCGTAATTGGCGTCAAAAATAGCCATTAATGGTTTGTTTTCATAATTATTAACTAAAATTTGGTCATTAGATCGAAGGGAATTTGTCAGGCATACATTTTGTTTACCTTTGCCGGATATATAGCCTGAAAATGGGTCTGAAACTTAAACACTGGATTCTGATTTTTGCCATTTCACCTGTCTTCTCCCAGGTGCAGTTGGAGGTTAATCCGCCCGAAAATATCAGATCCATTGTTTTTAAGGGTGAAACCGAAGACCAGTTTCCCATTGTGAAACTCGGAGAGTCCATTTATCTGGAATTTGATGACTTGCTGGCTAATGAACAGGATTATTATTACAAGATCCTGCACTGCGATTACGACTGGACACGGTCTGACCTGCTCAAGTCACAATACCTCATCGGTATAGACAACCAGCGTATTATTGATTACGAAAACAGCTACACCACACTGCAGCCCTATTCCAACTACCGCCTGAGCATTCCCAACGAGAACGTCCGGTTGAGGGTAAGCGGCAATTATGTATTGGAAATATACAACCAGTCTGGCGACCTGCAATTTTCAAGAAGGTTTGTTGTATACCAGGACCTGGTACAGGTAGCGGCCACTGTAAAAAGGGTTAGAGACTTCCGGTATTTCGACCAGAAACAATCCGTACACTTTACCATTAATAGTGCCGGGTACCCCCTCGTAAATCCCAAAAAGGAAGTAAAGGTTGCCATCCTCCAGAACTATCACTGGCCCACGGCCATATACAACCTGCCCCCGCAGTTTACCATAGGCACAGAGCTCGTTTACCGCTATGACAAGGAAACCAGCTTTTTTGGAGGCAATGAATTCCTGAATTTTGACACCAAAGACCTGAGGGCTCCAACAGCAGCCATATCCCGAATCGAGTTTGAAGATGTTTACCAGCACTACCTCTTCCCCAACCAGTACCGGAACGATGTACCCTATACCTATTTTCCTGACATCAACGGTGATTTTGTGATTCGTACCCTGCAGGGCACCGATATGGCCAGGGAGGCCGAATATACAGACGTGCATTTCAGCCTGCCCTATACCGAGGAACTGGGCCTGGACGAGGTTTATATATATGGGAAGTTCAACAATTACGAACTGGAAGACATCAACCGTATGCAGTACAATGAGGCCAATGGGAATATGGAGGCGGTAATCAGACTCAAACAAGGGTTTTATAATTACAAATTCGTAACCCGAAAAGACAGCGGACTCGTAAACCTGAATCTGGTTTGCGGCAATTTTCACTTCACGGAAAACAATTATACGGTACTCGTTTACTACAGGAATTTCGGAGACCTTTACGACAGCATCATAGGTATCGGAACTGCCAACTCGAGGGAGATAAGCAATTAATAGTTGTTTCTATCTGAGGGGATTCAGGCCCTTGCAGTCAAAGAATTTTAATCGATGAACGAATCCCCTCCCGCGCATACAACAGAAAAAGCCGGGCATTGGACGAAGTTCAAAAGCTATCCTTGGCAAAATTGACCTAATCTCCTATTTTGGCACCTGTAAAAGGATAAATGCTTCATTTGATAAAGTCTAAACCTTTTATTCCCCATCCTCAAAACTTAACCTCTGCTAACCGTTCAGTAATCCAGCTTGAACAGGAGATTTAAACTAATGTTAAATCCGGGAACATGGATTCAGATTTGTTTAATTTAGCCAGTGGCGGTAAAGGAATTTTGTTGTCGTTACCCCCTGCAAGCAGCAGAGCACTATGATTACACAAGTTACAAAGGGCATTAAAATTTCGGTTGACACTACTTTTGAAGGAACTTTCTTCAAGAACTATAAAATGCACTTTGCTTTTGGTTATACCATTACTATTGAGAACCAGGGTAAAGATGTAGTGCAACTGACCTCCCGGCACTGGGAAATTTTCGATTCTCTCAACGAATTTGAGGTGTTAGACGGAGAAGGGGTTATTGGCAAAAAGCCGGTAATACGCCCGGGGGAATCTCACACCTACAGTTCTGGATGCCTGCTGGCCGCTCCTATCGGAGCCATGAAGGGCCATTATAATATGGTGAATTTTACCAATTCCGAGAAATTCAGGGTTTACGTTCCTACCTTTAAATTCAACGCCCCTTTTGCGCTGAATTAGCCTTATCATTTCCCGGCATTTATTTCAATAAGCCTTATCCTTTTCATACCTTTGACGAAATATTTTAAATAGTAATTTCGATCATGGGAAAAGGTTTTTTTCAGGTACCTACAGCGTTCAATGAAACAGTTAAAAGTTATGCCCCGGGAAGCCCGGAAAGGGAATCGGTTTTAAAACAATACCGGGAATATCTGAACGGAAATGTGGAAGTTCCACTGTATGTCGGAAGTTATGAGATCAAAACGGAGAACAAGGCTTCCATGTCTCCCCCGCACGACCATAAAAGAGTTGTCGGGCACTACCACCTAGCCGAAAAATCCCATGTGGAAACAGCTATTCAGGCTGCGCTGGAAGCCCGTGAAAAATGGGCCAACCTGGCCTGGGAACAACGTGCTTCCATCTTCCTTAAAGCCGCTGAGCTTATCGCCGGGCCTTACCGGGACAAGATAAATGCGGCAACTATGATCGCCCAATCGAAGACCATCCATCAGGCCGAAATCGATTCTGCCTGTGAACTGATCGATTTCCTAAGATTCAATGTGGAATACATGGCGCAGATCTACGCAGAACAGCCGGATTCTTCTGAAGCCATCTGGAACCGTGTGGAATACCGACCCCTCGAAGGATTTGTGTACGCCATTACACCTTTCAACTTTACAGCTATTTCCGGAAACCTTCCGGCAAGTGCTGCCATGATGGGTAATGTTGTGGTATGGAAGCCGAGCGACAGCCAGGTGTTTTCAGCCAAGGTAATAATAGATGTGTTCAAAGAAGCAGGAGTCCCCGATGGCGTTATCAATGTGGTCTTCGGAGATCCTGTGATGATCACCAATACCGTTCTGGACAGTCCTGATTTTTCAGGAATCCATTTTACCGGATCAACAGAGGTCTTTAAATCCCTTTGGAAGCAGATCGGGAACAATATCGATAAATACAAGACCTACCCCCGAATTGTTGGGGAAACCGGTGGTAAAGATTTTATAATCGCACATCCTACTGCTAATCCGCAACAGGTTGCCACTGCTATTACGCGCGGTGCCTTTGAGTTCCAGGGGCAGAAATGTAGCGCAGCTTCAAGGGTATACCTGCCAAAATCCACAGCAGGGGATATTCTGGACAGGGTAAAAGCGGATATCGCTTCTTTTAATCCTCCGGGATCACCTGAGGATATGAGCAATTTCATTACGGCTGTGATCCACGAAGGCGCTTTTGATAAGCTCGCCGGTTACATAGACCAGGCTAAAAAGGACAAGGATGCCGAGATTATTGCAGGTGGCGGGTATGACAAGTCTAAAGGGTACTTTATTGAACCTACTGTAATCCTTACTACTGATCCGCAATACGTTACGATGGAAACCGAATTGTTCGGACCTGTAGTCACCGTTTATGTTTATGAGGATAAGGATTGGAGCGAGACCCTAAAACTGGTAGACAACACCTCTATCTACGCCCTTACCGGAGCTGTTATTTCTGGCGATCGGTATGCCATAGACGAGGCGACTCAAGTACTGCAGAACTGTGCCGGGAATTTTTATATCAACGACAAACCCACCGGGGCTGTGGTTGGTCAGCAACCTTTCGGAGGTGCCCGTGCCTCAGGTACAAATGACAAAGCCGGATCGGCACAAAACTTAATGCGTTGGGTATCGCCAAGGCTGATCAAAGAAACCTTTGTAAGTCCGGAAAACTACCGTTATCCCTTTCTTGGCTAGATTCCCGGTTATTTTTATTAATAACCAATGAGCAGTTCTTTTCCGGGAAAGCAAAACTTTTCAGACCTCGAAGGTAGAGACTGGTAAATCTACTGGTATATAAGGAATTTTTTATTTTATTATTACTTGATTTTCAACTGTTTATACTATTTATGTAAATTTTACGTTAACTAAAAGTAAATTTAAGGTAACTTTGTAAGCGTAAATAATAAAGTATTATGGAAAAGCGGATTTCAAAAGAATATAACGAACAGGGTAATCTTCTGGAACGCGTTCAGCAATACGTCCGGAAATTTGCTAAAAACTGCAGATTCTCATATCTCAAAATGTATACCCTTTAAGGGCAGAAAGATTCAGGCTGGAAGATAAACCACCTTTTTGGTTTCGAAGAAAGGTTCCTCGAAGTATTCAGTGAGAGGATATATTCGAGCCTTCTTGTAGTCCTGGAGCTCTTCAGAGAGATCTCCCCCTTTGAGGTATAGTATCCCGTTAGGCAAGGCATGGACAGATTTCTTTTTGATCTTTCCCCTTGTCCAGTGGACAAAAGTAGGCATAGCAGCCACGGCCCGACTCACTATAAAATCGTAATTCCCTTTCAGGTCTTCCACCCGACAGTGAAACGCCCTGACATTTGTTAGTCCCAAGCCGTTAACTACTTCGTTGACCACTCGAATCTTTTTGCCAATGGCATCAACCAGAGTAAACTTTGTTTCGGGAAATAATATGGCCAGTGGGATTCCAGGGAAGCCACCTCCGGTACCCACATCCAGGACAGAGGCCCCGCCCTGAAATTCCATCACCTTCGCAATTCCCAGGGAATGCAGTACATGGCGGAGGTACAGCTCGTCAATATCTTTTCGGGAAACCACATTAATTTTAAGGTTCCAATCCTGATAGAGGGCTTCCATTTTTGCAAACTGCTCCTGCTGCCGGGATGAAAGATTAGGAAAATATTTAAATACTATACCAACAGACATACGTACCTTTGTTGTTGTTCAAAAATACTACATTCAACTTCAATCCACCCAGGATGTTCTTTTTACCCCAAAACCGGCATTGCTAAGGATTGTTTTATATTTACACAAAATTGCCATAAATGACACAAACGCAAATAAAATTTTCAAGACAGGATTCCATGAATTTCTTCAGGACCCTGAATAAGCGCGTCAATACCTATTTTAAAGAAAATAAACTGAAGAAAACCGGGAACTGGAAGCTTCATCTGAAGACTATAGTAATGTTCGCTTTATTCCTCAGCCCGTACTTCCTTATTCTTAGCCTCAACCTGCCCAACTGGGCCAATCTACTACTTACCATGGTTATGGGTGTGGGTATGGCCGGTGTGGGCATGAATGTAATGCACGACGGAAATCACGGTTCCTACTCCACCAAGAAATGGGTAAATAAACTGATGGGGGGAAGTATTTATATCCTGGCGGGAAATGTATACAACTGGCAGGTTCAGCACAATGTACTGCATCACACCTATACAAATATCCAGGACCACGACGAAGACCTGGATGCCGGCAGGATCCTGAGGTTCAGCAGGCATGCCAAATGGCACAGGTTCCACAGGTTCCAGCATTACTATTCCATATTCCTTTATGGGTTGCTAACGTTTAACTGGGCAATCACTACGGATTTTATGCAGATGTACCGCTATACAAAGCGTAAGCTGGCCTATGGGAAATTTCCAAAACCTGCTATGAACTGGAGTATCCTGGTGATCACGAAATTAATCTACCTGACCATCTGGATCATTATCCCCATGGTTTTTCTCAGTATAGCATGGTGGAAGATTCTAATTGGATTCTTTGTTATGCATTATGTAGCCGGGCTCATTTTAAGCGTTGTTTTTCAGCTGGCCCACGTAGTAGATCACGCCGAAACCCCGCTACCGGAAGAAGATGGCACTATGAAAAACAGCTGGGCAATCCATCAATTGTTTACTACCGTTAATTTTGGTACGCGAAACCGACTGGTTAACTGGTTCACGGGAGGACTCAACCACCAGGTTGAACATCATATTTTTCCCAATATCAGCCACATACATTACACAAAAATCTCCAAAATTGTGAAACAGACGGCAAAAGAGTTCAATTTGCCATACCACGAGTACGAAACAACAAGAAAAGCCATAATTTCGCACTTCAGACATTTGAAGGAGCTTGGGAAAAAGCCGACCCTTCAGTACCAATAAATAATTAACTCGTATGAACAACCATCTTTCCGATAGGATCAACAATATGTCTACGTCGGCCACCCTTGCTATGGCCGCAAAAGCCAGAGAACTAAGAAATGCGGGGAAGGACATTATAGGACTGAGCCTCGGAGAACCGGATTTCAATATTCCTGATTTCATCAAGGATGCTGCGAAAAAGGCCATAGATGAAAACTACAGCAGCTACTCACCAGTAGATGGTTATGGAGACTTGAAAGAAGCAATCTCCAGGAAATTTGAGCGGGACAATAATCTTAAATACAAAACAGACCAGATAGTAGTCTCCACAGGGGCCAAGCAGTCTCTTGCCAATGTGGCAATGGTTATGCTGAACAAAGGCGATGAGGTTATCCTCCCAGCCCCCTATTGGGTGAGCTACCGGGACATTGTAAAACTTGCCGAAGGGGTTCCGGTGGAAGTTAAAACCGGTATTGAAACCGATTTCAAGATGACCCCGGAGCAACTGGAAGAGGCCATTACCCCCAGGACTAAAATGCTGTGGTTCAGTTCGCCTTGCAACCCAAGCGGCTCGGTTTACAGTGAATCCGAACTGCAGGGACTGGCAGCAGTGTTGTTGAGGCATCCGGACATCTTTGTCGTTTCCGATGAGATCTACGAGCATATCAATTTCAGAGCCAGGCATGCCAGTATTGCATGCATTCCCGGGATGTACGAACGCACCATTACCGTAAACGGGGTTTCAAAGGCCTTTGCTATGACGGGCTGGAGAATTGGCTACATTGGCGCTCCGCAATGGATCGCAAAGGCCTGCACCAAATTCCAGGGACAAATTACAAGTGGTGCCAACGCCATTGGGCAACGCGCCACTATTGAAGCCCTCAATGCACCCGTAAGTAAGATAAAGTACATGATCGATGAATTCCACCACAGACGGGATTTACTTTTACAGCTACTTGGGGAAATAGAAGGGTTCAAGCTGAATATACCGGAAGGTGCATTCTATGTGTTCCCGGACATATCCAATTTCTTTGGGAAGACCTTCAATGGGGTTAAGATTGACAATGCATCGGATTTTGCCATGTACCTGCTTGAGAATGCCAACGTTGCAACAGTAACGGGTGAGGCTTTCGGGAATCCAAACTGTATACGGATCTCCTACGCTGCTTCTGAATCGGAATTGAGGGAAGCTGCATCCCGAATCAAACAGGCATTATCTGAGTAACTTTCCTTCTATTAAATTGATATAAGCCTAAGTACGCTTCCAGAAATAGGGCGTAAACAAGATCAGTACGGTAAATAATTCCAGTCGGCCTGCCAGCATCAGAAAGGCACACCACCATTTTCCAAGCATAGGAAGTTCACTGAAATTGCTCAAAGGATTTAACGTACCAAAAGCTGGTCCCACATTACCGAGGGATGAGGCTGCCCCACCAATGGCAGAGACAAAATCGAGCCCCAGAAAGCCCAGCACCGAAGCCCCTATTACAAATAGTAGCATATAAAGCACAAAGAATGCAATGATGTTATAGACAATGTGCTCGGTTACCGGTTTGTGATTGAACCGAACCGGGATAATCGCATTGGGGTGTAACGTGCGCTTAAACTCCAGCAAACCGTTCTTGATGATAAGGATGTGCCTCATGATCTTAATCCCTCCCGCCGTGCTACCGGCAGAGCCACCCGAAAACATCAACCCAAAAAAGAACACCGTGAGAAAGGGGGTCCAGGAGGTAAAATCTGCGGTTACAAATCCGGTCGTCGTAACCACTGCCACCACCTGGAAAAGGGCATGCCTGAATGCGCTTTCGGCCTCCCCGAAAACCATCGGAAATACAGCACCCTGCTCTACGTTTGCACGGGTAAACACCACGAGGGCAGCAATTAACACAAACAACAACAAGAATATGCTGTAGTATTTGAATTCTTCGTCTTTCAATACCCGCTGAACCTTACCTTTAAAAGCAAAGTAACTCAGAACAAAATTGCTCCCTGCCAGGAACATAAACAGGATTACAATATACTGTATAAGTGGTTGTCCGTTCCAATAAGCAAGACTTGCATTCTTTGTGGAAAACCCTCCCGTGGAAAGGGTAGCCATGGCGTGATTAATAGCATCAAAAAAGGACATTCCCGCCAATTGGAGCAGGATGGTTTCTGCAGCGGTATACCCCACATAAATCAGCCAGAGGCGCTTGGCTGTATCTGTAATCCGCGGATGTAATTTGTCCGCATTTGGCCCCGGGGCTTCGGCAGAAAACAGCTGCATCCCTCCTATTCCCAGCAATGGCAAAATAGCTATGGCCAGTACAATAATCCCCATCCCCCCTATCCAATGGGTAAGGCTCCTCCAGAAAATGATCCCACGCGGCAGGCTTTCAATATCATTTAAAATAGAGGCTCCAGTGGTAGTGTAACCGGAGATGGTTTCAAAAAAAGCGTCGGTAATGCTTGGTATGGCACCCGACAGGTAATATGGCAGGATACCGGAAACAGACATCACCAGCCAGCCCAGTGTCACTATGAGATAGCCCTCTTTGCGCTTAACCTCCTTCTTATGTCCTCTGGTAAAAAACATGGCCAGGATACCAACGAGAAGGGTAACGATGGCAGAAAATGTAATTTGTTCCGTTACTCCATCCCTGTATAGCCCGCTAACCAGTCCGGCGACGAGCATAAATGCCCCGTTGCACAGGAGCAGAAGGCCCATGAGGTGGATTATGATCTTGAAATTCAAATGCATCAGAGGAACAGCTTTTCAATCTTTTTGATTGCCTCGGGCATGCAGCAGACCACCACGCGGTCTCCTTCGAGAATTTTGAAATCCCCAAGGGCAATCAGCCCCTTGCCATCCCGAATAACCCCGCCAATAGTCGCTGCTCTTGGAAAGTTTAATTGTTTTATAACCTTTCCATTCACCTGGGATTTAGGTTTGACTTTAAATTCCAGGATCTCCGCATTCAGATTGTTCAATCGGGTTAAGGCAACCACCTCTCCTCGGCGCACGTATCGGAAAATATTATTGGCTGCCAGGAGTTTTTTGTTGATCAGGGTATCAATACCAATAGACTGGGATAGCTGGAAATAGTCCATATTTTCAACCAGTGCAATGGTCTTCTTGATGTGTTTGGATCGGGCCACCAGGCAGGACATGATGTTGGTTTCCGAATTTCCGGTAACAGCAATAAAAGCGTCCATGGATTCCAGGCTTTCCTCTTCCAGCAATTCCACATTTCGGCCGTCTCCATTGATTACCAGTGCATTAGGCAGATCCTCTGCCAGGTCAAAGGCCTTTTCCTTGTTCTGTTCTATCAGCTTTACATTGAAGCGCTTGCTGCACAGGTCCCGAGCCGCCTTATATCCCACCTTGCTACCCCCGAGGATCATTACATTTTTAATTTCTTCCCTTTTCTTACCGGTTAGCTTGTAGAGTTCATCCACACCCTTCCTGTCCGTAATAAAATATACCTGATCGCCCTTATCAAAGGTAGTATCGCCTCTGGGGATCAAAGTATACTGGGTACCGCTCCGCTGCAGGGCAATGGGCATAAAATGGAGCTCAGGAAATACCCGGGCCGCTTCTTTAACTGTCTTACCTACAAAGGGGGCCGATGCCGGCAGGGAAACTCCCACCATGATCAGAGCTCCATCTTCAAACTCGTAGGTATCATTGAAGGCGGACTGGTTCAACAGCAACTGTATTTCCGATGCCGCCAGTTCTTCCGGGGAAATCAGTTCATCGATACCCAGATTTGAGAATTTGATGAGCTCCCGGTTATCCACAAATTCGGTATTGGAAATTCGGGCTATGGTACGCTGGCAACCCAGTTGCTTGGCCAGCATACAAAGGGTTATATTCGTTGTCTCAGAGGAGGTAACCCCAATAACCAGGTCCGAAGTATCCACCCTGGCCTCCTTCAGCACTGCTATGGAGGTGGCATCGCCTTTGAGAACCCTGATATCTAAATGGTTATCCGCATAGATCAGGTTTTCTTTATCGGTATCTATAAGGGTGATGTCCTGTGACTCGTATGATAAGAGTTTTGCCAAATGAAAGCCTACTTCACCAGCCCCGGCAATAATGATCTTCATCTAATAAATTCCTTGTTGTACAAACTCGCTACCGGTATATCTGAATAGTCTAAGCCCGTGGAGTTGAAGCTTCTAAAGCTCATTCTAAGTAAGTTATACAAGGCAAAATTACACAAATTTCTTTTCATCAGCAGGAGTCCTATGGGAAAATGACCCGGAGGTGACTTTCCTAAATTAAAGTTAGGAAAAGTGATGATGCCATTTACATCCCTATCTTTGCGCGAAATACTGAATATGGCAAAAAAGGTTACCCCGTACAAGGAGTCTGAAGAAGGCAAGAAGAAACAGGTTACCCGCATGTTCGATACTATATCCGGGGAGTACGACAGGCTCAATCGGGTTATCTCCTTCGGGACTGATGTCCGCTGGAGAAAGCGTGTAGTGGGTATACTAACTGAGAAAAAACCCAAACGCATCCTCGACATAGCGACGGGAACAGGAGACCTTGCCATAGCACTCAAGGAAACAGGGGCAGAAAAAATTGTAGGCCTTGACATTTCCCCGGGCATGCTGGAAATAGGAAAAAAGAAAGTAAAGGATCAATCCCTGGACGACAGGATAGAGATGGTGATTGGAGACAGTGAAGCTCTGGATTTTCAGGATGCAACCTTTGATGCGGCTACCGTTGCCTTCGGGGTCCGCAATTTTGAGGACCTGGGCAAGGGTTTAAAGGAGATCTACCGGGTATTGAAACCCGGGGGCACGCTGGTAGTCCTGGAAACATCTGTCCCCACGCGATTTCCTTTTAAACAGGGCTATCACCTTCATTCGCGTTATGTGCTCCCCGCTGTTGGACGCCTGTTTTCCAAGGACCGTTCCGCTTACCGCTACCTCTCCGAATCTGCAGCTGCCTTTCCCTATGGCCAGGCTTTCAACAATATTTTGAAAGAAATCGGGTTTATAGGTATTGAATGCAGGCCTCAGACGTTTGGGGTGGCTTCTATATATGTAGCTGCCAAATAATCCGTCCACGGCAGCGATCAATAAAGGAATAAATTATATGGGTTTTCCATCTGCAGCAGACATCAGCATATTCAAAATAAAACCTATCAGCGTTTTACTCTTGTTATTTACGCTGGTTTTGTTCAAGGGGAATGCTCAGTTCAATGAAAAGCCCATATTGAATCTGCAGAATGAGGATAAGGACTTTTTGAACTGGGGTTACTTCCTGGGCTTTAACCAGTACGATTTCAAGTTTGAATATAAAAACGACCTGGGGGATATCCTGGTTGATAAATCCCTGGGTTTTAATGTAGGGCTTATCGGGGAAATGAGGCTGCATGAATTCCTCGACCTCCGTTTTGAACCCGGTTTGTTTTATACCCAACGCACCCTGGGGTTTCCTGGCTTTTCAGATCCGGTCGATGCCATTCGTGAAGTAAAATCTACTTACATTAATTTCCCTTTGTTACTAAAAGTAAGTACCCGCAGAATAGGTAACTGGAAACCTTTTATCATTGGGGGTGTAGGTACCCAGTTAAATCTGGGCAGCAATGAAGACAGCCTGGATGATAACAGCAGTGGCACCTTCCGCATGAAGAAAAGCGTATTTCATTACGAACTGGGCTTTGGAATCGATTTCTACACAGAATACTTCAAGTTCGCCCCTTCTATCCGCGGGGTCTTCGCCCTAAGTGACGAACTGGTCCCGGACAATGATCCCAACAGTCCCTGGACAGGTAATATCAGTGGCCTGAGAACCAGGGGCATCTTTATTAACTTCACATTTGAGTAATCCCTAAGATCTCCTCAGCTCGTTGAGGAGTATGGCCGTTGCTGTGGCAACATTAAGGCTTTCGGCAGAGGGTTTACCGTATTGGGGAATACTAATTTTATTCCGGATAACATCACTTACTTCTTTGGATATACCGTTGGCCTCATTACCCATAACCAGAATTCCAAATGAGGGAAGCTCAGTATCGTAAACCGATTTTCCATCCATAAAAGCCCCGAAAACAGGGACATCAGCATCCTTTAAAAAAGAAGGTAAATCCGTGTAAGTAATATCAACACGGGCAATTGAGCCCATAGTGGCCTGTAAAACTTTTGGATTAAAGGCCTCTACCGTATCTGTTGAGCAAACCAGGTGGGTAATTCCAAACCAATCACAAAGGCGAATTATAGTTCCCAGATTACCAGGGTCCCGGACTTTATCCAGGGCCACTATCCAGTCAGTAAAATCAACTTCCCCGGCCTCCGGAACCTCAAAAACCCCTAAAACCTTGCTGGGCGTTTTAAAGGAACTGATCTGGGACATTTGTTTTGGCGAAATCAATTGGGTATTGGATCCGAGTTCTTTATCCAGTCCGGTTTCGGTAGCAAAAAGCAATTCGGCCTTCCAGCCGGCCCGAAGCAATTCCTCCACGGTCTTAAAGCCTTCTGCCACAAAGCGCTTGTATTGCATTCGGTATTTTTTTTGCTGCAGGCTTTTGATATACTTCAATTGACTTTTGACAACCATTCAAATAATGTATTTTTGATGTTTATGGGGACCCTTCTTCGTTTTAAAGCCCGTACTGCAAAAATAGTTTTATTCTGTTTGGCAATACTGCTTGCTTCCTGTAATACATTGAAACGGGTTGAGGACGATGAGCTGCTGCTTAGCAAGAACAGGGTCTTTACCAATGGCGAACGGGTGGTTGATGATGATATTCAAAGCCTGCTGGTGCAAAAACCCAACAGCAGGGTGCTTGGGTATCCGCTGAGGCTCAATCTATACAACCTGGCAAAGCCCAACCCGGATTCAACCTTTCAGGAATGGCTGAAGCGCAGGCCAAAACGGGAAGCCCGGCTGGCCCGCTTACTCTCGGAAAAACAGGTAAACCGCCTTGGAGAATCCTTTCTGGTCAAGGGGTACAGCGAATGGTTGAAAAAAATTGGCGAGGCCCCTGTAATTATAGATACTAACAGGACCCGCAGGTCCCTGGAACGCCTGAGTGCCTATTACGGGTCCAAGGGTTATTTCAATAACACCACTACCTATTCTGTTATCCCCACGCGCAAGCAGCATGCAGAAATCAATTACAATATCAACCTGGGGAAGCCTTTCATTATAGACACCTTTACCAAGCAGATACAGTCTTCTGCCATAGATTCGCTCTACAACCTGAATGCCGAAAATTCCTTTATCAAAACAGGGGATGTTTTTGATCTGGCCAATTTCAACCTGGAACGGGAGCGGCTCACCTCATTGTTCAGGAATTCAGGAGTCTACAACTTCCAGGAAAGTTCCATTACCTACGATATTGAAAGGGATACCACAAGGGCTAATGATGACCAGCTGATGAATGTGGAGCTCAATATTGAAGACCTGCGCAGGCGTTCCGACACAACGGTAACCACTGCGGCCTACAAGGTTTTTAAATTTGATCAGATCAACATCTATGCCGACTACCAGTTTGGTCAGGATATGGATTCCCTGAAGTCTGTTAGCTATGACGATTATACCATTTATTACAAGGATAAACTCCGTTACAAGCCAAAGGCCCTCACGGACGCAATTTTCTTTACCAAAGACAGTATCTACAGGGATTTAGACCGTATAAGAACCTACCGGCAAATTACCAACCTCAACACTTTTAAATATCCCAATATCGAATTCATTGAGGATCCGGAGAGGGATGTCCTGACTTCCAATATTTACCTTTCTGCCAGGTCTAAATATTCTTTGGGACTCGACTTTGACATAACCCACTCCAACATTCAGCGGCTTGGTATCGGTTTTAGTACTGCCCTGGTAAGCCGCAATATCTTCGGCGGTGCAGAAACCCTGAGCCTCTCTGCCAGGGGAACCTTTGGTTTATTGAGTGATGAGTCCCTGCCGGAGGATTACTTCTCGGAAATAGGAAGTGAAATCAACCTCACTTTTCCCAGGATCTGGTTTCCTTTCTGGCTCCCGTTTGTTAAGGCAGACCGTATCGTACCTTATTATATGCTGCCCACCACCCGGATTAGTGCCGGGATCAGCTTCCAGGAAAATATTGGACTGGACAAGCAGACATTCAATTCTATATTCGGATACAACTGGTCGCCTTCGGATTTTAAAAGGAGTGCACTCGAATTGCTGAATGTACAGTACGTACGTAACGTTAACCCAGACCGTTTCTTCAACGTATACACGAGTAGCTATGAATCCCTGGACAATATTGCAGATGCCTATCAGGACCCCTTGGCGTTTCCTGAGCTTGACGAGTTTTTTCAGGACACTGATAATACAACGGATCCAAGGCGCCTGATAATACCGGAAGGGACTACCGGATTTACCAATGCTATCCTCAACGGCGATGTGTCCTCTTCTCAGGAAGACCTTATAGATGTTAGTCGAATCGAAGAGCGCAGACAGCGATTAACAGAAAACAACCTGATCTTTACCAGTAATTTCACCTTTACCCGTAATAATCGTTCCGGGATCAATGACAACAGTTTCTCGCAGATCCGGGTTAAGTTTGAAAGTGCAGGAAACATCCTTTCTACCATCTCCAGGATCGTTCCGTTTGAAGAAAACGACAACGGAAACCTGCTGGTCTTTGGGGTACCCTTTTCCCAATACGTTAAAACCGAACTGGACTATATCAAACATTGGGACCTTTCGCGCTCCAATGTTCTTGCCATGCGTACCTTCTTCGGGATCGCCGTGCCTTACGGCAATGCGGAAAGTGTACCCTTTGTGCGGAGTTATTTTGCCGGGGGTTCTAACGACAACAGGGCATGGTTTCCGTATTCCCTCGGGCCAGGTAGTTCCCAGGATATAAACGACTTCAACGAGGCCAACCTGAAACTGGCATTCAACCTGGAATATCGTTTTCCCATTGTTGGAGACATCAAGGGGGCACTTTTTGCCGATGTGGGAAATATCTGGAATGTATGGGATAATGTAGACGATCCGAAAAAAACATTCAGTGGCTTCGAATCCCTGGCAGATATTGCCATAGGATCTGGTTTCGGGATCCGGTACGATTTCTCTTATTTTGTTTTTCGACTGGATACCGGATTTAAAACGTATAATCCGGCGCTAGAGCCTTCTAAAAGGTGGTTCAGGGATTATAACTTTGCCAATGCCGTGTTCCAAATCGGGATTAACTATCCTTTTTAGACCTAATTATTTTATTACATTTGCCTCATCTACAAATAAACCAATCAACACTAATATGTCGCACAATATCAAGCCTGGAGTTGCTACAGGAGACCAAGTCCAGGAAATTTTCAAATACGCCAAAGAAAAAGGCTTTGCCCTTCCCGCTGTTAATGTTGTGGGCTCCAGCACCATTAACGGGGTACTGGAAACCGCTGCCAAACTCAATGCACCGGTAATTATACAGTTCTCAAATGGAGGAGCGCAGTTCAATGCTGGTAAAGGCCTTTCAAATGAAAACCAGCAGTCGGCCATTCAGGGGGCTATCGCCGGTGCAAAACATGTACATCAGCTAGCTGAAGCCTATGGGGCTACAGTGATATTGCATACAGATCATTGTGCCAAGAAATTACTACCATGGATAGACGGCCTGCTTGATGCCAGCGAGAAGCACTTTGCAGAAACCGGGAAATCCCTGTTCAGTTCGCATATGATCGACCTGTCTGAAGAACCCATTGAGGAAAATATTGCTATTTGCAAGGAGTACCTGGCACGAATGAGCAAGATGGATATGACACTGGAAATTGAGCTGGGCATAACCGGTGGTGAAGAAGATGGGGTTGACAACACGGATGTTGATGATTCCAAGCTATATACGCAGCCGGAAGAAGTGGCCTACGCTTATGAGGAGCTTTTAAAGGTGAGCCACCGCTTTACCATCGCCGCTGCCTTTGGAAATGTCCACGGTGTCTACAAGCCTGGAAATGTTAAGCTAACCCCCAAGATCCTTAAGAATTCTCAGGAATATGTTTCGGAGAAATATGGCGTGGGCCACAATCATATTGATTTTGTATTCCACGGTGGTTCCGGCTCTACCCTGGAAGAAATTCGCGAAGCGATTGGGTATGGTGTGATCAAAATGAATATAGACACCGATCTGCAATACGCTTTCCTTGCCGGAGTGCGTGATTACATTCAGGAAAAATCTGCTTACCTGCAATCCCAGATCGGGAACCCGGATGGAGACGACCTTCCCAACAAAAAGAGCTATGACCCCAGGGTTTGGTTAAGGGAAGGTGAAAAATCTTTTGTGGAAAGGCTTACACAGGCTTTTGAAGACTTAAATAATGTGAATACGCTGTAAGGATAACACTGTAAAATGGAGACTGATATGACGGCATGGTTTAAGCGAAAAGAGAAAGGAATTCAAACGGCAACGGAGGAGAAGAAAGACACCCCCAAAGGCCTTTGGTACAAATCACCTACAGGAAAAATAGTTGAGTCAGAAGAGCTTGCTAAAAACTTTTACGTGAGCCCGGAAGACGATTACCATGTAAGAATTGGCAGCAAGGAGTATTTTGAGATCATTTTTGATAACAACACCTTTACCGAACTGGATGCGAAGCTAACTTCTAAAGACCCTCTGAAATTCGAAGACACCAAGAAATATTCAGATCGCCTCAAAGCAGCCCAGAAGAGGACCAACCTCAAAGACGCTGTGCGCACGGCTGTTGGTAAATCCATGGGAAAAGAACTTGTGGTTAGCTGCATGGACTTCGCCTTTATAGGTGGATCCATGGGAAGTGTGGTAGGCGAGAAAATTGCCCGGGGTATTGATTATGCCATCGAGCATAAAATGCCATTTCTGATGATTTCCAAATCAGGGGGAGCGCGTATGATGGAAGCTGCACTGTCTCTGATGCAGCTTGCAAAGACATCAGCAAAGCTTGCTCAGCTTGCTGAAGCTGGACTGCCTTACATTTCCCTGTGTACAGATCCTACCACCGGAGGAACCACCGCATCCTACGCCATGCTTGGGGATATTAATATTTCAGAGCCAGGCGCCCTGATTGGTTTTGCCGGACCGCGTGTAGTTAAAGAAGCTACAGGCCAGGACCTGCCAGATGGATTCCAGACCTCGGAATTTGTACTGGAACATGGTTTCCTCGATTTTATCACCCACAGGAGGGATCTTAAGAAAAAGGTAAACCTCTATATTGACCTTATACAGAACCTGCCAATAAGAAAATAAGAAAAGCCCTGACGAAAATTGTCAGGGCTTTTTCAATTTCAAACCACATCGGGTCTTACCTGAACCTTCTTAAAAATATTTCTTCGGTTTCTCCATTGGGATAGGTAAGCAAACCTTTCGCATCGCAGGACCCGTCGCCAAAATCCAGGGTCGCAGTGAGCTCGTTTCGGGTAATCTGCAGCACTCCGCTTACTATAAACCGGCAGGAAAGTTCCCTTCTCAGCGGGGAGATGGTCTCTTTGGCAAATACATTGCCCATTTTACCGGTGAAGGTGCTTTTCCCGGAAATCAGGAAAACATTATCGCCCCAGAAGCCGCTTCCAAAGCCTTCAATCCATTCGCGGGTACGGTTTCCTGTAAAGCTAGCCGTGCTATCATCTGGCCAGGTGCCACTAAAGCTTGCACTGGCATCGGACTGGGGATTGCCGTTTTCGTTAGATCGCATGCGTACTATGGACGCACTACCTTCCACAGCTACCCCATTAAAGGTAAAATTCTCCAGGGACAGCGCAATTGTCTTCGTTGCCAGGTCCATGTCTTTTTCATAGCTCAGATAGATAATACCACTGAGGACATTACCATTGGGAAGTTCGCATCCTTCTCCAAAGTCAATGGTTTTTTCACGGGTAGTGCTGGTCACTACAGTCGTGATCGTAACACAATCGGGCAGGTAATCCGAACGGTAATTTGCCCGCGAAGTAAGGGATATCTCATCTGTAGCGTACACATCCTCTCCAATGTTCATAATTTCCTCGGAAATTAACTCGGATTCATCACTAGTCTGAAGATTTGCTACTTCAAAGGTTTGCTCCTCATTGATAACTTCAGGAGATTCTTTTTTCTCACAGGAGATAAACATAAAGCTAGCCATGACCACTGCTCCTGCGAAGTTCATTTTTTTGAGACGTTTCATAATAACAATTTTTTAACATTACAACCTTAGGACTGTCCACTGCAAAAAAGGTTTAACATGAGGTTAAAAAAGTTTAATCGGCTATTGAATAAAATATTACTATCTTTGCGCCCTGATTGACGCTCAATCACATACATAAAAATCATTTTAATAATATTGGCATGTATTTAACTAAAGAAATTAAAGCAGACATTTTTAAAAAGCACGGAGGTTCTGAAAAGAACACCGGATCTACTGAAGCGCAGATCGCGTTATTCACGTATCGGATCAATCACCTTACCAAACACCTGAAAGAGAACCAGAAGGATTACAATACCGAAAGGTCACTGGTGAAGCTGGTAGGTAAACGAAGAAGTTTACTGGATTACCTGAAGGATAAGGATATTGAAAAATACCGTGCACTTATTAAAGAATTGAACATAAGGAAATAAATTTTTCAAGGGGAAGCGCTGCTTCCCCTTTTTACATACCCCGGGAGCCCGATCGGGATCCCACAAAAAGCTTACACAGTTTTTCATTGGTCAACAACACAACACAACCCTGACCGGCCGGTAAGCCCGGAGACCATTGTATAACAATCCTGTTTTATACAGGAACTAACGAATTTTTATGATTCCAAAAACCTTTAAAGAGGTCATTGACCTTGGTGACGGTAGAGAAATTTCTATTGAAACCGGAAAACTTGCCAAACAGGCCCACGGTTCTGTAGTGGTACAATCTGGACGCTGTATGTTACTCTGTACTGTAGTGTCTAATTACAAAGCTTCTGATGTGGATTTCCTTCCACTAACGGTAGATTACCGTGAAAAATTTGCAGCTTCGGGCCGATACCCCGGAGGATTCTTTAAACGTGAAGCTCGTCCAAGTGACGGGGAAATCCTTACTATGCGTCTGGTAGACCGTGTATTGAGGCCACTCTTCCCAAAGGATTATCACTCTGAAACCCAGGTTATGATACAGTTGATGTCTCATGACGAAAACGTGATGCCCGATGCCATGGCCGGACTGGCGGCTTCAGCAGCTATTCAATTGTCTGACTTCCCCTTTGAATGTGCCATTTCTGAGGTGCGTGTGGGAAGGGTAGACGGACAACTCATTATCAATCCTACTCGAGAGCAACTGGAAAATTCCGACATCGACATGGTAATCGGGGCTTCTGAAGACTCTGTGATGATGGTAGAAGGAGAGATGGGTGAAATTTCCGAAGAGGAAATGGTTGAGGCCATCAAATTTGCACACGAAGCCATTAAAGTACAGTGCGCTGCCCAGATAAGGCTTGCAGAAGCTGTAGGTAAAAAGGAAGTAAGGGAGTACGAAGTATCTGCTGAGGAAGAAGAGCTGGAAAGCCGAATCAGGGAAATGGCCTATGACAAAGTCTACGCCGTAGCCAAGGACGGTTCTGCCAAGCACGAAAGAGGGGCAGCCTTCTCTGAGATCAAGGAAGAGGTCAAAGCCAGCTTTAGCGAAGAAGAACAGGAAGAACTGGGCGATCTGATCTCCAAATACTACAGCAAGGCAGAAAAAGCAGCTATCCGTGACCTGGTGCTGAATGAAGGATTACGACTGGACGGTCGTAAGACCGATGAAATCCGGCCCATCTGGTGCGAAGTAGATTACCTGCCTTCCACCCACGGTTCTGCCATATTTACACGGGGAGAAACACAAGCCCTGGCTACAGTAACACTGGGTACCTCCAGAGAGGCAAACCAGATCGATATGCCTTCCTATGAAGGAGAAGAAACATTTTACCTGCACTACAATTTCCCTCCATTCTCTACAGGGGAAGCCCGACCTATCCGCGGAACATCGCGCAGGGAAATCGGACACGGAAACCTGGCCCAGAGGGCACTTAAAGGAATGATCCCTGAGGATTGCCCCTACACAGTTCGCGTGGTTTCTGAAGTACTGGAAAGTAATGGTTCTTCTTCCATGGCTACCGTATGTTCAGGTACTATGGCACTTATGGATGCCGGGGTACAATTGAAAAAACCGGTTTCCGGTATCGCTATGGGTCTTATTACAGACACAGAAACCGGAAAGTATGCTATCCTGTCAGACATCCTTGGAGATGAAGATCACCTCGGGGATATGGACTTCAAGGTTACCGGTACAGCAGATGGAATCACCGCCTGCCAGATGGACATTAAAGTAAAGGGGCTTTCTTACGAGATTCTTGTAAAAGCCCTCAACCAGGCTAAAGAAGGTCGACTTCACATCCTGCAAAAGCTTGTTGATGCCATCCCTGCACCGAAGCCGGATGTGAAGCCACATGCTCCAAAAATGGTTACCACTACTATTCCCGGAGAATATATCGGCGCATTGATTGGCCCTGGAGGAAAAGTGATTCAGGAACTGCAGAAAGAAACCAAGACTACCATTGTAATCAACGAGGATCCGGTTACCGAGGAAGGTCTGGTTGAGATACTGGGTACGGATCAGGCAGGTATTGATGCCGTTCTGGCCAAGATCGATTCCATTACGTTTAAACCGGAAGTGGGAAGTGTATACGAGGTCAAGGTAATCAAGATCCTGGATTTTGGAGCCGTTGTTGAATATATGGATGCACCGGGGAATGAAATCCTCCTGCACGTATCAGAACTGGCGTGGGAACGCACCGATAAGGTTACCGATGTGGTTAACCTGGGCGATGTGATCGATGTGAAATACTTCGGTATGGATCCCCGCACAAGAAAAGAGAAGGTTTCACGCAAAGCCCTGTTATCTAAACCGGAAGGATATAAAGAACGCCCTCCGAGAAGTGATCGCGGTGGCAGGAATGACCGAAGCGGTGGTTCCAAGCGACCATTTAAGAAAAGAGACTAATAAAACTGTCCTTTTGTGAGAAAAAGCCCCTAAATACGGGGCTTTTTTACGTTTTTGTTAAATTTTAGTAACCTCTTTGTAACATTTGGATTCTTTTTACGTATAAGTATATGCAGCAGTAATGCTATGAACTAAAAAAGAAAGGTAATTTAGATGAGACAACTTAAGATTACAAAACAGGTAACCAACAGGGAAACCGCCTCTCTGGATAAGTATCTGCAGGAAATCGGAAAGGTAGACCTGATTACGGCTGATGAAGAAGTAGAGCTGGCCCAGAGGATTAAAGCAGGTGATCAGACCGCTTTGGAAAAATTGACCAAGGCCAATCTGAGATTTGTGGTTTCGGTTGCCAAACAATACCAAAATCAAGGGCTTACCCTCCCGGACCTTATCAATGAAGGTAACCTAGGACTGATCAAGGCTGCCCAGCGATTCGACGAAACCCGTGGATTCAAATTTATTTCCTACGCGGTTTGGTGGATTCGACAATCGATCCTGCAGGCATTGGCAGAGCAGTCACGTATCGTGCGTTTGCCCCTGAATAAGATTGGTTCGATTAACAAGATCAACAAGACCTTTGCGTTCCTGGAGCAGGCCCATGAAAGGGTGCCTTCTGCAGAAGAAATTGCCAAGGAATTGGATATGACCGTAGAAGACGTGAAACAATCCCTGAAAAACTCAGGAAGGCACGTATCTATGGATGCTCCTTTGATCGATGGTGAAGATTCTAACCTTTACGATGTACTCAGAAGCGGTGAATCTCCCAATCCGGACAAGGATTTATTGCACGAATCCCTGAGGACCGAGATTGAAAGGGCGCTGGAAACGCTTACACCAAGGGAGGCAGACGTGATTCGCCTGTATTTTGGACTGGCTGGACAACATTCCATGACCCTTGAAGAAATTGGTGAAACTTTTGACCTTACACGAGAACGTGTCAGACAAATTAAGGAAAAAGCAATACGAAGGTTGAAACACACTTCTCGCAGCAAAATACTGAAGACCTATCTGGGATAGATCTTCGCCCTAGTTACCTTTTGACTATCAATTGGAATAATGTTAAAAAAATTGTAACTTGGGAACGGTAACAACAGTTTATCATGACTGTTCGTTTTTTGATTGATGAATAAACTCCGGCTGATTACCGGAGTTTTTTCATTTCAGGACTTTTGGCATGCCCATTACAGCTCGTAATAAAATGATTTCCTGAGCAATTCCAGGCTCTTAGGCACTGCAGTATCAGGAGTTTCATTGCCTTCAAACTCCAGCGAAATATAGCCCCTGTAGTTCAGGTCTCGCATCATTTGGCCTATTTTGTCATAGTCTATATCCAGGGTATACCATTTACCGCCACCAAAATAGGTTTTGGCCTGTATGAGATAAGCCCGGGGAGCCAGAAGTGCCAATTGCTCTTCCCGGTTCTCCAGGAAGTTCCCTGTATCCATGGTAACCTGCAACCAGGGGCTGTCAATGGCGTCCACTATTCGTAAAACCCCTTCAGCAGTCCTCCCCAGGCCCCAATGGTTTTCTAATCCCAAAACAACACCACATTTTTCTGCCGTAGGAAGGCATTTTTCTATGGAATCAATCACCCAGGCGAAACCCTCCTCATCGGTATATCCCTCAATAGCCGGTTCAATTCCTTTATTGGCCATCAGAACATCAAAATTTTCCGAGGTACCCCATCGACCGGTGTTGATACGCATGGTAGGGATGCCCAGTTTGTAAGCCAGCTCTATCTGATGTATGGTTTTATCAATATTTTCCTGCCTGTACTCAACGGACGGGTTAACAAAACCCTGATGTGTGCTAAATCCCATGATATCCAGTCCCGCGTGAAAGGCCCGTCTCTTCAGGTTTTGCAAATAGCTGTTTTCCTCAGATGCCATCTGCACCAGCAGTAATTCAATACCATCAAAACCCATGGCTGCGGCCTTATCAATGCAGGCCTCAATAGGACTATCTTCCTTGGGTCCGTTGAACTGCCAGAAGGAATAGGTTGAGACCCCTATGGGATTGTGTTTGATTTTCTTCTCAGTTACTGCAGCTGCTTTAGCTGATTGATTTTTGGAAGTACAACCGAGCAGGGCTGTACTGAGTCCCAGGGCGGATGCCTGGCCTACAAATTGGCGCCTTTTCATACTTGTGTTTAGTTGAGGGTTATGACTTAAAGATACAAAATGGGAAGATGATTTCTGCCGTTTACTCAACCATGTAATGCTGCACAGCCGGAGCTTATTTTTTTATCTTTAATCACTATGATAACAAAACGAATACCATACCCCGGAAATAAGGCTGTAATTGGCGTACTGATTTTGGGTTTCATCCTATTAATTTCTTCCTGCAAGCCCAAAGCTTCAGAACAGATATCAGACAAACAGGAATTTAAAACGCCTTTGGGAAAGGTATATGCCTTGCAGCGCCCTTCTGAAAAGCTCCTGCAACAATTTGAGGAGGCCAAAGCCGCATATGAGAAAGATCAGGACAAGGCAGATATGCTCATCTGGTATGGACGGAGGGTGGCCTACTTGGGTCAATATAAAGAAGCCATAGAAATCTACTCTAAGGGTATTGAGAAATTTCCCGATGATGCACGGATATACCGTCACCGAGGACATCGCTATATCTCCATAAGGGAATTCGACAAAGCTATCAGTGATCTCAGCAAAGCCGCAGAGCTGATCGCCGGTAAACCCAACCAGGTTGAGCCTGATGGTATGCCCAACCCGCAAAACATACCGGTTAGCACACTTCACGGCAACATATGGTACCATTTGGGACTGGCCTATTATCTCAAGCAGGATTTCCCAAAAGCCTTTGAAGCATACCTGAAATGCAGGGAAAGCGGTTCCAATGATGATAACCTGGTATCCAGCACACACTGGCTGTATATGATCCAAAGGCGAATAGGCAACAAAGCTCTGGCAGACAGCCTGTTACTGCCTATTACTGCAAGTGCCAACATTATCGAAAACACAGGGTATCACAACTTGTGCCTCTTTTACAAGGGATTAGTGAACGAAGCGTCCCTGATACCAGAGGGAGAACCTTCAGCCGCATCTGATGCAGTAGCCTATGGCCTGGCCAACTGGTATGTATGCGAAGGAAATGAACAGGAGGGCGTGGACCGCCTGAAAGACATTGTAGCAGGTGAAACCTGGAATTCTTTCGGGTATATCGCGGCAGAAAGCGACCTAAGGGCAAGGGGAATCACCGACCTCAACACCACCCAGTAAAATTGACTAACAGATGTAACCTTACTATGTACTTTTTACTAAGGGTTTGCTTACTTTTGCAAACAGATATATAAGTACTCCAATGAATTCGGTCAAAATTGCTCCTTCCCTGCTTGCAGCAGACTTCGGAAACCTCCAGAGAGATGTGGAAATGGTCAATAACAGTGGTGCGCACTGGCACCATATTGACGTTATGGACGGCGTGTTTGTCCCTAATATCTCTTACGGTATGCCAGTGGTTCAAGCTATTGCCAAACACGCTACGAAACCCCTGGATGTGCACCTTATGATCGTTGACCCGGACCGTTACATCAGTACATTTGCTGAGCTGGGAGCCGATATCCTGACCGTGCACTACGAAGCCTGTCCGCATCTGCACAGAACACTTCAAAAAATTAAAAGCGAGGGAATGAAGGCTGGCGTGGCTATTAATCCACATACCCCCGTATCTGTTTTATCGTCCATAATACAGGATGTGGACCTGGTATGTCTAATGAGCGTTAATCCAGGTTATGGCGGACAAAAATTTATCCCGCATACGTTTGAAAAGCTGAGGGAACTGAAGGCGATGATAGTCAAAGCAGAATCCGGGACACTTATCGAGATAGATGGTGGTGTAGGTACAGGAAATGCAGCAGAACTGGTGGAAGCCGGCGCAGATGTGCTGGTAGCAGGAAGTTCCGTTTTTCGGGCAGAAGATCCAGTCCAGGCTATTGCAGCCCTCAATGGTTTGGTAAAGGCCTAACTGTCTTTCAGCAGATATTTGATCATATCCGTTGTGGTCACAATTCCCACCAGGGACTCTCCCTGTACCACAGGAAGTGAGTGATATTCACTTTGAACAAAGATTTCTGCTACTTCGCGTATTGAATTATCTGGCTGCACAGTTGTGAGGCGATTACGCATCAATTGCGGAATGGTAAACATTTCGTAAATGGAAGAGGAAACATCCTCTTCATCCCGGAAAGCGCCATCGGCAAAACTGATTCGCAGCAGGTCATTCATACTAAGCATGCCAACCAAACGCTTTTTGTCTACCACCGGAATATGACGAATTTTATGCTTCTTAAATAAAGTTTCCGCTTTATCAAGACTGTCATTGGGTTTTACGGTAATAACCTCAGCGGTCATAATGGTCGATATCGGTACGGCTACTTCCACATTCATGACTATTCGATTTATAATTCATTCTAAAGATCAAGTAAATACACCCTAAAAAGAATGACAAAAATCATGTTACCCGCTAATTTTTTAATGTAACGCCCGGCGAAATACCGTATAATCCGGTGAAGTTTCAAAGCTGTAATTTCTGTTGTATTTTTACTTTCTTGATACTTGAGCATATGGAATCAGTTGATGTGTTGATTGTGGGTGGCGGGCCCATAGGTATCGCCTGCGGACTTGAAGCAAAGAAAAAAGGCCTCAGTTACCTCATAGTGGAAAAGGGAACCATTGTCAATTCCCTTTTCAATTACCCGGTAAATATGCAATTCTTTTCTTCTTCGGAACGCCTGGAGATCGATGAGGTCCCGTTCATCAGCAAGGAAGCTAAACCAAAGCGAAACGAGGCTCTGGAGTACTACCGCCGCATTGTCACATCGAACAAGCTCAACATCCGTCTTTTTGAAAAGGTAACAGGTATTCATAAAACTGATGGGCACTTCCGAATAGAAACGAACAAATCGGTATACCAGGCAGATCGGGTTATTATTTCCACTGGTTTTTACGACCTCCCGAACCTCCTGGGCGTACCTGGGGAAGACTTACCCAAGGTTTCCCACTATTATAACGACCCGCACTATTATGCCAGTCAGAAACTGGCAGTTATAGGAGCCAGTAACTCCGCCGTTGATGCAGCGTTGGAATGCTGGCGAAAAGGCGCCGAGGTAACCATGATCATTAGGGAACCTGAAATTGGCCAGCGGGTAAAATACTGGGTAAGGCCAGACATAATCAACCGGATCGAAGAAGGCAGTATACAGGCCTACTTTAATTCCAATGTTAAAGAGATCAGGCCGGGAGTGTTGATCGTAGAAACCCCGGAGGGGATAATTACCCTGGACAATGACTTTGTTCTGGCCCTGACCGGATACCAGCCCAATTTTGAATTTCTGGAACAAGCCGGGATTGCCCTTTCAAAGGACGATAAGCGCCTGCCACAATACAATCCGGAGACCATGGAAACCAACGTAAAAGGGCTATACCTGGCCGGCGTTATCTGTGGCGGAATGGAAACCCACAAATGGTTTATTGAAAACTCCCGAATACACGCCCAGCTTATTGTAAGCGACATCTTGAGGAAGAAAAAAGAGGCCACAGCCCATTAAATAGGGCCAAATCATATCGAAATGGACATCACAAAAAATAAATTCTACGCCCTGTTTGAAAGGCAGCAGAAAAACCAGTTTGCTGTGGCTAACACTTCCTTTAAAACCCGCATTCAAAAACTGAACAAGCTCAAAAAAGCCGTAGAAGAAACCTACCGGGAACAAATATTACAGGCCATTTATGATGACTTTAAAAAGCCCGCCACGGAAACCGACCTTACCGAAGTTTATCAGATTGTTGGGGAAATCAAGTTTGTTCGAAGCAGGCTCCGTTCCTGGATGGGAAAACAACGGGTTGAAACCCCACTTACGCTTACCGGAAGCTCCTCCTGGGTTAGGTATGAACCTAAAGGGGTATGCCTGATTATCTCCCCCTGGAACTTTCCATTCAACCTTACCCTGGGACCTTTGATCAGCGCTGTGGCAGCTGGGAATACCGTAATTATTAAACCCTCGGAAATGACCCCGAATTCCTCAAGGGTAATGAAACAAATCATTGAAGCGGTTTTTCCCGAAAATGAAGTGGCTCTGCTGGAAGGAGAAGTAGAGGTAGCTCAGGAACTCTTAAAACTTCCTTTCAACCATATTTTTTTCACCGGTTCCCCCAAAGTGGGAAAACTGGTCATGCAGGCCGCTGCTCAAAACCTGAGTTCGGTAACCCTTGAACTGGGCGGTAAGTCTCCAACCATTGTCGATCAGAGCGCGAATCTTAAAACGGCAGCCAGGAAGATCGCCTGGGCCAAATTCATGAATGCCGGGCAGGTCTGTATCTCGCCAGATTATCTCCTGGTGCAGGAGTCGGTTAAAGAAGTATTTCTCAGCGAACTCCAGAAACAAATCAGGGCCATGTTTACTGAGTCCCCATCCCAGTCCGATTCTTACGCGCGTATCGTTAATTCAAGGCACCTGAAACGGCTCATGGCTTCCCTTGAAGAAGCCAGGGGTAAAGGCGGAGAGGTTGTGACCCCGGAACAAATCGAGACAGAAGATAATTACTTTCCTCCCACCCTGGTACTGAACCCTCCTCAGGACAGTACTTTAATGCAGGAAGAGATCTTCGGGCCTATACTCCCCGTAATATCTTACGGAAAAACTGAGGAAGCCATTGCGTTTATCAACCAGAAAGAAAAACCACTGGCCCTTTACATCTACAGCAAGAACAGGAAAACGGCCAAAAAGATCATACAAAATACCCGGGCGGGAGCCACCTGTATCAATAACAGTGTGGTGCATTACGCCAATCACAACCTGCCTTTTGGTGGATCAAACAATAGTGGCATTGGAAAATCGCATGGGTTCTATGGATTTAAGGCCTTTTCCAATGAAAGGGCAATCCTTAAGCAACATACCCCAGGTGCCATGGAACTGCTTTTTCCACCTTACACCAATCTGAAAAAGAAGCTGGCCAGGCTTACCATAAAGTGGTTCTAATATCTTCTGGCACGATTGGGTTATTTTGAGTAAATTATACCAAAATCTAACCCATGGAACCCATTAAGAAAGAACAGATCAGCCAGGAGGTATTTGACCTTTATGACGACTATGCCCACAACCGCATCAATCGCCGTCAGTTTATAGACAAACTCTCTGCCTACGCCATTGGCGGACTTACCGTGGCTTCCCTTTTGAGTTTTATCTCGCCCAATTACACTGATAAGATACAGGTAAGGCAGGATGACAAAAGGCTCAAATCCGAATTTATAGAATACAACTCCCCAAAGGGTGGTGGCACAATCAAAGGCCTGCTGTCCAGGCCAGCAGATAAAAAAGGTAAACTCCCCGGAATTGTCGTGGTTCACGAAAACCGCGGTCTTAACCCGCATATCGAAGACGTGGGACGCAGGGCCGGACTGGCAGGGTTTATTTCCCTGGCACCAGATGCACTTACACCACTTGGCGGTTACCCTGGCAATGACGACGACGGACGTACCCTGCAGCGCCAGCGGGACCGAAGCGAGATGCTAGAAGACTTTATCGCGGCCTTCGAACACCTGAAAAACCATCCGGAATGTACCGGTAAAGTTGGGGTGGTAGGTTTCTGTTTCGGTGGATGGATATCCAATATGATGGCCGTAAAAGTTCCGGACCTGGCGGCAGCCGTGCCATTTTATGGCGGACAGCCCAAAGAAAATATTGAAGACATCAAAGCCCCCTTGCTACTGCACTTTGCAGAATTGGATAAACGGGTAAACGCCGGATGGCCGGAATATGAAACAGCGCTGAAAGCCAATAACAAGGAATACATAGCTCATATGTATCCCGGTGTGAACCATGGCTTTCACAACGATACCACACCGCGATACGATAAAGAAGCGGCTGAATTAGCCTGGAAACGGACTATTCAATTTTTTAAGAAGCACCTGGATTCTTAAAATGGGATGAATTTCTTTTTTGCCAGTAAGACGAGTGCTGGGGTAATATTAATATAGGTAACCCGATTAATTTAATTTATGGACTTCGTCAAAGAATGGTTAGATAACCAGCCCGTGATGGTGAGCTTATTAAAGTATCTCCTGTGGGTGGTATTTGTTCTGGGGTTAATCCAGTTCCTGAGGAGATTACTTAAGCGAAACCTGCCCTCCTCCACTACGCGTTACAAATCCCAGAAAGGTATTGAAGTAATCGGGTATTTCATCCTAATTATCCTTACCCTGTCCTACTTCACCGGTAACATAAAAGATTTCACTCTGGCCATTGGATTGCTCACGGCCGGTATAACCATTACCCTTCAGGAGCTAATTCTCAGTATAGCCGGATCTATCTACATTTTTGTCGTAAAGGTGTACAAGCCGGGAGACCGGATCGAAATCAATAATATCAAAGGAGATGTGATTGATGTGGATAGCATTTATACCACTATGATGGAAATTGGGGAGTGGGTAAGCAGCGACAACTACAGTGGACGTATCGTAAAACTTAGCAATGCCTTTGTTTTTAAGGGTGCTATATACAACTATTCCAGGGACTTCCCCTTTATATGGGATGAATTCAATATTCCTGTTCGCTATGGATCTGATATTGAGCTGGCCAAAAAGCTCGTTATCGATATAGCACAGGATACCTTATCTGATTATGTGGAGCAGTCCAAGGCAAAGTGGAAACATGTAGTGGATAAATACTATATCGAAAACGCTGAAGTTGCGCCCACCCTGGCCATCACCCTTACGGACAACTGGATAAACTTTAACCTGAGGTATATTGTCGATTACAAAAGAAGAAGGGGTACCAAACACCTGCTTAACGAAAGAATAGGAAAAGCTGTTGCCGGAACAAATGGGAAAGTGGAATTGGCATCAACTACCCTGGAAATTATCAGGATCCCTGGAACAAAACCTGAAGACAAAACAAAAAGTTAATGATGTAAAGGCATCACTGTAAGCTTTTTAGCGATCTCTTATTTTTTTCATAAAATCTTTTTTCAATTCATTTTTTATTTATGTTTGTCCCGGATATGCATGTATTAATCCGGCGTGCATAGGCTGTTGAAATGATGACAATAGTTAGATCCAGGCTCCGGAGGATTGTGAAGTCTCCTCCAAAAGCGGCCTTAGGGATAAGGACCTGGATTTTAGGACAGACTTCTTTCTTTTTCTCGACTGTTACGGAACTTTCCGACCCTTTCGTTTTTTATACTTTACGTATTTAAGCTTCTCTTCCTTTTACATCTTACAGGAACAAGTCACCCTTTTTATCATACGTAATTTTAAAAATGAAAAACAAATATTTTGATCTGATAGATCAGACCTATGATTTTCCTCAGGAGGAATTTGCCATTAAGGAAAATTCCCTCTTTTTCCATGGAATAGATCTGTCACAGCTTATCAAAGAGCATGGAACTCCTTTGAAATTCAGCTATCTTCCAAAAATCAGCGAAAACATCAACAGGGCGAAGGGCTGGTTCCGTGAGGCCATGCAGAAACACAATTATCCGGGAGAATACCATTATTCCTATTGCACCAAAAGTTCACATTTCAATCATGTACTCAGCACTGCACTTAAAACGGGCGTGCACATAGAAACCTCTTCTGCTTTTGACATAAACATTGTGGAAAATCTTAAGGAAAGAGGAGAGATAACTGACAGCACCTTTGTACTCTGTAATGGATTTAAACGTGACGCCTACATCCAGAATATTGGCAGGCTGATCAACTCAGGTCATGACAAGTGCATTCCTATCATCGACAATTATGAAGAGCTTAGCCTGCTCGACGCGGTCATAGACTCGAATTTTAATGTGGGAATACGAATTGCCTCTGAGGAAGAGCCCAAGTTCGAATTTTACACCTCCCGCCTGGGCATAGGATATAAGAATATCGTGCCCTTTTACAACCAGTACCTGAAAGAGCATCCAAAGGCAAAATTAAAGATGCTCCATTTCTTCATCAATACAGGCATTAAGGACACGGCTTACTACTGGAATGAACTTTTAAAGTGCATGAAGGTGTATGTAAGCCTCAAAAAAGTGTGCCCTTCTCTGGATAGCCTCAATATAGGGGGAGGCTTCCCCATAAAAACATCCCTGGCATTTGAGTACGACTATGCCTATATGGTCAATGAAATAATCAACCAGATCAAACAGACATGTGATGAAGCTGGTGTTACTCCTCCCCATATCTTTACGGAATTCGGGAGTTATACCGTTGGTGAAAGTGGCGCCACACTCTATCAGGTTCTTTACCAGAAGCAACAGAACGACAGGGAGAAATGGAACATGATCAACTCTTCATTTATCACTACCATGCCAGACAGCTGGGCCATTAATAAGCGGTTCATTATGCTAGCAATTAACAGGTGGAATGACGAGTATGAAAGGGTTCTTTTAGGTGGACTCACCTGCGACAGTGATGACTATTACAACGCAGAGCAGCACCTTCAGGCCATATACCTCCCCAAATTCCGGAAGGACCGGCCATTATACATAGGTTTTTTCCATACAGGTGCCTACCAGGAAAATATAGGCGGATACGGGGGTCTGCAGCACTGCCTTATCCCCCAGCCCAAACACTTGGTACTGGACAGGGACGAGGAGGGAAACCTTAGCGTAGAGGTATTTGCAGAGCAGCAAACTTCAGAGCAATTCCTGTCTCTACTGGGTTACCAGAAAAAGGAGAAATCTAAATTAAGACTAATAGAACCAAATAATATGTTGAAAGAAGCTCACCCTGAGAAAGTGGTGAGGCAAATTTGAAAGCAATGAGTAATACCCGAGCATTTGCAGGGATCCCCGAAGAATTTTCGGGACCAGAAAAATCCAAAGTAGTCCTTATCCCTGTTCCTTACGACGGCACAAGCACCTGGGGAAAAGGGGCCGATAAGGGTCCGGAAGCTTTTCTGCAGGCAGCTGAAAACATGGAATTATACGACATCGAAACAGATAGCGAAGTCTATCAGGAAGGGATACATCTTTTACCTCCACTCGAAGTACCACGGGACCCGGAAAAAATGGTCCTGCAGGTACATGATGTTGTCAAAACCCAGATCAAGAAAAAAAAGTTTGTTACCCTGATTGGTGGTGAACATTCCATCTCCATAGGAGCTATCCGCGCCTTTAACGAGTGTTTCGACAATCTTTCCATACTGCAGTTGGATGCCCATACGGACCTGAGAAAGACTTACAACGGAAGTCCCTTTAACCATGCCTGCGCCCTTTATGAAGCCAACGAAAACGGGCACCTGATCCAGGTGGGTATTCGAAGCATGGATAAGTCCGAAACCGGTATCATGAATGAGGAGAATACTTTTTTTGCACATAAGATGGCGGATGACGACTATTGGATGGACAATGCGATTGACTTGTTGAAAGAGAACGTTTATATCACCCTGGATTTGGATGTGTTTGACCCTTCCATCATGCCGGCTACCGGCACCCCCGAACCGGGCGGATTGCTCTGGTACGAGACCCTGGAGTTTCTTAGAAATGTGTTCTCGGAGAAGAACGTGGTTGGTTTTGATATTGTGGAACTCTGCCCGGATGTGCACCACAAGGCCAGTGACTTCCTCGCAGCCAAGCTCTACTACAAGATGCTTAGCTACAAGTTCGAAGAGCATCAGCAATTAGAGACTGAAGAAGAGATTGAAACTACCTGGGAAAAGCATAACGCACTTGGATTAGACCCGGAAGATTTTGATGACTATGAACGATAGCAAAGGCCATATTACAACCTTCCTGGACCAGCATTTTTTGCATTTTAATGCGGCTTCACTGGTTGATGCAGCAAAAGCTTATAAAGAGCAACTCAATAAGGGCTCAAAAATGCTGGTATCCCTTGCAGGGGCCATGAGCACTGCTGAGCTGGGGAAAATATTTGCAGAGATCGTACGTAAAAACCAGGTGCATATAATCTCCTGTACAGGCGCCAATCTGGAAGAGGACGTGATGAACCTGGTAGCCCATAGCCATTACAAGCGCATTCCAAATTACAGGGACCTCACTCCACAGGAAGAATGGGAGTTGCTGGAAAAAGGGCTTAACCGGGTTACGGATACCTGCATCCCCGAGGAGGAAGCTTTTAGGAGGCTGCAACAGCATATCTTTAAATTGTGGAAAAAGGCAGAGGAAGCCGGTGAGCGATATTTTCCACATGAATTCATGTACCAGCTTTTACTTTCCGGTGACCTGGAGGAATACTATGAAATAGATGTAAAAAATTCCTGGATGTATGCTGCGGCACAACAAAACCTGCCCATGGTGGTTCCCGGATGGGAAGATAGTACTATGGGGAACATTTTTGCCAGTTATGTGCTTAAAGGAGAACTAAAAGCCAGCACAGTAAAATCTGGCATAGAATACATGACCTACCTGGCAGAATGGTACCGGAACAATTCTGATATGGGAATAGGCTTTTTCCAGATTGGAGGGGGCATTGCGGGTGATTTTCCCATTTGCGTAGTACCCATGCTGTACCAGGATATGGAATATACAGATACTCCTTTCTGGAGTTATTTCTGTCAGATCAGCGATTCCACAACCAGTTATGGATCTTATTCGGGTGCAGTACCCAATGAAAAGATAACCTGGGGAAAACTTGATATAGACACACCAAAATTCATAATTGAATCAGATGCCACCATAGTGGCACCACTGATATTTGCATACCTGCTCAACCTTTAAATAAGAAAAATGAGAAGAGTAATCGTAGATTATAAAAAGCTGAACAATGACATTCTCGATCTGCTGGTAGATAAATACCCGGATGGATATGACGATGATGATATCATTACCTTCAAGAATGCCCAGAACGAAGTAGTGGAATGCGTAGAGGTGCGGACAGATGATACGGCATATCTCGTAAAGATTAGCAAACGGCTTGTGGCTGCCATGGAAAGTTATGGCCCGGATGAAGAGGAAGAAGAGGAAGATGATGAAAATGATCTGATTGACCTGGATGGGGTTGAACAGGACGAAGAAGAAGAATGAATAGGGCTTAACGAATAGCAGCAATTAATTTCACCAAAAATGAAAACACAATTTCATCTCGCACTGCCCTGTCTTGACCTGGAGGAAACCCGTGCCTTTTATCAGGATCTGCTTAAGGCAGGAACAGGGCGTAAATCTGAGAGCTGGCTGGATATAAACCTCTTTGGACATCAGATCACTTTTGCCCTGGCTGGAAATTTCAATTTCCAGTTCAAAAATTACCGTCTGCAGGATTATGTGCTACCCTCTTTTCATTTTGGTATAATTGTTCCCATGGACTTCTGGAATGAGCTGTACCAACGCTTATCCTCAATGGATATAGAAATTACTACGGAGGCCACTTTTCTGGAAAATCAGCCCGGGGAACACCTGTCTTTTTTTGTTCAGGACCCCAACGGGTACATGGTAGAATTTAAATCTTTCCGGGAAGAGGGCGACATTTTTAAAACTGATTAACAAGGTATATTATCCATTTAATCCAATTCGGGAATTTTCCTGTGGAAAGTACCCTGCTCATACCCGTAAGCCAGCCTTATGAGGGTGGCTTCATCATACATCCTTCCAAGAAATTGGATTCCTGCGGGTAGATTATCTGTAAGAAACCCCATAGGAACGGTAAATGCAGGTTGTCCGGTGTGGGGCGATATTTTCTGGTTGTTGTCTCCTTTGTACTCCTCTTCAAAACGGTCTAATTTGGCAGGCCTGTTGTTCCATGTAGGGTACACGATGGCATCGAGCTCCAGGGAATCCATAACGCTCCTTATCGCCGTTCTGAATGCAATGCGTCGGGAATCGCGGTAGGCATCAAGGCATTCTGCCTCTGAAGCTCCCCACCTGCCCTTATCATTCGCATAATTCTTGAGCCACCTTTCGGCAAATTCAGAAGAAGTTCCTACCTGTATGATATCCTCAATGGTCTGGAGGCTATCTGACCGAACGTACTGCTGCAGGAAGGTCTCAACATCCTGTTTAAATTCGCTGCACCACTGATCCTCACTTAGCTCTGTAAAATTGGGTATTTGGATCGGATCTACCACCACAGCGCCCAGGGCAGATAGGTCTCCCAGGGCATTATTGAATAAATCCTCTATTTCAGGATCTGTTTTATCGTCCATTATTTGACGAAGCACCCCTATCCTTGCTCCCTCCAGTCCGTTTTCTACCAAAAATTGCCTGTAGTTGCCCACCGTCTTGCCTTCTGAATATCCTGTAATGGAGTCCGTTGGATCATAACCTACCATCACTTCCATTACGCGGGTTGCGTCCTCAACCGTACGGCACATGGGGCCTACCACATCATTTCTCAGCATGAGTGGTACTATACCACTCCTGCTGATGAGACCCAAAGTAGTCCTCAAGCCAACCAGGGAACAATGGGAAGAAGGGCCCCTGATGGAATTGCCCGTATCTGTCCCCAATCCTACGGCACCCATATTAAGCGCCACCGATGCAGCGGTACCTCCACTGGAGCCTGCCGGGACATAATTTAAATTGTACGGATTCCGGGTTGTACCACTTGTGGTGCTCTCACTGTGCATTGGGGAAAACGCCCACTCCGCCATATTGGACTTGGCAAGGATTATGGCGCCTGCCTCCTTTAACTTCCGGATGATGAAAGCATCCTCTTCCGGATAATAATTCAACAGCGCCCTGGAGCCTGCAGTTGTTGGCATCCCTATTACGTTGATATTGTCTTTCACAATAATTGGAATGCCATATAGGGGCTTCGATTCAAAATCCCCATCCATGCTTTTATCAAGTTCCCTTGCCACTGACAAGGCATCCGGATTGATATAAGTAATCGCATTTACTGAAGAATCGAGCTGTTCGATGCGTTCCAGGTAAGCCTGAACCAATTGCTGACTGTTGTATTCTCCATTCTGGTAGGCCTGATGGATCTTTTCTATAGTCAGTTCTTCGATGTCAATTACTATCGGTTCTTTTGGAGCATCAGCACAGCTGAAAAAGGTAAACAGGAAAGCAATCCCAACAATTTTTTTCATGAAAGTGGTTTTTAGCATATAAAAAACATGGTACAGAATGCGTTTTAATTCATTTCATACCATGTTTATTGAGCTTTTATCTATCCGGATTATCCTGTTAACCCGTTTGACTGGCGTGTTTTCGTTCCTCTTCTTCCTGTTCGCGCGACATATCTTCCAAAGTCCGTCCTTTGGTTTCTTTGACAAGCGACCTTACAAAGAAGTAGGCCACTACGCCAAATACTGCATAAACACCGTAGGAAACGCCCAGTCCCAGGTAATTCAGCATGATCGGGAAGGTCATGGTTATGGCAAAGTTGGATCCCCACTGGGCAATACCACAAACCGCCAGCGCCGCTCCCCGGTACTGGTTGGGGAACATTTCGCCCAGCATAACCCACATTACCGGACCCCAGGAGGCCGCGAAGAAGGCTATATATCCATTAGCGGCTAATAAGGCATAGGTACCATTGTTCCCTTCCAGGATTAGGTTATTGGCACTGTCCAGGGATGCCGTTCCAAACAGATAAGCCAGTATTCCCAGCATTACTGCTTGCCCAATGGAACCTACTAACAACAAGGGCTTTCTACCCACCTTATCAATCAGTACTATGGCCACAAAGGTGAAGAATATATTTACACTTCCGCTGATAACGTTGGTAAGCAGGGCATCGGACTCTGCAAATCCGGCGGCCTGCCAGAGCGTAGCACCGTAATAGAAAATTACATTGATACCAGTAAACTGCTGCAACACTGCTATACCGATTCCCACCCAGACCAATGGATGTATTTTACCCGTATACTTGCTAATGATATCCCCCAGTTTGGGACGACTGTCTGTCCGTACCGTAGTTTTTATATCCGCTACCTTAACGGCTGCCTGGGCAGCATTGCTGATAGCAGCCAGAACTTTTTGTGCTTTTTCTGCCTGGTTAGAAGCTACCAGGTACCTCGGTGATTCCGGGATGAATAGCAGCACAATCACAAATAATGAAGCGGGCAGTATTTCTGCCCAGAACATCCAGGACCAGGTCTGGAACCCAAGCCAGAGTTCTTCTTCTGCACCCCCTGATAGTCCGGCAAGAGCGTAGTTGCTCATAAAGGCCATAAACAACCCGATCACAATCATGAGTTGCTGCAATGTAGCCAGTCTGCCCCTGATTTTGGAAGGGGCTATTTCGCTTATATAAAGGGGCGCCAGAATACTGGCGGCACCAACGGCCAAACCACCGATCAATCGATAAATCACGAATTCCAGGGAACCTTCGGAAATACCCGATCCCCAGGCACTGATAACAAAAACGATACCGGCGACCAGCATCATGGGTTTCCTTCCGAAGCGGTCAGCAAGGGTACCAGCAAAAAAGGCACCTACAACACAGCCCAGGAGTACCGAGGCCACATTGAATCCTGTACCTGTGGCATCTGAGTCAAAAGCTGCCTGAAGGGCATCTACCGTACCATTGATTACTCCACTATCAAATCCAAATAAAAAGCCACCAATTGCGGCTACGAAGGCAAGGAAGATTACCCTGCCTAAATTATAACTCTCATTTTGCTGGGAATCCTGAATTTGGTCAGTCATTTGTTTAATTGTTTAGTTAGCTATTTTGTTCCGTGAGCAAAGGTCAGGGCTCATTTGAGGATGTAATATAGTGGATTATTTTCTATTACCGAATACCAATATTAAATGAAGGATTAATACCTCATAAATAAGCTATATCGAGTAGTGCTCCCCTGATCGCAATGGTATATAATAGTAATTGATGCTAGTCCTTAATCCTAATTTCAGAAGTCTTGATTACATCCATAATGATATCCAATGCCTTGTCATTCCCGGAAAAATAATCCCTGGAAGACAGACCAACTGGGATATGTGGTGCAATCCAATTACGGAAATCCTCTGCCTCAGAAGATTTATGGTACTGTGTGGATATAATGCCGAGCAAACCTGAATAAGGCAGTTGAAACCATCCTGCTTCGCCAATAGTATTGGGCTTTGAACTGCTGGGTTCTCCCACCAAAATTGCATTGGTATGCATCGATATTTCGGTCAATAAGTTTTGAGCTGCCGAATAGGTCCTCCTACCCATTAAAACGAATATTTTCCCTTCGGGGTTTGCAGCCTCAAACTGTACCAGTAATTTAAGCATATGATTGCGAATAGCTCCATTTCCACCCGAATTGTGGCGCAAGTCTACTATTAAAAACTGGGGTTTCCTTTGGTCGATTTGATCTTTGATTTCCAAAGTAAAATCTTTCAGAGAAAGATCATTTTTGTTCTGTACACTATTAAACTGAATATAAATTGCCTGATCCTCCAATAAGGATTCATACCAGAATATGTTATCCATTTTTGAGAGGTACAAGGGTTGTGACCCCTTTTTCAATGCCGGGATTCTGGGGAATCCGGTAAAGTTCCAGGTTATTGGTTCCAGGGTAACTTTTTCAGTCTTACCCGTATTCTCCTTAAGTGTAAGTATAACTTGATTCTCGTCTTCTATAATTCCCAGACCTTTCAAAACGTTTGGCATGGACAGGAAATAGGGTCCTTGCCAAAGGGTTTGCATAGCATTATCCCTGGCATTTACTGCATTGGTTTTATCAAGGGCTTTTTCAATGGGTGTATTTCCAATCGTTACTACCTGGTAGCCAATCCATTTTTCATAGCTTTCATTGGCATCAACAATAAACATCCCGTCATTGAATTGATAAAACTGAACAGGAAGTTTTTTCAGGGCACCAATCTCCGGGGAAGTAGGTATAATAAAGTTATGCCCATTGCCCAAACGTCCCATAATTTTCATAATTCCTACTACGATCTGTTCATCTGAAAATGTGTTTATAGAGGATATTAATTCATCAAAAAGCACTTTGAAATCATCTTCAGCGATAACATCATCCAGGGCGTAATGCATTTCTACAATACGCTTTTGTAAATAATTAAGGTCGGCCGTCCAGGCATCTTCTCTTGTTGGTTTATCCTGATTACCAATACCAAAAAGTTGCAGGAAATCTTCATCCTGGTTAAAGGCCCTGAATGCTGGGTCGCCCTTCAAAAATGGCTTTTCATCAAAGCGGGAGGCGAATCCTTTCTGCAACCATCTCATGGCATTAGCTTTATCACCATCCAGGGCATAAGCCCTGGCAATTTTTACCATGATATCATTGGAAGGACTTGAACCTGTTGGCACTGAAAGGATAGTCCCACCCAGGTCCAGGGTCTTTCTTAAAGCCGTAATAGCCATTTGATATTGCCCCGTCTGATAATAGGCAAGCCCAAGTATATAGAACAGATCCCCATCCATCTGGTACTGCCTGGTGAGGCTTTCTGCCATAGGAATTAAATCCCGCCAATTCTCACTTTGGGCAAGACTGAGGGCTTTGCTTCTTTTTTTATAGTACTCAATAGGGTTTTCTATACCATCATGATTTACCTGGGAAAATACGTTAGAAGTATTGAGAACAAATAAAATGAGAATAGTGAGGGTAATGAGCGGATTGGTTTTCATATTGAAAAGCTAACATATTTGGTTTATGGAATATAGGCGTAAAATACTAGAGGGTGGCTCAAGAATTGGTTTCAGCTTTAATGAAATACAATGGTCATATATAAACTACTATTATAGCGCTAATAAAATGTTGTGTTTACAATTAGCAGTATTAATAGCCAGCCAGTTTTATTATATCATCCGGCATAAGGGCACTTAGTTCCAGAATGTTTTTACCAGACCTGTTCATTGCTTTTCTCACCATATAATTCCCGCTTCTGTAGCCTATATAAGTCCTCCCATCTGGGTGTTCCCCCATTACCCAATCGGAGTAACTGGCATCCTTGGGAAGGGAAATAATCTCCTTCACCCAATTGTCAGCCTCATCCGTATAGGAATTTACTTGCTGTACGTTCCCCGTATATAATTCCGTAAATACCACGGCCAGGCCTTCATTAACCATGGCATTAGGAATTCCGTAACTAAACTTGTTATCCTGAATAGCCCAGCCCCGTGACAAATGATGAAATTCGTGAAAAATAGTGGCCTTCAAACCGGAATGTATAGAATCCATTATTCCTTCCCTATATTGTCCGGAAATCTGAACTATAACGAGTGGAGGAGAATTCGTTTCTGTTCTTCCGGTTACCCCACCAACAATATCCAGATCCCAGTCTACATTTTCAACAATGACCTTTATACTGTCCGGCAGATCCGGCAAAAGACTTCGAACCTCCTTTTCCGAAGTATTAATAAGATCACGAATAAAATCTTTCTGGGATTTTGTAAATCCGGTCGAATCTTCCTGAAACACAACATCAACAGTCGCTGATTTATCCTTTCTGGGATTAGAATTGCAGGAAATAATGTTTAGTGATATAAGGATGGCAAATAGACTTCTGAATAAGTTCATCTTATTGTACGCTTTATATGATGACGAGGCATAGTTGATATTGCTACAATAGAAGCCCTTTTTTCTCAAATCCAACATTTTACACTGACCATAAGATCTGGGCCGATCATGTAAGTATTTTTAAAGGACTGAAACAGCTCAGTGATCATTTGCCACAAAACCCTCCCAACGCTTCATATAGCTGATAAAATCCTCTCCCAGGCCTTCTTTGCTTAAGTATTCCTTTGTAACAGGCGTTTTGACAGGCATAAAATCCGGATCGTCCATAACCCGATTGGGGAAGTCGTGGTGGAGTATGGCAGCGCGACCAATACTCACAAAATCCACACCAGCCTGCAGTACGTTATTCACGTCCTTTCCTGTCCGGATATTTCCGGCAACTGTAAGTTTTACCTCTCCTCTATTGAGTCCGGTAAAATGCTCGAGTAAACTTTTGTCCTTATGCTCCTCTTCTTCGGGCTGCTTGAAAACATCCCAGAGTGAGATATCCAGGAAATCGATATTCCCCTCATCAATCAGACGGTTAGTCACTTGTTTCACTTCAGCCAGCTTCATTCCAAAACGTTCCGGGGATAGTCGGATCCCCAGGAGGAAATCCGGCCCACAGCTTTCCCTTATACCATTGACAATCTCAAATAGCAGGTGGGATCTGTTTTCTAGGTTCCCTCCGTATTGGTCGGTTCTGTTGTTGATCTTACTGCTGAGGAATTGGGTAAGGATATAACCATGGGCCCCGTGTACTTCCACCCCGTCATACCCGCTTGCCCTGGCTCTTATGGCGGCCGTGATAAAATCATCCCGTAGTTGATGAACCTCGGCCAATGACAGCCCACGCGCACTGTACTTGGGCTGATCTGACGGACAAACCGGGTTTTCGCCAATCAGTTCTTCCGGCGAGCGCATGCCGGCATGGTGAAGTTGTATAATGGCCACACTGCCGAGGGCCTTGATCTCCGTACTCAATCTGCGATGACCTTCGATATGATTATCAGAGAATATGCCCAATTGACCCGGAAAGCCTTTCCCAACTTCCTGCACGTGGGAAGCACAGGTCATGGTGATACCGAACCCGCCCTTCGCTCTCATGGTGAGCCAGCGATATTCGTCCTCAGCCAACGTGCCATCCTCATGGCTTTGGGTATTAGTCATGGGAGCGAGCATAAACCTGTTACTGCTCTCAATACCGCATTTAAATTGAAAGGAGGAGGAAGGAAGTGTTTTCATAATCGGGAATAACTGTGAAATGAGCTTAATCTATTTCCTTTGCGTAAAACTTAATTAAAGGTATAGATCACCTTGTTTTTGATCGTCTTCTTTAACAGGAATAAAACCAACAGGGCGATTACACCACCGATCAGCGTACCGTATATATCTTTCCAGTCGAATGTACCACGAGGCAGATAGGGTTGCAATATTTCATAAAGGATATAGCCAATGACCAGGAACACCACCACATTAAAAGCTTTCCTTCCCCGGGAGTTTAAGATGGCCAACGTAAAAAATACCTGAACCATTATCCCTCCGGAATTGCCAATGCTGTCCGCAATCCCAAAATCATCAATGTTATTGGAGTAAATAAATGGTCTGTAGATATTTCTGCCCATTTCTGTTATAACGAAAGACAATACAGCCATACCCAGGTAAATAATCCTGTATCGATCAATGGTTTTGACAGCAGTTTTATCGGTAAAGAAATTGCCTTGCATTGGAATCAACTGAATTCATTAACATAGTTACCACTTGCCAAAAGATTATAGACCATCATAAGGTTTACCATTTTTCCAAACCTGTTCCACTTTTTTAAGGTTGGATAGTTCTTCCAAAGGACTGGCATTTAGCAATACAAAAGTAGCCTTACCTCCCACTTTAATTTCTCCTATTGGCAAACCAAAAGCCTTTGCAGCATTTCCCGTAGCCGCCCGAAGTATTTCCAGATTAGATAGTCCAGCCATTTGGTAAAGCTCTAATTCAAGGTAATAGTCGTCGGCAAAGTCCATTTGTCCTTCCTGAGCATCGGTTCCAACAACGATCATAATGTCATTTTGATAATAATTGCTGATAATTTCAGCCCTCTGCTCCGCATCTAATAAATTTTTGGTTACCCATTCTACCATAAAAGGTGGAGCACCTTCCATTGGCTTCAATGAAATACCTGCTGTTGTTACAATGAATGCACCGCTATTGGAAATGGCCTGGTAATACGATTCAGGTATCGGGAGGTCTTCTTTGTAATCCAACATATGTACAAAGCCACTGGGTTGGAATTTGGAAATCGCTATAAATTCGTGAACCGTATTTGCATGGACTACTGTCTTTAGCCCATTGTGGCGTGCAGCACCTATAAGTTTACCAATAGTATCAAAGCTCATAGTTGGCTGTGCCGGATAGCCCATCCATTCGTGGTTGTCGCGGATGATCTTGATGTAATCCACATTGTTTTTGATCCTATTTTGCAGCCATGCTTCCACGGAAGAAGAATCATTTATGGTTTCCATTTCAGGGCTAAACTGGGTTGGATGGCCACCCGGCACAGTAGCTGCGTGACCAGAACCATATAAAACAGAGTATCCGGAAGAATCCCGGGAAATTCTTTTCCAATCAAGTTCTCTGTCCTCTAATCCGGTGTGCATGTTTAGCAGGTACATGATTCCCAAAGGGTACCCCTGCTTAAGTTGTTCCCTTCTAGATACATGTACGTGTGCATTAACAAGGCCTGGAATTATGTATTTGCCTGAGCCATCAATCACTGATTGGCTTATTAATTCTTCAGAAGATATGGTTGCTATAGTGTCATTATTGATTGCGATATTTACAATCCCTTGATCTTCATATCCATTAAATAAGCTGACATTTCTTATCACTAAATCATATTCAACCGCTTGGGAACAACCTATGCTTAGTAGTGTTAATCCAATAATTAGTATTCTTTTCATCCTGTTGTTTAATCAGTTACTCTCCGCCATCCTACCGCCAATCCATTATCTACTTCCATTCCAACACCCTTGGCTGCAACCTCACCTTTAATAAGCCATGAAACATCATAAAAGTCTCCTTTCTTTTCAATCACAAGGTCATATTCATCTGAAAAATCCCCATTCTCATAGAAATAACGAACGTGATAATTTCCAACATATCCATTTTCCTTTGGCCCTCCTGTTGCAATTCCAGGACCACTATAGGCATTGCCATAATTCCATCTTGCGAATAACGTTCCAGGAGTATTGCTCTGGGTGTATAATACAAAACCAATATTCAACAGTTTTTTGGTATCGGAATCTGCATTACTCTGGGAATAGGAAAAATTTGGAAGACTTATAAAAGCCAAAACCAGCAATAACTTAATGGGTAGGATTAAATGTAGATTTTTTCTCATCGTATTGTTTTTTAAAGTTTCGTATTGCTTTTAATTACTGCCATCGGTTCTGGCTATGATTTCGTTGTGGAATCATGGACAGAATTATTACGCCTTAGAAATTTGCCTTATTCTATTAATTAAACTTTGTTTTAAGTCATTGCCACAATGAATTAAAAGCATTGTTGTGCAACCTTCTAGTTCATATTTTCTATTTTATCCAATCCTATTTTATAGATATTCCCAAAACCATTCATTACATCATTTGCAATGTGTTTTATACCATCTATACTTTTCAATTCAGTATTGTTTTCAATTATACGTTCACTCGAAAAGTAGAAATTATGGTTTTTCCAATCTATAAACGGGGAGTAATCCAATTTGTTCGAATTAATTAGTTTTCCCATATTTTTAGAAGGACTCCAGTTACCCGTTTCGTCCTTGCTACTGAAATACAAGTCTCCTCCACCAAAACCATCCTCTCTTCCAAAAGAACTAAAAACTATAAAATCCTCTTTGGGGCTTATATAGGCATTAAATTCAAACAATGTGGAGTTGATTTCTTTTGGCAATGGTATTGGTGATTGAAATTTCCCTCCCTTAAATTCAGATACGAATATGTCCTCTCTACCTATTCCGTTTTGCCTCGTTGCTGTAAAGAATAGATTCCCTTTTTCGCTCAGAGACGGAAAAAATTCATTTCCTCTAGTATTGACCACTGTATCTAAAGCTAAGGGCTCAGTCCATATATTTTCAATTTTGTCGCTATACCAAATATTGTAATCATTTCTCGTACTATCTTGATTAATGGGCCTGTTCGAGGCAAAAAACAATCTATTCCCATTATTTGCGAAAAACGGTTCAATGTCATGGTATCTACCTGATATATTCATTACTTCAGGCTTTCTCCAAATCCCATTGATTTCTCTCAGTATTACCAAAACTCTTCTTGATTGCTTATAGTCGCCAAGGGTAAAGATTATTTCATTACCCTGTGGATTAATCGCTAAATCTCTTTCGTAAAGTGATGTCGAAATCAAATTTTCGCCAAAAAGGGTTAAGCTTTCTGCGGTTGATTGAATATCAACATCATAATCAGCGTTCTTGGTATTTCTATTTAATTGACAGCTAACAATAGAACATAGCAGCACCAAGAAATAGGGTATTATATGTTTCATATAATTATTCTGTGTCTATGTTGCACAACGGTTTCGGCTCTACCTGCCCATCACAGATGGTTCGGCAGACAAGTATGGTTTGGCGCCTGGGGACGCCAGCCTTTTGTATCACGACCTTTTTCAGAAATTACAGTAAGTACGAATTCTGAATTTTGAGTTTCGTAATCATAGGAATTAATAATAGGTTTTATCAAGATCCTTAGAGTGATGATATTACTTATTAGAATAACCACCACAATAACTGTAAGAAACTTGATTATTCTTCGCAACTCTAAGAACCATTAACCACGACTTGTTATATACCATACAATATAGCATTTTATCCCTTGAGGTTTCAGGATCGGGATTGGTTTAACAGCGGTTAACCTGCTTTTAAGAATTATAAAGTATTTTCCGGGAGGATTATCTTCATGATCCGCAAAACGCTCGCTCCTGAAAATAGAAAATCCAACGGCTGGGCGAGATGAGAAAAGTTAATTCACAGGAATTCAAAAAATAGCGTTCTATTGCTAATGTAATTAATATTGTATCTTGAAATTTTTCACGTTTCCATAATTTATATGAACCATAACCATTTTAAATGAAATTAGTAAAACGAATACTTTTAATCCTGATAGCCCTGATACTTGTAGGAGGAACAGCAGCCTTTTTTTATTACAAGAATAAATTCATGAATGCACCTCCAAGTACGCTAACCTTATCAAATCTCGGGCAACCGTTTGAATTTGTTTGGAGTGGTGAAAAATTGAACAATAAAATTGAACCTCATGCCGCCATGCTTGTTCCTGTAACTATTCCCGGGGTTGATCGCACTTTGTACATGCAATTTGATACCGGGGCCCCGTCAACGGTTTTGTCTTACAAAAATGTACTCTCCATAAATGAAAAATATGGAGACATCTTTCGTATGGATACCGTTGACAATAGGGTTCGGGTAGTAGATGCGTCCTTTAAAGTTGGAACTGTGGATGTTAAAGCAAGTTCTGTGGATATTAGAGGTATGGGATACACAATCGACTGGGCAGACAGTACCTCAGTAATTAAAATAGGGACGGTAGGATCCGACTTTATGGAAAAGCACGCTTTAATAATAGATTATAAAAACGAAAAAATCACACTTATGGAGTCTGTTCCGGAAACCATCGAAAAAGAGGCAGATTTTTTGCCTTTTAGTTTTGATGGCCGCAAAGTTTTTCTGTCGGCCAAACTAAATGACGAACCGGCAAGCCTTTGGTTCGATTCTGGCTCCAGTGCGTTTGAATTGATTGTAGAAGAAGATACCTTCCTGGAACTGGCCAAACCCGGGGCCGAAAGAGAATCATTCCTGATTAACTCATGGGGCAGCAAGATACCTGGTCATAATATTGAAAGTAACGGAATGTTTAATTTTGGCACAACCAAAGTACCGCTTACCTACGTAACCTATTTTGAATGGCCCAATAAATTAATGGTCTGGACCATGAAAGCTTCCAATATTGGTGGGGATTTAGGGGGAATGACCGGAAACAAATTATTCCTTGGAAAAACCCTGGTCCTGGATGCTCCCAACTTGCGTTATGCCTTAGTGGAATGAGCTTTGTTTTTCCAGTGAATTAAGAAGTCTTTTTCAGATTATATCAATGCTTCTTGTTATGGTCCATCACGGGAAATGGATACGGTGTCCCTACCAAAGGGAAGGATGAGAAGTATTTATAATGTTAGGTTTAGTGGTTACTGTGTATTGATGAAAGTATCTTCAAAAGTTCTTATCCATTCCCCGTTCACTAGTTGTTCCCCATATTCCTGAAAGCCTCCACTCGGAGTTTTTGTGAAAAAAAATCTCGTTTTTTCATCCTTCCATACAATGAGTTGTCCATCCTTAAATTCTGCAGGATATACCGCTGCACCTTCTTTTGAAAAACGATGGTAATAATATTTTTGGTCTTTTTCATTGTAATTGATTATGGTACGGAGTTGTAAAAACTCGGTATTCAACTCGATTACCAAAATATTCCTGTCCAGATCGTAGGAGATCTTTTCGTAGGCAGCACCTTCTTTGGCAACCTGTCCATTTTTATAGACTTTGGTTGTACCCACCCATTCTCCTACAAGGAAGTTCAGTTGTTCCATCTTTTCCCTCTTTAGGTTTTGACCGAAAACCCAATTACACATAAAAATTAGAACGATAATATAAAAGTGTTTAGAAACCTTTCGATATCTCATAGTTGTTGGTTTAATCCAATGCGATACGGACCGGGGTGGTATCTTAAACCCCACAGGCTGCAGATGTTGCCGGTGATTTACCTGGAGATTCTAATAATTTTTCCGTTGGATACCCCCGTATTGCTGCGTTCTACCAAAGCGATAATATCACCTCCTGGCAGCTGTTTAATGGTTCTTACCCGTCCTTCAACGGTCAGGCCATAGGTCTGTTGGGTAGCCCTGTCGTATTTCAAAAGCCGCTTAAAAGAAAGGGATCCCATCAGGTAATAATCATTCCAGTCTGCAATATTGCTTCCCTCAACTTTCAACAAACAGGCCGGCCCGATGGCCTGGCCTCCATCGTCCGTGGGAACGGTCCAGTAGTATTCAGGGAAGACCGTGAATACGGCCGCGGAATCTTTGGAAATCAGGGAGACAGGCTCACCGGTATAATCGGTGCCAAAAGAATAAAGGGGCCATCCATAATTTTTTCCCTTTTCGATCACATTGAATTCATCGCCCCCCTTGGGCCCGTGCTCCACACCTACGAGTTCTTTCAGTGCTTTATTGTATTGCAACCCCTGTACATCCCTGTGGCCATAACTCCAAATGGAGGAGGGAGATGTAAACCCTTCAAAGACCGGGTTGTCCTCCGGGACGCTGCCATCATCCATCAATCGGTGGATCTTTCCCCCCTCGGAATGCAAATCCTGGGAAACGAGGATGGGATGGGATCTGGTTGAAAAACTGGTACCCCCGATATTCAGGAAGAAATGCTGGTCATCTTCCCAGACCATCCGAAGGCCGTTACCGACAAGGGTTTGGTGCTGTGTGGTAAACAGGATCTCAAACTGGGCAATGGCATTATTTTCTATTTTACACCGGGCTACTTTCGATAACCCATCATCGGATACGTAGGCCATATACAGCCATTTGTTGGTGGCATAATTGGGGTGCAGGCTCAGGTCCATCATTCCCCCTAAAAAAATGACCTCCCCGAGTTTTGCCAAGCCAACCCGGGGTACCCCGTCAATCTCGGTAAGGGTTCCGTCCCGGAAGTGGAATAATTTCCCGATCCTGTCTGAAATGAAGTACTCCTCATCATCCACGATAGCTATCCCGTAAGGAACGGAGAAGCCTTCCGCCAGAGTGGATACGGTAAAAGCGTCATCACTGATCGGATAGGGTGAAGGAGGAACGGAGATGTCATCACCTAAATTCTGACCGTATAAATCAGGCCCAAGCAAGGTTATCATCAGGGTAACAAGGATAATTGAAGGAATGGTTGGTCGTTGCATACTCTTATTTATTTAAAATTGCCAAGAAGGAATTTGTGCATGGCTTCGAAGCCAACTGTAAGGTAGTTATTTTTCCGACTGGGAATTAATTTAATTTATGAGGAGAATTATTCTCAATTTAAAGGGGTATAGCTATGGATTTTCCTTGTTGTTCTTTCGTTATTTTATTTCTTTATTCAAAATATCCAATATTTCTATAATTCTATCTCTTAAAATAAATGCTTGTTGTTGTGTATTTCTATTAGTTGTAATGCACCTTACGAGATGATCTTCATAATCCGGATTATCCAGTAGAATATTAATATCAGAAAAGTGTTTTGAATTTCCTATATCATTTATTTCTGAAGCTCTGTTTTCCTGGTTAATCAAGAATGTGTATAACAGATCAGTTTTCATAGCTTTATTTCGAAGTGATCTAACCTGATAATTTTTTATTAAAAATGGAATGTAAATTTCATTTCTGTATTTAGCCCAAGTTTGTTCGCCTTCCGTAACCTGGACAATTTCACTGGTCCACATTGATAGTAATGCCTTTAAACTATCATTTCTAATTAATCTTAGATTTCCCGAGGTGGCTAAATCATTTATGATCGGGTCGAAGGTGGTATAAGGTATAGTTTTTGCCAAATGCATTTCTACACTATCAATATTTCTGATGCCCGGGTTATCTATATAATTCAATAATTGAATAGCAGAATTCATCATATAGTTTCTGATTCCAATTTTTTCATCCAATTGCGTGAGATTACTATTGAATTCTGATTTGAGTTGCTTTAAAATTGCCTGTTCTGATATTCTATCTATTCTTGATTCATTCCAGTTATTGATGGAAAGTGCAATTAGAATTCCAATAACCACAAGTACAATTTCACCAATAGCATATTTGAGGTACTTACCTGTTTTATTTTTTTCCATAAGGTCGTATCGAATTTTACGAAAGAATTTTATCATGGGTTAGGTTGGTTATAGTTCCTACTTCGAAGCCCTGGCGAAGAAGTATTGAAGTATTACGGCCCTGCCTATGGGGTGGTGCTTGAGTGGGCTAGCCCCAGCGGACCAGATTTGTTTTACCTAAGATAGTAAACCTTACCCGAACCTGCCAGAAACATGGGCGGGAACGAAGACCTGCAGGAGGGAGGCCCAAACCTTGCAGTAGGAATCTCTTTATCATAAATTGTTACCTTTAAAGAGAACAGTATTTTATCCCATCCTTATGGCGCGCTGGCTTCTATGTATCTTTGTATTGATTTTCTCGCTCCCCGTTAAGGCCTGGGTCTATCCCGAGCACAGGCGAATCTCGGTATTAGCAATTCAGCAATTAAGACCTGAATACCGAAGGATCCTTGAGAACATGTGGGCACAAGTCCGGATTGGCCATGAGGGTCGCCTTTCAGCATCAATTATTAACCCTCAGCACGGTTTGAATTCTCAGGTACTGGACCTGGCATCCTGGCCTGCTATTGCCGGGGACCACAGCTGTTCGCCGGAACAGATGGTGGATATTATTCTTTTAAGCGACTGGATACTGCGCGTAGATCATATTGCGACAAGATTGCAGGAAGATCTCGACAAAGCCAAACGTCCGGATCAAACCATAAATGCAATCCGAAATTCCGACATAAGACTCCAACGCGCGGATATGGATTATGCTACCCGGGCAGGAACTAACAATGTGCACTTTCTTCTTGCAAGGAATACCATAGAAGGAACCTCCAAAGATTATTTCAGGAAATCCCTGGAGGAAGGTGCTCCCCTAAATGGCCTGGGTGCTTATGCATATTTCCACACCAAAGCAATGGAACGAGTAATGCAGTCAAGAATGCCGGACCTTACTCAGGAAGTCCGGTCAGCCATCCTTCTGGCGGCGCTGGCCAATGAGGCCTTCGCCCTGCATTTCCTGCAGGATTCATATGCTGCCGGTCACGTTGTCGGCACCTGGGGAAATGCGGCTCAGCGCAAAGGAACTCATGATCACTACAATGAGGCTGGACTGGAGGTTGAAACCTGGGATGGGCAACCCTTGTTGCTCATGGGTGATGCCTATATGCGCCCTGAAGATGCTTTGGTCGTCGCTAAAGCGGTACAAATAAGTTTAGAGCAATTATGCCACGCCATGGGACAACCTGAAGCTGAGGTGTTGATGCCATTAAAAAACATGGGGAATTCACCTGACATGTTCAGCGTTTGCTCAAACAACTATATGCCAGAGGTATTGTTTGATATGGACCTGCTAGGTGAAGTATTAATGAGCACACCAATACCGAGCCTTACAGAGGGTCTGGGTCAATTACCACGTTTTCGTACCGAAATGGGTCCGTTTATCGGGGTTTCGTCTTCAACGGAGAGTGGTTGGCTAGGGGGTGGCTTCGGTCCAAACCAAAATGAATCGGCATTGATTGCGAGTATCGAAGGTAACCTGGTTTTGGGACTCGGCCTCGATGGGGTAATGAACAAGGCTGGAGATGGTTTGGCCTTTCTTCAGTTGGGTTGGCGGCAGGATTCGCCTACCACCAGCCAGTTTACTGATCCAGGAAGTATATCCCAGGGTAGTACCATTACCTCCACCATACCTGGGAGGTCTGCCTATAATTTACGTGTGCGCATGCCGTTCTGGCTAATACCCGGCGATCTCATCCTCGTTGCCCCCATCCTTTCATGGGCCTCTCCAAAAACACTTCAGCGCATGGCTGTCACCTCTGGAAACGGCGGACTTATCCCATGGCAATCCGGCATTTCAACCCCTATTGGACGCTTCCAGTTTGTACTGGGAAGGGAAGTAGGTGTCTCATTTTACGGTGTACGCCGCATTCAGGAGTCTATCGTTATTCCAAACAGTAATTTCAGCGAATTCTTCCTGGTGGGTTACAGGTCTACCAAATGGGACTTTCCTTTTTTAGAGTATCAACCAACAAGGGCATTTTCAAACACACAGAGTGCCATGTTGAAGTTTCAATTTTCATTCGGGGTAGATGTTCCGTGGAGGGAAAGAACCCTGGTTCCGCAATCAGGTGAAGTTGTCGCCCTTGAAGAAATCTGGTATCTGGGAATGAAACTGGTATTCCATTGGAGGCATTACTTCTAATTCACATTGCAGGGCAACCTTTTAATGTAACTATGAATTATAGCTCTTTGTTAGCGGCATTCTTTGCTTTACTTCGTACGTGATTTTAGTGTTTACATGCCATACACAAAAGGCTTTTGTGTACTTTTGCTGGTGGTAAAAAAATAGACTGTCATTTTCCTGCTTTATCATTTAAAAAATTCACTTCTTTTCAAAAGATTACGGTAAAGCGGGATTTTAAAGTTCACAACTTTCATCTACTATAGCGCTCAAGAGTGCTGGCAACTTGAATTAACACTGATCAAATGAGAATAATACGACTTTTATTGATTCTGGCATTTCTTTCTTTTCATCCTTCTGCGATCAGTCAAACATTAAGTGATAAATACAGCCCTCCCAATAAACTCCGGGTGTTCATCGATGGTTGTGAACGGTGGGATGGCGGCTGTGATTTAGATTATATCAGAACGGAAATTACGGCTGTAGACTTCTACAGGGATAATCAAAAGGCCGATGTCTTTCTGCTGATTAACAGAAACAGATCTGGTGGAGGGGGAAGACAATATCAACTCATTTTTATTGGTCAGCAAGGCATTCATGCGGGAAGAACAGACACGCTCCTTGTAGATAATAAACAGATTGACACAGACTTTGAAGTACGGGCAAAACTAACCCGGTTTATCAAATTAGGTTTAGCACCGTACGTTGCGAAAACCAAAGCGGGCGAGGAGATCGCAATCAATATGAAGATTGACTCTGGCATTCGGGAAGATTCAATACAGGAAAGCGTTGATCCCTGGAATTACTGGGTTTTTAATGTGGGGAGTGATGCCAACATTGAATTAGAGGAATTGAGCAGTGAAATCAATATAGGTGGAGACATCAACATTAACCGTATAACGGATAAGTGGAAAATATCACTATCCGGGAGAATTGATGAGAGGCTGAGAAGAACCATTCAAAAAGTGCCAAGAGTTGACGACAATGGCGATCCGGTTCTTGATGAAGAGGGTAACCAGATCATCGATGACGTTGTGAATAATTTTGATGTATCAGAATTTGGATTTAGTCATCAGCTCGTGAAATCTATTTCTCCCCAATGGTCTTATGGATATGATATTGCAGGTCGTCAGAACACCCGACTTAATTATCAGTTTCAGACCAGCTTCAGACCGGCAGTAGAGTACAATTTTTTCCCGGAAGCCGTACAGAATTCCAAATTTCTAAGAGTGAACTACGGGGTTGAACTCAGGAATAATCAATATGTCGAAGAAACGATTAGCGGTTTTCTTAAAGAAACCAGGGTCCTCCATAGTTTGAGAGCCAGCCTGGGACTAAATAAACGTTGGGGAAGCCTCGAGGTGGGATATCGTCTGAGGAATTATCTGGATGATTTTAGCTCCTGGTCCACAGGTTTGAATATCAGGGCAGACGTCCGCGTAACCGGGAATTTATCTTTTTATGTAAGGGCAGAAGGCAACTACGTAAAGGATCAGATTTACCTTGCATCCGGAGACTTCACTGAACAGGATATTTTGAGCGGGAGGGTCACGCTGCCCTCAGCTTATATCATCGATACCAGATTTGGATTTAATTATCGGTTTGGTTCCAATCTCAATAACTTCGTGAATAGAAGATTTTTTGGAAGGGCCAATTTTGTTGGGACTGATTAATTCATCATTCTTACCCTGACAGGATTAAACGAACGGAAATTTTACACGAATTATGATTTGAAAATATTCATTTCTAATTTGGGATCAGTTTGCCATGCAGTGCTTTTATCAGCGCAATGTTCCTGTCAAAGAAAAGTATCAAGGAGTCACTAGTAATCTTGTCTGGAATAATTCAGTTTTATTAATTTTAAACTGTTGCTAACGTTCTAGTATATGAGCCGTTTTAATGGCTTATATACCTTGTTGTGCTTTCGCTATTTTTCCACTTCCAAGCCAGTATTTATTTGCTGTATCAATTCCTGAGCTTCTTTTTTTACTCTCTTGGCGTATTTTATCATACCCTTTCTGTGAATATGATTTTCTTTTATATAGTTTCTTCCTTCAATACTCTGAGCAAAGGCAATCAGGTTATCAGACTGTTCTTTTCCAAAAGGTAACATTGGAAAACCGCTTAGATATATTTCTGATTTTTCACGAATGACCTGGTTTATTTCACTGTAAAATGCGTAATGTTTCTCCTCTTCATTGTAGGCATCTAAAAGATATTTAGTGTCGGTGTAATATTTCGTGAGATTGTTTTGTAAATTTTCAAAACCAGAGAGATTGGGGTTTTCAGAATTCTGTAGTTTATTAAATGTTCTGGCGGTCATTGATAGTTGATAATACGGACTAAAAAAGACAAGTTCCAAGCTATCTAATTGCCTGGGGTTATAAGAAGTTAAATTAAGCGCCCACGATTCAATTTTTATCCGACGTGCTAATTTACCCATAACGAGATTACTTTCTATTGTATCTCTAGCAAGGTCTCTTCTAAACTCTTCTAATAGCGCTTTAGACTTTCTGAATTCTTTTCTGCCTTCATTCCAATTATTTATTTGAAGTGCAATTAAAATTCCGATAACGACAAGAATGATTTCTCCGATTGCATAAATCATATACTTTCTGAAATTGTTTTCAGTAAGTAGTTGCTGCCTAATTCTTCTGAAAAACTTTATCATAAGGCGCATGTTTGAATTTTTCCGCAAGTGGGTATCTCAACCAAAGGTCTACCAGACCTTTGATTTTGCCTTGCAAAATGGTGTTTCGATAATCTAAAGAATTTTATCATTGGTTAACGATTTGTCCCGTCCCGATAATTATCGGGAGCTATTGGGAATGAAGCAAAATAGTTCGTGTAAGGCTGGTTAACAGAGGATTCTCTATTTCTCTGAAAGCCAATATAAAGTATTCAGTACAAATTGTTTCCAGTCATATCCTTTAAGGTTCATTCCGGCAGCTTGTTTAATTCCATCTCCCAAATCAAAAACCATAGCTGTAAATCCATTGGAGTCTCCGAACGCTACAACTTTCCCTTTCCCGACTGTCCCTGCAAGCCCTTGTGAATTTCCCTTACCGACAGGGCCAACCCCCGTCGAATGCATTACATTTTCAGATGACTCTGACAATTTCAAAATATTCGAATAACCCTCACCTGAAAGTCCGCTACCCCCAAAAGTGAGCAGACGCTTTATACGGGCCGATGGGTTTCTGCCCTGAGTGATTGGGTGTTCACCATTTAGCAATCCATTTTTCCTTGAAAATTCAATCCATCCTGTCCTACCGATGTCCTTATCATAAAAGGTAGTGTCTATTGTAGTACCAACACTTGAAGTTATACCAAATTTATTCAGCAATGGATTTATGGCCTGGTCAAATGGCGCATGTTCACTAAAAACTAAAAGCGAACCACCCTTATTAACCCAATCATACAAACTATTTAGCTCTTCTTCTGAGAAAGTACTTTCGTCAGTAACTTCATTTTTAGTTGTGAAATCGAACGGAAGCGCTGTAATAATCATAACAATATCAAAGCGCTCTAAATAATCCGGTGTAAAATTTAAGCTGTCAACTATTGTTTGATATCCGTCTGCTGTTGCCAAATCAGAGAAAGGCACAAAAAAATCCCATTGAATAAAAAAGTTGTGATGCGCACCATCGAGAAGTATTTTTGGTCCTTCCCCTCTCGCATAAGTTGGTTCCGCTACATCTGAATTAAATCCGGTATCGTTAGACATAGGCCATTGGCCATAAACAATATTGATAAATATTGTAAAGGCAAACAGGAACAAGGTTCTTTTTGGAGGGTTCATAATTGATTTATTAATGCGTGTTAACACTAAGAATTGATAGGTTTACTGGTCGATGTTACACAGTCGATTTTCCATTCATCTCCGTATTTCCTGTAAATTGTAGTCCAGGCAAAACGAGTCTCTCTTTCAACTTTCTCTCCTGTTTCACCTTTGTAAGTAACCTTTACAATTTTATCCACTATGGCGTAAGCGAGTGTCCCATCATCTGAAAATAAGATGATTGGTTCAGTTACATCATCCCACCTGATAAAATCCACTGACAAAAAATAGCTATTGTACCTTGATATGGTTTCACTTTTTTTAGGTCGTGAAATAATACCGTTGTTAATTGAAACAAAATTTTCAGAAAATTGATTGGCAAAAGAAATTGAATCTTTATTAAAGTGATAATCTCTTTGCAAGTTGTGCACTTTTAAAATTTCTTTTGTCCCCTTCTCTATGTCAAATTGATTTTGCTCTTTACAAGCTACGAGAAGAACTGATAGCAATAGCACTTTAATGTGAAATTTCATTATGATTTTCATGTTTTGTTGGTGGCCATCTTGTTATATGCTCTCTAAAATAGCATTTTATACCCTGAGTTTCGCGGACATAAGTTGATTTAAAGAGGTTTCATTTGGCTTGATGCAGACGGTGCCCTATAACGCTCCGCGTTGAAAACAACAAAAGAAGCCAGCTGACAGAGGGTTAACTACATGATCCTCAATGCGCTCGCTGCTGAAAATAGAAAATCCAACGGCTACGCCGTTTATTTCTCTTTTACTTCGAACGATAAAACAAGTTTTTCGTTCTGCGTAAAAGAAAAATCCATCACATTCAGTGATGGATTTTCTGCTTTATGTGACCGCGGGAGGATTCGAACCCCCAACCCTCAGAGCCGAAATCTGATATTCTATCCAGTTGAACTACGCGGCCTAAATGCGGGCGCAATTTACACAAAAACTACTTGCTTGTACCAATAAAATGCGTTGAATCTTAAGGCTGGTATCTTAATTTTTCTTTTGCTGACTGTATCAGCTCAGCTTGCTGCGAACTATGGCAGATATGGTTTTCCCATCGGCCTGCCCGGCAAGTTCTTTGGTTACCATACCCATTACCCTGCCCATGTCCTGCATACCACTGGCACCAATGGCATCTATGGTTTGTACTACTACTTTTTCAATTTCTTCCTCAGTCAGTTGTTCCGGCAAGAACTTAGAGATCACTTCGGCCTGTGCCAGTTCCGGAGCAGCTAGATCTTCCCTGCCCTGTTCGTGGTAAATGGCTGCACTGTCCTTTCGCTGTTTTACCAGTTTCTGAACCAGTTTAACCTCATCGGCCTCAGTCATCTCCCCTCCAGCACCTTTTTCGGTTTGTGCCAGTAAAAGGGCCGATTTAATGGCCCGGAGTGATTCCAATGTCACCGTGTCCTTGGCCTTCATGGCGGCCTTCATCTCCTGCATAACCTGTTGCTGCAATCCCATATCATCCTGTTTTTAAGGTGACTTCAAAGTTAAAAAATAAACCCGAAAACTGTGAGGCTTCCGGGCTTATCATGGTTTAACAAAAAAAGACTAATCCACATTATCGTGTAAGAAGGAGTTGTTGGATCGCAACTGGATTTCATCGTTGCTGTCTTCCCCCAATGTTGTCCTGGAAACCTTGCCGTCCTTTGGGTTTTCATCCAGATCCACCCCCTGGCGCTTGTAGGCAGGTTCCTTTTCTATTTCGTCAATATTGCTCAGATTGTTCTGAAACTTATAATTAAAGTCCTTGAGTTTCCTCCTTCGTTCATCAGCACGCTCGCGAAGCATATCTTCTATGGAACTGTTGATTGGATCCACCTCCTGTTGTTTCGGTTTTTCTTCTTCCGTTGGTGGCAATGTTTTCTTCTCAAATACCAGCTCGTCCTCAACAATTTTGGGCTCAAACTCCTCCGCCTTGGATTTGGCCCCGGTAAGCTTGCTTTCCAGCTCCATATAATCCTCCAAACTGTATCGGGTTTCCCCTTCCTTTTTGTAATCGAGAACCGGGATTACCTCTATATGCTCCTGTATATCAATATCCCTTACCTCATCATCCAGGTTAAAGGTTATCACGTTTTCGTTCTGTTCTTCCTCATCTGATTGTTCGCTCAGTGGCAATTCAAAACTAAAGGCCATCTGGTCTTCATCAACCGGCTTAGCCGATACCACTTCTGCATCGATAACCTCCATATTGCGAAGCTTCTGATTGGCATCAATGATCAGGAATTCGTCTTCGGAAACTCCCTCAGCAATTACTTCTTCGTAGAAAACGTTGAAATTTCTGATATAATTCGTCGTTGGGATAAGCTCCATAAACTGATCCTCTTCCATCAGCTCGTGCTTAATCACGGGCTCAAAAACCTCATCTTCCGGTTCAGTTTCCAGTGTATGCACAACCTTTTCCTCCTGTTCCCAATTCTGCTCGGCTTTCTGGTCGTCCTCCAGTGTATGGATAATCTTTTTGGTCTCGGTGTTGACTATATCATTTTGCTGATCCACATTGAAACCAGTGGCAATTACCGTTACTGCAATGGCATCGCCAAGGTTTTCATCTTCCCCAACACCCATGATGATATTCGCACCATGGCCAGCCTCGATCTGAATGTGGTCGTTGATCTCTCCAATCTCATCAATGGTTATCTCCTGGGCGCCAGAAACAATGAGCAAGAGTACATTCTTGGCCCCGTTGATTTTATTGTCATTGAGCAGGGGAGAATCCAGCGCCTTCATAATAGCTTCCTGAGCCCGCGCAGATCCTGTTGCCGTTGCAGACCCCATTATAGCAGTGCCACTGTTGGCCAGCACCGTCTTGGCATCGCGCAAGTCAATATTCTGGGTGTAGTGGTGGGTAATAACCTCGGCTATACCCCGGGCAGCAGTAGCTAAAACCTCATCTGCCTTGGAGAAACCTGCTTTAAAACCAAGGTTTCCGTAAACTTCCCGCAATTTGTTGTTATTGATCACAATCAGGGAATCCACATTCGCGCGCAGCCTTTCTATACCCTGCTGTGCCTGCTTGCAACGGTTCCTGCCTTCAAACTGGAAGGGCATGGTTACAATTCCCACAGTGAGGATATCCATTTCCTTGGCCTGTTTGGCAATAATAGGGGCTGCACCGGTACCGGTACCTCCTCCCATTCCAGCCGTAATAAAAGCCATTTTTGTGTTTGTAGTGAGCATTTGCTTGATCTCCTCCATGCTCTCCAGGGCAGCCTGTTCACCAACCTCAGGGTTGGCACCAGCTCCCAAACCTTCTGTAAGTGAAACGCCCAATTGGATCTTAGTAGGGACCGCACTGTTCTGCAGGGCCTGGGCATCCGTATTGCAAATCACAAAATCTACTCCATTAATGCCGGCCTGGAACATGTGGTTTATGGCATTGCTGCCACCTCCTCCAACGCCTATAACTTTTATGACGTTGCTTTGATTTTTGGGAAGATCAAAGGAAATACTATCAAATTCGGTGCTCTTGCTCATATTTTTTTAATTACTGGTTATTATCTGCTTCTATGTAGGTTTATTCTGCGTTGTCAAGGAAATCCTTTAATTTTTCTGACCATTTTTCGAAAACGGACTTCCTGGGTTTTCCATTGGCCTGGTCAAGGACTCCGTCATCGTGAGCTTCCAGGACCATTTCTTCTTCCATATTCATTTCTTCCTCGCTTGTTGCACCCATGCGACCTTTATTCTCAATGGCATTCATCAACAGGCCAACTGCAGTAGCGTAAAGCGGACTGGCTATTTCCTCGTCGGAATCTCCTGCAAGATGTTCATTCGGATAGCCAATACGGGTATCCATTCCTGTGATGTATTCTACCAGTTGTTTAAGGTGTTTCAACTGGCTTCCTCCACCGGTCAATACGATGCCGGCGATAAGCTTTTTCTTCTGGTCATCATGACCGTAGTTCTTGATTTCCAGGTATACCTGCTCCACGATCTCCACTACCCTTGCATGGATAATCTTGGAAAGGTTCTTAAGGGTAATTTCCTTGGGTTCCCTGCCTCTCAATCCCGGTATAGAGACAATCTCGTTGTCCTTGTTTTCCCCAGGCCATGCAGAGCCAAATTTGATCTTGAGCAATTCGGCCTGTTTTTCGATTATAGAACAGCCTTCTTTGATGTCTTCTGTAATCACATTACCACCAAAAGGGATTACAGCAGTATGCCGGATAATTCCATCCTTAAAAATGGCCAGGTCAGTGGTTCCGCCCCCTATATCAATAAGGGCAACTCCTGCTTCCTTCTCTTCCTGACTAAGCACTGCATCTGAAGAAGCCAGGGGTTCCAGGGTAATATTGCCCAGGTCCAGTCCTGCGCTTTTGATGCAACGACCAATGTTTTTGATAGAAGAAACCTGCCCTACCACCACATGGAAGTTGGCTTCCAGGCGCCCGCCATACATACCAATAGGTTCTTTGATTTCGGCTTGACCATCTACCTTGTATTCCTGGGGTAGTACATGTATAATCTCTTCCCCGGGCAGCATGACCAGCTTGTATACCTGGTTGCAAAGCTTTTCGAGATCTTCCTCGCTTATAACCTCTTCAGAATTCGGGCGGGTGATGTAATCACTGTGCTGAAGGCTCCGGATGTGCTGTCCGGCAATGCCAACAACAACAGAACCAATCTTCAGGCCGGCATCGGCTTCAGCCATTTCCACAGCCTGCTGTATGGACCGGATCGTCTGGGTAATGTTGTTTACTACTCCCCGGTGTACACCCAGGCTTTTGGATCTCCCGATCCCAAGTACCTCAATTTTACCATATTCGTTCTCCTGCCCAATGATGGCCACTATTTTGGTGGTTCCTATATCCAGCCCCACAGAAAAATTTCCCTGTTCCATGTTTTCTAAATTTTGGTGCATACCACTTGGTTATCAAATTCTAAGCTCACTATCTTATAATTGTCCAGCGTCTGGTCTTTCATCGCCTTGGCGTAAAAGGCCTTGAAATTGCTGAATTTCTCTTCCAGATCATTTACATCCCCCAGGTTTACCACAAAGTTCTCTACCCTGAACCTGAGCTGGTATTTCTCCTCGTCATCAATATGAATCCCGATGATGTTCTTCCTAAGGAAATCATCATCGTTTACAAATTGCAGGATGACATAAACATCTTCCAGGCTCTTGCCAGTTATTTTACCCGTAATGATCGGAACACGCGCAGAGTAATTCCTGGAGAGTGGCATTTTTTTGCCATCCTCATCCAGATAAAATTGGGTTAATCCCCCGATGCGTCCAATTGGCTGCCTTTGTGCAATTTTAGATTTAAGTTCACCATTAATAGTAAGATATACTTGGGCATTTTTCACCATATCATTGGTCTCGATGACCTTTTCTATAGTATTCAAAACTATGTCTTCTTTGGGGACGTTTTTTAGACTCCCATAATTTTGTATTAACAATTTATTAACGACGTCCTTGCTGAGGAACAAATTGTTTTCGCTAACAAATTCCAGGCTTATCCCATTGATTTTTTTCTGATTGGATCGATAATCAGAGAAGGAATAAAGTCCTGTAATACAGACTATTAACAAGAATAATTTCAGATAATTCCAATTAAATCGCATGTGCCAATTGTTTTTTTATACCATTGATCTCCAGCCCGATATCTCCTGCTCCAAGGGTTATAAATACCTCGGGAGAATGTGCTGTGATTTCGGGGATTATTTCGTCTTTTTTTATTCGTTTTTTATTAGGGTTATTGATCTTTTCCAGCAACCATTCGGATGTAATCCCGGGAATAGGTTTTTCCCTTGCAGGATAGATATCCAAAAGCAAGATCCGATCAAATTTTTCCAGGCTTCGGGCAAAAGCATCTCCAAAATCGCGGGTCCTTGAATACAGGTGCGGCTGGAATAAAACTGTGGTCCTTTTGTTGGGGTGCATTTCCTGTACCGCTTCATAAACCGCGTTGATTTCTGTTGGGTGGTGGGCATAATCGTCTATAAAGACCAAACCTTCCTGCTTTATCGCATAGGAGAATCTTCGCTGCACACCTTTGAAGGTACCCATGGCCTCAACCAATTTGTCTGGTGACGAGCCAGCTTTCAGCGCCATAGACATGGCCGCAACACCGTTCAACAGGTTATGACGACCCGGCTTATTAAAACGTATACCCTGCATATGGGATTCCGGGGTTTTCAGGTCAAATATATAGGTGCCATTATCTACCCTGACGTTCAAAGCGCAATAGTCCGAGTTGTCATCAATACCGTAGGTAAGCCCGTTTATGGGCAGTCCGTTGTTTACAAATAAGGTTCCTTTAGGTTTCAGTTTCGCTGCAAATTCCCGAAACGACTGCTTTAACTGCTCATGATCACCATAGATATCCAGATGGTCGGCATCCATGGAGGTTATACAGGCAATATCCGGGGACAGGTGTAAAAAGGAACGGTCAAACTCATCCGCCTCTACCACAGTATAATCCGGGCCTTTCATGAGGAAATTACTGTTGAAATCCTCGGAGATGCCCCCTAAAAAGGCGGTAATCTGGGTGCCACTGGCATCCAAAAGGTGCGCCAGGATACAGGAAGTAGTGGTCTTCCCATGTGTTCCTGCCACCGCAAAACAAAAGGTGTCCCGGGTAATCATCCCCAGCACCTTTGCACGTTTGTACATTTCAAACCCTGCTTCCCGGTAAAAACGGATACCGGAATGGTCTTCAGGAACGGCAGGGGTATACACCACCAGGGTTCCCTCTTTATGGTGATAAGCCGGGGGTATGGCATCCAAATGGTCTTCGTAGGCAACCGCTATCCCCATTCCTTCCAATTCCTGTGTAAGCGGTGTCCGGGTCTTGTCGTAACCGGCCACTGCTTTCCCTAAATGGTGGAAATACCTTGCCAGGGCCGACATGCCAATGCCTCCTATTCCCAGAAAATATACCCTGTGTACGGCCTTAATATCCATCAATTCTTCAATAAGGTGCTAATTACCTCTACTATATCCTCGGTAGCTCCCGGGAGAGCCAGTCTTTTTATATTCTTTGCCAGTAATTCCCTTTCTTCCACAGAACCGATCAGGGCTGTGAAAATATGCGGAAATTTATCTTCGAGCTCTTCCTCTTTGATCATCTTCGCGGCCGATTCAGTAACCAGTGCCATGGCATTCTTGGTCTGATGATCTTCGGCCACATTGGGCGATGGGATAAATATCACTGGCTTACCAACGACACAAAGCTCCGATACCGAACTAGCCCCAGCACGTGAAATAATCAGATCGGCTGCGGCATACGCCAGATCCATTCGATTTACAAAATCCAGGACCTTAACGGCGGGGTTGGAATGTCTTTCATATTGATCAAAGTACCCCTTCCCGCATTGCCAGAGGAGCTGTATATCCATTTCCTCAAAAAGGGGAAGCTGAGAAAGCACCAGTTCGTTTATGCGTTTGGATCCCAGGCTACCCCCTAAAACCAGTAGCGTTTTTTTCTTCGGATTCAGTCCAAAAAAGGTAACCGCATCTTCACGGGATGTGCTGGCATCCAAAATGTTATCCCTTACCGGGTTGCCAGTCTTGACCAGCTTGTCCTTTGGGAAATATCGCTCCATATTGTCGTAGGCCACGCAAATACGCGCTGCCCGGGAGGCGAGTAATTTGTTGGTAAGGCCGGCGAAGGAATTCTGTTCCTGGAGTACGCAGGGAATACCTCGCTTCGAGGCTACCCGTAAAAGGGGTCCACTGGCAAAGCCACCAGTACCCACAACCAGATCGGGTTTAAATTGGCGTACTATTTTCCCAGCTGCAATCAAACTACTAATCAGTTTTATCGGAAAAAGCAGATTCTTCAGGGTCAGCTTTCGCTGCAATCCACTTATCCATAGTCCTTTTATCTTGTAACCCGCCTGGGGTACTTTTTCCATTTCCATCCGGTCCTTTGCCCCCACGAACAAAAATTCTGCTTTAGGATACCGTTCCTTAAGCGCATTGGCAATGGCAATTGCCGGATATATATGCCCTCCTGTTCCTCCCCCCGAGATTATAAACCTATAGCTGTCCACTCAGAATCTCTAAAGGGTTGGTTTCATCAGCTTCAAGCTTTTCAGTCTCATACCGCTGGTTAGCCCTGTTACTGGCACTTAGTACCACACCTATGGCCAAACAAGTCATCCATATTGAGGTTCCCCCACTACTGATCAGGGGGAGTGTTTGTCCTGTTACCGGGAACAGCTCAACGGCCACGGCCATATTGATCAGTGCCTGGAATACAATGGGTAACCCCACCCCCACTACGAGGAGTTTGCCAAACACAGATTCATTCGAATTTGCCACTACTATAATTCGAAACAGCAGCAACAAATAGATAAACATCAGGAACAGCCCTCCAACCAGTCCGTATTCTTCAATAATTATGGCATAGATGAAATCCGATGAACTCTGGGGCAAAAAATTCTTCATCACACTCTTACCAGCGCCATTCCCCACTATGCCTCCACTGGCAATGGCTATTTTTGCTTTTTCAATCTGATAATCCCCTTCTGTGTCATTGGGATCCCAGAAACTCTCTATCCTGCTCATCCAGGTGTCCACCCTGTTAGGGAACAGATCAGGCAGAGCCTTGGCAGTTAGCACAAAAAGGGTTAGGAACAAAAGTCCAATACCAGTCATGCTCGCGAGGTACTTTAACGGGTATCCTCCCAGGAAGCATAGGACCAGCACCATGAAAAACAGTATGGCTGCTGTTGAGAAATTGGCAGGCAGGATCAGTACAATAATCAGGCAAACGGGCAGCCAAAGCGGCAAAATGCTTTCCTTAAAGCTGATCTTCTTTTCACGGATCTTGGCCAGGTAGCGGGCAATATAGATCATCAGGACTACGGCAGCCAGGTTTGAGGTCTGGAAGGTAATCCCAACAAAGGGGATGCGGATCCACCGGCTGGCGTTGGCTCCATCAATAGTAGTACCCTGAGCCAGGGTAAAAACCAGTAATACCAGGACCAGGGGAAGGGCAATTATAGAAAGCCCCTTAAAGAAATGAGTAGGTATCTTGTGGATACCATAGATTATCCCAAAGCCAAGCACAAGCAACATGCCGTGCTTCACCAGATGGCCAATAGTGGTCCCATTGCCCACTACGTATACCAGGTTGCTACTGGCACTGTAAACCGGCAAAAAAGAAAACAGGGCAAGCAGGGCCACTATACCCCAAATTGCCTTATCTCCTCCTATATGTCGGACAATCTTTTTCAAGTGCTACAGGTTTTTAATCGCTTCTTTAAACTGATTTCCGCGGTCTTCGTAATTCTTGAAGAGGTCAAAACTTGCACAGGCCGGAGAAAGCAATACAGTGTCCCCACGCTCTGCTATTTTGTAAGCAACCTTTACCGCTTCGGACATGGCATAGGTTTCAACGAGCAGGTCTACTACATTGCCAAAAGTTTCCTTGATCTTGCTGTTATCCATACCAATGCAGATTATGGCCTTAACCTTCTCCCTGACCAGAGGCAAAAGGGACTGGTAATCATTGCCTTTATCCACGCCTCCCACCAGCCACACCGTTGGGGTGGTCATACTTTCCAGGGCGTAATAGGTGGCGTTTACATTGGTAGCCTTGGAATCATTGATATACTGGACGTGATGTATTTTAAGTACTTTTTCCAATCGATGAGGAGCCCCCTGGAAATTCTCTACGCTATTGCGTATTGTCTCTTTTCTGATACCAACAAGGCTGGCCACCGTGGCCGCAGCCATGGTATTTTTCAAATTGTGCTTACCTGCAAGTGCTAAGGCGTTTGTTCTCATTTCAATAGTGTTATTAGGCGTCCTAATCAATATGTTCTGGTTCCTGATACAAGCTCCCATTTCCGGCTGTTGATCCAGTGAAAAGGGATAGGTTTTGGGTTTGATGGGATGTTCGCCCAGCCATTGGGTTACCACGGGGTCGTCCAGGTCATACAGGAATAAATCCCCGGCTGACTGATTCATGGCTATGCGGAATTTGGAGGCGATATAATTTTCAAACTTATAATCATACCGGTCCAGATGGTCTGGTGTGATATTGGTAATCACGGCGATATCCGGCTTAAAATTCTGGATGCCATCCAGTTGAAAACTGCTGATTTCAAGCACATAATAATCGTACTCATTTTCAGCAACCATCTGGGCAAAGCTATCGCCAATGTTGCCGGCCATGCCCACGTGCAAGCCACCATTCTTTAAAATATGGTGGGTAAGCATGGTTGTTGTGGTCTTCCCGTTGCTCCCTGTAATGCCAATAATAAAAGCGTCGGTATAACGGGAGGCAAATTCAATTTCTGAGATCACAGGTATGCCCCGTTGAACCAGTTTACGAACCATGGGCACAGTATCCGGAATCCCCGGGCTTTTCATTACGATATCGGCCTCCAGAATCCGGTCTTCAGTGTGTCCACCTTCTTCCCAATCAATCCCAAGATGTACAAGAACGTCTTTGTATTTATCCTTTAACTTCCCCGCATCAGAGAGGAAGATTTCATATCCTTTTTTCTTACCCAGTATGGCCGTACCCACTCCACTTTCTCCTCCACCAAGTATGACCAACCGTTGCATCTTACCGAACTTTAAGTGTCACGATGGTAATTATCGCCAGCAGGATTCCGGTAATCCAGAAACGGGTGACAATCTTGCTTTCGTGATATCCTTTCTTCTGGTAATGATGGTGCAGGGGAGACATAAGGAAGATCCTTTTTCCCTCCCCGAACTTTCTTTTCGTATACTTGAAATAGCTTACCTGTATCATAACAGAAAGGGACTCAGCAAAGAAGATTCCACATAAGAGCGGAATCAACAATTCCTTCCTTACGATCAGGGCTATTACTGCGATAACACCCCCAATGGTTAGGCTGCCCGTATCGCCCATAAAAACCTGGGCCGGATAGGCATTATACCAGAGGAAACCTACCAGGGCACCTACGAAGGCTGCAATGAAAATTACAAGCTCACCCGCCCTTGGGATAAAGAAAATATCCAGGTAGTCCGAAAAAATTATGTTACCTGAAACCCATGCAAAAATGCCAAGGGTTAGTACTATTATGGCCGAAGTCCCCGCAGCGAGCCCATCTATACCGTCTGTCAGATTTGCCCCGTTGGAAACTGCTGTTACTATAAAAATCACAATGGGGATGAAGATCAACCAGGCGTATTTTTCGGCCCCTTCACCAATCCAGGAGACCAGCATACTGTAATCGAGTTCGTTGTTCTTAAAGAAGGGGATATTAGTCTTGGTTGACTTGATCTCCTGTCCTTCAACCGCTTCCACCTGGTAATCCCGGGTAATGACCGTCTGGCTTTTCTCCTTCATGGTTACCTCGGGATGGAAGTAAAGGGTAGCCCCTACCATAAGCCCCAGTACTACCTGCCCCAGGATTTTAAACCGTCCTTTCAGGCCCTCTTTGTTTTTCCTGAAGATCTTGATGTAGTCATCTATAAAGCCAATGATTCCCATCCAGATTGTGGTAACAATAAGCAGGATTACATAAATATTCTCGAGATCGGCAAACAACAATACGGGAATGAGCGTTGAGAATATGATTATTAACCCGCCCATGGTTGGTGTTCCGGCTTTCTGCTTCTGTCCTTCCAATCCCAGATCCCGGACGGTCTCGCCTATTTGCTTCCTTTCCAGCAAACGGATGATTCGCTTGCCATATACAGTAGCCAAAACAAGGGACAACAGAACCGCCATCGCAGCCCTGAATGTCAGGAACTGAAACAGGGAAGCTCCGGGGAACTGGTATTCTTGCTCTAGGTATTCAAACAAATAGTACAGCATGCGCTAGTCAATTCATTCATTTATTCAGTGCTTCCAGGGTTTCCCTGACAATTTTGAAATCATCAAAATCTTCTCGCTTTCCATTGGTTTCCTGGTAGGTCTCATGGCCTTTGCCTGCAACCAGGATTATATCATTTTCATTAGCCAGTTGACAGGCAGTTTTAATGGCTTGTCGCCGATTTTCAATGGACAATATTTTTTTGGTATTCTGTGGCTCCACTCCAGCTTCCATCTCTTCAATAATTACAATGGGAGATTCAGAACGGGGATTGTCTGAAGTAAAAATGGCCTTGCTGCTCAGCTCAGAGGCGATATGACCCATTACCGGACGCTTAGACTTGTCACGATCACCACCACACCCCACTACGGTGATGACGTTTTCATTTCCAGTCCTCAATGTATTGATGGTATTCAATACATTTTTTAAGGCGTCCGGCGTATGGGCATAATCAACTATCGCGGTTATTCGTTGCTTCGAAATGAAATACTGAAATCTTCCATCCACATTTTCCAACTCGCTTAAAAGTCTTAGGATTTCCAGTTTTTCTAACCCCAAAAGGTCGGCTGCAGCATAAATTGCCAGAATATTGTAGGCATTGAAGTGGCCGATAAGCTTCGTCCACAGTTCATTGTCTTCTATTTTAAGTAATTGCCCGTTAAATTGGTTTTCCAGGATCTGTGCCCGGTAATCCCCAAAACTCTTCAGGGCATAGGTATATTTTCTCGCCTTACAGTTCTGCAACATGTAAAGCCCGTTTTTGTCGTCCAGATTGGTAAGCGCAAAAGCCTTTGCCGAAAGCCCGTCGAAGAGCTTCTTCTTTGTGTCCCGGTATTCTGCAAAAGTCCTGTGGTAATCCAGGTGGTCATGGGACAAATTGGTAAATATGGCCCCTTCAAAATACAAGCCCAGTGATCGTTTCTGGGCTATACCGTGAGAGCTGACTTCCATAAAGCAAAATTCAACCCCGGTCTCATTCATCATTTGAAGATGCTTGTTGATGACTAATGGGTCTGGCGTGGTATGTCGGGTTGGATATTCCTGTTCGTCTACCATTATCTTTATGGTAGATATCAACCCAACTTTAAAACCTGCTTTCTTGAACAGCTGATATAACAAACTGGTTACCGTGGTCTTTCCATTGGTGCCGGTGACCCCTATCAACTTTAGATTTCGGGAGGGGTTTTCATAGTAATTGGCCGCCATGATGGCAAGTGCTGCCTGACTGTCGTCTACCTGAACATAGGTAACCTCATTAACCAGTTGTTCTGGGAATTCCTCGCATATTACCGTCTTGCATCCCTGCTCAATGGCCCTGGCGATATACTTATGTCCATCTGTAACAGTTCCACGTATGGCCACAAAGACATCATCAAGACCAACCCCCCTGGAATCAAAATGAAGGGCATTGAAGCGGATATTGGTAGTACCGCTCACCGCAGCAATACGCACCCCAAAAAGTATGTCTTTCAATAGCTTCATGAGAGTTCCAGAACAATTTTTTTAACCTTTTTCAAGGCGGTTCCTTTTGATATGGATTGTTTTTTCACCTTTCCATTTCCTTTCACTTCTACTTCCAGGCCAAGGTTCTCCAGGATCGAAATGGCATCCATGCCACTCATCCCTTTTACATCAGGCACAAACTCGTGATCCTTTTGCGCTTCTGCGAAATAGCGCTGATAGTCTGTCTCAAGTTCGCTGTTTTCAAATCGCAGGTCCTCCACCTCATCAATCACCGGGTTATTCGCATAGATTTTCTGCGCAATGGATTTGAAAACAGGCCCGGATACATCGGCCCCGTAATAGCCCACACTTTTATCCGGTTCGTGAATTACAACAATGCAGGAATATTTGGGATTTTCTGCCGGGAAGTAACCGGCAAATGTGGAGATGTAAGCTAGTTTATCCGGATCCCTCTCCACATAGTTTTTCTGAGCAGTACCTGTTTTGCCGGCCATAGAAAAATTAGGGGAGTACAGGCGGTGACCCGTTCCGTGTTCTTTTTCCACAACGTTTTTCATAAGCTGTTGAACCTGTTTTATGGTTTCCTCAGAGCATATGGAAGGGTTGATCACCTTTTTGTCAAATCGTTGTATGGTCTTGTTCCATTCTCTTACCTCCTTTATCAGCCTGGGACGCAACAACTCTCCGCCGTTGGCAATGGCGTTGTAAAATGCGAGGGTCTGCAATGGTGTCAGGGATACTTCGTAACCGTGAGACATCCATGCAAGGGAGACTCCGGACCAGCCTTTATCTCCAGGGAAACGAATTACAGGCTTGCCCTCTCCTTTTATGGGCATGTTCAACTCCTGATTCAGTCCCATGTTCATTAAGTGATTTACAAACCGGCCTGGCTCGTCCTTGTAATTTTCATGGATTATTTTGGCAAATGCCGTATTGGAAGAAACCTCGAATGCCCTTCCCACCGATATTTTCCCGTATCCTCCGTGCTTGGAATCGCGGACCGTCCTGTCGTAAATGCGCCACCTTCCCCTTTCCGTATCAATGACAGTGCTGGTGTCTACCTTGCCGTCTTCCAGAGCAGCAACCAGAGACATCAGTTTAAAGGTAGAACCAGGTTCATGGGATTCCCCTATGGCGTAATTGAGGCGTTCGTAGTACTTGCCATCAGAAGTCCTGCCCAGGTTGGATATCGCCTTGATCTCACCAGTCTGCGTTTCCATTACGATTACACAACCGTGTTCGGCTCTGTACTTTTCCAGCTGGGTGAGCAGGGCATGGTGAGCAATGTCCTGTATATTGATATTAATGGTAGAAATAACGTCGTAGCCATCCTTAGGCTCCACGATATTGTCCAGACCAATAGGTTTCCACTGTCCTTTTGCTATTTTCTGCTTTAGCCTTTTACCTTCTATTCCTCTTAGGTAATTGCCAAATGCCCCTTCCAGGCCTACACGAGTAGCATAGCCATTTTCATCAAAACGTTCATAGCCAACACTGCGCTCTGCAATTTTTCCCAGGGGGTGTTCGCGCACGGTACGTTGTTCAACAATCAGCCCTCCTTTGTAAGGACCTTTATTAAAAAGTGGGAACGACTTCACCTTGAGGTAATCAGAATATTCTATGTTTCGCGCCACCAGCATATAGCGGTTTTTATTTGCCCTCGCTTCGCGAAACCGGTTTTCGTAATAGGAGGGCTGCCTTCCAAAGTGATTCCCTAAGGCCTCGGATAAGGGCTGCACCAGGGACTCAAAATCATGCTGGCTAACGGTAACTGCATCGAACCGGATAGTGTACTTGGCTACTGAGGTGGCTAAAAGACTACCGTCATCGGAATAAAGATTACCCCGATTTGGCGCAATGGTGAACATTTTTTCCGTGCGCTTCATTGCCAGAGCCTTGTATTTTTCACCCTGCACCATTTGGATACTGACAAGCTTGAACACTACTGCAACCGCAAAGAAAAAGAGACAGGCAGCCACGATATAGAGTCGGGTCATGATATTTTTAGGGGTGATCGCCATTTTAGTCTGCGGAGGCTTTTACTTTGATTTTCTTTGGAGGAGTCTCAGAGGGGAACAGACTGTCCTGAACCACAGCCTCTCTAACTGTAGATTCCAGTTTCAGTCGTTGCACGTCCGATCGCATATCCACAAATTCACTCCTGAGCTCGCGCACTTCTTCATTGAGGGCGGCCAGGCGGTGCACTTTACGATCGGCACTGTGGGCAGAGGCAATCATAATGGTAGCCAGGAAAGAAGCGTAAATAATAAAAAGCCAGTTCTTGGGAGCGTCTCCACTCACCAAAAACTTGCCCTTCAATAAATCCACAATTCCCTTTTTCATATCTCGTGTTACTTAACTCGTATTCTTAAATGCGTTCTGCAATTCTCAGCCTGGCACTTCTGGCCCTGCTGTTCTTAGCTATTTCTTCGGCAGACGGTACGACCAGCTTTCCTACTTTCTTAAAGGGGACCTTAGTACGACCATAAAAATCCTTTTCGGCCTCCCCTTCAAACTTACCCTCTCGGATAAAGCGCTTTACCAACCGGTCTTCAAGTGAATGGTAGCTGATTATGGACAATCGACCGCCCTTTTCCAGCAAGTCCGGAGTCTGCATCAGAAACTCCTCGATCACCTTGATTTCCTCATTGACCTCTATCCGTATTGCCTGATAGACCTGGGCCAGAATTTTCTGTTCCCTATGCCTGGGCAGGAATCGTTGCAGAACTGTCTTTAGTTCTGCCGTGGTCTTTATGGGTTTTCGATTCCGTTCCTCAACAAGGGCAGCGGCCATCTCCCGAGAGCGTTTCAGTTCTCCGTAGCGAAATAATACCGTAGCCAGATCCTGCTGTGAATAGGTGTTGACCACCTCAAAGGCGGAAAGCTCATTCTTTTTGCTCATCCGCATATCGAGATCGGCCTCAAAACGGGTTGAAAAACCGCGTTCAGCCTGATCGAACTGATGTGAGGAAACTCCGAAATCGGCCAGAATCCCGTCAACCTTTAGTATGCCATAGAACTTTAAAAACTGCCTGATGTACCGGAAATTTTCGTTTATCAGTCGAAACCGGCTGTCATCAATTGTATTTTGAAGAGCATCCTCATCCTGATCAAATGCAATGAGTTGCCCTTTTTCTCCCAGTTGGTTCAGTATCTCACGGGAATGTCCCCCACCCCCGAACGTCACATCTACGTATATACCGTCTTCCTTAATGCTGAGTCCGTCAACAGACTCCTTAAGCAGTACGGGGTTATGATAGGTCCTCTCCATCTTCACCCATCACCTCTTCTGCCAGTTCTGCAAAATTCTCAGCAGTTTCATCAAGCACCTGTTCATAGCTCTCTTTGTCCCAGATTTCTATGATGTTAATGGCAGAACTCAGAACCACCTCCTTTTTGATGCCTGCAACCTCTACCAGGTTTTTGGGGATCAGCAGTCTGCCTGTGGAATCGATTTCCACCGGTTTTACCCCGGCTGAAAAACGCCTGATGAAATCGTTGTTTTTTTTCCTGAACCGGTTCTTTTTGTTCATTTTCTGCATGAGCAGATTCCATTCTTCCATGGGGTACAATTCGAGGCAGGGATGGAATACGGAACGCTTGAGCACAAAGCCCTGAGCGAGGAGCGGCGCCATTTGATTCTTCAGGGTAACAGGTATCATTACCCTCCCTTTGGCATCGGCTTTACAATCGTATGTCCCTATGAAACTGATCACGGAAACCGGTTTGGTTAATTATTTAAACTCAAATATATAGAAATTATTACCACAATTTACCACAAATTACCACTTTGTTGATAAATTTAGGTGACATATATCCCGTAAGGGGTACTGAGATGGAAAGAAATGTCCATTTGCCACGCATCCCGCACCAGGGAAAGAATGGCAAAAGGGACAGCAGGACCGCGGCTTTATTGGTTGTCCCAAAAATAGTGCTATAATGGGGAAATGCCTATATTTGCCAACTAACAGAACAAGGCACTCTGCATGGAAGAGGACATTATTACCGAAGGTAAATTCCGGTATATTGAAGTTGGAGAAGGCAAACCCATGATTATCCTTCACGGCCTTATGGGAGGTTTGAGTAATTTCCATGGGGTGACTGATTTTTTCCCTAAAAAGGGTTATCAGGTCCTTGTCCCTGAGCTTCCCATTTACGAAATGCCCACCATAAAGACCAACGTAAAGAACTTTGCCAAATTCCTTGAAAAATTCATTGAATACAAGGGTTTGAAAGACGTTATTCTGCTGGGTAATTCGCTTGGGGGTCATATTGGACTATTGCATACCAAGCTTTATCCCGAAATGGTCAAAGCCCTTGTTATCACCGGGAGTTCTGGCCTTTACGAGAGTGCCATGGGCGATGGTTACCCCAAACGCGGGGATTACGAGTTTATCAAGAAAAAAGCACAGGATGTATTCTACGATCCCGCAGTAGCTACCAAAGAGATCGTCGATGAGGTGTACGCAACGGTAAACGACCGCATGAAGCTAGTTAAAACACTTGCCATTGCCAAAAGCGCCATCAGGCACAACATGTCCAAAGACCTTCCCCACATGCAGACACCTACCTGCATTATATGGGGTAAAAACGATACGGTAACCCCTCCCAACGTTGCTGAGGAGTTCCATGAATTGCTTCCGGACTCCGATTTATACTGGATCGAGAAATGCGGTCATGCCCCCATGATGGAGCATCCGGAGGAATTCAATATTATCCTCGATTCCTGGTTGGAGAAGAGACAATTCTAACCCAACCTTATAATGGAATGCCCACACGGGTAAAAAGGCTTAAGCATGAAGATCAAATCTGCCGATTTTATAATCAGCAATTCCAGAGTGGAGCAATGCCCCAATGAACCTCTTCCGGAATACGCATTTATTGGCAGGTCCAATGTAGGCAAATCCTCCCTGATCAATTCGCTGACTCAACGGAAAGGCCTGGCCAAAACCTCCGGGCGGCCCGGCAAAACGCAGCTGATCAACCATTTCAAGATAAACAACAACTGGTTTCTGGTTGACCTTCCCGGATATGGCTATGCCCGGGTTTCCAAAAAGGATAAGAAAATCTTCCAGAAATATATCACGGATTACTTCCTTAAAAGGAAGCAGCTGGTAAGTGCCTTTGTCCTGATTGACATCCGTCATGAACCACAAAAAATTGATCTGGAATTCATGCAGTGGCTGGGTGAAAACGCCATTCCGTTTGCCATTGTTTTTACCAAGGCAGATAAATTGAAGCCCAACGCCATAGAAAAACAGGTGCAATCGTACCTGGACACTTTAACCAGTAGCATCTGGGAGGAAGCGCCCCCCCACTTTATTACCTCATCCAGCAAAGGAATTGGACGGGAAGAATTACTGGATTATATCGATTCCATTAACAGGAGTTTTCACAAATAATCCCTCTAAACAAAAATTGATTAAATACGTTCTTCCAGCAGCTTAATCAGTGCTTCGGTTTCGGAAAGCTCATTGAGTTCCCCGGTGCCTATCACCACTTCAAGTCCGGAATTCGTTCCGCCCAGCACGATTGGATATGTAAATTTATGTCCGAATTTGGAAGCGTATCCCTTTACAAATTCATCTTTGTGCAAAAATCTCATCGGGAATTCATGCCGCTGCCTGAAATCCTTCCAAACCTTCCTTTCAAAAAAGGCACCGTGTGTAAGTTGGCAAAGATTGCATTCATAGGTAGCCGGGCTCAATACCTTATGTGCCCCGTCCAGGATTGCATTCTTCAAACCGGAGTCGGCATTGTAAATAAAAAACAGTTCCCTGATCGCTTCTTTTCCCATTGCCTTTTTGGATTTATTTACGCCAAAGATACGGTACAATAGTCTGCACAACACCTAAAGCCTCTTAACCTAAAAATAAAGGGCAACCAATATAGTGCACCCCCTTTCCAAGTTTCATATTTTACTATATTCGCCAGGTATTTTATGACCTGTCTTGAAAATACTGTAAGGCAGGTTTTACAAACGCTAATCAAAAACAAGAAATTTCCTATGACCAGCAAATATGCCAAATGGCACCATCCATATAAACCTTCACAGAAATTCCAGAAAAAAGTAGCCTACTTCAGTATGGAATTTGGAATTGACCAGGGATTAAAGATCTATTCCGGGGGACTCGGTTTTTTGGCGGGCTCTCACATGAAAGCCGCCCATGACCTCAAGCAAAACCTTATTGGGATAGGCATGTTGTGGAAGTACGGATATTACGATCAATACCGGAATCCGGACCAGACCCTCCTTCCCGCCTTTATTGAAAAGAATTATTGCTACCTGGAAGATACAGGTATAGAGCTACAGGTAAGGATCAGGAACAATCACGCTGTCAAGGTGGGTGTCCTGGTTTTAAAACCTGAAATTTTTAACACAGCCCCTATTTATCTGCTCACTACTGATGTTGATGGCAATGACCATTTGTCCCGTACTATCACAAACAGGTTATACGACCCCAATGACGAAACCCGGATTGCCCAGAGCATCATTCTCGGTGTGGGAGGGGCAAAGCTCGTGGAAATTCTGGGTGGTGCGGATATTTACCATCTTAACGAAGGCCATGCACTGCCTGCATTCTACTACCTGCGAAACCGGGGTGTTAGCAAGGAACAGATGGTGTTTACCACGCATACCCCGGAGAAAGGCGGACATGAAGAGCGTTTTGGCCCTATGCTGAATGACTTCGGGTTTTTCGAGCGCAGGCTCAATGATGATGAGCTGGAACGGGAAACTGTTTCCGGTAACCAGCTCAATTATACCATTGCAGCCCTTCGCATGGTAAAAAGGGCCAATGCCGTTTCCAAACTGCATTCAAAAGTTGCCAGGCATATGTATGAAGGAGTATCCGGTATTGCCGGGGTAATTCCTATAACCAATAGTCAGCATCAGGGGTTCTGGCAGGATTCCAAACTCGGGCAGGCCTGGAAGAAGAACAACCCCGTTGCGTTCAGAAAACGCAAACTGGAACTCAAAGAGGAATTGTTCGGTGAGGTGCTCAACCAAACCGGAAAGATATTTGATCCCAGGGCTCTTACCATAGTCTGGGCGCGGCGCTTTGCGGAATACAAGCGGGCAGATTTGCTGCTGTATGATCTGCAGCGATTTGAACAAATCATTTCCAACAGCAGCTATCCCGTTCAGATTATTTGGGCAGGAAAACCTTATCCCGGGGACCACGGAGCAATTGGCATTTTCAATCGACTGGTCCATTACACGAGGCACAAGGCGAACCTCGCGGTGCTTACCGGATATGAAATTGCATTGTCCAGGTTGCTCAAGGAAGGTTCCGATATATGGTTGAATACCCCGCGAATCACCAGAGAAGCGTCCGGGACCAGCGGCATGACTGCTGCTATGAACGGGTCCGTGAACCTGTCTACACGAGACGGGTGGATTCCAGAATTTATAAGGAATGGAAAAAATGGCTTCGTGTTACCGGCCCTGGACCACAATTTACCTCATGGTGAACAGGATTACAAAGACAGTCAGAATTTGTACAAGATACTGGAAGATAAAGTAATGCCCATCTATTACGACAAACCAGGGAACTGGTCTGAGATCGTATTTAATGGAATTGAAGGGGTAGTTCCTCAATTCACCAGTGCCCGAATGGCAACGGAGTATTACGAAAAACTGTATCGCTAGGGGGTTTACCCTCTTAATTCAAGTTTATCTGCAAAATACTCGCAGAAATCCTTCATGGTAGCCGTCATTTTCTCATCCTGGGTGGCTTTCATAAAGGTATCGGACATGGCTACCAGGGTCTGGTGAAAAAAGATCTTCATTTCATCAACAGGCATGTCCTTGGTCCAGAGGTCAATTTTCAGAGATTCCTTGTTTTTGCTATCCCATACCGACAGCAGCATAGCCTTGGCTTCCTCATTGTGTATTCCTCCATCATCGGCGGTCCAATTCAAAGATTCCGGAACCCGGTTTTCATCCAGGGAAACTTCCAAAATAATTTTTGAGGTATGCAACTTGCTCATGACTATTTTTTAGGTTTATAGTTTGCCTGCTCAAAAATGGTCTTCTCGGGGGTTTTGAGCAATTCTTTTAATGAAACATCTCTATTGCGGGCAAAGGCATTCACTATCTGCCAGCCCATATACCGCCCAATCCGACCAGGAGACTCATTATCCAGCATCAGCCTGAATTTGGAAAAGGGCGCGGGATCGAGAAAACGGGGACCCAGTTTTCGGTCGGTACTAAACAACAATTCCCGCTCTACAAAGTAGCGCCAGATTTGTTCTTCATTTGCCTGTGACCATTCATATTGCAACTCAGTGTAGCCGATTAGATCTTCATCCAGAACAAGCGGCAAAAGCTGGTCCTTGAGATACAACTCTTTGCCATAATAGATCATTTGAGCCAGAAAAGTCCGGTCTGAAGGAGGCGGGATAACTTTTTTAGCAAAGGCCGCCGCTACATCAGCTGCCAGATACTTTTTGTCAAATCCCGCTGCAATATACCGATCTATACCGCTGTAGAAACGATGTTCCATTCCAAGGTAGTTGTCCAATCCAAGTAACAGCAATGTATCTGCAAGGATTACCCTGTTATTGTAATCCACATCTGATGAAACAGTAACAATTTTTGGAAGGGGTTGATCGGGGAAGTAGTACCGTATATGTTTGAAAAGTAAATCCAGGTCCGTTTTCTCTTCGCCGAAATCGCCAAATGCCTGATCTATTTCATCGAGTAACGACTGCTGCAAAGTATCCTGAAGTTTGAGGTACCATACACTGTCTGCATATTGCGGTGGGAAAAGATAGGGGTAGTCTGCCTTGAGGCCATCCAGAGTCTCTGGTGTAGCATTTGCAAATGCCCTATCAAAACGGCTCACTTCAAGGTCAACTTCTAAGGAAGTAATGGCATCAGGTATTTCAGCACCTTCTTTACAGCTCAAAATCGTGGTCATCAGTGTGATTAAACACAAGACGCTCACAAGGTTAACAAGTATTTGACGCTTCATTTCCATTTTCGGCCCACCAGCCCTATTTTTACGAGGGCAAATTTAAGGCATTCATTATTAATAGAGAGAAGTATGCAAACGGAAAAAGTAGTTGATCATATTGTTAACTGGTTAAAGGATTATGCAGATAATGCCGGCATCGGGGGTTTTGTAATTGGTGTGTCAGGAGGTATTGATTCCGCCGTGACTTCAACGCTATGTGCAAAAACAGGATTGACCCTGCTTTGTGTGGAGATGCCTATTCACCAGGGCAAAAATCAGGTAGACCGGGCCAATGATCATATCAACTGGCTTCAGGAACACTTCCCAAATGTAAGCAGGCAACCAGTGAACCTGACCCCCATTTTCGACAGTTTCGTTTCAGCCATGCCTCCCGTTGCAGACGAAGAGGAGCGCTTCATGTCCCTGGCTAACACCAGGGCTCGTCTGCGTATGACAACCCTCTATTATTTTGCAGCTTTAAAGAAATACCTGGTGGCTGGCACCGGAAACAAGGTGGAAGACTTCGGAATTGGCTTTTACACCAAGTATGGTGACGGGGGTGTAGACCTGAGCCCCATAGCAGACCTGCTCAAGACAGAAGTCTATGAGGTAGGGGCTTATCTTGGCATTATAGAATCTATTATGACGGCTCCACCCACAGATGGTCTTTGGGGCGACAACCGCACAGATGAAGACCAGATTGGGGCTTCCTATCCGGAGCTGGAATGGGCTATGAAAATGAAAGATCAGGGGAAGGTAGCTGCCGACTTCGAAGGCAGAGAGCGCGAAGTTTTTGATATCTATGTGAGTTATAACCACATGAACAAGCATAAAATGCTGCCTATACCCGTTTGTGAGATTCCTGAGGGGCTAAAATGACCTCTCACCTATTAATCAGGCTTTTACCTCGAATATTGTAGGAAAAATTGGGATATATCAGCAAAATTTAGCCAATTTTGTTTAACTAATTTGAGATTTAATCTTATATTTCACGGAAGCCCTAGTCCCACTTTATAAGACGAAATCTAGAAATCAACCTAAAAAATGATCAAAGTTGTTATTGCGGATAACCACCCCATAGTTCGTCTGGGAATCCGCAACGTACTTAGCACTGCAGCGGATTTTGAACTCATTGATGATGTGGGAACAACCTCAGAGTTGTTCCAATCACTCAAAAAATCTACTCCGGATGTAGTTTTGTTAGAGCTGGATATCCCGGAAATTAACGGTATTGCAACCATCCGAAAGATTAAACAAGAATTTCCAGAAGTAAAAGTGCTCATCTACAGCGGACAATCTGAAGATGTCTATGCACTCAGCACTATTAGGGCTGGCGCCTTTGGCTATCTTTCCAAAACAGCCGATTTGGATTATATAGTTGCCGCACTAAAAAAGGTGAATGAAGGAAAGATGTTTATCACCAATGAACTTGCACAGCGCCTGGCTTTTGATGAAGGCACTCAAAAACCAAGAAGGTTCTTCAGGAAGTTATCTACCCGGGAGGTTGAAGTACTCAAAATGCTGGCCAGCGGAAAACGAAACAAAGAGGTGGCACAGGGACTCAACCTCAACGAAAAGACAGTAAGCACCTACAAGGCTCGCCTCATGAAAAAACTGAATGTAGACAATCTGGTAGATTTGCTACAGCAGGCAAAGGCACTTGAGTTGTATTAGTGGAATTCTTAATTTTAAAAACCCGGCTAAAAGGCCGGGTTTTTTATTGGCAGAAAGTCAGGAGAGAACCCGGTTCAATTTGGTGTTCAGCAATTTGTTCAGCTGCAAATAATTCATGATTTCCTCCAGGACCTCCCGGTTATCAGTGTTCTCTGATTCTGTGTTTTGCTGCAAAACCTCTATCCTCCTTTTAATGAGATAACAGCGCAGGGTAAGGATGGTTTCGCTTACCAGCTGGGCAATGGTGTTCTCTTTTTCCTTGGGATAGATATCCTTGCGCTCCCAATGATGCAGCTCGTATTTCTCCTCGTCCATCAAAATAGATGACACAGCCTCCAAAAGGTCCTTATCAAGGTATGACAGAAAGGTGTTCAGGGAAAACTGATCATCCTTGCTGAGCTCTTCCATAAGGCGGTAGTATATCTTCCTGAATTCCTCATGGGTAAGCTCAATCTCGTCCTCCTGTAAATCCAGATATACCTTCTCATAAACCTTGGATACCGCTTGTTCCGGTTGCAACTCTAAATCCCCGGCGGCATTTTCCTTCAAAATAAGGTCTTCAAATTCCTGTTCCTGATTCCCATAGAGGAGCAGCATTTCAATGATTTTCTTTTCCAGTTCAAACTGCACATTGACCTTTTCCTGCAGCTCATTGTTCTTGACAACCGCAAAAGATTTTTGCTGCTTGAGTTGTCTCAGGGCCTCCCCGTAATTCTTTTTGTCTACCTGGGCCAGGGTATTGAAAAGCACCGCCTCTGAAATATTCATAATGCGTGCACACTCCTGTATATACACCTCTTTCTTGATCCGATCCGGTATTTTGGCGATACTGTTAACGATATCCCGTATGGTTTCTGCCCGTTTTACTGGATCTCGCGCCGCATCTTCAGCAAGCAGGGAGGTCTTAAACTGTATAAAATCCCGGGCATTGGATTCGAGGTACAGGATTACCTCTTCATAGCTATTGGCTTTGGCAAAACTATCCGGATCTTCACCTTCAGGAAAGAGGCAAACCTTCACATTCATCCCCTGCTCCAGGATAAGGTCTATTCCTCTAAGGGAAGCCCGGAGCCCGGCGGGATCACCATCAAAAAGAACTGTGATATTCTGGGTCAGCCGGTTGATCAGGCGAATCTGTTCCGGGGTAAGGGCAGTACCACTGGATGCCACCACATTGTGGATGCCCCTCTGGTACATCTGAATAACATCGGTATACCCCTCAACCAGGTAGCAATTATCCTCTTTGGCAATGGCCTGTTTAGCGAAATGGATCCCATAGAGTACCTTGCTTTTATGATAAATATCGCTCTCCGGGGAGTTCAGGTATTTAGCCGCTTTGACATTATTGGCAAGGATGCGGCCTCCAAATCCAAGTACCCTGCCGCTCATGGAATGAATGGGGAACATTACCCGGCCTTTAAACCGGTCAAAGGTTTTCTTGCTATCGGGTTGGGACGGGTCTTCTTTGACAATGGTTAAACCCGTTTTTTCCAGGTAATCCAATTGATAACCTTTGGCAAGGGCTGCTTTAGTAAATGCATCCCACTGATCCGGGCTGTATCCGAGTCCAAAATGCCGGATAGTCTCTTCGTTAAATCCCCTTTCCTTGAAATAGCTCAGGGCAATGGCTTTACCAGTCTCTGATTCCCAGAGCTTTTTAGAAAAGAATTCCTGAGCATATTCAGAGACCAGGTACATACTCTCCCGCTCATTAGCCTTTTCCTTTTGCTCATCAGTTTGCTGGGTTTCTTCAATTTCTATCTGGTACTTTTTAGCCAGGTAGCGGATAGCTTCGGGATAGGTAAAATGCTCGTGTTCCATTAGGAATGCTACTACATTACCTCCTTTGCCACTGCTGAAATCTTTCCAGATCTGCTTAACCGGGGAGACCATGAAACTTGGGGTACGCTCGTCTGTAAACGGGCTAAGCCCTTTGAAGTTTGAACCAGACTTTTTCAGTTGCACAAAATCGCCAATCACCTCCTCTACACGGGCGGTTTCATATACCTGGTCTATAGTCGATCTTGAAATCAATTGAAATAAATCTGTAACGGTTAAAGGTAAAAAATAGCCACACTTTGTAAAAGCTTTGGCTGCAATATTATCCCGATTGTGTAAATTAGGAGTAGCAACAAAGCAAAATCCATGATACTGTTTTTTGGCACAAGACCGGGAAAAACAAGAACAGCTGCTCTGACCGGGGTAAGTTGCCCTCATTGTGGAAACAAAGGACAGCTTACTGCTAGCAGCACCCCAAACTTTATCCATATTTTCTGGATTCCGGTTTACCGCCTGGGCACTAGCTTAGTAGCAGAATGTTCACACTGCAAAAGGGGTTTTTATAAGGAAGACTTTAGTTCGGAAATGAAGCGAGCCGTAGAAGAACAACTGCGTTAAACCAAAATTGCCCCTTCCTTTGAAACCGAAGTTGATATGGTTCCATGGAAAAGGCAATTGAAATTAAAAAGCTAAACTTACAAATCGAATCGGAGTCCAAGTGAAATATTGCGTTGCTCTACCACTGCATCTTCGAATATGGGATTCAGATCGTACTTGATGTACAATAAAGTACCTCCTACACCTGCATAGGCACTTAACCCATACACCAGGTTATTTACATTGTAGTCCCGTTTGAGTTTGTCCTTTACGCGGGAACCATCAATCCTGTATTTAAGTTTTTGGCGCACACCAATGTTAAATCCACCATACCCCCCAATACCGAATCGGAATTGATTATCTATTGAATAGCGGATCTTCTGATCCGTTCGTTTCACCTTGGAAGGACCGAATTCAAAGTGCACTGGAAAAACCAGGTTATCCACCCGCAGCTTCGATTTGTTAAGCTCAAAGGCGAACTCCTGAAGCTCTGTCTGGTTCCCATTCTCTACAAAATACTGGTTATCCTTGGGTTTTAACCCATTGAATTGAAAAGAGAAACCATAATTGAATCTCAGGAAGTTAGAGTTCCTGAAGACTCTGGTCCGCCAGTTCCATCCAAATTCCAGGAAACGGCTACCTCCTACCTTGTAGGGTGAATCACTAAGTGACTGCCCGTCGATCAGGGCATTGTTAAAACCTACTGCCAGGACAAAATCAGAATAGGTCCTTCTGTCGTAAACCGGAACTTTGCTATTATTCTGGAACAACTTCAGTTCCTCATCCCCAACATTGATTGTGAGGCCAACCCCGTCTTCAATTATGGAGATTTCCTTCCTCGCTTCGAGCACCTCTCCTTTATTCCGGTTTAAAAGGGCAATTCTGTTATCAATAATGGCCAGCCGGTCTTCAATATTCAGCGCTCTTTTCCTGGCGGCTTCTTCCTTCAGTTCACGAGCCTTCTCTTCGGTGATCTCACCTCGTTCCAGCCGGGTAGTGATGGTTTTGACCTCCTCTTTCAACGCTTCTTTTTCCTGCAGGGTGATCTGTTCCTTCTGCTTTTCGAGCTTGGCTACCTTTTCCTGATAGGTTTCCTGGGCAGAGGTTGCCAATCCTGCCAAAAGAAGAATGGCAATTAAAATTTGTTTTGCAATTGTTCTCATAATGGTATTGATTTTAGATGATTGATGAATATACTCCTCCTGCACCCCTATATCAGGGCGACTTGTTTTAAGCTATATAAATAGGATATGGTTTAGTTGTTCCGGTCTGCTACTGCTGTCCTAACTTTATTAAATCCGGATTTCAGACGATCAAATATCTGGTCCCGGAAGGACCGGTCGAGTTCATTCTCAACTTCGTTCAGCAAGGCCATTGCATCTACGTTTCGATCAGTTTTAAAAATCTTTTCCCTCAATAATTCATCCTGAGCATTCCTCAACAGGGAATCTACTTCTGCCTCGGTAAGGGCATCACTGTTCAATTCCAGCAGTCGTACCTCGGCAATCACCTCCGTAATTTTAGCCTCAATGATCAGCTCTTCCGTATTATTGATTTCCCCTACAGGCATGCTTTCATCTTTTACAAATTCTGATGATTCCAAAACTGCCAATTCCTGCTCCATTGAATTTGGAATAGCCTTTAATTGGCTTTGCCCCTCTTTCTCAGCAGCCTCCTGAGCAGGCATTGTTTCTGCAAGGGTTTCTGTTTGTTCCGTTTCAGGCCATTTGTTGCCGGACGGTACCTCTTCGGCTTCTGAATCCTTATCTGCTTCCTGTACTTCGGTAGCTACAATCTGTACAGGGGAATCCAAATCTGGTTTCGGAGACCGGCTTAGATATAACCCTAAAATGACGATGCCCACGAAGCTTGCAGCGATACTGTACCATATTACAGGTTTTCTGCGCTTTTCTTCCTGGGGCAGCTGTCCTGCGATCTTACTCCAGGCCTCTTCAGAAGGGGTTATTTCCCGCTGCTGCATTTTTTCCTTAATGTACTTTTCAAACTTATCTGGTGCCATAGCCTAATCGGTTTTGTGCTGCCAATTTTTCCTGTAAAACTTTCCTCGCCTTATACAATTGCGATTTGGAGGTACTTTCAGTAATCTCCAGCATTTCAGCGATTTCCTGATGTTTGTATCCTTCTATCGCATACAGGACAAAAACCATCCTGTAGCCTTCGGGAAGGGAGTCAATAACCGCCTGGATTTCTTCCACCTCCAGAGAAGTGGATACATCTGCCCTTTCGGGTGGGTGGTTTTCCATCACTTCCTCATCAAAGACCACAAACTGTCTTTTCCTGAGGTGATCAATGGCCTCCCGGATCATGATTCGCCTGATCCAACCTTCAAAACTTCCTTCATTCCGGAAATTCTTAAGGTTTCGGAATACCTTTACAAATCCCTGTACCATCACGTCTTCTGCAAACTGCAGATCCCGGATATACTGTCTGCAAACACTCAGCATCTTAGGAGCATAATGCTCGTAGATTAGGCGCTGAGACTGGCTGTTTCCGGAAGCAGCCTTGCTGATTAACAGCTTTTCGTTCTTATAAAGAGTTATGATCTTCAAGGGATTCATATTTGCGCTCTATTTATATAGACGTGTAGTGTGGAAAAAGAGTTGCCCGGATAATCAAAAAAGTTCAAAAAAGATTCTAATATGCTGATATGCAAATGTATAGGGTTACTTTTTTCGTTCCACCACGTAATTCAGCATAAGGTGTAAGGCATCTTTATAGGGGGAATCCGGATAGGGTTCAAGCACTTCCAGCGCCTGCTCCTTAAACTCATGCATCCTGGATTCTGCATATTCAAGACCCCCTTTCTCCTTTACCAGGGCAATGACCTCCTTAACTCTCTTTTTATCACGGTTGTGATTTTTCACGGAATTAATCAACCAGTTCCGCTCCTTCTTTCCGCATTGGTTAAGCGCATATATGAGGGGGAGGGTCATCTTCTGCTCCTTGATATCGATCCCAGTTGGCTTGCCTATGCGCTCTTCTCCATAATCAAACAGGTCGTCCTTGATCTGGAATGCCATCCCACAAAGTTCACCAAACTTCCAGAAAGTATCCACATCGGGGGAATCCGGTTTAACTGAGGTTGCACCAAGGGCACAACAGGCGGCAATCAAAGTGGCTGTCTTCTGCCGGATGATCTCGTAATAGACTTCTTCCGTTATATCCAGCCGGCGCGCCTTCTCCAGCTGCAGCAGTTCACCCTCACTGATTTCCCTTATGGCAATTGAAATGATTTTAAGCAAATCAAAATCCCCGCTTTCCACAGAGAGGAGCATTCCTTTTGAAAGAAGGTAGTCTCCCACAAGGACTGCTATTTTGTTCTTCCAAAGTGCATTAATAGAGAAAAACCCACGACGCTTGTTGCTATCGTCTACCACATCATCATGCACCAAGGAGGCCGTGTGTATGAGTTCAATAACGGAGGCACCCCTGTAAGTACGCTCATTTACCTCGCCCTCGTTGAGCAATTTAGCACAGAGAAACACGAACATTGGGCGCATCTGCTTGCCCTTCCTGTTAACAATGTAATAGGTAATTCGGTTTAGGAGTGCCACTTTGGAAGACATGGATACGAAGAACTTCTGTTCAAACAATTCCATCTCCTGCAGCACAGGTTCCTTTATTTGGGCTACTACTTTCAAACCGGCAGACTGACCATTTTATTCAGGTGCCGTAAAATTAGGGAAAATACACCTTGGTTACTCTGGAAATTCCTCATTTGGATTTATTCGCCAGCTGTCCACAGGCCGCGTCTATATCCTGACCCCTTGACCGTCTTATGGTAACAGTAATACCGGCTTCTTCAAGGGCCTGCTGGTATTGATTTACCACATGTTCCGGAGCCTGTTGAAATTCTCCCTCATCTATGGGGTTGTACTGGATGAGGTTAACCTTGGCCGGGGCAAACCTGCAAAAACGGATAAGGGCATCGATATCTTCCCTCTTATCGTTTACCCCTTCCCAGACCACATATTCGTAGGTAATCCGGTTTCGGGTTTTGGAATACCAGTACTCCAGTGCTTCCCGTAATTCCTGAAGTGGCATTTTTTCATTGAAGGGCATTATAGAGGATCGTGTTTCATCAATGGCCGAGTGCAGGGATACAGCCAGGTTAAACTTCACGCCTTCATCTGCCATCTTCCTGATCATCTTGGGCACTCCTGATGTAGATACGGTTATTCTCCTGGGAGACATGCCAAGGCCTTCCTTTGAAGTAATTTTATCGATGGCTTTGAGCACGTTACGGTAATTCATGAGTGGTTCCCCCATACCCATAAACACGATATTGCTCAAAGGGCGTCCGCAATAGAGCCTGCTTTGCCTGTCAATGGCCACTACCTGGTCATAGATCTCATCGGGGTTCAGGTTTCGCATGCGCTTTAATCGTGCAGTTGCGCAGAACCTGCAATCCAGGCTGCAGCCTACCTGACTGGACACACAGGCCGTTGAACGAGTCTCCGTGGGAATTAACACTGATTCTACAAGCAAACCATCGTGCAACCTAATGGCGTTCTTTATGGTGCCATCAACACTGCGCTGCAATTGGTCTACCGCCACGTGGTTGATCACAAAATATTCATCCAGGAGATTACGGGTTTCTTTGGAGATATTGGTCATGTCCTCGAAGCGGTGTACCGATTTCTGCCATAACCATTCATAGACCTGATTGCCGCGAAAAGCCTGGTCCCCTCGTTCCACAAAGAAATCACGGAGTTCTTCTTTGCTCAATGCCCGGATATCTCTTTTCTCCATTTTCATGTCTGCAGTTTGTCAAAAAATCCTGCCCTGCGCTCCAATGAAGTCTTTCACCGGACAATATTCGGGTTACCTTATAAAATCAGCATCGCATCCCCGTAGGAATAGAAGCGATACTGCTCCAGGATAGCCTCCTTGTAGGCCCTTTTCATCAGGTCATGTCCTATAAATGCCGAAACCATCATCAACAGGGTAGATTTAGGCAGATGGAAGTTGGTAATCATGGCATTGGCAATACTGAATTCATAAGGAGGAAAAATAAACTTGTTAGTCCAGCCTTCAAATGTATTCAGCGTTCTTTCCGAAGAAACAGCGCTTTCCAGTCCGCGCATAACTGTAGTTCCCACTGCGCAAACCCTCTTTTTGTTACTTTTCGCCGTGTTTACGATCTCTGTTGCCTTCTCATCAATTACCAGTTCTTCACTGTCCATTTTGTGCTTGGAAAGATCCTCCACCTCAACCGGGTTAAAAGTGCCCAGACCCACGTGAAGTGTTAATTCAGCGAAGTCTATTCCTTTTATTTCCAGCCTCTTAAGTAAGTGCTTGGAAAAGTGCAGGCCTGCTGTTGGCGCGGCCACCGCACCTTCATGTTTGGCATAAATAGTCTGGTATCGGTCTTCGTCCTCAGGTTCTACCTCGCGCTTGATGTATTTAGGCAGGGGTGTTTCACCCAATTCCCTCAATTTTCTGCGGAAATCTGTATAAGAACCGTCGTAAAGGAAACGAAGGGTCCTTCCTCTTGAAGTTGTGTTGTCAATTACCTCAGCTACCAGGCTTTCGTCCTCGCCAAAATACAGTTTGTTACCAATCCTTATCTTTCTGGCGGGATCAACCAGTACATCCCACAGCCGCTGCTCTTCATTGAGCTCGCGAAGCAGGAACACTTCAATCCTGGCACCTGTTTTTTCCTTGTTTCCAAAGAGCCTTGCAGGAAAAACCTTGGTGTTATTGATTACCATTACATCGCCTTCATCAAAATAATCGATAAGGTCTTTGAACATCTTATGCTCAATCTTGCCGGTATCCCTATGGATGACCATAAGTTTGGATTCATCCCTGTTCTCTGCAGGGTATTCGGCCAGTAATTCTTTAGGCAATTCAAAATTGAAGTGAGATAATTTCATAGGGTCTTTTTTGTTCGGATTTTTTGAAGTTGCAAATATACAATCCTGCCAGGGGGGTTGTCAAGTAAATACACCAGAAATACTAGGAAACCTCCCGGATATCAAAAGAAATGGTCTTCAGATCTTTCCAGAAGTAGGGATACGATTTGGATACCACCCCGGCATCATTAATAGTGATTGGGGTATGCAAACCCAGAGGGGCAAAGGCCATTGCCATACGATGGTCATTATAAGTGTCTATCGCAACTCCGGATACTATTTCATCAGATGGCTCTAGCTGCAATGTGCTGTTCGTGGTAGTAATCTTACCTCCGAGTTTGGTCAACTCTTTTTCCAGTGCAAGCAGCCTGTCTGTCTCCTTAATTTTCAGAGTATGCAGACCTGTAAGGGTACAGGAAATCCCCAGGCCAAAACAACTTACGGCTATGGTCTGCGCCAGATCCGGAGCTTCAGTAAGGTCGCAATCCAGGTGGTTAATCTGGGCCTTACCTACTTTTGTCAGCCTTATGGAATGCCCTTCAAAACTGGTTTCCACACCAAAATCGGCATATATATTCTGCAGGACACTATCGCCCTGAAGACTGTTAGCTTTATAAGATGACAGCAATAGCTCAGAACCTTCCTCACTCAAGGCTAAAATACTGTAGAAATAAGACGCTGAACTCCAGTCGGACTCCACCACAACCAGCTTGGGGTCAACTTTGGCCTTGGGGTATACGCGAATCCTCTGACCTGTAAATTCATTTCTGATTCCAAGTTCTTCAAGGAGTTGCAGGGTCATACGGATGTAGGGAACCGACGTGATCTGCCCTTCAAGGTCCAGGATTAAGCCTTCTTTGAGGGAAGGAGCTACCAGCAGCAGTGCAGAAATATACTGGCTGCTTACATTGGCAGGCAGTGATATTTGGTTTAGTTCCAGTGCCCTGCCACGTAAACCCAAGGGAGGGTATCCCTCATTGCCCAAATAGTCAATATCCGCTCCCAATCTACGCAAAGCATCTACAAGAATGGCGATTGGACGTTCCTTCATTCTGGAAGAGCCCGTAAGCACAATATCCGCACCTTCCAGGGTAGCAAAATAGGCTGTAAGGAATCTCATAGCTGTTCCCGCATGGTGGATGTCTACCTCCCCCTGCTTTACCTGAAGTCCTTTTTGCATTACCCTCACATCATCTGCATTGGACAGGTTCTCTATAGTAATTCCCGGGTACAGGGCCTGAAGCAGCAATAGTCTATTCGATTCACTTTTGGAACCGGTGATGGTAACCGCTGCTTTAATTTGATGACCGCGGGGTGCGGAAATGGAAAGCTTCAAGAGAAAAGATTTAATGGGTTATTTTACCTGGCTTTACCCAGAGGGGTTTAAATATAGTGCTATTTCAGCTTTGTATTGCTCTGATGCCTGTCATGGTCTCGTTTGGCCTTTAACTGTAATTTCCTGTCAAAAGCTTCCTGAAGGTCTATACCGGTTTGATTGGCGAGGCACAGTACCACAAAGAGTACATCGGCCAACTCTTCTCCCAGATCCTTTTCCTTGTCGGATTCCTTTTCGCTCTGCTCCCCGTACCTGCGGGCAATAATACGCGCCACCTCACCTACTTCTTCGGTAAGCTGCGCCATATTAGTCAATTCATTGAAATATCGCACACCATGATTACGAATCCAGTCATCGACTGCCTTTTGTGAATTCTGAATATTCATAAATCTCTGTTTTTAGAATCTATAATAATGGTAACGGGGCCATCATTTAAAAGCTCAACCTTCATGTCGGCTCCGAAAATTCCTGCCCCTACCGGTTTTCCCAGCTCAAGTTCCAACTGCTTTAAAAAAGCCTCATAAAGTGGAATTGCCACATCTGGCTTAGAGGCCCTGATATAGGAGGGGCGGTTCCCTTTTTTGGTGGAGGCATGGAGCGTAAACTGACTGACCACCAGAATATCGCCATCTGTTTCCAGGACAGAGCAGTTCATTACCCCCTGCTCATCATTGAAGATACGGAGGTTTACCAATTTTCGGCTCAGCCAGCTGATATCCTCATGAGTATCGGCATCCTCTATCCCCAGTAGAACCAGAAGGCCATTCCCTATTTTACCAGTAACCTCACCTGATATAGCGACGCTGGCATGGCTTACTCGTTGCAGAACTACTCGCATTAGCCTTCGTAATTATCCATTCTGTAGGTATCTTCTTCACCTGTCACCATCTGAACGTAGGAGCGATAACGGCTCCAGGAGATTTCATCCTTTTCCAGGGCTTCCTTGACGGCACACCTGGGCTCATCCAGGTGCAGGCAGTTGTTGAATTTACAATCGGCCTTGAGCGCCAGAATCTCGGGAAAATAGTCGCCAATTTCATCCTTTTCCATATCCACCATGCCAAATCCCCTGATACCCGGGGTATCAATAATCCTTGCACCGATTTCCAGGTCGTACATTTCTGCAAAGGTGGTGGTATGCTGCCCCTGCAAGTGCTGCTCTGAAATTGCAGAAGTGCGCAAATTGAGTTCCGGAGCAATGGCATTGATAAGTGTTGATTTGCCCACACCGGAATGCCCGGCAAACATGCTTGTTTTACCTTTCATCAGGTCTTTTACCCTGTCCAGGTTTTTCCCGGTCTTTGCCGATATCTCCATACAGTTATAACCAATTTCCCGGTAGATGGAAATCAGATAGAGTACCTCTTCCAGCGCCTCCTCGTCATAGATATCAACTTTGTTAAACAGCAATACAGCCGGGATATCATAAGCCTCTGCCGTAGCTAGAAAACGGTCTATAAAAATGGTATAGGTTTTTGGCTCCTTCACGGTGACCAGGAGGAACACCTGATCAATATTGGAAGCAATGATGTGGATTTGCTTGGAGAGTTTTACTGACTTGCGAACGATGTAATTTTTCCGGTCGCCGATAGCAGAAATGATCCCCACGGTTTCATCCCCTATGGCTTCCACATGGAACTCCACCTCGTCTCCCACCGCAACGGGATTAGTACTTTTCAGTCCCTTGATACGGAATTTTCCCTTAATCCGACAATTGTACACCTCTCCCCCGGTCGTCTTTACCGTGTACCAGCTTCCTGTGGATTTGTATACTGTTCCCTGCATGTCTGTTGAAAACTCTTTTACAAAGAAACAATAATACTCGAACTTTACGTTTACTCATTAGGCTAACTTTGGTAGCACACAAACAATCCACTAAAACAAAAACCACAATTATGAAGAAAATCCTGATTATCCTATTTGTATGCCTTACGGCTACGTTCGAGATGACTGCCCAGCAGTACAAGGTAATTACCAGTGTAGAATCTATTGTCCCTAATGGTATGGGACGTTCACGTATTATCAATGCCATGGAAGACAAAGACTACAAGGAATACACCAGCGTTCAGACCGAGGAAGACAATACTCGAAACAAATCGAAAAGAGCGGATATCCGCGTAAAAAACTTCGAAGAAACCAAACTCCTTAACTTCTTTAACCTCGGGGGTATCCGGTTTCAGAACATTGCAGCCAATGACGCGCTAATTTCTTCCATGATAAATGACATGATCGCCAATGGATGGGAACTGGCTTTTGTTACCAGTGCCGTTGAAAGTGAAGGAGGAAAAGGAGATGGACAGGGTATTTTTATTACGCGCTATATCTTCAGGAAGTAAGATCAGCCTGATAAAACTAAAAAAACCTGGCTTTGCAGCCAGGTTTTTTTTACACTTAAACTTAACTAATCCTGAATATAAACTCTTCCTCCGGCGAAGGTATTTTTGATAACCTCACCCGGGTTGCCATACACATATACATCTCCACCCGCCTTTACATTAATATCTACTTTTTGGGAGACAAATAATTCTGCTTCACCACCTGCCGAGATCTTAACGCTAGCTTCTTCCGATTTCAGGTCCTTGGCTTCAACAACACCCCCTGTATTGATCACTACGAACTGATTGGTTGCACGCCCTGAGGCTTCAACGATCCCGCCGGTCACAGCGCGAACATCAATATTGTCTACCTCCAGGCCCAAACGGATCCTGGCTCCCTCCTGGGCCCTGACTTCAATACGGTCCCGCTCTATCAATTCATTGGCAACGATCCTTGCCCCTTCATTGCCATCTATGATCTCCAAATCAGTGTAATACACTTCAATAAAGGTTTCTTCGCCCCGAAATTTCCTGTCGAGCTGCATCCTGAGTTTAAGTACCCCGTCTTTGTTTACAAATTTGATATCATCCACATTTTCGCCTTTGATAAGGATACGGTTCTCATCAGATTTGATCAGGTTAACTTCAATCAGGTCAAAGACCTTAATTTCACGAAAATCACCCACTTCTTTGTCAACCATGCGCTGGCTAAATCCTGTGATTGCTACCAATAAAAGGCATGTAGTCAGTATTTGTTTCATTCTAAAGTTCATTAAAGTTTCCAATAAAGACTCGCAGCAATACGATTTGTTACAGTAAGGGAATAAAAAAACCTCCTTTTTTTTAGGAGGTTTTCGGTCTTAAAGTATAGTTATATGCCTAGGCATTGATAATCTTCTCCTGGTGGTTGATGGATTCCTGGTGTATAGCCTTAAACATTCTGAGGACAAATTCCTCACTTAAGCCCTTGGTTTCCCCTTCAAGGATCATTTTACCTAGGATGGCATTCCAGCGATTGGTTTGCAAAACGGCAACGTTGCGCTGCTTCTTCAATTCTCCGATCTGATCGGATACCTCCATTCTTTTTCCAAGGATATCGAGCAACTGGTTATCGATCACATCGATCTGCGCTCTTAAATTTCCCAGTTTACTTCTGTATTCTGCTTCCTGATCGGTTACCTTTCTGATCCTTAGGTCTTCCATAATCTGAACAAGGGTTTTGGGGGTTACTTGCTGTGCAGCATCGCTCCAGGCATTGTCCGGATCAATATGGGTCTCGATCATTAGGCCATCATAATTCAGGTCAAGTGCTGTCTGCGAAACATCGAAGATCATATCCCGCCTGCCGCATATATGCGAAGGATCATTGATCAGGGGCAGATCCGGGAATTTGGTTTGCAGCTCAATAGCCAGCTGCCACTCAGGGATATTCCGGTATTTGGTTTTTCGGTAAGACGAAAAGCCACGGTGGATTACACCCAGTTTTTTGATATCGGACTTATGCAAACGCTCAACAGCTCCCAGCCAAAGAGATAGATCCGGATTCACCGGGTTCTTGACCAGAACAACCTTATCCGTTCCCTTAAGGGCATCTGCGATTTCCTGCACGATAAACGGGCTCACGGTAGAACGAGCACCAATCCAGAGCAGGTCCACGTCATGTTCCAGCGCAAGGTCTACATGGGTCTTGTTGGCTACTTCCGTAGCAGTCTTCAGGCCAGTTTCCTTCTTTACTTCCTGAAGCCATTTAAGGCCAATGGCCCCTACCCCCTCAAAATTTCCAGGGCGGGTCCGGGGTTTCCAGATTCCTGCCCGATAATAATTGACGTCTGTATCTTTTAACTCATGTGCAATTTTAAGGACTTGTTCTTCCGTCTCTGCACTGCAGGGCCCTGCGATAACCAGCGGATGGGGAAGTTCCATATCGTCCAGCCAGGACCTGAGTTGTTTCGAATTTTCCATGGTTTTGTTTTTATTGTTTGTTCAGCGGGATTCCGTCCAGGATGCCTTTGATCCTGTTGGTATCGTCCATTTCCTTGAATATTCCCGGAAAGTCTTCATCTACCAGCTTCTGCCTGAATTGCTGAAGGTTTTGGATGTATTCTTCCAGTGTTTCGATTACGTTTTCTTTGTTTTGCTCAAAAATAGGGGTCCACATAGCAGGGGAACTCTTAGCCAGGCGTACCGTACTTTCAAACCCACTACCTGCCATGTCAAAGATATCCCGCTCATTTTTTTCCTTTTCAATAACTGTTTTCCCCAGCATGAAGGAACTGATATGGGATAGGTGCGACACATATGCTATGTGCTTATCGTGGGCCTCAGGGTTCATGTAGCGGATGCGCATCCCGAGTTTACGGAACAGGTCGAGCCCCAATTCCTGTAGCTTGAATGCTGTTTGCTCTACTTCACAAATAATATTAGTCTTCCCTTCAAAAAGGCCCTCGAGGGCTGCTGAAGGCCCTGAGAATTCTGTTCCGGCAATAGGATGGCAGGCCAGGAAATTACGCCTTTTGGGGTGATGGGCCACAACCTGGCAAATTTCTGCCTTGGTAGAACCAGCATCCAGGACCAGGGCTTCTTCACCTGCATGATCCAGCACACGGGGTAGTTCGCAGACCAATGCATCTACCGGGATGCTGAGGATCACCAGGTCTGCATCGCAAAGTCCGCTGTAATCAGCCGCCTGGTCTACAAGACCCAGGTCAATGGCTTCCTGGAGGTGATCAGGATCCCGATCGATCCCGAAAAGCTTCACTTCAGGGTAGTGCCTGCGAATATCCCTTGCCAGGGAACCGCCAATTAAACCAATACCTATTACATATACCTTCATAGTTTTTCCTTCTGCCACTAATCCTTAAAGCTTTAGCCTGTTAATAGCCTCTTTTATTTTTTCCTCTTTCACGCAGAGGGAAAGGCGAATATACCCCTCGCCGTTACTTCCAAAAATGGTCCCGGGTGCAACAAAAATATCTTTTTTGTAAAGCAAGTCGTCGATGAAGCTTTCCGCATCGGGGGAACCTGCCGGTAGTTTACACCAAACGAACATCCCAACGGCATTTTTATCGTACTCACATCCCAGCAGATCAGCCACCTCAAACATAAGCGTGCGCCTGGCCCCATAGATTTTATCCAGACGCTCAAACCATTCCTTCCCGCTTTTCAAAGCGACTATAGCTCCTTTTTGGATCCCGTAGAACATCCCGGAGTCCATATTGCTCTTTACCTTCAAAATAGCCTGAATATGCTGTGCATTTCCCAATACCATCCCCACACGCCAACCGGCCATGTTAAAGGTTTTGCTGAGTGAATTCAGTTCCAGAGCTACCGAACCCGCTTCGGGAATCGAAAGCAAACTGATAGGATTCTGGCTCAATACAAAACTGTAAGGATTGTCATTTACGAGAAGGATATCATTTCTTTGGGCGAAAGCAACCAGGGTAGTCAGTTGTTCCTGTGTTGCCGTTGCCCCGGTAGGCATATGGGGATAACCCACCCACATGAGCTTTACCTTTTCCAGGTCGTCCTGCTCCATTCTTTCCAAATCAGGAAACCAGCCATCTTCCTCTTTCAGGGAATATAGCCTGGGCTTTGCTCCAACCAGTTTGGTCACCGCGCTGTAGGTTGGGTAGCCGGGATTGGGGATCAGGACCTCATCACCATCATTGAGAAATGCCATGCTGATATGCATAATCCCCTCCTTGGAACCCATTAGGGGGAGGATTTCACTGGTTGGGTCGGCCGTAACACCAAACTTTTCCTGGTAGAAGCGGGCTATACTTTCACGGAATTCCGGGAGCCCCTGGTAACTCTGGTACTGATGCGCACCGGCTTCTTTAACCGATTCCTGTAATGAGGCAATCACCTCATCTGAAGGTGCCAGGTCCGGGCTGCCAATACCCATGTTTATAATGGGCTTTCCTTCAGCCATAAGCTGCCTTACCTCCCGAAGCTTACGGGAAAAGTAATATTCCTCTACGGTATGCAGTCGGTCTGCCGTTCGTATCACAATCGCGCGTTTTTATATTCACCTAAAACCTTGAAATCCTCAGACATAATATGAAGCAGGGATTTCGCCTTGGCAAAATATTCGTACTTATCAAAGGTAACATCCACAAAAAAGGCATACTTCCAGGGGGTCTCAATTATGGGTAATGACTGTATTTTGGTCAGGTTCAGGTTACAGTCGCTCATTACATTAAGCACTGTGGCCAGACTCCCCCGTTTATGGTCAGTTATAAAGCGAACCGAAGCCTTGTTGATCTCCTCTTCCGACAGCACCTTGTTTTTGGTTTTAATTACAATAAACCTGGTAGCGTTATTCTTGATGGTCTGTATATCCGAGGCCAGTATTTCCAGGTCATATAAATCTGCAGCTACACCAGGTGCTATGGCTGCAATCCCTTTCCATTGATTTTGCTGAATTTGCCTGGCGGTTTCCGCGGTATCAAAATCCTCAACCATCTTGATGTGGCCCTGGGTCTTCAGGTATTCCCTGCATTGCAACAGGGCCATAGGGTGCGATCTTACTTCCTTTATATCATTGAGTGTTTGTCCCGGTAGAGCCATCAGGTGGTGATGAATATTCAGGTAGTGCTCCCCAATGATGTGCAAATTATTTTGATAAACCAGCGCATAGTTGGGTATAATTGAGCCAGCAATGGAATTTTCTATGGCCATAACCCCCTTATCTGCCTTACCCAGAAGCAACTGATCTACCAGTTCATGGAAAGTAAGGCATTCCACTAGCGTGGTATCATCCCCAAAATATTCACGCACCACCTGGTGGTGGTTAGAACCCTTAATTCCCTGTATGGCTATTTGCATGGCCAATTTGATTGTGGTTTATATCAAAAAAAAGTCCCGTACGTTACGGGACCCTATCTTACTTTATCGTTAGCAATGCTCTAAAACAGTCCCATACCTCTTTGACCAAAGAAGTAAAAATAAAACCCGTTCCAGAAATAATTGCGTGTCATGTTCATTGTTTGAAGCGACTAAGGTAATTATTATCTGCAAAATTCAAAGGACTGCCCTCGCTTTTTTAAAAAATCTTCATTTTGAGATAATTCATTGCAGAAATCAAATGGATTTGTACATCTGATTACGAAATATGCATTATGCTGATTCAGGTTATTAGCTGGTCCTCTGAGGGATTCCCTGATGCCTGCGCGCTGCAATGCCTGTTTTGTGTATTTTTACCTGAAAATTGTACCCATGTCCATTCAGGTAGCAGGCATATCGAAATTCTATGGCAAACAGAAGGCCCTGGATAACATTTCCTTTGATATCAAAAAAGGGGAAATCGTAGGATTCCTAGGACCTAACGGAGCAGGCAAGTCCACCATGATGAAAATCCTGACTACTTACAGCAAGGCCCACTCCGGGCAGGCATGGGTAAACGGTTTTGATGTGGAAAAGGAAAGTGGACGGGTGCAGCAATCCATCGGATACCTGCCAGAGCATAATCCGCTGTACCTGGAGCTCTATGTTCGGGAATATCTCACATTCAATGCCGAGGTTTACGGTGTCCCTATAGAACGGATTGACACGGTTATTGCCGAAACCGGCCTGGGCCCGGAAGCACATAAGAAAATCGGGCAGCTATCCAAAGGTTACAGGCAAAGGGTAGGCCTGGCTGCAGCATTGCTGCACGATCCGGAAGTGCTTATTCTGGATGAACCCACAACCGGGCTGGACCCAAACCAGCTTCAGGAGATCCGAAGGCTGATCAAAAAAATGGCGCAATCAAAAACCATCCTGCTTTCCACACATATTATGAAAGAAGTGGAAGCCCTGTGCGATCGGGTGTTGATCATAGACAAGGGTAAACTGGTGGCCGACAAGGCCCTGTCTGATCTCAGGACAGAGGAAGAGCAGGTTATAGTGGTTGAGTTTGATTACCGGGTAGAAGAAGCTTTTTTACAGCAACTCCCGCATGCCACAGAAGTCAGGAATACGGGTGGTTTTGTCTACGAGATCACTTTCAGCACTTCTAAAGATATGCGGCCGGCAGTTTTTGATTTTGCTCATGACAACCAACTGAAAGCCCTGCAACTAAACCGCAAAAATAAAAATCTGGAAACCCTGTTCAGCGACCTGACGGGGGAATAAGCCCCTGGGTGTTGATCCCTGTATTAGCAAAGGCTACTTCACTCTAATGCATGTTCTTTCCATATGACTCGGGCAGCAAGTAACATTCGGGATACGCAGTAATTCCTTAAGCGTGTTAAAGGATTCTAATACAGCAATATCTGACCTCTCTTCCAACTGTGAAGAAGATTGGGCCGTCAGTAAAGAAATAGCATAGCAAAGACACAGGAAGAAGAAAAAATAAGAACGGTTCTTCGGGAGTGGGTACCTATAAAAAAATAAAACCCGTACCTCCCATCAAACGCCATAGTCCTGAAATTCCTCAGCTATTCCATCCAGGATATCCTTTATTTTGGGATCTGAACAATTGACCAAAGCAGCGATGATCAAACCTGTGCCCGGAAAAACCCTGAAATAGCTGTAACCCCCAACCTGGTTGCCAATATGACCATAAAAGGGACGGCCCCTGGCATTTTCGCTTACTTCCCAACCCAGGCCATAATACGTTTTGGCACCATTCACCTTTTGGGATTCCAGAAATGTCGACATCACCTCCGGATAAAAGTTTTTTCGCAGAACAGCCTGCCCCAGTCTAATAATGTCCTGCACTGTGGTGAGATATCCCCCTCCAGCCAGTTTAAAACGATTGTCTACCTTAATTGCCTCCCGAAAACCAGAAGCCCGCCTGGTGTAGCATGTAGCCTGGCGGTTGTTCTTTGTTGGCTGACTGTTGCTGGTTGATTGTTGTTGATTAGTGGTGGCAGGTTGTTCAGGGATGGTGTTGGTCATACCCAGAGGGGTAAGTACCTTCTCACGGGTATAAACATCAAAGGGTATTCCTGAAGCTTCTTCCATGGCCAGTGATAGAAGCACAAAGCCATAACTATTGTAATAAAATTGGGTGCCCGGCTCAAAAAGCAAAGGATCGTCCTGGAAAACTTCCAGGCTTTGCCTTATGGTATAGGGTTTGTTAAGGGCGTATTCCTTTCCGCTGTATCCGCGGATCCCTGCGGTGTGTGAAGCCAGCTGGCGAATGCTGAAGTCGTACTTTTTCCCGGGAAAATCAGGCACATAGTCATAGAAAGATGCATCGAGATTGATTAAGCCTTCTGCAACCATTGAAGCCAGGGCACATGCTGCAATGGGCTTGGATATACTTGCCGCCCGGAACCGGGTTTGTGATGGTTGTACAGGGGTTTTGTACTGCAGATCGGCGTAGCCAAAACCAGCCTGCCATTCCCAGCTATTATTTTTATAAATGGCGATGGATAAACCCGGAACTTTTCCCTCATTTATAAGCTCTTCCAGACGCCCGGAAATCCGTGTGATCAACATATGTTTTCCTGAAATCCCCATCAAGTGCTCTATGAAGTCCTAATCAATTCCTGAAAATCAGGCGACCCCCATATACAAGCTCTACCTCAACAATCGGAGGCCGATTAAAGCTTACGACATCGCCGGTTCCGCGAATGATCCCCCTGAGTGCCTCCTGAGGATTGATCCGAATATCATTGCTACCCCTCTGATTAAAAATTACCTCCCCTGCCAGCAAGGTTTCGGCCTCAACCCGACTGTCCCCGGATGATATGTCTACATCCAGGAAATCCGTGGTTCCACTGATCTTGAAGTATGCCAGTCCATTTGCCACTATGCGTAGTTCCTGAGTAGCCACATCCACCTCAAAAGTACCGTCTGTGGTATCGGTATCCGGATTTACAAAGCTTTCCGAGATCAGGGAAAGCGACTCATAAGCCAATGTACCTTCGCTTCGTATCGGAAAACCAGTACTGCTTCTTATGTTTTCAATTTCCGGAGCCGTAACATAGATCGTAGTCAATCCATATGCCCTGAATAAATTGCAGTTGTTGGTATCTTCAAGTATAAGGGTACCGTCTTCCACTCTCGCGCTGACTTCAGGACGCAAATATTCTCCGGTTTCAATCAAAACTCGCTGTTCCGGACCCTGTCGCAAAACAAGGGTAACATTATCCAGTACTGTGATGTTCGTAAAGGGACTTACAGTCACCTCTTCCTGTATCAGGTCTCCCGCATTCTGGAAACAATCCAAAACATTTTCCCCGTTACAGCCATTCACCATGGTCGCCACCATAAGCAACAGTATCCAACCTTTTAATCTTATGAATAATAATCTCGTCATAAATGCTCTTCTCACAACCTTATCCCTATTCCGAACTCTATAGCTTCGGCCTTGGCCGCATGGGATTTCAGGGTAATGGCCCCAAACCATTTCGAACCAAAATACCTTTTGATTCCAATACGACTATACACCCGGCCTTCAAAATCAAAGGGATAATAAATATAATAACCCAGCTGTGTAACGACGCTTATTTTATTAACATAGAGTTCGTGACCAACAAATAGCCCCACCCGCTTATAGTCATCATCTTCCTGAACATCAAATTCTGGAAAAGCCAGGGCCTGGAAACGAATCAGCTCTTTCAGGAAATTAGAGAAAAATACTTCCGTACCAAATTGCAGCCCACTTTTCCGATTAAGGCGCTTATCTGCATAAACAGACAGGATATAAAACGGAAACTGTCCTGAGTTGATTACATCGCTTTCGTTGATCCCAGACCGGAAGACCAGGTTGTAATGCCAGGGCTCCTTAAAATTTTCCTTATCTGCTTTTTCCCTGATGATAAACGACTGTGGTTCACCTATCCGGTAGATCAGCCCTGCATTTAAGGCAAATGTATTGGTAGAGGTATTGGGGGCTTTTACATTGGCATTGGAATAATGCACAAGCGATATCCCTGCCCGAAAGCCCAGGTTTTGAATTATATCTTCACGATAGTAATTGAGCATAAGATAAGTAGAGCTCATCAGGTGGGAACCATAGGCATTGCCCCTGAAATTGAGATTTTTATCGTAAGGGTTGGTGTTATAGGCAATACCCTGCCCTATCCTAAACTGTAGTGTTCTCCTCAGGAAGTAAAAATTGTAATGGCCGTACAGGCCAAAGTTCTCTCCCAGGGTCGTGGTTTTCATATCCTGGTAAATAAATGAGAACCCGGTATCGGGGAAACCGTATTCCTGTTCCCATTCCCTGTTGCCGAATGTCTTCTGGCTAAACCCAAGGATAAAGCCGGTAGGGTGCTCACGGATAAGATGTGAAACATCCGTGTTATGCCTCAGGATGGAACCGTAAAAGGGATTGATTTCCAGAGTGTAAACCGGACTGGCTTTTTGCTGCTGTGCCCATCCCAGGACGGAACAAAAGAGAATCCCGTAGCAAACTAATTTGTACATCGGTCGTAAAAGTAGGAAAAAGGGAGGTTATCGAAGTAATTGTCTCAAACAATAAGACTCCTAAAATATCGATTCCGCTATGGCTTTGATATTGGTTGATTTACCCATGGAATAATAATGCAGGACTGGCACTCCGGCATTTTTGAGTTCCCGGGACTGCTCAATGGCCCATTCTATCCCAACCTGCCTTACCTCTTTATTATCCTTGCAATTTTCCACTGCATCGATAAGGTCCTGAGGCAGATCTATCCGGAATACCTGTGGCAAAAGGTGAAGGTGCTTTTTAATAGCAATGGGTTTAATCCCGGGAATGATGGGTACGTCAATCCCCATATCCCTTGCCTCTTTCACAAAATCAAAATATTTTTTATTGTCGAAAAACATCTGGGTTACCACATAATCTGCTCCAAGATCAACTTTGTATTTCAACCATTTCAGGTCTGATTTCAGGGAGGGTGCCTCCATGTGCTTTTCAGGATATCCTGCCACTCCAATACAAAAATCGGAACAATCATCGGTTTCAATCACCTCGTGCAAATACTTGCCCTGGTTGAGGTTGTGTATTTGTTTTACAAGGTCTGAGGCATACTTATGACCGCCTTCCGAAGGTTCAAAATATTTCTCCTCCTTCATGGCATCGCCCCTGAGCGCCATTATATTGTCAATTCCAAGGTAGTGACAATCAACGAGCAGATATTCTGTTTCTTCCCTGGTGAATCCCCCACAAAGCACATGGGGAATGGTATCTACGTCGTATTTGTGTTTAATAGAGGCACAGATACCCACCGTACCGGGCCGCATGCGAGTCAGCTTTTTATCCAGCAGGCCATTTCGGTCAATGTAAACATATTCCTCCCTGGATGTGGTTACATCAATAAAAGGAGGGTTAAATTCCATCAGGGGGTCAATATTGTCATAGAGCTCCTTTATATTCCTCCCTTTTACTGGGGGTATGATCTCAAAAGAAAATAAGGTTTCACCATTCGCCTCCCTGATATGATCTGTAACCTTCATAAAGATGGATTTTGCTTTTATAAACTATTCATTTTCTGCAAGATTCGGAGCCAGCCACTTCCTTGCTTCTTCTTCGCTAATTCCCCTGCGCCTGGCATAATCTGAGAGCTGGTCTTCCTTTATCTTACCCAAACCAAAATATCTGGATTGTTCATGGGCAAAATAATAACCACTCACACTGGCTGCAGGCCACATGGCCAGGCTTTCGGTAAGGGACACCCCTATCCTTTCCTCAACACCGAGGAGCTCCCATATGGTTAATTTCTCAAGGTGGTCCGGGCAGGCCGGATAACCCGGGGCAGGTCGGATCCCCTGGTAAGATTCCTTAATTAACTGATCATTACCTAGCTTCTCCCCTGCGGCATAACCCCAATAATCCAGGCGAATCTGCTGGTGCAGGTATTCAGCAAAAGCTTCCGCCAGCCTGTCGGCCAAAGCTTTGATCATAATGGAACTATAATCGTCATGATCCTGCTCAAATTGCTTTGCCTTTTCTTCCGTTCCAAACCCTGCCGAAACACAAAAACAGCCCATATAATCCTGTATGCCACTTTCCCTGGGCGCGATAAAATCGGCAAGGGCAATATTGGGCACTCCCGCCTTCTTAGCCCCCTGCTGCCTTAGACTTAGGAAACGTTTGGTATTGGAAAGGTCCGGTTTTCCCGAACCCATGAGTGGTGTAACCTCAATATCGTCCTGATCAATGGCATTGGCCGGAAACAAACCGAAAACGGCCCTGCCTTTAAGCCACTTCTCTTCCAGTATTTTCTTCAACATTTCCTGGGCATCGTCGAACAGATCCGAAGCCTGCTCCCCAACCAGAGAATCCTCGAGTATATCAGGAAATTTGCCATGCAGATCCCAGCTCCTGAAAAAGGGTGTCCAGTCTATATAGGGCACCAACAGGTTTAAATCAAAATCATCCCAGACCTCTACCCCAAGTTGTTTGGGTTTGCAGATCATTTCTGGCTTCCAATCGATTTTCAGTTTATTGGTTCTCGCCTTCTCCAGGCTGAGATAGGATTTAGCCTTTGCCCTGTCCAGGAATTTCTTCCGAAAGTCATTGTATTCTGTTTTTATCCTGGACTTATAGGCATCTGAGGTTTCCTCCTGAAGCAGGTCACCAACTACGGTAACCGCCCTTGAAGCATCATTGACATGGACCACGGATCCATTGTAATGCGGCGCAATCTTCACCGCCGTATGGGCCTTGCTGGTAGTAGCACCACCAATAAGGAGCGGCACTGAGAATTCCTGACGCTCCATTTCTTTGGCGAGGAATACCATTTCATCCAGAGAAGGGGTTATCAGGCCGCTCAATCCGATCATATCTACATTTTCCTCTCTGGCTGTTTGCAGGATCTTCTCCGGGGGCACCATGACACCGAGGTCCACAATTTCATAATTGTTGCATCCGAGCACAACACTTACTATGTTCTTGCCTATATCGTGCACATCACCCTTTACAGTTGCCATGAGAATCTTGCCAGCAGATCTGGCATTTTCATCTTTGTCAGCTTCGATAAAAGGAAGCAAATAGGCCACCGCCTTTTTCATAACCCGGGCCGATTTGACCACCTGGGGCAGGAACATCTTGCCACTGCCAAACAGGTCGCCCACAACATTCATACCTTCCATCAAATGCCCTTCGATTACCTGGATAGGTTTGGGTACGGCCTGCCTCGCTTCTTCCACATCTTCCTCAATGAACTGGTCAATCCCCTTTACCAGTGCACGGGTAATACGATTCTGCAATGGTTCTTCACGCCAGCCCAGATCAGCCTTCCTTTCCTTTGATTTCCCTGTAACTGTTTCAGCAAAAGCCAGGAGGCGTTCGGTTGCATCCGGCTTACGATCCAAAATTACATCCTCTACATATTCCAGGAGATCTTTGGGTATATCATCATAGACTTCCAGAAGAGCAGGGTTAACAATCCCCATGTTCATGCCTGCCTTAATCGCATGGTAGAGGAATACAGAATGCATGGCTTCACGCACAACGGTATTACCCCGGAAACTGAAAGATACATTGCTTACACCCCCGCTCACACTGCAATAGGGCAGGTTTTTCCGTACCCATGCGGTGGCTTCTATGAAATCAACCGCGTTGCGCCTGTGTTCCTCCATGCCGGTGGCTACGGGAAAGATGTTGAGATCAAAAATGATGTCCTCCGGAGGGAATTTGACCTTGTTGACCAGTAAATCGTACGAGCGTTTGGCAATTTCAATCCGTCGTTGAAAATTATCTGCCTGCCCAACCTCATCAAAGGCCATTATGATCACGGCAGCACCGTATCTCCTGATGAGTCTGGCCTGTCGTATAAACTCCTCCTCCCCTTCTTTCAGGCTGATGGAGTTTACCACACATTTTCCCTGGACCACCTGAAGGGCTGCTTCAATGATCTCCCATTTGGAACTGTCGATCATAATAGGGACCCTGGCAATATCAGGCTCGGCCATGATCAGGTTCAGGTACCTGACCATTGCTTCTTTGCCATCGATAAGGCCATCGTCCATATTAACATCAATGATCTGAGCCCCTCCTTCCACCTGATGCCGTGCAACTTCCAGGGCTTCCTCATAATTCCCTTCTTTTATAAGCCGGAGGAATTTGCGGGAACCACTAACATTGGTACGTTCTCCTACATTGATAAAGTTACTCTCAGGAGTTACCACCAGGGGTTCAAGACCACTGAGGTGCAGGTAGCGTTTTGTGTTGCTGGCTATCTGTTGCTTGTTGATGGTATTTGGATTTTGGCCGGTCATTCTTTACCTGGAATTAATTGGCACTTTGGTGAGCGAAAAATGACCGGGTCTCATACTCCTTTACCAGCTCCGCGATAGCGCGAATATGATCCGGGGTAGTACCGCAACAGCCTCCTACGATGTTAACGAGTCCCTTTTCGAGATACTCTTTTATCTGCTCTGCCATTTGCTCAGGGGTTTGATCATACGCCCCGAAAGCATTGGGCAGTCCTGCATTAGGGTGAGCTGAAACAGCAAAATCCGATTTATCAGACAGGACCTGCAGGTGGGGAGTAAGCTGACTTGCCCCGAGAGCACAATTAAGTCCGACAGATAACAGCGGTAAATGTGATACAGAGATCAGAAAGGCTTCTGCGGTCTGTCCGGACAGCGTGCGTCCGGAGGCATCGGTAATGGTACCACTCACCATGACCGGTATGTCTACCTGCAGTTCTTCCTTCAATTCTTCAATTGCAAAAAGGGCCGCTTTAGCGTTCAGTGTGTCAAAAACAGTCTCAACCAGCAACAGGTCTGCTCCTCCCTTTATCAGGCCCTCCGCCTGTTCCCTGTATGCATCCTTCAGTTCTTCAAAGGATATTGCCCTGAACCCAGGGTCATTGACATCCGGCGACATACTGGCGGTTTTGTTGGTAGGACCCATGCTGCCTGCCACAAAACGGGGTTTATCAGGGTTCTTCAATGTGAATTCCTCTGCCACCTGCTTGGCGATCCTGGCCGACTCAAAATTCAGTTCCATAACCAGGTCCTCCATCTGGTAGTCGGCCATGGCAATCCTTGTTCCGGAGAAAGTATTGGTCTCAATAATATCTGCACCGGCTTCCAGATACAGGCGATGCACATTTTCAATAGCTTCAGGCTGGGTAATGCTCAGCAGGTCATTATTACCTTTCAGCGGACATGCCCAATCCTTAAATCGATCCCCCCTGAAATCTTCCTCGGTAAATTCATAGCGCTGCAGCATGGTGCCCATGGCACCATCCAGAACCAGGATGCGTTTCTCCAATATTTCATAAATTGATTGCATGGGCATATTTCCTTTGAGGGGATTGTAATCAAGAAGGAAAAAGGCAGCCTTACGGGTTTCTTTTGGTTATCTATTCCATTACGGATAGAATGTAGCACCTTCTTTACTAGGAAAGGGTTGCTAAGGTTTCTTCGGGTCTATTCCCTCCACCTTTCTTGATAACAAGCCAGTTTAATTATGAACTCCTGCAAAGAAAATGTACACAGGGTGGAATTACAAGGATTTCGGCGGATTTTTGGTCAGCCAGACTTCCTAATGAATAAAGCCAACTCCGGATGTAGCATTGGTTTGGGGATCGATCAGAATAAAAGCCCCGTTTGTTTTGTTGCTGGAGTATGGATCAAAGTAGATCGGTTTGCTGAGCTTAAGGGAAGTTTCGCCAATTTGATTCAAATGGAGGGAACTGGCTGGTTCACTCCCTGAATAATCAGTGGCAATAACATTCCTGATCAATTCTATTTTGGATAAAACCTGATTCGTATTATGCCGCAAAATATATTTGCTTCCCGCGGTAAGGGGCTTATTATCCATCCAACAAATAGTGGCCTCAATAGCACGTTCAACTTTAGGTAATTCATTCGGCCTTACCAGCATATCTCCGCGAGCTATGTTTATATTATCTTCAAGCGTAAGGGTGACGGAGTTTCCCGAAGAAGCCCGCTTGAAGGACTGGTCATAAAAATAGATGTCCTTAATTCGAGACCTGGTTCCTGTAGGTAAAACGGCCACTTCGTCCCCAACCTCCAGTGAACCACCGTATACTTTTCCTGCATATCCCCTGAAATCATGGAATTCTGCAGTTTTGGGGCGTATTACCTGTTGCACAGGAAATCTCGCTTCACCCTGGTCATTTACGTCCGTCAATTCAAGCTGTTCCAGATGATAGAGAAGCGGTTTCCCCTCATACCAGGGCATGCGTTCCGATTTAATGGCAATATTATCCCCATGTAAGGCACTAACCGGTATAAAATGCAATTGTTGTTCCTCATAAGTGCTCTTTGAGTTTAATTTTTCAAACTGAACCTTTATATCCAGATAGACCTGCTCTGAGAAGTCAACCAGATCCATCTTGTTGATTGCAACGATTACATTCTTGATACGAAGCAGGTTGTTTATAAAGAAATGCCGATAAGTTTGCTCAACTACTCCTTTACGCGCATCAATCAGCACTATAGCCACCTGAGATGTTGAAGCCCCGGTTACCATATTTCGGGTGTATTCAACATGCCCGGGAGTGTCCGCTATAATATAACTTCGCGAGCGCGTAGAAAAATATATATGAGCAACATCAATGGTAATACCCTGCTCTCTTTCCGCGACAAGGCCGTCTGTGGCCAAAGAAAAATCCAGATAGTCATAGCCCTTTTTGAGACTACTTTTTTGGATTGCGTCAATCTTATCTTCCGTTAGTGAATTGGTATCATACAGCAGCCTGCCTATAAGCGTGCTTTTACCATCATCGACACTACCTGCAGTCGCAATTTTTACAACATTCATCATTATGAGATTTGACTATTGGAATTAATTTAAGTGGATTGAGGATTATGCTTGCCTACAGGCTAGAAATAGCCCTGTTGTTTTCTCTTTTCCATGGCTGCCTCCGACCGTTTATCATCAATTCTTGCACCCCTTTCGGATATTCTGGAATCACGGATCTCAGCGACTACCTTTTCAATGGAATCTGCTGTGGATTCAACTGCTGCAGTACAGGACATATCACCAACGGTCCTGAAACGTACCCATCGCTCCTGAACCGCCTCATCCTCTGAACGGAATACGACCTCATCTTCGGCGGTCCAGATGAGGCCATCCCTTATAAAAGTTGATCTTTTATGTGCGAAATAAAGGGAGGGAATTTCGATCTTCTCCTTTTCAATATAACTCCACACATCCAACTCCGTCCAATTGCTAATCGGGAATACCCTGACATTCTGACCCAGGTCTATATGCCCGTTAAGCATATCAAAAACCTCCGGCCTTTGGTTTTTCTCATCCCACTGACCAAAATCGTCCCGGACAGAAAAGATGCGTTCTTTGGCCCGGGCTTTTTCCTCATCACGTCTTGCCCCGCCTATACAGGCATCAAACTTGAATTCTTCTATAGCATCCAATAACGTGGTAGTTTGCAATGAATTCCTGCTGGCATATTTTCCCTGTTCTTCCAATACCTTTCCCTGATCTATGGAATCCTGAACATATCTCACGATCAGGTTTATTCCCAGGTCGGCCACCAGTTTATCCCGGAAAGCGATGGTTTCCTTAAAATTATGACCGGTATCGATATGTAAAAGTGGAAAAGGGATCTTCGCCGGATAGAAAGCCTTTTGAGCCAGGCGTACCAGGGTAATGGAGTCCTTACCCCCTGAAAATAACAGCACGGGGTTCTCAAATTGAGCGGCTACTTCCCTGAAAATATAAATGGCCTCATGTTCAAGATCATTGGCGGTTAAATTGGGAAGTGATTTTGTACTTATGGTATTTGCTCGAATTGTTGCCAAATCAGTTTGTTTTTAGTTTTACGGCGTCAGAATGTATCAGGTATGCAAACCACATTCCCGGTTACCAAGTACCTTCGTAGGATCGAAATACCGAAATTCATCAGTAAGGCCTCTCTTGTTGATGTAAGTATCCAACCGGGCATCACTCCAATGGTAAAATGGACTTACTTTAAGCACTCCGGTATTACTAAGGCTAAATATATCCAGCGTATCCCGGAGGGTGGTCTGACCTTTTCGAAGATTGGTGAACCAAATATCGGGCTGGTGTTCCATCATTGCCCTTTTGAATGGTTCCAATTTAACCTGCTCGGTAAAAATAGCATGGTTAGGATCATCGATCTCTGGAATACCCATTAGCATTTCCCGGTATGCCCTGGTTTGTTGCGGAACATATAATTTAATATTGAGATTGAATTTGTTAATCAGCTTTTCCGCATGCCTGTAAGTATCAGGTGTGTTGTATCCTGTATCGCACCAAATAACTGGAATTTCCGGCATCACTGAGTTTACCGCGTGAAGTATTGCAACTTCATAGGGCCTGAAATTTGTAGACAATACGGACTTGCCCCCCAAGCCAATGGCCTTCCTGATAATTTCTTCAGGGGGTAGCTCACGAAACCTGTCGTTAAGCTGCCTTACATCTGTTACCGATAAATTCATCACTAATCATTTTATAATTGAACAAACTATTTGCCCCAGCGAACCCTATTCCAAACTCGTTCATGCACAAAATAGAGGATCATTTTACTTAATAACTCCACAAAACCAATCGAAAAAGCAAGGGTAAGTTCCCCGGTAACGATCCAGGAAATAATTACTGTATCTGCAGTCCCCACAATCCTCCAGGTTATGGATTTAAGGATACTCCTCTCCGGTCTTTCCTCCAGGTTTTGGGTACCCGGCTCCAACTTACTGGAGTTTTTATTGAGCCACAAATAATCGAGAAACATATAAAATATTTATCCTATAGATTTAATAGAGTATACAAAAGTAAAATAATAAAGTTGTTATGCAATTCCGCTTATAACAGAAAATAATTTATAGTGTTAGTTTTAAATATTATCTATTATTTGGAGATAAAAATTGAGAATAACTCAAGAGATAGCGAGAAAGTATTAATTAATCAATCTTACCGGATGATATCGGCAAGTGTGGTATGCCTGTACACCTCGAGGGCGCTGTCACGAACTGCGATCATCAGTTTATTAACCGCACAGCGATTCTCATCCGGACAGTCATCACATTTTTCATAAAAATTAAGGCTTACGCAGGGGACCATGGCAATAGGACCCTCCAGTACGCGCATTACAGCTGTCATCTGTATTTCTTCCGGATCCTTAAAAAGATAATAGCCCCCTCCTTTTCCTTTTTTTGACCCTAGTAATCCTCCTTTTCTCATTGTGAGTAAAATACTTTCCAAAAATTTCTGGGGTATATTTTCATGTCTGGCAATTTCAGCGATCTGGACCGGCTTTCGATCCTCCCTGGAAGCCAGAAATGCGAGGGCCTTAAGTCCGTATTTCGTTTTTTTGGATAACACAGTTTAAAGATAAATAAAAAGAACCGAGGTATTTGGTTAGGCTTTTTCCAGGGCCTGTGCTATATCCTGAAGGATATCATTTATATGCTCCAAACCAACGGATATCCGCACCATTCCATCACTTATTCCTGCCTCTTCCCGCTCTGTAGGTGTAAGTTTGCTGTGTGTCGTAGAGGCCGGATGGGTAACGATACTTCTGGAATCCCCCAGGTTAGCGGACAAGGATAACATTTTTATAGCATCAAAAAATCGTCTGCCTGCATTAAGTCCGCCCTTTACTTCAAAAGCCACAACGCAGCCTCCAGCTTTCATCTGTTTTTTAGCTATTGCATATTGAGGATGCGATTTAAGAAAGGGGTATTTAACGAAGTTTACTTTGGAATGCCCCTCCAGGAACTCTGCCACTCGCAGGGCGTTTTCGCAATGGCGATCTACCCGAACTCCCAATGTTTCCAAACTTTTAGAAAGAATCCAGGCATTGAAAGGTGAAAGAGAGGGACCCGTAATCCTGGAAAACCTGTAAATCCTATCTATCAAATCCAAACGGCCGACCGCTATCCCGGCCAGAACCCGGCCCTGTCCATCCATTAACTTGGTGCCTGAATGAATAACGAGGTCCGCACCGAACTTAATGGGTTGCTGCAAATAAGGGCTGGCGAAGCAATTGTCTATTATCAGCAAAAGCCCATGTTTATTTGCAATGTTACCAAGTTTTTCCAGGTCCAGCACGTCTACAGCCGGATTGGTAGGGGTCTCCGCATAAATCACTCTGGTTTTAGATGTTATAAGACTGTCTATGGATTCCAGCTCATCTATCCTAAAATAATCATGCCCTATATTCCATTTAGGGAGTATCCCGGAAAACAAACTATGTGTAGATCCGAATATACTTCGAGCTGCCACGATATGGTCTCCAGCCTCTAGCAAAGCCGCAAAAGTGGAGAATACCGCGGACATGCCAGATGCAAAAGCGACACCGGCCTCTGCTCCTTCCAGAGCACAAACCTTGTCTATAAATTCCGTTGAATTGGGATTGGAATACCTGCTGTAAATATTCCGGTCTACTTCTTCAGCAAATGAAGCACGCATATCTTCTGCATCCTCAAATACAAAACTGGAGGTAAGATATAGGGGCACCGAGTGTTCCTGAAAACTGCTCCTTTCGGCCTGTATGCGTATAGCATCCGTTTCGGGCTTCCTATCAAAAGTATTCTTGTTTTTCATGCCTTGTTAGAGTTTCTCGGCAATCCGCAGGATATCTCCAAATACCCCCCTGGCGGTTACCGATGCCCCTGCCCCGGCTCCCTGGATTACCAGTGGCTGCTCACCATAAGATTCCATATAAATTTCAATAAGAGAATCAGAGCCCTTTACCTGGCCCAAAGAACTATTCCTGGGCACTGAGATCAACTTGACTTCCAGCTGGCCTTTGTTCTTCTGAAGATCCCCTTTCAACTCACCAACGTAGCGCAAGACATTGCCTGGCTTCAATCTATCTTTTAGATCCCGGAACACGGGATCCAGCGTTGGCATGGCATTGGTGAAATCTTCCAGGGATAAATTCCTCATATCTTCAGGTATGAGGTTTTCTATACTGATCTCGTCAAACTCGTTTTGCAAATCGAGCTCCCTCGCAAGCACCAGCAGCTTTCGTCCCACATCATTGCCCGATAGATCTTCCCGCGGATCGGGCTCAGTGTATCCCATGGCTTTTGCCTGTACCACAATTTGTGAAAAAGGGAGGTCTGTTTCAGAAAGTGTATTGAATATATAGCTGAGTGAACCGGAAAATACACCCTTGATTCCAGTGATATTTTCCCCGGACAAGTGCAGCAACTTTATAGTATCTATTAAGGGAAGCCCTGCACCCACATTAGTCTCGTAGAGGTACGACTTCTGATGTTCCTTGAGTTCCTTCCTTAATTCAGTGTAAAAATCGAAAGAAAGGGTATTGGCAATCTTATTGGATGATACCAGGTCAAACCCCCCTTTCAACAAATCCGAATAGTGTTCCACAAAAGATACACTTGCCGTATTATCGACTGCAATGAGGTTTTCCAGGTGGTGCCTTTGCGCATAGGCCACAATATCTTCCATGGTATAGGACTCGCCATCCTTTTCTAAACCTGATTTCCAGTCTCCGGCAATGCCAGATTTGTTCAGCAGCACGTTTCTGGAATTGGCCAGTGCAAAAATATTTAACCTGATACCCTTTCGTTTTTCAATGCTTTCAACAGATTGGAGCAGCTGATCAATAAGGGCACCTCCCACCTGTCCGTGGCCAAATATGGCGAGGTTAATTTTCTTGTTGATTCCAAAAATCTGGCCGTGTATTACATTCAGGGCCTTGTGCAGGTCCGACCTTCGCACAACAAGCCCAACGTTATTCCCTGTGACCGAGTTATTGAACAACAAAGGTTGAATATGGTTCTTGATAAGTGCATTAAAAGGTTTGTGGAAAGAGCCGAGTTCAATCCCTACAATGGAGATAATCGCCACATCACGGAAAATAGTAACGGCATTGATGTCGCGCGATTGAAAATCGGCTTCAAATGCCCGGGTAAGTGCCTTTTTGGCCAGATCTGCCTGCCCGGCCTTGACTACAAGTCCGATACCCCGCTCTGAAGATCCCTGGGAGATAATACTAACATTGATACCGTATTGCCCAAGGGTCCCGAAAATCCGCGCATCCACCCCAACTTTCCCAAGAAGTCCCCTTCCTTCCAGTACGATTAGCGCCTCGTCATCGATCACTGAAATTGCCTTGATACCATCCGCTTCAGCATCTGAACAGATCCGGGTTCCATCGCTATCATTATTGAATGTATTCAGAATTCGCAAAGGGATATTCTTTTCCAGCAAAGGGATAATGGTCTTTGCATGCAGTACGCTGGTCCCAAAGTTGGCCAGTTCATTGGCTTCTTCATAAGAAAGCTGCCTGATTTTCCTGGCATCAGGAACCAGCTCCGGATTTGCCGTGTAGATTCCATCTACATGAGTATAATTCTGCAATTCCTCAGCATCCAGAAAGTTCGCTATCAATGCAGCCGTATAGTTACTCCCGTTCCTTCCGAGCGTTGTTGTTTCCCCCGCCCTGGTCGACGCAATAAATCCGGTCACCAGAGGAACACTATGCGCAGGAAGTGAACTAAAGACCTCCTCTGTAGCTTCCCTGGATAATCCCTCGATCAGTTTCGCATTGCCAAAAGTGTCGTCAGTTTTGATCAGGTTCCTGGAATCGAGTGCCACTGCCTCCACGCCCCTTGCTTTCAATAAGGCGGAAATCATTTTAACCGAAATAAGTTCCCCCTGGGCCAGCACCTGATCTTTGATCCGGGCGCTGTAATCCCCAAGCAGGGCCACGCCCTCTAATAAGCGTTCCAGTTCCCCAAATTCCAGGGACAAATCCACGTTGGTATTCCCGTTTTGCTGGTACTTTCTGAATAGACCCAGCTTCTCTGCATAATTCTCACCCCGGGCTGCCAGTTGGAGCAGTTCCTCTAACTGGTCAGTTGCCCTTTCCCTTGCTGATAGTACTACGGCTATGCGTTCTTTGTCTTCCGCTTTCTGCTCAATCAGGTCAAGGACACGACGGATACCCGTTCCGTTAGACAGGGATTTGCCTCCAAATTTGAGCACCTTCCACCGACTTTCCAGTTTATCAGGACTGAAAATGGGGCTGAGCAGCTGTTCCATCTGATCAAACTCCATTAAAAAGGCATCGTGGCCGTGCACAGACCGGATTTCACCATAGGTTACGTTGCTTTTTGCCCTGGCCAATTGCCTGTAGGTTTCCCGGTTTTCACTTGCCGAAAAAAACAGGTCTGAATCCACACCAATAATGTGGATATTGGTATCGCTCTCCTGCAAATTTTTAAAAGCTTCCTCCCCCTCACGGCTAATATCAATGGTTTTGAGCAACTGGTTGGTCAGCTTGTAGGCAGAAAGCTGAAACCTTTCCTGCAGTTTTTTACCGTGATGGATAAGCCAGCTTTCCACATTGAAAACCTGCAATTCCTCGTTAGTACTCCTTTTAAAACGCTGCTTGAAAGATTCTGGTGTACGGTAGCACAGCATAGCATGCATACGGGCATCATGGACCGGTTGCTTGGAGTTGATCAGAAATTGCTCCTGGATCTGGCAATTGGCAATAAGCCAGTCAGTAGATTTCCAATCGGATGCCACCGGAATAAGGTGCTCCGTAAGTTGCGGGTTCAATGCAGCCATTTCCCAGGCCAGTCCACCACCCAGCGAACCCCCTATGACGGCATAAAGGGCATATATCCCGAGATGATCCAGCCCCAGCAGAAACAATCGTGCAATATCTCTGGCAATAAAGTCCTTGTAATTGTCAATCACAAAACCGTCGTACCCATTACCCGGGATATTAAAACACAATACCGTGTACCGCTTTGTATCAATGCATTTTCCATCCCCTATCAGATCGGACCACCACCCTGTTGGACCAGCGACATTGGAATTGCCCGTAAGGGCATGGTTAACCAGTACAATCGGAGCGGTATGCAGGGGTTTTCCAAACTGTTGATAAGACAGTTGTATATCCCCACTGCTTCCGCTACAGGTAGTAAAAGCCGGAATATGGATCGTATGCAAAGATGTTCTCGTTACCTTCATAAATCAAGATTACCCACCCGGATCAGGCGGGTTTTGTTAAATAAGTACTTTGGCATCCAATGTTGCAAAGGCTTCTGTAAGATCGGCTTTGAGATCTTCAATATCCTCCAGTCCAACAGACAAACGGATCAGGTCCTTGGTAACTCCAGTGGCCTCCTGATCCTCATCACTAAGTTGCTGATGAGTGGTGCTTGCCGGATGGATGATCAGGGATTTGGTGTCTCCAATATTGGCCAGCAGTGAAAATATCCTGGTATGGTCTGCTATTTTCTTGGCCGATTCATATCCTCCTTTTACCCCAAAAGTCACAATACTACTTTGTCCCTTGGGCAGGTACCTATCTGCCTGTTGCCTGTAAGCACTGCTGTCAAGCCCGGGGTAGTTTACCCAGTTAACCTCATCGCGGTCCTGCAGCCATTTGGCCAGGGCAAGGGCATTTTCGCTGTGTTTTTTCATTCTGATCTCCAGGGTCTCCAATCCCTGAAGGATCTGGAAGGCATTGAACGGACTCAGGCATGCACCGTGGTCGCGCAACCCTTCTATCCTCACTTTGGCTATGTATGCCGCAGGTCCCAGGGCGTCGTGGTAAACCAGCCCATGATAACCAGCAGAAGGTTCTGTAAACTCAGGGAACTTTCCATTGGCCCAGTCAAAAGTGCCTGCATCAATAATTACACCCCCAAGTGCGGTCCCGTTGCCATTGATATACTTGGTAAGCGAATGGATAACAATATTAGCTCCATGTTCAATTGGATTAAGCAAGGCAGGGGTAGCTACTGTGTTATCCACAATAAATGGAATTCGTGCAGCTTTGGCCTCCTCTGAAATGGCCTTAAGGTCTAATACATCCAGCTTTGGATTACCCAGGGATTCCACAAAAATAGCCCTGGTATTTTCCTGCACTGCCTTCCCAAAATTCCCGGGATCTGTGGGATCTACAAAGGTAGTGGTGATACCCAGTCGCGGAAGGGTTACACTCAGAAGATTGTACGTTCCCCCGTAAAGGCTGTTCGATGCCACAATATGATCGCCGCTTTTAAGCAGAACGAGAAGGGCAGTATTTATCGCCGCCGTTCCCGAGGAGGTAACCACCGAGGCAATACCTCCTTCCAGGGCAGCCAGTCGCTGTTCCAGGATGTCGTTGGTGGGATTGTTGATCCGGGTATAGATATTCCCGAACTCGGCCAGTGAAAAAAGATTGGCCGCATGATCTGAATCGTTAAAGACATAGGCCGTGCTCTGATAGATTGGCACTGCCCTTGTCCCGCCGTTAGCTGCCGGGTCGTGTCCCGCATGTAAGGCATTTGTACTGAATTTTTGCTCACTCATGATTTTAGTTTTTAATTAATGAACCGATTAAATAAAAAGCCAAACCCCCACCTGCTGAATCAGAAGGTCAGGTAAAATCAAAAAGTTATAAGAAAGTGATATGCAGTGTAAACTGCCAACTGTTATCTGCCCCGTTGCACGGGATAGAATTTAGCACCTTCTTTGCATGGTAAGCAAAGGGTTGCTAAGGTTTCACAGGGTCTATTCCCTCCACCTTTCTTGATAACTATTCAATACGTGTTTGAACTTCGTGAAGGGCAAATATAACCACCTATATTTGGAATATCCTAATACTTTGGGGAAAAATTACAGGTCAAAGGCCTCCCTTACCTCTTCTATCATGTCCAGTTTCTCCCAGGTAAAGAGCTCAACCTCAGTCTCAATCCGACCGTTATAAGGGGATTCAAAAACTTTTTTCACGGTAACTGGCGCTTTGCCCATATGACCGTATGCAGCGGTCTCCAGATAAATAGGATTGCGCAGCTTCAGGCGGTCTTCAATCGCAAAAGGACGCATGTCGAAAAGAGACTTTACTTTGGTGGCAATTTCCCCATCAGAGAGATCTACCTGTGCAGTCCCATAGGTGTCCACAAAAATAGAAGTAGGTTCTGCGACACCTATCGCATAGCTAACCTGCACCAGCATCTCATTGGCCACTCCTGCGGCAACGAGGTTTTTAGCGGCATGCCGGGCTGCATAAGCCGCACTTCGGTCTACCTTACTCGGGTCCTTACCGCTGAAAGCACCTCCACCATGGGCTCCTTTCCCTCCGTAGGTATCCACAATGATCTTCCGTCCGGTAAGCCCAGTATCCCCATGGGGGCCACCAATAACAAATTTCCCGGTAGGGTTGATGTGGTACTTTATATCTTCATTAAAAAGTTGCCGGATCCGTTCCGGTAATTTGGCCATTACCCTTGGAATCAGAATTCCAATAACATCCTCCTTGATTTTGGCCAGCATACGGTCGTCATCCTCGTCAAAGGCATCGTGCTGGGTAGAGACAACAATGGTATCAATGTACTGCGGAACGTGATCATCCGAATAGGCGATAGTAACCTGAGACTTAGCGTCTGGTCTCAAATAGGTAATCTGGTCATTTTCCCTTCTTATTTCCGCCAGTTCCAGCAAGATCTTATGAGAAATATCCAGTGCCAGCGGCATATAATTATCCGATTCGTTTATGGCGTAGCCAAACATCATACCCTGGTCTCCTGCACCTTGTTCTTCCCGCACCTCCCGGTCTACCCCCTGGTTGATTTCTGAGGACTGTTCGTGGATCAGGGAAATTACACCGCAGGAGTCTCCGCTGAACTGATATTCTCCTTTGGTATAACCAATATTATTGATAACCTCACGTGTAATTTGCTGCAGGTCTACATAGGTCTTGCTCTTTACCTCACCGGCCAGAATTACCTGACCCGTAGTGACCATGGTTTCACAGGCCACTTTGCTTTTTGGGTCAAAGGCCAGAAAATTATCCAGCAGAGCATCACTGATCTGGTCTGCTATTTTGTCCGGATGTCCTTCACTTACTGATTCCGATGTAAATAAATACGCCATTACTTTTATAGTCTTTAATTTGGAGGATGTGGACCGGGCTGATGGCAGAGTGAAGTCAATAGATCCCGTAAAGCAATCGGGAAGTACTGCTTTAGCATTTTTATTTTTCGGGCTTTCCCGAAAATAAGAGGTTGCAATCAGTCAAATCTCTCCTCAATACTGAACGGCAAAAATAAAGCAAATGATGCGGTCGGCAAAATTGGGGCCGCTGAAAATGTCCAAAGTAAGGCGAATCTTATTAATGCACAGGTCCTGGATGAACATCCTGTTTCACCTTCTAAACTAAATCCGGGAACAGCTTTACAAATTTTGAACATGCAGGGCGTGGAACATACACTTGCCTGTTAAAAATAACATTCATTTCAGCCTATTTTTTTTCCCATAACTACAGATACTTCGTATATTGTATCCCTTTGATAGTGCAATAGAAATCTTTAAAAACCCTACCTAAAATGCACATTGCAGTTGCCGGCAATATTGGCGCAGGTAAAACAACGCTTACCAGACTTCTCTCCAAACACTATAAATGGGATGCCCATTTTGAGGATGTAGTAGACAATCCTTATCTGGATGATTTCTACAACAAAATGGAACGCTGGAGCTTTAATCTCCAGATCTATTTTCTGAACAGCCGTTACAGGCAAATTTTAAAGATCAGGGAGAGTGGGAAGAATGTTATTCAGGACAGGACCATTTATGAGGACGCCCATATTTTTGCGCCTAACCTGCATGCTATGGGGTTGATGACCAATCGGGATTTCAGCAACTATACCAGTCTTTTCGAATTGATGGAGTCTCTTGTACTTCCCCCAGATCTGCTTATTTACCTGAGAAGCTCTATACCCAACCTGGTGAACCAGATCCATAAGCGTGGCAGGGAATACGAAAATACTATTTCCATAGACTATCTGAGCCGCTTAAACGAACGCTATGAGGCCTGGATACAGGGCTATGAAAAAGGAAAAATGCTTGTAGTAGATGTGGATGACATAGATTTCGTGGACAATCCCGAACACCTGGGAGAAGTCATCAACCGTATTGATGCCGAGATCCACGGGTTATTTTAGAGATAATTACATAAACCACATTATAAAAAAAAAGCCCTGATATTTCTCAGGGCTTTCTTAATTGATAATACTATGTGACTACTGTTTTTCTTCTTCAACCTCTTCAACGACTTTTTCAATCTTTACCTTCACCATTTCATCCATCTCGTTAAAAGCTGCGATTTTTGCTTTTACTTCCTCCCTGGTTCCTTCGAAGATCTGTTCATCTGTAACAACCTTGCCATTATTTTCAGTTGTGGTTGTAACAACTGCTTTGAATTGTCCTTCTCCAAGGTCCTTCATTTCTACCATAACTTCCTTCTTCATTTCCTGTCTAACCATTTCAGTAGCAGTATTGGTCTCGTTATAAGCCATCAGGGTATCTGCAGAAATAGCAATACTAGGAGCAATTACCAGGGCAACAACAGACATCAGCTTCAAAAGGATGTTCAGGGAAGGTCCGGAAGTATCCTTGAATGGATCTCCTACGGTATCTCCAACTACAGCTGCCTTATGCGCATCAGATCCTTTTCTTCCTTCGGCTTCGATCATTTTTTTAGCGTTATCCCAGGCACCTCCGGCATTGGATTGGAATATCGCCATCAGTACACCTGCTGTGGTAACACCTGCTAACAGACCACCCAGCATTTCAGCTCCTCCGATGAATCCGACAGCAACAGGTACGGCAATAGCGAGTATACCGGGAAGTACCATCTCCCTGATAGAAGCTCTGGTTGAAATCTCAACACACTTATCGTATTCTGCAACACCATCAGCTGCTTCGAAGATCTTGCGGTCTGCATCTGAAGCCTTAGACATGTCAGAATCGTACTTCTTCATTACTTCAAGGGCCGCTTTCAATTGAGGAATATCGCGGAATTGTCTCCTTACTTCCTCAATCATAGCCATGGCAGCGCGACCAACAGCTCCCATAGAAAGGGCAGAGAATACAAATGGAAGCATTCCCCCTATTAGCAATCCTGCCATGATATCGGGACGTGATACGTCAATAGCCGTTACGTTGGCCGTTTTCATAAATGCCGCAAAAAGTGCCAGTGCGGTTAGGGCCGCAGAGGCAATGGCAAATCCTTTACCAATGGCTGCTGTAGTATTTCCTACTGCATCCAGTTTATCAGTTCTTTCTCGTACTTCACTTGGAAGTTCGGACATCTCAGCGATTCCTCCTGCGTTGTCGGAAATAGGCCCGTACGCATCAACTGCCAATTGTATACCAGTATTGGCCAGCATCCCCACTGCAGCAATAGCAATACCGTAAAGGCCTGCATAGTAGTGCGAGATCAGGATGGCCGCAGCAATCAGTATAATTGGAATAGCAGTAGACATCATACCTACTCCTAATCCGGCAATAATATTGGTTGCCGAACCTGTTTCAGATTGCCTTACAATACCGCTTACCGGTTTAGTCCCGGTTCCTGTGTAGTATTCTGTAACTTTCCCTACCAAAAGTCCGGCAACAAGACCGGCAATAGTGGCAAAGAATACTCCGTGAGAAGTAAAGGTCTTTCCACCTTCTACCCAGTTTTCTGGAAGCATGGTAGTAATGAGGAAATAAGAAACGATCAGCATCAGAAAAGCAGATCCAAATTCTCCGATATTTAAAGCTTTATGTGGTGAACCTCCTTCTTTAACTTTTACAAAGAAGGTACCAATGATGGACATAATAATTCCAGCCGCTGCCAAAGCCAGCGGCAGGTAAACGGCTCCAAGACCATCGAAGGAAGCTGAGAATTCCGGTAGCGCAACGAAGGATGCTCCAAGAACCATGGTTCCGATAATGGAACCTACATAAGACTCAAAAAGGTCAGCGCCCATACCGGCAACGTCACCAACATTATCACCCACATTATCTGCAATGGTTGCAGGGTTAAGGGGGTGGTCTTCTGGGATCCCTGCTTCAACCTTACCTACCAGGTCAGCACCCACGTCAGCGGCTTTGGTGTAAATACCTCCACCAACACGTGCGAAAAGGGCAATGGAAGAAGCTCCAAGTGAGAAACCGGAAAGCACATTCAGCACCTCAACAATATCCCATCCCTGTCCGCTATATACCATGAAAAGACCGCTAAGACCTAAAACTCCGAGGCCTACTACCCCAAGGCCCATTACAGAACCTCCTGCGAAAGCCACTTCCAGTGCTTTGCCCAGAGACTCCCGTGCAGCATTGGTAGTCCGCACATTTGCCTTGGTAGCAACGCGCATCCCGATAAACCCGGCAAGTGCAGAACAGATAGCCCCAACTACGAAAGAAACAGCAACCATACCGTTAGAACCTTCCTCGCTGTTACCCTTAAAGTACAAGAGGATTGCTACGGCAAGTACAAATACAGACAGGATTCTGTATTCTGCCTTCAGAAAGGACATAGCACCATCGGCGATGTTCTTGGCTATTCTGGCCATTTTATCATCTCCAACGGCCTGCTTGGATACCCAGATATTTTTAATCCATACGAAGAGGAGTGCCAAAATACCAAAGGCCCAAAGATAGTCTACGAATAATTCCATTTGTTTAGTTATTTATTGTTTAAAACGGCTGCAAAAGTAGTGAAATGGATTAGAATAAAAAAGGAATAAATGAAAGCCTAACAGTAGGTTTACAGTCGGCCCATAAGGCCTGATAATCATCCCGGTATAAAATCAGAAATTGAATCCGAAAGTACCGGTAACACTAAAGGGACGGGCGTCAGGATTATCCAGGTAATTGCCCCGGAAATTAAAATCTATCCTGAAGATCTTGAAAATATTTCCTACCCCCAGGGAATACTCCCAGTAAATCTTGTCGTCAGGAGCCACCAGGGGAATATTGGTAGGTGAACTCAGGGCGATGTTCTCATCGGAAAGTTCTCCCCACACCCCTCTTAACCCAACTATTTCACGCAGGTTAAGTTTGCGCAACAACGGAATCCTTGAAAAGAGGCGACCATTAAAATTATGTTCAAAGTGAGCAGAGACATAGGTATCAGTAACAAATTCGTAAAAATCCAGATTCGGGAAGGTATTGAAAATGGAAAAGAGGGTTTGGTTACCCGGTACCACATTCAACAACCCCAGGGGCACGGCACCAAAGGTTTTCCCTATTTCAACACTGCTGAACAACCTTCCAAACCCTCCAATTTGCCAGGGCTGGGAATAGGAAAACTGTATTTTTTCGTAATTGAAATCGCTCTTCAGGAACCCCTGCGTACCCTTGGTGTAGTTCAATAATAAGGTACTGTAGTTATCATTGACATCCCTGCGTTCCACCCCATAACCAATAGTACGTTTTCCAGGGGTGTATATGAGAGTAGTAATCAGGTCGAATTGCCTGATTTCAGAAGATATGCCCGTTGGCGCCCCGGGGTCCACATAGTCCAGGCTGAACGCTTCAGGGAGTGCAGAGCTCAGAGTCCTGAATGACCCTCCAAAACGAAACCTTAGATTGGTAAAGGGCTCAACCTCCAGGGCCAGTGTACTTAAATTAATATTGGTTAACCTGTTGTTATTCCCCACAGTGAACACAGCTGAAGATGCCACACTTCTCCCCAAAACATCATTTGTCGCGGTCAGATTTATTCCCAGTTGTTCAATATCCCGTCGGTTGCCCCCGGATATGATCAGCCTGCTTTTCCGATCAAGCAGCCATTTGGCCGAAAACCCGTGCTTGAACTTGTGGTCGTCAAAGCCATAGGCCATGTAGCCTTCAAGGCGCCAGGGATCGTTCTGCCCAAAATAGGTGCGGGCCCCGCCTCTCAATCGAATCCCTTCGGCATCATTAAATCCAAATGTGCTGTATATATCCCCGATGTCCAGGTTCCACTTGTCGATTTCAATATAACCAGATCCCAGTACACTAACGAGGTTGTAATAGGTCTTGAATTTGGGGACTGTTTTCAGGGTATCCAGCAGGGTGTATATCCCCTGCTCGTCCTTGTTCAGGGATTCCAGCCGGTTGTTTTTCCAGAAAATACTGTCGCGCTGAAAAATAGAAGGATCATAGGGATCGGAAACACTCTTGTAAAACTCCTCAGGCCTCGGGTTCTCAAACTTGTAATGATCGTAAACAGTAGTACGCTTACCGTATACCCCTTTGGATTTTTCCTTTTTGCTGAAACTGAAATCGCTCATCAGGTAATCCCTTTTCAGCAGGAAAACAGAGTCATTCACCACCTCAAATTCCTGTTGTATATAGATCTCCTTAACCCAGTTGATATTGGCGCTTTTGGTGACTTCCAGATCGATTTTCTTTACAGCGTAAGTAGTGTCGTTTACCCAGAAATCGCCCTTGAAGGTCAGTTCGTTCTTTCGCCTTGGATAATAAATAATATGGTAGCACCATTTGTTGTCTATATAGGCACTGTCTGCAAGAACATAATTGTAGGTGTTGATCCCGGTTTGCGAAAGCGGACTGGTAAAGCTTTTGTCTACCAGTTTGATGTAGTTATCGTAGATGTTGTAATCCGAATACAGGTCATCCACAAAGCCTATAATGGCCTGGTTATTGCTAAATCCCGAGTTTTTGCTACCCCTTACTTCTTCTTTCTCCAGGTTCATCTCATTATCCCCGTACACCTGGGAAAATGTCTCATTCAGGAACAGCGGCAGGTAGGTCTTGCCGGTGATACGTGATGTGTCAAGATCGGCAAAGATAAACTCAAGACCCCTGAACATCTTGCTCTTCATTAATGCACTGTCAATGGTATTCAGGTCAAACTCGATCTTCTCGTATTTATCGTACTGGTATTGCCGGAACTTTTTTAATCCATTGATGCGCTTGTTGGCCCAGATCTTTTTCAGGATATCAATGGCCGGATTGTTCTTTTTGGACTGCTTCCCAACATAGACCACCACTTCATCCAGCTGCTCCCCTTCTTTGAGGATAACCTCGAGGTTATAGGTCACACGCTGCCTGAGCTCAACTTCCTCCGTTGTATATCCTATAAAGGAAACCGACAATACGGTATAGTTTTCTTCAGATTCAAGGTAAAAGCGACCATCTTCATCGGTAATGGTTCCCTCAGTTGTATTCTTAAACAACACATTGGCATAGGCCACAGGTTCGCCTTCCTCATCCAGTACGATTCCACTCACTTTGGTTTGGGCGTATACTACCATACCAATAATGAAAAAAATAAACAACAGGGATCGCTTCATGGGAATACAGGATTCATATCTGCCATCTTAGTGGCACTGTTGTGGCAAAGCTTACAACTCAACCGTCTCCCTTCAAACGTACAAACCGTCAGGGTCGTATACAGTTGCTGCAACTTATACCATCAAATGTACCTGTGAATTTTGGAAAGGCTTATTTGTATAACACTTTCTTAACAGCCTTGATGACATCCTGGGCATTGGGGAGCCATTCTGCCAGTAAAACCGGTGAATAGGGCGCTGGTGTATCGGCCGTATTCAGCCTGACGACAGGGGCATCCAAATAATCAAAGGCCTGAGACTGTATCTGATAGGTAATTTCGGTGGAAACATTGCCAAAAGGCCAGGCTTCTTCCAGGATAACCAGCCTGTTCGTTTTCTTTACCGATTTAAGGATGGCTTCGTGGTCCATGGGCCTCACGGTCCGCAAATCAATGATTTCACAACTGACACCTTCTTTTTCGAGTTCCTCGGCTGCCTTGTAGGCCTCTTTGATGATCTTGCCAAAGGATACTATGGTAACATCAGATCCTTCTCTTTTTATTTCGGCAACACCGAGTGGAATGGTATATTCTCCTTCGGGCACTTCTCCCTTATCACCATACATCTGCTCGGACTCCATGAAGATCACGGGATCGTCATCCCTGATGGACGCTTTTAAAAGCCCTTTGGCGTCATATGGATTGGAGGGAACTACTACCTTGAGTCCGGGGCAATTGGCATACCAGCTCTCAAAGGCCTGTGAGTGCGTAGCTGCCAGCTGTCCGGCTGAGGCAGTAGGTCCGCGGAATACAATAGGAATATTGAACTGTCCGCCGGACATCTGCCGCATCTTTGCGGCGTTGTTTATGATCTGGTCAATCCCAACCAGGGAAAAGTTGAAGGTCATGAATTCGATGATGGGGCGGTTGCCGTTCATAGCCGAACCCACACCCACACCAGCAAAACCCAGTTCGGAAATTGGTGTATCCAGCACCCGGTCCGGACCGAATTCATCCAGCATTCCCTTGGAAGCCTTGTATGCTCCATTGTACTCTGCAACTTCTTCTCCCATCAGGTAGATGGATTCGTCCCGGCGCATTTCCTCGGACATTGCTTCTGCTATGGCTTCTCTGAATTGGATTGTTCTCATTTATTTTTTCTTTTATGGCCCTAAGGCTTCGTACTTGCGGCTGACAAAAATAGGAAAATATCAGCTGATAAAACAGCAGGTAAAATCAAAAAAAGAAACAAAATTTATTATGCATGCATAGTATTTTTCAAATATATTAGCTATCTTTGAGGACTATTTTAATAGACCATACAAATACAAATCTCTATGAAAATATTAGTCTGTATCAGCAGTGTTCCCGATACAACCTCTAAAATCAATTTCACGGCAGATAATACACAATTCGATACTACCGGAGTGCAATTTGTGATTAACCCCAATGATGAATTTGGGCTTACTCGGGCCATGTGGTTCAAAGAAAAACAAGGTGCTGTGGTACATGTAGCCACTGTGGGAGACCAGAGTGTGGAACCAACTATGCGCAAAGCATTGGCCATAGGGGCAGATGAGGGTATTCGCGTGGATGCCACCCCTACAGACGGACTGTTTGTTGCCAGTCAGCTTGCGGAAATAGTTAAAAATGGTGGTTATGACTTGGTCATTGCCGGCAGGGAATCCATCGATTATAATGGCGGCATGGTTCCCGGAATGATGGCCGCGATGTTGAAAATGAATTTCGTAAACACCTGTATTTCCCTTGAAGTGGAAGGGAATAAGGCTACAGCCCTCCGCGAAATTGACGGTGGAAAAGAAAAGATTGAAACAAGCCTTCCGCTGATCATAGGCGGACAAAAAGGGCTGGTTGAGGAAAGCGACCTGCGTATCCCCAATATGCGTGGCATCATGATGGCCCGGCAAAAGAAATTAAATGTGATCCCTGCCGCAGATGCCAAACAGGGAAGTCACGAAATTAAGTTTGAGCGTCCCGCTCCAAAAGGTGAGGTAAAAATGATAGATGCCGAAAACCTGGATGACCTGATCGACTTACTTCACAACGAAGCCAAGGTTATATAGGCTGTATCCCAAATCATTAATCCTAAAAAGAAATTCATGTCAGTTTTAGTTTATACCGAATCGGAAAAAGGAAAATTTAAGAAAAATGCATTCGAAGTAGCTTCCTATGCCAAAGCAATAGCTGATACAACCGGAACCGAGGTAACCGCGGTGGCTTTCCATGCTGAAGACGCTGAAACTCTTGGCAACTATGGGGTTTCCAGGGTGCTACTGGTTAAAGAGGATGCTCTGGATACCTTCAATGCCAGGGCATATGCCTCAGTTCTTGCTGAAGCTGCCCGTCAGGAATCTGCATCGGTTATCGTGGTGAGTTCCAGTACGGATGCCAAATATATGGCGGGAATACTCGCAGGAGACCTGGAGGCAGGTTATGCTACCAATGTGGTGGCAGGTCCGGAAAGCGTATCACCTCTTGTTGTGAAACGCACAGCATTCAGCAACAAGGGCTTCATGTTCACTGAATTGAAAAGCGAAAGAAACATTATCGGGGTTTCCAGCAATGCCTTTGGAACTCATGAGAGCAAGGTCGACTGTTCTGTGGAAACGTTCAGTCCGAATCTCGGGGATGATCAGTTCGGAACAAAATCTGTTGAAATAGACAAGGTAGTCGGCAAGGCAACCATTGCAGATGCTGACGTAGTAGTGTCCGGTGGACGAGGCCTCAAAGGACCTGAGAACTGGGGAATGATTGAAGAACTTGCCGATGTGCTTGGCGCTGCGACTGCATGTTCCAAACCGGTGTCCGACCTCGGATGGCGGCCTCACGGGGAGCACGTTGGGCAGACCGGTAAACCCGTGGCCAGCAACCTGTACATAGCTATAGGAATATCCGGAGCTATTCAGCATTTGGCCGGAGTTAGCGCCTCCAAGGTAAAAGTGGTCATCAATACAGACCCGGAAGCACCTTTTTTCAAAGCGGCCGACTATGGGGTTGTAGGAGATGCCTTTGAAGTTGTGCCCAAACTCACAGAAAAATTAAAGGAATTTAAGGCCCAAAACGCCTAATTTTTGTTAATTTGTGCCTCTAAAGGGCTGTTTAAATAACAGGTCAAACCTTTTGTTTAAACGCCCTTTTTTTGTTTAAACAACCTGATGAGTTTAGTTCGTTTACAAATTAAGGGGATTTCATACAGTCAGACCCAGAATGGGGCCTATGCGCTCATATTGAATGAAATTGAGGGAGACCGGAAACTGCCCATAGTTATTGGTGCATTTGAAGCCCAGTCCATTGCGATAGCTCTTGAAAAAGAAATCAAACCCCCACGTCCCCTGACGCACGATTTATTTAAAAACTTTGCCGATCGTTTTGAGATAGTCATAAAACAGGTGATCATCCATAAACTGGTCGACGGTGTATTTTACAGCAGCATCATCTGTGAGCGGGATAAAATTGAAGAAATTCTGGATGCCCGCACCAGTGATGCAATTGCCCTCGCCCTTCGCTTCAATGCTCCCATATTTACTTACAAAACCATACTGGACAAGGCCGGTATCTTCCTTAAATTCTCCTCCAAGGATAAGGATAAAGAAGGTGATGACAGTATTGTGGTAGATGAGATACTGCAGGAGGGCGAAACAGTGGAGATCGATTCTGGGAGCACACCGGCATACAAAGAACTAACGCTCGAAGAACTGCACCAGGAACTTGAAAAAGCGGTGGCAAATGAAGACTATGAAAAAGCTGCCAAACTGCGGGATGAGATCTCAAAACGCAAGTGATCAATTAGCTCCTACCACATGAGATTAAGATCCCTGATTACCTTATCCACCTTTTTATGTGCCTTTTCACTCCTAGCCCAGGATACAACTGTGGCTACTGAAAGTCTGAGCCTGGCAATACCGGAAATAGTTGATCAGCAGGAAACAGCTGGTATTGTTCCAAATCAGGGCTTTTCGGCGGATTCACTGGGACGTGGCGCTTTGGGAATGATTGTTCTGGTTCTGATCGCTTTCCTTTTTAGTGCCAACAAAAGAGCCATAAATTGGAAGACCGTGGGTATTGGCCTGGGTATTCAACTGGCCCTGGCTGTAGGCATATTGAAAGTCCCCTTTGTACAAAGTATCTTTCAGGCCATAGGAACCTTCTTTGTAAAAATCCTGGATTATACGCTAGCCGGAAGTGAGTTTCTTTTGGGAAGCCTGCTCAATGTAGATAACCCTAACATAGGCTACGTATTTGCCTTCCAGATTCTGCCCACTATAATTTTCTTCTCGGCCCTGACTTCAGTGCTCTTTTATTTAGGGGTCATTCAAAAAGTAGTTAAGGGCCTGGCCTGGCTTCTAACCAAAACCCTGGGGATCTCCGGGGCGGAAAGCCTATCGGTTGCCGGGAATATATTCCTCGGTCAAACCGAATCACCGCTTATGATCAAAGCCTACCTCGAAAAAATGAACCGCTCCGAGATATTGCTGGTAATGATTGGCGGAATGGCAACAGTTGCCGGTGGTGTACTGGCTGCCTATATAGGGTTCCTGGGAGGTACAGATGACGCCCTGAGGCTAGAGTTTGCCAGACACCTTCTTGCAGCCTCTGTAATGGCGGCTCCTGGAGCCATCGTGGTCTCCAAGATGCTGTATCCACAGACAGAAGCCATAAACAAGGATATACAGATATCTCAGGAAAAAATTGGCACGAATCTGTTGGACGCTATTGCCAATGGTACCTCCGAAGGCCTGAAACTGGCCGTAAACGTAGCGGCCATGCTCCTTGTTTTTATTGCCTTTATCGCCATGATCAATGGTATTTTAGGCTGGGTAGGGGATTTTACCTCCTTGAATAACTGGATTGCGGCAAATACCACCTACGACCAGTTCTCCCTTGAAGCCATACTGGGGGTTGTTTTCGCACCATTGATGTGGCTTATTGGGGTAAATTCAGAAGATATTATGCTGATGGGCCAGCTGTTGGGTATTAAACTGGCCGCGAGCGAGTTTGTAGGCTATATACAATTAGCAGAGTTAAAAAACCTGGCCTCCGCCCCACATTTTGGCTTTAATAAATCTGTTATCATGGCTACCTATATGCTATGCGGGTTTGCCAATTTTGCCTCCATAGGCATCCAGATTGGCGGTATTGGGTCACTGGCTCCCGGACAACGCAAAACCCTTTCCGAATTCGGGATGAAAGCAGTCCTTGGTGGCACCCTGGCCTCACTGCTTTCTGCTACCATTGCCGGAATGATACTGGGATAACGAACATAAATAACATCAGGGATCCTTATGGGCTACCAGACGCTTCCTAAAATTGAACTACACCTCCACCTCGATTGTTCCCTGAGTTATGAAGTGGCCAGTACAATCAAGCCAGGCATGACGAGGGAAGACTATGAAGAAAACTTTATAGCCCCACCAAAATGTACAGACCTTGCAGATTATCTGACCCGGGCAATCAAGGGTTTTGAACTGATGCAAACCCGGGAACAACTACGAATGGTGACCCTGGACCTGTTTAAGCAGCTCAAGGCAGACGGCGTGATCTATGCCGAGATCCGATTTGCACCCTTACTTCACACCGGACTAGGATTAAGCCCTGAAGAGGTTGTTGAAACAGTAATACGGGCAAGCCAGGAAGGCATTGAGCGCTTTGGCGTGGAGGCACGTCTTATTCTTTGCACCCTCAGGCGTTTCAATGAAGAGCAAAGTCTTCAGACGGCCCGAATTGTAAATGAATTCAAAGGCACCCTGGTTGTGGGAATGGATATTGCCGGGGATGAGGCCGGCTACCCTATTGACGCACACCGCAAGGCTTTTGCCTTTGCCAATAAAAATGGCATCAAATGCACTGCCCACGCCGGGGAGGCCTGCGGGCCACATAGTGTCTGGGAAACCATAAAACATTTCCATCCGCTTCGAATAGGACATGGCGCACGGAGCATAGAAGATGAAGACCTCTTGCAATTCCTAAAAAAACACAAACTGCACCTTGAGATTTGCCCAACAAGCAATATACAGGTCAATGTTTTTGACCAAATCGAAAACCATCCTGTTGATCTCCTATACAGGAAGGGGCTTTCCATTAGCATCAATACCGACGCCCGCACTATATCAGATACTACTCTTGTCAATGAATACAGCAAGCTGGAAGCCAATTTCGGGTGGACCAGTGCCCATTTTAAGTACTGCAACATGGAAGCCATTGAACATGCTTTTGCCCCTCAGGAGCTAAAGGATAAGATTCGCCTGAAACTCCTGGAGGCCTACCGGTAAACAGGCTCCTGAACCAGGGGCCTAATTGCCCCTTCTGCATATCTGAATTTTACCCTGTTAATAAATGATAATATCTCACTTTTCGAAACCAGCACCTAATCCTTATTTTTGAACTCGATGCAATAGACCTGATATCAGGAAGCTCTCCATAAACACAGGATAGAATGAAACAATACCACGACCTGCTGAAACACGTTTTGGAAAATGGATGTAAGAAGTCTGACCGTACAGGCACCGGAACAATAAGTGTTTTCGGCTACCAGATGCGCTTTGACCTGCAGGATGGGTTCCCGCTGGTAACCACTAAAAAACTGCACCTCAAGTCCATTATTCATGAATTGCTCTGGTTTCTGAAAGGCGAAACGAATATTGGCTACCTGAAGGAGAATGGAGTACGCATCTGGAATGAATGGGCCAATGAAAATGGAGATCTGGGCCCTGTCTATGGCTATCAGTGGCGAAATTGGAACGGTGACGGCATCGATCAGATCAAACAGCTTATTCACAACATCAAGACCAATCCGGATAGCAGGAGACTGATGGTTACTGCCTGGAATCCAAGTGTTCTCCCGGATACTTCAAAGTCCTTCGCCCAAAATGTGGCCGAGGGCAAAGCAGCCCTTCCCCCCTGCCATGCCTTTTTCCAGTTTTATGTCGCCAATGGTAAGCTTTCCTGCCAGCTCTATCAACGCAGCGCTGATATTTTCCTTGGGGTTCCTTTTAATATTGCTTCCTATGCCCTTTTCACGTTAATGGTAGCCCAGGTATGTGGCCTGCAGCCCGGAGAGTTTATACACACCTTTGGAGATGCCCATATCTACAACAACCATTTGGAGCAGATAGAATTGCAGCTAAGCAGGGAACCACGTCCACTGCCAGTTATGGAACTCAATCCACAAGTAGATGATATCTTTGGATTCAAGTTCGAAGACTTTACACTACTTAATTACGATCCGCATCCCCACATTAAAGGGGTTGTGGCTGTCTGATTCCTCTTGCGATAACCCCTTCCGGTATCAGCGCATTTCCTGTAATTAAGGCATTATCGCTACCTTTAATGAAAACAGAGCACAGAGCTATGTACCTTACAGAAATCTTACTGGATGCCTTCCTGGATACAAGGAGACATACGGAAATGCTTTGTGCCCCATTGGAGACGGAAGATTATGTGGTACAGCCAACAGAAGAAGTTTCCCCACCTAAGTGGCATCTGGGGCATACTACCTGGTTCTTTGAGGAATTCATTCTCAAACCACATGCCCGGGAATATACTTTTTTCGACAAGGACTTTTCCTTTGTATTTAATAGCTATTATGAAACATTTGGGAACCGAGTCGTTCGGGCAAATCGCGGCAACCTGTCCAGACCATCTGTAAAGCGCATTTATGCATATAGGCAACACGTAACGGAAGCTGTTCAGGAACTTTTTGAGCATACTGCTGATGCTTCCCTTTGGAGCCTGTTGGAAATAGGGATAAACCACGAGCAACAGCACCAGGAATTATTGCTTACGGACATCAAATACATACTGGGACATAATCCATTGCTGCCCGCATATTCCGAAAATATTAAGGAGCACCCGGTAGCCGAATCCAAAGAACAATGGTTCGCCTTTCCAGCCGGGATCAGTGAAATAGGCCATGAAGGGAACGGGTTCTGTTTCGATAATGAACTGGGAAGACACAAAGTATATCTAGAGCCTTTTGAAATCGCAGCAAACCTGGTTACCAACCAGGAATATATGGGGTTTATTAAAGACGGCGGATACACACGTTTTGATCTCTGGCATGCCGCAGGATGGGACTGGGTGAAGCAACAAAAAATAAAAAACCCACTGTACTGGCATTTGATTAAGGATCAATGGTATAACTATACCTTAAATGGTCTGCATCCCATTGATCCGGATGCGCCGGTAACCCATATCAGCTATTATGAGGCCTTTGCCTATGCTCAATGGAAAGGTATGCGGCTGCCAACAGAATTCGAATGGGAAACTGCCCATTCCCATTTCTTATGGGGCCTACGCTGGGAGTGGACTGAAAGTGCATACCTGCCCTATCCGAAGTTTAAGAAGGCAGAGGGCGCATTGGGGGAATACAATGGCAAATTTATGGTAAACCAGAAGGTCTTAAGGGGCGCTTCCATAGCAACTCCTGCCGGACACAGCAGGCCTACTTACCGCAATTTCTTCCATCCCCATGAAAGATGGCAGTACACCGGATTTAGATTAGCCCGATAATCCCGACAAAGACCATATGCCCAATAAAACAACACCCAACTTCAACTCTGTTTTTGAACAGGAAGTCTATCGGGGTCTGACCGATTTCCCCAAACACCTTTCATCCAAGTATTTCTATGATGCCGTGGGCGATAAGCTTTTTCAGGAAATCATGAAATTACCAGAATATTACCTGACCAATAGTGAACTGGAAATACTACAAGATCATAAAGAAGCCATCGCCGGGCATTTTAGCAGGGGTAAAGCGACCTTTAATTTGATTGAACTGGGAGCCGGGGATGGCTCTAAAACCAGGATTCTCCTTAATTATCTCCAGCAGAAAAATACCAGTTTTCAGTACGTTCCCATCGATATCAGTACTCATATACTCAATGAATTGACAAACAGTTTAAATTCAGAATTTCCCGGACTAGCAGTTAAACCCGTACAGGGAACCTATTTTGAGAGCCTTGAAGCCATCTGCCAGATGGACAAAAACAGGAAGGTCATCCTTTTCCTGGGCTCCAATATAGGCAACCTGCTACACCCACAGGCCGTGGATTTCCTCGTCCAGGTGCAAAAGCTTATGAGTAGTGATGATCTTTTCTTGGTCGGATTCGACCAGAAAAAAGACCCCCAGAAGATCCTAGACGCTTATAACGATCCCGGTGGGGTTACCGAGGCCTTCAACAAAAACATCCTTACCCGGATCAACCGGGAACTCGGGGGAGATTTTAATGGAAACAACTTCAGGCATTGGGAGGTTTATGACCCCGAGAGCGGGACAGCGAAAAGCTACCTGGTTTCCCTTAAAGCCCACGACGTGTATATCAGGTCATTGGATTTGAAGGTTACTTTTAAAGCCTGGGAAACCATTCATACAGAAATCAGTCAGAAGTATGACGATGATGTGGTTTCCTGGCTGGCCCGAAAGGCAGGATTGGAGATTGTGGAAGCCTTTAGCGATCGGAGGAAACTTTTTAAAAATTATCTTTTCAGGAAATTCTAAGCATAAAAAAACCGGGTTATTCCAAGAAGAACCCGGTTCCAATTAAGTTTTACATAATTACAATTCCAATACTGCGTTCTCCGCACCAGCGTAGTCATTCCACTGGTAGCGATCAGCGGCATCATCGTTAATGTAATTTCCGTCAACCAAATAACGGAATTCAAAGCTTTGCTCTTTAGGAAGGTCAAATGTTCCTTTGAAGTTTCCATTTTTCAGTTTCTTCAACATACTGCCCTTAGGGTTCCAGTTGTTAAAATCACCCACTACAGCTACTTTCTTCGCTTCTTTTGCAGGGACTGTAAAAGTTACCTTGCAAACGGGTTTGGTCTTGAGATACTGTTTGCTTATTGCCATGGTTTCTCTGTTTTAATTTTAAGGGCAAAAAAAAACAATAATCCCTTCACCAACAATGAAGGAAATCAGTTTTATCATTTTAATAATATTTTGAGAACTATGGGTTTACTTTGACAATATCAGGCGGTTGTTTTTACTACAGTCTTAATCTTAAAGCTGCCTTCTGATCAGGTCAACAACCCGGTCTACGTCCTTTTCTGTATTGTAGAAGTGGAAACTCAACCGTATTCGCCCTCCCCTCTCGGAAAAAAACACTCCGGCTTCACGAAGAGCTTCTGTTAGCCCTGCTCCTGGGTCCACACTGAATATAGGGCCATGTTGTTTCCTTTCGGTAATAGCTGATTCCAGAATACCCAGTTCGGCCATTGCCTCTCTCGCTCTTTGTATCAAGGCTTCATTGTGTGCTGTAATATTTTGCATACCTGCCTTGGATAACCATTCCAGGGAAAACTTAAGGCTACCAAAATTGAGACTATCGAGATGGCCGGGTTCCAGCCCCCTGGAGAACGGTATTTGTTCTCTTTGATCTGGCTTGCCTCCTGCAGCGTAAAACCCCATACAGGGCAATGAAGTCTTTTCTTTAAACGTTGGGGCAAACAAATAAAACCCATTGCCATAGCCACCAAGCAGCCACTTGTATCCACTAGCCCCCATGACATCTATCCCGGAATTGGAAAAATCAAAATCCAGGGCACCGAGGTATTGCGTCCCGTCTGCTATCAGAATAAGCTCGGGATACTTCGCTTTGAGTTCCTTTAAAAAATTAAGATCAATGCGAACTCCATTGAGCCATTGGACGAGACTAAAGGCAAATACGGAAACGGGTTCCTCAGCCAGTACCTTCCAGATGTGATCCTCCAGGCTGGCATCAATAGGCACATATTTTATAGGGTATCCCCGGCTCTCAAATGGCCAGTTTACTGAGGGGTAATCCCCATCCAACAGCAGAATACGAGTATCTGCTGCAAGACCTTCCAAAATCAGGTTCAACCCCAGAGAGAAATTGGGTACCAGGGCTATGTCCCGGGATGATGCATTGAAAAAATTGGCCAATGTACCATGGGTTTCCTCTACCAGATCAAAGCTTTCAAACTTCATGCTGCTACCCCCTATGAGAAAATCCAGATCGTGCCCCTGCCTCCATTCCAATAAGTCGTCGTACAATAATCCAGACGCCGCTGTATCGGCATAAATTCCTTGTGACAGTACCGGGAATTGTTTTCTCAGATGTTCCATAAAACTCAATACTCCAGAGGTGAATTACTTTATCTTTGCAGTTAAATATAAGGATAAGCGTGAGCTCCCGAAACAAAGCGAAAACTAAAATACCTCTTGAACAGCACGAGCAACTGGAATATGCACAACAGCGTATTATCCAGAAGAAGAAGCTGTACAGGCATTTTGTATTTTTCCTGGTGGGTTCACTTTTTTTTGTGGTGTTAAACAAAGCTTTCCATTACGGAGGAGATTATGACTGGTACCTCTGGGCAATCCTTGCCTGGTTATTTCTGCTCTTTATGCATACGATACAGGTTTTTTTCCTGGATCCCTTTATGGGACAGGAATGGGAGCGCAAACAGAGAGAACAACTGGTTGCCAAACAGCAAGAGCGTATAGCAGCTTTGCAGAAAGAGGTGCAAAATGAAATGCAAGACCCCGATACTAATAAAAAAAAAGCATGATGGGGGCTATAATTACCATAGCAGCGGTAGGGGAAAACGGGTCCCTTGGCAAAGACAACAAATTGCTTTGGCATTTGCCGGACGACTTTAAAAGGTTCAAGCAAATAACCACAGGGCATAAGATTATCATGGGGCGCAAAACCTTTGAAAGCTTTCCAAAGCCGCTACCCAACAGATTCCATATAATTATCACCCGTAATCTGGAGTATTCCACGGATCATCCCCAATGTAAGGTGGTTCACAGCCTGCAGGAAGCACTGCAGCTGGTGGAGGAGAATGAAAAGGCTTTCATTATTGGAGGTGGTGAGATATACACCCAGGCCCTGCCGTATTCAGACCTAATTGAACTTACCCGGGTACACGCGAACTTTGAAGCCGATGCCTTTTTTCCTGAGATCAAAGCGGAGGAATGGGAAATAGTTGGGGAAACCCATCATGAGAAAGATGAAAGGCACGCCTATGCCTTTACCTATATCACTTATAAAAGAAAGTGATCCGGTATTAAAAGTCGACAAATTTTGCCTCTCCCTGAGCATTTAACTGCTTCAGCATTTTCTTCAGGATGTCTGGCGATTTATTGGTGTAAAAGTGCGATAAGCCAGGATTTGGTGAGCTGTTTAGCAATTGTTTTTCTTCCAGTACCTTTTGCGTCTGCCTTGCCACCGCCAAACCACAATCCAGCACATTGATATTGGCCGGAAGGAGTTCTTTTAAAAGTGGCATTAAAAAGGGGTAATGGGTACATCCCAGTACAATCTGGTCTACACCAGCATCCAGCATGGGTGTCAGATATTTTATCAGAAGCTTACGAGTTGTTTCTGAAGTGGCTTTCCCTTCTTCAATCAATGGAACAAGGCCTGTGCCGATCTGATCTATTATTGTTATGCCTGCTGCGTGATTACGTGCAGTATGATGAAATAAGGTACTCCCGAGGGTCCCCTTAGTTGCCAGAACCCCCACCTTCCCAGTTTTGGTGTGCAGGGCAGCCGGTTTGATGGCCGGTTCTATACCGATAAATGGAACAGCGTAATGCTCGCGCAAATAACCAATGGCATTTGTGGTAGCCGTATTGCATGCTACCACAATGAGTTTACAATTAAGGTTCAGTAGAAACTCCGTGTTTTTGATACTCAGCCTCAGGATTTCTTCCGGGGATTTATCACCATATGGAGCATTCCTACTGTCTGCCAGGTAGTAGAATTCCTCATTGGGCAGCAGCTTCTGGATATCCTTCCAGACAGAAAGGCCTCCCAGGCCGGAATCGAAAATCCCTATGGGGTTGGTATTCATGTATTCCAAAGGTTTGGCGGTATAAACCGTTGTGTGATTACGGTTAAAAATAAAAAAACCGTTCCTTATGAGAACGGTTTACTTGGCATGCTATTGTTTTTTTAGAATCCCAATTCCTGCTTAACCGCAGTAAGTAGGTCTGGCCCTTTGGCTACGATCAATCCTCCACCCTGAGTAGCATCAATTACATAGTCGTAACCCTGAGCAGCAGCAACCTTTTCTATAGCTTCCTTGGCCTTTTTAGAAATAGGCTCAAATAATTCAGCCTGCTTCTTAGCTAATTCCTGTTGTGCTGCCTGCTGAGCTTCACCAATATTACGTTCGAATCCCTGAAGTTCCTGTGCTCTCTTTTCATTTTCTTCAGCAGATTTGGAACTGGCTTCGTTGGAATATTGCGTATACTTATTCTTCAGTTCGGTCATTGAACTTTCGATATCAGCCCGGTAGGTCTCCTGTAATTTTTGGAGTTCGGCCTGGGCTGCTTTCATTTCTGGCATCTCAGCTAACAATTCCGATACATTGATATGGGCAATTTTACTCTGAGCATTTACAAATCCAGTGGTGGCAACAAACAGCACTAATGCTACTGCTATGTTTTTCAATTGTTTCATGATCTTCTATTTACTATTTGAGTTTTAATTTTAATTAGTTTTCCTGATTAACGGTATCGCTTTTCTCCTCCGTTTCTTTTTTACGTTCTTCTTCTTTAGCCTTTTTACGGGCCTCTCTTTCTTCTAACAATTTTTTCCTTCTGGCCTCGTAGGCCTTTTTACGTTCTTCCCGCAGACGCAGTTGCTCTGCCCGCCTGTCTTCTGCAGTCTTTTGCCGAGCCTGCTGGGCCTGTTCTGCCCTTTCCTGACGCTCTTTCAGTGCTTCACTGATTTCTTTCTCGGTTGGCCCGTCTTCAAACTCATCCAGCTTGCTTTTTGCAGGCTTCTTTTTGGGTTTACTTATTTTACGGGTCCTGGAGATCTCCCTCAGCACCAATTCACTGATATCGTGTCTTTTTTGGGAGTACAACATTACGACATCCGCTGATTTATCGAAAATAAAATCGTACTTTTTGTTGGCTCCTATTTTTTGTACTTCGTTGAACACCTGGTCCTGTATAGGCTGAATCAATCGCTGTTTTTGCAACACCAGGTCACCCTGGGGTCCGAATCGGTCCTGCTGGTACTCAATCATTTCCTTTTCAAGTATGGCGATCTCCTCCTCCCGTTCAGCTACCAATTCGTCTGTAAGCAACACTTTCTCGGCCTGAAGGTCTTTCTTCATCTGTTCGATGCTACTTTGTTTTTGCTCAATCTCCACCTTCCATCGCTGCACCCTGTTATCCAGTTGCTCGCTTGCTTCCCTGTACTCTTCTACATTTTCAAGGATATACTCCATGTCTACGTACCCTATTCTCACTCCTCTTTGTGCAAAGGCAAAAGAGCTAAGCAAGGTAGCAGTCAATACTAAAAGAACTTTTTGTTTCATTCCTGCTTGCTTTATTAACATAGAAAATATCGTGCCAAAATTACTAAATCTATTAAAATGAGTGGTTTATCCTTTAGTAATTCCGGGGAAGTAATCAGGAATTAAAACTGTTGCCCAATAATGAAGTGGGTTTGCCACCCGCTGGGACCTGTTCCCACAGACTGCGGTCTCAGGTCTTCATCAAAGCCATATCCGAAATCGATCCCCAAAAGACCAAAGGCCGGCATGAATATTCTAAGCCCCACTCCGGCAGATCTTTTTAATTCAAACGGTCTAAAATCCTGAAAATTGTTGAAGGAGTTCCCAGCTTCCATAAAAACGAGCCCATAAATGGAAGCTGTTGGCTTCAAAGTAAGGGGGTAACGCAGTTCCATGGAATATTTATTGTATACAATTCCTCCCTCCTGCTGCCCTGTCAAGGGGTCTACCGGGGTCAGGGAATTGTTTTCATATCCGCGTAATTGAATAACCTCACGACCATCCAGGGTAAAGTTCCTTCCAAGGCCGTCACCTCCCAGGAAAAAGCGTTCAAAAGGTACCTTGCCTACATCGCTGTTGTAGTTCCCCAGGAATCCGAATTCGGCGTTAGTTCGCAGCACCAGTTTATCTACCACGCGTGTATACCAGTCGCCTTTAAACTTGACCTTGTAGTATTCCAGCCAGCGGAAGCGTTCCTGATCCACTTCTTCAAGTTCCGTACGTTCCGCATCGGTAAGGGTTTGTCCCTGTTGCGCTCTTTCAGTCCTCAACTCATTGAGTTCTTCGCTTCTCGCTTTAAGGGAGGCAAAATCCTTATCACTAAACAGGGAGTAAGGGGGCGTAAATTTGGCCGAGATTTCAAAATTGGATCCGGATACCGGATAAATCCTCCCCGGTCCTGCAGAACTTCTTGAAATACCAATCGTATATGCCAGCGAGTTCGACTGTCCGTTACCAAAATTGAAAAGGCCTGTGCGATAATTCTCAAAGTTATAGAGCTGGTAACTCAGTGCATGGGAAATGGTAAAGAAATCATCGGGCCACTGCACCCTTTTAGCCAGTCCAAGAGATACACCTGTTATCGAAAACTGCTGATTTTTGTTCACCTCTATCCTTCCCCGGTTACTAAACGAAGCCAGGAATTGCTGAGTTCTGGACAAGGAAAGATTGAAACGAACAGGCTTCTTTCCTCCCAGCCAGGGTTCAGAAAAATTAAGGCTGTATACGCGGAAAGTACGACTCGCCTGAAGGCGTAAGGCAAAGGTTTGCCCGTCTCCCATGGGAACCGGCTTGTAGGCCTTTCCGTTAAAAATATTTTGAATGGAAAAGTTATTGAAGGACAATCCCAGGGTACCGATAAAGCCACCGCCTCCATATCCACCCTGCAGTTCTATCTGGCTGGATCCGGATTCTACCAGGCTATAGGCAAGGTCTACAGTTCCTTCGTTGGGGTTTGGATTTTGTATATCCGGTGTGATCTGCTCTGCGTCAAAGAAACCAAGCTGTCCTAATTCCCGGACGCTTCGAATAATGTTGTCCTTGCTGTAGCGCTGGCCCGGCCGTGTCCTTAACTCCCGGAAGATAACATGATCGTTGGTCTTGTCATTTCCAGATACGGTAACATGGTTGAGGAAGGTTTCCTTACCCTCAATAATACGGATTTCAAAGTCGATTGTATCATTCTGGGCCGATACTTCCACAGGGTTTATCTGTGAGAAAAGGTAGCCGTTATTCTGATACAGGTTAGTCACGTCTTCAGCATCGGGCTTTGTATCATCCGCGATACGCTTTCTCAGCAACACCCCGTTGTAGGTATCTCCCTTTTTGATACCGAGGACCTGGCTCAGGATGCGATCGGTATAAACCGAATTCCCAACAAAATCTATATCTCCGAAATAGTATTTGTTGCCTTCTTCCACTTTGATGCGGATGTCTATATTGTTTTCATTCAGGATCTCTACGGTATCGGTGATAACCCGGGCATCCCGGTAGCCGTTTTCGGCATATTTATCAATAAGGCTGGAGAGGTCTTCCTGATAATCGTCCTCGATGTACTTAGATTTTTTCCAAAAACGCCCGGGCAATTTCTTTTTGGTGTTCTTCATTGCCTTCCTGAGTTTGGAAGACGACAGTTTTTCATTGCCTTCAAAAGCAATACTCCTGATCTTTACCTTATCCCCTTTCTTGACGTTGATCACCATGCTCTGTGTATTGGTATCAACAGTATCTTTTGCAGTGGCTATCGACACTTTGGCGTTCAGGTATCCCTGCTTTTTGTACTTGTTCTGAAGGAAGTTTTTGGTATTGGCAATAAGGCTTTCTGTTATCTTCTTGCCCTTTTTCAGGTCGGTATCGTCAATGATTCCCTGTATTTTCCTTTTTTTAACCCCGTAGATGGTCACCCCGGATAAGGTGGGACGTTCCTTGATATAGAGTTCGAGATATATCTTTTCATCCTCTATATCGGTTATATAGAATTCAATTTCACTGAAAAGTTCCAGGCTCCACAACTTTTTGATCACCGCACTGATCTGATCGCCAGGCACCGTAATGGGTGATCCCTCCCGAAGTCCTGTGTAGGTCTTAACGGTTTGTTCGTTATAGCTTTCCAGGCCGGTCACAGAAAGTCCGCCCAAAATATAATCCTTTCCCTTGTCATAGGTTAACTCCTGACTAAAGGCCGGATAGCTAAAAAATAGAAGGAGGAAGTAAATATAGATTACCCGGGGTAGTGCTGTGCTCATACCCCTAGTTAAGTTGTTCGCTGATCTTTCCAAATCTTCGTTCTCTGTTCTGGTAATTCAAAATAGCCGCTACCAAATGCTCCTCACTGAAATCTGGCCAGAATGCATCTACAAAATACAATTCAGCGTAAGCAATCTGCCAAAGCAAAAAATTGCTGATCCGGCGTTCCCCGCTAGTCCGGATAAGCAAGTCCACATCTGGTAAATCGTGCGTGTAAAGATGACTATTTATAACGGTTTCATCAATATTTTCGGGGGAAATTATGTTATTTTTAACTTTGACCGCAATTGCTTGTATGGCCTGTTTCAGCTCCTCCCTGGACCCGTAACTGAGGGCAAGTGTGAGGGTCATTCCCGAATTGGATTTGGTTTTTGCCATGACTTCCTGAAGTTCCTCATGGGCTTTTTTAGGAAGCGATTGTATATTTCCGATGGCATTTAACCGGATATTGTTCTTGTTTAAAGTAGAAAGTTCCTTCTTCAAAGTAGAAACCAGCAGCTTCATAAGGGTTTCCACCTCTATCTTTGGTCTTTTCCAGTTCTCTGTAGAAAAGGCGTAGAGTGTTAGAAAATCTATGCCCACTTTGGCACAATTTTCCACAGTTGCTCTTACCGCTTTAACACCGTTTTCATGGCCAAAGACCCGTAACTTGCCGCGTTGCTTAGCCCAGCGGCCGTTACCATCCATTATTATAGCCAGGTGTTTCGGAAGATTTTCGCTCTTTAAATCTTCAATAGTGTTCATCTAATTGCTACTCAAAACAATCCCTGCAGGGTTTCCTGCCAAAGGTATAAGTTACAGTTAATCCTGAAAACACGTACCAGTCGTCACTGAAAATGTTCCCAAATCGGAACCTTTCAAAGTTAGTACCTTCCGGGTTACTGGCATCCAGGTTGTCTGTAAAAGTATACCTTGCTCCAATTTCAGCCCCAAAAATAAGGAATTGATTTATCCTAGCCTTAATTCCAAGGGTCATTGGGATAGCCAAAGAGCCATCTCGCTGGTCAATTGTCTGTAAAAGACCGGCATCGAAGTAGTTATAATCGTAGCGAAAGTATGAAAGTCCGGTATAGATATAAGGGGTCATAGCAGGACCCACCTTGTGTAAATTGTATTCCCAGAAATGAAACTCAAGTCCCGCCGAAACCTCCAGAATGGAGTTATCCAGTGAGAACCCCCTTTGAATTCGGGAAGGGATATCCGATTTGCCGTCGTCAAAAGTAACTTCCCCATAAATAGCGCTGGCCCTCCAGGCATAACGCTTGCTTTTGTTCCATTTGGCGACTGCCCCGAAAGCCAGCCCGGAAGGAGCTATGTAGTTCATCCTACCCACATCCCCAATAGCATTGGCGCCTCCGGCAAAAAGGCCAACCTCATAGGTTTGACCACTGGCCGAGAACATCAAGAAAAAGAGTGTAACAGCAATAATTCCCCTCATCTATTCCTTTTGATCTTTATAAGGATGTTTCTTAATAGAAAAAGTATCCATCATAAAGGTTCTTCCATGTTAAACAAGAATTGCCGGTATTTATTGTTTCAGATAATATCAATTGCGGCGGTCTTCTCCCCAAAGCAGTTTATTCCGTAAGGTCTTAAGAAAGCTTTCGGATGTATATTCAACCATACGAATCTTAAAATCAGCCTTTTTAATGGTGAGTTCTTTCCCGTTTTCAATAGTTGCCAAACGGGAATCCAGGGACAACAGGTGATGCTCCTCCCGGCCCGAGACCCTTAATCTTATCTCGGTATCGTCAGAAATAACAAGAGGCCTTGCATTCAGGTTATGTGGAGCTATGGGTGTAATAACAAGGGATTGTGCCGTTGGGGTAATCACCGGCCCGCCGCAGCTCAGGGAATAGCCGGTGGAACCGGTGGGTGTGGCGACAATCAAACCATCAGCCCAATAGGAAGTCAGGTATTCACCGTTCAGGTGCGTCTCGATAGTAATCATGGAAGTAGTATCCTTACGGCTGACAGACACCTCATTCAGCGCAAAATTCATATTGCCAAACTCGGGAATTTCAAAATCGGAATACACAGCCAGCAGGCTCCTTTCAACCAGTTCGTAGGCACCGGCATTAAATTCAGTGACTACCCTGCGGACCTCTTCTTTCTTGAAGGTAGAGAGAAATCCCAGCCTGCCGGTATTTACGCCTACAATGGGGATACCCAGGTCCCGGATATAGGTTATAGCCCTTAAGATAGTACCATCTCCCCCAAAGCTCACAAAGAGGTCGAAGGTATTGTCCAACCCCCCTTCATGGGTAAACGTCTCGTAGTTTCCCAAAGCAGAGGCTCCCCCTAAAAAATCATAAAATTGGGATTCAAACCGAACAACAGCCCTTTCTTTTTGGAGTTCTTCAAGGAGTTCCAGAATATATTCCAGGGCAGTTTCCTGGTATTCCTGACCGTAAATGGCGACTTTCATGCCTCCTAGACATTAAGGTATTTATCCAGGTATTCCGAGCGCCTTTTAAGGCTTTCGATGAACTGATCTTCATCATTACCAAACAGGATGTTGTAGTTGTATCGTCGCAAGGTCTGTATCACGTCATTGCTGTTCTCCGAAGTAATCTTCAGCGTTATCTGAATAATTTCATTTCGGGTTTCGGTAATTATGGCCCCCAGCAGCCTGGCATTATTACTTTCTACAATCTGAGCGATCTCACTAAAGGAGTAGTCCTTGATCCCTTTGGCAATGACTAGTATTACTCCGGGTTCGATGAAGAATGGAGTATCAATGAATTCTGCAACCACATCATTTAGGTCGAAATACCCCAGCACCGATTCATTCTCATCCAAAACCGGGATCAGGTTAGCTTCGTTTCGCGCAAAGAGCTCAAGGGCATCCAACCATGATGTATCTTTTTTTGCAAAGAAGGATTCCAGTTCATATCGGTAATCTTCTACCTTTTTCACGTGTTCGAAGGTCTCGAGATCGGTTTCCGACAATACCCCAACAAACCTTCTGTCCTCTACAATAGCCACATGGGAGTAGGTGGTATGCTGGAAAAATTCAATGACTTCAGTCATGGAACCATCCAGATTAAATACCGGTAAGGTGTTGATTATATGTGATTGAAGGTCCATATCTACGCTATCTGCTGCAAATTACTAATTTTAAACATCAAAAGGTGTGCCTTATTTGTATTTTTGTGGACCTAAAAATTAAGGCAGGTCAATAATGACAAAATTAAGCGTTAACATCAATAAAATTGCCACTTTGAGAAATTCAAGGGGTGGCAATATGCCTAATGTACTCCAGGTAGCCCGGGATGTGCAGGATTTTGGTGCACAGGGGGTTACCGTGCACCCCAGGCCCGATGAACGCCATATCCGTTACCAGGATGCGCGCGAACTAAAGGAAGTGGTTACTACTGAATACAACATAGAAGGCAATCCCATCCCCAAATTCATTGATCTTGTATTGGATGTTCAGCCAACCCAGGTAACCCTGGTCCCGGATGCCGAGGACGCCATCACCTCTAACGCCGGATGGGATACCCTTTCCCATCAAAAGTTCCTGCAGGAAGTAATTGCAGAATTCAGATCCAAAGGGATCCGCACATCCATATTTGTTGACCCGGATACAAAAATGGTTGAAGGGGCAGCAAAGACTGGAACAGACCGTATAGAACTTTATACGGAACAGTATGCACAGGATTTTGCCGCAGGCAGGAAGGCTGGGGTACTGCCCTTTGTGGAAGCCGCCAGAGTAGCCAATGAACTGGGGCTGGGTGTTAATGCAGGCCATGATCTGAACCTGGATAATGTGGCGTATTTCAAACAACAGGTCCCTAAGCTACTGGAAGTATCCATTGGCCACGCCCTCATTTGCGAATCCATATATATGGGACTGGAAAATGTGGTCAGTATGTACCTGCATCGCCTGAAATAATGGAAATACTGCATTCAAATATCATCGGAGAAGGGCACCCTCTGTTAATCCTGCACGGATTCCTGGGGATGTCCGACAATTGGAAAACCCTGGGCTCACAATTTGCTAAAATGGGCTACCAGGTTCATCTGATCGACCAGCGAAACCACGGCAAGAGTTTCTGGTCTGAGGATTTCAATTACGATATCCTGGCAGAAGACCTTGCCCGGTATATGGACCACCATAGTATCCAAAGTGCCTGTATCCTGGGGCATTCCATGGGTGGAAAAACTGCTATGACCTTTGCATCTGCCTATCCGGAAAGGACCTATAAACTGATTGTTGCTGATATAGCGCCTAAGTTCTATCCACCACATCACCAGTATATCATTGACGCGCTTATGGCTTTGCCGATGGAGTCTCTCAAATCCCGAACCGCTGCCGATTTTGAACTGGCTAAGTACCTGCATGACTGGGGTATCCGGCAATTCCTCCTGAAAAGCCTGCACTGGGTAGAAAAAGACAAACTGGATTTTCGTTTTAACCTGAAGGTGCTCTCACAGAAAATGGAAGAAATAGGAGATGCCCTGGATGCAACATCTTCATATGACGGCCCAGTGCTCTTCCTAAGGGGCAGTCGCTCTGAATATATCGCAGATTCCGATATGCCGATGATTAAAAGCCATTTCCCAAATGCCTATATGGAAACTGTTCAGGATGCAGGGCACTGGCTGCATGCGGAAAACCCAAGGCAGTTTATTCAATATGCCGAAGCATTTCTGAAGGGCTGATTCCCTGCTTATTGTTATGCGTGCATAATTTAACGCCCGCCTTCTTGTGTGTCTCCATAATTTGGTTAATTTTGACTTTACCCTTCCTGAACGGCAGGTTAACTAAACTAAAATCAAACGACTAAGATGAAAAAGATTTGGATGTTGTTCGCCATTGGCGGACTTTTTTTGATTTCCTGTAGTGATGATGATGTGAGTGTAGATCAGACCCCGGATCCGGATCCGATTGTTTACACCAGCGGAACCGCAGACTTTTCCAATTTTGTTGCCCTTGGCAACTCACTGACCGCGGGGTTCTCGGATGCAGCTCTATTTATTGACGGACAAAACGCTTCAGTACCCAGCATCATGGCAGGTAACTTTGCTTTGGCAGGTGGAGGGGATTTTACCATCCCTTACATGGCCGATAACCTCGGGGGGTTAACCCTGGGGGGCGTACCCATTCCCCAATTTGGCAATCGCCTGATCCTGGATTTTTCTACTGGTGATCCTATACCGGTACCGGTAAGCGGTACGGGGACAACCGAAGTGAGTAATGTATTGACTGGCCCATTCAACAATCTGGGTGTGCCCGGAGCTAAAAGCTTTCACTTGCTGGCCCCCGGTTATGGCAATGTGGCTGGTGTTGCCCTTGGTCAGGCTAACCCTTACTACGCGCGATTTGCCAGTTCGCCTAATGCGCGGATTATCGAGGATGCCGCAGTGCAAAATCCTTCCTTCTTTGCCCTGTGGATTGGCAATGGTGATGTTTTGGGATATGCCATTGAAGGTGGTGACGGTGAAAACCAGGCCGGAAACACGGATCCCAGCACCTATGAGAGTAGCGACATCACAGACCCCACCGTTTTTGCCGGTTCTGTTGATTTACTTTTACAAACCCTTACAGCGAACGGAGCAGGCGGTGTAATAGGCAATGTCTTTGATGTAACCACCATACCTTATTTCACAACTGTTCCTTACAACCCGCTGGATCCAACAAATCCGGATTTCGGACCTCAGATACCGCTATTGAACAGCATATTTGGTGCTTTGAATCAAATTTACAGCGCCATAGGAGCAACGGATCGTATCATTGTCTTTTCGGAAACCGAGGCAAGCCCGGTGGTTATTTTTGATGAAAACCTTGCAGACCTGTCTGCAACTATTACCGGAGGCCTGCTTTCTAACCTGCCGGCCTTCGAAGCCTTTATTGCACAGTTTGGATTGCCTCCACAGGCTGCACCACTTGTAGCCAATTTGCTTGGATCAACATACGGGCAGACAAGGCAGGCCACTGCTGAAGACCTGGTTGTATTAACCAGCGCCCGTGTCATAGGAACAGTCAACACAGACACGCTGGGGGATTTGGTTGCCCTGGGACTGCCTGAGGCACTTGCAGGACAGTTTTCTGTGGAAGGAATCTCACTGCCCCTTGCAGACAAATGGGTACTTACCCCTGAGGAACAGATGCTAATAAAAGATGCGCAGGAGGTATTTAACCAGACAATTGCGGCTCTTGCACAACAGTATGATATAGCCCTGGCGGATGTCAACGCACTTCTCGCAGAGGTAGATGCAAACGGCCTCACCCTAAGCGACGGAAGGGATGTTACCACTGCCTTTGCCACTGGCGGTGCATTCTCTCTGGATGGTATTCACCCATCACCCAGGGGTAATGCGCTTCTGGCCAACGTATTTATTGAAGCTATCAATGCAAAATACGGTTCTAATTTACCAAATGTGGATCCGCTGGATTATATTGGGCTGTACCTTAAATAGGAACCAAAATTTTTATAACTTTAAAGGTGTCGGACGGTTTTCGGCACCTTTTTTATTTGGATATGAATTTTATACTGAAATTATTGCTAAGCGCCCTGGCGGTAGTAGTATTGGCCAATATTTTACCCGGGGTTTCGGTAGATAGCTACCTGACGGCCGTGATTGTAGCCCTGGTCCTGAGCCTGCTGAATTTCCTGGTAAAGCCTTTACTGATCATATTTACTTTGCCCATTACCATACTTACACTGGGCCTGTTTTTACTTGTTATCAATGCCCTGATCATCCTTCTGGCCGATGCTTTGGTCAATGGTTTTGCGGTAAGCAGTATTTGGTGGGCCCTGCTGTTTAGCCTGCTGTTATCCCTGCTGAATTCCATTTTGCATTCCTTCTTGAAATCGGAAAATAAAAAGTGAGCCGATATGTCTGTTTTTCAAGCTTGTAAAACTTGTTGAACTAAGTAAAATGCGCTACTTTTGCATGCTCTAATTCATAGATTCCCGGCTTGAATAAAGATGAAAATTAAAGGAAAAGTCGGTCACTTTATGTAATGGCATGCCAGAATAAGGAGATTAAGTAAGAGGACAAATCATATTTCAATGAATATTACCAAGGAACAAATAGACGATTTAAACGCAGTTGTAAAAGTTGACATCACCAGGGAGGACTACCAGGATAAGGTGGAGAAGATCCTAAAGGACTACAGGAGGCAGGCCAATATTCCCGGATTCAGGAAAGGGCAGGTGCCCATGGGGTTAATCAAAAAACAATATGGGAAAGCTGTACTGGTAGATGAAGTTAACAAGCTAATTCAGGACAACCTCAACAACTACCTTACTGAGGAAAAGCTGGATGTTCTGGGTAATCCACTCCCTAAACAACAGGACAATTTCAACTGGGATGCAGATGAGTTCTCTTTCGAATTTGAACTGGGCCTGGCCCCTGAGTTTGAGGTAAACCTGAAAACCAAAAAAAGCATACCCCATTACAAGATTGTTGCCGATAAAAAAATGGTTTCCGAACAGGTAGATCGGATTAAAAGACAATACGGGAAACTAGTCAGCAAAGCAGTAATTGAAAAAGGCTTTGAGGTAACCGGTAATTTCAGCAATGAAAGCGAGGAGATCAATCGCGACAGCACTATAGAACTCGATAAAATCAAGAGCAAAAAAGCCCTCGACGCCCTTGTTGGCAGTAAAGTTGGTGATACAGTAACGCTCAAGACAAAGGGATTATTTAAAGAGGATTACCTCCTCCCCAGTGTGCTGGGTGTTTCCGGGGAAAAGGCTGAAGGCCTGAATATCGATGTGGATTTCACCATACAGGAGATCAACGAAAGGGAACCAGCGGAACTAACCACTGAATTATTTGACCGTTTATTTGGGGAAGGCACTGTTTCTTCCGAAGAAGAAATGCGGGCAAAAATCAAGGAAGATGCGGAGAAACAGTTTGAACAGCAAGCGGATCAGAAGCTTTTGAATGATGTTACGGAGCGCCTGATCGATACCGTAAAATTTGAGCTTCCCGTTGAGTTCCTGCAAAAATGGATTCAAACAACAGGCGAAAAGACCCTTTCTGAGGAGGAAGCAAAAGACGAATACGAGAAGTCGGAAAAAGGCCTGCGTTACCAGTTGATCGAAGGGAAGATAATCAAGGACAACAACATTGAATTGCAGTTTGACGAGCTTAAAGAATTCGCCAAAGGATTCATTAAATCGCAGATGGCTCAGTATGGGCAAATGAACCCATCAGACGAAGATCTGGAGCCTATTTTGATGCGTGTACTCAGCAACCAGGATGAAGTGAAGCGGCTTTCCGAACAGCTCATGAGCAAGAAACTGCTTGATCTTTACAAGGAGAAGGCCAATTTAAAGGTTAAGGAAGTTACCTACGACAATTTTGTCAAGGAGGTATACGGATAGCCTAACTGTCTGGCATTCCGCAAGACGGAGGCAGGATGAAAAATCCTGATTAATTGAGTATCTTTACAGGGCCGATCCATATGGTTTCGGCACCTTTTTTTAAACTCTACAGCACAAAGCATGAATTACGCAAAAGAATTCAAGAACTACGCGATAAAAGACCAGGGGATTAGCAGCACCTATTATGACAGCATACTGGAAAGTATGTATCCGGTAAGCATGACCCCAAATATCATAGAGGAACGCCAGTTGAACGCCATTGCCATGGATGTGTTTTCCAGACTGATGATGGACCGCATTATCTTCATGGGTACCGGAATCAATGACCAGGTGGCAAATATTGTTCAGGCCCAGTTGTTGTTCCTGGCCAGTGCGGACTCTTCCAAAGACATTCAGATCTATATCAACTCTCCCGGTGGCAGCGTCTATGCAGGCTTGGGTATTTATGATACTATGCAATTTATCAAACCAGACGTAGCTACCATATGCACCGGGATGGCTGCATCTATGGCAGCTGTACTCCTGTGCGCCGGGGAAAAAGGAAAACGCAGTGGGCTAAAGCATTCGCGGGTCATGATTCACCAGCCCATGTCAGGAGCTCAGGGACAGGCCAGCGACATTGAAATTGCAGCCAAAGAAGTCCTTAAGATTAAAGACGAATTGTACCATATCATCTCCCAGCATTCAGGTCAGCCCTTTGACAAGGTATACGAAGACAGCGACAGGGATTACTGGATGAAGGCAGAAGAGGCCAAGGCATATGGTATGATTGACGAAATTCTGGAGCGGGATAGCGATTAAACCGAGCTAACACACTCAGAAATAGGTATTTTATAAACCAAAATGGTTTTTCTGGCGTTATAGAGTTGGACAGACCACCACAGATATGGCAAAAGAAAATTTAGAATGTTCGTTTTGCGGAAGGAAAAAGCCCGAGACCAATCTTTTGATCGCGGGACTGGATGCCCATATTTGTGACCGTTGTATAGAACAGGCCCATGGCATTGTAGCCGAGGAGTCCCGCCAGGCCAAAAAAGACGACCTGAATTCAGAACTGATCCTAAAGAAACCCAAGGAGATCAAATCTTTTCTGGATACTTTTATCATAGGTCAGGAACGCACCAAAAAAGTGCTTTCCGTTGCCGTTTACAACCACTACAAAAGACTACTTCAACCACACTCCAAAGAGGACGATATTGAAATCCAGAAGAGCAACATTGTAATGGTGGGGCAGACTGGTACGGGTAAAACCTTAATGGCCAGGACTATTGCCCGCATGCTGAATGTACCTCTGGCTATTGTTGATGCTACCGTACTTACGGAAGCCGGATATGTTGGAGAGGATGTGGAAAGCATACTTACTCGTTTGCTTCAGGCGGCAGACTACAACCTGGAGAAAGCCGAGAAAGGGATTGTCTTTATTGACGAAATAGACAAAATTGCACGCAAAAGCGACAATCCATCCATAACCCGGGATGTTTCCGGGGAAGGGGTACAACAGGGCCTTCTAAAATTACTGGAGGGAACCATGGTCAATGTACCACCCAAGGGAGGCAGAAAGCACCCGGACCAGAAGTTTATAGAGGTGAATACCGAGAATATCCTCTTTGTTGCAGGAGGGGCTTTTGACGGTATAGAGCGCATTATCACCAAGCGCCTCAACATGCAGGCTATTGGCTACAGTGCCTCAAAACGGGAGGAAACCCTGGATGAAAATAATGTACTGCAGTATATCATACCAAAAGACCTCAAGGAATACGGGCTCATCCCGGAAATCATCGGAAGGTTGCCGGTACTTACCCATATGAACCCCCTGGACAAGAAAACCCTGAGGGCAATCCTGACCGAACCCAAAAATGCCATTATCAAGCAATACGAAAAGCTGTTTGCTATGGATGGTATTAGCTTTAAAATCACAGAACAGGCATTGGATTACATCGTAGATAAAGCGGTTGAGTACAAACTTGGGGCACGCGGACTGCGTTCCTTATGCGAAGCTGTGTTTACCGATGCGATGTTTGAACTCCCCAGTAGTGAAGAGAAGGAATTCAAGGTTACCAAACCCTACGCAGAGAATAAGCTTTCCTTCGAAACCATTAAAAAACTTAAGGCCGTTTCTTAGTCGGTTAGTTTAACTCACTGCCTTGAAATGAATATTGAAGTGGTTCTCCAGAAGATCCAGGCATACCTTTTGAATGATCTTCTCATCCGTATACAACTCGTGCCCGAATCTTGGAATGCTTTCTATAGTAAGACCTTTTTCAGGAGACCTTTGTTCATCAGGAGTTAGTTTTTGATATTCTCCATAAAGCAGGTTTACAGGAATATCCGGTTTTTCTAAAGAGCCAGGTAGATTAAATGGTGAAATGGCATAGAGGCACTTTATTGGCAAACCCTGCAATGCCGCCTTCCAGGCAATGGTAGAACCGGCACAGAATGTTAGATAGTGAGCAGGTTCCTTTTCTTTTTCGAGCAATTGTTTGACTGCCCTCTCCATTCCACCGTCCATAAAGGCGTTATGAAGATCATCTGCCGAATTTGTACGGGTATCCACATAACCCAGTTCCCTGCAATCATAAAAGGTAATATCAAAATAAGACTGCAGATAGCCCAGGTAGGAAGTAATCCAGAGGCCCTTTTTGCAGCCCCAGATATCGGAAAGTATAACAAGTCTTTTGCTCATGATCAGGTAGTTATGGATTTGGAAGGCTGAATTTCATAAGATATAAGGACTATTCCATATTTATTGGTTCATCTGAAGCAATTCATCGATATAAGCCCTGTCATTGGACAATCTCGGGATCTTGTGCTGGCCGCCAAGTTTGCCCTTGGCCTTGAGCCAGTCGTAAAATAAATTATCCCGGGCTACCTGTATTTTGGGTTCATTAAGGGTCATGTTGTTGTAACGCTTGGCCTCATAATCCGAGTTAAGGGATTGGAGAGCATGGTCCAGGGCATCTCTGAATCCTTCTAATTTCTCCGGGGCATTTCGGAACTCTATCAGCCATTCATGCGCTCCCTTGGCCTTTCCTTTCATGAATACAGGAGCTACCGTATAGTCTTTGATTTCCGCCCCGGTCTGAAGGCAAGAGCGCTTAAGGGCCTCCTCCGCGTTCTCTATGATTAGCTCCTCCCCGAACACATTGATATGATGCTTGGTGCGCCCGGTAACCTTGATACGGTAGGGATTCAGGGAGGTAAACCTTACCGTGTCCCCTATCTGATATCGCCAGAGTCCTGCATTTGTAGTGATGACCATGGCATAGTTGGTGTTTAGGTCAACCTCCCATAAGGGAACTGTTCTTTGGGTTGGGGTGCCAAATACGTCCATGGGGATAAACTCATAGAAAATACCATAGTCCAGCATCAGCAACAGATCCTGTTCGTCATTGCGGTCCTGAATAGCAAAAAACCCTTCAGATGCGTTGTAGATCTCGTAATACCGGAAGCGCTTTCTCGGCAGGAGTTTGGCATACTGCTCCCTGTAGGGGTTAAAACTTACTCCCCCGTGAAAATATACCTCCAGATTTTCCCAGACTTCAAAAAGATGGTTTTTGCCCGTTTGTTCCAGAACCCGGTTTAATAAAACCAACATCCAGGAAGGTACCCCGGCCAGACTGGTCACATTTTCCTGTATACTCTCTTCAATGATGGCAAACATCTTGCTCTCCCACTCACTCATGAGCGAAACCCTGTTGCTGGGCGTACTGCTCATCTCTGCCCAGAACGGCATATTATCTATGAGGATGGCAGAGAGGTCTCCGAAAAAAGTGCCGTTGTCTTCATACAGTTCTTTACTCCCGCCCAGCCTTAGGCTTTTGCCGGTAAAGAGTTGGGAATTCTCATTATTATTCAGGTAGAGGCACAGAAGGTCCTTACTGGATTTATAATGGCAATCTTCAAGGGCTTCCGTGCTAACGGGAATGAACTTGCTTTTGGCATTGGTGGTACCACTGCTTTTTGCAAACCATTTAATGGAAGTGGGCCAGAACAGGTTTTGTTCGCCTTTTCTCGTGCGCTCTATCAGGGGCTCTATTTCCTCATAGGTAACTATAGGGACTCTATTCTTATACGTCTCATAGTCTGTTATGGTCTCAAATTCGTAACGCTGCCCGATTTCCGTATCCTCGGCCAGGTTCAAGAGCTGCTGCAATACCTCCTGCTGAACTTCTGCCGGGTATTTCAGGAAAAGTTCAATCTGGTGATAGCGCTTTTTCAAAAGCCAGGAGGCAATGGAATTGAACAGCGGGATCGGCATTTTTGAATATCTTTAGGTCGTCAAAAGTAGACGGAAAAGATACTAAATTCAAATCGATTTAAAGCTTCATTATACACATGCAGTATCAGGGTGTTCTTAAGAAAATGGAAAGTGAAATGGGCCGGCCCATTCAATACTATATGTTGTTTGATAACGATTTCCTGAACGTAAATCAGGTTCTGGATAAGGAACTTCAGATCGATTTCATTAAATACCAATGCTTAAGATGCGGGGAAGACCTTCCCATTTTCAGGCAGGGATTTTGTAGGAATTGCTTTTTTGAGACGCCTCTTGCAGGCGACTGGATCATGAGGCCCGAACTGAGCAAAGCCCATCTGGATAAGGAAGACCGGGACCTTGAATATGAAAAAAAGGTACAATTACAGCCGCATGTGGTTTATCTGGCCAACTCCAGTTCCGTAAAGGTTGGCGTAACCCGAAAATCCCAGGTACCTACGCGGTGGATAGACCAGGGTGCCCACGAAGCCATACTGATAGCAGAAGTCCCGAACCGCTACCTTGCTGGCATTACTGAGGTGGCCCTGAAGGAACACGTATCCGATAAAACTAACTGGAGAAAGATGCTTACCAATGAGGTGGATGATGAGGACCTGCTCGCATGGCGGGACAGGCTTAAACCTTATGTGCCAGCTGAGACTATGGAATACTTTCTGGATAAAGGAGGTGAAATCCATATGGACTTTCCTGTTCTGCAATACCCGGAAAAGGTGAAAAGCCTGAACCTGAGCAAAACACCATCATACAAGGGCAAACTAAAAGGCATCAAAGGGCAGTATTTGATCTTCGAAGACAGCACCGTATTCAATGTTAGGAGTAATGAGGGGTACTATGTATCCCTGGGCATCAGTTAGGCTAGTTGCCGCCAGTTTTTGTAGTATCCTTTTTCTTGCCTTTTAAAAGGCCCTTCAAAATCCCTGTTGCCTTTTCTTCAATGGGGCTATTTTGCTTAACGGAATCATTAACCAGGCTGTCTTTTGGCTTGCCTGCCAAACCTTTAAGTACGCTTCCCAAGGTATTATCTTCCTGCCCTACTTTGGCGGAATCTGATTTATTGCCCAGCAGTCCGCCCAGCAGGGATTGAGCTTTATCGCTTCCTTTACTGATCAGCTTCTGCTTTTGCAACTCCACTAGCTGACTGGTCAGGGATTTTACGCCACTGCTTAAATCTGAACTAACTTTTGGTGAACTATGCGTACCCGATAATCCAATCTTTACGGGAATAGACAGGTCTTTAAGTTCTTCCTCCCCGATAGAAGCTACCATCCCCTGAACTTCTTTTCCCAGGTATCTGGCCGGAACATCCAGCGTGAGCTGATAATCCAGGGAACGATCAAAACCGTGGCCCCCATCAACCCTGACTAAAATATCGTCATATTTTAAATTGAAAGGCTTTACCCTCACTTTTCCCTTTTCAAAAGCCAGGGCAGTCTTCAATCCCCTGAGGTCTAACTTGCTGGTATCAAAAAAGTCGAAGGAGGAATTCAATTCCGTTAAAACAGGCAGCCGGTCTGTTTGTACATCCGCGGCAAGTATTTCCGCCAGTACAGCCCCCGTCAAGGTTGGCAGTTCGGGACGGTAATCGTTGTTTAGTGTTCCGGCCAGTTCCACCTGTGAAGAAAACTTTCCCTTCAACGCTCCTGCAATGGGAGCCAGCGCCTGCAAGAGTTCCATACTTTGAAATGCTTTTTCGATTTGAAGGCTTTGCATATCGAGAGCCAGGGCAAATTCGGGTTTATCCGCAAGGGTATTTAAGGAGCCTTGAAGCGCCAGTTTACCGTCAAAAAATCCGGTGGTAACTTCCTGGAAATCAATTGTTCCTTTATTGATCCTTATTTTACCTTTGAAATCGCTCAGCTCGAGGTCATCATATACAATCTTACCAGCTACCGTATTCAGCCGGAGATCCAAATCCGTTGGTATTTTTAATGATGTAGTATCCTGGGAAACCTCCTTATTATCAGGATCATCAGAACCAACAAAATCGGCCACTAAAAATGTATTGGACCGCAAATCAAGGCGTCCTTCCAGGTTTTGTTTTCCAAGGGCATACCCCAGCAAATGTTGCAGTGATCCCTTTAACTGGAAATCACTCTGGCCAACTGTACCATTACCCTGCTGGATAGTGGCTTGGTCGTTCACCAACTGGGCTTTGAGACTGTTGAGCTTAAGTGGTGACTGCAATGCCTCACTCCGGTATATGAAATTCATAAGGTTTATGAAACCATCCATCCGGATTGCCGAATACCTGTTGGCTTCCAGGTCCTTAACGCTAAAAGCAGCGCGAATATCGGCATCCAGATTACCTCTCAAATCCATCTTCTCAGGCAAGGGATAGGCTTCACCCAGCTGTCCGAGGTTTATCTTCGTCTGGGCCTGCAAGTCTACCTTTTTATCACCCAGGATATTCTTTATGGTCGCTTTCAGATGAAACCGATCCTGACCAACAGCGAAGGCAGACTGTCTGACCTCTAACTGGGTCCCACCCAAAGTACCCGTATTATTGAGCAATTCCAGATCTAGCGAAATTTGATCGATCGGACGCGGTAAATCTCTGTATTTAACCGATGCATCTTTCGTTTTTATACTGATGTCAAATCCAGGAATCTTATCATCGGATGAAATCCCCTTTATAAATCCGGAAACCTTCAGCACGCCCGAAGCATCCACATTACTCAAATCCTTGACATATGCTTCCGGCATCAGGGCCAGAAAGTCTTTAAAGTCGGCAGCAGGGGCATCGAATTGAATATCAACTACCTGATGGTCTTCCTTAACCTGTACTTCTCCTTCGAATACCAGGGGGAGTTCGTTAAGCAACGCCTGGTTCTGCAGGAACTGATAGCGGTTTTGCTCCATATCCATTCCTATCAGCGCCATGAGTTCAAAAGGAGTATTCTTGAGGTAGGCTATGCTGTCCAGTTGCAACGAAATTGACCCGTTGGTTTGGGTTTGCAGTTTACTGTTATTAAGGGATAAATCACCGGAGCCCTCATGTTTTTCTACGTAAATCTTCAGATCAATTTCAGAAGGGCTGCTTTCATACGAAATTTCTGAATCCGTGATGGCATAGGACTTCAGGGAAAAAGTAAAGCCAGTGTCGTCTCCAGCACCCTTATTCTCCTCAGAGGCCTCACTGATAAGGTCGTAATTCACTGTGTTATCCGCATTTACCTTGAGGTTCATCTTTGCGCCGTCGATGCTGATATTTTCAATATTTACCGGGTCTCCTTCTCCCCGGAACAGTTCCTTCAATCCCATTTTTAAGTTGAGAGATCCCGAATAGAAAAGGGTATCGCCCTGAAATGGCTCAGGCGTGATCAGGCGTGAGCCCTTTAAAGTGAGTTCGGCTTTTGGGAAGCTGGCTATAAGGGAAAGACTGGCCTGGTCAAAATCGAATTGCCCTTCGATCTGAGCATTGACATTATCTTTGATTAACGCACCTATTTTAGCTTCAAAAAAAAGGGGCAGGATAATTAGGGCAGCAAAAAATACAACCGCTATAGCGGTCAGGATTATTAGGAGTTTTTTTTTCATACGTGCACATTTAGCCTATGCAATACAAACAGAAAAAGTTAGTAAATATTTTACTTTTCCAGGTCTATTTCCTCCCCTATCTTCAATTTAAACCTACTCCTAAGCAGGAAGACAAAAAAGTAGAGCAAAGGGGTGTCCAGAAAGGCAATGAAGATCTTGAATATAACACCGCTTATCACCAGCCCGTAAAACATATTCCACGGGATTACCCCAAAAACACAAAGCAATCCCACAACCGTAAAGGTGTCTATTATCTGTGAGGAAAAGGTGGAAAAGTTATTTCGTAACCAGAGCATTTTCCCTTTGGTTAGCCTTTTCCAGAAATGGTAAATAGCGATATCCACATACTGGGCGCACAGATAGGCTATCATAGAAGCCAGTACGGCTATGGGCGACAGGGCAAATACCTTATTGAAGAGCTCGTCGTTTACCGGGGACGAAGGTATGGCCGGGGCCAAATCCGCCAGCAGCACTATCCCCATAGAGAAGAAGGAGGCAAAAATCCCTGCTGTTACCACCTGGTTTGCCTTTTTCTTACCATAAACCTCGGAAATCAGATCCGTGATCAGAAATGTGATGGGATACGGAAGCACTCCAACGGATATTTCAAATAAGGGAGCGTCGAAAACGGTTACATCGCCGAAGGGCTTCCAGTAAAAGAACTTCTGGAAAATCAGGTTAGAGACAACCAGGGAAGTTATGAACAAAGCCCCGAGGTACAGGTAAATACGAAAGGCCTGTTTCTTGTCTTTAAGGGTCATTGTACTATCGGACATTGATGGTGAACGGCATTCGGGCCTGTATGCCTTTTTGGTTCAATGCAGCCCGGATCTCTTTCACTATTCCATATGCCTCAGTTCCCAGTTCATTTTCCAGGGTGGCTTCCCTGATCTCGGTGCTGGCACTACCAATATCCTCCATAAATCGTTCAAAATCGGATTTATACCGCGGTAATTTCCGAATACTGAAGCTCTCCAGGTCTGCTAAACGCGCCGCTTCGGCAATAGCGTCTTCCAATCCACCAATTTCATCTACCAGGCCAAGCCTTTGTGCTGCAACCCCAGTCCAAACCCGACCCTGTGCAACTTTCTCAACTTCCTCTACTGTCATGTTTCGTCCACTGGCCACACGCTCCAGGAAGGTTTGATAAGTACTGGCTATTCCTTCTTTCAAATAAGCCCTGAAGCTGTCAGACATAGGCTCGAAAAAAGAATAATCCACCGAGTTCTGGTTGGTACCTACCTGTTCTGCATTAACGCCAATATTATCAGCCAGTCCACTAATGTTTGGTATGGTCCCGAAAACTCCAATGGAACCGGTAATCGAAGTTGATTCTGCAAAAATCTTATCCGCTCCTGCAGCGATGTAATATCCGCCCGACGCGGCTACATCACCAAAGGATACCACAACCGGTTTTATCTCTCGTGTAAGGATCACTTCACGCCAAATAATGTCTGAGGTTAGTGCGTTACCACCCGGAGAATTTACACGCAGCACCACCGCTTTGACCCTGTCGTCTTCACGGGCCTTTCTTAATGCCCTGGTCATGGCTCCCTGCCCAATAAAATCAGGGCTGCCTTCACCATACAGAATTTCTCCTTCTGCGAAGATTACCGCCATACGGTCCCTGCCTTTGTAAAGGCGCTTAGAATTAGCAACCTGCGCGTAATCCAAGAGACTTATGGAATTGTAATTGGTATCATCAGGCACTCCTAGCTCATTTTTGATAAGCTTGTGGTATTCATCCTGGAACAGGATTCCGTCTATTAAGCCAGAAGCCAGCGCATATTCCGGGGTTCTTGCCCCCAGGGTATCTGCAATCTGATTGAGCCCTTCGGTTGAGATCCCGCGGGATTCGGATATTTCTGACAACATGGACTCCCAGACACCGCTTATGAGTTCTGAGATTTGCTCCCGGTTTTCATCACTCATTTCATTGTCCAGGAAGGGTTCTACTGCACTCTTGTATTTTCCTAAACGAATAACCTCCATTTTTACCCCGGTCTTCTCCTGAAGCCTTTTCAGGTAAAGCACCTCGGCCGAGAGCCCCTTGAAATCCATGCTTCCCACAGGGTTGATAAAAACACTATCTGCCACTGAAGCCAGGTAGTAATCCTTTTGCAGGTAGATGTCGCCATAGGCATAAACAAATTTGCCGCTGTTTTTAAATTCTGAAAGTGCCCGGCGAATGGCCTGCGCCTGGGAGGTGCCTGCCAGCAAAAAATTGCTGTTGATGCTGATACCGGAAATTTTATCGTCTGTCTGCGCTACGCGGATGGCATGCAGTATCTCATCGAGTCCCTGATTCTTCACAAATAATCCGGCAAAGGGATCTGCCTCATCTGTCCCGGTGTAGTCCTTGATTGGGAGGGGTAACCTTAGCTCGAGCACAGAATTCTTTTTTACCACTACGGCCTGATCTGCACCAGCCAGGCTAATGAAGATCAGGAACATAAAAAAAACGATGCCAAAGGCCACAATGCTCCCGATGATGGAAGCCAGCAAGTTTCTTAAAAATTTCATTCCATTTTACTAATAGAGGCCCCAATTTGCCCGGAAAATTACCGGGATAAACACAAGGCCCTTGTTGTAAATCGTCCAAAGATAGGGAATGCGCCTGGCATCTGATGTCATTTAAGGATTTTCTTAACCTTCCCCCGCTTATCCCTTATTCAATCCAAAATGTACGATTCTTTTCTTTAATTTGCCCCTTTGATATGAAGGATACCTTTACCGTATATCTGTCTTTGGGGAGCAACCTGGGAAACAGGCTGTATCAACTGCAAAAGGCCGTGATTATGCTTGGGGATACCCTGGGTATGGTTTCTCATTTATCTGCAGTTTACGAAACACCGGCCTGGGGTTTTGATGGTGCCCCTTTTTTAAATGCCTGTTTAGCACTTGAAACAAGCAAGAGTCCGGAAGAAGTACTGAAAACCCTCCTCATGATAGAAAAAGAGGCAGGTAGATTTCGCGGGCAGGAATCCGGCTATGTGTCCCGCACCCTTGATATAGACATTGTTTACTACGGCGAACAAGTGATTGCGACTGATAATCTGATTGTGCCGCATCCGCATATGGAAAAGCGTTGGTTTGTACTCAAACCCCTTGCAGATATTGCACCTCAGTTCTATCACCCCATACTCAATAAAGACACCCGCAATTTGCTTCAGGAGTGCAAGGACAACAGCACCATAGTGAAAACCAGCCACATGCTTTACCCTAACCGGGAAGAGTTCTTCTCCCAGCTCCACCTGCTGGCCATAGAGGGAAATATTGGGGTGGGCAAAACCACATTGGCCAAAAAAGTATCGGAAGAATTCAACGCCAAACTGGTACTGGAACGCTTTGCAGACAACCCCTTCCTGCCTAAATTTTACAAAGACCAGGCACGATATGCTTTCCCGCTGGAAATGTCTTTCCTAGCAGATCGCTATCAGCAATACACGGATGACACGCGGCAGTTTGACCTGTTCAAGAAATTCATGGTTAGTGATTATGACATTTATAAGTCGCTCATCTTTGCCAAAGTTACCCTGGGGCCTGAGGAATATGCCTTATACCGGAAACTGTTCACGTATATGTACAAGGAGGTAAAAAAGCCCGACCTTTACATATACCTCCACCAGGATACCAAACGGCTCCTGGAGAATATAAAGAAAAGAGGCAGGGATTACGAGCAGCAGATTGCACCTCAATACCTGGAACAAATCAACAAAGGCTATGTGGAGTTCCTGAAAACCATTCCGGAAGGCAATCGACTGGTTGTGGATGTCACCAATCTTGATTTTGTAGATCGACGAACAGATTACGAACGCATCCTTGACACCGTGATGGAACATATGATGACCAAATAACCCGTTTTGGGAGGTCATCCGGTGGTCTGTGCATCTTATCAATTATTCAGGGAATTATTTGCAAAGCTAGATTACATTTCTTTACTTGCATGTCCGTTTTGTAAGGAACTAACTAGCTCAAACTATATATCGAGTGCCCTGGCAAGCAATTGCCGGGGTTTTTTTGTTCCTTATTTCCGGTTTATTTTTGACCAGAAATCCCAGGCAACAACCCCTGCACTTACGGAGATATTAAGGGAGTGTTTGGTTCCAAATTGGGGGATCTCAATACACCCGTGGCAGCTATCCACCACCTCCTGACCCACACCCTTTACTTCATTTCCCAGTACCAGGGCATAGTGCACACCGGATTCAGGTTGAAAATCCTGGAGTTGCATGGCGTTTTCGGTTTGTTCTATAGCCAGGCAGTGGTAATGGGCTTTGAGCTCTTCGATAAGGGTTAAGGTATCCTTGCGATACTCCCAGTCTACGCTCTCAGTTGCCCCTAATGCAGTTTTGTGTATGTCTTTGTGGGGCGGTGTGGCCGTAATGCCACAGAGGTATATTTTTTTGATCAGAAAAGCATCAGCAGTGCGGAAAACCGAACCGATGTTATTCAGGCTGCGCACATTGTCCAAAACAAGTACTACAGGGGTCTTATCAATGGCTTTAAACTGGTCTATATCCAGGCGTTCCAACTCGTTATTGAGCAGCTTTCTCCTTTGCATGAGTATTTCAATCTGAAGGGGTATCTTAAGTTATCCGAAAATATCAACAAATATTCTTGCTCCGGAAGAGAAATGGTACTTTAGTGGTTACCCCTGCGGGCAAAAGTATAATAAAATTAAACCATTGGGTAAGAAAGCAAAAACAAAGAAGGTAACGCCGCTGATGCAGCAATACAACAGCATCAAGACCCGGTATCCTGATGCGCTGCTTTTATTTCGCGTGGGTGATTTTTACGAGACCTTCGGGGAAGATGCCGTTAAAGCAGCGGGGATCCTGGATATTATCCTTACCCATCGCAATAATGGAGGAGATAAAACCGAACTCGCCGGTTTTCCGCACCATGCCCTGAACACCTATCTACCCAAACTGGTACGTGCAGGCCAGCGGGTAGCCATTTGCGATCAACTCGAAGATCCTAAACAAACCAAAACCATAGTAAAAAGGGGCGTTACGGAACTGGTTACTCCGGGTGTGGCCTTAAACGACGATATCTTACAGGCCCGTAAAAACAACTTCCTTTGTGCTGTGCATTTTGGTGCCCGTAGTACCGGAATCGCTTTGTTGGATATTTCCACAGGGGAGTTCCTGACAGCCGAGGGGAACACAGAACAGATCGACAAGTTGCTCCAGAATTTCAATCCATCTGAAATACTGATCTCCAAAAAGGAAAAAAACAGCTTTGCAGAAACCTTTGGCAGGCAGTGGCATTTGTTTTTGCTGGACGACTGGGTTTTCCAGGAAGACTATGCCCATGAATCCCTGAACACCCATTTCAAAACCACCTCACTTAAGGGCTTTGGGGTAGACCATCTTCACAATGGCATCCTGGCTTCCGGAGCGGTGCTGCATTACCTTTCGGAAACCCGTCATAAACAACTTGGCCATATAAATAAGATACAGCGGATTGCCGAAGAGGAATACATCTGGATGGACCGCTTCACCATCCGCAACCTGGAGCTATATCACTCTCAACATGAACAGGCGGTAACGCTACTGGAGGTCATTGATAAAACCCTTTCTTCCATGGGCTCCCGTATGATCAAAAGATGGCTGGCCCTACCGCTGAAGAACATTGCCAAAATCAAAAAAAGGCATGAAGCTGTGGCCCACCTCGTGCAGGATGAGGCTATGCTGGACAAGCTACAGGGCTACATTAAAAAAATAGCAGACCTGGAACGCCTGATCTCCAAGGTAGCTACGGGCAAAATCAACCCAAGGGAAACCGTTCAGTTAAAAAACTCTCTTGAGGCTATAATTCCCATCCGTCAGCAATTATCAGAATCAAGTTGCACCGCCCTTAAAAAATTAAGCGAAGGCATATCACCGTGCGAAGCATTGGGAAACCGGATCAAGGAGATGCTTATGGAAGAAGCCGGGACTCACATACAGAAAGGTGATACCATTGCTCCGGGCTATTCTGAAGAGCTGGACGAACTCCGGAACCTTGCGACTTCGGGGAAAGCGTATCTGGACCAGATGCTGGAACGTGAAAGCGAACGCACGGGAATCCCATCCCTGAAAATCGCTTCGAACAATGTATTTGGCTACTATATTGAAGTAAGAAATACCCATAAAGACAAGGTCCCGGAAGAATGGATCCGGAAGCAAACCCTGGTAAATGCCGAGCGGTATATCACAGAGGAGCTTAAGGAATATGAAGTGAAAATCCTGGGAGCCCAGGAGCGCATCCTCGAGCTGGAGCAGCAACTTTTTGGGCAGCTGGTGGTCTGGATGCGGGAATATATCAGCCCTGTTCAGCAAAACGCAAGGGCAGTGGCAGAATTGGATTGCCTGTGCGGCTTTGCGCAGTTGGCAAAGGAAAATCGCTATGTAGCACCGGTCATGGATGATTCTACGGAGATCGAAATTCTGAATGGCAGGCATCCGGTTATAGAGAAACAGCTTCCTCCCGGGAAGGATTATGTACCAAATGACGTTATACTCAATCGGGATGAGCAACAAATCATCATGATCACCGGACCTAACATGAGCGGTAAATCGGCACTGCTCAGGCAAACCGCCCTGATTGTGCTATTGGCCCAGATGGGCAGTTTTGTACCTGCAGATTCGGCCCGTATCGGGGTTGTGGACAAGATCTTTACCCGTGTTGGGGCCAGTGACAATATTTCCATGGGTGAATCTACCTTTATGGTAGAGATGAATGAGACAGCCACCATCCTGAACAACCTTTCGGAGCGCAGCCTGGTGTTACTGGATGAAATTGGGCGGGGCACCAGCACCTACGATGGAATTTCTATTGCCTGGGCCATATCTGAGTACCTGCATGAACATCCGGCCAGGGCGAAGACATTATTTGCCACCCATTATCACGAACTCAATGAGATGTCTGCCACTTTTGAGCGGATTAAGAATTACAACGTTTCGGTAAAGGAGCTCAAGGACAAGGTATTGTTCCTGAGAAAGCTGGAACCCGGGGGCAGTGAGCACAGCTTTGGGATACATGTAGCCAAAATGGCCGGGATGCCACAGCAGGTGATCCACAAGGCCAACAAGATCCTGAAAAGGCTGGAACAGTCTCATTCCAGTGAGGAACTCACTGAAGACCTGAATGCGGTGCAAAATGAGATGCAGCTCAGTTTCTTCAACCTTGATGATCCCCTGCTGGAACAAATCAAGGAAGAACTGGTTCATTTGGATATCAACACCCTCACTCCGGTTGAGGCACTAATGAAGCTCAATGAGATCAAAAGGATGCTGAGCAAAAACAAACGTGCCAGCTCATAAACCACTAGCTTTTTAGAAAAAAAGTACTTTGGATTTAGCGAATTTGTATTAAATTTGCGTCCCCATCTGATAGATAGGTACGTTCAGAATAAATCTGCGAAAATAGCTCAGTTGGTAGAGCGCCACCTTGCCAAGGTGGAGGTCGCGGGTTCGAATCCCGTTTTTCGCTCGACAAAAACGCTGCTTGTCAGCGTTTTTTTGTACCAGCCTCCGAAGCCAATGCTTAGGAGTATATGCTCGAGTGGTGGAATTGGTAGACACGTTGGACTTAAAATCCAATGGCCATTATGGCCGTGCGGGTTCAAGTCCCGCCTCGAGTACGGATGCATGTAAAACCAGCGGAATCCCGCTGGTTTTTTTGTTTTCAAAGACGAACCAACTTTAGTTGAGTGAAGGATTGGGAAACAAAAAAATACCGTACAATGTGCGGGGTTTTACATGTTCAAGATGTTCGGGCGGGACTCAGCGAAGCTACTTCCCGCCTCGAGTACGGATAAGAAGAAAAGTCAGCGCAAATGCGCTGACTTTTTTGTTCATGCTGGACTGAGCCAAACTTGTTTGAGCGAAGGGCAGGAAAGCAAAAAAGCAGGCCACCGGATTGGCTTTTCTTTTTTCAAAATGTTCGAGCAGGACTCACTGATCCGGATAGCTATCGGGAGAGGTAATTCTCCGCCTCGAGTACAGATGCAAGCAAAAGCCAGTGGTAACCCACTGGCTTTTTTGTTATCTGTGGGGTAAGCCAAACTTTTAGCAATATTATCTTTCCAAAGGCATTATAACTTAAATTTATATGACTTTTTAAATTCCCCAGCCAAAAAGATATTCACGATAATTCATTATGGAATGCACTATAGACCCACCATTTTAAATATCGCTTCATTCCTGCTAATTGTGGTTGACAATTATACTTATTGGACTTCCTATTTTAAGGGAGAAAGATATGAGTACGGTTTTGTTGCATTGGTAATATCTGTCCTGACGGGGTTGTTTGGATTGTTAATAGACCTTGTGCTGCAGAAAAAAGTAAAGAATTTCTGGGTCATAAATGGAATTGGACTTTTGCTGGTCACCTTATTCGTATTGGTTTTCCTGGTTTAGGACGAAAAGCAAAAGCCGCCTATTTACCAGCCCTTTGTGCAAACAACACCTCCGCGAAAGCCATTAAACCATGGACAGTCAAAAACAGCCCTTCTTACGGTAACCTCTAAAGTAGCCTTCGACTTTCTCCTGACTATCTAAAACCTCAACTTGTACATAAGGGCATGCTGATGATTGGTTTTTAAGCCTTTTATATTCTTCCTCGGAAACAGAATAATCAACTATACACGCATCATTATTACAATCACAATTTTCTGAAATTCTTATATAATAATCCACTAAGCATTCTTCGTATTCATAATCTTCATCCAGATTGCAGAAAGTACCTAGGGCTAATAATACATAGCAAACTATTATTTTCATAACTGGGAGTTTTGGTTGTTTGTTAGGTTATGAGGATGGGTATAATTCTACTCCAATTCTTCAAACCAAATTTGCGCAACATATAGAAAAGGGGCGTCCGAAAACTTGCACCAATTAAGAAACAGGATAAAATATACCTCAACCACACCATAAAAACACTACCCCAGCCTTACAGCCGGGGTAGTCTTAAATAAGTAAAGACATTACAAAATAATCACTCTATTCTGCAATGTCTTTGCGGAGCAGAAATAAAATTATGGCAAATAAATAGCTCCGCTATATCCCAAAAATCAACACTGAAAACAGGAGGATTATATAAATTATCATCGCCCCTCCAATTGCTTTTATGTAATGAACGAACTTTACGTTTTTGATGACTTTCATTTAAAATGGTTTAATCAAATGGAAAACCAGTAATGAGCCTGAACACAAAGGCATATACTACAACTGCGAACATGCCAAAACTAAACCAGGCAAAAGCTTTGAAGAAGTTCTTTACCAGGAAATTCCCCAAATTTCTAAAGGCTTCTTCATAAATATTTTTTAGAAGTAAAATTGCTTTCATAATAACAGATTTGTGGGTTATATCTGGGGCTAAATTCCAAAGGATTGAACTTTATGGCAATGATCTTAGACAAAGTTCAATACTATTTCGACAAGGTGTATTTCATCGAACAGACACCGTAAAAATGCACGTTTCACCGATATTAATTTTTTTGTTTAGAGCCTATGAAGTGCAATCTCATTAGGTGAAATGAATGAGGGTCATTTGTTTCATATAGTGAGAGTTTAATGTTATGAGTTCCGATTCCTTTGAGTTAATTTAGGTAGATCTCATCCCCATTTTCATGGATTAAATCAAAGCTGCCCATGAGGTTGTTTAGGGCAAGGTCCCTTTTTACTTAGTGAAGGTGGTGTATTATTCCTGAGCATATCTGCAATATCCTTGCCCTGACCTGCATCATTGCTCACCACACACCTCAGCAATACCTTTATTTAAATTCAGAGGTGATGAAAAAAGCTAAAAAAAGTCTCAAATCCGTCGCACTATTTATGGCAGGATTAATCCTCCTGCAAAGTTGTTCCACTTATAAAACGCCCGTAACCCTTCAACAAGCGGCACAGGAGGAAAAAGCAGTCAAGATTGTTACCATTGACGATGACACCTACAAGTACAAATACATTGTTTATGAAGATGGGCAGTTTTACGGTGTAAAAGACAATCCAGGAGAGGATGTAAAGTTCCCAATTACTGTAGAAGAAGTGGAGGAGGTATTGATGAAGAATGGCGGAATACCTTGGTGGGCGTGGATTCTAATCGTCATAGGGGGCTTTTTTGTTGTTTTAATAACTGTTTATCTAATTGATGATTCTGCCTATGGTTTCTAGTTGTAAGTTAACCAAAAGGCATGCAACATGACTCCTATAATACTCCTCATGCCTCGTCAATAATATCTGTATTGTAAATAAAAAGTGATGAAAACTCTAGTACGAATGATCATCTTATCCCTTTCCATTTTTTTATGTAGCACTTATGGTAGTGATAATCCTTGGGATTGGGATTTTATCCAGTAAGGTGTCCCTCTTCTAAACCCTGGACAGTAAATCACACATCGGCATCTCAATGTTAGGAAACTGAAGCAGAATGTCTAGCAACTGGCCATGCCGAGGATTACGTCTGTATTAGATGTGATTATTAGATTTCGTTATATAGCTTCTGGGTTTTTAACGATCAGGTTAAACCTTATTCTCTCCCACTTCCTGTGACTTATACCATGAACATTGAAGTATTTAGTTCTGATATTTGGAACTCCCAATTGACATAATTCTCATGGGTATTTTCTGATAACGAATCAGAACCTTATCAAGTAGAAAAATTGAATCATTCAGAACATGGATCTTTGATTTCATTTGCTCCAGAAAATGCTACAAATACCGAATTAACCAAAGATTCCCCTCTTATTGAAACTTCAATATAATAATCATCAACTTTAGTTATTAATCCTCCAAACAAATTGCCCTCAACTGCAGATACCAAGTCAGTGCCTGATAACTTTATACCGTTTGATCTATTGCTACCTGATATCCTCAACTTTTTAACAAATGGAACTACCACATTGTCATTGCTTTCTACATAATCAAAAATTTCCACACCAGAATAAGGCAAAACAGTAGCTGTTCTAACTCGAGATACTTCAATTTCATCTGTAAATTGTTCTTGCATAGTATTTTGAGTTGAAGTTGTTGTTGATTGAGTATATGTATAACTACCTGTAACGGACCCGCTAACTTTGGATTCACCAACTTTAGATTTAATGCCGGCTTCAAAACCTAAGGTTACACTTAATCCGGCCTCTCTTGATGAAAACAATTGAAAAGATTCTGTTGTACTTACAGAGGTTGTTCTCGATTTAGTTTCAGACCTTCCTACGGATTCCTCAATGGTACTTCCCGAACAATTTACTATTGTAGATCTGAATGAAAAATCTACACCTGTTGCCCCCATAATGGGTTGATAGTAAATAGTGTTAAATTCTATTACCTCATAATCAATTTCATCTGGAATAATTCTAATTTCCGCTATGGGCAGATCACTAGCATTGGTAAATCCCAAGGCATTGGGATCTTCTTGCCACACCCAGGTATTATCCCAATTTGTCCAATAACCACATTCTCTGTTATCGCTGGCATCTTCATTTATTAAAAACATATTCATCCATCCATTCTCCTTTGGCACTAGTTCAAATATCGCTGCTTCATTAAGAGATTCTACCTTAACTATATTTTGATCACAAGTATCGTTATTTCTATTTACTCCAATGTAACCCTCAGGAACATAATCAATCAAAGCGTTCGGAAATTCTGGACAATTAACAATCTCATTATTGGAATCGATACATATCGCGGGTAACCTAATTTTGTATTTATTATCCGCCACATGATGAAAATAAAATAATTGGACAGATCTCATGTCTTTACCGTTATCTTCATAGGGATATTCCGTAAGTGCAAAGCCGCTATCATTTATCGGTGCACCGAGCATGGAAGGGTTAATGTCTCTTGTGAGAACATCAGTGCTTGGAGTATTAATTGTGCCCCATTGAGTTTTAAATGCAATAATATATTTGGTATTAGGGTCTATATATACCATACCAGGAATAAATTCCAAATCTGTATCAATAGCTAGAATTTCATTATTACTATTAATTGTTAAATTACCCTCATATAAACTCAGCACCTCTCCCTCACTATTTTTTATTTCAATTTGGATTGTAACTCCATCCGAAAAATCATTTTTTTCCTCCTGGCTTAAGGAGTCATTACTAACTCTAAATGCTGCAAGATTCAAATCCTGATTAATCTCAAGAATACGGTTAAATTTGTTGTATTGAGGAAAAGAAATTGTTGCAGTGGTTGGCTTATAACCCTTGGAATTAATTGATCTTACATCTAAAATAAAACCTACCTGCCCGGCATCCGTGGATATATCAACAGTGCCTGTCTCGGTTATTTCTATTTGATTGCTATCTTCTGGAACTATGACCTCCACTTTTGAACATGCTATAAATAAGAAATTGACAACGAGTAAAACTTTTAATTTATTCATAATGTGATTGATTTAATTCCTCTGGAATTATTACTTGACTTCAACCCTTCTCCCAATAATGGTTATTTGGGTTTATCAATAAAGAATACCAATGTAAAATCAACCCTTGAAATATGCTATGACTTGGGTCATCTCTCATCAAACCACTAATAAGATACTGGTAAGAATCATGAGGCTATTCACCCAGTTGGTTAAGTAGTTGTTTAATTATTTTCCCTCCTGTATCCATCGCCCTACTAAATCAATAACATAGGGTTAAAAGTTCAGGGGGTAATTCTCATCAAGAAAACAAGAAGTGTTGATTTACCTGGCCAGCTGACGTCCTTCTGGCAGGCATGGCTAATGCACCCTAACAGTGCTTCCCAGCCTCAAGTACCAGAGAAAAAAAAGTCAGAGCGATTGCTCTGACTTTTTTGTTTTCCAAGTATTTAGCTAAACCGTTTGGCTGGCTTTTAGGAAAAATCTTATCAATTCTCCAACAAGTATTTGACCGCTTCTTCAAGCTGTTGATCCCGTCCTGCAGCCATCTCTCCCGGTTCATTTTGCACCCTGATGTCCGGCTCCATCTGGTTATTTTCCAGAAAGGGTTGTCCGAGCGGTTTCCACCCTCCCATAGGAATGCCAAAGTACAGGCTGGGATCGATCTGTGTTTCCCACCATACAAAGGTTCCGGTTCCGGGAACAGGCATACCAAGGGTCTTTCCTCCTTTTTTGATCTTGTAAGCAACCGGAAAGAGATGGGCGTCTGAGTAATTGCTTTCACCCATCAGGACAATGGACGGTTTTATCCAGCGATTCCAGGGCTGATACCCAATATTCTGCCCGTGGGGGATTATGTCCATGTATTTTTTCCCAACCAGAAAATCAGACAGAACATCGTGCAGGTTACCCCCTCCATTGAATCGTGTATCTACAATCAGGGCTTCGGCACCAATATGCTTGCCCAACGCATCTTCAAAAACAGACCGCATACTCGGATCATTCATGCCTCTGACATGTACATAGCCCAACTTGCCACCTGAGAGTTGAAGGGTTTTTTCCCTGCGTGTGTTTACCCAGCGTTTGTATAGCATTTCATTTTCAGCACCTAAGGATACTGGTTTGACAACCTCCTGCCATCTCTCACCATTTGATGGGTTTAAAAGAGAAAGCAATACATTTTGATCCACTTTTCTATTGAGCAACTGGTAAAAATCAAGTTCTGTAGTAATTCTCACCCCATCAATACTTTCGATGATGCTGCCTTTGGCAACCCGGGAGGCTGCTTTATCCAGTGGACCTCCGAGAAGGACCTCTGCCACACGCAGGCCATCTGCTGTATGAGAATAATCGTAGAGCAGGCCAAGAGAAGCTGTCTGATCCCCATTATCAGGGTTATGCCGATAGCCGCTTCCGGTATGGGAAGCATTGAGTTCACCCAGCATTTCACTCAGCATCTCAGCAAAATCATAATTGTTGTTGATATAAGGCAGGAAGGGAGCATATTCCTTTTTGTAAAATTCCCAGTTTACGCCTTGTAAATCAGGTACATAAAATTTTTCCCGCACCTGTCTCCAGCTATGTTCAAATATGTATGCTCGTTCATCTCCTCTTTTTAAAAGCATCTCCCCCTTTGTGTTTATAGGGGTAGATTTACCATCATTCAGGTTCACTTTCATCGGTTTGCCATCGGCTAATACCAGTAGAAAATCACCCTCTTTAGATCGCTCCATGCCCTGGATATTGCCTCCTATTTTTGAAAACAGTTTGGTTTCTTTAGTGCGCAGGTCCGTCTCCCACAGGTTATCCTTGCCTTCAAAACGGGTAGCATAGTAAAGTTTATCCCCTTCCTTTGAAAGCACATAATCCGAGGCACTGGAAGTATGCACGGTTAATTTCTTTTTGCGTTCTATTAGGTTTTTCCAATCGAAGGTCAGCAGTTTTTTCTCGTCTGCCTTTTCTTTTTTCTTTTTTGATGATTTGTCTTCATCATTTTTCTCTTCTTCCTTCTCTTTATCGGCTTGCTCCTTCATAAGTGCAAACTCTTCTGCTGACAGGTTGAATTTGTCATAGGCTTCCTGGGTAAAAAACATACCAAATACATCACCTTCAGAGATAAATCCGTTCTCCGTCCGGTTACCCTGGCGGGTGGACAGCCAGATTACCATTTTGCCATCCATTTCCCATTTAGGGCGGTAGTCTCTGTAGCCGCTTTGCGTTAGGTTTCGGAGGGTGCCTTTTCCAGAAGCCTCGATCAATCCTACTTCCGGCCAAAAGATGCGTTCTTTCGGTCCAAATCCAACCAAAAACCACTTGTTGTCAGGAGACCATTCATACCACATATCGCCATCCGAATAGGAATAATTATATTCCGGGGGAAGAATAGTTCTGCTGCTCCTGGAATCAAGGTTTATGACTTTGAGCGTGGTACGGTCTTCAAGGTAAGCTACCTCCTTTCCATCGGGAGAGTAAGCAGGTTGAAACTCTTCGGCCTCTGTTGCGATGATGGTCTCTTCCTTTAAAAGTGTAGCAGCAAAGAAGTATTTTTCTTCGGCCCTTTTTATAGTCTGAGTGTATATGTTCCAGCTGTCATTGACCTCCGCGGCATATAAAAGAGACCTGCCGTCAGGACTAAAGCTAACACTCCTTTCCTGCCAGGGCGTATTGGTAATCCTTTTGGTGGTTCCATGCTCAATGCTGCTGACAAAGACTTCTCCTCTGAATACATATGCAAATTCTTTTCCATTGGGCGATAGACTAACCTCAGTAAAATTACCTGCCACTTTCACAACCTTGTCAAGGTTTTGCCTACCATCAAAGGCGATGGACAAGTTGACCTTTTGAGGTTGTTGCCCTTCAACCATGGTATAGAGATCTCCATGGTAACTAAAACAAAGCGTGCCATTGTCTGAAACAGTCAAAAAGCGTACAGGATGATCTGAAAGATTTGTGATAGCCGTGCTTCTTAAAGGATCACTAAGGGAGCTTTTGTATATGTTGAAAGATCCACTTTCCTCTGACAGATAATAAAAGGTATCATTATCTGCTGCCAGTACCGGGTTTCTATCCTCCCCCTCAAAAGTGGACAGTTTTGTATATTCCCCGGTGTTCAGGTCATAGGTCCATATATCCCTTGTAACAGATGAGGTGTGATGCTTCCTCCATTCATTTTCATAGCCTTTTCTATCATGGTAAATAAGCTTGGTCCCATCCGGACTATAGGTTGCATCGTGTGCCGGGGAGGTGAGTAACTGGCTCACCCTGCCCCCTTTAGCAGGTACGCTGTACAACTCAGCCATCACACCCGATGGAAACTGTACATTGGTATGTAAGTCTTGTCGGACACCTGTAAATATTATGTTTTTATTATCCCGTGAAAAATCACTGGGCTTTTCGTTTGTAGAATGGTAGGTGAGCCTTGTAGCTTCTCCGCCAGAAACAGGCATGGTAAATACGTCAAAATTGCCATAGCGATCAGAGGCAAAAGCAATCTGGCTTCCATCGTGGCTCCAAACTGCTGAGTATTCATAGCTTTCCGATAACGTAATGGGAATAGCTGTTCCTCCAGCTGAAGCAACCTTATATATGTCTCCCTTATAATTAAATAAAATGGTTTTACCATCCGGAGATATCGCAGGGTAACGCAACCACCTGGGGTTTTCTTGTGAATAGGAATTTAAACCAAAGAAGAAAATTACAATAAGAAGACGAAGGAATTGGTTCATAATATTTTGTTTCTGTATGTATGGTTTGACTTATAATATCCTAACGAATATACCACTTTACAGAAACATTTTATTCTATAGAACCAACCCGTATCTACCCAGTCAGATGGAATATTTTGAATTAATGAAGACTTAGCTCATCCGGGTTATTCTCCTGCAAGATCCCTGCGCTGACCCACATCATAGCCTATCACCCACTTCAGCCATACCTTTATTCGAAATTCAGAAGTCATGAAAAAGCTGAAGAAAGGACTTAGGATGGTTGCTTTATTCCTATCAGGACTAATCTTCCTGCAAAGCTGTTCCGCATATAAAACTCCTGTAACCCTTCAACAAGCGGCACAGGAGGAAAAAGCTGTTAAGATTTTTACTGTAGATGATGACACCTTCAAGTACAAGTACATTGTATATGAGGACGGACAGTTCTATGGGGTTAAGGATAATCCAGGAGAAGATGTAAAATTTCCAATCAATACAGATGAGGTAACTGATGTGATGATGGAAAAAGATAAAGGAGTATTTTTAAAATGGGGGATAATTGGCGTTATTGTGGTATTTCTGATATCGATACCTATATTTTTATTAACTTATTAAGACTTAGCCAAACACTAGGTTAAGTGGAGTAGACAGTGGGCTTGCACCGCCGATCTACTCCTAAACACAAAGGAGCAGCTAATTCACTCTCGACTAGTCTTATTTAATTCCTTTATTAACAACACTAAGTTGGACTCTTCACTTATATTCAGGTCCTTTTCCTTGATAATTTTGTTTGTTTTCCCAGTATTTCCCAATACACCTAATATGCTCTTTTTGCGAAGCTTTACCTCTTTGGGAATATCATCATTAACTTTCAGGTAATAGTAGGTTTTGTCTTCAAATCTGGCAGGTTTGTCCGGACGTATACCATCTCCTTTACTGCCATAATAATACATTTTTGATTTCTTTTTTAGCAGTATAATCGGTCCCTGGGTAAGTGGAACAAAATATCCTTCCTTAACTTCCTTTTTTCCAATCAAATACAGAAACACGGCATATTTCTCACCTTTGATTGTGGCATGCACATAGTCTCTTTTGAGTAAGGCATAGATCCCGTTCTTATCCTTAACTTCAATATAGTCTTCGAAGGCATTGTATCTTAATAAGGCAGGGATAGACTGAGCATTGTTAATAAAAATCTTCCCGGTTTGAAATTCATCGTTGTCATAGGGAGTTCCTTCCAAATCCGGGGGCAAATCAGAACCGTCAAGCCAAATCTCTCTAAGAAGCTGATTTTGTGTGTCTAAGGTGCTGACTTGAGCAATTACAGCCTGGTTAATTAGTAACAGTAATATTAAAACAAATGATAATCTATAGGCTTGCATGGTCTTGGTTTGTTTCAGATTCATCTTAAAAATAGTGTATTACCAGTCATTCTCAACTTTATTTTAAAATGGATTTAAGCTTAATTAAAAGAAGGTATTGGGGAGGTGGCTAAAGTGCAATAAAAGCCCGCTTATATTCTGGTCTGGACTTTCTATTTAGTAGTTTCAATGCTCTAAAAAGCATCAAACTTGAACTTTTGCCCGCCTACAGAGGCTTCATACATCAGTCCGCCTTTTTGCATGGTAAAGACCATAACCCCGTCCACGTAGCTGGCATCGGCAGAAGCACCTTCGGTGACCGCAACCGCTGAAGCCTGGGCCGCGAATTCAACCTTGTTTTGTTTAAAGCGGTCCATAGCCGCCTTATTCTCGAAGAATATGACCTCCCGGTAGGCTTGACCGCCCCACTGGAATCCTATGCTCAATTGTGTAAGTTTGGCCATCCCGATCTCCTTTCCCCCTTCATAGACTACCCCATTACCGGCAGCACCTCCAATACCTATAGCACCCTTGCCCACATTGGGGAAGATCACATAACCATACGCATTGCTGAAATGCTTTTCCATGCGCCAGTCGGACTCCAGAAACTCCGCCTTGGCCTCGCGGGCATCCTGCCTTATATTTTCTACTTTTTTGCGGGATTGTGCCTGCACTTCAAAGCTGCTCCAACCAAACAAAAACAAGAACGCCATCAATCCAATTCTTAGATGAATTCCCCTCATAACCAATGTGATAATTTTAGTTTACACCTATAAAATTAAGGGGATTTCCCTTAATTTTCGGTCGCCTGCTGTTTTATTTTTGTTAATGTTAAATGCCTTCTGATGAAACTTGCTATCCTTTCTGATATCCACGACCATGTATGGAACCTGAACAAGGCATTGGCCATGCCGGCCTTGCAAAATACGGATGCCTTACTGTTCTGCGGGGACCTTTGTGCGCCTTTTATTATCCACCTGTTAGGACAAGGCTACCCCAACCCCATACACATGGTCCTGGGCAATAATGACGGGGACGTCAATGCAATCATTAACAACCTGAATAGATATCCCCATATGCATTTGCACGGTGAGTATTTCAGGGGTGAATTTAACGGAAAAACCGTAGCCATGAGCCACTACCCTGATAAGGCTCAAAAGCTCGCCGGTCTCGGTATTTATGATATTGTTTGCTATGGCCATAACCACACCCTGAAGGAGGAAAAAACAGGTGCTACCCTGCTGCTTAACCCGGGCCCAATAATGGGTTTCCAAGGGGGAAGCCTGGAAGAGGTCCCAGCCACTTTCATGGTGATTGGCACCAGTGAAGGGCATAGTACCGTACATGAGCTATAATGATTTCACGGCTCATATCCAAGACAAAACAGAGGAGACGGAATAAACCATTCCTGTTGAAAATTTATTGGGGATTTCTTTGTAGTCTTGTATAATGAGGAGAAAAATACGCATTGCCATCCTTCTTCTGATCGCCATGCCCTTAGTGGTGATACTGCTGGCCAATGTTATTATTGAACAGGCTACAAAGAGCAAAACCTACGACACTGTTGCCGATATTCCCCATAACAAGGTGGGACTGGTGCTGGGTACTGCCAGAAGGCTTGTGGAAGGCGGACTAAACCCCTACTACACCCACAGGATTCAGGCTACTGTTGATTTATTTAAGGCCGGTAAGATACAGTATGTTCTGGTAAGCGGGGACAATGGAAGCATCTACTACAACGAACCCACAACCATCAAGAATGACCTGGTAGAAGCAGGTATTCCTGAAGAACGGATTTATCTGGATTATGCAGGTTTCAGGACATTGGATTCCATGGTACGGGCCAAGGTCATTTTCGGACTGGACAGTGTTACAGTAATCTCCCAGGAGTTCCACAACAAAAGGGCCATTTACCTGGCCCGAAAAAAGGGCCTGGACGCCATTGGCTTCAATGCCGGGGATGTCAGCGGAAACCCTGGGTTAAAAGTACACCTGAGGGAGTATCTGGCCAGGGTAAAGGTATTTATAGACCTTATCCTCAACACCCAGCCGCGTTATTATGGCAATCGTATAGAAATCCAATAAGACACCAAGTGTTTAAAATGTCCTATTTTAGACAAAACAAGCTGACCGTTAAATGCCCAAACTAAAAATCTTCCTGAAAAACCTGGGGCCCGGATTGCTCTTTGCAAGCATGGCCATAGGCACTTCGCATCTGGTGCTTTCCACCAAAGCAGGAGCACAGTACGGGTGGGTTATGGTTATCCCGATTATCCTGGCCAACCTTTTAAAATACCCCTTCTTTGAGTTTGGCATCCGCTATACGAATGTTACCGGACGATCCCTCATCGAAGGTTACCGGAGACGTGGAAAAGGCTGGTTGTGGCTGTATGCCTTTATTACCCTCATGACCACCTTTACCATCCTGGCTGCTCTTTATGTTGTGACAGCCGGCCTGTTTATCAATCTGTTCGACTTACCCGACCTGTCTGTGGCAACAGTTGCCCTGGGGCTTTTTTTGTTTATCAGTGCCATACTCATCATCGGGCGTTATAAATTCCTGGAAGATTCCCTTAAAGTGGTGGTATCCATTTTGTTTATTGCTCTCCTGATAACAACAGTGCTGGTAATATTTAAGGGACAGGTAAGCCCGGTCCCCAACTTTGAGCGGGAACCAATTTTCAATGATGTTGGAATCCTGTTCCTTATCGGTCTGATTGGCTGGATGCCTACTGCAGTGGAAGCCTCGAGCTGGATCAGCCTCTGGAGCCTTGCCAAGTACAAGCTGAGCGGAAATAAACCCAGCTTAAAAGAAGCCCTGCAGGAATTCAATTCCGGCTACCTGATGACTGCTTTGCTGGCCATATTCTTCCTGATCATCGGCTGGATGACCCTTTACGGCACCAATACAGAATTAAGCGGCAATGCCGTAACCTTTGCCGATCAGGTGGTGCAGTTGTTCACCACTCATATTGGCAACTGGGCTTATATCTTTATTGCCGTCTCTGCCTTTGCCACCATGTTCAGTACCTGCATGACGGCACACGACGCCATATCCCGGGTAAGTCTTGATATTATAGGCTACCTGACACCTGAAAACAAGGATTTTTCCCGTCGGAGGCACTATGCTGCCGGTGTAATTGTGCTGGCCCTGGTAAATTTTGTAGTGGTAACGGTATTCAGCGCCAATATGGGTATACTGGTGTCCCTGGCCACTTTCATCTCCTTTGTCCTGGCACCCGTGGTGGGATACATGAACCTCAAAAACGTGATGAGCCATGATCTACCCCGGGAGTTCTGGCCTAAAAAATGGCTTCAGGGACTCACCTTTGCGGGGATAATTTTCCTTACCCTGTTCGCCCTGTACTACTGCTGGATTGAACTTAGCTAATCCTGCTATAGTGCGTTATCCATGATTTCCTGTACAACCTCCGGATTGAGCAGTGTACTGATATCACCCATGTTGTCTGTGTCATTAGAGGCGATCTTCCTCAGGATCCTGCGCATAATCTTACCAGATCGGGTCTTGGGCAGGCCTGGCACAAACTGTATCTTATCAAGTTTGGCAATAGGCCCTATCTGCTCTGTAATCTGTTGGTTGATCTCCTTCCTCAGCTCATTACTATCCCGTGATTCCCGCTCCTCCTTCAGAATTACGAAACCATAAAGTGCATTTCCTTTTATATCATGTGGGAAGCCAACAATAGCTGATTCTGCCACTGCGTGGTGCTCATTGATTGCATCTTCTATTGGCGCCGTGCCCAGATTATGTCCGGAGACGATTATCACGTCGTCTACACGTCCTGTAATTCGATAATATCCCACTTCATCCCGTAGTGCACCATCTCCTGTGAAATATTTGTTTTCATAGGCAGCGAAGTAGGTGTCCCGGTACCTCTCATGATTGCCCCATATGGTCCTGGCAATCCCTGGCCAGGGAAATTTAATACATAAACGACCGTGCACCTGGTTTCCTTTTATTTCATTCCCCTCTTCATCCATCAGGGCGGGTTGTACCCCAATAAAGGGCAGGGTGGCATAGGTAGGAATAGTAGGGGTTACATAAGGGATAGGTGAAATCATAATACCTCCTGTTTCCGTCTGCCACCAGGTATCCACAATAGGGCTTTGATCATTACCTACAACATTGTTATACCAGTGCCAGGCATCTTCGTTTATGGGCTCCCCTACCGTACCCAGTACTTTCAGAGAAGATAGGTCATACCTTTCCACATATTCATAGTTTTCCTTGGCAAGGGCCCTGATCGCAGTAGGCGCAGTATAAAACTGGTTAACCTTATGTTTCTCGACTATATGCCAGAACCGGCCAAAATCCGGATAGGTAGGTACTCCTTCAAACATCACCGTGGTAGCACCATTGGCCAGCGGACCGTAAACGATGTAGGAGTGTCCGGTGATCCATCCGATATCTGCGGTACACCAGTACACATCATTTTCCCGGTACTGGAATATATTTTTAAAAGTATAAGCCGTGTATACCATATAGCCGCCACAGGAATGAACCATACCTTTAGGCTTTCCTGTAGAGCCTGATGTATAAAGAATAAACAAAGGATCCTCGGCATCCATCTTAACAACTTCAAAATAAGAATCGGCTTTGTCCAATAATGGCTGAAGCAGTACATCCCTACCTTCTTTCATTTTAATATTGGTCCCAGTCCTTTTTACAACGAGCACGGTTTCTACCCCCGGGCATTCTTCCAGAGCGATATCCACGATTCCCTTTAGGTCGATTTGCTTTTTACCCCGGTAAGAACCGTCTGAAGTGATCACCATTTTACAATCACAATCATTAATACGGGTTGCCAGGGCAGTTGAGGAAAAGCCGGCGAAAACCACGGAATGGATTGCACCGATACGTGCACAGGCCAGTACAGTAACTGCAAGCTCAGGGATCATAGGCAGGTAAATACACACCCTGTCGCCTTTTTGGACACCCTTATCCACGAGTACATTGGCCATTTTACAGACTCGCTCATGTAACTCCTTATAGGTAATATACTGAGCTCCTTCCTTGGGGTTATTGGGTTCAAATATAATGGCTGTTTTATTCTTCCGTATGGGGAGATGCCTGTCCAGGCAATTCTCGGTGATGTTGAGTTTTGCATTCTCAAACCATCTGATTTCAGGTTTGGTAAAATCCCAACTGAGTACTTTGTCCCATTTTTTGCGCCACAAAAAATGTTCTTCTGCGATCTCTTCCCAGAATGTTTCAGGATCTCGTACAGACCTACGGTAAACCTGGAAATATTCTTCCAGGTTCTTTATGAAATAATTACTCATAGAAAAAAATTTTAGTGCGCCTGAGCATCCCCTGCGCCTGAAGGGATGCGGATGTGTTCTACGATGTTCTGAACACCTGCTGGAGGGTTTGGAGTAAACCGGCTAACAATGATAGATACGGCAAAATTCAGCAACATGGCGACGGTTCCAAAGCCCTCGGGAGAAATCCCAAACCACCAATCTTCCTGGGTTCCCCCACCGAACAAATCAAACTTAAATTTAAGCATATATATTGACATTATCACTATGCCAACCAGCATTCCTGCAATGGCTCCTTCCTTATTCATTTTCTTGTAAAATATCCCCAGAATAATAGCCGGGAAGAAGGAAGCTGCCGCCAACCCAAACGCCAATGCAACGGTTGCCGCAACGAAATCCGGAGGATTGATACCAAAGTATCCCGCTATACAAACAGCGACTACTGCTGATAATCTTGCAATGATCAATTCCCCTTTATCCGAGATGTTAGGACGTAACTGTTTTTTTATCAGGTCATGGGATATTGAAGTGGAAATAACGAGTAGCAAACCAGCTGCGGTAGAAAGCGCTGCGGCAAGTCCGCCGGCAGCAACCAGGGCAATCACCCAATTGGGAAGCCTGGCAATTTCAGGATTGGCCAGCACAGTGATATCCGGATCTACTGTTAGTTCATTGATATCCGGATCTGCTACATATTGCACCCTGCCATCGCTATTTTTATCATCAAATCGGATAAGTCCCGTTGTTTCCCATTTAGAAAACCACTCAGGCATGTCTTCATAAGGCTTATTGCTAACCGTCTCAATGAGGTTGGTGCGGGCAAATACCGCAACGGCCGGGGCCGTAGTGTAGAGCACTGCGATGAACAACAGGGCGTAGCCGGCAGATTTACGGGCATCACGGACTTTGGGCACGGTAAAAAAGCGCACAATGACATGGGGCAGGCCCGCTGTTCCTACCATGAGGGCGGCCGTAATGAAGAACACGTCTATCATGGGTTTGGAACCTTCTGTGTACAGGTGAAAACCAAGGTCGCGCGAGAGGCCATCCAGCTTGTCCAGCAGGGACACTTCTTCCCCTAAAACCATGCTCCCCATACCTAATTGCGGGATGGGGTTTCCTGTCATCTGTATCGAAATAAATATAGCGGGGACCATAAAAGCAAAAATGAGCACGCAGTACTGGGCAACCTGGGTATAGGTTATCCCTTTCATTCCCCCAAGTACCGCGTAAAAAAGCACAATGATCATCCCAATTATCACACCCGTATTTATGGGGACTTCCAGGAAGCGCGAAAATACCAGCCCTACCCCCCTCATCTGCCCTGCCACATAGGTAAATGAAACAAGAAGTGCACAAAAGACGGCTACGGTCCGGGCTACATTGGAATAATAGCGGTCTCCTATAAAGTCAGGAACCGTAAATTTCCCAAATTTCCTCAGGTAAGGTGCGAGCAACAGGGCGAGCAGCACATATCCCCCTGTCCAGCCCATCAGGTAAACCGAGCCATCATAACCATTAATGGAGATGAGACCTGCCATCCCCAGGAATGAAGCCGCAGACATCCAGTCGGCCGCCGTGGCCAGTCCATTGGCCAGTGGATGCACACCACCTCCGGCAACATAAAAATCGCGGGTAGATCCTGCCCTTGACCAAATGGCTATTCCGATATATAGCAGGAAGGTGATTACCACCAGGGTCAGGGTCCATGTCTGAACATCCATAAATAGATATTAGTTGGTTAGGTTTATTCCTGAAATCCATACTTTTTGTCCAGGCGGTTCATCAGCCACACATAGACAAAAATCAGGATGACAAAAACATAGATAGACCCTTGCTGGGCGAACCAGAACCCGAGTTTGAATCCACCAAGTGGAATCAGATCCAGGGTGTCCTTCAGTAGGATGCCAAAACCATAGGAAACAAGAGCCCAAATACTAAGTAATATAGCCAGGTATTGCAGGTTTTTTTTCCAGTACTTCCGGGATTTCTCAGATTGCTGCATATAAAAGTCTTCAGCTTAAATATAAATATTCCCTGGCAGTCCTGCAGATTGGTATGCGAATTTTATAAGGAAAGAAGTAGTATCAGTAAAGAATATTGTAGTTAAGCACTACAATAAGCTGACGTTCGTTCTGTTTATGGAAGGTCTCCAGGCAATATACCCCATTGGTACAATCGTTCAGGATTTTATCCTCTCCATAGCCTATTGTATATAGAATGTTGGATTCGGGCACCCCTTTTGAGGTCAGGTAGGCCTTTATGGCATCTGCTCTGCTTTGAGATATCCGGAAATTGGTTGCACTTCCCCCCCGACTGTCAGTATGGGATTCAATCCTTAGCTGCAATTCCGGGAATTTCTTAATTACATCCACAACCCTGTCGAGCTCTCCTGCTACCTGAGGAGTGATCTGACTCCTACCCCTGTCGAAATAAACCTTGTTGAGCTTTATAACCGTTTGACCCTCTTTTTCTTCAACCAGGTCTTCAATAAAAGCAATGGGGATATCAAAAAGGGATTCCTGCATGGTTTCCATCTGCTCCTCATCGAAAGCAACCCTGTACGTGGAGTGCTTTTCTTTACTTGCCTCCAGGATTATCCCCGCTTCCCAGGGAATTTCAAACTGGTAGGTGCCATTCTCAGCAGCATAAAGTTCTTTGAGTATATCACCATTACTGTCCAGGACTTTAATCTGAGCTTCAGGGACAACTACACCTGTTACCTCATTTACAATCCTACCCTTAAGGGCAAAGGTTTTGATGCCAGGTTTTTCGGCAACGCGGAAACCGTAGAGATCATCCTTTCCTTTACCTCCCGGACGATTGGAAGCGAAGTACCCCATCAAACCCTCTTCCCCATAGTTTCTGATGATGAATCCAAATTCATCGTACTCCGTATTTATTTCACTGCCGAGATTTACGGGGATACTGAAGTTGTCGTTATCCTGCATCTGGGCTATATAAACATCCATACCCCCAAACCCATAAAAGACATCCGATGAAAAATAAAGGCTGTTTTCGAAAATAAACGGTGCAATCTCATTGCCGGGACTATTAATCCTCGGGCCGAGGTTTACCGGTGCGGACATGATAAGTCCATTGTTAGTGTATACATAGTACAGGTCGGTACCACCATATCCGCCTTCGAGCCTGGCTGCGAAATAAAGTTTCCCGGATGCTTTGTCTAGATAAGGGTAATAAAATGAAGTACTGAGATCTCTTATGGCATATTTGAAGGTTCCAGTACTGTCTACCTGACCAATTGCCAGGGAATTCCTGCCGGATTCGTCAAAAAGCATTTTACCGTCTTCCGTATTGGATAAGATGTACAGAAACGATCGATCCTTAGGTTCATAAAAAGGTGTAGCCTTGTGGAATTTCAATTCCGGAAGTCCATTGAATGGCGTACTTCCTGCCAGGCCTCCATTATTCAGGATCTTGGAAATAAAAATATCCATGTAGTATTCGCCGGACTGGTCATAAAGCGGTTTTCGACCGTAGCCCTTAGCACTCGTATAGAGTAATAGTTCATTGAAAAAGAAAGGGGCGAAATCAGATTGGGGACTGTTTACCGCGAGGTTAAAAATTTCAAATTTGATCCCGGATGTACCACCTTCGCTTATGATCTTCCTGTTTAAGGCAGCGTTCTCCAATGCCTTGCTCAAATCGGTCGACCTGGCGTTATCCAGGAAGTTCTGAATACTATCCTTCCCGCCAAATTTTGAGAATGCCTGAAGCATCCTGTTTAGTTGTTGTGCATTTAAAGCCCCATCATTCCCATACACCAGCCTGTACTGCTCATTGGCCTTTTTAAACTGGCCGGTAAAGAAATAGGCATCTGCCAGATTCAGGATCTGGTAGTCCTCCAGTGGGCCCATCTTGCTTTCCCTGAGATATTCACCAATAGCTTCTGCATATGAATATCGTGAGAATAGCTGATCGGCTCGTGATTCAACATCAACCTCCTGAGAGCTCATAGTAATACTGGAGAAACATAAGATCAGGAGTAATAGCTTGGCAGGTGTCTTGTATTTCATTTAAAAGAATCTTGGGGAATCAATTTGTTTATCTTTTGACTTTTTCTTCTTGTTTTTGTCTCTGGTTGTTCGGTTTGATTTTCTACCCGGAAAGAATTTAAGAATGATCTCATGGGACCCATTATTAAAATCGGCCAGGTTATTAGTATTGTATTCGTAGGAGTACCCTATAAAGGTTCCTGCACCTATCTGGAACCCAGCCAGACCGCTAAAAGCGTTATCGAAACGGTAAGAAGCCCCCAGGGTTACCGCATCGCGAATCAGGAAATTTGCCGAAGCATTCACATTTAAAGGCAGGCCTTTTACATAATTCACCAGAAAGGCAGGTTTAAATTTAAGTCCTCCGGAGAGATCGAAAACATACCCTCCGATAAAATTGAGGTGCAGCTGATCATCGATTATAGTGGCCACGTCCTTATTGTAGAGTCCATCTGTGAGGAAATTGGGTGAAGAAGCCCCCAGATACCAGTTATCGGCATAAAGAAATAAACCGGCACCAACCGTTGGATAGAACTCCTGTATTTGTTCCCTGTCCAGAATGGGTTCGCCCGGGTTTTCAAAGGTGCCTTTTGAAAAATCCACATTCAGGAATGAACCTCCGGCATCAATCCCAAAAGACAGCCTGGTATCATCGCTCAGGTTTATCTGAAAAGAGTACGCAACATCTATATAAGTATTAGTGGTGGGTCCAAGCTGATCACTGATTACATTGAATCCCAAACCATTTTTTTCATTCTGAAAAGGAAGGTTGAGGCCCAGGCGCAATGTTCTGGGCGCCCCGTCTATGTCTATCCATTGTGCCCTGTACAAGCCAATGATCTCCGCAGATTCTGTAGTACCCACATAGGCGGGGTTAAAACTGCCTATATTGTACATATACTGGGTATACTGGGGCTCTTTCTGAGCTATGGATAATTGAGAGCATAGGATGATGGTTGCCCATAGGATTAACTGAAAAGCCGATACGTTGATTTTTTTCTGTTTCATTTTATCTGATCAGTTGTATCCATCCTTTTCTGACTTCCGATCCGTCACCCAGATCCAGAATATAAAAATATGTTCCTTCCGGCACCTGCTCGCCGTCCCTGGTCCCATCCCAGGTGTTCCCATCTGTCATGCCCCGAATACTAAAGACCTGATTCCCGTATCGGTCATAGATCTCAAGGGAGTTATTCGGGTATTGTTCAAGGCAGTTTATCCTCAGGAAATCATTGGTGCCGTCTCCGTTGGGTGAGAATTGGTTGAAAAGGAAACCACATTCCGTGTTACTGGGTTCACTGGACAAGAATGTCGCTTCCGCAGTATTATTTTCAGACGTGGTATCTCTGGGGCTGGAAAACTGTATACTCGCATTATTGGTATAGCTGCCGGCCTGTAGGACCTGCGCTCTTATAGTGAGAACAGTCTGTTCACCAGGATCCAGGGCAGGTATCTCCCACAATCCTGTTGTCGGATCGTAAACTCCTAGTTCAGCAATATGTGAAATATAGGAGATTGCAGCCTGTGACCCGGTGGGAATCACATCTTCCACAACAAGCCTGTCCACAGCCAGTGAGTCCGACTCATTGATAAGCGTCAGGGAGTACACCACCTCGTCGCCTACCAGGGGACGTTCACTCACCACATTCTTGGTCAGGGCAAGTTCTGCTCCAGTTGGTGTCTCAATTTGAATGGAAACCGTAGCGCTGTTGTTTGCTGAATTATTATCGTCCGGCAATGAGGCTAACAGTTCGACAGTATTTGTGTATATGCCTGAAGGTGCTACCGTAGTCGTAATTTGCAAAGTGGCTGTACCAAGCGGACTTAGTTCCTGTATATTCCATAAACCGGTGTCTACATCATAATCCCCAAGGCTGGTTGTATGCCCCACATAAATAAAACCGGATTCCAGGAAATCCCCCAATTCAATTTCAATAACACGTCTGTTATCCAGGTTTTCAAGAGAAATGGTAAATACCACCTCATCTCCCACCTGAGCGATATTCCTGCTGGCAATCTTCGTTATCGCAAGGTCTACAGGAGGTGGATTACAATCCGAGGTAAGATTTGGATCACAGGGATCCAGGGGATCAGTATTATTAGTAACCTCATCCCCATCGGTAATTCCGTCATCATCGGTGTCCGGATCGGTAGGGTCCGTATTTATAGCAATTTCCTCTCCATTGGAAAGGCCGTCGTTGTCCGTATCCAGGAAACAATCCGTAACACGGATACTAAGGATGGAAGTTTCATTGGTGCAAGGTGCTTCAGCCGAATTAGTACTAAACTGAAACACATAATCACCAACGGGAAGCCCTGAAAAATCTACCTGATTATTCGCATTTATAACCAAACCTCCAGCTGAGGGATCGGTTAATATACTCCAGCTTCCTGAGTCTGCCCCGATCAATTGATTATCCAAATCTACAACCGCTGATCCGTTGACAGGATCATTGCAGGCAGTCGTACCGACCGGTGTACCGGCATTCGGCTGATCGTTTACTGTTGCCGTGACCGGAACCCTGGGTGATGTACACCCATTAGCCGTAGCCTCTACCCAGAAGGTGGTTGTAGAAGTTATGAAAACTGAAAAATCAGACAGGCCGGAAAGGATACCCGTATCAGTCTCAGAAGCATACCAGTTGTAACTGGGGGCTTCAGGGCTATCGGGTATTTCTCCCAGTACAGAAAGATTAACCTGGCCCGGCCCACAGATCTCCTCTGTGTTCGTAGAGGTGATCACCGGTGTGCGGTTCAGAGTGAGGGTTAACTCGAGTACAGCACTTGAACAACTATTGACGGCATCATAGAAGAAAGCATAATAAGTGCCCGCACCCGGATTATCAATTAAGGCGTCGCTTAGGTGTCCGGAAAGCACCAGTGGATCCGGATTAATGCTCCAGGTGAGCACCGCATTTCCAGAAGAAGTGCTGGTGGTAAAATCATTGAGGCTGGCATTAATCTGGTCACAGAAGAGGGTAGAAACACTCAGATCCTGCAAAGGTGCATTGTTACCTGCATCGCAGGGCGCGGCACAATCAGAAACAGATATAATTAGCTCTGTGCTTTTTTCCCCGCAGGGTGCCTGTGCAGAATTGGTGGTATACGTAAAAATATAATCTCCCGCAGGCTGCCCATCAAAACTGACCGTATTGTTGGCGTTGACAACAATTGAAGCCGTGGCAGGAGCCGAGGTCAGAGACCAGTCACCCGAATCCTGGCCGGTAATCTGATCATCAAGGTCTATAATTGCCAAACCGTTCGCAGCCACATTACAGGCAAGAGTACTTATGGTATTTCCCGGATCAGGAGAGGTATTCAAAACCAGGTTGATAGAGAGAACCGGACTCGCACAATTATTATTAAAATCATAGTAGAACCCATAGTAGGTTCCCCCGGCAGAAACAACACTATTCAGCAAGTGATCATCAGTTACAAGGGGATCGGGATTTATACTCCATATCAGGGAGGCCCCATCTGGCGGCGATCCCAATACAAAAGCGTTAAGATCTCTAATGCTTTCATCACAGTATTCCAGGGGTACCAAATTGTTCTGAACAGGTGCAGAATCTCCCGCAAGGCAAACATCATCGTCCTGAATGGTATAGGTTACCGTTGTATTGGTGCCAATATTTACACTTCCGGAAACACTACCAATACTTAATATCAAGGTTTCATCAGGTTCTAACAACTGATCGTCAAGAATGGCTACCGGAACCGGGATTGCACTTTGAAGCGTCCCGTCATATACCCCAATGGGAATATCCAGTGTTACCGGGCTAGTAAACAGGTAGTCCACACCCGCAGTCGCATTCCCTGAATTGGTATCAATTATGGTAACTGTTGATGGAAAGTTAATGGTATCATTTACAAATAAAACGGGAAAATTAGCACCTGTGGCTTCAACATCCGCGCCGGTTGTAGCAGAAAACTGAACGGTTCCCTGAGCCATTGCAGCCATGTGAACCATAAAGGCAAAAACAAAGACAATGCAAGTAAGCGTTACATTATTTTTCTCCTCATTACATTTATGCAAAAACCTTCCGTTACCTGTATTCAATTCTTTACCTATTTAAGCAAATAGCCTCTACTGAATGCATGATGCTACAATCCTCTAATATCACTAAAATTTTGGACGTTGCCCAATAATAATGACCAAATAAAAATATAAGGGATAAACCGTTTTCAGCGAGGCAAAAAGCTGTAATTAGGCAGAGCCAACCTCAACTTTATTGTCGATCTTTTTCACCAGCCCCTGCAAGACCTTTCCGGGACCAACCTCAATAAACTGAGAGGCACCATCTTTGATCATCTGCTGAACGCTCTGTGTCCATTTTACGGGTGAAGTCAGCTGGGCAATCAGATTCTGCTTGATCTGCCCCTGGTCCGAAACCGCTGTAGTACTTACATTCTGGTAAATCGGACAGGAAGGAGTACTAAAAGAGGTACTGGCAATGGCTTCAGCCAGTTCTTCGCGTGCAGGTTCCATAAGCGGAGAATGGAAAGCCCCTCCAACAGGAAGCACAAGGGCACGCCTGGCCCCAGCCTCTTTAAGGGCTTCACAGGCCGTATTAATAGCGTCTACTTCTCCGGAAATAACCAGTTGTCCGGGACAGTTGAAATTTGCCGCTACCACTATACCCGATGTATCCTCGCAGATCCGGGCAACCTCTTCATCGGCCATGCCAAGTACCGCAGCCATTGTCCCCGGCTGCAGTTCGCAGGCCTTTTGCATGGCCTCCGCCCGCTGGGCTACCAGCTTTAAACCATCTTCAAACTTCAGGGTCTGATTGGCCACCAGGGCTGAAAATTCTCCCAGGGAATGACCGGCCACCATATCGGGTTGAAATGAATCTCCAAGTACCTGGCTTAAGATCACCGAATGCAGAAAAATAGCGGGCTGGGTTACATTGGTTTGTTTCAGGTCCTCAGCAGTGCCCTCGAACATGATATCCGTAATGGAAAAGCCCAGAATGTCATTGGCCTTTTCAAACAGTTCCTGTGCTACGGTGTGGTTTTCATATAAATCGAGTCCCATTCCAACAAATTGGGAACCCTGTCCGGGAAAAATATAGGCTTTCATTTTAACGTTTTTGGTTGTGTAAAAATAAGGATTCTTTGAAGGATCTTCCTAATCCCCGTCATACCAGCTGGCATACTTCACATAGCTGTTCGCAATACGCTTTATCTCTCCTTCACTTAATGCCGGATCAATATCCTTGATCTTTTTTGCAGGCATACCCGCAAAGACGCTCCCAGAAGGTACCCTGGTGCCTTTCGTTAACACGGCGCCAGCAGCTATTATGCAGTTTGATTCTATAACACAATCGTCCATGATAATGCTACCCATTCCTACCAGTACATTATCGTGAATAGTACAGCCGTGCACGATTGCCCCATGGGCTATGGAAACATTGTTGCCAATATTGGTTGGTGCCTTCTGATAGGTACAGTGGATCACTGCCCCGTCCTGAACATTTACCCTGTTTCCCATTCTGATATAATGCACATCTCCACGGATTACGGCATTGTACCAGACACTGCATTCATCACCCATGGTTACATCCCCAATAACAACGGCGTTCTCGGCAAGGAAACATCCTTTTCCCGTTTTGGGGCTTATCCCTTTTAATTTTCGTATCATGTTTTTTGGGTTGAAATTCCAATACCACAAAGATAGGTGCTGCCTCACTTTTAAAAGCAACAAGGGGAATCAATTTAGTCTCAAAGGATAGGAAAAACGGCCTGATTAGTAATTGGCGGCCGGACAGTAGCAATCGTACTTAGCACCCCGGTCGACCTGGCCAAACTGGTAGCCCAGGGTAATCTGGTGGAAGCCTCCGTTATCCAGGCGGATATCGCCAGACTGATAGGAATAGGTATAGGCAAACATGAAGTTCTTGTAATTCAATCCAACAATAGGGGTAAACAGTTGAAGTCGCTGTTCCCCGAAGGATCCGTCTACCAGGAACTGGGCCCCGTCAAAACTCCTGCGATAAGACAGCCCGCCCCAAACGGTTCCAAAGCTAACATCCCGGTATACCTTGACATTGAAATCGACTGTTTTTTCTTCTGTGAACTCAGTTAACTGCAACAATACTGAAGGTTCCACACGCCATTCACTCCTCCCAAAGACATATCCTGCAGATAGCAGGTACCTCCTAAGGTTGTCAAATTCAATGGCAGTATAGAGGTCACGGCCACTACCCAGGGCATTTAGTACCGAAAAATGCGCGTAAAATTCCATGTAATTGTAAGACATACCAAAATCAACATTGAAATAGCCTACGCTGTTTCGTGCACCGGAAATTACGGGATCAGGAATTACTGAGCGAAACTCCGTTTCATCCAGACTACTCTGTATAAACCCGGCGCTCATTCCAAAAGAGAGCTGGTTTAAAATCCTTACCTCCGGGCCCAATTGCAAATGATGGGCATAGGTAAGCTTAACCCCGGTCTGACTGTGGTATCCGTTGGCGTCATTGAATAGGATAGCCCCCACCCCGCTGCTGGTCTGCGGAATCCTGTAATGTGCATTAATCGTTTGGAGACTGGGTGCCTCGTCTACATTAAACCACTGCTTCCTGGCTGTTAGCCGAATTTTACCACCCTCACCTATACCGGCCATGGAAGGGTGTAACAGGTAATAATTGTCAGACAGGTAATCAAAATAGACAGGAATACCCTCCTGAGACCATGCCAATGAACAAAAAAACAGAAAAGAACAAAAAAAGGTTATGGTTTTTCTCATCAGCGAATGTGAGGCAGGTTTTTAGCTAAGGGTTCCAAATATAAAGTATAACGGATGAAATACGACATTATTATATGTGGTATAACTAGTAAATAGGTTGTATTTTTGCGGGAAAATCAGGCTAATGAAAACGTTCAATATCACCGTAGTACCAACCAATAATCCGGCTGTTTTAAAGTTCGAAGCCAACCATATGCTGGTTGAAAACGGACACTACGAATACCACAACATAGATGAGGCGAAGAATTCTCCGCTGGCGCAACAATTATTCTATTTGCCTTTCATCAAAACCGTATACGTATCTGCCAATTTCATTGCCCTGGAACGCTTTGAAATAGTGGAATGGGAGGATGTGCAGGGTGAAGTAGCCCAGCAACTCGTAGAATACCTCAATACCGGTGCTGCTGTGGTCAATGAAGAAACCCAGAGCAAGAAAGTCCCCGTTACGCTTTACGCGGAAGTTACCCCCAACCCCGCAGTTATGAAGTTCGTGGCAAACAAAAAACTGGTTCCTGCAGCTTTTGAATTTAAAAATATAGATGAGGCGTCTACCTCTAAATTGGCAACCTTCCTTTTCCAGCATCCTTTTGTAAAGGAGGTATTTATGGACGAAAATTATATTTCCGTCACCAAATATGAGGTGGCTGACTGGAATGAGGTAACCATGGAACTCAGAGATGAAATTCGAAACTTCATCACTGAAGGTAATGAACTGATATCGGAAGCAGCAGTTGCCAAAGTTGCAGAAAAGAATGAAGAAGCAAAGCAATCAAACAACAATCTGGACGATACCTCAAAACAAATTGTGGATATCCTGGAAGAATACGTAAAGCCTGCTGTTGCGAGTGACGGAGGCAACATTCTATTTCAGTCTTACGAAGAGGAAAGCAAAACAGTAAATGTGATCCTGCAGGGAGCATGCAGCGGTTGCCCCTCTTCCACATTTACCCTTAAAAACGGTATTGAAACCATGTTGAAGAATATGCTTGGGGATAAAGTAGACCAGGTTGTTGCTATTAACGGCTAGAAAATCTTCTGGTGTCATAAATAGCTGTAATATCACTATCTTTCATCAAATAACAATTCTAGTATTATGGCAGTTCTAAAGGTTATTGAATTAATGGCCAACTCACAGGAAAGTTGGGAAGATGCCACCAAAAGGGCACTGGCTCAGGCATCAAAATCGGTTGACAATATTCGTTCGGTATATATACAGGAGCAGAGTGCTACCGTGAGAGATGGCAAGATAGACGAGTACCGGGTAAATGTTAAGGTCACCTTCGAAGTAATATAATGGCTTTCAGGCAAGCCTAAGTGCCCCGATAATCCTCCCTTCAATACACTGCACATACCTATGTGGAAAACCTATTGTCTTTTGATTTGTATTCTGGCTTCTCTTTGGGGATGCCAGCGAAAAAATACGACCATGACCCATAAATATACCAACGCCCTTATTGACGAAACAAGCCCCTACCTGCTCCAGCACGCCCACAACCCGGTGAACTGGGAGGCCTGGTCTCCTGAAGTCCTTAAAAAGGCTGAAAAAGAGAACAAACTATTGTTGATCAGTATTGGTTATGCCGCCTGCCACTGGTGCCATGTCATGGAAGAGGAATGCTTCGAGGATGAAGAGGTGGCCAGGGTAATGAATGATCGGTTTATCAACATCAAAATAGACAGGGAGGAACGGCCTGATATCGACCAGATCTACATGGATGCCGTACAAATGATGACCGGCCGCGGGGGATGGCCACTGAATGTTGTAGCCTTGCCGGACGGGAGGCCTTTCTGGGGGGGTACCTACGTAAAAAAAGAAGACTGGATGAAGGTCCTGAACCAATTGAGCGACCTGTATGAAGAGGATCCGGGAAAGGTAACAGACTATGCCCGTGATCTGGCCCAGGGAATCAAAGAAATAAACCTCATCCCTCCCCATGAGAACCCCGACCTTTATGATAAGGAAAAACTGGCCGCTGCGGTTGCCAAATGGACTACCTTTTTCGATATGGAAATGGGCGGCTACAAAAGGGCACCTAAATTCATGATGCCCGGAAACCTGGATTTTCTGTTGCACTATGCCTGGGCCGAAAACGACATCCAGACCAAAGATTACGTTAACCTTACACTGACTAAAATGGCCTACGGTGGTGTATATGACCACCTGGGGGGCGGATTTGCCCGTTATTCTGTAGACACCAAATGGCATGTGCCCCATTTTGAAAAAATGCTCTATGACAACGGCCAGCTGGTGAGCTTATATGCAAAGGCCTACGCCCTGACGCAGGACCCGCTTTACCGGAAGACGGTAGAAGAAACCATCAGCTTTGTTGCCCGCGAACTCACCAATGAAAATGGTGCCTTTTATTCCTCTCTTGACGCAGACAGCAAGGATGATTCCGGCAAATTGGAAGAAGGCGCATTCTACGTTTGGAAGGCAGAAGAATTGCAGGATGTCCTCGCAGACGATTTTCCAGTTTTTAAAGATTATTACAACATCAATCCCTATGGATTCTGGGAAGAAGGAAAGTTTGTGCTGATCCGGAATAAAAGCGAAATGGAAATCGCAAAAATGCATGGCCTTACCATTGATGAACTGGCCAGACTTATCCGTTCCTGTAAGGAAAGGTTATTTGAAAGACGTGAACAGCGGGACAGGCCCAGGCTGGACGACAAGATACTGGCTTCCTGGAATGGACTAATGCTGAAAGGATTGGTTGACGCCTATAAAACAGTAGGCAAGAGCAGCTACCTGGAGATGGCGCTGAAAAATGCAAACTTCATATCTGAGCATATGATGAGGGAAGATGGCGGGCTCTACCACAACCATAAAGAAGGAAGGAGTACCATCAACGGCTATCTTGAAGATTACGCCAGTATTATAGATGCATTCCTGGCCTTATACGAAGTTACCTTTGATAAGAATTGGCTGAAGAAAGCAGAATCACTGACTGAATACTGCCTGCAAAATCATTACGATGAGTCTTCAGGCCTCTTTTTCTTTACCTCCAGGCAAGACGAGTTTGTAATCCGCAGGACCCTGGAAACCATGGACAATGTTATTCCGGCTTCCAACTCCATTATGGCAAAGAATTTATTTTACCTGTCCAAGCACCTGTACAACACCGCATACGAGGACACCGCAATCAATATGATGAAAGCTGTACAAGGTAATTTTAGTGAAGATATTTCAGGATACGCCAACTGGCTGCACCTTGTGTTGTTTACCCAAAATCCATTTTACGAAGTGGCCTTGTTAGGCCCGGATAACGAACAGGACCGTTCGTTTTTGCAACAGCATTACCTACCCAATACTATTATGGCGGGATCGGACAGCGAAAGCAATTTGCCATTACTGGAAAAACGATTTGTATCGGGGGAAACCCTGATATATGTTTGTCAAAAGGGGTCATGCAAGCTGCCTGTTAAAGTTGCAGATGAGGCACTGGGCCAGATTCAGCCAGATCAGGATTCTTTTTTTTAATTCGAATAGTATCTTTGTAAATATTATTAAATATAAATAACACCACCCATTATGGATAAATTAAACGATCTCGAAGGATTTGCAAAAGAGGCCTGGAACTGGATATTAGATTTTCTCCCCGATCTCATAACAGCAGTAATAATCCTTGTCGTTGGTCTATGGGTGATCCGGTTTTTAAATCATATAGTCAGGCGCTTTTTTGACAAAAAGGATTTTGATCCCGCCCTGGAAACCTTCCTCCAGAGTTTTATCAAAATCAGTTTAAAGGTTATTTTATTTGTGCTCGTAATAACCCAGTTGGGTGTAAAATCGTCCTCGCTGGTTGCCATGCTGGGTGCGGCTGGGCTTGCGGTAGGTTTAGCGCTTCAGGGTTCCCTGGCTAACTTTGCGGGAGGAGTCCTGATCCTGATATTTAAGCCGTTCCGTGTAGGAGACTTTATCTCCGCTCAGGGAGTTGATGGAACCGTGAAGGAAATATCCATTTTTACCACAAAACTGAACACATTTGGAAATCAGTTGGCTATCATCCCGAATGGGCAATTATCCAATAACAATATTATTAACTATAATGCCGAAGATAAGAGGCGGGATAAAATTGAAGTGGGTATCAGTTATAGTTCCAACATAAAGAAGGCCAAGGATATTTTATTGGAAATTTGTAGTCAATATGAAAACATCCTGGAAGATCCGGCTCCTGAAGTTTATGTTGGGGAACTCGCCGATAGCGCTGTAGTTCTGTCACTTCGCTTCTGGGCAGCCAATGAAAACTTCTGGGCGGCGCACTTCCATGTCATGGAGACACTCAAATACCGCTTTGATGAGGCTGGAATCGAGATTCCCTTCCCTCAGATCGATGTGCATCAAAAGCCGGCATAGGTGTTTAACCAGGCCTGCAGGTTCCTTTTGAGGCAGACCCCTATTTACCCAGTATAAATTCTTTTAAATAGTAAGGTTCGAAATAGGCCAGGTCCTCAAACTCCTTGTTGGCATAATTATGATAGGACATGCTGGCCATCTCCCTGGCGGAAGGCACCAGATCTTCCCGGAAATGAAAATTGGGGTGATCAAGAACGCCTATGCATTTCTTTGCTCCATTCCCCAATAGATAGACGGGGGCTTTTTTAGCAAATTCGGCAAAGGATTTGGCATCAATAATCTCTGCTTCCGTCTCCCTGACAGTCTCGTAAGAATTACTTAAAACCTTGGCATACACCTCCATTCTCCTGGCGTCCAGCATCGGGATTAAATAGCCTTCTTCAACCTCGATCTGCCTGCCCAGGCTGTCTAAAGTGGGGATTGAAATCAGTGGAATATCCAATGCAAAACAAATTCCCTTGGCTGCAGCCACCCCAATGCGCAAACCGGTATACGAGCCTGGCCCTTTACTAACGGCTACCGCACTAAGATCCTGCATATCCTTGCCAGCTTCTTCCAGCACCTCCCCAATAAAAATATGCAGTTTCTCCGAGTGAGAATATCCCTGATAATTCTCTTCACGCAAAGCCAGTAATTTCCCATCCTGCGCCAGGCTAACAGAGCAGTTGGTAGTTGCGGTTTCCAGATTGAGAATTATCGCCATAATGGCGGCAAAGATACGATAAAAAAAAGCCTGCCGGCTTTGCAGCCGGCAGTACTAATTTAAAAATATTTATCCCTGAATAATGCCTAATCCAGTACTATGGGAAGTCCAAAATAGAATTCCAGCACTTTGATACGAAAAATATAATCGTACTTGGAACGGATCACCGATGCGGCGGCATTATCTACCCGCGCCTGGGCCTGGCTGAAATCAAAGGCATTCATAACACCTACATTATAGCGTTCCCTTGCGTAATCATAAGCCAGTCTACGGGCTTCTAATGTTTTGAGCGAAGCCTCATAGGTTTTTGCGGTGTTTTCCACGTCCACATAGGCCTGATTAACATTGGTCTCCAGGTCCAGTTTGTCCTGTTCCAGCTGCAACTTTGCCTTTTCCAGACTGATCTTTGATCTTTTTATGCTGTTACGTGTATTGAAACCATTGAAAATAGGGATGTCAAGGCGGGCTCCCAACGAAATACCATCGTTTATCCAAAGCTGGTCCTTAAACGGGATCAGATCCCCCGTAAATGGATCAAAGAACTGATCCGAGTAACGGGTGTTGTAATTGATAAACGCCCCGAGGGTAGGAAGGGCTGCTCCCTTGGCAATCTGCAAATCCTTCTCTGCCAGGGCCACATTAGACTCGGAAAACTTGATGTCGTTACGGAAACTCAAAGCCTTGGCAAAAATAGATTTAGCCGAATTATTCAGGATATCGGAAGGAGGCACTTCAAATTCTTCATCTGCGATGTCGAAATTCTCATAATCCGTAATCTGCAGTAACTGGGCCAGGTTGATCCTTGAGATCAGCACCTGGTTCCTGGCGTTTATGATCTGCTGTTCCTGGTTAGCGGCCGTAGCTTCAATTTCAAGCAAATCTCCTCTCGGCAAAACTCCGGATTCCACCAATTCCTGGGTTCGCTTCAAATCTTGTTCGGTAACCGCATACTGGGCCTCAAAGACCTTAAGCGACTCCTTGTTTGACAAGACACTAAGGTAATTGAGTGCCACGTTCAGCCTGATATCATCAACGAGATTATCCAATCGGTACTGACTCGCGATGGCGTTCAATTTGGCTCTTTGTATCTGGTTGTAATTCCGCAAACCATCGAAAAGCGTCACAAAAGAAGTAAGGCTTCCCGAAGCAGAATTCTGAGTAATATTTACGGGTTCGTTGTTCGCCGGGTTAAAGGATAAACCCGTACTGCTCTGAGCACTTAGCTGCCCGTTTAATGTTGGCAACAGGTTTCCTATGGCATCCGACTTGTCAATTTTGGCATTTTCCAAATCCAGCCTGAACTGCTCAATAGACAGGTTATTTTCTACGGCGTAGGTAACACACTCCTCAAGCGTCCATTTCTTCAGTTGTGCGGAAAGCGAAATCATTCCGAACACCAGGAGTAAAAGGGTTAATTTGTATTTCATTTCTAGTTTTTTGATCAATTTGATAATTGCACGCACTCTATTTCCTAGGACGTTTCTTCCTCTCCACCCTCATTTCCTTCTTCATCTTCTCCGCGTTTTATGGGCTCCGTCTTGTTCCAGATCTTCACCTCATCTTCAAAGGACAGCCCGGAAACAATTTCCACATTCACCCCATCGGAAATTCCTATTTCTATATCTCGCCGTTCAAACTTCTGGTCTCCAACCTTGACTTCAACATACGGCTTGTCTGTTTCCCTGTCGAATTGAAGCAGGGCTTCAGGAATGACCATGATACTGTCTTTCTTCTCAAGTACCAGTGAAGCGTTGGCGCTGTAACCGGCGCGAACGAAGATAGAATCGTTTATTTCCACATCTCCTTCAATCTTAAACTGAACGGCCCCCGCTTCTTCAATCCCTTTAGGAGCGATAAACTTTAATTTTGCTTCGAGTTTCTGGTCCGCAATGGCACCCAGGCTGATCTCTAAGGGCATCCCCAACTGCAGTTTGCCAACCTCACCTTCGTCTACCTTTCCTTCAAAAATCATTTTGCTCAGGTCTGCAATAGTCGCAATGGTGGTACCATCATTAAAATTGTTGCTCTGGATGACCTGGTCACCTTCTTCTACCGGGATTTCAAGAATGGTCCCGTTCACAGTGGCCCGGATATTGGTATTAGCACTGGAAGAACCTCCAGCAGATCCTATTCGGATGATCTGATAATCCGCGCGGGCATTGTCCAGTTCCTGAACAGCCTGGTCATAACGCAACTGCAGGTTAAGGAAATCCTGGCTGGAGATCACCCCTTTATCAAACAAGGCCTTGCTTCGGTCGTATTCGATCTTAGTATTATTAAGGGCAATTTCCGCATTACGAACCCGGCCTCTGGACGAGTTGAGTGCCTGTTCGTTGGGAACCACCTTGATCACGGCAATAAGATCCCCTGCTTTTACAGCTTCCCCCTCTTCCATATAGATCTTATCAATAATACCTGAGATCTGTGGCTTGATCTCCACCTCATCTTCGGGTATTACCTTCCCAGTAGCTACCGTTTTCTTTTCAATATTGGAAGTAAACGGTTTTTTGGTATCATAGGCGGTAGCCGATTTGCTATTGGATTTAATAAAAAAAGCTGCTGCCCACATGGCTCCCAGGACCAGGACGGCTATCAATCCATATTTAACATATTTGTTCATCTTGTTTGTGTTAATTATTTATACAGTTAATGTTGTTATTCTTCCCTCAGGGCATCTATTGGCCTGACTCTCACCGCGCGCTGTGCTGGTATGAGTCCTATTAATGTTCCCAAAACTACCATGACCAAAAGTGCCCCGATCACAAGCGGTATGGGCACGGTTGGATTGGTATAGGGAAGCGCCGAATCCTGGGTAAGATTGTTTATCAAATTCAATACTGCCGCTCCTAATATGATTCCTATAAGACCGGCCACCATAGTCAGGAACACAGACTCCAGGATGATCAATGTCCGTACTTCATTCGGAGTAGCGCCCAGGGCACGCCGAATACCCAATTCTTTGGTGCGCTCTTTAACCGAGATCAATAAAATGTTGCCAATGCCTATAACTCCAGCCAGTATGGTGGCAAGCCCCACGATGAGGGAAAGAAAAGTAATCCCCTTTGCAAATCCGATAATCCTGTCGAAAATTACCCCAAGGTTAATAGCGCCAATAGCACGTTCATCATCTGGATGCACGTTATGCAAATTCTTTAACACCGCCTTAATATCCTTTTCTACCTGAGCCGCATCCGCGTCATCATAGGCAGCAACAGTAAAGAATTGTACATCCTCTCCGGTATTATAGATCTTCTGAAAGGTGGTGAAAGGAATAAAAATATCCCCATCAGACCCAAATGGGGTAGTCCTTTGATACTGATGAACACCCACTACCTGAAAGTAAATGTTTTCAATTCGGATATATCCTCCTATGGGGTCTTCGCCTTTTTCAAACATTTCCTGTTGTGTACGCTCGCCAATTACACAGACCTTCCGTGCCTGTTCAATGTCCTGGTCGTTAATAAAACGGCCATTATCATAAATCTTTTGAGGTGTAATCCTCGCTAAATCGGGATAGTAACCGTACATGGCGTAGGTGTTCGAATTCAATCCCCTGACGGTAAGGGCGCCTGTTCCTCCAAATGCCCCTTTGGTATTTACCGGGGCTATATATTGTATTTCCGGAATACGATTACGCAGGATATTTGCATCTCCCACTTTCAGACGTATACGCCGGCCTGTTTTATATCCTGCATAGGGTATACTTGTATTCTGTGCGTAACACCACATGCTGTTTTTGGCCACAACCTCAAAGGTACGTTCAAAGCCATTGTCCAGTCCTTTGGAAGCCCCGGCCAGGACAACGTAAATAAAGATTCCCCAGAGTACCCCGATTACTGTGATAATAGTCCGGGTGCGATTCTTTCCTATAGAACCGAAGATCTCCTGCCAGGTATTTTTATCAAACAGTAAGCGCATTATTCTTCATTTAAGGCCACAATGGGCTTGATTTGTGCCGCACGCTTTGCGGGAACATAGCCAGCTATGCTTCCAAAAAGAATCAGGACAATTGTTGCAGATATAGCGAGACCCGTGTCAATTCCGGGATTCAATATAAAGTAGTCATCCATAAGCTTGTCCCCCAGAGAACTGAGTAAGGCAATACCGGCAATCATACCTGAAAATCCGGAAAGGGTAGTAATGAAAATGGACTCGAGCAGGATATTACTGATAACGTTACGAGGTGTTGCCCCAATAGCCTTTCGTATCCCTATTTCCTTTGTGCGTTCCTTTACCACATATACCATGATATTACTAATACCGATAATCCCGGCAATGATAGTTCCAAATGCAACAAAGGCCGCAATAATCGCCAAAACCCTGGCAAAAGCCTGATTTCTTTCCAGCTCCTCTGCGACATTGCGGATAAAAATTCCTTTCTGGTCTTCAGGGCTTATGAACTTTTTATCTTTTAAATACTTATTCAGGTTACGCTGCAGGGCCATTGCCCCGGTGTATCCTATTTCAGGCCTGAATCCGACTACAATCAGATCAATTTTATCTGTATTTTTTTCAATAAGCTGACGTGTGGTATAAGGAATGAATATCTGACGTTCCTCACGATCTCCTCCTTCATCCTGAAATACGCCAACAACCTTAAAAACACTTCCACCAACGTCAATATATTTACCCATGGCATTCATGTTGCCAAAAAGGTCCTGCTCCACCAAACGGCCAATTACTGCATTCCGAGTCTTGTTTTTCACATCCTCCTGGTTGATAAACCGGCCCTTCATCATAATGGTATTTTCCGCAAATTGCTGCCCCCAGTCAGCCCCGATAGTGGTGTAGTTATTGGATTCTTCCCTGTATTTCACAAGCGCTCCTCTGCGGATCATTGGGGAAACATAGTCAATGAAGATGGAAAAATTTTCCTTAATATCCTTCAGGTCTTCATTTTCGAATTCAATGCGCCTCTGGGATTTATATCCTTTGTATGGTCTCGAGGTCCTGCCAGGTTGCAGGTACAAAATGTTGGTTGCATCCCGGGAAAAATAATATTCAAAGGTATTCTGCAGCCCATTGGTCATGCCAACCAGACCCACAAAAATCAGGATGCCGAGGGCAACTGTAAACCCGGATAGAAAGGTCCTGAGTTTGTTTTTATTTAAGGTGTCGAATATTTCCCGCCAGGTATCCCTACTGAACATACTCTTTAGCTCTAACTTGCTTTACTTTTTCGTCCTTGACAATTACCCCGTCCCTGAGGTATACAATGCGCTTACACATGTGTGCAATATCATTCTCGTGTGTAACTACCAGGATGGTATTTCCCTTATCATTAATTTGCTGGATCAGGTCCATTACCTCATAAGAAGTTTTACTATCCAAAGCACCGGTAAGCTCATCCGCCAGCAGAACCTTGGGCTCTGTCACCATAGCCCGGGCTATCGCCACCCTTTGTTTTTGTCCACCAGACAATTCACTTGGGAGGTGGTGCGACCATTCTTTGAGGCCAACCTGCTCCAGGTACTTCAATGCCTTTTCCTGCCTCTTCTTTCTGTTCATCCCCTGATAGTAAAGGGGCAGGGCCACATTCTCCAGGGCTGTTTTATAGTTAATCAGATTAAAGGACTGGAAAATGAACCCTAAAAATTTGTTCCGGTAATTTGCCGCCTTGGTTTCATTGAGGTTTTTGATAGGCATCCCATCTAAGTTGTATTCCCCCTCATCGGCTACATCCAGCATTCCCAATATGTTAAGCAGGGTAGATTTTCCGGAGCCTGAAGATCCCATAATGGCTACAAGTTCTCCTTCTTTTACCGAGAAATCTATCCCCTTGAGAACATGCAGGGCATTACTGCCCATTTTATAGGACTTATGAAGATTTTTTATTTCAATCATGGCTAGCGCAAGTGTTTAAAAGCAGATCCATTTATTGGACTCGTTTACTGTTAAGTTGTTACAAATTTTTATCAAAAGATTCTGTTAAAAAGCCTAGCCCCCGAACCGCTCAGGTTCTATCTGGTTCCAGATCTTGATTTCATCATCCTGGCTGATGCCAGACTTGATTTCAACATAGATGCCATCGCTGATCCCAAGCTCCACCTCCCTGCGTTCAAATTGCTGATCGCCGGTGGCTACTTCAACAAAGGGTTTCTTTGTTTCCTGGTCGAACTGGATCAGGGCCTCTTTTAGGGCGAGGACACTATCGGCCCGGTCAAGAATAATAGAAGCATTAGCACTTAAGCCGGCACGTATAAATACGGTATCCAGCTTTTTTAAAGTGCCCTTTATTTCAAATTGAATGGCCCCGTTCTCTTCCTTCCCCTTGGGGGCGATATAATCCAGAACAGCGTCAAAAGTGATATTCTCCAGTGCACCTACCGTAATTTCCAGCGGTAGGTCTTCCCTGATCTTGCCTACTTCAGACTCATCCACCTTGCCCTCGAAGATCATCTTATCCACATCGGCAATGGCCGCAATGGTGGTACCTTCATTAAAATTATTGCTTTCAATGACCTGGTTCCCCATTTCCACCGGCACATCCAGAACCATACCGCTTACAGTAGACCGGATGAGGGTATTTGCGGCATTGCTAAGCCCCTTCGTTGTACCTGTCTTCACGATATCGAATCGCTTATTGGCAGCTTCCAGCGTCTGCCGGGACTGGTCAAAAGCTACCTGCGCCCTTTCCAGGTCCTGCTGTGAGATCACACCCTTTTCGAACAGGCTTTGCTGCCGGGTATAGTTGCGACGCTGGTCGTCAAAACTAATCTTAGCGGCATCTATCGCATTTCTCGCATCATTAAGTGCAGCAAGGTTTGGCACCACCTTGATCCTGGCAATCAGATCTCCTGATTTCACATAATCGCCCCCTTCCACGTATACCTCTTCTATTACCCCAGAAATATTAGGCTTGATAAGGACCTCCTCCAGAGGCAAGATGCTCCCAGTGGCAACGGTCTTTTTGATTATAGTTTGCGTACTCGGCTTTTCCGTCTGATAAGTAATAGGATCTTCTGCATTCTTTTGGTAGAGGTATACCATAGACCCCCCAAAGGCAATGACAATAATCAGCAGGATAATTACAGTTATGGATTTTTTCATTTTAGTCTAATTGATCGATAAATAATTTTATTTACTCTGTTCGCAAAGCTTCAATAGGTTTTACTTTTATGGCACTCTGCGCAGGGATATAACCTGCAAGTAATCCGGCAATAACGAGGATGCTGAGGGCAATTGTGACAACCCCAAGGTTTACGCTCGGATTCGTAAACATATCCACCGGGCCATTGGCCGCTATAAGAGCATTTACCCCATAGATGAACAGGGTTCCAGCCACAATGCCGAGCATTCCTGAAATAATGGTCAGGAATATGGATTCCATCAAAATTTGTTTTTTAATGGACCAGGGACCTTCACCTAACGCTCTTCGTATCCCTATTTCCTTGGTCCTTTCCTTAACTACAATGAGCATGATATTACTAACCCCAATGATACCACTTAACAATACCAGTGTGCCCACAAAATAAGCTATCAGTTCCAGGGCGGCGAACAGACGGTCTACCCTGCTGAATTCCTCGTAGATATCATTATAGCCAATGGCCCTTCTGTCTTCGGGATGTACCTTATGACGTTTTTTCATAAGGTTTATAATGTCCATTTTAAGATCTGTTATAGGTGTTTGATCCTCAGCGGTAATGGTTATCCAACCCACCCTGTTCGCTGTATTGAAAGCCTGAGCAAAAGAGGTGAATGGGATGTATATTTTCTTTTCACCTTCCTCTCCCTGACGGCTGGAGTTATTCTTGTAGGTCCCGATTACCATGAAATTTACCCCCTGTATCTTGATGTAGGTCCCCAGGACTTCCTCCCCCATACTGTATAACTCATTTCGCACTCCGTTACCAATAACCGCCACTTTACGTGCTTCGGCTATATCACCCTGATTGATAAACCTTCCAGAGCTTACGGTCATGGGCTGCTGTTCTATGATTTCCGGATAATCCCCATAAACGTTGTAAGCACCCGTCCGTAAGCCCCTTATTACATTGTTGGTTCCCCGGTATCCGCCCAGTTGGTTCCTGGGAGAAACATGCCTGAGATTAGGAATGTTCTCATTTATTGCCTGAACATCTTCCAGCTTAAAGCTATAGCGGCGATCCTTTGGTAATCCCTCATAAGGTATAGTAGTCCTGTTTGCCCACATGCTCATGGTATTGGTAGCCAGGCCACCAAAATCTGATTTAACCCCATTCTCAAGACCTTTACCGGCGGCCAGCAGGATAATCAGGATCATAATGCCCCAAAAAACCCCGAATGCAGTAAGCACAGTCCTGAACCAGTTTGTGGTCAGCACTTCCAAAATCTCCTTCCAGCGGTCCCGATTAAACATAACTTCTTATTATTCGTCCTTAAGGGCTTTTATCGTATGGATATTAGCTGCCCTCCAGGCCGGGAAAAATCCCGCCAGGGTTCCGGCAATGATTAACAAAATCACCGTAGATAGCGCCACATTGAAATTTACCGAGGGATTAACAATGTAATCTACTTCGATATAGGGCCCGAAAATCTCAAGCAGGCCCATACTGAATATAAAACCTGAAAAACCGGAGATAGCAGTTACAAATATGGATTCCTGCAGTATAAGTCCGACTATTGCCCAGGGTTTAGCCCCGATGGCTTTGCGGATTCCAATTTCCCGGGTACGTTCCTTGACTACAATTAACATGATATTACTTACCCCAACGATTCCGGCTATAACCGTACAAATACCCACAAACCAGAAGAATAGCTTGATGTTGTCAATGAGGCTGAAATACCGATCTGCCGCCTCCATCATGCTGAATACATTAATTGCGGAGGTGTCTTCAGGTGCTACCGTATGCACCCGTTGCAGATGGGTCCTTAATTTGTTTTTGAATTCTGTAGCCTCCGCTACCGCAGTTTTAAAATCATCGGCAGGGGGTAAGGTGTAGGAAATATTACCAATTCTATCGGCTTCGTTGAAGACCTTCTGAGATGTATTCAGCGGAATGTATATCCGTTCTTCCTCACGGTCTTCATTCTCACTGAAAACCCCTATTATTTTAAATGGAATACCCGAAATCTTGATATACTCTCCAATAGGGGATTCCAACGAATTAAAAACATCTGTTTTGATCTTGTTTCCAATGACGGCTACCTTGGCAACATTGACCTCATCGTATTCATTAATAAATCTGCCCTCTGAGATCTTTGCGTTCTCGATGAACTGAAATTCTGGCGAGACACCCTGCAAACCATAGGCCAGTGATTCCTTGCCATAATTTATACTTAGACCGTTAATGTAAGTTCTTGAAGACCCGTATTCGATATCATCTACAAACAGTTCATTTACCAGTTCGTAGTTCTCATTCCTGAGCTGTATCCTCCGCCCCGGGTTCATTCCTTTGTGTTCTTTGGTGGTAGTACCGGCCCACACATTGATGCTGGTTATGGCATCTTCTTCAAATTCCTGGGCCACACCATTTTGCATACCCTGTCCAAATCCCAAAAGGATTACCAGTATAAAGATTCCAGAAGCAACAGACAGGCCAGTGAGGAAGGTTCGTAATTTGTTCTTACGAATAGTATCAAAGATTTCCTGCCATCTTTCTATATCGAACATTGGGTTGGTGATGAATGATGATAAAAAGGATGTATAAGAGAAGACGTTTCCGGCCCGGTTTTGTTACAGTTTTAAGTGTAAAAAACTGTTAAAAGATCAAGTAATTTTGGGCGTCTTCATTTTGCGATAAACAATATAGAAAATCACTCCTACCAAAATGTATGGAATGGCCATCAGGTAAACGATTCCGTTATTGATCCCTTCTGCGACTGCATTGTTATCGCCGCTTTCCAGGACCGCCCGGCACATGGCGCACTGAGCACGGCCCACTAACGGGAATATGGCCAGCAGGATAAAGGCGACTATTTTTTTCGGGTAGGGATTCATCTAGAATTAAACTAAAGCCAATTAGTAATTATAATAGGGTGAAATCATCAGGTAAACAACTACGCCCGTTACGGCCACATACAGCCAGATGGGGAAGGTAATTCTGGCAATCTTCCTGTGTTCTTCATACTTCTTAAGATAGGCCCTGGCATAGGTTTTTAAAACCAGAGGTATAATCACTATAGAGAGCATGATATGCGTAATCAAAATGAAAAAATAAACATATCTCATGACGCCTTCACCTCCGTAAGGTGTAGAGTCTGAGGTCATGTGATAGGCTACGTACATCACAAGAAAAAGAACCGAAAGCACAATACAAGTTGTCATCAGGTTTTGATGCAGTTTTTGCTTTCCGTTTTTGATGGCCAAAACTGCCGCAATCAGCAACACTGCCGTAAGTCCGTTGATAGTGGCATAAATTGGCGGCAAAAATCCCAAGGGTTCCACGTCGGGGATGCGGATACCGAACAATACGGCAACTACTACCGGTATCACAATGGATATGATGGTGATATACCTGTTAAATCGTTTTTCTTTGAGTGCAAGCTGGTCCATGTTATTCCTGCAGTAGTTTTTTTATGTCCGTTTTCAGTATGCTTATTTGCTCTTCCTCCCCGTCTATATTGGTGCCCTGAGCTTCAGTAATGGTCCCCCTGTAGTATATGATCGGGTTCCCGAAATCGTCCAGTCGCGACCTGATATACCCCTCCTTATCGATCAGGGCAAACAAGCCCGAGTGTTCAAATCCCCCGGGCACATCGTCTGCCTGGGCTGCAAAGATATTAAAGCCCACGTTGGCCAGTTGGTATATTTCCTCCCGGTCACCTGTAAGCAAGTGCCAGTCCATATCGGTTATCCCGTACTTTTCGGCATATTCTTTGAGTACCCTGGGGGTATCGTAGTCCGGGTTTATAGTGAAGGAAGCAACTCCGAAATCTTCGAACTCCCGAAATTCGTCCTGTACCTCAACCAGGTTACGGTTCATTATAGGGCAGATAGTAGGACAGGTTGTAAAAAAGAATTCGACCACGTATACCTTGCCCAGGTAATCCTCATTGGTTATTAGCAGGCTGTCCTGGTTCATAAAGGCAAAAGGGGGCACTTTACGCTTTTCCCCGTTAAGTATAATATAGGCCAGCTGGTCCGCAGGGTCTTTCACATTCATCCGATCGGTCTCCACAATGGTTCCCTCATTAAACCGGTTAACAATCTTTGGGATAAAAATGATCCCAAAAATGAGGATTACCAGTGAGATCCATATGTAGTGATATTTGCCCTTATTCACGCTCAATTACGTTTTGCGTTATTCTTCTTTAATGCCAGCCTGTATTCTGCAAGAATCACTTTCACATCATCTTCCATCTTATTGTTGATATCTGCTACGGAAGTGGCATCAAAGCCGTATTTCATGCCCTCATCTTCATCATTGCTCCTTCCTCTTAGGTTGCGATCCTTATCAATAATAAAGACATAGGGGGAACCCAGCTTTTCATCCAGCTCCATATTGGTTTTAAGGGAGCTGAACAGGGCTTTTATGTCCTGGTCTTCACCATGTACAAATTTCCAGTTCCTGATGTCTGCCAGTCCTGAAAGTTCCTTCTTTAATTCGGCAACCTTTTCTTCCGAACCTTTGGGCAGGACCATTACCATTTGGAAATCCCGGAATTCGTAAAAAGGCTTGTAAATTTTTTGATTCAGATTGAAGGCATTACCTTTTTTCATTTCCAGGTCATAGCCAAGAAAGCCAAGAATAGTGATCTTGCCCTCAAGGGTTTCCTGCGGGCTGAAAGCCTGAAGGTCCTGCACATCTTCTGTCAGGGTGGGAAGCCTGCCAAAGTTATTCACCCCGGAGGCAAAAAACATGTAAGCCACCAGCGGCAGAATGAAAAGCACTACCAGAACAAAGGTCTTTTTCATAGTTGATTAACTATCATACAAAAATAAAAAAGACGGTCTCAAAACCGTCTTTAACTCTTGTTAATTCCTTGTTAGAAGTCCCAGGCTACAAATCCATCCTTGTAGACATTGTAGATATAATCGGCCTCAAAAAGCAGAATAAATATCAGGTAACAAACCAGGAATATAGGGGTCCAAACAATGGTACGCCTGAGGGAGGTCTTTTCGTCACGCAGGTGCATAAAATCCCATGCAATGTAATAGGCCTTAACCAGTGTAAGGATTATGAATATCCAGTTCAGCAACTTCATCCCGATTAAGGAGGTCTTGGTCAGGATTTCCGGTTTAGTAATCCCCAGGGCCACCTCAATAGCCGTTACAATAGACAGAAAGATCAATACTCCCCAGATTTTCTGGGTGTTCGACTTAAATTTTAGCAGGCCTCTGAATATTTCCAGTTTATGCTCGTGTGCCATATGCTATATTAATTAATTGCTTTTTGACTTTATTATTTCAATATTAAACGAGGTAGAAGAAGGTAAATACAAATACCCACACCAAATCTACAAAGTGCCAGTACAATCCAACTTTCTCAACCATTTCATAATGTCCCCTCCTCTCGTATGTGCCCAGGATAATATTGAAAAATATAATGATGTTGATCACTACTCCTGAGAATACGTGGAATCCGTGGAAACCTGTGATAAAGAAGAAGAAGTCTGCAAACAGGCGGCTTCCGTATTCATTGCGCACCAGGTTGGCGCCTTCAACGACAAGCTTCGCATCCTGAATCCGACTAAGGGATTCTTCGCGGGTAAGCAGGGTTTTCTCCCCATCTTCGTTAATAGTTTCGGTTCGGATCAGGATATTGGGGTTAGCCATAAAACCAGCTTTAACCTCTTCTACAGTGTAGCTGGTAAGTGTAGGTTCGTCCTTGAACCATACGCCTACATTCTTGCTGTGCTGCTCCCTGTCTCCGGGAATCACCTTGGCAAAATCTGCCAGGGCAGCTCTTTCGCCAGAATCTGCTTTCACAAACTGCAGTATCCTCCCGCCGTTGGTTTCCAGAGCCCCGTAATCCCCTTTGATAAAGGTAGCCCATTCCCAGGCCTGTGACCCTACGAATATGGCACCCCCTATTATGGTAAGGAACATGTAGATGATGGTCTTGTTCTTCTTCATGTTATGCCCGGCATCTACGGCAAGTACCATGGTTACGGACGACATGATCAGGATAAAGGTCATGAATGCCACATAGTACATAGGATAGTTGCCATGGAAGAAAGGCACGTGGGTAAAAACTTCATCGGCAATAGGCCAGGTCTCTATAAACTTGAATCTTGAAAAGCCGTAAGAGGCGAGGAATCCGGAGAAGGTCAGGGCATCAGAAACGATGAAGAACCACATCATCAGTTTACCGTAACTCGCTCCTAGTGGGCGGTTACCTCCACCCCAGACATTTTCTTCAGTAACCGTAGTATCCATATAATAGTATATACATTAACAGAACAATGGCAAATTTACACCTTTTTCTATCATAGAAAAGTCGATTTTGCCGTCATCGGGAAATTATTTTATGAGCTTATCTAAAGAAATAAAAAAACAGGATCAGATATACCCAAAGCAGGTCCAGGAAATGCCAGAAGGTAGCACCAAGCTCCAGTCCCAGGTAATCCTGAGTGGAGTATTTTCCCCGAAGCTGATTTACCAGGACCACAAGCAGGGAAATCAATCCTGCCACCACGTGCGCAATATGCACTGCTGCTATCAGGAAAACATAAGACATGGTGATATTGCTTGTTGGCCCGGTGAAATAATACCCCTGTCCAATCATTTCCGAAAATCCCTGAAACTGCAGTAATATAAAACCGATCCCCAATAGCATGGTTACCACCAGCCACTGTGTACAGGCTTTCTGATTCTCTTTTTTAACCGCTCTTTTGGCCAAAATATAGGTAAAACTGCTCATGACCAGTATTATTGTACTGTACAGGAAGGCCTGTGGAAGGACAAAATCTTCCATCCAGTCCTCCCTTGAGCTGCTTACAATGTAGGCGCTGGTCCAACCTGCAAACCCCATGATAAGGCTCACTATCCCAAACCAGAGCATCATTTTTCTGGCCCTTACATGTTTATCTCTTTCTGTTCCCTGGGTAAGATCCATAGGTATTACACTAATTTATCAATTACATATACCAGCTGCATGAGCGTAATATAGCTCACACTTGCCAGCATCAGTTTCCTTGCTGTTTTGTTATTTCTTTTTTCGTACAGCCTGAAGGCAAAAGCCAGCATTACCATTCCCATAATAAAAACAACTATGCCCGCTGTAATGGAAAGGCTTAGTCTGCCCGTGAACCCAAATACCGGGATTATGGAAATAATGATCATCCAGATCGTATACATGATTATCTGAAGTACTGTCCCCCTGTCCTTTGCCCCGGTAGGAAGCATTTTGAAGCCACCCCGCCGGTAATCCTCATCCAGCATCCAGCCTAGAGCCCAGAAGTGAGGGAATTGCCAGAAGAACTGTATCATGAACAAGGTACCCGGCTCAATGCCAAAGTCGTTGGTTGCAGCTACCCAGCCCAGCATAAAAGGAATAGCACCTGGCAAAGCCCCCACAAATACCGCAAGTGGGGTCACCGTTTTTAATGGGGTGTAGACGCCGGTGTAAAGGAAAATGGATATAGCCCCGAACATGGCGGTTTTCGGATTGAGGATATAAAGGGTTATTACCCCCATCAGGGTCATGGCAACCGCCAGTAACATAGCCGTATTAACGGAAACCCGCCCTGCAGGTATGGGCCTGTTTCGGGTCCGCATCATTTTGGCATCCAGGTCCTTTTCGATAATCTGGTTAAAAGCGTTGGAAGCACCAACCATGCAATAACCCCCAAAAGAGAGGAGGAGGAGGGATAAGACATCAATTTGAGTTGCACCCAGCAGGTACCCCGCAACGGAGGAAAAAACAACACTAACGGCAAGCCTGGCTTTGGTAAGCTCCTTAAAATCGGCAAAAATTAAGGAAAAAGTTTGGCCCCCTGCCGTTTCAACTGCCGTCTTCATGCTGTTTTAATGAGTTTGCAAAGATAAGGTCCTGATCATATTTATACAACGATATGTCATGCTTTGTAAATTCTTTAAGAAGCTGTGCTTTAACCCCTTAAATCATAATAAAAAAATCCCCGGCAACTACCGGGGATCTTGACTATATCACGTAAGTTTTTTATTGCAGCCTGAAGGTAATGGGAATACTAAAGGGAACACGCACGGCTCTTCCTCTTTGCCTTCCTGGCGTCATTTTAGGAAGCTTTTCAATAATCCTGAGTGCTTCTGCCTCAAGGTTTTTATCCGGACCTCTGTATCGGATATTTCCAATACTTCCATCGGTCATAATTGTAAACATTACGTTTACCCTTCCCTGGATTCCCATTTCCTGAGCAATTTCAGGGTAACGGAAATTCTTGCGAATATGCTTCTGTATCATTTCGTTGAAACACGCCCTTTTGTCTTTGGCGCCCTCACATCCGGGATAAACCGGTACGTCCTCAATCACGGCAAAGGGAACATCTTCAATTTCCTCGACCTCTTCCACCTCAATATCTTCGATTTCAATTACCTCTTCCTCCTGGCTGGTCTCAGTAGACTCAATTACAGTTTCTTCAACTTCCTCCTCATCCTCAACTACCTCGATCACTTCAGGAGCCGCCGGTGGCGGTGGCGGTGGTGGTGTTTTTATTTGTTCTGTCATAGGAACTTCCTCATCCAGTTGATCCTCAACATTCAGGGAAATATCATACTCATTCACCTCGTCATAGGTTTTCCATTCGAAGGCCGCATATACCAGCAGCATTACAATCGCCAGTCCGACAACAAAGTACAGACCACTGTTTTTTCTCAGATCAGCTTTCGGATTTTTCTTTGGTTCCATTTTCTTCTTCGTATTTAATGTCCGCTAATATAACTATTAATTTAAAAAGATGAAAAGCATTTTAATGTTTCCACCGATAGGCGCGTTTACCTGAAAACCAGAGTTTTAAAAGCAGTACACCGATGAGCGCCCCTAAACAATTGGCCCAGACGTCGTACATATCTCCACTCCTGTTGGTAGTAATGGTACTTTGCAATACTTCAATAAGTATACCATAAAACCACGCAAATAACAAACTGATTAACAGTATTTTATTAAACCCAAGTTGCTTCCCAAAGGCCTCTTTGAGGTAAAAGCATGCAAGGATAGACGCTACAAAATAAAAAGTGAAGTGTACGAGCTTATCCAGATGTGGAATTTCCAGGCCTTTAACAGGGTCTTCCGGGAAGTGTACCAGGCTCAATACAGTAATCAGCAGGATCCAGCCCAAAAAACCAAGGCCAAATATCCACTTTTTACCCACCAATCAAGGCTTTGTAATCCTCATCGGAGAGTAATTCATCTGCCTCTGATGGATCACTTAGTTTGATCCTGACCATCCAGCCCTCCCCGTAGGGATCAGAATTTACTTTTTCAGGCTCATCTTCCAGGGCTTCATTGAATTCAACGATTTCACCACTGAGCGGCAAAAACAAATCAGAAACAGTCTTCACTGCCTCTACAGTACCAAAAACCTCCTCTTTGTCCAGAGTTTCGTCAACCGTTTCCACCTCAACATATACAATATCACCTAGCTCACCCTGGGCAAAATCCGTGATTCCTACTGTGGCGATATCCCCTTCTATTTTAACCCACTCGTGGTCCTTGGTATACTTCAATTCGGATGGTATGTTCATTTCTGCTTTTTTAGTAGCAACAAATGTAAATTTTTCTTCCGGTGTAATCAAAAAAAAGAAGCATCTGTGAGAATGCAGAGAGAACCTGCGTCCGATCAGTAGATTAATTCCCGAAATTATACCTGAGCGTAAACCCCGTGTTGATAGTAGTCTGTGGAAAGGCTGTGGATACAGCAAACTGGGAGAATGAATGATCGTAGAAGAAGAGTGCATTCAGGTTCTTGCTAAGCGCGTAATCTGCCGTAAACTTAACAGATAGCAGGTTTTGACCGGAGGTGATCTGGTTGTTGTCCACATCCAGGTTGCGAATAATGGTTATGTTATCGCGCAAACTAATGTCTGCCTTGAGGTTGAGATCTCCCTTCAGGCGCTGTTTCTCACCCCCAAAATTGGTAACCAGTTTTACATCCTTAAAGCGGTAACCCAATCCCAGCGTATACTCCTTGCCGTTGATTTCGGTCAGCAAATTGTTGTCGAAACTCAGTGAAAGTGCCCGGTCTGCCCTTACTTCTGCCAGCACGCTCAGGGAGTTCTTCATTTCAAAATCTACCCGTATCAGCGGATTAAACTGATCGGTCAACACCACATTGTTGATGATATTCTCAGGAAGAAGATCCTGGTTCTCCGGGTTTATCGGATTGTTCTGCCGTTCCAGGTTAGTCTGGAAGTTGTTTATGCTATATGCAGCCCTGTAGCCATGGCTAAGCGAAAAACGCTTGAACTTCTTCTTGAACCATTTGTTACGCATCAATCCGGTGTACTTGATATTCCAGTTGGGAATGGGAATCTGGCGAAAGGCGTCGAGGTTCACACGGTCTACATCCTGGCCCGTGTAAGCCGCAAAGAAAGCTGGTAAAAGCACTTCCTGGCTCGTCTTTCCGTAACGTATAGGGAAGCCGTCTGCATCCAGTCCTTCATCGGCGCCAGACCGGTCCGAAAGCAGGCGATTGGCTATTGTAATCCTGTTTTCCTTGAAGGTCTCAAAAATATCGGAACTTATCTCATCGCTCTTGCTGAAGAAGGTGCCAATCATCAGTGTGGATATACTGAAATTGCCGTAGGTGTTGGGCGTCTGCTGTATATATTCTCCGTCTTCAACTTTGAAGTTTTCCTGAAGGCTGCTTGTATACTGCCTGTCGGCTGTAAGATCTATGGTAAGATCATTGGTTATCTGTGCCGTGGCCGTAACATTCAGCTGGGTATTCTTCCTCTTGATAAATTGCTGGTTAAACTCAGGAAAAGTAGTGAGCCAGCCGTTTCTTGCGGCTTCGAACCTTACGTCTGCCTGACTTCCGAATACAAACCCGAGCGTGGGACGGGTTGTACCGATAAAACCAATGGACTGGGTATAACCGGGTAAGACCTGTCCGTTATTTTCGCTGTAGTTTATATTCAATCGCTTTACCATGGTCAGCACGTCAATCAGGGCATTTCCAAGTCCGCTGGCCTTTCTTGTTTTCTGCTCCTGGCTTCCGCTGGGAAGATTCCCGGCCTTATCCCGCCTTACGGGCTGGGTCGGACCTTTGGTATCCCTTTTCCTCAGACCGATCTGATCATAAAATCGCTGCATACTGAGGGCAGCCGTGAGGGTGTGGGTCTGGGCATTTTGTATGGTATTGATATTTTCACCCGTTACTTCCCTGATGGCATCTCCACCGCGCTGCCAGTCGAAGTTGCTGGTATAGGTGTACTGGGCATTTATAAAATCGAAAATAGGAATCTTATTGAACGGAAGTTCATAATTGACCTGCATCTGCTGGGAGTGGCGGTTCGGCTCACCTATATCAAAGAAACCGTCCCATACTTCCAGTGATTCATCAATTGGAGAATCCGGATTTCCCTTTTCAGTAAAGTAATTCCGGACAATATTATTATTGGAGCTCGTGAGGTTTACCCTGAGTGATTTGGTAAGGCTGTAGTTAAGGGCATACTCCCAGTTGAACAAGTAATTCCGTTGCTGCAGCAAAGGCAGTTCCAAACGTTCAACACCTGGTTCCAGCACATCGCGGAAGCGCTGCTGGTTAAACTGCCGGTTGATATCTGATCTGATAGACAGGCTGGATGGCAACAGGTTAATATTGAGATCCTTGAGCCATTTCCAGTACTTCCCTCTAAACAGGGAATCATTTTTTGCGAAAGGTGCCACCGGAGCTGGTTTAAAGTTGTGGTTGTAGACAAACCCTGCCTTTACATTCTGGTCCCGCAACTGTGCCACCTCAAAATCCCTGTGTTCAGTTTCGTTGTAGGAATAATTGAAGGTAAAATTCTCTATGTCGAAAAAGTTCTCCTGGGCTTCCGGCCCCCGGTTTTTTCGAACACCAATAAAGTTAATACTGGTTCTCTTGGTATAATCTTCAGCCTGTTCCTGTATCTCTTCTGCTTCCGCCTGGGTGGTTGCCGCAGCAATCCTGTCTTCCAGTTTGAGGTCGTCATAAACAGGATCAAATTCAGGTGTGATGAGCTGTTCCGAAATCCCATAGTTAAACGGGATCTGCAAGTTCCATTTTTTGGGGAAGAGCTGCCCCACTTCCACGTTGGTAACCACATCGTAGCTTATGGCATCTTCCCTGAGCCTCTCATTTGGCATCTGATCTATGGACCCGAAGCCGGAAGTGCTTTTGCTTCCCGTAGCCGAAACATTGGCAAAATCGGCCATGTTTGCATCAACCGCTGCAACTGCAGCCCAACCGCCATTGTTATCCAGTCCCGCCAGGCGCAATTCATTAAACCACACTTCTGCCCTTGCCGGAACAAGGTCTATATTCTTAACCCCTACCATCATGCTTCGAATGCTACCCAGAGAAGGGTTACCGCGAATCCCAATACGCATCCTTCCCGGGGTCCTTGGCGCAAACTCGGGTACAGCTACTACCTCTCCATCTATAACTTCATAAAAAGAAAGGTCTGCAAGGGTCTGATCGGCTATGCCCTGTGATTTGATCTTATTCAGGTCAGAGATAGCGATATCAAGTTCATTCACATCGGGCCATATTTCCTCAGGGGTGGCGGCACCAAAGGAGGTGAATTGCAGGGGCACCTCTATCTGGTAGAAGTTTTCGGAAAAATCGGTTCCAATCCTTAGGAAACCAACCAGCGGTATATCATCGTTAAGGTAGTCCGAATCCACAATTTTCTCGGCATGCAGGAACATCTTGATACGTTCGTATTGCCTTACGTCAATATTGACATTTTTAAACACCCCACGGGAATCCTGGGGCTCCAGGTTTTCAATTACAAAAGAAAGGGATTGTTCATTCTGGCGGATAATGGTGTTATTGTTGTTCAGTTGTTCCCTGACCACACCCGGAGGCAAAACGTATGGAATGGGTATCCTGGAATTGTTTTCCTCAATGTTAACCGTATTTACATCCACGATTGTTCCATCATCGGCAGGATCATCACCATTGGTCTCGAGCGTCTTGGTATAGTTCCTCCAATCCCCCCGAACCAGATCCAGGGTGGCAAACCTGAGGACCACATCGTCCGAGAATCCAGTGAGGTACATCCGCATAAAACTAATGGACCGGAAATCGGAAATACCCCCAACAGCATCTGTGAAATCGCTCAGTGGGATTTTGTACTGGATCCACCTCCTATTCAGCTGGGAACCATTGGGCAGATTGGGTGTAACCCCTTCCTTGATATCCGTTACATAAAGATCATTAATAGTAGTATTGGGTCCAATAGGGATGCGGTACTCGTAATAACTGTTAATGGTGTTCATGGTAAGGTCTCGATCCACATCTTCCACATCGGGCAAGGTGGTAGACCCCCTGTTGGTATTGGTTACCTCAACCGGAGAGTTTCCATCCGGATTGTTAAAATCATAGTAGCGTTCCAGGATGCCGCCTTCCCTGTTCAGGTAGTACTGGTAGTTGTCAAGTGCCGGATCTTCAGGCGGGCCTGTATAGCCCTGGGCAGCTTCCCCTGCATCGTCCAGGCCATCAAAGCCGATGTCCTGAAGACCCCTGTTGGTTTCATCAGCATCGAAGGCATACACCAGCGATTGTGTGGAGGGTACCTTACCCCAGGCGGTAGCCGTGGTTAATTCATTGCTGTTCAGCCCTGGCAGACCGTTTTCGTATTGCTTCCTGCCATCTTCCAGGATATCTTCTGAGATGTTCCCGAGGTTGATCACCAGTTCTCCCGGACTATTTGTAGTACCGTCTACATAAGGATCCAGCACCCAGAACTGGACAAACTCCACATTGGATTGTTCAAAATTGGTGCTGCTGAGGGAACGCATTATCCCCGCCCATTTCTGATCAGGATTCAGGGTAGCAAAATTGGTATTGGCGTTGTAAGGCCCTCGCCGGTTCGGATAGTATACCAGGTCCAGGGTATTTTGTACTGTGGTTTGGCCCTGTGCCACATCTATCTGCGGGAAGACTTCATCAATAAACACGCGCCTTGTGGCATTGGTTGAAATATCATTGTCTGAGATCGTAGACGGCCTCTGGTTGGTGTAGAATATAGGATCTATGGTATACCAGGCCATTTTAGCCCTTTCAAATCCGGTTTCCAGGTCGTCCTCTCCATCTACCTTGAATTCTTCAGGTGTACTGGCCAGAGACCAACCCAGTGAAGAGCGTATATCTATCAGCGCCTGCGCCCCTTCAAAATCGTCAAGGTAAGTGGTGGTTTCCCCCCGGAAATCGGCATTCTTAGGAGAATTGGGTCTTAGAACAGCCACTTCCCCCCTTACGGAAAGGTTTGATGGAACATCCGTATCTATGTTGGGTAATTTGTTAGCCAGGCGGGTTAAAAAAGGTATCTCAGTAGAAAAATTTCCGTTGAGGCCAAAAATTGTATTATTTACCGGTTCTACGCCAAAATTGGATTTCTGGGTGAGTGGCCGTTCATTCAGATTCAGCAGGGTAGCTCCCAGAATAAAATTTTCATTGAATTTGTGCTCAACGTTTACTCCGGTAAAGCGCCTGGTCTGTTGTCCAAAAACCGCGTTGTTTTCCACAGAAATATTGATGGGCGTGTTGGAAGCCTGCAAGCTGGGGTCCAGTATTTGTACTGTTCCTGCCTGGTAGTTCACTGTATAATCAATTCCTTCCTGCAATTGTCTGCCCCCGGCAGTTACCCGTACAGAACCCCTGGGCACATTGAAAGCCCCGATGGGAATGCCCCCTGAGCCTTCAGATTTATATCGTCCCTTAAGTCGGAACCTGTTCTTTTCTGCATCCTGCAAGGAAGCCGCCTTGGTTTGCGCATACATGTTCCTGAATACGTACTTTTGCTGGTTGAGGTTATACCCCTGATCATCTTCCGCATCATAGGTACCTCCACCCAGAACGTTGAAGAGGTATTCTCCGAAAGGCTCTACCTTGGTAAAGATGATCTGCCCTCCCTGTGTATTTACCGTAATTCCCGGAATGAAATCAAAGAAACCATCTCCGCCAGGTTGCACATCGTTATAGATGTTTAAGCGATCCAGATTAAAGACATCGATAAGGATGCGGTCTTCAAGAGGCTCGGGAACCGTGGGCCAACCATCGTTGGGATCAACTGGTGTAATATAATTCCTCGGGGTTGGATCCGAATAAAGGATATTGAACTTAAAATCTTCCTGGCTCAGCTGGAATGCCCCGGTGGAATAGATGTTCTTCATCATCAGGTCCCAGATAGGGTCATTGACGTTGGTGATATTGCTTTTCAGCAATTTCAGCACCAGTGTATTATTGTTGATTTCAGGGGTTACCCCGGCCGAAACCGTTGTTGCGTCGATCCCTCCATTGGCAAACTCTCCCACCTGAAAGACCTCTCCGTTGAAGGTATACTGGAAAGCTACTGCAAGGACTTCATCATTGCTCAATCGCTGGTTCAGGGAGATATAGCCCAGCTGGGAATTGAAGGAATAGTCCCTTCCCTGTTCCAGTTTGCGTGCATTTTCAAGGATCGCATAATCAAACCCCTGGTTGATCTGATAGCCGGTAGACACTGAAAAGCCATCATCTACGGTGGCTATGTCCCGAATTTCTTCCGTCAATAACCCGCCGTTGCCAATAAGCGCCGGATCAAAATCGTTTGCCCCGTTCCTGGGAACTTCAGGGTTGGAAGCCAGAATATTGAAGAAACCGGCGGGCTCCCCATTGGCAATACCTATCCTGGTTTTCTCCTTGATGGGTTCTCCCAGATCCTGGAGTGCCACCACATTCCGTACATTAAGGGTTTGCTGGCTCCTGTTAGTAACCCAAACCTCAAGGCGGGTAATCTGAACCTGGCTGCGAATAAAGGGGTAATTTTCCAGGGCCTGATCGTATTGATCCCGAAAGTATTGCGACAGGAAAAAATGACGGTCCTCGTCGTAATCCAGTGCGGTGAGTTCAAATTCATTCAAAGTACCACCTCCCTGGGCTACTACAGTATTGTTCTGGGAACGTTGCTCGGAAAACACTGCAGTTACCGTAGTCCTCCCGAACTGAAGTTGTGTTTTAACCCCGAAAAGGCTTTGCGCTCCGGTTATAAGTGAACTGTTCAGGGGCAGGTTTACATTACCGATTTCAATCTTCCTGATAATATCATCCTCGGTTGGCGTATAATCCAGTTTTACGAGGTTCTGGAAATCGAATGTAGCCTCGGTATCGTAATTGGCTGTTACCTGCAGTCGCTCCCCTATCTTTCCAAGCATACTCAGGCTGATTCGCTGATCAAAATCAAAGGACAGGTTAGTCCTGTTCCGAGGGGATAAGGCCGGGTTGTCGTTTTTCTGCCATATCACACCCAGGTCCATGGCAACGGAACCCTGTGGGATCACTTCAATGGTATTGCCTCCGAAAACAGATTCAAAGAAACTGTTGTTGACATAGAAATTGGGGAGCAGGTTCTTACGGGCCTCTTCACTTCCTGCCTTCTTACCCGAATAGGCGTCGATCTTGTCCTTGAAGTAGGTCTTCATTCCTTCTTTCCGGACCAGTTCAAGGTATTGTTCGGGCGTTAGAATTATGGGATAGCTGATGTTGAATTCACCAACAGTCTCTGTGTAGATGTAGCGGTCTAACTTAGGATCGTAGGTATATTTAGAGACTATGCTCTCAGGGTTTTCAAGAAGAATACGTCCCAGGGCAACTCCTGTCTGTACGGAGTCCGCAGGCTGTTCTTCCTGTGCAGAAACCCCGTGGGATCCGACAAGAAATAAGGTAAACAGGAAAGCAACCTTAAATGAACAGGATTTAAGAGTTGAAAACGCCCCTTTTTTCAAACTAGTTACAAATTTTTCAGCGCCCGTTTTATAATGTCCTCTGCGCTAAGAGAAGGATCCTGGGATAAAACCTGGTCTACAGTCTTCTCTGACTGTTTCCTGGCAAAGCCAAGAACCTCTAAAGCAGATAACGCTTCTTCTCTATTTGTATTGTTTGAATCTGTGGAAACTTCTTCTAAGTTGTAGATTTTTAAAATCTTATCCTTCAGGTCGAGGATAACCCGCTGTGCAGTCTTGGCCCCGATCCCTTTTATTGACTGTATCAGGGCCACATCACCGGAGGCGATGGCATCCCTGACTTGTTCAGGGCTCATGGACGATAACATGGTGCGCGCGGTGCTGGAACCGATGCCGGAAACAGAGATTAACAAGCGAAAGATCTCCCTCTCCGTTTTATCGGCAAAGCCAAAAAGGGTATGGGAGTCTTCCTTGACCTGTAAATGGGTATAAATCCTTATGTTTTCCTGATCGGGAACCCTGGAAAAGGTATTGAGGGAAATATTCACAAAATACCCCACCCCTGCGCATTCCACAACCAGGTAAGTAGGGTTCTTTTCAAGCATCCGACCATTTAAGTGATCTATCATCCGAATCGGTTTCTCAGTTAAAACTATTTCTTCCTTTTCCCGGACATGTGTGCCTTCCTGCGCTTTTCACGTTCCTGGGCATCTATAACGGCTACTGCGGTCATATTGACCATTTCCTCCACACTGGCGCCCAGCTGCAGTACATGGACTGCCCTTCTCAGGCCAAGCATAATGGGCCCTATGGAATTTGAGGCATGTACTTCCTTCAGTAGTTTGTAGGTGATGTTAGCAGATTCCAGGTTGGGAAATATGAGTGTATTGACCCGTTTGTCTACCAGATTTGAAAATGGGAACTGGGATTTGCGCAATTTACGGTTGAGGGCAAAATCAGTTTGTATCTCCCCGTCCACAATAAGTTCGGGATGCCTTTCGTGTAACAGCCTTACCGCGTCTCTTACCTTAGTGGCATGCGGATGACTGGAGGCTCCAAAATTCGAATAAGACAACAAGGCCAGGACAGGATCAAATCCAAATGCCGTACCCAGATTGGCGGTCATCCGCGTAATTTCTGCAAGTTCCTCCGCATTGGGATCAATGTTGATTGAGGTATCTGCCAAAATTAACGGACCTCGGTTGGTAATCATGATATGGGCCGTGGCAGCCTTGGTTACATTGGCGGAACGACCTATAACTTCAAATATGGGCCGGATTACGTTATTGTAGGCACGAGAATGGCCGGTGATCATGCCATCGGCGTCACCAACCAGCACCATCATAGACCCAAAGTAGTTTCTTTCCCTCATCTTGGTACGGGCTCCGTAAAGGGTAACCCCGCTTCGCTTTCGCGCATCAAAAAAGCGCTCGGCATAAATTTCCCGGGTCGCCTCACTGGAGGGATCCTTGGGATCAATTATCGGCACATCCGCATCAAATTCCAGCTCCTTCTTCAATTCTTCAATAACCCCGTGATTACCGAGCAAAATGGGGAGTGCAAATCCATCTTCGTAAGCGATCTGGGCCGCCTTAAGCACATCCAGATGATTCGCCTCGGCGAAAACAATTTTCTTTGGGTTTGCCTTGGCCCTGTTCATCAACAACCGGATCACCTTATTGTCATCTCCTGAACGGGATAGCAATTCTTCCCTGTAGCGTTCCCAATCCGCCACAGGAGCTTTTGCTACTCCACTTTCCATAGCAGCCCTGGCTACGGCCATCGGGACTTCTGCTATAAGCCTGGGATCAAAGGGTTTGGGAATGATATAGTCCTTGCCAAAAGTTAGTTTGGTTTCTCCATAAGCAATGTTAACCTGTTCTGGCACTGGTTCTTTTGCCAGATCGGCCAGGGCTTTTACCGCGGCCATTTTCATTTCTTCGTTGATCTTGGTTGCCCTTACATCCAGGGCACCCCTGAAGATAAAGGGGAATCCCAGTACGTTGTTTACCTGGTTGGGGTGGTCAGACCGGCCTGTAGCCATAATGATGTCTTCCCGGGTTTTACAGGCAAGGTTGTAGTCAATCTCCGGGTCCGGGTTCGCCATGGCAAAGACAATTGGGTTTTCGGACATGGAGAGCAGCATTTCCGGGGTCATTATATCTGCAATGGAAAGGCCAATAAAGACATCAGCACCTTTTATGGCCTCCTCAAGAGTGGAAACCTTAAGGTCTGTTGCGAATTCCAATTTTTCAGGGGTGAGCCCTTCCCGGTCTTTGCGTATAACCCCCTTGCTGTCCAGCATCAGGATGTTTTCGGCTTTGGCTCCAAAGGCCTTGTAAAGACGGGTACAGGATACGGCAGCTGCACCAGCTCCGCTTATCACGATCCTTACCTCCTCCATTTTCCTGTTGGTTAGCTCCAGGGCATTAAGCAGGGCTGCTGCTGATATTATGGCGGTACCATGCTGATCATCATGCATTACCGGGATATCCAGCTCCTCCTTCAGGCGCCTTTCAATCTCAAAAGCCTCCGGGGCTTTGATATCTTCAAGGTTTATCCCTCCAAAAGTAGGAGCTATGGTTTTGACCGTTTCTACAAACTGGTCAACATCTTTGGTATCAAGCTCAATATCTATTCCATCGATATCAGCGAATATCTTGAAGAGCAGGCTTTTTCCTTCCATCACAGGCTTTGCTGCCTCAGGGCCAATATCTCCCAGACCGAGGACTGCGGTCCCATTAGTAATCACCGCCACAATATTCCCTTTAGCGGTATAGCGATACACGTTTTCCCTATCCCTATTGATTTCCAGGCAGGGTTCGGCCACTCCGGGTGAATAGGCAAGCGCCAGGTCCCTCTGGGTAGCATAGGGTTTGGTTGGAACCACCTTTATCTTACCCGGTTGGGGTTTGGCGTGGTATACCAGCGCTTCGCGACGTTTTTTATTGTTCGTCATAGGATAGAATAAAGCACAAATTTACGGGTATTCCCCTGAATTTGGGAAAATCACCTGACAATATCAGGCAATATCTAATCCCCGTTGGGATCCTTGACCACTTTTAACCGGAGAGCCAGACTGGCTGCTATTACAAAACAGGTACCGGCAAACAACATGGCGTTCACCGAATTTGCCCCGAGCAGGTTTTTAAAGATCGGGCCAAAGGTGAGCGTTTGTATCCCCATGGGAATCACAATCATCATATTAAGGATTCCCATATAGACCCCCCGCCTTTCCTGGGGCACAATTTTGGATACCATACTGTAGGGGATACCCATCATCGCTGCCCACCCTATTCCGAACAACACCATAGGGAATAATACATAAACAGGGTCCGTGATATGAGGTATGGCGAAAAGCGCAATAGATGTCCCAAAAAGGCTCAGTGCATATATTCTTTTTCCGCCAAACTTCATCGTCAAGGGCACCAGGATAAGGGCTACTACTGCAGTTACCACATTGTAAGTGGTGCTCATCTTTGCTGCTTGGGCAGCCGCCTGTGAGGTGTCGAAGCCCATGGTAGTCCGAAAAAGTGGCGTAATAAACTGCCAGTAAATAAAGAGGGCGTACCACTGGAAAAGGTACACTACGGAAAGGCTCCACATGAACTTGGGCATATCCTTAACCGCATGGGCAATTTCAACAAATGGCACTTTGAATCGTTCTGAAAATGAAAGTGCCTTGTGCCGGTTGATCTCTTCCAGTTCCTCATCGGTTGGTGGAATTTCAGGTGTTTTCAATACGGACCACAAAATGGTGGCAATAGATAAAAAAGAACCTATAAAGAACGAATAGTACAACCACTTTGGCACTTGTCCGCTTATTTCCTCTCCTCCTCCAAACCAGTCCTGGAACAAAAATATTGAGGCATTGGCCAGCAAAATACCAGCTCCTACAAACAAGCTCTGCATCTGATAACCAATGCTAAGTTGTTTTTCAGGAAGCTTATCGCCCACAAAAGCCCTGTAGGGCTCCATGGCCATATTATTCCCAACATCCAAAATCCATAGTAACCCTACGGCGAACCATAAGGCCGGACTGAGCGGAAAAGCAAACAGGCACAAGCTCCCCAAAAGGGCGCCTATAAGGAAAAATGGCTTCCTCCTCCCCCATCGGGGAGACCAGGTTTTATCAGAAATTGCCCCTATCAGGGGCTGGACAATCAGTCCGGTAACGGGGCCTGCGATATTTAAAATGGGTAAAATTTCCTCTGAGGCCCCCAGGAAAAGGAATATCGGATTGATGGCACTCTGTTGCAGTCCAAAACTGTACTGTATTCCCAAAAATCCAACATTCATGTTGAATATCTGCCAAAAACTAAGTGTTGGTTTTTTTATTCTCATTAGTTAGTTCAATGTGGTTTCAGTTGGTTTTACTCTATCACGGCAAAAAACAAAGTTCCAATATAGGGCTTTATCCAGCTCATTCGACATATTAAGCCCCTCTTTGGGTTCATGAAGGCCCGTATCCGGCAAGAAATTTATTCCAGGAACCTGATATTTCGTTTCAGTCCGGCATATTTGGTGCGCTTAACTGCGGATTTTTTGAAGACCTTCCGGAACACTTCTGCCGTGATCTCCTCCCAGTCTTTTTTGCCCATGGCCAGCAGCTCCGGATGGGGTTGAAACAAGGGTTCGCTGTGGGGCCTGGAGAAACGGTTCCAGGGGCAAACCTCCTGGCATACATCGCAACCAAATATCCAGTCATCAAACTTGCCCCTCATTTGACTGGGGATCTCATTTTTCAGTTCGATGGTAAAGTAGGAAATACACTTGCTCCCATCCACCACATAAGGTTCAACAATGGCCTGGGTAGGGCATGCATCCAGGCAGGCCGTGCAGCTGCCGCAGTGATCTGTGACAGGGCCATCGTAGTCTAATTCCAGATCAACGATCAGTTCTCCGATAAAGTAATAGGAACCCACTTGCTGTGTAAGGAGGTTGCTGTTCTTCCCTATCCAGCCCAGGCCACTTTTTGCTGCCCAGGCCTTGTCCAGAACAGGAGCAGAATCTACAAAAGCCCTGCCATTTACTTCTCCAACAGACTCCTCTATAAATTCCATTAATTGTCTCAACTTGGACTTCATTACATGGTGATAGTCCTGGCCGTAGGCATACCGGGAGATTTTATAGGTCCCTTCATCCTGGGTTTTTTCCGGGAAATAGTTGAGCAAAACAGAGATTACGGATTTTGCGTCATCAACGAGTAAACGAGGGTCCAGGCGTTTATCGAAATGGTTCTCCATGTATTGCATTTCTCCCTGCATACCCTTTTTTAGCCATTTTTCCAGACGAGGGGCTTCTTCCTCAAGGAATACGGCTTTGGAGATACCGCATGACAAAAAGCCGAGGCGTTTGGCTTCGGCTTTGATTGCTTCCGCATGTTTTTCGGGAGATCCCATTATAACCCAAAAATAAGCAATCCTAATTTTGAGCAATAGAAAAGAAATTAAAACAAAAAATCCTTCAATACTAATAGATTCCTTCCCATTTCAATTGTAAGGTTTTTATGCCTGATCAAAGTCCCTAACAGGAACTCCTGGGGTGGAAAAGAATGGGAACTTTCTTTGGCTTTAAAGAAATGAGCGGATCCAATTCCAGCTCATTTGCTGGAGATTCCAGACGATATTGCTTTGCAATAAGTCCCAGCGTAATCATCATTTCATACATGGCAAAATTATTACCCACACACATCCTTGGACCTCCGCCAAAGGGGTAATAAACCTTTGAAAAATCTTTCTTGCGCTCTGGTGCAAAGCGTTCCGGATTGTATTTTTCAGGATCTTCCCAATGTTTTCTGGAGCGATGCAGCTCAAATATGGAAAGTAGTACCAGGGTGTCCCGGGGAAAAATCAGCTTGCCCGCCTTATCCTCCTGTACGGTTACGCGGTCTATAACGTAAACGGGAGGGTACAGCCTCAGGGCTTCTTCTATACACTGCTTGGTGAATTGCAGTTTGGGAAGTTCGGCAAGTAAATCTGCCCCTTCCCAATCTATGTTCTTAACTTCCTCATAGAGTTTATCCTGAATTTCAGGGTGCCTGGCCAAAAGGTAAAGGGAAAAGCTCAGGGCGTTGGCCGTAGTTTCATGACCTGCGGTAAAGAGGATGAGTACTTCATCTATTAATTGTCTCCTGGGCATAGGACTTCCATCTTCATAGCGGGAGTTCAGCAACATATCCAACAAGTCGTCCGGGTGTTCCTTGCTGCTTATACGACGCTCAATCAGTTCATCCAGAAGGTTTCTGCCCTCTTCTGCCATTTTCAGGTGCCGCTTGATCCTGCCACTCAGGTGAAACCACCATTTCAGATAGGGCTGGCGCATTTCCTGTATCAGCATCCGCTGGTTATCCTCAGTAATTTGCTGTAGCCGATTCATCTGGTGGGAAATATTCGATCCGCTGAAAAGAGATCTGGCTACCACCTGAAAGGCGAGATCTCCCATAAGGGGAAACACATCTATAATTTCTTCCGTTGTGATGCGTTGCAATTCCCGGGCAATGGTTTCCTTCATTATGCCAAACAGTCCGGCCAGTTTCTTCCTGTGAAATGCCGGTTGTATCATGCGGCGGTGCACCCTCCAGTGTTCCCCGGTAGCGGTGAGAATACCCTCGCCTATATAACGGGCCAGGTCCCGGGTTTGCAATGTCGATTTCTGGTAGTTCTTGTGGTTCTTTTGCAGCACATGCGCAATAATACCGGCATCCCTGGTAAATACCACCGAGGGGCCAAGTATTACCTTAACTCTGAAGGTGTCACCAAGTCGCTCAAAATTTTCTCTGTGGAAGGGTAAGGGGTTTTTGAGGATCCTCTTCCTGTTTTTGAATACTTCCCGTCGGGAGATAGTGGGCAGGTTCTTCATTGTTCTTCCAGAAACCAGTCAATATGACTGCATTTGGCACAGACATAACAAAAGGCGCTGCGGTTGGCCCAATCTAAATTTAAGAAGGTTGCAGCCCTGGTGTTTAGTTGAGAACGCCTTTTATAAAATGTATCGTGATCGCAAATCCTGCAATGCAGCGTTTTCCCCTGAATCCTTACCTTAACGGGAGTTTCTTCTTTTTCGAAAAGAGGCATAATTATAAGTATTAATGTACAGCCTGCTCAGAATAAACCGGCCTGAGTTCCTCCTTTTATTCTTCCCAGATGTTTGTAGGCCAGTTCAGTTACTTCCCGGCCCCGGGGTGTCCTCATGATAAACCCCTGCTGAATCAGGAAAGGTTCGTACACCTCCTCAATGGTTTCCGCATTTTCCGATACAGCGGTGGCCAGTGTACTGATACCTACAGGACCTCCTTTAAACTTATCAATTATTGTTGCCAGGATCTTATTGTCCATCTCATCCAGGCCATGGGCGTCCACATTAAGGGCCTTCAATCCAAAACGGGAGATTTCAATATCTATGCTTCCGTCTCCCTTGATCTGTGCAAAATCACGCACCCTGCGCAAGAGGGCATTGCTTATACGGGGTGTACCCCTGCTCCTTCCCGCAATCTCAATAGACGCCTCATTGGTAATGGGTACTTTCAGTATATCTGCACTTCGCTGTACAATGGTTGAAAGCAACTCGGTGGAATAGTATTCCAGTCGACTGGTAATGCCAAACCTCGCACGCATTGGAGCTGTAAGCAGTCCGGATCGTGTAGTTGCACCTATAAGGGTAAAAGGATGGAGGTTGATCTGTACAGAACGGGCATTGGGGCCGGTTTCGATCATGATATCGATCTTATAATCTTCCATGGCCGAATACAAATACTCTTCAACCACGGGGCTCAGCCGGTGGATCTCATCAATAAAAAGCACATCGCGCTCCTCCAGGTTCGTAAGCAGGCCTGCCAGGTCACCAGGTTTATCCAGAACCGGTCCGGAGGTTACCTTTATCCCTACACCCAATTCATGGGCGAGGATATGCGCCAGGGTTGTTTTACCCAGGCCGGGTGGACCATGCAGCAAGGTGTGGTCCAGTGCCTCACCACGCAGGTTAGCTGCCTCAACAAAGACCTTCAGGTTTTCCAGAACCTGGGCCTGACCGGTAAAATCGTCAAAAGATATTGGCCTCAGGGCCTTTTCTATGGCCAGCTCTTCCTGAGACAGGTTTTGGGTAGAGGGATCCAGGTTTTCATTCATAAACCAAAGATAGTAAAAATAGGAAGGGTTGCTGCCTATCCCTTAAGGATTAAACGCCCCGGAAACAGGGTGTTTCAAATGTGGTTTTGATATGATAATTATCATCTTTTTTACTGAGATTTATCCTCTACTTTGCATTGTATTTAGGTACATCACGTATATTTAAAAAAGTATCATTTAACGCCAATAAAAAGAAAATACAACCTTCAAAATTAAGAATCCATGACAGCAGCTTTTAATTTGAGACAGTACGGGATAGAAACTGAAACCATATATCGGAATTCCAGTGTTCCCGTGCTTTATGAACTGGGACTGAGAATGGAAAAGGGAACCGCAATTTCCAATGTTGGTGCCTTGATGACCTATTCCGGCGAGAAAACCGGTAGGAGTCCAAAAGACAAGAGAATTGTAAGGCATCCAGATTCTGAAAACAATATCGATTGGGGCGAAATCAACATGGGTCTTGATGAGCATACCTTTATGGTAAACCACGAAAGGGCCATTGATTATCTGAATAGCCTTGATCAGCTTTATGTAGTTGATGCCTTTGCCGGATGGGATCCAAAATACCGCCTCAAAATACGTATTATTTGTACTCGTGCTTACCACGCCCTGTTCATGCAGAACATGCTGATCATGCCTACTGCAGCGGAACTGGCCAACTTTGGTGAACCCGATTACGTGGTATTTAACGCCGGTGGCTTCCCTGCTAACCGATACACTTCAGAGATGACCTCCAAGACCAGTGTAGACCTTAATCTGGAAAGGAAAGAGATCGTGATCCTGGGTACGCAATATGCAGGTGAGATGAAGAAAGGGGTATTTACTGTAATGAATTACCTGATGCCATTGGAAGGTGTATTGCCAATGCACTGTTCTGCCAACGTTGGGGAAAAAGACGATGTTACTATCCTCTTTGGTCTGTCCGGAACCGGTAAGACTACCTTGAGTGCCGATCCTAAACGCCGATTGATAGGAGACGATGAGCACTGCTGGACTGATGACGGTGTCTTCAATATAGAAGGTGGATGCTATGCAAAAGCTATCAACCTTTCTGCAGAGAAAGAACCCGATATCTTTAATGCCATTCGTTTTGGTACGGTTCTGGAAAATGTTGTGTACGACAAGGATACCCGTGAAGTAGATTATACGGATACTACCATCACCCAGAATACGCGTGCATCCTATCCATTATCCTTCATAGATAATATTCAGGTGCCATGTATGGCAGGTCATCCTGAAAACATCATTTTCCTTACCTGTGATGCCTTTGGTGTACTGCCTCCGGTAAGCAAACTTACTCCTGAGCAGGCCAGTTACCACTTCATAGCCGGATATACGGCTAAAGTGGCCGGAACTGAGATGGGTGTAACCGAACCTCAGGCAACATTCAGTTCTAACTTTGGAGCCGCCTTTATGATGTGGCACCCAAACAAGTACGCTGAAATGCTGGCAGAAAAAATGAAAAAGCACAATACTACTGCCTGGCTGGTGAATACCGGTTGGACCGGTGGCGCACATGGTGTGGGGTCAAGGATCAACCTTAAATATACAAGGGCTATGATAGACGCCATCCACAATAAAGACTTCAACAATGTGGAATACACTACGGATGAGGCCTTTGGCTTCGAGATTCCATTGAGTTGTCCCGGAGTACCTGCAGATGTGCTGCTACCTAAGAATACCTGGAAAGACAAGGAGAAATATGAGCAAACGAAGAGGAAGCTTATAGGTCTCTTCAATGATAACTTCAAGCAATTTGAGGCCGGAGTAAATAAGGAAATAATTGAAGCCGGACCTAAATTAGAAGTCTCTGTTTAATCAAACTCATGGTTTAACAAGAAACCCTGTAGTATGAAATGTTACTACAGGGTTTTTTTATGTCCTAATGCAGAATTGAACCTTGTTAGTTAGTCCTGTTCCTTGTGCAATTCTGCCCTGTCTTCAAAACTGGTTATGATAATTGACGGGGTTCCATAAAGGTAGGTACGCGAAGCACCAGAAGCCAGCAATTCCAGTTCCCTCAAGGCATATATCCGGGCAACTGATGTTTCAGTTGTCTCCAAGCGTATCATAGCTGATTCCAGTTTCTGGGCTTTAAGATTAGGGCTTCCTTTTAGTTTGATATGCAGGCTGTCTGAAGTACCCTCCAAATCGGCCGTGGTATTCCCTTCCATTTGCACCTGGTGCTGTCCGGTAACACCATATAACTGAACACTGGCTTTATCTTTAAGTGCCAGATTCAGGGAGTCTGCTTCCAGGTTAAAATTCCCCTTGCTGTTTTCTTCCAGAGACAGCCCTACTATGGCGGCGTTGGCCGACAGTTCAATTCGGGCCGTGCCACTGGACATTACGGATAGTTCGTCTGCCTGTATCCGCTGGTTGGTGACTATGGATCCATTCCGGACTATAAGCGATTTCAACTGCCGGTAGTTTACCGTAATATCAAGTTGTTTCTTGCTTGTTATTTTATAGAAGGAGCTTATGGTCAGGGTGCTGTCTACCACCTTGAAGCGAAGTATGTCAATCAGGTTATCATCACCAATTATAGAATAACTCTCAGAAGCACTGTCGTCCAGGTTGATTTGCAGATCGTCCTTCAACTCTATGGTATGAAAAGCCGATAGCGGTTCCAAGACTTCAATAACATTTCTGTTTCCCTTTATTTTTGGCGTTCTCTGGGCGAAGGTCACACCAAAGGAAAGGATAATTAAGATGCACAGTATTTTTTTCACCTTTGGAAATTTTGTGTTCTGATTATAAAATTAGGGGAAAATACTTTAAGTGAATCAGGTACCCCTTCTGTCTGACAATAAAAAGGCCCATCAAAAGATGGGCCATTGTTCTTTATACTAAATAAGTCTTTAGTGATTCAGTTCTTCCTCATCCTCCTGCAAGGGGACATTCTGGGGAACAAAATCCTGACCGGCTATAATGTATTCTCCGTTCTCCCTGGTCTTGCTGTAGTCATAAGCCCAGCGGTGTACTTCAGGGATTTCTCCTTCCCAGTTTCCGTGGAAATGCTCTATGGGTGCTGTCCATTCCAGGGTATTTGATTTCCATGGATTCTGAACGGTGCGCTTACCATAGAATATACTGTGGATGAAGTTGTATACAAAAACCAGCTGTGCAGCCCCTGCGATCAGTGCGAAAACAGTAACCAGCACGTTTACATCGGCCAGTTCATCAAACATGGGGAAAGCTGTGTTTTCGTAATACCTCCTGGGAACCCCGGCCATACCAACAAAGTGCATAGGGAAGAATACCCCATAGGCACAGACTGCTGTTACCCAGAAGTGAACGTATCCCAGGTTCTTGTTCATCATGCGCTTGAACATCTTGGGGAACCAGTGATATACACCAGCAAACAGTCCGTAAAGTGCGGAAATACCCATTACCAGGTGGAAGTGTGCCACCACAAAATAGGTGTCGTGCACGTTGATATCCAGCGTAGAGTCTCCCAAAATGATCCCGGTAAGACCTCCTGTAATGAAGGTAGAAACAAGACCTATGGAAAACAGCATGGCAGGATTCAACTGCAGGTTACCCTTCCAGAGTGTAGTGATATAGTTAAATGCTTTTACTGCTGATGGGATAGCAATCAAAAGGGTGGTAAAGGTAAATACCGACCCCAGGAAAGGGTTCATCCCGGATACAAACATGTGGTGCCCCCAAACGATGGTAGACAAAAAGGCAATGGCAAGGATAGAAGCTACCATCGCACGATAACCGAAAATAGGTTTACGCGCATTGGTAGACATTACCTCAGAGGTAATACCCAATGCAGGAAGCAATACGATATATACTTCAGGGTGCCCAAGGAACCAGAACAGGTGTTCGAACAATACCGGGGAACCTCCCTGGTAGTGCAGCACTTCACCCTGGATAAATATATCCGAGAGGAAGAAGGAAGTTCCGAAGCTTCTGTCCATGATCAATAAAAGGGCAGCCGATAAAAGCACGGGGAAAGAAATAACCCCAATGATAGCCGTTACAAAAAATGCCCATATAGTTAGTGGCAACCTTGTCATGGACATACCTTTAGTCCTCAGGTTGATTACCGTTACGATATAGTTCAGGGAACCTAACAGGGAACTTGCAATAAAGATAGCCATGGATACCAGCCAAAGCGTCATACCCATACCAGACCCAGGCTGTGCCATAGGCAGTGCACTAAGAGGAGGATAGATGGTCCAACCGGCTGCCGCAGGTCCTGCTTCCACAAATAAGGAAATAACCATGATAATACTGGATAGGAAAAACAACCAGTAAGAAACCATGTTCAGAAAACCTGACGCCATATCCCTTGCCCCAATCTGAAGCGGGATAAGAAGGTTACTAAAAGTACCACTAAGTCCGGCAGTCAGCACAAAGAATACCATTATGGTCCCGTGGATAGTTACCAGGGCCAGATAAACGTCGGCATCCATTACTCCATCAGGAGCCCATTTGCCAAGCAAGGTTTCAAAAATGGGAAAGGATTCCCCCGGCCATGCCAGTTGCATGCGGAATAACAGGGACATGGCGATCCCAATAAAGCCCATGATCAAACCTGTGATCAGGTATTGCTTGGAGATCATCTTGTGATCCTGACTGAAAATATACTTGGTTATAAATGTCTCTTTGTGGTGATGATGCCCGTGGTCGTGTGCATGTTCATCTCCCGTTGCATGTGCTGTTACAGACATAATTGACTTTTTAAATTTTCTTTTCTTTTTATAGCAAAATTATTTCATGGAGGCCATTAAATCCCCAAAGGTTTGTTGACTGGCGATCCATTCGTTGTATTCTTCTTCGGTTTCCACGATTATCTTCATCTGCATGTTGTAATGTGATTTTCCACATATCTTATTGCAAAGGAGTACGTAATCGAATTCCCAGGGGTCAGAGTTTGGTTCGCCATTGGCTGCCCTTTCTGCCCTGATGGCATTGGTTCGGTTAACCTTGTCTACAATCTCCGGCTTGAGACGCATTTCTGCAGTAGTGATTGTTGGTGTAAACGAAAATTCTGTAATCATTCCAGGCACACAGTTCATCTGAGCCCTGAAGTGAGGCATATAGGCCGAGTGCAGGACATCCTGTGAACGCATCTTAAAATTGACTTTCCGCCCCACCGGCAGGTGTAGTTCTTTCACTATAATATCATCTGCAGCATTGGGATCAGATTCATCCAAACCAAGCACATTGGCCTTGTCTATATCGATCATCCGTACATTGGCATCACCCAACACGTTATCGCCTCCCCCGTATCTGGCTGTCCAGTTAAATTGCTGGGCATAAAGCTCTACGATCAAGGGGTCATCGTCTTCGTTGATGTCCATGATATTGGTCCAGGTATACAGTCCCCAGAGGATAAGGCCGGCAAGTACAATAACCGGAATAATGGTCCAGATAAACTCCAGGCGGTCATTATCAGCAAAAAACAAGGCCTTTCTCCCTTTTTCACCCCGGTATTTATATCCGAAGTAGTGAAGCAGTGCCTGGGTAATGGTCTGTACAATAAAGATAATAACGAAAGACCACAGCAGCAGGCTATCGTATTCTCCTCCATGCTCGGAAGCTGCTTCCGGCAAGATAAACTTGGAGTATTTCCAGAAACAGAATATGGTTATCAGGTAAATAAAAACCAGGAATGCAAACAAGAGATAGCCGTTGTATTTATTATCCTTGTCGTTTGCCACCTGTGTAATCTCGGCCTTCACCTGCGACAATTCAAATATTTTTGTCATCTGCCAGATGGCGATGGCTACTAATACTAAAACTGCTATTGTTAATACTGTACTCATTTCAACTCTTCAAATTAGTCTTTACTACCTCATTAATAATGAAACTGACGGCTCTCTTCTATGTAAGGGTTTCGTGTTACCTGCAGTGGTGCCTTGGTCAGTGCCCTGAAAACCCAAAAGATAAAGGCTCCGCTAAAGAATGACAGCGCCCCCAGTTCAGGAAGTCCTATAAACCACTTGTCTCCCACCGCGGATGGCATAATCATGTTAAAAACATCCAGGTAATGCCCGAGGAGCACCACGATACCGGTCATTATTACAAACCAGTTAATGCGCTTGTAATCACTGTTCATCAGTACCAGCAATGGGAATACAAAGTTCATGGCTACCATTCCGAAAAATGGTAATTTATATTCTTCTATTCGTTGTACAAAATAAGTTACCTCTTCCGGGATATTGGCGTACCAGATCAGCATAAACTGTCCAAACCACAGGTAAGTCCAGAAAATACTAAAACCAAACATGAATTTACCCAGGTCGTGAATGTGACTGTCGTTTACATCGGGCAGGTAGCCTTTGGATTTAAGGTATATGGCTACCATGGCGATAACTGTTACACCGGATACAACCATACTGGCAAATACATACCACCCAAACAGTGTGCTGAACCAGTGAGGGTCAACGCTCATGATCCAGTCCCAGGACATCATGGATTCCGTTACCAGGTAGAATACCAGGAACCCTGCAGACCAGCGGAAGTTCTTTTTGAAGTTCGAATCATCATCAGCTTTGTCCTGCGCAATGGAAAGCCTGCGGGAAATTTCACGATATGCGATCCAACCGCCAAGGTAAATGGCTGCCCTGATCAAAAAGAAGGTGGGGTTAAGGTACCCCGCTTTATTTTGTATAATCTTGTCTTCGGCCACTACTTCGGGATCCATCCATGGAAAGAGGTGGTTGAAGTGAAGCACAGAAAGGACCAGCAACACAAATACAATTATACCACCTGGGACCAGATAGGCCGTAATACCCTCCATAACACGGAATAGCAAAGGAGACCATCCAGCCTGGGAGGCTCGTTGAATTCCGTAGAAAGCCAGGACCCCAAGGGAGATCATAAAGAAAAAGAAGGCTGCCACATACAGTGCTGCCCAGGGCCTGTTTGCCAATTGGTGGTAAACATGCTCATCGTGGGCGGCATGCTCTTCTGCTGACGCTTCATCGTGGGTTTCATGCCCGGCTACGGCATGTTCTTCTCCATGGGAGCCACCATGTCCGTCATCGTGGGCAGCGACAATCGCCTTTGCCTCCTCAACCGATCCGGGTGCGGAGATAAAACCAATAGTCATTCCAACGATTCCCAGAGCCATCAGGATGATCGCGCCTATTCTCAGTCTGTTCGAAAAGGTATACATAGTTCTGTCCGCTCTATTATTTTGTTAAGTCGTTTTTCAGTTTCATCACGTACTCGGATACCTGCCAGCGTTCCTCATAGTTCAGCTGACCCGCGTAGGAACCCATTGAATTCAGTCCATAATAAATAGTATGATAAGTACTTCCTGCGGTTATATTTCGTGCCGCATCGGCATAACTGGGAACCCCAAGGATTTTCTCTCGTTTTACGAGCGTACCCTGTCCCTTTCCCTGATTGCCATGGCAGATAGCACAATAGATATCATATAGTTCCTTGCCTTTGGCCAGGTTGGCTTCGGCCTTCAGTGAATCCAGTGGACTCTGCTGCGCCCTTGCCAGCTCTTTTCCTTCAGCGTCATTGCTGAACTCATAGGGAAGCCATCCTCTTTTCACCGTGTTCTCCGGTGGAGTCAGGGCCGCTGTGCCTTCCGGAAGAAAATCAACTTCCTGATAGGTTTCATAGCCAACAGGCTCATACATGTTGGGCATATACTGGTAATTTGGTCTGCTGCTGTCTGCACAGGATGCAGCTAACAGAAGTATCCCCAATACGATTACACTTTGGAATAACCCTTTCATCTCTTAATGACGCTTTTTAATAATATTCAGTTCAACAGCACCGGTCTCCAACAATAATTCTTTCAATTCATCCTCGTTGTTGTGCACTTCAACTTCCATTACAAAATGGTCATCGGTAGTACGCACATCCGGATTTTCGGCTTCCTTGAAGGGCCATAACTTACTCCTCAAATAGAAGGTGATTACCATAAGGTGGGCAGCAAAAAACACCGTCATCTCAAACATGATCGGAACAAAAGCCGGCATATTTTCAATATAGCTGAAACTGGGTTTCCCACCAATATTCATGGGCCAGTCCTGTATCATGATATAGTTCATCATAACTATGGCTATGGTTAGTCCTAAACAGCCATACATGAAGGAGGTTATGGCGATCCTGGTAGGCGCCAGTCCCATAGCCCTGTCCAATCCGTGAACCGGAAACGGGCAATAAACTTCTTCAATATGATGCTTTGCAGCCTTCACCTTTTTCACGGCATGCATCAGGACATCATCGTCGTCGTAATAAGCGTGTATTTTGGTTTCAGCCATAATTATTTGTCAGTGTTTGATAACGTTCCTTCACTATCCATGATGGTTTCTCTAACCACACCATCCTTACGGATCTTATACATCGGCTTTCCAGCCGCTCTAAGCGATTTATAGCGTTCTCCTGAGGATTTCAGGATAGACTTTACTTCTGCCTGCGCAATTACCGGGAATGTTCTTGCATATAACAGGAACAGGACAAAGAAAAATCCGATAGTTCCAATAAAGATCCCTATATCTACAAAGGTTGGAGAGAACATGGTCCAGGAAGATGGCAGGTAATCTCTGTGCAACGAAGAAACAATGATCACGAACCTTTCAAACCACATCCCAACATTTACTACAATAGATATGATAAAAGATACCATGATGCTGGTTCGGATCTTTTTGAACCACATGATCTGCGGAGACACCACATTGCATGACATCATCAGCAGGTATGCCCACCAGTAAGGACCTGTTGCCCTGTTGAGGAAGGCGTACTGCTCGTACTCTACTCCGGAATACCAGGCAATGAATAACTCGGTGATGTAGGCACATCCCACAATCGAACCAGTTATCATAATAACAATGTTCATCAGTTCTATGTGCTGAACGGTAATATAGGCTTCCAGGTTACATACCTTACGCATAATGATCAGCAGGGTCTGCACCATGGCAAATCCTGAGAAGATCGCTCCTGCAACGAAGTAGGGAGGGAAAATGGTGGTGTGCCATCCCGGTATTACCGATGTTGCAAAGTCAAAGGATACAATGGTATGCACAGAAAGTACAAGAGGTGTAGCTAACCCGGCCAGTACCAGGGATACCTCTTCAAAGCGCTGCCAGTCCTTGGCCCTTCCGGTCCACCCGAAACTAACCAGGCTGTATATTTTTTTCTGAAATGGTTTCACGGCGCGGTCCCGGATCATCCCGAAATCGGGAAGAAGACCAGTCCACCAGAATACCAGGGAAACCGACAGATAGGTGGAGATCGCAAATACGTCCCACAATAGGGGAGAGTTAAAATTCACCCAGAGTGAACCAAACTGGTTTGGAATAGGAACCACCCAGTAGGCGAGCCACGGTCTACCCATGTGGATAATAGGAAAAAGCCCCGCCTGGATAACCGAGAAAATAGTCATCGCCTCTGCGGAGCGGTTAATCGCCATTCTCCATTTTTGTCTGAACAACAGCAATACTGCCGAGATCAGTGTTCCTGCGTGACCAATACCTACCCACCATACGAAGTTGGTAATGTCCCAGGCCCAGTTAACTGTTTTGTTCAATCCCCAGGTACCAATTCCGGTACTTATGGTATACACTATTGCACCAATACCCCAGAGCAGCGCTGCAAGCGAAATGGAAAAAACAATCCACCAGTGTTTGTTGGCTTTGCCTTCCACTGGAGCAGCAATATCTACGGACACATCGTGGTAGCCTTTGTCTCCCAGAACTAAGGGTTTCCTGATTGGTGCTTCGTAATGCGATGCCATATATTGAATTTAGTTTATTATGTTGATTATGCTTCTTCTGTATTCCTCACTTTAACATGGTAGAAAACGTTAGGTTGCGTGCCCACGCTTTCCAGCAGGTGGTACATACGGTCGCTCTCCTTGAGTTTAGCTACCTGGCTCTCCTTATCGTTAATGTCTCCAAAAACAATCGCTCCGCTGCTACATGCATTGGAACAGGCCGTCTGGAATTCCCCATCCCTGATCTCGCGACCTTCTTTCTTGGCGTCCAGAATGGTCTTCTGGGTCATTTGGATACAAAGTGAGCACTTTTCAATTACCCCTCTTGACCTTACGGTAACATCCGGATTGATAACCATCTTACCGAGGTCGTTATTCATGTGGTAATCAAACTCATCATTATTATTGTAGAGGAACCAGTTAAATCGTCTTACTTTATAAGGACAGTTGTTTGCACAATAGCGGGTACCCACACAACGGTTGTACGCCATATGGTTTTGCCCCTGTCGACTATGTGATGTTGCAGCCACCGGACAAACCGTTTCACAGGGTGCGTGGTTACAATGCTGGCACATTACCGGCTGGAATGCCACTTGCGGATTTGCAGCAGCCTGTTCCATTTCACCAAATCCTACTTTGGACTCGATGGCACCGGATAGTCCTTCTTTTTTCTCAACATCTTCAGTAAATGTGTCTTCGGAAGAATAGTAACGGTCTATTCGCAACCAGTGCATATCCCTGGAGCGCCTTACTTCCCGCTTTCCTACAACAGGAACGTTGTTTTCTGCATGGCAGGCAATAACACAGGCACCGCATCCGGTACAGGCATTTAGATCAATAGACATATTGAAGTGGTGCCCTATGGAACGGTCAAAACTGTCCCATAAATCTACCGAAGTAGCGGGAACTTCCTGATGGTCCAGAGAAACTTTGGGTACAGGATTCCATTCTGCATGGTCCCTGGTATTGAAGATCTCAAGGGTGGTCTCTTTAATGATATCACCCCTACCCATCAGAGTTTTATGTAGTTGTATACAAGCAAATTCGTGCATTCCGGAGGATTTCTCCAGTTGCACGGATTGAATATTATTGAATCCGTTATAAAGCTTGAAGGCATTTACCCCGGTCATCATTTCGGGCTTCATCCCTACTCTTCTTCCAAAACCAAGGGCCATACCTATGGTGCCTGGTGCCTGTCCAGGCTGGATGATCACAGGAACTTTATTCAGCCTTACCCCGTTAACGGTAACCGTGGCATAGCTGCCATCCAGTCCCCCGTTGGCCACATTTTCGTTTACGAAACCTAATTTATCAGCATCCGCGCGTGAAATAGTAAGGTAGTTATCCCAGGAAACCCTTGTAATTGGATCAGGGAATTCCTGTAACCAGGGGTTTCCGGCCTGTTGCCCGTCTCCCATGCCTACCTTGGAGTAAAGTATGAGCTCCATTTCAGCACCTGCAGTCCTGGCAAGACGCTGCACGGACGCAGTCATGTCTTCCATACTGGCAGCTACTTCTGGATTTTCCTGCTCAGAAGAAGCAGCCATATCACCGCTAAGGGAATAAACACCATCATGAAGAGCCTTGTCCCAGGAGCTATCCCCGAGGATTGTGGTACTCCAGGTGTCTTTTATGTATTCGTAATAGGATTGTTCGCTATCCATCCAGTTAAGTACAGCCTGCTGGAACTGGCGGGTATCAAACAATTCCCGTATTGCGGGCTGGGTAAGACTGTAATGGCCTTTTTTCATTTCCACATCACCCCAGCTTTCCAGGTAGTGGTTAGAAGCAGCCACGTACTGACAAATCTCTGTAGTTTCGTTCTGGTTTGTAGAAAAAGCGACAGTCATGTCGACCTTACCAACTGCTTCAGCGAACTCCTCAGCATTAGGCAATGTGAACATGGGGTTCACCCCATCCATAATAAGCGCTCCCACATTACCAGCTTTCATATCCTGGATAAGAGCAGCCAGTGCTTCGCTATTCCCTTGCCTGATATATCTGGGGGAGGTAGCATCGAAGGCTTCACTGTTGAGCATTTTGTTAATGGAAAGCACCAGCTTTTGAGCATCCAGGTCATTCAACCCGGTTACCACCACAGCTTTGGCACCTGCATTCCTAATTTGTTCAGCAGCCTGATCCACAGCTTCCTTAATGCTGTCCTTCAAGTCCGTGCTTACAGTACTTCCATTGAGCTTTCCATAGAGGCTGGCAAGAGCTTTCTTTTGCTCCGCAGGAGTAAGCGGCACGCGTTTATCCGCGTTGGCCCCGGTGAGGGACATATTCGATTCAAACTGGATATGCCTTGACATTTTGCCCTCAGCAGGAACTCTTCCCCTGGCATAGCCGGAGTCATATCCACCCCCCTGCCAATCAGCCAGGAAATCAGCTCCGAAAGAAACTATAAGCTCAGCCTTGCTGAAATCGTAATCTGCAAGAGCTCTGGATCCGTATAGGGTCTCATAAGCTTTTACTGCTGCCTCCTCCGAGATCGCATCGTATGTTACGTGATTGACGTTGCCAAATTTCTCTTTGAAATCTGCCATCAGTCTGTTAGTAGACGGACTGGCATAAGTTTGTGTAAGAAAGGCAATTTGCCCACCTGAAGCCTGAAGGGAAGCAAATTTTGTTTTTGCAGCTCCATCCAGGGCATCCCACTCAATGGATTCACCATTAGCAGTAGGTCCCTGAAGCCGAGTACTATCATATAAGGACAATACCGAAGCCTGAATTCTCGCATTGGCACTTCCCAGAGTCTTGGCGTCCTTATTGTTTTCTACCTTGATTGGTCTTCCTTCTCTTGTCTTGATGAGGATACTGGCAAAATCGAAGCCATTTGCAATAGTAGTGGCGTAATAATTGGCTACACCGGGCACTATGCGTTCTGGCTGAACCACATAAGGAATAGATTTTCTAACCGGTCCCTCACAGGCAGCCATAGTTGCTGCAGCTGTACTAAACCCGACGTATTTAAGGAAATCTCGTCGGTTAGTGTTTCCACTGGAAAGGCCTTCCTTGTCACCAAGGAATTCATCAACCGGAATATCCTCAGGAAACTCATTTTGTCTTAGCGTCTCAATAATGGAATCATTCGGATTTAATTCCGCTTCACTCTTCCAATATATCTTGTTTGATGCCATGCTTTACGTCTGTTTCGCTTCTTGTGCTTTTATCTTAATAGTGACACTTACCACATTCCAGGCCACCCATTTGTGCTGCTGTAAGTTTGTCCACACCATATTTCTTGGATAGTGCCTCGTGAATTTTCTCGTAATACCCGTTGTCCTCAACCTTTATGTTGGTATCCCTGTGACATTCTATACACCAACCCATTGTAAGCGGAGCGTACTGGTACATAATCTCCATTTCCTCGACCGGACCATGGCAGGTTTGACATTCGATTTCGCCCACAGTAACGTGCTGCGCATGGTTGAAGTACGCCAGGTCTGGCAGGTTATGGATCCTCACCCACTCAACAGGTTGTGATTCACCGGTGTAGCGCTGATTTTCCTCATCCCATCCTACAGCCTTGTACAGTTTCTTGATTTCAGCAGTATAGAATTCGTTGGTATACCCTTTGGCCAGGTCTTCAGCGCTCGGGCCCTCAGGATTGCCTGTGTATTCGTAGATAGACTTGTGGCAATTCATACACACATTAAGGGAAGGTATTCCGGAATGCTTTGAAACTCTTGCTGAAGAGTGACAATATTTACATTCTATTTTGTTATCGCCTGCGTGGATCTTGTGAGAATAATGTATAGGTTGGATAGGAGCATACCCCTGATCAATACCAACCTGCATAAACCAGCCGTAGGCAAAATAAGCCGCTGCCAGTAAGAGGAAGATACTGGAAACCAGCACCAGAAACTGGTTTTTGGCAAAGGCCTTCCAAAGAGGCATGCGCTTTTCGGCTTTTGCTTTTTCGAGGACAACACCATTGGCCTCCGCAATTTTCCTCAAAGTATTGTTTACCAGGATGAGCATCATCACCAGCAAGGCAAAAACCACTACCAGGGCACCGAGGATCAGCTCATTGCTGATACCGGTATCCCCCGTTGCCCCATCTGTTGTCTGAGCTGCTGCAGTGGCAGCTGCAGGGGCGGGAGGAGGAGCTGCCGTATAAGCGAGAATATCATCGATATCTGCATTGGACAGGGTAGGAAAAGCCGTCATGGCCGCCTGATTGTACTCGTTGTAGATACGGACGGCATAAGCATCTCCGGAACTGATCATTCCGGCACTGTTCTTAATCCAGGAATACAACCATTCCTTGTCCAATCCTTCTTCTTCTGCAAGCCTGGCCTCAACGTTTGCCAGAGCAGGTCCCGTCATTTTCCTGTTCAGGGCATGACAGGCCGCACAGTTCTGATTAAACAATTGTTTTCCTTTTGCAGCATCTCCCCCGGAAGCGTCAGCGGCCTGTTCTTCAACAGCAGCCGTTTCAGCCTCGCCTTCCTGAGCGTACAGGGAGGTAGAAAAGAGTAAAAGGAAGGTAAAAGTACAACCGAAAAGGGTCAGGATTTGATTGCGGTATGAAACCTTTTTCATATTGGATTTGTTTCTATCGAAATCTTGGCACGATTATTACGGTGGATATCGAAAAAACGCGTAATTCCTCGGCGTTCAAATTGTCGTCAAAAATACAACATTGACTTTATTCTGAAAATGTTAAATTCTTGATAACTTCTAATTTATAATTATTCTAAATAACATGTTTTTCCCTTATTTTTAGGCTAATCCATTACTTTTGTCACATGGCTAAATATCAAAACAAAACGGCTAAAAAACACACACTGTTATTCTTTCTGCTACTGGCTGGCTGCAGCGGTTTTGCCTATGCGCAGCAGGGTGTGGTTACCATTGAGCAGGATCCAAAGATCGATCAGCTGATGCAAGTTTACAAAACTGCCAATGCTCGTTCAGCCTACTATACCATACAAGTGGGGTTTGGAAATTATGAAGAAGCTGAAGAGCTTAAAGATCTGGTTAAGATTGATTTTCCCGAGTGGACTCCACAGATTATTTTTGATTCTCCAACCTACAGGGTGCGTATTGGACAGTTCCGAACTAAACTGGAAGCCGAACGCAGGTTCATCGAAGTACGGAAGAAATACCCCGCAGCATTAATTCTCAAACCGGAGTCAGAAACGCGCATGATAAAACAGCAGAACTAAAGGCCCTGCTGCTTTTTTTACTTTTCAGATTGAAGTAAGGTTTAGAGGGTTTTCTTTACTGCTACTTCCTGGAAGGCTTCAACAATATCTCCAATCCTGATATCATTGTAGTTTTTGATCTGCAGTCCGCAATCGTAGCCTTTGGAGACCTCCTTTACATCATCCTTGAATCGCTTGAGAGACGCCAGTACGCCAGTGTATACCACTACCCCATCACGGATGAGGCGAATCTGTGAGTTGCGGAACACCTTACCACTAGTTACCATACATCCTGCAATAGTGCCGATCTTGGAAATCTTGAAGGTTTCCCTTATTTCTGCTGTTCCGGTAATTTCCTCCTTCATCTCTGGAGAAAGCATCCCTTCCATAGCATCTTTAAGATCATTTATGGCATCATATATAATGGAATAAATTCGGATATCAATTTCTTCCTTATCGGCTATATCCCGGGCATTGCCCATCGGTCTAACATTAAATCCGATCACTATGGCGTCTGAAGCAGATGCCAAAAGCACATCCGATTCCGTTATAGCACCAACACCTTTGTGTATGATATTGACCTGTATTTCATCGGTCGACAATTTCTGGAAGGAATCTGTCAGGGCTTCAACTGAACCGTCCACATCCCCTTTCAGGATTATATTCAATTCCTTGAACTCCCCAAGGGCAATACGCCTTCCGATTTCGTCCAGAGTAATATGCCTTTGGGTACGTACGGCTTGCTCCCTTTGCAACTGGCTCCTCTTGGCAGCGATTTGCTTGGCCTCTTTTTCATCTTCCAGCACATTAAACTTATCACCGGCCTGCGGTGCTCCGTCAAGTCCAAGTATGGAAATCGGCGTGGAGGGTCCTGCCTCTTTAACCGTTTTGCCTCGCTCGTCCTGCATGGCCCTGATCTTTCCACTACAGGTTCCTGCAAGCACATAGTCACCTATTTTGAGCGTACCGGCCTGAACCAGGATGGTAGACACGTATCCCCTTCCTTTGTCCAGGAAAGCTTCAACAACCGTACCGCTGGCCAGTTTATCCGGGTTGGCCTTCAGCTCCAGGAGTTCGGCCTCCAGCAAGACTTTTTCAAGTAGTTCTTTCACACCTTCCCCTGTCTTGGCGGAAATATCATGGGACTGGATTTTCCCACCCCAATCTTCCACGAGCAGGTTCATATTGGCCAGCCCTTCCTTAATCTTATCCGGATTAGCGGTTGGTCTATCGATCTTGTTTATCGCAAATACAATGGGAACTCCAGCTGCCTGAGCATGGCTGATCGCTTCTTTGGTTTGCGGCATGATATCGTCATCTGCAGCGATCACGATAATCGCAATATCCGTAACCTGGGCACCTCTCGCACGCATGGCCGTAAAGGCCTCGTGACCCGGAGTATCCAGGAAAGTAATTTTTTGTCCACTTGACAGGCTAACGCCGTAAGCTCCAATATGCTGGGTAATACCCCCGCTTTCACCGGCAATTACATTTTCCTGACGAATGTAGTCCAGGAGGGATGTTTTCCCGTGATCCACGTGCCCCATAACTGTAACAATAGGAGCTCTCGGTTTCAGGTCTTTCGGATCATCCTCCTCCTCTTCAATGGTTTCTTCTATATCTGCCTTAACGAATTCAACCTCATAACCAAATTCATCGGCAACTATAGACAGGGTTTCAGCGTCCAGCCGCTGGTTCATGGTAACCATGATGCCAAGCGACATACAGGCTGAAATAATATCGGTGATGGGCACTTCCATCATGGTGGCCACCTCCCCTACGGTTACGAACTCTGTAACCTTGAGGATCTTGCTTTCCAATTCCTGTTGTTCGAGATCTTTCTCCGTCTGCTGACGGTGCAATTCCCTTTTGTCCCTTCGGTACTTGGCCCCTTTTCCTTTTTTGGATTTGCCCTGAAGCTTTTCCAGGGTTTCTCTCACCTGCTTTTGTACTTCTTCTTCGGTAGGCTCTACCCTTGGAGCTGTGAAACGCTGTCCTTTCTTTCCGCCTTTGGCACGACCTCCTCCGGCATCCCTGTTGCTAACAATACGTTTCCTGCGTTTTTTCCTTTCCTTCTTATCAGCATCCGAAGCCTCCTCTTTCTTCTTCTTCGGTTTTTCGAATTTGGAGAGGTCTATCTTATCGCCCATGATCTTTGGGCCCGATAATTTTTGGTATTGCGTCTCTATAGACTGGGGTTCTTCCTTAACAACCTCCTCTTTTTTGGCAGCAGGCTTTTCTTTCTCTACTTTCTTTTCCGGGGCTGGCGCTTCTTCCTTAGGTTTGGGAGGTTCTGGTTTTTTATCCAGGTCGATCTTGCCAACCTTTTTAGGTCCGCTAAGTTCAACTTTGGCCTTTACCACTTCCCGCGCTGCTGCGCGCTTTTCCCTGGCAAGACGTTTTTCCTCCTGTTCCTGCTCCAATTGCAATCGTAAGGCTTCTTTTTCTTTTCGCTTCTCCTCACTAACTTCCAAGGAGGCAGCTTTTTTTGTCATATCCGTCTGAAACTCATCCAAAAGGACTTGGTATACCTCTGCGGATATTTTGGTTGTTGGCCTTGCATCCACATCGTGTCCTTTGGATGCAAGGAAATCAACCGCCCTGTCCAGCGAAATATTGAGTTCCCGAAGTACTTTATTAAGCCTTATTGTTGCGCCTTCTGCCATAAATATGCTTTACCTCTCTAAAATTCTGTGCTAATATATAGTTTAATCTTCAAACTCCTCCTTGAGGATGCGTACTACATCCAGGACGGTTTCCTCTTCCAGATCAGTGCGTTTTACCAGGTCATCCACATCCTGCTCAAGAACACTTCGCGCTGTATCCAGCCCGATTTTCTTGAACTCTTCAATAACCCATGCTTCAATCTCATCTGAAAATTCTGTCAATTCCACATCTTCTTCAACCCCTTCCCTGAATACATCGATCTCATAACCAGTAAGTTGACCTGCGAGCCGGATGTTATGTCCTCCACGACCAATAGCCTTGGAAACCTCCTCTGGCTTCAGGTAAACCTGCGCGGTCATGTTCTCATCATTCAGTTTAACCGAAGAAACACGTGCCGGACTAAGTGCACGGGTAACCATGAGCTGCGGATTGTTGGTCCAGTTGATAACATCAATATTTTCATTGCCCAATTCACGAACAATACCGTGAATCCGTGATCCCTTCATCCCTACACAGGCACCAACCGGATCTATGCGATCATCATAGGAATCCACGGCCACCTTGGCCTTTTCGCCAGGTATGCGCACTGCCTTTTTGATAGTGATCAACCCGTCGAACACCTCTGGGATTTCCTGGAAGAACAATTGCTCCAGGAATATAGGTGAGGTTCTGGACATAATGATCAAAGGTTTATTCCCTTTAAGCTCTACCGCTTCAATGATCCCGCGCACATTATCTCCCTTTCTGAAGAAATCTGAAGGAATTTGTTTTTCCTTCGGCAAAATAATCTCGTTGCCTTCGTCGTCAAGGAGGATTATCGCCTTGTGCCGAATATGGTGTACCTCGGCAGTGTATATCTCCCCTTCGAGATCTTTAAACTGCTTATAGATAGTGGTATTGTCATGTTCATGAATCTTTGAAATCAGGTTTTGCCTAAGCGCGAGGATAGCCCTGCGGCCCAGATCTACCAGCTTAACCTCTTCAGACACATCTTCCCCGACTTCAAAATCAGGCTCTATCTTGCGGGCTTCACTCAGAGCAATTTCTTCATTGGGATCTTCCACTTCTCCATCTTCAACAACCACACGGTTCCTCCAAATTTCCAAGTCCCCTTTATCAGGGTTAATGATGATATCAAAGTTATCATCGGATCCGAACTTCTTTTTCAAAGCATTCCTGAATACATCTTCCAAAATAGCCATAAGTGTCACCCTGTCGATGAACTTATCGTCTTTAAATTCCGAGAAAGATTCAATCAATGCAATATTCTCCATGTCCTACTTATTAAAAATTCAATTTTACTTTTGCTTCTTTAATTTCCGTTATCCGGATCTCCTGTGATTTCAAAACGGTTACCTTTCCCTTGCCTACCGGCTTGGGTTCCCTGCTCTTCCATTCCAGCACAATCCGTTTGTCATCCGCCTCAGACAAATTTCCTTCAAACTTGCTCTCCGCCGTCCTAACGGACAGCTTCCTCCCAATGTTTTTCCGGTACTGCCTGGGGTTGACTATCGGGGCTGTAGCACCGGCTGAAGTAACCTCCAGAGAAAAATCAGTTTCTTCCCTGTCCAGTTCCCGTTCAATTGCCCGGCTAACAGCAACACAATCCTTCAAAGTCACACCTTCGTCTCCATCGATCACAATCTTTATGGAATTGTCAGGTGTTACCTTAAGATCGATCAGAAAAAGTGAGGGGCTGTTGCTGAGCTCCTGTTCTAACAAACGGGCTACTTTCTCCTTCAATATCATTTCTGTAATAAAAGAGGGGACTTATTGTCCCCTCATGAATACATTACTATCCTTTCAGTGGCGCAAATATACAATATTTTTTATGAAAAACCGATTCATAACCACCGCTAAATCAATACCTAACTTTTTTAAATTGTGTTCGCCAATTTAATAGTACATTTATTGTACTGCACACAGGCTGTTCACCTGCTTAAACCAGGAACATGGATATTTTTTCTTCATACAACCTGATCATTGAAGCCTCGGTCATCCTGATCCTATCGTTCTGGTTCAACGGGCTATCCCGCAAAACCAATATCCCTTCTGTATTGATGCTTATTGTGCTGGGCATTGTACTGCAGTATGTGGCAAAAGCTTTTGTAGACCAGCTCCCTGATTTGTTTCCCGCACTTGAAGTCCTCGGTATAGTAGGACTTATCATGATTGTACTGGAGGCCTCCCTTGAACTGGAGTTGCGAAAAGACAAAATCTGGGTTTTACTGAAATCCATGGCGATTGCCCTCATGGGGCTTGGTCTTTCGGCCTGGATTGCCGCGCTAATCCTGCATTCCCTCATCCCGGAGATGAGCATACCTCAGGCATGGGTGTATGCCACGCCTCTTTCCATATTGTCGAGTGCTATCATTATTCCCAGTGTGACGAGGTTGAGGGAGGAAAAAAGGGAATTCCATATTTATGAGAGTACCTTTTCGGATATTGCCGGGATCATTCTTTTCTATTTCCTAATCGGGCAACTCAATCCGGAAGAAGGTACCGGGGTGGCCGGGTTTGCCGGCAGCATTTTACTGACCATTGTAATAGCCATCATTGCCAGTTACGTTATCATTCTCATATTCCAGGGAATTAAATCCCAGGCAAAACAATTCCTCCTAATTGCCGTATTGCTGTTGCTCTATGCAATAGGTAAAAAGTTCCACCTTTCTTCCCTGATCATCATCCTTATATTTGGACTGGTTATTGCCAATATGAAACTTTTCTTTGCCGGACCTCTCAAGAAATACTTAAAGGAAGACCGCGCCAAACAGATCTATAAGGAACTACATATAATTACCCTGGAAAGCGCTTTTGTGGTACGCACCTTTTTCTTCGTAGTATTTGGAATTACCATTATCCTTTCTTCTTTGTTAAGTATACGGGTATTGCTGATCAGTATTCTGATCCTGACCTCCATTTACGGGATCAGATTTGTTCTGCTACGCACATTTTACGGCAAGGATATATTTCCCCAGCTTTTTATCGCACCCAGAGGGCTTATTACAGTTTTACTGTTTTATGCCATACCAGAAGAAGCCAAGGTAGCGGCCTTCGATCAGGGTATATTGCTTTTTATAATTATTGGCACCAGTGTAATTATGACCTGGGCAATGATCCGGAGTCGCAAAAAACCAGCAACAGGAGAGGTCATCGATCTTGAAATAACCAACCAGGTAGTTGAAGAAGAAGAATAATGGAGATGAAAGGAAGCCGGATACACAAACTGGAACCCTACCTTGGGGAGTTCGTTTACGGCGGCATGGATGGCAGCGTAACTACATTTGCCGTGGTCGCCGGTTCTGTGGGGGCAGGCCTGGATAGCTCTGTCATTATTATCCTGGGTTTTGCAAACCTACTGGCAGATGGTTTTGCCATGTCTGTAGGAGCATACCTTTCTGCCAAAACACAAAAGGACAACTTTGATAAGCACAGGGCTCAGGCTGCCAGGAACATGGAAACGGTGCACGAAGTGGAAAAAGAAGAAATTCGGAGGATCTATTCCCTGAAGGGATTTGAAGGTGAGCTGCTCAATAAGGTGGTGGATTTAATTACGCGGGACAAAGAGCGTTGGATAGATGTGAAAATGAAGGAGGGACTTCAGATGAACAGACCCATGAAGTCCCCATTGTGGATTGGTGGGATAACTTATATTTCGTTTTTACTGATCGGGCTTATTCCCCTTGCCGTTTTTGTGCTGGATTACCTGAACCCCATAGACAAAAACCTATTTGTTATCTCCTCAACACTCACGGCTATGGGCTTTTTTATCATAGGCTGGCTAAAAGCCGTTGTTAATCAGACCCGTATCCTGAAAGGCATATCAGAAACGGTAAGTCTGGGAACCATCGCCGCGGTAGTAGCCTACTTCGTTGGCTATTTGCTAGAGCAACTATTGAGTTGATCCGTAAACCTGTAACATGTAATTAGTGCAGCATTCCTTCTAGTTAAACCCGTATTCACGGATTCCTTCATGACTGATTTTGATGACTTCCAGTGGTTTCATACCATCAAACGTCCTGTCCTGTTCTACCATGTAGTATTTCATGCCCGACTTTGATTTCATCTTGAGGATTTTTTCGAAATCTATTGTCCCTGTGCCTACGGGGGCAAATCTGCCCTGTTCGTCCATATCCTTCACATGCCAGATCTTGAAACGACCAGGGTACTTTTCAAAATAAGCGAATGGATCTGCACCCGCTTTAGTCACCCAATACAAATCCATCTGGAAGTTAACAATTTCAGGGTCCAGATTCTCTAATAAATGATCAATGGGAACAACCCCATTTTCATCGGCCATAAACTCAAAGTCGTGATTATGATATAAAAGTTTAATTCCAGCTTCTTTGCATTTTTTACCCAGGATCTGCAGGATTTCCGCTAAGTTTTCCACGCTTCCTTCCATGCCCATCTTTCCCGCTTCGCGGTCATATTTAAACATTCCCATTGGGGGTATAGGGACAACGAAATACTGGAAGCCTGCTGCTTTTGTATCTGCTATCATGGTATCGGCATTTTCCAGGGTTACACTTCCCTGATGCGCACTGAGTGGTTTCAGCTTAAGTTTTTTTAACTGCGCCTTAAATTCACTGGGCGACATACCATAAAACTTACCATCCGAATAATTGGCCGCCTCAACGTAGGCATAACCAGCATCGGCTACCTTCTCCAGCGTTTCGATCGGATCCTTACTCATTTCCGCCCTTACTGTATAAAGTGCCAGTCCACCAAATCTTTCCTGTGCATTGACAGCTACAGATATTAAAAATGCTAAAAACACGCCATAAAAAGTGGCCTTTCTTGAAATTCTGGTATCGTAATTCATTGTAAATGGACTAAATGGGATTAATGTTGCTTCAGCTTAATCCTTTATCATAACTCAGAGGATACTCCATGAGTTCTTTAATTAAGGGGCAGAAAGATACTGCTTTTTTGCTACATTTTCCATTAATAAGTTACTGGGGTTGTTCCCGGGCTATTACAAAGAAAAAGGCTCCTTTTCAGAAGCCTTAATAACCTTTCTCTATTATGTTAGTTTACACCTATGGTATCCGCATTGCCATCCGGATCACCATTTACTGTTCCGCCGTTTCCAATATTCCCTAAAAGCAGTAGGCCTGCAGCATGGGGAGCAGCCATTGAAGTACCGCTTATACTGTTGTACCCACCACCTTTCCAGGTTGACTTAATGGATACACCGGGTTCACAGTAGTCTACCGGGGGATTGCCGTAGTTTGAGAAAGATGCCCAGTTGTCTCCCTGAGACATTGCCGAAATAGTGTAGATATTTGATCCATTGGCAGATGCCGGAGACCGGGTATTTGCATCTGTACTTTCATTACCTGCAGCCAGGGCAAATTTAACCCCGGTAGAGGCAGCGCTTTCTACAGCATCGTTAACAGCTTGCGAATAGCCTCCACCTAAACTCATATTGGCCACATCCCCATTACTACCATTGGCAGCCACATGATCAATCCCCGCTATTACACCGGAATAAGAACCACTTCCGCGGCTGTCCAGTACTTTTACAGGAATAACTGTAGCTCCCGCCGCAACGCCAACCACGCCAACTTCATTATCAATGGCAGCAACAGTTCCTGCAACGTGTGTGCCGTGTCCATTACCATCAGCTGAAAGATCGGAATCTTTGCCCTTGCTGAAGGCATTGAATCCCCGACTTACATCAACGTTGAGGTCTTCATGGCCAGAATCAATTCCGGAATCTATAATCCAGGCAACATTATTACCGGTATATGTTGCTCCACCGTTGACCCGTGTTATACCCCAGGGCTTTTCCTGGGCTGCAGAACCACCGCCATCGCCTCCACCTCCCGGTCCTCTTCCAGGCGGGGGTGCGAGGGTAAACATCTGGTCTTTTTCAATATAGGCCACCCTTTCATCGGCCATCAGCTCTGCTGCCTGTTCCTCAGAAAGTCTAACCGAAACCCCGGTTAACGTTTTACTGTAAACATGCTCGATAATTTCACCCCTCATCTGCAAACCATCAAAAATCTTTGTTGCCATTTCTTTTACCGCTGCTTTGGCTGCATTGTAATCCGCACCGTATCTCGCACCTACATCTCCGGTGACCTTCTGGTCAAAAACAACAATGTAGGATCCTTCTATAACATAACTGCCCTGTTGTACTACAGTGGCCTCTATGTCTTGCTCAAATACATTTTGTAAATCAAGGTTGTCGTCTTGAATGACAGATTCGTCCGAACAGGAAAATAAAAACATACCTGCACCGGCAATCAGAACCATACGCCTTAAAAAAGTCTGCTTCATAATAGTTAAGGTTTAATTTGTGTTTGGTTGAATTTAGGAAAATTTTAAGAATTGAACTTAAGTGACCCATATTTTTCACTGTTCATCATCCGGTGTAAAAAAGGAATGAAAATGGAAAAATAAAGAATATGAAAAGGAGGGCAGGGTATAAAACAAAAACCCCGCAAAATTTGCGGGGTTTTTGTTGGCCTACTAGGACTCGAACCTAGAATGACTGAACCAAAATCAGTAGTGTTGCCAATTACACCATAGGCCAATCTCTCATTAGAGCGGACAAATTTAAAACATTCTTTTGTTTGCACAAACAAAATGGAGAGATAAAACGGGTAACACTACCGCCATTGCTGTTAAAGGTTTTAGAAAAATAACCGGGGTTAAATTTTATAATTAGTAAATTCGCTTCGACCTGTAAATTGGAACATAGATGTTTGCAAAGAATTTTGAGAAATGGGAAACCCGCTTAGGCTGGGTTACTTTTTTTATAGCCCTGATAACCTACGGATTAACCGTAGAGCCTACCGGTAGCTTCTGGGACGCCGGTGAATACATCACCACCTCAGCCAAATTGCAGGTAGGTCACCCTCCTGGTGCCCCATTGCTGCAAATGATCGGTGCCTTTTTCGCCATGTTTGCACTTGAGGCAGATCAGGTTGCGCGCATGGTGAATTACGTATCAGGGGCCTCCAGCGCCTTTACCATATTATTTATGTTCTGGACCATAACCAACCTGGTCCGCAAAATGATACCTTCAAATGTTTCATTTACCAACAGTCATGCAATAGCTGTTCTGGGCAGCGGTTTGGTGGGAAGCCTGGCATTTACCTATTCGGACAGCTTCTGGTTCAATGCCGTGGAAACAGAAGTTTACGCGATGGCCAGTTTTATTATGGCCTTGCTATTATGGCTTGGGCTTAAATGGACGGACAACCTGGACCATCCCAGGGGCAATCGCTTTCTTATCCTGATTTCGTTTGTAGTGGGCCTAACTTTTGGGGTACAGTTTATGGGATTCCTGGCCATCCCTTCCATTGGTCTGCTTTATTACTTCAAGCGCTATAAAACAACCACTGTCAAAAACTTCCTGCTTGCCAATATACTGGTCATTGCCGTACTGATGTTGGTCTACAAGTTTTCGCTGACCTATGTGTTGAAACTCTTTGGCTGGAGTGAAGTATTTTTCATCAATAGTATTGGACTCCCGTTTAATTCCGGAACCATTATCATGGGACTGCTTTTTGCTGCGGCCTTTTATTTTGGGCTACGATATACCCGAAAAAATAATTATCGCATTGCCAATACCCTGGTGCTGTGCGCCCTCTTTTTGTTTTTGGGCTTTTCCTCCTGGCTAATGCTGCCTATCAGGGCCAATGCCAATGTAGTAGTTAATGAGAACAACCCATCGGATGCCAGGTCCCTGCTGGCTTACTACAACAGGGAGCAATACCCGGGAGTAGACAGCCCGGTATACGGCACTTACTACTCAAACCTCTTTGCACCTCCGGGCGAAGACAAGGACGACAAGCCTAAATACGAAAAGGACGAGGCCCTGGGAAAATACGTCATCGTTAACAACTACGAAGATGCTATGCAGGGGCCTAATGAGGCTCACCGCGGCATATTACCTCGTATGTGGAGTGAACAGCACGCCGAGAATTACATGAAGTATTTTGGCCCTCTTGATTTCCGCTTAAAATCTTCCAATGAAGAATTGAGGAGGGCTGCTGCACAGGTGAAAAACGGACTGGCCAATGGCGAGATCGATGAAACCCAGTACATCAGTTTCCTCAGGCAATTCGGGGAATATCTGGAAGTTCAACCACCATCCCTTTGGGACAATCTGGGCTATATGTTCCAGTTCCAGTTCGGCTATATGTACTGGCGCTATTTCATGTGGAACTTCGTTGGTAAGAAAGATGATATTCAGGGGAGATACAATGGCAATGGCGAATGGATCAGTGGCATTAACTTTATAGACAGCCTGCGTCTGGGAAGCCAGGACAATCTTCCGGAGGATGTAATGAACAACAAAGGGCGCAATACCTACTTCTTCCTGCCTCTGCTTCTGGGTGTAATTGGTTTGGTATTCCAGCTTTCAAAGAACCCCAGGCATTTTTGGGTACTCTTTGTGTTTTTTATGTTTACTGGGCTGGCCATTCAATTCTATACCAATCCCTACATTTTCCAACCCCGGGAAAGGGATTATTCCCTGGTAGGGTCTTTTTACATTTTCGCCCTTTGGATTGGCATCGGGGTTTACGGCCTTTTTGAGGAGTTTAAAAAATACCTAACCCCTAAAATTCTTGCCCCGGCAGTTCTGGTTGTTTGCCTTCTTGCCGTGCCGGGGGTAATGGCATTTCAAAACTGGGACGACCACGATCGATCCGGTCGGTATACCGCAAGGGCAAGCGCAATGGCATACCTGGATTCCTGCGAAAAAGATGTGGGTGCCATGCTATTCACCATAGGCGATAACGACACCTTCCCACTTTGGTATGTTCAGGAAATTGAAGGGCATAGGCAGGATGTGCGCATTATCTGCACCAGCCTGTTTGCTACAGACTGGTATGTAGACCAGATGAAGCGAAAGGCGTACAAAAGTGATCCCATCCCATCCCAACTCACCCATGAATTGTACCGTTACGGAAACAGGGACGTGATATACCACCAGGAATTAACGGATCAGCGTTGGGATATAAGAGATTTTATGGATTGGATAGCTGATAACAAACCACAATCCAAATTGAGGTATATTCTACAAAAGCAGGGTCGGGATTTGAGCGAATACCCGGAAAGCACTCTGGATCTGGTCTATTACCCTACCAACAAAATCAGGGTTCCTGTTAATAAGGAAAATGTGCTGAAAAGCGGACTGGTAAAAGCAAAGGATTCTGCACTTATTGTGGACTACATAGACATAGACCTTCCATCAGCACTGCCTAAAAACCGTATCATGATGCTGGACATCCTGGCCAACAACAACTGGGAAAGGCCCATTTATTTTTCCGGTGGAAGTTTTGACAAGGCCGAGTATATCTGGATGAAAGAATATCTGCAACTGGAGGGCCTCGCCTACAAGCTCGTTCCTATTAAGACGGTCAATGAAAGTCCTTATGAAATGGGTCGTATAGACACAGAGCGCATGTACGAGGTGGTAACCCAATGGGATTGGGGAAATTCAGGTAGCCCTGACATATATCACGACCCGCAAACCCGTATTCAGGGCCTCTCTTTCCGGGGCAACCTGGCACGCCTTGCAGAAGCTCTTATCAGTGAGAATAAAATAGACAAGGCCCGTGAGATCATCGACATTGCCATGACCAACCTCCCAGTGGAACATTATGGTTACTACACCTTTGTAGAACCTTTTGTAGATGGATATTACAAGGTTGGGGAAACCGAAAAGGCCCGGGCGCTCTTTAAAAAGCTAAAGGCCATTTATCAGGATCGACTGGAATATTATGCTGGTATTCCACTGGATGAACAATACGATAAAATTGAGGAGATAATTGCCGACATGGAGGGTTACCGGCGCAATATCGATATCCTTATTGATAATGATGACCGGGAAATGGCCGAGGTGGAAACCCAGGTTTTCAATGAAACCATTGATATGTTCAGCCATTTTTACCAGAATGAACTTCTCGAAGAGGAAAGCTGGGACCAAGTACCGGATACAGTTGCCCCGGAAGAAGGAACAGGCACCGACAGTCTTTTGCCAGAGTAAGGCTACCCCAAAAAGCTAACTGCTGTAACCTTGCTTAAAATATAAAAAGGTACGGGTGGTTCTTAAACGTATTCATTCAGGATCCCTATCAGGGTATTGGCATCCTGCTCACCGCTTTGTCGCCAGACCATCTCACCTTTCTTGTAGATCATTAAGGTGGGCAGGCCCTTGATACGGAGCGCCTGTGAAAGCTCCTTGTTCTTATCCACATCAATCTTAATAACCTTCCCTTTATCGCCAAGGGCTGCTGCTACATCCCTAAGAACTGGGTGCATGGAAGTAGATTGCTCATTCCATTCTGCATAAAAATCCAGAAGTACCGGGATGTTCAGATCGATGAGTTCTCCAAATTTCGACATAGAAATAACGTTGGATTACCGTTCAAAAGTAAGAAAAAATGTGAATAATACAGTTAGGGCCAATAATTTGTGATTTCGGAGATCAGGCAGCGGCTACACTGGATTTCCTTTTCAGGGTGATAACCGTTATTTCAGGCCATATACCCACTCTTCCGGGATAACCAAGGAATCCGAACCCGCGGTTGACATTTATGAACTGCCCCAATTCTTCGTAAATCCCAGCCCAGTATTTATAGCGCCACTTCACAGGGCTCCATTTTACCCATCCCGGGATTTCAATACCAAACTGCATCCCATGGGTGTGTCCACTCAGGGTAAGGTGAAAGTGATAGGGATGATGAATAACAACATCTTCCCAATGCGATGGATCATGGCTCAACAGTATCTTAAAATCTTCAGATCTAACACCGGCTGTAGCCTTGTCCAGATCACCTGCTTTTTTGAAACCACCACGCCCCCAATTCTCAACCCCTATCAGTGCCAGCTGCTCGGAACCTTTCTGAAGGTAGCGACTCTCATTGAGCAATAAATCAAAACCCATATCCCGCTGAAGCTGTTTCAGTTCCTCCAGGTTCTGCCGCTTCAACTCTGGCGTATCCCAGGGAATATAATCCCCATAATCATGGTTCCCGAGTATGGAATATATACCATCTGGCGCCTTAAGCCGGGAAAACAAATCTGCCCAGGGCTTCATTTCATCCGTTTTGTTATTGACCATATCCCCGGTAAAAAATATGGCATCGCTCTGCTGTTTGTTGATCAGGTCAATAGCGTATTCTATCTTCTCCCGATTGTCAAAACTACCGCTGTGTACATCCGAGATCTGGGTGATCTGGTATCCGTCAAAAGCCTCAGGGAGGTCATCAAACTCCATCTCGTATTTCAATACCTGGAAGTTGTACTTACCCCTGTACATGCCATACAACAATGCTCCGAAAGGTATAGCCGCAATTCCCATGGCCATCAGGCTGAGGAACCTCCTCCTCGTAGGCAGACTAAACTCTCCGGAACCCCCAAAAAATTTTTGATAGGACGCGGCCAGGAAACGAAAAAGGTCTTCCGAAAATAGAAACCCAATAGTGATAATCTTAAAAGTAATCATGGCCAGCAGGAACCCAAAAGCATAACTCTTGGGACGGCTCAGTACACGGCCTGCCTCTTCTCCGATTGTAAACTGATAAACAAAATTCCCGATGACCAGAAGGGACAAACCCATAAATGCGTAATACACATATGGGAATCGGGTAACGGTCTTAAGGGCTTGAAGGGCATAAAAACCCATAACCAGGTAAACGACAATAAATACAATCCAGCGCAGCATGCCCTTTTTTTACAAAGATATTTGTTTAACCCGATTCGGCTAAATCTCTTTAGCTATTCTTTAACGCTTTGCACTACAGCCCGCAATACCTCGTAATCTGCAGTTGCTATATCGGTTTCGGATAACAAACCACCGCCCATCAAGCTTATGCCGTGGTGTGGTTCACTGTTATTTTGCATAACGGCACCGGATAAATGCAGTGCTTTAAACCCGGCTTCAATGAATTGCCGGATATTATTGGGCCTTATCCCGGCACCTGGCATTACCGTTGTGGCCCTGGAGCACTTGTGCATCTTTTTTAAAAGAGGTAGCCCCATTGGCGCACCTTTGGCTTTTCCGGAACTCAACAAGGTGTTAACCCCCATATCCTGGAGGGTTTGAAAAGTTTGCATCGGATCCGGAACCCAGTCAAAGGCCCTGTGGAAAGTAAACGAAAGCCCTTCAGACGCCTCCAGAACTTTTTCGGTTCGATCTGTATCCAGCACATGGTCTTTCTGCAGTATCCCACAGACAATACCTTCTGCTCCACTCGACTTGAACAGGGCTATATCGGCCAGTATCACTTCAAATTCTGCCTCGGTGTAAGCAAAATCCCCGCTTCTGGGACGGATCAATACATGCACCGGAAGGGATGTGCGGGCCTTTACTTCCTTAAAAAGCCCCATGGAAGGGGTAATACCCCCTACTCCAAGCTCAGAACACAGTTCAATCCTGTCTGCCCCGGCCCGCCCGGCACTCAATGCCGAATCCAGTGAGGCTGCACAAACTTCCACTATCATATTTATGTATCTTTAACACATCCTAAATGTAATCACCTCCCGAGATGAAAAGAAGAAATTTTGTAAAAAACTCCGGTTTGGGTGCCGCGGGATTGATTTCGGCATCCATAGTCAACAGCTGCGCAAACCCCTCCGAAAAGAAGGAAATCCCAGTAAGTACTAAGGCTATAAAACCTATTGTTATTGCCACCTGGGATGTACCCAACGCCACGGGCAGGGCCTGGGAAATATTGGAAAAGGGAGGTAATTCTCTGGATGCCGTAGAACAGGGTGTGCGCATGGAGGAAGCCGATGTTTCCAACCAGAGTGTTGGTAAAGGGGGCAGACCGGATCGCGACGGGAATGTAACCCTGGATGCCTGTATTATGGATCACGAAGGAAATTGTGGCTCGGTAGTTTATTTGCAGAATATTGTACATCCCATTTCCGTGGCGCGAAAGGTCATGGAGGAAACTCCTCACGTTATGCTGGCTGGCCAGGGGGCTCAGAAATTTGCAGTTGAAAAAGGCTTTCAACTGGAGAATCTGCTTACTGAAAAATCCAGGCAGGAATGGGAAAATTGGAAGGAAACGGCTCAGTACAAGCCAATAATCAATATCGAAAACCACGACACTATCGGGATGCTGGCTATTGACAATAATGGAAATCTGTCCGGGGCCTGTACCACCAGCGGAATGGCCTACAAATTAGCTGGCCGGGTGGGTGACTCCCCGATTATCGGTGCCGGATTATTTGTGGATAATGAAGTGGGTGCAGCTACAGCCACCGGTGTGGGCGAAGAGGTAGTGCGGACTGTGGGCAGTTTCCTGATTGTAGAGCTCATGCGGCAGGGAAAATCACCTCAGGAAGCCTGTGAAGAAGGAGTAAAGCGTATCATTGAAAAAAACAAAGGAAAGCTCGATTTCCAGATTGGATTTATTGCCATAAACAAAAAAGGAGAAGTAGGAGCCTATTGCATTCAGCCAGGCTTTACATACAGAACTTATTCCCCGGCAGGACATATGAACACCACTTCAGACAGCCATGTCCCGGCTTAATATTTTCGATTGGAGACTTATCTTCGTAGTTTTGAATCTGCCTTAGCTCACTTATTATGTCCGACAAAAAAAGACTTTTCCTATTAGATGCCTATGCCCTGATTTTCAGGGGATATTATGCCTTGATAAAGAACCCCAGGATTAACTCCAAGGGAATGGATACCTCTGCTATTATGGGGTTTGTAAACTCCCTGTTTGATGTGATCAGGCGGGAACAGCCAGACCACCTGGCAGTATGTTTTGACAAGGACGGCAGTGCAGAACGCACGGAACTTTTTGCCGATTATAAAGCTAACCGTGATGAAACCCCGGATGCCATTCGGGTGGCTGTCCCTATCATACAGGATATCCTGAAAGCCATGCATATACCGGTGGTAGAAGTTTCCGGACTGGAAGCAGACGATATTATTGGCACCCTGGCTAAACAGGCAGAAGAACAGGGATATCAGGTTTATATGGTAACCCCGGATAAGGACTTCGGACAGCTGGTTTCGGACAATATATATATGTATCGGCCTGCCAGGATGGGGAATGGTATCGAAATCTGGGGCATACCGGAGGTTCAGGAACGCTTTGGGGTACAGCGCCCGGAGCAGGTAATTGATTACCTGGGCATGATGGGCGATGCTAGTGACAATATCCCCGGCTTGCCGGGTGTTGGCGATAAAACTGCCAAAAAGTTTATCGCAGAATTTGGCAGCCTGGAAGAATTGCTGGCCAATACGGATAAGTTGAAGGGAAAAATGCGGGAAAAAGTTGAGGCCAATGCCGAACTGGGCCGACTTTCCAAAAAGCTGGCCACGATCTGTGTTACCTGTGATGTGCAGTTTGATGAAAAGGATTATGAGCTTTCACAACCAGACAGTGAAAAGGTACAATCCATATTTGAAGATCTGGAATTCCGGAGGCTTCGCGAACAGTTCCTCAAGATCTTCTTTACTGAAACCGGTGAAGCGGAATCAAAAGAATCAGCCCCTGTTCAGAAACTAAAGGAAAATGTTGCCGGAGGAGGACAGTTTTCCCTTTTTGGAGATGGGGGCACCCAAACCGAAGGCAAAGTAATCTCCGGAAGGCAAACCATAAAGGACACACCACATGTGTACCAGCTGGTTAATCCCGGAATGAACCGTAAACTATTTCTTCAAAACCTGATGAAGCAGACATCGGTTTGTTTTGATACGGAAACTACCGGAATCAATCCGCTGACCGCCGAACTGGTTGGGATAGCTTTTTCCTGGGAGGCCGGCAAAGGGTTCTATCTTCCTTTTCCAGAAGACCGGGAAGAGGCGAAAGAATTAATTGAGGACCTAAGGCCATTTTTTGAAGCTGAGGCCATTGAGAAGGTTGGGCAAAACCTCAAATACGATATCAAGGTCCTGCACAAATATGGAGTTGAAGTAAAGGGGAAGCTTTTCGACACCATGCTTGCGCATTACCTCATTAATCCGGATATGCGGCACAATATGGACGTACTTTCCGAAACCTACCTCAACTACAGCCCTGTTTCCATTACGGAGTTAATCGGCAAAAAAGGCAAGAACCAGCTCAGCATGCGCGAAGTACCCATTGACCAGCAAACGGAATACGCCGTGGAGGATGCGGATATTACCTATCAGCTTGCGCAGCATTTTGCGCCGGAACTGGAAGCGGCCAACACCCGTAAGTTATTTGATGAAATTGAAATCCCGCTGCTGCGCGTACTGGCCGATATGGAGCTGGAAGGCATCAACCTGGATATTCCATTTCTCAATACCCTTTCGGAAGCCCTGGACAGGGATATAAAGGCCCTGGTGGAAAAGATCTATGCAGAAGCGGGGGAAGAATTTAACATCGCCTCTCCCAAACAACTCGGCGAGATCCTTTTTGAAAAACTAAAGCTGGTAGACAAGCCCAAAAAAACCCGAACCGGTCAATATTCCACGGCAGAAGACGTACTGTCTTACCTCGCAAAGGATCACCAGATTATTCGGGATGTTCTCGAATATCGTGGATTGAGCAAATTGAAGAGCACATACGTGGACGCCCTTCCGGAACAGGTGGAACCCCAAACAGGAAGAGTACATACAGACTATATGCAAACCGTTGCCGCCACCGGCAGGCTGAGCAGCAACAACCCAAACCTGCAGAATATACCAATCCGCACGGAACGGGGCAGGCAGGTAAGGAAGGCTTTTATCCCACGTGACCAGGACCATGTATTGCTAGCCGCGGATTATTCCCAGATAGAACTTCGGATAATTGCTGCCCTTAGCGAGGAATCCACCATGATAGAGGCTTTCAAACAGGGGGAGGACATTCATGCCTCTACGGCGTCAAAAGTTTTCAATGTGCCTATCGAGGAAGTTACACGGGAACAGCGCAGCAACGCCAAAACGGTGAATTTTGGGATCATTTATGGGGTATCTGCCTTTGGTTTAAGCAACCAGACCGACCTATCTCGGACCGAAGCCAAGGAACTGATTGACACTTATTACAAGACCTATCCTAAACTGAGGGACTACATACAGGATCAGATTGAATTTGCAAGGGAACATGGTTATGTACAGACGGTTCTGGGACGAAGGAGGTACCTTAAAGATATTAATGGCAGCAACGCAGTAGTCCGGGGTGCGGCAGAAAGGAACGCCGTAAACGCCCCCATACAGGGGAGCGCTGCAGACATCATTAAGATAGCCATGATCCGTATCCACGATAAATTAAAAGAGGGAGGCTTCAAGACTAAAATGCTGCTTCAGGTGCACGATGAACTGGTTTTCGATGTATATAAACCTGAATTGGAAGAGATCAGGAACCTTATCAAATCGGAAATGGAAAATGCCTTTGACCTGGCTGTTCCATTGGAAGTAGACCTGGGGGAGGGTGCTAACTGGCTTGAAGCTCATTAATTATATAGTAAAAAACCCTTCAGTAAAACCGAAGGGTTTTGCTTTTTTAGAAATGAATGTTACCTGCGGGTAAAAACTAATTGTCCGCCTGTATCCAAGTTTTCCACACCAAATTCAACGGCGTTAATGGTCATAGTGTTTCCTGTTATTTGTACCGTAACGGTTACGGTTTCCAGGTTCTCATCTATATAGCTCAAAAGCTCCCCGTCATAAGTATACGTACTTACTTCAATATCGCTCTGAGTGGGACAGGGAATATCCAGTCCTGTACCATCAGGGTTAACATTTATCTCAATATAATTTCCAGAATTTTCCAAAACTACACTAAGGTCTTCATTAAAGGTAAGGGTTATGATATAACACTCCTGGGCCGCGAGAAAATCCAGGATCTGTTTGCCAAACTCTTCATCTGAAGTGGAATTGTTCTCATCGATCTGAAGGGCCGTCAGGTCCCATGTACCCAGAATACCAGAGACATCAGTGGCATCTTCCTTATCTGACGAGCAGGACAACAGCAATGCGGAAGCTATAACTGTGTATACAAACTTTCTTAGCATATCGCAATTTTTATTGGGTTTGTAAATGGGAAAACGAAAACGGAGCAGTAATAGTATGTTATCCTTGAATCTGAATAGGATCGAATTGGCTAAAATTAGTACGGCGGTAATGAGTAGCATTATTGCAAACTAAAGGCGTCTCAAAGGATATGAGGCCTAGTGTGATTACCCAATTAAAAAAGTAAAAATATTGCTAAACAACGGTTTGTATTTCAACTTAATAATTGTACATTTGCAGCCCGTTTGTCGGGATACATGAGTTTAATAAAAAAATATAAGTAGTGGATACGCTTAGCTACAAAACGATTTCTGCCAATAAAACTACTGTGGATAAGCAGTGGGTATTGGTTGATGCCGAAGGACAACCACTTGGACGACTTGCTTCCAAAGTGGCCAAATTACTGAGGGGTAAATACAAAACTAATTTCACCCCACACGTAGATTGTGGAGACAATGTTGTTGTCATCAATGCAGATAAAATCGTCCTCACAGGAAATAAGTGGAACGATAAAACATACATCCGTCACACGGGTTACCCAGGTGGACAGCGAAGCAGGTCAGCACAGGAATTGTTTGACAAACATCCTGAGCGACTGGTTGAGAAAGCCGTTAAGGGTATGCTTCCTAAAAACCGTTTAGGTGCAGACCTTTTTCGCAACCTCAGAGTATATGTTGGAACTGAACACGATCAGGAAGCCCAAAAGCCAAAGGCAATTAACCTTAATGACCTCAAGTAATGGAAGTGATACATAAAATAGGAAGAAGAAAAACAGCCATCGCTCGTGTTTATATTTCCGAAGGAAAAGGAAACATCACCGTTAACAAGCGTGATCTGACTGAGTACTTCCCAACTGCAACTTTGCAGTACAAGGTTAAGCAACCATTCAGCCTTACCTCAACAGAAGGAAATTACGACGTAAAGGTTAATGTATATGGTGGAGGAATCACCGGGCAGGCAGAAGCCGTTAGACTGGCTCTTTCCAGAGCCCTGTGCGAAATTGACGAGGAAAACCGCCAGGTATTGAAACCAGAAGGTTTGCTTACACGTGATCCAAGAATGGTAGAACGCAAGAAATTCGGTCAGAAAAAAGCCCGTAAGAAATTCCAGTTCTCCAAACGTTAATATATGCCGTGTCCTGCCTGGCATAATTGCAGGGCAAAATGTTCATTGATAGTCTTTTAAGACAACAATCTATTGCAGGTACGCCAGGGCTATCACCTGGTAAAAGTACCTGCAGAACAATTTAGTTTAGCATCTAAATGCGGGAGGCTGGCAAAGGCCTACCACTTCCGCATTGCTAAAAATTAAGAACGTAAACTAATTTTAAAATGGCGAAAAAAGCTGAAGTAAAAGACCTCTTGGAGGCAGGTGTACACTTCGGACACCTTACCAGAAAATGGAATCCCAATATGGCTCCCTACATCTACATGGAGCGTAATGGAATCCACGTAATCAATCTTTACAAAACTGTAGCAAAACTGGATGAAGCCAATGAAGCGCTTAAGAAAATAGCGGCTTCAGGCAGGAAGATCCTTTTTGTTGCTACCAAAAAGCAGGCTAAAGACATTGTTGCCGATAAAGTATCGAAAATCAACATGCCCTATATCACCGAAAGGTGGCCGGGGGGTATGCTGACCAACTTTGTGACTATCAGGAAAGCCGTTAAAAAAATGGCTTCCATCGATCGCATGAAGAAAGACGGCACTTTCAATACCCTTTCGAAAAAGGAACGTCTGCAGGTAGACCGTCTCCGTGCAAAACTGGAAAAGAACCTGGGTTCAATCGCAGATATGACCCGCTTACCAGGGGCAATTTTTATTGTTGACGTAATGCGCGAGCACATTGCAGTGAAGGAAGCACAGAAACTCAATATCCCCATCTTTGCCATGGTGGATACCAATTGTGATCCTCGTCCTATTCACTATGTGATCCCTTCAAACGATGACGCATCCAAGTCTATCGATATCATTATGGATTCTGTTACCACTGCTGTTGCAGAAGGACTTGCAGAGCGAAAAGCCGATAAGCAAGCAGAATCTGCTGAGAAGGAAGCAGAAGCCGGACCAGAAGTAGCCAAGGCACCGGTTAAGGAAGTGGCAGTGGCCGAGGAAAAAGTTGAAGAAGCTCCTGCAGCTGCAGAAACGGTTGTAGAAGAAAAAGTTGCTGCTGATGCACCCGTGGAAGCAAAAGAAGCTCCTGCAAAAGAAAAGAAAGAGAGTGCAAAAGCAGATGACCTTACCAAAATTGAAGGGATCGGACCAAAGGGAGCAGAAGCTCTTATCAACGCCGGAATGGATTCTTTTGAAAAGCTGGCCGGAGCCAAACCTGACGCTATCAAGGAAATCCTTACTGAAGCAAGCTCAAGGATGGCCCACCTGGATCCTACATCCTGGCCAAAGCAGGCTAAAATGGCTGCTGACGGAGACTGGGACAAACTGAAGGACTGGCAGGATAAAGCCAAGGCAGGTGTTGAATAAACACCATAAAACAAAACTATTTAAAGGATATAAATTAATTGGAAATGGTTAAGATTACCGCCGCAGAGGTAAACAAATTAAGAAAGTCTACTGGTGCAGGCATGATGGACTGCAAAAACGCACTTGTAGAAGCAGAAGGGGATTTTGAAAAAGCAATTGAAATCCTCAGAAAGAAAGGTCAAAAAGTTGCTGCAAAACGTGCCGACCGGGAATCATCTGAAGGTGCTGCTATCGCCAAGGTTAGTGAAGATCGCACCAATGGTGTGATTATTTCCCTCAACTGCGAAACAGACTTTGTGGCCAAGAACGAGAGCTTTGTTACGCTGGCTAATGAGTTGGCAGAACTGGCACTTGACTTTAACTCAAAGGATGAATTTCTCAAGGCTTCCTTCAACGGACTTTCCGTTGAGGAAAAGTTGATAGAGCAAACCGGAGTAATTGGTGAGAAGATCGAAATAGGAGGCTTTAAAAAGCTGAACGCTCCTTTCGTTGGATCCTATATCCACGCCGGTAACAAAATCGCTACCCTGGTAGGATTGTCTGGTGCTGTTGAAGGTTCTGCGACTGCTGCTAAGGATGTGGCCATGCAGGCCGCTGCAATGAACCCTGTTGCCCTCAACGAAGATCAGGTTGAGCAAAGCGTTATAGAAAAGGAAATTGAAATTGCCAAGGACCAGCTTCGGCAGGAAGGAAAACCCGAAGCTATGCTTGAAAAAATAGCTCAGGGAAAACTGAAGCGTTTCTTTAAGGACAACACCCTGGTAAATCAGGACTTTATCAAAGACAGTAAGCAGAGTGTTGCTCAATACGTTAAGTCTGTAGATTCCAGCCTTGAAATCACAGGATTTGAGCGCGTAGCACTCGGATCATAATTGAGCAATAACAATCATATAAGAGGCCGCCAGATAAGGTGGCCTTTTTTTATTGCCAGTCTCCCTCCTCTAACATAAAAAGCTCGTTTACCGGGACATCAAAAATATCGGATAACTTCAGGGATAATATTGTAGAGGGCGCATACTTCCCCAATTCCATGGCATTAATGGTCTGTCGGCTAACCTGCACCTTAACGGCCAGATCGGCCTGCGTCAATCCCAATCTGGCCCGGTTTATTTTAATGGTATTCTTCATTGCCGGAAGTTGCTTTTAGTTTGCGAATAGACAGAGTAAACCGGATGATAAACAGGTAAAGGATGGTAAACATGTTGAATACCATTACCCAATAAAATGTGAGGTCATAGAGGAATAAAAACGCCAGGACCAGGATGCCGTAATTCCAGTAGGTTGCCCAGACCAGGGATTCCAGGCGTATTTTTGTAATCATTTCATCTTCATCAGGCTCCCTGCTGAAAGCGACCGTTAACCCGCTTAGAATAACAAGTATTCCAAGAATCTCATTGAGGATATTGTTCTCCGTAAAACCAACAAGCTTCTCTACGCCAAAAACCTCATCAATGAAAAAACCCAGAACCTCTACATCTAAAAAAGCAGGTTCCCATTCCAGCAGTAAGGTAACAAAACCCAGAATGGAAGCTGGAATAAAAACCATCCAGCCCAGATTCCTATACTTCGCGTGAAATAAATACTTGGTTTTCATGTTTTATTTTTCTTCAAATGTAAAATGTTTTTTACTTTATGACAAATATTTTTTACTTTTTGAAATGCATTCAGAAGGTTGAATTGAAAAAATAGCAGGAGAATACTGTAATTATTTTTTGCATATATGTACCTGTATCCCCTTGATTTTTTGATTATTTTTGTTCGAAATCAAGCCCAAAAGCATGCAGTATAAACGGATCCTTTTGAAACTCAGTGGTGAAGCCTTAATGGGGGAAAGACAATATGGAATAGACCCCAAACGCCTTGCAGAATATGCGGAAGAGATCAAAGAGGTAGTTGATACTGGTGTTGAGGTCGCCATTGTGATTGGTGGAGGCAACATATTCAGGGGGTTGGCCGGGCAGAGCAATGGGATGGACCGTGTTCAGGGAGACCATATGGGAATGCTGGCTACCATCATCAACGGGCTTGCCCTTCAGGCTGCCCTGGAGGATAAAGGCCTTGAAACCCGTTTGCAGTCAGCCATAAAAATCAACGAAGTAGCTGAGCCGTTTATTCGCAGAAGGGCAATGCGACACCTGGAAAAAGGGAGGGTGGTTATTTTTGGAGGAGGAACCGGTAACCCTTATTTTACTACAGATTCCGCAGCCGTGCTCCGTGCTATAGAAGTAGAGGCAGATGTTATCCTCAAGGGAACCCGGGTAGATGGGATATATACCAGTGATCCGGAAAAAGATAAAACCGCTACCAAATTTGATAAGATATCCTTTACGGATGTTTTGAACAAAGGCCTTAAGGTGATGGACACCACGGCATTTACCCTCAGTCAGGAAAACGAGCTCCCCATTGTTGTTTTTGACATGAACAAAAAGGGAAATCTTTTAAAGATTGTTTCGGGTGAAAATATCGGAACCGTGGTAAATCTGTAATTATATCAGGCAATTATTAACCTCAATAACGTGTGGACATGAACGAAGAAATAGACTTGATACTGGAAACGACCAAAGAAAGTATGGACGCTGCCATTGCACATTTGGAGAAAGAGTTTATTAAGATCCGGGCAGGCAGGGCAAACCCCTCCATGTTGTCGAGCGTTATGGTGGAATACTACGGCTCCATGACTCCCCTGTCTCAGGTATCCAATATCAATACCCCGGATGCGCGGACCCTTTCTGTGCAACCCTGGGAAAAAAGCCTTCTGGGGGAGATTGAAACGGCTATTATGAATGCCAACCTGGGATTTAATCCAATGAATAACGGTGAAACCGTGATTATCAATGTGCCTCCGCTTACTGAGGAAAGAAGGAAGCAACTGGTAAAACAAGCCAAGGCGGAGGCAGAGGATGCCAAGGTAGGGGTGCGAAGTGCCCGGCAGGAAGCCAATAAGGAAATCAAGCATCTGGATGTTTCTGAGGATTTGGAAGCTAATGCAGAGATCGATGTTCAGGAACTAACGGATGCATACATCAAAAAGATAGACGCCCTGCTGGAGTCAAAAGAGGCTGAAATCATGAAGGTATAGCTATACCGCCACCTCCATTTATAACTCATCCCCTAAATAGAGGGCAATTATTGCCACAACCAGGACTACCAGACACAGGACTATTAAGATCTGGTACAATTTTCGTGCCCGGCGCCTGTAACGTTTATGTGGTGTATCTGAGCCCAATCGTGACGCCTTTTCTTAGAGGAAGGTAAATAATATCCCTTTGACGGCATAATTAACCTTATTTTACTGGCTTTGCCGGCCCTTTTCTTGATGCTGCGCTAGGAACACTGTTAGCCATTTTCTACCTTTGCCGCCCGGAATCGGATTAAAATGGTAGCAAAATTAACTCGGGGCTTCTGGCCAAAAGTAGCTCGCATCATCTTGCGAAACAGGATACTTATTCTAGCCCTTATCGCTGCTGTAACCGTCTTCCTCGGGATGCAGTGGCAACACATGCGCTTCTCTACTTCCGAAGCCAATCTTTTGCCAGATGACCACCCCATTAATCTGCAGTACAATGAATTCCTAAATATCTTCGGGGAAGAAGGCAATGCCATAGTACTGGGGGTAAAAGACAGTGCCCTGTTTACACCGGAAAAATTCAATCGGTGGAATATTCTGAGCAAACAATTAGATGCTTTTCCCGAAGTAGATTTTGTCATTTCCACGGATAACCTACAGATACTGAAGAAGGATAACGAAAAACAGGAGTTTGTACTCCTGCCATTTCTGGAAGATGAAGTAGGCAGCCGGAAAGAAATTGATAGCATAACCACTACCCTCTTTAATGAGTTGCCGTTTTATGACAAAGTTCTCTACAACAAGGAAACCAGAACCATCCGAACGGTGGTTTACCTGGATCAGGATATTGTAAATACTTCAGTAAGGAAAGATTTTATCCTCAACGACCTTAGCAAGCTGGTTGAAAATTTTGAGGAAGAAACCCAACTTGATGTCCGGGTCTCTGGAATGCCATACATAAGAACCCTAAATTCACAGAATATCATTGATGAAATAGGGAAATTCATTGGGGCGGCACTGGCTGTAACCTCCCTGATTTTCTTTTTCTTTTTCCGCAGCATTAGGGCTACTTTTATTTCCATTTGTGTAGTGACTATTGGGGTTATGTGGGCCTTTGGCATATTGGGTCTGCTCAGATATGAAATAACCGTCCTGACCGCTTTGATTCCACCATTGATCATTGTAATCGGGATTCCCAACTGTATTTTCCTGATCAACAAGTACCAGCAGGAAGTAAATAAACATGGCAACCAGGCCCTGTCCCTGCAAAGGGTAATTTCCAAAATCGGGAATGCCACCCTGATGACGAACGTTACCACGGCCTCCGGTTTTGCCACTTTCATCATTACCGATAGTAAATTGCTCACGGAATTTGGAACAGTGGCTTCCATCAATATTCTGGGGATATTTATCCTTTCTTTGCTCATCATTCCCATTGTGTACAGTTTTATGGCTTTGCCCAAGACCAAGCACCTTAAACACCTAAATAAAAAATGGATCGATGGATTTGTAAGCTGGATGGAACGCATTGTGCGTGAACACCGCATAGGTGTATATTTCACTTCTGTGGCCTTGCTTGCCCTGAGTATTATAGGGATATACCAGATAGAAATCTCGGGGAGTCCCATAGAAGATATGCCAAAGAAGGCCGATTTCTTCAAGGATATCCGATTTTTTGAGCAGGAATTTGACGGAATCATGCCCGTTGAAATTGTTGTGGATACAGAGCGTAAAAAAGGGGTTATGAAACCTGCCACCCTGAAGCGGATGGACCGCCTGGGAGAGATCATTGAGGAAACCCCGGAACTGTCCAAACCCGTTTCGGTAGTAAACCTCATCAAGTATTCCAAGCAAGCCTTTTACAACGGTATTCCCAGGTATTATCAACTACCCACCGCCCAGGAGAATACCTTTATTATGGATGTTGCCCGGAAATCCCAGGGGAATAGCGAACTTCTGCAAAGTTTTGTGGACAGTACCGGGCAGGTGGCCCGCATCACCACCTTCATGCGGGATGTGCGTACAGATCGTATGGAAGAAATTGAAAGGGTCTTGCTGGAGAACATTGCTAAAATTTTCCCTGATGAACGCTACTCGGTATATATAACCGGCAAGGCCCTGCTTTTCCTGAAAGGGACCAAATACCTGGTCCGAAACCTGTTGTTATCCCTGTCCCTGGCAATCGGGCTCATTGCCCTCTTTATGGCTTATCTGTTCCGATCTTTTCGCATGATCCTGATATCACTGATCCCTAACCTGCTCCCGCTTTTGATAACCGCTGGTGTTATGGGCTTTGTGGGTGTACCTATAAAGCCGTCAACCATATTGGTTTTCAGTATTGCATTTGGAATTTCCGTTGATGACACTATTCATTTTCTGGCCAAGTACCGCCAGGAATTAACGGCAAACAAATGGCGCATAAAGCAATCCGTTTACGCTGCTCTAAGGGAAACCGGAGTAAGTATGTTTTATACCTCCATCGTCCTCTTTTTTGGGTTCTCTGTATTTATTATATCCAGTTTTGGGGGAACCGTGGCTTTGGGAGCCCTGGTATCTGCCACGCTGCTTTTCGCTATGCTGGCCAACCTTATACTGCTGCCTTCCCTATTGCTTTCCCTCGAACGTAGCATTGCCAACAAAGAGGTGCTTAAAAAACCACAGATCGATATTCTTCCCAAGGAAGAACTTCCGGACAGCAACGCCTGATCAAAACCCTCGTATTTCCGGCTATAAAAGAGGTACATACGTTACTTTATTTTTTGATAAGGGTTATCTTTGGAGCTTGAATAAGAAAAATTTGTATGGAGGCATATCGTATAATTGATCTCTTGCACCGGGATTGGATTGGTAAAGAAGTAGTAGTGAATGGATGGGTACGCACCTTTCGCAGCAATCGTTTTATTGCACTTAACGATGGCTCTTCCCAGCGGAGTATCCAATGTGTTGTGGATTTTGAAGCTTTTGATGACAACCTCCTAAGGCAAATCACAACTGGTGCAGCTGTGCGGGTTTCCGGGACTGTAGTGGAAAGCATGGGTCGCGGGCAGGATGTGGAAATTCAGGTAAGGGATCTCTTCCTCCACGGTGGAGCCGACCCGGAGCGTTATCCCATACAGCCTAAGAAACACTCTATGGAGTTCCTCAGGGAGCAGGCCCATTTGCGTGTCCGCACCAATACGTTTGCAGCAGTCATGCGTGTGAGATCGGCCCTTGCATTTGCTATTCACAAGTATTTCAGGGAAAACGGTTTTTACTATTTCCATGCACCTATAATTACGGGCTCAGACGCAGAAGGGGCAGGAGAAATGTTTAGGGTAACAACCCTGGATCCGAAGGATCCGCCATTGACGGAAGCCAATGAAGTGGACTACACCGAGGATTTTTTTGGTAAAGAGACCAACCTGACCGTATCGGGTCAGCTTGAGGCGGAGGCCTATGCCATGGCTCTGGGCAAGGTGTATACTTTTGGGCCTACCTTCAGGGCTGAAAACTCCAATACTTCGAGGCACCTGGCAGAATTCTGGATGATCGAGCCTGAAATGGCCTTCCATGATCTGAAAGACAACATGGATCTGGCCGAAGATTTCATTAAAAATATTCTGAGGTATATTCTGGAGAACTGTGAAGAGGACCTGCTGTTCCTGGAAAAACGATTGCTGGATGAAGAAAAAACCCGTCCGCAGGCGGAACGCAGTGAACTGTCCCTGATTGAAAAACTGAAGTTTGTCACAGACAATGAGTTTAAAAGGATCCCATACACAGAGGCTATTGATATTCTGAGAAACAGCAAACCCAATAAGAAGAAGAAGTTTCAGTTCCCCGTAAATGAATGGGGTGTGGATCTCCAAAGTGAACACGAACGCTACCTGGTTGAAAAGCATTTTAAATGCCCGGTAATACTGTTCGACTACCCTGCCAGGATCAAGGCCTTTTATATGCGCCTCAATGATGACGGCAAAACCGTTGGTGCCATGGATATCCTTTTCCCGGGTATTGGGGAAATCGTTGGCGGATCACAGCGGGAGGAACGCCTTGATGTGCTGGAAAAACGCATTGCAGAAATGGGCATTGATGAAAAAGAACTGTGGTGGTATCTGGACTTGCGCAGGTTTGGAAGTGCGGTCCACAGCGGTTTTGGACTTGGATTTGAACGGCTTGTTCAGTTTGCTACAGGCATGGGTAACATTCGAGACGTAATTCCATTCCCCAGAACCCCGCAAAATGCGGAGTTTTAAAATACTTATGTAACTTTATGAGGAAGGTTGATCTGTTACTCAAATGCTGAAACAACACTTACAGTTTAAACTTGCACAAAAGCTAAGCCCCCAACAGATCCAATTAATGAAGCTAATTCAACTGCCTACCCAGGCATTTGAACAGCGGCTTAAACAGGAATTGGAAGAAAACCCTGCGCTTGAAAGCGGCAAGGAAAGCCTGGAAATGGAGGACGAGTACAGCGATTCCCTGGATGGGGATATGGATAGCGAAACCATAGACACGGAGGATATCAATATTGATGACTATCTGAGTGACGATGAAATCCCGGATTACCGTACCCAAACCAGCAATTACAGCCCGGACGAAGACGAAAAGAGCATTCCATATGCTGCTGGTGTTTCCTTTAACCAGTACCTGATGAATCAGCTCAACACCATATACCTCAATGATGAGGAGTGGGCCATTGCTGAATTCCTGGTTGGTAGTGTTGATGAAAGTGGCTATATCCGAAGGACCATACCGGATATCATGGACGATCTGGCATTTACCCAGAATGTGTATGTAGATGAAGAGGCTATAGAACATGTGCTGAAAGTTGTACAGGAACTTGATCCGCCCGGAGTGGCAGCCAGGTCACTGGACGAGTGCCTCATTATACAATTGAAGCGAAAACCCCCCACCCCTTCCATAGAACTGGCCCTGGAAATCCTGGACAAATCCTTCGAACACTTTACTAAAAAACACTATTCCAGGCTTCTTCAGAAACACGGTATTGAGGAAGAAGAGCTAAAGGAGGCCATAAGCGAAATTGAAAAGTTAAATCCCAAACCCGGAGGGTCTTACTCGGGTGGAAATAAGATTATTGAACATATCGTCCCGGATTTTTCCATAAAGATTGTTGATGGGGAACTGGAACTGAACCTTAACGCCAGGAATGCACCGGACCTCCATGTCTCAAAAGAGTACAACAATATGCTGGAAGGCTATAAAAAGTCCAAGGAGCGAACAAAGGCCCAGAAGGACGCAGTACTCTTTATCAAACAGAAACTGGACGCGGCCAAATGGTTTATAGATGCTATACGGCAGAGACAACAGACATTGTATGTAACCATGAAGGCTATTATGGACTATCAGCGGGAATATTTCCTGACCGGGGACGAGCGCAAGCTCAAACCCATGATCCTGAAAGACATTGCAGACACCATCCAAATGGATGTTTCCACAGTCTCCAGGGTGGCCAACAGCAAATATGTAGACACCCCATATGGCACCAAATTGATTAAGGAGTATTTCTCAGAATCCATGAAAAACGTGGAGGGTGAGGACGTGTCAACCAGGGAGATCAAGACTATTCTTGAAAATGTTATCGGGGAGGAAGACAAGAAAAAACCACTTACAGACGACAAACTAGCCAGGATACTCAAAGAGAAAGGGTATCCCATCGCCAGGCGCACCGTGGCCAAATATCGGGAACAGCTCGGAATTCCAGTAGCCCGACTCAGAAAACAGATTTGATGAAACTGTTCCTGAAAGTACTGTCTTACTTTTTCCACCCACTGTTCATCCCGATAATGGGTACACTTTCTTATTTTGTGATCACCCCCAAATACACCCCAAGGGAAATACAGAACGGGAATATCCTCCCCATTTTTATTCTCACGGTGATTATCCCCATAATTATTTATTTCATACTGAGGACCCTGGGAGTGGTTAGCAATATTTTCCTCCCCAAAGTGGGGGAAAGAAAGTATCCCCTGATTATTAGCCTCGCCTTATTATTGATGATTGTAGTCAAGGTAATCCCCAACAATTATATCATAGAGCTGTATTACTTTTTTCTTGGGTTAATAGCGGCCACATCTTCTTGCCTTTTACTGCTCTTCCTGAATTTTAAAAGCAGCCTGCATATGATGGGTATGGGCACCCTGCTGATGTTCCTGACAGGCCTTAGCATACATTTTGAGATAAATATTACCATCGCTATAAGTGCTGTTACCCTGGCTGCAGGACTGGTTGCCACAGCACGACTCTATTTCCAGGCACACAGCAGGTCTGAGATATTCATCGGATTTCTTTTGGGGATGATCTCTCAGCTACTAACTTTCAAATTCTGGCTTTAGCGGGCTTAAAACCGGGAGATCACAGAATATAGAAGATTATCCCTATGCTCATCGGGGTGAGGGAAAGCGTCTCACCGGTATCCAGAGTTGTATTCTCTTCAAAGAAATCGTTCAAGGAATAGTACAAGTGGAAATTGAATGTATTGTAGCCAACATTGAGCACCAGGCCATAGCGGAAGTTTTCAGTATCCCGGTTGTAAAATGAGTCCTTATAGCCTTCTGTGACCAGCTTGGACCGTGTTCCCACAATATAGCCCAGTTTAAATCCGGTGTATATCCGCCAAAAACGGTGTTCTGTTGCCGTGGAATTCCGCCAGCGGATCTCCAGGGGCATTTCAATAAGGTGGGTTTCTATCTTATTTCTTTTATAGGAAAAGTTCTCATCAAACACCCGGTAGGTAATTCCATTGTCAGTTTCTATAGCCTGTATGTTGTTATAGTATGAATTTACGGCATATCCCAGTCCGATGCCAACGCCAAAATTGCGCTCCTTGTTCAGCGGGATATCCTTTATAAACCCGGCCTGTAATCCATAGGATAAGTTTTGTTGTGTTACCGTTTCCGGTTTGTTCAGCAGGAGGTTATAGGTCAATCCAATATAGAACTGGTCTTCCAGGTATTTGCTCTGCTTAATGGTCAGAGAATCCTGGGCAAACAGCGCAGTGGATAACAAACAGGCAAAGATTAACTGAAATGTCCTGAACATGGTTATTAAAGGTACTTATTTCCAATAGCTTCCCCACAAAAAAACGCTCCAAATATTACATTTGGAGCGCCTCTAACCTTGTTTAAGTTTGTATTATATTCTCCCTTTACTGGAGATTTCGGAAGGCATCCCCTTCATAGGTAGTGTAATTTACCTTAAGGGCATTTACCTTTCTCAGTTCTTGTTTTATATCCGAGATAAGTCCCATATTGGCCTCCTTATCGACTTTAAGAGCCGTGGTAAGCACATTCTGAAGTTCCTGAGGCTTCTTAGCTCTTTCCATCAGAATGAAATCACCCACTTCAGAAACATTGGCGAACTTATCGTTCAATTGGATTTTAGGCTCTGTACCGAATACCTTCTGATACTCCCGGGTTGGTTTTCCCACATAAATATACAGGACCCGGTCTTTCTTCTCCAGTTTCTTAACCTCCGTTGCATTAGGCAAGGTGTTTTGTACCATAAGAGAACTGTCTTTCATGGTGGTTACTGTCATGAAGAAGAACAAAAGCATAAATACAATATCTGGCAACGAAGCCGTAGATACTGCGGGTACATCCCCATCCTTTTTCTTATTGAATTTAGCCATAATTGATACTTAGCTTTTGTTAGTTACTCGCAGACGTTTCAGCTTCGGACAGTTTTTGCGGGAATAAATCCTGCACTGCCTTTACTTTGTCTTTCAGATCGTCCCGAATACTGGCAGGCGTTTCCGGATTGAGAAATTCAGCTTCCATTTCCGTAAAGTTTCTGCCATACAGGCGTTGTGCTTCCCTGTTCCGCAATTCGTTATAGGCTCCTACCAGTTCATTCTGAACAGTGATATAGGTAGCATATTTGGTTTCGCGGTCGTTCTTAAGGGAGATAATTGCCTTTGTAGGATTATCCGAAGAACTGGCGTCTTTGCCTCCCCTGCAATAGTTACAGGTTCCGTCACCACCGTTATCCAGAAACTCAACAGCTCTAGCTCTAAGATCCCTGAGGTCCAACAGCTCTTCTTCCACGAGAAGCTGGCCATTTTTATTAATGTTTACGGTGAAGATATTCTTCTGTTTAATTACCACATCCTGATCTGGTGGTTCAATTGGAGGCAGCATACGATCCAAACCTGCGTCTGTTTCAATGGTGGTGGTCACCAGGAAAAAGATCAGCAAGAGGAAAGCGATATCTGCCATTGAGCCCGCATTTACTTCCGGTGGTCCTCCTCTTCTAGGCATAACTTTTCTTTTTATTTACTAAATACTTTCTTCACTCCTCCCCAGGCCATTGATGCAACAGCGATGATTACCAGGAAGAAAAACACGTTCAAACCTGCACCGATGTTCTTAACAACATCCGTAGTGGTTTCTACACCTCTGCTTGACATGGCTTCAACGGTACCGTCCTCTCCATCGGAAAGGGCGTATGCAATAAATACTACAACCGCGAATCCAGCAACAAGCATCAAAGTCTTTTTGAGGCTTTTAGGGTTAGAAAAATAAGCGCGGATCGCAAACAATATACTTGATGCGACTGCAATTCCTAATAAGAGGTACATGATCATAAACATGATATTCATTGGTCCACTCTCGATAGCCTCAGAAACGGGCATATCCTTGCTGGGCAACTGATACCACATAATTGCAGCCACAACTCCTATAACGGCAAGAACGATTTTTACAATTTTGTTCATAATTTGTTCTTTAAGAGTTCAACTTATTTCTTGTGGTCTACCAGCATATCGATCAAAGTGATCGAAGAGTCTTCCATATCGTTTACGATACTGTCGATTTTAGCAATGATATAGTTGTAGAAAATTTGCAGGATAATAGCTGTGATAAGACCGAATACTGTAGTCAAAAGAGCTACCTGGATGTCACCTGCAATCAGGGAGGCACTCAGGTTACCAACAGCACTAATTTTCTGGAAGGCCTGGATCATACCGATTACCGTACCCATGAATCCAAGCATGGGAGCAATTGCGATAAACAGAGATAACCAGGAAACGTTTTTCTCGAGCTGTCCCATCTGAACTCCACCGTAAGCAACAACAGCTTTTTCAGCAGATTCTACACTCTCACCTGCACGGTCCAGACCCTGATAGTAGATAGAGGCAACGGGCCCCTTAGTGTTACGGCAAATTTCTTTTGCAGCTTCAATTCCTCCGGAAGCCAGTGCATCTTCAACTTGCTGCTTGAGCTTAGCTGAATTAGTACTTGCCAGGTTCAGATAAATAATTCTTTCTATTGCAACCGCAAGACCTAAGATCAAACAAAGAAGTACAATTCCCATGAAGCCTGCGCCCCCCTGAATGAATTGCTCCTTCAATACCTGCGTAAATCCTTTGGCTTCTTCCGCTCCGGCTTCATCCTGTAACATCACCATTGCTGTGTTGACTGTAGCTGACATATTGGAGATTGCAGCTGTTGCCTTCGCGCTCACTGTATTTGTACTTAGGACAAATAACCCGGCCATAGCCAGGATCGAGAATAATCTTTTCATTTTTTCAAACTTAAATTTAGTTAGTTAATAGGGTTAAAGATAAAATAAAAAATACAATTAAAAAATTAAAACTTGGCGGCAGAAATGCATACCTGAACCTCATCAAATCCCATAAAAATAGGCGGTTCTGCGCCTTTACCCCCAAGGAATACACTTGCAGAGAGGAAGGGATTCGAACCCTCGATACACTTTTGGTGTATACACACTTTCCAGGCGTGCGCCTTCGACCACTCGGCCACCTCTCTATTCCTTATAAACAGGGCGTCCAAGAAACAAAAAAATTATTATTTAATAAAATTTTCCCGCGTTAATTTTAGGACATTTCCCCCCTTAAAGGGGTTTCAAATATGGTTTTAAATGCTTTGCGGGATACCTTGCTGCCAAGCAGGTACATGAGCTTGGTGATCGCAGCTTCTGTAGTGATGTCTCCCCCATCTATGATCTGCATTTCCCTGAGTGCCAAACTGGTCTTGTAACGACCCATCATAACACTACCCCCGGGGCATTGGGTAACATTTACCACATGAAGGCCCTTTTCAAGCGCTCTCTTTAGGGCCTTTAACATCCAGGCCTCGGTGGGCGCGTTCCCCGCTCCATAAGTCTCCAGGATCAGGGCCTTTAAACCTGAAATATTCAACACCCCTTCAAGCAGGTTCCTGCTCATCCCCGGAAAGAGTTTGAGAATGGCCACGTTGGCATCCAGGTCCTTGTGTACCTTAAACTTCTTCCTTGGAGTAGTTTGCCAAAGGTACTCCCTGTTTATCCTGAGGTGCACCCCGGATTCGGCTAAAGCAGGGAAATTAGGGGATCCGAAAGCCTGAAAATGCTCGGCGTTAAGTTTGGTAGTCCTGTTGGCCCGATAAAGTTTATATTCAAAATACAATCCAACCTCCTGTATTACCGGTTTATTATTTTCCTTAAGCGAGGCGAGCTGTATAGCCGTTATCAGGTTTTCCTTGGCATCCGTTCGCAGGTCTCCTATAGGAAGCTGGGATCCTGTAAAAATGACCGGCTTTCCCAGGTTCTCCAGCATAAAACTCAGGGCCGAAGCTGTATAGCTCATGGTATCGCTTCCGTGAAGTACAACAAAACCGTCGTAATTGTCATAGTGCGTTTCGATCAGAGTGGCAATAGCTGTCCAGTGCCCGGGGTTCATTTCAGAGGAATCTATTGGTTTTTTGAAGGAAACACTATCAATATGGCAGCCCAGTTGCCTGAGTTCCGGAATCTGTTCTACCACCTTCCTGAAGTCAAATGCCTTGAGCACATCCGATTGGTATTCCTTTACCATTCCAATGGTCCCTCCAGTGTAGATGATGAGTATGTTAACCTTTTCGTTCATATACCAACTTCTTCAATTGCGGTACATGAGTACCGATTTATTTTACATTCCAAAAACAGCCCTGGAGTTTACCGTGGTGATACGTGCTATTTCTTCCCCGGGTATGTTGTAAAGGGTGGCCAGTTTATCAATGACCTGCCTAAGATAGCTGCTTTCGTTTCTTTTTCCGCGATAGGGCACTGGCGCCAGATAGGGGGAATCCGTTTCGAGTACAATATGCTCCAGGTCGATCTGATCAATAAACTGGTCAATCTTTCCATTTTTGAAGGTAACCACACCCCCTATCCCCAGCTTCATATTGTATCCAATAGCCCTATGGGCCTGTTCCAGGGTTCCGGTAAAACAATGGAAGATACCCCTTAAATCATTCCCTTTTTCCTCTTCCAGTATTTCAAATATCTCATCAAAGGATTCACGGCAATGAATAACAATGGGCAATCCATATTCTTTAGCCCACCGTATCTGGATCCGGAAAGCTTCCTGCTGTTGCCTGATAAAAGTCTTATCCCAGTACAGGTCGATACCGATCTCACCCACAGCGCAATAATTACCATGATCAAGCAGGGTTTTAACATGTTCCAGCTCCTGCCTGTAATTTTCCTTCACATGGGTGGGATGCAGGCCCGCCATCAGAAATACCTGGTCTGGAAAGGCCCCTTTCAGATCGAGCATGGCCTGTGTGTATCCGGAATCAATAGCAGGAATAAAGAATCGTGAAACCCCTTCTGCATTTGCCCGGCTCATGACCGCTTCCAGGTCTTCCTCAAACGCCTCCAGATAAAGATGACAATGTGTGTCCGTAATAACCATGGAACAAAAATAGGATTATCTTTGTCAAAATAACCGATTATGGCCAGTCTCAGGAAGTTTCTGGAAAAGAAAAACTACGTCAGAATTCCCCTGGTATATACTGCCACAAACCATTTTGAATTGAGGGCCAAAATCAACGGGCAACCCGGGCGTTTCATTGTTGACACGGGTGCATCCAATACCTGTGTAAGTTTCGATAAAATAGATTACTTTAAGCTCACCACAAAAGAGTCCGAAGTAAAGGCTGCAGGTGCCGGAGCTACTGATATGGCCACACTGATTTCTTCAAAGAACAAGCTGGAGATCGGTGCCTGGACAAAAAACAAACTCAAACTGGTGCTCTTTGACCTGGTCCACGTGAATGAAGCCCTGGTAGCCCATGAGGCCCTGCCGGTTGATGGCATCATAGGGGCAGACGTCCTGAAAAAGGCAAAGGCTGTTATTGATTATGATAAAAAGTGCCTGTATCTCAGGTTAAACCCCAAAAAAGAAATGTCCTCCAAAACATAATCTCAGAGGACACATTCCATTTCTTTTAATCCTTCTCCTAAAGTTCCAGTGCCTTTTTCACGTTCCCTTCCATCAGGATTTCCACTGGATTTTCCAGTGCTTCCCTAACCGCAACCAGGAAGCCAACAGATTCACGCCCGTCAATAATGCGGTGATCATAGGAAAGGGCCACATACATTATGGGAGCTATGGCTACAGCCCCATTTTTCACCACAGGCCGCTCTACAATGTTATGCATTCCGAGTATACCACTCTGAGGGGGGTTGATGATGGGGGTGGAAAGCATAGAACCGAATACCCCTCCGTTAGAGATAGTAAAGGTTCCCCCTGTCATCTCATCCACGGTAATTTGTCCATCACGCGCCCGTATCGCAAGCCTTTTCACTTCGGCTTCAATACCGCGGAAAGTAAGGTTCTCAGCGTTTCGTATAACGGGCACCATCAATCCTTTCGGACCGGAAACGGCTATGCTTATATCACAGAAATCGTAGGTGATCATTTCCTTGCCGTCTATCATTGAATTCACGGCCGGGAATAATTGCAGGGCACGGATAACAGCTTTGGTAAAAAATGACATGAAACCAAGGCTTACCCCATGCTGTTCCTTAAATATTTCTTTGTATTCCTTTCTAAGCTCGAATATTGCAGACATGTCTACCTCGTTGAAGGTAGTAAGCATAGCAGTCTCATTCTTGGCAGACACCAGCCTTTCTGCGACCTTCCTGCGGAGCATGGAAAGTTTTGTCCGGCTTTCGCCCCTGCTTCCCCCAGTGGGTGTTCCCATAGCCGGAACGGCTTTCACTGCATCCTCCTTGATGATCCTGCCATCCTTGCCTGTGCCCTTTACCGTAGCCGGGTCAATACCTTTCTCGTCAAGGATCTTCCTAGCGGCCGGAGAAGCCGTTCCCGTAGCATAGGTAGAAGCCGTTTCTGACTCTGCTGAAGAAGTGGTTTTTTCCGGTTCTGCCGCCTTTGGCGTTTCTTCCACTTTAGCTTCTCCATTAGCGTCTTGGACTGCAGCACCTTCCGGCTTTTTTGCACTGGTATCAATCAAGCATACTACCTGCCCCACTGCAACTGCATCGCCCTCCTCTGCCTTCAGGGTAATAATACCGCTTTCCTCAGCGGGAAGTTCAAGAGTAGCCTTGTCCGAATCCACTTCAGCAATAGCCTGGTCCTTTTCTACATAATCGCCATCACTCACCAACCATTCGGCTATTTCCACTTCAGTTATAGATTCCCCTGGAGAGGGAACCTTCATTTCTAAGATCATGAGTTATCCTTTTATCAATAATTAAATTAATTCGTGTTTTTTACAAACTGTTCCTTGACCGGCAGGTAATCTACCTGCAACTGCCCGTCTACCAGTATGCGTTCAAAAAAAAGCTTGCCTCCTATCGCATCATTCATTTCCAGAGTATTCTGCAAACTCAGGTGCAAATGAGGTTCGGTTGAATTGCCCGAATTGCCACATTTTGCCATAAGTTCACCCTGTACCACTTCCTGACCTTCTTCCACTATTATCGAACCTTCCTGCAGGTGGGCAAACAGGATAAATTCCCCGAGGTCAGTTTGCAAAACTAGGGTATTTCCCGTTAGGTCCCTCGGGTTCACTTCTCCAGGGATGTTATCAGGCACCCCATCTATTACCTGTACTACCCGTGCATTGCAGGGGGCAATAATGTTTTTTCCAAAAGCAAAATAGCTTTCATTTTCTTTTGGATCTCCGTCAAAAGAGGAGCCATCCTTCACCATGAGCAAATCATAAGCGTATTGCTGGCTCATTTCCCTTACATGATAGTTCTGGGCTTCGGTTGTACCTCCCCAGTACACAAACCACTCCTCTTCGAAGGGGAGTATCACAGGAGTGGAATTGCGTTCAATAACAGGTGTTCTCAGGGGTTTTGGCGGCGATAGAAACAAGCCGTTAATCTGGTTTTGCCCGTTGAGGGAAAGCACCAAATCAGCAACAGAACGGTCAAATTCCACCCGATAAACGTGTGCACCATCGCGAAAGCCTACAAAGCCCATTGTTTTGATATCCCCGGTTAGGCGGTTCACATTTTCCCTGAAAAAATTCCGGGTCTCCATAAGCGTGAACGCCTTTTTCATCCCTGTATCATAAAGCTCATAGATGCCATCGTAATTGGTACTGTTGTACATATCAGAAAATACCTGAGCCATTCGCGCATAATTTGGCAGTTCTTCCTGTGCACAAAGGCGGAAACATCCCAACAACATCAATATGAACAAAAAATGCCTCACTTCTTCCCGTATTCACTCTGAGTGACCTTACGCGTCATATTATCTTTGCTCTTATCGAATACATAGTCAATTACCTGCTGGTGCCTCATTCTTGACCTTACTGCACTACCAGCAGCCGGTGAAGCATAGAACCTTCTGGAGGCCACGCGGAAATTCCGGGCTTCATCAAGGTGGGTGAAGAAGTGCGTCCAGGCACCCATATTACGCGGCTCCTCCTGGGCCCATACCCAATCATCGGCCTTGTTGTATTTTTTCAGCAACCTCCTGATGTCTTCATCAGGCAGCGGGAAGAGTAGCTCCAATCTAACCAGTGCAACATCATCACGCCCGGTTTCTTCCTTAACAGCCAGTAAATCGTAATAAAACTTCCCAGTACAGAATACCAGGGATTTTATCTTTTCAGGGTCGGCAGTGGCATCATCAATTACCTTTTGAAAGGTGCCATTGACAAACTCATCTACGGAGGAAACGGCCCGGGGATGGCGCAACAAGCTCTTAGGGGTAAACACGATAAGGGGTTTCCTGAAACTGGCTTTCATCTGTCTTCGCAGCAGATGGAACATATTGGCCGGGGTGGTACAATCGGCTACATACATATTATCCCTGGCACATAACTGCAGATAACGCTCCATTCGGGCAGAGGAGTGTTCTGCTCCCTGTCCTTCATAACCATGGGGCAGCAACATTACCAGGCCGTTCTGAAGTTTCCACTTGTCTTCGGCTGCGGATATGTACTGATCTATCATAATTTGGGCCCCGTTGCTAAAATCCCCGAACTGGGCTTCCCAGATCGTAAGTGTATTGGGGCTTGCCATGGCATAACCATAATCAAAGCCAACAACCCCGTATTCCGAAAGCAGTGAATTGTAGATCTGGAACCTGCCCTGCTTTTCCGAAATATGATTCAGCAACATAACTTCCTCTTCACTTTCCTCTACCTTCATTACCGCATGGCGGTGTGAAAACGTTCCACGTTCCACGTCTTGTCCCGACATACGAACGCTATAACCCTCTTCCAGAAGAGTTCCATAGGCGAGTAATTCTCCCATGGCCCAGTCCAGCTTGTCGGTTTCAAAGAACATCTTCCTCCTGTCACTAACCAGCCTTTCAACCTTGCGGAGGAATTTTTTGCCTTCGGGCAATTCAGTAATGGCACGGGCAATGGCCGACAAATGTTCCCTGTCAAAAGAGGTATCCACATCATCCATCATTTCCCATTCCCTTACCCTCCTGTAACCACTCCATTCATCTTCCATGAAGGGAGTTATTACGGTTTTATCTTCTTTCCTGGAATCTTCCAGCTCCTCTTCAAGGCTGTCTTTGAATTGCTTTTCCAGCGACTTCACATAGTTCTCATCAATAATACCTTCTGCAATTAGCTTCTGGGCGTAGATATCCCTGGGATTGGGGTGTTTTGCGATTATTTTGTAGAGTTTTGGCTGGGTAAACCTGGGCTCATCACCTTCGTTATGCCCGTACTTTCTGTACCCCAAAAGGTCCAGGAATACATCGCGCTTAAATCGCATGCGGTATTCCAGGGCAAAAAGGGAGGCGTGCACCACAGCTTCCACATCATCTGCGTTAACGTGAAGCACCGGGCTTAGTGTTACCTTACCCACATCCGTGCAATAGGTAGATGATCGTCCGTCCAGGTAGTTGGTTGTAAAACCGATCTGGTTGTTTACCACAATGTGAATGGTGCCATTGGTACGGTACCCTTCCAGCAAGGCCATTTGGACCACTTCATAGGCAATGCCCTGTCCGGCAATGGCAGCGTCACCATGCACAACGATTGGCAGCACTTTGGAAAAATCATCCGGATAATGCATGTCCTGCTTGGCACGGGTAATACCTTCAACCACAGCTCCCACTGTTTCCAGGTGAGATGGGTTCGGAGCAATATTCATGTTGATCTTGTTCCCGTTATCGGTATTACGCACGGAAGTCCACCCCAGGTGATATTTTACATCCCCGTCAAAGATTTCCTGTTCGTAGTCCTTGCCATCGAATTCACTAAATATATCCTTGGCAGATTTTCCGAAAATGTTGGTAAGCACATTCAGTCGACCGCGGTGGGCCATCCCCATTACAAACTGTTTCACCCCCATATCCGCTGCGCGCTCTACAATTGCATCCAGTCCGGGAATTAGGGATTCGTTCCCTTCAAGAGAAAATCGCTTCTGCCCCACATATTTGGTGTGCAGGAAGGATTCAAAGGACACAGCCTGATTGAGTTTTCTGAGGATGTGCTTTTTCTGATTAACCGTGAAGTCCGGCTGGTTGCTGTTTACGTTTAGTCGGCTCTGGATCCACTGTACATGCTCCGGATGGCGAATGTACATGTATTCTACACCAATGGCATCGCAATAAATTTTTTGCAGGTGCAGGATGATATCACGTAAACTGGCGGCTCCGATATTAATAATCTCACCGGCATTGAAAACAGTGTCGAGGTCTGCCTCTGACAGACCAAAATTTTCTATGGCAAGTGTAGGGGAATATTTTCTTCGTTCCCTAACCGGATTGGTCTTGGTAAACAGGTGTCCCCTGCTTCGGTAGCCATCAATCAAACGAACTACCTGGAACTCCTTATGAAAGGATTCCGGAACTTCTATCTGCTCTCCGGTAGGCAGGGTTACCGTGGTTTCAGCAGGTGCAATGCCAGCCTCGTCCAACGCACTTTCCATACCGAAGTCGAATCCCTGGAAAAATGCCCTCCAGCTGGGTTCTACACTATCCGGATTAATCAGATATTGGTCATATAGCTGTGCAAAAAAAGAAGTGTGGGCCGTATTCAGAAAGGAATATTTGTCCATAGCAAAAGGGCTGCTTTCGTAGATTCAAAATTAATGTCAAAAATACAACAATAAATAGTTACCTCATGAGGCACAAGGACACAAAATCAACAGTTTCAGGAGCGGTAATGGGCTTTAAGCCATACTTTTTGCCATTCCCTCCTCAGAATTAGGAAAGAAAGTTGTCCGGCAACCTCCACTGCATCCGTAAGTTTAAGATCCTTCAATGCGCTTTCGGGCACATCTATGAGGTACATCAGATTCAGGTAATCATCGAAGTGCTCAAGTAGCAGCACGTAGAGTTTTTCCTTAAGGGCTGCCAACAGTTCTTCAGGGGTCATTTCCTCATGAAAAGACGCCAGGATATTGGCCCTTCCAAAATCCCTGGACAATTGATTGATCAGTGCTTTATAAAGCGCCTTTGCAGAGGCACCCTGCAAAAGGCTAAGGCTGTTCTCAAATTCCGGGAGCTTGTCTTTGGAGTTTGTCATAAAACCCGGGAATAATGGCTCTAGATATTGCGGATCTTCCGTTCCCAGTCCCAGGCCGATTTCATGGCATCATCCAGGGTAGAGATTGCCTTCCAGCCCAATTCTTCATTGGCCCTGGTGGTATCCGCATAAGCACTGATGATATCGCCTGGACGCCTATCAGCGATGACGTAATTCAGGGAACGTCCTGAAACCCGTTCAAAACTTTTGATCACTTCCAGCACCGAACTGCCTTTGCCTGTTCCAATATTGAACACTTCGTAATTCTCCTTCTGCTTTCCATTGAGAATGCGCTGAAGGGCTACCACGTGGGCCTTTGCAAGGTCTACTACATGAATATAATCCCGTATACAGGTACCGTCCGGAGTAGGGTAATCATTCCCAAAAACCGAAAGTTTTTCGCGAAGTCCGGCTGCTGTTTGTGTGATGAAAGGCACCAGGTTCTGGGGCACGCCAATTGGCAGCTCCCCAATATCTGCAGAGGGATGCGCTCCAATGGGATTGAAATAGCGCAGGGCCACTACCTTCAATTGTGGTATTACCCTGCAGCTATCCCGGAGGATCTCTTCCCCTATTTGCTTGGTATTCCCGTATGGGGATTCGGCCGGTTTAACAGGTGCGTCTTCAGTAATTGGCATTTTATCTGCCTGTCCGTAGACCGTACAGGACGAACTGAATATGAAGGGAGCTTGTTCCTTACTGCCCAGACATTGAAGAAGGTAAACCAGTGTGTTCAGGTTATTCTCATAATACAAAAGGGGTTTCTCAACACTTTCGCCCACCGCCTTGGAAGCTGCGAAATGTATAACCCCTCCCAGATCAGGGTGTCTTTCAAAAAACCCTAGGACATCATGCTTTATCCTGAGGTCCAGTTTTTCAAAAAGAGGACGGACGCCACTAATGGCGGATATCCCGTCCAGTACATTTTCTGAAGCGTTAGAGCAGTCGTCTATAATGACCACTTCAAACCCCTCTGCCTGTAATTCAACTACCGTATGCGAGCCTATAAAACCAAGGCCTCCGGTTACTAGTATTTTCATTTAATAACTGATATTATCCAGGATAATTAACCATTAACCGCTTCAATTATTGCACTGGTGATAAAGGAAATCTGCTCGTCGTCCAGTTCCGTATGCATTGGAAGGGAAATCACTTCAGTAACCAGCAGATTGGTTACCGGGAAATCTGCTTCATTATATCGGGTATCTTCATACGCTTTTTGCCTGTGCAGGGGAATTGGATAGTATATCCCAAAAGGTATTCCTTTTTGTTTCAGGTGCTCTGCTACTTTATCGCGTTTCCCATTGGTAATTCTAAGTGTATACTGGTGAAAAACATGGCAATCGCAGGTATCGCAAATACCCTCGCAACCCCTTACTGTTTTCGGCACAACGATATGTTCCTGACCTGCAAATGCCCTGGAATATTTCCTGGCTGCTTCCCTGCGCTGGCTACAATAAGTATCCAGATGAGGAAGCTTGGCGTTTAAGACTGCTGCCTGTATAGAATCCAGTCTGGAGTTCACCCCTATTACGTCGTGGTGGTAACGCTCATACATTCCGTGGTTTACGATACCCCTGATGATATGGGCAAGGTCGTCATCATTGGTAAAAATAGCTCCTCCATCCCCGTAGCACCCCAGGTTTTTTGAAGGGAAGAAAGAAGTTGCACCTACATGGCCGATGTTGCCTGCTTTTTTCTTGCTGCCGTCCCTAAACTGGTGATCGGCCCCAATGGCCTGGGCATTGTCCTCAATTACATACAGATTGTGCTTTTCTGCAATCTCCATGATCGCATCCATATCTGCACATTGACCAAAGAGGTGTACCGGAACAATAGCTTTGGTTTTTGGTGTAATGGCCTTTTCAATAGCAATAGGATCAATATTAAAGGTATATGGATCCACATCAACCAATACCGGGGTAAGTTGCAATAAGCCAATCACTTCCACCGTTGCTGCAAAGGTGAAATCGGCAGTAATTACCTCATCTCCCGGTTTGAGGCCCAGACCCATCATAGCAATCTGAAGGGCATCTGTACCGTTGGCACAGGGAATTACATGTTTTACCCCCAGATAGGCCTCCAGTGCAGCCTGGAATTCGTGCACCTTGGGTCCATTGATAAAAGCAGCTGAATCGAGGATCTGGTTTATGGATTCGTTGACCTCATCCTTTATGCCCTGGTACTGGCCAATCAGGTCAACCATCTGTATCTTTTTCATAGATGGAGTTTGTAATTACAATATTACAAAATTAAGGAAGCGGGATCGATGTATTGGGAAAAAGTGGTGTATTTTAGCGCGAAACACTCGGGCTTGTATATTCTCTATAACTTCCTGGTATCCCTGGTTGGGATTTTCTTGGTTCCAGCTAGTTTTTTCAACAGAAAACTCAGGCTTTTCTATAAGGGAAGACGTGCAGTGTTTTCCTCCCTTGAAATGCATTTAGAAAGCAATGCACCCCGGATCTGGGTTCATGCTGCTTCCCTGGGAGAATACGAGCAGGGATTACCTGTGGTAAAAGAACTAAGGACCCGGTATCCCCACCATCAGATATTGATTACCTTTTTCTCACCCTCCGGTTATGAAGTCAAGAAAAATTCCCCAGATGCGGATTTGGTTACTTACCTGCCCTTAGATACCCGGTCTAACAGCAGGCGTTTCCTTGACCTGGTAAAACCTGAGGTTGCCATTTTCATCAAGTATGAAGTATGGCCCAACTATTTAAGGGAGCTTAGCAGGAGGAATATACCGGTAATCCTCATTTCCGCCATTTTCAACAAAAAACAAATCTATTTCAGGCCATACGGGGCATTTATGCTGCGAGCACTGAAACAATTCCGGCATTATTTTGTTCAGGATATAAAGTCTGCCAACCTGCTTAAAGAGGTAGGCATCCAAAATTCTACCGTTAGTGGGGACACCCGTTTTGATCGGGTTGCTGAGATCCTGCAGCAGAAAGACATACTACCCCGGATTGCATCCTTTGTAAATAAAAACAGATGTATCGTTGCCGGAAGTACCTGGCCAGAGGACGAAAAGTTACTGGTTCCTTACATCAACCAGACAGACAAGCCAGTTAAATTCATCCTCGTTCCCCATGATATTAAAAAGGAGCATATTCAAAATCTGCAAAGAAGTATTCAGAAACCGGTTACTACTTTTTCCGAACTGAAAACCTCAGGGGAAACAGATTTTTCTGTACTCATTGTAGATGCCATAGGCCTGTTGACCCGGATCTATCAATTTGGACAGGTAGCCTATGTTGGGGGAGGTTTTGCCACCGGACTGCACAACACACTGGAACCCGCAGTTTACGGTATCCCCGTATTAATCGGACCACAGTATGAGGGCTTTCGGGAGGCAGAAGAACTGGTGTCCCTTGAGGGCGTTTTTTCGGTAAACAGCGCCAAAGAACTCAACCAAAAGCTGGATGAACTGCTGGAAAATGAGGAGCTGAGAAACAACACTGGTCGCATCAATTCTGATTATATAAACCGCAACCTCGGTGCCACCACTAAGATCATCCATTACCTACAGCATTTACTTTCCAGACCGAAAAACTAGGCATCATCCTTCATCGGAATTTTTGTTAGCTTTACCCAAAGCAACTGACCATGGAAAGCAAAATTTTCAGGATTTCCCTGACGGCCGCACTGGCCGGGTTTCTATTTGGATTTGATACCGTAGTGATTAGCGGGGCAAACCTGCCCATAAAGGAATTGTGGAATACATCCCCTTGGTTTCACGGCATGTTCATCATGTCCATGGCCCTTTGGGGGACAGTAATCGGCGCTTTGTTTGGGGGCATCCCTTGCTCTAAGTTCGGAAGGAAAAAAACCCTGTTCTGGATTGGTGTTTTGTATTTCATTTCGGCACTGGGATCGGCCTTTGCCTACGATCCCTATATGTTCTCAGTTTTCCGGTTTGTAGGCGGACTGGGGGTTGGTGCTTCTTCGGTAGCCGCACCTATCTATATTTCTGAAATAGCTTCTTCAAAAAATCGCGGCAAACTGGTTGCATTGTATCAGTTCAACATTGTTTTCGGAATTTTTATAGCCTTTATCTCCAACTATTTATTAAAAGGATTTGACGGGGCAAACGACTGGCGGTGGATGCTCGGAGTGGAAGCCATTCCAGCCTTTATCTATACGCTGATGGTCCTGAAAACACCAAATAGCCCAAGATGGCTTATCCTCAGGAAGCACGATGAAAAAGCCGCTCTGGCCGTGCTGGAATACCTGTCAAACAAAGAGCATGCGCAGGAAAAACTCATTGAAATAAAGAATACCGATACAACAGATGCCGGCCAGGAAAAGTTGTTTACCAGCAGATTTAAAAAACCCCTGATCCTGGCTTTCCTGCTAGCCTTTTTTAACCAGTTATCCGGAATCAACTTTGTATTGTATTACGCCCCGGAGATATTGGAAAGGGCCGGGCTCGCAGCCAGGGAATCCCTTTTCAGTTCTATTTCCATCGGGATCGTAAACCTCATCTTTACATTGATTGGTATCCGTTTAATAGACTATTTGGGAAGGAGACAGCTTATGAAGATCGGTTCCCTGGGATATATTGTAAGCCTTGCCATGGTGGGATGGTGCTTCTACAGCGGCGCTAGTTCTACCCTGCTGCTTGTTTTTATCCTGGTCTTTATCGCTTCCCATGCCATTGGGCAGGGTGCTGTGATCTGGGTATTCATTTCTGAGATCTTCCCAAATCGTGTACGGGCCTACGGGCAATCCTGGGGAACCGGCACACACTGGGTTTTTGCAGCATTGATTACCTTGTTAACACCTATATTCCTGGACGCCGATAAAGGGATATTTCGGGACAACCCCTGGCCCATATTTATTTTCTTCGCCTTTATGATGGTGCTGCAACTCCTGTTCGTGTTGTTCATGATGCCGGAAACCAAGGGCGTTTCACTGGAAGCTTTGGAAAAGAAGTTAGGTTTGGACAAGTAGCGTTTAGGGATAAAAATTCCAGGTTTCTCCAAAAGTTAGGGGTGCAATAATGTACGATTAATCGGATCAGCCGATTCGTTAATCGATTAAAAATGAGGGATTATGCTACTTTATTGTTTAAATTGTACATTGTATGAAACTATATGAACGATGAAAGAACACTTAACTTTAGGCACTCGTGTCCTGAACGGCTTCCTTAGTGTAATGGTTGTAATTTTGGTGCTGATCCTGGCAGGGGTGGTCATCAGTTTGATTTTGGCACTGTTCGGCTTCTTTAACTAAACTGTAAATCAGGATTTCACTGCTTGCAAAGGCAAAATTGAAGTATAACAACCCTTCATGACAGGAGGGTTTTTTTATTAGAAATTTCGTCCAAAAAAAAGCTCCTCTTAAAAGAGAAGCTTTACTTCATACAGGCGGAGAGACTTACCCCCACGTTGGGTGGCATAGACTTCTCGTCTCCCCTTTTCTTAAAAAAGAAACCCATCCAAAAATGGATGGGCCTTTACTTTGTACAGGCGGAGAGACTCGAACTCTCACACCTTTCGGCACTAGATCCTAAGTCTAGCGTGTCTACCAATTCCACCACGCCTGCATATCCCTAAACGTTTAGGGGTTGCAAATATAAAGCAATTTTTCTTTTCAAAAACAGGCTTTTCAGAAAAATAATAGCACACCTTTTTGTAATTTTAGTGGAACTACAAACTCTTAATAATGGATGATATAAAGGCCTATATTGCCGAAAACCGGGAGCGGTTTATTGAGGAACTTATTGAACTACTAAAAATCCCCACCATCAGTGCAGATTCTGCGTTTTCCCAGGATATCTACAACGGGGCTGAAGCCATTAGCAAAGCACTTTCAGATGCCGGCTGTGATGTTGTAGAGATCTGCGAGACCAAAGGCTATCCCATTGTTTATGGAGAAAAGACGATAGATCCAAGCCTGCCTACAGTTCTGGTATACGGCCATTACGATGTTCAGCCTCCGGACCCCCTGGAACTTTGGGATTCACCGCCATTTGAACCCACTATTCGCACCAATGAGCTGCATCCACAGGGGGCCATATTTGCGCGGGGGGCCTCGGACGACAAAGGCCAGGTGTATATGCATGTTAAGGCTCTGGAATTTATGGTCAGGAAGAACCTGCTTCCCTGTAATGTAAAATTCATGATTGAAGGCGAAGAGGAGGTAGGCAGCGAGAGCCTGTCCGATTTTGTCAGGGAGAATCACGATAAACTGGCCAATGATATTATCCTGATCTCCGACACAGGAATGATTGCCAATGATATCCCCTCCATTACCACCGGACTACGTGGGTTGAGCTATGTGGAGGTAGAAGTTATGGGTCCGAACCGTGACCTGCATTCCGGTTTATACGGAGGAGCCGTGGCAAACCCTATAAACATACTGGCCAAAATGATCGCCTCCCTGCATGATGAAAACAAGCATATCACCATTCCGGGATTCTATGATAAGGTGGTTGAACTTTCCGAAGAAGAACGTGCGGCCATGGCGAAGGCTCCTTTTGACCTGGAAGCCTATAAAAATGCTCTGGACATCGATTCCGTTTATGGAGAAAAAACCTACACCACAAACGAACGAAATTCCATCAGGCCTACCCTGGATGTAAATGGCATATGGGGCGGCTATACAGGGGAAGGTGCCAAGACGGTTATACCGAGTAAGGCCCATGCCAAGATCTCAATGCGCCTTGTACCTGACCAGGACTGGCATGAGATTACGGATTTATTTTCCAAACACTTTGAACAAATAGCTCCTCCCGGAGTTCGTGTGAAAGTTACACCACACCATGGCGGGGAAAGCTATGTAACACCGATTGACAGCATTGGTTACCAGGCTGCGAGTAAGGCTTATGAAACCACATTTGGAAAAGTGCCCGTCCCAAAACGAAATGGTGGCAGCATACCTATTGTGGCCTTATTTGAAAAAGAACTGGGTACCAAATCCATCCTGATGGGCTTTGGCCTGGACAGCAATGCCATACACTCTCCCAATGAACACTTTGGCATCTGGAACTTTCTGAAAGGCATTGAAACCATTCCCTACTTCTATAAATACTATTCAGAAATGATGAAATAAAGGCAAATTATAAACTTTCTGCCGTAAAATGTAACAAATCCATCAGGGCGGCGTTCTAATAGTCACAATCAAAAAACGAACACTATTATGATACGCCGTTTTTTCGTGCTCTGTTCCGGGGCCGACACTTCTATTTTGAATAGCTGTTCCAACGGGGAACAAAACAAATACGCTGGCATAGGTGCCACCGTATTCTTCACTGCCGTAATGGCCTTTATTGCCAGTGCCTATGCACTTTATACCGTATTTGACAATGTATATACCGCAGTCTTTTTCGGCTTGCTATGGGGCTTGCTCATCTTTAACCTGGACCGCTTTATTGTCTCAACCATCAGAAAAAGGGATAGCTTTTGGAATGAATTTTTGCAGGCTACTCCCAGGATTCTCCTGGCTGTGATCATTGCGGTGGTTATATCCAAACCACTCGAAATGAAAATCTTCGAAAAGGAAATCAACCAGGTATTGCTGGAGGAAAAGAACGCAATGACCCTGGCCAATAAAGAACAGATAGCATTGCAATATACCCCTGTAATAGAAAACCTTAACCAGGATATTTCGAATCTTAAGGGAGAAATCGCATCCAGGGAAGCCGAAACAAATGCCCTTTACGACACCTACATCGCTGAGGCCGAAGGCCGGGAAGGAACCTTATTGATTGGAAAGGGACCCGTTTACAAGGAAAAGAGGGAAAAGCATGATGCCTCCTTGCTGGAACTCCGCGAACTCAAACAAAAAAATGGTGAAAAGATAGAAGCTTTAGAGGCACAAATTGCTTCACTGCAACAGGAATACGGACAGAATGTGGAAAATTCACAGCCTATCATCGACGGATTCGACGGCTTAATGGCCCGCATCAATGCGCTGGGCAAACTCCCCTGGTTCCCGTCCTTTTTTATTTTCCTTTTGTTCCTTGCCATTGAGACTTCTCCCATAGTTGTAAAACTGCTTTCTCCCAAAGGCCCGTACGACTATAAACTCGAAGATGAGGAAACGGCAGTGAAATCCTGGGTAACGCAGAAGGTGAGTCAGCGGAAGGATATCCTGGCTACTGACGCTGCCCTGAACGAAAAAATCTATGGTGAGATCAGGGAAGAAGAAGCGGTTTACGCATACAAAAAGCAAAAAGCCGAAGAATTGCTCCGGTTACAGGCAGATGCATTTCACGATATGCAGATAAAAAGCCTGTAATAGAAAAACACCTTTTTAATCTACAATTCTCATCTTCTTTAAAAGGAAAGAAGCATTCATATTCTGGCAGATACCGGGCTTTAATTGATAATCAAAATGCAATTCATCCTCGATGATAGTGGCATCAAAATAAAAATTGCTCACCTGCTCATGGGCATCAGCTGCTTCGCAAAGACTGAGGTCATGGGTAGCAATGAGTCCGGCCGAGGTTGAAGTAAGCAATCGATCCAGAAATTTGCGGGAACCTCTGGCCTTATCCGTGCTATTGGTTCCTTTGAGGATCTCATCCAGGATAATGAAATAGGGTTCGTCCTCAATCTCATCCACAATAAATTTCAGTCGCTTTAACTCCGAAAAAAAGTAGGATTCATGCCGGGACAGGGAATCTGCAGTACGCATGCTTGTTACCAGCCTTAGCGGTTTGTATGCCATTTCGGAGGCACATACCGGAAGGCCCAGGTTAGCCATAACAATGAGCAGGGAAACCGTTCTCAGAAATGTGCTTTTCCCGGCCATATTGGCCCCGGTAATAATCTGGAATTCCTTCTCACTTATCTGAAAATCATTGGTAACCAGCCTCCTCCTGTCTAATAGCGGGTGCCCGGCCCCTTTTACTCTTATGAGTACCTTATCTGTACTTAAACCAGGAAAGTGGTAATCCGGGTGATTGAATGCAAAATTTCCCAGGCTGACACTGGCGTCAAAATAGCTGAGTGCTTCAAACCAGTCCTCTACCTTATCACCATGGTCCTGTATCCAGCACTCAATTCGGTAAACCTGATACAGGTCCCATAATAGAAAGCCATTCCCCAGAAAACCAAAGATCATATTGTTGCGCTGGTCAAAGGCGTGAAGGATATCGGCAAACTTGCGAACCAGCTGGGAAACGGAATCCTGTTCCTGCCGGTATATCTCCTGTTTTTTAGAGAGCAATTCGGACTGGAAGCTAACAGATTCGAGCAAGGCAATTAATTTATGGTATTGCTGGAAAGTACTCAGGGCACGGGAGGCAGAAACAGACATGGAATTGATTCTTTTCAGGTAGGCTCCCGTAATCCCAAGCCCTGTAAACAACCATAAGACAACCCCCCAGCCTGAGATCTGGTTCATGAAATAGCCAAAAACAAAAGCCAGGGATAAAAGACTGAACGCCACGGGCAGGATCCTGAACCGACTATTGAGAAAAGGTTTGTATTCCCGGAACCAGCGGGTTAGCTGTAGTGGGTCTGTATCAGCCTGCAGCAGGGAAGCAGTTGCTGTAAAATCCTGCCTCCATTCTGTCATATCCCTTAACTCCTGCACAGCAAACTGTTTGAGTTTGACCTGCTCTATGTGGTTGCTCAAGAGCCACCTGGCCAGCATATCCCTTCCTTCCTTAAGACCTGTACGATTGGCGTATTGAAAAAAACTTCCCTCACCGAACAGGTCAATATCCCGGGCAAAATGGTGTTCTCCCTCTTCGTATTCCGTTCCGGCATAGAGCTGATCGAATTGTCCGTCCAGTACCTGCAGTTCCATTTCATTTAATCGAATAAGGGCTTTGAGTTTATTGTTCTGGTACTGCAGGCGGTTAAACCGAAGGACCAAAAAAACGAAAAGACACAGGGAAACTATACCGGAAAGTACTATAAGCAACCAGTCACCAAAACGGAAATAGATCATTGCGATGAACAACACGAATACCGCTAAACGCGAAAGGCTGTATCCCAATAGTTTTCGTGAAACCTGACTTTTTTGCTCTTTCAGAGCCTTTAGCCTTTGCTCATAATATGTCCCGGGATCCTGCATGCTATAATTTTCTGGAGGGGTAAAGATACGTATTAGCTTAAGGTGCCTGCCTCGCGGCATATTCAACTTTTACTCATTTAATCCAGCAGTTCTTCCCAGGCTGCCCGAAGTTTTTTGGGGAACCTGGCAACGACCAGATTATAAGAGTGATCTATAAGGTCCGTTAACAATTCAACAGGGAGTTGTTCCAGGTAAAGCGTATTCCAGTGCACCTTGCTCATGTGGTAACCAGGGATGATAATCCCATCCCATTCTTCCCTAAGCATCTCTGCCCGTTCCGGATCGCACTTGAGGTTGGCCTGGGAAGGCACCCTTTCCAATGGGGCCAGGGCAAACATCTTACCCATTACCTTAAAAACAAGAGTAACCTCATCGAAGGGGAATTCTTCAGTCACCCCTTTCTTGCTCAGGCAATAATCCCTGAATTGCTCAATATTCATCCCGAGGTATTAAATAATTTGCTTACCTGACCTGGCCTTCTGCATCGTAAACCACCACTTTTTTCCAGAGCGACTGGGCTTCTTCAATAAACGCAAGGTGTGCTTCTTCTACCTGGTAGGCTTCCTGGGCTTCGGCAGATTCAAATGTTACAAAGAGGTTATAGGTAAAGGAGTCATCAACCACCTCACGGCTGGATTTTGGTGGTATTCCCAGAAAATTGGTTTTGGTATACCTGGAGTTTTCAAGTAAGGTGTGTATTGCCTTTTCAAATGCAGCCCTGTCCGCTTCACTGTCCGGATTTTGCAACCAGAAGTAAACACTGTGCACAAATGCCGGATCAAATTCAGCTTCGGTTTTGGATTCCTGTCCAAAAACAGACAGAGTCATCGCAAAAAGGGTTAGGGTAAGCAGGAAATTTTTCATATCTATATTTGAATTACATTCTAATCGGGTAGACGCGATCGGATCTTGTCATCTATTTCAAGGGCAGAATAGTCAAGCGTCCAACCAATGGTTTCAACAATCTGTTCTATCAGCAGCACTGCCTCGAGGGCTTCCCGCTTTGCCGTTTCCATCAATCCGCTTTCCGGGATCTTTTCCCTTATGTGCTCCTTGGCTTCCTTGTTGAGGGTAGTCAGGTCCTTGGGTCGGAAACTGTTGAACAAACCATTTTTTATGTCGTAGAACTCAAGTTCCGGTTCAATGGAGAGCACTTCCGGATCCGGAAAATTGGTCATGATGATCTTCTTCTTCTCATTGTCTGCATGCATATGCACCTTCTTGAGGTCGAACCCTATCTGTGCCCTCGCATTGATAACGATCAGGGCCCTTTTCTTACTGCTGAACAGGCTCATGAAATGCTGGCGGGTATTTTCATACCGGTAGATCTCGGCAAAATCCCCTTCAATTGTCATCAATTTGCAAACACTGCGGATCTTTTGAAGCAATATGGTAGACTGATGTTCGGTTAGCTCTTTGCTTTTCTTCCTCCTGAAGAAGTTGTAGGTCCAGAACATAAAGATAGCCCCCAAAAGCAGGCCCAAAACAATTTCAATACTGTTCTCCATGGGCTAAAGATAATAAGAATGCTGAGGAAGCCCGGCTATTGAATAGGTTGATATAAAACCGGCCGGGAAGGACTGGCATCGTTTTCAAAAGGGGCTACCTGGAGATCGAGTAAATATGTCCCGTCTTCTATGGAGTTGTCTACATAGATAAACTCCGTAATTGTAGCATCATACCGAACTTTCCCTTCCAATTTCCAGAACGCCCGGTGCGCCAGCAAGGCCCCCTGGTCCTGCTCCCTGTCTATAGAAGGCAGGTCTATCAACAGGTGTTTTATCCCTTTGCTCGCCAGGTAATGTGCAGCATCTTCGAGTAAATACGGGGGATTGGTATTGGAATATTGCTGGGTTCGCTTTTGCAGCATGTTGGGCAGGGTACGAATAATCAGCGCCTCTCTCTTTTTGTTTCTGAGGGCATATCTGATCTGTTTAGCGGAAATAACAAAATCGTCTCCCAGTTTTTCGGGAGCAACCGTAATGAGCTCTGCCAGATTAAAATACTGCTTCAAATGGGAATTCACAGAATGTACTTTTTCGGTAATATGTCCTACGCATTCGGTATGTGTGCCATGGGAATGCGGGATATACTCGAACTTGTAAAAATTGACTGCAGAACCTTCAAGAACACTGCCGGTAAATTCCCCATCGGTATAGGGTTGCATTTTGGGTGGATCCACATACCAGGCATTTACATTCTCATTACCATCCCGGATAGGAATAGAAATATCCAGGGGTTTGCTGAGGTCTACCTTGATGGTTTTACTTCGTAATTGAATACTGGCAATCATGCAATGCAATTTACTGTGAAGTTACAAAGTTTAAGGCAACCTGTCCAGTGTATTTATTCAACTTCACCCTGTTAATTTACCCGACTCGAAAGAGGTCTGAGGCCAGGCCATCTATCAGGAATTTACCGGATGGGCTGGCTACTATTGCATCTCCTTTTAGAATTAAGTCTCCACTATTAAGATGCGCGGCCACTCTGTTCAGGAAATACTGCCGGTAAGATGCTCCAAAACGCTTTTCAATCTCATCTGGGGAAACGCCCCAGATTGTTCTGAGACCCGTCATGATGTATTCATTATAGCGATCCTGATCGCTTAGCTCTTCATATTCAACAGGGGCTTTTCCCTCTTCAATGGATTTTATGTACTTGCTATTGTTGGAGATATTCCATCCACGCCTGCGCCCATAAAATGAGTGGGCCGAAGGGCCAATTCCCAGATAGGGTTTCCCGATCCAGTATGCTGTGTTGTTTTGCGAAAAATAATCGGGTTTGCCAAAGTTTGAGATCTCATAATGTACATAACCTTCATTTTCAAGGGTATTGACAAGGATTCGGAAATGGGCCTCCGCCTGGGCTTCATCCAAAGGGGGAACTTTTCCTTTTTCTATGAACGATTGCAATGCGGTTCGGGGCTCTACCGTAAGTGCATAGGCCGAAATATGCGGTATTTCATAAGATAGTGCGGTCTCCAGGTTTTTCATCCATTTCTCCTCTGTTAGTAAAGGATACCCGTAAATCAGGTCCAGGGATATATTGTCAAAATATTCCCCTGCCCATTCCAAAGCTTCCCGGGCTTCTGTAGCATTATGCGCGCGATTCATAAACTTCAGATCCTCCTCAAAGAACGATTGTATCCCCATACTTAGCCGATTTATACCAATTTGCCTCCAAAGCCTGGCCTTGTCCTGGCTAACATCGTCCGGGTTGACTTCCAGGGTGATCTCCGGATCTTCTGGGAAAGTATATATGCTTTTAGCCCTGGAAATAAGTTCAGCAATCTCTTCGGCTTCCATTAAAGAGGGGGTGCCTCCACCGAAATACAGGGTCTCAACCAATTGTTCAGGCAGTTCTCCTTTACGCATCTCCAATTCCCTTTGCAGGGCATTAAGCAGTGGCTTTTTCTTTTTTAACTGAGTGGAATAGTGAAAATCGCAATAGTGGCAGGCCTGTTTGCAAAAAGGGATATGTATGTATATACCGGACATTTCTATTGCTGTAAGTTAGGCTTCAAAGTCGGTATTAAGGTCATATTCGTATTTATCCTCTTTGACCTAGCCAATCCTGTCGTCATTCTGTTTTACAAATGCTGCCCATCCCGTGTATGACTTCCCCACCTGGGGTTTTCCGGCGTTGTAGAAGTGGCATACCGCCGCGGCTAGTCCATCTGTGCTGTCCAGGTTCTTTGGGAGCGACTTCAGTTTCAGGGTACTCTGCAACATCTTAGCAACCTGTTCCTTGCTGGCATTCCCGTTGCCGGTGATGGCCATTTTGATCTTTTTGGGAAGATACTCCGTGATGGGTACCTGTCTCGACAACCCTGCCGCCATGGCGACACCCTGTGCCCTGCCCAGTTTGAGCATGGACTGCACATTCTTGCCAAAGAATGGAGCTTCTATGGCAATCTCATCCGGATGGTAGGTGTCTATCAGCTCAATCGTCCTTTCAAATATCACCTTGAGTTTGGTATAGGGGTCCGAATACTTTTTGAGGATAAGCTCATTCATCTGCACAAACTCCATGGATTTGCCAACCACCCTGATAATGCCAAAACCCATAACTGTAGTCCCCGGGTCTATTCCCAAAATTATTTTTTCCGTATTCATTCGTTCTCCTCGGTTTCTATGATCATAGGAATCCTGAATTTGGCACTGACAGGTATGCCTCGTTTCAATGCCGGTTGCGGACTGGGCAGAGCTTTCAGGCTCTGCACAATTACCCCCTCGAACTCCGGGATCTGATCGGCTACTTTTTCATGATGTTCTATATCGAGCACCTGCAACTCGCCTTCATGCGTAACCAGAAAATCCAGATATAGTGTATCCCGAACCGTGGTATCCAGCACAAACTCAAATCCACTCAAAGTCCGCCTGAACTGATCCAGCAAAGTCTTTTCAAAACACAATCTTTGCTGCTGCTTGCCAGCCATTTCATCACAATTTTCAAACAGGGGGTACTGGTCTAACTCCTCCCAATTGATGCTTTGCATCTCCAGCTCCACCCATTTCCTTGTTTTGACATCGGCAGGGGCAAACCAATCACAAGAGGTCATCAAAAACAGGCAAATCAAACAAGCCGGGGCGCGCATACCTTACATATTCAATCACGGAAATTACAATATTTTTGACGATTTCACTCTGCATTTCTCTTTCTTACCGTACTCCATAAAGGTGTAACAAAACGTCATTATCTTCGTCAAACAGAAAATTAGCAGCGTGGATATTTTTTTGTTGGTTATTGGTTTTATCCTTATGCTTACCGGTATTTTCGGAAGCTTCCTGCCCGTTCTTCCGGGCCCACCATTCAGCTGGCTGGGATTACTAGCCCTGTATTTAACTTCGGCCGTACCCAATGACTGGTGGTTTTTGGGAATAACCCTTCTCATAGCCCTTATTGTGTTCGCCATGGATTATGTTATCCCTGCCGTAGGTACACGCAGGTTTGGTGGCAGTCGTGCCGGAATGATAGGGACCACCATTGGACTGCTGATAGCCATCCTCTTCCCTGTCCTCGGTATCTTTGGCATAATCATCTGGCCATTTTTAGGTGCTCTGGCAGGAGAGTTGATCAATAAAGCTGACAAGAAAACTGCAATGAAAGCGGCATTTGGATCTTTCATAGGGTTCCTGACCGGAACCTTCCTGAAATTTGTTGTTGCGGTAATCTACTTCGGACTTTTCATCTCCACGGCATGGGAATACCGCTACATATTGTTCCCATTTTTCGAATAGGCCTTATTCATTTACCCAGACCACCTTGTCTTCAACAGGTTGCCGCATCCCTTCAGCCATTTCCATATCCGTATAGCCCATATAGAATAATCCAAGGCACCGTTCCCCTTCTTCCATTTCAAAAAACCGATGCATCTGGGAAATTACACCTGGGGAGCTCCAGTAGCTTCCAATCCCTAATTCGGTGCAGCACAGCCACATATTCTGGACAGCCATGGCGGTGGCGGCTACTTCTTCCCACTCCGGCAACAAGTCCTTTTGGTTTCGCTGCATGCAAATGACTATAATAGCCGAGGCTTTCTGAGGGTTTTCACGTAGTTTTTTAAGTTTCATCTGCTTGGGTCGCTCCTCAGATTCCTCGTAAATGCCAGCCATAAAATCTCCCAGTCGTTTCAGGGCCTCACCCTGTACTACTTTAAACCGCCAGGGTTCTGTTTTCTTATGTGTAGGTGCCCAGTTCGCCGCTTCCAGAACGGTTTCAATAGCTTCTCTGGAAATTGATTTCCCATTGTATTGCACGGGGAACACCGAGCGCCTTTTCTTGATTAAGTCCAATATCATACCAACTATATTCTGTTTTCAAATATAGGACAACCCCATACAAATCCTGTCCTGACCAAACCGAAACTTTAGCAGCTTCCGGAACAAATAATCTGAAACATAATAGGTACATTTATGTCACCAATTAATAAACATATGGCTCAATCTGAAGGTGTTTTCCGATACGGGGAAGATCGACTCACCGCAGGAGTAGCCCTTTCACTGGCCCGGGGGAAAACATCAGGGATATTATCCGAATCTGCCCGGGAGGGTATTCGAAGAAGTTACGAAAGGGTGCAACTGCTCGTTGCCCAGGGTGAACCGGTATATGGAATCAATACAGGTTTTGGCCCTTTGTGTACCACCAAAATTTCTGCCAGTGACACCAGGCTTTTGCAGGAAAACATACTGAAAAGTCACAGCGTTGGGGTAGGTCCGCCGGTTGATAAGGAAATTTCCCGGCTCATGCTAATTCTCAAGGTGCACGCACTGGCCATGGGCTTCTCCGGAGTAGCTGAAAAAACTCTGGATCGTATCCTCTGGCATATCGAAAAGGATGTTATTCCAGTGGTACCCTCCCAGGGATCAGTAGGGGCATCTGGCGACCTGGCACCACTGGCCCACCTTTTCCTCCCTCTGATTGGATTGGGTAAAATCTACCAACAGGATGCGATTTGTCCTGCGGAGGATGTGCTGGGTGATATGAACATTCCTCCTCTTGAGCTCGGGCCCAAAGAAGGACTGGCGTTGATCAACGGCACACAGTTTATATCGGCTCACGCGGTCCTTGTAGTGTCCAAAATGCACAGCTGCCTTACCCAGGCCGATATTATCGGGGCTATGATGATCGAAGGCCTTCAGGGGTCACTGAAACCCTTCGACGCCGCATTACACGAGCTCAGACCTTATAAAGGCTCACAACATGTTGCCGGGAGGATCAATGCCCTTTTGAAGGGTTCTGAAATCCTGGAAGATCACATCGATTGTGACCGTGTACAGGATCCCTATTCCCTGCGCTGTATACCACAGGTGCACGGGGCTTCACGCAACGCCTGGCTGCACCTTAAAGACCTTGTCGAAATTGAACTCAACTCCGTAACAGACAACCCTGTAGTGGTTGAGAATGGCCAGGCCATAAGTGGTGGCAATTTCCACGGGCAACCCCTTGCCATGGCCCTTGATTATGCTTGTGTAGCCTCAGCCGAAATTGGCAATATTTCGGACCGGCGGATCTACCTTGCCTTAAAGGGAAACCCTGGAGTTCCCAAACTCCTGATGAAGGATACCGGTATCAATTCGGGTTATATGATCCTACAGTATACATCAGCCGCCCTGGCCAGTGAAAATAAATCCCTATGCTTTCCCTCAAGCGCAGACAGTATCCCTACCTCACTGGGGCAGGAAGACCACGTAAGCATGGGCTCAATAAGCAGCAGGAAGGCCCTTCAGGTACTGGAAAATATTGAAAAGATCCTCGCTATAGAATTATTGACAGCGGCACAGGCTTTTGAATACCGAAAACCCCTCAAATCCGGAAAGCTACTTGAGCAGGTGCATAAGGCCGTGAGGAAGCACGTGGATTTTGCTGAAAAGGACCGTGTCTTTAGCGAAGATATTGAAAAGGGGATCCGGATGATACAGAACAAGGTAATTGTGGATATCGTGGAAAAGGCTCGTGAAAAGGCCGGACTCTCCATTACTACCGCTTATACAGAAGAATTCGAATACTATTAAAGCCTATGCCTGCATACACCTTTATTGGCCCCATTACACAATTGCTGAGCATGAGCGGATTACCCTCGAGGGGGCCGCTTTCTGATGCCGATTTGCCAGTTATAGAAAACTGCGGATTGCTCCTCAGAGATAAGCAGGTCATGGAAATTGGGGATTATTCGGACATCAGGAAGAAAGCCGGGAAGCTTCAGGCTAATCATATTGAACTGGAAGAACCCAGCGTAGTGGTTCCGGGTTGGATAGATGCCCACACCCATATTTGTTTTGCCGGTAGCCGGGCGCGGGATTATGCCCTGCGGAATTCGGGGGCAACCTACCAGGAAATCGCAAAAAGAGGGGGTGGCATCTGGGATACCGTACAAAAAACACGAGAAGCCGATTTGTCTGCTCTGGCCAAAGGCGTCATCCAAAGAGCTTTAGCACATTTGCAAAACGGCATCACCACCATAGAAGTTAAAAGCGGTTATGGCCTCACCGTTCTGGAGGAGCTAAAAATGCTAAGGGCTATCAGGCAGGCCAACCAGCAGATCCAGGCAGATCTTATACCAACTTGTCTGGCTGCCCATATCACTCCTCGAGATTTCCAGGCCGGTCCCACGGAATACCTGAAGCTCATCGCTTCTGAACTCCTCCCGAAAGTGCGGGAAGAAGGGCTTGCGAACAGGGTTGATGCATTTATAGAAGAAGGGGCCTTTGATCCGGATACCATCCGTCCGTATTTGAAAAAGGCGAAAGAAATGGGCTTTCAACTGACCCTGCATGCCGATCAGTTCTCCACTGGGGGGAGCGAAGTAGCCATCGAATTCGGTGCCCTTAGCGCAGATCACCTGGAAGCCAGCACAGACCGGGAAATTGATCTCCTATCCAAAAGTTCGGTTATCGCCATGGCCCTGCCAGGGGCTTCCCTGGGACTGGGGTGCGGATTTGCCCCGGCCAGGAAGATACTGGACGCAGGGGGAACTGTGGCCATTGCCAGCGACCATAACCCCGGTTCTGCCCCTATGGGAGATCTGCTCACCCAGGCGTGCATATTAGGCGCCTTTGAAAAATTGAGCAATGCCGAAGTCCTGGCCGGTATAACCTATAGGGCTGCCGCCGCCCTGGACTTGAAAGACAGGGGTATATTGCAACCGGGATATCTGGCGGATTTTAGTATCTTTTATACGGGGCACTATAGTGAAATCCTTTATAATCAGGGCAGCCTTAAACCGAAAAGGGTGTGGAAAAATGGCCAGGAAGTTTTTCCGGTTGAAAACAAAAAATGATATGGCAACATTAACGGAGCTGAATGAGTTTCAATCGGCCATCTTACAGGGCATACCACATAAGCTCCCCCCCGGGAAGGGCTTAAATGATCAGCTGAGTCACGCCCCTAACCGGAAAGACCTGCTTACCATTGCAGAAAAGAAACTTGCCGTTCGAAATGCCTTGCGTTATTTTCCAAAAGAATGGCACGGGGAACTTGGGCAGGAATTTGCCGAAGAGCTAAAACGGTACGGACGAATATACATGTATCGTTTCAAACCTACCTACCCTATGTTTGCTCGTCCTATCAATGAATATCCGGCCAGGTGCAAAGAGGCAGCCGCCATTATGCTTATGATTCAAAACAACCTGGACCCTGCGGTGGCACAACATCCGGAAGAACTCATTACTTATGGGGGCAACGGGGCAGTTTTCCAGAATTGGGCTCAGTATCTGCTCACCATGAAGTATCTGGCCAGAATGACTGATGAGCAAACACTTCACATCTATTCGGGCCATCCTATGGGCCTGTTTCCTTCAGGAAAAAATGCTCCCCGCGTAGTGGTAACCAATGGTATGATGATCCCCAATTATTCCAAACCAGACGACTGGGAGCGCTATAATGCACTCGGCGTTACCCAGTATGGCCAGATGACGGCCGGGTCCTACATGTACATTGGCCCGCAGGGGATTGTACACGGCACAACCATTACCGTAATGAACGCATTCCGAAAGGTCCTGGCAAAAGGGAGCAAAACCGAGGGAAAAATATTTGTCACCTCAGGTTTGGGGGGCATGAGCGGGGCCCAACCCAAAGCAGGAAATATAGTAGGCTGCATCACCATCTGTGCGGAGGTCAATGCGGCTGCTGCCGAAAAAAGACATAAACAGGGCTGGGTAGATGAGCTTATACAGGACCTGGATGTCCTGGTCAAACGAACCCGAAATGCCATAGCAAAAGAGGAAACCGTGTCCCTGGCCTATGTTGGCAATGTGGTGGATGTTTGGGAGCGCTTTTGGGAAGAAGAAATTCCTATCCAACTGGGTTCCGATCAGACCTCGTTGCACAACCCCTGGGCAGGTGGGTATTACCCGGCTGGTTTGAGCTATGAGGAGGCCAATGCCATGATGGTGGCAGATCCGGAATTGTTCCGGAAAAAAGTTCAGGAATCCCTCAGGAGGCAAGTAGCGGCTATAAATAAGCACACTACCCGGGGCATGTATTTCTTCGATTACGGCAATGCATTCCTGCTGGAGGCTTCCCGGGCAGGAGCCGAGGTCTACGCTGAAAATGGTGTCGATTTCCGTTATTCATCTTATGTTCAGGATATACTGGGCCCCATGTGCTTCGATTATGGTTTTGGCCCGTTCCGATGGGTTTGCACTTCTGGTAAACCGGAAGACCTGAGCGTAACTGATCAGCTGGCCCAAAACGTACTGAGTTCGCTATACGAAGAAGCTCCCGGAGAAATAGGACAGCAAATGGCAGACAACATAAAATGGATTGCCGAAGCTGAAAAAAACCAGTTGGTTGTAGGCTCTCAGGCGAGGATTCTGTATGCCGATGCCGAAGGACGTATAAAGATCGCAGAGGCCTTTAACAAAGCTATTTCGGAAGGAAAAATCACTGCTCCAGTGGTTCTGGGCAGGGACCACCACGATGTTAGCGGAACCGACTCTCCCTTTCGGGAAACGAGCAATATCTATGATGGGAGCAAGTTTACCGCAGATATGGCTATTCACAATGTAATTGGAGACAGCTTCAGGGGTGCCACCTGGGTTTCCATTCATAATGGAGGTGGCGTTGGATGGGGAGAAGTTATTAACGGTGGCTTTGGACTTGTGCTGGACGGCTCAGAACAGGCATTGAGCAAGCTGCGCAATATGCTTTTTTTCGACGTCAATAATGGCGTCTCCCGAAGGAGCTGGGCCCGCAATGATGAGGCTCTTTTTGCGATTCGGCGAGAAATGGAGCGCAGTCCGGGCCTTGTAGTAACCCTGCCTAATCTTGTGGAAGAAGAATCCCTTCAAAACCTATTCCCGGATAAACATCAATCCTAATAGCAGACGGTGCTATGAAGAATTATCATCCCCCTGAAAGGGATTTATGGCAAGGAAGAAGCAGTGGAAACGGTCAATATTTGCATGAATGCGTAGGCCTTCTGGAATTAGAAAGGAGTACCATTCAAGAGAAGGGGTTTGTTATTCTCGGTTATGCCTGTGATGAAGGGGTCAGGAGAAACCAGGGTCGTACTGGAGCAATAGAAGGGCCAGATGCCATTAAGAGGGAACTGGCACGACTCCCGAGTCCGCCTCACCTGGGTTCATCATTATGGGATGCGGGTAATATTGGTTGTGTTGATCAGGATCTTGAGGCGGCCCAGCACGCACTGGCAGAAAAAGTAAAGGATATATTGAATATGGGTAGCTTCCCGTTGCTTTTGGGGGGAGGGCATGATATCGCTTTTGGCCATTTTACGGGACTTTGCGCCCATCTACAATCTAATGAATCCATAGGCATAATCAACCTGGATGCCCATTTCGACCTCAGGTCCTGCGCTAATGGGGCTAATTCCGGAACTCCCTTTTACCAGATCGCCCGGGAATTGCAAAAACAGGACCGCAAATTTCAATACCTCTGTATGGGGATCCGGGAAGAAGCCAATGCCAAAATGCTTTTTGATACGGCAAGGGAGTTGGGCGTGAGCTATGTCCCAAATTCAGATTTTCACCTTGGAAATACCAATGCCCTGCAAAAAGAGCTAGACAATTTTTTTGAACAGACAGATAAGGTATACCTGACGATTGACCTGGATGGATTTTCTTCGGCTTATTCCCCGGGGGTCAGCGCTGCATCACCATTTGGATTCAGCCCTGATATTGTGCTGTGGACAATGAAACAGGTAATCAATTCCGGCAAACTTTTAAGCCTGGACCTGGCAGAATGCAATCCGAGGTTTGACAGGGACGGACAGACCGCTAAGCTGGCGGCCGGCCTTATGCATTATGTCCTACGGCATAATGAGCTATTCTAACCAGGAGATGAGAATAGAAAATAAAAAGTTAGACAAGTCACAATTTTAAATGGTTCTATTATATGAAAAAATAACCGCCAATATAGGCGGTTATTTTGATCGGATATTACACTAACGCCTTACTAGTCTATAATTATTAGATCTTCGTAAGTAGTTGAACTAAATTCTGTTACAGTACCGTCTGCGAGACTTATTTTGAACGTACCTGGAAATCTTCGGCAAATAATTTCCTGGGTTTGTTCCAGTATAACAAAGTCGGTGAAATATTCCTCACCTAAAATGGCAACATCTCCAATTTCCTCACCTGATATTGGATCTAATTCTACTATTTTATCGTAGGAGACATATGCAAATAATCTGTTCTGAGCATTAGATACAAATAATCCTTCATAGCCAACGGTACTCAATTGTACTTTTTGATTGGTTGATAAATTATATTTCCATAATCCATTACTTCTATAAAAAATTTCATTTGTAGATTCAAGAAGAGCAGATTTATATCCCCCAGCATTTATATCTGATGAGATTAAGGAGGTACTTCCATCTGCCAAATTAATCTCAAACAATTCAACCCCTATACCGTAAAGTCTATTTTCTGAATTAGATATGAGCAAATCCTCAAAACCATCAGAAAACAAGCTGGATGCTCCATTTTCCGGATTTATAGAAAATGTGCCTCCTGGTCCTCTTGCAAATATTTCATTTGTAGTTGTATTGTAAACAAAATCTGAGAAGAAGCCTTGGAGTGTGGCGATAAGCCCCAATTCATTCCCGGTTTGTAGATCCAGCTCCACTAGCACTTCATCAATACTATTAAAGGCAATTAGTCTTTCGTTGCTGGGATTGGGATTTAGAGTCACAACAACTTCTTCTGGAATCTCTCCTATATTAATAATAACCGGGCTTAAACGTAATTCCGAAGGTTGATTCCCTATTATTCCTGTAAGTTGTAGTATGCCGGTTGCATTGGTTTTGAAGATAGAACTGTTGCCATCAATAGTAGCATCACCAGTTAAGTCCAAACCAAAGGGTATTTCTGCCGCCTCACTCCATTCATTCATTGGTATAAATTGCGAACTCAATGCCCCTCTATCAACATCGTATGTCGTTTCTTCCTCCTCAACTAAACCTTCATAGGTAAATGCTGTCCCGGGATCCTGATTGAAAACTTTCTCTGTGACATCTGTGAGACGTAACTTCCCATATGCAATATCATTGTCAAAAAAACGTGTTTCTGTTATGCGGATATCTGAACCATCAAAATCCCGGATTTGGAACATCAATTCTGCCACATCCTCTGCAATTTCTAATCGCTTACTTGCCATCTTAAAAATGAGCTCGAAGTACTTTTTAATAGTGGCATTCGCTGTATTACAAACAATATACTCTCCAGACCTGGCATAAATATCCTTTATAAAAATAGTTACATGTTCCGTCGTAATAGTTTCAGAACTTGCCAGTGCATCAGTGAAGAATTTGGTGATGTCTCCTACAACATCAAAGAGAATATCATCACAACCTCGGTTCTTTATCCATTTTTTTGCTCCGATAGGAAAAACATGGCCCAGTACCATAGCCACGAAATTTCTCTGATTCTGATTAATAACCAATTCATCCAGGGCTGTATCTCCCTTTCCATTAGTAAAATAAATATTGTATGAGCCGTCCTGGCTAAGAGTAAAGTTTTCTGTTCCTGTTGTAGGTTCTTCATATAGTTCCTTGATAATAAAATTAATGAAAGAACCAGGAGATAGTACAAGTTCCTTGCTTGTTAAGAGCTTCGGTCCGTATACCGGAGTCCCATTTTGATTAGTAATCTGAACACCGAAAGAAGAGAAAATCGGGGCCTCTGTTGGTAATACTATGGTGCCGTTACGCTGGTAATTTACTTTGAACTGCGCAACAATATCCCTTCCGGAAGTCGAGTTATTCTCTTCTAGTTCTTCTAAAAACAGCCTGACATTTGCATCAAAATCTGGGTCGTTGATTACTGATACATTTTGATCTAAAGCTTTTTCCACCTGGCTTCTTAGCGTTGGGTATATATCAGACTCCATTAATGAAGTCTTCAGTATACTATCGTCCAAATCTCGAACAGACAATCTGGGATAGGTCTTTACAAAGAAATAAACCACATCAGCAATAGTTATTTGGTCTTCTGTAATTGCCTGAGGAAAATATCCAAGTATGATTTCATCCTCATCGTTTGAAAAGATAACCGGGGCCTCTATATTTTCCTGATCCGCAATGTTATCGATGTTGCCTTCTGTGTTTATTTCAGTACTACCGCTCGAGGAAAAAGAGGATAGGTTCTCCAGAATCAAATTATCTGTGCCTTCTAAAGCAATGGATACCGTACTGGATGGGTCAGAGCCAGGATCCGGAGCTGGTGATTCCACATCAGGATCTGCTTGTGCTCCTGAATCATCACTGGAACAGTTGGTAAATACAAATAGTACAATAAGGGCAATAAAAAGTTTTAATGATATTCTCATTTTTTAGGTTGGTTTTAATAATACTAATGGTTACCAGAGAATGTTAGGGAAAGTAAGTCTTAGATGGGGGTTGACGAATTAAGGGATATTATATCAGAAAAGCAAATATGTTAGATTATGCACTAAAAAAGCCTTTAATAACTACTAGTTTTATAAAATTATGGTTCTGTTTCAAATGTACTCAATACAGATCGCCAATAATGTTGTCTTTATAATAGACAGAAACAATTAATCCTTTTTAAATGGCAGACGGTAGAAGAAACCACGGGGGACATAGCACCGCGGGATACACTGGAAGGAAGCCTAAGGAGGATAAAAAGCTGATAGCAGAAAAGCTATCACCGTTACAGGACGACGCTATAAAAGCCCTTAAAATTGGTATAAGCGAATAAACCCTGGGCAATAAGGTTATTCTTCCGTTACAGGTATGGAAAGCCGGGAGAAATGAAAGAAATACACTTGAAAACCCAACAAGCTGATATACAACTTATTGGGTTTATTATATTTACTCTAACCAGGACTGGTAGTATTTACCATCATCCAGATCCAGTGCCTGCTGCGTAAGTTGCAGTGGTTTAAAGGTGTCGATCATAACAGCCAGTTCCCCTGTTCCTTTTTTGCCTATGCTGGCCTCGTAAGTGCCGGGGTGCGGACCATGCGGAATACCCGCAGGATGCAGGGAGATATAGCCCTGGTCAATATTTTTCCTGCTCATAAAGTCACCGTCCACATAGTAAAGTACTTCATCAGAATCTATGTTGGAGTGGTTATATGGAGCCGGGATAGCTTCCGGATGGTAGTCGTAAAGCCTTGGACAAAACGAACAAACCACAAATGCCCCCGTTTCAAAGGTCTGGTGAACAGGCGGTGGTTGGTGTACACGTCCCGTGATCGGTTCAAAATCATGGATTGAGAAACCGTATGGATAGTTGTAACCATCCCACCCCACAACATCGAAGGGATGAGAGGCATAGATCAGGTGGTGCAACTGCCCTTGTTTTTTAACCTTGATAAGGAATTCTCCCTGTTCGTCATGTGTCTGCAGGTTTTGCGGTAGTTTGAAATCGCGCTCACAGAAAGGAGAATGCTCCAGGTGCTGTCCAAACCAGTTGCGGTACCTTTTAGGGGTGTAAACAGGATGGTAGGATTCTGTTACCAGGAGTCGGTTGTCCTCGGTATCAAAATGGATCTGATAGATCATCCCCCTGGGGATCAGTAAATAATCCCCATATTCAAAGGGAATTTCGCCCAACAGGGTTTTCAGCGTACCGCTACCCTTGTGAATAAAAAGCAATTCGTCTGCATCGGCATTCTTGTAAAAATAGGAAGTCATGGACTTCTTTGGCGCTGCCAGACCAACATGAACATCCGAGTTAAACAGTATTACTTTCCGGCTGTCCAAATAATCGTCCACAGGTTTCAAATCCAGCCCCTTGAGCAGGCGGGATTTCATGTTGTGTTCCACTGCCGCCCTGGGCTGAATATCCAGGGTTTTGCCCACCTCTTTTACCATGGTTGGACGATGGAGGTGATACATCAGGGAAGACATCCCGTCAAAACCAATGGTTCCAAAAAGTTGTTCATAGTGCAAAGTGCCATCTTCCTTCTTAAAAATAGTATGTCTCTTGTGTGGGATTTTCCCCAATTTGTGATAAAGTGGCATAATTTACGGTAGTTTTTAACCCTGTAAAATTACGATAATTTCCCCTCTTGATGAAGTTACATCCGGGAAAAGCAGAAACAAAAAAAGCCTCCCAAACTGGAAAGCCTTTCATTGGTTTAACCCCTGGCTTTTTAAGCTCTTTTAGGGTAACAACCTGGTATTAGCACTAACTAATACCCAACACAACAATACAAAGATACGAAAGCTTTTGTATTAAATACAGTTTTTGTGGAATAAGGCTGTTAAATTGTTGATTTTCAACTGCAATTACCAATACCTTAACAGTAATTGGAGGATAAAATAAATACCTTGCCACTAAAAAAAGATGCGTACTTCTGCTATGTTCTGGGTGGGGCTAACCACCATATTGTTAATCATGGTAACTATAATGGTAACCATGAATTTTCCTTTCAACTGGGTTTTCTATACTACGGTAATTGGTCAAATCCTTATTGTGTATATGGTATACCGCGTCCTTACGGATAATTACACAACAGAAAAGACCTTTGATGACTTTTATGAGGATGCCCCTATTCGGGGAGAATAGCTGAAATGCTTCATTACATAAACCAATCTTAATGCATTATTCCGGCAATACCAGCAAAGGTATCCTCGTATGGAATGCCATTCGCTTGATGACCGGCTCACGCACCAGCTCTTCCAGGAACCCATGACGGTAAAGCACCATGGCCAGCATATCCACATCATGCTCTACCAGGTAATGTTGCAGCACATCTGACTTGCTGGAAAAATAAGGCAGGCTTTTCAGCGTGGTTCGGATAGGTGCGAAATAGTTCATGATCGCATCCCTGTTGGCTTTCTGGAAACCTTCCAGTTCTTCTTCCTGCTGTATATGAACAATTTGTAAAGCAGATTCAAAACGGTCTGCCAGTTGTTTCAGAGGCGCTAAAATCCTGGGGGAAAAGCTTCTTTTGAAATCAGTTGCGAAGGCGATCGTTGCCGGAGGCTTATATTGAAACTCGTTAGGAATTGTAAGTACAGGACACTTATTACTGGACTTGATTATCCTTACAGAGTTGCTGCCCATAAATACCTCATCAAAGCCTGAGGCACCCTTGGTTCCCGTGATGATCAGGTCAATATTTTCGGACTCTACCAGCTCCTTCACTTCTTGAGTAAGTATGCTGAAGGATGAAATGGTTTCAAATTGATGCCCCTCTCCTATTTTCTTAGACCTGATTTGTTCCACGATATTTTCAAGTCCGCTTTCGGAACGAGTCCGCACATTATCTTCCAATAATCCCCCGCTTGCCGTGGTGGCCATAAACCGGCTGTGGACAATAGCAGGAGTATAGGTATTTACCAAATAAAAAGTACAATCTTCACGCTCGAATAACCTCAACCCATACTCGGTGGCATTCCATGCATTTTCCGAAAAGTCCGTAGGTAGCAAGATCTTTATCATGGCCACAGTATTACAATTACAGGGTTAAAAGTAGCCGGGGATACTCTGGCAAACAATGATATATGTCAGCTTTTACGGGGACTTCCCAACATGTGTTTATAAATGGGGCTGGAAATGGAGCGGCAGGGGATTAAAAAAATTAATTCCGTTACGAGGGAAATTAAGATATAAAAAGGCGATTTACAGGGAGAAAATCAAAAGCCGTCGGCCAGGTCCTGAAGACCTTTCTCGTCGACAATTCCCAGTTTCTTGCCCGAACTTTTAAGCAGGCCTTTCTTCTTAAATTCGGAAATAATACGGATACAGGATTCCGTTGCTGTTCCCACCACATTGGCAATATCTTCGCGGGAAAGGGTAAGCAAAAGGTATCCGTCCTTGTCTTCCCCGTAATTGTGCTTTAGGTAAAGGAAAGCCTCAGCAATTCGCTGTTTTACGGTTTTCTGAGACATATTGACAATAACGTCATCGGCCTCTTTTAAATGGTGAGCCATATGGCGCAGCACTTCATAGGTGAAGTCCGGATTGGAATGCAGGGTATTTACAATAGCCTCTTTGGGTATAAAACACACTTCCATATCATTTACTGCCACCGCACTTAGATTGGCAGTTTCCTCCACTATAACGGAACGCTGGCCCATTACTTCACCCTTGGTAGCTAGTTTGACGATTTGATCCTTGCCATTGGCACTAAGCTTGGAAAGTTTAGAAACGCCGTTGCGCACACAATACACGCCGTTGAGTTTATCGCCTTCCTCAAAAAGGGCCTCACCTTTTTTTACGGTCTTCATTAATTTAGAATCCGAAACCCTTTTTAATTCCTCCTTGGTCATGGCCCTCAGGGAGTTAAATTGGCGAACAATGCAGTTTTCACAACGACTCTTTTGATCCATCTTCTGCGCTTTTCCTAAAATGACCATAAAATTATTGAAAAGCTGACAATTATCATATAAAAACCGTTGAAATTCCGAGACTTTTGGCATCAGGTATTTAGCAAATGTTTCTATGGATAAGGTATCCTGTTACCATTGCGGGGACCCCTGCGGTAACACGAAAGTAGTCTTTGACAATAAAACCTTTTGTTGCAATGGGTGTAAAACGGTTTACGAGATTTTCTCTGATCACGATCTCTCCTATTATTATGATTTACAGCAAGCTGCAGGGACTTCTCCAGCGGAAATCGAGGGCAAGTACGATTTTCTCGATACTCCTGCTATTGCTGAAAAACTGATCGAATTTCAGGACGGCCGCATGGCCATAATCAACCTGTATATCCCGAATATTCACTGTAGCTCCTGCATCTGGGTCCTTGAAAACCTGAACAAGCTGAATCCGCAGGTGCTGAATTCCCAGGTAAACTTCCCTAAAAAAACAATCCGGATTACCTATAACAGGGATTCCCTGAGCCTCAAGGAACTCGTAATCCTGCTATCCAGGATCGGATACGAGCCTTACCTTTCTCTGGAAGACCTGGGCAAAACAACTAAATCCAAAGACAGGAGCCTTATCTATAAACTTGGGGTGGCTGGTTTTGCTTTTGGGAATGTTATGTTCCTGTCCTTTCCCGAGTATTTCGATATAAAAGAAGCACAGGCGGCAGATTTCTGGCTTACGGAGTATAAAACCTTTTTCCGCTGGCTTATGTTTGCTTTTGCCCTGCCCGTAGTATTTTACGCGGGGCAGGACTACCTTAAATCTGCCTACAAAGGACTCAGGGCCCGCATGCTCAATATCGACGTGCCCATTGCCCTGGGGATTATTGCCCTGTTTACAAGAAGCACCGTAGATATTCTGTTTGATTATGGCCCCGGATTCTTCGACAGCCTGACAGGCCTGATATTCTTCCTGCTCCTGGGTAAATTTTTCCAGCAAAAAACCTATGCATTTCTATCGTTTGAACGCGATTATAAGTCGTATTTCCCTATTGCAGTAACCCGCTTACTACCCGAAGGAGGAGAGGAAAGTGTACAGGTTTACCAGATTGAGAAAGGGGATAGACTGCTAATTCGAAACCAGGAACTTATCCCGGTAGACGGCATCCTGATCAGCCCCAAAACGCATATCGATTACAGTTTTGTCACCGGAGAGTCAGCCCCTGTTCCCAAAAAGTCAGGAGATAAAATATATGCCGGAGGGAAACAGATCTCCGGAGCCGTGGAAATGGATGTCCTCAAACCGGTTTCCCAGAGCTACCTCACCCAGTTGTGGAGCAATGCAGCATTTCACAACCAGCATTCCTCAGAGTTCCGGACGCTTACCGATCGCATTGGCAAACGGTTTACCCTAGCTGTTCTAAGCATAGCCACGACAGCAACCATCTTCTGGCTGCTTACAGAGCCCTCTATGGCCTTAAATGTGTTCACCGCCGTATTGATCATTGCCTGCCCATGTGCCCTGGCACTCGCCGCTCCCTTTACCCTGGGCAACCTGTTGCGCATTTTCGGGAACCGAAAGTTCTATCTCAAGGATACAGATGCAATTGAACAGTTGGCCAAAGTAGATACCGCCATCTTTGATAAAACGGGAACCCTTACAAAATCCAACAAGGAGCAGGTTACCTATGAGGGAATTGTGTTAAATGAAGACGAGAAATCACTGCTGGTAAACACGCTCAGGGCCTCCAATCACCCCTTGAGCCGAAGCCTGTACAACCTTCTGGCAGACCACGATATCATTACCCTGGACGAGTACGAGGAAATACAGGGGAAAGGCTTGTCGGCCAGAGCCGACGACCAGCAGATTAAAATTGGTTCGGCTGCATTTGTAGGGAAAAATGAGGATGAGGAGACCGGAAAAACGGTGGTACACATCAGTGCTAATGAAACCTACAAGGGTTGCTTTGTGTTTCGAAATGAATATCGGGAAGGCATGTCAGAGTTGTTCCACAAGCTATCCGAGCAGATGGATGTGGCGGTACTCTCCGGGGATAACGAAGGGGAAAAAACCAGGCTGCAGAACCTCCTCCCCAAACTTACACCTTTGTTCTTCAACCAAAAGCCAGAAGAAAAACTCGAGTTTGTGAAAAGCCTTCAGGAGCAGGGAAAAAAGGTAATGATGGTGGGGGACGGACTCAATGATGCAGGTGCACTGGCCCAAAGTGAAGTAGGGATAGCCATATCAGAGAATGTAAACGTGTTTTCACCAGCATGTGATGGGATCCTGGATGCAGGCAAATTTGGAGAACTGGATTCCTACATAACAGCCTCACAGAAAGCCATGGGTATTATCAAATGGAGTTTTGTATTCTCATTTATCTATAACGTGGCAGGGCTGTATTTTGCCGTAAGCGGACAATTGGAACCCGTAATCGCGGCCATATTGATGCCCCTGAGTTCCATCAGTGTTGTGGGATTCACCACCATTGCCACAAACTATGTGGGAAGAAGATTAAAATAAATGGAAAAAGCTGACATATGTCATTTTTTGCCCTATTGAAGCAACTTAGTTTTACGCCAGAATTCAGGTAGGTATGAGTGTCATTTATGTATTGTTAACCATAAGTGTTACTGTAGCATTATTCTTTTTTATCGCATTTATTGTCTCCGTTAGGAGCGGGCAGTACGATGATTCGTACACTCCTTCCGTGCGCATGCTCTTTGAAGACGAACTTGTAAAAAAAGGCGATACCTCAAAGGAGAAAAGAACAAAAATCAACCCAACTAAATAATCGTCAAAAATTGTAATTATGGAAGTACAACAGTTTTATTACGATAATAAAATCGTAAAAAAATTCCTCTATGCCACCTTGTTTTGGGGGATCATCGGAATGCTGGTAGGGCTACTGCTGGCATTTATGTTTTTATTCCCGAACATTACAGATGGTATTTCCTGGCTGAGTTTTGGCAGGCTTAGACCCCTGCACACCAACGCGGTGATCTTTGCATTTGTAGGGAACGCCATTTTTGCCGGGGTGTATTACTCCACACAACGCCTGCTGAAGGCCCGGATGTTCAGCGATGTCCTGAGTAATGTCAATTTCTGGGGGTGGCAGGCCATTATTGTGGCCGCGGCTATAACCCTGCCCCTGGGATACACCACCTCAAAGGAATACGCAGAACTGGAATGGCCCATTGACCTGGCTATTGCTGTGGTCTGGGTGGCGTTTGGAGTGAACCTGATCGGTACCATGCTTAAAAGACGACAGCGTCACCTTTATGTAGCTATCTGGTTCTACATTGCTACATTCGTTACGGTTGCTGTACTCCATATATTCAATAGCCTCGAGTTGCCTGTTAGTGCATTAAAGAGCTATTCTGCCTATGCAGGTGTTCAGGATGCCCTGGTGCAATGGTGGTACGGGCACAATGCAGTGGCATTTTTCCTTACCACGCCTTTCCTGGGACTGATGTACTACTTCGTACCCAAGGCGGCTAACCGGCCGGTATACTCTTATAGGCTTTCCATAGTGCACTTCTGGTCCCTGATCTTTATTTATATCTGGGCCGGCCCTCACCACTTGCTGTATTCGGCACTGCCAGACTGGGCGCAAAACCTCGGTGTTGCCTTTTCCGTAATGCTCATTGCTCCTTCCTGGGGTGGTATGATCAACGGACTGCTCACTTTGAGGGGTGCCTGGGATAAGGTGCGTACTGACCCCACTCTCAAGTTTATGGTTGTGGCGATTACCGGCTATGGAATGTCCACCTTTGAAGGCCCTATGTTATCCTTAAAGAATGTAAATGCTATTGCGCATTTCAGTGACTGGATCATTGCTCACGTACACGTGGGTGCACTTGCCTGGAATGGTTTCCTGACCTTTGGTATGGTGTACTGGCTTGTGCCGAAAATGTTCAAGACCCGTCTGCACTCCGTGCCAATGGCCAATTTCCACTTCTGGATCGGCACTCTGGGTATAGTCCTCTACGCCCTGCCCATGTATGTAGCCGGGTTTACTCAGGCGCTTATGTGGAAAGACTTCAATCCGGATGGCTCCCTGGTTTATGGGAACTTCCTGGAAACAGTAAATGAGATCATCCCCATGTACTGGATGCGTGCCATTGGGGGAACCCTGTATATTGTTGGGTTTATTGTAATGCTCTACAATGTTGTGGTTACCGTTAGATCTGGTAGTAAAGTAGAAGACGAACTGGCAGAAGCACCAGCCCTTGCAAGAGTGAGCAAGAGAAGGATTGCCGGGGAAACCTACCATACCTTGCTGGAGCGAAAGCCTATACAGCTGACTATCTTTGCTACGATAGCGATCCTTATCGGGGGTGTTGTGCAGATTATTCCTACCCTGCTGGTAGAATCCAATATCCCAACTATAACCAGCGTAAAGCCCTATACTCCGCTGGAACTTGAGGGAAGGGATCTTTACATTCGCGAAGGCTGCGTGGGATGTCACTCTCAGATGATCAGGCCTTTCCGAAGTGAAGTGGAACGATATGGAGAATACGCTAAGGCCGGGGAATTTGTCTATGACCACCCCTTCCTCTGGGGTAGCAAGCGCACGGGTCCTGACCTGCTGCGTGTTGGGGGCAAATACTCAGACAGCTGGCACCTGAATCACATGTATGATCCTCAGAGTACTTCCTCGGGATCCATAATGCCTGCCTATCAATGGCTGGTGCGCAATGAGCACGACCGCAGTATGACGCAGGCTAAAATGGAAACCATGGTGAAACTGGGTGTTCCCTACACCGAAGAGGAAATCGCCAACGCAAAAGCTTCCATGGATGCCCAGGCCTTGCAAATAGAACAGAACCTGTATACGGATCCCGAATTTGCCCGCACGTACGAAGAAGAGAAAAAGTATGCTCAGGAGAACGGGGAGGAATTTGTGGAAATGCGTAACAGGGAGATTGTGGCCCTGATTGCCTATCTGCAAAGGCTGGGAACCGATATCAAAGTAAAAGAAACAGATCAATTATTATCCGAAAACAAATAGGTTATGCTCAAGTTTATTAAAAACCATATGGAAAGTATAGACGGGATAGCGACCTATCCGATAATATCCCTGACTATCTTTTTTGTCTTCTTTGCCATTCTTTTCTGGTGGGTAATGACCACATCCAAAGAACGTATCAAAGAGCTTAGTGAATTGCCCTTAGACGATAATCAACCTAAACCGTAATACCCATGAAAAACATGTCACCATGGTGGATTAGAATCCCCGTAGTTTTTTTCCTCATATTCGGATTGATGGAATATTTCATCGACTCCGGTGAAAAACCGGCCTTCCTGGAATACCCCATTACCCAGTTCTTCCTTTTGATGGTATTGCTCATCCTTGTAGCGATAGAACTTATCCTGAAGTCTATTGAGAACATCATGTTCCAGACCCTTTCAGAGGAAGCCCAGGAACGTTACCTGGAAGCCAAATCGAAAGGCTGGGAATGGAAATGGGGCAAGAAAATGTATCTCAAACTCCTTGGTTCCAAACCTATTGAAGCCGAAGGAGAAATTATCCTGGACCATAATTACGATGGGATCAAAGAGCTGGATAACAAACTCCCGCCCTGGTGGCTGTACCTGTTCTATGCCACCGTCATCTTTGGTGCAGTATACCTCGTGCGTTTCCATATTATTGGGGATTATGACCAGGAACTGGAATACGAAATGGAGGTGGCAGCAGCTCAGCTGGCTATTGAAGAATACAAGAAAACCGCAAAAGACCTTGTGGATGCGTCAACAGTTGAACTCCTCACTGATGCCTCGGACCTCAACGCCGGGAAAGTTATTTTCGAAACCAACTGCGCAGTATGCCATATGGTCGATGGTGGGGGTGGTATAGGGCCTAACCTTACCGATGAATACTGGATCCTCGGAGGAGGAATCAAAAACGTATTCAACACTATATCGGAAGGCGGGCGTGCCGGAAAAGGAATGGTACCGTGGAAACAAAGCTTGAAACCATCTGAAATTGCACAGGTGGGAAGCTATGTGCTTACCTTCCAGGGGACTACTCCGGCCAACCCAAAAGCCTCTGAAGGCGAAATCTGGGTAGACGAGAACGCTGGCACAGAAGATAATGCCCCTGAAGAAACCGCTCCGGAACAGGAAACGGATTCTACTTCAGTGGCTATGAACTAAGGAAGTGGCTTAATCACCGTTCAAATGAATGGGCATGGATGACAATTTCAGGGATTCGATAGGCACTATCAGTGAAGAAGGCAAGCGGGCCTGGGTATTCCCCAAGAAACCCAGCGGGCGTTTTTACGAGTACCGTAAATGGGTTAGTTATGGCCTGCTATTGTTCCTGTTCGCTTCCCCTTTTGTCAAGGTTGGTGGCAACCAGTTCCTGATGTTCAATGTACTGGAACGCCGATTCAACATCTTTGGTTTCCCTTTCTGGCCGCAGGATTTCCACCTGTTCGTTATATCCATGATCATTGGCGTGATATTTATAGCGCTCTTTACCGTGGCCTACGGACGCATCTTTTGCGGATGGATATGTCCGCAGACCATTTTCATGGAGATGGTATTCAGGAGGATAGAATACTGGATCGATGGAGATCGGGGTGCACAAATGCGACTTTCCCGCCAGCCCTGGAACGGGGAAAAGATCCGGAAAAGACTTTTTAAATGGACGGTGTTTTTCCTGATATCTTTCCTTATTGCAAATATATTCCTGGCATACCTGATTGGTAGCGACCAGTTATTGCAGTATGTAACCGAAGGACCTGCTGCACATACGAGCACTTTGATCCCACTACTCATCTTTACCTTTGTTTTCCACTTTGTGTTTACATGGTTCCGGGAACAGGTCTGCATCATTGCCTGTCCTTATGGGAGGATGCAGGGCGTACTGCTGGATAACAAATCTATTGTAGTCGCCTATGATCACAAGCGAGGTGAAGGTGTCAACGGACGGAAGAAGTTCCGCAAGAATGAGGACCGGGAAGCACTGGGCCATGGAGATTGTATTGATTGCCTGCAGTGTGTGCATGTGTGCCCAACCGGCATCGACATCAGAAACGGGACCCAATTGGAATGTGTAAACTGCACCGCCTGTATTGACGAGTGCGATACCATAATGGAGAAGATCAACAAACCCAGAGGGCTTATCCGTTATGCCAGCGAGGACAATATTGTGAACAAGTCCAAATTCACTTTTTCACCCCGATTAAAAGGGTATTCTGCAGTTCTGACTATTCTTATCGGGGTATTGATCGGGATGTTATTCCTGCGAAATGAACTGGAAGCGAATATCCTTCGCCTGCCCGGACAGCTGTACGAGCGCAAAGAGGGGAATATAATTAGTAATGTATATACCTACAAGCTGGTCAATAAAACTTCATCGGATATCCCTGATGTGAATTTTAAGTTGCTTTCGCATAAGGGCAAAATTGAGATGGTGAGCCAGGATACGTTTGAAGTACCTGCGCAGGAACTGGCAGAAGGAACCTTGTTCATTGAAATAAACGGAGCTGCCCTAAGTGGCGACAAAGATAAACTCAAAATTGGTGTTTACAGTAAAGGCGAACTGATAGAAACAACCACAGCACGCTTCCTGGCACCGAGGAGTTATAATTAAAAAAAAGGATATGAAAATTTCATGGGGTACGGGTATCGTACTGGCTTTTATAGCTTTTATCGTCTTTATTCTCTATTTCGTTGTACTGGCAAGTACAAGGAACCAGGCCAACCACGACCTGGTAACACGGGAGTATTACAAGGAGGAACTGGCCTACCAGCAGGAAATAGACGCACAACAAAATGCCCTTGACTATGCAAGGGCCACAACTTTTACCAAAACCGGAGAAGGGCTTATGATCACTTTTCCGGATGATTTCGAATTTGAAAATACTCAAGGAAAAGTGTCCCTATACAGACCATCCAACAAGCACCTGGATTTTGACTTACCCGTAAGTTTATCCAATACACATTTGCTCATACCTGACAAGCAGCTTGTGGATGGTCGTTGGGACATTCGTATTTATTGGTCGCACAATGAGCAGGACTACCTCATTAAAGAAAGTATCAACTATTAATCACTCCTATGTTACTTTCCGCACTGGTTTTGGGTTTGATGGGAAGCTTGCACTGCGTGGGTATGTGCGGGCCCATAGCCTTCATGTTGCCGGTGGATCATAAACTACCTGTTAAAAAGCTCGGGCAGGTAACCATATATCACGTTGGCCGGTTGATGGCATATGGTATTATCGGATTGTTATTTGGATTAATAGGCAAAGGATTGTATTTGTTTGGGGTACAGCAGAAATTATCCATTGCTATAGGGGCAATCATGATAATTCTGGTGCTAATCCCCTATAAATACCTGGGTCGGCTTAGCGTTGCTCGTCCTGTATATAAGGTTGTGGGTAAAATCAAAAGCTGGCTTGGCGAATCCCTCAAGAGCAAAAGCCCGGACACTTTCCTCACCATAGGATTTTTAAATGGGTTTCTCCCCTGTGGCCTTGTCTACATGGCCTTGCTCGGTGCGATTGCCTCAGGAGATCCTGCTTCCGGAGCACTGTATATGATTATTTTTGGCCTGGGAACAGTACCCTTAATGACGGCAACCGTGTATTTCGGAAGCCTGCTGAAAGGGTCGCTCAGACAACAAATCAAAAAAGCAATCCCGGTTTTCATTGTTATTATTGGAGTATTATTCATTTTGAGAGGTATGGGTCTTGGTATCCCCTATATATCCCCGAAACCCGGTATGAACATGCAGACAACGGAAATGGAATGCCATACTCCCTAAATCTTTTTTATTATCAGGCCAGACCTCAAATTCTAATTGTATGAAAATAGTATCCTTAGCAGAAGCAGCAGCCGTAGTTAAATCCGGAGATCGCCTGTTTCTCCAGGGCGCAGCCATGACCCCAAATACGCTTATCAATGGTATTTGTGAACGATATGAAGAACTAAAGGATGTGGAGGTCATCTCCATCCATACCGAAGGCCAGGTAAATTACGCCATTCCCCCTTACAATAAAGCCTTTAAGATCAACAGTTGCTTTGTTGGCGGAAACGTTCGCAAGGCTGTCAATACCAACCAGGGAGATTATATCCCCGTATTCCTGAGTGAGATTCACCTGCTGTTCCGAAGGAATATCCTTCCACTCGATATTGCTCTTGTACAGGTTTCCCCTCCGGACAGGCATGGATATTGTTCACTGGGAGTATCTGTGGACATTGTTATTCCGGCAATTCAAACGGCCAAGATGGTAGTAGCCCAGATCAACCCCCAGGTTCCTCGTACCCATGGAGATGGAATAATCCATATGGATAAGATAGACCTGGCCATTGAAGTAGACGCCCCTATTCATGTTTCCCCCATGACCCCTATCTCAGATGTTGAGCACGAAATAGGGCGGCATGTGGCCAATCTCATTGAAGACGGCGCTACGCTGCAACTGGGAATCGGAAACATACCCAACGCGGTCCTGACCAATCTGCACAACCACAAAAGGCTGGGAGTACACACTGAGATGTTCTCGGATGGTTTGCTTCCCCTCCTCGAAGAAGGGATAATAACGGGAGAGGAGAAGGAGATGAAAACAGGAAAGGTGGTAACGGCATTTGCGGCAGGAACAAAAAAGCTATACGATTTTGTAAATGATAATCCGGTAGTTCACTTTAAGGAAGCCGCCTATACCAATGACACTTACCTCATCAGCCGAAATCCCAAAGTAACCGCTATCAACAGTGCAATCGAAATAGATCTGACCGGACAGGTTTGTGCAGACTCTATTGGAACAAGGCTTTTCTCCGGTGTGGGAGGACAAATGGATTTTATTCGCGGGGCTACGATGTCTGAGGGAGGAAAACCCATATTTGCCATTTCTTCAGTAACTAATAAAGGCTTATCGAAAATTACCCCTACCCTTAAACAGGGAGCCGGTGTAACCACAACCCGTGCCCACGTACATTATGTTGTTACCGAGTACGGGGTGGTAAACCTGTTTGGAAAAAACCTGTATGAACGGGCCAAAGCACTTGTATCCATTGCACATCCGGATCACAGGGAAATACTGGACAGGGCAGCATATGACCGTTTTGGAAGAGGATAAAAAATAAAGGATGCTACCACTTGAGAAATATATAGACCACACCCTGTTAAAAGCTACGGCTACACCCAGCGATATTGAATCACTCTGTGAGGAGGCCTTGTATTACGGTTTTTATGCGGTATGTGTTAACAGCACTTACCTCCCTCTGGCCCGTGAAGTACTGGATGGTTCACAGGTAAGAAAAGCAGCCGTAATTGGCTTTCCATTGGGAGCTACCGCCACCCCGATTAAGCTGGCTGAGGCGGAATACTGCCTTTCCAACGGGGCAGACGAACTGGATATGGTAATAAACATTGGCCGTTTTAAATCTGGCCACTATTCTGCTGTACGTGAAGAGATAAGCAAGATCAAGTCCCTCATGGGTAATGGGCAGGAATTAAAAGTTATCATTGAAACTTGTTATCTTTCTGAAGAGGAAATACAAACAGCCAGCAGATTAGTTGTGGAAGCCGGGGGAGATTTTGTCAAAACTTCAACTGGTTTCGGAAGCAGGGGTGCCAGCCCGGAAGATATATCCCTGATCCGGGAGATAGTGGGAAATCGTTGTAAAATCAAAGCTTCCGGTGGTATTCGTGACCGCAAAACCGCACTGATGTATATCGAGCAAGGGGTACATCGTATAGGCGCTTCGGCTGGAGTAGCCATGATGAAAACAAAAGAATAAGCATGAGCTTGCATATTGAAGCCAAAGCAGGAGAAATTGCAGAAACAGTATTATTGCCGGGTGACCCACTCCGGGCAAAGTGGATAGCAGAAACCTTTCTGGAAAATGCCCGTTGTTACAACCAGGTAAGGGGTATGCTGGGATTCACAGGCACCTACAAAGGAAAGTCGGTCTCTGTACAGGGCAGCGGAATGGGGATTCCTTCAGCAATGATATACTACTCGGAACTTATCCGTGATTATGGAGTAAAAACTCTGATTCGCGTAGGTACAGCGGGCTCTTACCAGAAGGACATCCAATTGCGCGACGTTGTCATCGCCATGTCGTCCTCCACTACTTCTGCGATCAACCAGTACCGTTTACCAGGAAGCTATGCCCCCACGGCAAACAGTCAATTGTTCCTCAGCGCAGTTCGGTATGCCCGTGAGAATGGTATTGCATTCAAAGCCGGGAATGTGCTTTCAGCGGATGAGTTCTATGATTTTGACCCCGACAGTTATGAGATATGGGCCCGGTTTGGGGTGCTGTGCGTAGAAATGGAAACAGCAGGTTTGTATACCCTTGCCGCCCAACACGGGGTAAAGGCCCTTGCTATCATGAGCATTGCAGATCATTTGCTGACCAGGGAACGAATCAGTATTGAAGCGCGGGAACAGGGCTTCGGTGAGATGGTTAGCATTGCTTTGAATTGCACCAATGCAGAATAGGAATGAAAAGGAGGTTAAATCGGCTCGAAGTAGCGGAATCAAGGTTTCTCGAGGGTCCGCGATCCCGGATACGCGAATTCTTCTTCACTATTAGAGTACAGTTTAGCTTCATTAGGGCTTTTCGGAAAATGCACTTTATAGGCCCTTGCGTAACCGTATTTGGCTCTGCGCGCTTTGAAGCGGACAATCCCTATTACCAACAGGCGGAAGAAGTGGGTGCGGCATTGGCCCGACTTGGCTTTACCGTTATGACCGGCGGCGGTCCGGGAATCATGGAGGCCGCCAACAAGGGAGCATATGAAGCAGGTGGGCACTCCGTTGGCTGCAATATAATTCTACCTTTTGAACAGAAACCCAACCCTTATTTACATCGCTGGATAGACATCCCTTACTTTTTTGTTCGCAAGTTCCTGCTCATGAAATATTCCTATGCCTTTATTGTAATGCCGGGAGGGATAGGCACACTGGATGAACTTTTCGAATCCCTCACCCTGATCCAGACACAAATGATTGCTGATTTCCCGGTAGTCATTATGGGTAAAGAATATCACAAGGAACTATATGAACATATTCAGCTGATGGCTAAAAACGAGAGTATCAGCCCAAATGATATGGACCTCCTTTTCATGACAGATTCCGTTGAAGAGATGGTTGCACATATCCAGACACATGCAATTAAGCGGTTTAACCTGGTGAAAATGCAGAAAAAACCAAAGTGGTGGTTTGGGGAATGGGGCACCAAAGCATCCGCTCGCCGATGAAGAAACCCCGTCCAAAATCATTCCGACATTTAGCAGGCCTGAAAGTAACAGCGGTATTCTCAAATTGTGGCAAGTACCGCTACCTGATGGAAATCAAAAGAGTTCAGGAAACTTCGGGAAAACAGGTATGTGCAATTATGCTGAACCCAAGCATAGCCAACGAAAACCAGGCCGACAAATCCGTGCAATTCCTGGAAAAACTAATTTTTGAGAAGCCTTCTGCTTATTTTAAGGATATTAGTGAACTGACCATCGTTAACCTGTTTGCCCATATCCAAACCCGCAGCTTTCAGGGAAATCCCAAACAGGTAGGACCCTTGAATGATCATTATCTACAATATGCAATCTCCAAAGCACATATCGCGTTAATCGCCTGGGGGAAAACCTGCGGGTTTCCGGAGCGTCAAAAGGTTGTAATGCGTTTTCTGGAGGAATTTCCTGAAAAACCCGTGCTCCAGACGAGATCTCATCCTTCTCGAGGGACTTACAAAGATTTTGTGCATCCTTTTAGCACAAAGGAAAAGGGACCCTGAAGCAAAGTCCCTTTAAAAATATATGGATGCTGGTTATATCTTGAACGTAATTACCGGGATTTTGGAATGATTAGCAATATCCTCCCCAATGCTACCCATAAAGAAGTGAGATAAGCCCTTTCTTCCATGTGTGGGAATACCTATTACATCGGCATTGATTTTCTCAGAAAAATTCAATACCCCTTTTTCAACACTGTAGTCATTAAAGATATTGACCTCATGGTCCGTTCCGGCCTTTTCCATAAAATTGGAGATTTTTTCCTGCGCATCCTGGTCGCTCAGGAAATTATCACCGGGTGTATTGATATACACCATGTGAAAATCTGCGTTGAGTTTTTCCGCAAAGCTCCAGGCCTTATGGAAAGCTCCCAAGCTTTCTTCCTTAAAGGCACAGGCAAAAACAAAGGTATCTACTTTAAAGTCTTCCATTTCATCTTTTATCACCAATACCGGTACTTCGGAATGGCGTACCACTTTTTCGGCATTGGATCCCACAAAAATCTCCCTGAGGCCATCGCTGCCATGTGATCCCATCACAATCAAATCGGCACCATGCCTTTCCACCACATCATTCACCTCTCCAAAAACCTTGAAGTGTTTAATAATGGGGGTAACTTTTTTTACCCCTTTCAAATAGGCTTTGTCCAGGAAATCACTTATGCGTTTCTCGGCAAGTTTCAGCAGGAATACTGTTTGTTCCGGGTGAAAACCTTCTGATGATGAAATCATGGCTTCATTCAATTCAAGCATATGCAAAGCCAATATCTGAGCATCGTATTGCTTGGCCAGGGAGGCTGCCACTTTAAGCGCATATTCGGACTGTTCGGAAAAATCAACGGGGACAATAATGGTTTTCATGATTCAGGAATTTAAGGTGAATATACCATACTTAGATGGTCATTGAAAATAACTGGGTTTCCGGGGCTTTGCGCTGCATTCGCAGGTCAAAGGCCATACAAATGTTCCGGATAAAGGGCCTTCCTTTTTCCGTGACGATCAATTCCGTGGGGGTTATAACCACAAGACCGTCCTGTTCCATCTCCCCTAATCTTTCCATCGCATGGGCAAGCTCCGGAAACTGCTGATCCTGTTGATCCCAGGATGTGTGGAACCGGCACATCAAATTGAGTATGTGTTTTCTTATAATCCGATCCTCTTTGGTGAGGATGTGGCCACGATATATCGGGATAATGTTATTATAAACCAGGTGTTCGTATTCCTCAAGGCTCTTGACATTCTGGGCAAAACTATACCAGCTGTCACCAATACTGGAAACTCCCAGTCCAATCATCAATTGGGTGGTAGAAATGGTATATCCCATAAAATTTCGGTGTATGCTGCCATCTTCCATGGCTTTATACAAGCTGTCGCTTTTCAGGGCAAAATGATCCATGCCTATCTCTTCATAGCCGGCTTCAATTAGCAGTTCCCTCCCCCATTCGTACTGGTGCTGTTTGTCCCTGGGGCTGGGGAGGTCAGAATCCCTGAACCCCCTTTGTCCGTTGCCCTTTAACCAGGGAACGTGGGCATAACTGTAGAATGCTATACGGTCTGGCATCAGCGACTTGGTCATTACTACTGAAGCCTCTACGTGTGAAATGTGCTGGTGCGGCAGTCCGTAAATAAGGTCGTGCCCCACTGAAGTATAGCCTATTTCCCGGGCCCATTCAGTTACATTTTTTACGTTCTCAAAGGGCTGAATCCTGTGTATAGCCTGTTGAATGGATTTGCTGTAATCCTGGATACCAAAGCTCACCCTCCTGAAGCCCAGGTTGTACAATACCTGCATATGCTTGCGTGTGGTATTGTTGGGGTGGCCCTCGAAGCTGAATTCGTAATCCTCGGCCCGGTCTGCCCATCGGAATATGCCATTAATGAGCATTTCCAGGTGCTCGGCAGAGAAAAAAGTGGGGGTACCACCACCAAGGTGCAGTTCTTTGATTCTAGGTCTCGCCCCCAATAAGTCGCAATACAGCCTCCACTCTCTGAGGAGGGTTTTTATATACGGGACTTCTACATCATGCCGTTTTGTGATTCGCTTGTGGCAACCGCAGAAGGTACACATGCTTTCACAAAAGGGAAGGTGAATGTACAGGCTTATCCCATTCTCCTGATTGCTTTCATCAAAGCTTCGTTTCAGGGATTCTTTCCAGCGCTTGCCGGAGAAGGTATCCATGTCCCAATAGGGTACTGTGGGATAACTGGTGTAACGGGGGCCTGGAACGTTGTATTTGGCAACTAAACTGGACATAACTAGCACTTTCTCACAAAGCTAACTGCTTTGCATACTGCAAAAAATGATATAAATCAGTTTATCTTATCGTTAAAAAACGGAAATACATCTACTCTTCCTTTCAGGTTGGCCCATAAAACCTATTTTTGCCAGCATAAAAGATATCTATGATTTTGTTGCTCATGGCTGCCGGAAAAGGGAGCCGCTACGGAAAACTAAAACAATTTGATGGCCTTGGGCCAGAAGAGGAGTTCCTGATGGAATTCAGCATCTACGATGCCCTCCAGAATGACTTCGACCATATCGTGGTTATTACCCAGAAAAACAATGTGGATTTCCTCAGGGACTATCTCAGTCCGCGATTACCGGACGGGATCAGGCTCGATGTACTGGCTCAGCAATTGGAAGACCTTCCTGCAGGAATAGAATTTGATGGGGAGCGAGCCAAACCCTGGGGTACTGCCCATGCAGTATGGACAGCAAGGGAAGTCATAGATGCCCCCTTTGTGGTTATTAATGCTGATGATTACTACGGAAAAAATGCATACCGCAACGCCGCCCAGTTCATCAGATCCGAAGATGGCTCAGATGCCTTTGGTCTGGTAGCCTATACCCTGAAGGATACCCTTTCCGAGCACGGCTCTGTATCCCGAGGGGTTTGCGAGCAGGAAGGAGATCAACTGCTATCCGTAGTTGAACGTACCAAAATACAAGAGCAGGACAATGGTATTGTGGATACAGATTCTGGCTTAACATTTACCGGTGAGGAATTGGTGAGCATGAACTTCTGGGTATGCCAGCCAACGATATTCGATCAGATCACCAAAGACCTGAAGGCATTTATTGCTCAGGGAGATAACCTGGAACGTGGAGAAGTTTATCTGCCATTTGTAATACAGGCAATGCTCAAAAGCCAGCTGGCAGAAGTAAAAGTGATACCTTCAGAAAGCTTGTGGTTTGGTGTTACCTATCTTGACGACAAGGAGAAGGCTATGGAAAAACTTCAGGAAATGACAGGTGCCGGGGGGTACCCTAGTCCGCTCTGGCCCGCAGTGACTGTGTAAACAAAGAATTTTCATATGGGACAAAAGGAAATACATGCTGTACTTAGCGGTTTCCCTGTCCCCCCTCATCCTTCCGGGATCCGGCCTCTGGATTCCGGTTACATCAACCGTTCCTTTGCTATAGAATATGAAGGAAAGCCTACCTATGTACTGCAGCAGTTAAATTCTGCGGTCTTTGAGGATGTGGAAAGCCTTATGGAAAATTTAAGGCGTGCACTGACCTTCCTGCAGGACCCGAAGTATTGTGGCCCTGAACTTATTCCTGCCAAAACAGGGGACGACTGCATAAAAACGCCTTCCGGAGAATACTGGCGCCTAATCACCTATGTCCCTGACAGTTTTAGCAGCCTGTTTTGCACTAGCGAACAAATGGCCTCAGAAACAGGAAGAATTCTGGGATTATTTCATCAGTTACTGGGAAAAGCCGATCCCGGAGGTTTTAAAGATTTCCTTCCCGGGTTCCAATCGCTCCGCAAACGATTGGAGCAGTTTGACGAGGCACTATCCTCAGCTTCCGCAGAACGATTGGAAAAAGCAAAAGCGGCTATTGGATTCGCACAGGCTAAAAGAGAGCCGTTGCTTGCGAAGCAAAATTACAGCTTACCCCTGCGTGTTTGCCACAATGACACCAAAATGAGCAATTTCCTTTTCTCTAAAAGGGACGGAAAAGGGCTTTGCCTGATCGACCTGGATACAGTAATGCCGGGTTATTTTTACTATGATTTCGGGGATGCCCTGCGAACGGTGGTTAACCCCTCCGCGGAGGATGAACGCGATCTTGATAAAATTACCTTTAATCGAAGTTATTGTGAAGCATTTATATTTGCCCTAAGCAAAACGGCCCCTGAGCTTAATATTGAGGAAATTAAATCGCTTCCTCACGGGGCGCAAATGATGCCATACCTTCATGGAGTAAGAGCTTTGACAGACTTTCTGCTGGGGGACCGATATTATCAGGTAAGTTATCCCAGCCAAAACCTGGACCGTTCCCTCGCGTTGTTCCGGTTTGCCTCACTGGCGGAGGAAGAAACCTCGTTTCTGGAGGAAGTGATTGGAAAATACTTTCTGAGCTGATCTTATCTATTTGAATGCCTGGTGTCCTGTGATATCTGCCCCGGTGATAAGCAGGTGGATATCATGGGTTCCTTCATAGGTAATTACAGACTCCAGGTTCATCATATGCCGCATTATACTGTATTCACCAGTGATTCCCATACCACCGAGTACCTGTCTGGCTTCCCTTGCTATCTTGATGGCCATTTCCACATTGTTCCGTTTGGCCATGGAAATCTGGGCCGTGGTAGCCCTGCCTTCGTTTTTGAGTTGTCCCAGACGGAAAGCCAGCAATTGTGCTTTGGTAATTTCCGTAATCATTTCAGCCAGCTTCTTCTGCTGTAGTTGTGTAGCTGCTATGGGCTTACCAAACTGAACACGTTCCTTGGCATAACGAAGTGCCGTATCGTAGCAATCCATAGCGGCACCAATGGCGCCCCAGGCTATGCCGTATCGGGCAGAATCCAGGCAGCCCAGAGGGGCCCCAAGTCCGTTCTTACCCGGCAGCAAGTTCTCTTTCGGGACCCTTACATTGTCAAAGATCAGCTCTCCTGTAGCTGAGGCCCGAAGTGACCATTTGTTGTGGGTTTCAGGAGTGGAGAATCCTTCCATGCCACGCTCCACGATAAGCCCGTGGATCCTTCCCTCTTCATTCTTAGCCCAGACGATGGCAATATCTGCAAAAGGTGAGTTGGAGATCCAGAGTTTTGCCCCGTTGAGCAGGTAGTGATCACCCTCATCCTTGAAATGAGTAACCATACCTCCGGGGTTGGAACCATGGTCGGGTTCAGTTAGCCCGAAACAGCCCATCAATTCCCCGGTTGCCAGTTTAGGGAGGTATTTTTTGCGTTGCTCTTCGGTCCCGTATGCATAAATGGGATACATTACCAGTGATGATTGCACGGAAGCAGTGGAACGCACACCGCTGTCGCCCCTTTCAATCTCCTGCATGATAATGCCATAACTGATCTGATCCAGGCCAGCACCTCCGTATTCCACGGGAATATATGGACCAAAAGCACCAATTTCAGCAAGGCCATTCAGGATCTGTTTCGGGAATTCTGCCTTTTGGGCATATTCTTCAATTATGGGTGAAACATCCCGTTTTACCCAGCTGCGTGCAGCATCCCTTACGAGCTTGTGTTCCTCGCTTAATAAATCATCTAAATTATAGTAATCAGGGGCTTCAAAGAGGTCGGGTTTCATTCTTTAATGGTTTTGAACAAAGGTACTTAATGCCCCCGTATCAACCAATGCAGCCTTATACTATTTCAAGGGAATTCATCTCGGGGTTTATTATTCTTTCAGTTGCTTAAAAACTTACTGAGAAGCAGATGAAAATGATGAACCCCCTGTTCACGGGTTGGAGAAAATCTGCCTGCTTTATAGAACCTGGATGACAGTCCTTTTTGAACACCCTCAACAACTTCTTCATCTTCCAGCTCTACTTTATCAAGACCAGTACCTGCCCCTTTATCCAATTTGGTGGGATCGTAAACATAACTGATAAAAGAAACCTTTGTTTTGTCTTTAGCCAATGGTTGGACGAGGTTCAATGATAATCCCCATGGATAGAAATTAAACATCATATTGGGAAACACCCAGTAGTAATAGGCAGCTATCTTCTTACCGTGGTCTATATGCCCATTTGGCAATTCAAAAATATCCTCATTGTCCCTGGCATAGCCAATTTGCAGGTTCATATGATCGTAAAGCACGGTTTCATAATCTCCATAATCCAGCACGGCATTAAGATCCTCATGAACGAAAGGAATATGAAACCCTTCCAAGTAATTATCGCAGTAGAGTGCCCAATGCGCATTGATGTAATAATCCTTATTACGGGATTCATCAAGATGGAACCTGTTGAGCGGAAGGAATCCTACGCGTTCGTTCATTCCATCGATCACGGATTGAAAATCAAAAGCAGGGTTCAGGCCAGCGAATAAAAAAGGACCCCATTGACGAAGAGGAAAGTCAAACAAGTCATCGCAATCCCTCGGAAAATCACTGGTTTCGGCAAATTCGGGCATATGTTCAAAATGGCCGCTAAGTGTAAATCTGCGGCCGTGATACCCACATATCAGTTTCTTTGCCTTGCCCCCTTCCTGAACTACCAGGTTACCTCTGTGTGTACAAACATTACTAAGACAATGAATCTTATCGGACTTGTCCCTGGTAAGAACCAAAGGCTCATCCAAAAACCCCTCCAGTAAAGTGAAAGGCAAGGTACCACCTGTAGCATCGAGGTTTCTCCTGTCCCCTATCCATTGCCAGGATTTGTAGAAAACCTTGTCCCTGATAGCTTCAAATACTTCTGGGTCCCTGTAAAAATGAGCCGGCAAGGTTTTAGCCCTGGTAATATCAGGGTCAATACTGAATTTTTGAGACACTCTCTTTTTAATTAGTACATTTAAAAATATATAATTCTTTTCAGAACCAACCTAAACCGATGAATCAAAACGATAATAAAAAACTGGGGTTATGGATGAGTACCTCGCTGGTTATTGGCAATATGGTTGGGGCAGGCGTTTTTATGATGCCTGCTGCCCTCGCGGCATATGGAGGAATCAGTATTATGGGTTGGCTGGCTTCTTCATTGGGTACTTTTGTGCTGGCCCTGGTTTTCAGCAAGCTCAGTAAATTGTTCCTGGATAAAAGCGGTGGGCCCTATGCTTATACAAGGGCGGGCTTCGGTGAATTCGCTGGTTTTTTGGTGGCCTGGGGGTATTGGATTTCAACCTGGATAGGTATAGCTGTAATCGCCATTGGCTTTGTAAGCGCCCTGAGTATTTTATTCCCAATATTGGGGAATAATTCCTTGATTTCTGTTTTAACGGGACTAAGTGCTATTTGGCTGCTCACCTGGATAAACACCAGAGGGGTAAGAGAATCGGGAAAAATCCAGGTTGTCACAACCATCCTTAAACTCACCCCCATACTAATGATTATTATTGGGGGCTTTTTCTTTTTTAATATTGACAACTTTATCCCCTTCAATGTAAGTGATTCATCAAGTTTTGAAGCTATTGCAATAACCTCAACGATGACACTCTATGCTTTTTTAGGGTTTGAAAGTGCAACTATTCCCTCAGATAACGTAAAAAACCCCGGAAAAACCATCCCTAAGGCCACCATCCTGGGAACCTTAATAACCACTATGGTTTATGTATTGGGAACAGCAGCTGTTATGGGAATGGTACCAATGAAGGAACTTGAGATCTCACCGGCACCCTTTGCAGATGCCATGGGGATAATGACAGGAGAACTTGGACGTGGGCTGGTAGCCGGTGGAGCTGCAATTGCTGCCTTTGGCGCCCTTAATGGGTGGATCTTAATTGTTGGTCAAATGCCAAAGGCTATAGCAAAAGATAAACTCTTTCCGGGTATTTTCAAGAAAGAAAATAAAAAGGGTATTCCCGTTTATGGAATGATCATTGGGAGTGCACTGGCCTCTATAGTAATGCTGATGAATTATACCGAAGGCCTGGTAGAGCAATTCAGGTTTCTAATTTTACTGGGCACCATGATTGCCGTAGTTCCATATCTCTTTTCCGCTGCCTCCTATGTTAGCATCCTTTTAGAAAAAAAGTTGCCTTCCCAGCCATGGTTGGGAATATACGGCATGGGGAGCCTGGCCTTTTCCTATTCCCTTTGGGCCCTGTTTGGCGCAGGGGAAGAATCGGTATTCTGGGGATTTATTATGTTGATGATAGGCATACCCTTTTATGTATTTGTCAAATGGAAAAATAAAGACCAAACATAATAGTCAGATGCAAAACACCTGTCAGTCTGAATACAAAAAATTGAAATATGTATTCATCAAAACCGTAAAGGATGCCTTTATTAGCGAGGAGAAGCTAAAAAATGAATGGGCTGCCCACAACTACCTTTCCAAACCTGATCTGACCAGGGCGATAGAAGAATACGAAGAATTCAAAAAATTACTTTTCAAAAAAATACCCCACATAAGCTGTTTCCCCGAATCTGAATTTGTTACAATAGATTCTATTTATTGCCGTGATGCCAGCATTGCTACAGATCATGGAATGATTATTTGCAATATGGGAAAGCACGCCAGGGCCCTGGAACCGAAGGTGCAAAAAGAATTTTTTGACGCCAGTAATATTCCGGTTCTTGGCACCATTAAAGCCCCGGGTACGCTCGAAGGAGGTGATGTTGCCTGGTTGAACAAAAATACGTTGGCCGTGGGCCATACTTATCGCACAAATTTATCCGGCATAAAACAATTAAAAGAACTGCTGGCTCCTTACAATATTGAAGTTTTGGTAGCAGAACTTCCCCATTACAAAGGCCCTTCGGATGTTTTTCATCTAATGTCTATTTTAAGTCCGGTAGATAAAGACCTGGCAGTCGTCTATTCCCTACTCATGCCAATTGCATTCAGGAATGAACTACTAGACCGTGGTTTTTCCCTTGTGGAGGTGCCCGAACATGAATTCGAATCTATGGGTTGCAATGTACTGGCTGTAGCTCCAAGGGAATGTATAATGGTGGCAGGAAATCCACACACCGAAAATGCTTTGCGAAAAGCAGGGTGCACAGTTGATACTTATGCAGGGCAGGAAATAAGTTACAAAGGCGGGGGTGGTCCTACCTGCCTCACACGCCCCATTTACAGAATGGATTAACCTTACATTTTCAGGTAAAAATCCCGGGTTAGTGCAATGTAATCCTGTGTATATACATGCCTCCCCATCTCAATGATAAGCTCGTCGTATTCGAAGTTTGTTTTACCCCGGGCGAACGCGATAAGGCTTCGTTTTACAGGTGCTTCAGGGTTGCCGCGTACAGCTAGTACCTTAATAGGGTGCAAATCTTCAGTTGCTGCTAGGTCGGTAAAAGATGTTACTTCCTTATGAGGTAAAATGACAGCAAAAATGCCCATGGGTGCCAATAGTTGCCCTACGCCTTGCAGAAGGTCGGGAAATGGCAGAAACAGGTTCTGCCTGGCCAGGTCCCGGCTGGGTTCTGCGCTTGCCTGTACTTCGGAATGAAAAGGGGGGTTGCTGATGATAAGCTCGTACTGATCTTCCACTTCCGCAACAAATTCCTGCAGGGAGGCGTGATAGGCATAAAGGCGGTCTGACCATTGTGAGGCTTCGAAATTTTCCACACATTGTTCAAAGGCCAAATCCTGTATTTCTATGGCGTCGATAATTTCGGCCTGACTGCGCTGGGCGAGCATAAGGGAAAGCAGGCCCGTTCCTGCTCCTATATCCAATATGGAAACCGGATTATGAAATACAGGTGCCCAGGCACCAAGCAGCACACTATCCGTGCCTACTTTCATGGCACAGCGGTCCTGGTGGATCGTAAATTGCTTGAATCGGAAGGGTTTACTCCTGCTCATTGTGAATGATTAGGACAAATACAGCTCAACCAGGCCTTCCGGGGTGGCTACATGTATGGTTTTGTTTTGACGGTCCACCTTTAGGATGATCTCATCATTTATAGGAATCAGCAGGGTTTTCCCATCTTTTTCAGCCTCAAAGAGGGCTTGAGCCACACTGTCGTTCACTCCTTTGATTACGCCAATATCACCGTGTTTCTGATCCATCAGACTGAAACCGATAACCTCATGGTAGTAAAACTTGTTCCCCTCCAGTTCAGGCAATAGCTCCAGGGGCAGGTATAACCCGGAACCAACCAGATTCACAGCCTCTGGCTCATCATTCACCTCTTCAAATTTGATACGCAGCAGGTTAGATTTATGGAGCCTGCAGCGTTCAATAAAAAATGGAACCAGGCTGTTTCCTCTTGAAACAAACACTGATTCCATGTTTTCGTATATCCCGGGTTCGTCGGTATCCAATTTTACCAGGACTTCCCCTTTATAGCTATGTTTTGCAACAATCTTGCCCAGGTAGAAACAATCTTCCTTACGCATGGTGTTGCCGGCTTCTCTATTCTTCCTCAGCAGATGCCTCAGCCTCCGGAGCAGTCTCTTCTGTAGTTTCTTCTACCGCTGTTTCGGTCTCAGCAGCAGCCTCTGTTGCTTCTGCTGTAGTATCTTCAGCCTGTGCTTCTTCAGTGGCAGCTTCTGCTTCAGCCAATTCTGCAGCTTCCGCTTCTGCGGCGGCCTGAGCACGCTTCTCGTTTACTTCTTTCTCAGCCTCAAGTGCTTTGGCCCTGGCATCAGCTTCTGCTTTTTCAAGATTGCTGGCCTTATTGGCGATAGCTTTTTCCTTATCAGCAACCCAGGCCTGGAATTTCTCCTCAGCCTGTTCTTCGGTTAAAGCTCCTTTTTTAACCCCACCTTGCAGGTGATGCTTTAACAAAACTCCTTTGTAAGAAAGGATACGTTTTGCGGTGTGCGAAGGTTGAGCTCCGTTTTCCAACCATTTTACAGAGCTATCCACGTCGATATCTATGGTAGCCGGATTGGTGTTGGGGTTGTAGATTCCTAATTTTTCAAGGAATTTACCATCTCTCTTGGCGCGGGAATCCGCAGCTACTACCCAATAGAAAGGTTTCCCTTTTTTTCCGTGTCTTTGAAGTCTGATTCTTACTGGCATATCACATTAATTTTGCAGGGTGCCCGACCCTCAGTTATTAATTCTTTATTCCTTAAAAGGACGGCAAAGATACTTTATTTCTTTTAATGCACAATGCTTTGGAAAACATTATTTTAAGGCCTGGTAATCAGCAGAATATTCTGAATATAAAAATGAGGATGTCTGCCTTTTACAACAGGTAGTGCGAGTGCGTTAATAACTCCTGATAACTACCCTTTTGCCCATTAGTTCATTTAGCTATTTTTATAGCCTGCTTACCCAAGCCACAGTATAGTATGTATTTGATTTTCGATACCGAAACCACTGGTTTACCCAAACGCTGGGATGCTCCTTTGAGCGATCTGGATAACTGGCCACGATGCGTACAGATCGCCTGGCAACTGCACGATGAGATGGGCCAATTGCTGGACCAGCAGGATTACCTGGTAAAACCTGATGGGTATACCATTCCATATGATTCTGAGGTAATACACGGTATCTCCACGGAACTGGCAGAACAACAGGGAGAATCGCTGGATTTGGTACTGGAACGCTTTCGCGAAGTGTTGTCCAAAGCAAAGTTTATTGTCGGGCAAAATGTAGGGTTCGATATTAACATCATGGGGGCAGAATTATTGCGGCAGGGACTCCCCAATGACATGGAACAGATGCCCGTACTGGATACCTGCACCGAAGAAACGGCCCTATTGTGCAAGATTCCGGGGGGTCGTGGGGGTAAATTCAAACTGCCCACCCTTTCCGAACTGCACGAATTCCTTTTTCAGGAGGCCTTTGTGGAAGCACACAACGCAACAGCCGATGTTGAAGCTACCACCCGTTGCTTTTTTGAGTTGATAAGGAGGGGTGAGTTTACCACAACCCAGCTGAAATCGAGTCCGGATTATCCTTCCAGTTTTGCAAAGGCCCATCCGCAACCCATAGCCCTGATTGGTCTTAAACATATCAATTTCAAGGACGCCTCACGAAAACTCAGGGAACAACTGTCAACGGCCGACAGTGACCTTTCACACGAGGAACTTGAAGATAATATAGCCACCCTTGAAGAGGCCCCTTTTGTTCACCTTCACAACCATTCGCAGTTTTCGGTGTTGCAATCCACCATCAGAATAAAGGACCTTGTGAATAAAACCGCTGAATTTGGCATGCCCGCGGTTGGGCTGACTGACCACGCCAATATGATGGGGGCTTTCCACTTTGTTAAGGAAATTAAAGCCTACAACAAAAGCGTGGAAGACCGGAACAAGGAGGCCGAAGAGAAAGGGGAAGATGCCCGATGGAAACCTATCAAACCCATAATCGGGTGCGAGTTCCATGTTTGTGAAGATCATACCAACAAGAACGTTAAAGACTACGGATACCAGGTGGTGTTCCTGGCCAAGAACAAAAACGGCTACCATAACCTGGCCAAGATGTCTTCATTGGCCTATACAGACGGTTTTTATTATGTGCCCCGTATAGATAAGTCCCTTATCACCCGGTTTAAAGAAGACCTTATTGTGCTTACGGGTAACCTTTACGGAGAAATCCCGGCCAAAATCCTCAACGTGGGTGACAAGCAGGCCGAAGAAGCCTTATTGTGGTGGAAAGAGCAATTCGGGGAAGACCTGTATGTGGAGCTTATGCGGCATGGACAGGAAGATGAAGACCGGGCCAACAAAGTACTGATCAGCCTGGCCCAAAAGCACAATATTAAGCTGGTAGCCACCAACAATACCTATTACTGCGATAAAGAGGATGCCAATGCTCACGATATTTTGCTCTGCGTAAAAGACGGAGAAAAACAGTCCACTCCAATCGGTCGTGGCCGAGGGTATCGTTATGGACTACCCAACCAGGAATACTACTTCAAATCACCGGATTCCATGAAGTCCCTGTTCAAAGACCTGCCGGAATCCATCCTCAACCTGCAGGAGATTGTAGACAAGGTTGAAGCTTATGACCTGGCCAGGGAAGTACTCCTGCCACAATTCGATATTCCTAAAGAATTTCATGTGGCCGAAGATGAAGAAGATGGGGGCAAGCGAGGTGAAAACAAATACCTCAGACACATCACCTACGAAGGCGCCAAAAAGCGCTACGGGGAAATCACGGAGGCTATTAGCGAGCGTATCGATTTTGAACTGGGGACCATTAAAAATTCGGGTTACCCGGGCTACTTCCTCATTGTGGAAGACTTCATACGAGAGGCGAGAAACATGGGCGTTTCCGTAGGTCCCGGGCGGGGTTCTGCCGCCGGATCTGTGGTGGCCTATTGTTTGGGGATTACCAATATAGACCCCCTGAAGTACGATTTGCTTTTTGAGCGCTTCCTCAACCCGGACCGGGTATCCATGCCGGATATCGATATTGATTTTGACGATGAAGGACGAGGCAAGGTGATGGACTACGTAATCAACAAATACGGAGCCAACCAGGTGGCTCAGATCATTACGTACGGTACCATGGCCGCCAAATCGAGTATACGGGATACCGCCAGGGTACTGGACCTCCCGCTCAGTGATGCCGACCGCCTGGCGAAGCTCATCCCCAATATGGCGAAGTTTGGGAAGATCTTCGGGGTGCCGGAAAGCGATCTGAAGAAAAAATTCAGGGCTGATGAAATGGACAAGGTAAACCAGCTCCTGAACATCTCCGAAGGTGACGACCTGGAGGCTGAAACCGTGAACCTGGCCAGGGTTTTGGAAGGTTCACTCAGAAATACCGGTATCCACGCCTGCGGGGTGATCATTACCCCGGACGACATCACCAATTTTGTACCGGTGGCCACGGCCAAGGACTCGGATCTGTATGTAACCCAGTTCGACAACTCAGTGGTTGAAAGTGCCGGCTTGCTGAAAATGGATTTTCTGGGCCTCAAAACCCTGACCCTGATCAAAGACACTGTAAAAATTGTCAAGGCCCGTCAGGGTATCCAACTTGTGCCGGATGAGTTTCCCCTGGATGATGAAAAAACGTATGAGCTCTTCCAGCGTGGGGATACGGTGGGTATCTTCCAGTACGAATCCATAGGAATGCAAAAGCACCTTAAAGATCTGAAACCCACGGTTTTTGACGACCTCATCGCTATGAATGCGCTTTACCGTCCGGGCCCCATGGAATACATCCCGAGCTTCATCGCACGGAAACACGGCAAGGAAGAAATTACCTATGACCTGCCGGAAATGGAGGAGTACCTCAAAGAGACTTACGGCATTACGGTATACCAGGAGCAGGTAATGCTTCTCTCCCAGAAACTGGCCGGGTTCTCCAAGGGTGAGGCCGATGTTCTCAGGAAAGCCATGGGGAAAAAGATATTTGCCCTGCTGCAAAAGCTAAAACCCAAATTCCTGAACGGAGGGGAAGAGCGGGGACATCCGCGGGAGACACTCGAAAAAATCTGGAAAGACTGGGAAGCTTTTGCTTCTTATGCCTTTAACAAAAGTCATTCAACCTGTTACGCCTATATAGCCTACCAGACCGCTTACCTCAAAGCGCACTACCCTGCCGAATATATGGCAGCGGTTCTGTCCAACAATATGAATGACATCAAACAGGTGACCTTCTTTATGGAAGAATGCAAGCGGATGGAGCTGGAAGTATTAGGCCCTGATGTCAATGAATCCTATTACAAGTTTGCTGTTAACCAGGATAATGCGATCCGTTTTGGTATGGGAGCCATTAAAGGGGTAGGCCGATCTGCAGTGGAAACCATTGTTTCCGAACGAAAGGCAAACGGCCATTATGATTCCGTTTTCGACCTGGCCAAGCGCGTTGATCTGAGGGCGGCTAACAAAAAGGCATTTGAAAACCTGGCCCTGGCCGGTGGCTTCGATTCTTTGGGGAATGCCCACCGGGCCCAGTATTTCCACCATGAGGGGGATGGCATTAGCTTCCTGGAGAAGATCATCAAATACGGTGCAAAAATGCAGGAAAATGCCAATTCTTCGCAGGTGAGCCTGTTTGGCGAGGCCAGTGAAGTGCAGATCCCGGAACCTGTTATACCCCCATGCGAAGAATGGGGTACCATGGAAAAACTTCGACGGGAAAAAGAGGTGGTTGGCATCTACATTTCCGGGCACCCCCTGGACGATTTCCAGAAGGAGATACAGGCATTCTGCAATGCCAGTGTTTCCTATTTCAGCAGGCCCGAAGAATTCCTGAATCGCGAACTGAGCTTTGCCGGTGTAATTACGGATGTGCAACACCGGGTATCCAAAAATGGCAAGGGTTGGGCCGCCTTTACGGTAGAAGACTATACCGACACCCATGAATTCCGGATATTCGGAGAAGAATACCTCAAATTCAGGCATTTCCTGATGATTAATTCCTTCATACTGATCAAAGTATTTGTGAGAGAAGGCTGGGTGAACCGGGAAACCGGGCAGAAAGGGGAGCCAAGACTGCAATTCAACCAGTTCCTGCTGTTGCAGGAGGCTATGGAAACCTTTGCAAAAAGGCTTACTATTAAGTTGAGCCTGGAGCAAGTGAAAGAAGATCAGATCACCCAGTTGAAAGACACCCTGATTTCTTATAAAGGAAAACACCCTCTCAGTTTTACTATATACGAGATGGAGGAAGAAATCAAGGTTACCCTGGCCAGTAGGAAACAGAAGGTCCAGATCACCAGCGAACTGCTCACCGCCCTGGAAGAACAGCAAGTGCACTACAAGCTCAACTAGTCCTGCGGCTGATCTTCATGAGCATTTAAAGTATAAGGAGGCCTGATAGGTGCATAAGAAAAATGAATGCAGCTGTAGTAAGGATAGGCTATAAATATTGACTAACTTTGCGTAATCTAAAAATTTATAAATCATGGCATTAGAAATAACCGATGCTACATTTGACGAAGTAGTTCTTAAAAGCGATAAACCTGTAGTGGTAGATTTTTGGGCTGCCTGGTGTGGTCCCTGCCGAATGGTTGGCCCTATCATTGACGAGGTAAGCAACGAATATGAAGGCAAGGCCGTAGTAGGTAAAGTAGATGTGGATTCCCATCAGGAATATGCCGCCAAGTACGGCGTACGAAACATCCCTACTGTTTTGGTTTTCAAAAATGGTGAGATTGTGAGCCGCCAGGTAGGGGTATCCCCAAAAAAGGCTTACACAGACGCTATTGACGCGGCACTGTAATCTACCTAAACAAGGAAGCAAACAAAAAGGTTCGGCCCATGCCGGACCTTTTTTGTTTTATCTTAGTAGTCTGTTTGAATTATGCATATCCCATCGGAATTACATAAGGCCCCACTATTCCAGTACCTCGAACTGCTGGCAAAGCAGGTAGTTGAAGGGTTCATCAGTGGTATTCATAAAAGTCCGTTCCATGGGTTCTCAGCCGAATTTGCCGAGCACAAGATCTACAACACTGGGGAGAGTACGAGGCATATTGACTGGAAGTTGTTTGCCAAGACCGACAAGTTGTACACCAAGCGCTACGAGGAAGAAACCAACCTGCGCTGCCACATGATCCTTGACAATTCTGCCTCCATGTATTATCCTGAGGTGAAGAAACTGGATATAGACCACCTCAACAAGATAGGATACTCCGTGCTGGCCATTGCAGCCCTGATGAATATACTCAAGAAGCAACGGGATGCTGTAGGTTTGAGTGTTTACTCGGACAACTATAACTTCTACTCCCCTGAAAAGGGAAGTGAACGCCACCACCAGATGCTGCTTTCCAAGCTGAGTGAAATAAGCCTGGACCCCTATCCCTCAAAGGAGACGCGCACCTACACCTTTTTGCATCAGATCGCAGAAAAAATCAAAAGGCGCAGCCTGATTTTCCTGTTTACGGACATGTTCCAGACGGCCAAAGATGACGACAAACTCTTTGATGCCCTGCGGCACCTGAAATACAACAAGCACGAAGTAGTGCTGTTCCATTTGCTGGATTACGAAACCGAAGCACATTTCAATTTTGAGAATAGCCCGAGGCGATTTGTGGATGTGGAAACCGGGGAACATATTGATGTGTATCCGGAAGAATTAAGGGCCTCTTATGAGGCTGAGCTGCAGGAATATATCCGTAAAATCAAATTAAAATGCGGGCAGTACAAGATCAAGTATGTGGGTGTGGATATACAGGACAGATTCCAAAAGGTTTTGAACACTTTCCTCATTGAACGGCAAAAGTTTGTGTAGAGCCGAAAAGTGTTTTTTTTATTTGCGGATATGAATTAGGAGCGTATATTTGCACACTGCTTTACAAAAGCAGATGAACAAGATTTGAATCCGGCTGTTGCCGGAGTACCTACGAAGAGTTAGTATAAAATCATTGGTCTGGTAGTTCAGTTGGTTAGAATACCTGCCTGTCACGCAGGGGGTCGCGGGTTCGAGTCCCGTCCAGACCGCTGAGAAGCGAAGATAACCCACTCATTTTGAGTGGGTTATTTCTTTTTATCCCCTTCCCTATTTCCTTGTGTTCCAAATTGTGTTCTAAATCTATTGATTTATTACGTTTTTATAAGGTGATTAATTCTTAACTTATCACCAGTAAATCAGTCCTTTAAAGGTCATTTAGAACACATCCACATGTATTTCTCGTTAAATTACAGGAAGAAGAAATCAGAGTATAAACCAAATGATGAATTAATAGTTCTCATTAGGTATTACCACAGAATGGATGGTGAAAAGAAAGGAAAAGTTCTAAATCATTCAACAGGAATAAAAGTTAAACTTAAAGATTGGGATGAAGATTGGGATAAATCAAAGAAAAGAGAACCAATTAAAAGAACCGATAAGGATCACAAACGGAAAAATTTAATCCTTAAACAAAAGGAAAGGGAGTTACAAAGAATTATTGGGAACCTAAAAGTAAAGGATGAAATAGAACCCTTACCTAAAATTGTAAAAAGTGTTCTGAAGAAGAAAAGGGTTGAACGTAGAAAGAAAACGTACTCTGAAGTAAACTTTCTCTATATGTTTCAATTATTCGAAACTTATGTAAAAGAGAACTACAAACCATCCTATAAAACAACAATCCTAACTCAAATAAAGTACATCAAGGAGTTTTGTGAAGACTATGAACTGAAAGAAAACATCTCTCTTTTAATTGATGACATCAATGAGGAATTCATCCAAAAATTTGTGAATTGGTGTTATCAAAATCAAAATCTTCAACCCTCCGTACTGAAAAAAAGATTAAGAGGTTTTACCAATTTCAGAGAGTGGATGATCAGAAAACAACAACAGAATATTACACTTACAATCCCCAAAAACATCATTACAGAGGGTAAAAGTGAAATCATTTATTTAACAAGAGATGAAATCAAGAAGATATATGATTTCAAAGAGTTTGATTATGAGAATGATGAATACCACAAATACTTAAAAAAGGAAGAATTACAATTTGGTTTTGAAACTGATGAAAGAACAAATATCAAATCGGAAGAATTAAAACGAAGAACATACACTAACTATGAGATTGTAAAAGATATGTTGTTATTCCTGTGTAGTGTAGGATGTAGGTACGGTGATATGTTGAATATGAAATTAGATAATTTCCGATTCTATAAGGATGAAAAGGGTAAGGAAGATAGAACTAAAGGAACATGGGAATTCCGAATGGAAAAAGTCCCAAAGAGAGGGGTTGTAGTAGTTCCATCCAATAGGATTAGTTTTCACATTTGGTGTAAGTATGGTAGTGGAAAAAAAAGGGATGATTATTTGTTCCCACGAACCAAATACGGGAATCCCATATCCAATCAAAAATTCAATAAACACATTAAAGAGGTTTGTAGAATAATCGAAATAGATGAATTAGTTGATAAACCAAGGTTTGATATTGATGGAAAACCTATTAAAGGAACCGATGTAAGAGTTCCAAAATGGAGTGTTGTATCATCTCATATAGGAAGGAGAAGTTTTATTAGGGAACAAATTGAATTAGGAAAACATCAGAGGGAGATTATGTTGATGACTGGACACACATCTTTAAAGGTGTTCAATGGTTATTATGATATTAAACCATCTGATTTATGGAAGAACAATCATGAAATGTATTTCGGTTTCAATCTTTCTGAAAATGTTTCCAAGATAGAATCCAAACCTATTCTCAAAATTGATAAAGAAACCGAACAGAAACTCCAGGACCTTAGGATGTGGTATGAAAACGATTTAATTGATGAAGAAGAATACAAGGAAACCAAAAAGAAAATTCTTAACCTTTCAAACTAAATACGAGTTTGAAAATTACCATAAGGAGAAAAAGTCATCCCCGATATGAAAACCCCCATTTAAGGGGGTTTGTTGTTTTTGATATTGGGATTTACAATTAATTATTCTGTACAGTTTGTGAAGTTGGGTTTTGGGAGAGTCCATTGTGGGGTGTTGTCACTAAAAAAACCACAATTAGTCACATTGGAAACGTTCCAACTACTTAAATCCTGATTGAAAACGTTATTATACCTAAACATTTGGTTCATATCCGTTACACTACTCACATCCCAGGAACTGATATCTTGATTGAATAGTGAATATGAGAACATTCCTCCTATATTATTAACATTAACGATATTCCAGGAACCGATATCTTGATTAAAGACGGAATCAGAAAACATACTATTCATGTTGGTAACACCACTTACATCCCACGAACTAATATCTTGGTTGAAGGAAGAACCATTAAACATATTACTCATATCAGTAACATTACTCACATCCCAATTTCTAATAGGTTGATTAAATACACTATTTATAAACATTGCTTCCATATTGGTAACACTACTAACATCCCAGGAACTGATATCTTGATTAAATAGAGAATAAGAAAACATAAACCTCATATTAGTAACACTACTTACATTCCAAGAACCTATAGGTCTGTTGAAATTAGATTGATTAAACATCTCAGACATATTGATTACATTACTCACGTCCCAAGAACCGATATCTTGATTAAATTGACTATACGCAAATAGAGTATACATACTGGATACATTACTTACGTTCCAACTTCCTATTGGTTGATTAAAAACAGATTCATTAAACATACCATCCATGTTGGTAACACCACTTACATCCCACGAACCTATATCTTGGTTGAATATTGAATATGTAAACATACTACTCATATCAGTAACATTACTCACATCCCAATTTCCAATAGGTTGATTAAATACACTCCTAATAAACATTCCTTCCATATTGGTAACACTACTCACATCCCAGGAACTAATATCCTGGTTGAACTGTGAACCGTTGAACATTAATCTCATACTAGTAACACTACTTACATCCCATCCTCCTATAGGTTGATTGAAAGAACTTTGACCGAACATATACTCCATGGTAGTTACATTACTTACATCCCATGAACTGATATCTTCATTAAAAGAGGAATTTCCAGTATAATCTAACAAATAACTCATGTCCGTAACTTTGGTAGTACAAACTTTGGTTAGATCGATATCACCCTTTTTGATAGTTTCGTTGTCAACTATGGTATAAGTAATTCCATTAATCTCACCTGTATCCCCAACTTTACCCCATTCATAACATTTGATAGTTACTCCATTTTCATCAAGGTATAGTGGGTTTACTGGACACCCATTCTGGTCTACTTGAATTCCACTTGGGGTGTCATTACATTGATCAAGATTATCAGTTACACCATCACCATCCAAATCGGAATTTGAAAACACACCCGTAATAGTCTTATTAGAATCCATAGAAATATCCAAAGGATTTTGATTACTTCGAATACTACCCGTCCATTCAACGAATGAATATCCAGGAGAGGGAGTACCTTGAATTCTAACTACAGTACCATCATTGTAACTACCACCTGATGGTGAAACAGTTCCTCCTTCCGTTGGTGAAGATGATATTGTTAAGGTAAATTTATTGGTATCCGTATCTTTAGTACAACCAATTAAAAGAATGATGATGAATGAGAATAGGGTATAATATGATCTCATAGGTGGGGTTTTAAATCTTCGAAGATAGAATGATAAATTCCGATAAAAAATGATAAAACTCATATCTAATGTATTACAGATAAATTGTTTGAGAAGAATTTACTGGGTAAGAGAAGTGGAAACTTGTTGAAATACTTAATAGGAGTATAAAGTCATCCCCGATATAAAAACCCCCATTTAAGGGGGTTCGGTGTTTTTGGATGTTGAGGTTTACAAGAAATTAATTAGAGTCAATAGAGTAGATGTTTCTTGGATTTGTTCTTCCACCCTGATTGGGATCGATATTCTACAAAGAATATTCTTAAATCAGACTGAGATTCATAATCAACAAAGTAGATTTTCTTGTCTGATTGAGATGGATATTTCACGAAGTACCATAAACCTTTATTACCCTCAACCTGGGATTCATACTTAACCTTATACACCTTTAAATCACATTGTGATTCGTATTCAACAACGAATACTTTAATATCGGATTGTGATTCATATTCTACTGAAAATATTTTCTGAGAGTAAATTACTGAGGGTAATATCAGAAGTGATAACACTATGTATTTAGTTAACTGAATTTTCATCTTTCATACTGTATGATGGTTTATATGAGAGGAAAGATCAAAATTCATACCACCAAAAGTAATCCCCGATATGAAAACCCCTATTTAAGAGGGTTCATTGTTTTTGGATGTTCGGGTTTACAAGAAATTATCATTCATATGTTTTCAACCTTTGAGGTAGTTACAGAGAACGTTTTCTTGATACCACTTTCCCATATTCGTCATATTCACAAGTGTAAAGTACCTTAAATATTGGATCAACAATAATATCCTTACTAGGTACAATGACAAGATCACCACCACAACTATGTTTAGGTTTATCATTTAGTTTATCGTAACCACACTTCATACATTTAGGTTTAACACCTAACTTTTCATAGAAATCAATATCAAATTTTTCATAGAAATCTAAATTCCTTTTAGATTCATCTATATTTTGTTTTATCTCTCTGATACTTTCGAGTAAATATTCTTGATTCCTTTTTAAGGAATTTAGTTTTCTAAAAAACAATAACCTTGTAAGTATATTCTTAGATAAACTATCCATTTTTACCTGAAGGAGTTTTCCTCTTTCTTTCTTTTCATCTAAGATTGATTTCAATTCAGGTAATGTCAAATTCTTATAGGGGTTTTCATATAAATCTGAAGGTAGATCGGGAAATTTACCCTTTCCCATAAACCATTTTGTATAGGTCTCACATCTCTCACAATATTTTAGTTCCAAAACAGATTCCATTACTCCTTTTTTAGGACGAAATTCAATTTGGGAATAAGGTTCTATATAATTATGTAAATCACACTTTGTACACTCAGTATATCTTGGAAAAAAACTCATAATTAGGTGAAATTTCTATCCTCAAAAAATTTAAAACACTTTTCTCCCATTAGGATTTTATCTTGAGTAGAAACTGAACCCATTGGGGTGTTCTTGGATTCTCCGTAAACCAAATATGTATTAAAACCATGTATTTCTACTTCATACAATTCCAAATCATAAGGTTTTGTTCTTAGAGTACCATCTTTTTTATGAGTAATGGTATGTAAAGTTTCTACCTTCTTCGAATTAAGAAGATGGACATACCTTTTAGGAATAGAAAATACTATTAGATTTGGTTTTAGTTCCAAAACGATTTCCTTCCAAAGTTTGAAACCTTTGTTGAACAAATAACTTTGTTGATTTGAAGAAAGTAGACTCCAGGTAGGATCTGTTGAGATAGGAGAACAGATATCCGTATGTAAGACTTTGTTCAAATTATTTTCAGGATAATAACTACCATTTAATCCATTTAAAAATGGTTCAAAACTGTCAAACCATCTTCTGTAAGGTTGTACTTTGAAATAATCATTTAGAGAAGTCTCTAAACTAATTGGATCATCATTAAATTTTGGGAATCGTATATATGAATACCTTTCACTATACAATTGGAATTCCCTGTTTGAAGGATTCTTACCAACTGTAATAACTTTGAAGTTTTGGTTATGATATGAACTAATATCCCCAAAAAAAACAATTGGTAAACTTGGATTTACTACATATTCAAGACTCTTTGAATCGTGATAGTGTTGGAGACTTTTTTCTAATAAACCTCTTGATAAAATAGTTTTGTTGTTATAATCTAATTTCACTTTTCAAACGGGATATTTATGTCTCCTTATAAAAGAAGAATCCTTTTATCCCTTCGTCATATTCATCATTAGTTACCTTATTCATTCTACCACGATTATTAGGAATTATCTTCCAAGGATTATCTCTATTACGGAGAAACTCTTTCACTCCACTGATTTTCGTATCTCCGTTTAAGTAATATCGATTACCATTCAGATATAGGTGAACTACTTTGGTATTACCTGTTTCTACATCTCCTATTTGAGTTATTCTATCTTCACCTCCTTTATTCCAATTATACCATTCTTGTAAAACTTCATAGAACATTTCCTTTGATTGTAGAGGTTCTGACCTTTTCATTTTCTTGATATATTTTCTATCATCAGTTAGATAATCACTCATATAATGTTCACTCATAAGTATAGATTTTACATTACTTAATTCTGTTATTAAAGAAACAATGATATTCTATATTAACAGATGATTTAAGTCAGTTTTTCAAAAGATAGTGAATATTAAAGACTCGTTTATTTTTTTGAATTAAAATATATCACCAACAACTTAATATCACTTTCCTTTTATTCGTAACATAAAGGATAACACTTAAAGACCTGTAAAACAGTCAATTGACTTTGTAAGTCCTTCGGAAAAGTTGTATTTTAATGTTCCAGATTAAAGGATAACATTATGAGAATTAAATACAACCGAACTTCTACCATCAATCAGGATGGGGAACGATTCAAACTCGATACCGATACCTACGATTTCGTTCTCTTTGATAAGGGAGTGAGTGGGAAGGTTCCTTTCTCTGAACGGGAGAAGGGAAAACTACTCATTGAACTGATTGAAAAAGGGAAGGTTCAGGAATTGGTAGTGGAAGAACTTTCCAGGTTAGGACGGAACACCATTGATGTAATCTCAACCCTTCATTGGTTGGATGAAAAGGGAGTAAATGTGGTGGTTCGTGGTATGGGGAACCTTCAGTCTCGTGTTAATGGGAAAAAGAACCCTATATGGAACCTGATTACCTCTGTAATGAGTTCCCTTTATGAATTGGAGAGGGAACAAATCCTGGAACGTACCGAAATGGGTAGAAAAATGTATGTGATGAACGGGGGAAAGTTGGGAAGACCCGTAGGAACCGAGGAGAATTCCAAGACTTTTCTTGATAAACCGAAATCCAAACAGATAATCTCTCTTTTGGAGAAGGGAAAATCGGTTAGGGATATTTCGGGTAGGTTGGGGGTATCCCCGAAGACGGTGGTGAAGGTTAGAAGGTTTGTTGAAGTTTAAGGGAACTCACTTGTTACCCTAACAACCTTTTGATCTTATTCCCCTTCAACTTCATAACTTCCTTTTGAAGGTTACTTACCCGTGATTTCAAATCTTCAAACTCATTGGATAGTTTGAAACTTTGGTTTTTGAATCTTTTTAGTTTGGATTCTTCCCACTTTTCCTTGAATTCGGTCATCAGATAACCAAAGTCCTCATAAATGGGATTCCAGATGTTCAGGAGTTCGTAATCTGAAAAGTTTGGATCCAATTCCTGTACCAACCCTGTGGAATGGATACTACTTTCATCGAGATTTAACCCATCTATTACTTCCCCCATGTGAATTTCCGAATCCACCAACAACTTCTCTCTATTCTTTTTGGAAAGTTTTTCATTACTCTGAATGTAGAAATCGAATCCCAGAAATTTCCTATTCGAGGGTTCCCCGGTGTATCTCGGACATTTATACTTCATAGGTATTATTTTTAATGTAATTTCAATTCTTTGTCCCTATAATGGGAGACTATAATGTATGTAAAAGAAAAAAACCCTCGTTTGAGGGTTTTTCTTTTATCAATCTATACATCTATATATTGAATTCATCTTGAGAATTAGAATTATTTTGTTCGATTAGAATCTCATTCCACAAATAAATGTGATTTAGATCCTCTCCAACATCAATCCCAAGTTCGTCCAATTTGTAAATAATATAACTTAGTTCACATCCTAAAGTTATATTGTCATATGATTTGAAAAGATAATTGTACTTATCAACCACATTTTCAAGAATTTCCTGATTACATAATTCCATCAAGAAATCAATAATTTTAGGTGAATTACTGTTATCCACCACTTCTTCAGAATTTAAATTCTCCATAATTAAAAAATTAATATTCTCCCTGTTTACAATTGGGTTTGGAAGGAGTCAGAGAGAAACCTCCTATTTCCCATATTAAAAAATTTAATTTTTTTTGGAAAGAGAATTGGTGTTTCCTCTTCCAACACCTTCCAAAATGTCAAAGAACATTGAAGGTTTCATAACCTACCTTCGGAGGGTTCTTACTTCTGTCTTCTACTTAGTAATTAAGGAAGGTCTCTTCTTCATCTTCCTCCTTCCAAACTCCGTAAAGGATGTTCTGAAGATGTTTGTTCCGTTCAATACTCTCAGTAACTACAGTTTCGGGTTCCAACAGGAACTGTTCAACAGTTTTCATTTCGTTGTTTTTAATATTTCTCATTTCTAAATTTTTAATACACTTACTACATAAACCGGGGTTACCAGAACACAAGTTTTTATTCTTTATCAGGTAACTCTTTCACTTATCCTATAATTGGGTAACAGGAACAGAGTGAAAAGTCTTTCCAAACTATTACCATATTCAGAGGTTCACTCACAATTAATTTGTCTCCCTCTTCTCTGAGTTTGTAATAGAGGTGTGGGTATTCGTCAATGATTTCAGGGTCCCCGTATTTGTAAATTTTGAAGACACCACTGATTTTTTTGTTTTTCAAATCATTCATCAATTCCTCAACTGTTAAGTTGAACCGTTCTTTGAGTCTTTTTTTGAAATGGTTTGTAATTCTCATTTTATTAGATTTTAATGGGTTTAACTTTTAATTTTTATTACACATCCAGTATAATCGGAGGTTACCTGAAGACAACTTTTATCCTTCTTTCCGGTAACTTTTTTGTCCTTGTTTATTAAAGAGGTTATCATCTCAAACTTTCTTACATATCCAGTATAATCAGGGGTTACCTGAGGTCAACTTTTAATTTATTTTCCGGTAACTTTTTACTGGATTTTCTGAATTGTATCACCACAAACTTTCTTACACATCCAGTATAATTTTGAGTTACCTAAATACCATTTCAGGGTGATTTTCAGGTAAGATTTTGTAACTTCAGTCCTTATGAAAGAGGAGGATTACAAACTGAAATTCATTGGAGATGACTGGGTCTTTTTACCTCAACAAGAGGTGAACAAAAAGTTCCAGTACGATAAACTTTTGTATAACATCAGAAGACGAGAGAAGAAGATTCAATCTGATTTAGAGAAAATTAAAATTCTCAAGAAGGAGTTGAGAAAAATGAAGAAAAAGAGAACCAAAGAGTATCATCAACTTGTTAAATACCATAAAAAATTCTCTCCTTCCTTCAGTATTTCAATGAGTAAAAACAAAAAGTTGAAACAAAAAAATTCAACCGAAATTTCCTTGTATACCTCTGGTAATAGAAGTTGGGATTGTATAGTCAGTGTTGGTGGGAAAAGAAGATCTATATACCTAGGAACTAACCCCTATGTTACGAAGTACCTAGATTTGATTGAGGGTAGGACTAATCTTACTCATTGGTATGAAATGAAACCCGTGAGAAGAACAGACCATTACGATTTGATTAAAGAACAACTAATTAAGATTGTTACCCCTTTAATAAGAAAAGAGATGATTAGGGAATTGAAGATGAAGGGAACACTGGATGATTGGATAAATAAGAAGATTGATGGTAAGAAGTATCTTCCAAGACTGTATAAGAAATCTTCTTATTACGAACCCCCTGTGAAGAAGGTGAAAAAGGAATCTAAAGGGTTTCATTTGGGGTTTGATAAAACTGGGAAACCCATATATGGAAAGAGAAAAACTAAACAACAAATTGAAGAAGAGAGAAAACAAAACAAAACCCACAATTAGTGGGTTTTTTATTGAATCAACTATTAAGGAAACCCCAATCTTATTTCCCCAACAATGACTACTTTTAAGGTTAAAATCTGATTTTTCTATGTCCAACCATAACGAAATTTCCTCCTTCATTTGGAACGTTTGTGATGATGTTCTCAGAGGATTATTCAAACAACACGAGTACGGGGATGTAATCCTTCCTTTTGTAGTTCTACGAAGATTGGATTGTGTTCTTGAAGGGAAGAAAGATGATATCATCAAGATTCATGAAGAATACAAGGATAAGTTTGAGGATACCTCCCGAATCATCCATTCCAAACTCAACTTGAAGTTTTCAAACTACTCCCGATACGATTTGAATCGATTAAAACAAGAACCTTCCAAACTCTCGGAGAACATCTATGATTACCTGAGTAGTTTCTCAACCAATGTTCAGGATATTATTCAAAACTTCGGTTTACAAAAACACATTGATAAACTCGATTCTAATGATAAACTCTACATCCTAATTGAGAAGTTTACCGAGGTAAATCTTCACCCAAATGTGGTAGATAACCACACTATGGGTCAAATCTTCGAGGAACTCCTTCGTAGGTTCTCGGAGATGTCCAACGAAACAAGTGGGGAACACTACACCCCTCGTGATATTGTTCGTTTGTTGGTTTCCTTGGTTCTCTCTCCCGATAAGGAGAAACTCTCACAAGAGGGTAAGATTGTTTCCATTTATGACCCTTGTTGTGGTACGGGTGGAATGTTGACGATTGGAAAGGAGTATATACATGAGAACATCAGTCCGAATGTTGATGTGAACCTATTTGGACAGGAACTAAACCCACAAACATATTCCATCTGTAAATCGGATTTCCTGATTACCGATGAAGAACCCAATAACATCAAGTTGGGTTCAACTCTGACCAATGACCAATTTAGTGATAGGAGTAGGAAGTTTGATTACATGATTACTAACCCTCCATTCGGAGTGAGTTGGAAATCTGAAAAGAAGAAAATTGAAAATGAATCAAAACTTTCACCTGAAGAAGGAAGTAGATTCTTCGTAGGAACTCCAAGGGTAAGTGATGGTTCTCTTTTGTTCCTACAACACATGATTTCCAAGATGGAAAGTCAGGGTTCCCGTATTGGAGTGGTATTCAACGGTTCTCCATTGTTCACGGGAGATAGTGGAAGTGGAGAATCTGAAATCCGTAGATGGATTATTGAAAATGATTGGTTGGAAGGTATCGTTTCTCTACCCGATAGAATGTTTTTTAATACAGGAATTCAAACTTATTTATGGATTGTAACCAACAAGAAATCTGAACAAAGGAGGGGTAAAATACAGTTGATTGATGGAACCCAATTTGGTACTTCAATGAGAAAAAATCTCGGTTCTAAAAGTAATTTTATCAACGATGAAAACAGATTAAGAATTCTCGAGTTATATAAGAATTTTGAAGAATCGGAAATTTCCAAAATCTACCCAAATGAGTTCTTTGGTTATACCAAAGTTCGGATTGAACAACCCCAAATTAAGAATGGAAAAATAGTTCGGGATAGAAGTGGAAATACTAAACCTGATACAAAATTACGTGACTATGAACGGGTTCCCCTAATGGAGGATATTCAGGAGTATTTTGAGAGTGAGGTAAAACCTCATTTACCCGATTCATGGATTGATTGGGATAATAACAAAGTGGGTTATGAAATTAACTTCACCAAGTATTTCTACAAATACAAACCTTTACGGAGATTAAAAGAAATAACTCAAGATTTATTAGAGTTGGAGAAAGAAACGGAATCCTTACTTAAAGAGATTGTAGAATAGTGGATAGATATTTTTCATATAAGGATTCGGGGGTAGAATGGATTGGGGAGATTCCGAAGGATTGGAAAACCTCACGGGTAAAGGAACATTTCTTCGAAAGAAATGAAAAGGTAAGTGATAAAGATTTTCCTCCATTATCAGTTACAAGAAACGGGATAGTTCCACAGTTGGATACAGTAGCAAAATCAGATAGTCATGATAACAGAAAGAAGGTTTGTAAGAATGATTTTGTAATAAATAGTAGGTCTGACAGGAAGGGGAGTTCAGGATTATCTTCATTAGAAGGTTCGGTAAGTTTGATAAATATCGTAGTCTCTACTGATTCTATTAATCCCGAATACTCGGGTTTCTTGTTCAAATCTTATGAATTCATAGAAGAATTCTTTAGAAACGGTAAGGGGATTCATTGGGATTTATGGTCAACAAGATTTACGGAACTTCAAAACATTATTATTCCAATCCCACCCCCCGATGAACAAAAAGAAATCGTCTCCTTCCTCGATACCAAAACCTCTCTGATTGATTCCCTGATTGAGAAAACCCAACGAAAGATTGAGTTACTCAAAGAACAACGAACCTCTTTAATCAATGAAGTAGTTACCAAAGGATTGAACCCTGATGTGGAAATGAAGTATAGTGGGGTGGAATGGATTGGGGAGATACCGATTCATTGGGATACAATCAAACTTAAATACAAGGGAAATGTAATTATTGGATTATCCTACAAACCCGAAAACCAAGTTGATGAAAAAAATGGTGTTTTGGTTATGAGGTCATCTAATATTCAGGAAGGGAAACCAAGTTTCGAGGACAACGTATATGTTGATTGTGAAATTCCTGAAAAGTTGAGAACAAAAGAAGGAGATATACTGATTTGTTCACGAAACGGGAGTAGAAGACTAATTGGAAAGAACTGTTTGATTACTGAAGATTTGGAGAAACTAACATGGGGAGTGTTTATGACCGTTTATAGGTCAGTATCACCTAAATTCTTTTATTGGTTGTTGAACTCTCCAATTTTTGAAAGTCAATCAGGATTATTCTTAACATCTACCATAAATCAACTTACAGTTTCAACCCTTCAGAATATGGTAGTTCCTTATGTTGATGACGAAAAGGAACAACAACAAATCGTTGAATACCTTGATAAGGAAACTGAACTCATTGATACCACCATTTCCAAAGAAGAAAAGAGAATAGAACTACTCAAAGAATACCGTCAATCCCTGATTTCAGAAGTAGTAACAGGTAAAATCAAAGTTTCAGGAGTATGACGTGGGTTCCAACAGAAAAACGATTTGAAGAATACATTGAGGATTACCTAACCTCCATGGAAGATGATGGATTGAAGTATGATTCAAGAATACATCGTTCCACCGATACTTGGTATGATAGGGAGAAGTGTATCATAGGAGAGGAATACATTCAATTTGTAAAGGATTCCCAACCTGATGTTTACGATAAACTTCAAAAGAGATACGGGAATAGTACCGATTCAAAACTGTTATCCCGTCTCAATAGGGAAATTGGAAACAAAGGTTTAATTCACGTTCTAAGGAAGGGTTTTAATGAGATTCAAGGGGGTAATATCAAAACGGTTTACTTTCAACCGAGTAGTTCCCTGAACAAGAAATATAGGGAGGATAAATACCTCAAAAACCGATTCCTTTTTGTTCGTCAACTCCATTACTCTCCCCATTCAGAGAAATCCATTGATGTGGTTCTTTTTATCAATGGGATTCCCATTTTAACCATTGAACTAAAAAACCAACTTACAGGTCAAACCGTTCAGGATTCCAATTATCAATACAAGTTTGATAGAGACCCAAAAGGAGAACCCCTACTTCAATTCCAAAGGTGTGTTTGTCATTTCAGTATGGATAACGATAGGGTGATGATGACAACCAAATTGAGTGGTGAGGATACTTTCTTCCTTCCATTCAATAAAGGATTAGAGAATCCTATAAATCATGATGGATATAGAGTTTCCTATATGTGGGAAGAAATACTTACTCCCACCTCACTTCTTGATATTCTTGAAAACTTCGTTCTATTTACCAAGGAATCCGATTTCATTTGGAGTGATGAAAAGAAGAAGGTAGTTGAAAAGAAGAAATCCGTTTTAATCTTCCCACGATATCATCAATTGGATGTTGTTCGAAAATTGAAATCCCAAGTAACCCATGATGATGTTGGAACCAACTACCTCATTCAACACACAACGGGTTCAGGTAAATCCTATTCCATCGGTTGGTTATCCTTCATGTTAATCAACCTATTCAAGAATGATGGTCAGGATAGGATGTTTGATTCCGTAATCATCATCACCGATAGAAAGGTGTTGGATAAACAACTTCAGGATACGGTAAAGAGTTTAGAACAAGTTCAGGGGGTAGTTCAACAGATTGATAAAGATTCAGAACAACTTCGAAAATCCCTAAAATCAGGTAAGAACATCATCATTACCACTATTCAGAAATTTGGAGTTGTGGTGAACCGAATCAAAGAACTTAAAGGGATGAAGTTTGGAGTAATTGTGGATGAAGTTCATTCCTCCCAAGGGGGTAAAGGTTCCAAGAACCTCAACAAAACTCTATCCATAAACCTCCATCAGGATGAACCTGATGTGGATGATGAAAAGGTAAATGAAGAAGTTTTGAAGATTCAAAAGGAAATGAGGTCCCGTCAGAAACAGAACCACATTTCCTTCTTTGGATTCACAGGAACTCCCAAACCTCAAACCATAGAAATCTTTGGAACACCTCAACCCGATGGTTCCAAGATACCCTTCCACACTTACACCATGAGACAATCCATTGGGGAAGGTTTTACTTTGGATGTTCTTAAATCCTTTACTCCTGTAAAACGATGGTTCAAACTTCGTGGTAAAGGTGAGGATGTAGAACTTCCTGAAAGTAGAGGAAAAAAGGAACTCATAAAATGGGTTGATTCCAATGAAGAAACCATCCGAAGAAAGGTTTCCATCATTTTGGATAACCTCATGACCACCACCGTTAAATCCATTGAAGGGAGAGGAAAAGGAATGGTGGTTGTTCGTTCCATTGAGGATACGGTGAAGTATTTCGTGGAGATGAACAAACAACTCAAAGAACGAAACCTATACCATAGGATAAAACCCCTTGTGAGTTTCACAGGTGATGTTCTATTAGGGGACTCAAAGGTGACTGAGGGGGACTTAAACCGTGATAATGGGTTTGAGGGTAAGGATATACCCAAAGGATTCAAAAACCCCTTATATCGAGTTTTAATCGTTTGTAATAAGTTCCAAACAGGGTTTGATGAACCTCTACTTCACTCAATGTTCATTGACAAACCTCTTAATGGAGTTCAATGTGTTCAAACCCTCTCTCGTTTGAATCGAAAAACCAAGGGGAAGACCAATACGTTTGTTCTTGATTTTGTAAATAGTGTGGAAACCATTCAAAACTCCTTCCAAGATTTCTACGAAACAACAATCCTCTCTGAGGAGACAGACCCGAACCTCGTATATGATTTACTGGACGAGATACGTGAGTATGGGATGTTCACTAAACAGGAAGTAGATGATTGGTGTTCCATTTTCTATCAGGATAAAAGAAGGGATGATGGGTTACTTCAACCCATTCTGAATATTGTTTTGGAGAGATGGAGGGTACTTTCGGATGAGGATAAGGATGAATCCCGTTATAAGGTTTCCAATTACTGTAAACTCTACGGATTCATCTCAATGATTCATCAGTTTGATAACATTGAGTTGGAGAAACACTATATATTCTTTGAGTATCTAAGAAAGAAATTCCCCGTGGAAGGAATTGGAAAACTGGATGTTTCCAACCTTGTTGATTTGGAATCCCTGAACCTCGATATAAAGGGTAAACTTAGTATTTCCCTTGAACCTGGTGGTACTCATCCTAAACCTCCAACCTACGGAACTGGAAGGAGTAAGAAGGAAGAAGAATTTGATTTACTCTCCCAAATTATTAATGATATAAATGATATATACGGTAAGGTTCCTGAAGGAACGGAAGAAGGTTCCAAAAAATTACTTCAGAGTATCGTTTCTGATAAAGAGTTCGAATATGTTGTTAACTCCGATAATACAGATTCAAACAAAAGGGATAAGATGAAGGAGATATTTGATAAGAAGAATATTAATACCCTTGAAGTAAGTACGAAACTCTTTGAATACTTTGATAAGAGAGAGAATAAAGAGAGGTTGATTCAGATGTTTATTTCAAGACCTGACTTGTTGAATCAATTGAGAGGTTAAGGGAATAGATAAAAGAAGTTTATAGAAAGTAGTATTCCCCTTAACTCTGAAAACTTAAAAATACCCTGTAATTTTCAAACTTTTACACAGTTTGAATTTTAAACTTCTACCTCCAACTTATCCTTCATTTCATCTTCCCATTTCACTAGATCCTCTCTCCTGATATATTTCTTATGAGATGATATTTCTATCATTGGTAATCCGTACTTCCTTCTCCAGGTTTCTATCGTGTGACGAGTCACTCCATAGAGTTCTTCAAGTTCTTGTTTTGAAATTCTATCTTTCATTTTCATCCTTTCTTTGAATCATTGAACATCTGATGGGTTCTTCTTCCCTTTTCTAATCCATTGTATTCATCAGTGTACATTTTTCTGATATCAATGAATGTTTTCAGTTTTTCAAGGTTAGAATCATCTTCGGTTAATACTTTCAAAATCTTCTTATCAAGTATCTTAATTACTTGAATTACATTTTCATATCGTTTTAGTTCCATACTTCTTAACTTATCTACTAGTTTTATTTCACGGAGGGATACACCACACCCTTAGAGGGTGTGGGGGTTTTTGTTCCACTTCACATCGGTAGAACACCTATGGGTATTCAAACTATTTCCCATAAATCCATTATTACCTCCAATTCTACCATAATGGATTTCACCCCCTCCGTTTGTATATCTCAATACTGGTGGATTGAAACCGATAGATTTTAGAATTGATTTTCCCTGTAGATAAGGGTGTGGTTCAAAAACTCCACAGATACTGATCAAATCACTCAGATTGGTTATCTATTCAACAAACTATCACTTGTGGAATAAACCTTTCTGTCTATAAGTATTAAGATGAGTGAGAAAACGTAAAGAATTGGAGAAAAAGTGAGATAAATTTTATCCCCGATATAAAAACCCCTATTTAAGAGGGTTCATTGTTTTTGAATGTTCGGGTTTACAAGAAATTAAATCTTAAATTTCTTAATCAAGAATACAACTCTGAAAATCATTGAACACAAATTATTAAATTGGAACACATGGTGTACCAATTATACAATTTTAGAACACAAAGTGTTCTTTTATATTATTTAATAATCTGTTTTACAAATATTTAATAATTGGTTCTATTCCCGTCCAGACCGCAATGAAGTAGAACCCTTCGCACATAGTGTGAGGGGTTTTTTAATGGATCATCATGAAAGTTCACTTTCCAATGATATATTAAAAACCAATCCTGCCGGAGGCAGAGAAGGGTTCACTTCATTACTGGGCCACCCTTAGGGCCCTTTGCGAGTGAAGTGAGCAAAGAATCCCGTCTAATTTATTTATCTAAAAGTCTGCGGAAGGGCTAAATTTCTGCAGGCCCTACACCTGGGCCCTTTTCCATCCACCGAAGTACTAATGGAGGTGGGAAGAAAAGAATCCCGTCCAGACCGCGAAAGGATTTTTAGCCATGTAAAATTATAACTCAATCAAAAAGTTTTGGCTGGGACCACATAGTAAGAAATCCAGTCTATTTGAAACGGCTGGATTTTTTGTTGGTCTTTTGACGATAATTGAATTGTGTTTTTTTAGCAGAGGTGTTTTGATTTTCCTTTGACACAAAAAGCCCTCCTCCAAGAGAGGGCTTCAGTTAGGATTTTTGTATATAATCTTACAAACTACGGAGTGCAATTCGTGAAGTTTGGTTTGGGGAGTGTCCATTGTATGGTGCTAAAGCTAAAGCCGCTACAGGCAACGACATTTTCCACGTTCCACCCGCCTAAGTCTTGGTTGAAAGATGCGTTCGAATTAAACATTCCTGACATGTCGGTTACACTACTAACATCCCAATTGCCAATAGGTTGGTTAAAAGAGGTAAATGAAAACATGCCAAACATGTTAATTACGCTGCTCACGTTCCAGGCACTTAAATCCTGGTCAAAGGCGGCGTTCAAAGAAAACATAGATGACATGTCGGTCACATTGCCCACATCCCAGTTCCCAATGGGCTGGTTGAAGGAGGAGGTGCCAAACATCCAGCTCATGTTTTGGACATTTCGCACATCCCAGCCCCCGATGTTTTGATTGAAGTCGGAGGCATTGAACATCTCTTTCATATCCACAACACTGCTTACATCCCAGGAGCCCAACATGTCCTGGTTAAAATCAGAACCTTCAAACATGGAGTTCATGGTAGTTACATTACTGACATCCCAACTGCTTATATTGTTTCCCGGAATTGTGTAATCCCTAACTCCCTGTTCAAACTCAAAAAGGTGACTCATGTCAGTGATTTTTGAAGTACAAACAGTACTAAGGTCTTCAAAAGCACCAATCCTTTCGATTAACATCGTTCTGTCCACGATTGTATAGGTTACCCCGTTAAGTTGTCCTGTATCACCCACTTGAGCCCATTCGTAGGCCTTAATGGTAACCCCGTTTGCATCTAAATAGACAGGGGGCAGGGCACATCCATTTTCATCCACCTGAACATTAGCAGGGGTGTTATTGCATTGATCCAGGGCATCTGAAACGCCATCCCCATCAGTATCCTTTTGAGAATCAGAGCATCCATTAGCATCTGCTGTTTCACTTGATGGGGTATCACTACAAGAGTCCAAATCGTCAGTTACTCCGTCTCCGTCTGTATCTTTTTGAGAATCTGCACATCCACTACCGTCTACAGTTTCCCCTGAAGAGGTACCAGGACAGGTATCCAGATCATCCGTTACACCATCCCCATCAGTATCCTTTTGAGAATCAGAGCATCCATTAGCATCTGCTGTTTCTCCTGAGGGGGTATCGCTACAAGTGTCTGCGTCATCTGTCACTCCGTCTCCGTCGCTGTCTTTTTGAGTATTCGAACATCCACTGGGATCTACTGGTTCACCATTTGGGGTGTCATTGCATATATCCAGATCATCCGTTATCCCGTCTCCATCGGTATCTTTCTTTGTAAAGGATGCAATAATATTTTTGTCAGAATCCATAGTAACGGATACTGTTAATGAAGTTCCTTCTGCATTACCACTCCAATTTGAAAACTCATAGTTTTCAGAAGGTGTAGCCGTAAGGGTAAATGTCTCTCCAGAATTGAAGGTTCCAGAAGCAGGCGACACGACCCCTCCTTCTACTGGGTTAATAGTGGTATTGAGGTTATATCGCTTTACTTCTTCATCTTTTGAACAGCTGCTCAATACTAAAACAAGAACTAATACACTAACTATGGAATATCTCATGGCAGGTTGAATGGTTTACTCAAAACTAGATAGAGACCCTTAAAACAAGAATTAATTGTTGTGTATCCAGGCTTTTTGTGTGTGAATGCAATAATGTGATTCCAAATGAAACTGTAAGTGAGCTACTAGACCATACAGGTGTTAAGACTATTGAGAATTCTCGTGGTAAATATTACGGGGCAGAATAGTGGGGAGATGAAAGTGGTTTTCAGGGATGTTTAAATAATCCCATCTAAAAAACAGCAATATCACCTGATTTATTTCGTTCTGTAAACTCCAAATTATCCTTACCATGAAAAAGTTTGACGTGAGTTTCATAAATCGGGCTATTACTCTTATTACTGCATTTCTGGTAGTTATAGCATGTACCAAAGAAACCATTATCCAGGGACAACCGGGACCACAGGGGATTCAGGGCGAGAAAGGAGATCCGGGACAAGATGGACAGGACGGACAAGACGGGTACAATACAGTGGTCAGTGTTGTTGTAATTGATCCTGGTCAGGCATGTACAAACGGAGGTTTTGAAATATTCTTTGGGCTTGATACGAATGAAAATGGGCAGCTGGATGAAAATGAAATCCAGGGATCCACCATTGTTTGTAATGGAGAAGATGGGCAAGACGGTGCAGACGGTGCAGACGGCATTAATTGTTGGGATACAAATGGTAATGGAGTGAATGATCCTGCGGAAGATGTTAATGGAGATGGAGTTTTTGACACTTCAGATTGTCAAGGCCAAAGTAATGACAATATTGTTGATCTAAATGGAGTATGGAATACCGACGAAGTATTACAAGGATCTGCAATACAAATGACCACCTTTAATTCATTGTTTGTTCCTGACGCTACAAATGGAGAAAATACTTATTATGTTGACATTTTATGGGACAACAGACTCGCTGAAGATGTTGCTTTTACTCCCACTAACACTAATTCATACAGGATGATTAATCCAGTTGCAGTTATAATAGGGACGGACAGGGTATTAGAAGGACTGGAGTTTGAAAATTTTGGAAAAGATAATGAAAGACTTTATGTGCTAATTCGAAACGTAAGAATAAATAGTTCAGATCCAATAATAGTATATTTTGAAGGGTATTTGAGCAGAAATTAAGAAATCCACACTATGGTTTTCCTTCCAAATTTATATAGTCAAATGGGGTAGGCAGAGAATATACGACGGCTCGGCCAGGGTGGCTATTTTGGGGAACGGAAACAGGTCTCTAGAGCGTGAACTTCCGGGAAAGGTATCTTGATATCAAAAACAGAAAATAAGGCTTGCCGAGAGTTAAACCAGGCTACTTCCATAAGCCGTTTTAACTTCTGAGCATATCCCAATGAAACCTATGCAAGTAAACTCTTTTCAGCCTGTAACCACTTCTGATTTTCATTCCAATTATTTAATTGCAGGGTTATCCTGATTCCAATTACTATCAACACAATCTCCCCAACAGCATATAGCAGGTATTTGCCATCTATTTTCGGTGAGAAGGCACTGGTGTATTTGAAGGGAAATGCCGGGGCATTCGAGTATCAGAATTGTAGGGAGATGAAGGTGATTTTCAAAGACGTTTGAGTAATCCCATCCAAAAAACAGCAATATCCCCTGGTTTATTTCGTTCTGTAAACTCCAAATTATCCTTATCATGAAAAAGTTTGACGTGAGTTTCATAAATCGGGCTATTACTCTTATTACTGCCTTGTTGGTAGTTATAGCATGTACCAAAGAAACCATTATCCAGGGACAACCGGGGCCACAAGGAATTCAGGGTGAAAAAGGAGATCCAGGAGAAAATGGATATAATACTGTAGTTACCGTTGTTGTAATTGATCCCGGTCAGGTATGTACAAACGGAGGGACTGAAATATTCTTTGGGCTTGATACGAATGAAAATGGTCAGCTTGATGAAAATGAAATCCAGGGATCCACAATTGTTTGTAATGGAGAAGATGGACAAGACGGTACGGACGGACAAAATGGTCAGAATGGTTCAGATGGACAAAATGGATACAATTCTGTTATTTCAATTGTTATAATTAACCCTGGAGCCACGTGTTTAAATGGTGGTATTGAAATCTTCTATGGGTTGGACACGAATGAAAATGGGCAACTTGATGAAGTTGAGCGACAAGGTTCCGAAATTGTTTGTAATGGACAGGATGCAAATGGTGCAGGCGTATACGATTGGTCGGGTCTTTGGCAAGAGGAAACTGAGCCATGGGCCATGGAAATTTCTAATATAGTTTACTTTCCTACTCAAACAGACAACAGCAATGGATTTCAAAATAATAAATACACTGCGGATGTATCACTTTTTGGAGAGGTTATAAATACAACTTTTAGTCCTAATTCTCAACCGCTTGGAACTTATGCATCATCTGCTGTATTCTATTTCAATGTAATAGATAACGACAATAGAGAATGGGTAAACGGCATTAAAATTAATAATATTGGTAGTAGTTCAGAGTTTATTTCTGCAAATCACTTAAGGGAGGAAAACGGAATAGTTACCCTGGTAAGGGAATTAACTTTCCTGAAACAGTAAGTATATAATTTCGATATAGTAAGTTAAATAAAGGGCTGTTTTCGGACAGCCCTTTATTTAACTTATAACCTCAAGATAACACAGGAATATTATGGAAAAATTGTGCAAAGGAGGGTAAGTCAGGAGATGGAAAAGATAGCAAGAAAGATCTCAAAGGTTGAGGCTTGATCAAATTTCTCCAGGCAGTCAAATACTTGCCACTCCCCAATCCTTTAAGGTTGAATAGGAAGCAGTAGTAATATGAAGAGGTTCTAAATACCAGAAATTATTTATGTGATTTTGCAGGGTATCGTTCCATACCAGGTTTCCCTCAATGGTTTTGATAATGGCTTTTTTGTGTTCAATAACTTCGCCAAAGAGATTGAGATGCCGTAAGAATGAGTTCTCGGTATCGACAAGGTCATCTCTCAATTCCTTCAAAACTTGGGTTTCCCTGTTACGGTCAATTCTTTCCTCGTTCCAGTTATTCACTTGAAGTGCGATCAATATTCCGATAACCACAAGTAGTATTTCCCCTATAGCATATTTCAGATACTTAAAGAATTTACTGTTAGCCAAGAGGTCTCGACGGGTTTTACGGAAAAAGTGAAGCATAACAGTTGGTTTGACCTTTAAAGGTAGGGGCTGACCAAATCAACTTTTATGATAATTGTCATTGAAGTAAGCCTTATATGGGAATTAGTGAGGAGATGAAAAAGAATTCCGAATGGGTTTCAAACAAATAAGACCCTATAATCAATTTTAATTACAGGGTCTTATTTTTTAAGAATTATTTCTACATACAAATTAGTAAGCAGCAATAATGATCAATAGAATAATCATTAGTCTGTATAAGTAAAATTTGCAGAATATGCATTGGTTTGGCTATCAATTAATGAGAGAGCTATAATGGATGCCGAGACTGGATAGTCTCCATCATAAGAATAGTCAATATTCAGGGTATATATAATTTCACCACTTTCGTTTTTGTATATAATTTGAGATGGATTATTAAGAGGAAAAAGGGCACGAGCTCTAATTAGTTCTACGGGTTGCGGAGCCATGCTCAGATTAAGCCTTATACCATCAAGAACATCGATAATACCAGCAGAATCCAGAGTGAAGTAATAGGGGTTCGGCTTGTTGTCATAGGAAATTTCAGCCGTATAAACTACTTGTATTTCAGATTGTAATTCGAAATCATATTCATATTCAAAAAAGGCCAGTTTGGAAGGGTTTCCGTTATTGTCGTATTCTATAACATCACCGGTTTCAAAAGCATCATAAGGCGAAGCGTAAAGCTCTTCAACGGTTACATTTCCACTGGAATTAGCCGCTCCGGAAATTTCACCATTTTCATATATGATAATGTTGCTTTCAACACCATCATTAATTGAAGTCAGTCGATCTTGAGAATCATAGGAAAAAATAATTGATCTGTTTTCTGTGGCATCCTGAGCTGATATCACCGAAATGGATTGAAGTAATTTTTTATCAACCGAGCCATTTACCTCTTCAAATTCATCTGAAACAGAATCACTACAACTTAATGAAATTGTGAAAAGGGCTGTTAAAGCCGAGTATAATACGAATGATGAGATTTTTTTTAGATTCATAATGAAGATGGTTTAGGTTGATTTATTAAAATTATTCTGGTTGTGTTGATCTCATGCAGTATTAGTGTAAAACGGTAAAATAGATCGAGCCAGAATATCAATAACGATGGAAGCAGGCGTTTATTTCAACCAGGCGCTTTTATTTACTTTGATCTGTTTAGACACTGTCAATCCAGCCTTAACTTCATTTCGCTTGTGATATCCCTTATCACAATTTACAGCCAGTAACATCGTTAGTATTCCAGTAATTATTTTAAACCATAAACCATGCATTCAATAAAAAAGCTACTCGTCTTATTTTTTATTGGCCTTGTTATTGTTTCGTGTTCATCTGATAATGATGACTCAAATTCGTCAGTAATACAAATTAACCCACCAGCCTGGATTCAAGGGAAATGGTTAATGGACGATACAAGCTTAGGGGAAATGGGGTGGAGGTTTACTTCAAACGACTTCATTATAATACAAGCCAGCTCTGAGCTCAGTCAAAGAGGGATGTTGCAGGACCTTTTAGACAATGGCGGGGATGTCTCGGCAAGTGATAATTCCACTGATGAAACATACAGCGTTTCGCTAAATTCTATTGGAGGCCAATCTATCACCTATTCCTTTACACAGATTTCCTCTGACGAAATTACCTGGGATACGGTCACAAATTCAATTTATAGAAAACAATAGACTGACCTAGTATAGAACAGGACATCACTTGAGATGGAAGATGTCTTGTGGTTCTTTTGGTTTTACATATAAGTCTAAAAACAATGAAACGATTTTCCAGGTATTTTGGATTCTTAATGATTCTGCTTGCATTAAGTTGCAGCAAAAACGAAGATCCTGTTGAGCCTCGTGAAGAATGTTTATGCTCTGTAACTAAAACTGAATATGCAGTTACAGTTGCAACTACATGGTCACAAATTAGTTCTGTGGTTGAAGACATTGAGTGTCAGAGTGCCTTTATTTCACCATTATGGTATTTTAATGGCACCACTTACACCAGCTTTGCTGACGCTATTTATGCAGTTAGAGATTCAGGACAAGATGGTATTGTAAGAAAAGAAACTATATTCTGCACAACTATCTTGGTCTATGACTATTAAAGTAAAAGCAACGAGGAAAGAATCAAGTTTTTTAATCCTAAATCTTAATAACACAAGAATATTACGGAAAGATTGTACGGGCAAGCTTTAGTATGAAGTTGAGAAAGATTCATAGGGAATTAGACAAATCATAAACTTAAGGATGCATAACAATCATAAAATAGCCGCCAGAAATGGCGGCTATTTGGTAATACCTTAATAATATTGACTAATCAATAATTACAAGGCCTTCATAACCTCTGGGGCTTAGTTCGGTAATGGTTCAGGTCAGCTCAAGCTTTTTGCATTGCAGGAGCTGTAATTTGTTGTTCTCCTTCAACCAAAAACCCTTTATCTGACCACATATATAAGGGGTTCTATAATTTAATTATGTATTTTGGAATACACATCTCCGTAAACATGTACAGAGAGGTTTTTATCTCATTAATGCCAGGTGCCTATCTATTGGGGATATCAATTTTTCTTTTAACTCTTTCTCTTTTGCTACTTGTTGACCAGGATGATACTGCTTCACGAATTGAGTGATTTCTTCGTTTAATACATCTTTTAAATTTTTAGCTTCCTCGACCATAATATCATATTTACCTTTTGAAGGCTTCTTAGGAACGCCCCTGAAACTGTTTGAAACGCTGTCGAATTGCCATACTTTACCCGTATTAGTGTTTAATAAAAAGTCCCCCACGATTTGATATCTTGGACAACAGGGTGAATCAGATTTTGGTTTTACATTCCCACCTGTATATCTTGACCCCTTGGATGTTCCGGAGTCATCCGCTTCTTTAATATCTTGCATCCAGTCTACTGTATCTTCTACAAGATTTTTTGTTCTACTAAATTCACCTAATGTGGCAACATCTGCCAAGCTTTCTAAGAAACCCATATTTAAAGTTTTAGTGGTTAAAAAGCAATGAACTTATAAATTGTAGGTGTTTCCCGAAATGATCTATATCATTGTCCTACATTTTTTACGGGAATACTTTTGTCGGAAACCCTGAACTTATGAACTCCCGAAAAAAACGAATCAAAAGCATTGCTGTGCTATTGCTTGCTCTGATCCTACTTCAAAGCTGTGCTTCCTATGAAGCTCCCCTTTCTGTTAAGCAGAAACAAATTGATAACCCGAGAGGGTTTGATTAATTTCTCCTTCTGAATAAAAAAAGCCTCCGAAAAGGAGGCTTTTTATTTAGTATTGCTGTCGAGAGCTATTCCATAAGGTACATCATCAGACCTGTGAAATCTGCGTAGCCCATTTGATATACTATTTTTCCTTCTTCGTTAAAGTTAAAAGCCTGATACAATCTAATGTTACCACTTTTCGCTTCAGTAGAATCGGTGGCAGAACGGGTGACCTCCCATTCGCTGTAATGACGGACAGAACCATCCATTTGTTTAGTTTCCTGATCCACCCCTGGAAGTAAATCAGGCTCATTCAACATTTTGAAGTCAAATATTTTGAACAGTTGTTTATCAGATTCTATCATCTCTGCCTTGGTCCACTCATCTTTTTCCGGATTGAACCCCGTATCGAACAATAAAAAGTCATCGGCATAAATGCTGTAATCCACATTCTCGCTTTGCCATGCTTCCAAACTTGCCAGAACGGTTTGGGAATTTTTTGCAAAGGCAGCTTCAGCAGCAGCCCTGGCCGCAGCCTGGGGATTTTCCTCAGTCTTGCAACCCACAATGATCATTAGTAATAAAGTAGTGAAAAGAAGTTTCTTCATAATTCTCGAATTTGTTGTTAAATAATTGGGTATCGACAGCTTCGCTGAATAAAATATAAATCTTACAGGGAAACCGGCTGCAACTTATACAGTTTTTTGTTCGCCCGGGAATTGGAAGGGACGAAAGACCTATTGTTATGTCCCAAATGATAGTATTATTTACCGAATAAACCTATGGATAGCCGCAAATGGCGAGTTAATAGTGGTAATTGTCCTTAATGGATGTTTAAAGAATTATCTCACAAGAGGTTGCGATTATTCACATGACGAATATCATTGACATGGTTTTAGATAATAAGTAGTTTATCCTGCTTTAAGCACAGGCCGTGAATTCATCTTCACAAACCCGCTACATCCTTTCCTAATTACTTCTTTAACCAATAAAGCAAAAAACATGAAAAATTTACTCAAGTTTATCCTTCCATTAGCCCTGGTATTCGCTTTTACAGGGTGCGAGCAAGCAGAAGATCCCGAAATGCTGGATGGGGTTAGCGCTAAGTACTCTATGAGCGATGAGGGTAAAATGGTTACCCTGGGATTTAACGTTCATTTTACCGGAGATTATGCAGCACCTGATCACGCTGCAGAATGCGGTGAAGGCACATTCCCGGTGAAAAATACGGGTATGGGTACAGGCACCCATTTCAAAACGGTCAAATCTTACTTCGAATTTTGTGTGAGACCAACTGCGACCGGAGGAACTTATCCTGAAGGATATATAGTAGCCTACTTTGAAGATGAAGATGGAGATCGTCTTTATTTTGATGTAGCAGGAGAGGTTATTGGCGGCAGGTTACCAGGCATGCCAAGTTATGCGATTTCCTATTTCAAAGATCCCTTTACCATATTAGACGGAACAGGCAAATTTGAAGGAGCCTCAGGTGGAGGCTTTACTAATGATTATAATTTTGTAGATACAATAGATGGGGTACCTGTGCAAAGAACCAGGCACCACTGGCAGGGAAAAATCACCATGAAAAAAGGGAAATAACTAACCTCCTACTGCCACTAAAGACCCTTCTAAACAAAGGTTTGGAAGGGTTTTTTCAGTTCTTAAATTTCAAACCGCTTGCCATACAGGCGATAGTAATACCAGGCGGCCACACTGCCTGCCAGGGAAAATAGGGCAAGCATCCAGAATACATGCCGATGCCCGGTTTCCCCGGGTGAACTGTCCAGCAGGTAGCCCATGGCCGGACCAGCAAAAATATCCGGGGTATACCCTATGATAGAAATAAGTCCCACGGCCGTGCCTGTTAACACCAATGGAATCCTGCCTCTTTCCATAACCGCAAAATACAGAGACCTTGCCGCATATACCCCTGTGGCCATCACTAAAATGGACAGGAAAAACAGCAGGGTAGTTGAGTCTGATATAATCCCCGTGGCAAACAATAAAGCACCCACCAAAGTCACCCCAAAACTAACAAACAGCCAGAGTGTGGTTTGCGTCCGGTCTGCCAGTATCCCTATCAACACACCAACAACAGGACGAATAAAAAGGAGAAAACTACCTACTTTGGCGGCATCTACCTGATCATAAAGCATCACATCCTGGGCATAGAGCGATAGAACATCCGTGATTTTATAACCGGTATAGGCGCAAAGGATGATGACCATTAATAAGCCAACTGCCGGAAGGCGCAGCACTTTTCCAATCTGGGATATGGTGATGCGCTCCAGGAGCACTTTCTTTTCTATGTCGCGATCCATCTTCATGAAGAACCAGACTAATATTCCCACAATTACCACAATGCCGGAAGAAACCAGGACCACGTACCGGAAAGCTTCCCTGCTTTCATTAATACCCGCAGCTTCCGGTTCGATGGTTAAAAAGAATGAAAAAACAACCACGCCCAGGATTCCGAACAATGCGCCAACCAGCCCACGCCCGCCATCAAGAAATCCAAATGCCTTTCCCTGCGAAGCCGAGCCTCCCCAGATCCGCGTGGCCTTGATCATGGGAGCCCAGAACAGGAATATTGTGGTAAATCCCCAGTAACCATACAGGATTTGTAGAACTGTAAAACCGGGAAAAGTGGCGTAGACCAATCCGCCTATGGCCGTTAGCCAGAGAGCGATGGCGATAAGTTTTCTCGGGGAGTATTTATCGGCCAAAGGACCTCCAAAGAAATACGAAACCAGGGCAATAATACCATAAATCGAAAAACATAATCCCAGCGCTACATTGTCCAGTTCATAAGCCTTAAGCACCGTAGGCCGGAAAACCCGGGCCAATACAAAAGGTAGAATAAAAACAGACTCCCCTGCCAGAATGAGTAAAGCGAGAAAATACCAGGCGGGTTTGGTTTGTTGCATAAATTAAGCTGGTTTATTTTAAATTTATTTCCACAATAGTATCCACCTCATCTACTTTATTCTCCGGAACCCGGATCAATAATCCAAATTCATTTTGATGATGCATTAACTGGGTTTGATCCCCGAAGAGTTTTATGCTTTCAATTTTCTGGTCAAAATCTTCAAGAAAAACTGTATTGCTTTGGTCCAGAATATGCAGATATATCGTTTTTCCTTTTTGGGTAAATGCCATCTTGTCTGTAGGAGCAACAGGACCTGCCAAGGTGCCGTAGATGGTTTCACCGTTTTCACGCATCCATTTTCCTATTTCTTTGAGGGATGCTTTATGTTCTTCCTGTATCTTTCCATTGGGCATAGGGCCAACGTTTAACAACAGGTTGCTGCCGTAACCCGCTGCTTTCACTATGTAATGGATGAGTTCTTTCCTGGACTTGTGCTTACGGTCCTGCAGGTTAAACCCCCATGAGCCATTGATAGTCTCACATACCTCCAGTGGCAATTGGCCAATGTCTGATGCCCGAGTTCCCCAACCCGTAGTATTCCTGCCCGGGAGATCTTTCTCGAACATTTGGAAATCCTCGCCTTCAATTGGGGCTAAGTGGTGGTTATTGCCAATCAGGCATTGGGGTTGCAGGTCGTGGATCAGTTTGTAAATCTCATCGTAGTGCCAGTCTACCTGCAGCTTTCCAAACTTCTTGCCATCCCACTCTTTCTGGTCCCAATGCCCGTCAAACCAAATCCCCGCGATATCCCCATAATTGGTCAGAAGTTCCCTGAGCTGGGTTTTCATGAATGCAATGTATTTGTTCCACTCACCTTCTCCTCTTCCAGGAATACCGGTACCTGTTCTGCCTCTGGGAAAATAGTCATCGCTATGCCAGTCCAGCAGCGAATAATAAAAGAACAGCTTTATGTCTTCCTTCCTGCAGGCATCGGCCAGTTGTTTTAGCACATCCTTTCCATAAGGCGTACTGTCCACAATATTATAGGTGCTGGCCTCAGTATCAAACATGGAAAAGCCATCATGGTGCCTGCTGGTAATGGTGATGTATTTCATTCCTGCATCCTTGGCCATTTGCACCAACTCGTCTGCATTGAAGTCAATTGGGTTAAAAAATGCAGGCAATTTTTCATAGGCATCAATCGGGATATTCTGGTTGTTCATCACCCATTCACCATCACCAAGTAGGCTGTAGACGCCCCAGTGGACAAACAATCCAAACCTGGCCTCCTTAAACCATTCCCTGGCTTGAATATTTTCCGGGGCCGGCTGATAATCCTTCTGCCCCTGGCCAAACGTGAGCATTCCACAGAGCAGAAAAAAAGGGATATATCGTGAATTTAATTTCATGATCAGGGTTTACATATATGTGAAAATTTACGCACCTAGGTGTCATTATAATGATGCCTTCAGGCCTCCAATCAATTGCCTGATCTCATCCTCTGAGGTATAATGCACAAATGACATGCGGATCACTCCGGGATCCCTGGGGATGTCCATATCCATGAGTGGTCGTGCGGCATAAAAATCCCCATAACCCAGCATAAGCTTATGCTCAATTAAGCTGTTATAAACTTCCATGACACCTTTATTTTTTGGGAGTATGGCCACAATGGGTGCGCGATTTATATTGGCTTCCGGGCCTACTATCCGGACATCATTCCTGGAGCGCAGAAAATCCAGTAAAATTTCCTGCAAGGCTTCTTCCTGTTCCCGGAACAGGCCGTTCAGGGCACTCATCCTTTGGGCCGGATCAACCTCCTTTTCAAAATGGTGTTCGTACAGGGCATCAAAATAATCCAGGATGCCATTTATTGTGGCAATCTGTGCATGATCCGGCCCGGCGGGAGTGATCATACTTTTGGGGATGCCCTCTTTAAAGAAGTGCGACTGGTTCTCCAGCTTACCCATCAGGTCATTATTTACATACATGACTCCCAGATGGGGACCATAGGTTTTGTACGAAGAAAACATGTAGATATCAGCTCCCAGGTCTTTGAGGTCCGGAAAACCATGGGGTGCCCAACCTACCCCATCCACCACGGAAACTGCCCCGTTTTCGTGGGCCAGCTGACTGATCTCTTTTACCGGATTGATATAGCCAATCACATTGGAACAGTGTGGAAAGGCTACCATTTTAGTCCTCCCGGTAAACAAGCCTTTTAAAACTTCCACATCCAGCATGCCGTCTTCCTTGTTTACATGCCACTCTATTACCTTTATTCCCCGTTTGGATAACCGTCTCCAGGCTCCGGCATTGGCTTCATGGTCCTGACAGGAGACTATGATCTCGTCCCCATCTTCCCACATGGGGCGCATGGCATTGGCCAGCACATAGACATTCTGGGTGGTAGAGGGGCCAAAATGGATTTCCCCCGGATTTACATTCAGGTAGGCCGCCATCCGCTGGTAAGCCCTGTCCATTAATTCCCCGGCCTTTGCAGAAGCGGGATAAGGATAATAGGGCTGTACTTTGTTTTTCCTGTAGAAATCGGTAAGTCGGTTCACCACCTGCCTGCAGGGGTAAGAACCTCCGGCATTTTCAAAGAAGGCCCAGCCTTCCAATGAAGGTTCTGAGAAAGCGGGAAATTGGGAACGAACAAAGGATAAATCGAGTTTCATATGTAGCGAATTGTTCCCTGAAGGTAAGGAAATTCGCTAAGCTAAATTCTAGTTTGCGCCCAAAAATCCCTCCCAAATCTGCTGCTGTAAAGTCGTCTTCTGAGGCTTGTGAGATAATATTAATTGTCCGCCTTCCTGATAAACCTGTACCCCGGCATGTAGAAGATACTCTTTCAGTGGAACAGGGCTGGCCCCTGTTATGTGGGTTTCCGCAAAATCAGAGAAGTTGGTCTGTCCCTGCTGGCCGGCATAATTGATAAGGGTCTGCTGGTCAATAAGTGCATCCTTACCCCCATATTCCGCATACAATCGCCGCATTACATCGTCCAGGCTATCCTGGTTTTCCGTATTCTTCCGGATTTCCATATCCAGGCACACCCCGGCAAAAAGTCCTCCTCCATACACCAGGCCCCAGTGGTTGTCCTTGTCGAATCCGGAGGCTGCATTGGCAGGAGCCATTTGCCCATAACCGCTATCGTTCACATAGCGCTGGTAGAAGAGATTATTCAGGATCATGCCGGAGATATCTTCATTGACCATCCCCACCTGATTCAGTGCCTTAAGGGTATAGTAACTGGTCACTCCTTCCTTGAACCAGTCCGTAGAGGAGTCCTGGAACCTGAGGGTTTTGCCATTCCAGAGATGATAGAATTCGTGGGCAAACATAAACCAGCCTGCCATTTGGTTCTGCATGTCGCCTTTGGGGTTGATGAACATGCTCAAGTGGTTGCCAATAACTTCACCATCTGTGGATTCCGATTGATTAATAATCACCATGGCTGTGGACAGATCGTAACCCGGGGAAGGTAAAGGATTTCCACCCATCAAATCAATATAATAATCAAGTACACTTTTCGCAGTATTAACAAACTGAGTTTCCTGTTTGAGGATATCCTCCCCGCCGAGCACAAATTTCAGACTGAAATCACCCCTGGGGATGACTACCTCTTTATGTGTCCCGGCAAACATAAGTGACTCCTGAAGTTGCAACAGGTTAGGCACGATGTAAGCATTCTCATTGCCAGGTTCTTGTTTCCAGGGAACGGAGATATGATGGTTTTCCGGCAATCTAACCTCTACCAGGATGTTCTCTTTATCGGAACCATTAACTACAAAAAGGCAACGTCCGGAAAGCATTATTCCCCAGGGCCTAACAAATGCCACCCCATCTATTCCACCAGGCCAGTTAATATCTTCGTGATCGACATACAGGTCATAGTTCAATTGAATTCTGGTGCCGGATTCCAGGTTTGGGATTATCCATCCTGCATCCCGTTCCTCAACTGTCTGTGGCTGTCCGCTCTCATCCTTCACCTCGATATTTTTTACATAATCAGGCCACCGTTCTGGCATAGGGCCGTAGTGGCTCATCCTCAGGGTATCATCTTCCATAGTTAGGCTGGCGGCTACCTGGACAACTTTTGGTTGTGAACTATCAAAATGAATGGAATAAGAGTCAGATACTCCTCGTTGTGCCGAGACAAAAAAATGGACACTGAACATTGCAAAAAACAGCAAATGATAATGCCGGTATAGAAAAGGTGGTTTGAACATTGTTGATTATGTTTCCTTTTCTGACGACTTATACATCCATTATGTTACAAGAAGATGCTGTTAATCCCGTATGGTCATAAGCGGGTAAAAATAGCCCATCCAAAAAGGATGGGCTATAATCTGTACAGGTGGAGAGACTTCCCGTCGCTACAGACCAGATAAACTTCTCGTCTCTCCACTTTAAAAAAAACCCATCCGTTTGGGATGGGTTGCAATTCGTACAGGTGGAGAGACTCGAACTCTCAAGCCTTGCGGCACTAGTTCCTGATACTAGCGTGTCTACCAATTCCACCACACCTGCGTAAGGAGGCGCAAGTTACGGAATTTCTCTCTTTTTTCAAGTGATTTTATGAGCGCAATGGAAAGTTATGTCCTATTTAAGACAACTGCTTTCACGTCGGCGCTTTGAAGCACTGTGGATCACACTGTTTGTAAATCCGGCAGCAAAAACAAGGACCCCAAAGAAGTACTTGTAATTAGGATCGTCTTTAAACATCCAGGAAGCAATTAACAATACGGCTGCCCAAACAATAGCATTGATAAGAAGTATATTTTTCATGCTTATATGTATGTTAAATTTGATAAATGTTACAAAAGCAAAAAAATTCATGAATCAAATGGCCTTTTATCCTTCAAAGTATGCTTTTGTAGGATCCTGCGGTTTTCCTCCTTAACAACCCGGTGTTTCCGATAATCCCATAAGGTCTGACTTGCCTTTTTCCTGCTAACCTCCAGGTCAATTACGGGCCGGGGATAGTCCTTTCCCAGCGTAAAATTCGCAAACTTCTGATCCAGTTCTGTCATGAGGTAGGGCTCGTGGACAAAGGCATCCGGAATGCTGCGCAATTCTGGCACCCATCTTCTGATAAAAACGCCATAAGGATCGTGCTCATAGGAGTTTTTCACGGGGCTGTAAATCCGTATCTGGTTGATTCCGGTTTCCCCGGCCTGCATTTGCAATTGCGGAAAATGAATCCCTGGCTCAAAGTCCAGGAAACAGCGCGACAGATGCTTGCTGATAGCCTGCCAGGGTTGCCATAGATGATGGGTGGCAAAGGATACCACCATAGCCCTCATCCGGAAGTTCAGGTAGCCTGTTTCCTTTAAACATCGCATACAGGCATCTACCAGTGGGAATCCTGTATTACCAGTTTCCCAGGCACGTAAATAGGTCCTGGATATTGCTTTTTTGAGAGTACCATAGCCCTTGTTTACACTTTCCTGTTCCATGGTTTCTTCCATTTCAAACTTCTGTATAAAATGGGCCTGCCATCGCAGACGGGAAGTAAAACCATCCAAAGCCCTTTTATGAGAACTATTGTTACGCAGGGCTTTGGCTTCCTGCCAAACCTCCCTGACTGACAGGTTTCCCCAGGCCAGATAGGGTGAAAGCCTGCTGCAACTTTTTCGTGAAACTTCCGGTTTGCTTATATCACTGTTATAATTGGGATATCTCGTTTCTAAAAAGGATCTCAGGTACTGTAGGGCTGTGCGCGTTCCTCCTTTTTGAAAAGGGCTTTCCTCTGGTGTTTCCAGGCTTGCCCCACTATATCCGACTTCTATGAGTTGTATGCTGGGAAGCCCCAAAATTTGCCCTGCTTTTGGTGTAAATGCAAAACACTCCTCCTTCATATAGCTTTCCCAATCTTCCTTCCAGTTTTGGCGGTTAATAAGCCCCCTGAACACACCGTTATTAACAAACTCCTGCCATTGGATCTGGTTATTTCGACAATAGCGGGTAAAGTTTTTATCCCGCTCATAGGTAACCTTTATTCCCGTTTCCTGATGGGAATAGATGTTTTGAATCCGGTAATACGATTGTAGCTTGTTAAAAAAAGGAATCACTTCAGACTGAACACTGAGCACCTTACTCCTATGTGGCCTCAACGCTTCATTTAAGTCGCGCAGGGATTCCCTTATAAAATTCCAGTGCCTGCTCTCGTAATGCGGGTCATTTAGCAGAAAGGGCTCAAAGAGGTAAACAATAAGAAATGGGATGTTGGCCTGGGTAGCCCGGAATAAGGCTTCGTTGTCCTGCAGCCTGAGATTCCGCTTTAACCAAACCACATTAATTTCGGGTTTGTCCATAGCGGTAGTGCGAATTATTCTTCCAGGGCATCAATTTGCTTGAGGACCTCATCGGCCTCGGCCACCTTATCATCACTTAATCGGCGATTTGTGGTTGAAAGCTTATGGGCCTCAGACATCAGTTTTTTGTATTTGTCCTGTAACTTTTCCTTTTCCGACTTCTTTTTGAATAAATTCAACATTTGGGCATAGTTTTATACGATTGCAAGACAAAACTACTATTTTTGTTTAACGTTTTGTGTTAATATTTAAACAATAAATGCAGAAGTCGACTTATAAGATCCACATCGTAGGGGCAGGCCTAAGCGGTTTGATAGCTGCCAGGGTACTGGAACAACACGGATACCACCCTACTGTCCTGGAGGCATCTGACCGGGTTGGAGGTCGTGTTAAAACAGACAAAGAAGGAGGGCACCTAATGGACCACGGTTTTCAGGTATTGCTTACCGCCTACCCCCTGGCCCGGAAACACCTGGATTTCGAGAAGCTGAATCTGCAATACTTCAGGCCAGGTGCGGTCCTGTATGCGGAAGGAAAAGGAAGGAAGCTGGGGGATCCACTAAGGGATGCCTCATTGCTCTTTCCTACTATTTTCAATAATGCAGCTACTTTTGGAGACAAGCTGAAGATTTTCCGCCTTAACCGGGAATTAAAAAAGAAAAGCCTTGAAGAAATATTCGATACCCCTGAAGTAAATACGTTGTCATACCTCAAAGATTACGGCTTTTCAAATACGGTTATTGCACGTTTTTTCAAACCGTTTTTTGCCGGCATATTCCTGGAACCAGAATTGGAGACCTCCAGTAGGATGTTCGAGTTTGTCTACAAGATGTTCGGGGAGGGCAAAGCGGCTATTCCCAAAGAAGGGATTGAGGCTATTCCCCGTCAGATTCAGGATCAATTGGTCAATACAAGTTTCCAGTTTTCCACACCGGTAGAGAAAGTAGAAGAAGGCAGGATCACACTTAAAACAGGGGAGATAATTCCCAGCCACCTGACCATAGTTGCCACGGAAGCTTCGGGATTGATCCCCAACTTAAGGAAGCAGGAGCTCACCTGGCGAAGCTGTGATACCCTTTATTTTGAAACGGAATCACGCAGTACAAAAGAAAATTTGATCGGCCTTGTATCCGAGCCCAATGCTCTGATAAATAATATTGCCTTTAACCTCAACCGGAAAAGCAAAACGAGTACACTTTCCGTCACCATTGTCAAAGACCACTCGCACACCGAAAAAGACCTTATCGAAAAAGTAAAGGGAGAGCTGGAAACTCTATGTGGTATCCCAAATTGCCGTTTCCTGAAACGCTACAATATCAAGTCGGCATTGCCCAAACTACAAAACCTAAAATACGGTCTGCCCCCTTCAGAAACCAGGATCAACAGCACGGTTTTCCTGTCGGGCGATGTCCTCCTAAACGCTTCGCTGAACGCTGCTATGTTGTCCGGTGAACAGGCTGCCCTGGGAATCATTTCTTTGCTGGAAGAGAGTCCGGATCTGGATTATCTTATTTCGGAATACCTTTAGGTTTTACGTCTTTGAAGCTCTATTATGATCGATTCGCAGCGATCCTGCAATTCCATCAGAGAGGGTTGCAATTCCATGGCACTTTCTTCCAGTAGCCAGGCCTGTGGCTCGATCCAGAAACGACTCTGTTCGTTCAGTTTTCTCGCCAGTTCATGGTCAATGAGTATCATGGCAGCAAAGGCCTCATTCCATAGATCGGAAAGCTCGGCATTGGGATGGTAATTTCCATTGGATTCATTGAGGTATAGTTTAGTCCGATTCACGGCCTTTTGCATAAGCTGGACGGCTCTGATCTTTTTTTCAATCCGGGTACCTCTTTTTGTTAAGGCCTTACCGACGGCAGACAATGCCAGGTTTAAAACAGAAAGAATCTCATTCATCAGCATTAATATTTACAAGCCTGTTTCGATTGTATTCAGCATCCATCAACAAAAATTCCACTGCAGCTGTTGCATTCTGATCTGATATGATTTTGTTTCTCCGGTTCTGGTATCGCTTGCCATCCTTTTTTGAAATCAACTCTATGGTAATGCCAACTGCCATACCCCCTATGACAGTAGCTCCCAGATCTCCATTATCCCAGCTATTGTTGGAATTGCGCTCATCTATGGCTTCTTTAGCCAGTCCTACCAGAAGACTTCCTGCCAGGGAACCCGTAAACGTCCAGAATCGATTTCGGTCCGTAAGTTCAGAAGCGATGAAAGCACCGCCTGCCCCGGAAAATGCTCCTATGGCAAAGTGCGCAACTTTATCATTTTCTATCTGGGCATGTAAGCTTGAAGCTGAAAACAATAACAGAATATAAAAATGGGGGATTATTCGCATAACCCTAAATTAAAAAGATTCAGTTTACAGAAGGAAGCAGAATTCAAATTATTCTTCCGGAAACAGATCAAAATTTGCCGAATTCAGGGCTGGCTAAACGCACAGATTTCCCTACATTTAACCTTAGTGAAAATAAGGCACGGAGAGGCCTTTCCTAATATAAACTACTACTCAGCATAGTAACTCAATTTCCGGAATATGAATTTTGAATGGAAGGGCGTAATGCCCGCTGTGACTACAAAATTTACGGCAGAAGATCGACTGGACCTGGATATGTTCCGGATAAATCTGGAAGCCCAGTTAAATGCCGGAGTCAGCGGCATTATCCTGGGGGGTACACTGGGAGAAGCCAGTACTCTAACCAAAGAAGAAAAAAAAATACTGGTAGAAGCAACCGTCGACTTTGTCCATGGTCAGGTTCCTGTGATCATGAATATCGCGGAGCAAAGCACAGCTGGCGCCATTGAAGCTGCTATCTCTGCTCGAGAACAGGGGGCATCCGGGTTAATGGTCCTACCTCCTATGCGATACAAAGCCACCGATTACGAAACTGTAGCCTATTTCAAGACTATTGCCCAAAGCACGGACCTTCCCATAATGATCTACAACAATCCTGTGGATTATGGTATTGAGGTGACCATGGAAATGTTCGAAGAACTTCTAAAATTACCCACTATACAGGCAGTTAAGGAATCCACAAGGGATATCTCCAATATCACCAGGATACGAAACCGTTTTGGAGACCGGCTCAAAGTCCTGACTGGTGTAGACACTCTTGGCCTGGAAAGCTTGCTGATGGGTGCTGATGGCTGGGTGGCCGGACTGGTTTGTGCTTTCCCGGCGGAGACCGTGGCTATCTATGAACTGGCTAAAGCCGGCAGAACCGAAGAAGCCCTGGCCATCTACCGCTGGTTCCTTCCTTTACTGGAACTGGATATCAACCCACAACTGGTCCAAAATATCAAACTCGCAGAAGTGGCTAACGGAATAGGCACAGAACATGTTCGAAAACCCCGCCTGCCCTTGCAGGGAGCGGAAAGGGATCGTGTACTTGATATCATTTCCAGAGGAGTAAAAAACAGACCTCAATTACCGGATTATCTTGCATTACGACAAAATTCGAGGTTGTCAGCCAAATAATACTAATCCTATGATCAGCGGTAAAAATTATATTGGGAATACCCTTTCAGCAAAGGGCAAGGTGACCTATACCACCTTTAACCCAAAGCTTAATATTAAAAATCCCTGGACCTTTTACGAAGCTTCGGAAGAAGAACTGGAAGAGGCCGTGCAAATGGCTGCAGAAGCTTTCGAGCTATATTCCATGGTCCCCGGAAAACAGAAAGCCCAATTTCTCAGGACTATTGCCGATAAGATCGAGTCCCTGGGTAATGAACTCATAGATACCTATATGAAGGAATCCGGACTGCCTGAGGGGCGTGCCATTGGCGAAAGGGGACGAACACTGGGGCAATTGCGTATGTTTGCCAATCTGCTCGAGGAAGGAGATTGGGTGGAAGCCAGTATTGATACCGCTATCCCGGACCGCAAACCCGTACCCAAACCGGATCTCAGAAAAATACTTACTCCCATAGGGCCGGTTGTGGTCTTTGGTTCCAGTAATTTTCCCCTTGCTTATTCCACTGCGGGAGGGGATACTGCCAGCGCTTTGGCAGCGGGATGCCCGGTAATTGTTAAAAGTCATCCCATGCACGCCGGCACCGGAGAACTGGTAGCCTCGGCTATTGTGACGGCAGCAAAAATATGCGGAATGCCGGATGGTGTCTTCTCTAATCTGAATAGTAGTGATATTCAGGTTGGACAGCAATTAGTGAAACACCCATTTGTAAAAGCTGTGGGATTTACAGGAAGTATTGCCGGGGGTACCGCACTTCATAAATTATCTAATGAGCGTAAAGAACCTATCCCCGTGTTTGCGGAAATGGGGAGTATAAATCCGGTGGTTATTCTGCCTTCTGCACTTAGAGAGAATCCTCAACATTTGGCCAGCACCTATGCAGATTCGATTACACTGGGAACAGGACAATTCTGCACTAATCCGGGACTTATCCTGACATCGGAAACGGACGGACTGGATATTTTTTTAGAATCCCTTGGACAGGAAATCCTTAATAAGGAGGCCGGTCTGATGCTACATCCCGACATCCACCGGAAGTATGAAGAAGGCCAGAAGGAAATGAGTGTTCAGGAAGGCACTTCAGTGGTAGCTGAGTATCAAAAAAAGACAGCTCCCAATTATGCCAAGCCAAAAATCCTGACGGTCGCTGGTCGTACATTCCTGACCAACACTAACCTCCATAATGAAGTTTTTGGGCCCTTTTCCCTGGTAGTCAAATGCAGCGACCTGGAGGAAATGAAAAATATCATTGCCGAACTTGAAGGGCAACTTACTGGTACTATTATCGGAAATGAGGAAGAGCTCAAAGTTAATGCTCCATTGATTGCTCAACTGAAAGAACGGGTAGGCCGGTTGATTTTTAACGGAGTCCCCACAGGAGTAGAAGTTTGTCCATCTATGGTCCACGGAGGGCCTTTTCCCGCAACCACAGATTCGCGTTTTACTGCCGTTGGCCCCGATGCTATACGACGGTGGGTAAGACCTGTCAGTTACCAGGATTGGCCTGATGCACTGTTGCCGGACAGCCTTAAAAATAGTAATCCACTAAAGATCCTGAGGAGGGTAAATGGCAAGCTAACAATTGAATCTATCTGATCATGAGGGCAAATTTTCTTTTCTTCCTTATGATCATGGGCCTATGTCCGCTTCAGGGACAGGACAGCCTGGCACATCAAAACAAACTACATGCCATCATTGAAGCCGTGGATGACTTCAGGGCATATGACAGAAAAGAACATCCTCTGGGTTTATATACGAAAGCCAGGTATCAAAAGGAAGCAGCGTTTGCAACTGAACAACTCAATGCCTTGGCGCAGGTAGATCCGAAGTACCTTTCCGAAGGGGACCTGATCTCCTGGGAATTATTGAAATTTACGCTGGAGGATCAGGTTGACCGCTATGCCCTGGGCATGTATCTCAATCCCATTCAGGCCGATCAGGGCTTTCACCTCAACCTGAATTTTCGCATTCGCAAACTCAGCAACTTTGATGAGGTTAAGAACTACCTCAAAGTACTGGATGCCATCCCTGAATTCGCTGTGCAGCACTTTGCTCTAATGCGTGAGGGGTTAAAGAACGGGAATATACAACCCAGGATCATATTCAGGGGTTATGAATCTACCTATGAGCAACATATTGTTAGTGATTTCCGGCAAAGTTTATTCTATAAACCATTTCAGAATCTCCCGGCAGACCTCAATCCACAGCAAAAGGATTCGGTCAGGCAGGTTGCCAAACTCCTGATCATTAATAAAGTAGTACCTGCATTCCGGGATATCAAACAATTCTTTGAACAGGAATATCTTCCAAAGGCACGTGAATCTATAGGTATTTCCTCCATACCAGGTGGCAGGGAATTCTATCAAAACCGAATCAATTTCTATACTACCTCAGATCGTTACAATGCCAGGGATATTCACGAACTGGGTAAGCAGGAGGTAAGTAGGATTCGTGGTGAAATGAAAGAAATCATGAAAGATCTGGGTTTTAAAGGTAGCTATGATGAATTTCTGACATTCCTTCGGACCTCGCCCCAATTCTATGCCGAAACCCCGGATAAACTATTAATGGCAGCACGCGATATTGCCAAACGCATTGATGGAGAACTGCCCCGTTTTTTCAAAACGCTTCCTCGAAGACCTTACGGGGTTAAGCCTGTTCCGGATGCTATCGCTCCAAAATATACCGCGGGGCGATATGTGCCCCCCCGATCAGAAACACAATCCGGCACCTATCTGGTTAACACCTATAAGCTGAAAAGCAGAACCCTGTATACGCTTCCAGCACTTACTGCCCATGAAGCCATGCCTGGACATCATCTTCAGGGTGCCTTAAACCGTGAATTATCCACAGCATTTCCTGCTTTTCGCCGCCAGTTGTATCTCTCAGCCTTTGGTGAGGGCTGGGGGCTCTATTCAGAATACCTGGCCGCTGAAATGGGTATTTATCGGAACCCCTATGAAAAATTCGGACAGCTAACCTATGAAATGTGGAGGGCGTGCCGATTGGTTGTAGATACAGGGATACATGCATTGGGATGGACCCGTGATCAGGCCATAAATTACATGAAAAACAACACAGCCCTATCTCTTCATGAAATAAATACAGAAACCGACAGATATATCGGCTGGCCGGGACAGGCACTGGCTTATAAAATTGGTGAAATTACGATCCGGGAGCTGCGAAAAGAAGCGGAAAAGGCACTGGGATCAAAATTCAACATCCGGGAATTCCATGAGGTAATCCTCGGGGAGGGTACAGTGACCCTACCTATTCTAAGAAGAAGGGTTGCCAACTACATCAGGGAACATACCGATTTGCAGGATAAGTCATGAACCATACCTTCAAATGTATAGACGGACATACCTGTGGTAACCCGGTCCGGGTGGTAACCACGGGAGCCCCTGTATTGAAAGGCAGGAATATGAGTGAAAAAAGGGCGCATTTCCTGAAAGAGTTTGACTGGATCCGCACAGGATTAATGTTCGAACCTCGGGGCCATGACATGATGAGCGGTTGTTTTTTTTATCCCCCTTCTGATCCGGAAAACGACCTGGGAATCCTGTTTATTGAAACCAGTGGTTGCCTTCCAATGTGCGGACATGGAACCATTGGGGCCATGACCATAGGACTCCAGGAAGGTCTGATAGTTCCAAAAACACCGGGAGTCATCCGGTTGGAGACTCCGGCAGGACTTGTGATTGTCCGCTATCAAATTAAAGCAGGCAAAGTGGAATGGGTACGTTTTACCAATGTAAAATCCTACCTGGCCGGGCAAGACCTGGAAGTGGAAAGTTCCTACCTCGGAAGGCTATCCTTTGATGTGGCCTATGGTGGTAATTTCTATGCCATCTTTGATCCGCAGGAAAACTTCAGAGGATTGCAGGATTACAAGGCATCTGAACTTATCCTGATGGCCCGTGAACTACGGGAACGGATCAATGAAAAATATCCCAGTCATTTTATTCATCTGGAAGATGCCACCATCATTGGAGTAAGCCATATTCTTTGGACAGGAAATCCGCTTAGCGAAAAAGCAACAGCCAGGAATGCTGTTTTTTACGGGGATAAGGCCATTGACCGATCTCCTTGCGGGACCGGCACCTCAGCGCGGATGGCCCAGTGGCATTTCAAGGGTAAATTAAAAAAAGGAGCTCCTTTTATTCACGAAAGTTTTATTGGATCAACCTTTATTGGCAGCATCGAAGAAGAGACTACAATTGGGGAATACCCGGCAATAATTCCGAGTATACAGGGATGGGCCAAGGTATACGGTTACAATACCATTACCATAGACGATGAGGATCCGTTTTGCCATGGATTCCAGGTAATATAATTCAGCAATGCAAAAACTGTTAGTAAAATCACCCGGCCGCATCAACCTGATCGGGGAACATACGGATTACAATGACGGTTTTGTACTGCCAACAGCAATTGACAAAACAATAGACCTCACTTTTAGCAGGCTTAATTCGGAACATCTCTTTGAAGTATACAGTAAGGATTTGGGTAAAAGTTTCCGGGGTGATTTGCGCAAGATCAAACCTCAACAGGACGGCTGGGAAAATTACGTCCTTGGGGTAATAGCAGGATTGCAAAAGGAGTCGGACAAACTCAGGGGCTTTAGCTGTACCCTCCAAAGCGATATTCCAATAGGATCCGGGGTGAGTTCATCGGCGGCCCTGGAATGCGGAATTGCCTTCGGACTCAATGAATTCTTCAAACTGGGCCTGGACTCCATTACTCTGGTGGAACTGGCGCAAAAAGCAGAGCACGATTTTGTAGGCACTCAATGCGGGATTATGGACCAGTTTGCATCGGTTATGAGCAGGTCTGGACATGTGATTTTGCTCGATTGCCGTTCTCTGGATTATTCTTTCGTCCCTCTGGAAATTGGCAATTATTGTTTCCTTCTGGTAAATAGTCATGTGCACCACTCCCTGGCTTCAACCGAATACAATACCCGAAGGGAACAATGTGCCGAAGTGGTGGAAATCATAAATAAAACATATCCCCAGGTAACATCATTACGGGATGTCAATAAAACCATGCTGGATGATCAGAGAAGTGATTTGCCTGAGCTTCTTTACCGCCGTGCTAAATTTGTGGTCGAAGAAAACTACCGGGTACTGGAGGCCGTATCGGCAATACGGCAGGGGGATCTGGATCGGCTGGGTGCATTATTATACCAGTCCCACCATGGACTGCAATACGAATATGAGGTAAGCTGTCCGGAAATTGATTTCCTGGTAGAATTCACCCGGGACTACCCCGGAATTTTAGGGTCCCGTATTATGGGAGGTGGTTTTGGTGGCTGCTCCCTGAACCTGATCCACAGGGATAGGGTAACTGAGCTAGTTGATCAACTGGCCCCGGCTTACAGGGAAAAATTTGGCAAATCCCTGAGTTGGTTCGTAGCCAAACCTTCCGGGGGAGCAGCTGTGAGCTGGATTTAACACTAATATTATTCGGGATTTCCTGATAAAGCAGGATCTGCGGGATCATCCTTGATGGCCCTGTTTGAAAGCCTTTTGCTTGCTGTTTTCATCTCAGCATAACGGGGGTCCTGCACATAATCCTGCTTTTCCATTTTGATTACCTCGATACTCAGAAAACCAAACTCACTGACTACCTTACCGTAGGAGCGGTAGATGCCCCGACCCCGGAAAAAATATTTGGCGGCTACAGGAGGAAAAAGCACTGTATCAAAAACTTCTCCGTACTGGTCAACAAAAGTGGCAAAATGCATTCGCTTGCCACTATGGGTCTTGGTGTTCTTGACCGTTACGAGGTAGCCGTAAATGTCGATATACCCATTCAGGGATTGTGCAAGGTGCCGGCTCCCTATACGATTTTGGGGTGGAGTTTTGAGCAGCTGAAAAGGACTGCAAAGGGCAAAGCCCAGTAATTCCATTTGGGTGAACGCGGCTTCCAGGTCGGTTGTATGCAGTTTAGGAATCTGGAAATCCTGATGTACAGGAGGAAAGAGCTTGGGGTGTTCCAGTGGGTTTCCATGCCCCAGGAACAGGTGGGCCTGCCACAACAACTCGTGCTTGTTGATCCCGGTAAAGCGAAAAGCATCAATACGTATCAGTATGCTTACCTGTTCAATGGAAATAAAAACCCTGTCCAGGAAATCCTCCAGGGAGGTAAATGGGCCTTCCTGCCTGCGTGCCTTCAGGATGCGATCCATAACCCGACTTTCAAGATCGCGCAGGTACATAAACCCCAGGTAGATATCCTTCCCGAAGATACAATTGGCAGCCTGGCTCTTATTCACACAGGGTGCGTGAATCACGGCCCCCAGCATGCGGGCCTCATGCACATAGAATTCAGGACGATAAAACCCCCCTCCATTGTTCAGGACGGCAACCATATATTCCAGAGGAAAATAAGCCCTCAGGAACAGGCTCTGGTAACTCTCCACCGCATAGGATGCGGAATGTCCCTTGGCAAAGGCATAGCCGGCAAAGCTGGCCACCTGGTTCCAGATCTCGTTAATCAGTTCTTCTCCAAAACCCTTCCTTCGGCAATTCCGGATAAATTTATCCCGGACCTTCTGAAATTCTTCACGAGACCTGAACTTGCCACTCATACCCCTTCTAAGCACATCGGCTTCCCCAAGGCTCAGGCCGGCAAAATAGTGAGCCACTTTGATCACGTCTTCCTGATAGACCATTACTCCGTAAGTATCCGGCATAATATCCAGCATCACCGGGTGTGCCTCCTTTTCGGCCCGTCCTTTGTGCCGGTGCCTGAGGATGTACTCCCGCATCATGCCACTTTTGGACACCCCGGGCCGGATGATGGAACTGGCTGCCACCAGGCCCAGGTAATTATCAACTTCCAGTTTTCTCAACAGCATCCGCATGGCCGGGGATTCCACATAGAAGCAACCCATGCACTGGGCCGTTTTCACCAGGTTATTGATCACCGGATCCTTGACAAATTTCCTGATGTCATGAATATCAACCCCCTTTGCAGCTTCCGGCTGATTCTCCCACGCGATCTGCAGGGCTTCCTTGATCTTAGCCAGGCCTCGCTGTGCCAGGATATCGAATTTGTACAGGCCCACATCTTCTGCAATTACCATGTCGAACTGGGTAGTGGGAAACCCCTTTGGAGGGAGGTGAGTGGCAGAGAAATAATGTATGGGTTTTTCACTGATCAAAATGCCTCCTGCATGGATACTCAGGTAATTGGGCATGCCCCTGATGAGCTGTCCGTAGCGGAGCACCAGTTGGGCTACCTCATCGAGTTTGTCGAAATGGTAGCGCCCTTCAGACAGAAAATCAATTTCCGTCTTGGGCAGCCCGAAAACCTTACCCAATTCCCTGATGATACCACGTTCCCTGAAGGTAACATAGGTTCCCAGCAAGGCTACATTCTCGAAGCGGGTAAAAATATACCGGGTCATCTCTTCCCGGTCGCGCCATGAAAAATCAATATCAAAATCCGGCGGATTGGTACGATAGAGGTTGATAAAGCGCTCGAAATAGAGGTCGAGGTCAATAGGATCCACATCCGTAATGCGAAGCAGGTAGGCTACAATACTGTTGGCGCCGCTCCCCCTCCCCACATAGAAGAAATTCTTCTTCCGGGCATAGGAGACAATATCCCAGTTGATCAAAAAATAGGAAACAAAGCCCTTTTCCTTGATAAGTTCCAGCTCCTTTCTCAGGCGGGAGTGGATATGATCACCTCCTTCAGGGTAGCGGTACGGTAACCCTTCTTCGCAGAGCTTTTCCAGGAGTTCCTCGTCACCAGTGGTGGTACCGGTGTAGGTCTTCAGGTTTTGGGGTATCCGATCCTGGGAAAAATCAAAATGGATCTGACAGCTGTGCAATAAATACTCTGTATTCTCCAGGATATGGGGGTATTCTTTGCAAGCCTCAGCCAGGTTGACCACAGGGTACATCTTTTCTTCCGGATGGGCCTGTTCTTCAATGGACAGCTTACTTAGCAAGGTATTTTTGTCTATGGCTCTGAGCAATCTGTGGGCGTTAAAATCCTTTTTGTTCCGAAAAGTAACGGGCTGCAGCAGCACAAGTTTTTTGCGATAGTCCCCGTATCGGGAGAAAGGGAGTCGCCTCAGGTCTTTCAGGGAGACCCCGATATATTCATAGGGCAGAAAGTTGTCCAGGGCATACTGCTGCACCTGCTCAAAGGGATATACTACAAAGGCATTTTCAAAGTTGGGAGCCCTGTATGGGATAGGTTTCTCTTCGTGAAGGTATTCAGAAAGGAAGGTATTCAGCTCCTTGTAGCCTTCGTTGTTACGGGCAAGTCCCACAAAACAGGGCACCACCCCATTGCGAAAGTCAATCCCCAGCACCGGACTAATACCACACTCCTGGGCTTTTCGGACAAAATTGAGCCCGGCTGACGTATTGTTGATGTCGGTTAGTGCCAGTCGGGTAACCTGGTTCTTACGTGCCAGCTCCAACAGTTCCACTTCGGAAAAGGTCCCGTAGCGCAAACTGTAGTAGGTGTGGCAGTTTAGATACATACTATATCTTTTTATTGTTCTATTTCCTTTAGCCTTTCATTTCTTTTGTTGTGCTTTCCTCTCGCAAAACTCGTCGGAAGCAATAAGAAACGAAGCAAAGAAAAAGGCACTTTCTCGTAGGCGATTTTAACGCAAGCATTAAAACCAGAGCCAAACTTCTAGATCGCCTCCAGGGCTTCAGCGATCCATAACGAAGTTTTCCCCTTTCGCTGACGATAAAGGAGATTATTTCTTCAAATCAGTAATCCTTAGATTCCCATTTCCCTTATCTGCAGAATAGGCTGAGAAACTTCGGTGGTACTCGTCCTGCCTAAGGCAGGATGGCGAGGTTTCGAAGCTGGTTTTAGCTGCTTCAGGTAGCTAAAAATTCCTCAGAGAAGGGCGTCTTTTCTTTTCTCTCTTTTCTTTGGACGGGCAAAGAAAAGAGAAAGGGGTCATTGTTTTCGATGTGCCAGGATGATGGGAGGCTGTCCATTGAATGGATTGGCCATCCTGCCAATGGTTCTCGCTCCCATGCCCGAAGCACGCAGCACACTTTTATCTCCAAATCGCTCGCGGATAGAATCCATGGCCGCATACAGGTTCAGGGCTTCCTCCGTATCTTCAAACAAATTAATCTGGTAATTTCCGGAAACCAGGTGACTGAAACGGATACCCACCAAACGGACCAGTAGCCGCCTGTTATACAAGGTCCTGAAAAGGTCCAGGATCCTGGGGATGAGGATATGGTCTGCACTGGTATAGGGGATCCGCATCTGCCTGGAATAGGTATTAAAATCCGAATACCGGATCTTGACTGCAATACAGGCCGTAAGCTTTTCTCCCCTGCGCAACTGATAGGCCAGGTTTTCCGTCATGGCAATGAGGATACCCCGAAGTTTATTCACATCAATGGTATCCTTGTCAAAAGTCCGTTCAGTAGAAATGGATTTGCGCTCTGAAAAAGGGATCACCGGGCTGTGGTCTACCCCGTTAGCCCGTTTCCAGATGACCCTGCCGTTGGCGCCCAGTACCCGCTGCATGATATCTACGGGCATCTCCTGGATGGTCTGTATTTTCCGAAGCCCCAGATTACGTAGGGTCTGGTAGGTCTTATCGCCTACCATGGGTATTTTTTTGATCGATAACGGGGCGAGGAAAGGCTTCTCATACCCCAGGTCTACCTTGAGCTGATTGTTGGGCTTGGCTTCATTGGTAGCTACTTTGGATACCACCTTGTTGACCGACAAGCCAAAGGAAATAGGAAGACCCGTTTCCTTCATGATCTTTTTGCGCAACTCGGAAGCGTAGCGGTAAGATCCAAAAAAACGGTCCATACCCGTAAGGTCTGCATAGAACTCATCTATGCTCGATTTCTCAAAGACAGGCACCTGTTCCTTAATGATCTCGGTCACTACATCCGAGTGCTTGCTGTAGGTGCCGGCATTGCCCCGGATTACTACGGCTTCCGGGCAAAGTTCACGGGCCATCTTCATGGGCATGCCGGAATGCACTCCAAAACCCCGGGTTTCATAGCTGCAGGCTGCCACTACCCCACGGTCGCTTGTACCCCCTACCAGCAGGGGTTTATCCCGCAATTCACTGTTAATGAGACGCTCTACGGATACAAAAAAAGTATCCAGGTCCAGATGAAGTATGGTCTTTTGCATCGCTATCCAAAAAAGGGATAGCTAATATATGGATTATTTCCTATTTTATGGAATTATTCCTAATATAAATATTTAAAATATGAGCCAGGATTGGTAAAAGGTATTTCCTGATCAAAAAAGCCCTTACTAAAGCCCCTATTCCATAGGTGCTTCAGGTGGGGCTATAACCACATAATCGTACTGGATTTGCCAGCCCTCGTCGGTTTTCTTCCACATAACCAGGTAGTCACCCGTCATTTGCATGGAAGGCATGGGACTGTTTTCATTTGCTGTAAAGGTCTGCACTCCGCGTCCGCGCTCCACGGCACGATCTCCAAGGTATTCAAAGTTGAGGACCTCCAGTTCCAGGTTCCATTCCCCGATGGCCGCAGCTTGACGCTGGGCTTCAATCCAGGCTTCACGACTGTTGATAGGGGGTTGTCCGGATATCATCTGCACCACATCAGGTGCAAAGTACTTTCCGGCTTCCTCGAATTTTCCCTCAAGGATAAGTGCAGGAACAGTGGCATTGATCTCTTCGATCGCCTGAAGGGCAAGGGCGCTTTCCTTTTCGGCCTGGGCAGCCATATCTTCTTCTGAAACCTGCTTTTGTTCTCCGCTACAGGCGGCCAGAAGTAGTACAAAAATCGCGTAGTAAATAACTTTTTTCATGGTAGTGCTTGATTAGTATTGAAGTTTTATCACCTGATATCATGATCAGGTTGCTGATTAAATTAGCAAATTACCTGCAATAAAGTCAAGCCTTACCAGAAAATACGCAAACCACTTTCAGTTGCCTGCTGAAAACTGAGGTCAACCCCGAGACAAAATGGTCCCTGTGAGGTTAATCAAAAGCAAAACCGGTAGACATCCTGAAAATCAGGGCATACAGTCCAACAAAGAACAGTACAAAACTAAACCAGGTGAATACTTTCAAGCTGTACTTCAGCATATAATGACCAAGGTTTCGGAAAGCCTCAGCATAAATCTCCTTAATTAAAACTACTGTTTTCATAACTATTGATTTTATAACTAAGAAGGCAAAGGCTGTACCAGGTTTAGGTTACTTTAGTGTTTTTTGGTTAAACTGCTCAAAAAACGGGCTTAAAAGTCAATTTTTGTCCTAAAAACACAAAAATCCCGCGAAATCGCGGGATCTTTAAATTGCACTCCTGGCTATGGTAATCTGATAGAAAACCCCTGGTTAAAAACTATCCATGATGTCCAGGATAATAAATACCATATACGAGATATACAGGCATCCTATTATCAGAAACAGATGGATAAAATTAAATTTCCTGGGTTTCCGCATATTATTTAATACGTGAAGGGCCTAGTCAAATGGGAAGCCGGTAAAAACCCTGTAAACAAATGCGTAAAGCACAACTGTAAACATTACAAAGCTAAACCAGGCAAAAAGCTTGAAATACCGTTTAACCAGATAATGTCCCAAATTCCTGAATCCTTCCCTGTAAATTTCCTTGATTAGTAAAACAGTTCTCATATGCGATATTTGAATTTATATTCTTTTTTTTAAATCTCTACGACCCAAATATATTTTCATTATTGCCTGAGGTAGCTGTAAATGGTCTATTTACACAATAAAGCGACGAATTGCACAGTAATTGCCAATAATCTATAAAACCAGAACTTTCACGGAAAACGCCCAAATTAGTACGATGCAGATAAAATGAAGAATTCATCGTTGAGGTGAAGCCTGCAAAGATCCCACGAATATGATACTAAAGTTCCCTCGGATATGATATCTGAGGGAACTATGAACGTATAATTTGAACATAAAAAAAGCGGAACCCTATGGTCCCGCTTTTCTTTATTATACAACAATTCCTATTGGACTGTGATGTTGAAGGGCTGACTGATATCAGTTTCCCCTCCGGCATCTGCCAGAGTACCGTCGTTTGGTTTCTTAGGTTCATGACGAAGGGTAGCCTGCAAAGTAGCAGCTCCTGCTGCACCTGTGGTCAGTTCAAAAGAAAGTCCTACAGGGTTACCATTCCCATCCTGATCGGTATAGGTTACATCGGTAATAGCTCCTGTAACTTCATAGAAAAACTGGTGTTCCTCATCCTCAGCCTGCACTTCCAGGGTAATGTCCTCGGCAGGGTTTTCCGTTTTATTTAGCAACTGAATAGTTCCTGTATAAGTAGTAGAGGCATCAAGGGGTCCTGATATATCGATCTCTGGAGCCCCAGGCCCATCTCCATCCAGGTCTTCGGATTGAAGCGTAACGACCGTGCCACCTCCCTGAGGGGAAAGGGTTATAATCATGGTAGTGATCAGCTCTTCTTCGTTTACTGGTGCAGGGGCATCATCATCATTAGAGCAGGAAACAAATAATGCGCCAACAATGGCAAAAGATAAAATGGTTCTAAGGGTTTTCATTTGATTGCAATTTTTAGATTAATAGGTAAGTTTTAATTGTAATACGATATTTCTTCCCAGGTCATCTGCAAAGAACCTCTGCCTGTTCAGATAATCCCGGAAGGAGTTGTCTAATAAATTATTTACAGCCAGACTGCCAGTCAGAGCTGTACGTCCTCCCACAGGAAATGACATGGAAGAACTAAGGTTCAATAAATGATATGCTTCTGGTGGGGTGTTGATCTCCAGGACTACTTCCTGTTGTTGTTCGGGAGAAAACACAACAATATTTTCCGGCACTTCATTTTGCCGGAACACATACTGGCTTTCCAGTGCTATTTCAAAATCATGCCACTCAGGTTGTACAAAGGTTATCTGATTCTTGAACTGGGCAGATGGAATGTTAATCAGGGGAATATCGTTTTCTGTATCCAGGCCCTTTACCAATGAAAAAGCATGGTCTGTGCGCCAGTGCTCTGCGGGAATAAGAAAGGCAGACAGGTCCACCCCCAGCAGCCGGGCATCCGTTTGCCTGAATCCCCATACCGGGAAAGCCCCCCGGAGGGTAAATTCGACTCCTGTTGGTTCCAGCAAGATAAAATCCTGTATAAAATTGGCATAAGGCTCCACGGTATACCCCCAATTTTTAAATGTTTTGCCTGACGTTAGTGAGAATTTATGCGAGGTTTCCTTTCTAATACGCAGGTCGCCCAGTTCAATTCGGGCAGCAGAGTGGTGCAGGCCATCGCTGAATAGCTCTGAGGGGTTGGGTGCCCTTTGGGAAAGGGCGTAATTGAAGCGCATATTGTATCCGTTGTCACTGGAATAAGCAGCTCCTGCAGAGGCAGAAATGTTGTGATAATCAAACACCGGATTGGTAAGGTATTGCGTACCAAGATCCTCAACGATCAGATCGGCAAAGTCGCTTTCATACCCCCTTTCCTCCCATCGGGAGACCCTGTAAAACTTTTGGGCGTCGATACGGTTAAAATCATAACGTGCTCCGGCCTCCAGGGTCCATGAGTTCCCGATGCGGTATTCCCCGGTGACGAAAGCACCCAGATCGTATTTCTCATAATCAGGAATAAGCCTTCTGACTCCTGTTGCCGGGTTGGCAAAATTATCCTGGTAACGCCCCAATAAACCAAACTGAAGTTCATAATTTTCTTTGGCATCCAAAGTAAAGTCCGAGGTGAGGGTATGTGTCTGCAGCTCAAGGTCAATCGATGGGGTATCATCGCGTTCTCCACGGCGCACATCGTATTCAAACCGCCTGTTGTTCTGGTAGTCGTACTGCACATTCCATCTCCCCAGTCCACGGAAACGTTTATAAAAACGGGCCTTTCCCAGGTGATGGGTTACCTCCTGCCGTGGATTTTGCAAATCATAGGTAAATGGACGGATAATCTCCGGTTCACCACTATTGATACTTCGAATAAGGTCGTCCACATTCCCAATATGGGAAGCCCTGAGTATAGCTATTTCCGCATTGTAAAAGGCATAGCGCACATCCCAGCCCCATTCAAATTTTTTGAGTCCAGCCTGAAGGCTTAGCCCGGTTTCCCGTATGCCGGTGTTAGAGAGCACATAATCTGGTGCCTCCCTATCTCCAAGTCTCCTGAACGAACCCTGTCCTTTAACATAGTATCCATTATGGAAAACACGGTTCAATTCTGTAGTGGCGCTGCCCCCTCTACCGTTTAACATTCCCGTTAGCAATGTGCTGCCATAAAGGGAATCTTTTACCGGTACGTTCATTTGTTCCAGCAGGATAACCCCACCAATGGCATCACCACCGTATTTGAGTGCACCGGCCCCTTTGATTACGGTAACTGAATTAGCTGAATTTACATCTACGTTGGGGGCATGTTCGTCGCCCCACTCCATGTCCTGCATGCGCACCCCATCATTGAAGATGAGGACCCGGCTTCCGTTTAATCCATGGATGGCTGGCTTCACAATGTTTGCCCCTGTATTCAGGCTGGAAACCCCGGCAATGGATTTCAGGGCATCCCCCAGGCTTCCTCCGCTGAAGCGCTCCAATTGTTCCCTTTGTAAAAATGCTTCCTGTGCCGTGTTGGTCTTACTTAATAAAGTAGACCCAATTACCTGAACTTCCTCCAGTTCCAGCCGGTGGTGTTCCAACAGTATCTCTTTAAAAGTATCACCGGATATTTCCACTTCGAGAAACAGAGTCTGGCATTCGGAATGTGATGCCTGCACCTGGTAAGTTCCCTTGCATAACCCCATAAACTCAAAATTCCCCTGCTCATCAGTCACGGTAGAACGACCAATTTGACTGATAAAAACACTGGCTTCAGCAAGCGGTGTTTTATCGTGGAAGTCCACCACCCTGCCCTTAAGGTCATAGTTGCATTCCTGGGCAAATATCATCAGCGGGCTAAGCAGCAGTATAAAGCAAACTATCTTGAGTTTCATAAATAAAAGTAATTAGAGAGAGGTACACCTATTGTAATCACAGGTGAATTGGCGATAAGGGGATCAGGCCAGTTGGGGGGGTGGACGGGAAAAGAACCTCATCCAGATATCCTTGTGGTAAGGATGGATAAAGTACCTGGTTAATTCCTCATCAGAAAGGGTAACAGGCACTTCTTCGGGTACGGTCTGCAGTTCCGGATGATCAAAGTCGTCCAGTTCCTGTTGGATTACAAGGGTGCAGACTTCGCAGAGAACTGTCTCTTCTGTTTCTTCGTGTGTCAGTGGATGAAAGGCAGATGCTTTTACCCCCAGAAACAGGAGTAAAAAGAACAACGGAATTCCTTTTTTGAAGTATTGATCCCTCATGCGGCACGAAAGTAAGCGAAGACCTTGAATATTAATGTTAAGAAATTGTGAATTATGCTTGTTGTCAGGAGTTTATAGAAATATATTGATCCGTCAGTGATAATGTATTGATAAGGTAATAAGGACACATTGGCGTCAAATTGAGTGTATCCAGCTTTCTTAAGCTCATTGATCACAAGATCAATCGAAATCTTGTGAACCCTGGGCATTAGTTTGTTTAACCATTAGTTTAAAAGCTTTTGCCGCTACTGCCAAAGACCTTTTTTTCATGCCTTCAACATCACTTTCAAAGGGGTTGTAAGCAAATAATTTAGCATCGAGAAAAAGCTCGTGATGAGAATTAAGTAGATAAGAAAATACATTTTCACCCTCACTGTTAAGGATAAAAACATGGATGCCAAACACAAAAAGAGTCCCATTTCTTTGGGGTTCAAATAGAATTTCTGGTATAATATAATAGTCTGTATCTTTCTTTATCTCTTTTAACTCACTTCCAAGACTTTCCATATCATTTTGAAAGAATTGAAATTGAGCTTTCCCCTTTAATTCACCCGGATTGAGTTTCTCTTTGCTTAAACTGATATCCAAATCATCCAGGCTTTTCAAATTTTGGGCAAATCCTTCAGAAAGTGAAGCAGACCAGGTTGTGGTATTGGGGGTCCTGCTAATGGTGGGGTAAATAATAAATTTCGATTCTTTGTATGAATCTATAAACGCCCGATCAAGTTCTGATTCAGGCCTGAAGCCCGGATTACTAATGCCTTCATCCAAAGTGCTTAATCCCGCAAAAGCGGATTCCTTAATAACACCAAGGTCAATGAGTTCTACATTATCGAGATACACATTTGTATTTATCGTTCCGAACTCAAAACTTAATTTAAGTTCCGGAAATACCGTAAAAACATTAAATTCAATGCTGATATTTCTCCATTCAGTCGTAGCATTTTGTGTATAGTTATTATAGCCTAAATGGCTTGCCCAATTTCCGCCATTCTCCCCCAGAAAAACACCAAAAGTTCGATCTGCATCTGCTTTCACATCAAAAGATAGTTTATAGGAATGACCAGGCTTCAAAGAGAATCCATATTGTATCAGCTGCACGTCAGGTATGTGATTTCCAGAGCTAAGGATCTGGTATTTCAATTGTTGATTTACAACAGAGGCCCTGGCTTTTACCTCATAGTTTTGAAAAACATTTTGAAATGTAAACCAAGTATTTACCGGAGGCGGTCCATCAAAATCTGAACGAAGTTCTGTGGTTAAATTAAAATCTCCATCGGTTATAATGTTTTGGGAATAGACCATTGAAATGGTCAAAAGAGAAAGAGCAAATAATAAGGAATGAAAGCCATTTGTTTTCATGATGTACTTTTTAGAAATACACAAGGTACCTTGTATAAGGGCAAAGGGCAATGACCTTGATCAGCGCCAGGATGTTTCGCATTTCAATAAAAAAGTCCCATCCGGGTTGCGACTTTTTAACCAAGGTGGTAAACTATTGGCCCCGTTTTCTAATCTTTCTCTGTGTTTTCGTGTATAACCCCAATAATAATGCCTGCCGTGATCAGGCTACCTGCAACAATGACCCAGGCAGGAATCCCTTTTTTCATCCACACCTTCTCCACTTTATCTGTATTGATAGGAACCCGTACTATATAACCCTTCACTTCTTCCGCACCGTAAAATTTGCTGCCCTTGGCAAAAATGTTGTAGCGCTCAAAATTCTTGTAAGAACCCAAACCTATATATTCGTATTTATAGGTTTTATCATCAATAGTGATAATCTTAACGGGCTTTCCTTCCTGAGCCGCTTGCTCCAGGGTAACAGGTATTCTGTATAAAGAACAACTTTGCAGGAGGATGAGACCCGACAGAACCAGCGCAAGGACTTTTAGCCAACCCTTAATTTCTTTCATGACGGCAGTATTGCCAATAAAGGTATTGTTGAGGAGGGTGGTGGACAATGATTTAGGTCAGCGCCAGGGTATGGCAGTATTAACAACTTAGTTAGGAATCCGAACTACTTATCCAGGCTTGCGGATCGGGTTTTATATCCTGATTATTGATAACATCAGGTATTCGGACTCCTATATTCTATCTATTTCCCAAATTGGTTTTGAAAGGTTGGAACAGCATTGTTCCAGATTAATAATAAAAAACCAAAATCTTACAGTCATGAAGTCCCTTCGTTACTATTTAATATACTTTTTACTACCGTCTGTAATGATCATTACTTCTATAGCTTGCTCGACCTCTGATGATGCGGATAATCCGTCAAACTGTATTTATTATTAAGTATTTCTTGGAAAAAACTGTGATTGCTCTTATGATGATTTTAATTGTGGAGATAGAATAATAATTACGGAGAGTGAATATAATCGGCTTGAGAATCTTAAATCAAGTAACCCAGAAGGGTGTTTACTTGTGCAGACAATTAATGATGTTACAAATGAGAATATTGAGGGATACTTGATCCAATTACGCCAACTTGAAGTTCCCTTATGTGCTAGCGATCTATTCAAAAACTAAAGCAGAACCGAAATCTACCAGTCATGAAAAAAATAGTCTGTTTAATATTTCTGGTCTCAATTACCCTTGGATGTAGTAAAAGTGCGGAAGACAACTTAATTTCCAGATGTTTTATCGTTAAAGATTCGATAACAGAGCTTCCTATTCAGGGAGCAACAGTTTCAATAGTTAATTACAAGCCCTGCACTAGTATTTACAGTCCTGAATGTCCCCTTGAATCTTCATCCTGGGATAGTCTTACTGATCATGATGGTGAGGCTTGCATTAGTTTTGAATTAGTATATGATTACATCTTTTTACGTGTTACTCTCCTGCAATATAATACTCAAGTATATCAAGGCATGGAGAACTTTCCTAGTGTTATTTATTTAAATCGATTTGAATGAGTGTTTATGTAAGGCCACAGCAAGACCAAGGTTTACTCGGATATAATAACCAAGATGAAACTTTTTGCACCTCGGGTGGACTTGCCTTTCTTGAGTAAAGCTTTCCTAATCGTCCGTTTTGAAAGCCACAAAATTAAGCCCATCGACCCATTTAGCTAATACCCTTTGATTTTTACCGCCAAATTTATTTTTTTGTTACTAACGTATTTTAACCTTTTTCCAAAAACTAAACCAACCACTATATGAGAGTTTCACCCCCTTTAATTGTCTTCTTATTTATAATTCAAACATGCTATTCCCAGTCAACAATCAAAGTGAATCCTGGAGACACCAAACATCTTGGCGAACACTATGTTGATAATGGAATAAACCCACCCCTGGCTATAAGTGGTGGCACCTTATTTGAAAGAGATGGCATCCGATTCAGTTTTCAGTTATATAATGGCCCGGATGCATCGGGCCAAAGCGAAGTGACCTGCGATAATGCCAAACCAGAGAATAATGTTCAGTGTTTTGCTAAAGCAAAGAAGATTAAATACTGGAGATTTAAGTTCCAAATAGAAAACACTAATCCAGACAAAAAAGTAGTATTTAAAAATCTTTCGACAGTTGGATTAAACTTCGAAAATGTGGACCAGCCATTAGTGTTAGGCGCTTGTAACAATGTTACAGGAACCTACATAAAATATCTCTCTGGAAATTATACTCTTGAGCCCAATAGTTCCCTATTGATTGATGATCCTGCCAATGGGGATTGGTTCTTTAATAAACCCAAACTTACGGAGTGGTTCGTGTCAGATTTTATACTTAAACCATTTAACAAATCCGAAGGAACCTCTTCATCAATTAATAAACCAGCAAATAGTCCTTTAAATAAACCTGAAAAAGAAGAAGTCAGTAATAAGGATAATATTTACGATCCCAATAAAGACTATTGTAAAGAAGATAAAAAGGCAAATAAAGGTGATAACCCATATCTGGGAAAATGGACTGCCAAATATTGGACTAGCCCCAAGGGGGTGCCACATAGCTTAACTTTTAAAGAAGATGGAACGGGAGAGTTTTACGTACCAGCCTATGATTCTTCATGTCCCCAGGGTGGAAAGAACATTTATTTTAACTACACTATAACTGATAAGAAAATAGCCCTAAAATATACTGGATCTGATCCCGGGTGCTGGGAAGTAAGTTTGCAAACTTTAGAGGTTAATTATGATGAATCAAACAAGCGTATAAGGCTGCCTGACGGAAATATGATTTACAGCTTCTATAGAGAAGAAAAATAAACGGGAATGTAATGCCGACCTATGTTAAAGGTCTTACTACTTTTAAGAAAATAACATTAAAAGCCAAGTTTATTAATCTAAAGAAACTTGGCTTTTAATTTGGGAAATAAAATATTCATTATTATGGTCAGTAACGTTCTAAAATGTCCTAAAAATCTATCCTCCAGACAAGGTTTTATTTCTTATTTAAGAGAACTTCTAATTCGGCAATTTCTTTTTCAATTTTAGACTTTGTACCTATAAGTTTTTCGTTATCCGGATATTTTTTCATTGTGGGTTTCAATAGCCCTAAGGCATTTTTATAATTCTTCATCGACTTTTTAGGTTTGATGTTTTTATATATTTCCCCATAATACTGAAATGTGGAAATACTTTTTAATACCCGATCAACTCTTCGATTTTCGATGGCTTTTTCCTCAAGTAATTCATATTCACTTGCTGTTAAACTATTTCCCTCAATACAATCTACAGTCTTACACAACATTCTTTCTTGAAATAATTCATTCGCTGACTTTCCTGTTCTTTCTTCATCTCTTTTGATCCATTGTTTTACCAAGTCGTTTGCCCTTGTATTTTTGAATCCACTCCAAATACCTCCACTTATGGAACTTTGTCTGTCCAGGTATTCATATAAAGCAAATGGTGTAGTTTTCTTCCTGAACCAGGAACTAACATCCATATAGTAGTTTAACTTGTCCCCATTTCCCAGTAACATTCGCAATTTTGAGTCGTTTTTCGAAGGTTTCTTAGCAGTAACTGGTCCACCTAAATCAATAGTCCGGTTTCTAACATCTAAAATTTCCTTTAATAACGATCTTTGTTCATCCAGGTCTAACTCAAAAAACTTTGTAGAAAACCATCGGTCAAATTCATCACTCCTATAAGGATTACTTAAATAGAACTGGATTAGGTGGTAGTTATCAAGAAGCCTTTTGTCCATATTCTGGTAATTCTCTTCTTGAAAGTCGTGAAGTAGAATTTTATTGAATCGATTGAGTTTTTCTTTGCTCATTTCAGAGATTAGCTGTTGCTTAAATCTTTTATCTCGATCCCGCTTGAAGTAGTTTCCTATCCTGTTTTTATCCCATTCGTTTCGATTGTTATACTCCGTGATTAATTTTTCATTCTTTAATGTTTTGAATAGTTTGACTAATGTATCGGTTTGATACTTCATGATTAGTCTTATTCTATCAGCTCTTCGCTCAGATATTTCTCTGTAAACACTGTTTAAACTAGTAGCCTTTGCTTTATCTATTAACCAGTTTGCATTGGAAAGAGCACTCTCCTCACTACTGCGAAGCTTTTTCTCCTCTGTAAAGAACTCATTGTATTTACCATTAATAAAAAGTTGTCTTACCTTTTCATCTTCTTCCGGTAGCCGTCTTAAGGAAGCGTTTAGCCTTTGCGTTCTATTTTCAATGTTCTCTTGTCGCTCAGCCTGTAAACCACTGACAATTTGTGAAGCTGCTCCCAATCCGGCCGTAACCACAGTTTCCTCAAGCATGCCTGCATTTGCAAAAGTGTAACTGGCACCCACAAAATCTCCCGCAACGATCTGCTCAGAAGCTACACCATATGCCTGCATCTCTCTTTGTTCCCTTTGCCTTTTTTCCTGCTGAATGGCAAGCTGATTAGCCTGGTTTATTTCCTCCGGTGTTTGCTGGTAATTCTGATCTCCATTACCAGAACCAGAACCACTTTTGCCATTGGTTGAATCACTGGCATTTCCCTGATTACCAAGGGACAAATACCTGGTATTATCGGTACTACTTGGTTGATTATTTATCTGATTCTTATAATACACAATTTTATCCCTGATAGCCTGGATATGTAGATCGATATTATCGCATTGTGTACTACTATATTTTGAATTCATTCTACTTGCAATAGCTTGTTGCAAATTATCATATTGAGAACAGAGACTCCTTAAATTTCTCTTTTGAACAAATGATTGCACCTCTCTTAGTTTATTTTCCAAATGCGTAACCCATTGCTCTTTAGTTTTAGCTCCTCCACTGAAAGTTCCTGCCTTCACATCCTGAAAATCCGTCATAGCGGGAAAAAAAGTCTTTTCTAATTCTCGCTTTTGTTCCTCAAGCCTTTGTAACTCCCAGTCAATATCATCCTCAGCCAAAGCTTTTGCTTGTGCCTGCAGGGATAAACAGAATACACTAAATATCAGGGTGAGAAAATATTTCATCTGAATGGATTTTAATTAAACGTTCGGGATTCCTTTAGAACTTTAAGACAATCTCCACAGGTCGAATTACACTCTGATTAAATGTAACATCTCCAGTTATAAATACTCCTTCGGAAGTTTCTTGAAAGGATGTAAAATAATTTAACCCACTAACTGGACCAATGGCATCATCAAGACGAAAAAAATGGTCGCCTAGAGAATTTCGAAAATTAACAGTTCTATAAGGAATAGATAACGACTGGTCGGAACCATCTTCATTACTTATATTAACCTCGATTCTCCAGGACAAACAGCCGAAAGTATCAGTCCAAACAAACGAACAATCCGAGTCAGATGGCTTATGACCTATCATATAATGTCTTGTGCCACAAGTATTGCTATAGTCGTAATACTCCACAGGATTTGCAAATCTTATTATTTCACCAGTGTCTAAATACTTTACATAACTTTCTCTAAAATCCCTTTCCACTACATCATTGCCAGACACAGTAAAAAATAAATCTGTGGTGGAATTAGAAGTAATCCACTGAGTGCCAAATATGGTTGTATTTGCCCCATTAGAAATTGCTCCAAAAGCTGTACTGATAAAATTCCATTGCTTTAAAAATTTAAATAACCACTTACTTTCCAAAGGTATTTCCGATACACAATTACTAATTATACTTTCTGACTTACCTATAATTAGGTCCGCAACCTGCAGAAGAAGAACTCTTACATCCTTAGTATTCATACTTATATCAATACTGCTTTCAATCGCAGTAGTGGCAGTATTTATAATAGTAGTAGCACAACTGGATGTTTCAAGAAATGGTATAAGTGTTACCAAGAGATTATAGGAGAATTGCCCCAGGTTATCATAAAAGGCTTGCTCGTGTTCTGGGCTACATTCATCTGACCCGGGCTTACCTGTTCTGAATTTAAAAGTAAAATCGCCATCTCCCTGCAAGGTATATTCTTCGTCAATTGGATCGCCTATAGAGCCGCCGCCTCCTTGAAAAAGCTCTGAAAGTGAAGTTGGGACTATTTGAACACCTTTTACCTTGATGTTATCAATCTTATCCCCATTTTTATAAACACCAATTATCGTATTATATACATTGGGAACAGTACCCTGTCCAGCGTTAAAAATGAAGTTTCTTCCTGCTCTTGACATGAAAACAGGCAATTCTTCATTATTGGAGTTAGGACGAGAAGAAGATTGAAAAACCGCAACCAGGGCCTGCATTATTGCTGTATTGTTTGAATCGAATAAATCATTACCTGCAGCTATATTTTGCTCAATCGCCTCTACTAATACCTGAAAATTACTGTCTCCCAAAAATCTATTGATCAACAATCTTTTTCCTTCTTCAGAAAGGTCTAAAACTGATGGCGACATCATTAGCAAACCTAAAGCCGTTGAAGTTGAAGTAATATCATTATTGGGACTATCGGGATATTTATATCCTATCAAAAACACATTATCATTAGCATCAGCAAGATAAGTGGCCGTGTAATCTCCATATACATCCAGTTCAAAACCACCATTAGAAATCGTGCTCTTATTAGTTGATGACGATACGGTCAGCGAACTTAAATTAAGGCTACTCCCTTCAGGCAAATCGATGTTCCCTGATACAACTGAGAAAGATTCTGAATTTGGACCTGGTGCTGGCGAATCCACATCAGGATCTGTATTTGGTCCAGAGTCATTTTTGGAACAATTGCTTAATACAAACAGTAAAATAAATGCAATAAGAAGTTTGGATGAGGTTCTCATTTTTTGGTTGGATTAAATACCCTGCTGGGTAATAATAATAGTATTGCAGGAAAGTATTTCTGACAGGGGATTTTCGAAATAATGGATTATCTACATAAAATGCAAATGAATCTGACAAACTGCAGGTATAGTTTACAAAATCTTACATTTTGTCACAGCCATGTTGTTGATTGCTTAAACAGACTATGTGACAAAAAGAGAATTGACATAAAACAAATTCCAAACGGGAAAGTTAATGTCTATTCCAAATTCAATCTGAAACGAATGTGCGTGCAAGGAATGAATAAAATGTTAGAAATGTTAGCTCGGGTGGACTTGCCTTTCTTAAGTAAAGCTTCCCTGCTCGCTCGTTTTGAAAGCCGAAAAAAGAAACACGGCGTTCGTTTCAAAATACGAAGTTTGACACCCAATAGAATCATCTCAAAACTCGCCGGGAATGCTTTCTTCTCAGAAAGCTTCCCTACTCGCTCGTTTTGAAAACCACAAAAAGAAGTATCGCCCTTGTACAAAAAAAGAAGCGAGCTTCTTTTTTTGAAGCTCGCTCGCACTTCCACATTTTGTGGTTTATCCGTACCTCGGGTGGGAATCGAACCCACACGGTATTGCTACCACTGGATTTTGAACCTGCCTGCCGGCAGGCAGGTCCAGCTTTATTGCAAAGTCTTCAAAAACTCCTTACCTGACCCGGACTTTAGAAACTTTTCATGCTTTCGGGCTTCAGACCTTGTTGCAAATCCCTTTGTGTAAATCAATTCATATGGACTGTAAGCTTTGGTCTTCTTGTTGTAACCCTTATTATGTTCCTTTAACCTTCGAACAATATTATTTGTAATACCAACATAAATGTATTTTCTATGAATACTTCTTATAGCATAGACCTCAATCATATCTCTAAAAATAAAAAAGCCTCATCCTGGATGAGGCTTTTGTACCAAAGGTGGGACTCGAACCCACACGCCCTTGCAGGCATTGGATTTTGAATCCAACGTGTCTACCAATTCCACCACTTTGGCAAGTGTCCTTCTGATAGCAGGCAGATCTACCTCCCGATAGCTATCGGGACCGCCACCGAGGCAAAGGGTCTGCAAAGCTATAAAATACTCTCCATTTGTAAAATTAAAATTTCAGTTTTATCCTTTAGCAACCCAAATAATTGTTTAAATTTGCACCTCCTTAAAACACAGGGTACCAAAAATTTAGACAATAAGTATACTGGCATGCCTTATCAAGTTCCTGAACCGAAAATTTTTGCCTGCTCCCAAAGCAGGGAACTCGGAGAAAAAATCGCCGCATCATACGGAATGGAACTGGGGAATGTAAATTTCTCCAGATTCAGTGACGGGGAATACCAGCCCTCATTTGAGGAATCCATCCGCGGGACCAGGATTTTTATTATTGGCTCCACCAATCCGAGTTCGGAGAACCTGATGGAAATGCTGCTTATGATAGATGCGGCCAAAAGGGCTTCTGCACGGCACATAACCGCCGTGATCCCCTATTACGGATGGGCCCGACAGGATCGCAAAGACAAGCCAAGGGTGCCCATTGCAGCCAAACTTATTGCCAAGATGCTGGAAGCTGCTGGTGCTACCCGTATTATCACCATGGACCTGCACGCAGACCAGATACAGGGATTCTTTGAAAGGCCGGTAGACCACTTATACGCCTCTACCTTATTCCTGCCTTACCTAAGAAGCCTTAACCTGGACAACCTGACTATTGCCTCACCGGATATGGGAGGTTCCAAGAGGGCTTATGCTTATTCCAAAGCATTGGAAAGCGATGTAGTGATCTGCTATAAGCAGCGCGCTAAAGCTAATGTTATTTCCCACATGGAACTCATCGGTGATGTAACCGACAAAAATGTAGTCCTTGTAGATGACCTTGTGGATACGGCCGGAACCCTTACCAAGGCAGCCGACCTGATGATGGAACGAGGAGCCAAAAGCGTTCGTGCCATAACAACACACGGTTTGCTTTCAGGCAATGCCTATGAAAGGATCGAAAAATCAAAACTGTTAGAACTCATTGTCACAGACTCCATCCCTATCCAAGCCAAAAGTGATAAGATCAGGGTGTTAAGCTGTGCCGATCTGTTCGCCGATGTAATGCAACGTGTTCACAACAACACCTCCATTGCGTCCAAATTCATCATGTAAATCATTACTTATTATATAAAATGAAGTCAATTACAATCAAAGGATCAGAAAGAGAAAGCGTGGGCAAGAAGGCAACGAAAGCCCTACGTAATGCTGGAAAGGTCCCTTGCGTGGTCTACGGAGGGGATAAACCACTACACTTTTCAGCGGATGAAATCGCATTCAAGGATTTAGTGTACACCTCAAAAGCCCACACTGTTGTGGTTGATTTGGAAGGGGGAGCAAAAGTTAAAGCCGTTATGCAGGATATTCAGTTCCACCCGGTAACCGATAAAATTCTGCACATTGATTTTTACCAGTTGTTCCCGGACAAAGAAGTTACCATGCAAATCCCGGTAAGACTACAAGGGAATTCTCCAGGGGTTAGAAATGGTGGGCGATTGCTTTTCAGGAGGCGTAAGCTTACTATCAAAGCACTTCCGGACAACCTGCCCGATTTCTTTGACGTGGATATTTCTAAATTGAAGATCGGTGACCATATTTCGGTAGATACACTTAAGAAAGATGAATTCTCCATCCAGCACCCGGATTCTTCGGTAGTTGTTCAGGTTAAGATGGCTCGTGCTGCTGTTGTGGTCGACGAGGAGGAGGAAGAAGAACTTGAAGGAGTAGCAGCTGAAGGCGCTGAAGCCGCAGCTGAAGGTGCCGAAGCTCCGGCAGAAAGCAACGAATAGTTCTAAAACATTCAGATACAAGCATCCCTTTTGCTCACGGCTTAGGGATGCTTTTGTATTTTTAAGGCATGTTATTTCGCTTAATATCCGGGCTTTTTAAAAAAGAGGCAGGCATACTGGGAGAAACAGATGAGGCTATGAAAAAGTTTATGTTAGTAGGTTTGGGCAATATTGGTCCGGAATACGCCGGCACTCGCCATAATGTAGGCTTCAAAATCCTGGATGCTCTCGCTGCAAAAATGGATTTCGCCTTTGAACCTGCTAAACTCGCGGATATAGGCACCTTCAAAGTCAAAGGACGCCAGGTATTATGCATCAAACCGTCTACCTATATGAACCGCAGTGGCAAGGCGGTGAAATACTGGTTGGACAAGGAGAAAATACCCCTGGAAAATGTGCTTATCATTACAGACGATATCAACCTTCCATTTGGTACATTGCGACTTAAATCCAAAGGAAGCGACGGAGGCCATAACGGGCTCAAAGATATACAGCAAGTACTACAGACCACGCAATACCACAGACTCAGGTTTGGTGTTGGAAGCGATTTCAGCAAAGGGAAGCAAGTAGATTACGTACTCGGAAAATGGGATGTCCCGGAAGAAGAAGCCCTGCCCGAGCGGATGGATCGCATCATGGATCTCATCCCTTCATTTATCCTCGCGGGACCAAAGATCACCATGAACCAATTCAACAATACCTAGCCTAAAGTACCCTAAAACTATACACCCCGGTATCAGAAGTGTTGTTTTCCCTGTCCCTGCTAATGATCTTCCAGTAGTATACCGTGTTTCGCTGCACCACTATTCTTGTGCTGTTCAAGCTTACAGACGGACTCGCAGCAAGCGTGGTCGGTGGATTAGAAGTATCCAGGTAAATTTCATATCCAGCCAGATCATTGTCAACATCAGATCCGGACCATTGGAGGGTAATCTCGTTATTAATATCCGGCACAACAGAAGCCCCTGAAACCGGGAATATTATTTCAGCTGGGAAAGGCGCATAGCTATCCTGTGACCCGGCATTGTAAAACAACCAGGATTCGCTGCTGACAATATCTTCCGTTTGTTCATTTCGAGTACGGATTTCCCAGCGAAAAAGTGCTCCTTTCTCCAACGGGCGAACAGCAGAAAGGGCAGTTGTGGTAATGGTCTGGGTTGATCCGGTATTCAAATTGGTAACCCTTAATTCATACGTATCGGTAAACCTTGCTTCCTGCCAGCGGAATTCTACCTGACTGGTCACATCATTGAGGTCAATTCCAGTTGTGCACTCTGAATTTCGTTCAGGAAATACCAGAAGCGCCGCCTCCGGGGGCTTGGGTGGGGAATCCTTGCCGCAGCTCAAAAACAGGATCCCGGTTACTAATAAAATTACACTCCTCATCGCCTGATCATTTTATGGGTTTCATTCAGCGATTCTCCTTTCAGGGAAATGAAATACATGCCGGAAGGCCAGGCACTGGCATCCAAATCAACCTGATTCATCAACCCAGAATAACTGAATTGTTTGAACATCCTGCCCTGTATGTCAAAGACAATCACCTGCAGGCCATCCTGTGGTTCTACAAGAAATATGGAAAACTGATCCTTAACAGGGTTTGGATATAACAGCGTACGGTCTCCCAGGAAATAACTCTCCTCAAACAGACCCTGGCAAGGCAAATCCCCGGTTACCCTCAGGGTATTGGGCCCATTATCCAGTTTAAGTGTTACCAAAGGATCCGACGTCCGGGTTAATACACCATTGAGTTCGATGTTAAAGAAGTCGGCCCCATTTAGACTAAGGGTAACTTCAGTTCCATCTGCTGAAAGGATACCATTGATGTCTATGGGTTCCGGCTCGGATATTACCGCTTCAAAACAAAGGGTTTCATAGGTGATGCTCCCTTCGGTGCCATTTATACATATCTGATAAACACCGGCTCCTAAATTGGAAAGGGAATATCCATTGGTAAAACTATCGTTCAGGTCAGTTCCCGGACCAGTTATGCTAACGGTATAATCCCGGGTAAGTGCCGGATTGATTTGTATACTGCCATCATTGTTCCCCCTGCAGGATTCACTGCTTATGGAAAGGGTAAAATTATTTTCATCAAAACGGTATACGGGACATCCATCGGCGTTTACTTCCAAACCTTCAGGGGTGCCGAGACAAAGATCGTCCGTATCATCGAAAACCCCATCGTTGTCATTGTCCGGCCTGTACTGGCCTTCGGCACATATAGACAGGGAAAAGCCATTGATAAAGCCGCCATCTGCTGTAAACACATCACTAACCTCTAAGGTCCAGGTTCCCAGGGTGGATTCCCCATTGAAAGAGGAAAGTGAGCCTACAGGTTTAACCGTTCCAGAGATGGCCGGGTCAACACCACAGCTCAATGGCTGGGCATCATCGTCAAAAATAGCATTGATGTTCTCCCTGGAACCACAGGCATTGGCCACAAGGGTTACGGCGGTACCAGAAGGGGAAATGAGGCGTATAACCAAATCAGATACGTAGGTATGTTCAATATTCACTTGAACATCAACATCTGCAATGGTAAGGTCATTCAAAAACATGATTTCTGAAGTAACCGTGGGAGTTCCGGCAGAAGAGATCGCCCTTGGCGTATCCGTGGCATCTCGTGTTTCACAATCCAGTTGTATGGTGGTAAAATTAAAGGCTGTGGAAAAAGTTCCCTCTCCACAAGGGTTTACCGGTTTAACGCGCCAGTAATAGGTGGTGCTTTCCTGCAAGCCCTGGGGTTCAAACTGATTTTGCAGCACGCTGCCCGAATCAACCACATTGCCAAAAGCAGCATCTGTAGCAATTTCTACCTGGTAGCTGCTAGCATTGGCGTTGGCCTCCCATTGCAATACCGGTAGCAAACTCACATCAGAAGCCCCGTTGGCTGGACTTAGCAGGGACACGTCTGCAAAAGAATTATTGTACACCTTTAACTGCAGGGTAACGGTTGTTACCTGGCTGGCACTGGTGGCCGTTACGGTAAGTGGATATTCCCCTGCTGCAACAGTCGCTGTATTGGAAATTGTCAGGTTTACGGAAGTTTCCGCATCAACGCTTGAAGGATTAAACGAAACGCCCAGTCCTGCTGGAGCATCGGGTATAGAAAAAGTCACTGTTTCACTAAATCCCTGATAAGTCTCAAATTCAAAAGGGATAGTAAGGTCATTGGGCTGACAGACTTCATAGTCCAGCGCCTCAAAATCCATCACCACCTCGGATTCGGTAATGGTAAAGTCCGCTGCATTGACAGCAAAAAAGATATTGTTGGAGGCCTTCACCATGATCCGCCCGGTACTACTGGCAGAACCTGGTAGCAAGACTTCCTGCTCCCCGTCGTTAGGCACCTGCTCAGCCAGGATTATAGGGAAGCTGTTACCGCCATCAAGCGAAAGAAATATATCTACATACTGGGCAAAAATGGGAGCTTCATCAGTTCCGGACACCTCCCAGCTTACGGTCTGGGCAGACCCCGCGGAATAGGTTGTGGTATTTGACTGGGAAGTCACCACAAATGGCCCGGCATTATTCACCACATCAACCTTCATCAACGCAGAAGTAAGTTGACCCCCTCCTGCCGCATTGTCCCTAACCGTAAGTGCAAAGTTCATTTCCCGTTCTACTGTAGATACCGTTTCCCAGGCAGAATTCTCAACAGGATTTGTTTGCGTAAGGTTGCCACTGGCCACCCTGGAAAGTTTTGGGAAATAGCGTTCCGGACTGGAAGTGGGTTCAAGGGATCGGAAATTGGCACCACTGACGTTTTCGGGCCCAAAGGTACTGGCCGTAACCAGCCCATTGTCTGCCTGTTCCCAGGTATAAGTAAGCACATCTCCCGTATCCGGATCCGATGCATTTCCGGTAAGTACAAATGCGGTTCCCCTGGGAATGCTGTAATCGGTCAGGGGTTGTATCAGGGGCGGGTTATTGGCAAGCGGGAGTTCTACAGCACAGCTATTGCCCTGCAGGTAATTGGCTATCTGGAAAATGCTGATATAGTGAAAGTAAGGATCACTAAAACCGGCCACATCATCTTCCCCGGTGATTCCCGCATAACTCATTATTGTAGTACCACTGCCCGGTTCAAATTGCACTCCGGTTCCTTCCGGAGTATGAGAGAAGGTGTGGTTGGCCCCGAACTGATGGCCGAGTTCATGGGCTACCAGATCAATATCATACCGGTCTCCCTCAGGATTCAATGATGCCGAATAGGCACTTGCCTTTCTTTCGTCCTGGCAAACGGCACCTATAAATCCGGCGTTTCCGCCTATGTTCTCTTCATGGAAAAGGTGACCAACATCATAATTCAGGGCCCCTATAGTAGAGCTAATCGTGTTCTGAGTTTCTGTATTGAGGTTGCCACCATAGGGGTCTGTATCCGGGTCTGTAAATATTATCAGGTCGTTATCAGCAACCAATTCAAAAGTAACAGCCAGATCAGTCTCAAAAACTTCATTTACCCTGGTAAGTGTGGCATTTATAGCAGCAAGGGCGTCTGCTACTGTACCCCCGTGAAAAACCGTATACTCTCCCGTAGCAGAAACAGCAATGCGGTACCTGCGCAGGACCTGATCATCGAACAGGGGGAAAGTTTGTGGCATCTCAGGCATCCTGGCAGTCTGTGTATTACAGACAAATTCTGCCTCCCGGGAAGACAGTCCATCTCGATTATAAATTGCATAAACATTGGCTCCCTTGTTGAGCTTTTCAATAAAAGTTGGAATGCCTTTATCCGGTGAGATCATCATACTTTGCAAGCCGTTATGGGAGTAGCTGAAACGTATTTTTACCGGATCTGCTCCTGTACTGTATCCTGTAAACGACCTGATATTGGGATATTTGGCCGCCAGTTCAGGGGCAAAAACAGGGGTTTCCTTTACCCGAAATTGAATAAACCGGCCTTTGGCGTCTGGAAAGTAAATAGTTTCGCTGGAAAGCACGCCGGGACTTATCCCATTCAGCCTTTTACCAAGTTCCGCCTCATCCAGGCTAAAAAGTGCAGGTTTCTCACCGTTAGCCTCCACCTGGAAACGTTCCGGAATCCTCTCAACCGAAGATGACGGCATCCAGTATACCGTTTGGGACCAAAGGCAAAAGGAAAAAAAGAAGATGGGAATTGATAAAACAAGACGTAATTTTGCTATCATGTGGGGCATTTATTGCGATAAAAGTAAGCCTTTTTATTAATTTCACTCTGTGATTACAGTCCAAAGCATTTCCGAGTACGATCAACGAAAGAACTCCGTAATTACCATAGGAACCTTCGATGGAGTGCACATAGGGCACCGGAAAATACTGGAACGCCTCATAAATAGTGCCAAAACAGTTGGCATGAGTGCCACAGTCCTTACTTTTTACCCCCATCCAAGAATGGTCCTGCAGAAAGATGCAGACATCAAACTTCTGAATACCATAGAGGAAAAGGCAGCTATCATGGAAAAGATCGGGCTGGATTGCCTCATCATACATCCCTTCACCAGGGAATTTTCACGTCTCACGGCAACAGATTTTGTTCGGGATATCCTGGTTAACCAGCTCAAAGCTAAAAAGATCATCATTGGATATGACCATAGATTTGGGCGCAACCGAAACGCCAACATTCAGGACCTAATAGCATTTGGGAATACATTGGATTTTGAGGTGGAGGAAATACCGGCCCAGGAAATAGATGAGGTATCCGTTAGTTCCACAAAGATCCGTAAGGCCCTTGAGGAAGGCAACATCGAAACGGCAAATAGCTATCTGGGCTATCCGTATATGTTAACGGGTACAGTCGAAAAAGGCAAGGGGTTAGGCCGGACAATGGATTTCCCAACAGCTAACCTGCATATAGCAGAAAACTATAAGCTTATTCCCAAAAATGGGGTGTATGTAATCCAAAGCAAAATTGATGGAAAGCTGGTTTATGGTATGATGAATATTGGAGTCAACCCCACGGTTGACGGCTCCAAAAGGAGTATTGAAATCCACTTCCTTAACTTTAAGGACAACTTATACCATAAAAAAATACAGGTTGAGATCCTGCATCGGTTACGTAATGAACAGCGTTTTGAATCAGTTGAAGCTTTGCGACAACAGTTGAAGAAAGACCGGAAAAACGCCCTCGCCCTAATTTCCTGAACATGGGAAGCCGACTGCTTTTCACGAAAATGGATAACTCCCCCCTGGTGCTTTTCCGTATCTTTTTCGGGATACTCATCAGCCTTGAGTGCTATGGGGCCATCATGACCGGCTGGGTCAGGACCAACCTGGTAATCCCGGATTTCACATTTACTTTTATTGGATTTGAATGGTTGCGCAACCTGCTTGGGCCTGGCATGTATGTTTATTTCTTTGTTATGGGCTCTCTGGGCATTCTGGTTGCACTTGGCTACAGATACCGCCTTAGCATGCTTTCCTTTACCATAATGTGGACAGGAGCCTACCTGATGCAAAAAACCTCTTACAACAATCACTACTACCTGCTAATTCTGATTTCAGCGATCATGAGCTTGCTGCCAGCAAACCATAGCGTTTCCCTGGACGCAAGGAATAATCCCGGGATCAGGAAGGAGTGGATGTACAGTTATGTGAAATGGTTAATTGTATTGCAATTGTTTATTGTTTACACCTATGCCTCTATCGCAAAATGGTATCAGGACTGGTTTGATTTCAGCATCATTGAAATATTGATGAAGGGAAGAAGTCACTACCCTATTATCGGAGATTGGCTGCAATTGGAGCCGGTTCATCAGGTTATTGGACTCACTGGCATTCTTTTTGACTTGCTGGTAGTACCAGCATTACTTTGGAAACCTACACGGAACCTGGCCTTTATATGCTCCATAATTTTCCACCTTTTTAATTCAATGGTCTTTCAAATTGGGATATTTCCCTATCTATCTCTGGCATTTATCGTTTTCTTTTACCCCCCGGAAACGATACAGCGGATCTTCTTGCCGGGAAAAACGGCATATTCGGGGAAAGAAAGTACAAAACCTGCATATGCCAGGCCCTTACTGCTTTTAGGTGGGTTGTATTTTGTTGTCCAGATACTCCTGCCACTGCGCCACCACGCTATTCCAGGGAATGTCCTGTGGACCGAGGAAGGGCATCGTTTGAGCTGGCGCATGATGCTCAGGACTCGCCAGGGACAGGCTACCTTTACTGTAGTAGACAGGGAAACGGGAGAAAGGAGACCGGTAAATTTACATGAACATCTAAACCCTAAACAACGACAAAAGATTGCTGCCTATCCCGATTTTATCTGGCAGTTTGCCCAGCACCTCGAGGATATATATGCGCGGGAGGGGAAAGAAATAGCAGTATATGTAGAGAGTAGGGTTCGGGTCAACAATCATGCATTTGCCCCTCTTGTTGATCCCAATGTTGATCTGGCCCGGGAGAAATGGGACCCCTGGAGGCATCACAACTGGATTTTGCCCGCCCCCTGGTCCTCAGAAGTTGATCAACTAATTCAGTAAGGCAAAAGGAACAATCCTTTATCTGTCTTAAGCACCTTTGATTCATTGGGCTTTTAGCCCTAAATTTGTGCCCTAAATCAATCCTAATGCTCCAACTGAATATCCTCCGGGAAAAGGCAGATGAAATTTGCAAAGCCCTTGAAAAAAGAAACCTGGAGGCACGCCCCATGATCGAACAGGTGTTAAGCCTTGATGAGAAAAGGCGCGCCCTGCAAACTCAACTGGATAACACCCTTGCAGAGTCCAATAAACTTTCCAAAGAGATAGGTATACTTTTTAAAAACAAGCAGATAGAAGATGCCAATGCGCTGAAAGAGAAAACTTCATCCCTCAAGGAAGAAGCCAAAGCACTTGGAGAGAACCTCAACAACACCGCCACCGAACTCACGGAAGCACTATACCAGATTCCCAATGTACCCCATGAGCTGGTACCTGCAGGAGGTAATGAAGAAGACAATGAGGAAGTTTTCAGAGAAGGTGATATTCCTGAACTTGCAGCCGGCGCCAAACCCCACTGGGAACTGGCACAGCAATACGACATCATCGATTTTGAACTGGGTGTAAAGATAACCGGGGCAGGGTTTCCGGTTTACAAGGGAAAGGGAGCCAAATTGCAGCGCGCCCTGATTCAGTACTTTCTGGATAAGAATACAGAAGCCGGTTACACCGAGATGCAGGTACCCCACCTGGTAAACGAAGCTTCCGGATATGGCACGGGACAATTGCCAGACAAGGAAGGGATGATGTATCATGTGGGAGTAGATGACCTCTACCTTATACCCACGGCAGAAGTCCCGGTAACCAATATACTCAGGGATGTAATCCTGGAACAAAAAGACCTGCCAATTGCATATACGGGCTACACCCCCTGTTTCAGAAGGGAAGCGGGAAGTTATGGCGCTCATGTGCGGGGGCTGAACCGGCTTCACCAGTTTGACAAGGTGGAAATTGTTCGGGTAGAATACCCGGAGAATTCCTATGAGGCCCTGGATAAAATGGTAGATCATGTAAAAATGCTTCTGCGTGAACTTCAGTTGCCTTATCGCATTTTAAGGCTCTGTGGAGGGGACCTGGGTTTTACCTCTGCCATGACCTACGATTTCGAAGTGTACTCCACTGCCCAGCAAAGGTGGCTGGAAATCAGTTCAGTTTCCAATTTTGAAACCTTCCAGGCCAATCGTTTGAAATTGCGATACAGAGCTGAAAACAAAAAAACCCAGCTGGCTCATACCCTGAACGGAAGCGCACTCGCCCTGCCACGGGTGCTTGCTGGTATTCTTGAAAACTATCAGGAAGAAGACCATATCAGGATCCCGGAAGTACTTGTGCCCTACACAGGCTTTGATCGCATCGGCTAATGGAATTTTGTAATCTGGGTGAACGTTATCTTGAAGCCCTGCAAAAGGGTGAACTCCAGGAAATTTTGGAATTGTTTGCCCCTGATGCCAAAGTAGATTCCCCGGTTTATGGCCGATTAGGCGCCAACGAATTCTATACCTCCCTGTTAGCAGATACCAGGAGCTCGGAATTGCAGCTGCATCAGTGCATATGCGACAGGGAAGCTACTAAACTGGCTGTTTATTTCACTTATAACTGGACGCTCAAAGATGGTTCCCGGCTGGTTTTTGATGTGGTGGATATAATGGTGCTGGACAGCTATCATAAAATCAGCGAGCTGATCATTGTTTACAACAACAGCGAAACTTTGGGCAAAATAACTTCACTAAGACAACAGTCATAGGCCAGGAGCTTGTCTTGTATTCTCCTTAACAGTCCCTAACCAACAACTGTGCTATCTTTGTAAAAAACAGAGCATGAAGCACATTTGGCTCATACTGATTTTATTATGGGGGATCCCTGCTATTGGACAGGCAGATTTCCTGGCCAAACAGTACCTCAATGACGGGGATTATAAAAAGGCTGTAGTATTCTATGAGCGACTGGTAAAAACCAACCCAAGGAGGCCAGATTATGTGGAAGGCCTGCTTGCCTGTTATCAGCAGCTGGAACGTTATAAGGACGCCGAAAAACTGCTCACGGACCGCATTAACAGTAAAAGTACTTCACCGACCCTTCATATTGAATTGGGTTATAATTATACGCTTCAGAATTTACCGGAAGAGGCCAAAAAAGCCTACGAAACAGCCCTGACTTTTATTGACGCTAACCCCAATTTCGGTTACCTCATTGGTATGCGCTTTGAACGGTATGCCCTTCTGGATTACGCCTTGCAGGCATACTCCAAAGCGATGGCCCTCAATCCGGAGTTGGATTATAATTACTACATAGCACGCATCTATGGAGAACAGGGAGATATAGAAAAAATGTACGGAGCTTTTATGGAGTTACTGGTAAAAGGCAAATCGCCCAAGGCTAGCATCCTTAGAAATATAGACAACTTTATTTCGCAGAACCCGGAAGATCCGAATAACGTAATGCTGAAAAGGCTCTTGCTTCAAAAAGCCCAGTCCAATCCGGACCTTTTGTGGAACGAACTCCTCAGCTGGCTCTTCGTACAGCAGAGACAATTTAACCTTGCTTTTATTCAGGAGAAAGCCATTTTCAGGAGGGCGGCTGAAAGCAACCTGCAACGCATGGAAAGTTTGGGGGAAATGGCTCTCGAAGACGGAGCGGTTACCCAGGCCATTCCCATTTTCGAATTCATTGAAAAGAACAGTATTAATGCTGTTACCCGACTGAACGCCCAACTCAACCTTATTGATATTGAATTGCTGGACCAGTCAGACAAGGTCCCGGAGCGCATTGACAATAAATTCAAAAACCTCATTGCAGAATACGGATATCAGCCGGAAACACTTCAGCTTCAAATTGCATATGCCAATTTCCTAACTTTCAGGAAGGGTCTTCCCGGGCAGGGTGAAGCTATCCTGAAAAGGTCACTTGAATTGCCCCTGACCAAATATTCCGAGGCCTATGTAAAAATTGCCCTTGGCGATATCCTGGTCTTTGGTCAGAAGTTCAATGAGGCTCTTATTAATTTTTCCCAGATACAGAAAAGACTGAAGAACGATCCCCTGGGACAGGAGGCCCGCTATAGGGTTGCCCAGACCAGTTTTTACAAGGGCGACTTCGACTGGGCCCTTACCCAGTTGAAGGTGTTACGCGGATCCAGCACCCAGCTAATTGCCAATGACGCCATGCAATTGAGCCTGCTGATTTCTGACAATACCCTGGAAGATTCTACACAAACTGCCCTTAAAAAATATGCCAGGGCCGATTTTCTGGCCTACCAGAACAAAACCACCGAGGCAATTGAAACACTGGATGAAATCCTGGAAAACCATAAGGGTGAAAAAATAGAAGATGAAGCCCTGCTCAGACAGGGTCAACTTCTGGAAGAAATGAAGGATTACGATGCTGCCCGACTTAATTACCTGAAGGTAGTGGAGTTTTACGGGCAGGATATCCTGGCAGACGATGCGCATTTCGCAATTGCCGAACTCTACAGAAACTTTCTGGATCAGCCTGAAAAGGCAAAATATCACTACGAGCAGATCATTTATAACTATCAGGACAGCTATTATTTTCCCCTGGCCAGGAAAAATTTCAGGATCTTGCGGGGAGATGTTGTAAATTGACCTGAGGCAATTATAAAATTTCTCTTCGGCACTTTAATAATCCCCCTTAAACTACCAAACCGGGAATTATGATAATATATAATGTCACCATCAATATTGACGAAAAAGTGCAGCAATCCTGGTTGGAATGGATGCGCGAAGAACATATTCCGGATATGCTGGCTACCGGGAAGTTCACCGAGGCAAAAATGAGTAAAGTGCTGGTAGAGGAAGAAATGGGAGGCGTCACTTATTCTGTACAGTACACCGCATTGAACCGGGAAAGCCTGGAACGGTATTACAATGAAGATGCACCACGCCTTAGGCGGGATACACAGCAGCGATTCGGGGAGCATTTTGTAGCATTCCGCACAGAATTAGAGGTTCTGGATATACAGCAAAAGGCCGTGGAGAGTGCTACCGAACACCTGTTTGTTTACGGTACACTGCTGGAAAGCGAAGTGAGGCAACTGGTATTTGCAAGGGAATTAGACGGAAAAAAAGACATGCTTGCCGGCTACCGCATCCACAGGAACAAAGTGTCAGGACTTTATCCTTCCGTTGAGGCTACAGGACAAGATGAGGATCAGGTAAGCGGCGAAGTATTTGTGGTTAGTAACGACGACCTCCGACGTGCAGACCAGTACGAAGGAGAAGCCTATATGCGAAAGCGCGTTACCCTGGCCTCGGGTACAGAAGCCTGGGTATATCAGGAAAAATCTGTTTAAACTTACATACAGGTGAAAGGTAAACAGGGTAGATCTCACAGGAAAAAATCACAATCAGCAAAGGGCAAAAGCGCTTCTTCAGACGTCCGGGCAAAAAAGCATCTGGGCCAGCATTTTCTTAAAGACGAAAACATTGCACGGAAAATCGCGGATACCCTATTACTCAAAGATTGCTCCAATGTACTGGAAATAGGCCCCGGGATGGGTGTGCTTACAAGGTTCCTTCTGGAAAAGGAGATCTCGCTATGCGTAATGGAAATTGATACGGAATCCGTTTCCTTTCTCAAAGAACATTTCCCTCTCTTGCACCCTGAAACGCTGCCCCACCTCAAAAAGCTGGAAATACTCGAGGCAGATTTCCTGAAAGAAGATCTGTCGGCACTTTTCTCAGGGGAGGACTTTGCTATTACCGGAAACTTTCCATACAATATTTCCTCACAAATCGTTTTCAAAATGCTCAAGCACAGGGACAGGATACCTGAATTTTCGGGTATGTTCCAAAAGGAGGTAGCCAAAAGGATATGTGAAAAAAAGGGAAGCAAGGCCTACGGTATCCTCTCCGTGCTGACCCAGGCATTTTATGAGGCTCGTTACCTTTTTACCGTGCACCCGGAAGTATTCGATCCACCTCCGAAGGTACAGTCCGGGGTGATCCATCTCGCAAGAAAGCAACCCTTCCAATTGGAATGCGACGAAGCACTTTTTTTCAGGGTAGTAAAGGCCGCTTTCAATCACAGGCGGAAAACCCTGCGCAATAGTTTAAAAACCTTTGACCTATCCGATAATCTAAAAGAAGATACTATCTTTGACCAACGCCCGGAACAATTGGATGTTTCCGATTTTATTGCACTCACCCGGAAGATAGAAAATGACACCGTTTAAGCTTACAGACGAACTGCTTGCTGAAATTGAACAGCTTATAGAAGAACAGCAGGATTCCAGGTTGCTTTCCATCCTGGAAGATGTGCACTATGCGGATGTCGCCGAGATTGCCAACGAAATTGAAGAGGACCAGGCTACTTACCTCATCAAGCTTCTGGATAGTGATAAGACTTCTGATGTACTTACAGAACTGGATGATGATGTAAGGGAGGCCATCCTTAAAAACCTGTCATCAAAGGAGATCGCCGAGGAGCTGGAGGAACTGGATACGGATGATGCCGCCGATATTGTAGCCGAGCTTCCGAAGGAAATTGTACAGCAGGTAATTTCTGAAATCGAGGACCGGGATCACGCCGAAGCGATCGTAGACCTGTTGCGCTACGAAGAGAATTCCGCGGGGGGTCTCATGGCAAAGGAACTGGTTAAGGTGAATGAAAACTGGAACGTACTTACCTGCGTAAAGGAAATGCGCACTCAGGCTGAAAATGTTACGAGGGTGCATTCCATATACGTGGTAGACGATCAGGATATCCTTAAAGGTCGCCTTTCCCTGAAAGATCTGCTGACCACATCAACTACAGCCCCCATAAAAGATGTCTACATCCCAAAGGTGGATTCCGTAAATGTGAATGAAAAGCCTGAAGAAGTTGCCCGGATCATGTCTAAATACGACCTGGAGGCCATTCCTGTTGTGGATGAAATTGGCCGACTGGTGGGTCGTATCACCATTGACGATATTGTTGATGTCATTAAGGAAGAAGCAGAAAAGGATTATCAGCTCGCTGCGGGGATCTCGCAGGATGTTGAAGCGGACGACAGCATCCTGGATCTTACGCGGGCCCGCCTGCCCTGGCTCTTTCTGGGCCTCATCGGAGGTGTGGGCGCCGCGGCCATAATGGGTGGATTTGAAGAAATGATCAGCAAGCATGCCATACTGTTCTTTTTTACACCACTAATCGCAGCTATGGCAGGAAATGTAGGCGTTCAATCCAGTGCAATAATTGTGCAGGGACTTGCGAACGACGACCTTAAAGGCAGTATCTCCAATCGATTGGTCAAGGAAATCCTGCTGGCTACCCTGAATGGCCTGGTGCTAGCCCTGGTCCTTCTGTTTTTCACCTGGTTCTGGAAAGGCAATTTTCCTACAGCACTGGCTATATCCATTTCCCTGATTGCAGTAATCGTAGTGGCTGGAATTATTGGCACATTCACTCCTTTGTTCCTTCACAAAAGGGGCATTGACCCCGCTATTGCCACAGGCCCCTTTATCACTACCAGCAATGATATTTTCGGGATTCTCATCTATTTTTGGATAGCAAAGCTCATCCTGGGTATCTGAAGCCCTCTTGTTTGAAAAAATAGCTACCTTGGGTACGAAGGTGTAAGATCTCCCCTTTTAGAAATATGAAGGTTAAAGTTGCCGTTATTCAGGAAAGCCCGGTTTTTTTCGATAAGGAAGCCTGCTTGCAAAAGGTTTCAGCTTTATGCAAAATTTATGCGGAAAAGGGCTGTGAATTGCTGGTGTTTCCGGAATCATTCATCCCCGGTTATCCCAGGGGGTTCACCTTTGGAGCCACAATTGGCAATCGAACCAGCCAGGGCAGGAAACTCTATGAAGAGTATCACCGGCAAAGCATTTCCCTTCAGGGAAGGGATATTGAATTTCTGGAAGAAGTTGCTCATGAAAATGGGGTTTACCTGGTTTTGGGGGTAACTGAAAAAGAGGCAGATCATGGCAGTTTGTACTGTTCCATGGTATACATTTCACCATCAGGGGGTTTCCTGGGGGTACACAGAAAAATAAAGCCTACAGGTACAGAACGAATCGTATGGGCAGAAGGGGATGCATCCACATTAGTGACCTTTGACACCAGGGTGGGACGATTGGGGGGACTGATCTGTTGGGAGAACTATATGCCCCTGGCCAGGCTCTCCATGTACCGGAAAGGTGTCCATATATACCTGGCTCCTACAGCGGATGCACGACCGGAATGGATAGACAGTTTGAAGCACATTGCCCTGGAAGGACGATGTTTTGTGATAGGCTGCAATCAGTACTTTACCAGGTCCATGTATCCGGAAACCTATCAAAACTTATTACCCGATCAAACCGAGGAAATCTGTCCGGGTGGCAGCGTAATTATATCCCCCCTGGGCAAGATCATTGAGGGCCCCCTATGGAATAGGGTAGGGGCCCTGGTATGTTCGCTTGACCTGGACGAAGTGAGCCAAAGCAGGCTGGATTTTGACCCTGTTGGGCACTACAGCAGAAATGATATCTTCCGGTTTGAAGTAAAAGGCCAACCAGACATACGAAAAGAACAGGCATGACTCCGATAAATCTAAAAGCAAAATTAAAGGCATTCAGTGCCCATTGGCATCCCCATCAAATTGCTGAAATTGAAGATATGCAGGTGCTGCTGGCCAAGGTTAAAGGCGATTTTGTATGGCACAAGCATAAAGAAGAGGACGAATTATTTTTGGTTATCAGGGGAACCCTGCAGATGCAGTTCAGGGATCGAACAGAAATAGTCCGGGAAGGCGAGCTAATTGTGGTGCCCAAGGGCGTGGAACATTGCCCTTCAACAGCAAATGGGGAGGAAGTGCATCTGATGTTATTCGAAAAGAAAAGCACTAAACATACCGGCTCTGTAAAGGACGAAAGGACAAAAACACACTATCCGAAAATTTAAATGAAAGTACTTCACCTGGATACCAACCACCCACTATTATGGGAAGGACTTGAAAAGCTCGGTTATGAGAACGTGGCCGACTATTCCTCTGGCAAGGAAGATATCGAAAAAGTCATCGCTGAATACGATGGCATTATTATCCGAAGCCGCATTACCCTGGACAGGTCATTTCTGGAGAAGGCCACCAACCTCAAGTTCATAGGACGGGTAGGCGCTGGTCTTGAGAACATAGACACCTATTATGCCATGGAACAGGATATTTTCCTGGCTGCGGCCCCGGAAGGTAACCGGAATGCCGTAGGGGAACATACCCTGGGCATGCTGTTATCCCTGTTCAACAATTTCAATAAAGCCCACCGGGAAATTCAACGGGGTATCTGGGACAGGGAAGGAAACCGAGGTGTTGAACTGGATGGTAAAATCGTTGGGATTATTGGCTACGGCAATATGGGTAAGGCCTTTGCACAAAAACTAGGCGGTTTTGATGTGGAGGTAATCTGCTACGATATTCTGGGTGGTGTTGGCGATGCCAATGCGCGTCAGGTAGGCATTATGGAACTGCAGCAAAGAACGGACGTACTGAGCCTTCATGTACCCCAAACACCTCTTACCACAAACATGATCAATGCCGATTTCATCCAGGCCTTTCACAAACCCATCTGGTTCCTCAATACCGCCAGGGGAAAATGTGTAAATACAATAGACCTGGTTGAAGCACTGAAATCCGGTAAAATACTGGGGGCCGGGCTGGATGTACTGGAATATGAGAAATCGTCATTTGAAAACCTCTTTGCAAAAGGTGATTTGCCTGAGGCTTTTCAATACCTAATAAAGGCTAACAATGTATTGCTTACCCCCCATGTAGCAGGATGGAGCAGGGAGAGCAAGGTAAAACTGGCCCAAACAATACTGAATAAGATCAGCCTGAGATTTTCATAACTTTATTAGGTGAGAAAGACGGTTTGGATATTTGGTTTCCTGGCAATAGCCATAATGTTGCTCTTTAAACTAAGCACCTATGCAGTAGTTGGTGGTAATCTGAAGATTGAACTTGTCATCGCCGCCGTAGCCCTGGCCTTTTTCTTCATCGGGATATACCTGAACAAAAAAAGCCTCTCTTCAAAAACGAACAATACGTCGGAGGTTGATACAGACAAAATCGCTGAACTGGGCCTGAGTAAAAGGGAGTACGAGGTATTGCAGGAAATCTCCAGAGGACTTTCCAACAGGGAAATTGCAGATAAACTCTACCTGTCTGAAAGCACCGTGAAGACCCATGTATCCAACCTGCTGCTAAAACTAAATGCCCAGAGACGTACCCAGGCAGTTAAGATCGCCAGGCAACTGAACATACTGTAAATGCCTGATTGGTACTTTAGTTGGAGCTTTTTGGTACTTTAGTATGAGTCTCGCGGACAAAAGACCCGGTACTTTTGGGAGAAATCAAAACGCATCGTTCTATGAAAACAACTGTAATTAAATTTGGCATCTATGGCCTTATCTTTGCCATAGTAATTTTTTTAGGGGCCCTGTACTTTGGGCAGGAACTGTCCTACAGTACTCAGGAAGTACTGGGCTACACCTCAATGATCGTCTCCCTGATCTTTGTTTTTTTCGGGATCAAGCATTTCCGGGACAGGGAAAACGAGGGAAGGGTGAATTTTGGAAAGGCGCTGATCATTGGTCTTTTAATCTCCCTGATCACGGCTGTAGGCTTTGGTATCGCCGATTACATCTACACTACAGCAATCAACCCCAATTTCTTTGAAGAATACGAAATAGCTATGCGTAACCAGGGGTATAAAGGTGAAATCCCTGAATTTACCAGTGGACTGGCCGCCCTCCTGATGTTTGCAACAGTGACTATATTGGGTCTCATTATCTCCATTATCTCGGCATTGATCCTTCAAAAAAAATAAAGCCACATGATATCGAAAGCGAAAACTCCGGAAGCCTATCTGGCTGAATTACCTCCCGAACGGAAGGAAGTGATGGAAAAATTAAGGCGGGTAGTCCTCAACAACCTCCCTGAAGGTTTTGAGGAAACCATGAATTACGGGATGATAGGTTATGTGGTACCACACAGCATTTATCAGGATGGATACCATTGCAGCCCGGAATTACCCCTCCCCTTTTTGAACCTGGCTTCCCAAAAGAACCATATCGGGTTTTACCATATGGGGATATATTCCGATCCTGAACTGTTGGAATGGTTTACCACAGAATTCCCCAAACACAGTAAACGCAAGCTGGATATGGGCAAAAGCTGCATCCGTTTCAAAAATCCGAATGATATTCCCTACGAACTCCTCGGGGAACTGGTAAGTAAAATAAGTGTGGCTGATTGGATCCGCACCTATGAAAATACAGTAAAACGATAAGCAATATGGAAAAAAGAGTAACTGGTCTGGGTGGGTTCTTTTTCAAAACCGGTAATCCGGATAAAATCAAGACATGGTACCAGGATCATCTGGGTCTCAATACAGATCAATACGGATGTACTTTCTGGTGGAAAGACGATGCAGGTAAAGCCTGTTCTACTCAATGGAGCCCATTTAAAGAAGATACTGCCTACTTCAAACCAAGCGAAAAACCGTTTATGATGAATTTTCGCGTTGAAAATCTGGTTGAATTACTAGCCGTTTTGAAGGAAGAAGGAGTAACGATTGTTGGGGAAATGCAGGAATATGATTACGGTAAGTTCGGCTGGATCATGGATCCGGAAGGAAACAAGATAGAACTTTGGGAGCCAGTGGACAGCGCTTTTCTTTAATCTAAGGCACTGTTTGTCAATAGTTTTTAAATTCGGTTTCCCTGTTTTACTGAAACAAATATTTTCCTACATTTAAAAACTATTAACCAACAACTCATACCATGTCCGACGATAAACAAGATTTAGGAGATAAGGCCAAGAAGGTCTTTGAAGACGCCAAAGAAACTGCCAAGGAGGCGGCGGAAGAAGCCAAGGAAAAAGCCGGTGATTTTGCCGAAGAGGCAAAGAAAACTGCACAGGAATTTCAGGAGGGACTTAAAGATGCCGGTGGCGGGGATAACAAGAAAATTCTGGCCGGAATCCTGGCTATAGTCCTGGGATCTTTAGGCATACACAAATTTGTGCTGGGATACCAGAAGGAGGGTATTATTCTGCTGGCCTTAACTTTGGTCGGGTTTGCTCTCAGTTGCATTGGGATTGGCGTTTTTATCGTTTGGATCACCGGGCTTATCGGGCTTATTGAAGGCATCATCTATCTTACCAAATCCGATGAGGATTTTTACAACACTTACCAGGCTGGCAAAAAACCCTGGTTCTAAAAAATTAGCCGGATTCCTATTCCGGCTTTTTTTGTTTTATTTATTATCGTAATATTGCAATATTAAAATAAAAATATGGGCCTGACCAAATCACAAATATTCAGTGACCGCCAAAATGAACTGGCACAGATCTTCAGGGTACTGGCCCATCCTGCACGAATTGCTATTCTTGAATACATAAGTGAACAGAAGTCCTGTATTTGCAAGGATATCGTATCCGAAGTAGGACTGGCCCAACCCACAATTTCCCAGCACCTGAAGGAACTCAAGAGCATTGGCCTCATTCAGGGTGAAATTGAAGGGAAAAAAGTATGCTACTGCCTTAACGCTGACAAGTGGAAATCCGTTCAGGAGGGCCTGAATGACTTTTTTGATCAAACATCAATTAATTGTTGCTAAAACAAAAACCATGAAAACAAGAGAATTTATTGAGCTTCTTGAACAAAATCCCGGCAAAAGCCTCCTATTTGAATATAGGCATGGCGAGACCGTGGCTCCCAACTACCATATCACAGAAATAAAAAATGTAAGTGTGGACACTGTCGACTGTGGAGCAGGTACAGATTTCTGGAAGGAAACCGTAATACAGCTTTGGGAGAGTCCGGTTGAAAAAGAGTCCAGAAGCTATATGAGTGCCTTTAAGGCTATGAGTATAATCAACAGGGTCGACAAAATAAAACCCTTACAGCAGGATGCGATACTAAAGTTTGAATACGGCAATGCCAACTTTCATACAGCCCAATTACCGGTTATGGGCGTAGATATAGAAACGCAACAACTCAGGGTTAAACTGGCCCCCGACATAACCGACTGTAAGGCCAAATCCGAATGTGGCATCCCGGAAGAAGTCCTGAGTACTCCGGCCACTAAATGCGCTCCGGGAAGCGGTTGCTGTTAAGCTAATTAACTTTATTACCCCATGGCCGCCTTCATAATCAGGAATATGGAAAGCGCAGACTGGTCCCACGTAAGCAGGATCTACCAGGAGGGAATTGATACCGGTTATGCTACTTTTGAAACAGCAGTACCAGACTATTCCGATTGGGATGCTGCCCATTTCGAATCCTGCAGATTTGTTTCTGAAGATTCCGGAGAGATTATAGGCTGGGCGGCATTGTCACCCGTCTCCGGCAGATGTGTTTATGGCGGTGTTGCAGAAGTAAGTATCTATGTTGGCAAAAATTCCAGAGGAAGGGGCATGGGCCAGGCTCTTTTGGAAGTTTTGATAAAAGCGAGTGAAAAGGAAGGGTTCTGGACTCTGCAGGCAGGAATTTTCCCTGAGAATCAGGGAAGCATAAGTTTACACAAAAAAATGGGGTTCCGTTTTCTGGGAAAGCGGGAAAGGATCGGGAAACTTAACGGGTTGTGGTATGACAATCTCATATTCGAAAGAAGAAGTAACAAAGTGGGGCTGGATTAGTAATTCTTGGACCGAACAAAAGAAATTGAAAACCTATTATAAAGAAATTAAACCTGCAATGAAAAATATTTTAGTACTCTGTACTGGTAATTCCTGTCGCAGCCAAATGGCACATGGCTATCTGAACGCTCTCTCCAAGGGAAAACTAGCCGTATACAGCGCGGGAATTGAAACCCACGGATTAAATCCAGGAGCAGTATCCATCATGGCCGAAGATGAAATAGACATCAGCGGCCATACCTCCAACCATGTGGATGAATATGAAGGCATCGCCTGGGATTACATAATCACTGTTTGCGATCACGCCAAAGAGAACTGTCCCTTTATACCCTCAAAAAGTGCCAGGAGACTGCACCATAATTTTAGTGATCCTTCCAAGGTAGAGGGAACCAAAGAGGAAATTCACCAGGCTTTTGAAAACACCCGGAATGAGATTCGGGAATACCTGCAAAATTTTTTGAAGGAAGAAGGGCTTAACTAGGAGGATTTCCTTCCATATGCCGGCGTTCCAGCTCCGCCTGGAACTCTTCCATAACTGGCTTTACCGTACTTTCTGGCAGGTCTGCAATCTTGATATACATCAACCCATCCACGGAATTGTTGAAAAGCGGATCTACATTAAAGGCCACTACTTTTGCATTTTGCTTGATGTACTTTTTGATCAGGACCGGAAGCCTGAGGCTTCCAGGCTCAACTTCTTCAATGAGTTTATCGAACTTATTCAGATCGGCCTTGGTCTCGTCAAATATGAACTCCTTATCGGCGTCGTTCAGCTTTACCTTGAACTCCTTTTTGGGACGCACATATTGAGCCACATAGGGATCCCAGTAATTGGATTTCATGAATTCTATCATGAGCGACTTGGAAAAATTGGAGAACTGGTTACTTATACTCACGCCACCAATAAGGTATTTGTGTTCCGGAAAACGCAGTGTGGTATGTACAATACCTTTCCAGAGCAAGAAGAGCGGCATGGGTTTTTGCTGGTATTCTTCAATGATGTATGCCCTCCCCATTTCAATAGACCTACTCATCATACCGTATAACTCCGGTTCAAAACCGAAAAGGTCCTGCAAATAAAAACCATCGATTCCATAGGTGGCAAAGATCTCTGCCCCCATTCCCATCCGATATGCACCTACGATGGCCTTCTCCTGATTATCCCAGAGAAAAAGATGGTGATAATATTCGTCAAAACGATCCAGGTCTATGGGGTTGTTAGTCCCTTCACCTATGGCCCTGAAAGTAACCTCACGTTGTCTCCCGATCTCTTTCAGTATAAAAGGCATGTCTTTTTTCTGTGCCAGAAAAACCTCGTAATTTCTACTTTGCAGCAATCGGCAATCCTTCTCCCTGAGTTTTTCTATTTCACCTTCAATAACCTCCGTGCGCACAGCACTGGCAATCTTCCTTGGTGGTTTGGGGATCTTCAAGCTGGAAGGAATCTGGTCTATCAGGCGTTCCTTTTCATAGGCATTGGCAAGCATATAGGTTTTCCGCCTCAGCAAATCGGCAAATTCTTCAAGACTGCCGTGTTCTTTTTGGGTGGCTACGTTGATGGGTTGTCCAATTCTTACCCTTATAACCCTGTTCCGCTGTGTATTTAGTTCAGAAGGAAGCTTGGCTGTCCTGAAAATATCGTGTATGCGAGATAAGCGGTAGAACAATTTGCTGTTCCGCGCATGGAAATATATCGGCACTACGGGAACCTCAGCTTTCCTGATCAGTTTTATAGCCGCCTCTTCCCAGGGCCTGTCAACAATCAGTTTCCCGTCTTTATAGGTAGATACTTCCCCGGCAGGGAATATCCCCAGTGGATGGCCATCCCGGAGATGGGCAATGGCATTTTTAAACCCGGCTATGCTGCTTTTTACTTCTTTCCGGTCTTCAAAGGGGTTTACAGGCAGGATGTAGGGTGCCAAAGGGGCAACACGGTGCAGGAGGAAATTGGCTATTATCTTAAAATCCGGGCGGCGCTGAAGCAATAATTTTAAAAGCAATACACCATCTATACCACCAAGGGGGTGATTGCTAATGGTAATATAGGCTCCCTGGCTGGGCAACCTCTTGAAATCTTCCTCAGGAATCTCAAACTTAATCTCATAATGTTCGAGAATGCGATCCAAAAATTCCTGAGCTTCCAGATGCTGATGTTTCCTGTAAAACCGGTTTATGCTGGTGATCTGTGTAATCTGCATTAATAGCCAGGCCATAAAGGTTCCAAAGAACCCGTATTTATCAAGACCAATTGCCTTGGCTACTTCTTTTCCGGTTACTAGGGCCATATTGCGGTAAAACTTGAAGTAAATATAGGAAAATGCACCTTGGACGCTGGATTTTTTTGAAGATCAATGCTGCCTTCCAAACTATTTGACAACCAGCTGGATGGTTTCCCTTCCACGCTGTTCCAGTAAAACTTCCTTGCCGTTTTGAAGGGATTCAATGGCTTCTGTATTAAAATGGCGGATGGTATAGAGGGAAACCCCTTCATAGTGTACTACCTTAAATTTCCCTTTTAAATGGTCCAGCAATTCATCGAGGCGGCCCAGGGTATTATCCACACATACGGAAAAGCTGATCGCAGAGTTCTGTATCAGGTCTACTTTCATCTTATGATCGTGCAATAGCTTGAACAGATCGCCAATGCTGTCTTCGACTATAAATGAAAAATCCAAAGAAGACAGTTTCATCAATACCTGGTTCTTTTTGACAATAAAGCAGGGCACTTCCGGCGCAATCTTTACACCCTTACCTACGGTTGTTCCCGGATCTTCTGGATTGAGAAAAGACTTAACCTTCAGGGGTATCTCTTTTCGCTGCAGAGGTTGCAGGGTTTTCGGGTGGATAACCGAGGCCCCGTAAAAGGCCAGCTCAATGGCTTCGCGGTATGAAATTCTGTTGAGCAATTGGGTCTCGTCAAAATAGCGGGGGTCTGCATTCAAAACTCCGGGAACATCCTTCCATATAGTTACCGATTCGGCATTCAGGCAGTAGGCCAGGATAGCAGCGGTATAATCCGACCCTTCCCTCCCCAGTGTGGTGGTAAAGTTGTTTTCATCACTGCCGAGAAAACCCTGGGTAATGTATAGCTTGCCTTTCTGAACCCCCTTAGACACCCTTTCCTGAGTTTTTTCCCAGTTGACTTTTACATCCCTGTAATTGCTGTCTGTTTTTATAAAATTCCGTACATCCAGGAATTCGCAGGCGACACCGGATTTATTTAAGAATGCATATACAATGCTGGTGGAAAGCAGTTCCCCATACCCCACTACCTGATCATATACAAAATTGTATTTGGGTGATTTGTTCCAGGCAAGAAATCCGGTTATTTCCTCAAAAAGTTCCCCAACCTTTTTATAAACAGGGTCCTGTTTTTCAGGGAAAAGTTCCTTCAGAATATCCAGATGATACCCCCTCACTTCCTCAACAGCAGATTTTACGGACCCTTTGTCAGAGAAATATGCATCTACCACAGCTTCCATGGCATTTGTGGTCTTGCCCATTGCCGAAACTACCAGGAAAGTATCTTCATACCCTGTGGCTTTGAGTACCGACACCAGGTTTCTTACCCCGTCGGCATCTTTTACGGAAGCTCCTCCGAATTTGTATACCCTCATATGTTCTTCAAATAATTTCGAATTCCCTCTTCATCCAGGTGAACCACATCCCAATCTCGCAAAAGCAAGGCTCCCTTCTTTTCGTAAAAGTCAATTGCCGGTGTATTCCAGTCCAGTACTTCCCAGCTAATTCTTTTTACCCCTAGTTCGGATCCATACTGAACCACCCGGTCCAGCAAAGCCTCACCCAACCCCATACCGCGCATGGCTTCAGTTACAATAAGGTCTTCCAAGTGAAGCACTACCCCTTTCCAGGTGGAATACCTGGGATAGACCAGAGCCATACCACCCACTTTTCCTTCAACTTCGGCTACAAAGGATTGGAAAGCAATATTGCTGCCAAAGCCGTCTTCTTCTAATTGTGCTGCTGTAACTTCCACTGCATCGGGCTCGCGTTCAAATACAGCCAATTCCCTGATCAATTCGAGGACCCTGGGCATGTCTGCCTTAACTGCTTCCCGGATGAGAATTCTTTTCATTGTTATAAATAAAACTCAAAGTTAAATATTTATCATGCTCTGTCTATACCAACCGAAAAGTATCACAAAATACCCGATATTTGTTTATAGAATAACCTGACTTAGCATGGAACAAAGGAACAAAACACTTGGGGAGTTTATTATTGAACATCAGGCGGCGTTCCAGTATTCCACCGGGGAACTCTCCAAGCTGATCAATGCTATTCGATTAGCTGCGAAAGTTGTTAACCATGAAGTCAACAAGGCCGGTCTAATAGACATCCTGGGAGCAGCAGGTGACACTAATATCCAGGGGGAAGATCAGCAAAAACTGGATGTACTGGCAAACGAAAAGTTCATCCAAACCCTTAAAAACAGGGAAATTGTATGTGGGATTGCCTCAGAGGAAGAGGATGATTTTATCTCCATTAACAGTCATGATGAGCTGCACCAGAATAAATATGTGGTCTTAATCGATCCTCTGGACGGGTCTTCCAATATAGACGTAAATGTGTCTGTGGGTACCATTTTTTCCATTTACAGGCGAATTACCCCAATAGGAACACCGGTTACCCTGCAGGACTTTCTACAGCCCGGCGTGAACCAGGTAGCTGCAGGCTATGTGGTTTACGGCACCTCTACCATGCTGGTCTATACAACGGGACATGGCGTACATGGCTTTACCCTCAATCCGGCCATTGGGACATTTTACCTGTCGCACCCCAATATGGAATTTCCTGAAAAAGGCAATATCTATTCCATCAATGAAGGGAACTATGTCCATTTTCCTCAGGGCGTCAAGGACTATATCAAATATTGCCAGATGGAAGAAGAAGATAGGCCCTACACTTCCCGATACATTGGTTCTCTGGTTTCCGATTTCCATCGCAATATGATCAAAGGAGGCATCTATATTTACCCGAAAAGCAGCAAGGCCAGTAACGGAAAACTTCGCCTGCTTTACGAATGCAATCCGATGGCCTTCCTGGCGGAACAGGCCAACGGCAGGGCCAGCAACGGCTACCAGCGAATCATGGAAATACAACCTACGGAACTGCACGAAAGAGTTCCCTTTTTCTGCGGAAGTCGAAAAATGGTGGAAAAAGCCGAATCTTTTATGGCACGGTATCCAGATACCTAGACGACTACTTGTTCATAAAGTGATAGTAATCCTCAAAACGAATCCGGCCGGTAAAAACAGCAATTGATCTTTCAATAATGCTGTCTGCCTGATTGGTGGGGAATCCAAGGCCAAGTACATATTTCTTCACAAGGCCAAGCTCATCCGCGGCAAACTCATGATCGGCATAAATAATACGAAACAAGTCGAATAATCTTTCATAGCGTTCTTTCTTGCTATGGGAAGGATCAATCGGATACCTGTTGGACTTATCCATTACTTCCTTGTACTCAGCCTCGGTAATGTCCAATTTATCGGCAAAACGGTCAATTAATTTTTTCTCCTGCGGATTTAATTCTCCATCTACAGCAGCAAGCGACGCCAGTGTGGCGAAATGCGCCATATTTTTCCTTTTTGCACTGTGTCTGTATAAATCTACAATGGGCATGTTCTGGTAAAACTTTTAGTCCTACAAAGATACTTTTTTCCCTCGCAAAACCGCCCCCCTGAAAGAAAAATTTCGGCAGGTGAAGTTGCCAATAATATGCTAAATCCACCAGGTGATCCTTTTGAATTTAGTAATTTAAGCCCGCTGTGAAAAAGCCATTACTACAATTTACGGACAGGGGTATATATTGCGGGCAGGCCGACGTATTCCTGGATCCCTGGAAGCCGGTAAACAAGGCCATTATCTCCCATGGCCATGCAGATCATAGCCGTTGGGGACATAAGAAGTACATTAGTCAAAATTCCAATATACCTATCGTAAAGCACCGCCTGGGCGACATCTCCATCAGTGGTAAAGAATGGGGGGAAACCTTTTCAATTAATGGAGTAAAATTCAGCCTGCATCCTGCAGGACATATCATTGGCTCATCACAGATACGTGTAGAATACAAGGGAGAGGTGTGGGTGTTCTCAGGGGATTACAAAATAGAGAATGACGGATTTACCACAGCCTTTGAACCGGTTCAATGCAACACTTTCATTACCGAATGTACCTTTGGCCTGCCTGCCTTCAAATGGAGGCCGCAGGAAGAAGTCTTCCAGGGTATCAATTCCTGGTGGGCACAAAACAGGGCAGAAGGCCTAACCTCAGTACTCTTCGGCTACAGCCTGGGGAAGGCACAACGGCTGTTAAAATTTTTAGACCCGGGTATTGGGCCCATTTATACCCATGCTGCCGTGGAAAATATGACTGAGGTACTCAGACAACAGGTGGATTTTCCCGAGACAAACCTTATAACAAGAGATACAAAAACCCAGGAGATAAAAGGCTCTCTGGTATTAGCTCCTCCCAGTGCCCACGGGAGTACCTGGTTGAAAAGAATGGTTCCCTACGTGACCGCAACGGCCAGCGGATGGATGGCTTTTCGGGGGGCGCGCAGAAGGAGGGCCATTGACAAGGGTTTTGTGTTAAGTGATCATTGCGACTGGGACGGCCTGCTACAGGCAATTGACGCCACAGGGGCTAATCAGATTATCTGCACCCATGGCTATACAGATATTTTCTCCCGATTCCTAAGGGAAAAAGGGTTTGACGCCCGGACAGAAGCTACCCTCTATGAAGGTGAATCCGGGGAGGTGAATTCATCAGCAGAGCAACAGCAGGATAAATTGGAAAATGCCGAATGAAGGAATTTGCCGAACTTATAAAAACACTGGATGGCACCAATAAAACCAATAGAAAGGTAGATGCCCTGACTGCTTATTTCAAAGAGGTCTCGGATAAGGACAAGGTGTGGACTATCGCCCTGCTATCGCATCGCCGGCCACCCAGGCCGGTTAATACCACCCTGATGCGCAGCTGGGCAGCCGAATGGGCAACCATCCCATACTGGTTGTTTGAAGAAAGTTATCACATAGTGGGAGACCTGGCAGAAACCATTGCCCTTATTGTCCCCACAACGACCAATAACTCAACAAAAGCATTGTCTTCTTACCTTGAGGAGATTATTGCGCTAAAACCCCGAACAGAAGAAGAGAAAAAGGCCTATCTGATTGAGAACTGGAAACAAATGGACTATTACCAGCGATTTGTTTTCAACAAATTGATTACAGGAGGGTTTCGGATAGGCGTAAGCCAGAAACTGATGACAAGGGCCCTTTCCAGGGCAACAGGGGTTGATGAGGATATCCTGGCCTATCGGCTGATGGGCAACTGGGATCCCTCCTCGGTTAGTTTTAAACAGCTCGTAGAAGAGGAAAATGAAGCCGATTTTCTTTCCAAACCCTATCCTTTTTTCCTGGCCTATGCCTTGGAAGGGCCCCTTGAGAAACTCGGCAACCCAAATGAATGGTATGTGGAACATAAATGGGACGGTATCCGGGCTCAGCTAATCGTTCGCAAGCGCAATATATTCATCTGGAGTCGTGGTGAAGAACTGGTTACGGATAAATACCCGGAGCTACATCAACTCGCTGATTTACTTCCCGATGGTACGGTACTTGACGGAGAACTGCTTCCATTTCCCAACGGACAGATAGGTTCTTTTAATGAGATGCAAACGCGCATTGGTCGTAAAAAGGTTTCCAAAGCACTGATGAAAAAAATTCCTGTAATCATTAAAGCTTACGATTTATTGGAGTGGGAAGGCAAAGACATACGCCAGCTGGGTTACCGCAAACGACGGGAGCACCTCGAAGCTGTTCTGAAACCTCTGCTTGAAAATTCCACCCTACCCATAGCCGTTTCTCCCGCACTACAATTTAATTCCTGGGATGAAGTAGCTCAGGAGCGGGAAAAATCCCGGGAACTCCGTAGCGAAGGACTGATGCTGAAACGCGCCAATTCGCCCTATGAAGTAGGTAGAAAAAAAGGGAACTGGTGGAAATGGAAGGTAGACCCGCTCACCATTGATGCTGTCCTTACCTATGCCATGCGCGGCCACGGAAGACGAAGCAACCTTTTTACCGATTATACCTTTGCCCTCTGGGATACCAACGCAGAGGGAAAACGGGAACTGGTTACCTTTGCTAAAGCCTACTCAGGACTCACGGATGCAGAATTCAGGAAGATCGATTCCTGGATCAAGAAGAATACGGTGGATCGCTTTGGGCCGGTGCGCCAGGTAACCCCGCATCACGTTTTTGAAATTGCCTTTGAAGGGATAGCCTGGTCCAAAAGACATAAAAGCGGTGTGGCTACGCGTTTTCCGCGCATGCGCAGGTGGAGGCAGGACAAGCCTATAGACGAAGCCAATACACTGGACGATCTTAAACAACTCATCCCAATGTCCGGGGATAGTACCACGAATGGAAATAACTAAACCCGGATGACTTCCACCGCACTTTTTAAAATCGCTGAAGAATGGTTTACCCAACAGGGGTGGACCCCGCATGCGTTCCAAAAAGATGCCTGGACAGCTTTCCTGAATGGCAGGAACGGTTTGCTAAACGCCCCCACAGGCAGTGGGAAGACCTATGCTTTATGGTTTCCCATCGTACTACAGTACATAGCGCAAAATCCGGATTATAAAACCAAGCATAAAAAAGGGCTTAAGGCTATCTGGATTACCCCGCTCCGTGCACTTTCACAGGAAATCAGACAATCTGCGGAACGGGTAACCCGGGACCTGGGTACACCCTTAACGGTAGGGATTCGTACAGGGGATACCTCAACATCTGAAAGGCAAAAACAGCGAAGGTCTATGCCAGACTTGCTCATTACCACCCCTGAAAGCCTTCAGCTTTTACTGGCGACAAAGGGATATCCGGACATCTTTAGATCTTGTTTTGCCATAGTGGTAGACGAATGGCACGAGCTCCTCGGCACCAAACGGGGAGTACAGATGGAACTAGGCCTGTCACGACTGAAATCCATTACTAAGGACCTCAGGATATGGGGCATTTCGGCTACCATTGGAAATCTGGAAGAAGCACGGGAAGTACTGTTAGGACCCGATACAGATCATTGGAAAAATTCAATCCTTCTAAGGGCAGAGCTCAACAAGAAAATCACGGTTAGAAGCATTATTCCGGAAACTATGGAGACCTTCCCCTGGAGGGGACATCTCGGGTTGCGATTGCTGGAATCGGTTATACCCATTATAGAGCAAAGCAAAACCACCCTGATCTTTACCAATACCAGGAGCCAGTGTGAGATATGGTTCCAGAAAATCCTCGAAAGGCACCCGGAATTAGCGGGTGAAATCGCCATGCATCATGGTAGTATTAATAAAGAAACACGACTCTGGGTAGAACAGGCCATCCGCAATGAAAGCCTTAAAGCCGTTGTCTGCACCTCCAGCCTTGACCTGGGAGTGGATTTTGCTCCTGTGGAAACTGTTGTGCAGATTGGGGGCCCGAAAGGTGTTGCCCGCTTTCTACAGCGTGCCGGAAGGAGTGGACACAGGCCGGGACAGGAAAGCGTGATCTACTTCCTGCCCACCCATGCCATTGAACTGGTTGAAGCCTCCGCCCTGCAGCAGGCCGTAAAGTCAAAAGCCGTGGAAGACCGGATCCCCTACCTCAACAGTTACGATGTCCTGGTGCAGTACCTGACTACACTGGCGGTTTCGGATGGGTTTTACCCCGAAGAAATCTATCCCGAGATCCAGAGCACTTTTTGTTACCAGGGCATGAGCCGTGAAGAATGGGAGTGGCTGCTGAATTACATAGCACTGGGAAGCCAGAGCCTGCAATCATACGATGAATACAAAAAAGTAACGGTTGCAGAGGATGGTTGCTTTAAAGTAACCAATCGCGGGGTAGCCATGAGACATCGTTTTCAGATCGGGACCATAGTTGGAGATGCGAATATTACCGTTCGCTATCAAAAAGGAGGATATATTGGCACAATAGAAGAACACTTCATTTCCAAGTTAAAAAGAGGGGATGTTTTCACATTTGCCGGAAGGAACCTCGAATTTATCCGCATCAAGGAAATGCAGGTGCTCGTTCGGAATTCAAGTAAAAAAACCAGCAAGGTGCCGGCCTGGATGGGAGGTCGACTGACCCTGTCTGCACAGATGTCCAAAATCCTGAGGGAGGAATTGTATACAGCAAGTCGGCCCACGAGTGAACAATCCATTGAGATTCAATCCCTGGCCCCGGTATTTGCAAGACAGCGGGCAGAAAGTACTGTCCCCAAACCAAAAGAATTTCTAATTGAGACCTTCAAAACCCGTGATGGTTACCACCATGTTTTTTATCCTTTTGAGGGACGCTTTGTTCACGAAGCCCTTGGAAGCCTGCTTAGCTACAGGATAAGTTTACTATTGCCCATATCCTTTTCCCTCGCTTTTAACGATTACGGTTTCGAGCTTCTTTCAGACAAAGAGGTAGATATGCAACAGGTACTGGATAACGACCTGTTTACCACGGACTATTTATTAGAAGACCTGCAGAAAAGCCTGAATTCTACTGAAATGGCCCGAAGAAAATTTCGGGACATAGCCGTTATCAGCGGTTTGGTTTTTACCGGCTACCCGGAAAAGGGGATCAAGATGAAGCACCTGCAAAGCAGCTCCCAATTGCTTTTTGATGTGTTTAAGGATTATGAACCAGACAATCTGCTCTACCTGCAGGCCTATCGTGAAACCTTTGAGCATCAGCTGGAGGAGGGACGACTCAGGTTAGCGCTACAACGTATTGCCGGGCAGGAAATCGTATGGAAGGCCTGTAAGAAACCCACGCCTTTTTCCTTTCCGATCATCACAGACCGACTGCGCGAAAAACTTTCCAGTGAAAAACTTGCAGACCGCATTCGTAAAATGACTGCAATCCTCAACAAATAAGTTTTCTCCAAATCTGCATTAATTAGCTGCCGGGTCAAAAGCGGTTCTTTTTTACCTTTGTTAATGGCATGACTCTGGATATTAGCATTTATGAAGAAATTTTTACCCTGCATCCTTCGGGGGCCCTCTTTTGGAGAGGTCCGAAGATCCTTTTAATAAGCGATGTTCACCTGGGAAAGGTTTCTCATTTTCGCAAATCCGGAGCAGCTATTCCCCGTGGGGCCATACATAAAAACTTTGAGCTTCTCAATAAGGTAATCGACCATTTCGACCCCCTTGAAGTTTATTTTATGGGTGATTTGTTCCACTCTTACCTGAATGGCGAATGGCAGTTGTTTGAAGCTTGGATCGGAGAACAAAAACATCACACTACTTTGGTTGCCGGAAATCATGATATTATATCTCCCCTGAAGTTTGAATCCCTGGGGGTAAAAGTTTACCCTGTAATACGCAAACATCCGTTTTTTTTTACCCATCACCCCTCAGAGGAGGAAGGCTATTTTAACTTTTCCGGTCACCTGCATCCCGCCGTACGTCTCCGGGGGGTTGGAAGGCAGTCACTGAGGTTGCCCTGTTTTTTTAAAAATGAGAAACAAATGATCTTACCCGCATTCGGGGAATTTACAGGAAGCCATGTATTATCTCCGGGCAAAAAAGACCAGGTCTATGCCATAGCAGGCAATGAAGTAATCGACGTTTCACCCAGCTTTTCAAAATGATAGAATGTCAGAAAGATAAGTTTAGCCTGCCGGATGGGATTACCTATCTGAACGCGGCCTATATGTCGCCCCAGCTCAAATCTGTAGAGGAAGCAGGCATAACAGCACTGAGGAAAAAGAACCAACCGTATAAGATCAGTGCGGACGATTTTTTTGCAAACAGGAACCTCCTCAAAAAAAAGTTTGCGGGCTTAATTGCCCTGGAATCACCTCAGCAAATAGCCATTGTACCATCAGCTTCTTACGGAATTGCCAATGCTGCCAGAAACATTTCACTCAAAGAGGGGGAAGAGATCGTTATGGTTGCCGAACAATTTCCCAGCCACGTCTACTCCTGGAAAAGGCTTGCTGACAGCAAGGGAGGGGTTCTGAGAACGGTAACACCACCTGACACCTTTGAAAACAGGGGAGAAAAATGGAATGAGTCTATCCTTGAGCAGATTACGGATAAAACCGCGGTGGTAGCCCTGCCCCATGTGCATTGGGCAGACGGGACTTTGTTTGATCTTAAGGCAATCCGAAAAAAAAGCCGGGAACACGGAGCCCTTTTGGTTGTAGACGGAACCCAAAGCGTTGGCGCACTGCCTTTTTCCATAAAGGAACTGAAACCCGATGCACTGATTTGTGCTGGTTATAAATGGCTTCTGGGCCCATACTCCCTTGGATTAGCTTATTACAGTGAGTCTTTCAATGAGGGTATTCCCATAGAAGAGAACTGGATCAACCGGCTGAACAGTGAAGATTTCAAAGGCCTGACCGCATACCAGGAAAAATTCCAGCCCGGAGCAGAGCGTTACTCTGTAGGGGAATCCAGTAATTTCAATCATATTCCGATGTTGCTAAAAGCCGTGGAGGAATTACTGCTGTGGAAACCAGAAAATATACAACACTATTGTCAGCATATTTCGGCAAAGGCGGTTAGTAGCATCAGGGAGGCAGGGTATTTCATTGAGGAAGATGCCTACCGCGCAAAACATTTATTCGGGATATACCTGCGCCCCGAACATGATCTGGAAAGCATAAAAAGCAGGATGGAAAGCCGGAACATATATGTATCCTATCGGGGAGAGGCCATTCGGGTGAGTCCTCATTTGTACAATACAACCGCTGATTTTGAGCGACTGGCCAGTTGTTTTCAGGATTGAGTGAGTATATTTGCACAAAAGTTACCGGGTGACCAAATCCACCATAGAAAAACTTTTTGAACAGGCTCCCCAATTGGGGATTCTGAGGGAAGCTATTGCCCAAAAAGGACGTGTCACAGCAATCAATGACCTCCCGGGTTCTTCCCTTTCATTTGTTCTCGCTTCCCTTTTCAGAACTTCATCAGAACCATTTTTGCTGGTCTTTAACGACAAGGAAGAAGCTGCCTATTACCTAAACGACCTCGAACATCTCCTGGGAGACAAGGATGTGCTGTTCTTTCCCGGCAGTTACCGGAGACCCTACCAGATAGAAGAAACAGACAACGCCAACGTGCTTCTGAGGGCAGAGGTGCTCAACAGGATCAACTCCCGAAAGAAACCGGCTTTGATCGTGACCTATCCGGATGCCCTTTTTGAAAAGGTGGTTACGCGGAAGGAACTGGAAAAAAATACCCTTAAGATTCAGGTGCAGGATTCCTATTCTCTTGACTTCCTGAACGAGGTGCTTTTTGAATACGAGTTTAAAAGGGTAGATTTTGTTACCGAACCAGGGGAGTTTTCGGTTAGGGGTGGTATTGTGGATGTCTTTTCCTTTTCTCACGATGAACCTTATCGGATTGAGTTTTTTGGCAATGAGGTAGACAGTATACGGACCTTCGATGTGGAAACACAACTGTCCACAGGCCAGGTAAAACGTATCCGGATTATCCCCAACGTGGAAAACAAGTTTTTGCAGGAATCACGGGAAAGTTTTCTGAAATACATCACGGGGAATACCCGGGTGTTCATCAAAAACCCGGAAATGCTTTTTCACCGGATCGATGATTTCTTTGATAAAGCCAGGAATGAGTTCAGCAAACTGGCATCCGAACTTACACACAGCACACCCGCAGAACTTTTTGTGAACAGCAACTTGCTGAGGGAACAGCTGGCTTCGGTTTCGGTAATAACCCTTGGGGGAAAAGCCTCAAGGATTCCGCTTATCCCGAATGCAGATCAGGAAATTAAAGAGGTATCCTTCAGCAGTCACCCGCAACCCGCCTTCAACAAGAAGTTTGATCTTCTCATTAATGCACTGAATAAGCGTTATGAAGAAGGCTACCAAAATGTTTTGTGCTGCGCCACCGAGCAGCAGGCACAGCGGTTTCATGATATTTTTGACCAGATGGATGAGGTGGTTCATTACAAAACTCTGGTGCTGCCACTGTTCCAGGGGTTTATCAGTGACGACCTCAAACTTGTTTGCCTTACCGACCACCAGATCTTTGAACGCTATCACAAGTTTCATCTGAAAAATGGGTATGCAAAAAAGCAGGCAATCACCTTAAAGGAGCTGAATAAACTCGAAATAGGAGATTACGTAACCCATATTGATCACGGCATAGGAAAATTTGGCGGCCTTAAAAAAATAGAGGTTGAGGGGAAAACCCAGGAGGCTATCAAACTGATGTATGGGGATCGGGACATTCTCTATGTCAGTATCCACTCCCTGCATAAAATTGCAAAGTACAATGGGAAAGATGGAGCAGTTCCCAAGATATACAAACTGGGCTCTGCCGCCTGGAAAAAACTCAAGCAAAAAACCAAGTCCAGGGTTAAGAAAATAGCCTTCGACCTTATTAAGGTTTATGCCAAGCGCCGCTTGCAGAAAGGTTTTCAGTACGCTCCTGACAGCTATTTGCAGCACGAACTGGAAGCATCTTTCCTCTATGAAGACACCCCGGACCAGAGCAAAGCCACGGATGATATCAAAAAGGATATGGAAAGTACCAGACCCATGGACCGACTTATTTGCGGGGATGTGGGCTTTGGAAAAACAGAGGTAGCCATCAGGGCAGCGTTCAAGGCCGTGGAAAACGGGAAACAGGTAGCTGTCCTTGTACCTACTACCATTCTGGCTTTTCAGCATAATCGTACTTTTTCAGAACGATTGAAAGACATGCCGGTTTCTGTAGATTACCTGAACAGGTTCCGGACGGCAAAGGAAAAACGTGAGATTCAGGAAAAACTGGCCTCCGGACAACTGGATATCGTTATTGGAACGCATCAGTTGGTCAATAAAAATGTTGCTTTTAAAGACCTGGGGTTGTTGATTGTTGATGAGGAACAGAAGTTCGGGGTTTCCGTAAAGGACAAGCTGAAAGCAATGAAAGAAAATGTGGACGTGCTAACGCTGACCGCCACCCCCATCCCCAGAACATTGCAATTCAGCCTTATGGCGGCAAGGGACCTTTCGGTAATCAATACTCCCCCACCAAACCGCTACCCTATTGAAAGCCATGTAGTACGCTTCAACGAGGCGATCATAAGGGATGCTGTGAGTTATGAGATACAGCGGGGCGGACAGGTGTTTTTTATACACAACCGCATTGAGAATATTAAAGAAGTGGCCGGAATGCTTCAGCGGCTTGTTCCCGATGCAAAGATTGGAATTGGACACGGACAGATGGAGGGGCGCAAACTGGAACAGCTTATGCTGGCATTTATGAACGGGGAGTTTGATGTTCTTGTCTCCACTACTATTGTGGAAAGCGGCCTTGATGTGACCAACGCCAATACCATCCTGATCAACAATGCCAACAACTTTGGCTTAAGCGACCTGCACCAGATGCGTGGCCGGGTTGGTAGAAGCAACAAAAAGGCTTTTTGCTACTTCATTACCCCTCCCTATGACATGATGACTACCGAAGCCCGCAAACGCATTCAGGCACTGGAACAATTTACCGCTCTCGGCAGTGGCTTTAATATTGCCATGAAAGATCTGGAAATAAGGGGAGCTGGTGACCTGCTTGGGGGAGAACAAAGCGGATTTATCAATGAAATTGGTTTTGAGACCTATCAGAAGATCCTGGCAGAAGCGATAGAAGAGCTCAAGGAAAAAGAGTTCAAAGACCTCTATGCAGATGCAGATAAGGGCAGTTTTGTCAAAGAATCACAGTTGGATAGCGACTTTGAATTGCTGTTCCCCGATTCCTACATTAACAATATCTCGGAAAGGCTCAATCTGTATACCCGGCTTAACGAGGTTAAGGACGATGGAGAGCTGGAGGAGTTTGAGACCCAGGTGGTAGATCGTTTCGGACCGCTTCCCGAACCGGCAAGGGATCTACTGAATTCTGTGAGGATCAAATGGATCGCCCAGGATTTGGGCCTGGAAAAAGTGGTAATGAAAAAAGGCAAGTTGCTGGGGTATTTCATTTCGGACCAAGAATCAGCCTACTACCAAAGTCCGGTTTTTACGAGAGTTTTACGGCATGCCCAGGCACATCCGGGCGATGTTAAAATAAAAGAAAAGCAAACCCGAAAAGGCCTGAGGCTTTTGCTGATTTTAGAAGGGATCGAACACATTGATGATGCGCTCCTGGCCCTGAGCGCATTTCAGGAAAAAGTACCTGCAAATTAAAAGGACGTTACAGTGATTTAAGGTCTTTTATGGTCTTAAAAGCACTTTCCACCTGCTCATCATTAACCAGAATGGTGAACTCGTTTGTGGTTGATATTACTTCATAAAGAACAATCCCTTCCCAGGCGAGTCTCTGAAAGATAAAATAATATATGCCGGGAACGGAGACGTTTTCGGCAGGCAGCTTTACTGTAATGGAGGATAGGTTACTGGCTTTCTGGGTACAGCGTTCATTCCTGAAAAATTCCTCCACCGTACTTTCCAAAGTATTGCTTACCACTATATTCAATTCATTAACCCCTCGGGATGAAGTATAAAACACATCCTTGTTCCTGTTTACTTCTTCCAGTAACCGGCTTTGGTTCTCGAGTATGGAATCCGAGACCAGGAAGGTAAAATCCGTCAGGGACGACCTTACTGTAATTTCACCAATGTTCTTAAGTACTTTCAGTATCCGGTGTGTAGCCCTGAATTCGAGATCATCCGACAAGCGTTTAAGCGCCATCACAATCGCTCCGTTCCGGACCTCTTTCCCAAGTTCCTCTTCCACCTCAGGTTTTACCTGCCTGGATAAGGAAGTAAGATTGATGATGCCCTGGGCCAAAGCACTCTGCAAAAATGGCTTTTTCTTGATGTAGTTCTCTACTACTGCCGAAATAGTTCTCATATTCTTCTGTATGAAGCAAAACTAACATAATGTTACAAATAACACAAATAGTTAAATTTCAAAAATGATAAAAAGCATTTTCAATATGATCCAATTTAAAACCCTTCCTATCCCGGGTAATCCAGATAATATCAAATCGTGCATTTACTTGTAGTTGATTTGAGACAATGAAGTGATCGGCTGCCTGGAGTAATCGCTCTATTTTCCTGCGATGGATTGCATCCAGGACTTTTTCCAGGGGAGTCCCCGTCCTGGTTTTGACCTCAACAATGGCCAGCGTATCTCCTTTTCTGGCGATAAGGTCAATTTCGGCCTTCATATAGCGGTAATTCCTGCCAATAATCTCATATCCAATCTCTTGTAAGAACTTTGCTGCTGCATCTTCGCCCCGCTTTCCAAGAAGGTAACTATCTCCCATAAATGGCTCTATTTTAAGAAAATTCCTGCATTTCATCGAAATTTCAAGGCATTTCAGCCCATATTAGGGATTAGATTGTAATTTACCTTGCAGAACAACCAAAAAACCTTTTATACCATAATATACATTAGGTTTAATCGTTAAGAACTTGCCCCTAACACATGAACGTTCTTAAAGCCTAAAAAAGACTATGGAATTCTTCGTTAATTGTAACACTTCTACATTAGCGCCATACACAACTCCCCTGGACAAACTCAGGGCGGCGCATTTGTACAGAAGGCTGGGCTTCAGTGCCTCAGTTCAGACTATCGATCAGGCGGTTGGTCAGAACGCAGGTCCCCTTGTGGACGCGCTGATCAGCGAGGCCGTTAACATGCCTCCAACGGCTCCTCCTGTTTGGGCCGATTGGAACAATAGCAACTATCCGGCAGATGATGATGCAGCAAGACAGGTGAGGCGGCAACAGCTGGATGAATGGCGCATTACCTATACCAATGCCATGCTTAATGACAACCTCAGGGATCGGCTTAGCTTTTTCTGGAGCAACCATTTTGTGACCGAGATAGATATATACGACTGTAATTCGTTCCTATATTATTACACGGACTGTTTGCAGCGCAATGCTATTGGCAACTTTAAAACGTTTGTTAGTGAAATAGGCCTTACCTCGGCCATGCTCTATTACCTCGACGGGGCTTACAACAATGGCAACAACCCGAATGAAAACTATGCGCGTGAGCTTTATGAGTTATTCACATTGGGTGAAGGTAACGGGTATACCGAACAAGATATCATTGAAACCTCACGAGCCCTTACCGGTTATGTGGAACGTGGTGAGCTCGGCTGCGAGCAGGTTACCTTTGATCCCACCCGGTTCGATGCAGGTACCAAGACGATTCTTGGACGCACCGGTAACTGGGGGTACGACGATGTGATCGATATCCTCTTTGAAGAACGCCCCAACGAAATAGCAGGATTTATATGCAAAAAACTATACGAGTTTTTTGTGCATCCGGATTCTGATGATGATGCCGGCAATGCGCAGGCAATTATTTCTGGTCTGGCAAGCACATTTATTGCCAGCAATTTTGAAATTGCCCCTGTCCTGGCTCAACTTTTCAAGAGTGAGCACTTTTTTGATGATGAAGCCATCGGGGTAATCATAAAGAGTCCTTTTGATATCTACCTGGGATTACTTAATGAAACCAGCTTTAGTTATGATGACAACTTATTGCTCAATGTAGTAAGCACCTGCCGTATGCTGGGTCAGACACTTTTTGATCCTTTTGATGTGGCCGGCTGGCAGCGGGACCGCTCCTGGATCAATACCAATTTCATTATTGGGAGATGGCTTACTTCTGAGGTATTCCTGGAAATGGCTTTTCAGAATAGCCAGGACCAATTTAGAACTCTGGCAATGGAAGCTGTGGGAGCAGTCGATAGCAACACCAGCAACCCGGAGACCGTCGTTAGTGCATTAGTCAACAAGTTTACCCCAAAGGGCTTGTTAACTGCACAGGATTTTGAAAACGCCATGTCCGTTTTCAAGATCGAGGACGTTCCGGAGAGCTACTACGGCCCGGACTATATTCCGGGGGGCCTTGGCCTCTGGATGCTAGCCGTTAGCCCGGAAGTACCCCAACAGGTATTCTTTCTGTTGATGCACCTAATCAGACAACCAGAGTTCCAACTAAAATAAACCTACTGCTATGTGTAACAATCATATCCCCATTAACATAAAAGATCAGAACCAGCACGATGAGGAACACAAGTACTGGAGTCGGCGTTCCTTCCTTCAGGCGCTGGGAATAGCGGGCTCTGGTTCCATAATGCTGGGAAGCAATATGCTTTCTGCTTCGGCCCCATCGCCTCTTACTGCGGCCATTGCCAATGCCGATTCAGATTCTATTCTGATCCTGATCAGGTTATCAGGAGGTAATGACGGCTTGAGCACCGTTATTCCTATTCAGCAATACGATACTTATGCCAATGCCCGTCCCAATATCTATATCCCGGAAAGTAAGATCCTGAAATTAACTGATGATTTTGGAGTACCTTCCTATATGAATGCCCTGGAGCCTCTATGGGGTGAGGGACAATTCAAAGCTGTTCACGGGGTAGGCTATGAAAACCAAAGCCTTTCCCATTTTACAGGTTCCGACATCTATGCCAATACAGACCTGACCACCACAGGGTTTACAGGTCTGGATACCGGTTGGATGGGACGCTATTTTGAAGACCTCTACCCGGATTACCTGATCAACCCCCCGACCTCACCAGCGGCCATCCAGATCGGTAACTTCGGAAACCTGATCTTCCAGGGTGAGGAAACCAACTATGCCTTTGTAACCTCCAACATCAACCAGTTGGAAGAAATTGCACAAACCGGTCAGCAATACAGCCTGGACCCTGCCCTGTTCAACGAATGTATGTATGGCGATCAGCTTAAATTCCTGAGGGGAGTCGCAAACACTACCTACGAGTACGCGGGGCTGATTCACGAGGCCTATGAGCGGGGACAAAACCAGGTGGAATACCAGGACAATGGTTTTGCAAGGCAACTGGCGCTGCTCGCACGTTTAATTAAAGGTAATCTGGGAACCAAGGTGTACATGATTTCCATGGGTGGATTTGATACCCACGGAAACCAGCCCCTGGCCCACGAAAGACTCATGTCTACATTATCCATTGCGGTGAATAACTTTTACGAAGACCTGTCTTTCACCCAGCAGGATGAAAAAGTGCTAAGTATGACCTTTTCCGAGTTCGGACGACGGATCTTCGAAAACGGATCCAATGGTACGGACCACGGAAAGGCAGCACCCACATTGTTCTTTGGTTCGGGGCTTAACGGAAGTGCTTTTGTTGGGGATCACCCATCACTTGACAATCCAAATGGGCGAGGAAACCTGGAGTACACCATGGACTTCAGGGACCTCTATGCCACCGTACTCGCAGAATGGCTTTGTGTTCCCATCCCATTGGTAGAGCAACACCTGCTCAACCATCCCTATAACCCGGTAAATTTAGGTTTCAACTGTAGTGGTGTGGAATTCCCGGATATTGCCTATAACAATGATCCGCCAACGCCGCCAACTCCGGAAGATCCGGTAGCGGAAGATCCCACTCCGGAATTGCTGGAAGCCATTGTACACAAGCCATTTTATCCAACCAAGGAGGCCCCACATATTTTCCTGGAGATGCCCTTTACGGCCCATGTGGATATTCAGCTTTACAATATTATCGGACAAAATGTAGGTACTGTTGTTAACGAAATAATGATACAGGGAACGACTGAAATCAATATTCGCGAACGCATGCCTATGCACCTGTCTACCGGTAAATACATTTACCGCATCCAGGTTTCAGACCGAAAAATGTCTAAATCTATAATGGTAGCATAGTAAAAACAGCTACTTCGGCAAACCCTCATGTTAGGAATCCCCTTTTTGAAAAGGATCCGGGCCTGAGGGTTTTCTTTTTCCACTTTTCCTTAAAGGGATTAAAATTGGTTATTTTTGTGCCTTAACTTTGAGTTAATGTCCAAGAGCAGCACATCCCCGTCCAGATATACCATTACGGCAGCACTTCCCTATACCAACGGCCCCATACATATTGGTCATTTGGCCGGTGTATATGTGCCGGCAGATATTTATGCCCGTTACCTGAGAGGGATAGGCAAAGATGTGGCTTATGTGTGTGGCAGTGATGAGCACGGTGTGGCGATTCCTATGAAGGCGAAAAAGGAGGGGATCTCCCCTAGCGAACTCATAGATAAATACCACGGCATCATAAAAAAGTCGTTCCAGGATTTTGGGATATCTTTTGACAACTATTCCCGCACCTCAGCTAAGATCCATCATGAAACAGCTTCAGATTTTTTCCTGAAACTCTACAAACAAAATGATTTTATTGAGGAAACAACCGCCCAGCTGTACGATGAGGAAGCGGGACAGTTTTTGGCCGACAGGTTTGTTACAGGAACCTGTCCGAAATGTGGTTATGAGGAAGCTTATGGTGACCAATGTGAGAACTGTGGCTCGTCCCTCAATGCTACTGACCTTATCAATCCAAAATCTGTGCTCAGTGGCGCAGCACCCAGCCTTAAAGACACCAAACACTGGTTTCTCCCCCTGGACAGATATGAAGAATTTCTCAGGACATGGATCCTGGAGGGACATAAGAAGGATTGGAAACCCAATGTATACGGACAATGCAAATCCTGGATAGATGAGGGGCTGAAACCGAGGGCAGTGACCAGGGACCTGGATTGGGGAATCCCCGTACCCCTTGAAAATGCAGAAGGGAAAGTACTATACGTCTGGTTCGATGCCCCTATCGGATACATTTCCTCTACCAGGGAATGGGCTGCCCGTGAAGGCAAGGACTGGGAACCCTACTGGAAAAGCCCGGACACCAAGTTGGTTCACTTTATAGGGAAAGATAATATTGTTTTTCACTGTATTATTTTTCCGAGCATGCTCAAAGCACATGGGGATTATGTGCTTCCTGAAAATGTTCCCGCAAACGAATTCCTGAATCTGGAGGGGCAGAAACTTTCCACTTCCAAAAATTGGGCTGTCTGGCTACATGAATACCTCCAGGAATTTCCGGACATGCAGGACGTATTGCGTTACACACTAACCGCCAACGCACCTGAAACCAAGGATAATGACTTTACCTGGAAAGATTTTCAGGCCAGGAACAACAGCGAACTGGTAGCCATCTTCGGTAATTTCATAAATCGTGTGGTAGTGCTGACGCATAAGTATTTCGATGGGCAGGTTCCACAGCATTCCGGCCTCAATGAAGAAGACCTTCGGGTTCTTGCCGAAATAAAGAAATTCCCACAAGTCCTTGCTGACTCACTTGAGCGTTACCGTTTCCGGGAAGGCAGTCAGGAACTTATGAATTTGGCCCGGCTGGGGAATAAATACCTGGCCGATGAAGAACCCTGGAAAGTAATCAAGGAAGATCCGGAAAGGGTAAAATCCATAATCTACATAGGACTGCAGGTTGCAGCCGCCCTGGGCGTTCTCAGCGAACCTTTCCTCCCTTTTACAGCTGCCAGGCTAAGGAAAATACTTGCCCTGGAAGAAGACAGGGACTTAGGCTGGACAACTGTTCAATCCAGAGAAACCCTGCTTGAACCAGGCAAGCAGCTTAATAAAGCCAGCTTGCTTTTCCGTAAAATAGAAGACAAGGAGATTCAAAAGCAGTTAGATAAGCTCGAAGCCACCAAAAAGGCAAACGAAAAAACCAATAATGATATCATGGACCAGAAAGAAACCATAAGTTTTGAGGATTTCAGTAAAATGGACATGCGCGTAGGAACCATTCTTGAGGCTTCCAAAATGCCAAAAACCAAGAAATTAATGGTCCTGAAAGTAGATACGGGATTGGATACAAGAACAATTGTTTCAGGGATTGCAGAAGATTTCGAAGCTGAAGATATCATTGGCAAAAAAGTCACTGTACTGGTAAACCTGGCCCCAAGGCCACTCCGGGGCGTAGAAAGTCAGGGAATGATTCTGATGACTGAAAATGCCGAGGGCAATCTGGTGTTCTTAAATCCCGACGAACCTTCTGTAAACAATGGCTCGGTAATCAGTTAAGGGACAAGGTTGCATTACCTTTATTCACATTTTCATTTCCTATGTTTTAGTAAACTTTTACAATGAAAAGGATTTTTTGTGCCTTTGCCCTGTACTTTAAGGCTATAGCGCTGGCCCAGATAAGTCCTTATGGATAAATTCATGCTAAAGATAGCCTACCACCCCATTTATAAACATCCGTTGCCCGAGGGACACCGCTTCCCCATGCTCAAGTACGAACTCCTTCCAGAGCAGCTGCTCCATGAAGGAACCTGTACACCAGAAAACTTTTTTGAGCCTGAAATACCCAATGATAAGCATATTGTTGCCGTACACGATCCGGAATATTTTTACGACCTGATCAACCTCAAAATACCCCCAAGGGAAGCGCGCAAAATTGGTTTTCCCTTAAGTGAAGAATTGGTGGCCCGGGAGCGCATAATTGCCGATGGTACTCTAAAGGGGTGTCATTTCGCGATTCAAAACGGCGTAGCCATGAATATTGCAGGGGGTACGCACCATGCATATAGCAATAGGGGTGAAGCGTTCTGCATGCTGAATGATCAGGCCATAGGTGCCCGGTATCTTATAAATGAAGGACTGGCCAAAAAAGTACTGATACTGGACCTGGATGTACACCAGGGTAATGGCACCGCTGAAATTTTCCAGGACGATCCCTCCGTTTTTACCTGTTCGGTCCACGGAACTAAAAATTATCCCTTCAAAAAGGAGATTTCTGATATAGACATTGCGCTGAGTCCGGGCACTGAGGATAAGGAATACCTGGGTATGCTGGAGGGTCTTCTGGATCATCTGCTGAAAAAAGTAAATCCGGACTTTATATTCTATCTCTGTGGGGTAGATATACTGGCCTCGGACAAACTGGGCACACTTTCCCTCTCTTTAGAAGGGTGCCGGCGTCGCGATCAGATGGTTCTGGAAATGTGCCAAAATCATAACATCCCCGTACAGTGCAGTATGGGCGGGGGTTATTCTCCAGATATAAAGACCATAGTACAGGCGCATGCCAATACTTTCAGGCTGGTTCAGGCGATTTATTTCTAACCTTAAACTATCTACAAGTTGATCCTGGAAGGTTCAATTAAGTGAAAAGCATAAATCTTGTTTGCCAGCATTTAATTAGGCCATAAAGAATTCGTAAATTTGATAAAAACTCAAAGACTATGCTTACAAAAAATATGGAGGCTGCCCTCAACCAACAAATTAGGGTGGAAGCTGAATCTTCACAGGTATATTTATCCATGGCTTGCTGGGCCGAAGTAAAAGGCCTGGAAGGAATTGCCCAGTTTATGTACAAACACTCAGACGAGGAACGCATGCATATGCTAAAGCTTATCAAATACGTAAATGAGCGCGGAGGACATGCTCATATAACTGACCTGTCTGCTCCAGAAACGGAATTTGGCACCTTCCAGAAGATGTTCCAGAAATTGTACGACCATGAAATTTTCGTTTCTAAAAGTATCAATGAACTGGTGCATGTATCCCTCGAAGAGAAGGACTACGCCACACACAATTTCTTGCAGTGGTATGTGGCAGAACAGATAGAGGAAGAAGCTTTAGCCAGGACCATCCTGGATAAAATAAACCTGATTGGAAACGATAAAGGTGGCTTGTATCTTTTCGACAGGGATGTGCAAATGATTACTGTGGAAAGCGCCGCTTCCGGTACCGCAGAATAATTTTAATAATTCTTATTTAGAATAAATTAAAATAATTATATTTGTTGTATCGATGTGGGTACAACATGGGTAAAAAAAAGGAAAATAAGGAATACAAAGAGTTGCAGGCGATCACAGGAGGCCTGAAACCAAAAAACCTGAAAAACCTTTTAAACCAGAATGTAAAGAGCAAATGTTGTAAGAAATACAGAAAAGGAGAGAAAAAACGATGCGGTCGTTGTCCCTGCTACGATTTACTTAAGAAAGTTGCTTAGTGTTTATTTTAGATTAGATAATCTGTATATGAAAAGCCCCCGCTGAAAATCGGGGGCTTTTCTATTATTTGCCCAGCATCAGCAATTCGTTACAACGCACTTCAGTGATATAGCGCTTGTCACCCTCTTTAGATTCATAACTCCGATGGGTTAATTTCCCCTCTATGGCCACTTCGTTTCCTTTTACCAGGTATTGCTCAATAATATCAGCAGTCTTCCCCCAGGCTACAACGTTGTGCCACTGGGTTTCCGTAGTCTTCTCACCCTGCTCATTGCGATAGATTTCATTGGTAGCCAAAGAGAATTTGGCCAGCTTTTTACCACTGTCCAGATTGATGATTTCAGGGTCCTGACCTAGGTGTCCAATCAACTGTACTTTGTTTCTAAGTGCATTCATAATTTTTAATTTAAGGTTAAACAGTTAATACCATCAGTTACCTAACTGACAGGGCAAACATAAAGCCCGGCAGTGCAAACAGCTGTCAGGGAATTATTTATTTTCGTTTGTAAACATTTGTATTCATTTGCATACAATTCAACGCGGGAAAGATGGTAAGGCATGGATTCCTATTTATTCTTATCTTAGGTCACTTCAAAAAACTATGTAACTCAATGAAAAAGCTAATGCTTTCCTTTATCGGCACGATCATCCTTTTTACTGCCGTACAGGCACAAACCGTGCAATCTGTTGTCTCTGAAATGGAAAAAGAGGCCTATGAAAATTCTCATTTGGAATCCCTTGCCCATGAACTCATGGATGTTGTGGGTCCCCGTCTGGTAGGCACACCACAAATGAAAAAGGCTCATGACTGGGCTGTGGATACCTTCTCGGAATGGGGTATTAAAGCGAAAAACGAAGAATGGGGTACCTGGCGTGGATGGGAGCGGGGTATCTGCCATATTGATCTTATCTCACCGCGGGTGGTGTCCCTCCACGGCCGTCAGCTCGCTTGGAGCCCGGGTACTCCGCCCGGAGGAATAACTGCCAATATAGTTACACTTCCAACGGTTGCCGATGCAGATGCATTTGCGGAATGGCTAACCGGCATTAAAGGAAAATGGGTATGCATTTCCATGCCTCAACCTACGGGCAGACCAGATTATAACTGGGAAGAATTTGCTACGGAGACTTCCTTCGAAAAAATGAAAAAAGAACGTGAGGAACAAACGCAGGCATGGCGCCAGAACATCAGGAATACCGGCTACAATTCCCGCACCCTTAACCAGGCATTGGAAGAAGCAGGGGCAGCAGGGATTCTCCAATCCAGATGGTCCAGGGCCTTCGGGGCAAATAAAATATTCGGTGCCAATACCAAAAACATCCCCGTTATTGACCTTTCTCTGGAAGATTACGGCATGCTGTATCGTATGGCTGTAAACGGAGACAAACCTAAACTGCGTGTTGTTGCAGAATCTAAAGAACTCGGAAGGGTGCCTACTTTCAATACAATCGCCACTATCCCCGGCAAGGAATTACCTGATGAATATATTGTGCTTTCCGCACATTTCGATTCCTGGGATGGAGGGACCGGCGCCACAGACAACGGTACCGGCACCATAACCATGATGGAAGCGGCACGTATCCTAAAGAAGGTCTACCCAAACCCAAAACGCACTATCATTGTGGGCCTATGGGGAAGTGAGGAACAGGGATTAAACGGTTCCCGGGCATTTGTGGAAGACAGGGAAGAAGTAGTGAAAGGCCTTCAGGCCCTTTTTAACCAGGATAATGGCACCGGAAGGGTGGTACAAATTTCAGGTCAGGGGTTTCTTCATGCATATGATTATCTCGGGCGCTGGCTGGCAGCTGTTCCGGACACTATTACAAAGCATATTGAAACCACTTTTCCCGGTAGCCCCGGCAGAGGTGGATCGGACTATGCCTCCTTTGTTGCCAAAGGGGCACCGGCTTTTTCGCTGAGTTCATTGAGCTGGAGCTACTGGAATTATACCTGGCATACCAACCTGGACACCTATGACAAGATTGTTTTCGACGATGTTCGCAATAATGCCCTGCTTACAGCTATCCTGACCTATATGGCCAGTGAAGATCCGGAAAGGACTTCAAGGGAGAGGGCTGTGTTACCTGTTAATCCCAGAACGGGACAACAGCGCGAATGGCCATCGCCCAGATCACCTAATCGCAATGGGGGCCAGTAATAGCCTGTCGGAAATTGTTAGAATTAAATTACCAACCTGTATAACCATGAGAGCACTTATCCTGCTGCTTGTAGCAGCTACATTCCTACCCATAAACGGAGAGGCCCAAAGAAGAAAAAGAAAATCAAATCAGGAAGCTTCTATACGCATTCACGATTCCCTTTTCCACAACCTCAAATGGCGGAATATAGGTCCTTTCCGCGGAGGGAGGAGTGTAACCTCTACAGGGGTTGTAGGGCAACCCATGACCTATTACATGGGAAGTACCGGAGGGGGAATCTGGAAAACAACCGATGATGGGATCAGCTGGAAAAATGTATCCGATGGTTTTTTAAAAACAGGTACGGTGGGGGCACTGGCCGCTTCAGAAAGCAATCCGAATATTGTGTTCGCCGGGATGGGCGAACACGCCGCACGGGGCGTAATGACCTCAATGGGAGATGGGGTCTATAAATCTACTGATGCAGGAAAAACCTGGGATCATATGGGCCTGGATTATACACGGCATATATCGGATGTAATCATTCACCCTTCCAATCCCAACATAGTTTTTGTTGCTGCCCAGGGTGCTCAGTACGGCCCGTCCGAAGACAGGGGCATCTATCGATCAAAAGATGGAGGAAAAAGCTGGGAAAAAGTACTGTATCTGAATGCTAATACTGGTGCTTCTTCCCTTTCTATGGACATGAAAAACCCCCTGATACTGTACGCGGCCATGTGGCAGCACCGGAGATACCCCTGGACCATGGAATCTGGCGGAGAAAAATCCGGTTTGTACAAATCAACCGATGGAGGGGATACCTGGGAACAAATGAAAGAAGGCCTTCCGAAAGAGTTCGGGAAGGCAGGAATATCGGTTTCGCGCGCAAATCCTGAACGCGTGTTTGCAGTGATTGAAGCCGAAGGCACCAAAGGTGGGGTTTACCGTTCTGATGATGCCGGCAAAAAATGGACACAGGTTAACAAGGACCGAATCAATATCGCACGATCCTGGTACTACATGGAGATCTTTGCCGATCCTCAGAATGAAAATATCGTCTACGTGCTCAATGCACCTGTAACAAAATCCATTGATGGCGGAAAAACTTTTGCCCCGGTACCCACTCCACACGGAGATAACCACCATTTGTGGATCCATCCCCATGACAATTCGAAAATGATCAATTCCAATGACGGGGGAGCAAACATTTCCAACAATGGGGGCAGGAGCTGGAGTAGTCAGCAGAACCAGCCCACCGCACAGTTCTACCGCGTTATAACGGATAACCTTGTTCCTTATAATGTCTATGGCGGGCAGCAGGACAATTCCGCAATTGCCATTGCCAGCAGGACCAATGATGCCGGTATTGACTGGAAGGACTGGTATTCGGTAGCCGGGTGCGAAAGCGCCTTCCTGGCTTTTGATCCGGATAATCCTGAGGTTGTTTTTGGGGGGTGCTATCAGGGAATAATTGAAAAATGGGTAAAGGCCTCCAATGAGGGCAAAAGCATAAAGGAATACCCGGAACTTGGATTGAGTATCGCCCCGGAAGATTTCAAATTCCGGTATAACTGGAATGCGCCTATCATCAGTTCTCCCCATGACCGCAACACCATCTACCATGCCGGGAATGTTGTATTTCGCACCAGGGATGGCGGGCATAGCTGGGATGTAGTAAGTCCTGATCTTACGCGAAATGAAAAGAGCAAGCAGGGACCCGGAGGAGGTCCCTATACCAATGAGGCTGCAGGTGGGGAAAACTACAACACCCTCATGGCCCTGGTAGAATCACCACATAAAGAAGGAGTGCTCTGGGCCGGAAGTGATGACGGGCTTGTACACCTCACCCGGGATGGAGGTGAAAACTGGATGGATGTAACACCTCCCAACCTTCCCGAGAGCATTATAAACAGCATAGAGGTTTCCCCTCATGATCCCGGAACTGCCTACGTGGTTGTGATGCGATATAAGTTTATGGACCTGAAACCCTATATCTTTAAAACCACGGATTACGGGCAATCGTGGTCATCCATAACAAACGGCATTGAAGGGGAACACACTTTTGTCAGGATGGTCAGGGAAGATCCTGTGAGAAAAGGATTGCTCTATGCAGGAACGGAAACAGGACTGTTCATATCCTTTGATGATGGCCGAAACTGGCAAGCGTTTCAATTGAATATGCCGGTTGTACCCATCAATGACCTCACCATTCGACAGAATGATCTGGTAGCTGCGACCGCTGGACGTTCCTTCTGGATTCTGGACGACTTATCGGCCCTGCAGAATTATCCGGCAAACCCACAGGGAATTACCCTGTTCAAACCCAAAGACAGGCACCTGATAGTGGGCGGAAGCACAGACCGGCCAGTTCCTGGTCTCGGACAAAATCCGAAATCCGGGGTAACCGTGGATTATTACCTGTCTGAAAAGGCAGATTCCCTGGAACTCACTCTGGAAGTCTTCAAGGGCCAGAAGCTCCTTAAAAAATATAGCAGCAAGAAACCCGAGGATTTCAGGACATGGCCCGGAGGTCCGCCCAGACCAGAAATACTGCCTGCCAAAAAAGGGTTCAATCGGTTTACCTGGGACTTTACCAGGGAAGCCCTTCCAGCGGTAGATAATGTTTTTGTTTACGGGGATTACCGGGGTGCGCATGTAGGGCCCGGAACCTATCGATTGCGGCTATCCATGGGCGAACAAACATCAGAGACCACTGCCGTTGTCCTGCCCAATCCAAAGGTAAATGCCTCAGCAGCCGAGTTTCAGGAGCAGCAGGAATTCCTGGAGCAGATTGAGAATACTATTCGGGAAATCCACGAATCAGTCAATCAGATGCGATCAGCCAAAAAACAGGTTGAGCACTATGCCAAACTCTTAAAAGACAATAAAAGTGCCGAAGAACTCCTGGAGAAAGGCAAAGCCATTGCAGAAAGAGTGGGTAAATGGGAGGAAAACCTCATCCAGCCAAAGCAGAAGACGTTCCAGGACGTGATCAACTTTAATAACCAGTTGAACGCCCAGTTGATGCATCTTAAGGACTACGTGGATAAAGCAGAACCCAGGGTAACGATGGGCGCTAAGGAACGCTTGAAAGACCTGCTCAACCAATGGTCCGGATTCCGTATGGAAAAGAATAAAATCATACAGGACGAAATGAAAGCCTATAACCAGATGTATTTAGCTTTGGGCTTACCTGCCATTATCCTGGAAGAATAGCAATACTGTTCAAAATACCGGGATCAGGCAAATTTCGGCAATACTGGCGATGGCCTATGGAAAAGCAAAGGAAATGTTTGGAGTGCGAGGAGCCGATCAGGGGTCGGACAGATAAGAAATTCTGTTCGGACTATTGTCGCAATGCTTATCATAACAAAAGGAACAAGGATAGCAAAAACCTTATCCGCAATATCAATAACCGGCTGCGAAAAAACTATCGTATCCTGGATAGTTTTCCGCTCAAGGAAGGCAAGACCCGGACCACTCGGAACAAGCTGATCGATAAGGGTTTTGATTTTGACTTTTTTACAAGCCTGTATACCACAAAAAAAGGCAGTACCTATTATTTTGTGTACGATTTAGGGTATTTGTCCCTGGATAATGATTATTATATGATTGTAAAACGGGAATAACCTATTTCCAGTTCTGTCCGCTTAGTTTCAATGCTGCAATGACCACGTCCTTACGACTGATCTGACCTACGATCAGGTCATCTTTCATTACAGGCAACCGTCTACGGTTATGCTTGTCGAAAACCCCGGCTGCATCGAAAATACTCATATCGTGTGAAATGGTTTCCACCTCCTTAGTCATGTACTTTTCTACATTCTTATCAAGGATAGGCTGATTAAAATAGCGGCTTTCCGAAATCTGCTTCATACAATCTGCTTCGGAAATGATACCGACTAAAAAACCGTTATCGTCCAACACAGGACCCCCGGAGATATGATGCTTGGCAAAAGCTTCCATTACTTCCAGAATAGACTGATCCGGACGAAAAGTGACCAGCTTCTTGCTCATATAATCTTCTACCAGAATAGGCGCGTTATACTCCTTCCTGGAATCGGACTTGGCCCTTTTGCCTTGAAAACTCTTTATTGCCATAGTTTTATTTTTTTGGTTCGGTGAATATTAAATATACGTTTTTTCTTGAATACTCGTAAATTCTGCCGACCAACGGTTCAAAAAAGCCAAAAATCTTTACATTTAGTAGGCTAAGTCCATTTTATGAAAAACAGCACAGCCATCCTTACGGCCTTTTTAATCCTTGCGGTAACCAGCCTTACATTTCGGTTGGCAATGCCCTCTTATTCCCCAGACATGGAACTTAGTACAGACCTCTTTTCCACAGACCGCGCCCTCGTCCATGTAAAGAAAATGTCCAAGGCTCCACATGCAGTTGGTTTTGCCGGGCATCAGGAAGTAAGGGCCTATGTTGTCGGAGAATTGGAAAAGCTAGGGTTACAGACCAGCATACAGGAAGGCTATACCGCAGGAGACTGGGGCAACCTTAGCAGGGCCCAAAATATCCTGACAAGGATCAAAGGCCGGGAAAAAGGAAAGGCCCTGATGTTGCTATCACATTACGACAGCAATCCGCATTCTGCTCTGGGCGCCAGTGATGCCGGCAGTGGGGTAGCCACTATTTTGGAGGGAGTTCGGGCTTTTCTGGCACGTGGAATACAGCCGAAGAACGATATTATCATTGTTATTACGGATGCAGAAGAACTGGGCCTTAACGGGGCAGACCTTTTTGCGAACAATCATCCATGGACCAAAGAAGTGGGGCTCATCCTAAATTTTGAAGCGCGCGGCAGCGGAGGTGAAAGCTATATGTTGATTGAAACCAATCGCGGAAACGGCAGGCTGATAGAAGAATTTATCAAGGCCAAACCCGATTATCCCGTAGCCAATTCTCTGGCATACAGCATTTACAAGATGCTTCCTAACGACACGGATTTAACGGTTTTCAGAGAAGATCAGGATATTGAGGGTTTTAACTTCGCTTTTATAGACGATCATTACGATTACCATACAGTACGGGACAACTATGAGCGACTGGACCGGGAAAGCCTGGCACATCAGGGCAGCTATATTATGCCATTGCTGTTGCACTTCAGCGAAGCAAATCTGGAAAATCTCAAAAGCCTAAATGATTACAATTATTTCAATGTACCCTATTTCGGACTGGTAGCCTATCCTTTTGAATGGATCTGGCCTATGTTCTTCCTGTCAGTAGTGATTTTTCTATGGATCATTTATCTGGGGCTGAGGAAAAAGCGTCTTTCTTTAAAAGGAATTGCTATAGGTTTCAATCCCCTTTTACTGATCCTCCTTATAAATGGGTTGGCAGGGTATTTCATCTGGCCATTTTTAAAAACAATATATCCGGAATACCAGGACATGCTCCACGGGTTTACCTACAACGGACATGCCTACATTGCATCCATGGCATATTTTTCAATAGCGGTTTGTTTCCTTGTCTATCACTGGTTTCAAAAGCAATCCGTCGCCAATCTGCTGGTGGCCCCTGCCCTGCTCTGGGTCATAATTTGTGGCCTTCTGGCAGAATACCTGCCGGGAGCGGCTTTTTTCATAATCCCTGTGTACGCTTTGTTGGCCGGGATCCTGATCAATTCAAAAGAGGAGCACCCCAACGGTTTACTAATGGCTTTCCTTTCCCTGCCCGCCCTTATAATTTTTACCCCTTTCGTAAAGATGTTTCCTGTTGGCCTTGGGCTAAAAATGCTGGTTAGCACTACCCTTTTGAGCTCACTGATATTCTTTTTGCTATTGCCCCTTTTCGGACATTATAAAATCAAGAAGGCTTTAGCCTACCTATTCCTCCTCTTATTTACGGGCTTCCTTATCGATGCCCACCTGTCTCATGAATTTGATGTGGAAAATGCCAAACCCTCAAGCTTGCTCTATGTTCTGGATAAAGATGCAAATACCGCACAATGGGCTACCTACGAAAAGGTCCCTTCCGCCTGGACATCTCAATACCTGGGCGAGCAGTCAGGTACTTCTGATAAACTGGCCAAAAAAACGATCAGCAGTAAATACAGCACCGGGTTCAGTTTTGTTGCGCCCGCAACCCTGAAACCTATTGCAGGACCTGATTTGAACGTAATCCGGGATACTCTTATGGGTAATCAGCGTTTGATTGAGCTATCGGTGAGCCACCGGAGACCGGTAAACAGGCTTGAAGTATTTACCAATAAAATCAATCTCAGTTCGGCTACAGTAAACGGCATAGCACTATCCCAATACTACCTGGCCAATCGAAGAGCTGGCAAACTTATTACCCATTATATCAGTGATAATGATCCTACTTTGCTAAAACTGACTTATCCAGCGGAGGAACAATTGGAATTGACTTTTTACGAGGCCTCCAATGACCTTTTAACCCATGATTTGTTTTCCATTCCCGCAAGGCCAGAAAACAACATTCCCATGCCATTTGTACTAAACGACGCCATTTTGGTCACCAAATCCCTGCATTTTGAATAAAACCATTGGTATTATGGGTTGTGGGTGGCTGGGACTTCCCCTGGCCAAACATCTGGCTGAAAGAGGATACACCGTTCGCGGTACCACAACCAGTGAAGCCAAATTAACCCTGCTGGTGAAAAGCGGGGTAGCTCCTTTTATGATTTCCATTTCAGAACAAGGAATTGAAGGCAACATCACTTCATTTCTAAGTGGACTGGACGTTATTATCATCAATATACCCCCGGCCCTGAGGGGAGGAAATACATCGGATTATGTGCTCAAATTGAAAAGGCTTCATGAACACATTGCATCAGCAGGAGTTGCCAGGGTGATTTTTGTAAGCAGCACCTCCGTATATGGGGCGGTAAGTGGTAAAGTAACCGAAAACACCATTCCTGAACCCGGTTCGGCAAGTGGGAGACAACTCCTCCGGGCCGAAGACCTTTTCAGGACAGACCAGAATCTTAAAACAGCGATTGTCCGTTTTGGCGGACTTATAGGACCCGATCGTCACCCCGCCAGGAGTCTGGCTGGAAGAAAGGATTTGAAAAACGGCCACCATCCGGTAAACCTCATACATCTGGACGATTGTATTGCTCTTCTTACTACCATATTGGAACGGGATTGGTGGGATGCCATTTTCAACGGAGTATCCCCGGAACATCCATCGAAACAAAAATACTACAGGGGCCAGGCCGAAAAGATGGGCCTTGAGCCTCCAGAGTTTATGCAGGAAGCTGGTGCCAATGAAGGCAAGAATGTAGATAGTATTAACCTGCCCAAAAGAGGTTTTACCTTTTCCAAAAGCATTTGGGAGTAATCAAATTCCGGTAAGACCTTTAATTTTAACGTGTTCCCTATCGTTTTTAAGATTTTCTCTAGCACGAGACCCAAAAAAAAATCTTAGTTTTGGCCCACTAAAAATAGAATGATGAAACGGTTTTTATTGGTAGCTATCTTATTGGGTAGTTTAAGTGCCCAGGCCCAGACAAAAAGTGAACTCCTCACCCATTACGAGGCATTTTACAAAGAAATGCGCCTGCAGGGGGATGTAAATGGGGTTATTAATGCCCTGACACATTTGAATGTGTTGTCACCCACCATAGAAAGACGGGATACCCTCGCCTACGTTTATGCCAATAACAACCAGCATTTACAGGCCTTGAATACCCTGAGAAGCATCGAAAAAAACGAAGCTGATTCTGACCTGGCTGTACAGGTTAAAGCGGTTTCACTTAAGGCACTGAATCAACCCAAAAGGGCCATTGAGCACTTTGAGATCCTCTTCAAAAGGAAGCCAAACGCTTATATGGCTTATGAGCTGGCCGACCTGAAAATCCAGGTTGGTGATAATGCCGGCGCCAGCACAAATATTGACTATGGAATTGAGAACGCCAAAGACGAAATGAAGTACGCCTTTTATGAAAGGCAGCAACCGTATGAAGTACCCTTAAAGGCGGCCCTGATCCATCTCAAAGGACTGGTGCAATACAATATGGACCGCAATAATATAGATATGGCCATTGCCACTATTGATGAGGCCCTTAAAATAGATCCGAATTTCAACCTGGCCAGTCTGAGCAAACAGGCCCTGGAATCAAGAAAACAGAGTTCTGAGGAGGAAGAAAAGAATTAACCCCAAAGGTTCTATTCTTCTTTGAGTTGATCCAAGAGTTCCCTGAACCCCAGGGCAACACCGTTGGTCCATCCAAATCCATCCTGGGTTTCGTATTCGCCACCCCCGGAAAGCAGGGTGATATCTTCTACATTATATTTCTCCATCATCTTGCCCGTATTGCGGTAAACGCGCTCATTTAAAGCAAGCCACCTTTCCATAATGGTAATGGCTTCCTCATGGTAGCCATAGTTGAGCAACCCTTTTACTGCAATCCATTGCAGTGGAGCCCAGCCATTTGGGGCATCCCATTGCTGGCCCGAATCCTTAAGTGTAGTTAGCAATCCGCCATCCCGGAGGAAGTCGTTCATCAGCCGGTTTCGAACCCCTTTTGCCTGCTCCGGGGAAGCCAGCTCAAAATAAAGGGGGAACGCCCCGGCCAGGGTCAATTGTCCCATGGTTGATCCGGAGTCCAAATGGTAGTCGTGAAAATACTGCATGTCCGGATTCCAGAATAAGGTCTGAATGGCCTTGGCCCTTTTTGCGGCCCTTTTTTCATAATCCTCGGCAGATTCCTTATTGCCCTGTATGGCAAATCCCTCTGCGATTTCCTTCTCCATGAAATACATCAGACAATTCAGATCCACGGGAATAATTCGGGATGTAGCTGTAGAGGCGAATTCATCTTCAAGGAACCAGCGACTACTGAAATCCCAGCCTGAAGCTGCTGCAGCCCTGAGGTTTACATACAGGGCCTGTTTCTCTTCCTCAGAATTTAACTCGCCTGCCAAATGCCTGTCTTCCTTATAAGCCTCCGGTCTGGGTGTGGTTCCCATGTCCCAGTAACGATTTAAATGCAAGGTATCTCCCAGTTGAACGGTATAGCGATATGCCCCACTACTGGTTGGAACACTGTCCATTCCTTTCATCCAGAACTGGTATTCCCTGACTATGCTTGGAAAATATTCCCGGGCTGCAGTGCTGTCGCTTTTGGATAATGCATCCACCATCAGACTGAAAAATGGTGGTTGAGAGCGGGTTAGATAGTAATTGCGTGTTCCATTGGGAATAAATCCTATGGAATCAATCAAATGGCTGAAGTTGGCAACCATATTCTTTGCCAATTCCAGCTCATCATCCACTAAAAGACCTTCAATGGTAAAGTAGCTGTCCCAGTAATAAATTTCCTTGAAACGCCCTCCGGGAACCACATAGGAATAGGGCAACGGAATACGAGAAGAAAAGGGAATTATCTTATCGGGCCCCCTGGTAAGCTTGGGCCATATGCTACTAATATGCTCATACATGGTCTTTGTGGTATCCGTTTCAAAGGATAATACAGCTGTGGATTGATCACTGAAATTATTTTCCACAAAAGCTTTAAGGTCAAAATCAGCATTGTCCTTTTCCAATTCATATTTGGCCAGCACTTCCGAATATGGCGCAAGTGGCACCAAATCGGTAAACGTTTTGGAGTCCTTGAAAATAGCCCTGGTCTGAACTTCATGAAAAAACTCAGTTGCGTAAAAATCAACATTGGAAATGGCCCTGGGTGTTTCTGTGCGACAAGCACAAACAAAAAGGGTCAAAAGAATCAATAGGGATCGGTTGTTCATAATAAAAATGCTTGTGATGGATAAATCAAGGATTTTACCAGTTGCGCTGTACCTGTTTTCGGATCAGGCTGTCTTTACTTTTCTTCAGCGCTATTACCGGTTCCACCTCCTCATTCGGTATGGTAATGGAAAGCACATAATGCCTGATCTTCCAGGAATCTCCCGCTTTTTCCAGCACCCCAGAGCCGCGACAGGTCCCCATCCAGGTATCGAGCAATTCATCAAACCAGGCCACAGAACCATCTGCAGACAGGTAGATATTGCGCTCCCTGGCCTGGAATGCCCATGCTTTTCCCTGATCAAAATAGGGCCTGGAAAAGGCCTCAAAAGCTTTACGCTGCCAATTCTCCATGGCATCGGTGCCAATAAAGGCGCTCTGCTCACCCATCAGATTAAAATAGGCTTCAAAATCGGCCCTGGCAGCTGCATCATGCCATGCATCCAGGACTTTGTGAATGGTTTTTTTGGGGGTTTCCTGAGCCTGCAGGCCAATGGACAGAAAAAGAAGAAGGAAACAGGTTTTAATTTTCATCGAGGATTTCATTTAGGTCCAGTGTATTGTTTACGGTAACATTAAATTGTTCACGAAAGGCATTATAGGCCAATATCATTTCTTTTGCCGGAGCAATTACATCATTGCGGTATTCTACAGCAGCCTTGAGTTTCAGCAAAAAGGTTTTAAAGACTTTCTGGCGGCTTTTAACCTGAGGGGTATCAAAGGCTTCAGGATATTCGGAAGTCTCCAGCTCAGTTTGCTTCAAAATCATATCCTCAACAACCAGGATGAGATCTTCATTATTGGCTACCCGGTATAATGCATCAAAACTGGTTTCCATTTCCTGGAAGGCTGTCCATTCTTTAAGCATTTCAGTAGCTTCTGGGTTTACAGCGCTCCGCTGCGGCAGCTCCTGTACATCAATTTCCACAACACTGGTCCCGACGAACTCCTGCCCATCACCAACTCCCCGGCAGGCCGACATTAAAATGATTAAGGCACTAAATAGGTAAATGAAACGCATAAAGCGAATGTACAAATTTTAACGTGCTTTTGAGCGGGGAGGTGAACACAAACTATCCCGGATTATGCCTGGATTGGTAGCGCTGATTTTTCGCTAATACGCTATCTTTACGGTCTATTTGGAATAAGTTCGGAATGGACAAAACTATATTGATTTTAGGGGCCTGTGGACAAATTGGCACGGAGCTTACCCTCAGGCTAAGGGACAAATACCAGGGGTCTCAGATTATTGCAAGCGATATCCGGGAAGGCAGTGATAGCCTATCAGAATCCGGGCCTTTTGAGCTACTGGATGCTACTGATTACGGGGCCGTTGAGGATGTGGTAATGCACTACGAAGTGGATGAGATCTACCTTATGGCGGCAATGCTCAGTGCCACAGCTGAAAAATTTCCAACTCGCGCCTGGAACCTGAATATGAATTCACTCTTCAATGTGCTGAACCTGGCCAAGGAAAAGAAAATTGAAAAAGTATTCTGGCCATCCAGTATTGCGGTATTTGGCCCCAATACCCCTAAACAAAATACACCGCAGCACAGTATTATGGAGCCCACAACGGTCTATGGGATAAGCAAACAGGCTGGTGAACGCTGGTGTTCCTATTACCATCATAAATTCGGGGTAGACGTGAGAAGTGTTCGCTATCCTGGATTGATAAGCTGGAAAACCCTTCCCGGCGGCGGCACCACCGATTATGCAGTAGACATATACCACAAAGCCCTGGAAACCAGAAAATACAGTTGCTTTCTCAAGGAAAATACCCGCTTGCCAATGATGTATATGGAAGATGCTATTAGGGCAACTTTGCAATTGATGGAAGCCGATCCTGACCAACTCAGCATTCGTTCATCCTATAACCTCGCTGCCATGAGCTTTACCCCTGCGGAAATTGCCCGCAGCATCAGGGAGCATCTTCCGGAATTTGAAATCGGATACGAACCGGATTTCCGGCAGGCAATAGCAGAGAGCTGGCCGGAAAGCATTGACGATTCACAGGCGAGAAAAGACTGGGGTTGGTCTGCAGAATACAACCTTGAAAAGACCAGTTTGGAAATGCTAACTCAGCTAGGGAAGTAGGGAAATATTGTCTAATTTAGGAAATCCTCTAAAATTTGTATTATGAGATCTTCCCTACGAATCTTTTTAGGTTTCCTGTTGACTGCAACTATTGCCAATGCTCAGATAAACAGAGGAGTCTATATGGCCAGGCAATCCGAAGGTGATAAAACCCTGATCCACGAGCTAAAACTTGATGACAATTATCTTGTGCACACGGTTTACCGGGAATCCCCTCCTGAATTCGTAAAAACACTGGGGGGTTTTTATAATAGTACTGACGGGAAGTTAGACATAAAACTCGAGTTCAATTCACAATATGCCCAGGATAGCATAAAAAGCCTGAGCATTCCTTATATCCTGGAGGGCGATGTTTTGGTACTGAAACTGGCAACAACCCTGGAATTTGAAAAGGGTGCTTCCCTAGCTCAGGACCTGGACGGGAAGTGGCTCTTTGCCACACGAGGCCCGGATACAGGACAGGACCGCCGGGGAGAAGAAAATCCCCGAAAGACCATGAAATTTCTTATGGACGGACGCTTCCAATGGATAGCCTACCATACAGAAACCTTCCGGTTTTCAGGAACAGGAGGTGGACATTACACTGCTGAAGATGGCAATTATACCGAGTACATACAGTATTTCTCAAGGGATAACAACCGCGTTGGTGCCAAACTGAAGTTCCTGTACAATATTAATGGGGATGACTGGCATCACCAGGGGAAAAACAGTCGGGGGGAGCCCATGTACGAGATTTGGAGCCGCAGGAAGTAGGCTTAAACTCCATTCGAGTAAAGCAGTTACGCGAGAATCTTTTAATACTGTGGCGCGGGAATTGTAAAAAACCTCAATAGAGGCCTTTTTATTTTCCAATATCCGACTTTCCTCCTGTTTTTTTAAGGAGTTTGATGTTCTTGATCTCTATACCCTTGTCAATCGGTTTCAGCATGTCGTACATATTCAGTGCTACCACGCTGGCACCATGCATGGCTTCCACTTCTACCCCCGTTTTGTAGATGGTCTTTACGGTAATAAGTATTCTGATCTGAAGCCCTGAAATTTCATATTGAACATCTGTGTATTCAATGGGTAAGGGATGGCAATCCGGTAACAGATCCGGAGTCTTCTTCACCCCGAGCAGGCCTGCCGCCTTGCTCATGGCAAACACATTGCCTTTCGGTACACGGTCTTCTTTAATGGCAGCGATCGTTTCCGCCCTGCCAACTTCAAGGACAGCCTGTGCCACTGCTGTGCGTAGCGTGGGTTCTTTATGTGTAATGTCTACCATAATTTAAGTGTTTACTTTCCATTGATAGGAATCATCCTCAAACAGTTCCCTGCCAAAAACAGGCACCTGGCTTTTGATCTCTTCCACTATATAATGCAAAGCTTCAAATACTTCACTGCGATGGGGCGATGAAACAAAAACAAATAGACAAATCTCTCCAGATTCCACCACCCCAAGGCTGTGGTAGATATGCATACAGCTAAGTTCGAATTTTTCAAAGGCCGCCTCCCGGATCTCATGGAATTTCTTATTGGCCATATCTTCATAAGCCGTGTATTCGATGCCTTTGACTACCTTGCCCTCAATGACATCTGCACGCACCTGCCCCAGAAAGATGTCATGTGCCCCAATTTGGGTCTTCACCTGATGTTTGGCAATGGAATTGGCTATAAATTCCGGGGTGATGGCCCCTTCACGGAATACATTTTTAATGGTTTTACTTTTCATACTCAATGAATAATGAACTAAAATACTCAAGATTCCTGAGATTGCAGACAAGCCATATAAGTTCAAATCCGGATAATTGGAGAAAAAACAATTATATGGTACATTCATAGCTCTATTCCAACAACCAACAACCAATGAACATCATCAATATCATAAAGGGCATAGAACTCCTGGCTGTGGAGCTACTCCTGTGGATCATCTATGTTCCCAAGACCATTTACAAAATCATCAAAGACCCGAAGTGGGCCCCGGGGTATATCAAGGAACAATTGCGCAGTGAGGAAAAGTTTAAAACTTACATGTCCCCTATCCTCCTATTCCTGGCCATTTCTGTGGTCCTCTTTGTTTTGCTGGATTCGGGTCTGATTATTGCCCCGGATTACGACGAAAGTGGTGGTAGTTTCGGGCAGCGGCTGCAGGGGCCTGCCGGATTTCTCTTTTTGGCACTTCCTTTATTTTTTGGCCTGGTCATTGAACTATTCAGAAAAGGTGGCATTAAGCGAGATAACATCTTACAGAGCCTCTACGTGCAATGCTATTATTTTTCACCCCTGATGCTCTCCTTTTTTGCCTATCTGCTGGCAGACCAGTTCGACTGGGGAAATTTATCCGAAGAAACCTATTTATCAATGTTTCCCCTCTTTCTGTTTTTATTGACCTTGCTATGGTTTATCATCATACAGGTCAACTATATCTCCAGGGAGTTGCAGTATCATAGAATGGTGTCTTTAGGCCTCCACCTCATCTGTTATGTACTTATTGGTATAGGGTTCGGCATTTATCTTGTGTTAACGCCAACAGAAGTAGATGAGCATGGTAAGGGGATGGAGGTTGAAAAGGTTGTCCTCACGCTACCGGAAAAAGGGGATTATAAGGTAGCTGTATGGGATTCCATTTATGATCCTGCATGGGATTACGCAATAGCCCGTTTGGAAGGCCGGTCGGAATATTTTCAGCCTTCTGAAAAACTCAGGCTGGTTCATAATCAATTTGTAGTCGGGAATATTCAGGAAACCCTGAAATTTAGTTTTAGCGGCAATAAGGGTGATCAGGTAATGCTCAAGGGGTCACAATCTTTGTTAAGCCCCCCTGATTCCTTGACAAGTATGACTCCGGTGCTGAACTTCGATGCCTCTGTCCAAAAAAACGAATCACTGATGTTCACCTATTCGGAGGAATCCGGATATGTTTCAACCGGGATATGGGAGCTGGAACTACTGGACGACAATGCCGGATTTATATTAAGCATCAACCTTCCCAAAACGGGCGATTATACCCTGGTAATATATAATACCCAACCAAATAATGAAGCAGGCTTCACCCTTGGCTTTTTCAAGTACGACATCTATGGGCAATACAAGGAAACAAACAGTGGCATATTGATGGATAGCACCATGTACCTGGGGATATCCATGGCGAAGGAGGAACCCTTTGAAAACTGGATTTTTCCCGGCACAAAAAATAAAGAACTAACCCTTTTTGCAACCCCGACTTCAGAAGTGGATTTAGCCTTTAATGTGGTGAATGAAAAAGGAGAATCCATAGTACCCGTAGACAGGACTGCCGTAGCGAATATTATACATGCCTTGTATATAATCCTGTTCGGCTCTTTAATTGCAATGGGTTACCGTGGTTTGTTCAGAAAATCTGAAAGGGCACAGGAATTCTCTGATGACGCGGGTAATAGGGCAGGAAAAATAGTGGCCGTAATCGGACTGCTCATCATTGTTCTGATCCTATTGGCATTTATATTCCTTTAAGGAATAAGAACATGAACCTTCTTAGGATGTTCTGCTTTTCCCTTTCATCCAGCTTACTCCGATCATGATCCCTGCGCCTACCCCTATCAGGAATAAGAACATTTCCCCCACCTTGTCCTTGGATAGGAGAATGGCAACAATAGCCGCTACCGGAGCTATACCTGCAATGACTTTCTTGGGAATGGTAATGGAATCCTTTTTCTCTTCATCCTTCATTACAAATGGCTTTTGGCACTATTAAGTAAGGCAATAAAAGGTACATAACCAAGCCTTTGGAAAGGTAACTTGACTTCATTCTCCAAAACTGGCTGAGCTATTCCTGAAAGGAACTCAGTCTGAAAATAAAAATACGCTTTGGCTTTCACCAAGGCGTTTTATGCTTATTTGTAGCCTCACCAGGAGATAGCTGCGCTGTTCCTGATTGATTCTCGTTTTGAAAATAGAAAAGTCCAACTGTAGCACAGTTGGTTTTATTTTTGGTTAAGACCTTAAGAAGGTCGTTTCTTCGGTCCAAAGCCAAAAATAAAAAGCCTTTGCTTTCGCAAAGGCCTTTTCTGCTTATCCGTAGCCTCACCAGGAATCGAACCTGGATCTAAAGTTTAGGAAACTTCTATTCTATCCATTGAACTATGAGGCCAGAAAAACGGGACACAAAAATAAGGCATTTCTGGGCTATCCCACAAGTCTAAAGGAGAAAATTGATCTAATCAAACACCTCAACCACCATTTCCATTTCCACGGCTATATTGGAAGGAAGTGATCCCATGCCTACAGCTGCACGGGCATGTTTCCCTCGATCCCCGAAAACAGCCACCATAAGATCAGAGTAACCATTAACCACTTTTGGATGGTCCGTAAATTCTGGCATTGCATTGACCATTCCCTTTACTTTCACCACACGTTTTACTCTATTCAAATTTCCCAATTCTGCCTTGAGTACAGCCAGCTGTGCAATCCCCGCCAAGCGGGCAGCTTCATAACCCTCCTCTATAGTCAAATCGGCGCCAAGCTTGCCCGTAACATTACCTCCATCTGGTTTGCGGGGGCCTTTCCCGGCAAGAAACATAAGGTTCCCCGCCTGTACTGCGTTGACATAATTTGCTACGGGATTACCTGCTTCAGGCAATACTATCCCTAACTCATACAGTCGTTCCTCCGGATCGTAATCTGAAGGGATTTCACTTTTAACTTCTGGTAATTGATCCTCTTTGATTTGTGTATTACATCCCACTAAAAGGACAAGAAATACAACATAGGGAAAAGCATATGTCTTCACAGGTGATTTCGATTGAAATTGATTAATCTTTCCTCATTATTCCGTAATTTAATCACTTCACACTGAACTAAAATGAAAACCATGAAAAAATTACTACCCTATCTCTGTTTCCTATTGATTTTAAGTGTTTCTATTAATCTTAATGCTCAGAGGCGCAAGGCCAAAGCGGCACCCGAGAAAAAAGAAACCCTTGCTTTGGGTGACCTAAAACTGCGAAATGTTGGTCCCGCATTTTTATCGGGTCGGATTGCGGATATTGCGGTGCATCCGGAAGATGACGATATATGGTACGTGGCCGTAGGTTCCGGAGGTGTCTGGAAAACCGTTAATTCCGGAACTACCTGGACACCGCTTTTTGACAAGCAAAGCTCGTATTCCATAGGATGCATTACCATAGACCCCAACAACCACGCTACCATATGGGTAGGTACAGGGGAAAACGTAGGTGGCCGCCACGTAGGTTATGGTGATGGGATCTACCGTTCCAAGGACGGCGGACGAACCTGGGAAAATATGGGCCTGAAAAACTCCGAACACATTTCGGAGATTATCGTGCACCCGGACAACCCGAATGTTATATGGGTTGCGGTACAGGGCCCGCTTTGGACCAAAGGCGGAGAAAGAGGTTTCTATATGTCCACTGATGGCGGTGAAACCTGGAACAAAACCCTTGGTGGCAACGAATGGACCGGGGTTACCGATATCATGATAGATCCCCGCAACCCTGACAGGATCTACGCGGCCACCTGGCAGAGGCATCGTACCGTAGCAGCACTGATGGGAGGTGGACCGGATTCTGGGATCCACCGCTCAGAAGATGGAGGACTTACCTGGGAAAAATTGAAGACGGGATTACCGAAGTCGAACATGGGTAAAATAGGCCTGGCTATTTCACCCCAGCAACCTGATGTGGTATACGCCGCTATAGAACTGGACCGCACTACGGGGGGAGTATTTCGCTCAGAAAACCGTGGTGCATCCTGGACCAAAATGTCTAATACAGTATCCGGAGCCACGGGTCCCCATTATTACCAGGAGCTCTATGCCAGTCCTCACAAGTTCGACCGGCTCTACCTCATGAATGTACGTATCCTTACTTCAGAAGATGGGGGCAAGACCTTTGTCCAGCTTCAGGAAGACGACAAGCACTCTGACAACCACTCTATCAACTTCAGGGCAGACGATCCCAATTATCTTCTGGTAGGCACGGATGCCGGTATCTATGAAAGTTTTGACCTGGCTAAAACCTGGCGCTATATCAAAAACCTGCCCCTTACCCAGTTTTACAAGGTGGCCGTAAATAATGCAGAACCCTTCTACCACATCTTTGGGGGTACCCAGGACAACGGTTCTGCCGGAGGTCCTTCTCGCACCGATGAGCGTCAGGGAATACGCAATGCCCACTGGTATAAAACCCTTGGGGCAGATGGACATCAGTCAGCTACGGATCCGGAATACAACAATATCATTTATGCCGAAACCCAGCAAGGTGGTCTTCACCGTGTCGACCTGGTTACTGGCGAACAAGTGTTTATTCAACCTCAGGCAAGGGCAGGAGAAGATTTCGAGCGCTTTAACTGGGATGCTCCTATCCTGGTAAGTCCTCATAAGGCATCTCGTTTGTATTTTGCTTCACAGCGGGTATGGAAATCTGAAGACCGTGGCGACAGCTGGACTCCAATTTCCGGAGACCTTACCCGAAATGAGGAGCGTATTACCCTCCCCATTATGGGGAAACAGCAAAGCTGGGACAATGCCTGGGATGTAGGTGCGATGTCTAATTATAACACCATTACCTCTCTGTCCGAATCTCCGGTGAAAGAAGGTGTACTCTATGCCGGAACAGATGACGGATTTATCCAGGCATCTACCGATGGAGGCCAGAACTGGAATCGTATTCCGGTAACCCGTATGGGATTGGCTTCGAGGAGTTTTGTAAATGACATCAAAGCAGATCTATTTGATGCCAATACAGTATATGTGGTCCTGGACAACCATAAGGAAGGAGATTTCTCCCCTTACCTATTCAAGAGTACAGACGGCGGACAAAGCTGGCAATCCATTACCGGCAATATGCCCAAACGTATGCTGGTATGGCGTATTGTACAGGATCACGTGAATAAAAACCTGCTATTTGCGGGTACAGAATTGGGAATTTATGCCTCCCTCGACGGCGGTAAAAGCTGGAGTAAGGTCCCGGGTGCTCCCACTATTCCTTTCCGTGACCTCGTAATCCAGAAACGCGAAAATGACCTGGTTGGTGCATCCTTTGGTCGGGGCTTTTTTGTACTGGATGATTACAGTGCGATGCGTGATATTAATGCAGAAACCAGACAAAAGGAAGGACATCTTTTCCCTACCAAAAAAGCCCATTGGTATGTTCCCAAAAACATTATCGGTAATACCGGTGGGGACTACTATTTTGCCGAAAATCCAGAATTCGGAGCCTGGTTTACCTATCATCTTTCTAATGAATATCCAACGATAAAAAAGAAACGAAAGGAGGCTGAAAAAGCCCTTGAAAAACAGAACAGGGATATCCCCTTCCCCGGCTGGGATGCTTTGGAGGAAGAACGCCGTGAAGAGGGTGTCAAAATCTGGGTTGTTGTTAAAGATGAGCAGGGTAATGTAATCCGAAAGGTTAAAGGAAAAACCAAAAAGGGAATAAATCGAGTAGCCTGGAACTTGAGGCACCCAAGCAATCGTGCTATCAGACCAGGACAGTCGGGAGGCGGAGGCGGATGGTCTTCATCCGGACCTATGGTTACACCGGGTACCTATAATGCTACTTTGATGAAAGAAGACAAAGGTGAGGTAACGACGCTGGACGGGCCTATTTCCTTTGAGGTAGTTCCTCTACGGGAAGGTACTTTAAAAGGCGTTTCGTATGATGAATTCAATGAGTACATAACAGAAATTGAAGCTTTACAGGACCGTGTAAATGTTGCAAGTGACGCCTTTGATGAGAGCATGGATAAAGTTAAAGCCATGCAGGTAGCCCTTTCACGTACTGATGTAACACCTGGAAGCTTAGACAAACGATTGTATGACCTAAAGCAACAGTTGTATGTAATGGAAGAAAAAATTAACGGCAATAGTTCCCGAAGTGAAATTGGAGAACGCAATCCACCTAGCGTAGGATCACATATGCGAGTGGCGATGAGGGGATTGTCAACTACTTATGGCCCCACCCCACTTCACAGGCAAAGCCTTGAAATTGCCAATACTATGTTGAATGGCATGTTTGCTGAAATCAGCACCATCAGTACAAGTACAATTCCAGCACTGGAAAACGAATTGCGACGTCTTGGTGCTCCCTATATACTGGGGCAGGGCATCAAGAACTAATAGTCAAAGCGTAAATAGAAAAAGGGGCTCTCCAGGAGCCCCTTTTGTATTTTTAGCTACTTAAAAACGTTCATTCTCCTGCCGTTTCAGGAATAGCAACGTCCCATACCCCGGTAGCAGCTATTTCTTTCGCAAAGGTTGAGAAAGATTTAGCCGGTCTTCCCAGTATTATTTCAATGTTATTGGTTGTTGAAGCATTCCTGCCATCCAGGACATTGGTAAACAGGTAAGTGATCAACCAGATAAAATCTTCAGGCACCTTATGGTCGCGCAACATCTGGGTATACTCCTCAATGCTTACCGGGATATATTGGATGTCTCTGCCAGTGGCCTTAGAAATCTCTTCTACCACTTCTTCGAAGTTAATGAGATCAGGACCCGTAAGCTCCAGGACTTCATTGGTGATACGGTCTTCAAGAAGGGCCTTAAGGGCTACATCGGCAACGTCATCCAAATCGATGAAAGGAATTTTGGTTTCAGCCTTTGGAGCCGCCAGTACCCCAGCCTTGATCGGATCCAGGAAGAAATATTCACTAAAATTCTGCATGAACCAATCAACACGTACCACTACGGTATTGATATTGGAATTTAAGGCGATCAATTCACATTCCTGGGCTTCGGGTTCACCTCGTCCAGAAAGGATTACCATTTTTTTCAGGCCGGTACGCTCTGCCACCTCTACTAACTTAGTAATCGCTTCTTTGGATCCTGGTACCGCAAGATCCGGATAGTAGGCAACATAGGCTTTATCCATTCCTTCCAGTACGGCTTCCCACCCTTCCGGTTTTGACCAGTCGAATGAGGGTTCTGACGACCTCGAGGCTACTCGTACTTCATGACCCAGGGCCTCTAATCTTTGCACTACTCTTCTTCCGGTTTTACCGGTTCCTCCAAGAACTAAATATTTGTTGTTTTCCATGATTTTACTTTTAAATTTTTGATTTGTATTAGATTAATTATGATTTCCAGACCAGGCTAAGCAGTAATAAAAGAAAGGATAGCGCTGATATATAGGTTCTTACCCGGTGAAAAGAATTCCAGGGGTTTTCAAATTTCTTCCTCAATGAGGCAGCCGCCTCTGCTCCTATCTCTGCGAGATCTGTCTTGTCTACCATTTCATTCAGGGGTACATTACCGAATACCGTAACCAGAGCTACCCCGAAGAAATACAGTAAAACTGCAGTGAGTACTGACCAGAAAGTCGCAGGATTCCCGTTTCGAATCAGGTATGCACCTAATGCCCCCAGGAATACAGGTCCGAAGAAGACCAGAAAGAAGGTTGGGTTAAGGATAGTCCTGTTCATTTGCTGAAATGCCCTTAGATAGCTTAGATCGTCCAGGTTAGCCAATCCGGTGGTAACGGCGTTGGACCAGGTGAAACAGAGTCCGGCTGACAATCCGGTTAACAGGGTGGCTATGACTATTACTACAAGTTTTATAGAGATTTCCATGATTGTGTTTTGTTTTGGGTTGATGGTTTATTGTTGTTGGTTGCGGGTTTATGCCTTACTCATTTTTATCCTATGATACAGGCTTACTACTGACAGGTATAGTATTGCTATGATCCAAAAGGATATATCCGTGAAGAACTGGTAGTATGATCCACCAGCTGGTATCACGAGCAATGGAACTGTTACAGTAGCGTCCAGGATAACACCAGTAAGGAGCATTGCCAGTCCGATTTTTAATCCGGGACTTTTTTGCTCAGCGCGATAGTAAAGATGGGCACCAAACCAGGTCAGGGGAATCAAGACCAGACCAACAACCAGGTTAGCCTGTAGTTCATAATCCTCCAGCAGGGGGATGTAAAAGGATAAGGTGAATGCAAATACTGCCAAAAACCAGATTGCTACACCTATTGAAATTGCTCTTTTAGTTTTCATAATTATTTGATTAAATGTTTACAGGTCAAAAGTATTTTAGCTCACCTCTGATCATTTGTCCTCAAAGCATTTTGATTTGTTCCAGAAGGAGCAGCCCTTCTGTTTCTGATTTAGACACCTTATCTACCTGTGAAATTGAGGAGCTGGAGGACTGTTTAGTGGAGGTCCAGCCAAATCCAAGTGGAAGTATTAGATGTGTCTGAAGTACATTTCTATTAGGTCTCATGATCAACTTATTGATTATTACTGAGACAAAATTGCAGTAGTCCGGGGAGGATGGTTGGTTGTAAAGGGAGGAAGATTTGTTCGAAAAGGAGTAACCCTTTATTTATGGGCGATCAGGGCTTATTTGTAACTGAATACAATTCCATAAATTGCGCTCTGCCCTTTAAGTTAAGGGGTCCAAGTGAGCTGAAAGTAAAAGAAGGAGGGTCTTTAAGTAAATCCAGTAAGCTGTGCGAGATCAGCAGATCAGTATTATGAGTAATGCATAAGGACTGTATTCTTGCTGTCACATTCAGAACATCACCAGTGAAGAATATCTCGCGCTTTAAGGCTCCTATCTCTCCCGTGGTTACAGGGCCAACGTGCAAACCGGCCTTAAAGCTTGGAACAACTCCATACCTCTTTTGAAAATAGGAGGCTTTGTTCTGAAGGTCCCGCTGCATGGCAAAAAAGCAACTGAGGCAATTTTCCCCGCTTATACCTTTATCCAATTCCCAGGATATGACGATCTCGTCACCGACATACTGGTATACTTCGCCTTCATATTCAATAATCGCCCCGGACAATACATTGTAATAGGATCGTAGCAGTTCAAAATAGGTCAGGTGACCCAGTTCCTCCGCAATGGCGGTTGACGATTTCATGTCCAGAAACATAAATATCCTCTTCTCTTCCACCGGCTGATGGTATCTTCCCGTAAAGAAATTAAAAAGAACCCTGTGCCCCAGGTGGTCACTGATAGCAGCGTAAAAAAGACTCAAAAAAGTACTGAATGCCAGACTTATGGCAGTACTTAAGAATAGGCCACTACCCAAGAACCCTATAAATCTGTCCCAAATATCATCACTGAAAGGAGAAATTCTTAATTCTATGGCAGACGCCAGTGGATACATTATAAAAATCAGGAGAAACAGGAAAAAAGTATAGAAAAGGAACTTAGAAAGCAGTTTTCTTGTAAAACTATACCTGGCAAACAGGTTTTTAAACCAATAGACTTCTAATGTTCCGATGATTAACCCGGTTATGGTCACTGCCACAGAAGCAAAAACAAACACTTCGAGGGTAAGCGTAATCTCAATTCCGGGATTGGTGTTCTTATTCCCGGTCGCAAGTGCATCGGTAACCAAATCGAACCAGCCAATAAACAGCCATATTATGCCAAAGGGAATAATGCGCTGAATATTTCTCTTAGTCTTAGGAGACATACTAAAACCCATGATTCAAATGTAAGAGGATTTCTGTTTTCTAAAAGACGTACTAGGAGGTAGTGGTTCTGACCTGGCTTGGTCGGTATCCAAATTTCTGGGTAAAGGCATTGGAAAATGAACTTAGGCTGTCGTAACCCACCTGCCAGGCTGCTTCCTGAACCGTAGCTTCCTGGTTTTTGAGCAAATCATAGGCAGTGGTTAATCGTGTCTCCTGAAGATACTTAAAAACGGGAACACCGAATAAGGCCTTGAAATTCTTTTTCAGTTTGAAGGTGTTCACCCCTATTTCGCGAGCCAGATCCGTTAATGATGGTGGTGAATCGAGATTATGGTCAAGAATGGATTTTGCGGCCAGTAACTTTTCCCGCTCCGAATCTTTTATTGAGGGCCCTTTCATGGTGGAAAGCTGTCCCAGGAAGTGCGCCAAAAGCAAGGTAACCTGGCTTCGGAAAAACATCATTTTCATTTTGCCCTCGTATTTGTTTTCAAACACGGCATTAACAAGGTCCTGCATTTCCGGGCTCATGAAAAACCTTGGTCCCTCTACATAATGGTCCTGAGGGTGCACCAGCTGGTTTAACATTTGTGAAAACAATTCCCCTTCAGCATTCGGTAATTTATCCAGGTTCTTTAGAGCAGTAGCTATAACAAGACATTGTAATGGTTTTCCAGCAGAAACCGTATGCTCGCAAACCACGTGTTCATCGGCATAAAAAGAAAGGGCCAGGCCTTTGGTATGGTTGTATTCTTTGTTTTTATCTGCATAACGCATATCCAGATGCACATCACCGGATCCGTAGAGGGCTACGGCAATAACGGGTTCATCAAAGGAACAGGCGTCTACGACAACCTTGTCCGAAAAGGCTTCTTCCACCAGAATGGTAAAGTCCTGTATGTCTATGATATCACGGGTCATACCCAAAAATAACAAAAGGGAAACGAACTTGTGACCCTTAGGATGTATCTTTAAGATCATTTAACAATGGTCTATGAACTCATCTCTCAATCCAAAGATATCTTTGCCTGAACTTCCTTTTGAAGATTGGGCCAATACGCGGCTTACTGTACACCTCATCCTACAGATTATTGGCAAGACCCGATTGAAGCTTACTCCCAGGAAAAACCACTGGTGGTATATCACCATATATATTACTTCCAGGGGTTTTGGAACAGGGGGTATCCCGATTGTAAATGGCATGGAAAGCCTGGAAATAGAGTTTAATATCCCTGAGAAAGCCGTTAGCTTTGATTGCTCATCAGGACAGCAGTTTCATATTTCATTGAAGGATTCCCCGAGCATTGCTCAGTTTTATTCTGATTTCCGTACAATTCTTAAAGAACTGGATTTGCATCCGGAATTTGTGGAAAAACCTTTTGACTTAAACATCGAAACCCCTTTTGCCGAACTTACAACATACCATCATTACGACTGGGATTTTATCAATCGTTTCTGGCAGGTAATGCGGTGGAATCAATCTGTCTTTCAGGAATTCAGCGGTCGGTTTTACGGCAAGACCTGCCCTGTTCACATCTATTGGCATCATATGGACCTGACCGTTACCCGTTTCTCTGGAAAAAAATTGCCAGCCATGGATGCCTCAGCACGACTCCTCGAAAAAGACACATACTCTCACGAGCAAATAAGCTTTGGATTCTGGGTGGGTGATGATATGGTAAGGGAGCCCATGTATTATTCCTATACCTACCCCTCCCCGGACAAACTGGATCAGGAGCCATTGCTCCCTGTTGATGCACAGTGGGTTGATAGCAATGGAAGCCCAATGGCACTTTTATCCTACGATTCGGTAAGAAGGTCTGAAGATCCCAGGGAAGCAGTACTCGCCTTTTTGGAAAGCGCCTATCAGTCCGGAGCCAAACTCGCAAATTGGCCTGTTGAGGATTTGACAGTACCTAAATTTGAAGATCTATAAATAGAAAGCGCGGATTTAAAATCCGCGCTTTCTATAAAAATTCGTGTATATTCATCCTCAAACAACCATTATCCCTTTTAATTAATCGATTAAAAGGCCAATTATAAATAATAAATGATTCTTGCTTACCTATCCATAGCTTTTAAGGTGATCATCTTTATAAGCATTATCAATGTTTGGTTTTTTCGCTTTAATAAGGCCACACCATATCGCGGAGGTGGAGCCAAATCCATGAAAGAAGAATTCGAGGTTTACGGCTTCTCTCCGGGCCTCATGTACTTAATAGGAGCAATTAAAATACTTTTGGCTTCCGTTCTACTGGTTTCTATCTGGCATAACGGGCTGTCTACCCCGGCTGCTGGAGGAATGGGAATTTTTATGCTTGGAGCCATATTCATGCACTTCCGTGCTAATGACCCTAATATCCGGTCTTTTCCTGCCCTATTGTTTTTTCTGTTATCTATAGGGATCATTGTATTAGATATTTTCCAGCAGGAAGGTTTCTGAAAATATGCGGACGGAAATAGAAAGCGCGGATTTGAAATCCGCGCTTTCTATTTTTTTTTTGCTATCTTAATCCAATAACATTTAAAACCAACCAATTATGAAAAAATTATGCACCTTATTGGGGCTGTTTATGGTATTCTCCCTCTCAGCCCAGGACACCTACTTTACCATTTACAATTTTTCCGTAGCTGCAAAAGATGTCTCCACAGTTTACGATCTTGTTGATGGCTATTACTCCAAAAACAAGCCCGAAGGGGTTACGGTATCCCTTTATGAAAACCACTTTAACGACAGTGGTAACAATTTTACACATTCCATTGTTTTTGCCGGGTCTCTCGATGCCATAGGAGGCATGTACTCAGGAGGCGATAATGATGCCTGGCAACTATTCATTACCCGTGTAAACATGCATATGGAAGATGGTTTTAGCTCGGCCATGGGAAGGGTGATTGACAGTTACGGAGATAACTCAACACCCCATCCGGTACAGCGTTATTTTATGCTGGACGTAAAGGACGGAGATGCTTTTAATAAAGGATATGCAAAGTTTCATTCCAAAAATAATCCGGAGGGTGAAACAGTCGCAATGGGGAATATTACGGCAGGTCGTTCTCCAGCGGGAGAAAATCGCTGGGTAATTCAAGGATTTAAAGATTTCAAATCTGCCATGGGTGGTGCTGACATGTTGCGTACAGATGCAGAAAAGAAAGCCAGTGATAAAGCATGGCAAGAGTTTATGGATTCTCATGGCGGAGTAGACGTTATTCGTTCCGGCCTGCGCATTCAATTAGGACAGTGGTAGATTAGGGAAAAGGTCACCAAAAGCATAAAGAAAGCCCGGATTTCAAATCCGGGCTTTCTTTATATTTTTAATGGGCCTATTCCGCATCCACTATTATGGCTTCAGCCGCCTGCTTGGTATCGGTATATTGCTGGAAGGAACTGGCCAGTGAATCCTTTAAAGTCCACAAATGGGCAAACTGAGCGTCTAATTCCTTACCACTAGCCTTGTTAAGTGCCTTGTAACGCCCAGTAACCAGGACCATATTGGTGTCTACATTAAAGAACTTCATATTTTCCAGGTTCCAGTATTCCCACTCTGCTCCTAATCGGCCAAAAACTCCTTCTCCCACAGCCGCACCTCCCACGTAGGGATTGCCATCAGCATAAATAAAATTCTCGGCTTCATTCCATTGAATGTCTTCGGTAAAGCTGGCCATAACTGTTTCCACATCACCTTCAGCAAAGGCGTTGTAAACTTTTTTAATGTATTCTGACTTGGCGGGCTTTTCAACCACTTCCGGTTCTGTTTTGGTCTGGCAGGAAATAATAATTAATGCGAGGGTAAGTAAAACTAATTTTTTCATGTTTGGTCAGGTTTTTGGTTATCGTATTAAAGATAGGTAAATCACAATTATAAAAGCTCGGATCTGAAATCCGGGCTCTCTGCCTTATAAACTATCATTCTATATGCAAGTTATATTCCTGTAGCAGTTCCTGCCAGGATCTTTCATTTATCTTGCGGACCAGCAAGGGGTTGATCCATTCCAGGTGTTCGCTATTCTTGGAGAGGAAAAAACTGTTGTATTGCTGATTAAAACTGATAGGCAGAAGAAAAGCCTTGCCTTCCAGCTGCATCTTGCCAATAAGATAATCCAGCACCGTTTTGTCATAGACCAAAACTTCTGACTTCCTGGCTGCGAGCGACAAAAGTGCATTTTCAACATTATCGAACAGGGCTCCGGGTTGAATTTCGTTTTGCTTTAAAAAAACCTCACTACTAGATCCATAAACACTGGCAATATTGTTTGTATTGCGCAAATCCTGCAGGTCTTCGATATTCCGACTGAGGGAATCTACCGTAAGTGTTGATGCCACGGTAGCTGTAAATGCCGAAATAATAAGAATAGCCGTAAACATCCATATCATGGCTATAGCCCTACCCATTTTGGTTTTTGGAGCCTTGTCCCCGTAACCTACTGTTGTCATGGTCACTGCAGACCACCAAAATCCATCAAACAGTCCAATCAGGTTAGGGCGGAACTGACGACGATTATGGTTCCTTTCCACCAGCCATAGGATGGTGCCAAAAACAAAAATGGTCAGTACCAGCAATAAGATCAACCTGAAAAATTGCAGGGAAAAGAAATTCTTTAGAAAGACACGTACCTGACTATGTTGTGCCTGGGAGGTAGCCACCCCAAGAAAGGAAACGTAGAAGGGCTGAGTGGCTTCTAACAAGTTCAGTCGCATTTCATTTACGTGGATGGGGTTAATGGAAACGTCGATTTCTTCAAAGTCCAGGCCCCGGATCAGTCCCAGATGGTCATTGAATTCAACCAGTTCGTATCCTACACCAGCCTCTTTGGCTATACTATTCCACAGATCAACGCTAAGACCAGAATATTCGCCCCCATCCTTAATAACAAAAGGAGGTTCCTGTACCACCCCTACACGGAGAATTTCCATATCCTGGCCCTGTCCAAAAAGCGGGATTAAAGTCAATAACAAAAAGAAAATTATCCTTTTCATCTGCTAAACAATTTGTTCGAGATATGAAGCAAAGATTTGAAATGCCTTGCGCATATGTTCGTCAAACAGATCCTCCTTATCTGCATAGACGGTTAAAATTGACTCCGTATTATTTATATAAAAAGGCACACTTATAGCGGCCTTATAAGCTGCAATGCGTGTATCTTTTTTCTTTAAAAGCGTATGGCCTTCTTCATCCAGCCGATTGAATAAAAAGGGTTTTGCGTGGGCAATACAATAAGCTGCAAGGGAAATATCCGGATCATAGGGAACCCGTGCCGATGTAAATCCGCGGACCCTTTCGGAATACCCTTCAAATTCCAAATGTTTACCCCGTCTCACCCCTATTTCAAATGCCACTACACCAGGTAATTTCAATAGGTCTGTTGAAATATATTCCAGTACAAAATCCCATTTGGTTCCGGGTCCTATCTTGGATATTAACCTGTGCATGATCTCCAGTACAAGCAGGTTGGCTTTTCGCTCCTTTAGCTTTAACCTAACCTCCTCGCGAACCTTAAGCAAATCGGCTTCCTGTTTTACCACCTCTTCTTCCTTGGCCTTCAACCCCTGGCTCATAGCATTAAGAACAAGGCTGAATCTGCGTTTTTGAGAGATGAAGAGAACAACAAAAATTCCTGTCAGTATTAATCCTGAAACCCAGATAAATGTCCGGCTTTTATACCAGTACTGGCTCACGGTAAAATTGAGTTGTTCTGGTTGGCTCCATAAATAGGCCCCTTCCTTTTTCGCCCTGATGGCCAATTCATAATTGCCCGGAGTCATTCCTGTAAAGTTCATGGTTGTTTCAGAAATCGGATCAGACCATGAGCTGTCATCAATGCGGTACTGGAAAAATGTCCTGAAGCCGTGGAATGAAGGAGCAGTATAAGCAACACTAATTTCATGGTCCGGCTTTATATGTAGTCCATTCAAAGGGCTTTCTATTCCATTAACTGTGGCCGAAACCAACAATGGTCTACTGCTCATACCAGGTTTTGCATTTTCCTCAAGGGAATAGACAATCCCCTCAGCCGTCCCAATCCAGAACCGTCCCTTCTTATCAGATTCCATGCAGCGGTAGGACATGACCTTGCTGGGCAGGCCACTTTCTTCCTTCATAACCATGGTATTTTCATCGGTGTAACGAAGAACTCCTTCCGTATCGAGAGATATCCAGACACTGCCATCTGCGGATACTTTCACAGATTTTATTTCTATATCATCATACTCAGCACCGAGATCAACTTTGCTCACACTTTCCATATCGTGACGGAGCAAACCCTGGCTGGAAGCCAGCCAGATAATCCCCTTTTCATCCACAGCAAAGTCATGCACCTGAAAATTGAAACCGGTATAGAAATCAAAATCAAGGCTGAGATTAACAAAGCTGTCTTTTTCGGGAACATAACGGAATAGGTAGGTGTCCTCGCCAATACCCGAGGCATAAATACGACCCTTGCCGATTTCTCGGATGCATATGATACGATTATCAAGTCCCTTTTCCGCACCGTATTCTATAAAAGAGCCGTCAGGCATCAGACATCCAACGCCAAGCAGGGGTTTATCCTTGGGGGCCTGTGCTAACCAAAGGCGGTCATTACTGTCTACCTCAAGAAAAAATATCCCCTCCCCCCTGTCTTCCAGATCTATTGTTCTCAGCAATCGCCCATCCTGGTCCAGTTCGTGAAGTTTGCCCGTACTAGTCCCTGTCCACAACCGTTCTCCCTCGGTAGTGAGAGATGTTATAGTGCCCAGAGAAGCTGTTGGGAGTGGTTCCCCTTCATATCCAAAATCCGTGCTCTCAATTCGGTAGAGATCACCAAAATTGACAAAGATCCGACCATTTTCGGCTATCGAAATAGCGGTTGCATTAGCATTGGGAATTGAGCCCACACCTTCAAAAAAGCGCTTTTGCAGTATCCCCAATCCTTCTGATGAACAGACCCAGAGTTTTCCACTGGTGTCGATTATTATGGTATTTATGTTTCTGAAAGGGAGCTCCTCTACGGTATGAGGATCATTATTCCCATATATTTTTATAAAATTGGGTCTTATTGCCTGTGTTCGGTCTAAATAATACAAGCCTTTGTCTCGAATGCCGAGGTATACGTTCTCCTGGGCATCCAGGGCAAGTGCAGTAACTTCCCCCGGGGTAGACGGAAAGGATTCTCTTTCAAGGATCCGCGCACCATCCGGACTAAGCTGTAAGCTGTAAACCTTATCGCTGGCCACCCAGAGGGTATTTTCCTTTGTTTTTATATCCTGAATCCCGGTGAATGAGGCCTTTTTTTCTAATGTCCTGTTATTTTCATTGAACAGGAATAATGATCCATCACTTCTTGCAATCCAAAGCCGACCAGCTACCTCTCCAAAAAAGAGGTTTGTGCTACGTTCTGAAACCTGGAAGAACTCTGGCATAAAAGATTCAATCCCTTCAGCGGTAAGGTAATGCATCTGTCCCCCGGGCTGACCTGCCAGAATATTACCATTGCTCCTGAGAAATATCTGGTTTGGGTAGTACAAAAGGGTATCAGTTTGCTGTATGGAGGATTTGTATAAAAGGGAAATCCCCGTAGTATCCAATGCCGGTTGCAGTAGGCTTATGCCTGCATCATGACTAAGGAGCAATCCTTCTGAGGTATTCAAAAGATATTTAACGTACTGACTGGGAACAAACTGGGAATAACTTTCAAAACTGCTGCCATCAAACCGCACCAGTCCGTCATCTGTAGCAATCCAGGCGAACCCCAGGGTATCCCAAGCCACATGCCTCACCTCATCAGAAGGAAGTCCATTGGCTGCAGAGTACCAGGAAACATGCATATTCTGGCCCACAGAAGACCAGATACACAGTAACGCCGCGCATGTAAAGAGTGTTTTGCCCATAATTCCGGAAGATGAGCATATAGCCTAATAAAGTTAAGAAATATGGGGCTCTTAGTAAATAGAAATGTATAGAAACACAAAGCGCAGATTTAAAATCCGCGCTTTCTGTTTATTGCCTGAACTCGTGTTTCACCCAGTCTACTTCCATGACCCATTCCCCGGTCATGGGATTATCCGTGATCTTGGCAAAGTTCAGGATTGCGAACATGGGTTCCGGGTAGTTATCTCCTTCGCTAACATTGCGATAAACCTCTTCGCCATCCAGGCGGTATACCAGGTCGCTTCCCTCCCACTCTACAGAGTATTCGTGAAAATCGTCCAGAGTAGCAGGGAAGTCCTTTCGGTAACTCCACCAGTCTCCCTTATCACATTCCCCCTGGCTCTTTATAGCTCCAGTGGTAAAATGGTCTTTTTTAACATCCCCGTGATGCTCAAAAATGTCTATTTCACCAGATCCTGTAAGCGGCCAGCATACGTTTTCATCCGGTTCCTGTACCGGAGACTCATTGTTCTGGGCCCCCAACAACCACCATGCCGGAAACATACTGGGCTGGCCATTGCCATGGAGCCGCAAACGGGCAGTCCATTTCCCTTTTACAAATTCCTTTCGATTTTTGGAACAAATACGACCGGCCATATACTGGGTGTCTGCCTGCTTCGTCCCGTGTTTATCGAGATTATCACAGGGGAGCTTTTCTCCAACATTAACCACCTTTATTTTTAAGGTACCGTCACTCACTTCCCGGGTTCCGTACTCCCCATCGGGCACATAGCACTGTAATTCATTGTTTACCCAGATCCGCTGGTCCTGCCAGTTCTCAGGATTAAACGTATCGAAATCATCAAAAAAATCGGCTTCCCAGACTGAAGTTACGGTGTCTTGTTGTTCTTCGGCCTTCTTCTCTTTGGAACGGCAACCGAGCAAAATAAGGGCAAAAGCCAGGGTGTATAGAATGGATTTCATCTGTCCTTGGATTAGGTTAACGCATACTGATCTCTAAGGTAATGATCTTATCTCAAATTATGTAACCCTAAGGAACTGACGCTCGTCATAGCATGATTGTCAAAACATGCGGATCTTAGCCTGTTGAACCGATATATTAATTAAAACCTTGGCGCTATGAGGATTATCGACAATGAAATTACCCAATACTGGATTCATTTTCAGGCCGGGAATGATGAACCCAACAGGGTTTACCCTCCCGTTCTAATCAAATGTTATCACAATGATGATTTTGTTTTACAGTTGAACTTTCATCCAGACGGCAAAACTTTACCGGAAAACCATTTTGACAACAGAAACAATCTGGTTTATCTGCAGTACCCCATGTCCATGTATTTCAATATCATGGATACCCTGAGGAATGAAAAACCTATTTACTTCCACTGGACCAGGGAATTGAATATGGGATTCCTGAGGACAGGTAAAGAACCTGTGGGTGAAGGAGAACTGGAAACTGTTTTATAAACAGTTGATTTGCATGAAAAAAGCCGCCTTTTCAGGCGGCTTTTATATTATTTAATGTATGATATAAGGCGAGGATTTAATTCCGCACCTTTTATTTATTAGTTCATCATCCCTGTTGACATTTCAGGAACCAGTTGCATTAAATCTCTTTGTACTCCCCAGTACTCAAGGGAAGCATTGAAATTGTCCCAGTCTTCCTCAAAAGAACCCCAACCAAACATTTCATTGTAATCTTCTTCTGTAGTTGTGTCAGGTTCCGGACTGTCTGACTCCGCCCTCTTGTACGTATCAAAGCCAGCTGTTTGCACAAACAAATTCCTGTTTCCACCACTTACCAGTCTGTATAAAGACCTTCCATCCCAGCCTCTTTTTTCAGCAACCTTAGACATCCTGTACATTAACCTTCTGAAGTGCATCACCTTTCCGGCCTTTACGGCATAAAATGTTCTGCTAACGTATTTAGAGAAGGAGGTGTCATCCGGATTGGGATCATAAGAACCATTATTTAAGCGCTGCCATCTTACATGTCCCTTATCATTACCAACATATTTGGCCACGTTGTCTTCCCAGTATTTTCCCTCGGCGGATCTGTCCCGGTCATAATCTGCGGCAGATTTATTTCCCTGTACGCGGAAGTAATTCCCGGTATCGGGTCCTGTGATGATCCTGTAGGTAGTAATTGCGGTTTCCGGAGTATTGTTAAACATAGCTGTTTTCTTGGCAGCAGCTTCTTCAAATTTCTGGCGCATGCCTTCTTTTGCAGTGTACTCCCAGGAATTCCAGTAAACCGGATTGTTGCCCCTCTGAGCATAAATGGCGGTGCTTATCAAAAGCCCCAACCCTAATAGTAACAGTTTCTTCATTTTGGTTAATTTTTAGTATTGAGTTTTATTAATTGTTGCGTCAGAATTTACATTTTAGAAAAATAGTTTTGATGTTTTTGAGGACGAATGGCTGTTTTAGATGTCCGGAACTACATTTTTAATTATCAAAAGACAGATTTACTACATGACCAAGATCATGGTGATATGCCTATTCATTGATTAGTTTATAGGATTCCATTCCAAAAAACAGTCATGAAAACATTCTTTACCTCCCTATTAATCCTCATTTATGCTGTAAATCTTGTCAATTGTCAGGTTGTAGACCAGGTCGATGATAACGCCCCTATGAAGTCGTATGAATTTTACATGAAAAAATATGAGCAGAATTTAAAAGCCAGGAACTTTTTCCTTGTTGTTGGAGGCGCCAGTATTGTAGCGGGTGTTGTAGTGGGATTAACCGAAATACCCAGTGTTATTGCGGATGGTTTGGTGGACGGTTTACTTTATGGAGAGACAGAAGGAGAAGGCTCTTCCACGCCCGCAATTTTAATTATTGGTGGGGGTGCAGCAGGGCTTACTGGTTTATTATTACACACTATAGCTAACGAACATTGGAGGAACGCTAAGAAAGTGCAACAAAGAAAAAGCGCCAAGCTATATCTAGGTACAAGCCAGCAAAAAATTAGCAATATAAATTATCACCTGCCTAATAATGTTGGCGTTACGCTATTTATTCCATTATAATAAGACGACACTAAACAGCTGGCTCGGATTTAAAATCCGAGCCAGCTGTTTTTAGTCCTTTACTAAGAAGTTAATCATCAAGGGATTGGTAATATCAGGAAAATTAAATAACTCATGAGGAATGTCAGGTAAAACACACAATTCGCTGTTGGGAAGGAGCTTATAAATTTCTATGGCGTGCTCTAAAGGAATAAATGGATCCCTGTCGCCAAACATAACCAGTACTTTACTTTGGATTTCTGGTAGGATCTCACGAGGAATCCAAACCTCTTGTAACCACATGTTCTTTGAATCTACAATGAACTGATCCCAATAATCGGGATTAGGGGATATTTGCCTGTAATTTTTCTCCCATTCAGGAGGCAACATTTCAGCACTGAAATTTTTAAGCATAGCCAATCCTTCAGGCTTACTGTTACCAGGACCCAATGCGCCAGCACCAAATATTAATTTACTAACTCTTTCGGGTTTTAAATTCGAAACGAGTAGTCCTATAATTGCGCCGTCACTATAGCCAACAATTTTAACATCGCTCAAGTGCATCTTATCAATGAAGCCGGCAATATGATCCGCTATAATTTGATAGCTTAATGAATCTATTTGCTCAGATTTGCCATGACCAGGGCTATCTACTGCAAATATTTTAAAGTGCTTGGATAATTCAGGAATAACCGCTTTAAAATTGGAAATACTACCTAGCCCCCCATGTAACAAAATAAGGGGAGATCCATCCCCGTACATTTCATAATAAAGCTTGGCATTGTTGATTTCAACATAATTCCCCTTTTTAGTTCCTAACTTTATTTCCTGTCCAATAGATAAATTCAAGAAAAACAGAAGCAAAACAATAAAAAGACCGGGGTTATATGGTTTCCCTTTAGTATAATTCATATTTACAAATTCTTGCCTTTATAAGATACAAAGAATAATGACAGAGGGCTCGTATTTAAAATCCGAGCCCTCTGCTTACTACTTAGACACCCTGCTTTTTAAGCCGGTATAAATACGGGTTTCTACCCGGGGTGTCCTTTTGTAGTTTTGGCAAGCGCTCAAAGAGTCCGCTAGCCAACATCTTTTTTTGGAATCGGCTGCGGTCCAGTTTTTCTTCCAAAATGGCCTGATGTAGCTTGTGGAGTTCCGGCATGGTAAACTTATCTGGTAGCAGGTTATGAGTGATTAATTCGCGGTTTATATCCTCTTTTAAGCGATTACGGGCCTTTTTAAGAATCTGATCATGATCCATCCAGATATCGGGAAGCGCATCAAAATGGAACCAACCATAAGCCTCGTCGAAATTATGAACGGTCGGGTGGGTTTTGTTAATATCGACAAGGGCGTAGTAGGTTAAGGAAACAAAACGATCATTTACCCAATACCCCTCGTCCCATTTCACCCCTGAATTCAATATAAAATCTTTCCATTCTGACCCCAGTCCGGGGCGCCTTTCGCTATCACCGAAGACCGATAAAAACTGAAGGTGGGGATCTTCCAGATTTGTTCTGTCCTTAAGAATGGTTCTGGCGGCCTCATCCACGGATTGATCCCGCCTTATATAACCTCCAGGGAGCAGCCATTTGTTCCCCATTTTAAGTAACAGACATTTTAAATGCCCTTCCTCAAATCCAATAATAACCAGATCAATAGATAGGTTGGGTAAAAATAGTTTATCCCCTTCTTCGAGAAATTCCTGCAGGTCCATGCTACAAAAATAACATATTTGTGTCATTTTGCCACATTAAAATAATTAGTATATTTGTGTCGTTTTGTCACAAATATATTTTACCATGAAAAAAGGTTTTAAGATTGCATTAAAAGTGTTGTTAGGTATAATACTGTTGCTTATAGTTGCCGGTCTGATTGGCTGGTGGTATCTGCGATCCAGTTTCCTGGATTTTGAAGATGATTATGTTGAAAAGCGGGATTTTGAAGAACTAACCATTGAGGGGTACACCTTCCTGGACCGCAATGCAAACGGGAAGCTGGATGTGTATGAAGACAATCGTCGATCTACAGAAGAACGCGTCGCCGATATACTTTCCCAGATGACCACAGACGAAAAGATCCATTTGCTTAAAGGATCCGGGATGGCCTCCGGTTTGGGCCAGGTAGACCCCGGAGAAGGAATTCCCGGAGTTGTGGGGACCATTGTGGCTACGCCAAGACTTGGGCTCCCCTCCATTAACTTGAGTGACGGACCTGCAGGCTTGCGCATTGAACCCACTCGGGAAGGAGAAGACAGGACCTATTATTGTACTGCATTCCCTATAGCTACATTGCTGTCTTCCACATGGAATTTAGATTTAGTTCAGCAAGTTGGTAATGCGATGGGCAATGAAGCCGTGGAATACGGGGTAGACGTCATTCTCGGACCTGGAGCGAATATTCACCGCCATCCATTTTGTGGCCGCAATTTTGAATATTATTCAGAGGACCCTGTATTAACGGGATATATGGGTGCCGCCATGGTTAATGGGATCGAAAGCAATGGTGTGGGCGCCTCTGTTAAACACTTTGTGGCCAATAACCAGGAAACCAACAGGAATTATAATGACGTACTGGTATCGGAAAGAGCCATGCGTGAAATCTATTTGAAAGGATTCGAAATCATCGTAGAACGGGCCCAGCCCTGGACCATCATGTCTTCCTACAACAAGGTAAACGGTACCTACGTAGCAGAAAACAGGGCTCTTCTTACCGGTTTGTTAAGAGATGAGTGGGGGTTTGAAGGTTTAGTGATGACCGACTGGTTTGGTGGTCAGGATGCTCCGGCCATGATCAGTGCGGGGAACGACCTACTGGAGCCTGGTACTAAACAGCAGTGGAAGGCACTTATCAAAGCCCAGGAAGAAGGGCGGCTTTCCATGGATCATATAGACACCTCCGCTGAAAGGATATTAAGACTGATCCTTGAATCCAAAAAAATGCAAAATTACAGCTACAGTGAAAACCCGGACCTTGAGACCCATGCCCGGATCACGAGGCAATCCGCCGCGGAGGGTATTACACTGCTTAAAAACCAGGGGGCACTTCCTTTTACAGATATCCGGAATGTAGCCTTACTAGGCGTTACTTCCTATGATTTTATTGCTGGAGGAACCGGTTCAGGTGATGTGAATGAGGCCTACACGGTTTCCCTTGAGGAAGGACTTACCAATGCAGGGTTTGGAATCAACAATGTGGCCAAATCCGTATTTGAACAGCACAGGTCGGCCAACGAGGAAGCATTCGTTAAGCCGGAAGGATTGCAGGCCATGACCAACCCCTACAATCCACCGGAAATTAATTATACAGCAGAAAAATTGAAGGAGATTGCCGCACAGTCAGATGTAGCTATCCTGACTATTGGAAGGAACAGCGGGGAAGGAGGCGACAGAGTGGAAAAAGATGATTTCCTTTTATCGCAAACGGAAATGGATAATTTGATGCTTATTTGCGAAATATTCCATGCCGAGAATAAAAAAGTAATTGTTGTAATGAATATTGGCGGGGTGATCGAAACGGCTTCCTGGAAAGAACTTCCGGATGCTATCTTATTAGCCTGGCAGGGCGGACAGGAAGGTGGCAATGCGGTAACCGATATATTAACTGGTAAGATCACGCCCAGTGGAAAACTCCCAATGACCTTTCCCGTTAACCTGAACGATCATGCATCCAATGCCAATTTCCCTCTGGACGGAGAGCCCTTTGATTTATGGAAAATGCTGGTAACAGACGGTGAAAAGCCTGAGGAAGAAAAAGTCCCAAATAAGGATTATACGCGGTACGAAGAGGGAATCTATGTGGGCTACAGGCACTTTGACAAGGCTGGTCTTGAGGTTTCCTACCCATTTGGTTACGGACTCTCATACACCACCTTTCAATTAGATTCACTGCAGACAGAGCTCTTTGATGATCGCGTGGAACTGACCCTTTCCGTTCAGAATACGGGGAACAAGCCAGGAAAAGAGGTCGTTCAGCTGTATGTGTCCAAGGCCGATACACAGATAGACCGGCCTGTTCGTGAACTAAAAACCTTTGGAAAAACCCGGGAACTGGCTCCGGGAGAACGTCAGACCCTGGTATTGCCTCTGGATATCAAGGATCTGCGCTATTGGGACGAAAGCGTTTCCGACTGGACCCTGGAACCCGGTACGTATCGACTGGAGGTGGGGGTTTCGTCAAGGGATATTAGACAAACCACTGAAATCGATTTATAATTGGTAAATAGGTATGATGCCCATAAAGAAGGCTCGTATTTAAAATACGAGCCTTTTACAGTATATAGTTCATCATACAGAAATACCTTCACCTTTTAAAGCATCCGGAATTATAATACGATCAAAAAGCTGGATGCTTATATCTTAATTGGAGATTACTTTAGGGCAACAAAATCAGAAATAATTTAACTGGAAATACTGAAACCATGAGAACAATTTCGATTATCGCCCTTCTTATGTTTCTATTTGCCTTGTCATCTCTACAGGCACAGAAAGTAAAGTTCTACAAAGCGAAAGTTACCTTAAACAACGACACCCGGGTTAAAGGAATCCTATATGGCGTCAGTGAAGAAGGATTGTTATTAATGGATAAAAATCTCGTGGATACTGTAATGACCATCGATCCCCGGTCTATTACATTAATAAAGCTTAGAAGAAGTGGTCGTGTGGGCAGAGGTGCATTAATTGGAGCTTCCGGAGGTGCACTACTGGGTGCAGTCATCGGTAATGCCTCATATAGCAGTAGTAACGATTGTGAAGGGTGGTTTTGTTACTCACCTTCACGCGAAGAAACAGTCTATGGTGGTGCAATTTTCTTTGGTGTACAAGGGGCAATTATTGGTGCGCTAATTGGTACAGGTAGTAGGAAATTTGAGATAAATGGAGATACAAGCATATACAACACCTATATTTCCGAACTGCGAAGTTTTGCCCTCAAGTAAATTATGATTAACTGGAAACGGAAGACCCGGATTTGAAATCCGGGCCTTAGATAAACCTTAACAGGCACTTATTTCTTTAACCTTTCGGCCACGCGGTCATAATCCTCCTGACTCAATACTTCAGTCCATGTAGTGGGTTGGGTTCCTCCGTAGAGTGCCAAATAGGTAACATCACTTTCTTTGGAGGATGAATGCCAATGTTCTGTTTCCTTATTGCATTTGATAACATCACCTGTCTTCATTCGAACAGGCTCCTTTCCTCTTTCCTGGTAATATCCTTCTCCATCTACAATAATTAGAACCTGAGGGGAGGAGTGTTCGTGCCAGTCCAACGTGGAATTTGCTTTAAAAGTTGCTTTGGTGATATTATAGTTTAAATCTCCTTCTGCGCTGAGTAATTGGTTTAACCAGGCCTCACCGATATAATGGGTGTTAGGAGCCTTAGTGCCTTCATCTAAATAAGAGGTTATTGAATAGTCTGAATCTTGAGCATAGTTAAGTAAAGGCAGTAATAGGAATACGGCAACTAATAAATTCTTCATTGGTATAATTTTGAAATCAATTTAAAACAAAAAATGGTTACACTGTGATGGCATACCTTTTATATTGTTCTTAAATGTTCATTACAGGAATTGATCTACCTGCTGATACGCCTGAATTACGGCAAGTTCACCTTCTTTACCTGCTTTGGAATTTCCGTGCTCCATGCCCAAAATACCCTTGTATCCCTTATCATATATGTATTTAAAGATGTTTTTGTAATTGATCTCTCCAGTAGTGGGTTCTTTCCTTCCGGGGTTATCCCCAATTTGAAAATACCCTATTTCATCCCAGCACTTTTCAATATTGGGCAGCAGGTTTCCTTCCTGTACCTGCTGGTGGTAAATGTCAAAGAGTATTTTGCAGGAAGGGGAATCTACCGCCTTGCAAATAGCGTAGGCCTGCGGACTTTCCGAAAGGAATAAGCCAGGATGATTTCTGAAATTTAGGGGTTCCAGGACCATTACCAGCCCATGGGGTTCAAGGATTGCACTGGCTTGTTTAAGTGTTTCAACAACATTTGCCGTTTGATAGGCCATATTAAGTCGTAGATCCATATGCCCGGGCACTACAGTCATCCATTTGGCATTCACGCGTTTTGCTACGGGAATGGCAGCTTTGATCTCTGCTAAAAATTCCTCACGCTTTTGCGAATCTCCACTGGCCAGGTTGGGTTCATTCCAATAAATGGTATGGGCTACAAAGACTCCCATTCTAAGCCCCCTTTCCTCCATAACCTTTGCCATCTGCTCTTGCAATTCCACAGGGCGTTGACGCATCTCATTATCTTCAAAAGCTGTAAACCCCTGGTCGGCCATAAAGTGAAGCTGATCCAGTGGGTTTTTTCCCGCATACTCTTGAAACATACCCAAATGAGGGGCATAATTCAGATTATAGCGATAGGATTTAGCTGATCTCCCTGTGGATGCCCATAATCCGGGAACACTTAGCCCTAAACCCGCTGCCGTGGTCATTGCAGTAAATACTCTTCTGTCCATATTATTCAAAAGTTGTTTTTCCTGGTTGTGGAATTGCATAACGCCCTTCTTCATCCGGGAGTACTGGCGGAGTACTTTCCCAGCTCATGCTTTCCGGCACTAGCTGATAATTTGCATTAAGTGCCTGTTCCCAGCTTACCTTCTTTCCTGAATAGGTTGCCATCCGTCCCATAATGGCAGTTAGTGTGCTTTTAGCCGCATTTTCGGCATCTGCAATTACCCCTCCATTTCGAATGGAAGCGAACAAACGGTCGTGTTCTACCTGATAGGGATTGGGATCTTCCCCCCACTTTCCGGGATATTGGAACAGGGTTTTATTCTCGAGATCCTGAATTAGTCCGCTCCCAAGTGTTATGCTCCCTTTGGTGCCTTGAAAAACTTCATCCACACGGCTCATGGTACCGGGTTGATGTCGGCATTGACTCGAAATCACAGCCCCTCCCGGATAGGTAAACTCTACAAAATGATGGTCAAATATTTCTCCGTGGTCGATGCCATTGCGCACCTGACGGCCACCCATGCCCTGGGCTTCTACCGGGTATTCCCCAATAAACCAGTTCGCCACGTCAATGTTGTGGATATGCTGCTCCAGGATATGGTCTCCGCACAACCAGTTGAAGTAATACCAGTTGCGCATTTGGTATTCCAATTCAGTTTGTCCGGGTTCCCGTTTCCGTACCCACACCCCTGCATCATTCCAATAGACCTGTCCGGCCCGAATCTTCCCAATGGCCCCTCCCTGTACCTGTTCCAGGAGGCTGAGGTATTTCTGCTGGTAACGGCGCTGCAGCCCAACGACTACATTCAGTTTCTTTTGTTTGGCCAGCTGAGCGGAAGCTAAAACCTTTCGAATCCCAACAGGGTCTGTAGCTACCGGTTTTTCCATAAAAACATGCTTGTCGTTATTGATAGCATATTCAAAATGGTAAGGTCGAAAACCCGGTGGCGTGGCGAGGATCACTACATCGGCCATGTCAATTGCTTTTTTATAGGCATCAAAGCCAACAAAGCGATGCTGTTCCTTCACCTTAATGTCTTTTTCCCCATCAAAATGCTCCTGAATCGCTTTAAGGCTTCCTTCCAGGCGATCGGAAAAAGCATCTGCCATGGCTACAAGTTCAACGTCAGGATCTGCAGTTAATGCCTGGACGGCAGCCCCGGAACCACGGCCTCCACAACCAACTAAGGCCAGTTTTAATTTTTTATTACTCCATACAGGAGTCATAAAATCCGAGGGGATTGGAGCGGTTAGTACTCCACCTGCAGCAAGGGTGGAACTTTTAATAAAACTTCTTCGGGAGTTCTTTTGTTGTTTCATTGTGATTTATTTCTCAGTTGAGTAATTCCAATATTTCTTTTGTTCTGCCGGGCCTGGTGTTTCCACGGGGCGCACCACGCGAAAACCTACAAACGGAGCATCGGTATGCCACCATTTACTTTGGGGGATTTGCGGATCGCGTTGTTTCCATTTTTTTGACGATCCCCTTCTGGCAGCACTGCGCAAAGCACCAGGGCTATCCATCCAGGAACCACCACGAACTACGCGTGGATAGGTTTTTGTGGGCCTTAGATAGGGATTGTCACTAGTTTTCTTTTTTCGGGTGCTGTAGGTGGTTTCATCGTAAGCATCTAAGGTCCATTCCGCAACATTACCATGCATATCGTGGAGCCCCCATGGGTTTGGCTTTTTTTCTCCCACCTTATGGTAAGAACCTCTGGCATTATCCTTAAACCAGGCGTATTCGGATAAGTTGTCAGCAGTTTCACCAAACGAATAGGCTGTTGCGGTACCTGCCCTGCAGGCATACTCCCATTCGGCTTCGGTGGGCAAACGATAAAAATTACCGGTCATAGCGGATAGCCATTCGCAAAATTTTGTTGCAGCATATTGTGTCATGCAAATGGCAGGATACCCATCTTTACCCATTCCAAAGCTCATGTCGATATAAGGTGTTGAAGCGCCGGAAACCGCATCCACATCCAGCTTCACTTCCTGCCCGGGAGATCCCTCCTTTTGATAGGAGTCAATGCTGCGTTCCACAAAAAGATTATAGAGATCCCAGGTAATTTCAAATTCGGCCATCCAGAACGGAGCAATACTTACCTGATGCTGAGGTGCTTCGTCAGGCAGATGTCCTTCTTCTGAAGGTGCACTACCCATTTCAAATGTCCCTCCGGGAATGTAAACCATCGACAAGGATTCAGTAGTACCGGGAAGTTGCTGGGTATAGTTTTCTTGTCCAAAGCCAAACTGGGCCATTAACAAGAAAAGAAGCAAGTACCTTACCTGATATTTTATCATGAAAATAAGGTACTAAATTTTCACTGTTTATGCCTCAGGTTAAAAAAAGGAATTAAAAAATATGTTGAAACAGTAGGATAGGATAGAATGCCGTATTTAGCAAATGGGTGGGAAAAGGACTGCCCATTCCCAATAATGTTATCAATTAGGAAAAAGAAACCTAGTTGATATCGACTTTATTAGTATCTTTTTCAAAAATAATATGCTCGGACTTGTTTATCGGCCATATAAAGTATTTCCATTCTGATAATACCACCTATAGCAGTGATGCTTGTCCCTTAGAACTATGAAAACTGAACTCAACGTCCGAACATTTTTAGCAAGCCTGCTATTTGCCCTGATTTTAATCGTCCCTTATGAATATTATTTTAGGGAGATAGAGAAATATCCTCGCAGTCATGAGTTGGAAAGTTTTGATATATGGGCTGACCAAAGAGCACAGGTTCCTGCTCTTGATAGCAAAGACATTGTAATCCTGGGGTCCTCCAGGGGTCATTTTGACATCAATATACATGTATGGGATTCCCTGACCGGCAGGAGACCCTTGATGCTGGCTTATCCGGGCAGCTCTCCATTCTTTCCAATGGAAGACATTGTCAATGAAACCTCTTTCAGCGGCACATTAATCGTAAGCTCCGCACCTGGTTTATTCTATACAATTCGGAGTGGTCGGGGTGCCAATCGTGGAAAAAAGTTCGTTGATCATTTCTACAACCGAACCTATGCCCAGCGCTTCAATCAGCAAATTTTCTATTTGTATGAATCTTCGCTGTCATTTTTGAATAAAAGCTTAAGCCTCAAAAATATCATTGAGTCACGTTTCATCCTGCCTAACAGGGATTCTATCAACAATCCGCCGGTATGGCCGCCTATGGTAGCCATGGATAAATATCGCAACATACGAATGAATCCTTTTTTTGAAAAGGATTCAGCAATGATAAAAGCACAAACTGATATTTGGTACAATCCTGATTTTAAAAACCGGTTTGTGGATAGCGTGGATGTGATTATAAATCATTATGTGTCCCTGGCTCATAAACTCCAGGCAAGAGGTGGAAAAGTAGTATTTATCAGACCTCCGGTATCCGACTGGTATTTAACAGAAGAAGCCGAGCATTTTCCTAGAGAAAAATATTGGGACCGGTTGATCGATGAATGCAACTGCGTAGGGTATTCCTATGAAGATTTCAAGGAAACTAAAGATATGATACCCCCCGAATGGTCGCACCTGAATCGAAAAGATTCTGACGAATACACCAAATTCCTTGTAAATCAATTATCAAAAGACAAAATTCTTTAACCTATGCTATTCAATACTACAGGATTCGTTGTCTTTTTGGTGATTGTCCTCTTCTTGTATTACTGGGTTCCCTTGAGCTGGAAGCAGAAAAAATTTATGTTACTGGTCGCAAGCTATATTTTTTATGGCTTATGGAATCCTCCCTTAATACTTTTGTTGTGGATATCAACGCTAGTCGATTGGACGGCAGGTAATAAAATGGCGAAGATCACGGATCCATCCAGGAGAAAACTGTGGTTGTTGCTAAGTATCTTTGTTAACCTGGGGTTTCTATGTTTTTTCAAGTATGGTAATTTTCTGCTTGAAAATTTCAATATGCTCCTGGGACTGTTTTCGATCAGCTACACGCCTCCCAAATTAGACATCCTGCTACCGATGGGTATATCATTCTATACCTTTCAGACCATGTCTTATACCATAGACCTTTATTACAAGAAAATAAAGCCTGCTAAGACCTTTCTTGATTTTGCGCTTTATGTGACCTTTTTCCCTCAACTGGTGGCCGGTCCAATTGTACGTTCAGACGAATTGGTACCACAGTTCTACGAACCGAAGCGTGCCAATCAGGCGCAGTTTTTTATGGGCTTGATGTTATTAACGATTGGATTATTTGAGAAAACCATATTTGCTGACTCACTACTAAGCCCCGTCTCGGATGCCGTCTTTGGATCCAATGATAAGTTAATGCCATTAGATGCATGGACAGGCGTTCTGGCATTCTCGGGTCAAATATTTTTCGACTTTGCTGGATATTCCTTATGTGCCATTGGGATTGCAAAAATGCTTGGGATCATCTTGCCGGATAACTTCAGGTATCCTTACGGCAGTATCGGATTTTCTGAACTGTGGCGAAAATGGCATATCTCGCTTTCAACCTGGTTGAGGGATTACTTATATATCCCTCTTGGCGGCAATAAAAAGGGGGCCAGAAGAACATACATCAATCTGATGCTGACCATGCTTCTGGGTGGGTTATGGCATGGTGCTGCCTGGACATTTGTTGCCTGGGGCTTTTTGCATGGATTTTATCTTATCACGGAGCGCTGGCTAAAAAATTATTTCACTATCCGCACAAACCATCTGATGATACAACTCTTGCTGGCGTTCTCCACATTTACCCTGGTTAATTTTACATGGGTCTTTTTTAGGGCGACAAGTTTCGAATCTGCATGGAATCTCATTATGTCAATGTTGTTTCTGCAAGGAGAAGAGGCTATCCTTACAAGCAACTATCTTTTCCTCGTACTGTTGCTTATGACATTGGTGTTCATTTCACATTTTGCCATGAGAAACAGATCATTGGTGGGGGTTATAGAGCAAACGCCCAAATGGCTTATGGTGGTGGTATGGGGTATCATGTTATTCGGTTTAATGATTGTGCAAACTACCGGACAGCAATTCATTTATTTTCAGTTTTAAGTCCGTTTAGCCCCAAAGGTTCCGGTCGCGAGTAAAAAGAAATATCCCCCGCCGGACCTGGCACTGGGTGGGCCACATAACAGGTTTTATGAAGAGAGAATCTTTTTTGGCGTCAATTATTATCTGATAAAGAACCTTTTGAAAATGGTATTACATAAGTTCGAAGAATAGATAAGGTAAATATTTATATATCGATAAAACTGGCAAGCGTGTCAATTGAGATTTGATACACTCCCGCAGCGGGCTCGGATTTAAAATCCTAGCCTTCCTTTTTTTGGTCTTTAATAAAGGTCATGCATTAACAAAAACCCTGATATAGTGTTGAACCAATAAAGACCGAGATATAATCAAATATTTTGTAAGTTCAGGGCCCCAAAGGAATAATTGTAATAGAACTATATTTTCTGAATTAAGAGCCTATTAAACCAAAATCAAGCGATATGAAAATTTTTGATTCTTTCCGAAAGTCGCAGTTCCAAAATTTGAAGAGAAATGCTTTCTGTCTTCTGGCCTTGATATTGTCGGCATGTCAAAATGGTGAAGATAACTCCCAAAGTGACTTTAGAATAGAATATGAAAAGTTTGAATTGGACAATGGTTTAGATGTCATATTTCACATCGATCGCACAGATCCAGTTGTAGCAGTAGCTCTGACCGCTCATGTGGGTTCAGCCAGAGAAAAGGCGGGCAGAACAGGTTTTGCGCACCTTTTTGAACATTTACTTTTCCTGGAATCTGAAAATTTGGGCAAAGGAGGATTAGATAAGTTAAGTGCACGGATAGGCGGTTCGGGAGCTAACGGCTCAACCTCCAGGGATCGCACTAATTATTTTCAGACTGTACCCAGTGATGCCCTTGAAAAAATGATTTGGGCAGAGGCAGATAAAATAGGTTGGTTCATCAACACCGTAACAGAGCCTGTATTGGCCAAAGAAAAAGAGGTAGTCAAAAACGAAAAGCGTTTGAGAGTTGACAATCAGCCTTACGGACATACACAATATGTCATAGATAAAGCTTTGTATCCAGAAGGTCATCCGTACAACTGGCAGGTTATTGGTTCATTAGAGGATTTACAAAATGCCACACTGGAAGATGTAAAAGATTTTTACAGGAAATGGTACGGGCCTAATAATGTAACTCTGGTTATTTCAGGAGATTTTGATCCCGCGCAAGCAAAGGAGTGGGTGGAAAAATATTTTAACGAAATCCCCAGAGGAGAAGAAGTTGCGAAGCAACCAAAGCAATCGGCGGTGATTAATAAGACTATGAAGTTTTATCATGAAGATAATTTTGCCCGATTGCCTGAGCTTACGGTTGCCTGGCCCACAGTACCCTTATATCATAAGGACTATTATCCTTTGGTTGTTCTTACCAAGTATCTTACAGAAGGTAAGAAAGCCCCTTTTACCCAGGTACTCGTTAACGACCTTAGGCTTACCAGCGAGGTTCGAATGTTTAGCAGAAACTCGGAGTTAGCAGGGCAGGCACAGTTAAGCATTAGAGCATTCGAAGAAATTGACCTGGATTCTGTGCAATCTGCCATAAACAAAGCTTTTAATCAATTCGAAAAATCAGGTATTTCAGAGCAGGATTTGGACCGCATCAAGGCAGGACAAGAGGCAGACTTTTATGGTAGTTTGTCCAGCGTACTGGGCAAAGGATTTCAACTGGCCCAATACAATATCTTTGCCGATGACCCGGGTTACATTAATGAAGATATCAGGAAAATTCAGGAAGTCACATCGGCAGATGTCATAGAGGTTTATGAAAAATACATCAAAGACCAACCCTATGTGGCAACGAGCTTTGTACCAAAGTCCTCCGCTTTATTAGCGCTTGAAGGTTCGGTTAAGGCCAATGTGGTTGAAGAGCCTATTGTACTCGGTGCAGAGAATAGTTTTGATCCTTCACTTGAAGCTTCTTATGAGAAAACCCCATCCTCTTTTGACCGATCTGTAGAACCTCCCTATGGTTCACCACCAAGTGTCAAAATACCGGAAGTTTGGCAGGCTTCTTTGACCAATGGATTAGAAGTCCTGGGTATTGAAAGTAACGAAGTACCATTAATACAGATGAATCTGGTAATTGATGGTGGCCAATTGTTGGATAGTCCTGAAAAAGTGGGTGTAGCCAATATGGTGGCTGAAATGATGACAAGAGGAACCGAAACAAAAACCCCGGTAGAACTTGAAAATGCAATTGCGCAATTGGGTGCCAGTATTCGTGTTAGCTCTGGAAAAGACGAGATTCGAATTTCGGCAACAACATTGGCTCGAAACTATGAAGCCACAATCGATCTAATTCAGGAAATCCTCACAGAACCAAGGTGGGATAATGAAGAACTGGAGCTGGTGCGGCAAAAGGTTATAAACGCTTTGAAACAACAGGAAGCCAATCCGAATACCATCGCCTCGAACACTTTCGATATTCTTATATATGGTAAGGACAATATACTTTCAAAGAATAGCCTTGGCGACCAAAAGGGTATTGAATCAGTCACGATGGCAGATTTAAAAAATTACTATGACAAATTTCTGGCACCTAATGTGGCAAAGTTTTATTTTGTAGGTTCCATATCGCAGGAGAAAGCAATTTCTTCCTTGTCCTCGCTTCAGAAGGAATGGAAAATGAAAGAAGTCACAATCCCGAAGACCAAAATATCTGCTACACCCAAAAATTCAACAGTCTACTTTTATGACGTGCCTAATGCGAAGCAATCTGTTTTGTTTATTGGATACCCTGCATTGACCAAAACCGATGCTGATTATTACCCAGCGGTAGTAATGAATTACATTCTGGGTGGTGGAGGCTTTGCGTCACAGCTCACCCAGGAATTACGGGAAAAGAAAGGGTATACGTATGGTATTGGTTCTTACTTTTCCGGCGACTTGTCCGGGACATTTGCCATACGGAGTAATGTAAGATCAAATATTACCCTGGAGGCTTCCCAGGCTATAAAGAACATTCTGGAAGAATATGGGCCTAATTATTCGTTTCAAGATCTGGAAACAACCCAAAGTGCTCTGATTAAAGGTAATGCAAGAGCTTTTGAAACGGCAAGAGCTAAATTGAATATGTTGGAAAATGTTGGAAAATATAATTGGCCTGTTGATTATTTGAAGCAACAAGAAGCAATAATCAATGAAATGACCGTAGAAGAAGTAAAAAATCTCGCAGCAAAATATATAAACCCCAACAAAATGTATTGGTTGGTTGTTGGAGATGCGGCCACTCAATTGGAAAGAATGAAGGAACTGGGTTTTGGAGAACCGGTTCTCATTAATCAGGATTCAGCGCGTAAGTGAAAAATAGTTCGAATATCCCAACCCGGACTTCACCAATAGCGTAAAGTAATACTTTGATGTATTAAACCCCCTATCCTTGAGGTCAGATAAGGGGTTTTGAGTTAGTGACAACAGCTAATTTTGGTTGCTATCCTGCAATGCCCAGCTGTTAGTTTAATTGTATTATTCCAAGGTTTGGAGATATTCTAAATTCGTGTAAGGGGATAAAAGTTCATCTCTTTTCTTCATTGCGGCCTTTATATTTTCAGCCATCGAAGCGCCATCCAGCATTTGCATTCCGGTATAAATATTATTATTTCCAAGATCTAATATGGTGCTATTTCCAATACCTACCAAAGTATTGTTATCTCCGGATAATAAATAGTCAGCATCGGAAGTGAATATCCCTTCCAAATTATTTCCAACGAACGTGCTATTATCTGTTTCATTTAAAATACCGAACCATGCTTCACCCCTAACGATATTATTTCTCACTATGGCTTCATTATTCCCTTCAAATATGGAAATACCGGCAAGATTCGGTAAACCAAATTGCGTTGGATCAAAACCTAAATTGGTAACCCTGTTGTTTTTTATTGAGACTTTAAATTTTGCTTCCGCATTGGGCGTTGGGCCAATTTCAATTGGCAGGAATCCAGCTGTTTTAACTTCATTTCCTTCAATCAGTATTTTATTTGGGTTTCCTAGGACAGGTTCAGATTCCTGGGTAACTACAATGGCGCCAAATGCTACTGTCTCCATGTAATTGTTCTCAATAATTACACTAGATCCTGCCATAAATCGATAATTCGTCTGCTTTACTTCTTTATACGAGTTGTTATAGATCTCTATACTGGCTCCATTAAAGGCTTGGTATAATGTAGCCTGAACCCCTTGCTTTGAAAAATCAGAATTGGTCAACATATGGTGACCACCACTTGTAAATTCAGGGAAATTCGCAAAATTTCCTTCTACAATTATTCCCTGGTAAGGTTGTGTTAACAACCAGGAGGGAACATCGGCAGTAGCATCAGTTCCGGTTAATCTAAGATTGTCAAAATTTGTGTCTGTTCCATCCTCCGATAAAAAGGTTATGATAAACACCCCTAAATTGCCATCTGGCCCATCATTTCTGAATCCATCTACTAAAGAATAGGCCATATGAGACACTTCTAAAGAGCCGGAAGGGCTAACCAGGACAATTAAGCTAAAACCGAAAAAAGGATTAGCGTCGCTACCAACCCCAACTACTTCCGTCTTGTCTTTTCCCATTCCTTTGATTGTGCCTTCAAATCCGAATGAAACTATCATACGATTAATATAAAAAGTGCCGCTTTCCAATAACAGAACTCCCCCAGGAGGTAAGGATTCAATAGCCGCTTGAATTGCAGCAAAATCAGTGACACCTGAAGTGTCCCCACTAGGAGAAACTACTATATCGGCATTTATGGTTTTTGCCGAAACTGCAACAAGGTCCATAGTATCTTCTAGTAAAATGTCGTGTTCATTGGTGCAATTACTTAGCGTAAAGGATGTAATGAATGCGATAAGCAATAACCAAATGGGTAGTTTTTTGGTTGTTTTCATAATTTAAGAATTTTTTTATGCTGTTTATAAATGAAGTGATAAAGGTCAGCTGATTTTGAACGAAAGTCCCTGCCTGTGCTTAAGGCCTTTTAAAAGTACACGCTCTGATCCTACCTGTCAATGATCTTGATCATACACGTAAAATCATAAATGAACATGGGTTGTTTCAGTTGTATTTCTTCCCTGGCTTGGAATACAAGTCGAAATGCCTATCAACTTCAGCAGGACGGAGTTCGAGTAGTTTCTTCTTTGCTTTATCCAGACTCATACAAGTCCAGGTCCATATTCCAAAAGCTTTATCCGTTGGATAACTGATACCACCTGATTGACGATTTAGGCGTCTTTTAAACACCTCGTAGTATGTGTCCACCGTACTCGACTTCGCAGATAAAACCCAGCCTGACTTGCTTATTTGATTGCAGTAATATACCCTGACTGGTTTCAAAATCTAAGGTGCATACCTTAAGTGCCAGGACCTTGATTGCTAAACATTTAATGTAGTCTTTATTTAATCCCTAAAGGCCTTTTTCAAGTTAACTATAGATTAACCCCTTACTCAAGTTTAATGCACAAAAAACAGCCATTATTGCCACTTGAAAATTTCTGATTACGTGCTTTAGACCACATTTTCCTTGAATGGAAAAATCGACTTCAATGCCCGGGACCAATCATTAAGAATATTGCTTCCATTGTTTTAGTGTGGCACTAAATCACAATGAATTATACACATTGTTGTGTGTAGTTTTTCATCCAACATTTACATTGAACAAATAACCAACTAATGCAGTCAGTCCCATTGCCACAGTTCCCCAGAAAGTAATTCGAAGAATTGCTTTACCAATACTTGAGCCCCCTGCTCGAGCAGCTAATGCACCTAAAATTATTAGAAAAAAAAGTGCAAATCCATAAAGTGAATATTCCATACTCTTTAATGGAATGAAGAGTGTTACCAAAAATGGAAGTAATCCACCTACTGTAAATGCCGCTCCAGACGCCAATGCAGCTTGAATGGGTTTTGCTTGACTAATCTCATTTATCCCTAATTCATCTCTTACATGTGCGCCTAACGCGTCATGTTCCGTTAATTCCTTGGCTACTATTCTGGCAGTCTCTTTTTTCAGACCTCTTTTTTCATAAATTTCCGCAAGTCTTTGTAATTCAATTTCAGGCATTTGGTTAAGTTCATCTATTTCACGTTGTATGTCGGCTTTTTCAACATCTGTTTGCGAACTTACAGAAACATATTCTCCAGCTGCCATAGATAGGGCACCGGCAACTAGTCCAGCTAGAGTAGCCAAAATCACAGGTTCTCTTACATCACTCGCAGCAGCAACACCAATCGCAATACTTGCGGTGGACAAAATTCCATCATTAGCTCCCAATACCGCCGCTCTTAACCAATTACTGCGATTAATGTAATGAGGCGCCAAATAATCATCTAATATATCCGCTTTTTTAGTCATCTCTTTTGATTGTCTAAATTACACACAACGGTCGTTAAAATACCCTGTGCCTGCTTCTGGACAAACCTGGATTACACAAAAAATTAGTTTATTTAAGGCTACTCATTTTTTGTGTATGAGAACTGGTATAGGGTATATGCGTTGTTGTGCGTTCGTTATTAATTCACTTTTGGGTAATTTTCTTTCCAAGTCCAGGCAAGGAAAATAATATAAGATGTCGTAACAATTTCTATAATTGCAAAGAAGACATAAAACATTTCAGCAGTTCCTACAAACAGTGAAGCTGAAACTGCCAAAGTATGTATTATTCCTGCGATAATATTTGTTATCCTATTCCATTTGTAGTTTAAAACTCTTGAAAACAAAACCATCACAATTGCCGTTTCCATCAAAACACCACCAATAAACAAAAACACAGGAGTGATAGTCATACCTCCTACCACACCATTCATAAATTCATGAAGTCGAGTAGGATTCATTAAGCTAAGAATATCTGCGTATAGATAATTAAGAACAGCAAATATCCATAATGTTGAAAGTAATACTTTTCTGTCCAGATTCATTTTTACAGTTTTCAAATATGATGGATTATCATTTTCCGTGAATTAACTGATGTGAGGTATTTGTATCAAATGGTGTACAACATGTAATGCCCCTACCAAAATAGCTATTCATTACAATTATTTTCTTGATAATACTAAAATATGTTGGGATTTTCACTGTAAGATTTCATTTATCTTACCACAGATATGAGCGAGTGTTCGGGTATTTAATATCTGAAAGTGTATTTCGTAGTAACAGTTTTAGCATACGTTTTCCCTGAGATGTCTTGAAATATTTTTCTCGTCTTCTAGCATCTTATTTATTGATAAAGAATTCACAATAGATAAGTTTCAAAGGTCCCCTTTTTGATGTGCTTTTGGTTCTTCCTCTATTGTAGTCAATTATTCTTTTCTTAAGATTAGTGGTAAAGCCATGATAGAGCAATAAATCTCGTTGGCTTTGTAATACATAAACACAATACGGAAGTACCATGTATAAATGTACTAGGCTAACCTGAAATGGAATTGCATAAAATAAAAAACCCACGCGAAATGCATGGGTTTAAAATCATATGGCCATGAAGTAGAGTAATCTCACTTCATAGCCAAGTAGTGAGCTTTGCTCTACTACTTGGCTCCCCCTCTTGGGCTTCCTCCGCCGTTCGCTAAAGCTCACTACGGGGGATAGACCTCTCGCCCAACTTTTTTCATGAAAAAAGCCACCCACTTTTGTGGATGGCTTTGGTGTAGCAATGAAGTGAGCTCCGCTCTACTTTCTTGCTCCCCCTGAATTACTATTTTCGAACCAATTCTATGAAGATGCCCGTAAACTCTATGATGTAACGGAATCTTTAATATACCATAATCCAGACCTTATTAGAGCACATCGCAGTTTACATCCTACATTGTAATTGAACCTTAAAATAATTAATTTCATAACCCTTCTATTGTTTCAGAGCATAAAGGTGCTACCCTAATTCACCTTGTTTACCATTTATTTAAAAATGACGTCATTAAATTATAAAGGGTAATAAACATCCTTTCCCTGCAACTTAAAAATGATATCCTTCAAATTGGTATTCTCCAAGGTACTGTTAAACTCTGTTCTTCCTTTCCCTACCAGATCGTGTAAAGGGCATGGGTGATCCATGTCGCAATTATTGATCCCCAAAATACAGGAAGCGATAGACTTATCGCCATCTATCACACGAACGATATCCATAAGTGAATGTTCAGTGTTTTCTGCAGATAAGTAAAATCCCCCGTTGCGGCCTTTGGTAGAAGAAATAATTCCACTGCGTGATAACTGCTGCAGAATCTTGGCCAGATAGGACTCAGAAACCCGTATCTCTTCAAACATCTCACGAGTCAAGATTTTATTGGATTTACTGGAATGCAGTCCGAGATAAATAACTGCCTTAATGGCGTATTTGGCAGAATTAGAAATCATAAATCAAAGGTAGCGTATTTTTTTTATGGATAAAAAGATGTTTTTATCCTTTTTATGATATAAATCATATTTCGAACAAATCGCACTGCATACATTTGTCCTGTTAAATACCCTAAAAATGAAAATGAAACTAATTAGTTTTTGCTTTTTCCTCAGCCTTTTAACCTTGGGATGTGGTGAGAAAAAAGAGAAAGAAGACGAAGGATTTAAAATTGAACGTAAAAGTTCCCAATCCGAAACTAAGAAATCAACAGTGGAATCCACAGGTGTCAAAGCCTCTGAGCGAATTGATCTGACCAACAAGGGCGTGGGACCCATCACTTTGGTGAACCTCGGCGATGAGATCAATTCCGAAATGGCAGCGCAAGGTGAAGCCGTCTATAACCAGATGTGTCTGGCCTGTCACAGAATCGGCAAAAAATTTATCGGGCCAGCCCCAAACGGTATTCTGGAACGCCGGACTCCGGAATGGGTTATGAATATGATCCTGGTACCCGAGAAAATGGTCAAGGAAGACCCGTTGGCAAAAGAACTCCTGATTGAATTCAATGGCTCTCCCATGGCAAACCAGGGCCTTACGGAAGAGCAGGCACGTGCTGTACTTGAATATTTCAGAACCCTTAAATAACAAGACATGAAAACAATCAACAACCTTATTTTATGGTCTGTCCTTTTGATGGGCCTTTTAATTCTTGGATGTAAAACCGACTCCAAAGGATCCTCATCGTCCGATACAAGTTCAGGTATTGAGGTGAGTAAAGAACAGGGCCAGGCCTTTATCGAAGATGACACCTCTTCCCCTAACATCCTGAATATTGCTGTGAAATCTTCGGACCATTCTACGCTGGTAGCAGCGGTACAGGCAGCCGACTTGGAAAATGCATTGGTCAATGCGGGACCGCTTATGGTCTTTGCCCCTACCAATAAAGCCTTTGATGCACTTCCTGCAGGCACAGTTGAAGACCTGCTGAAGCCTGAGAACAAGGATGCCCTGGCCAATATCCTGAAATATCATGTTACCCCGGGAAAATATGACAAGGATTTTCTCAAAAAATTCAAAAACCTGGGGCAGGCTAATGACCAGAAAGTAACTGTTGAAGTAAAGGGAAATGATGTCTATGTGGGGGGCGCCAAAATAATAGCCAGTGTCCCGGCGAGCAATGGAATTATCCATGTAGTAGACAAAGTTATGTTACCCCCTCAAGAATAAATAATTAACTATTAATAAGTAAAAACAATGAAACGATTTACCTTACAAATAGGAATTGCACTTTCAGGAATGGTATTGCTTTTTTCGGGCTGTAACCAGGGCGGAAATGCGGCCAACGGAGCCTTATCCTCAAGCGCTGCTGAAAAAGTATATGTTGCACCGGGAGAGCAGGACGAATTTTACGCCTTTCTTTCCGGAGGGTATAGTGGCAACCTTACGGTATATGGCCTGCCATCTGGCCGAATGTTCAAGGAAATACCGGTATTCTCCCAATTTCCTACCTCTGGTTACGGGTATTCCGAAGAAACCAAACCCCTGTTAATTACCTCCCATGGTTTTATTCCCTGGGATGACCTACACCACCCGGACATCTCACAAACCAACGGGGAACTGGATGGTCGATGGATTTTTGTAAATGGAAACAACACCCCCAGGATTGCACGTGTAAGTTTGAGCACATTTGAAACTGAGGAAATCATCGAAATCCCAAATAGTGCCGGAAACCACAGTTCTTCATTTATTACCGAAAATACAGAATATGTGGTGGCAGGTACACGTTTTTCCGTTCCAGTACCTCAGCGTGACATGCCAATCAATGAATACAAGGGTAATTTCAAAGGTGCCCTGACTTTTATTAATGTCGATCCCGAACACGGGCATATGGATATTAAGTTCCAGGTAATCATGCCCGGATTTAACTATGATCTTTCCCATCCCGGGAGGGGCAAATCCCATGGCTGGTTCTTCTTCTCTACTTATAATACAGAAGAAGCAAGTACGCTCCAGGAAGTGAATGCTTCACAAAATGACAAAGACTTTATTGCCGCCATCAACTGGAAGAAGATCGAGGAATATGTAAACAATGGAGGAGGAACTGAAATGCCGGCAAATTATGCCCATAACGTGTATGATGAAAGCACCCATATGGCAAGGTCAACTATGAAGAAAAAGGTTCTTACTGTGGATCCTACCAAGGTGCCTGGTGCGGTATTTCTCTTGCCAACTCCCAAATCACCTCATGGATGTGACGTAGACCCTTCAGGTCAATATATTATAGGTGCAGGAAAGCTTTCAGCAGATATCACGGTACACTCATTTGACAATATGCTGGCCGCTATTGAAGCCGAAAAATATGACGGGTATGCTTATGGAATCCCAATATTGAATTTCGAAGAAGTACTTGCCGGTGTCGTAAAAAGCGGGGGGCTTGGCCCATTACACACGGAATTTGATGGAAAAGGTAATGCTTACACCACTTTCTTCATCTCATCCGAGGTGGTTAAGTGGCAACTGGAGACCTGGCAAGTAGTAGACCGCAAACCCACATTTTATTCAGTTGGCCACCTGATGATTCCCGGTGGAAACTCGAGAAAACCTTTCGGAAAATATGTAGTGGCAATGAACAAGATCACCAAAGACCGGTACCTGCCCACGGGACCAGAAATGGAGCACTCTGCCCAGATCTATGACATTTCGGGAGAGAAAATGGAACTGCTCTATGACTTCCCTACACATGGGGAACCTCATTACGCAGCGGGATGTCCGGCAGACCTGTTAAGGCAGAATTCCAAGAAAATATACAGATTGGATGAGAACAATCACCCTTATAGTATAAAATCCCCGGTAGATGCACGAGTTGAGCGGGAAGGTAAGGATGTACATATTTACATGTCCACAATCCGCAGCCACTTTACTCCAGACAACATAGAAGGCATCAAGGTAGGAGACAGGGTCTATTTCCATGTGACCAATCATGAACAGGATTTCGATGTACCCCATGGATTTGCAGCAATTGGTGCCAACACATCTGAAATTCTTGTAATGCCGGGACAAACCAAGACCATTGTTTGGGAACCCAAACAAGTTGGGGTATGGCCATTTTACTGTACCGATTTCTGCTCTGCTCTTCACCAGGAAATGCAGGGATATGTTCGGGTATCGCCAACCAATTCAAGCATTGAATTATCCTGGTCGGTAGGAGAATAATAGGTTTCTTTAGTTAATTGGCTAAAAATGGAATAGCGGGCCGTGTGAAAACCTGCCCGCTATCCTATTACTCATAAAAGTCCTATAAAAAATCAATCCGATGAAAAAAGCAAGCATCTTAATGATCCTTGGCCCCCTCTTTCTGCTGGGTCTATACATTTTTCCATTATGGAATATTATGCTGGGTGCTCCGCAATACCCCGATCCGCTCGGAATGAACATTCATATTGACGGTATAAGGGGAGTAAATGAATTTGACATTCAAAACATAGATGGCCTGAACCACTACATAGGGATGCGAACCCTTCCAAAGGATGAAGACATGTGGGAATTTAGCGCTTTCCCGATCATTGTTGCTGTAATGATAGCCATCGGAGTGATAATTGGTTTGGCAGGGTTTTTTAGAAGGATAAATTACAAATGGTTCCTGGGGTGGTTCTTTTTGATGTCGGTCCTCGGTGTCATGGGAATGTACGACTTTAACGAATGGATGGTGGATTACGGGACAAATCTCGATCCAAATGCGATCATGAAGCTTACCAATCCGGATGGTTCTCCGATTTCGTATAAGCCACCCTTGTTTGGCCATGTAAAAATGTTAAATTTTGATGTCACCTCTCTCCCTGCCACTGGGGCCTGGTTAATGTTTGTAGGTATGACGTTGACTCTATTAGCCGGTTATTTCGGTTGGAAAAACACGAAGTCCGGACATGTAATTAAACCTTTGGAAACATAAGATATTATCTGCCGATATGAAATCAAGAAAATGGCTATATATTTTAATGATCCTGTTGCTGGTACTGCAGCTGAGCTGTATTGTTGAAGCTAACCCAATTGTATATGGTTCTGACACCTGTCACTTTTGCCGTATGACAATAGTAGACAAACAACACGCTTCTGAAATTGTTACCAAAAAAGGCAAGGTGTATAAATTCGATGCAATAGAATGTATGTTTAATTATCTGAAGGAAAGGGAAGATAAGGACATTGCAATATTTCTTGTAAACGGATATACAAATCCAGGAAAATTGATTGATGCCACAGCGGCAACTTATCTGGTTAGCGAAGGCATCCCAAGTCCTATGGGGGAGTATCTAACCGCATTTGAAACAGAGCTTGAAGCATTGGAGGCACTGCAAAAGCATGGTGGTGTACTTTTTTCATGGCAAGAAATCAGAAACCGATTTAAAAAATAAGATATGTACGAGATTGGTAAACGTATAAAAACCCAAGCGATCAAAGGAATACAGGTCCATAAACTCAATAAAAATAAGGCTCTGGAAATCTTATGTATTATCATGGAAAAGGGCTCGATACTTCCGGAGCATATCTCACCCAAGGATGCCACGCTAATAGTCATGGAAGGTGCGCTTGATTTTAAAATTGAGGGAAAATCCTTCCTTCTTTATCACTATGAGGATTTTATGTTTCCAAAAGAGATACCACATTCAGTAAGGGCAAAGGAAAATTCCAGATTCTTGATTATCCGCTAAAATGATACTCAAAAGTATAATTTTCATTCATATTCTTGCGGCCACCATATGGACTGGAGGTCATCTGATTCTTTCCATTGGAATTCTCCCCAAAGCGATGAGAAATAGGGATTTCAGGATTATTGAACAGTTCGAATCCCGTTTTGAACCCATTGGTTTACCCGCCTTGCTTATCCTTATTCTAACAGGAACCTATATTACAACAGTTTACACCCCAGACATTTTTATGTTTAATTGGCAGGACCACTTTACACGCCATATCCTTCTGAAATACGGCCTGCTGATCATCACACTCATATTGGCTATCCACGCCAGGTTTTACCTTATCCCTAAAAAAGCCCTCAGGCCACTGTCTGTTCATATAATCCTGGTAACTATTATAGCCATACTTTTTGTACTATTGGGTTTTAGTGCTCGAAGCGGAGGTATTTTATGAGTCAAGAAAATCGACATTACGTTTTTTATATACTTCTACTCTTGTTATTGGGAATAACTCCGGTCAGAGCGGGTACCATTCAGGTATGTCCGGACTGTGATGTCAAATCCATACAGCATGGGATTAACATAGCCCAGGAACGGGACACACTGATAATAAAAGAAGGTGTATATGCTGAGTTTAACATACTTATAAATAAACCATTAACCCTTCTTGGTCAAAACTATCCTGTAGTTGACGGAAATGAAAAAGGTGAGGTATTCAGGATCGTATCGGATGGAGTTCGTATAGAAGGTCTTTTCATTATTAATGTGGGAGTAAGCTATACATCCGATCATGCTGCTATTCGGGTGGTGCGAAGCAAAGATTTTCAAATAGTAAACAACCGCTTTGAAAATCTTTTTTTTGGAATTTTCCTTGAAAAATCTTCTCATGGTGTTGTTGACAGCAACCAAATATTGGGGATTGCCCGGGATGAATACAATTCCGGGAATGGGATCCATCTTTGGTATTCCAATAATATACTTGTAAAAGACAACAACATAGAGGGGGTAAGGGACGGGATTTACCTTGAATTTGCAGATACCATACGCATCCGGGGAAACCAGAGCCGCAAGAACCTCCGTTATGGGTTGCATTTTATGTTTTCCAACGACAATATTTATTCGGACAATCTTTTCGAAAACAACGGGGCAGGGGTCGCTGTAATGTTCTCTAAAAAGATCCGTATGACTGGGAACCGGTTCCGGAAAAACTGGGGGCCTGCCGCCTATGGCATGCTGCTAAAAGAAATCAATGATGCTGAGATCACCGGCAACCTTTTTGAAGAAAATACCGTTGGGATCAATATAGAGGGTTCCAATCGGATAACCTACAGGGGTAATAATTTCGTTAGCAATGGCTGGGCCATCCGGGTACTGGGCGCATGTTATTCAAACGCATTCAGCCGAAATAATTTCCTTCACAATTCCTTTGACCTTTCCTATAACAGCAATGTGAACGATAACAGCTTTGAAGGAAACTACTGGAGCAGTTATTCGGGTTACGATCTGGACAAAAACGGGGTGGGCGATGTTCCCCACCGACCGGTAAAGCTGTTTTCCTATATAGTGAACCGCACTCCGGAGACCCTAATCCTGCTTCGAAGTTTGTTTATGGATTTGATTGATTTTTCCGAAAGGGTATCCCCAGTTTTTACCCCGGACAACCTGGTGGATTCCCAACCCCAAATGCGTTTAATTCAATGATTCAAATAGAGAATATACATAAGCAGTTTGCAAAGAATAAAGTATTGAAAGGGGTAAATCTCAATATTCCTGAAGGGGGAATCTATGCAGTATTGGGTCCGAATGGTTCAGGCAAGACCACCCTTATAAAATGTGTTTTGGGGTTGGTTATACCGGACGAAGGTTCCATCAGCATACTGGAACAACCTGTAAAAAACCAGTGGAAATACAGGGAACAAATTAATTACCTACCCCAGATTGCTAATTTCCCGGGGAATATCCGGGTAAGGGAGCTCATCGGAATGATAAAAGACCTTCGAAGCAAACCGGGGGATGAAAGGTCCCTTATAGGTTTATTTGGCCTGGAACCATTTCTGAATAAGAAGTTGGCAAACCTCTCAGGCGGAACAAAACAGAAGGTAAACCTGGTGCTCACTTTTATGTTTGACAGCCCGGTGATCGTCCTGGATGAGCCCACCTCTGGTCTTGACCCAACGGCAATGATTGTACTGAAAAACTTAATTCAAAAGGAACGGAAGGCAGGTAAAACCTTTCTCATCACCACCCACATAATGCAATTCGTGGAAGAAGTTGCCGATCAGATCGTGTATTTACTCGAAGGGCAGGTCTATTATACCGGGACTCTGTCCGGATTACTGGAAAAAACGGGACAAAAAAATCTGGAACATGCCATTGCACATATAACCATGGAGAAACAAAATGCTTAAAATTCTTAAATACAGTTTTTACGATTTGATGCGAAGCCGTTGGAGTTATGTGTATTTCTTGTTTTACCTGTTGCTCGGTTTTGTATTGTTATTCCTGAACAACGACCTCTCTAAGGCAGTGATTACCCTAATGAATATTATCATTATACTCGTCCCACTGATTGCCACAATCTTCGGGGTCATGTATTTCTATAATTCAAGAGAATTCACCGAATTGCTGCTGGCCCAACCCTTAAAACGGTCTTCTATATTCATGGGTCAGTACCTGGGTGTAGCAGGTTCTCTGACCCTCAGCCTTTGCCTTGGCCTGGGCCTGCCCTTTCTGCTTTACGGTCTATTCAAGAGTGGCGCCATCCTTAACTTTTCCATGCTTATCCTTATCGGGGCTTTGCTCACTTTTATTTTCACCGGACTTGCATTTAACATTGCTCTTTCTAACGAAAACAGGATAAAGGGCTTCGGCTATGCCGTACTGCTATGGCTTTTTATGGCGGTGATTTATGACGGGTTGTTCCTGCTTACTCTTATTGCTTTCGAGGAATATCCTCTGGATACCTTTTCCCTGGCAGCTACTGTTTTCAACCCTATTGATCTTTCCCGTATCCTGATACTCCTAAAACTGGACATCTCTGCATTACTGGGTTATACCGGAGCAGTTTTTAAAAACTTCCTTGGCACCGGGCTTGGATTCCTGATTTCTGCTGCGGCACTATTACTTTGGACAGTACTACCCGTTTGGAGTTTATCTTTTAAGGCCAAGAAAAAGGATTTTTGAAGTCAGGGTCGACAACTTTGCATTGATCTAATTACCATCCGGGTAATTTATTAAACATATGGGCGGAACAAATTATAGAAAGGTTAGGATAGATGTCTTACCCAACTTTTCCCATGAAAAAAGCCACCCACTTTCGTGGATGGCTTTTTCTAAATTACCTGCTCCCCTGAAGTACTATTTTCGAACCAATTTTATGAAGATGCCCGTAAACTCTATGATGTGTCGGAATCTCTTATCTACCATAATCTAGACCTATATAGAGCACATCGCAGTTTACATCCCACTATTTAATTGAACCAATACGAACACCTATTTAATTGGGTAATGAATTATATTAGTATGATTATAACAAAACGAATATTCATAAAGGATAAATGCAATGGCGAAGAAAAAGTCAAACAATAACGAAACAGAAAATCTGAGGGCTTACCTAGATGTGGGGATTAGATTAAGAAATAATGAATTAAATATTCAAATGATTAGAAATGCCATATTTACTGGTGTTCAAGTTGTATTGGTTGGTTCGTTTATTGCGTTTAAAGACCTTACATTAATTCTTGAATTGATAATATCCGCTTTTGGCATATTAATATCCATTAGTTGGATATTGTACTATAAATCATCCTTATTTTGGGTTAGATATTGGGAAGAAAGGACGTCAAAGGTTAATGATGCCTTTCTTGAATTGGCAGAAATTGATGTAAATCTATTTAATAAACATCCAGCATCAGGCAGTTACGAAGAACCCTTATCCGTAGAATATGGAGGTAAAACTTTAGAATATTCATCGGTTCATTCTCCAATTAAAATTGCTCAAATAGGTTTCTTGGTATTATGGTTTACTATATTTATTGGTGTTTCTTTATGTAATATAGACCCTCGCCTTGGTATTTGCAATATTTGATTTTTCCAGGTTATCTTATTAACTAATCCATTAGAAAATCATAACATGAATAATGTGACGTATTGGTTGATAATAATGGAAATACTGAGAAAAAAATTTCTTAAATAGTTTCCAACTTGTTTAGTTGTTCTTTGAACCTAAATCATCTAATTGATTCTTTGAACAGAAACAATTTCACCGTTTTTAATTATTAATTTCTGAACGGGTTTTTCATTTAAGTATTCATATTGTAAAAGTTCCCCATTTCCATATCGAAGGTTCCCCTTATCCAAATCGATACCAGTACTACTCTTAATGTATTGAACTTCCATAATCTTATTTTCCTGATATATGATTGATGTAAATGGCTTGCCATTATCGTAACTTATTCTAAGAGTATCTGAATACTTTGGAATTCGTTTAATCGTTTCCATAATTGAGTAAGAAGGGGCGATTACAGCCAAATTTAATTTAGTATTAGAGCCTGACACCACACCTACTAACTCTTTGAGTTTTCCAGAAGTATCTACTGTCACAACTGGGCCTCCACTATTGCCACCGAAAGAATTTGAATCCAGATAATATCCCGTATATATTTTTAAACTATCTAGCCTATATTGGATTAATTTACTTGCCGGTCGTCCACTTAATGTTATTGGCTCCATTTTAAACCTTCCTAGACCATCGGGATAACCGATAGTATAAGTAGTTTCATTTCGCAAAGGAGCCTTCTTTTCGTTATATATAGCAATCGAACTAATTCCAATAGGGAATTCTGAGAATAAAACACCTGATCTCTTCATAGGTAAAATGGCCAAATCTGATTCTTCATTGTAATACCATTCATGGTTCGAAAATTCAACCTTTTCAAATTCTGAAATACCGCCGGATTGATTAATATATCTAATATAACTTGTTTTTGACTTCGATATACTATCTGCATGATGGGCTGCAGTTATTAGATAAATCAACCCATTATCGCTAACAAAAAATCCTGATCCGACTGGATATTTTTTGTTGAGTTCATTGGCAGATCCAAACAAAAATGCACTTGATTGAGTAACTGTTTCTATGAATGAATACTCCTTATCTTGACTAAAAACAGAAATACTTAGAGCGAACAGGATCGATAGAATTATTAATTTATGGTTCTTTTTCATCTTATTCGGATCATTAGATTTATAGGTAAAGTTATATTAAAGTGTATAACTATTGCCCACTTACAATTAACTGGTTATGAAACTAAAATATCTTAATGTTCAAAATTGTCGAGCACTTTTACCTGATTCTGACGGGCTTCCCACTCTCAAAAGACTTGATGAGTGCCTTGACGGAATAAACAATAAGTATCCTGGATCCATAAGGTCTTTAATTAAGACAAATGAGAAGAGCATGATCCGCTGTAAAGGAAGTAGAAGGCTTTGCGTCTCTCACATTAAGATTGCGCAGGGCGTTGACTTTCAAGAAAGAGTGATCAACACCAGAGCAATTCTTGAAGATAGACGCGCCCCTGCGGAATTCATGATGTTACAATACTTCGGAAATACAGTCTCACAAAAGATTATAGTTCCCTTACAATATTTACTGAAAGGTTGGGGAAATGCTAGGGAGGGTCATCAGTGTTATATACATTATGTTTCGCATAATATGGACAAAAAGGTTAACCTGGAAACAATGCAATGGAATGATTCTGATTCGGATAATTATTATTATGCAGGTATAACAAGTCGAGATTGGCTTAAACGATTAAATGAGCATATAGGAGAAATACGCCGAGGTAGTGCAAAGAGTTTTCATAAGGCATGGCGTGAAAGTTTAGGGAAAAACAATGTTCAGTTCTCTTCATACTTAAGGGAAATCAACCAGTCCTATGAAGAGGCAATGGATTGGGAGGAAAAGAAAGTTGATAGTCTAAGTAAAGACGCAAATTGTCTCAATATGATTCCTGGAGGTTTTAAAGGACTCAAGTTTCTTCATAAACTTAGAATAACTGATCGTGTTAAAATTCCACTTGAGCAAAGAGAAAGAGCGATTGCAAAATACGCCAAACAAAATCGCAGGAAAGGAGTTCCAAATCCATTTATTGCTGAATTATGGAAAGATGATGAATATTATCTAAAAATAATTGAAGCAAGACCGAAAACTTTATCACGTGAACAGGTATTATTAATCCGTGAACTAAATGGAAAAGGATGGTCTTTAGAAAAAATTACTAAAGAAATTAAGGCTATAAATCAAGCCCAAGTGAAGAGAGTAATTGAAGGTAAGACCTATAGAAGATATCATTAAATGAAAAAGGGTATTAAGAAAATTAATTAGTTCTATTTACTCATGAATTGAAATTACTCTCTCCCCCTTTTTTCCATTTATTTCCAAGTTCCTGCTATACATAACCATAAATACCTCCAGTTCTCTCTTAACACCTTGGCTGTCAAGGCTCTCCCATTCTTCACATTTGCCTGGCTTACGGCAGTATTCACACTCCCACAAATCCTCAGATTTTCGGGTATAGGTAGTGATCTCTCCTTGACCATCAAATACCACTTTGATCACACCATCAAGAATGCTATTTTCAAGTTTGGGTGCTTTTTTCATTATTTCTATATTATTCATTAATCCAATTAGGTCACTATTCTACATCTGCGGAACTATATTTTCAATTCATTTTGATTCTTGCCATGTTTGTAACTTTTAAATATCTTTCCATTACCAGGGATGTCAATTTACCTTTAAAAACATATTTTCAAATTCCAAATTCTATTTGTGCCAAATGATTGAAGAAGTATATGAAAATACGAAGATTGCAACCAATGGATCCGAAATTAGCCCATTTTCACTATTTAGTGATGTTATCAATATTGATAAATTATCATCTAATAATGAGAATATAAAGTTTGAACCTATCCTAGATAGATCCATTCTTGCTAAAGGGGATTGCATTGATCTATTAGGTAAAATCAATGAGTCATCCGTTGACCTAGTTTTAACCGATCCCCCTTACAATTTGGGTAATTTCATGCACAAAAGGAATACGAACTTGGTTAAAATGAGAGAAAATCAGTTTGCATATGCCGGTTGGGATAACCTTTCCCAAGAGGAATGGGAAGAGCAGATGGATAAATTTCTTAGGGAAAGCGCTCGTATCTTAAAAAAGGGGGGCGCATTACTTATTTTTATGTCGCTCATGAAGGTGGAAACAATAGTTAAACTTGCTTCTAAATATAAATTCTACTATAAGACAACAGGAGTATGGCATAAAACCAATCCCATGCCCAGAAATATGAATATACACTTTGTAAATTCGACGGAGGGCTGGATTTACTTTATAAATAACGATACTTCTGGAACTTTCAATAACGAAGGGAAAGTTGTGCATGATTTCTTTGAAAGTTCCCTCACCACAACAAAGGAAAAAGGTTTTGGCAAGCATCCCACACAAAAGCCTACTAAACTAATTTCACATTTAATCAAGCATCTTTCCAATATCAACGATGTCGTGGTTGATCCTTTTATGGGTAGTGGAACAACTGGCGTATCATCAAAAAGGCTTAATCGGCGTTTTATCGGAATCGATTTGGATAATGATTACTATGAACTGTCTAAATCAAGAATTGTAAATGGCTAGTCTAAAAGTAGCAGACCTATTCTCCGGTGTTGGTGGGCTTTCACAAGGATTCATTTCAAAGGGGTTTGAAGTGGCCTTTGCCATTGAATACGATAAAGAAATTTCAAAGTCCTATGAATTAAACCATCCTAATACATCTGTCATCAATGAAGATATTAGAGAGATCAACTTAGAAAGGTTAAAAGATTCATATGGCAAGATTGATGTTATTGTTGGAGGTCCCCCATGTCAAGGTTTTTCTCAAAAGGGAAAAAGGTTAAGTATAAATGACCAACGGAACTATCTTTTCAAGAGGTTCATAGATGCTGTTGACATATTTAGGCCCAAATATTTTGTTCTTGAGAATGTTCCTAATATTCTATCTACTGCCAATGGTTTTTTTAAAGAGCAGATAATTCAAGGTTTTAATGAACTTGGATATACCGTAAACGCCGAAACTCTTAATGCTTCTGATTTCGGAGTCCCTCAGAATCGCAGACGGGCTTTTTTCCTAGGGTCTATGGATGGAACTATGTTACCTTTTCCTAGTCCAAATAATCAAGTAACGACAATAAAGGAGGCAATTTATGACCTTCCTTTTATTGAGTCTGGCGAAGGCCATCAATATTTCGATTATGAAAAGCCTGCAACTTCTGTTTATCAAAAAATCATGAGGTCCGGTTCAGAAGGTATTTTCAACCATATTTCAACTAAGCACTCTGAAATTGCCCTTCAAAGGCTTTCTTTAATACCAAAAGGCAAGGGCAAGGAAGTACTTCCGGAAGAGCACAGGACTAAGTCAATTTATAGTGGCACATGGTCACGTTTAGATGAGGATGGAATAGCCGCAACAATTACTACAAGATTTGATACCCCTTCTTCAGGGTTATTCACACATCCCATATTAAACCGTTGCTTAACCGTTCGTGAAGCCGCCAGAATACAATCTTTCCCTGATCGATTTTTATTTTATGGGACGAAGTCTTCCCAGATGAAACAAGTGGGAAATGCGGTTCCGCCTATGTTAGCGGCAGAAATTGCAAATATCATTCACTTGAACGAAAACAAATGAAAGTAGGACCAGTTAAAATCACTCCTAGGGAGGGTTTAAATTTGCGATTGGGTATTAAATCTTCAATGAACAATTTGGCCCAATTATTCGGATCACTCTTTACATTATATAAATTTGGCAATAGTACTCTTGAGTATTCAGAAGAATTTGTTTCCGATAATAATACTCAAATTCGTTTAAAATCTGAATTAAATGACCCTCTATTAGACTTTTATAGGGTTCAATTACAAAATTCTGGTATTGCGGACAATGACTTTATAGACCTGATCAACGATTCACCCCTTTTTAAAAAACAACTCGAACCTCTTCAAGTTACAATTGAACTTTTTTGGAAACTTGCCAAGGTTTATTTCACAGACGATACTCTACCTGAAAGTAAAGAAAGAACAGGTGGTGATAGATTTGCCAAATCACTTGAATTCTCTAGCAATTTGGATATTATCGATTGCATGTTCTTAAATAATGCTAATCAATTAACAGAAGAAGGTAAAAATCTGTTGTTTAATCTTATCACTAACCAAAACCTTCCTGATGGAGGTTTAGAAGATAAACTTAGAAGGGTCTTAACTGTATTTTCAGAAGAAACTATATATAAAATACGATTGGACGAAGGTGAAATAATTTTCCAACAAGAAGGAATCTATTCAAAATTAGTAAATGGCGATACAGTAGATGACATAGATATTGAAGGAGCCGTCGGACCATTTAGAGTCTTAAAAAGTGCTGTAAGCGAAAATTTCAATTATTACCTAGGCAAATCCCCTCAGGACGGCTTTATAATCAAGGAAGGTTTAAATGATGCACTTACTCAATATCTTAAACGCGTAAATACTTCATTAAACCTATCCCCAAAAAGTTTAAAAGTAGAAGCACAAAAAGAAGTAGCGGAAGGTGAATATCCTGCCAGTAAAGACCCAATAAACTTAATACTTTACGGCCCACCAGGAACCGGAAAAACATATAGGCTAAAAAACGATTACTTTCCTATATATACTACCACAGAAGATAGGTTGTCACCGGAAGAAAACTTCCAATCTGTTGTTCAAGAATTGAGTTGGTGGCAGGTAATTGCCATAGCATTATTGGAAGAAGGTAAATCCAAGGTAAGCCAACTAATTGATAATAGATGGATTGTTGAGAAACAAAGGACTCAAAAAATAAAAACACTGAGCAACACAATATGGGGACAACTTCAGACACATACAATCTTAGAATCCGAAACAGTTAATGTCGCAAAAAGGTTCTCACCATTAATATTTAATAAGATGGAAGATGGTGAATGGAAAATCTTAGAAAATAATGTTCATGACCAGTGCCCAGAAATAATTGAAATTAAAACAGGTGTAGACAATTTTGAACCTGAACCTGGAAAACCTGTAAAAAGGTATGAGTTCATAACCTTCCACCAATCATATAGTTATGAAGATTTTATAGAAGGTATAAAACCAATCATGCTTGATGATGGAGAAGAAGTAGCGGGTGATTTAGGTTATGATGTAGTCCCAGGGATTTTTAAAGAACTGTGCGGGAGGGCCGAAGGAGATCCAAATAACAGGTACGCCATTTTCATTGATGAAATCAATCGAGGAAATGTCTCCCAAATATTTGGCGAACTCATAACCTCAATAGAAAAAGATAAAAGACAAGGTAAATCGAATGAATTGCCTATTAAACTCCCTTATTCAAAAAAAACATTTACAGTTCCATCCAATGTTGATATTTATGGAACTATGAATACGGCTGATAGGAGTGTTGAAGCCTTGGATACGGCATTAAGGAGGAGATTTGAATTTATAGAAATGCCCCCTGATCTTTCAGTAATACGGCAAGAAATTGAAGGAATTAAAGTATCAGATATACTTAAGGGCATAAATAATAATATAGGGCTACTTTTAGATAAAGATCATTTAATTGGGCACGCATATTTCATCAACGTAAAAACAAAAGAAGACCTTGCTAATACTTTTAAGAACAGTATAATTCCTTTATTACAAGAATACTTCTACGGTGACTATGGTAAAATTGGATTAGTTCTAGGAGATGGGTTCATTGATAAGATTATCAATCAAAATAAAAAGTTCGCCCCTTTTGTATATGAAGGAGATGAAGATCGCTATAAACAGAAACCGTCGTATTTAATAAAGGAAGTTTCAGCAGAAGAGATAATGCCTGCTGTAGAAAAGTTATTAAATACTCCTTCAGAAGATATGGCCTAATTGTCATTTATCGAAAAAATATCAGTTTTCGAGCATCAACGCTTATATGTTGGTGACAAAGGTTTTACAGATAGCCACCTTGAGAAATTACTGGCTTTAAATGACCAATATCAGACTAACTTTTTCCAACCAATTCCAAGAGGTGTTAAGTTCAATCAATATGTTGGTGTCATACAGATTGATGGATTGAGTATTGAGATCAATCCTAAGGCCGACAAGAATGACAAGGACGGGAAATGGCGTGGGAAACTGCTCAAAATGCTATCCTTCTGTAATCAATTAAAGGCTACACCATTTGGTCCAGGATTAGTAGAAAAACAAAACCTCAATTTACTTTATGTTTATTTTGAGATATATCTCAATGAATTAGATAGGTTGATTCGTTTGGGGCTAGTTAAGCAGTATAGAAAAGAGACCAGTAACACAAAGGCTTTAAAAGGCAAATTAGATTTTGCAGGCAATATCCGTTACAACCTTATCCACAAAGAACGCTTTTATACAACACATCAAGTTTATGATGCTAATCATTTATTGCATCAAATACTATTAAAGGCCTTACAAATAGTATCATTTTTCTCAAAGGGGTCTTACCTTTTTGATCAATGCAAGCGAATATCACTAAACTTTCCTATTTCTGATCCTTTAGAAATAAATTCCAAGCATCTAACTAAAGTTGTATTGAATAGGAAGACTAAGGAGTATGAGTACGCCCTTGAACTTGCCAAACTAATTATAAGCAATAGTTCTCCGGACATCGAGACTGGCGAAGAAAGGATTCTATCCATTCTCTTTGATATGAACAAACTGTGGGAAGAATTTGTTGGTTTACAACTAAGAAAAGTATGCCTTGAGAAAGGTATAGGAATTCAAACACATCAAAAGAAAAATTTTTGGAACAATAAATATCTAGAGCCTGATATAATTTTATCTAAAGGTAATGATACATATGTCATAGATACAAAGTGGAAACTTCCATTGGAAACATCTGTATCAAACAATGATCTAAAGCAGATATACTCTTATTGCCGATTTTGGAAAGCCAAAAAGGGACTGTTGCTTTATCCTGGTGACGAGACCCTCAGTGAAGAATTTGCCAATTATAACAATAAAGACTATATAGAAGGAAGGGATAAACAAATGCAACGAATGCAACACCAATGCAAGATTGGATTTGTTTCCGTTATCGATACAGATTCAAATAAATTAAGCATGGATATTGGGCAAAAAGTTATTGAATTACTTGAAATTTAGGTTTCAACATTATTTCCAAATAATGCAAAGAACTATACCGAAAATTTTTTAAGCACTATAAATGGCAATTTGCTTCAGTAAGTAATCCCTTATTTTACACAATCCTGTTATACTGATCAAGAATAATTCTGTAAAAAGATAATTGTAATCTTAAACTAGAATTGCCACTGTTGATTTAGTAGTTTTATCAAAACGACCCTATTGGAAATAATAAATAAATCAAATTTCAACTATGAAATTTAATGCTAATTAGTATGCTTCTAATTGCATTATAACGCTTAATTTGGAATACTATAATAGTATAAAATAGTATTAACTACCGATGCCATTCACCAAGGGTCATGAAAAAATTGGAGGTCGAAAAAAAGGAACTCCAAATAGAATTACAAAAGAACTTCGAAATGTCTTAAAAGAAATTATTGCTCAGGAATTAGAACATTTGCCTTCATACTTAGAATCAATTCCAGATAAAAAGAGAATAGAGATATTGCTTAAATTGATGCCTTATGTTTTTCCGAGATTAAACCCCATATCCTTTGAATCTGGGGAACCTGTAGATTTTAGTTATGACAAATATTGAAGTTTGACATGTTATCCTTCCTCTATCTATATTTTATATAAAAGGATTCATTTCTGTGCTTTAATAAAACTTCCATAACTAATTTTCCTTTTATCATAGATCCCTTTGTGACGGTTGTTAATTAAACTTCCTTCTTATCTGTCTTAATTAGAAAAGAGCAAGATTATAATGAAAAAGGAATTGGCCTATTTCTATCTTATAAATGTACAAAAACTTACATTGATGTAATTTTTATTATTAAGTTTGTGAATATTACACTTATGTAAGTTTTATTTCTAATGGCTAATAAGTTGACACGCTTACAGTGGGCAGAAATACTCACTGATTCAGGTTGGTTTGATCATCATTTTCTTTTCAATTTTATCCCCAAAGGAGGAAAAATAAGGGAATTTCTGAATGAAAAAAGATATAAATTATCAGATGAGAAAGTGACATCAAGGGTATTAAACCACTGGAATGAAATTGGCATTCTTGAAGATGATCGACCCGAGGGTAAGGGGTGGAGAAGGTTTTCTATTTCGGAGATGGTTTGGATAACCATCATAAAAAAATTAAGGAGGTTTGGTTTAGATATGAATGCCATAAAAAAAGTTAATGAGTATCTAAAGTCCTACAATTCTGAAAAAGTCCTTTCGAAGTATTTAATCCTTGATTTTTATCTCGCATATGGTAGAATGTTCAAAGAACCCATAAAACTTATCGTTTTTGCAGATGGTGAGTCATTATTATGCAGACAAGAAGCATTGAACCAATTTCACGAGGATGGGAATCTTAAAGATGACTATATCTGTATCGATGTAATTTCATTGTTTTCAAAAGGAACAGGATTTCCGAACCAAACAGAATATACTTCAACAAAAATTGAAAAGGAGTTAAAAGAATCTTTAAAACTGTCTGACCTTAAGGAATTAAAAGTAACGGTACGAGGAAAGAAATACATTGTTGAAAAGGAAAGATTGATGAAAGATAAAAGGACTGCTGAAGCACTTTTCAATATGATCGATTTTGGAGTTAGGACAGACACTAAATACGATTCAAGAACCGCATATAAGATTACTGAAACTAAAAAGATAGATAAAGAGGGCGAAACCCTAAAATAGGAAAAAAGATAGGCAAGTGGTCAAAAACCAAGGACTATTGATGTTTCTAATTAATAATGTTATCAATTGAATCATGCAAGGAAATATTAGGCCCTGATGCAAAAAATTTATCCGAAGAAAACATTGTAATACTGCGCCATACACTATATCAGTTGGCTATGCTAGAATACGAAATTTTTAAAATTTATGAAGAATGAACGTTGCGATTTATACTAGGGTTTCTACTGAAGACCAGAAGGAAAATGGATTTAGTTTACAGGACCAACAGCGAAGGCTCCTTATGCATTGCAAATCCAATGGCAAAGTAATTGTAGCCCATTATGAGGAAGAATGCTCAGGTAAAAATTTTGACCGCCCAAAATTTAAAAAGTTGATTGTTGACCTAAAATCAAGGAACATACATATTGAGGAGTTGTGGTGTGTTCGCTTCGATCGGTTTTCGAGGAACGCTTATGCCTCCATGCAAATGATTGAAAAATTGAAAAACTTGGGTGTTCGATTGCGATTTATTGAAAATGATTTGGACTTAACTGTGCCGGAAAATTTAATTGCATACATGCTCAATATGGTACTCCCACAAGTAGAAAATGAAAGACGCGGTCTGAACACTATTCGAGGCATGAGACAGGCGTTACGTGAAGGGCGCTGGGTATGGCCTGCACCAAAAGGATATGACAATAATAAGGCTGCTAAAACCATAGAACCTAATGATGACGCTAAGTTCATTTTAAGGGCTTTTAAAGAGGTTTCACAAAACCGGAGACCACTAGATCATATCCGTAAAGATCTGGTCAGAGAAGGTTTCAAGTGCTCTAAGCAAACGTTTTACAACTTGTTACGGAACCCTCTCTATATGGGTAAAATTCGCATTATTGCCTACCGCGAGGAACCGGAGGAACTTGTGGATGGAAAACATTCTTCCATTGTTCCGGAATCATTGTTCTACCAAGTGCAGGATATTGTAAATGGCAATGTCCGAAAAAAACCTAAACAAAAAGAAACGGACAAAATATTTCCTTTACGAGGGCACTTGGTATGCAATACCTGTGGAAATAACCTTACAGCAAGCCGTTCAAAGGGAAGAAGCCGATATTATAATTACTATCATTGTCAGAATGGATGTAAGGAGCGTCACCCCGCAGATTATGCAGAAACTCAATTTGAGAAATTATTAGAGTCGATACAAATACCGGTTTCCGTAATGAGATTATATCAGAGGGTGGTTAAGGATGTATTCGAAAGTCAGGAAGGCAAAAGAGAGGTTCAAGTCAAGGCAAAGGAAAAGGAATTACTAAAACTGCAAAACAATCTCGGACGTGTAGATGACAAGTTGGCCACGGGTGTCCTAGAAATTGAAGATTATAACCGACTGACTATCCGTATCAAAAAAGGAATTCAGGAGATAAAAAATGAAATCGATAATTTAAATACGGATCAATCTAACTTCAATGTCTATTTTGACCAGGCTATAAATTTGATTTCTCAATTGAAGGAACATTACTTGATGGCTCCTGTAGAGATTAAACGGCAGATAGTTGGTTCGATATTCCCTGAGAAATTGATTTTTACTGGAAAAAATTATCGAATCGGAAAATTGAATTCTGTTGTGGACCTCATCACCGGTAAAAATTGGCTTTCTCAAAGGGTGGCAAATAAAAAAGCCACCATTTCTGGTGGCTTGTCTAATTTGGCTCCCCCTCTTGGGCTCGAACCAAGGACCCTCTGATTAACAGTCAGATGCTCTAACCAACTGAGCTAAGGAGGAATATTGCGCTTTTAGCGGATGCAAATATAAATTTTTCTTTCCAATACCCCAATAAAAAAAAGCGGATTTCTATTTAAACAACCACTTGTAGATATCATTCCCATTGGCAAATAACAACAGGGCAATTAAGAGGAAGAATCCTATCATCTGGGCATACTCCAGGAACTTGTCGCTCGGCTTTCTCCCGGTTACCATTTCATAAAGCAGGAACACCACATGACCACCATCCAAAGCTGGGATGGGAAGGATATTCATAAAGGCGAGGATAATGGAGATCAAAGCCGTAGTACTCCAGAATGCCGGCCAGTTCCAGCTGTCGGGAAAGAGATTTCCGATGGCAGCAAACCCTCCCACACCTTTGTATGCCCCGGTTTCAGGGTTGAATATCTTTTTAAGCTGTTTCACATAGCTGGTTAGCGTAGTTACCCCCTTGTCTATACCTGCAGGTATGGATTCGGTAAAGGAATACTTTTTGGTTTCCAGTTTCAGATAGCCTTTTTGCTCCAGCTGATCGAAGGTCAGAACGCCAAGGTTGACACCAATGGTGGCCGTGTCGCTCACAACAACAGGAATTTGCTGTTGCAATTCTTCCCGCTGTACGGTGATCACAGTGTTCTGATCTGCATATTTTTTAAGTACCTCCCTGGCCTGGTCGAAGTATGTGACCTGATCATCGCCAATGCCAATTACAATGTCTCCAACTTCCAGGCCGGAATCTTTGTTTGATGAAACCTCCGGGATATCCCCAACTACAAAGGGGATCCTCGGGCTCAGGAAGCGTATCTTGTCCTCATCCTCCAGCAAGGTGGCTATAAAATCTACAGGAATTTCCTTTTCAATTACCTGCCCGCTACGCTCAATGGTTATATTGTTACCATTAATGATCTCGCCCAGCAGGCCATTGAAATTTTCTACATATTCCCCGTCTATGGCAAGGATCTTATCTCCGGTCTGAATTCCCAGTTCGTCTCCTATATTCTTTTCCGTAACCCATACACCGTCCCTGAGGCTGTTGGTTGGGATAAACTGATCCCCGTAGGCATAGGCCATCCCGATGTAGATAATAACGGCAAGGATAAAATTCACCGTAACTCCCCCAAGCATTATGATAAGCCTTTGCCAGGCAGGTTTGGAACGAAATTCCCAGGGTTTTGGGGGTTGGGACATTTGCTCCATATCCATACTCTCATCGATCATCCCGGCAATCTTCACATAACCGCCAAGGGGCAACCAGCCTATTCCATAAACGGTTTCACCGATCTTCTTTTTGAAAAGGGAATATTTGATATCGAAAAACAGATAGAATTTCTCAACCCGGGTACCAAATAGCTTGGCCGGGATAAAATGGCCCAGCTCATGCAGAATTATCAGCAATGAAAGGCTCAGGAAAAATTGTATGGTTTTGATGAGAATGGGACTCATGGTTTCATTTTGCCATTAAAACGCACAAAAGTAGTGTTTTAGGCGCTCTTAAAAAAGTAAGCTATTCAAGGCTTTCTGAATTTAAGAAAGATTTAGCAGCACATCGCAGCTGAGGGATTTGAACCCCTGCTCCCTGTGAATTAACTTTGCAAACGAAATCATGATAAAGTTTTTTGCAAAATACAAGCGCTTTGGAATTGTACTGGCCGGTCTTTCCGTCGTAATCCTTTACCTGTTTTACAATGCGCTTCAACCAAAAGTTACTCTGCCCGTATACCAGCCCGCCGATTTTAATCCCGAACTGGTAGACAGCACCATTACCCACGTTAAAAAATACCACACCATAGCAGATTTCTCCCTGGTCAACCAGAACGGTGAAACCGTGACCCAGGAAGACTACAAGGACAAGATCTACGTGGCCGATTTCTTTTTTACTACCTGTCCTACCATTTGTCCGATCATGACTAAAAACATGGCCGATATCCAGAAGGAAATCCTGAATGATGAGGAGGTGCTACTGCTCTCCCATTCGGTTACACCGGATATTGATTCTGTGGCACAACTAAAGAAATACGCTAAGAAAAAAGGTGTCCTGGATTATAAGTGGAACCTTGTTACGGGCGATAAAAAACAAATCTATGAGCTCGCCAGAAAGTCTTATCTGGCGGTAAAAAGCGATGGCGACGGAGGTCCGTACGACATGATACATACGGAAAATTTTATCCTGGTCGACAAGGAGAGAAGAATTCGCGGGACTTATGACGGAACCAACCCGGAGGAAATAAAGGAACTCCTGAAAGACCTCAAAATACTCAAGGCCTCTTACCAAAATTAGTCCTGAAACATAGAAATGCACATGCGGTTTTAGGAGTTTTTTCCTGAATTTTCCACCTTTTTCCTGTATTTTTGTCCTTGCTTAAATTTAATCTAAATAAGCGTTGTTGATCACAGTAGCAGACCTTAGAAATGGACAGCGTGGGGTAATCCGGGAATTTCAACATGATTTGCTTCCCATCAAACTCCTAGAACTGGGTTGTCTCCCAGGTAATGAGGTAGAACTGGTCCAGGTTGCCCCACTGAACGACCCCATCTACATCAACGTTAACGGATCGCATATAGCCATAAGGAGGGCCACAGCCCTGCAAATAGAAATAGACCTCATAGAAGATCAGGATTCCCATGACTAAAAACATCAATGTAGCCCTGATCGGGAATCCCAACACCGGAAAAACCTCCGTGTTTAATGAATTAACCGGCCTTAACCAGAAGGTGGGCAATTATCCTGGTATTACGGTAGAAAAAAAGGAAGGTATTTGCAAATTGCCCAGAGGGGTAAAAGCACATATTTTGGACCTCCCGGGCACCTATAGCCTCAATACCACTTCCCTGGATGAGAGTGTGGTTGTGGAACTACTGCTCAACAAGAACAACAAAGACTATCCGGATGTGGCCGTAGTGATCAGCGATGTGGAAAACCTGAAGCGAAACCTCCTGCTTTTCACCCAGATCAAGGACCTTAAGATACCTACCCTGTTGGTAATTAATATGTCCGACAGGATGTCTAAAAAGGGTATTACCATCAACCTAAGCCTGTTGGAAGAAAAGCTGGATACCAGGATTGCCCTGGTTAGTACCAGAAAAAACAAAGGTATAGACAGGATCAAGGAATTGATTGCCGATTACAAAAACCTGTCTACAAAACCCAACCTGAATGCCTCAGTAATATCCCCGGAATATTTCGGGCGCTTACAAACTGTTTTCCCCAACGAAGATCTCTACAAGCTCTGGCTTGTGATTACCCAGGATGTAAATTTTAGTCCTGTAGACAAGAAGCCCATTAAAATCAGTGAAGACTTCGAGACCAAATCCAAGTCAGAGCTCAAACGGCTTCAACAAAAGGAGACCATTTACCGCTACAAGTTTATCAACAACATTCTTAAGGAAACGTACCAGGTAGACCGAACCAAAGCAAAAGGTTTAAGGGCTGGCCTGGACCGGGTGCTTACCCATAAGGTGTTTGGCTATCTGACCTTTTTTGTCATATTGCTGACCATATTCCAGGCCATCTTCGACTGGAGTAGTTATCCGATGGATTTTATAGACGAGCAGTTTGCCGCTGGCAGTGAATGGATTAAAAATACCCTGCCTGAAGGGGCATTTACCAATCTCATTGCCGAGGGAGTTCTTTCCGGAATTGGAGGGATTGTGATCTTTATCCCGCAAATTGCCTTCTTGTTCCTTTTCATTGCACTCCTGGAAGAATCCGGCTATATGAGCAGGGTAGTTTTTCTGATGGACCGGCTCATGCGACCGTTTGGGTTAAGTGGTAAAAGTGTGGTTCCTCTGATTTCTGGTACCGCATGTGCAATCCCTGCAGTTATGGCTACACGGAATATCGACAGCTGGAAAGAACGATTAATAACCATCCTGGTTACCCCCTTTACCACCTGTTCGGCCAGGTTGCCGGTCTATTTGATCATTATTTCCCTGGTCATCCCTGAAGGGCGTTTCATGGGGCTGGGTTATCAGGCCCTTGCCCTGATGTTGCTCTATCTTATGGGTTTCGGGGCAGCAATTTTTTCTGCCATGCTGCTCAACAGGGTTCTTAAAATCAAGAGCCGTTCCTTTTTTATGGCCGAAATGCCTTCATACAAATTGCCCCTGTTTAAAAATGTTGCCTTTACGGTTGTGGAAAAGACCAAAAGCTTTGTTTTGGGAGCCGGGAAGATTATCCTGGCCATTTCCATTGTACTTTGGTTTCTGGGTTCAAACGGATTTTCTGAAGATTTTGAAAATGCGGAAGATATTGTAATCCAGCGAATCGAGAATGAGGGTTTTTCTGCCAATAGCCAGGCTTTTATCAAAACCGGTATCGAAGATTTTAACCTAAGCGCCCTGGCATTGCCTGAATACCGGGATTCTCTTCAGGCCTTCAACAATCTTCTGGAGGAAAAAGCAAAGGTCCAGGAAATTGCCAGTTACAAACTGGAGCATTCCTATATTGGATATATGGGAAAGGCCATTGAACCACTGGTACAACCTATGGGGTACGACTGGAAGATCGGGATTGCCCTGATTACCTCCTTTGCAGCCCGCGAAGTGTTTGTCAGCACACTGGCTACCATTTACAGCGTGGGGAATGACGAAGAGGAGACCATAAAGAATCGTATGGCTGCGGAGATCAACGAACAAACCAAAAAGCCGCTGTTCAATCTGGCCTCCGGGATATCATTGCTGCTCTTTTATGCTTTTGCCATGCAATGTATGAGTACACTGGCCATTGTTAAAAAAGAAACCAACAGCTGGAAATGGCCTCTACTGCAACTGGCATTTATGAGCACATTTGCGTACCTTATATCCCTCATAGCCTATCAGCTTCTGAAATAGTATGAGCCTGCTACAATCCATATTGGTATATCTCGCCCTCGGCATTGCGCTTTTTTATTTGCTGAAAAAGTTTGTGCTCCCCCAAAAATGGTTCGCTCCCAAAAAATCAGACCAGGGAGGGTGCGGACAGGGAGATTGCAACTGCCATTGATCCTAGAACATATTGGCAAGAAAAGAATAGATCAGCAGCCCCCAGCCTGCAACCAGCAAGAGACCTCCTATTGGGGTTACCGGCCCCAGGAATTTCCACTTGCGTCCTTTCGCCTCTGTTATAACCAGGCCATAAATGCTGAAGGAAAAGAAGACTATACCCAAAATAAAACAGTAGGCCATATAGCGTTCCGAAGCAGTGCTAAATCCTAAATTGAATCCCAATACGAGGAGGAGAATAGCGTGGTACATCTGGTACTTGATTCCGGTTTCATAGCTTCGCAATTGTTCTGCCGATAATTTCTTTTTCAATGCATGTGCCCCGAAGGCCCCGAAAACAACAGCTAACATGCCGAAGAGACCCCCCAATACCTGCACCATTAAGATTACTTCCATAATATGAGCTATAAGAATGAAATGTAGGAAGAATTTAGGTAAGAAAAAACCCGTCCAGCTTTTGTGAACGGGTTACTGCTGGAGATGATTATCATTATATCTGGCTCATTCCTCCGTCTACGGCTATTTCAATTCCGTTTATATAACTGGCACCTTCGGAGGCAAGGAAAACAGCAACTTCGGCTATTTCCCGGGGCTCACCAAAACGTCCCAGAGGATTGGAAGCTGCAAAGGACTTGCCCATTTCATTAACGGCTTCCTCAGGCATGCCCATCTTGTTGTATATTGGCGTTGCGATGGGCCCCGGAGCTATAGAATTCACCCTGATACCTTTTGGCGCCAGTTCAGTGGTTAATACCCTTGCATAAGCCCTCAGGGCACCCTTGGTTGCACTGTATACTGCAGCTGCTTCAAAGCCTTTAAGATGAACAATTGAGGTGTTGAAGATAATGCTGGAACCTTCATTCATATGAGAGATAGCTTCTTTAACTAAAAAGGCAGGTCCTTTAATATTGGTATTGAACTGGGAGGTAAAATGATCCTCATCTATCTGGTCGGCTGGTGCAAAATAAGCCACTCCGGCATTTACAAATAGTACATCTATCTGCCCATATGCCGCTACCGCTTCACGGATCAAACGAGAGTTGTCCTCAATCCTGGATTGATCTGCCAGCACAGCCCTGAAGTCTCCACTAATTGATGAAGCCACTTCGTCCAGCGCTTCCTGACGCCTTCCTGAAAAGACCACCTTTGCCCCCTGGCTTAAAAATGCTTTGACAGTCTCCAGTCCAATTCCGGAATTTCCTCCGGTAATTACTACTACTTTGTTCTTTAATTTTTGCATATAATTTGATTTATTTATTGGAACGTTCGTTCCATTTTAGATTAAAAAAATTTACTTCAATACGGATAATGTATTTGAAATTATCCCTTCCAACACAGGCCTGTCCTTAACCAGAATGCCCGTCATCCTAAATCCCTGAAAACTACTATATAAGTAATAGGCATATTCCTGAGCAGATTTGTCCAGATTAAATTCTGCTTCCTGCTGTCCCTGGCTAACCAATGACTCAAAAAGGCTTAGCATTTCCTCCTGTGTCCCCAACAGCCAGTGCCGGATTTCCAAATTTTGATTGCCCATTTCAGATTTGCAGTTCATATTAAAACATCCCCTGCCCTCTTTATCTTCAACAATTTCCCGAAGGGCCATCTCGAAGACCTTTTGCAAAGCCTCTGATGGTCTGTTCGCTTTGAGAAGGACCTCTTTCAGGGTTTTTCCGGTTCTTTTTTGGTAAACCGACAGAGAAGCCTTGTACAAATCCAATTTTGAACCAAAGGTGTTGTAGATGCTGGACCTGTTAAGCCCGGTAGCTTCTACCAGATCCTGCATGGAAGTGGCATTATAACCCTTCTCCCAGAAAAGCTGCATCGCATTCTGGAGTATGGTTTCTCTATCAAATGTCAGTGTTCTGGACATAATATTCATTGCAAATATATATTGAAACAATCGTTTCAAAAAATGATTAACATTTTTTTTAGATTTTCTTGTCACTGCAAGAAGTGAAGAATACGTATCTTATGCTTGCAAGACGCATTTACATGTCGTTTAATCTACCCCGATTTCTTACCACACTCAAGACCCCGGCAAAAGCAAATAAGGTCATTTAAAGCCAGATATAATAACTATCCATAAAACTAATCTCATGAAAACTTTACTCACCCTTATAGCGGGTTTGATGAGCTTCTGTCTGCTCGGGCAGGGCACCCAATTATTAAGACAACCTACGCTTTCTGATAAGGAAGTAGTATTTGTCTATGCCAATGATCTTTGGAAGACTTCTATTAACGGCGGACAGGCGATCAGGTTAACCAGCAATGAGGGCTATGAACTGGCCCCTCATTTCTCACCAGATGGGAGAATGATCGCATTTACCGGTCAGTATGGGGGTAACCTGGACGTTTACGTTATCCCGGCAACAGGAGGGGAACCCAAAAGACTTACCTGGCACCCGGCAGGTGACTTTGTACAGGGCTGGACCCCTGATGGCAAAATACTGTTTCGTTCCGGTCGGGAAGGCAGGCCAACGCAAACCAACAAGTTCTACACGGTCTCGCTTGAGGGTGGTATCCCCGAGGCTGTTGATATCCCAAGAGCGGCATTCGGGGAAATCGCTCCGGACGGGAAACATATTGCATACGTACCTATCACCTTTTGGGATCCGGAATGGCGCAATTATCGGGGGGGACAGGCCATGCCGATCTGGATTGTCAATATGGAGACCAAAGCTCTCATTCGCACCCCCCAACCTACCGCGGAAAGGCATCTGGACCCGGTCTGGCATGGCAATAAGGTATTTTATTTATCGGAACGGGATTATGCAAGCAATATCTGGTCTTTTGACCCTGCTACAGGAGCGGAAAAACAGCATACCTTCCACAAAAAGTTTGATGTAAAAAGCCTGGATGCTGGGCCATCTGGAATTGTATATGAACAGGGTGGTTATCTTCACTTCCTTGACCCTGAGACCAATGCCAGCAGGCAGCTGAATATAACCGTGCAGGGAGATATGAGCTTTTCCCGTCTGAGATGGGAAGATGTTTCCGGCAGGAATCTCACCAATCCCGGGTTGTCGCCAACGGGAAAACGCGCCCTTTTTGAGCATCGTGGAGAGATCTTCAGCGTTCCCAGGGAAAACGGAAGCTGGAAAAACCTGACGAATACCCCAGGTGTAGCTGATCGGTATCCTGTATGGTCTCCGAAGGGCGATAAAGTGGCCTGGTTTTCAGATGCCAGTGGTGAATATCAGTTGGTTGTGGCCAACCAATACGGGGAGAATCAAAAATCTTACCCGCTGCCTAACCCCACATTCTACTTTGAACCGGACTGGTCGCCTGATGGCACCCATATTGCTTACTCCGATACGGATTACAACATCTGGGTAATCAACCTGAATAGTGGTACAGCAATGAAAGCAGATACGGATCGCTATGCACATCCCAACCGGACCATGAATCCGGTCTGGTCTCCCGACAGTCAGTGGATCGCTTATCCCAGGCAGTTAGATAGTCATTTTAAAGCCATATTTGCTTATAATATAAAAACACAGCAGCGCCTGCAGTTAACAGATGGAATGGCAGATGCGATCAGCCCTTCCTGGGATAAGAATGGGAAATACCTCTATTTCCTGGCCAGCACCAATTATGGACTACAATCGGGATGGTTGGATATGAGTTCCTATGACCCTGATGTAACCCGGTCTCTATATGCGCTGGTTTTATCCGATAAAGACAAAGCCCCGAACCTGCCAAAAAGCGACGAAGAATCAGTAAAAAAAGAAAAGGATAGCGGGGATAAAAAGAAAAAGGAAGATAAAGGGGATAAGGATGGTGAAACAAAAGGCGTTAGCGTTACCATCAGTCCGAAAGATATATATAAGCGGATAGTACCGCTTAAACTGGACGCCCGCAATTACGTTGCACTGATGGCCGGTCCGGAAATGCAGGTATTCATTGCGGAGAGTGTGCCTAACCAACCCAATGTTACACTGCATAAATACGATGTCGAGAAATTAAAGGCAGAAGATTTCAGCACCAATGTGGCTGGAGCTATGGTCTCGTCCGACCGGGAATCCATATTGCTTCAAAAAAATGGAAGCTGGAGTATTGTAAAAACATCCGGAAAACCCAAAAATGGGGATGGGGCATTGAACACCAATTTACGTGTTAAAGTAGACCCAAGGGCCGAGTACAAGCAAATTTTCAAGGAAGGATGGCGTTTTATGCGTGATTTCCTGTATGTCAATAATGTACACGGGGCGCCCTGGAACAAGATCTATGAATGGTATTCCCCCTGGATTGACCATGTGCGGCATCGTACAGACCTCAACTACGTGGTAGACATCATGTCTGGCGAGGTATCTGTTGGCCATTCCTATGTTTCGGGTGGGGATCAACCCGATATTGACAATGTACCCGTGGGCCTCCTTGGATGTGATTTATCAGTCGATAAAGGCTTTTACAGAATTGATAAGATCTATACCGGAGAAAGCTGGAATCCGGATTTTAGGGCCCCGTTAGCAATGCCGGGACTTGGGGTAAATGAGGGAGATTACCTGCTTGAAATTGATGGAAAACCGCTCAACAGCAGCATCAACCCCTACAGCCTGCTGGAGCAAACCGCAGAACGCGAAATCTATATTACAGTCAATAATGTCCCCAATGAACAGGGGGCAAAAAAGGTTTTGGTAAAACCCGTTCGTTCCGAAAGAGGTCTCCGGACTTATGACTGGATTGAAGGAAATCGTCGCAAGGTAGATAAATTGTCGGGCGGCAAACTGGCCTATGTTTATGTTCCCAATACGGGTGGAGGTGGATTCACTTCATTCAACCGGTATTATTTCTCCCAGCAGGATAAAAAAGGAGTCATCATTGACGAAAGGAACAATGGTGGCGGATCTGCAGCAGATTATATGATTGATATCCTGGACAGGGAATTATTTGGCTACTTCAACAGCAAGACGGAAGACAATCGTCCCTGGACAACTCCAATTGCCGGGATCTGGGGTCCTAAGGTAATGCTGATTAACGAGAGGGCCGGTTCCGGGGGTGACCTTTTGCCCTACATGTTCAAGGCGAAGAATATCGGACCGCTGGTTGGGACTCGAACCTGGGGTGGTCTGGTAGGAACCTGGGATACCCCGAGGTTTATAGATGGTGGACGTATGGTGGCCCCCAGAGGTGGATTTTATGATAAATACGGAAAATGGGCTGTTGAGGGTGATGGTATTGCACCAGATATTGAAGTGATTCAAGAGCCTGCCAAGGTTTTGGCAGGACAGGATCCTCAACTGGAAAAGGGGGTTGAAGAAGCCATGAAGCTACTCAGGCAGAATGAATTCCAGATCAAGCCAGAACCAGCACCACCGGTTAAATGGAAAAGACCGGATGGTTATAATAACGAATAAAATCAGGATCAAAGGCTGATCTGGATTTCCTTATCAGCCTTAAGTAAAAAAGAACAGTCCTCGAATCCTGGCGGACCAAAGGTTTTCATTTTACTGTTGGAGAATCCAATTGGTTCTTTGGGAATACCCAGCCAATTGGTATCGAGTTCCTCATTGCCATTTTCATCATGGTAGATGGCAAGGGCATACTGACCTTCAGGGAGTTCACTTATCTGCAATTCGGTGATGCCGCTTACGGCCCTGGTGCTGACCCCCATCAGGGCCTTGTCTTCCTTAAGGAACCCCTCGGCATTATCGTAGACGGCCAACATGATATTTCCCGAATTGGAGGAAACCCCGGAAACTTTTACGGTCAGTTTATTTTGAGCTATCCCCATCAAGGGAATAAGAAAAAAAAGAAAAAGAAGTCGCATTTCTGTTTTTGAGCTTATAACGAGTTCTTCTGTTCGCTATTGTATCTGTACATCCTTTCGTTCTTTCAACAACTGTAACAGCTCTCTTGTTTTAAGGGAATCGGAGAGATTCAGGTATAGTTCTATTGAGTCCTTGTACAACAACCTTATCTTTTCATCATAAAGGTTATCTACATAGACATAAATCTTATTATTCGGCCTAAGTGAATCCCTGAAAATTCCTTTCTCTTTTTCCCAGGCAGAAAACCCATTTATACGTTCCAATTCCGGGATGCGCGGTACAAGTTCTACCTCCTGCAACTCTGCATAGGGTATCTGCTGTAAATAAAATCCCGAAAGAATTGTAATCTGGTCTGTTTCCTCTCTGATCCAGTTCTTATAATGCATGGCAAACACCATACCACAAACCAGTAGCGTTACTACAATAATGAAATTCCACAATCCCTTTCGATGTTTCTGCGCCACGACCCTATTTTTCTTTGTTGCAATATTTATCCAGCCAGGCCAGCGTATGAGCAACTTTGGTAATGAGGTTGCTTGGTTTGCTGGCAATGCCATGGCTTGCGCCCGGGATCTCTACCAAAACAGTCTCTATTTTCCGCAATTTTAATGCGTGATACAATTGCTTTGCTTCGCTGGGAGGCGTCCTGAGATCGTCCATTCCAACAAGCACCATGGTAGGTGTAGTGACATTGCCCACTAGAGACAAGGGGGAAAATTTCCAGTAGCCTTCAAAATTCTCCCAGGGTTGCCCGGGATAGCGCGAATTGGCATAGCCGAAGTAATTATCGGCAACCAGGGTCTTGCTAATCCAGTTTACGACTGGTTTGGCTACCACAGCAGCTTCAAAACGATCGTTCTTCCCAATCATCCATGCAGTCATTATACCCCCTGCACTACCCCCGGTAACAAAGAGCTGATCTTCATGGGCGATCCCTTTTGCAATGCAATAATCTACCCCATCCATCACGTCCTGGTAATCGTCCCCGGGATAGTTGTTGTATAAAAGGTTTCCGAATTCTTCACCGTAGCTCGTGCTGCCCCGGGGATTCGGGTAAAACACCACATAGCCAGCTGCTGCATAAAGTTGTATCTCTGCGGAAAACCTGTCCCCGTAATTGGAGATGGGGCCGCCATGGTTCTCAACCAGGAAAGGATATTCCTTTGCTGGATCATAATCGGGAGGATAGACCACCCATCCCTGTATTTTTCGTTGATCTACAGTAGAAGTGTACCAGATCTCTTCTACTTTACCCAGCCTGCGAAACTCGAACAAGGGCTTGTTTAGATTGGTCAATCTTCGGGGAGAAGACGCCCTAGCTTTCTGTATGGCCAGATCCGCGGGATGATCTGTCCTTCCAAGCGTATACGCCAGTATTCCGGAACTGGATACGGAAAACGACCCGCCTCCGTAGGGCCTGCCAATAGAGGTTCCCCCAACATCATCTGCCTTTTTTGTGACTTTACCATTCAGCGTAACATAACCAATTTTGGTATTTCCCTCATTATCACAAAGAAAGTAAAGGCCCTTGCCCTCCTTATCCCATACAGGACTGGCCACCGACCGGTCCAGCTGTTTGGTCAGTTCCCGGATATTGCCTCCATTGGCATCCATCAGATAGAGCTGGGTTACCTGATAAGTTTGTGTTTTATCTTCAAAGCCTATATAAGCGATGCTTTTCCCATCTGGGGATACAGCCGGATTGCGGTCAGGTCCATTCCTGCTGGTCAGGGTTTCGATGGTACCCTCATTTACAGAAACGCGGTAAATTTCACTGTTGCGGAAATCGTACTCCCAGTTTTCATTACGGTTGGCAGAGAAATATATGTACCTGCCATCAGGACTCCAGGACAGGGCGCCTCTGTGGTGATAATCTCCCGAGCTTACCTGCCTTACAGCTCCGCCCTCTGCCGGGATAACAAAAATATGGTTAAACCCGGGGTTAATATATCCCCGACCGTCAGCTTCGTGATAGACACGATCTGTAATACGCGGCGCTTCTGCCCATTTGGCCCCTCTTGGTTTTTTGGGCATTTTCACCAAAACCGGAGGTGCCTTGGGAACATTCATGGAAAAGGCCAGTTGTTTTCCGTCCGGAGACCAGGTCATGGAAGAGGGGCTTGCAGGAAGCTGTGATATACGCGCTATTTTACCGCTACCCTTCCAGTAGATATAGATTTCGGATCCCTCCCCGGTAGCACTTACAAAAGCTATCCTATTCCCGTCAGGAGACCATCTTGGGCTGGATTCATTTCCTTCCCTTGCAGTAAGCTTCTGATGTAAACTTCCATTAGTACTTCTAATCCACAAGTTGCCAACTGCACGATCTTTCATAATGTCGTATCCCATTTTGCGGTACACCACCCATTCCCCATCAGGAGAAATCTGTGGATCGGATACATACTGCAAATCAAACACATCCAAATATGAAAATTTGGGATGCGGCTGGGCTTCCTGGGCTGCCAGAAACAGGGGTAAGAGTGCAAAAAATAAGGAAATCAGATAATTGCGAAATAGAATCATTAGAGTATTGGGTTAAAAACAAACGGACAATAATAACCGTATGCCAAAAATACTACTTCTACTCATTATTCTGGCCTCCTTTGCGTCTTCCGGATTGGGGAAAAATAGTATCTTTAGGATTCCGGTGATTTGCAATCAGGCCAGATTCGAACTGCCGGCAACCTAATACCAATACAGCGAATGTTTGAACTTGAGGACTTACTAAAAGCCAAACGAAGGAAGGATCTGATCAGCGTAGCCGATCAGAAAAACATGAAAATCAGGAAAGTTTTAAGGAATGTCCGTTATGAAGAGGAACTCAAACTGCTGCAGGCAGAACTGGTGACCCTGCAACAATGGGTTACCAAAAAAAAGTTACGGGTAGCCATTCTGTTCGAAGGCAGGGATGCTGCGGGGAAAGGAGGTTCCATCAAACGATTCACTGAGCATCTCAACCCCAGGAGCATGAGGGTGGTAGCCCTTTCCAAACCTACAGAAGTAGAACAGGGACAGTGGTATTTTCGTCGCTATATCAAAGAAATGCCAAATCCCGGGGAGATCGTCTTTTTTGACCGCAGCTGGTATAACCGGGCAGTAGTAGAACCGGTGATGGGCTTTTGTACAATACCGGAATACGACCAGTTCATGGTGCAGGTTCCCGGATTTGAACACATGCTTTATGAAGACGGGGTAATCCTGATCAAATTCTGGTTTTCTATCTCCAAGGACGAACAAAAAAAGCGGTTCGATTCCCGTATGGATAACCCCTTGAAAATATGGAAATTCAGCCCTGTGGATAAAATGGGACAGGTACTCTGGGATAAATATACCCACTACAAGGAACAGATGTTTTCCAAAACCCATTCTACCTTCAGCCCCTGGATCATTGTAAAAGCGAACAACAAAAGGGTAGCCCGTTTGGAAAGCATACGATATGTACTTTCACAATTTCACTATTCACGCCATGCAGGCTCCAAAACCACCATCCTTCCGGATCCAAATGTGGTTCAGCGCTATTACAGGCATATTGAACAAATTGATATTTAATCATGGCAAGAACCAAAGTAGAAACACCCGTACTTTCTGAAGAAGAAGTTGCCTTGCTCAATTCGCCCATAGGCATGAAGTTTTTATTCGCGGAGAAAAAGATAAACCTGCAGAAGGCGCTCCGGTATACCCGGAATGAGATCAGGCTGAGGGAATTGCAGGCAGAATTGATAAAACTGCAGAACTGGGTGATCACCAAGAACAAAAAGGTTGTCGTAATCTTTGAGGGCAGGGACGCTGCAGGAAAAGGGGGAGCCATTCGCAGGATTACGGCCCATATCAACCCCAGGAATTTCAGAATAGTAGCACTTCCAAAACCTACTATTGAAGAACAGGGCCAATGGTATTTCCAGCGCTACGTAAACCAGCTGCCCAAGCCTGGTGAAATGGTATTCTTTGACCGTAGCTGGTACAACAGGGCCGTAGTGGAACCCGTTAACGGATTTTGCACCAAATCGCAATACCGCACCTTCATGGGGCAGGTCAACAGTTTTGAAAGGATGATCCTGGAATCGGACACCTACCTGCTCAAGTTGTATTTCTCCATATCCAAGGAACAGCAAGCCCTGCGTTTCAAGGAAATCAAAGCCAATCCGCTGAAACGCTGGAAAATAACCGCGGTGGATCAAAAGGCACAGGAATTATGGGATGAATACACCTCCTTTAAACTGCGGATGTTCGAGAATACCAACCTGCCACAAGCCCCATGGGTTATTATAGATGCCAACAGGAAAACAGATGCCCGGATAGAGGCACTTCAATATATCCTGGACAATATTCCTTACGAGGAAATACAGGAAGAGGAATTAGAATAGATTCAAACCGCTTTTTATCCCAGACCTACATCAAGGGCCATCATTATTATGAAACCTCCTATAAATCCCATGGTGGCGATGTCAGTAAATTTATCCTGCTGGGTCTCGGGTATAACCTCCTCCACCACAACAAAGATCATGGCACCGGCAGCAAAGGACAAAGCATAGGGTAAGATAGGCTCAAAAGTAAGCACGGCCCAGGCTCCCAGTACTCCGGCAATGGGTTCAACAAGGGCAGAAGCCTGACCGTACAACCAGCTTTTGGTCCTGCTAAGTCGCTGCCTTCGAAGCGGCATGGCAACAGCAAACCCCTCTGGAAAATTTTGCAGTCCTATCCCCAGGGCAAGGGCAACGGCACCTCCTATTGTAGCCCCTTCAAAACCAGAGGCTACTCCGCCAAAGAGAACCCCTACGGCCAGTCCCTCCGGAATATTATGCATAGTTATGGCCAGGATTAATAAGGTAGTCCTGTGCCAGGGAGTTTTAATCCCTTCGCTTTCCTTGAAATTGATGTGCAGGTGAGGCAGGATTTTGTCCAGTCCATAAAGAAATACAGCTCCCAACAGGAATCCAACCGCAGCCGGGATCACCCTTATAAATCCCTCTCCAGGACTCATTTCTATTCCTGGTGCAAGCAAACTCCAGAAGCTTGCAGCAACCATTACGCCACCTGTAAATCCAAGCATTCCATCCAAAACAGCCCGGTTCATGGTTTTGAAAAAGAAAACCAGTGCAGCGCCCAAGGCCGTCAGGAACCAGGTAAAAATTGTGGCGTAAAGGGCTGCCAGGATAGGGTCAATAGTTTCGAAATAAGCAATAACCTGATCTATCATATCAAAGCATTTTAAGGTAAAGGTTAGCGGCAATTTGATGAGAAATCTGCATCTTCCTATTGCCAATATTCACCAATAAAGAATTGTCAAAGTCTTCCCGTTCCAGGACGTGGATTGTATCTCCTAATGAAATTTTATTCCGGTCCAGATATTTAAGAAAAGAAGCGGAGGAATCCTTAACGCCTATGCAAATCCCCCGTGAATCCTCCGGGAACTGACTTAGCAATTGCTTTTCACGGGATGGGTAGTTGCCATCCTTACCGGGAATAGGATCCCCATGAGGGTCGTACTGGGGAAACCCTAGATGCTCATCCAGCAGGTCTACAAGTTTCTCGCTTTGAATATGCTCCAGTTGCTCCGCCACCTCATGTACCTCATCCCAGGAGAAATTCAGTTTCTCCACAAGAAAAACCTCCCAAAGCCTGTGTTTCCGAATAATGGACAATGCAGCTTTCTTTCCCTCCTCGGTAAGCGATACCCCCTTGTACTTGCGATAATTTACCAGGTCTTTCTCCGCAAGGCGTTTCATCATGTCCGTTACAGAAGAAGGCTTCGTCTTTATGCTGCGGGCAATTGCGTTTGTAGCCACAGATTGCTTTCCCTCACCACCTAAATGGAAAATGGCCTTTAAATAGTTCTCCTCGGAATGGCTTATCGCACTCATAATTACAAAAATACATTTTTATTTGTATAAACATATTTTTAGATTTGTCTAATTTTATTTTATGGTTTCTTAAATGCCTAATGTAAACAATATTAAAATCAGGGCCTTTTTAGGTTTTGCCTGTGCAATGTTCTACTCCAGTTTGTTGGGTCAGAATAGTATCAGGGGAACTGTTCTCAGTGCAGAAGTGCCGGTCCCATTTGCCAACATTTACCTCAAAGGGACCACATATGGAACTTCTACAAACGAAAATGGACTGTATGTGCTTGAAGATATCCCACATGGCAATTATGTTTTGCTGGTCAGCGCGGTGGGTTATGAAACCTACCGGAAACGAATTGAATTCAGTGGCAATTCAAGAAATGAGCTTTTGGACATTTCCCTTATAAATTCCGCGGAGCAACTTGATGAAACCGTAATAACCGGCACCCTTAAACCTGTTAACAGGCTGGAAAGTCCCGTACCTGTGGAAGTATATACTCCAGCTTTTTTCAAAAAAAACCCCACCCCCAGCCTGTTTGATGCATTGCAGAATGTAAACGGGGTCAGGCCTCAGATCAATTGCAATGTCTGCAATACGGGAGATATTCATATCAATGGACTGGAAGGCCCCTACACGCTGGTGATGATTGATGGGATGCCTATTGTGAGTGGCCTGGGCACTGTCTATGGGCTGACAGGTATCCCAAACTCCCTGATTGAACAGATAGAGATCGTAAAAGGGCCGGCTTCCAGCCTGTATGGAAGTGAGGCTGTTGGCGGCTTGATCAATGTCATTACCAAACACGCCCCTCTGGCACCGGAATTCTCTGCCGAAGCCTTTGTGACGGGTTGGGGAGAGTATAATCTGGATGTGGGAGCCAAGATCAGCATGGGATCCAAAACTGATCTGCTGCTGGGAGTGAATTACTTCAACTTCGATGTACCCACAGATGAAAACGGTGACAACTTTACCGATGTAACCCTTCAGGACCGCATATCCGTTTTCCAGAAATGGAATATAAAGCGAGAGCATTCCCGGATCTTTTCACTGGCTGGTCGATTTTTCTATGAAGACCGCTGGGGTGGCGAGATGCAGTGGACTCCTGATTTCCGTGGAGGTGATGTTATATACGGCGAAAGTATTTATACAAGGCGCTGGGAAATACTTGGTAAGTACCAGCTGCCCCTTAAAGAAAAATTACTGCTGTCCTTTAGCTACAATGACCATTACCAGAACTCCGTCTATGGAGATATGCCTTATCTGGCCGACCAGCGCATAGGTTTCGGACAGCTTACCTGGGATAAATCCCTGGGCAAACACGATCTGCTCTTTGGAACTGCTGTTCGCTACAACTATTACGACGACAGTACCCCGGCCACCTCAACACTGCGATCCAACGAACCCGATAAGGTCTGGATACCCAGCATTTTCCTTCAGGACGAAATAAAGATGGGTCCAAAACTATCCGTTCTTACAGGACTGCGATATGATTATGACGACCGCCACGGCAATATCTTTACACCAAGGGGAGCAGTTAAATGGAAGATTTCCGAACAGGATATTTTACGATTCAATGCTGGAACAGGATTCCGGGTGGTTAATTTGTTTACCGAGGAGCATGCAGCCCTTACCGGGGCCAGGGAGGTGGTTATTACCGAAGAATTAAACCCGGAACGCTCCTTTAACTTCAATCTCAATTACCTGAAAAAAATTTATGCCGATAACGGCTCATTCATTGGCATTGATGCCTCTGTCTTTTATACCCAGTTTTCCAATATCATCCTGCCCGATTATGATACAAACCCCAACCAGATCATCTACGATAATCTCGATGGAAGATCCATTTCACAGGGAATCAGTGCCAACCTGGACCTGGTATTCCCGAATGGGCTCAAATTTTTATTGGGCGCCACACTTCAGGACGTCAAAAACACCGAAAACGGGATTACACAACGGCAAATCCTTACGGAAAGTTATACGGGAACCTGGAATGTCTCCTATACCATTCGATCCTTAAACCTGAGCGTGGATTATACCGGGAATTTGTACGGCCCCATGCGGTTGCCTCTTTTGGGGGCACTGGACCCCAGGTCGGAATTCTCCCCTGCATGGAGCATACAGAATATTCAGTTCACTTACAATGGATTACCTGGATTTGAAATCTATGGTGGGGTAAAAAACCTGCTGGACTGGACACCCAACAGGGGTAACCCTTTCATAATTGCGAGAGCCAACGATCCGTTTGACCGGCAGGTAGTTTTTGATAACAGTGGCAATGTAGTGCCTACGGCAGATAATCCTTATGCCCTCACTTTTGATCCCTCATACGTCTACGGGCCCAATCAGGGTATCCGTGCTTTTATCGGATTGAGGTACCAGTTGAATTAAGTTCGCAAGCGGGTTCACCCCTTAATTCGTATTTTTGACGCTAAAGGCTATGCCAGATTTTGATTATATCATAGTAGGCGCCGGTGCTTCCGGATTAATGCTTGCCGATGCACTGGGGAGCGATCCTCATTTCGGTGATAAGCAAATACTGCTGCTGGACAAAGACCGGAAGCAAAGCAATGACCGGACGTGGTGTTTCTGGGAACAGGGAGCAGGGACTTTTGACAATATAGTCCACAGGACCTGGGACACCATTTATTTTGCGGGGAAAGAATACAGGGCCCGTATCCCCATTGAGCCTTACCGGTACAAAATGATCAGGGGTATTGATTTTTACGAACATTACTTTGGAAAGTTAAAGGGCTTTTCCAACCTGACATTCATAAATGCCAAAGTTCAATCTATAGAAGATCAGGGACATGAAGTAGTAGTCAGCACTAATAAAAGAACATATACCGGTAGCCAGGTATTCTCAAGTATCTTTGATGGTACCGCCTTAACTTCCCAACAACGCTATCCGGTTTTACAACAGCACTTCATAGGCTGGTTCGTTAAAACCAGAACCAACACTTTTGATCCGGGCACGGCCACCTTCATGGACTTTTCCATCCCTCAGAAGGGCAACACACGCTTTATGTATGTGCTTCCCTTTTCAGAGAAGCAAGCCCTTGTTGAATACACACTTTTTTCAGAAGAACTTTTACCCGAGGAAGAATACGAAAATGCTATCCGGAATTATTTGAAGCAAGACCTTAATTGCGAAGAATACGAGATAGAGGTTAAGGAAAAAGGGAGAATCCCCATGACTTCCTATAACTTCAAACAGCATAATTCAGCAAATCTGCTTCATATTGGAATAGCCGGGGGCTGGGCCAAAGCAAGCACAGGATATACCTTCAGGAGCAGTGCTTTAAAAGTTAAAAAACTTGTTGAGCACCTCAAAGCAGAACGGCCGCTTAAAAGCTTTGACAGAAGATCCCGTTTTTGGTTTTACGATCTTTTGTTGTTAGACATCTTGAAACGGGATAACAGCCAGGGAAGACGGATTTTTGAGTCCATATTCAAAAAAAGGAGTCCTCAACTCTTATTCAAGTTCCTTGATGAAGAAACCAATTTCTGGGAAGAACTTTTGACCATGTCCGGCAGTCCAACCCGGTTGTTCCTGGACGCCCTGAGGAGAAGGCTCTTTTAAACCTTACGATCCATCAGGTTTTCGGCAAAGGAACGGAGTAATGTTTTGTAATCCCCCGTCAGTTCCAGGTTTTCCAACACTTCAAACGTTTCTCTGGTATACCCCGCAATAGCTTCCCTGGTGGCCTCTGCAGCCCCGGTCTCCCGGTAAATCTCGAGCACAGTACTGATTTTGCCCACAGGATTCTTTGGTTTAATGGAAAACAGATGGTCCAGATCATTAGCCACTTCCGGGGAAGCCAGTTCCCTTGCCTTTAAATAGAGGTAGGTCTTTTTGTTTTCTATAATATCCCCTCCCACCTGTTTGCCAAAGGTTTCAGGGTCTCCAAAAGCATCCAGATAATCGTCCTGCAACTGAAATGCAATCCCGAGGTTTTTACCAAAGTCGTAAATAAGTTTCTGGTTTTCTTCAGAAGTCCGGGCTATAATAGCCCCCATTCGCATGGCTGCCGCTACAAGAACCGCAGTTTTATATGTGATCATCAGCATATACTCCGGGATAGTAACATCTTCTCGTGTCTCAAAGTCCATATCGTATTGCTGTCCTTCGCATACCTCCCTGGCAGTCTGGCTGAATAGCTGCATTAAAGGTTTAAAGATGTCTTCCGGATAGGTCTCAAATAGTTGGTAGGCATAAATGAGCATGGCATCACCTGAGAGGATCCCGGTATTAATATCCCACTTGTGATGCACAGTAGGTTGTCCCCGCCTCAAAGGAGCTTCATCCATAATATCGTCATGAAGCAAAGTAAAATTATGAAATACCTCAATAGCAAGCGCAGCATCCAGGGCTTCATCCTTATTTATACCAAAGGCCGAAGCAGAAATGAGGGTCAGAACAGGCCTTAACCGCTTGCCCCCCAGGTCAAGGATATAACACATGGGATCGTATAAACCCGACGGTTCAGAACTCCTGACTTTCTCCTTCAGATAGCCGTTAAAAACCTCCTGGTATGATTTAATTAAATCGGGCATTTTGAATTTTTTCCAAAAATAATGGAAAAGCTGACTTTACTGATATTACGCAACGGCTATTTCATCCCTTCTTATAGTTCAGTAATGCTTTTCTCGACATTAAATTGACTTACAAGGCCCGGGAATTCCTGTAAAAATTATCATCACATAAACATCTTGTTAAATAATTGTAAAACTCTGGAAACTTTTTATGTATTAAAAGTTTCCATTGCTATATTTGCCTCACTTATGAGAGAGCAGATACTGGAAAAAGCGACGGAATTATACCTGAACCTGGGATTCAAGAGCGTCACCATGGACGACCTGGCCCATGAAATGGGTATTTCTAAAAAAACCATCTACGCCCATTTCAAGAATAAAAATGAACTGGTAGAGGCCTGCACTCTTCATGTTTTTAATGTCATTTCTGAAGGTATTGACCAAATATGCTCCCTTCATAAAAACCCCATTGAAGAGCTTTATGAGATCAAACGTCTGGTTATGGAGCATCTCAAGGAGGAAAAGGCTTCTCCCCAGTTTCAGTTGCAGAAATATTACCCCCAGATTCACAAGACCCTGAGGGGAAAACAATTTGAAATGATGCAGAAATGCACCCTTGACAACGTAAGGGAAGGTATTGCCATGGGCATATACCGCGAAAATCTGGATCCCGACTTCATTGCAAGAATTTATTTTTCTGGTGTAACGAGTCTCAATGATCCGCGACTATTCCCGGGCAACCGGTTTTCATCTGCCCAATTGATGGATGAATACCTCGAGTACCACCTCAGGGGTATTGTCACTCCAAAAGGCAGAAAAATTTTAAATCAAATCATCAACTCAAACCACGAATAAATGCGAAACTCACTGATTACCCTTTTATTAATTATTCCGCTTATTTCCAGTTGGGCACAGGATACGCCAACACAGTTTTCATTGGAGGAAGCCATAAACTTTGCCCTGGAAAACAATTACAGCGCTATAAACGCAGACCGCGATATCCTGGATGCCCGAAAACAAAAGTGGGAGGTAATAGCCACGGGGCTGCCACAGATAGATGCTAACATCAGCTACCAAAACCAGCTGAAACAGCCGGTATCCCTGATCCCTGCAGAATTTTTCGGAGGGGAGCCTGGCACATTTCAACCGGTAGTGTTTAGTCCGCCTCAATCTGCCAATGCAACAGCAACGCTTAAGCAACAGATCTTTGACGGCTCCTATATCGTCGGCGTACAGGCTACAAGGGCCTTTCTGAGTTATAGTCAGAATAACAAAGAGAAGACAGCCCAGGAGGTTCGCAAGGCAGTGGTAGAAGCTTATGGAAATGTATTGCTGGCAAGAGAAACGGTTGCCATCGCCCAAAATAATATTGAAACCCTGGGCAAAACTCTTTACGAAACCCAAAAACTTTTTGAGAACGGATTAGGAGATGAAGAAAGTGTGGAGCAATTGCAAATAACACTCGCTTCTTTGGAGAGCAGCCTTAAAAATGCGCAGCGCCTGGAAGTGATTACCCTGCAAATGCTCAATCTTATGATGGGATTACCCATAGAGTACAACACCATACTTACTGAAAATCTGGACGACCTGACTAAAAAACAGATCAATCCGGGCTTGCTGGAATCGGAGTTTGTGATGGAAAACAATGTGGATTACAAGCTGGTCTTTAATCTGAACGAGCAGCGGTATTACGAACTGAAACTGGCCAGGAGCAGGGCGCTGCCTACCTTAAACGCCTTTGTTAATTACAGCTACTTTGCTTTCGGAGACGATTTTAATTTCCTTAAAAGCGAACAGGAATGGTTTGAAAGCTCCGTATTGGGTGTAGACCTTAAGATTCCCCTCTTCAGTTCATTAAAACGGGATGCCAGTACGCAGCGTGCTAAAATTGCATTTGAGAAGGCCAAAACCCAGTTAACCGAAACCGAGGAGAAAATCCGGCTGGCATTGGACCGTGCCCGAAGCGACTATATTTTTTCCATTGAAGAATATGAGACCAAAAAGAAGAACCTGGATTTGGCCGCACGTATCGAAAATAAAAATCAGATAAAGTACAGCGAAGGTCTGGCCAGCAGTTTTGAACTCAGACAGGCTCAAACCCAGCTTTACGCTGCACAGCAGGAATACCTGCAATCCATGGTTAACGTAATCAACAAAAAAACAGATCTAGAAACAATACTCAACAACTAAGCATAACAAGTTTAACGTGATGAAAAAAATAATTGGTTTGCTGCTCATTGGAATGACCATTACCCAGAGCTGTCAGAATAAGAGCAATGCTACTATAGAAGATATAATCGCCGCCGGAAATTTGAATGATATCAAATTAAAGCGACAGGAAATTTCCGACCAGCAAAAAATGCTCAACAGAGAGTTAGAACTACTGGACTCCGCCATAAGTTCTATAGACAATAATATGAAAGTGCCCCTGGTAACCACTATTGAAGCAGAAACCAGCCATTTTAAGCACTTCCTTGATTTACAGGGAGATGTTATGACCAGGCAAAATGTGCTGATCTATCCCGAAATGCCCGGTACACTGTTAAAAGTGTATGTAAAGGAAGGACAGCAGGTAAAAAAGGGACAACTGCTAGCTGTGATCGATGATGGAGGCATGGAAAGTCAGCTGGAACAGTTGCGGACTCAGGCGGCCCTGGCAAAGACCACCTATGAAAGGCAAAAGCGACTCTGGGATCAGAAAATTGGTTCAGAGATTCAGTTTTTACAGGCTAAAACTAATTTCGAAGCCACCCGGAATACCGTGGAACAGGCAGAGAGCCAACTGGCCAAGTCCAGGATCACTGCCCCATTCTCAGGAATCATAGATGATGTAATACAGGACGAAGGTACAGTGGTTTCTCCAGGTACAGGAGTAGCGGTATTCCGCATAGTTAACCTGTCGGATATGTACATTTCTGTTGATGTCCCGGAAAGTTACCTTGAAGGGGTTACCAAAGGAAAAGAAGTAAAGGTCTATTTTCCTGTCCTGGGAGATAGTATAACAACCAGGGTTCGTCAGACAGGGAACTTTATCAACCCTGTCAACCGATCCTTCAACGTTGAGATTCCTGTGCCTAACCAGACGGGAAATATCAAACCGAATCTGACAGCCCGGGTACAGATTAATGATTACAGCAATGCGGAAGCCATACTTATCCCCCAAAGTGTAATCTCCGAGAATGCCGAGGGTGAGCAATACGTTTACCTGGCCTCAAACACCTCTGATGATGCTTTTGCCGAAGCTACCAAAATGATTGTGAAAACCGGCAGGACACAGGGTGATCTCGTTGAAGTCCTTTCAGGGATCAGAGCCGGTGATCAAATTATCAAAGAAGGAGCTCGTACTGTTCGGGAGGGACAACAAATTCAAATAATCCAGTAGCAAAATGAGTCGTCAGAAAAAAAATATCAACAAGGAATTCAGGCTTTCCTCCTGGGCCATTGACAACCCTTCGGTTATCTATGTCATGATAGGAATCTTTTTCCTGATTGGCCTTTCTTCCTACTTCGCCATGCCTCGTGAGGATTTCCCGGAAGTTGAGGAAACCAAGATCTATGTCAGCACCATATACCCGGGCAATACCGCAGAAGATATTGAACGCCTTATAACCGACCCTCTGGAAGACCGTTTGAAAAACGTGAGTAACCTGGTAGAAATCATCTCTACTTCTGAAGAAGATTACGCCATGATCACGGTTGAGTTCGATGAGGATATCACTGTTGAAAGTGCCAAGCAAAAAGTAAAGGATCTGGTAGATGAGGAAAAAGCAGGGGAAGACTGGCCCATTTTTAACGGCGCCAAAGTTGAACCCAATGTCTTTGATCTGAATTTATCAGAATCCATGCCCATTATGAACGTTAATATTACGGGCGACTATCCGGTGGACAAATTGAAAGAATTCGGGGAATACCTGGAAGAGGAAATTGAAGACCTGCCCCAGATCAAGGAAGTAGATATTCGAGGTGCACAGGATAAGGAAGTGGAGGTTGCCGTGGACATCTATAAAATGATGGCTGCCAAAATCAGCTTCGACGATGTTCTCCAGGCTATCGGCAATGGAAATATAACCATGTCTGCCGGTAACCTTAAAACAAGCGGACAAAGGCGCACCATCCGGGTGCTGGGAGAAATTGAAAACCCTTTGGAGCTGGAGAATTTCGTGGTCAAATCGGAAAAGGGCAATGCCGTATACCTCAAAGACATCGCAACCATATCCTTTAAGGAAGAAGATAAGACCACTTACGCACGGGAGAAGGGCAATAGCGTAGTAATGCTGGATATAAAGAAACGCTCTGGTAAAAACGCTATCACGGCGGCAGAAGAAATCAAAAAGCTGGTGGATGAAGCCAGGGAAAATTATTTCCCGAAGGACCTGAAAGTTACTATTGCCAATGATACCTCCAGTCGGACTTTGAACCAGGTAGATGACCTTGTAAACAATATCATATTCGGAATCATTCTTGTGGTTACCGTCCTGATGTTCTTCCTGGGCTTCAGAAATGCACTATTTGTTGGTTTTGCCATCCCTATGTCTATGTTCATGTCATTCATGATCCTGTCGGCAATTGGATATACACTGAATACCATGATCCTGTTTGGACTGATTATGGGATTAGGTATGCTGGTAGACAACGGGGTTGTGGTAGTTGAAAATGTCTATCGCCTTATGGAGGAAGAAGGGATGAGCAGAATTGAGGCCGCCAAAAAAGGAATCGGGGAAATTGCTTTTCCCATTATCATATCAACAGCTACAACAGTGGCGGCCTTTGTTCCTTTAGGTACCTGGCCTGGCATTATGGGGGAGTTCATGATCTATTTCCCCATCACTTTATCAGTAGTACTGGGTTCTTCCCTTTTTGTGGCCATTTTTATGAACTCTATGTTGGTTTCCAGCTTTATGGAAATTGGAGAAAGGGAGCTCTCCCGCAAGCAATTAATACGCCTGAGTATTTTGCTGGGGGGTATGGGAGCCTTTATACTAATTGTCGGAGGACAGGTAAGAGGCTTGGGCACCTTGATGATTGTGCTCGCTATCACGTTCTGGGCTTACAAATACCTGCTAAAACCTTCGGCGAGAAAGTTCCAGACTAAAACCCTGACCCGTTTTGAGAATTGGTATGAAACCCGCATAAAGCATGCTCTCCGGGGAAGCAATGTATACTGGTATTTTGGAGTAACTGTAATACTGCTGCTAACTGCCTTTATTACGTTCGGGATTTCGTTGGGAAGCGGCAGGACAAAAGTGGAATTCTTCCCCGATAATACCCCTAACCAGATCTTTGTATACATTGAATATCCCCAGGGTACTGATATCGATAAAACAAACGCTATTACCAAGGACATTGAACGAAGGGTATACGCCATTGCCGATAGTGACCGATACATGGAAGGCTCGCACAACCTGTTGGTAGAATCCAGCGTTTCGCAGGTAGGAAAAGGAGCAGAGAACCCCTTTACAGAAGGTGGGTCTGCTGCTGAGATGCCACACCGTGGCAAGGTTACTCTTTCCATGCGCGAATTTAAATTCCGCAAGGGACGGGATACGGAACAACTGCGCAAGGAAATACAGGAAGGTTTGAATGGGGTATATCCTGGTCTTGCCATCTCAGTGGAAAAAGATGCAATTGAACCCCCTTCCGGATATCCTATCAATATAGAGATAGAGGGCAAGAGCTATGACACCCTTATCAATGTTGCTGAACGTATCCGGAACTTCATCAACAGCAAGAATATTGCTGGTATAGAAGAAATCAAGATAGACGTAAACAAGAGCAAGCCCAGCATGCAGGTGGTTGTGGACCGTGAAAAGGCAGGGGAGCTCGGCGTAAGTGTAGGACAGGTAGGACAGCAACTGAGAAGATCTCTGTTTGGCGATAAGGCAGGAATTTACAAGAAAGACGGGGAGGATTATGACATCAATGTTCGTTTTAATGAAGATCTGCGCTACAACACCAGTGCCCTTTTCAATCAGAGAATAATTTTCCGTGATCCGGCAACCGGGCAGATCAAGGAAGTTCCCGTTTCTGCCGTGGCTTCACAACGGAACACCTCTTCCTTCAGCGCGATAAAACACAGGGATACCAAGCGGGTGGTTACGGTTTATTCCGGATTGCAACCCGGATTTACAGATGCAGGGGCTATCGTTGCCCAGATCCAGAAGGAAATGGAAGATTTTGGCGACTTGCCAGCAGGGGTTAAGGTAGATTATACGGGGCAGATTGAAGAACAAAACAAGCAGATGAATTTCCTTGTGGGAGCCTTCTTTGCAGGTCTGGGGCTAATCATGCTGATCCTCATATTCCAGTTTGGAGGAATATCCAAACCGGCCATTATCATGACCGCAATTTTCCTGAGTTTAATTGGTGTTTTCGGAGGCCTGATGCTCACAGGATGGCCTTTTGTAATCATGATGACCATGATGGGAATCATCGCACTTGCGGGAATTGTGGTTAACAATGGTGTGGTTCTGCTGGATTATACCCAAATTCTGATCGACCGTAAAAAGGTAGCACTGGGTCTTGATGACAAAGACCTGCTATCCAACGAGGAGGTTACCGAGGCCATAGTAAAAGGCGGAAAAGCCCGTTTGCGACCTGTAATCCTGACTGCCATCACCACGGTATTAGGATTAATCCCACTGGCTATAGGACTGAACATTAACTTCTTTACCCTTTTTGCCGATTTCGACGCCAATATTTATATAGGTGGGGATAATGTGATCTTCTGGGGGCCTTTGGCCTGGACCGTTATCTTCGGGCTTATCGTAGCCACATTCCTCACATTGATCATTGTTCCCGTCCTTTTCAATATTGTATACAGGATTAAGATCCGCTTCCGCGGAGGCCATAAAAAGCCAAAAGACAAGGAGGAAGCATTCGAAATAGCTGCATAATAAAAAACCCTGGTGATAAAACCAGGGTTTTCTTCTTTATAGATACTGATCCTTATTCGTTTTCCGAAAGAGGAACAGGCAATACATCAAATATCTGATCTCCGGCCCTGTCTATCGGCAAGGTGTTGGATAGATTGTACCTTCTAAGATCGAACATCCTGTGATTTTCACACCAAAGTGAATAACGGCGTTGCCTCAGCAATTCGGTTGTCAGGCCAGCAGCATCTGTTGCTGTGGTATTGCCTAATGAAGCCGAGTTGCGGATCACGTTAAGTGCAGTGGTTGCATCACCAAGGGCATTGGTCAGGATACTGGCCTCGGCATATACAAGGATCAACTCTTCATTGCGCAACATGTCAATTGAACTGATATTGCTAGCATAAAGGCCGGTTTGATAAGCTCCGGTAAGTCCGTCCTGAGAGGTTGGGTTAGCCCGGATAATGGTTTTATCCGTAACCCTCGTATCACCGGCTTCTGCCTCATTAATAAAGGAATCATGCACAATGATCTGATCCCCGTTGTTATCCGGTATTTTAAACAACCCATTGGTCAAATCACCGGCACTAAGGCTGAACACATGCTTGGGCCCAACAGTGAGGTCCCCATTCAAATCAAAATAGGAGCCGGAAAGTGCGGTAAGTGCAGCATTTCCATCACCTGCATAAACGGCTGCAGTAGCTGCCACTGCCCTATTAAATTGCCCGAAGGTAGACGGAGTGTCAAACCCGCTAAACCCTGCCAGTGTAAAGGCAAATTCTGAGCCCGCGCCACTCAGGTCTGTCTGTGCAGCATCCAAAAGGGACCTCACAGCACTGAGGGCATCAGAAAATCCAAGAATAGGGCCTAAATTTTCCGGATCAGCAACATCTACCCTTGCCCGGTTATAGGATTTCAGAACTTCTATAAGCTCATAGGCTATAATAGTCTTGGCAAATCCCCGGTAACCCGCTTTCTGGGCATCAGTTACCGCACTCGTATTCTCTACTGATTGCAGCAGAATATTAGCATTCTTAATAGCTCGGTAGCGACCCGCCCATGGAGCGGTGGAATAAAAGGAGTTATTATCCAGGCTGCTTCCGTTAGCACCAAGCAAATCACCTGTATTCCTGGGATCCGCATCAAATAAATAAAGTTCCCTTGCCATAGTACCAGATCCTGTGGTTTGTATGGCCAGAGAATTTCTCATGGCAGATTCAACGCCCACCACCAGATTATTCAGCTGGTTTGCTGAAGCATCTGTCAAAACACCCTCTAAGCTCGGTCTGTTGGGATCTACCTGTTCATCAAAGGAACACGATGTAACCAAGGTTAAAGCCAGGGCAATGAGCAAAACCGATCCTTCTCTTATGTATGTATATAATCTTTTCATCGCGCTTTTTTTAGAAATTAACATTTAGATGAAAGTAGAATTGCTTCGTACTTGGGAATGGAGTAACCTCAATACCTGAGGACAATCCAGCCCCCCCGTTCGTTGACGTTTCCGGATCATAACTACTGTAGTCCGTAATCGTAAAGATATTCCGTCCGGATACGCCCAGTTTAACTGCAGACACAGTATCCCCGAAGAAATCCAGTGCACTTTGAGGAAGGCGATAGTAAATAGCCGCCTCTCGTAATCTCAAATACCCCGCTGGTTCAATAAACCGTTCAGCTACAAATCCGAGACCAGCTCTTTCCTGTCCTGCAGGAGTATCCAGGTCAGGGGTAGTTCCACCAAGGTCGGTAAGCAATTTGGACAGGTTGATATTATCTCCTCCCTTCTTCCATTGCAGCAGGAATGAAACATCAAACTGCTTGAAGATAGTAAAGTTGTTATTAAAAGCCATCTGGAAATCTGGCTCAACATTACCAATTTGTGTCGGAACACCGTTTACATTACCAGCAAGTTGAGTAACTGGTTTTCCTTCTTCAATGTAGAAGGTCCCCAAGCCTAACCCAAATCCTGCACCGGGCTGTGGGAATGCCGGAACATCAAGGCGTGTAATTTCGGATCGGTTAAACCAGAAGTTTAACGTTGAATTCCATACGAAATTTTCCTCGTTGAAGGCATTTACATTAAGGCCTACTTCCAGACCGTAGTTTTTCAGGTCTGCAAGATTGGTAGTTTCTGAACCGAAACCAGTAGAGGTTGGCACTACACGGTTAAGCAGGAGGTCATTAACATTCCTGTTGTAGTAAGATACTTCCAGCCCAACTTTAGTAAACAGGCCGGCGTCAAAACCAACTTCAAATTCGGAAGAAGTTTCAGGTTCAATATTGGGATCACCTTTCAATGCATTGATGGAGGATCCTCCGTTTCCACCAATGGACACCTGGTCAAGACTGGTAAAAGCCGAACCAAAGGCTCCGGATGAACCAGTTTCCCCATATGCCGCCCTCAACTTCAACCTGTCCAGGAAGGAAGAGCCTTCCCAGAAATCGAAATTATGCAAATTTATGGCCATGGAGGCTTTTGGGAAACCATAGAATTTATTGGGATCACCATTTAGGGTAGACTTATCCAGGCGATACCCCACCGTACCTATTAACTGATCTTTGTAATTACCCTCTACCTGGGCAAAATACCCGAATTCCTTCACCGTGGAAGTAGTCTGGGTAATCGATTGGGCAGATCCCTGTCCCAGGTTGGTCTGGTTGGGAATCAGCTGGGTAGCCTGGTTGAAGATCAAGTCTGCCTGCTGTTCCAGGTAGGAAATACCTCCCTGTGTGGTCAGTGCTAGATCACCGCCCATGGCGTCATGATTCCAAACCCCAATAGCCTGGTAATTGTAGTTGGTAAATATGTTTTTACCCACTCCGATGAAACCATTTTGGTTACCTCGCTGAGCCTGATGAATTTCAGGCACATAGACATAGGTCTCGTTTGCCAGATAATCAATACCTCCATTGAACAGGAGCCTAACCACATTATTACCAGAATCCAGAATATTGGCAGTAAACTTCATCCCCTGTATAAAGCGGTTGTTGGTATCCTCATTCTTGGCCAGATCCCGCACTAAAATGGGGTTACCTGATGAATTGGGGTTATCAGGATAAATACCGTTTTCATCCGGGAACAAATCAATCCAGGGACGTGTAAAAGCCAGGTTGTATCCGTAACTAAGACCTCCTTCATTTTCATTACCAGTAAAACTCCTGCTTGAAGCACTTCTTACAAAATTGGAAGAGGCAGAGAAACTGAATGTTTTTGAAATTTCGTGATCGATATTGGCGCGTACAGAAAAACGACTGAATCCGGTATTCTTAATGATTCCTTCTTCGTCACGGTAGGAAGCCCCTACAAAAAAGCGGGTCTTATCGCCTCCACCACTCGCACTGATACGAGTATCGGTAATAAAGCCGGTTTCCCCATAGATTTCGTCCTCATAATCGATAAGGCCGCCACGGGCTATAGCCTGGTTATAAAGATCGACCTCAGCGGCACCAAAAGTGTCTTCCACGCTCTGTGCAGTCCAGGGCCTTAGTCCCAGTTTCTGAATTATCGTATTAAAACCTGTATCCTGGCTAAAGCGGATATCAGTTTTTCCCTGACGTCCCCTTTTGGTGGTAATGATTACTACCCCTGCATTCGCGCGGGTTCCATAGATAGCCGCAGCAGAAGCTCCCTTTAACACCTCAATATTTTCAATATCGTTAGGATCAATGTCTGCAATACGGTTGGAGGAATTCTCCTCATTGCCCCGGTTGGCACCGGATGCAAAACGCAGTCCGGAAGGTATCTCCGCATTGTTCACGTAAACCCCGTCCACAATATAAAGCGGCTGGTTGTTCCCGTTAATTGAAGAAATACCACGCAGCCTGAGGGCAAAACCTCCACCGGGAGCACCCGAAGAAGATGTGATATTAACCCCGGTAAGCTTTCCGTAAAGTGCACCGTCCAGGGTGGTTTGTGCTGTAGTCCCCACAAGTTCCCGTGAAGAAACCGTGGAAACGGCATTGGCCAGGTTACTACGCTTAATGGTAGTACCGAGACCGGTAACCACCACTTCGTCCAGACCTGTGGCAGATTCTCCAAGGGACACGTTAAGCACAGTGGCTCCGGTTACCCGGATTTCCTGTGTCTCATATCCAAGAGAGGAAAACACCAGTGTGGCTGGGAAACTCGAAATACTAATTTCGTAATTCCCGTCAAAATCCGTTGTGGTTCCGGTATTGGTGCCTTTGATGACAACATTTACTCCGGCCACAGGACCACCATAGGTGGCATCGGTAACATTACCGCTGACAGTACCCTGTGAGAAACCGATAAGCGGAATCAGTAGGCATAGCCATAGGAATGTTTTTCCAAGTAGTTTGTGTTCCATAATAATAAGTTTGAATAAGTTATTTGAAACAAGGTAATGAACAATTCCTGTGTGTGAAACTATTTTTGAAATTTTCTTGTATGCACCACCTGTAAATATTTGAACTTCACCTGGCTAAATTTAGCACCTTCCATATTCCTCAAACAAGCTTATCTTCTTACATTTGCGGCTAAATTCGGTTGGTATTATGTACAGAAATCATACATGTGGCGAACTAAGGCAAGCCCACATCAATAAAGAGGTGTTATTATCAGGATGGGTGCACAAGCTGAGAGACAAAGGCTTTGTGGTTTGGGTTGACCTCAGGGACCGATACGGCATAACACAGCTGGTTTTTGACGAGGAACGAAGCGATATAAGCCTGCTCGAAAAAGCCAGAAAACTGGGCCGTGAGTACGTAATTCAGGTGAAAGGTAAGGTCATTGAACGGGCCTCCAAGAACCCGAAAATGCCTACCGGAGATGTGGAAGTGCTGGTATCCGAAATAACCATACTTAACAAAGCACTACTGCCCCCTTTTACTATTGAAGACCAGACAGACGGAGGGGATGACCTGCGCATGAAATACCGCTACCTGGATATTCGCCGGAATCCGGTTAAGAACAACCTGATCTTCCGAAGCAAGGTTGCCATGGAGGTTCGCAAATACCTTTCTGATCAGGGTTTTATAGAAGTAGAAACACCATACCTAATTAAATCCACTCCTGAAGGTGCCCGGGATTTTGTGGTACCCAGTAGGATGAACGAAGGCCAGTTTTACGCCCTGCCTCAGTCGCCCCAGACTTTCAAGCAGTTGCTGATGGTTGGCGGATTGGACAAATATTTCCAGATCGTGAAGTGTTTCAGGGATGAGGACCTGCGGGCCGACCGGCAGCCAGAATTTACCCAGATCGATTGCGAAATGGCCTTCGTGGAACAGGAAGACGTACTTAATGCTTTTGAAGGACTGGTACGTCATCTGCTTCAGAATATACACAACATTGAATCAGGTCCGTTCCCCCGTCTCACCTATGACGAGGCGATGCAAAGATACGGTTCGGACAAGCCGGATATTCGTTTCGGTATGGAATTCGGGGAGTTGAATGCCATTGCCCGGCACCGGGATTTCCAGGTTTTCAATTCTGCGGAATTGGTAGTGGGGATTGCAGTTCCCGGTGGGGCCGAATACTCCCGAAAGGAGATCGATGCCCTGATCAACTGGGTAAAGAGGCCCCAGGTAGGCGCCAAAGGGATGGTCTATGTTAAATGCAATGAAGACGGCAGCTTCAAATCTTCTGTAGACAAGTTCTATACCTCCGAGGACCTCGCCAAATGGGCAGAAGCCACTGGTGCAGAAGCCGGGGATCTCATTTGCATCCTCTCCGGGGAAACAGACGCAACACGTACCCAGCTGAGTGCACTTCGAATGGAACTGGCTGAACGTCTTGGCCTGCGCAAGGCAGATGAGTTTGCTCCACTTTGGGTGGTAGATTTCCCGCTGCTGGAGTTTGATCCCGAAACAGAGCGTTACCATGCCATGCACCACCCGTTCACATCTCCCAAGCCAGGACAGCTGGAATTGCTGGAAACAGATCCCGGCGCTGTACGGGCAAACGCCTACGACCTGGTTCTCAATGGAAACGAAATTGGCGGGGGCTCCATAAGGATTCACGATAAAGACATACAGGCTACCATGTTCAGGCACCTCGGATTTACCCCTGAGGAAGCACGGTCCCAATTTGGGTTCCTGATGGATGCTTTCCAATACGGTGCACCACCACATGGGGGTATCGCTTTTGGCCTGGACCGACTGGTAGCTATTCTGGGCGGACAGGAAACCATACGGGATTTTATCGCCTTCCCCAAGAACAATAGCGGAAGGGACGTGATGATCGATGCCCCATCGCCAATCGATGAAGCCCAGTTGGAAGAGCTGAATTTGAAATTAGACCTTTAGGAAGCAACGGAATCCCTTTTCCTGACGTATTTTTAATACCTTTAAATATAGGTCCCGGGGATGGCTGGCAGATACGCTGACTTAATTACCAAACTGCACAAGTGGCGGTACAGAAATGTATCCAGCAAGCGCTTCATCTATGTTATGAGCATAGCGGTTGGCCTCCTTGCCGGGCTTGCTTCTGTTACTTTAAAAAACCTGACCTATTTCATTGAGGCTTCCCTGGAGAGAGGAATCATTTTTTCTGACAACCAGCTGTATTTCATCATCCCGATTATTGGCCTTACCCTGGTTTACCTCTACGTGAAATACGTCCACAAGGAGCGAATGGATCATGCCGTTTCCTCTATTCTCTATGCCCTTTCCAGAAAAAGGGGGATCATGTCCCTGAAACAGATTTACGGCCCGCTTATAACCGCCCCGCTTACGGTTGGTTTTGGCGGATCCGTAGGATTGCTGGGGCCCGCCGTTGCAACAGGTGCTGCCATAAGCTCCAATTTCGGCAGACTGTTCCATGTTAATGCCAATAACCGCTCCCTGCTGATCGCCTGTGCCTCCGCCGGCGCCATAGCCTCCATATTCCAATCGCCCATAGCGGCCATCATATTTGCTGTAGAGATCTTTAGCCTGGACCTTACCATGCTTTCGTTGCTGCCATTGATCCTGGCGTCCATCTCCGGGATCCTGACTTCCTATTTCTTCCTGGGCGAGGAAACCCTGATCAATTTTAACATACAGGATTCATTCCAGGTTAAGGATACGCTATTTTATGTGGTCCTGGGAGTGGGTACCGCTGTGGCCTCCATCTATTTCACCAAAATGTATTTTGGCATTCTTCGTTTATTCCGGCCATTTAAAAGCCCTAAGTACAGACTGTTGATTGGGGGGATTGCCATAGGGATTATGCTGTATTTTATACCTCCGCTGTACGGGGAAGGTTTTGGTTTTATCAACGACCTGCTTCTTGGAGACCACGTCAAAGCGCTAGGGACAACCCCTTTTGATGCTTACATGGAAAATATCTGGGTAGTGATAGCCCTGCTATTCGGGATTACCATTTTCAAAGCCGTGGCAATGACCACAACCTTTGCCGCCGGAGGTGTAGGGGGTATCTTTATCCCCACTATGGTAATGGGGAGTTCCCTGGGCCATGTAGTGGCCAAGGTAATCAACAATTCAGGCCTGGGATTTTACGTTAGCGAAAGTAATTTTACGCTTATCGGTATGGCCGGATTGATTGCCGGCGTGCTGCACGCCCCCCTTACCGCCATCTTTCTGATAGCAGAGATCACAGGGGGTTACGATCTTTTTGTCCCTTTAATGATCACAGCAGCCATTTCGTACCTCATCAGCAAAAACGCCGTTGAACACAATATCTATACCCGGGAACTGGCAAAAATAGGGGCCCTTATTACGCACGACAAGGACCAGACGGTACTCAGTATGATGGAAATAGACGACGTTATTGAACGCAATTTTAAAGAAGTGCGGCAGGAGATGACACTTGGGGAGATGCTGCACGATACGGTGGCTAAATCTGCCCGGAATATTTTTCCGGTGGTAAATCATGAGAAAAACCTGATTGGGATCGTCCATCTTGATGACATACGCGCAGTGATGTTTGACAGCTCCATGTACGATAAGGTAACCGTGGGTAGTTTTATGCATACCGCGCCGGAACATATTTTCTATGAAAGCGATAGTATGAAGAAGGTAATGCAGAAATTCCAGGATAGCGGTGCCTGGAACCTGCCGGTAATTAGAGGCGGTAAATATTACGGGTTTATTTCCCGTTCCAAATTGCTTACTTCCTACCGCAGAAAGTTGATTAATTTCAGTGTCTAGCTTATGAAATTCAGGTTGAAATACTTTATTGTCCTCGTGGTCTTAGCCTCACTGGGTTCCATTATCTATGGCTTTTCTATAAAGGATGAGCAATTGCAGCTGGCTAATAAATACATAGGGTTTGGTACCGTTGGCCTGTTCCTGGTGGCTATGCCCCTGTTTCTGATAAAGGAAAGCAAAGGGAAAAAAGTGAAAGATTATATGCTGACCGATGAAAACATCCGGAAAATGCGGGAGAAAAAGGAAAAAAGGAGGCAGGATAAGTAATTATTTAATTTTCCTTGCGGGGTTCCCCATTTATTGTAGTACCTTCGAATATTATTATTTTAAATTTTTTACATGACTGGAACAGTTAAATTTTTCAATGAATCCAAAGGTTATGGGTTCATTACCAACGATGAAACCGGTAAGGACATTTTTGTTCATGTTACGGCATTGAACGGGGTGGAGCTTAGAGAAGGCAACAAAGTAGAATACCAAGAAGAAGAAGGAAGAAAAGGTGTGGTCGCTGCACAAGTGCAGGTGATCGGCTAATATATTTTATTTTGATTGAACACGGCCCCGGGATTTTCCCGGGGTTTTTTTATTAGTTGAGGTTGCGCTTTTGAATAAAAAACCGCTTGATCAACTCCCCGGCTTCTTCCTCCATTAAACCTCCAAGAAGTTCGGTTTTGGGATGCAGCTGTCCACCCATCACAGTGAAGCCACGCTGCGGGTCATAAGCCCCGAAAACTACCCTGGCAATCTGACTCCAGTACAGCGCCCCGGCACACATCTGACAGGGTTCCAGGGTTACATATAAGGTACAGTCGTACAGGTATTTTCCCCCCAAAAAATTGGAAGCTGCAGTAATGGCCTGCATTTCAGCATGTGCGGTAACATCGTGCAACTGTTCGGTAAGGTTATGGCCCCGGGCTATGATCCGGTCTTTTACGACAATTACAGCTCCTATGGGCACCTCCCCCTTCTCAAATGCTATCTCTGCCTCCTGAAGGGCCTTCTTCATAAAATAGGTGTCGTCCAGCTTGAATTCCATACCTGCAAAAGTACCACTTTTAGGGAAGAGACTCCCCGGCAGGGAAATCGAATTTAACGTACCTTTATGCCCGCTGATGAAACTGCTGGAACACATAAATGGGGTAGATGACCTGAGAAAGCTCAAGCCGGAAGAACTTCCTGTGCTGGCCGGGGAATTAAGACGATTTATTATTGATGTTGTGTCGGCAAAACAAGGGCATTTAGGGGCTAGCCTGGGGGTTGTGGAGCTTACCATAGCCCTCCATTATTGTTACAACACCCCCCATGATAAACTCATCTGGGATGTGGGGCATCAGGCATACGGACACAAGATCCTCACAGGCCGTAAAGGCGATTTTGAAAGCCTCAGGCAGATCGGTGGCATCAGCGGCTTCCCCAGTCGTTCAGAAAGTGATTTCGATCCCTTCGGGACCGGGCACAGTTCCACTTCCATTTCGGCAATACTGGGCATGGCTATTTCCTCACAATTACAGGGGAATGCAGGGCGAAAACATATTGCCGTAATCGGGGATGCCTCAATTGCCAGCGGGATGGCATTTGAAGGACTGAACCACACGGGTGTGGCCAATGCCGATGTGCTTATTGTGCTTAATGACAATGCCATTGGAATAGACCCCAGTGTAGGTGCACTCAAGAATTACCTCAGTCGCACCAAAGAGGGCTCAATTAAAGAGGAACATTTTTTCGAATCCCTGAACCTGCATTACACAGGACCTGTAGACGGGCACGACCTTCCCGGCCTGCTCCATGTCCTGGATGAAATGAAAGGTATTAAAGGGCCAAAACTACTGCATGTAACCACTGTAAAAGGCAAAGGCCTCAAAAAGGCTGAGGAGGACCAGGTTACCTATCATGCTCCGGGAAGGTTCGACAAACAGACCGGAGACCTGATCTCCGGGAACGTATCGGAGATCCCAAAATTCCAGGATGTTTTTGGCCACACTATTGTAACCCTCGCCAGAAAAAATGAGCGCATTGTTGGAATAACCCCTGCTATGCCTACCGGAAGTTCCCTGAAGTTTATGATGGACGAAATCCCGGAAAGGGCTTTTGATGTGGGCATTGCCGAACAACATGCGGTAACCCTGGCCGCAGGAATGGCTGCCGATGGCCTTATCCCGTTCTGCAATATATATTCTACCTTCCTGCAACGAGCCTATGACCAGGTAGTACACGATGTTGCCTTGCAAAACCTGCCGGTGGTATTCTGTCTGGATCGTGCCGGATTGGTTGGGGAAGATGGTGCCACACACCATGGGATATACGATATTGCCTGCCTCAGATGCATCCCCAATATGGTGATCTGCTCGCCCATGAACGAAGTGGAACTGCGCCATATGCTATATACGGCCCAAATGGGGCTGTCACATCCCATCGCGATCCGATATCCCAGGGGACGAGGGGTGACTAAAGATTGGGAACAACCTTTTGAAGAAGTTATTCCGGGAACAGGCCGCTGCCTGAAAAAAGGCAGTGAAATTGCGGTTTTGAGCCTTGGCCCTATTGGAAATACGGTACGTCAGGTTTTGGAGCATCCTGAGCTCGATGGCAAAGCAAGCCATTACGACATGCGTTTTGCAAAACCTCTGGATACCGTGCTTCTGGATAAAATTTTATCAACTTATCACACTATATTTACCGTCGAGGACGGGTGCATGGCCGGGGGTTTTGGCAGTGCAGTTCTGGAGTATGCCCAAAGTTGTAATAGTTCTGCAAAAATCAGGATCAAAGGGATTCCAGATGTATTCATTGAACACGGTCCTGTTGAAGAATTGCACAGACAGGGGGGAATAGATGCATTATCCCTTCAATCTGAATTTCTAAAAGCGCTTAATGAAGGTTAAATCAGCCAATTTTTTAGCTGCACTATTCCTGGGGATCATGGCTCTTCTGCCGCTGCAGTCGGTAGCCCAGGACAGTATTCCTCCCTTTCCCGAAGTGGATACAACCAAGGTAGATACCATTGTTATCCGCGCGCAACAATACAAAATAAAGATCATTCCCAGGGGGGTAAACCTTACCGTCCCCAAACTGACCTTCACAGGTACAAAACCGCTAATCAGGAGGAAGAAAAAATTCAGGGTCCCTTCGTTCTGGACCAGGGAAAATGAGTTCACCCTCAACCTGAGTGAAGTAGCATTCGTAAACTGGAATGCCGGTGGAGACAATTCTGTTTCTGCCCTGGGAGGACTTAAATTTGAGCGTAACTATAAATTCCGATACTTTCAGTGGGATAATTCCCTGGTAATCCGATACGGGGTAAACGCCCAGGAAGGAAGGCAGTTGCGTAAAACCGATGATGCAATCCGGCTAAGCTCCACCATTGGCTACCGCAAGGATACGCTGAATTACTGGTTTTATTCCGTCAAGGCCAATTTCAACACCCAGATTTCCAATGGATTCAAATATCCGGACAGAAGTACCCCCATATCTCGTTTTATGGCCCCGGGCTATTTGTTTTTCGGAGCGGGAACTTCTTACATCCCTGAAGGAAAAGGGTTTAACCTCTACCTCTCCCCTACCTCGCTGAAGGCTACTTTTGTGCTAGACCAGGATCTGGCCAACGATGGTGCCTTCGGGGTTAAAAAAGCCATTCGTGACGATGCGGGTAATATTATTACTCCTGGAGAAAATACTTTTATTGAATTTGGGATACTCATTAACAATACCTGGAAAAAGGAAATCGGGAAAAATATGGTTCTGGACCACCGATTGAACCTTTACACAGATTACCTGCGTTCCTTTGGCAATGTGGATATCGACTGGGAATTAAACCTCAATCTGAAGGTAAATGAATACATCAAGGCGAATATCGGGACACAAATTATCTATGATGACGATATCCTATTCAATGAAGTGAAGGCAGATGACGGATCAATTGTTGACCCGGGGCAACCCAGGATACAATTCAGGCAACTGCTGGGCGTTGGCCTCGCCTATAATTTCTAAAGCGTTTTACCCGTAATTTTATTGTGGATGTGCACGGCCGCCCCGTCTGACAAGCTGGCCACATAGCATGAAGTATTCAGCAGAATTTCATAAACACTACCCGAAGAATTTCTGAAAACCGGAGGAAGCAAGCCTATCATCAAACGATCGTAATTGGAGGCATTTCCCTCCTTGTCCCTAGTCAATGCATCTGTAAATACCTCCAGTATATCGGCCAGGATCCTGTAGCCGGCTATTTCCTTTTCGATCACCTCATCTGATCGGTAAATACGCTCTACACTAAGGTCAATTATATCGGCTATCTGGGCTTTGTACTGACTGCGATCCAGCAATGCAGTATCAAATATACCGTTTAGTATTTTATCTTCATTTTCCATAAAAATACGCACCGCATCCGCAATAAGGGTATTAATCGCCAAAGCACGCAGGTAACTCAGGCGGTCCTGCATATGCACCAAATTATTATACTTATTGGTATTTATGCTGTCTTTGACTAGTTTTATGAGATATTCCAGGGCATATTCCTCGGGAATTAATCCCAGGTTGATACCATCCTCGAAATCAATGATGGTGTAGCAAATGTCATCCGCAGCTTCAACCAGAAAAGTCAGGGGATGACGGGAATACGAGTTGTCCCCTGTCCTACCCCGTGATTCCAGGCCGAGTTCTTCTGCCAGTTCTCTGAAGAAATCTGCCTGCGTTTGAAAAAATCCGTATTTCTTATCTGCTATGTGTTTCGTGGGCTTTTTGGGTAACGACTCTTTGGGATATTTGGTAAAAGCACCTAAGGTGGCATAACTAAGCCTCAAACCACCGGATACTCCCTCGCGGGATTCCGTCAGCAGTTTGAACCCATTGGCGTTGCCCTCAAAACTTATAAGGTCCTCATATTCCTTGTCAGTCAGGGCATCCCGGTAGCGACTACCCGAACCAGATGAAAAATATTCACCGATGGCCTTCTCCCCGCTGTGACCGAAGGGCGGATTACCAATGTCGTGTGCCAGGGCAGCCGCAGCTACAATGGCACCAAAATCATTGTACTGATAGCCATGGGTTTCTTCAAGATATGGGTGAACACGCAGCAGCTCTTTACCCACCAGTCGGCCAAGGCTCCTGCCCACCACGGAAACCTCCAGGCTATGGGTGAGTCGGGTATGCACAAAATCGGTTTTGGAAAGCGGAATTACCTGTGTTTTATCCTGCAAACTCCGGAAGGCTGCGGAGAAGATCACCCGGTCGTAATCCACTTCAAACCCCAGTCTGGTTGGGTCCTGTTCCTTTCGTAATCGTTTGTTTCTATCCCCGAATCGCTTTAGAGAAAGCAGTTGTTCCCAGTTCATGAAAGTTCTTTAAAACCGCAAGTTACATCTTTTAATCTCTAATAGGATGAAGGGTATTTCTTACGCCTTAACACTGGCTTAATCACATAACTTTTTGATAACACAAAGTATATAAAGGTTTAACCTGCAGGTAACGGGACCTTTACACCCTCAGTCTTTCTTTGCCGCAGAAATTGAACATTCAGCTTAATGAGATTATTACTAACCTCAGTATTAATTTGTTTCACGGTTTTCACTTTTGCCCAACAAAACGGAAGCATAGTAGGGAAACTTACTGATAAGGATGTTAACAACGAACCCCTGGCCTTTGCCAATGTATTGATTAAAGGCACTTCCAAGGGCACTACTTCAGACTTCGACGGGTTATACGAAATACCAGCTGTAGAACCCGGCACTTACACCCTGGTTTTTAGTTTCCTGGGATATGAAACCCTGGAAATTCCCAATGTTGTGGTAGAGGCAGATAAGGTTACTCAGGTGAATGCCGCTTTAGGAGCAGGAAGCGTTAGTCTGGACGAGGTGGTGATTACTACTTCCACAAGAAAGGACTCGGAAATAGCACTTCTTCTGGAACAGAAGAAATCCCTGGTAATGCAGGAAGCCATTAGTGCAGAAGCACTTAGCCTTAAAGGGATTGACGATGCGGCAGGAGCCGTTGCACAGATCTCCGGGATCTCCAAACAACAGGGATCCAGTAACGTTTACGTAAGAGGTTTGGGAGATCGTTACCAGACTACTACCCTGAACGGCTTATCCCTGCCCTCCAATGATGTCAATAAAAAGAACATCAACCTTGATTTATTTACGTCAGGCATTATCGAAAATGTTGCAGTAAGCAAGGCCTATGCCTCATCTTTCTATGGGGACTTTGCGGCAGGAAATGTAAATATTACCTCCAAGGATTATACCGGTGACGGATATCTGGAGGTCTCACTTGGAAGTGGACAGAATTCTAATGCGGCCGGTGAAGATTTTGTTAGGAGTGAAGGACCGAGCAACTTCGGTTTTTATAACCGCTATGACAACAATCCTTTTGCAATTATTCTGTCACACGGGGTTGACCCCCAGAGTGCATGGGATCCCATCAACTTTTCCGGTGCCATTGAAGGAGGGTATTCGTATAGTTTTGGTGAGGCCTCCCGATTGAGTTTTTTCGGTGCGGCCAGTTTTAGCAATGGCTATGAAATTTGGGAAGGCCCTGCTCGGGACTTTACCAATGTACTGAAAATAGATTTTCCCAACGTACGGGAATACGCCTATAAAACCACCACCACGGCCCTTGGAAATGTTGGCTATCGCATAAATGAAAATCACAAGGTAAATTTCAACTCCTTGTTCATAAATAGCTCATCAGATGCCGTAGGATACTATGGAATTGAAGGCCGCGGTACCAATAGAGATGCCATAATTGATACAGACCAGGGATTCTACGTTATGAATGTTCAGTTCAACCAGGATATGATCTTCGTAAACCAATTGACGGGAACCCACAAGTTTGATGACAAAATAACACTGGACTGGGGAACCGGTTTTAACAAAGTATTCTCTGACGAACCCGACCGTAAGCGGTTCACTTTGGAAAACTACCAGTTAGCCCTGGACAATGATCCGGGAACTAATCCTGTTTTCTACACCAATATCGCTTTTGACAACCAGCGGTTTTTCCAAATTATTGAGGACGATGAATTAAACAGCTTTTTAAATCTGGGCTTTAACTTGTCTGAACAGGTCACGCTGAACTTTGGCTATAATGGGAAAAGGAAAGAACGCAAGTTTAACAGTATTCGTTACGGATACGAAATCCATGACCGGGATAACACCCCTGTAACCGATGTAAACAATTTCAACGCCATCTTCAATTTAGAAAACATAAATATCCCAGATGGCAATGGCTTGTACGACCTGATCGTACTGAATCCTATTAGCAATGAGATCGGGAACCGAAACCGTCCAGGTCTTTCAGAAAATACCTATAAGGGAACACTGAACGTGCATGGACTTTATGCAAGCGCCCAGATATCCCTCGGAGAAAAATGGGGCATTGTTCCCGGTATACGGGTAGAGTCCTTTGCCCAGGATGTGGTCTATGATGTAATCAACATCCGGCCGGACGATCCGGGAGAAAGGAACGTATATGAAAACATATTCCTGCCCAGTTTGAATGTTAGATATGCCTTAAATGAGGACAGTAATTTACGCTTTGCTTTCAGCAAAACAGCATCATTCCCTGAATTTAAGGAGGTAGCTCCCTTTGTTTATGAATCCGTTACCCAGCGGGTAGGAGGTAACCCTGACTTGCTTGGAGGGCTATCCGGAAATGGAGCTACCTATTCAGATGTATACAGCTTCGACCTGAAGTACGAATGGTTTATGGATCAGGGTGAAATTATTTCTCTGGCTGCCTTCGCCAAAACAATAAAAGATCCGGTAAACAGGGTAGTTGCAGCAGATGCTACAGGAACCCAAAGGTATTTCCGAACGGGAGAACAGGCAGAGGTGTACGGTATAGAACTGGAAGCAAGGAAAAACCTTTTATCTACTGCAGACGGCATAGGTGTTCTATCTCTGGGACTCAACGCAGCCTATACCAAAACAGAGCAGGATTTGGTGGACATTCCAGCTGGATCAGAAAACACTTTTGGAACATCCTTTGACCGTGATTCCGATGAACTGGAAGGAGCTTCTCCTTTCATTATGAATGCGGACATCAACTTCAGCCCGGTATTTGGCGAATACCGACCTAAAGCCACCCTGACTTACTCCTATTTCTCAGACCGCATCTTTTCGCTGGGGGCAGGGAGTCTTGGAAACATTGTTGAGAAATCGGTTCCCACTTTAAATTTTGTTTGGAGGAATTCCTTCGGCGAGCATTTTGAAGCCAATCTAAGTGCAACCAACTTACTGAATCCTGACATCTCTCTGGTAAGGGAAGGTACCGGAATTGGAGATATAGTAATACGAGAGTACAACCTTGGGGTTAACATAGGGCTAACCCTGAAATATAAATTATAATTCCATTTAAACTGAAAACGATGAAAAACAGATTGTTGTTAATTCTAGGACTTATTTCGTTATCGTTCATAGCATGCGAGCGAGACGATACCTCAGAAATTATCATTAATATTACTAACACCGGCGGAAATGAAGAACCTGGTGAAACAAGTGTAAATCTCAGTGGGGTTTATACCCAAGACCTAATCCTGGACCCTGAAGTAGAATACATTGTTACCGGCCCAGTATTAATGGCCAACGGTACCACATTGACCATTCCCGCTGGCATGACCATTAAGGCAGAACCTGTTGGTGTAAATGCATACATCGCTATTCAACAGGGAGCATCTATTAATGCCGTGGGTAATGCCAGCAACCCCATTGTATTGACTTCCAATGCCAGCTCACCATCCTCAGGTGACTGGGGTGGATTGGTGATTTGCGGTCGCGCACCTATCAACTCAACTCCAGATGGTTCTACGAATACCGCCACCTCTGAAGTAGGGGGTCTTTCCTATGGAGGTGATACCGCAGATGACAATTCCGGTAACATACAGTACCTGCGAATTGAATATGCCGGAGGTGCTATTGACGGTAATGCCGAGCTAAATGGCCTTTCCCTTTATGCAGTAGGTAACGGAACTACTATTGATTATGTTCAGGTATTTGAAGGTTCTGACGATGGAATAGAATTCTTTGGGGGTACGGTAAACGTAAGTCATGTTGCCATTGTAAACTCCGAAGATGATTCCATTGACTGGACCGAAGGCTATACGGGAACTTTAACTGATGTTTACGTACAGCACGGAGTTTCTCATGACAAAGCATTCGAATGCGACGGATATAACACCGATTTCAGTAACGAAGGGGGTTACTTCTCTGCACCGAATATCAACAATGTGACCGTGGTGGGAACTGCTGAAGCCGGAACTGAAGCGTTCCGTTTAAGGGAAGGAACGCAGGGCATTTTTACCAACATTGTGGTTACTGATTTTGAAGAGGCTTTTGACCTTGATGGAGATACAGGTGAAAACACTACAGGGCAAGGTGTTTTAGACGATCTTCTTCAGGTAGTTGATGTTACCTTTAATAATGTAGTAACCAAGCTTAAGAACGATACAGGATATACATTTACCGAAGCTGATTTTATCTCAGGGGAAGGTAACGGTACCGGAACAGACATTGCCACCTGGGGAGCAGGCTGGACCGTAGGAATAAATTAATATTAATTCTTTCTTACCATAAGCCCTGTTTGACAGGGCTTTTTTAATTACTGAATATTAATCCGCGGTTAACCTTTGGTTTACATACTTTTTCTTGATTTGTATTCAAATCAAATAATGATGAAAAAAACATTATTCTTATTTTTCACTTGTAGCGTGTTTCTTAACTACGCCCAAGAAAATGCCAGTATTAAGGGTAATATAATAGACCTTGAGGTTAATAACGAACCTTTAATTTTTGCAGATATTTATCTTCAGAACACAAATATTAGTACCCGGACTAATTTTCATGGGAATTTTGAATTGAATAATGTTAATCCCGGAAATTACACTTTGGTAGTACGCTATCTTGGTTATGATACACGGTTTATACCTATTTACCTTAAAGAAAGTGAACGTTTAGAAATCAACACCGGATTATCCGCTAAAAGACCGGATTTTGAGGAGTTAGATCTTGATAGCGTATCCAAAGATACTTCCGTTGAAGCCAAGTACAAGACAGATAAAAAGCCTTGATAAGACGGGTTGCATTCCTTCTATTAGGTAATCCCCTTTTAAATAAACTAAGAAAAAAGCAAACATCAATCATAACTGATGTTTGCTTTTTTATATTGGTTCTGCCCCTATTAGTGTTTGTCGACTAGCCGAGTTTTATTTGTTGATTCATTGATACTGGCAATGCTATTATTGTCATAAATGATCTCCTTAACTCCATCTTGCGACCAGAAAAACCATTTGCCGGTTTTGATTCCATTGTCATAGGAACCCTCGGTAATCTTCACTCCCTGTTCGTTATAACTGATCCATTTTCCATGTAACCTCCCTTCTAAATTGAAAGTGCCCTGTTGACTTACCTGATCATTATTATGATAATAAGTCACTTCTATAAGATTGGTCTCCTTATTTAGATGCTGTTCTTTTTTCTGTTGAGCATATGCCCCTGTCAGGGCAATAGCAAACATTAACAAAAATGTAAAATTCTTCATGGCGTCATACATCTTTTTACTAAAATCTAAGTTAAGGAATATTAACTTTATAAACACTTTTTCTTAACTATTTATTTACATACAAAACGCTGAAGTTCTATTCTTAGTACATCTACCAAAATCTCAATCCATTAAGTATTAATGATTATTTAATGTTTTGGTGACGCATGAATTACAATTATTCTAGAACATTGTGATGTATTTAAATACAGCTTTAGTTGATTCATAATATCTATTAGTTTTTGTCGACTATTTTATGAATGCTAAGAACTGCCTTTGGCCAAGGCAGTTTTTTCATTTTTAACATAATCATTTATTAACCTTCAATTAACAGGGGAGTAGGTTATTTGTACTTGACAAAAACTAATACATTATGAAGGCTAAAATCCTTATCCCTTTATTTCTGCTCTCCGTTTTCTCTAGTTTTTCACAAGAAGCCAATGCACCAGCATTTGGTAAAGGCCTGTTTAACCTGGTTGGCAAAGACAGCTCTTTTACAATGAAGATTGGCACCCGTATGCAATTTTTGACCGTTGCAGAATGGCAGGAAGGAGATGACGGTGGCTACGGAAATCCTGAGCAGAACTTCCTGATTCGCCGTGCCCGTCTAAAGTTTGATGGATTTGCTTTTACTCCAAAATTTAAATATAAAATTGAGCTTGGTCTTTCCAACAGAGATATTTCCGGGGTGTCTCCCTTTACCAGAAACACGCCAAGATACATTCTGGATGCCGTTGTAATGTGGAACTTCGCAGGCAATTTCGAGTTATGGGCGGGACAAACCAAGTTACCTGGCAATATTGAACGAGTAATTTCTTCTGGGAACCTTCAGCAAGTTGATCGTTCCTTAGTAAACAGCCGTTTTAATATTGACCGTGATGTGGGATTCCAACTGAGGCACCATTTTTATCTATCTGATAACTTCCTCATCCGAGAAAAACTCGCTTTTTCACAGGGAGAGGGCCGCAACGTAACTGAAGGAAACGAAGGAGGCCATCAATACACCGGCCGCCTGGAGTTCCTACCCTTTGGTCAATTTACAAAGAAAGGCGATTATAGCGGTAGTGACCTGGAGCGTGAGGAAAAGCCAAAACTAATGTTTGCCGTAAACTACGATATAAATCAGGATGCGGTAAAAACAAGAAGTAATTTGGGCTCCTACATGATAAATGACGTAGGGCTGTATGAAACCACAATTAACACCTTCTTTTTTGATGGTATGTTTAAATACAATGGTTTATCTTTTATGTGGGAATATGCGGAAAGGGATGCTGATGACCCCATTGCCAAAAATTCGGATGGAACCGAGACTGGGGATATTGTACAGGTAGGTAAGGGTATCAACCTCCAATCCGGATATTTGTTCAAGAATAACTGGGAGATTTCCGGAAGGTATACCAACATCAAACTGGATGAAGGTATAACCGGAAGATCTCCGGAAACCCAATATACCCTGGGGTTGTCCAAATATGTGGTTGGACACAAACTGAAAGTTCAATCAGATTTAAGTTATTTAACAGTTCAAAATGGCTCAGATGAACTGATGTTCAGGCTTCAATTAGACGTTCATTTTTAACATTAAATCATAACTTTTTACTAACCTTGCTAAAACACAGAGTTAGGATATTTGCTGATCAAAGTAAAATCGAATTATGGATAATATTTATTTGTTAATGATTATAGCCCTTGCCGCACTGGCGGTTGCAGATTTGGTGGTAGGGGTGAGCAACGATGCCGTAAACTTCCTGAATTCGGCCATTGGATCCAAGGCTATTTCATTCAGGACTTTGATGGTAGTGGCCAGCTTAGGGATTGCCTGTGGTGCTATTTTTTCTAGTGGTATGATGGAGGTAGCTCGTAAAGGTATATTTAACCCTGGCGAATTTATGTTTGCCGAGATAATGTTCATCTTCATGGCCGTAATGATTACAGACATACTGCTATTGGACTTTTTCAATACGCTTGGTATGCCAACATCTACCACGGTTTCCATTGTATTTGAATTGCTGGGGGCTGCAGTGGCTATGTCACTGCTTAAAATAGCTTCAGCCGGCGATAGCTTTTCGGAATTAATCAATTATATCAACACCGAAAAGGCCCTTCAAATCATCCTGGGAATCCTTTTATCTGTTGTGGTGGCATTTACCATCGGGGCAATCGTACAATGGATTTCAAGGGTTCTGCTTTCATACGATTTTGAGAAAAAGGCCAAATGGGTAGGTGCTATTTTTGGTGGTGTTGCCCTTTCTGCCATAACCTATTTCATTTTTATGAAGGGGATTAAAGGGACTCCTTTTGCAGGAGAAACCTACTCCCTTATCGGAGGGATGACCATTAAAGATTTTCTGGAAGAAAAAGTGTTCACCATAGTGCTGATTAGTTTTGCATTCTGGTCCGTTCTTTCCTTCTTGCTTATTACGCTCACCAGAACAAATATTTACAAATTGATTATAGGCGTGGGCACCTTTGCCCTTGCACTTGCTTTTGCAGGAAATGACCTTGTAAATTTTATTGGAGTACCCATTGCAGCATACCAGTCCTATGAAGCCTGGATGGCCTCAGGAATTGCTGCATCGGAATTCAGCATGGACGTCTTAGCTTCCAAAGTGCCGACTCCAACCGTTTTGCTTGTTATCTCCGGTTTAATTATGGTGGTTACCCTTTGGCTATCCAAGAAAGCCAGATATGTAACCGAAACTGAAATAAACCTGGCGCGTACAGGGGAAGCCAGAGAGCGGTTTCAGCCCAATAATATTTCCCGCGCCCTGGTAAGGTTTTCAATTTTAACTTCTAAATATACGGCAACGGTAATCCCTAATTCAGTTCTTGAAAAGATAGATAAGAGGTTTACAAAACCCGTTATCCATCTGCCAAAAGGGAAAGTCCATGAATATCCGGCATTTGATATGGTGCGTGCTGCTGTTAACCTCATGGTGGCTGGGATCCTTATTTCCATAGCTACATCATATAAATTACCCCTGTCTACCACCTATGTGACGTTCATGGTGGCAATGGGAACCTCTCTGGCTGACAGGGCATGGGGGAGTGAAAGTGCTGTTTATCGGGTAGCCGGCGTGCTGAATGTAATTGGAGGCTGGTTTGCCACGGCAATAGTTGCCTTCATTGCCTCCGGTGTAATCCTTACTATTATCAGCTTCGGTAAAGGCGCCGCAATTGCCGTATTACTTTTTATTGCCATTTTACTACTGGTCCGAAATTATATCAGCCATAGCAAAAAGACCCGGGCCATTCGTGCTGAGGATTCCCTATTGCGTGCAGAAAGCAGTTCTATTCAGGGAGTAATCGAGGAAAGTGCCCAGAATATTTCCAATGTCATGAAGCGAAGCAGCAAACTGTATCGCCATAGTATAGATGGGCTGGCCAGGCAAGACCTCGATTATCTGAAAAAGAACAAGAAAAACGTTTCTAAGCTATCTGCAGAGATCGATGACCTACGCGATCATCTCTTTTACTTTATCAAGAATTTAGAGGAAAGCAGCCTGGAAGCAAGTAATTTTTACATAAATATTCTGGACTATCTAACAGATATGACCCAGTCTTTAGAATACATTACAAAGATCAGCCATAAACACGTTAACAACAATCATAAGAAATTAAAATACAATCAGATCAAAGAACTTACTGATATTAATCAGGACCTTGAATCTTTGCTGAGCAGAACAAAAAACGCTTTTGACAATCGTTCTTTTGAGGAGATCGGCGAAATCCTCAATCAAAAGCATGACCTATACAAAACAGTTACAGACAAAATAGAGAAGCAAATTGCAAGGACAAGAACTGAGGAATCTAGTCCTAAAAACACAACTTTGTATTTTTCTTTATTGCTTGAGACAAAAGATTTAATGGAGTCAACAATGAATCTGCTGGAGCTTTACTACGCCCGTTATGACAGTAGTATCGAGCCGGCAACAATCGAGGACCCTTCATAAAAATCTTCGAAATATGCCAATGGAGTATCAGCGGAATTCTATTAGGATATCCTGATGCTCCATTTGTTATTATATCAAGCTACATCTTTTAATTCATCTTGCCCCTCATTAACAAAAAGCGGATCCCGAGCACCGTATAGTAATTCGGCTACAGCAATTAACTTTCTTATAAGATCATTTACAAGGTCATGATCATTCACAAGAGAGGATGCCATATCTGTTGTTATAAGTTCCTCGCGTATAAGTTTATCTATGGCCAGGTTCCCCTTCTTAATATTTTCCTTGGCTTCCCGCTTCAATGAACTAAGTTTCTTACGGTAAAGCTCTTTCTCTTCCTCTGTCCTAAAAAGATAAATAACACGCAAAACCCTAACAACTGATTTTCTGAACTGGTTGTACTCTTCACGTATATATTTGTTTTCGGAATTGAGAAATCGAGTAACATTCCTGTTGAGTTCTCCAACATCCCTTATAATTTCTACCATCCGCCGATTGGCGAGTTTTATTTCCATAATCCTGTTATTCTGAGCCCGCGTCAGTTTTAACTCACTTTGTGCCCTTGTAGCATAACGGATAATCTCCCCGTAGATGTTTTTTACCTTACTCAGGTACAGTGCACGAACATCCGTTTTAAAATCTTTCATTGATTTACTTATCACTTTTCTAGCCTTCAGGTCAGACATAATATCCGCTCGATGGATATTCAACGCGTGGGCAACGATTTCATAAACAGCATTCTTGTAAAGGTATTTCGACTCCCTGATAAGGGTGGCAATAGCTGTTTCAGGATATTGCAGCATGTCATCGTTGAGGTATTTTGGTTCATCAATTGCTCTTTCAGGTGGAATAATCTCTGGCACTGTCTTCTCAACTAGCCAGGCCATCGGCTTGATAAACCATACTAAAAGCAAAGTATTGGTAATGTTGAACACTGTATGGAACAGTGATATTGCAATCGGAATAGCTGCTAGTTCAAGGTAAGGGGAGGGTGATCCCAGTTCTTGAACTAACCAGCTGATCGCATAAAGAAATGGATAGAACAGGATCAGCATCCAAATTACCCCAACGATATTAAAAATGAGATGGGCCCTGGCCGTTCGCTTCGCCTGGTAATTGGCTACAATAGCCGCAATATTTGCAGTAATGGTTGTCCCTATATTTTCACCCAGCACCATGGCAGCGGCCAGGTCAAATGGAATCCAGCCTTCGGCTGTCATCAATAAGGTAAGGGCCATGGTGGCGCTGGAAGATTGTATCAGGATAGTGAGGACGGTGCCCAGGATCATAAACAGGAGCACTGAAAAGAATCCTATATCTGTATATGGCCTTAAAAAATCTAGTATGGCCGGGTTTTCATTAATGTTGGGCATGGCATCCTTCAGGAATTGCAAACCGATGAACAGGACGGCAAACCCTACTACAAAGACTCCCCAGTTTTGCAAACGCTCTCTTTTGGAAAAAGTGAACAGCATGCCCATGCCTACCAGGGGAAGGGCTATTGAGCTCATACTCACCTTAAACCCGAGGATGGCAATGATCCATGCCGTTACCGTAGTCCCAATATTAGCGCCCATGATCACACTAATGGCCTCAGTAAGCGTCAGCAGGGAAGCGTTGGAAAAGCTTACAACCATCAGGGTGGTTGCCGAAGAGGACTGTATAACAGAGGTAATCAGGAACCCTGTGGTGATACCGAGAAAACGGTTCGAGGTCATGGTAGACAGAATGGTACGCATACGGTTACCTGCCAGCTTAAGCAAAGCATCACTCATCACCTTCATCCCAAACAGGAATAATCCCAGAGACCCAATTAATCGCAGTATGTCACCTATACCGTATTCCAAAACAGGCTACAATGAAACTTAATTGTTATCTAACCGTTAATTCAATGTAAAGTTAAAAGAATTGTATCTTTTAGGTAGAAAAAGTATCCCCTAATGAAGCAATCCCTATTCCTGTTTTTCCTAATTAGCCTTCCTCTCACTGGTTTTACACAGGAACTAAATGGTATTGAGTTACTGGATAAGGCAATAGCGTATCACGATCCCCAAAATCAATGGAAATCATTTAATGGATCATTCCTGATCACCATGCAGAGCCCGAACAGACCGCTAAGGAAAAGCAAAATAACCCTGGATTTACCGAAATCCTATTTCCGACTGGCTGTAGAGCGGGATGGAATAAGCACATCCTATTTGCTGGAAGGAAATAACTGCAGTTTATCTCTGAACGGGCGTAAAGACTTCAGCCCCGAAGAAGCAAAGGCCAACCAGCTTAATTGTGAACGGGCAACCCTGATGAAAGATTATTACACCTACCTCTATGGTCTGCCAATGAAACTCCGGGATCCAGGTACCCGGCTGCACCCTGTTGTCCTGAATAAGAAATTCAAGGGCAAGGAATACCTGGTCCTGAAGGTTACTTACGATAAAGAGGTTGGGGAAGACAGCTGGTACTTCTATTTTGATCCGGAAACCTATGCCATGGAAGTCTACCAGTTCTTTCACAACGAATCCCTGAATGACGGGGAATACATCCTACTGAGCGGTGAGGAAACCATTCAGGGAATCCGCATGCCCAAAGTAAGGGCCTGGTATTATAATAAAGACAACACCTATCTGGGAACAGACACACTCATACCTGAATGATTCCTTTAAAATTGCTTTCCTGAAATCCGTTTAAAATGATCTGAGTCATTATTACAGGGGCAACTGACCAATATCATAGGTTGAAATTCTTGCGTTCCTTACATTAGCCACAGTTCAATGCCATGAACTATAAGGAATTCGAATTTTAAATCCAGTATCATGAAAAAATTTATTGTTGGTTTATTTGTTCTTGGCCTTACCAGCCCCTTATTTTCACAGGTAGTGAAAACAGAAGAATTATCAGAAGTCGTCGTTATGGCGGTGAATTACAAGTATTTGAATCAAGTTGATAATACTGAAGCTGCCATTCCTGTTAAAATGCTGGAACGCAAAGCAGCAGCATACGACGTAACCGTTCAGGACTACTATCAGGATGATTTCGATTTCTACACCGTTTCATTCTATATCCCCGATGGAAAGCTTGTAGCCGTTTATGACTCTGAAGGAAAAATCATCAGGACTATTGAAAAATTTAACAATGTCAACTTACCAGATGCTGTTAAAAAATCAGTTCTGAAAAGATATCCAAACTGGAGTATTGTAAAAGATGTTTATCGTGTTTCTTACGCCGAAACCAAAGGTGCCAAGAAAACCTATAAACTTAAACTGAAAAATGGCGACAAGATACTGAGGATTAAAATGAACGAAGACGGAGAATTCCTGTAATTGGTAACCTATTAAGCATAGCATAATCGCTATAGCTGTATTGTGGGAACGAAAGGTTCCGCCCGGTTCGGGTGGGACCTTTTGTTTTTACCGATAGAAATTCATCTCATCCATATACTTCCATACACGGTCCGGAAGCATGGGACGTATGTTCTTTCCCGCCTTATGCTGCTTGCGGATAAATGTGGAAGAGATCTCCATAATCGGGGCGTTCACCTGGTGAATGCCCTCATGTCCCTTGAACTGATCCGGCAACCGCCCATCCGAAACCCTCGGGTACACATACAATTCATGGTTATCTAAAATCACTTCGTAGTTCTTCCATTTATGGAAGGTCTTGAGGTTGTCCTCCCCCATGATCAGGCAGAACCTGTGGTCTGCGCCGTATTGTTCCCCCAGATGAACCAGGGTGTTGACCGTGTAGTTGGGTTGTGGTAGCGAGAATTCTACCTTGCTGGCCTTGAGCTTCGGGTAATCCTCAATGGCTTCAAAAACCATCTGAAACCGGTGATGATCATCCAGCAGGGATTGTTTCTGTTTGAACGGACTGCGAGGCGTTATTACAAACCATACCTCATCCAGGTCAGAGAACTCTACCATATAATTAGCAATCACCAAATGGCCAATATGTATGGGGTTGAAAGTTCCGAAATAGAGCCCGACTTTTTTCATAATCCTCTTCGCTTAACCGCAATTATTTCAGTTAGCGGATTTATCCTCTCCTGATTTGGGAACTGCCCCTACAAATTCCGCTACCAGCTGGTGGGCTTCCTTCAGCGCTACATCCAGGTCGTAATTTTTAATGATCCTGTCGAATTGAGGAGCTGTAGCCAGTTCTACAGAAGCCTTGGCTATACGCATGTTGATCTTCTCATCGCTTTCGGTGCTCCGCTTTTTTAACCGTATCTTAAGCTCATCCACACTGGGTGGTTTCACAAAAACCGCCAGGGTCTTTTCCGGGAATTTCCTCTTGATACGCAATCCTCCGGCCACATCAATATCAAAAATCACATTCTTACCCTCTTGCCAAAGGCGCTCCACCTCACTGATCAGCGTCCCATAGAAATTATCCCGGTAAACCTCTTCCCATTCCAGGAAGTCTCCCTGTTTGATATGGTTCTTGAATTCGGATATTGACATAAAGTAGTAGTGCTCCCCGTGTTTTTCCTTTCCCCTCCTTGGCCTGCTTGTTGCCGAGACCGAAAAGGCCAGGTTGAGCTCAGGTTGCTCCAGCAGGTAACGCACAATTGTGGTCTTACCACTGCCTGAAGGCGCTGAAAAAATGATAAGCTTTCCCCCTTCCATTAAAGCACGTTTAGCATTTGTTCCTTTATTTTTTCCAGTTCGTCCTTCATTTGAACCACCAGCTGTTGCATAGGAGCATAATTGGCCTTAGACCCAATAGTATTGATCTCCCGCCCAATCTCCTGACTTATGAAGCCCAGTTTTTTTCCATTAGACCCGGCAGCAGCCATGGTAGTGAGAAAATAATCCAGATGGTTCGCCAGGCGCACCTTCTCTTCGGTAATATCATACTTTTCCAGGTAATAGATGAGTTCCTGCTCAAATCGATTGGCATCCACTTCTACCTGCAAGTCGGCCACAGCCTTCTCCAGTCGTTCCCTTATGGTAGCCAGTCGATCTGTATCCATGGCAGATACCTTTTCCAGCAGTGATTTCAACTCATTTATCCTGCCGTTAAAATCCTGCTCCAGAACACTGCCTTCTTCCGTCCGGAAACGGTCAATTTCTTCAAGGGCAGCATCCAGGGCCTGCTGTATGGCGCGGTACTCATCTTCATCTACTTCTCCCCTTTCAGTTTTCAAAGCGTCTGGCAGCCTCAGGGCCATTTCCAGCAATTTGATGTCTTCCCCGGGGACTATTTCGGACAACTGGTTCATGTATCCCTTTACCACACCATTATTGATCTGAGAACTGGTCTCCTCACCTGTTATTTCCACATACAACCCCAGATCAATCTTTCCACGTTTCAGAACTCCGGCAACTTTCTGCCGCAGGGCCAGTTCCTTCTCCCGATAGGCGGAGGGCATGCGGGCGTTCATATCCAGGTTTCGGCTATTCAGTGATTTGATTTCCACCGTTATCTTCTTTTCAGGGAGTTGGATCACGTGTTTCCCGAAACCGGTCATCGATTGGATCATAGATCAAATAATTTGGCTAAAGTTAGTTAAAAATGGCCTTATCCTTTAGGATTACCGTCCTTGTCAAAATGTTGTGCCAACTTCCCCTCACACAAGATTACACCACTGGTAAGCCCAAAAACCATGGCAACGACATTGGCAATAATGGCCTCCCTGATATCAAAAAACCAAAATGCAAAAGCCGATATCAGGAACAAAAAGAATCCCGTTCTGATAAACATGTCCGGACCTATTTGATTTGCAAAATCCCAGGTTTGCTGATTTTTCATGCTCCTTTGGGTGCGGTAGCCATAAAAGTAATTGATGTTTTTTGGCGGGAACCTTCGCCATAGAATTCCCATAATCACGATTAAAATAGGTGGCGTAGTATTTGCCAGGAACAACAACCAATCCATACTAGTTACCTAATATTCTTTTGAGCATTTCCGGGTCAATATCACCCCCGGCAAAATCATCAAAAGTTTTTTGAGTAGCTTCAATGATATGGTCCTGGATGAATTTAGCTCCCTCACGGGCCCCCTGCTCCGGGCTTTTAATACAGCACTCCCACTCCATTACGGCCCAGACATCGCATCCGTACTGGGTAAGTTTGGAGAAAATAGATTTAAAATCGATCTGCCCGTCCCCCGGGGAACGGTAGCGGCCAGCCCGGTCTCCCCAGTCGTTATATCCTCCAAAAGCGCCTTTCTTGCCAGTTGGGTTGAATTCTGAATCCTTTACATGAAAAGCACGGATAAATTCATGATAATGGTCAATATAGGTGATGTAGTCCAGCTGCTGGAGCACGAAGTGGCTGGGGTCGTATAAAATATTAACCCGCTTATGGTTGCCTGTGGCCTCCAGGAAACGTTCAAAGGTGTCCCCGTCGTGCAGGTCCTCTCCGGGATGTATTTCGTAACACACGTCTACCCCTTCCTCATCGAAATGGTTTAATATCGGAAGCCATCTTTTGGCGAGTTCCTCAAAGCCCATTTCTACCAGGCCAGGCGGGCGCTGCGGCCAGGGATGCCAGGTGTGCCAGAGCAGGGCCCCTGAAAAGGTGGCGTGGGCTTTAATCCCGAGGCGCCTGCTTGCCGTGGCCGCCTTTTTAACCACCTCAACAGCCCATTCGGTACGTGCTTTTGGGTTGTTTTTCAAGGCATCAGGCGCAAAATTGTCGAACATCAGGTCATAGGCAGGGTGAACCGCTACTAGTTGTCCCTGCAGGTGGGTTGATAACTCCGTTATTTCCAGTCCATACGAATTGATCCTACCCTTGAGCTCATCGCAGTAATCCTGACTCTCTGCCGCCTTATTCAGGTCGATCAGAAAATGCTCCCAGGTGGGTATCTGTATGCCTTTGTAGCCCAGATCAGCGGCCCACTGGCACATACCGTCCAGGGAATTAAACGGGGGATTCTTATCTACAAATTGGGCTAGAAATACGGCCGGACCTTTTATTGTTTTCATATATCGGGCTTGGTTTTTTCAGTTATTCATATGGCTGTTCAGTTTCAGAATAATACCCTATATTTATTGAAATTATTGGGATTTTTATCCTTGCAGGAGCTAAAGCTAAATATAGGAAATACCCAAGAATTAAAACAGTGATCGTGAAGAATCAGCCTGGCTTATCGGCTATATCAGGCGACTATCGCCAGGAGATGCTCAGCACAATTTCTGAGACTTACGATCATTTTGTCCCAATGATACCTAAAAAACCTGCCAATGGATAACGCATCTGCCCGGAATATGTGGGGTGATTTTCTGGACACCCACCTGGAGTACGCTTTTGCCGAAGAGCCGCGTGTTGAACGCTTCTTTGACAACGAAAAAGACTGTCAGGCGAGCATTAAATTAGTGCTTTCAGGTACTAAAAGGGCTACCTCACATTCCCTGCTTGGATTACAGCTCAGGGGGGAACGCCTTCCTAAAATTGGAGATTTTACGGTGCTAACCGACTGGAATGGCAAGGCGCGGTGTATAGTGAGAACCGCGGGGGTAAAACTCAAACCCTTCTTTAGTATCCCCGGATCCTATGCCAAACTCGAAGGGGAGGGAGATAAATCCCTTGAATACTGGAAAAAAATGCATTGGGAATTTTACAAGCGTGAACTGGAACCCTTTGGAAGGGAGCCCCGGGAAAGTATGATTGTGGTTTGTGAGGTATTTGAAAAGGTCTTTCCTGCTTAATCCTCCTGCATCCCAACCCTGCTTGTCAGAATTAATCCATATCTACCCAGACATTCCCCGCTTTATGTGAAGCAACTGTGGCTTCAATAAAAGTCATCCCCCTTACTCCATCTGTCATTGTCGGAAATTCCCCATCATTGTAGTCTTCCCCCCTGATGGCGCGGGCAGCACCCAGGTAAATATTGGCCATGGCATCAAAAATACCCTCGGGGTGACCCGGAGGAAGCTTAGTGCCGTCAAGGGAAAGCTTTGAATTGTATGCATGACCGGGTTTATATATCCGTACCGGATCCGTGTCTGTTATTTTGTACAGGAAATTAGGTCGTTCCTGTTCCCATCGCAAGGCTGCTTTATCCCCATAAATACTGATAGCTAGGCCATTTTCCTCCCCAGTAGCCACCTGGCTGCTCCGGATTACCCCTTTTACATGTTGCCCAAGCCGGATCAACACAGTCCCATCAACATCCATCTGATTGTCGTCATAGAGGTAATTAAAGTCACACAAAAGGGATTTTACCTGCAGGCCGGTAGTATATTCAACCATATTAAAAGCGTGCACACCAATATCTCCCATGCAGGAACTGATGCCGGCTTTTTTAGGATTCAGCCGCCAGACCCTGGAACGTTCCTCGGGATCATGTATTACCGAATTGATCCAGCCCTGGTAATACCGGGCATCAACCTTGTGGATTTTTCCCAGCTCCCCGGCCCTGATCATTTCACGCATTTGGCGGACCATGGGATATCCGGTATAGGTATGGGTTAGTGCAAAAACAGTCCCGGCCTTCTCATGGGCCTTCTGAAGTAACCTGGCTTCCCCGAGAGTGGTGGTCATGGGCTTCTCACATATGACATGGAAGCCGTTGTCCAGCAATTTTTTAGCCATGGGAAAGTGGAGAAAATTAGGGGTAAGCACGGAACATACCTGAATCCGTTCCGAAGGCAGAAGTTTCATTTCTTCCTCTATTAGGGTATCGAAATCCCTGTATATGCGGTTTGTAGGGATATCGATCTGCCTGGCAAAGGAAAGGCTTTGTTCGTGATCCGCATTAAACACGGCACCAACGATCTCATAATTATCGTTGATAAATGATGCTACCCGGTGCAATACTCCAATTAAAGAGTCGCCTCCTCCACCTATTATTCCAAGTCTTATTTTTTCCGGCATTTTACCTTTTCTTATTCGTTAGGAGTTATATACTATTTTTTCATTTTTAAAAAACAGAACAAACAATAGGGAAACAACCAGAGCGAAAATCGCAGGGAACATCCATATATCTGGCCAATCGTGAACGTTTTCTGCAGACGCATAGTAGTCGGTTATCTTCCCGGCTATCCAAAACCCGATTAACATACCCAATCCGTAGGTTGCGAGGGTAATCAGCCCCTGTGCTGCACTTTTATACTTATTACCGGCTTTTGCATCGGTATAGATCTGTCCGGAAACAAAGAAAAAGTCGTAACAAATACCATGAAGGGCAATACCTATAAGCAACATGAATGCCAATTCATCAGCATTCCCATAGGCAAACAACAGGTAGCGTAATATCCATGCCAGCATACCAAAGAGGATTGTTTTCTTAAATCCAAAGCGCGCAAAAAACCAGGGAAGCAACAACATGAAGATAACCTCCGAAACCTGTCCTATGGTCATCTTTCCTGCCGGATTACCTAGTTTGATCTCCCCGAGAAACTGACCTGCATGCTGGTAATAAAACGCAAGAGGAATACAGATAAGGATAGACGCGATAAAAAAAATCAGAAAATTCCTGTCTTTCAATAATTTAAGCGCGTCCAACCCGAGGATGCCGGAAATAGAGATTCGTTCCGAACGGTTTGCCCCGGGAGGGGTCTTTGGAAGTGTAAAACTGAAAACTCCCAGAATTGCCGAGGCAACAGCGGTCATCAAAAAAGTATTCCGAAGCATCCCCTGAGCCACATTTTCCTCCGAATCCCAATGAAAGACATAACTGATAACCAGGCCCGCCACGATCCATCCCACAGTGCCAAAAACCCGGATTATGGCAAATTGATTGGCCGGATTATCCATTTGATTAAAGGAAACCGAATTTACCAGGGCCAGCGTTGGCATGTAAATAATCATATAACCCAGGATGTAGGGGTAGAAAACCAAAAACTCGTTTGCATTAGCCATCTGGTACATCAGGATAGCACCAACAAGATGCAGGAACCCCAATATGCGTTCAGCGTTGAAGTAACGGTCTGCGATCAGTCCAATGATGAAGGGGGCAATAATCGCTCCCCAGGATTGAGTGGAATAGGCCAGGGCAATTTCTGCTCCTGAAGATTCCAATGTATTGGGCAAATAAATCCCCATGGTCACAAACCAGCCGCCCCAGATAAAAAACTCGAGGAACATCATAAGCGACAACTGAAACTTAACAACTGATTTCATGGGTTGCCTTACTTAACGTTTGTATATGATGTAATCCATGGGCAAGGGTTCAATACCATTAGCCCTGAAAACAGCAGATATCTGAGCCCTGTGGTGGGTAGAATGATTAATGATATGAAAGAGTATGTCCTGCAGGGAATTGCTGTAGCGTTGCCCTTCCGTGCTCTCGTAATCTATCCTTTTTTCAAAATTCTCTGTATTGGTAATGATTTCAAAGGAATTGCGCTGGTTTTCATAATGCAGTTCACCCCAGTTCTGTGTTTCGTGAAGCTGCCATACCTGATTTTCAGCAGAAACTCCAAGCATACGGGCATTCCAGATGTGATGGGCATTCAGAATATGACTGAATAATCGGACAACATCATCGGGAACTGCTTTCAGTTCCAAACAGGTCCCGATTAGCTTTTTGTTACATTGGAAATTGTAATCAAAAAGCTGGTTGAAGAATGCTTTCATCTTTGCCCTTTATGGTTTATTGAAGCATCTTGGCCTCACGCAGGATCAGGTCTCGAGTAGCAATAATCCCTTCTTCCTCACTCAATTCATTTCCTTCATATTCCACACCAATAAAACCTGAATACCCAGCACTTTTCACAATCTGCAGCATTTTACCATAATCTATATCAGTTTCATTGCCCGCTTCGTCAAAATTGTGTGATTTGGCACTTACAGCCTTGGCAAAAGGCATTAATTCTTCCACCCCTTTGTACATGTCATACATCTCCGCACAGCCTTTGCTGTAGTCTGAAGGGTCATTGCGACGGATGCAGAAATTGCCAAAATCGGGAAGGGTCCCGCAATTTTCCATATTTACAGTGCTCATTACTTCGGCCAACAACGTAGCATCGGAAGAAAGCCCTCCATGATTCTCAACAATTATATTGATGTTCTTATCCTTCGCATAGGTGGCCAGTTGAGTAAGTCCATCCACTGCATTGGGAACCCATTCTGCGGGGTCGGTACTGCCAGAAAGATTGACCCGAATGGAATGGCAGCCCAGGCCTGCGGCAGCATCAACCCATTTAAAGTGGTTTTCCACTGCGCTTTTTCTTTCTTCCGCATCCGAAGTGGCAAGGTCGCCCTGCCCATCTATCATAATAATAAGGTTGGTCAATCCGTATTTTTCAGCCTCGGCATTGGAGCGCGCCACAAAATTGTTCATAGCCTCTTCAGAAAAACCTGCAGCTTCCAGTTCTTTGTTATACAGCTGGCTAACATACTCCAGGCCTGTGAATCCCCATCCATGGGCTTTCTCTGCAAAGGAGTAAGGATCTGTACCATCCCAGATCATCCTGTGAATGGACCACTGCGCCAGGGATAGGGGGAATTCTGTTTGTTCCTGCATAGCAACTTCTTCAGTTTCGGGCGTCTCAGACGTTTCCTTCTTCTTCTCCTGTTTACAGGAAAAAGAAAGCGTCATCACTAGCGCAAGCATAAAAACCATACTGGTGTTAAATGGATTGTGTTTCATGTTATATAAAGGTTATAGTTAATCCGGAAATACAGCCCCTTCAGCATGCCAAATAAAAGACCTTTAGCTCTTGGGGGATACCTCTAAATGTAGAAAAATAATTTTATATTTAGGATCCCTTTACGGAAAAAGCGAAACACTTTCATGAGCAAATTTTATTACAATGAAGAGCAGGCGTCTTATGACGCCATTGTTGTTGGTACGGGTATTAGTGGAGGCTGGGCCGCCAAGGAATTATGTGAAAATGGACTGAACACTTTAGTGCTGGAAAGAGGCCCAATGGTAGAGCACATCAAAGACTACCGCACTGCCAATATGGACCCCTGGGACTTCGAGAATGGAGGTTCTTTAAGGCGGGAAGATGAGGCCAAACAACTGAAGCAGGCAAGGACCGGATACACTACCAGGGCTGCTCACAATCATTTCTTTGTAAACGACCTCGAACACCCTTATAATGAGATTAAGCGATTCGACTGGATCCGTGGTTACCATGTGGGAGGCCGGTCCATCACCTGGGGCCGTCACAGTTATCGCTGGAGTGAGCTGGACTTCGAAGCCAACAAATTAGAAGGCATCGCAATAGACTGGCCGGTTCGGTATAAGGACATTGCTCCCTGGTACGACAAGGTGGAGTCGTATATTGGAGTTACCGGGGAAAAGCTCGGCTTGCCACAACTGCCGGACGGACAGTTTGAACCCATGATAGAACTCAACTGCCTGGAGCAACACATAAGGGAAAGGTTACTGGAGCAATACGATGATCGTTTCCTTACCTCTGGTCGAGTTGCCCATATCAACAGCGATAAGAAATTTGAAGGCCGCAACCGCTGCCAGTTCAGAAACCGATGCATGCGCGGTTGTCCTTTTGGGGCTTATTTCAGCAGCAATTCCTCTACACTTCCAGCAGCAGAACGCACAGGTAATCTTACGCTTCGACCGGATTCAATTGTCCATGAAGTCATCTATGACCCTGATACTAAAAAAGCTACAGGAGTTAAGGTGATTGACAGGGAGACTAAAGAGCAATTTGAGTTCAAGGCCAAAGTAGTCTTCCTTTGTGCATCGGCCATTGCCTCAACCTCAATCCTGATGCAATCCAAATCGGACCGGTTCCCCAACGGGATGGGCAACGACTCGGATCAGCTGGGTCGAAATATTATGGACCACCATCTTGATGCAGGTGCCTCCGGAAAGTATGATGGATTTGAGGATAAATATTACAAAGGACGCCGGCCAGGTGGAATTTACCTGCCCCGTTTCAGGAACCTGGGAGGTAAATCGGATACCCCCGAATTTATTCGCGGGTATGGATACCAGGGATCAGCAACCCGCGGCAACTGGGAGGATACAATAGCCGAGGTGTCTTATGGCAAGGGACTTAAAGAGGCTATTCTGAAACCCGGGGGCTGGGAGTTCGGTATGAGTGGTTTCGGTGAAGTTTTGCCGTACGAAGATAACCGCATGACGCTGGATTACGACAAACTGGATGGTTGGGGCCTGCCTACCGTAACCTTCGACGCAGAATTACGAGATAATGAGTGGAAAATGCGGAAAGACATGAAAGAGCAGGCCGCAGAAATGCTAATAAAGGCTGGCTTACGCGATGTGGAAACCTATGACAAACCCGTAGCTCTCGGCTTGGGAATTCATGAAATGGGGACCGCCCGGATGGGCAGGGATCCAAAAACATCCGTATTGAACGGATACAATCAAATCCATGCCGTTAAAAATGTCTATGTAACGGATGGCGCCTTTATGACGTCTGCATCATGTGTCAATCCATCGCTTACCTACATGGCGTTTACCGCAAGAGCTGCTAATCATGCGGCTGAACAATTAAAAAAAGGGTTACTCTAATGGACAGAAGAAAAGCACTTAAGAATATGGGACTGGCAATGGGTTACACTGTAGCTACACCTGCAGTAATGAGCCTGCTCAACAATTGCAAAACAGAGTCAGCGGCCAGCTGGACACCCCGGTTTTTCAGTCCTGGAGAGGGTAATGTACTTACGCATATAGTAGACATACTATTGCCGAAAACGGACACTCCTTCAGCCTCCGAAGTGAATGTACATATCTTTATTGATCGGTACCTTGACGAGGTTATGCCACTGGAACAGCAGGGTTTTATCCGCATGTTGATGGGGAAATTTACAGGATCAGCCCTCCGGGCTTCGGGTAAGGAAGATCCTTCAGACCTGGATAGTGATGATATTGAACCCATACTGGCTTCTGCCCTGAAAGTGCCTGATCCGGAAAAAGAAAAAGCCAACGAGGAAGCTTTGGCAGCCTATATGGCGGCCAGGTCAAAAGGAGAAACCGCCGACCTGGCCGAAGAGGTAGCCAATGCCAACCTGGCCAAATCACTTCGCAGTTTCAGTATCTGGTCCTACAAAAACACTGAATATGTAGGTGAAAAAGTCCTGCCATATGCTCCCGTTCCCGGAGTTAATATTGCTTGCGGAGACCTGAATGAACTGACCGGCGGCAAAGTCTGGTCACCACAAATGTAGACCACTGAAAAGTCCCCGGGTTTGGTAAAATAATGGGTAGATTACCATTGTACAATTACACTTTATGGCCTATCAGGGTTTTTCTCTCTATTTAGAATAATACTTCCGGGAAACCCTTTTTGAAATCTAAAAACACCTTGCATCCGTATATATTTACAGATGTTCCTCCTATAACTGTCTGATATGGATCATTATCTTGTTCTTCTTAGCATTTATGCGGCCCTTTTGGCATTATCCTTTTTTGTGCTCAGACCGTATTTCAAAGATTGAAGTGCTCTTAACTTCTGTCTTTTGCCACTACCAGTTTTGCCAGACCGTATCCTTGCCCCCCTGTTATGGAATCTGTGAACCCCTTTAAAAATAAAACACCCCGGCAAGAGTCCATTTTGTAAAATATGGATCCCTCCTGGGTGTTTCCCGATCAATAAACACTAAACTTTAGGAGATCCCCGGGGATCTCTTTAGCTGAAGCGACAGCTTATGACCCGCACATCAGGCAATCATCATCTGCCTGTCCTTCTTTTGCTCTGGCTATCAATGCTTTCATCTCTTCTGGAGACATAGGTTCCACGTCCACTTCGGCTCCTTTAACAGGAGATGTCTCAACCTTGATGTCAGTAGGAGCCTTTGGAGAAGCAGCAGCTACTTCAGCCTCCGCTGCCACACTAACCGGAACTTCTTTTTTCTTGGTATTATCAAGCGTAAACTTGATGGCATCAACCGCAGCTTTAGTCCTCAGGTAGTACATCCCGGTTTTCAATCCGCTCTTCCAGGCATAGAAATGCATGGAGGTTAACTTGGCATAATTGGCGTTTTCCATGAACAGGTTAAGAGACTGACTCTGGTCAATGAAATAACCCCGTTGTCTGGACATATCGATAATGTCTTTCATGCTCAGTTCCCAAACAGTCTTGTACAGCTCCCTGATATCTTCTGGAATAACATCGATATGTTGAATAGAACCGTTGGCCCTCATGAGTTCCTGCTTCATATTCTCATTCCATAGGCCAAGCTTAACCAGGTCTTCCAGTAGGTGCTTGTTCACTACGATGAATTCTCCTGAAAGTACCCTGCGGGTATAGATGTTTGAGGTATAAGGCTCAAAACACTCATTGTTGCCCAGGATCTGGGAGGTAGAAGCTGTTGGCATAGGAGCCACCAGCAGGGAATTGCGCACCCCGTGCTTTTTAACATTGTTCCTGAGTTTACCCCAATCCCAGCGTCCTGAGAGCTCTTCATCTTTTATTCCCCACAGGTTGTGCTGGAATTTGCCATCTGCAATAGGTGATCCCTTGAATGTGGAATAGGGTCCTTCGTCCTTGGCAAGTTCCATTGAGGCGGTTACCGCAGCAAAATACAAGGTCTCAAAAATTTCCTGGTTAAGCTGTTTGGCCTCATCAGATGTGAAAGGAAGTCGCAACTGTATAAAGGTATCTGCTAATCCCTGTACACCGAGCCCTATAGGACGATGGCGCATATTGGAATTTTCGGCTTCTTTAACCGGGTAATAATTACGGTCAATTACCCTGTTCAGGTTCTTGGTAACACGCTTGGTTACCTTGAATAATTCCCGGTGGTCAAATTCCCCGTTCTTCACGAACATGGGCAGGGCAATTGAAGCCAGGTTGCATACTGCTATCTCATCCTTGGAAGTATATTCCAGTATTTCCGTACACAGGTTAGAGGAACGGATGGTTCCCAGGTTTTGCTGATTGCTTTTGCGGTTGGCAGCATCCTTGTAAAGCATGTAAGGCGTGCCCGTTTCGATCTGAGATTCCAGTATCTTCTCCCAAAGATCTCTTGCCTTGATTGTTTTACGACCTTTTCCTTCTGCCTCGTATTGCGTATAGAGTTTTTCAAATTCTTCGCTATGGGTTGAGAACAATCCCGGGCATTCGTTCGGACACATCAATGTCCACTCCCCATCGGCTTCAACACGCTTCATGAAAAGATCCGGAATCCACATGGCGTAGAATAAGTCGCGAGCGCGCATTTCCTCTTTGCCGTGGTTCTTTTTCAGCTCCAGGAAATCGAAAATATCGGCATGCCATGGTTCCACGTATATGGCAAAGCTACCTTTTCGCTTTCCACCGCCCTGGTCTACATACCGGGCTGTATCATTATAAACCCGGAGCATGGGAACAATCCCATTGGAGGTTCCATTGGTTCCGGCGATGTAGGATCCAGTTGCCCGGATATTGTGTATAGACAATCCTATACCTCCTGCCGATTGTGATATTTTAGCGGTTTGCTTCAATGTATCGTAGATCCCGTCGATACTATCATCCCGCATAGCTAAAAGGAAACAGGAAGACATCTGTGGCTTTGGTGTCCCGGAATTGAATAAAGTTGGCGTAGCATGTGTAAAATACTTCTTGGACATCAGCTCGTAGGTCTCAACGGCAGCATCGAGGTCGTTGAGGTGGATACCAACAGCAACCCGCATCAGCATATGCTGTGGCCGTTCCGCAATTTTGCCATTTAGTTTGAGCAGATACGAGCGTTCCAGGGTTTTAAAGCCGAAATAATCGTAGCCAAAATCACGGTTGTAGATAATAGTAGAATCCAGTGTTTCTGCATTATCCATGACCACCTTGTACACCTCATCTGAAAGCAGGGGAGCTTTTTTCCCGGTTCTTGGGTTTACATATTCGTAGAGATCCTTCATGGTTTCCGAGAAGGATTTCTTGGTGTTCTTATGCAGGTTCGAAACGGATATACGGGCAGCCAGTTTGGCATAATCCGGATGGGCAGTTGTTAATGTTGCCGCAATTTCGGCCGCCAGGTTGTCCAGTTCTGAAGTGGTTACCCCGTCGTAGAGGCCCTCTATTACCCGCATGGCCACCTTAACCGGGTCTACCAGACCGTTAAGCCCATAACATAGTTTTCTTACTCGGGCCGTGATCTTGTCGAACATTACCGGCTCTTTTCTTCCGTCTCGTTTTACTACAAACATTTGCTACAATTCTTTAGTGTTCTCTTGGTTTGATTAGTGTTAAAAAGTTTAACATCTCATTTTTAGGCAAAGCAAAACCCCAGAAAAATTGGGGTTGCTTTTAACGTACTTTCCTAGAAGTCTGCGTCGAAGCTGATCTTCTGGGAGTCAGTGTCCTTTTCCTTGTTCAATACGCCCGCCTTTTGGTACTCGGACACACGCTTTTCAAAGAAATTGGTTTTCCCCTGCAGGGAAATCATATCCATAAAGTCAAATGGATTGGTGGCATTGTATACCTTGTCGCATTCCAGTTCTACCAGCAACCTGTCTGTAACAAACTCCAGGTACTGGGTCATCAACTTGGCATTCATACCAATCAGGCTTACAGGAAGGGACTCAGTGATGAACTCCCGTTCAATGTTAAGGGCATCAACAATAATTTCAGTAATGCGCTCCTTGGGCACCTTGTTTATCAGGTGTTTATTGTGAACATGCACGGCAAAATCGCAATGCATTCCCTCATCGCGGGAAATCAATTCGTTGGAGAAGGTAAGACCTGGCATCAGACCTCTTTTCTTCAGCCAGAAGATGGAACAAAAGGCTCCGGAGAAAAAGATTCCTTCTACTGCAGCGAAAGCAATAAGTCTTTCCGCAAAACTCGGGGACTCAATCCACCTCAAAGCCCAGTCGGCTTTTTTCTTAATTGCCTCGAAATTCTCAATCGCCTTGAAAAGAACATTTTTTTCCTTTTCGTCCTTTACATAAGTGTCTATCAGCAGAGAGTAAGTCTCACTATGGATATTCTCCATCATAATCTGGAAGCCATAGAAGAATTTAGCTTCCGAATACTGCACTTCATTCACGAAATTCTCCGCGAGATTTTCGTTTACAATTCCATCTGAAGCTGCAAAAAAGGCCAGTATGTGCTTTATAAAGTAACGCTCATCGTCATTTAACTTATTGTTCCAGTCCGACAAATCCTGGTGTAAATCTATTTCCTCAGCAGTCCAAAAACAGGCCTCGCATTTTTTATACCACTCCCAAAGATCATGGTGTTCAATAGGAAATATTACGAATCGGTCCTTGTTTTCCTGCAAAATGGGTTCAACAGCTGCTGACATATGCTTTAATTTTTTGGTATTAATGTTGGGTGAAAACTACTAGCGAGTTGGGCTAACAAATATTTAAAAATGTTACCAAATTGTAAAGCCTGTTTCAGTAAATCAGTCCCAAAGTTTTTAACACGCTATGTTGAAATCTAAGCTCGGCACAGTCATAGATTGCCTTTCCGGAACATCATAACTTTTATGGGAATTTTGGTCGGGGCTAGACAAAAATTTTTAGACCAAGAAGTATAAAAAAAAGTACTCTTTGGTTTATGGGTTTTAAATGTAGTCTATGAAAAAATAATTGGCAGGAAATCCTGGTTTCGAGCTGCTCGATTATATAGAATAAATGCCTGATTTTAAGCCCTTAAAAACAGAGTTAAAGGGTCCGTGCAGTACTAATCAAAGGAAAATCTATTGACGAAGGGCTTTAAAAAATCCCTCCATCTGTAACTTTTCACCAGTTGCATCTATCAAAGTTACGTCCATAGTGCCCTCTAAGAGGTTTTCACTCTTATTGGTGATTCTGAGGTGGCCGGTTTTGGAGAAATAAGGATCCTCACCCCTAGAAACGAAGTTTGCATATCCAAAAACCCCATTAAATTCACTAACGAATCCGCTGATATATCGATTTACGTAGTATTTACCCTCATCAATAGGGTCTGCATCCGACCTTTGGGAAATCAGAAATTCCATGTTGATCTCCTGATCAGAGGCAGAATCCCCAAAGTTGATTCTAACCACATTAAGCAAATGGCCATTTTGTGAAACAAGCTCACTCTCCCGAAAGCTAACAATCCCGCTCATCTCTCCCCGGGTTGTCCCATTGGCTGAAATGGTATACATACCTTCCTCCACGGGTAGGGGGCTATCGGCAATACTGTTCGATAAAAATGAGAGAAGAATTAATGGAAGGAGTATCCACAAGCCTGACTTCAGTCGGTTCTGTATCTTTGGGGGCATAATGATTTGGGGGTAGGTTTCCGGGAAGTTTATTCCTCCATTCCAATGTTATTGTCAGGAGTAGCAATCTGGGTAGTTGCCTGATCGCCCATTGCGACACGATCGGAGAATTCCTCCTTTTCACGACGCTCCGAGAGCACAGCAACGATTAAAACAAGTAGAAAAACAGCAAAGAAAATGCAACTCTTTTTCATGGTTGTTGGTTATTCATTACAAACAGGATTCCGGTATAAATATCTTAAAGCCCACTATGCATGCCCCAATGATTAACATGGAGGGCTGAAGATAAGTTTCAGTAATCAGAACCCCGCCTATAGCTTTGGTTTGATAATTAGCGATGGTAAATTTCGCGAGGAAAGGGGCTAAAACGAAAAAAATCCTATAAGCTGCTTAAAAAGTTCTGTGAACGGTAAAAGAGAACTAAATAAAAGAGCATGGGATAAATGTCCAATATGAGAGCATTTATGGGCTAAGGTGCTCTTTTGCAGCAGTTTCCAGTTCCTGGTACCAATTTTCCCCGAATTTCCTGATCAGGGCCTCCCTTACAAACTTATATACCGGTACTTCCAGTGTTTTGCCCAGGCTACAAGCGGCATTACATATTTGCCATTTATGGTAATTAACAGCCGTAAGCTCAGAGAATTCCCTTATCCGAACCGGGTATAAATGGCAGGAAATGGGCTTTTTCCAAAGGGTTGCTCCTGCCTCGAAGGCTTCCTCCAGGCCACATTTGGCTACGCCCTTTTCTGAAAATATAACATAAGCACACTCCCTGTCATTTACCAAGGGGGTCTCCCATTCACCATCCAATCCCCGCAAATGGGTCCCCTGGGTCTCAATGGCTTGAATCCCCTCGGATCTTAAAAAGGGTTTTACCTGGGGGTATATAGCATCCAGTATTTTAGTCTCTGTTTCCTCCAAAGGGGCACCGGCTTCTCCCTCTACGCAACACGCCCCCTTGCAGGCCTCCAGGTTGCAGACAAAATCGTTTTCCAGGACCTCTTCAGAAATAAGGGTATCGCCAATTTGAAACATAAGCCAGATTACTTACCGGCAAAGATAAGACAATGAGCCTGGTGGCCCCGTAATTTTTTCGGCCTATGGGATTAATAATATCCCGGAAAATGTACCTTTGCCGCCGCTAAATCTGAAACCATGAATTTGCATCTTAACTTTCGGGAAATCGCCACGGCAAGTATGATATTATTTGCAGTAATCGATATTGTGGGAAGCGTTCCCATCATCATAAGCCTGCGCAACAAGGTAGGGCATGTGCAGTCTGAAAAAGCATCCATTGTGGCTGCCTGTATCATGGTGGCTTTCCTCTTTGTAGGTGAAGAAATCCTGAACCTCATCCGGGTAGATGTGAATTCTTTTGCCGTTGCCGGTGCCTTTGTGATATTTTTTTTAGCCATAGAGATGATCCTGGGAGTAAATCTTCACAAGGATGAAAAGCCGGAAACAGCATCCATAGTGCCTATTGCCTTTCCGTTGATAGCAGGAGCAGGCACCATGACTTCGCTCTTAGCCCTGAGGGCTGAGTTTTATGTGGAGAACATCATCGTTGCCATTATCATTAATATTATCTTTGTATACCTGGTTTTAAAATCCTCATCCAGGATTGGCAAACTTCTGGGAAGTAACGGACTGGGGGTTATTCGTAAGGTTTTTGGTGTGGTATTGCTGGCTATTGCAGTAAAGTTATTCGCAACAAACATCAACCAGTTGTTCTAGCGGAAACCCCGATACAATTAAAGACCTATGAATAAGACGGTAACTATTATCCTGTTAATTCTGGCCGTTGGCCTGATCGCCTATAATGCTACCCTTGTGGATTATCAGCAACCTCTGGAAGGGAAAAGTGTCATCGCACTTATCGGCATTGTGGCCGCCTTGTGTGCAATTGTGCTCCTGCTGATCTATCAGACATCAAAAAAAATAGAAAAGAAAATAGACGGGAAGTAATCCGGCAATAAACCGGAACGTCTATTAAATCCCATCATCTGGACCGGCCTGCCGCAGTAATGGTTGATCTGCCTGCAGGACCTCCTTCAGCATAGGATCTGCCTGTCCCTTGATCTTCGCCCGCAAATTGGGGGTATAGAGCTGTTCTGCCAGGTTGGCTTTGAGGTATAATTTGATGATGTCTTCGTAGGCGTAGAAATCAAGCTTTATTTTCAGAGAAAGAACATAGTCAATAAAACGCTCAAAAAGGATATCGTCTACACTAAAGCCATTGTAGAATTCATCCTGGGTAAAATTGCTGTAGCGATTCCGGTCTTCCTCAAGGTGTTCAAAAATGAAACGACTGAAGAATCCCCGCCCTTCTAACGCTTCGATTGCCTCTTCCTGATTAGTGCCTATGGGCACAAAAACATCGGGAATTATTCCACCCCCTCCATAAACTACCTTTCCTTTAGGGGTTTTGAATTTAAGGGAATCCGCTACTTTTATACTGTCTACAGACACCAATTCCCCTGAGTTGTACCGCCGGGAAAAATCATGGTAGTAATCCCTTTTGCCATTCTGGTAGTCACGCTGAATGGAACGACCCGTAGGGGTGTAGTAGCGGGAAACAGTAAGCCTTACTGCCGAACCATCACCTAGTTCCATTTCCCGTTGCACCAAACCTTTCCCAAAGGACCTTCGGCCTACAATGGTGCCTATATCATTATCCTGCAATGCGCCGGCAATGATCTCGCTTGCCGAAGCTGACCTTTCGTTGATTAGGACATAGACCGGTTTGTCTTCAAAGCTACCCCTTTCAGTAGCATAGGTACTGTCTACCTGGCCTTTCTTGTTCTTGGTGAAAAGGATCAGTTTATCTTCCGGCAAAAACTCATCAGCAAGTTGCTTTGCTATATCGAAATATCCTCCGGGGTTATCCCTGAGGTCCAGAACCAGCTTTTGGGCTCCCTGCTGCTTCAGCTCCCTAATCGCATCCCGGAACTCCCGGTAGGTGGTTTCCGCAAAACGATTTATTCTGATATACCCCATGTTCTGCGTAAGCATGTAAAAGGCATCCACACTCTTTAAAGGGATGCGGTCACGTTTTATGGTAACGGTAAAAAACTTGTCCTCAGATTTCCTGTATACCTGAAGATTTACTTTAGTTCCCTTAAACCCTTTGAGCTTGCTGACCACCTGCTCACTGGGAAGGCCCTGTCCATACAGGGTATCCTGATCGGCCATCATGATGCGGTCTCCGGGAAGTATCCCCTTGTCGAAACTGGGGCCGTTCTCTACTGTCCTGATAACAGTAATGGTGTCTCTATACATGTAGAAATTGACTCCTATGCCAACAAAATCACCCTTCATATTTTCAGCTACACTTTGCATCTCTTCCTTGGGAATGTAAACCGAGTGAGGATCTAGTTTTTCGAGAATGTTATTTACGGTTACATCCACAATACTGTCTGTGTTGATATCATCAACGTATTCGTAGTCGATATAATCAATAAGGCGATTGAGTTTGTCCTTTTTGGAATTGGTGGTGAAGAGTTTTTCCGGAGTATCATTGAAATGCAGCTTCCCACCAATAAAAATCCCTATGGCGAGTGCCAGAGCAAATACCGAAGGCCATATGTACCAGCTTTTCTTCATTTATTCAATTACTGTTGGTTGGTTGCTGTCAATTACAGGCATATGTACCAACTCCACTCCGGCGCGTTCCAGAAAACGTATTCCGGAATCGTCCTTGTAGGCAATCTGGTAGACCACGCGTTGTATTCCCGCCTGGTGAATCAGCTTGCTGCATTCCCTGCAGGGCGACAAGGTAATATACAACGTAGCTCCTTCACACGACTGAGTAGAGGCTGCTACCTTGGAGAGGGCGTTGGCCTCGGCATGCAAAACATACCATTTGGTATACCCCTCTTCATCCTCGCAAATATTCTCAAATCCTGTAGGGGTTCCGTTGTACCCGTCCGAAATGATCATCCGGTCTTTTACTACTATTGCCCCAACCTGCTTCCTTTGGCAATAAGATAACTTGCCCCATTCCTGGGCCATTCTAAGGTATGCCTTATCGTATTTTTCCTGTTTGGATTTTTTCAAGGAAACAGTTTTTACCGTGTGAATTATTACTATTGGTGACTAAGATACCTGCTTTAGGACAGCCTCACAACACTCTATCGGTTAATTTTAAGTGAAAATCGTTAAGCGGGCAAGGTATCGAGCAGCATGGGGATGGTTATGAGCAATACCACAACCGAGCAAATGGCGATATAGATCTGCCTGTTTAATTTTAACCAGGCAACCACCAGCCAACCAAGTAGCAGTATGCTCAGGATGATCAACGCCTGGGAGATCTCAATACCCAGGGCAAAGCCCAGCAGCGGATTGAGTTTGTCTTCCAGTTCGGCCATCATCATATTGAAATAATTGGAGAACCCAAAGCCATGGATGAATCCAAAAAAGGTAGTGAACAGGGCATGCCAGTGAATTTTCATTTGGTCTGCATTGCGCCCCGTGTAGAAAAGATTGAAAATTCCGGTAAGGAAGATGGTTACCGGGATTAAAAATTCAATGATCTCCTCATCCGCCCGCAACACACCGTAAGCAGACAGGGCCAGGGACAGGCAATGAGCCACTGTAAACATGGTGCAGAGGATGAGTACTTTCTTCCAGCTTTTAAAGGTAAAGGGCACTGCTAGTGCTGCCAGAAAAAGGATGTGGTCATAGGCGCCAAAATCCATCACATGGTTAAACCCGAGTTTTGTATAGAACCAGAATTCCTGCATTGCTTTATATTATGGCTTTATATGGTTATAACCCCCGCTCGCGCTGAATGGATTCATAAGCCTTCTGAACTTCTTTAAATTTCTCTTCCGCTCCCTTTTTAATTGCTTCATTTTCGGTTACAACGCGGTCTGGGTGATATTTTTTGGCCATGGTACGGTAAGCTTTCTTTACCTCGTCATCCGTAGCTGTTTTTTCAATTTCGAGTATGCGATAAGCATGGTCTGTAGTTTTGACGAACATGGCCTTAATGCTCTCAAAATCATATCGCCCTACCCGTAAATAACCGGCAATTTCCTGCAATTTATTGATTTCAGCTTTACTCACAGCCCCATCGGCCTGGGCAATGCCAAACAGAAAATGCAAAAGTTGCAGGCGTACCTCATAACGGGTTCGCTGGTTCAGGTACGTACATATCCTGTGCGCAGAAACTTCCCTCTTTTTTATAACCTCATTGAAAGTGCGAAATATGGCATTGGCCTTTTCTTTGCCGTAGGTGCTGATAAAGTATTGCCTCACATAGTTGAGTTCTCGCTCAGTAGCCTGCCCGTCTGCCTTGATCACTATAGAGCAGAGGGATAAGAGGTTTAACTCGAAATCTGCGGGGGAAACAGTCTTGCGGTTCAATTCTCCGAAGAGTGTATCCGGCCCGGCAGTGTTTCCCATATTATCCAGAAAGCTCCCCACAAAAAAACCGATCAGGGCTCCGGGAAGCCTGAAAAGGAAGTAGCCCAGTATGCTGCCCACCCACTTTATCATAGCAAAAAATAACGCGCCAAAGATAGGGTTTTACAGAATACCTGCCATGCAGTAATGCCTGGGAACCGGCTTGTAAAAAATATTCTTCTTTCCTTATCTTTGTTGCACTTAAAAACTAAAAAATAGTCTATGTATCCCGCAGAACTTGTTAAACCCATGAGAGAAGACCTGGCATCGGCCGGTTTTCAGGAATTATATACTGCAGCAGATGTAGAATCGGCCATTAAGCAAGAAGGCACCACCCTGGTTGTGGTGAATTCCGTATGTGGTTGTGCTGCTGCGAATGCCAGGCCAGCTGCAAAAATGAGCCTGATGCACGCCAAAACACCAGATCATTTGATTACCGTTTTTGCCGGTGTGGATACCGAGGCGGTTGACGCCGCAAGGAACCTGATGATTCCTTTTCCACCATCTTCACCAAGCATGGCCCTGTTCAAGGACGGAGAATTGGTGCATATGATTGAAAGGCATCATATTGAAGGGCGCCCAGCAGAAATGATCGCTGAAAACCTGACCAGTGCTTACGATGAATATTGTTAGTAACAGGAGTAATTAAAGTAAAAAGGCGGCCAGTTGGCCGCCTTTCTTTTTTTCACCAGGTCTTATTCGGACTGGTCATCAATAGATGCATCGGGAGCATTATTCTTAACCGATGCAATACCATTTTCCATGGAAGCTTCGGAAGCATACATCTGACTTGCTCCTATAACCTGTCCGTTAGCCGCTTTAAGGTTAAAGTAGGCCTTTCCGTTCTTGGCAGTCTTCCGCTCAAAACGGGCGTCGTCAGCAGAATTTTTTCTTACTGATTCAATTCCGTTATCACAGGCAGATTTTGAATTATATGCCTCACTGCTTAAAATTACCTGGCCATTACCAGCTTTCAAATTAAATCTGAATTTACCGGCTTTGTCCTTTTTAATTTCGAATTTTCCCATTTTCTGAATATTAGATTTTCCAATTTGTTAAAGATAAATATATTCTTCAGAATTTCAATTGATTTTGTAAGAAAGATGCCCTAAAACCGGCAGTTATATGGGTATTTGCCAATTTACTTCAAAGACATTTTTAAGGTGGAATAGCCGTAATCTGTCCTTATTTTTATTTTTGTGTATGATTAAAATCCTGGCCTATCCGCTAACTGCCATTTACTTTGTCCTTTTTGGATTGATTCTGGTAGTTTTCCACCCTATACAATGGTTGTGCTTTAATGTTTTTGGTTACGAGGCTCATAAACGAAGTGTAAGTATTCTGAACCTTTTCCTTATAAGGGCCACCCATGTACTGGGAACCCGCTACACTTTTAAGAATCCGCATAATATACCCACAAATCGTCCGCTGATTATAGTAGCCAACCACCAGAGCATGAATGATATCCCTCCATTGATCTGGTTTATGCGGGCACACCACCCAAAATTTGTAAGCAAGATTGAGCTGGGCAAGGGTATTCCCAGTGTCTCATACAACCTGAGGCATGGGGGGTCTGTGCTCATTAACAGGAAAGACAGTAAACAGGCCCTAATGCAGATTGCAAGCCTGGGCAAATACATCCAGGAACATAATCGCAGTGCTGTTATTTTCCCGGAAGGCACACGCAGCAGGAACGGACAGCCTAAAAGGTTTCAAACAAACGGCCTAAAAACCATTATGAAACACGCTCCTTCGGCATTGCTGGTCCCTGTTTCCATAAACAACTCCTGGAAAATGCTTCGCTATGGGAAATTTCCCTATGGTTTGGGGTCACATCTCAAGTTCACCGTACATCCCCCCCTGGAGAACAAAGGTGACCCGGACAAACTCATCTCCGTCATAGAAGAACAAATAACCTCAGCAATAGAAAACAGTTAATGACTCCGGAAGAAATACTACAGGCAACACAGAAATTTGTAAAGGAAAGCCTTGAAGGTGCAGAGGGAGGGCATGACTGGTGGCATACCCTAAGGGTTTACAGAACCGCCTTACTTATTGCAGAGGGGGAAAAAGCAGATCTTCTTACCGTTGGAATGGGAGCACTGCTGCATGATATTGCCGATGCCAAATTTCACGATGGGGACGAAACCATTGGTCCCCGCATAGCCACTTCCTTCATGAGAAAGCTGGAACTTCCGGAGACCCTTGTCAACGAGGTATCAGATATCGTAAGGAACATCTCCTTCAAAAACAGCCTCGGAACACAGCACAATAAACCGAAATCCAAAGCCCTTGAAATTGTACAGGATGCAGACCGCCTGGATGCAATAGGCGCCATTGGTGTTGCCCGTGCATTTAACTATGGGGGATTCAGGAACAGGCCGCTTTACGACCCGGAAATCAAACCCCTTACCAATATGAGTAAGGATATTTACAAAAAGGCTAAAGGCCCAACTATCAATCATTTTTACGAGAAATTGCTCACGCTGAAAGACCGGATGAATACCCGGACAGGAAAAAAACTTGCTGAGCAACGACATCAATTCATGCTGGATTTCCTGGAACAATTCTACAAGGAATGGGAAGGGGCAGGATAATTTGCTCAGGGACAGCGCTTATTCATTCTGACCCGATGGAAACCACCTAAAACAGCCGAAGCTGATCGTTTTTATAGGATCCGTGTAAGGTGGCATCAAGCGATGGCAGCCCTTTTCCTTTATAATATTTTGAACGGGCCAGCCGGGCCATTTCCTTTATTTGCTCTGCCAGCTTGCCCTCACCACGGGTTCGGATCCCAAAACGACTGTCGTTTAATTGTCCTCCGTGACAGGAGGCAATCTGGTTTAAAACCTTGCTGGCGCGATCTGGCATAGCCATCCTGATCCATTCTGTAAACAACTTGCCAATTGCACCGTTCAGTCGAACCACCGTATAACCAAAAGAAATGGCGCCGTGTTCTGCGCAGGTCCTGGCCAGAGACAGCAATTCATGGCTGTTGATACCGGGTATAATAGGTGCAAGCATTGCGTTTACGGGTATTCCTGCCTCTGATAATTTTTTTATGAGTTTCAACCTTTTCTTTGCTGTTGAAGTGCGGGGCTCCAGCATCCTTCGTGTACGCTCGGACAAGGTCGTAACCGAAATATGCACCGCAACCAAATTATAGCGATTCAACTCCCTGAGCAGATCGAGGTCTCTGAGGATAAGATCGTTTTTGGTGATTATTCCCACAGGGTGGCGGTACTTCAAAAATACCTGCAGGCAAGCCCTTGTAATCCTGAACTTTTTCTCAGCCGGCTGATAGCAATCCGTATTTCCAGACATTACAATTGTATTGGCTTTCCAGCTTTTCTTTTTTAAACGCTCTTCCAGAAGCCGGGCAGCATTTTGTTTTATCAGGATTCGTTTTTCAAAATCCAGCCCGGCGCTATACCCCCAGTATTCATGGGTGTTTCTTGCATAGCAATACACACAGCCATGTTCACATCCCTGATAGGGGTTCATGGAGAATTCCATGCTCAGGTCCGGGCTCTTTACTTCATTTACGATGGTTTTCGGATGTATTGGTAAATACAGGGTTTTAGCATTGTCTACCGGTTCATCCTGAATACGACAGTATTCAAGAAAATCATCGCGATGCTCTTGGATATGGGCAAGAAAGCGATTGGGATGGTTGCTTTGGGCACCCCTTCCCTTTATTAGCGGAGACTTTTTCATTTAATGGATTATATCCAAATATATGGAATATATCCAATAATAAATGATCCTGTATGTTAATTGATAGAGAAGTTAACCAATTGCTTTTTGGTGCCACGCTTGGCATAAAAAAGCAGTGCATCATTGGACTTGTCCATAAGGGGTTTGGATACCATCAAAGGCAATCGGGCTTCTTTGCTATCAATCATTTTCTTGTAGCTCATAACGCCCTGATCGTCCAGGCGGATTACAAAGACATTCCGGTTTCTGCTGAATCCCTGCTTAAAGATAAGACGCTCGTTATTGAGCAATTCGGGGTTTTCTGCAGCAGAGCTTATGAAGAAATAGGTATCTCCTCCTTTGGTAAAGGAACAATAAGAAACATAGGCTCCATCGCCCTGGGTAACTTCAGTTTTGTTGATGTTTCTGGCCCAGATCAGCTCTCCTGAAGGGCCAAGTTTAGCACTTACTATGTCGTTGTGATGGAATCTTTCTACACGCACACGACCTCCACTGGAATTGGCCTGTACGCTATTTGTTACAAAATATTCTTCCGCATTGAATTGAACGCAGCCGTCTTTGGCAAAACTCACATTTTTGAAGACCAGGTTTTTTACCTGCTGTGCATCATCCTTGCCAAATTTATCCAGCATAAACTGTGCGGAGAATGGATTGTATTTCTTTATCCTGATATCCAGTGTAACCGGATCCAGTGAAAAATACCCCAGTCCGTTATAGCGATTGTCCTTTCTGTCTGCATAAAAACCTACGCATATCAGTTTATCATTGTTGAGCATTGGTTTTAAGGCTTCGGAATACTTTCCTGTTCCGTCAAAGGTCTGTATACTCCTCCCTTCCGGTGTAATTCGGATCAGCTCATACTGAAACTTACGCTCCATGGCCTTGAACCTTTTACGCTTGAAGTACGCCTTTCCCATTACGTACACGGTTTTTAGATCAGGAGACACTTCCAACTGTTCGAAAGCGTAATTTTTGTCCTCCACAGCTTCTGAGAAATCATGCTCCATTATTTTATTCAGGGAAGTGCTGAACACATGGATCCTGTGCTTATTGAGGTTTCCCTTTTTGTAATGTGTACTGATAATAAATGCCGAGAAGTCATCATCGAACAACACAGTGGTAGTAAACCCTTTGCCAAAATTGCGGTTGTAATAATTTTTATCCAGCGGATTGTCCACGGGGTCAGAAGCAATGCTTAAAAGGGTCTGCTCGGTAAATCTGTAATCGGTGATTGGGCTCCTGTGGACGGTATACTCGTATGACAAAGTATTCAGATTGTAATCCAGGAACAACAGGTACAATTGTCCGTTTTTCACATATCCATTTACAAACTCATGCCCTTTTAGCTTGTAATTATATTCATCTATCAGTTCAAGATCCTTGTTGTAATGCTCTACCAGATAACCTTTTGGTTGCAGGATGAGCCCGGAATAGTATGCGCGGACCAATATGGTGCCCCCGCTGCCGTCATCAGCTATGGTGAGGAGATTAGAATACTTATACCGATCATTATATTTTTCTCCGATCTCAAAGGAAATAGGAAATTCCTGGCTAGCAGCTATTCCGGATACCAGAAAAAGGACCAGAATGGTCAGGATATTTTTACTCATAAAGAAAGCCGTTAGAGGTTGTTACGCCCCCGGGAATTTGGCCTTTCTTTTTTCCAGGAATGCTGTGGTTCCTTCTTTAAAATCTTCGGTTCCAAAACACTCCCCAAAGGCTTCTATCTCGGCCTCAAATCCGCGGGCAGTATTCATAAAACCAGTATTTACCGCTTTTATTGCATATGAAATGGCTACCGGAGAATTTTTCGATATCCTGATGGCGAGCTCCTCGCAGAACGAAAGCAATTCTTCCTGTGGCACCACATGATTTACAAGTCCGTATTCCCTGGCTTCCGCAGCGTTGATCATTCCGGCTGTCATTATCAGTTCCATGGCCCTGCCTTTGCCTATAAGCCTGGGCAGTCTTTGTGTACCACCATAACCGGGAATTACCCCCAGGGACACCTCTGGTAGTCCCATACGGGCATTATCGCTTGCGACCCTGAAATGGCAAGCCATGGCCAGTTCCAGTCCGCCTCCCAGGGCAAAACCATTCACAGCGGCGATAACCGGTTTTTTTAAGTTCTCGACAAAATCGAAGAGTATTTTTTGCCCATGGGCTGCGAGATTTTCACCCTCTTTTTCTGAGTAGTGGGCAAATTCAGCAATATCTGCCCCGGCAACAAACGCCTTTTCACCATACCCTGTCAGGATGATTACCTTGATTTCGGGATCAGTCTGCAAAGCAGACAATGCATCATGGAGCTCCTGTATTGTCGCTTTATTTAAGGCATTGAGTTTTTTAGGCCGGTTTATAATGACCGTTGCAAGGCTTTCTTCTATTTCAACAAGAAGGTTATTGAACTGCATAATTGTGGATTTATGTTAAGACCCGGGGAAATCTCACGGTAAACACCGTTCCTTTTCCTTCCTGGGAAGTAAATGTAATGGTTCCTTTGTAGGTTTCTACAATATTTTTGACCATGCCAAGACCAAGTCCCATACCACTGGTCTTAGTGGTAAATTTGGGCTCAAAGACCTTATCGCGTACCCCGTCTGCTATGCCAACCCCGTTGTCAGCTACTGAGATCTTGACATATTTTTCTTCTGAGGATACTGATACGAGTATTCTTGGGGCATCAACATCGGGTATGGCCTGAATTGCGTTTTTAACCAGGTTGGTGACCACGCGTACCAGCTGCGTGCGGTCCAGTTTGGCGATAATTTCTTCTTCATCCGCTATAAAATGGATGTAGTTTTCATTGAAAATATCCAAAGCCAGTTTAACTGTCTTAACAACATTAAGGGTCTCATTCTGCTGGGCAGGCATTTCAGCAAAATTTGAAAAAGCGGAAGCGATACTGCTCATTGTATCTATTTGCTGTATCAGCGTATTGCAGTACTCCTTGACTTTTTCCGGAGCCTTGGGATCTGAGGGATCAAACTTGCGTTCAAAGCTCTGCACACTTAACCGCATAGGGGTAAGCGGGTTTTTGATCTCATGTGCCACCTGCTTCGCCATTTCCCTCCAGGCCTGTTCCCGTTCGCTTCGGGCCAGCTTTGCAGCACTTTCCTCCAGGGCATCAATCATTTCATTATAGGAATCGATTAGCTTACCTATTTCTTCACCGGGGTTTTCAATTATGATCTTTTCGTTCCTTTTGGTCAACTCTGTTTTGGTGATCTTTTCTGAAATGGTCTGCAAAGAACGTGTTATGTATTTCGATATAAAATAAGCCAGGGCAATGGCAAACAAGAGCATAAATATGTATACCATCCCCAGGCGAATGAGGAACTCCCTCAATTCCATATCGTTAAAGGAATTGTCTTCGAAATAAGGAAGATTTAATATACCTATTGGTTTAAAACGATTGTCTGTTATATAGGTGTAAGATGCCTTGTACCTGTCCATCCCGGCCACACGGTCCTGCACATAGCGCTTGGTAGGACTGGCATTGAGGTTGGTGAGGATCTCATCAGGCAAAACACTGACCAGAGAATCATTTCTGAAGCGGGGTTTCGAACTCTTAACGAGGTTCCCCTGCAGGTCGTAAATATTAAAGTTGACATTCTGCACATCTGCAATCCGATAAATCTCATCCCTGAAAATCAGGGAAAGATTGTCTGTAATTACCGGATATGTGGTCTCTTTCAAGGCATACTCAATGCTCTGCTTGATCTGGGCCTCCTTGCGTTCCAGTCGCACCACATGGTAATCTCGCGACTGCTCCCGATACTGATAGAGGGTAACCCCGGCTATCAACACCGAGGCGATCAGTACCAGCAAGATCATGGAAATGAATATCCGGGACCTTAACGAAATCTTTGCAAACAACTACCTGTAATTTGGAAATAAAGATAGCAATAATCGATCCAAAAATATCCGGCTGTAAAGAAGGGTTCATATTGGCCTGTGGTACCTCAAAAACGCCACCAAAATTCTTAACCACCCGTTCAGGCCTCCGGGTTTTTATCCCTTATGCGCTTATACAGTCTTATGCCAAGCATCAGCAATATGGCAAGGAGGATAAGACCAGCCAGGCCGTATATCCAGTTGACCGCATTTTTAAGTATAACCAGGAAGGTTACCGCAAACAATACCAGGGTAGCTCCCTCATTCCATATACGCATATAGTTGGAGGTATAACGGGCTTCATCCTTTTGCAACTGCCGGTATATTTGGTGTGTTCTAAGGTGATAGATAAACAGCAACAGGACAAATGTCAGCTTTACATGCATCCAGGGCTGGGAAAGCCACCCGGGCATAAGCAAGAGCAGCCAGGCGGCAAAAAAAGTGCACAGAATGGCCGAAGGCCAGGTAATGATTTTCCACAATCGCCTGGTCATCAGCCGGAGCTGGTTGGCCAGAATCTCCCTGTCCGGAGAGGGTTTTTCCAGTGCCTCTATGTGGTAAATGAAAAGCCTGGGAATATAGAACAAGCCCGCAAACCAGGTAACCACAAAGATCAGGTGCAGGGCTTTTATATAATTGTAATAGGCCTCCATCAATCAGGCATTTTTACTGCCCCTATCCCTGCTTCCCACAGGGCTTTGTTGAACGCTGGTATTTCCTTTTCGATTATTGAAGTTGCCCTTGCCTTTAATCCCAACCATTGCTTATCCAGTTCCGCTTTGCGATCCCGGGAAGACTGGTTAACCCTTGGAATTGGACTGGAGGTCTGGTTGATCAGGAACAGATACTCGGCTGTAAACTTATTCGGGAAATTTTCAACATCGTCATAGGCTTTGGACTTTCGCTGTACCATTTCCTCATCCCAGTTTTTCAAATTCTCCAGCAGTTCATTCCCCTGCGATTTTAGGGATCCTTCTTCAAGGTGGTCCAGGATTTCCTTCACCTGCCCCTGTACCTTGTAAAGGGAATTTATCATGTTGTGCATCTCGGTTAGGCTGGCCTCCATGGCAATCATGAAAGTATTAAAGTCTTCATATTGTCCGGGTGCCGTCTGAAATTCTGGCATTTCCTTTATTTCAGCTGTGGTGACAACCTTGCTTCCACCCACCTCAAGTTCCAGGCTGTACTTCCCCGGGGGGGCCTTGTGCCCTCTGAAATTGGCTTCTATATAAACGTCCGGAATCCCGGGCATTATCGGATATCCCATATCCCAGACAAAACGGTTGAGCCCTGGCTTTTTGCTCAACAGTGGCTTAGGAGGAGCCCCTCCCCCATTGTGCGGTTTGTAAGCAGGATCTTTTTCAGAGCTTATTGTCCTTACGATGGAGCCTTTTGAATCCTTGATGGTCAAAGTAATTTCCTGGTCCTCCTTCAAATCGGGCAAATTGTAGTAAACAACTACGCCATTAGCCGGATTAACCCCCTCAAAAGGATGTGTTCCATCAAAATTGCCAGCACTTCTGCTAAGCGGACTGCCCCAACTTCCATTGTAGGCAATCGGCGGGCGCATAATGGAAAGCTCTTTGTTTCCAGCCTTATACTGGGCTAGGGTTTCAAGATCATCCAATATCCAGAACGATCGCCCTGAAGTTGCTACAACGAGATCCCCCTCCTGTACTTTCAGATCTGTAATCGGGGTTACCGGTAGGTTTAACTGGAAGGGTTCCCAATTGCCTCCCCCGTTCCAGGAAATGTATAGCCCCTTTTCGGTTCCCGCATATAAAAGGTTTTTCCGGATTTTATCTTCCCTCACCACCCGGGTAAATGATCCGTAAGGAATCCCCCTGCTGATATTGGTCCAGGTTTTTCCGTAATTGGTGGTTTTGTATAGGGCCGGTGTATAGTCGTTAAACTTGTATCGTGTAGTGGCTATATAAACCGTGGCTGGATCATGGGGAGAGACCTCAATGGCGTTTACCAGGCATTCCTCCAGGCCTTTTGGGGTTACATTTTCCCAGCTTTGTCCTCCGTTTCGGGTAATATGCACCAACCCATCGTCACTACCGGTCCAGAAAACACCTTTTTCATGGGGAGACTCCATCATATAGGCAATAGTCCCATAATTTTCAGCTCCAACGGCCTCAACCGTATAGGGCCCTCCCCCTTTGCCCTGTTTATCATCCATATTACGGGTAAGGTCTGGTGATATTTCTTCCCAAGTAATTCCCATATCGCGTGTCCGCAGCACCATCTGTGCGCAGTGGTAAAAAGTTCCGGGTTCATGTTGCGACCAGATAATGGGGGCATTCCAGTTGTAAAGATACTTCATGTCCCGGGCTGCCCTGCCTAAATACTGAATTGGTGCTGCCATTATCTTAGTACCCGCTTTCGAGTCCATATCCAGCGCCTCAATGGTCCCCAGGTAACTTCCACCCAGGACATACCTGGGGTTTTTGGGATCAAACGCCAGAAAAGCACTTTCCCCACCTGCAGCATAGGTCCAATCCTGGGTGCTGATACTACTTCGGCCAACGGACAGGCTCGCTATTTTTACCGAGGTATTGTCCTGCTGTCCTCCATAAATATTATACGGAAAAAGGTCGTCTGTATTTATACGATAAAATTGTGCCGTGGGCATATTTTTTTGGGTAGACCAGGTCTTTCCCCCATTGAAGGAGATGGCCGCACCACCGTCATTGGCAATTACCATATTCCGGGAATTATCCGGGTTAATCCAGAGGTCGTGATAATCCCCATGAGTTCCTGTAATGCGCTCCCAGGATTTACCCCCGTCTATGGATTTCAGTGCAGGAGCACTAAGCACATAAACCGTATGCTCATCATTGGGGTCTGCAAATACCTCGATGTAGTACCAGGCGCGTTGCACAAGACGATTATCCCCGCTTACCATACTCCAGGAATCCCCGCCGTTCATGGAAACAAAAAGTCCACCCTTATCCTGGTTCGAATCACTTTCAATAAGTGCATAAACACGATTGGGATTAGCAGGGCTGACGGCTATAGCCATCTTTCCCTTTTCCTCCGGTAGTCCCTTGTGGATTTGCTTCCAGTTTTTACCTCCATCCGTGGATTTGTAGAGTCCGCTCCCCGGACCGCCACTTATCACTTTATAAGGGGTCCTCTGGTGTTCCCACATGGCGGCATAAAGAATATCTGGCGCTGTAGGATCCATAGACAGTTCGGAAGCCCCTGTAAGGTTATTTACGAAAAGGACCTTCTTCCAGCTTTCTCCACCGTCTTCAGTTTTAAATACCCCTCGCTCAGCATTTGGGCCATAAAGTGCCCCCTGAGCAGCAACATAGACCACATCCGGATTGTCAGGATGTATCACAATACGGGAAATATGCTGTGTTTTTTCCAGTCCTATCTTATTCCAGGTCTTACCCGAATCTGTAGACTTGTAAACCCCATCTCCATAGGATGTCATAACCCCTCGTGGGGCATGCTCGCCCATGCCGCAATACACAATGTTGGGGTGGGAGCTGGATACGGCCACCGCTCCAACGGAACCGGTTTCAAAGAATCCGTCTGAAATATTTTTCCAGCGCTGTCCTGCATCCTCAGTTTTCCATAGTCCTCCACCCGTTGTCCCCATGTAATAGGTAAGCGGATCCCCAACCACTCCGGTAGCTGTAACCGATCTGCCGCCCCGGTAGGGACCTATATTCCGATACTTCATTGGGCTGAAGTATTCCTCAGCAGTTTGAGACCATCCGATGGTTATGGTTAAAAAAACCAGTAGGTAAAACAACAGTTGCCTTTTCATGTTTTTTAAATTAAGAGGATTATTCTTCAATAAAAAGATAGTTCAGCTTCAATTGATTGAATGCAGCATTAAATTCATTGATTTCGCTGTCTACCAGCTTGTCAAAAGTTGCCAGTTGATCATTGATTTTCCGGGATAATTCATCTTTGACCTGGATGTCCTGTGCCGTAGGTGGAAAATCATCGATTGAAACCAGGCTATTCAGGTGGGCGAGCTTATTCGTCAGCCTGATCGGGAAATTCAGTGGATCCTGTGAACTCCTGTTCTTAGTCTGATAAAGGGCCTTCTCAATCCCCTCAAATGATTCTTTCATTTTCCTTGCCTTATCCCTCAATTCTTTTGTGCGCTCATCGTCTTTATATTGTTTCATGAAAGTATCCAGCTGAGCTCCTATCTTCCTGATCTTCTTAATTGACTGATGCGCCCTGTCCACAGTTGTATTTACATCAGTAATAAAGTCATATTGCTTTTGCATATCAGTAACCGATACCTCAGCACGTGGGTCCGGAATAATTTTGAATCCCTGTGATTGGTTTGCCCCGTTGACCTTCAGGTGAACCGAGTACTTGCCGGGCACAGCCTTTGCCCCGTTCAGGTTTGCAGACCACAGAACCATCCCCTTAAGCATTTCTGCCCCTTTTCCACGGGTGTCCCAAACATGGGTATTACCTCCCTTTTTAGCTTTGAGTTTGTTCTTCGGCTCCTTGGCATGTGTGCTATAGGTAGCCAGGGTGTCTCCTCTAGCATTAGTATAGGTAAGCATTACCGTATCCTTCTCAGTGTAATCCCGTAAATAAAAGTGAGTAACCACGCCATTGGGGTGGTTTTGACCAGCTGTCTTAGAAGGTCGCGAAGCGGCTCTCCCTTTGGTACGATAAGCATCCTTTGGAGCAAACAATATGCTTGCGGCCGATTTCTGGCCTGCTTCGAGCTGGTGCAGCACAGTAAGGTCGTCCAGAATCCAAATACTTCGCCCCTGGGTTGCCACAATAAGATTATCGTCTTTGATTGCCAGGTCTGTTATTGGAACAATGGGCAGGTTTAGTTGAAAAGCCTGCCAGTTCTGTCCATCGTCAAATGAGATGTACATGCCGGTTTCCGTTCCTGCGTAAAGCAGCCCTTTTCTTTTTGGGTCTTCCCGCAAAACGCGTGTAAAATGTTCATTTTTAATTCCTCTTGTGATCAGACTCCAGGTCTTTCCATAGTCCGTAGTCTTGTACAAATAGGGGGTGAAATCACCCAGTTTGTAGCGGGTTGCAGCCACGTAACATGTTCCTTCGTCAAATGCCGAGGGTTCAATGCTGTTTACCATACTCCACTCAGGCATATTCACTGGTGTAACATTCTGCCAGGTCTCCCCGCCATCCTGTGTTAAATGCACCAGGCCATCGTCACTCCCTACCCACATCAGGCCTTCTTTTAGGGGGCTTTCATTAGCCGCAAAAATGGTACAGTAATATTCCACCCCTGTATTATCCTGTGTTATGGGGCCACCGCTGGAAACCAGTTTATCCGGATCATTGCGGGTAAGGTCTCCACTAAGCAATTTCCAGCTTTCACCTTCGTTGGTGCTCAGGTGTACATGATTGGAAAAAGTGTAAAGTTTTTTGGGGTCATGCTTGCTGAACATTATCGGGAAATTCCACTGGAAGCGGTATTTCATTCCTTCTGCGCCGTAGCCCATAGGATTATCCGGCCAGACGTTAACTGCCCTGACAGTACCCTTATCGTGGTTAACCCTGGTTAAAAAGCCTCCATAGCTTCCGCCATAGACAATATCATTGTTGTTCGGATCTACAGCAATATGGGCAGACTCCCCCCCTGCAGTAGGTTCCCAATCGTCTTCGCTGATGCTTCTCCCATCACTTCGATGGCGAATCCTGACCGTTGAATTATCCTGTTGTGCAACATAGATGCGGTATGGGAAATCATTATCGGTAGTCACCCGGTAAAACTGGGCGGTGGGCTGGTTGTAGTAGGTACTCCAGGTAGTTCCTCCATCGTAAGAAACCTGGGCTCCCCCATCATCCCCTATGATCATACGCTTTGGATTTTCCGGTGCGATCCACAGGTCATGGTGATCTCCGTGTGGTGCATTGAAGGTTTTGAAGGTTTTTCCTCCGTCGGTTGATTTGTGATACCGGACGTTGAGTACATAGACTACATCTTCATTCTCGGTATCGGCGTAAACGCGAGTATAATACCAGGCCCTTTGACGCAGTTTTCGTTCGCCATTTACCAGTGTCCATTTTTTACCCCCATCATCTGAACGATACAAGCCTCCTTTATCCTTGTTTTCAACAATTGCCCAGACACGTTCAGAGTTCTTGTGGGAAACAGATACCCCTATGATCCCCAACGTCCCCTCCGGAAATCCTTCGTTTTTAGAAATCTCAGTCCAGGTTTCGCCACTGTCGGTACTCTTCCACAGGGCAGATCCATCTCCCCCACTGCTTAAGCTGTAAGGGGTGCGCTGAGCCCTCCAGGTAGCGGCGTATAAGATCCTTGGGTTATTGGGGTCCATCACCAGATCTACCGCCCCGGCCTGATCGTTTACAAACAAGGTCTTCCTCCAGCTCTTACCCCCATCGGTACTTTTGTATACCCCCCTATCTCCGGAAGGTTTGTAAATATTCCCCAGTACGGCTGCATAAACAATATCGGCATTTTTAGGGTGGATGCGGATCCTGGGCACGTGCCGGCTTTTTTCGAGCCCCAGAGAGGTCCAGGTTTTCCCGGCATCAACCGTTTTCCATATGCCATATCCCGAGGAAACATTACCCCTTAAGGTCTTTTCCCCTCCACCAACATAAATCACATTGGGATCACTCTGGGCCACTTCCACTGCGCCAATACTCCCCCCAAAATAACCGTCGGAAATATTCTCCCATGAACGACCTCCATCTGTTGTCTTCCAGACACCACCACCGGTTGCGCCAAAATAGAACAGATTAGGTTCTCCGGGTACACCGGTAACCGCAGCAGAACGACCACCCCTGAAAGGACCAACCAGACGGTACTCCATGCTGGAATACAGGTCTTCAGGATATTCTACTGAAGCTTCGGTTGACTTTTTGCGTCTTTGGGCATTTATTGAATCGGGGGAAAAGGTAATCATGAGGAAGCAAATCCCCACCAGCAATGGTAAGCGTTTCATATTGTGTTCTTTTGAATTAGTCAGGCTTAAATGTAGGGAAAAAGAGTCATATAGTAAATCGAGAATGCTGTACATCTACAAAGGCAATATTGAGATTTAACAGCCTCGGATTATTGATTGCCAATACCCAAATGCATCCCCTTAAATGCTATTCTCTTATTTGTTATATTGTATCTCTGTATTCATAGCAACTAAACCTTTTAATTATGAAAAAAATCATTTATTTCCTGTTAGCAGTTCTGCTTATTACAGCTTGTGAAGAAAAAAAACAAATTGACCTTGAAGCAGAAGCAGAGGCTTTAATGGCTACCAGCAGGGAATGGGCCCAATCCCAATCCAATGAAGAATATCTCAGCTACTGGACAGAGGATGCTCAGTTAAGTCAATCCGGTTATCCCATGATGAGAGGTCACGAGGCCATTATGGGAATGCTTGAAAGTACAAAGGATATTCCGGGATTTAAGGTAATGTGGGAGCCCTACGAAGCACATGTCTCCGAAAGCGGTGACATGGGTTATCTTTTGGAGAATAGTTCATTTACTATGAATGATTCCCTTGGCAATCCAATGACCCAGTATTTCCGAACTGTGACTGTATGGAAAAAACAAGATGACGGTAAATGGAAATGCGTGGTAGATCATTTAGCTGCCGATCCTCAGTTAACTTCAATTAAATAGCCTTTTACCTAAGCCAGGGAGGTGTTATTCCCCCTGGATAAAGGAATAATGCATGAAATTATCCAAGCCAGTTTCCGCTTTTGCCGGTATCGTGTTTTTTCTATTGGCCTTTGCCACATGGGAAATCAATGCCCAAAATCCCCGGGCAAGAGATTATAAAATTGAAATCGGTGTTTTACGGACGGGCCCATTAAACGGCATAACTGATGTTCCCGGCGTTCTGGTTGGACATACCACGCTTATTAAAGACCAGCATATCCGTACCGGAGCTACCGCCATTTTACCACATTCTGGAAATATCTTTCAGGAGAAAGTCCCCGCCGCTATTTATGTTGGGAATGGATTTGGGAAGCTCGCCGGATCCACACAGGTTGAGGAATTGGGCGTTCTTGAAACTCCCATTGTGCTTACCAATACTTTAAGTGTTCCCACGGCTATGAATGCCCTTATTTCCTATACGCTGGAGTTACCTGGGAATGAAAAAGTACGGTCGGTTAACGCCCTGGTAGGTGAAACCAATGATGGTTTTCTGAATGACATACGCGGCAGGCACCTGCAAGAATCCCATGTTCGCGAAGCTATTCGATCGGCCACAAAAGGACCGGTAAAGGAAGGCAATGTTGGGGCAGGAACAGGTACAGTCTGTTTTGGATTTAAAGGGGGTATTGGAACTTCTTCACGAGTCCTTCCGAGGAAAGTTGGAGGATATACCGTAGGGGTCCTGGTACAATCTAATTTTGGAGGAATACTTCAAATAAATGGTGTTCCTGTCGGAAAGGAATTGGGGAATTACAGCCAAGGGTTTATGTATGATGCCGATGGTTCCTGTATGATTGTTGTTGCTACAGACGCCCCTTTAAACTCAAGAAACTTGAAGAGGCTGGCGAAACGGGCCATCTTGGGTTTGGGCCGTACAGGGGGTATCGCCTCCAATGGCAGTGGGGATTATGTAATTGCTTTTTCCACCTACGAGCCAAACCTATCGGGTAAGGCCAAAGGAAGAAATACCGAAATAAAGGAAGAATTAAAAAATGACGCCATGAGCCCCTTGTTCCTGGCCGTTATTGAAGCAACCGAGGAAGCCATCATAAATTCTCTTTTTGCAGCCGAAACCATGAATGGCAGGGATAACCATGGAATAGATGCACTACCCCTTGAAAAGGTACTTCCCCTGCTTCAGAAAGAATGAGTGTAGCAATATAAATCGTTCCACCTACAAAAAAGAAAGCCTTCGGTACCAGACCAAAGGCTTCCCCCCTCACTAACTCAAATCACCGGGTCTTACTCCTTATTTTTCCTTCCCAGGTAAAACCGAAGGACTATTGATCCCAGCAACGCAACAAACAAAACCAAAGCTAACCATATGTTCCCGGGCCTGCTCGCCTCCCATCCATATGATGCAATTTGCCAGATTCCTGAAGTCAGCAAGACAATAAAAAGAAGTGCTCTGGGTGGCGTAAGCCTGTATTTAAAACATTTCATATCCAATTTTTAATACCAGCCCATACAATTTCCATACTCATATAAAGCCAGAGCCACTCCTACCCATCCCAGCGTACGGGATGCTATTTTTCTTATGGCCTTCTTGGCTATAGCCTCCGTAACATTGCCTTTGGCAAACTCAATTATGGCATCTACCCCTACAGCTACCAGCATACAATCCATCCAATCCTGGCTGCCTCCGATTAGGGTATTATCCTGCAAAAAGAAACTAAAATCTGCATGTTGCGCCTGGTAGGCGTGCTGTGCCTGCAAGCCCTGCCGTTCAGACTTAGCGATCCAAATGCCCACAAGCACCAATCTGGGGTCATCAGAAACTCCTAACTCCCTGGTGATAAAAGATTCTGAAATGCCGTAGGTTTCCAGCAACTTTCTGCTTGCAACCACTGCTGGTTGCAGAATGCCCTGCATTTGCTGACCCCATTCTTTTCCTTCTTTCTTAAGATTCTTCCCCGCATTTAAAGCCGATGATTGTGATCCCATGAGTGCTCCCAAACTTTCGCCGGCCTCTTTAAGGGTTTCTTCAAAATCACGTATCGCCAGCTCCCTGTTTATATCGGGGTATTCCCGAGTGTCACTTTCATCTTCACAAGCCAGTGAGAAAAACGACAGAGCTACCAGAAGAATCTTCATCAGATTCATTTTAGTCAGGCCTGTACCGTATACTTCCATCTTCATTTCCATCATCCAAAATCCATTTATGTTCGTACTCCATTGATCTTCTATCTTACCCCATGGTGGTAATGAGGCGGCAAATTAGCGTGGCCATCTGCAACATGCATGCGTGTTTGATAAAAAGACAAAAAACAGGGATGGATATCCCCTAAGACTGAATATTCAGGGAGTGTTTCACTTCCTTTCTCAGGAAGTAACCGGTTACCACAGTGGCCAGAAAATCGGCTACAGGAAATGACAACCAAACTCCGAATTCTCCCATAAATCGGGGAAGAATCAGTATAAGGGGAATAAAAAAGAAGCCCTGGCGTGTTAAGGTGAGCAGCAACGCCGGCACTGCCTTTCCTACTGCCTGAAAATAGGCCGCTCCTATAAGTTGCAAAGCAATGATAGGAGTAGCCGCAAAAACCCAGCGCATTGCCCCGGGTGTATTTTCGAGTACGAAGCTATTGGTGAGTAATTCCTGTTCGGAAATATCAGGGCGATTACTTAAAAACAAGGCCGTAATGGCTTCAGGAAACACCATCAAACCAATGAACACCAGGGTTGCCATAAAAGAAGCATATTTTATCGCAGTGTAAATGGATTCCTTTACCCTTTCATAGCGATGTGCGCCATAATTATAGCCGGCTACAGGCAGGAATCCCTGGGTTACACCAAAAACCGGGAATAAGGCAAACATCAGCATCCTTCCAATAATGGCATAAACCGCCACCATAGCTTCCCCTCCTAGCTCGAAGAGGATATTGTTCATCAATAAGAAAGTAATACTGGTAACGGCCTGTCGCGCCAGGGTTACCAGCCCTAAAGCCCCTATCTCTTTGAGGATGTTAGTACTCAGGGCAAAGTGGTGCGCCTGAATTTTGAGTTCCGAATTGGGAGACAGGAAAAAATAAAGGATATAGCCAAAACAAAGCAGGTACCCCGCAGTTGTAGCCCATGCCGCACCGTGCATCCCCCAATCAAAAAGATAGATAAAAACATAGTCCAGTACCAGGTTTCCTACCGAAGGGATAATCATGGCAATCATGGCGAAACGGGGTTTCCCTTCTGCTCTGATCACCGTATTGCCCATCATGCACAAGGCCAGGAAAGGAACACCATAGAGTACAATGGTATAATAGATCTTGGCCGGCTCAAAAATCATCCCTTTGCCTCCAAAGGCAGGAATAAGATCGTCTATAAAATAAAGGCCCAAAGCCACCATAGAAATAGTGACCAATAGGGTAAGGCTGATCTGGTTTCCAAAGGTCTTCCGGGCCTTTTCCTTCTGATCCGCCCCCAGGGCGCGGGAAATAACACTACTGCCCCCGATGCCAATCGCCATACCCAGAGCAGCAATAAAAAATGAAACGGGAAGAACAACATTAATGGCCGCAATGGCGATGGAACCAATCCAGTTCCCAACAAATATGGTATCAACCAGTATGTTGAGGCTCATGACCAGGATCCCAATGGAAGCGGGGACAGCCTGCCTCACCAGCAGACGCCCGATGGGTTCTGTTCCCAGCTGATCTGAGCTTATCCTGCCCATCAGGCAGGAAGGGATTGATCAGCTTCCCATTGCCGTATCCATTTTACCATAAGGGTTACCCAGGCATCAGAATCATTGAGGCAGGGTATGTGTTTGTAGTGTTTTCCGCCGGCTTCTTCAAATTGCTCCTGTCCCTCCATGGCAATTTCCTCCAGTGTTTCCAGACAGTCGCTTACAAAAGCAGGGGTGACAACAGCCAGATTTCGCTTGCCTTCCTTAGCAAGCCTTTCAAACTCAAAATCGGTGTAGGGCTTCAACCATGGATCTCCTGCAAGCCGACTCTGAAATGAAGAGCTTACCTTGGATTCATCAAGCTTCATATGTTCAATAACACGATCTGTTGTGTCATAACACTGGTGCCTGTAGCAGGTGTGGTGGGCCACAGAATTGATCTTACAACAGGAACCGTCAATTTTGCAATGAAATTTTGTGGGGTCAGATTTGCGGATATGCCGTTCAGGTATCCCGTGATAGGAAAAGAGGATATGATCGTAATCAAAATCCTTAAGGCCTTCTGCTATGCTGTCTGAAAGTACTTTGATGTAATCCGGGTTCTTGTAAAAAGCAGGCATGGTGGTAACCTGCATCTCCGGAAATTTCTGCTGTTGTACTTCCAGGGATTTTACAACTACGGTCTCGTAAGAAGACATGGCATAATGTGGATAGAGCGGCACCAAAAGCACTTCATCCACCCCTTTGGATTGCAACTCTCCCAGAGCCTTTTCAATACTCATAGAACCATAGCGCATCCCCAGGGCAACGGGCAGGGAAAGCCCGGATTTCACCTTATCCCTGAAGCGTTCCGAGATTACAATCAGGGGTGACCCTTCCTCCCACCAGATCTTCTGGTAGGCCTTGGCCGACTTCTTTGGCCTTGTCTGAAGAATGATTCCGCGGACCAGCAGAGTACGCAGCCATTTGGGTGCATCAATTACCCTTTCATCCATCAGGAATTCATCCAGATAGGGTTTTACATCTTTAGGAGTTGGGCTGTCCGGAGAACCCAAATTGACCAGTAACACACCTTTTTTCATAACAATTTTTTGTTAAACCCGGATATTTTTTAGTATTTGCTTTTATATTAGGCTCAGCAAGAGGTTAAAAGCCGGGGCTATTTTAACAGCGCTAAAATAATACTTAGCTGTAATCTCCGTTGGAAAATAGACCATTACTTTTTGATGCAGGCATAAATAATGCCTATAGAATAACCCTCAGGGGGAGTAAACACCCTTATTTTGGGTTTGGTAGAAAAAAGTATCTTGCGGAAACCACACCTTTAATAAGTAGTTCAAACCAAAGTAGTAAATGCGACTCATATTTACCTGTATATCGTTTTGCCTGTTTTCGGTCCTGAATGCCCAGGAACGGAACAGCCTGCTTTGGGAAATTTCGGGAAACGGGCTCGGGGAAAGCTCCTACCTGTACGGCACCATGCATGTAAGCAAGAAGATAGCCTTCCACCTGGACGATGTCTTTTACGAGGCCTTGCTAAGTAGTGAAATGATCGCCCTGGAATCCGATCCCGGAACCTGGCTGGAAACAGATACGGATCGCAGCGGGGGACAGATAAATGACTCTTATGGCCTGAATCCCAAAGGGTTTTACTCCCGTACGTTCCGATTCACTGCCCCAAGTAAGCACGCCCTGGGCAAATACCTGGCTTCGGAAGACCACCTGATTAACAATATCCTTTATCGCACCAATACTTTTAACCAGAATTTTGAGGAAGACACCTACCTGGATATGTTTATTTACCGGGCCGGGGCTAAGTACGGAAAGCCAGTAATGGCCCTGGAAGACCCTGACATAACCAATGCCCTGGTGGGAAGGGCAAGTCGCAATGCGATGAAGGACAAACCAGATCAGTGGCTGCAGGAAAAGATGAAAAAACAGGCACTGGCCTATCTGATGCAGGACGCCTACAGGGAGCGAAACATCAACCTTCTGGACTCCATAGACCGTGCCATGTACACAGAATTCTACAGAAAAAACATGCTGTACCTGCGCAATGAACAAATGGCCGAAAAGCTGGACTCAGTTATGCATACCACCAAAGTTTTTGCTGGTATCGGTGCTGCACATCTTCCCGGTGATCAGGGAGTGATAGCCCTGCTCCGAAAAAAAGGGTATACCGTACAGCCACTCGTATCTCCGGCGACTGAGAAAGGTAAGACCCTGAAAGAAACCCTGCAAAACAAAGTGCTCAGGCCCAGGTTAACGAGATATGCACCGAAAGACAGGTTTTTTTCACTTGCCCTGCCAAATAAATTATATCCGGTAAGCCTTCAGAACAGGGCTACCTATGTTTCCCCGGACCTGGCTAATGGCAGCTATATTGTAGTTCACCGCATCCCCAGTTACCAGCATTTAGCTGCTGCAGAACCCCTAAATCTGAATCATATTGATCAATTGTTATATGAAAATATCCCGGGCAGCATCGTAGCCAAAAAAACTATTGAACGGGGAGGGTACCAAGGGTTAGACATACATAACCAATTGAAGAACGGAGACCATCAACGCTATCAGATCTTTGTTACCCCACTGGAAATACTGCTGATCAAAATGTCCGGGGAAGGCGATTATGTTGCCAGGTTTTCTGATGCAATATTCAACAGCCTGCAGTTTCGAAAAACCCAATCCTCCTTCCAGACCATCAGGCCTGTTTACGGGGATTTCCAGGTGCGTATGCCCGAATTACATCATTTCTACAACCCAAATGGCTATGGGGATCGCGTTGCGGAAGGGGTCGAACCCTCCTCCGGAAGTTATTACTTCCTGAAAAAAGCTACCCTTAACGATCTTATTTTTTTGGAAGAAGACCAGTTTGAGCTGAAGCAGATCCAGAAAAGGTTCTATGAGGAACTAAAACTTGAGGGGCAATATGGAACAGTAAGGGAAAATAGCCTGATCTCAGAGGCTGATATCGATCCGGAAAACGGAAAGAAACTCTACCTTAAATCAGTTGTAAAAGGAGGAGACTATTACCTGTTGGGCTGTATAACCCGGCATCCTGAAATGGCCTCGGATTATTTGGATTCCTTTAAAGTTAACAACAAAATTTATCCCGAAGCATTCGAGCAAATTGTTGATACAGCTATGCATTTTTCTACCCGCTCTTCCGTTGAGCCTAAAAGCTTTGTCAAGATGCAGGGCGAATTTGCAAAATCCGGCAAACCCAAATCCTACGAGGCCTACACCAAGAAAACGCTCTATCAGAACAAGAATAACGAAGCAATTTCCGTAGAGTTGAAAAAGGCCCATGACCTGATGGCATTTCCAAATATTGATTCGCTTTGGAAATCCCGGATTAACTTTTATAAAAAGCAAAAATTCGACCTGCGAGAAATTGAAGAACGAACTCGGGAAAACGGTATTTTTGAACTGGACCTTGTATTGACAGATAGCGGCAGTACACGGGGTATAAAGGTAAAGAACGTTCTCAAAGGGGGACTGATGTACGAGCTCAGAACCGTAATAGATACCTCGGATGAACCCAGTGATTTTGTTACCATCTTTTATGAAAACTTCACCCCTCTGGACAGTCTTGTCGGCAGGGATGTACTCCGTGATAAGGTTTCGGATTTCTTTTCCGCTTTGCGAAATAAGGACAGTGTATTACTGAAAGGATATCAGTATCCTGTGTTTGGCAAAAAGCATGTGGATTCCCTTATCTATTACCTCAGCAAACACAAGTTCGAAGCCGACCACAAACCAATAGAATTACATCTTATTAATCGTCTGGGTGCAATAGAAGATCCCGGTGTTGTGGCCTTCTTCAAGAGGCACTATCGCAAGTCTTTCAAAAATTCAAATGCCCAGGCCAGGATCCTGCAGGCTATCGCCTCAGGGCAAAATGACCAGTCGGTACAGCTTATCCTGGAATTACTCGCTCAGGATTTGCCCCTTGCCGCTAATTCCAAGGAAATTGAAAAAATATTTATGCCCTACCAGGACAGCCTTACCCTGGCCAAAAAGTTTTTCCCCGAATTACTGGAGTACAGCACAATATCAGAATATAAACTGCCTATTATTTCACTGCTTGCCTCCATAAAATCAGCCGGGCATATCAGTAGCGGGAAGTACAGAGCATATAAAAGGTTTATCCTTAATGATGCCCGCATCCAATTGAAGAGACACCTCGGACAGGTCAATGGAGAGGGAAATTACGATATTAACAGGGCGGTTATAAACCGCAGGCAAACTGCAAAATTGCTGGAAGATTATTTGATTCTCCTCTATCCGTATAAAAAGGACAAGAATGTTGCTGGTTTCTTCAATCTTCTGGGAATGGTAAAAGACCCGCAAATCAAAACTACCTATGCACAGTTAATGGCCGTTAATGATGAGCATGGGCCCCTTGCCCTGATTGATTCCCTTGCAGGTGATATCAATAGCAGGTTGATGATGTATTCCAAGCTAAAGGCCATTGAAAAAACCTATCTTTTCCCGGACGAATATAAAACGCAGGAAGCACTTGCCGAAGCCAGCCTCTTCGAGGACAGAAGGTTCCTTCCCACGTATGACGAAGTGGTGTACCTGGGGGAAGGCCAAGTGGAAGAAGATGACCGCTCCTACGAGGTTCATTTTTTTAAAACGCGCAGTACAATGGATTATGAGAAGGGGTTCAAGATCCAGATTGTGGCCTACGCAGGTGGTGGGCAGGACTTATCCGTAAAGTACCTGTTTAAGAACGACGGATACCTCCTCCCCGATATGGATTCCGACCAGGATGGAATTAATCATGTTACTGAAGAATTCCTGTTGCGCAATCACAAGCGAGCTATAGCAGGTGCAGATGGAAATACACCGGAATATGGTTATCTGGGCTTGTAAGGTTGCCTTTAACTAAATTTGTCTAAATGCTAAGATTGCCTTTGATAATTGCCCTGCTGTTCACCGGGGTTTTATGTTCGCAGGGGATCGTTTGTTCCGTTGAGGACCGAAATGTATTTAATTCCAAAGTTGAGGCGATAAAAGACCTTCCAAACGAAGCAGCAGGAACCCTTCTGGTAAGTGTGGGAAGCACCTTTTTGGGAACACCTTACGTGGCTGGCACACTTGAAATTGGCGAAATTGAGCAACTGGTAATCAACTTGCAGGGACTGGATTGTACCACATTCGTAGAAAATGTCCTGGCCCTAAGCTTGCTGATCCGGGAACAGGATACCTCCTTTGACAATTATGCAAAGGCCCTGCAGAAAATACGCTACAGAGATGGTCAGCTAACCGGTTATGCATCAAGGTTGCACTATTTTTCAGAGTGGATACGGGACAATGAAAAAAAGGGACTGGTTAAAGATATGAGTATTGGTCTTGGGGGCCTGCCCTCGGGGAAAACCCTAAACTTTATGACCTCCAACCGGGAATTGTATCCCCGATTGTCTGACCCCGGGGCTTTCCAGAAAATGGAAGCTGTAGAGCGGCAATTGGAAAATCAGCCATATTCCTATATTCCGGGCAAGGTGCTTATCAAAAGGGTAAACGACTTGCGGCATGGTGATATCATTGCCCTGGCAACAAATATCAACGGACTGGATGTTACGCATACAGGAATTGTCTTCAGGAAGGAAAATGGTGTGCTTCACCTACTCCACGCTTCCTCCAGAGGCCAGGTGGAGGTTTCCGAAAAACCTTTGCTGGATTACCTTTCAGGTGTAAAAGGAAATACCGGAATACTGGTAGCCCGCCCTATTTTCTAATAGCAGCATCAACACTAATCCCTAACCCTCCAGGGTGGATTCTTGCGATTTTGTCCTGCGTGGAAAAGGACAATACGATTCTGGTCCGGGTCCCTCAGTCTCGCTTCCCGCCACAACCAGGGTTCATCCCTTGGACCCGAATCAAAAATAAGGCCGGCGGCCTCCAATCTTTTTACCTCAGCATCAAGGTCCTCACATTCAAAATAAATAATTGCTCCCTGTTCTTCGGATACGGTAGATTCCCGGTGTATGGATAAGGTAGCCTCACCATCCGGGCATTCAAAGCGGACATAATCCGGGAGGGCATCCACAATTAAGTTAAGGCCTAGGGTTTTATAAAAAGCAACAGCCCTTGAAAGGTCATGGGCAGGGATGGTTACCTGGTTGAGATTCATGAGCAGCGGATTTTTAGATTGCCCATAAAGATCGCAAAAAAGCTATTGTCTTTTCCGTGAAATGAGTATGCTATTATCCCGCCAGGGACATGACATATTTTTTCGGAGTTGTGCCAAATTTCTTGCGGAAGGCGGTTATAAAATGACTGGCGGTGCTGTAGCCTACTTTTAAGCCAACCTCGTTCACATTGTACCTCTGGGATTCCAGCATTTTACGGGCGTACTCCATTTTATAATCGAAAAGGAAGCTGTATACAGAATCCCCATAGACCTGCTTAAACCCTTCTTTAAGTTTCTTCAGGGGCAGGCCAACCTCCTCGGCCAGGGGTTTAAGCCCGGGGGGTTCAGACATGCGCTCTATGATAATTTCCTTAGCCCTTCGAATCCGTTTCAGGTGATCTTCATCTACCAGGTAAGGGCATTGTTCCAGGAGGGTATCATCTCCACGGTTAAAAAGCAATGCAATAAGCTCATAGACCTTACCACGCAGGTAGAGGGGTGAAACGGAAGGATGCAGGTTAAAGTTTACCAGCTGGTTCAGGATAACCGATACCGCAGGGGTTATAGGATCCTGGGTATAATATTTTTTAGACCTGTTTTCCTCGCTGAGGAAGGGAATATAATCTGCTTCGGAGGAAAAAAGGGCATGAAAACTCCGGATAGTCATCACCAGTGATACCAGCTGAGAACCCGGACGGAATTCCATGTGCAATGGTAAATCGGTCTGCGTATTATAGAGCAGCAGGGAATGGTCTTCGGCTATTTCCATGGCATATCTCCCCTCGTTGAAGATAAACTTGCCACCTCCCTTCAGGCAAAAATGAAACTGTATGTAAGACCGGTCAATCGGGTGTTTAACTTTTTGAATACCGTCCGATCCGTTATTGGCTAAAAGGATATAGCAGTCCTCTTCGAGCGTAAGTTTTCGGTATGAACCTTCAGCGATATTTTTTGCAGTCATTCCGGTTGATTTATTCATTATTTATTTAGAATCTTTCTAAATAAAAGTGATTCGAACCCCTTTGTTTATGGCAAATGTAGTGTTATTTAAACAGTTTAGCCTTTTTAAGGCTCCAAAAATCTTAAACCGTTATTATTTGTACCTCCAGCGTTATTTTTACAGAAACCACAAACTTACATTTGCATCGTCAGGTAAACGGGTACATGAGGAAATATCACATATCCAAGCACAACTCTTTCTACACAGTTGGTCTTAGTTACAAAAAGGCTAATGCCGACATCCGGGGGAAATTCAGCCTGGATGAGGCAGGTATTGACCAGCTCTATACCCTGGCCAAAGAAGAAGGGATTGATGGATTGATGGTAATTTCTACCTGTAACCGGACTGAACTCCACGGTTTTGCACAACATCCCTACCAGCTTATCAAATTGCTTTGTGAAGTTGCCTCAGGAAACGTAGAAGCTTTTGAGGAAGTGGGTTACGTGTACAAGAACTACGAGGCCATTACCCATATGTTCCGGGTTGGCACAGGGCTGGACAGCCAGATCCTTGGAGATTTTGAAATCATAAGTCAGCTAAAGAAAAGCTTCTCCCTGGCCAAGAAACACGGGCTGACCAACCATTTCCTTGAACGCCTTTGCAACTCTGTGATAAGGGCCAGCAAGCGTATTAAGAATGAAACGGAGATCTCCAGTGGTGCTACCTCTGTTGCCTTTGCTTCGGTACAGTACATCCTGAATACAGTACCCTCGGTTTCCAGTAAGCAAATTTTGCTTTTTGGAACCGGTAAGATTGGTAGAAATACCTGTGAAAACCTGGTTAAACATACTGACAACTCCCATATTACCCTGATCAACCGGACCAAGGACAGAGCAGAAAAGATAGGCGGGAAGTTTTCGCTGCTTGTCCAGAATTTTGAAGAACTGTCCTCTGAGATCAACAAAGCAGACATACTCATAGTGGCAACCGGGGCACAGAACCCCACCATAAACAAGGAGCAGATCAACATAGACAAACCCCTCTTGATCCTAGACCTTTCTATCCCCAGAAATGTATCCACTGACGTTGCGGAAATCAAAGGGGTTTCCCTGGTGCACCTGGACCACCTGTCTAAAATTACAGATGACACCCTGGAAAGGAGAAAGCAATTTATCCCTCAGGCAGAAACCATCATTGGGGAAGTACAGGCCGATTTTACCGAATGGCTTGAATCGCGAAAATTCGCGCCGGTTATCAAGGCACTGAAGAACAAGTTGCAGAGTATGAAGGAGGAGGAGCTGGATTTTCAATCGAAGAAACAGACCAATTTTGATACGGTTCAGGCAGAGCTGATTTCAGATCGAATTATCCACAAAATAACCAAGCAATTTGCCAATCACCTGAAAGAAACCGATATTGATACGGAAGACAGTCTGGAATTGATACGAAAGGTTTTTCAGCTCGAAGTGGATACCCCATGAATAAACCCCTGAGAATTGGTACACGCGACAGCAAACTTGCGCTGTGGCAAGCTAATTTAGTCAAAGATTCCCTGGAAGATCTCGGCATAGAAGCCCGTTTGGTGCCCACCAAATCCATTGGAGATATAATCCTGGACAAACCCCTTTATGAACTGGGAGTTACCGGAGTATTTACAAAGGCATTGGATATAGCCCTGCTCAATGGAGATATTGACCTGGCGGTACATTCCATGAAAGATATGCCTACCCAGCTACCCCATGGCCTGACCCTGGCGGCAGTCCTGGAACGCGGAAATCCGCACGATGTCCTGGTGCATAAAGGCCTGGACTTTCTGAATGATAGCGGCATTGTAGCAACCGGAAGCCTGAGGAGGCAGGCCCAGTGGCTTTACCGCTATCCCAAACACGAGATTACAGACCTGAGAGGGAATGTTCAGACCCGTTTGCAAAAATTACAGGACAACGCCTGGGATGGTGCACTTTTTGCCGCAGCAGGGTTGGAAAGGTTGTCCCTGGAATTGCAGCAGCAAACAGTTCTGGAATGGATGATTCCCGCTCCGGCCCAGGGGGCAATAGCCATTGTGATCTCCAAAAAAGATCCGTCCCTGGCCACTGCCTTGCAACAGGTGAACCACCGGGATACCGCAATATGCACCCGTATCGAACGAGAATTTTTAAGAACCCTTGAAGGCGGTTGCTCGGCTCCTATTGGTGCATCAGCAAGCATTGAGGGCGATACCCTGCACTTCCGGGGTGTATTGCTTTCACCAGACGGACAACAGCGGCTCTATCTGTCAAAGGAAAGTCCCTTGTCTGCACAGGAAGGTATTGGAAAAGGATATGCCAGGGAAATACTAAAGCAGGGAGGGGCCGAAATCATGCAGCTAATCAAGGCACAGCTTGGGAAATAGTGAGGGTATTATCGACCAAAATATTGTCTGATGACCAGAAAGAGATGTTAGAATCTTTCGATCTCCAGTATATGGAGTACGAGGCCATTTCCATCTCATACAATGCTTTTGATATTCCCCGGGATTATGACTATTTACTGATTACCAGTCAGAATGCTGTCAGGAGCCTTATGGTCCATTTGAAAAGCAGCTCAGATCCAGAACATATCCTGACCAGGAGTGTATTCTGCGTGGGTTCTAAAACAGCATCCCTCCTGGGCAAAGTGGGTTTGCATGTATCTCATTTCGAAGCGAATGCAAAAGCATTGGGGCAGTACCTGATAGAGCATCATCCCAACTGTTCTTTTTTGTTCCTCTGTGGCGATAAAAGACGGGAAGAATTACCTGCCTTGCTTAATGAACATGAGATTTCATACCAGGAAAAGCTTGTCTATGAAACCAGCTTGAACGCTGTTGCCCTGGAAACCAGTTACGACGCTTACCTCTTTTTCAGCCCAAGTGCCGTAAAAAGCTTTGCTATGAAAAACAAGCCCGCAAATGGAGTTTCTTATTGCATAGGCCATACCACCGCAGAGGCAGCTAACCTTCTGGGATTGCCCGTCTTTATATCCGAATCTCCAACTGTAGAATCTGTTCTGGATTGCCTTATCCAGAACCTAAACAAAAGATAAAATAGAATGAGTTCCACTATAAAAAATGATCTTTTCCTGCGTGCCTTAAAAGGCGAAACGGTACCCCGACCTCCAGTGTGGATGATGCGTCAGGCCGGACGTTACCTGCCAGAATTCATGGAAATCAGAAAAAAGTACGATTTTTTCACCCGTTGCCGGACACCTGAGCTGGCATCTGAAATTACCGTTCAGCCAATCAGGCGATACGGTATGGATGCGGCTATCCTTTTCAGCGATATCCTGGTGGTGCCGCAGGCAATGAACATTAACGTGGAAATGAAACCCGGTTTCGGGCCTTACCTTCCAGACCCCATCAGGAACGCAGCAGATCTCGACAATGTTGTAATACCCGAGGTTGATATAGAACTAGGTTATGTAATGGATGCTATTAAAATGACCAAAGAAAAACTGGAAGATGAAATACCACTTATTGGTTTTGCCGGTTCTCCCTGGACATTGCTGTGCTACTGCGTTGAAGGCCAGGGCTCCAAGACCTTTGATAAAGCTAAAGGACTTTGCTTTTCCGACCCACAGACCGCGCACGAACTCCTCCAAAAAATTACAGATACCACAATTGCCTATTTAAAGTCAAAAGTAGCGGCAGGAGTTAACGCAGTACAGCTGTTTGATTCCTGGGGAGGTCTCCTGTCACCGGATGATTACAGGGTATTCTCATGGCCTTACCTGCAACAGATTGTTACGGCGCTAAAAGAACTGGCCCCCGTTATTGTTTTTGCCAAGGGATGCTGGTATGCCCTTGAGGAAATGACCGGTTCGGGAGCCTCAGCGTTGGGGGTAGACTGGACCTGTTCCCCCGAATACGCAAGGCAACTCACAGGCGGGAACATCACCCTGCAGGGAAATTTTGACCCTGCTCGCCTGCTATCACCACCAGCACAGATCAAACAACGTGTTACCGAAATGATCCAGAGGTTTGGGAAAGATCGTTATATAGTGAACCTGGGCCATGGCATTCTGCCCAATATACCATTGGAAAATGCCGGCGCATTTATTGAAGCCGTCAAGGAATACCGGGAATAGATGAATGTGTGGAAACACTTATCCGGGCTAAACCCAGCTGCGCTATGGGCGTTGTTCTTATTATGCATTCGAAACCCCTGGTATGTGCTGCCCACAGTGAAGGCCACACGTAAATGCGTCGCGGTATGCAACTTACATTACGGGAAAGCACATCATCGGAATACGGCAGCAAATGCATTCCGGCATGCCTTATGGAACTTTTACATTGTCCGGGCATGCTCCCGCGGGAAAGCCAAAATGGATAAAGTGCTGGCATGGGCTGAAAAGATTACCACCTGGCATGAAGATTTTTCCAAGAATCCGCCTCTTGCGCGTCAAATGGACCTGCATAACAACAGGGTTGGAAGAATAATTTTTGAAAAGGACCCGCATATGGAAGCAGCGGACGTCATAGATTTATTAAAGTCGAAGGCGGCAGCTTCCGTAAAAGTGACTGAATTGAAGGAAACAGAAGCCATTGACAGCAATTGCTTTATACACCTTATAGATTAATAACAAATGAAAGAGCAGTTTTACCAGTATATCCAGGATTTACAGGATCGCATTACAAACAAGCTTGAAAGTATTGACGGCAAGGCCAGATTCCGGCAAGACCTCTGGGAAAGGGCCGAAGGAGGGGGCGGTCGTACCCGCGTAATCGAAAATGGGGCCGTATTCGAAAAAGGAGGCGTCAATATTTCGGCCGTACATGGCCCTTTGCCCAAAAGCATGCAGGATTACTTTAAAGTGGGTGAGGTAGATTTCTTCGCCTGCGGGCTAAGCCTGGTGATACACCCCCTCAGTCCCATGGTACCTACGGTGCACGCTAACTGGCGTTACTTTGAAATGTACGACAAGCAGGGAAAGGTTGTGGACCAGTGGTTTGGGGGCGGACAGGACCTTACCCCCTATTACCTGTTTGAAGAAGATGCAAGCCATTTTCACCAGGTCTGCAAGACGGCCTGCGATAACCACGATCCGGATTTCTATCCCAAATACAAAGAACGATGCGATTCCTATTTCTGGAATTCACATCGCAACGAAGCCAGGGGCGTGGGCGGACTGTTTTTTGATTATTGTCGCAAAGAAGAGGGCCGTGATATGGAGGCCTGGTATCAATTTGTCACCGAAGTTGGGGATAGCTTCCTGGATGCCTATGTGCCCATAGTACTAAAACGCAAAGATCTGGAGTATACCCCCCAGCAAAGGGACTGGCAGGAAATCAGGAGGGGCCGGTATGTGGAGTTCAACCTGGTGCACGACAAAGGGACATTGTTCGGACTGCGTACCAACGGACGCATTGAAAGTATCCTCATGAGCCTCCCGCCAGCAGTGCAATGGCATTACGACCACCACCCGGCTGCAGGAAGTCCGGAAGAAGCACTACTAAAAGTCCTCAAATCACCAGTTGAATGGGTATAAACTAGTAGCTTTGTATAAAGCCTGATTATGAAGCCCCTTAAAATTTTCCAGGTAGATGCTTTTGCGGAGCGCGTTTTCACCGGAAACCCCGCAGCCGTTTGCGTGCTGGAGGAATGGCTGCCTGATGACAGCATGCAGGCCATTGCCATGGAAAACAATCTGGCCGAAACTGCTTTCACTGTAAAGGAAGAAAAAGGCTACCATATCCGATGGTTTACCCCGGAGGTAGAAGTAGCCCTCTGCGGGCATGCCACACTAGCCACCGCTTTTGTGCTTTATGAATATTACAGCTTTGAGGGCAACAAGATTTCCTTTTACTCGGAAAAGAGTGGTCCCCTTGCCGTGGAAAAAGGTGAAAACGGCTTGCTTACCCTGGATTTTCCGGCTGATACACTTCAGGAAGTAGCTTCAGATGAAAAACTAAATGAAGCTTTGGGCATTGTTCCTTTGAAAACCTTAAAAGGTAAAACTGATTATTTGCTGATTTATTCAGAAGAGCAACAGGTCCGGGCGATGGATCCCAACATTTTCCTGCTCAATCAGGTCGATGCCAGGGGCATCATTGTGTCTGCACCAGGTGTTGAGGTCGATTTTGTTTCCCGCTTTTTTGCCCCACAATGTGGGGTAAGTGAAGATCCGGTAACGGGATCGGCACATACAACCCTGACCCCATACTGGTCTGAAATCCTGAATAAAAAAATCCTGAGTGCCCGTCAGCTCTCCAGAAGGGGAGGGAATCTCAGCTGTGAGCTAAGAGGTTCGCGGGTGAGAATATCCGGAAGGGTTAAACCCTACCTTAAAGGGGAAATACATATTTGATTAACCGTAAAACCTTGATCCATGTACCCATTGAGAAGAAACCGCCGATTAAGAACCAATGAAGCCATCAGGCATATGGTTCGGGAAACCATCCTTACCCCCAGTGACTTCCTGGTCCCCCTTTTTGTAGTTGAAGGCCATGATGTACGGGAGGAGATACCCTCTATGCCTAACTATTACCGCTTAAGTCTGGATAACCTGCAAAAAGAGGTGAAGGAGCTCTGGAACATGGGGCTTTGCGCCGTACTTCTCTTTGTGAAGATCCCGGAAGAGCTGAAGGACAATCAGGGGAAGGAGGCATTAAACGAACACGGCCTGATGCAACGGGCCATAAAGGCAGTAAAAAATGCCTGCCCGGACATGCTGGTAATGACAGATGTGGCCCTGGATCCGTATTCTACCTACGGGCATGATGGAATCGTAGCCAATGGGGTGATCCTGAATGACGAAACCAGTGAATTACTTGCAGAAATGAGCATATCTCATGCTCATGCAGGGGCAGATTTTGTTGCACCCAGCGACATGATGGACGGCCGGATTCAGATCATCAGGGAGGCCCTTGAGGATGAGGAATTAACAGATACCGGAATAATGAGCTACTGCGCCAAATACGCCAGCGGATTTTACGGCCCATTCCGGGAAGCACTGGATTCTGCACCGGTAGACTCCCCGGACGTACCCAAGGACAAGCAAACCTACCAGATGGACACTGCAAACAGGCTGGAAGCGATCCGTGAGGCCGAAATGGATGTGGAGGAAGGCGCCGATATCGTCATGGTTAAACCAGGCTTGTCCTACCTGGATATTGTTCGGGATATACGAGAGGTTGTGGATATTCCGGTGGCCGTTTACCAGGTATCCGGTGAATATGCCATGCTTAAAGCCGCTGCTGAAAAAGGGTGGTTAGACCATGATGCCGTTATGATGGAACAGCTGATCTCCATGAAACGCGCAGGAGCCAGCATTATAGCCAGTTATTTTGCAAAGGACGCTGTGAAGCTGATGGGCTAAGCTGTAAGGTAACGGAGTTAACAACCATAATGTTCAGAAAATATATCAGAATATACCATTTAGTATATTATAAATAATTAATATACAATGCTTTTGGATATATTTTTTCACCGTTTGGCATTTTATTTCTTACCTGATTTCTGCCCGGGAAATAGGGTTCCATATTAGCAGATATCTCGTTTAATTTAATATATAAGTATCGGTATATTTTTTATATGATAACCCCTTTTGCAGAGGAACTGGGTTCACGGTAATTATTATCTAACAGTCATCAGCGTGCCTAAATACTTTTTTGTTACTTTGTAATATAACCAGCTTCTATGGGACTACTGCTGTTCTACGCTTTTCTCTCTATTTTTTTCTCGTTCCTGTGTTCCATTCTGGAAGCAGTATTGCTGAGTATTACCCCTACTTTTATCAATGTCAAGAAGAAAGAAGGCAGGGGCTATGCCGAGGGGCTGGAATCCCTGAAAAAAGATGTGGACAAACCCCTGATCGCCATCCTTACCCTGAATACCATTGCCCATACCGTGGGTGCCATCCTGGTTGGGGTACAGGCTAAAGTAACCTATACGGAACTATACGGGACTCAAGAACACACTTTCCTGGGCGTTTCCTTTACCGAAGATCTGATGGTAGGTGTGGTATCTACTATAATGACCATCCTTATCCTTGTTGCTTCGGAAATAATCCCCAAAACCATTGGCGCCACCTACTGGCAGCAGCTTGCCAATTTTACCACCAAGGCCCTGAATGCCATGGTTTGGTTCCTGAAATGGACGGGTTTACTGTGGACCTTGCAGCTTTTTACCCGTTTAATAGGGAAAAAAGGCATTCATGGCAGTGTATTGAGCCGGGAGGAATTTACAGCCATGGCCGATATTGCGCATGAAGAAGGGGTCTTTCAGGAATCAGAATCCAAAGTCATCAAAAATCTGCTCAGATTCGATGAAGTCTTTGTAAAAGATATAATGACGCCCCGATCGGTAATGAAAATTGCTGCGGAAACCATGAGTGTAAAGGATTTCTTCAAGGAAAATCCAAAACTGCGTTTTTCCCGCATTCCCGTTTTTGGGGATAGTGAAGACATTATTACTGGTTATGTACTTAAAGACAACGTCCTGGAAGAGATCATCGAAGAAAACGGGGATGTTGCCCTTTCCAGTATTAAACGCGACATTCTGATTACCAAACGGGACACCTCCATACCCCAGCTTTTCGAAACCCTTATTGCCAAACGGGAACACATCGCCCTTGTGGTAGACGAATACGGTTCGGTAAGCGGACTGGTCACCATGGAAGATGTAATAGAGACCCTGCTTGGCCTGGAAATTATGGACGAAAGTGATAATGTTGAAGACCTGCAACAACTTGCCAGGAGAAAATGGGAGGTTCGGGCCAAAAGGTCGGGGATAATTGAATGATCCGATGGAAACGGCCTACCTGCAAACTCCCATTGGATGGGCTCGCATAGAAGGAGATGAAGAAGGGATCAGATCCGTAATCGTTCTGGATGAGGCTCCGCGACAGATACCCATTATACCGGAAATTCTTGAAGATGCCGTATATCAGCTCAGGGAATATTTTAAAGGCAAAAGACATCGTTTTGACCTGAAACTTAATCCGGAAGGAACTCCTTTCCAGCAGAAAGTATGGGAACAGCTTTCAGAAATACCTTTTGGAAAGACCCTCTCCTACCTGGACCTTTCCCGCCAATTAGGAGACCCCAATGCCATCCGGGCCGTTGCCGCGGCCAATGCAAAAAACCCTTTATGGGTCATTATTCCCTGCCATAGGGTGGTGGGAAGCGACGGTTCACTGACCGGATATGCCGGTGGTTTGCACCGCAAAAAATGGTTGTTGGACCACGAGCAAGGGAGTTATCAGCAGTTGTTGTTTTAAAATTTACCGACTGAACGGTTTGTTCTGCTCCCAAAAGCCCCAATCTTGACAAGGAAAACGTTTTTTTATCGTAAAAGGCATACCGGACAGCCCTTTCATCTACAATACTTGGCTATTTATAATAATACTTACAGACTCTGAGGTCTGAAATGGGTTATTTAATCAACAGCCATAAAATAGGTTATAAAATGGAGTCAAAATGACAGACAATTGCTCTTTTAGGAAGATTTAAATGTTGAATTCTGCTGGAAGGATTCAGTGAATTTTTGAATTTTACATCCCCCAAGTAATTATTGTATCTTGATAGAACACAATGGGGTTTAGATCAACTAAAATGTATGCTTAACAAAATAAACCTGGAACACCTGGTCTTTCTGGATATAGAAACCGTTCCGGAACATGAGGATTTCGAATCGCTGGACGAGGCCAAGAGAACACTATGGGCGGAGAAAACCGCCTACAGGAGGAAGGAAGAGATCAGTGCGGAAGATTTTTATGAGAATGCCGGGATCTGGGCAGAATTTGGACAAATAATCTGTATTTCCGTGGGATATTTCCATTTCAAGGGAGATATAAGGCATTTCAGGGTGACCAGTTTTTCAGGGGAAGAAGCTGACTTGTTAAAATCCTTTAGCGATCTCCTGAACACTCATTTCCGCGCTGCCAAATACCTGCTCTGTGCCCACAATGGCAAGGAGTTCGACTTCCCCTATATTGCCCGGAGGATGATCATCAACGGGATTCCACTACCCCCCAAACTCAACCTGTTTGGAAAGAAGCCCTGGGAAGTGCCTCACCTGGATACCATGGAGCTGTGGAAATTTGGTGATTTCAAACATTACACCTCCCTGAAACTCCTGGCTCATGTACTTGGAATCCCTTCTCCAAAGGAAGATATTGATGGAAGTATGGTACGACAGGTATATTATGAAGATCGGGATCTGGACCGGATCATCAAGTACTGTGAGCAAGATGTGATTACCGTGGCGCAAATCATTTTAAGGCTGCGGAATGAGGAGATATTGACGGAGGATGAGATTGTTTATGTTTAGCCAAGGGCCTGTTATCTATTATTATAAATGAAATGCCATAGCCATGGAAAAATCAACATTTGAGATTCCAAAAATGGACTGTCCTTCGGAAGAAACTCTTATCCGAATGAATTTGCAGGGAATTTCAGGTATTGCAAACTTGAACTTTGATATACCGAATCGAAAATTAACAGTATTCCATAGCGGACCAATAGACCAAATCGAGAAATCAATTCGTGAATTGGATTTGGGAGGAAGAATAATTTCAACCGAAAAAACTGACCAAATAAATTTTAAAGAGAATAAAAACCAAAAGAAATTACTAAGGACGGTACTCACAATAAATTTTACCTTTTTCCTTATTGAAATAACCACTGGATTAATCTCAAAATCCATGGGATTGGTTGCTGACAGTTTGGATATGCTGGCTGACTCATTTGTATATGGAATTAGTCTTTTAGCTGTTGGGGGAACATTAACAAGAAAGAAACGTATTGCTAAACTTGCCGGGTATTTTCAAATTACTCTTGCCATTTTGGGATTTATAGAAGTCCTAAGAAGATTTTTTGGAGTAGAAAAATTACCTGATTTTTCAACGATGATAATCGTTTCCGTATTCGCACTTGCTGCGAATGGCATTTGTTTGTATCTATTACAAAAATCAAAGAGTAAAGAAGAAGCTCACATGAAAGCAAGTATGATTTTCACTTCGAATGATGTAATAATAAATTTGGGAGTAATCACTGCAGGAATTCTGGTTAATTGGCTTAATTCAAACAAACCTGATTTGATCATCGGTACAATCGTATTTATTTTAGTAATACAGGGGGCGATAAGAATCTTAAAGCTTGGACGCTAAAACCTTATTCAGAAATATAGATAGGTGTTTTGGGCACTAAAGATAGAGGTAAGCTATAAACAAATATCAAAGTTCAGTAGTCACTAAAATGCATCTCCAATACAATACTTCAACAACCAAAAATATTACTTCTTGAAATTTAGAGATTCTAAGCATTACATCTCCCGCGAATGGTTAGGGCAGATCATTTTAAGATTGCACCAGGTTGGAACCCCACTGAAAAATCGACCATAAAATCAAAACACAGACTATTGCAAGGGCCCCAACCCCAATAAGAACGCCTTTTGTTCCGGATCGCTTCCCAATTTCAACGAATCCCACAACGACCAGTATGGTGCCCATAACTGCTGAAACCCCTCCGCCAAGCAATCCCACAAACCCTCCTCCAAGGAAATTAAAGAAAAACTCAATGCCTGAAGGATCAGTTGTTTCTCTATTGATTATTTCAAAGCCCATTCCCATCACCATCAATCCGACCAAGAACAAAATTATAGCTGCCCCAAGTCCAATTTTTTTAAGTTTCTCTATCATAGCAGTACAATTATTTTGTCTTCAGGCCACCTGAATTAAGTCCATGATCGCAGATGCTGCCAGTTAAGGTAAGCTATTTAAATTCTATCAGCACCATATTGACGAAATTGATGTAGCCTGTTAGGGTCAGAGTTATGAAAGCCCTGGTATATAATGCGATAGTCTAAATTCATATGGCAAGCAGATTGTAACAATTAATTCGTCATATCGTCTTATCGGAGTTAACTAACCATTACAGCTTAATGTCAGCAAATTCATCAGAACGCAAAGAGATCTGGAAGACCGTACTCTTATTTCTCGCACTTGTTCTTGTCCTTACTTCGCCATTCCATTATGCCATTGTGAAATTATATCCTTCGCGGCTTTATGTTGGGGCAATCATGTGGTGTCCTGCTATTGCGGCACTAATTACCTTAAAGTTAAAAGGACGCCCTATTTCCCAGCTGAACTGGGAATGGGGGAATTGGAAATATATTCGATTGTCATATCTAATTCCTGCCCTATATGCAATAATATCCTATGTACTTATCTGGATCTTTGGACTTGGTGGTTTAACCAATGAAGAAACAATTTTAGCCTGGGCAGAAGAAATTGGCCTGACTGGAATCGGTACGTTGAGTGCGTCTGTAGCTGTAATTGCAGGGGTGCTATTATTGGGCTCTGTAGGAGTCATCAGAGCAATGGCAACCACTTTAGGGGAAGAAATTGGCTGGAGAGGGTTTTTTATCTATGAATTAAGAAAAGTACTTTCATTTACGGGAGTATCCCTGTTTAGTGGGTTTATTTGGGCTGCCTGGCACTGGCCTCTTCTTGTGTATTACAGTAATAATGTACTGCTGGAATTCATAACGTTCTTTACCGTTATTATTTCCATGTCGTTTATAATGACGTATTACACCTTTAAATCCAAAAGTTTATGGCCGGCAGTGCTATTTCACGCCGTAAGCAATGTATATATTCAGAAGATTTTGCCTCCCTTAACAACCAAGGTTGAGGGGACAGAACACTGGCTTGGGGAAAATGGAATTATGTTTGCTATGGTGACTTGCGTCTTTGGAATTTACTTCTGGAGAAAAGCAATTAAAGAAAAACTGTGACATGAATGTTTTGTCTAAAAATATCTATTATACATCCTTCTTACTTTACCTAAAAATTAATTCCCTGTCAATGAAAAGTCACATTCTACTATTTGTTGCGCTAGCAATGCTTGTCGCCTGTAACAATGCAACTAAATCAGGTATCACCCAACAACCCACTTTAGCTGATTACAAAGCTGGTGAAAAATGGGTTTGGAAGTATAAAGGCGTAACAACCCAGGGAGAAGTACGTTCGGAAGGAGAGGATACAAGGAAAATTGTAAGCGTTGAGGGAGCACTGGGTATGACAATCGGGAATGACACTGTTCCAGTAGCAGACATGGTGAAACCAGAAGAAAGTGTAACCCCTAAATACGACTGGCCTCTGGAAGTGGGTAAAAAGTGGAAATATGAGATCAGCTGGACTAGTCAGGATGGCACAACAGGAAAACAAAGTCAGGATGCTGAGATATTATCCTTTAAGGAAGAGACAGTAGAAGCGGGAACATTTATGGCTTATACCATTCAATACAAAGGTAAAATCACGAATTCCAGAGGATATAGCGCCGACGCAGATGAAGTTTGGTTATACGCGCCCGCAGTAAAAAACTTCATTAAGCTTACCCAAACACAGGACGACTTTTTGTACGTAGAGGAATTAATCGAATATTCCAAGCCTAAGTAGAGGATCTACGGCACAAGTGCCTGCATTACCCTCCCGGAAATCAGGTGCAGCAAACAGGATTTGAACTAAAAGATCCGCATTTTCCCGGCCACTTACAGGCATCGTTGTACCCTCTGTTTATTTAGGAATGAGGATTCGGGATAAACCTTATATTTAAGCTCCTATAACACGAATTCATCAATAAAATGAAATACATTAAATACACTATAATCTCATTTATAGTTCTGGATGTTTTAATTTGTCTTGGAGGGATAATTAAATACAATATTGATCTAAACAGCTATATCAATAAGAAAGAACCTGAGAGGTCAATAAATAATAACCCCTCATTCCGTGATAAAACAGAAGTATATGTTGTTGGGTCGTTTCACTTTGAGACCGACAAGATTAAAAGAGATGATATCTACCATTACCTGGATAGTATTTCCCCTTCTGTTATTTTATGTGAAAGTGACAGCGGGACAGTAAACAGGATGCTTAAGAGAACAGACTTCTTAAACCAGCTCATGAGTTCTTTTAAGAAAGGAAATAAAGTAGAAAGTTTTGTTTCGCTAAAGTATATAAAGCACCACCCAGGGTCCAAAGTCTTACCCTTTGAATGGGAGGAAAGGGATTCTTACCACTCTAAGCACAAAATATTAACCAAATCTGGTGAATTACTTAATTCTGTAATCAGATTACATCGCGAAAATATCTTATCCGGCGATCGGTCTTCAATTGTTGATGAATACTTAGCCATAAATAAAGAATATCAGAAAATTGGTGGCAGTGCAAAAGTATATGATTTCAACAATGAAACTACAGATAGTATCATCAGAAATAGACAGTTGTATGTCTACAAGGAGATTCCGGAAATAGCAAAAGAAAGAAATGAACTAGCAGCATTTAAAGACTTTATCCCCATACATATGGAATATTGGGATAAAAGAAATAAAGCAATGGCTGCAAACATTATAAACCAGATAAAACTCAATCCTAATAAGAAGATTGCAGTATTAACTGGATATTCCCACCGATATTATTTAATTGATGAATTAAAGAAGTACCAGGCGGAATTAAATTTTTCTGTCAAATAGCTATAATAGGGTCTATGCGCTTATCGCCATCATTTGTTTAGCTATTAAATATTAGACCACTGGAAATTTCGTGAATTTAAGCATTACTCCTCCCTGAAAGTGTGGGCCAGATCATTTTAAGGCTGCGTAATAAGGGTTATTGAAGGAAGACAAAATTGTTTATGTTTATAAGTATTTATTTGAAATAAGCAATTGATATGAAATTAGCTAAATACTTATGGACCATTGCATCTTTCTATCTTCTGGTTATAGGTTTTTTCTACATGATCGTTTTGAAAGATTCCCCACCCAATGGTCCGGAACGGTATGAATTTATTATACAAAACTGGGCCACCTATAACTATCAGTGGAAAGCCGAATTAATGATGGCCACCTTACTGTCCATTTCATCATTTCTCTTTTCAAAATATTTGAAAAACCCCGGATTTATAATTATTGGCGTCGGTCAGCTATTCTTTGCCATGGCCATGCCACTTAGTATTGGTATAACGCCCAATGCTTCTTATGAATTTGGATCAGTAATTGGTAAGGGGGCGCATCAAATGGTAAACTTCGGAATGATGGTAAGTTTAGCTGGTTATTATATGCTGCATTGGAAATCTCGTGTTTTAAGTAATTGGTTGCGGATATCTGCATTGACATTAACAACACTGGCCTTTCTCTCTTTCTTAGCCGGGTTTTTGAATATTATCGAAGCCTCAACTGCCCAAAAAGCTATGCTATTCGTTATGTTCCTTTATGTTATCAACGGATACTTTGGAATAAAAGTCAATGAACAAAATGCCAGGAATGTATAATATCTGGCAAAACAGATTTCATATACAGGCATCAGCCAAAGGAACACCTGTACAAACCAAGCTATGATAGATCCAGATATTATATTACACTTCTGGAAATTTGGAGCTTCTTACAATCTCTTCGAAACTTATTATCTTTTTAATCTGAATTATAACCAAAAAAACAATTCATCACCTCTGCTTAAATGAAGTCAGGAAATAAAATCCTCAGGTATACAGGAGTCGGACTGGGCATTGTGGCAGTACTGCTGCTTCTTTTGCTCCCCGGATGGTTAAAGAATTACGCGATAGACAACGCCGAAGAGTTGGTGGGCAGGAAGTTGCATATGGATAAACTAAGGATCAACTATTTCACCGGTACCATTAAGGTTTACGACTTTAAAATGTTCGAGGCCAATGACAGTGATGTTTTCGTTTCGTTTGATACCTTAATCCTGAATACGGTGCCTTATAAATACCTCAGCAATACCTATGCTTTTGACCAGTTATACCTGCAGGGTCTGGATGTCCGTATAGTCAAAAAGGATTCCACCTTTAATTTTGACGACCTGTTGGCTTTCCATACCACCGAAGACAGCACAACAACGGATATGAACGAAGAAGAGGCCTTCAAATTTTTTCTTGAAAACCTGGAGTTAAAAGACGCCTCTGTTCATTTTTACGATGCCAAGGTGGATCATACCTCAGAAATTGAGCATTTCTCCCTATTCATTCCTGAAATCGCATGGGACCAGGAACACGATAGTGATGCAGATTTCGAGTTTAGAATTGGTTCAGCTAAGGTCGAGGCCTTCTCCGATGTACATCCGGGAAGCAGAGCGTTTGAGAGTACCATCGAGATAGACAGTCTGCAATTGAGTGACTTTACGGAATATGCACTGGAATTCGCAAATATTGGAAAGCTTGATGGCATGGCCCACGCCTCCATCCAGTTAACAGGCAACCTGGATAACCCTATGGAAACGCTAATTTCAGGAGAGTTAGATCTTATTAATCCATTGATGACCGACCGGGAAGACGCGGTATTCCTCTCCAGTGAAAAAGTCCTTTGCACCCTGAAGGAAATCAATTTTGATAAGAGTTCGTATATCGTTGAAGAACTGGTTTTTGAGCAGCCCTATCTGAAATTCGAACTGGATTCGGTTTCCAACAATCTATTCAGGATCTTTAATTACCAGCCCGATTCCCCAGAAACGGATACGGAAGAAACTGATGCCCTCTATTACGCGCTGAACCATGTGGAAGTAAATGAGGGACGCATGGATTACACGGACAATTTGACCGGCCGGCCTTTTGACTACGCCCTGAGTGATATTGAGATCAAAACAGACAGTATATTCAGTGACAGTCAATGGGCTGATGTACAATCCACCATGGTCCTCAATGATCGGGGTAAACTCAAGGCTGAAATTGGTTTTAACCCCCTGGATCCTATGAACGCCAGGATTGACATTGCTGTGGAAGATTTTTCGCTAAAAGACCTTAATATCTATTCCGGATATTATACAGGGCATTCCATTCTCACCGGTGAGATGTTTTACTTCTCTTCCACTGATATCAGAAACGGAAAGCTCAACAGCAAAAACCACCTGCTTATCAAAAATGTGGAAGTTGAAAATGTGAAAGGCGGAAAATACGCCATCCCCCTAAAACTGGCCGTCTGGCTCCTCAAGGATAGAAATGGGGATATAGAACTGGACATTCCCTTGCAGGGTGACGTAAATGACCCTGAAGTCGATACCTGGGCCCTGGTTGGTAATACCCTAAAGAAGAAAATTTTCAATACTACGGAGAACCCGGTCATTTCCCTGGCACGTTTTATAAATACCGATCCGGAAAACCTGCAAAGCATGGCCGTTCAGTTCCCGGATACTTCCCTAACTACAGGCCAAATGAGTCAATTGGACCTGATCCTGCAACTTGAAAATGAAAAAGAAGGATTAAGAACCGAAATGAACTTTATTGGGGCAGATTCCCTGCAGGCAAAACTGGCATCGATGCTTGCCCGGCAAGCCTATAATAAGAAAACCAAAAAAGACGCCGCTACGGATACAACTGGCTTTCAGGCCTTCCTGAACAGGCAGCTCAAATCAGACAGCCTTGACCTTGAAAGAGCCATAAGGCAATACGGTATTGCCTATGGGGCGGATTCCCTTGCTGTAAATTACATAAATACACTGGTCTCCAGGGTAGATTCCTACCTGAAATCCCGATCGCCGGAGACCAAAATAAAGGTAGGCAGGGCAAAGGTTAGCGATAAGGATAATATTGATGCAGCTCCCCAATTCAAGATGAAGTATTCCCTCAAAAAAGAGGACGAGGATACCCCCACGGGATCCCCTTCAGAGCCTGAATCGGAGGATAAATAACTGATATGGTGCATGTGCTTGGAATTTCGTCCCTCAAAAGAGATATTTAATACAAAAAAATGGAACCTGAATTATGGATGCCTGGAAAAATCGATACTCATGAAGTCTAAAATCTGGGTTTACCTCCTTTTGATTTGGATACCCTTTTCCTGCCAGAAGGCCGAAAAAAAATACGTTCATGTTGAGGGGAAAGACATTTACTCCCCAGAGGATGAACTTTTACATTTAAAAGGGGTTAACCTCGGGCACTGGTTATTGCCGGAAGGGTATATGTTCAAATTGCGCAATACCAATTCCCCGCGTAAAATAGACCAGGCCATCCGGGAATTGATAGGCAACAGTGCCACTACAGCTTTCTGGGATGCCTTCCTTGAGAATTACATAACCGAAGAGGATATTAAGTGGTTATCGGAAGCCGGCGCGAATATTATCCGGCTGCCTTTTGATTACCGCCTCTTAACCAATGATGATTTTTTGGGCCGTGATATGCATGGGTTCAAGTATATAGACCGGGCCGTAGCCTGGTGCGAGAAATACAACATTTATGTGCTGCTGGATATGCATGGTGCCCCGGGAGGCCAGACCGGCGACAATATAGATAACAGTGATGGTTATCCCTGGCTGATGGTGGATGAAGGCATGAAACAAAAGGTTACGGCTATCTGGCAGGAGATAGCAGAACGGTACGCAGACAATACCACCATTATAGGTTACAATTTACTCAATGAGCCCATTCCTCATTATTTTGAAGCCGATTCCCTGAAACACAACCTGGAACCCTTGTACAAAAGGATTACGAAGGCCATAAGAGAGGTGGATCAAAACCATATTGTCTTTTTGGGGGGTGCTGTCTGGGAGACTGATTTTTCGGTGTTCTCAGAACCTTTTGACGACAAGCTGGCCTATACATTCCATAAATATTGGATGCCTCCGGAACAAAAGGAGATCCAGGAATATGTCGACTTCAGGGAAAAATACAATGTGCCCTTATTAATGGGGGAAAGTGGGGAAAATGATGATGGCTGGGTCAGGGATTTCAGGGAACTGTTAGATAAAAATGGAATCCACTGGACCTTCTGGCCCTACAAGAAAATGGATAATACCCGTGGCCCTATGAACTTTGATAAACCGGAGGGCTATGATGCTTTTGTCCAGTATGCGGAAGGGGACAGGAGCACTTTTGGCAAAATCAGGGATCTGAAAGATAGTATTGGGGTTACAGATCCAAAACAGATCGTGGATGTATTAAATCACTATGTGGAAAACTCCAGGTTTGAAAATTGTTATCCCAATAAAGGTTATTGTGAGGCTTTGGTGTTTACGGGTTACTAAGTAATTCAATGCAGGGGAAACCTATACTAAATTCCAACAAAAATTCCTGCCTTTTATCCGATTTCAATTTTTATTAGATTCGTACCTTAACCAAAATAAAAGTCTTAACTATCTACTAACTTCATACTATCATGAAAAATTTAAAAACGCTCTTATTTCTTACTGTCTTTGCAATAGTGGGTTCTTCTGCTTTGTACGCACAACGTGTTGAAAGTGATTCCCCGCTGATTGGTAAATGGGATCTTACCATAGTCATGGAGCAGGATCAATTAGAGAACCTCGGAATGTTCAGGCATGGACTCATGGCGTCTGATGGTTTCCCCGGATGGCTGGAGGTTAAATTATCCGGTTTTTCCACCCTTGTTGGTTATTATGTAGGGTACGAAGGAAGCGCAAGGCCTATTGCCGAAGTACATTACGATGCCAAGAAAGACAAATATCATTTTACCATTCCTCCCCAATGGATGGATATTGATGATATCTATTTTGAATTCAGCCTGAAAGATGACAAGCTTTCGGGATATAAAATGCTCGACGGGAATAAACTTAAATTTACCGGAGTTCGTGCCCCAAGTTTAAAAAGAACTGAACCACCGGTCTGGGGTAATCCCATCAACCTGCTCACCGATAATATGGATCGCTGGATCATTCCGGAGAACAATAAATTCAAAATGGTCGATGGTATGCTGGTGAACCCGGAAAAAGGGGGCAACCTGATCACCAATCAAAAATTTGATGATTTTAAACTTAGTGTAGAATTCAGGTACCCTGAAGGCAGTAACAGCGGAATATACCTTCGCGGCCGTTATGAAATTCAGATTGAAGATTCCAAGGGAAGGGCCGATCATGTAAGTATTGGTGGCGTTTACGGCTATATCCCACCAGCGGTTAATGCCGCAAAAGAACCCGGAGAGTGGCAGACCTATGAAATTACCTTGGTGGGAAGACATGTTACCATTGTACATAACGGGATTGAAGTTGTTGCCAATCGTCCGATCCCCGGCATAACAGGAGGTTCCCTAGACAGTAAGGAAGGCGAACCCGGTCCGATTATGATCCAGGGAGATCATGGCCCAATTGACTTCCGTAAATTTGTCATAACACCTTCAGTGAACTAAGTGATTTCTGTCGACAATTACATCATGAGATGTTATTGAGGCAAGACAAAATTATTCTTATTTAAATTTCATAAACATTGCCCTGGTCACTCACCAGGGCATGTCTTTTTATTGGCCAAATAAGGCAAGCTTCATGATAATTATCATTATTAAAGAGGTGAATATTAGATAATTTCGAAGGTTATTTCCTTAATGTCTAACGGATAAATCTCTTTACTAATGAGGTACAATACCATTATCATCGGTGGTGGTCTGGCAGGATTAACCGCAGGGGCTACCCTTTCTAAATTTGGAAAAAAAGTATTGCTTCTGGAGCAACACTATAAACCTGGTGGTTGTGCCACCACATTTAAGCGAAGAGATTTTATTATAGAAGTAGGCCTTCATGAAATGAGTGGCCTGGTAGAGGGTGGTACCATCCGAAATATCTTCAAAATGCTGGAGGTAGATAATAACGTTGAATTTCTGAAAGTGCCTGAGTTTTACGGCGTACTATCTGATAAAGAAGACTTTGTATTTCCCCATGGCTTTGAAGCAGCGACAAAAGCACTCGTAGACAAGTACCCTGAAGAAGAGAAAGCCATAAAGAAATTCATGAAGTTGCTGGCCGGAATAAGGCATGAAGCACTGAACTTACCGAGATCTCCTTTAAAGCGTAAGCTGATCTATCCACTATTCCCTTTACTTTATCCAAACCTCGTAACGGCAACAAAACATACGGTGGGTTCCTGGATGGATAAGCACATAAAAAATGAGGAGCTAAAACTTGATCTTACAGCGCATGTTGCTTACTGGGGCGATGATCCTTACACCTTGTCCATGTTCTATTTTGGATTGCCATTTGCCGGCTTCATTGAAAGTGGAGGTCACTTTATAAAAGGTGGTTCACAGAAGCTATCCGATCACCTGGCTTCCTTTATTGAAAAGCACGGGGGTACGGTGCTGTTGGGTAAAAAGGCTGAGAAAATCATCACCAAAAATGGCAGGGCTACAGGAGTTGTTTTCCGCGATGTTTTTCATAAAGAAGAAGACCCTGTCACCATTAGTTGTGACAATGTAGTAGCCAACGCAGCCATCCCCACGGTGCCCGCCTTGTTGGATGAGCCCTATGCCAGTACACTTAAGCAAAAGATAGGTTCACATCCCGCATCAACCTCGCTATTGTGCATGTATTTTGGCTTTAATCAGAAATTGGATCAGTTCGGGGTTAAATATTATTCAAACTTCATACAGGGAGAGGACGTTAAGACCTTAAAAGACGTGCACCCCAACCAGTTAGGTGACTGGAATAAGCGGAGTTTCATATTTGTAGATTATGAAAAAGTCGACGCCGGACTCGCGCCACCGGATAAAGCTGCCGGTGTAATCTGTACTGTTGACTATCTAAAATACTGGGAAAACCTCAGTGATGAGGAGTACAAGGCCAAAAAAGAAGAAGTAGCTCAGATCTTATTGCGGCGATTAGAAGAGAAGTTCCCGGGAATAGGAGAAACCATTGAATATTATGAAATCTCCACCCCTAAGACCATCAAGCGTTTTACCGCTAACCCTGGTGGTGCAGTTTACGGTTTTGCCCAAACTCTGGAATTAACGGCGTCTAAGCGATTCAGAAACAACTTCCTGATACCCAACTTGTATTTTGCATCAGCCTGGGCATTTCCGGGAGGAGGTTTTGAAGGTAGCGTAACGGGCGGGTTTTTAGCGGCCTTACAAATGAACAAAGACAAAATCTGGACTGATACTGATACAGAAAAATACAGTGATGACCGCGTCGTGAAGCTCAAATCATTGAAAAATGTGGATAAAAACACCCTGGAATTGACTTTTGAAAAGCCAGAAGGCTTTACAAATGAGAAAGGCCAATACGCCATCCTCGATCTTAAAGACCCTAAAGTAACCGAATTGGATCTCCCCTATCGCTGGCTTCCGCTGGCCTCAAATGGTGAGGGTAAGCAGTTAAGGTTCCAGATAAAGAAGGACGGGAGCAGCTTTTATAAAAGTTGTGAGAGCATGGAAATTGGTGAAGAGGCTGTGGTATTCGGACCGGTATATTAATCATTGACCCAATAAGAATGCCCCTGAGATGGATAAAAGCATAAAAATAGCAGCTATCTGCGGAAGCCCGCACAGAGGGAATACCTACGAAATACTCCGTATGCTCAAACAGAGCAATCCAGAAATAGATTTCAAGATCCTTATGCTCTCCGAACTGGATCTAAAGGACTGTTTTGGTTGTTATTCATGTATCAACAATGGGGAGGACACTTGTCCGCATAAAGATGATCGTGATTTGATCATTGAAGAAATGAAAAATGCTGATGCAACCATTTTTGCTTCCCCTACCTATGCCAGAGCCATCAGTGCATTGATGAAGAAATTTGTAGAACGGACCAGCTTTATGGCTCATAGGCCCATATTCTTCGGGAAGTACGCTATGGCCCTTTCTACCTGTGGGGGATTTGGCGCAGATCTGACCTGCAAGTATCTTACCGAAAACTTTACTCAATATGGATTCAACTTTGTGCCTTCTGTGGAGCTAATGGTAGCCCGAAAAACGGAAAATGAAACCGCCCGCAATCGTATTCAGGCAAGAAAGGCATACGTAAAACTGATTAGTGCCATTAAAGCAGAGGAAAAAATTGAACCCACATTTGCCCAGCTGGTGTATTTCAACATTTTCAAGTCGATTTCCGAATGGAATAAACTGAAGGGAAGGGCGGATTACGAATTCTACCAGGATAAGAAAGATTATTACTACGATATTCAAATCCCCTTCTGGAAGAAGAGCATAGTAAAATGGATTGCGGGAAAGGAAATAAAGAAAATGAAGGTAAATACCAGCACCTAGTACTAACCTCAGCTTTGACTTCAAATGAAAATTACACACTATCTCTATAACGCTTTCCTCATTGAATCTGGTGATAAGAAATTAGCCGTAGATCCGGGAGGTTTAATGTTCTATTATTTCAGGTTTAGTCCGCTGATCCCTAAATCCGAGTGGAATAACGTTACACATATTTTTGTAACGCATGGCGATCCGGATCACTATTGGCACGCTGATAGAATGGCAGCGGTTTCAAAAGCGCCGGTTATTTGTAACAAGACCATGGTGCAAGAGATTGACGGGAAATATCTACTGCTAGGTCCACGGGATAAAGGTGTTGCCTTTACTACGGAGTTCAAAAATCATCACAAGCTCTCAGTGGATGAAACCATTGAAGTTGATGGTGTTACCATTACGGGAATCAAAACCACTCATGGGCCGCTTACCGTTAAGCTGGGGCCTTTTTCAAAAACGCTTAATCCAGGGCGTGATGAGCGAATCGGATGGGGCGCTATTGGATTCAAGATTCAACTAGATGGGAAGACCTTAGTCAATCTTGGTGACACATTGCTACACAAGGATGAATGGGAATCCATTGACAGTCCAGACGTACTGATGATCCCTATAGGAGGGAACGCGGTACATAACACCATGGATATACCGGAAGCCTTACAGGCTATACGAATTATGAAGCCCAAACTGGTTATTCCCTGCCATTATAATTGCCCGGCTTTTTTTAGTAAAAACTTTAACCATGCTGACGAAGATGAGTTTAGGAATGAGTTAGAAGCAATGGATATCCAATATGCCATTCTCCACAAAGGCGACTCTATTCATGTATAAATTGGCAAGAGTTGATCAAAACCGTAATCGTACCATGACGTCAAACAAAAGACTTTATTACCTGGATTGGCTACGGGTACTGGCCTTTGGTTTGCTTTTCGTGTTTCACTCATGGAGACCTTTCGATCACTTGGAATGGCACATAAAGAATGAGGAACAACATACTGTTTTTGATGCCCTGACGATGTTCACCCATGGCTGGAGGATGCATGTGATATTTTTGGTTTCCGGAGCGGGCACCTATTTCGCTATGCGGTCCAGAAAGGGAAAGTTCATCGCAGACCGTGTCAAAAGACTCATTGTTCCATTTCTTTTCGGAATTGTTATTCTGATCCCTCCACAGCGATTTTATGAATGGAAAATGTTCCAAAATTTTGACGGAGGATTTCTGGATTTTTTAAACCGCTATCCAATTGAGCAACTTGATGCAAATATGGGTGCCAGCCTATTGCTGTGGTTTGGGCATCTCGGAACCCACTTATGGTATCTTCCCTATCTCTTTTTTATGACAATTCTGTGTATCCCGCTATTTACAAGAATTCAGCAAGGAAAGATCAAATTCAACGGGATTAAAGGAACATTATCAGCTCCTTTTGGGGTGTTCATTCTGGTTATTCCAATGTTGGCAAGCAGACTACTTCTTAAACCTGTATTTGAGGGCTACACTGATTGGGGTGACTTTTTTATATACCTCTGGCCTTTTGTCTACGGCTTTATATTTATGGCTGAAAGCGAATTCATCGACATCATCAAATCCAGAAGGCACCTATTGCTTATTGTGGGTATTCTGAGTTCCATTATTTTCATGTACTTAGGCGCTACCAGCGATCAGATGGTACAGGCTTATACATCACCTGAGTTTGATTTGCTTCATGTCTTGACTTCAACTCTCGCCGTTCTCATTGCCCTAAGCTGGACCCTGTTCTTCCTTGGGCTGTTTGCAACAAAATTGGATTGTAAACATTCATTGCTTAGACCAGCAAACATTAGCATATTACCTGTTTATATCCTGCATCAAACACTAATCATTGTAATTGGTTATTACATTATTTTGACCGACCTGAATTTGTTTATCAAATTTGGAATAATTGCTTTTACCGCCATTCCTGCATCTATCCTGCTTTATCAGCTTATCAGAACTAACAATATAACACGATTTGTGTTTGGGCTTAAGCCCCCTAAAAAGCACCTCTAGAAAAAAACTAAAGCAACGACCCGGACGACAGTGCAATTAAAATGAAGAAAATGAATACAAAATCAAAGGCTCCAAGATTTACTCAACGGAGAAATATTGTGCTGCTTGCTGTTATTATACTGGTTACAATGGTGGCATACGTTGCCCGTCCTAAAATACCTATACCACCTGATTCAGTGCAAAATGTAACTGAATTGGATGCCTATCTTGAAACGCTGGTAAATTCAGGTTCTCCACCAGGTCTTTCCATGGTCATTGTTAAGAATGATAGCATTGTATACAGCAAAGGATTTGGCTGGGCAGACCGTCCGCGTAACATAAAAGCCACCCCACAAACTGTATACCATTGGTGGTCCATTACCAAAATACCTACTGCTATTGCCATTCTACAGCTTCAGGAACGAGGTAAACTACAACTGGATGATCCCGTTTCCAGGCACCTCCCTTTCTTTGAAGTAGCATATCCATCAGACAAAAGGACTCCCATAACCATAAGGCATTTGCTTAACCACAGTTCAGGAATACCGGACGCCGGCGGCATGAAATTAGCGAAATGGATACATCATGAAGGGGAACCGCCTTTAGATCAGACGGTCTTAATTGAGAGGGTATTTCCTGATTACATAACATTGAAATTTGATCCCGGAGAAGACACGGCTTATACCAATATTGGGTATATGCTTCTCGGTGCCATTATTGAGAAAACAAGCGGACAAAACTACCGTGACTATATTGAGCAAAACATATTGGTGCCCCTTGAGATGACCCAAACTGGTTTTAAGTTTACTAAGGAAATGGAAGCTTTTGAAGCGGCTGGGTCTCATCCATCCTTTAGCCTCATGTCTCCGCTACTTCACCTCATGATAGGGTCATTTATACGTGAAACCTCCAATGGTAGTATATGGATGGAGCGGGTTTATACCGATCAGGAGCCCCCCTCAGCATTAATAGGGTCGGTTATGGATGCCTCACGCCTGGTCAGAGCTTATTTGAATAAGGGAGCACTTAATGGTAATCGTATCCTTTCGGAAGAATCCATCGACCTAATGACCAATCACAGCCATGTAGCAGAAGCGGATGATGAAGGTTTGTATTTTTTCAGGCGGGGTATTGGCTGGCATATCTTCAAAGAAAAAGGTGGATACAAACTCGAGCATACGGGAGGCGGTCCAGGCTTTTTTACCATCATGCAAATTTACCCTGCCGACAATTTGGGGTTAGTACTATTTTGTAACGATATTACTCTTGAAAATTACGGCTGGAAAATTTTGCAATTAGGTGCTGGTTTAAATTGGGAATGAATTTAGAATAAAAGTGATTTAGGCCAGAAATTCCGTTCGATAGGTATTTTTACAATTAGGTATACCCCTTATGAAAAGAATAATATACATCTTCATTGCCCTAGGGCTACTGATCAATTATGCTTGTAAAACTCATTGGACCCAGGCCATACAATCCGGAACAATTAGCCAAAAGGAGTTCAGGGAATCCATTGGCATAGAAATTCGCAATGGGCTTATATTCATGCCCGTTAACATTCAGGGAAAAGAATATCGCTTTCTGTTTGATTCCGGTGCACCCTTGAGCATTTCAAATAAACTTCAGCGTGACTTAAATTTTAAATTAGTTAGTCAGGGAAACTTAATTGACAGCGATAACAATAGAAAGAACATTAATTGGGTAAGTGTTGAGTCCCTAAATATTGGTAATGTGTCTTTCAATAACCAAACTGCATTTATTGGGGATTTTGAATCCAACCCATTATTAAAATGTCTGGAAATAGATGGGATTGTTGGTTCCAACCTTTTGCGACATTGTGCCTGGACGATTGATCAGGAGGCAAAATCCATAACCTTATCCAATAACATAAACAAAGATGTCCTTAAGAGAGGCCTTGAGATCCCCTTTAAAACAGATAATCAATACAATATGTTCACCAACATAAATGTAGGCCGGGCTACAGTAAGAAATGTATTGGTGGATTACGGCTCCAATGGCTCGATCGCTTTAAATGATGAGATATTCAGGGTGCTGAAAAATAGAAATATTATTGGTGAGACATTAACCGAAAAAGGGAAGCAGCAAAGTGGAATTGTTGGTAAACCAGTTGCCTTAAGTCGGGAAATCGTTTATACCGACTCGGTTAATATCGATACTACTACATATCTTAAAAAAGTGATGCTTCGAACAGGAAAAACTGTATCTGTGGGCAACAATTTACTATCACGGTTTAGAGTCACTATCGATTGGGATAACAAAACCCTCCATCTGTTACAAACTAAAGAAGTTCAAGACTCGATCCGCGTACCCGGATTTAAATTGGGTTACGCTGCTAATCAGGGTGTATATGTACAGTCAGTTATTGAGAATTCTAAAGCTTATCATAAAGGGGTCAGGGCTAACATGAAGGTGGTAAAATTAGATAAACTAAATTTTGAAGATGGTGATACTTTTTGCGACTATGTAAACTATGAACTTGGCAACATCATATCTATGGAATTGATTGATTCAAACGGTCTCATAAAAGAATATGATTTCGAACAGACAATCTATTAAATATTACATCCGTTAACAATGCTTTCTTTGTAAAACATTGCTGTTATAAGCTATATCACGGCATACTTGGCAGAAAGACCTGAAAAATAAATGCCTAAATGGTTACTTCAAACCCCATATTATTCACTCTAATTTGCGTGTTTGCCGTGCAGGCCATGATCCTAAGTGGGTTGATTGCTTTTAAACGACCCAGACGACTGGGAAATATATTCCTGGCCTTATTGGTGTTCTTTTATGCGTTGATGGCATTGAATATCGTGCTGGTCAATGTTTTGAAAGATTACGGAATGCTGCATGTGTTCCGATACATCCAAATGGAAATGATCTATGGCATCGGGCCAACCCTATATTTCTACACCAAATGCATAACCAACCCAAAATTCGAGTTTAAAAAAATACATTACCTGCATTTTTTACCCCTGCTTCTGGAGTTTATATTTTACAGGACTGCCATCTACAGGATTGGCTCTGATGGATTGTACCTGGAGGAATTACCTACCTATTCTTACGTCTATTTAACGCAGCAATGGATAGGCGTAATTTCCATTTGGGTCTACAGCATTATTTCCTTGGTCATTCTAACAAAATATCAAACCCAGCTAAAGGAATATTATTCCAAAATTGAAAACCTTTCCCTGAAGTGGCTGCAAACACCTATCCTGGTTTTTGTGAGCTACCATTTTATATGGAGGGTAATTACAGAGATTGATCGTTTTGTATTTGATAAGAGTTTACGTGAATACTACTTTTTGCCCAATTTTACCGTTCTGGCAGTAATTGCTTGTTGGATAGGATTCAAAGGCTATTTGCAGAAAGAAAGAGAGGTGGTGCATTTAAAGCCTCCTGAGAAAAAATCAAAAAATACGATTACAGAAAAAGACGAAGCCTTTCTTTCAAAATTCAAGCAACTGATGGAAAACCAGCAGCCTTATTTGAACCCGGATTTGAATCTGGCCATGCTGGCTAATTTGTTAGCCATGAAACCAAAACCATTGTCTTCTAAAATCAATCAGAACTTTGGTCACAATTTTTATGATGTGATCAATTCCTATCGCGTGGAAGCCTTTAAAGAACGTCTTCAATCTGCTGAACGCGATAAACTATCACTGCTTGGCCATGCGTACGAATGTGGGTTTTATTCTAAGTCGACATTCAATCATGTTTTTAAAAAGATCACCCATCAGACCCCAAGCGAGTATCTTAGGACCTTGAAAAAAGCGTCCTGATGGACGCATTCGGTCGATCTCAGGATTTTTGAACCCTATGTTTGCCGAAAAAACAGAGTCATGCCCAAAACAAAGGCTTTCCATATCACGAACCTTAAACATTTTCTGGTAATTCTGACCGTCCTTTTCAGCCTGCAAACTTCAGCCCAGCAGTTTTCCAGGGCAGATGTCTTATCCGATTTAGAGTATTTGAAATCATCCCTGGAAGAGACCCATTTTGATTTGTACGGCCATACCACAAAAACCGAATTTGAACAGAACTTTTTAGCAGTTCAGAAAGAAATCCGGAAAGATAGTTTTGGTCTTCTGGAAGTGACCAATCTTTTTCAGAAAGTAGTTGCCCAAGCCAATAATGCCCATACCAATGTTCCTTTTCCAATTCCCTCCTATGTGGAATTTTTCGAATCCGGTGGTGTAGTTTTTCCGTTGGAAGTAGCTATAGAAAACGGAAAAGTCCTGGTTCGTAAAAATTGGTCTGAAAATGCTTCCATCTTGATAGGATCTGAACTGAGAAGTATAAATGGTTTGCCTATTTCAGATGTATTGGAAAAGATTTATCCACAAATTGCGGCTGAGAGCCTGTATTTTAAAAACACCCTGATTGAGTCATTTACCTTGCCCAGGTATTATTGGCAGGTTTTTGGTGAGCAAAAGGAATTTAAAGTGGAAGTTTTCCAAAATGGGAAAGGCGTTACCTATACCCTCCAGGCCATAAAAGCCTGGGATGATTACGAGATGAAGCGTAGCGATATTGTTCAGGAAGACTGGGCGTTGAAATTACTTCCAAATGCAGCCTATTTAAGACCTGGAAGTTTATCCGGAGACTTAGAAAAGTACAAGAGGTTTATAGATTCCGCTTTTGTGGAAATCGATGCAAGTAAGTACAAAAACCTAATTATTGACCTGAGAAACAACGGAGGGGGCGATGATCCTTTTAGTGATTATCTGGTTTCTTACATTGCCGATAAACCTTTCAGGTGGAATTCAAAGTTTCAATTGAAAAGTAGTCGGATTTTAAAAGAAGATATCCGCCAAAACAAAGACACAACTCAAGCCTACTGGAAATGGATTTTAGCACTTAAAGACGGTGAGATCGGCGATTATGATTTCGGTTTTCATGAGCCACAACCGAAAGCAAAACGTTTTCAGGGAAAAGTGTATGTGCTGGTTAATCGCCATTCCTTTTCACAAGCTACAGTCGCTGCTGCTCAGATTCAGGATTATGGTTTTGGCGTGATAGTGGGGGAAGAAACAGCTGAACATCCCAATCTGCTGGCCTCTATATTTGCTTACACCCTGCCCAATACTAAGATCCAGTTAGGTATATCCAAAGGGAAAATCTACCGGGTAAACGGCATAGACAACGGTAAAGGGGTACTACCCGACATTGTCATTAAAGATCATCTTCTGGACGAAAACGATGAGATTTTAGCTGGGTTATTAGAACAAATAGAAAAATTGAACTAAGCAAAGACTAGGTAATGAGGCCTTATTGACTGACGCACATCATTGTCCGTTTACTTCAACGACCATAGCTTTATAGCCGTAAATCAAAAGAACAGATGGGCGACATTAACTATAAGAAGTATTTTCTTCGGACCTTGATAGTTGCATTGGTTATTAGTGCAGTAATCGGCATAGTAATTTTCCTTGTTGGAGACTTCGGGGAAACAGAAATTAAACTCCTCTTCACTACCCTGGCTATAGGTGGTTTTAGCCTTACAGGACTCAGTAGTTCTACAATTCACAATCGGGCTGGGTTCAGGTCTTTCGCCCTGATTGGAATGCTTATTTCTGTTTTGGCCTTCCTGACGACCATAATCACAATCTGGGACATTATTGACCCTGATTATATGTGGCAGACCGTACTTATTTTCATAATTCTTTCTGTATCCATAGCTCATATTTCACTTTTATTCCAAATAAGCCCAAAAACTAATAAGGTAAAGTATGCTCTAATCGGGACCATTGTCTTCATCTCCATTGTTGCCCTAATGCTTATTAAATCGACAATAAACAAGTTTGAAGAAAATGAATTTTACTTCCGGCTTTTAGGGGTTTTCGCCATTCTTGATGTTTTGGGGACTATAGCAACCCCTATACTGAACAGGATAACGGAGAAAAAAGAATAAAAACTACTCCCAATAAGGCAGAATTGAAACATCAGTTGTAATGAAAAAGTTATCAATCTTGATCCTCGCTATTACATTAGGATGTGGAACCCAAACTCAAAAATGTGATCAGGTAGATCCTAAACAAGCCGAGCAATTGGTAATAGACTTCTTAATCGCAGCAAACGAAAGTGATTTTGAAAAGATGCAAAGACTTACCACTCAGGATTATACGGTATACCTTGATGGAGAGGTGTATAACCATGATAAACTTGTGCAATTAATAATAGATTTTCCGGCACCCGCAGAATGCTTATTTGAAGAATTTGAATTTGATGTTGATTCTGATTGTAATAGTGCACTTCTAAAATACTACTACGTTGAAACTCTCACTAAGAATGACACAAAGGTTAAATCATATGACCTACAAAGTGCTCATATTATACGAATAGGGGATGAACTTAAACTGAATTTTATACATTCCACAACGGTAAATAATAGTGCTGCTAATAACACACCCTGAGCCTCATGATTCTTGCTGCCAGTATATGTAATGGAAATTTTTTCTCACTATGGAGAGAAGACCTATGGCATGATGCAAGCTGCCTTAATTATTAAATTTTAATTGGATATAAACCGGAAAATGGTCGCTAAATCCGCCCAGGTATTTCTTGCCCACATAGGTGCGGAAAGGATTGCCCCGGTAGCGCCCTTTCCATTCGGTAAGGAAATGGGCATCGAAGATATTGGCCTGGGTAAAGCTGTGTGTCCCTTTTTCGTAATTAAAAAAGCTATGCGAAATCAGGATCTGGTCGAAGAGGGACCAGGTTCTGCGGTAATTGGCACTACCCCGTTCCGGTGTGGCCAGCTTTTCCATGGGATTATACAAATCAAGATTCTCCTTTAATTGCTTAATGCTTTTTGCTTCCGGACCGTCATTAAAATCACCCATGATTACAAGGCTAGCATTTACTTCCTTGTTCAGGAGGTCCTTAATGAAGCTGGATAATGTATGTGATGCCGTCAACCTTCGAGACTCCGTTATTTCTTCTCCCTTTCGGCGTGAAGGCCAGTGGTTAACAAACACATGAAGTGCTTCCCCATTTAGCTTGCCCCTCACATAAAGGATGTCCCGGGTAAAATCGCGCACGCCTTCCTCGTTGTGTACGAGCAATGGGATGGCTTCAGAATGAATTAATTCAAAGCAGCTGCTATCATATAACAGCGCTGTATCTATCCCCCGTTCATCCGGAGAATCGTGATGTGCGATCCCAAGAGAGTAGCGATTTAGCGGTTTTGTGTTAATCAGGTCTTTCAATACTTTTTTATTCTCCACCTCAGCTACGCCTATTATAGACGGTAACTTTCCGGAGGTGATTTTCCCCAGCTTTTCAATAGTTCTGGCCAGTTTGTGCAATTTACGCCTGTAGCGCTTTTCGGTCCACTTCTTTGGCCCCTGGGGGGTAAAGTCATCATCCAGGGTAAGGGGGTCGTCCTCTGTGTCAAAAATGTTCTCAAGGTTGTAAAACCCCAGGGTATAACTGTTTGAAGGGGTATGGCGTTTGAATAGCATAATTTATCTTCCAATCGGACTAAAGCCCTAAAATAAGAAAAACACTTGTCAGCTATTCCTTAGATTTGCATATTAAACTTCCTCATGTTAGAAAAGAAAGCAAATACGTATGAGAAGGCCGTCCTTATTGGTGTGATCAACCGCCAGCAGGATGAGGAAAAGGTAAAGGAATATCTGGATGAACTGGAATTCCTGACCTATACGGCCGGCGGGGAGGTGGTAAAGCGCTATACCCAGAAGATTGATGTGCCCAATCCACGCACTTTTATAGGTAGCGGGAAAATGGAAGAGGTAGAAGAATTTGTCAAAGAGAATGAGATTGGCTCTGTGATCTTCGACGACGAGTTAACACCTGTACAACAGCGTAACATTGAAAAACAACTCCGCTGTAAGATCCTCGATCGCACAGGCCTGATCCTGGATATTTTCGCCCAGCGGGCCCAGACAAGCTACGCCCGTACACAGGTAGAACTGGCCCAGTACGAATACCTTCTGCCCAGGCTAACCGGCCTCTGGACACACCTGGAAAGGCAAAGAGGGGGTATTGGTATGCGCGGTCCGGGGGAGACCGAAATTGAGACCGACCGCCGAATTGTACGCGATCGTATCTCCCTGTTGAAGAAGAAACTGGACAAGATCGACAAACAGATGGAGACCCAGCGGAGCAACCGGGGGGCTCTTGTGCGTGTTGCCCTGGTAGGATATACCAATGTGGGTAAATCTACCCTCATGAATGTGATCAGCAAGAGTGAAGTCTTTGCCGAAAATAAATTGTTCGCTACCCTGGATACCACCGTGCGGAAGGTGGTACTGGGAAACCTTCCATTTCTGTTAAGCGATACGGTTGGTTTTATCAGGAAACTGCCTACCCAACTGGTGGAGAGCTTCAAAAGTACACTGGACGAAGTACGGGAGGCAGATCTGCTGCTTCATGTGGTGGATATTTCCCATCCCAATTTCGAGGACCATATCGAGTCCGTTAACCAGATCCTGGGGGAAATCGGTTGTGCAGAAAAGAACACCATTATGATCTTTAATAAAATCGACTTGTATGAGCCGGATGAGATCGAGGAAGATGACCTGGAAACTGTGAGGACTACAAGGCATTTTACCATTGCCGACTGGAAGGAAACCTGGATGAAAAAGATGAGTGGAAACGCGGTCTTTATTTCGGCCCTCAATAAAGAAAACCTGGACACCTTCAGGAAACGGGTTTACCATGCAGTGCGAGAAATCCACGTGGGCAGATTCCCTTATAACAACTTCCTTTATCCCGAAAATCTGGATGAATATTAAGGCGCAATCCCGGCAATACAAGGTCATTCATCGGAGAAATTGACCGCTTGTATTTTTCGCAACATCATAGTCCCCCTTCACAACATAAATTGGGCTTGCAAAGCTTCTGCTCCTATCTTTGGTTTACAGATTAAGTTTAAGTGATAACCCCAAACTGACACTTAACCCATTCAGCTTAGGAAAGCGAAACCCCATTTACCACATCCTACTTATCAAAAAAGCCCTGAAAAATCAGGGCTTTTTTTATGTAGTGTATCTCTTCTCTAAAATTTATAGCTAAGACCCAGTGTCCAGTAGGTCTGCAACTCATTATCTATACTGTCAAAGGTAGCCGCAGTATCCCCCAAGGTATTTATGGCGTAATTCAACGCTTCCTGTTTGTTGCTCCTCAGGCCAAATTCAAATCCCACACCGATCATCTTCCAAAGGGTATATCCAAAAGAATTAATCCAGGTCCAGTTAGAAAGGTTGCTGTCTTTATAACTCTGGAACATAGACAGGTTAGACTTGAAATTGACTGCCCCAATGCTCCGGGTGTAATCTGCTACGATCTTGGCACCGAATGAGGAATCAAAAACCGTATCCCCACTGCTGAATACGAAGTTATAGTTGAGCGGGTGTACCACCACAACCAGATCCGTAACAGGGGTCCAGGTGAATCCGGTTCCAATGTCGAGGTAACCCGGATCGTTGAAATTGCTCAAAACGGTGGTCCGGTATTCCCCAAGTACAGAAACAGCGAGCGTCTTGCTGATATATCTTCCGTATAGGGACGATATATTAAAGACGTCTGTAGCCTGTCTGAAGCCATCCGGGTCCGTAGGGTCATCTTTGTCGTCCAGTTTCACCCAGCTAAAATTGAGGTTGGCCGTATTTCTCCAGAAGTATTTCTCCTGTTTCAGGTTGGCATAGGCATTGACCGTAAATCCAATATTCCCGGACGCGTTGTTGGGTATCCCCTGGGCGTACCAGTTGCTAAAATTGGATAAGTTCCCCCCTATTGTACCAAAAGCACCAATCTTCCACCCTGGCAGGGCATCAATTTTGGCCTGAATGGCATCTGCCCGCGACTGGATGGCGGAGATGGAGTCTTTCTTGGTTGCCAGCTCGCTTTTCAGTTCAGCTTCAGTCTGAGCCAGCCCCAGAGAGCATCCCAAAAAGAACAATACGAGTGTTACTAATTTTTTCATGATTATATGGGTTTATTAAAAGCTTATCAACCGCTAAAGTAGTAAATGTTAATAAGTATACGGGGTTATGAACATTATTTACGTTTAAACAACGGTACCGAGGAGCAGGCTTCTCCGTACATCACGCTTTTGGCCGTTTCCTGTATTCTGGCCGTTGCCCAGATATAGGCATTTTTAGGGACGGGTTTGTTGGTACAGCCCTTTATTATCACCGGTTTATCTCGGAACTGCTCTGTATCCAAAGCCTCTAAAACCCTTTGATAAAGTACCGTTTCGAGGGTTTCCAGATCGCCCACCACAATCTCTTTGGCGAAAGCCTGAAGTCGTGAACTTATCAACATATAAGCCCACCCGGGTATAATGGCCTCTGAAGAACACCGCAGGGCAACAAAAGCACCCTGATAAACTGACCAGTCACAGGCATCCACATGTGCCCGGAATTCTTTCTCCCTCAGGATAAGCCCCTCATACAGCCAGTCTTTGATATCCAGCACCATTCTCGGCCCTACTGGATAATAATCCTCCAGATCAAAGGTGATGAGTTTGCTCTGGGCTACGCGGTTGACAATTTCAGACATGATGATTGGTCGGGATTAAATTTTAGAGCAGTCCAAGTTCCAGTTTGGCTTCTTCACTCATTAGGTCCTGCGTCCATGGGGGATCAAAGGTGATTTCAACCTGTGCCCCATTGACCATATCCAGGGATTTAACCTTTTCTTCCACCTCAACGGGCAGGGATTCTGCAACCGGACAATTGGGAGAAGTAAGCGTCATGAGGATCTTAACATCGTTGTCTTCGTTAACGAAAACATCGTAGATAAGTCCCAGTTCATAAATATCTACCGGAATTTCGGGATCGTATATGGTCTTTAAGACCCTTACGATCTTTTCTCCCAGCTCTTGTGTATCTCGAACGGCTTCGCTCATTGTATTACTTCTTAATTCAATTGGGTTTGATAGGCTATGGCGTACATCTTCAGTTGCTTGATCATACTGACCAGTCCATTTGCCCGCGTAGGAGATAAATGTTCCTTAAGTCCTATCTCGTCTATAAATGCAGTATCGGCGTCAATTATATCCTGGGGTTTCTGGTTGCTGAATGCCCGTATTAAGATGGCAATGATCCCTTTGGTAATTATGGCATCACTATCTGCCGTGAAAACAAGTTTATCCCCTTCAAGCTCGGCATGCACCCATACCTTGCTCTGGCATCCTTTGATAATATTGTCATCGGTTTTATAGGCTTCATCGATCAGGGGCAGCGATTTTCCCAGTTCAATCATATACTCATAGCGCTGCATCCAGTCGTCGAACATCGAAAACTCCTCAACAATCTCTGCCTGATTTTCCTGAATAGTCATGCTTTAATTTTCAACAAAAATACAATATGAATCCCGCGTATTCAAAAGTTTGGGCGTTACGAAAGCATCTGCACGGCCCTTTGGATACATTCAACGAGTATATCCACTTCTTCCCTACTATTGTAAAAGCTAAAACTTGCTCTTACCGTACCCGGAATCTGGTAAAAATCCATGATCGGCTGAGCACAATGATGGCCTGTACGCACAGCAACCCCCATTTTATCAAGAAGGGTTCCGATATCGTAGGGATGAATTCCCTTTACATTAAACGAGATTACAGAAGTCTTGTTTTTAGAGGTGCCGTAGATCTTCAATCCTTCAATAGAAAGCAATCGCTCTGTCGCATACTCCAGTAATTCCTTTTCATAGGCAGCGATAGCATCAAAACCAATGCCGTTCAAATAGTCTATAGCGGCCCCGAAGGCAATCCCACCACAAATATTGGGAGTGCCAGCCTCAAACTTATGGGGAAGACCGGCATAGGTGGTTTTTTCAAAGGTCACCTCGGAAATCATTTCCCCACCACCCTGATAAGGGGGCATTTTATTCAACCATTCTTCTTTGCCATATAGCATCCCAATCCCGGTAGGACCACAAACCTTGTGCCCTGAAATGGTATAGAAGTCTACGTCCAGGGCCTGTACATCTGCCACCATATGAGGGGCCGCCTGGGCGCCATCTATCAATACAGCAGCTCCCACCGCATGAGCAGCATGAATAATTTCTTCAATAGGGTTCACTGTTCCCAGCGCATTGGATACATGGTTGCAGAATACCAGTTTCGTATTCTCATTCAGAAGGCTGTGAAATGTTTCCATTACCAGTTCCCCATCAGCATTCATGGGGATTACCTTCAGGCTTGCACCGGTCTTTTCGCAAAGCATTTGCCATGGCACTATGTTGGAGTGATGTTCCATAGCAGAAACCAGTAATTCATCTCCCTGCTCAAGGAAAGGCACAAATCCATTGGCCACCAAGTTAATACTATGTGTGGTCCCTGAAGTAAAGATTATCTCATAGGGCTTCCTGGCATTGAAATGTTCCTGCAACTTTATCCGGGCTCCCTCATAGGCTTCAGTCGCCTCCTGGGAAAGTGTGTGTACGCCCCTATGGATATTGGCATTGTAGCGGGAATAGTAATCCACTATCACGTCAATAACCTGCGTTGGGGTCTGTGAAGTTGCCGCATTGTCCAGATAAACCAGTGGCCTGCCATGGATCTCCCTTTTCAGTATCGGAAAATCGTCACGAATAGCAGTGATGTTTAGCCCGGACTTTGCTTCGGCCATAATACAGGGTTGAATTAAAATTACAGGTCAAATCCCATCTTCACACCAAGCTTTTCCGCAATGAGGTTATTGATACGGTTTTTAAGCTCAGGAATACGCACACTGCTCATCACGTCGTCCGTAAAGGCATACATCAATAATGCGGTGGCTTCTTTTTTAGGGATCCCTCTGGATTGCAGATAGAACATCGCATCGTCATCCAGCTGCCCAATGGTACAGCCATGGGAGCATTTTACATCATCTGCAAAGATCTCCAATTGGGGTTTGGTATTGATGGTGGCCTTATCGCTGATAAGGATATTGTTGTTTTGCTGGAAGGCATTGGTCTTCTGAGCAATCTCATCAACAATGATCTTTCCGTTGAATACACCGGTGGATTTTTCACCATAAATACCTTTGTAGTCCTGGTGGCTCTCACTGTCGGGCTGCTGGTGGTGCACCAGGGTATGATGATCCACATGTTGCTTCTCCCCAATAATGGTTACCCCTTTCAGTGTGGAATCGATATGAGATCCTTCCTGGTAGAAATTCAAATTGTTACGGGTAAGTTTCCCACCAAAGGAAAATGTATGTACCCGTACTGTACTTTTGGATTTCTGGGCGATATAGGTGTTGTCAATAAGGGAAGAGGAATGCCTGTCGTTCTGCACCTTGTAAAAATCGACAATGGCATTTTCGGCTGCAAAAATCTCCGTTACGGCATTGGTTAGAATTTCATTGTCTGTAAGGCTAACATGACTCTCTATGATCTGCAACTCGGCATTCTCCTCGGCTATGATCAGGTTACGCGGCTGAAGCATCAAAGAAGCTTCTGTCCCGGTTGCAAAATGGATAATCTCAATAGGTTTCAGCGGAGCTTTGTTCCTGGGGATGTAGATATAAGCCCCTTCCCTGCTGAATGCAGTATTCAGTGAGGTCATTTGCTCCTCTTTGGAAGCCACCTTGTTGAAATAAAGATCAATAAGCTGGCGATACATAGCCTTGCTCAAGGCTGAACTCATTAGGCATACATCTACCCCGTCATGAGTAGTTTCCGAAAGATAAGAGCTGTAGACCCCATCTACAAAGACGATCTTATAGGTGTCTATCTCATGCAGGAAATATTTCTTAACCTCCTTGTACTCCAGGGTTTTCGATTTCTTCGGAAAAACGCTGAAGTTCGTCTTTTGCAGTTTGCGCAGGGAGGTATATTTCCAGGCTTCCTCCTTACTGGTTGGAAAACCCCTGGATTCAAAATTCTTAATAGCTCCCAAACGGATTTCATGAACAGGATCGTCAACATTCACCTTATTCTCGAAGGCCATAAAGGAGGATACCAGTTTTTCTTTCAGATCAATTGCCATTTTTTCCTTGCTGTAAATTGATTTTGTCTATTTGCCGAACAGGTTTAGGCAACCGTTTCGTTCTTAATCCAGTCGTATCCCTTCTCTTCCAGCTCAAGCGCCAGTTCCTTGGTGCCTGATTTTACTATTTTTCCGTCGTTAAGTACGTGAACAAAATCAGGTACAATGTAGTCCAGCAATCTCTGGTAGTGAGTGATTACAATTACCGCGTTGTCCTGGCTCTTTAGCTTATTTACCCCATTGGCCACAATTCTCAAAGCATCGATGTCCAAACCAGAATCGGTTTCATCCAGGATGGCCAGTTTAGGTTCCAGCATGGCCATTTGAAAGATCTCATTCCGCTTTTTCTCTCCACCAGAGAACCCTTCGTTAAGGGAGCGAGATAAAAACTTGCGGTCGATCTCCAGAAGCTCTGCTTTTTCGCGAATCTTTTTGAGCATTTGATTGGCAGGCATTTCTTCTTCTCCCCTGGCTTTACGGGATTCATTGATTGCCGTTTTCATAAAATTAGTAACGGTAACCCCGGGAATTTCCACCGGATACTGGAAGGAAAGAAATATCCCTTTGTGGGCACGCTCTTCCGGAGCACTGTCTTCCAGATCTTCTCCGTTAAGCAGAACCTGGCCTTCAGTTACTTCAAATTCTTCTTTTCCAGCAATAACCGAAGCCAATGTACTCTTTCCGGAGCCATTGGGGCCCATGATCGCATGCACTTCCCCTGCGTTAACTTCAAGGTCGATTCCTTTCAGAATTTCATTGCCTTCAACTCCGGCATGTAGATTAACTATCTTAAGCATTGTGAATTATTTTAAATATTTGGGTGCTATTAGCATCCTGTTAAAATTTCTTTTTCAATATTAATGGGGTAGAACCCATTTACCCCACAGATCCCTCAAGGCTGATTTCCAGCAATTTCTGCGCCTCAACTGCAAATTCCATCGGCAGCTTGTTGAGAACCTCCTTGCTAAACCCATTCACAATAAGGGCAATAGCCTTTTCCGTATCGATGCCTCGCTGGTTGCAATAGAAAATCTGATCTTCTCCAATTTTACTGGTCGTGGCCTCATGCTCAATCTGGGCACTTTTGTTTTTAGCCTCTATATACGGGAAAGTATGCGCTCCACATTTATTCCCCATAAGCAGAGAATCGCACTGGGAAAAATTCCTGGCGTTATCTGCCCTGCTGTGAACCTGTACCAGTCCACGGTAGCTGTTTTGTGATTTCCCTGCCGATATACCTTTGGAGATGATAGTACTTTTGGTATTCTTTCCCAGGTGGATCATTTTGGTTCCGGTATCGGCCTGCTGATAATTATTGGTAACTGCTATGGAATAGAATTCCCCGATAGAATTGTCTCCCTTGAGAACACATGACGGGTATTTCCATGTAATTGCAGAACCGGTCTCCACCTGTGTCCAGGAAATCTTGGCGTTCTTTTCGCAAAGTCCTCGCTTGGTCACAAAGTTGTAAACCCCACCGTGGCCATCCTTATCGCCGGGGAACCAGTTCTGTACTGTAGAATATTTTATTTCTGCGTTGTCTAAGGCTATCAACTCAACAACCGCCGCGTGCAACTGGTTTTCATCCCTGGAAGGGGCTGTACATCCTTCAAGGTAACTTACGTAGCTGCCTTCATCTGCGATAACCAGGGTGCGCTCGAACTGCCCTGTCCCGGCCTGATTGATCCTGAAATAGGTGGAAAGCTCCATAGGGCATCTAACTCCCTTGGGAATATAACAGAACGATCCATCAGAAAAAACCGCAGAATTGAGTGCTGCGTAAAAATTGTCCTTTTGCGGTACAACCGTTCCAAGGTATTTCTTAACCAGTTCAGGGTGTTCCTGTATGGCTTCGGATATGGAACAGAAGATGATCCCTTTTTCCGCAAGTGTTTCCTTGAAAGTGGTGGCAACAGACACAGAGTCCATCACAATATCCACTGCCACACCAGCCAGTTTCTTCTGCTCCTCTATGGAAATACCGAGCTTTTCAAATGTTTCCAGCAACTCCGGGTCTACCTCATCCAAACTGTTGTATTTAGGCTTCTTGTTGGGTGCAGAGTAATAGGAGATGTCCTGGAAATCCGGTTTTTTGTATTGGACATTGGCCCATTCCGGTTCTTCCATTTCCTTCCAGGCCTGAAATGCCTGAAGCCTCCAGGCGGTCATCCATCCCGGTTCGTTCTTCTTTTTGGAAATGGCAATGACAATATCTTCATTCAGCCCTTTAGGAAGGGTGTCTGATTCAATGTCTGTATAGAAACCATACTCGTATTCCTTGGTTTCCAGTTCTTTCTTTAATTCTTCTTCGGTATATGCCATGTCTTAGCTTGTCTTTGCAAGATTATAGCGAGAAACTTTCCCCGCATCCACAGGTGCGTTGTGCGTTTGGGTTGTTAAACACAAACCCCTTTCCATTGAGCCCTCCGGAATATTCCAGAGTAGTCCCCACCAGATATAAAAAGCTCTTTTTGTCTACTACAATACGGACTGAATTGTCTTCGAATATCTTATCCGTATCAGCAGCCTTGTTGTCAAAATTTAACTCGTACGACAGGCCACTGCACCCACCGCTTTTTACCCCGACACGGACGAAATCGGTGTCCGCATTGAAGCCCTCTTCAGTCATGAGGGCTACTACTTTCTTCTTAGCTGTATCGGAAACCTTGATCATTTTTATATAGATTAACTCTAAATAGTTGACAAATATAGTGCTTAGGCCCGGAACTACCGCATTTCCTAACATTATTATAACGTATTGTAATATAGTAAAACTCTATGCGGACGGAGGAGTTGTCTACTGCAGTTTCAAAACAATGAGATCTGTCCCTCCCTTGTTCTCAAGTTCTTGAAAATCAGAACTGTCGCTGGAACCAACCAGGATAAGGCTTTGCTCTCTGTCCTCCACTGCATCAAACGCCAAATCCAGGGCACTGCCCCCAAAGGTCATTTGCCAGATCAATTGCCCCTGAAGATCCGTTTTGGCAAGCCACATATCATTTTCCCCGGCATTGGGAATTTGGCCCAGTCCGTTGCTTTTTGCATTTCCCGCTATAAGGATCTGGTTTTCACTTATAACCTTTACGCTATGGGCTGCATCGAACGAACTGCCACCATAGGTTTGTTCCCAGATTAAGTTGCCCTCATCGCTGAGGTGAATCAACCAGCTGTCTGCTTCACCATTGTTGGATGCAACGTCCTGATCCGTGCTAAAAGTATGTCCTGTTATGAGGTAGGAATTGGTTTTCGTTTTAGCAATGTCATAGGCAATTTCAATCCCGCTGCCACCAAATGAACGTTCCCAGACCAGCTCTCCCGTACTGGATATTTTAACCACCCAAAAGTCGTAGCTGCCTCTGCTGGAAGTGATATCGAAATCATCGCTTTCGGAAAAACCGGCCATTACAAAACCCCCGTCATCGGCCTGCACCACAGCATGAGCACGATCATTATTGGTGCCCCCGTAATAGCTCCTCCATTCGAGATTCCCAGAGGCATCAATCTTAGTCCCCCAGAACTCGCCAACCCCGTGCCTGGTCAGGGAATTACCCTTAAAGTAAGTTCCGTCTGCCAGGGCAGAAGTTATGTCAAGAAATCCAACAAAGAAAAAGCCACCATCAGCAGTCTGGACAAGGTCATAGGAATGATCGTGACCCGAAAAACCAAAGCTCTTTTCCCACTCCAGGTTACCCTGAGCGTCAAGTTTCAGGATCCAGTTGTCGTGGAAGCCGTTGTTGCTGGTTCCGTCCCCATCATTGCTCATGGCATAGCCCGTTATGGCATAACCGCCGTCCTGTGTCTGTATTATGGACTGGCCGCGGTCGTCCTTGCTGCCCCCATAGGTCCTGCTCCATTCCATGTTTCCATCAACATCCAGTTTCAGCAACCAGTAATCGTTTACGTTTAATGCTTTGCCCTGCAAATCTCCATCGATGCTGTTGGTATACCCCAGGACAGCGTAGCCGCCGTCTATGGTTGCGATTACCGATTGGGCAGTATCATCCCCGGAACCTCCAAAATTTTTTATCCAGACCAGCTCCCCCTGGAAAACATCATAGTTGTAGATCTCAAAATAGCCCGAACTGTCTACACTGCAGGAAATGAAGATGGAAAAAGCGAGAAGTAATAAAACACTTAAGATTTTGCTCATGGTTGCTTGCGTATTATAAACAGCCCGGAATTGATATCACTCAAAACAATCTTTCCGCTATCGAAATAGGGATAAACGCTCCATAAACCATCAAATTGTGCCGTATTGCTGGATGGATAGGTATCAAAAAAGCCCGCCTCAATGAGTTCCTGGTTGGTGATATTGGAAATATCCACTACCCTTAATCCGGCCGTATAATTAGCAAGGAAAAATTCTGTTCCCTTTACATATCCGTTATGGTCTATTGCCGAAGTGGGCCCCAGGTAAGTGGTGTGCAATACGGGCGCATCCAGGTCTTCAAAATCAAATACCAGTGTGCGGGACCGAAAACCCAGGTTGAGTTCGTCCAGCTCATCCCCAAGCAGAAAATAGCGCTGGTCTTCCGTGAACCATCCCTGGTGCGTGTAGCGCAGATTGGAATAGGTGAGTGTGGATATTGCCACCGGATTGCTTTTGTCGGTAACATCCACAAGTACCACCTGGTTTTCATTGGCTCCTATAAAAATTTCCCTGCCCGCATAGTCCGGGTCAGGCCCGTTATAGGTAACCACCTGTGCATCATGTGTATATCCGCTGTCCCCATAACCTCCCGCCAATAATGGGTTTTGGGGATCCCGGATATCGATAAAATGGACCCCTCCATTGAATTGGTCACTCCTGGAAGTTCCCACTGCATAGGCATAACCTGAAGCCTCATTAATAACAATGTTATGGGAGTTTCCAAAGCCATTGTATACCGCATCTGCCGTAAACTCCACCGGTGGGTTGCTGACATCCCGCAAACGGGTCAGGTCAAACACCTGCATGCCATGACCATTTGCTTCCGAACCAATAAATGCATGATCCTGATATACTTTGATATCCCTCCATAGGCTTGGGCTTGTTTCCGTAGGCAATTTGCCAAGGTAAATAAGGTTTTCGGTGTCAGTTATATCAACGAATGCTGTACCATTATCCAGTCCGAGCAGCACATATTCACTCCCTGTAGTGCTGTCTGTCCACCCCCAAATATCATTGGCGCTTGTTGCGTTGAAAGTGCTCAGGAAAATCTGGCCCAGGAGGTCATATCCGGAACAGGGGTAACTGCCCGCCATACCATCTTCACAGGGAACAAAATTCGATTGGGGTTCCCCTCCACCGGCAGGAGGTGTATTATCCACAGGGTCCATCCCTGTTCCAGCCGGCTCATTATCCGGCGAACAACCGTTGATCAGCAAAATGCCGATTATTAGCAGTAGCTTTTTCATAACAATTCTTTTTTCTTGCAAGCTCTTTTTCTGCTTAAAGATAAGATTAATCTCGCCTCACTCCTTACTTTTGTCCTATGTTTGAGAACAAAGAAAATAGCAGGACCTCACTGGAAGAACTGGGTGAATTTGGATTGATTGACCATCTAACCCGGCATTTTAAGATAAAGCAATCCACTACAGTAAAAGGGGTTGGAGATGATGCTGCTGTTTTACGCTTCAAGGATGTAGATACGGTTGTGACTACAGACCTCCTGGTGGAAGGTGTTCATTTTGACCTGGGATACATGCCATTGAAGCACCTCGGTTATAAAGCGGTAATGGTTAATCTCAGTGATGTCTATGCCATGAATGCCCGTGCCACCCAGATCACGGTTTCAATAGCGGTATCGAACCGCTTTCCACTGGAAGCCCTGGAAGAATTATATGCCGGCATTGCCCTGGCCTGCGAATTGTACAAGGTAGATCTGGTGGGAGGAGATACCACCTCCTCCAATAAAGGAATGCTGATCAGTGTCACAGCAATCGGCACAGCCAAAAAAGAGGATGTGGTCTACCGCAGTGGGGCCAAACCAAATGACCTTCTGGTGGTGAGTGGCGACCTCGGGGGTGCATACCTTGGCCTGCAGGTACTTAAACGGGAACAGGAAGTTTTTGCTGTTAACCCTAAAAATCAACCAGACCTCAGCCCTTATGCCTACCTGGTGGAAAGGCAGCTCAAACCCGAAGCCAGGAAAGACATTGTGGAACTGCTTGAAAAATTGGATGTCCGTCCCACGTCAATGATAGATATCAGCGACGGGCTTTCTTCGGAAATACTTCACCTTTGTAAAGAAAGCAATGTAGGTTGTTTTCTTTATGAAGATAAGATCCCCCTGGATCCAACTGTGATTAGTACTTGTGAGGAGTTCAATCTGGATAGCTCTATGGTGGCATTGAATGGTGGTGAAGACTACGAGCTACTGTTCACTGTAGACCAAAAAAAATTCCCGAAAATTAAGGGCAACCCTAACTTTACTGTCTTGGGGCATGTAACAGAAAAGGAAGAAGGCGCCTACTTGATTTCCAGGAATAACTCTAAAATTCCTTTAACCGCGCAGGGATGGGATTCTTTTGCTTCGGATTGATCAGGCTACCTGATGAACAGCGCCATGTCTCCTTTGATAAAGTCTCTCAAGCGTCTGGTTTATCTCCTGTAGTTCCGGAGTCAGATTAGAAAGATTGCCACTTACATCGGTAGTTACCTCCTTGCCACAGTGTACACATTTGTATTCTTTTATGTGCATGGTAACCTTCTTGGAAACGGAATAGTGGTGGCCGAAAATGGAACAAAATACTTTCTTCATAATGTAGGTTTAATTGGTAGGCAAGCGCAAACTTTAAGGGTTCTGCATGCAAATTCAACTTGGTCTTTTTCCCAATCACCGTGTTCCTATATCCCAACGATTGTTCCACCGTTTTTATTGAGTGAATCTGGTATTTTTTATCAAATATTCGATGAGTGGTAAGTTATGAGGTGCTTTCCAGAGAGAATACGCATTACAATTGATTCGGTAAAGCCTTATAATTCCCCTACATTTACCATGTGAAAAGCTTATGGAAAAAATGGGAAGCAACCCTGGTCATGGCCCTGGCCCTGTTTTCCCTTTTCTTTGGAGCAGGCGACCTGATCCTGCCGCCACAGCTTGGATTCAAAGCCGGAGGCGACTGGTGGTTACTGGTTGTAGGCTTTTCAATTTCAGCAGTATTCATACCTATTATCGGAATAATGGCCCATGCCAAATTGCAGGGGACAATGTTCGATTTCGGAAAGAAGGTTTCACCCCTCTTTAGTTTGATTTATTGCTACGCTGTTTATGCGATTTCCATATTACTGCCATCTCCCAGAACCGCATCAGTTACGCACGAGATGGGGATAGCCCCCCTTTTTGATTCTTCACCCCTGCTTACCAGTGCTGTATATTTTTCTCTTGTCTTTGTTTTTGTAATGAATCGGTCCAGGATAATGGACATCATTGGCAAATTCCTCACGCCAGCCATAGTTATTATACTCCTTGCAATTATTGTAATATCGGTATTTACCGCTTCCTGGGATTTTGGACTTTCCAGTATTGAACAACCTGTTTCCTATGGGATATTGGAAGGCTATCAAACTTTTGGTGCCATAGGTGCGGTGGTAGTCGGTGGTGTCGTAATTGTATCCCTGAACCTTAAGCAAGAATCCGGAGACTACAATGAAAAGAAAAAAATGATAGGTCGGGCAGGATGGATATCCGGAATGGGACTATTGACGATCTACGGCGGACTGATTCTCAGCGGTGCCCTGCTACAAGATCAGTTTGATCCGGAAATGAATCGCACCGGACTCGTAAGCGCAATCAGCTCCTTTACCCTGGGAAATCAGGCTAATTTGCTTTTAAGTGTTTTGATAAGCCTGGCTTGCTTTACCACAGCAGTTGGTATTGTAACCGGAACTGCAGATTTTGTAAAATCCCGCTTCGATAATTCACAAAAGGCCTATGCTATCACAGCCTTAACCGGAAGCTTTCTGGGGGTTCTTATGGGACAGTTAAATGTTGACTATATAATTGCCGTTGCCGTTCCGGCACTGATGTTCATTTATCCGCTGACCATAGTGCTGATAATCCTTAACGCCCTTCCCGAAAAATGGACCTCTGTCCAGGTATTTCGATGGGTGGCAGGCGCCACAGTCGTCTTCAGTATTCCGGATTTTCTCAGTAGTCTGGGAGTTTCCGGATTAACAAATACCATTGCCGGATATATCCCGTTTGCAGCGGTAAATCTCGGATGGAGTTTGCCGGCACTGGCAGTATTCCTGATTGTTAACCTTTTACATAAATCATCAAAGAATCCAAACTAAATCAGCTATTCATCAGCGACTCTATCTCTTCTGCCTCGATTGGGATATCTCCCATTAAATTAAGTGGTGCGCCCTTTTCCTGTATAATCACATCGTCTTCAAGCCGGATACCAAATCCTTCTTCGGGCAGGTAAATTCCTGGCTCCACGGTAAAGACCATATTGGCCTTCATCGGAGTTTTCAATTCACCATAATCATGGGTATCCAGACCTATGTGGTGACTGGTGCCATGCATGAAATACTTTTTATAGGCAGGCCAGTCCGGGTTCTCATTCTGAACATCTGCTTTATCCAGCAGCCCAAGCCCCAGTAATTCGGAAGTCATCAGCTTACCAACTTCCTTGTGGTATTCTGCCCAAAGGGTTCCGGGAATCAGCATTTTTGTTGCTTCATCCTTGACCCGTAATACGGCATTGTACACTTCTTTCTGTCGATCGGTAAACCGCCCATTTACCGGTATGGTCCGGGTCATATCACTGGAATAATTGGCATATTCAGCCCCTACATCCATTAAGATGAGATCGCCCGCCTTACACTGTTGGTTATTCTCAATATAGTGCAGTACATTGGCATTGTTTCCTGAGGCAATTATAGGCGTGTAGGCAAATCCCCTGGACCGGTTTCGAATGAACTCGTGAAGGTATTCTGCCTCGATCTCATATTCCCAGACCCCCGGTTTTACAAAACCAAGCACCCGGCGAAAGCCACTGTTGGTAATATTGCATGCCCTCTGCATAAGCTCCAGTTCCTCGGTCTCCTTTACCCCTCTCAATCTTTGAAGAATGGGGTTGCTTTTTGCCCATAGATGCGCCGGGAAATCCGCCTTGCATTTTTTGATAAATCGATCCTCCCGGGTCTCGGTAACTACGGCCTGCCTGTAATGCTCATTGGTGTTGAAATAAACAAGTTCTGCTTCCGTCATCAGATCGAAAAAAACCTTGTCAAAATCAGACAGCCAGTAAACACTCTCAATCCCGGAGACCTCTGTGGCCCTTTCCTTGCTGAGCTTTTCTCCCTCCCAAACGGCAATATGTTCATTAGTTTCCCTTACAAACAGGACCTCACGATGTTTTTGTTCCATGGCATCGGGAAACAATAGTAGTATAGATTCCTCCTGATCTACCCCGCTCAGGTAAAAGATATCCCGGTGCTGCTCAAAAGGCATGGTGGTATCTGCACTAACCGGGTAGATATCGTTGGAATTAAAAACGGCAATACTTTTGGGTTTCATGCCGGCCATGAATTTACTGCGGTTTTTAATGAAAAGGCTGTTTGGAATGAGGTCGTATTTCATCAGTATTTGTTTTACCCAAATGTAGCCAATTAAGGCTACCTCAACAAGCATTGATCGAATAGTCTTTCTGGGGAATCCAACTCAAAAAGTTGCCATAGGCATCACAAATTCTTACTTTCACGGCTAAACAATTTCCTTTACTCCATGAAAAAAATATTGCTCGCTGCAACCATGCTTTTTGGCTTGCAAATTACGGCACAAATTGCTGCTACTCCCGTCGATAAGCTAGAAGAAGGGTTAACCTTTAAAATGCAGGTACAGGAACCTTCGCTTTTGAAAAATATCCGTTTCGTCAATATTGGCCCTACCGTAATGAGTGGTCGTGTGGTGGATGTGGATGTGAATCCAAATAACCCAATTGAATTCTACGTGGCCTATGCTTCCGGAGGTTTGTGGTATACCCGGAATAATGGGGTGTCTTTTGTTCCGGTAATGGACAATACGCAAACACAAAATATTGGGGATATTGCCGTACACTGGAAAACAGGTACTATTTGGGTAGGAACCGGTGAAAACAATGCTTCCCGGTCTTCCTATGCGGGCATCGGGCTTCTCAAATCTGTGGACAAAGGGGAAAGCTGGCAGCATATGGGCCTCAAGGATTCACACCACATTGGCCGCATTCTTATCAATCCGGAAAATCCGGCTGAGGTAGTGGTTGGGGTAACCGGGCATTTGTATTCGCCCAATAACGAAAGGGGTATGTATAAAACAGTTGACGGAGGCAAAACCTGGCGTAAAACTTTGTTCATTAATGACCGTACAGGCATAATCGACGTAGCCCATGCTCCTAATAATTTCGATCTGCTTATCGCTGCAGCCTGGGAAAAGGATCGCAAGGCCTGGAATTTTAGTGGTAACGGGGAAGGCTCCGGACTTTACAAAAGTGTAGATGGGGGCGATAACTGGACAAAAATTTCAACACAGGAAAGTGGCTTCCCAACCGGAAGTGGTGTTGGGAGAATAGGACTTGACTTTTTCAACGAGAGCACTGTTTATGCCGTACTTGATAATCAGTACAGAAGGGAGAAAGATTCTGAAAAAGGCAAAGAACCCGGGGAACTTCAAAAAGAAGATTTCAGGGATATGTCCGTCAGGGAATTCCTGAAACTGGATAACAAAAAATTGAACAACTTCCTAAAAAACAATGGATTCCAGGAAAAATACAGGGCCGAAAACGTAAAGCAGATGGTAAAAAGTGGCCTTGTAAAACCGGCGGACCTGGCCAAATATCTGGAAGATGCCAATTCTATGCTTTTTGACACCCCGGTTGTAGGAGCCGAAGTTTACCGAAGCGATGATGGCGGACAAACCTGGACCAAACAGCATAAGGGTTATCTGGACGACTTATTTTACAGCTACGGTTATTATTTTGCCCAGATACGTGTGGACCGCAATGATCCCAACAAAATTTATATCGCGGGTGTGCCCTTGCTTAAATCGGCAGATGGAGGGGCCAGTTTTGAATCCATCAGCAGGGAAAATGTGCATTCGGACCATCATGCCCTTTGGGTGAACCCGGCAAAACCAGGCCACCTGATCAATGGCAATGATGGGGGATTGAACATCTCCTATGACGATGGTGCAAGCTGGACTAAAAACAACTCTGCTTCCGTTGGACAGTTTTATGCCATTAATGTGGATAACCAGAAACCCTACAATGTTTATGGCGGACTTCAGGACAACGGGGTTTGGATGGGTCCCCATACAGCGAGCATGGACGACCGCTGGCTGCAAACCGGTCACAACCCCTGGAAATCCATTATGGGGGGAGACGGCATGCAGGTGCAAATAGACAACAGAAACCCCAATATCGTTTACACAGGTTTCCAGTTTGGGAATTATTTTCGACTCGATCTCGGAAAAGGAAAGCGAAAAGGTATACAGCCCAGGCACGAGCTTGGGGAAACCCCCTATAGATTCAACTGGCAAACCCCTATCCTGCTGTCGCCACATAACCAGGACATCCTGTATCTGGGAGGCAATAAATTGCACAGGTCCATGAATCAGGGTGATAAGTGGGAGGCTATTTCACCGGATCTTACCGGAGGTGGTAAGAAGGGCAATGTTGCCTATGGAACTCTTACTACCATTTCCGAATCTCCTTTTAAGTTTGGCCTTCTTTATGTAGGCAGTGACGATGGCCTGATCCACATGAGCAATGATGGAGGGGGAAACTGGACTGATATATCAACTTCCCTGCCCGGTGACCTTTGGGTAAGCCGGGTGGTAGCATCAAAACATAAGCTAGGCCGTGTCTACGCCACTCTGAACGGCTACCGTTGGGATGATTTTACCCCTTATGTTTTTAAAAGCGAAGATTTTGGGAATACCTGGGAGTCCATTTCCGAAGGGCTGCCGCTTTCCCCTGTAAATGTAATAGCTGAAGATCCTGAAAACGAAAACTTGCTTTTTGTTGGCACAGACGACGGACTTTACGCAACCCTGGATCAGGGGGCTTCGTGGAATTGGTTTCAGGGAGGTATCCCATACGTGGCCATTCACGACCTCGTTATTCAGAAGCAGGCAAAACACCTTGTTGCAGGTACTCATGGGCGGAGCATTTACAGAGCGGATATCTCACATGTTCAAAAGCTCAAGCCCGAAATCCTCAATACTCCTTTGAAGATCTTCGAATTGGACAAGGTTCGTCATTCGTCTCGATGGGGAAATAGTTCCAGGACATGGGGAAAACCGCAAACACCGGGATTGGATATCGTTTTCTACTCGGCTGATGCAAATTCATATAAGGCATCCATTAAATACCAGGACGAAATCGTGGTCAGCGAAGTGGATCTGGTTGCCGATGCAGGGATAAACATACTTTCCTATAATCTCGCCTTTTCAAAAAAGGGCAAATCCGAGTTTCTCAAAACAATTAAAAGGGAGCTCAAAACGTCTGAAGATGGTAAAACCTACCTCCCGAAAGGCAAGTATACAGTTGAAATAAGTGGGGGGCGCAATACGGAAAAGGTATCTTTTGAAATCGATTAGTAACATGAAAAAAGATGGCTCTAAAAACTATTCTAATTAACCGGTTATGGAACTAACACTGAGCATACCTGCACTGTTATTCCCGGCTATTTCCCTCAGCATGCTTGCTTATAATGCCCGTTATCTTGCTATCGCTGCCCTGATCAGGCAACTCCATGCGGAATTCAAGGCAACAGGATCTGCGCGTATTGGGATCCAGGTAAAGCAATTACAACGGCGCCTTCAAATCATCAAAAATATGCAGGCCGTTGCCATAATCAGTTTTTTGCTCAGTGCCATCACCATGTTCCTGATTTATGTGGAGTTGACCTTTTGGGCTAATATGATTTTTGGTGGCAGTCTTCTGGCCCTGATGATCTCACTTGTCCTAAGCCTGATCGAAGTGCAACTATCCACACAATCATTAAGTACACAACTAACGGATATGGAAGGTTAGGAAAGTCAGATGCAATTGAGTGTTATTACTTTTTGCGGGACTGTTTCTCCACATAGCGGACAATTCCCCTGGCAACATTTATTCCGGTGGTGGTTTCGATTCCACGCAATCCCGGGGAAGCATTTACTTCCAATAATAACGGGCCTTTGCGGGAACGGATCAGATCTATCCCTGCAACACCTAGTCCCAGGTATTTGGCAGCATTCAGGGCGATTTGCCTTTCCTTTTCGGTAATTTGGACTATTTCGGATTCCGCTCCGCGATGCACATTGGAACGGAACTCTTCAACGGGGCTACTTCGCTTCATGCTGGCCACAACCTCGTCACCTATCACAAAAATGCGGATATCCTCCCCATTGGCTTCACTTATGAATTTTTGTATCAGGATACTGGTATCCATTTTGTAAAAGGTGTCTATTATGGATTTGGCAGACTTCTTTGTTTCTGCCAGAATAACCCCAAGGCCGTGGGTACCTTCCTGCAGTTTGACAACCACAGGTGTCCCCCCGAGGATCTTGATCTGTTCTTCAATATTATCCGGGTTGATGGAGAACAGGGTTTCTGGGATTGGTATTTGCTTTTTCGACATGATCTGCAGGGTACGCACCTTATTTCTTGCCCGGATAATTCCCAGGGCCCTTGCCGTGGTGAAGATCCCATTGAGCTCAAATTGCTTTACAACTGATGCCCCGTGACGGGTTACCTTGGCCCCTATCCTTGGAATAATGGCGTGGAATTCATCAGTAATATCCTCATCGCCCAGGTAGATCCTGGGCTTTCCTGAACCCAGTTTTACCGAGCATTTTGTGTGGTCTATCACTTCAATATAATGGCCGAGCTTCTCTGCTTCCTCAGCAATTCTCTGGGTAGAGTATACAGCAGCGCTTTGTGAAAGCAGGCCAATATCCATTAGAGTATTTGTTGGTTGATCTTCTGGTCTTTGAATATCGTTCAAAAAAATTAACCGCACATAAAAATCAGAAAATTACTTGTAAAAACTGGCCCAATTTCCATTAGCGCTACACAGATAAAACCTTCTTGCTTAAAATCAGTCTAAATAAAATGCAATGCCCCCAGATGTTTGTTAATAACTGGGCCGTGCCGTATTTTTGAGGACCAAAAAATAAACTCCAATGAGTGCTTTGTTAAAATCATCAATAGCCCGAAAAGTTGTAATGGCACTTTCTGGGCTTTTTCTAGTCATTTTTCTGGTTTTGCACGTTACGATCAACATGGCTTCGGTAATTGATCCGGACATCTTTAACCAATGGTCTCATTTTATGGGCTACAACCCATTAGTTCAGTTCCTGATGCAACCCATTCTGATCGCCGGCGTGGTGATACATTTTGTGATGGGATTTGTGCTGGAGTTTCAAAACAAGCGGGCTCGAAGTGTTAAATATGTTAAGTTCAGGGGAAGTGAAAACGCTCCCTGGGTTTCCCGGAATATGATTTTAACCGGAGGTGTTGTGCTGGCTTTCCTCGGACTGCATTTCTATGATTTCTGGATCCATGAGATAACCTACAAGTTTGTAGAAGCCAATCCTGAAGATCCAACCAGATACTACGAGGAAACCGTTGCTAAATTTGAGCCGATGTGGAGAACTGTGCTGTACATCATTTCCTTCGTGCTGCTCTCTTTACACCTCTGGCATGGCTTTGCTTCTTCGTTCCAGACTATGGGAGTTAATAACAAATACACTCCGGGAATAAAAAAGTTTACCAAAATCTACGCGGTTGTGATACCCCTCGCATTCATTTTTATTGCACTTTATCACCACCTTAATCCTGTAATGCACTAATCATGGGAAAACTTGATTCTAAAATACCATCAGGTCCGTTAGCCGAAAAGTGGACCAAACACAAAAACGAGATTAATCTGGTAAACCCTGCCAACAAGCGTAATATTGACGTAATTGTAGTAGGTACAGGACTGGCTGGTTCTTCCGCCGCGGCCTCAATGGCTGAGCTCGGGTACAATGTTAAAACCTTTTGCTACCAGGATTCACCGAGAAGAGCGCATTCTATTGCCGCCCAGGGAGGGATAAATGCCTCCAAGAATTATCAGGGAGACGGAGACAGCGATTACCGCCTTTTCTATGATACCATCAAAGGGGGAGACTACCGCTCGCGCGAGGCCAATGTATACCGTTTAGCTGAAGTTTCCAGTAATATTATTGATCAGTGTGTAGCCCAGGGAGTGCCCTTTGCCCGGGAATATGGGGGACTTTTGGATAACCGGTCCTTCGGAGGAGTTCTGGTATCTCGGACCTTCTATGCTAAAGGGCAAACCGGGCAACAACTTCTCCTCGGTGCCTATGGGGCAGTGAATCGCCAAATCAACCGCGGGAAGATCAAATCCCACACCAGGCATGAGATGCTTGACCTGGTCCTGGTGGACGGTAAAGCGCGTGGTATCATTGCGCGCAACCTGGTAACTGGGGAAATAGAAAGGCATTCTGCCCACGCCGTGGTAATTGCCTCCGGTGGTTACGGGAACCTGTTTTTCCTCTCTACCTACTGTATGGGTGCCAATGTAATGGCTGCCTGGAGGACACATAAGAAAGGTGCATATTTTGCCAACCCCTGCTTTACACAAATACATCCCACCTGTATCCCGGTTTCCGGAGATCACCAGTCCAAACTGACCCTGATGTCTGAATCCCTCAGGAATGATGGAAGAATTTGGGTGCCTAAAAAGCTGGAAGATGCAAAAGCTATTCGTGAGGGCCGACTAAAGCCAACAGAATTGGCAGAAGAGGACAGGGATTACTACCTGGAGCGCAGATATCCCGCCTTTGGGAACCTCGTGCCTCGCGATGTAGCATCAAGGGCCGCCAAAGAACGCTGTGATGCGGGTTATGGCGTTAACAAGACAGGAGAGGCAGTATACCTGGATTTTTCAGCAGCTATTGAACGTTATGGAAAAGAAAAGGCGTATACTATGGGTCTGAAAGATGCCGATAAAGATACCATCCGTAAACTTGGGGAGGAGGTTGTGGAAGCCAAATACGGAAATCTCTTCCAGATGTATGAAAAAATCGTAGATGAGAACCCATACAAAACCCCAATGATGATCTATCCGGCTGTGCATTATACAATGGGTGGACTTTGGGTAGACTATAACCTGATGACTACTATCCCAGGTTGCTACTCTGCCGGGGAAGCCAATTTCAGTGATCACGGGGCTAACCGCCTTGGGGCTTCTGCATTGATGCAGGGTCTGGCCGACGGATATTTCGTTCTTCCTTATACCATCGGAGACTATCTTGCCGATGATATCCGCACCGGTCCTATTCCCACAGATTCTCCTGAATTTGACGAGGCTGAAAAGGCTGTTAAGGAAAAACTCAACCGCCTGCTTTCAATCAAAGGTGAAAATAGCGTGGACTACTACCATAAGAAGTTAGGCAAGATCATGTGGAACAAATGTGGTATGTCCCGCAATGAAAAAGGCCTCAAGGAAGCGATTAAGGAAATTGCAGAATTACGCGAGGACTTCTGGAAGAATGTAAGAGTGCCCGGGGAAGCCAATTCTAAAAACCAGGAACTGGAAAAAGCCGGAAGGGTGGCCGACTTCCTCGAGATCGGTGAACTCTTTGCCATGGATGCCCTGAACCGCGAAGAATCCTGTGGTGGACATTTCCGTGAAGAATACCAGACTCCAGAAGGAGAGGCCCTTCGGGATGATAAAAATTTCCGGTATGTATCTGCCTGGGAATACAAGGGGGAACCCAGGGAATCAAAACTTCATAAAGAAGAACTTGTTTTTGAAAACGTTGAACTAAAAACTCGATCTTATAAATAAATTGCTATGAAATTATATTTAAAGATTTGGCGCCAAAAAGATGCGAATTCAAAAGGAAAGATGGTTGACTATACCGTAGAAGGCGTGGAAGGGGATATGTCATTCCTGGAAATGCTGGATGTCCTGAATGAAGACCTCATCAAACAAGGCGATGAACCTATAGAATTTGATCACGATTGCCGGGAAGGTATCTGCGGTACCTGCTCACTTCAGATCAACGGTCGGCCGCATGGGCCTGATACCCGCATTACGGTTTGCCAGCTGCATATGAGAAAATTTAATGATGGGGACACCATTGTTATAGAACCCTTCAGAGCCAAGGCATTTCCTGTAATCAAGGACCTTATCATAGACCGTTCTGCTTTTGAAAGAATACAACAAGCCGGTGGATATGTTTCCGTGAACACATCGGGTAATACCGTTGACGCCAACGCAATCCCTATTGAAAAAGAGATGGCCGATAAGTCCTTCAATGCAGCTACCTGTATAGGATGCGGTGCTTGTGTGGCAGCCTGTAAAAATGCCAGTGCCATGTTGTTTACCTCTGCCAAGGTTTCACAGTTTGCCCTCCTGCCTCAGGGTCGTGTGGAAGCTGCAGATCGTGTACGCAATATGGTAAGGCAAATGGATCTGGAAGGTTTTGGAAACTGCACCAATACCGGTGCCTGTGAAGTAGAGTGTCCTAAGGGAATCTCCCTGGAGAATATCGCAAGGATGAACCGGGAATACCTTACGGCAACAGCCAAAGGGTAATACCTTATTGCCAAATTATGTATAACCCCGGTAGCTTTTCCGGGGTTTTTTATTTCCTATTTTTATAAAAACATCGCATCATACATGAGACAGGTAGCGTTCAAGTCCAAACTTCCGGAACTTCCCACTTCTATCTTCACTACCATGAGCCAGATGGCCAAAACGGAAAAGGCTCTGAACCTTTCCCAGGGCTTTCCGGACTTTCCCCCTGACCCCAAACTCCTGGAATGCGTACATGATGCTATGCGGAAGGATTACCATCAGTACGCCCCTCTGGGTGGTATATTCCCGCTACGTGAACAGATCGCGGAAAAGATCGAACGCTGTTATGGTGCATCCTACCATCCGCAGAAAGAAATAACCGTTACCGTTGGTGCCACCCAAGCCATCTTTACAGCTATCTCCGCGTTTGTTTACCCTGGCGATGAAGTCATTGTGCTAAAACCTGCATACGATTGTTATGAGCCTACCATTATTGCAAATGGGGGCATCCCTGTACTGGTCCAAATGAAGGGAAAGGAACACAAGGTAGACTGGGAAGAAGTAGCCAGTTGTATTACTTCCAAAACCCGAATGATCATAATCAATACACCTCACAATCCCAGCGGCAGGGTTTTCTCAAAAGAAGAAATGCTAAAACTTGAAAATTTGCTGCGGGATACGGATATAATCGTTGTGAGTGATGAAGTTTATGAACATCTCGTTTTTGATGGTCGGCAGCATGAAAGTGCTTCAAAGTTTCCAGATCTGGCCTCCCGCAGCCTGGTTTGTGCTTCCTTTGGAAAGACTTTCCATATCACCGGTTGGAAAATGGGCTATTGCGCCTCCCCGGAATACCTGATGGCCGAGTTTCAAAAAATACATGAGTTTGCTGTGTTTTGCGTAAACCATCCCCTGCAACACGCCCTAACTGCTTATCTTAAAAATCCGGATCACTATCTGGGACTTGGAAAATTCTTTGAGGAAAAACGCAATCTCTTCCTGAAGGGAATTGAGGACTCCCGTTTTGCTTTTGTCCGTACGATGGGTACCTATTTCCAGCTACTGGATTATTCTCAAATATCCATGGAACCGGATATGCAGATGGCAGAACGGCTTACAAAAGAGTTTGGAATTGCCAGTATTCCAATCTCTGTTTTTAACAAAGGTCAGGTAGATAATCGCCAATTGCGGTTTTGCTTTGCCAAAAAGGAGGAAACCCTCAACAGGGCTATTGAAATCCTCCAAAAGATCTAATCCAGCGCACTGAACACCTGGCTCATAAATTCACCTATTCTGCGCGGTTCTAACCAGCGGGTAACCACAACCAGGTCCTGGTCGGGACATACAACAATAAAATTACCTCCAAATCCCGAGGCGTAAAAGATGTTTTCCGGCAAACCTTTCCAGTTGCGATTTCCGGGTTGATTTAACCACCACATATAGCCATAGCTCGGATTTGGTACTGAGGGGGTCAGCGCCTCTTCCATCCATTTCTGACTAATGATCTGCTGATCCTTCCATTTGCCCCGGTTCAGGAACAACAATCCAAAGCGCGCCATATCCTCAGCAGATATGAAGATGCCTCCCCCGGAATGGCCCCCTCCGGTAACCGACTTCATTCTTAAGCCGTCTATTTCCGTCCAGGCATCCTTATATCCGTGCCACCTCCAGGTAGTGGAAGCCCCTATTTTATCCATAAGCTCCTCTTTAAGCACTAGCGGTAATGGCTTACGCCATACGTGGGTCAGCGAATAGGCCAGCACATTTACTCTCACGTCATTGTATTCCATTACGGTACCAGGCTCCCTGAGGTCCCGGAATTTCCAATCATCGATCCCTCCTTCTCTGGGCGGACGATCTGCCCAGTCTTTTATTCCCCAAAGGGAACCGCTCCAATCAGAATTTTGCTGCAGCAGTTGACTCCAGGTGATCTTGCTGCTGTGTTCCCCATCGAAAGTTCCGTCCCAAATATAATCTCCCACCCGATCGGAAGTGCTTGCGATAAGTTGTTGGTCCACTGCCATGCCGGCCACAGTAGACAAGAAACTCTTGGTAACGCTGAAGGTCATGTCTACCCTGCTGATATCACCCCAATGGGCTACCATATAGCCTTTTCGTATGATCATTCCAGCCGGGCCACCCCTTTTCTTGGTTGGCCCCAGGATTTCATGAAAGGGTTCTCTTTCGAATCCTTTTAGAATGGCTATTCTAAGGTCCCTGGATCCAGAATACTCATTATTAAGTGCAAAATCTACAGCCTCCTTCAGTTTTTTTTGGTTAATGGATAAGTCCCCTGGAGATTTCTCTACCCAACTGGCATTTCTGTCCGGGAAATATTGCACCTCCTGTGCCTTCAGAGTAAAACATACAAGCAAACCAGCCACTATGAAGAATGTTTTTTTAATCATTATCATGAGTTTCATATTTCAGGAAAGGTAATCAAATCATACTGCAACAGCCAATCCATTTCCCAATGGTAAAATCTACAATTGAATAGTTTTCCGGGCTTTTTGGAAATAAAAAAAGGAGCAAACAAATTCGTTGCTCCTTTCTTTAAATTTTTGAGGCGGTTTACAGCATAAAAAGCTTTTTTGCCAGCATAACGATTCCACTGAAGAAATCATTTCGGTACACCTGCACCTCTTCTTCAGTAGGATTTTGTGTCATTGGGGCATCCATAGCGATAGAGTTTTAAACATTCATGTTGATTTGAAAAAATCCGATAAAGGGTTCTAATCTAACGATAAAATGCCAGAATTGTTGTTTAGTAATCGTTAATTTTTAGAGTGAAATTCCAGAATTTATGCCCGAATTATATTCGCGCTATTAAAACACCATTTCCGGGACCTCTTCAGGGATAAGCAGCGTGCCTTCTGTGGCTTCCTGAATGGTTTGAACACTTACGCCAGGGGCGCGTTCAAGAAGCTTAAATCCATGGATGGTGACTTCGATTACAGCCAGGTCGGTTACTATCTTTTTAACACATCTTACACCGGTAAGGGGCAAGGTGCATTCTTCCAGCAACTTGGACCTTCCCGCCCGGTTGGTGTGAGTCATAGCCACAATGATATTTTCGGCCGAAGCAACAAGGTCCATTGCTCCTCCCATACCTTTAACCATTTTCCCGGGAATTTTCCAGTTCGCAATATCTCCGTTCTCTGCAACCTGTAATGCTCCCAGAATAGTCAGGTCTACATGTTTCCCCCTGATCATACCAAAGCTCAGGGCGCTGTCAAAGAAAGAGGCCCCGGGCAGGGTAGTGATGGTCTGTTTACCGGCATTGATAATGTCTGCGTCTTCCTCACCTTCGTAGGGGAAAGGGCCCATTCCCAGCACTCCGTTTTCGCTCTGGAATTCAACGCTGATGTCATCGCGTACAAAGTTCGCAACCAGGGTGGGAATACCAATCCCCAGGTTTACGTAATACCCGTCTTTTACTTCTTTTGCGATCCGGCGCGCAATTCCATTCTTGTCCAGCATGTGCTATCAATATAGGTTTATTCTTCCCTGCTTCTTACGGTTCGTTTTTCAATCCTTTTTTCATACCCCTCTCCCTGGAAAATCCTTTGGACAAATATCCCGGGGATATGAATTTCATTCGGATCAAGGGCACCTGCCGGCAGCAATTCCTCTACCTCAGCAACAGTAATTTTAGCGGCGCCACACATGGGCGGATTGAAATTCCTCGCCGTGCCCTTAAAGATCAGATTACCAGCCTCATCACCTTTCCATGCCTTCACAAAGGAGAAATCAGCTTCAAACGCGTATTCCAAAACGTACATCTTTCCATTAAATTCCCGTGCTTCCTTCCCCTCTGCCACTTCGGTTCCGTACCCCGCAGGAGTATAAAAGGCCGGGAACCCCGAACGTGCAGCACGGCATTTTTCTGCAAGAGTCCCCTGGGGGGTTAATTCCACCTCCAGTTCTCCACTGAGCATCTGCCGCTCAAATTCTGCATTTTCCCCTACATAGGAAGCGATCATTTTTTTTATCTGATGGCCTTGCAACAGCAATCCCAGGCCAAAATCATCCACGCCTGCATTATTGCTTATACAGGTAAGGTCACGAACGCCAAGCCTTACTAATTCCCCAATGGCGTTCTCGGGTATACCACAAAGGCCAAAGCCTCCCAACATTAGGGTCATCCCGTCCTTAACCCCCTCCAATGCAGGCCCAACACCCTCTACTGTCTTCTTAATCATGCAAATGTTATTTGTGATCGTGCTTCACCGGACGACCAACCACTAAAATACGCTTTTAAACAAAAAATCCCGCTATAAAGCGGGATCCGTTTTCGTTAAAAGCCAAGGTCATCCAGATCGTCTTCCAGATCATTGACCTGGATAATAGAATCAATTTTTTTAGTGCAGTCCGTATTGATGGTCATTTCTTCTGGCGCAATGAATTCACCGTCAGAAATCCCCAGTTCGGGGTTGGCATAATTCTGTTTCATGTAAAGGGCCCAAATGGGCAGGGCCATGGATGCTCCCTGGCCATATACGATGGTCTTAAAGTGTGTAGAACGGTCTTCACCCCCTACCCATACCCCGGTAACGAGATTCGGGACCATTCCCATAAACCAGCCGTCACTTTGGTTCTGTGTGGTACCGGTTTTACCTGCGATGGGATTTTGAAATTCGTAAGGGTAACCCGTAATAATTTCCTTATATACGGATTCTTCACCCCGTGTATTGTGGCGCAGGCGGGTTCCTGACCCTCCTTCGGTTACGCCCTCCATGAGATTAATCATGGCATAGGCTACCTCTTTACTGAGTACATCCTTGGTTTCCGGTGTGTATTCATACAAAACAGTACCGTTCTTATCCTCAATCCGGGTCACCATAACCGGTTTCACATACACCCCCTGGTTAGCAAAGGTTCCATAAGCCCCAACCATTTCATAAACATTGAAATCCGGTGTACCCAGGGCAATGGAAGGAACCTCCAGGATCTCCCTCGTAAGACCAAGGTTTCTGACAATAGACACTACGGGTTTGGGACCTACCCGGTCTATCAACTGGGCAGTAACCGTGTTAATGGAGTTGGCCAGTGCCCTTTTCAGGGTGTACATCTCCCCGGAATATTTCCCATTGGAGTTCTTGGGGCACCAGGGTTCAGGATTTCCATGCTTATTGGCCTCAATACAATACTGATTATCGGGCAACTGGTCACAAGGTGAATAGCGCAACTGGTCAATAGCGGCTGCGTACACAAAAGGCTTGAAGGTAGAGCCGGCCTGGCGGGCCCCCTGAATCACATTGTCGTATTGAAAGTGTTTGTAATCAATCCCACCTACCCAGGCCTTTACATGTCCGGTTTGCGGTTCCATGGACATCATGGCAGCCCTGAGGAAAGTTTTGTAATAGCGAATAGAATCCAAAGGAGTCATTACCGTATCCTTTTCCTGAGTCTCGCTATTCCAGTCGAACACAGTCATCTCCGTTTTCTTGGTAAATGAGGCCCGGATTTCTTTTTCAGATTTTCCCTCAGCCCGCATTTTCCTCCAGCGTTCGGAATTTTTCATCGCCCTTTCCATAATAAGCCTGATTTCTTCCGACTCCAGATCCTGAAAAGGCGTCGTAGGATTTCGCAGCGATGTATTCTGGTGGAAGAATTCGGCCTGTAAACGCTTCATATGTTCTGCAACCGCCTTCTCGGCGTTTGCCTGCATTCTTGAATCTATGGTAGTGTAAACCTTAAGGCCATCGAGGTAAATATTCCAGGTTTCCCTGCCATCATCACTTACCGGCTTTGGATTTTCCTTCACCCACTGGTTCAGGAATCGCTGTAAGTACATGCGAAAGTAGGTTGCCAATCCTTCCCTGTGGGATTCCGGGTTAAAATTAATGTCCATTTTAAGCGACTGCAGGGAATCTTTCTGTGCATTGGTAAGGTAACCGTATTTGGCCATCTGGCTGAGCACGGTATTACGCCTGTCTTGAACAAGTTCCGGCCTTCTCAGCGGGTTGTACAACGAAGAATTCTTGAGCATGCCTACCAGAACGGCAGATTCTTCTGTTCTCAAATCCTTTGGCTCCTTGCCGAAATAGATCTTGGAAGCAGAGCGGATCCCATCAGCATTGTAGTTGAAATCATAGATGTTCATATACATCGCGATGATCTCCTCTTTTGTATAGTTGCGCTCCAGGCGGGTGGCAATTACCCACTCCTTGATCTTCTGGGTAATGGCCTGGAATTTGTTTTTGGATCGAACACCAACAAAAAGCTGTCGGGCCAATTGCTGGGAAATAGTACTTGCTCCACCTCGCTGCCCAAGAAAAACAAGGGCTCGCAGGGTTCCCCGGGCATCAATCCCTGAGTGCTCGTAATATCTTGCGTCTTCTGTGGCTACCAATGCATCCACAAGGTTTGACGGAAGCTCCTCATAAGCCACAGGTGTTCGGTTATCGTCCAGGTAAAACTTCCCAAGGGTCTCCCCATCTGAGGAAAGTATCTCGGTAGCCAGGTTGGTCTGCGGGTTTTCCAGGCGTTCAAATGTGGGCATTTCCCCAAAAACACCCCAGGCAGCAAACAGGAATAATAAGAAAAATGCCAGGACTCCTGAAAAGAAAAGTCCCCAAAACCATTTGAGGTACCTGCTGAAATTTTGTGATTTCTTCTTCTTTTTTTGTTGCGTTTTCGCCATAGTTTAATCGATCGTCTCAATTTGGAAGCCCACGTCAGTAATACCTTCCAGTTCCGTAACCCCTTCCACGGTTCCGTTTTGCCGCATGGCATGGGCCACCTTTAGGGTATATACGCCCCGGAGGGGAAAAACGATGTTTTCCTTATACCAAAGTTTGTTTTCTTTGAGACTCCCATATCCCTTTCCCAGCCACTTTCCGTCTGGAAGTGCCATTTCATATTCCAGGGTGTCACGAACAACGGTGCCATCGGGAAAATTCAGATCGGTGATCAGAAACAGATTGCTAAAGGGATATTGATTGTCATTCCTGATATTGATAAACAGATTAAATCTGGAAATCGTATCCTCTTCCGTGAAAATAAATTCCTTGACATCTTCCTTTGACCATATGCCTCCGGAATTTGCCTGGTATTCGGAAAAAACCAGATTGCTGTTGCAGGCTGCAAACAATAAAAGAAAGATTAGCAGAACCCGGCTCTTAGGCATTTCTCGCAGTGGTTTTTTTATTTCTGTTTTTGCTTTTTCTCCTCTTTTTTCTCTTATTCCGATTCTTAGGTCGGTCAAAACGGGTAAGGCTGTCCTGCCCTACAGCATTCTCGAAGATCAGTTCTTCATCCCTAGAATTTTCTGCGGCATATTCCTCAAGGCTAGCAATCTTTTTCTTGTCCCGGTTTTTAGCCAGGATTTCCTTCACCTGATCTTTGGTAAGGGCGTGCCAATTGGAAGGATCGTCTTTATAGGAAAACCAGAGGGTTTCCTTGAAAATATCGGTTTTTTGGCAAAATGCCAGGCCTTTCTGAGTTGAAAGCTTGCAGTCCTGTGGCGGAAAATCCTTAAGTGCTTCCAGGTAAACATCGAGCTCATAATTAAGGCAGCACTTCAGTTTGCCACATTGCCCGGCTAGCTTTTGCGGGTTTAGCGATAATTGCTGATAACGGGCCGCAGCCGTGCTGACCGACCTGAAATCTGTGAGCCAGGTAGAACAACATAATTCCCGGCCACAGGAACCAATCCCTCCGAGTCGCTGCGCTTCCTGGCGGTATCCAATTTGTCTCATCTCAATCCGGATGCCAAAAGCCTTGGCCATGTCTTTGATGAGCTGGCGAAAATCCACGCGATCTTCCGCGGTATAATAAAAAGTGGCCTTGGAGCCATCTCCCTGGAACTCTACATCTGAAATTTTCATCTCCAGTTTAAGGAGTATCGCCATTTCCCGGGAACGCTTTTTTATCTCCTCTTCCTGGTTACGGCATTTCTGCCATTTGTCTATGTCTCTCTGGGTAGCTTTTCGATAGATCTTGGGAAGGGTTTCATCTTCGGGATCGATCTTTTTCTTCTTCATTTGCACACGTACCAACTCCCCGGTCAGGGTTACAATGCCAATGTCATGGCCGGATTTTACCTGGGTAGCCACAACATCACCTATACTCAGGCTGAGCTTTTCTGTATTTCTGAAGAATTCCTTTCGGCTATTTTTAAACCGGACTTCCACCCCGTCAAAATGCTGCTGCCCTGCAGGCAATGACATGTTGGAAAGCCAGTCGAACACGGTCAATTTGTTACAGCCATCCGATCCACAGGTTCCATTATTCCTACATCCCCTAGGCTGTCCATCCTTACCGGTTGAACAACTGTTACAACCCATATTTGGTATCTTGATTCAAAAAATCCCAAACGGATTTTTCAAAAAAGGTTCATAATTTTTCGCTGAGGATAAAGATAGTATTTTTTAGCAGATTGCTCTGTCTTCTGTCCTCACTCCTGGGATTGATTTACCGTTGTATTTGACTGTTTCTTGAATTTGAGTACTTCGGAACGCCCTTTTTTAAAGATCTTGTTACTGGCAACTTTGCCCTTGCGAAGCCTTTTTTGCTCTTCCCAGGGCAGTTCATGGATCTCCTTGCAGGCGTCTGAACAGCAATTATTCATTTTGGCGGCACATTCCTCGCACTGTATAAAGAGCAGGTGGCAGGCCTCATTGGCACAATTCACGTGAGTATCGCAGGGCTTTCCGCACTGATGGCATTGGGCGATTACTTCGTCTGAAATGCGCTCAGCGCGCCGGTGGTCGAAGACAAAATTCTTTCCGATAAACTTGTTTTCGAGTTTCTTTTCCCTAACCTGACGGGTGTATTCTATAATACCCCCTTCAAGTTGAAATACCCTTTTGAATCCTTTGTGTTTGTAGTATGCACTGGCCTTTTCACAGCGTATCCCCCCGGTGCAGTACATAACCAGGTTCTTGTCTTCCTTGTGCTCGGATAGTTGCTCTTCAATAATGTCCAGGGAATCGCGGAAGGTATCCACATCCGGGGTAACGGCATTTTTGAAATGACCAATTTCACTTTCATAGTGGTTTCGCATATCGACGAGAACAGTTTCCGGATCTTCAATCAGCTGGTTAAATTGTTCTGCCCCCACGTGCACCCCTTTGTCAGTGACATCAAAGGTGTTGTCATTTAATCCGTCTGCAAGGATCTTATGACGCACTTTAATTTTTAGTTTGAGGAAGGATTTATTGTCCTGTTCAATGGCAATATTGAGTCTTACCCCCTCCAGGAAGGAAATACTGTCCAGATGGGCCTTAAAGGCATTAAAATTAGTAGCCGGAACTGAAAGCTGGGCATTGATGCCCTCATTGGCCACATAAATTCTTCCCAGTACATCCAGATCATTCCAATGGATAAACAAGTGGTTCCTGAAAATCTGAGGGTTTCCGATGTGTGCGTATTTGTAGAAAGAGATGGTGAGCCGATCCAGACCGGCTTGCTCAATGAGGGCTTCTCTCTCCTTCGCACTTAATGTATTGTACAGTTGCATGCTATACTAATGGATTAAGTTGAAAAAGATGATTACTCGGCAAAAATACACATTGTCAGGGGATTACCAAATGCAAAAGAGCCCTGAAAATCAAGGCTCTTTAACGACCATGCCAGTTTTATTTTCTTTTTCATAGAATCCAAACGGGATACATGGCCAACGTTGCCCGGGCTAAAAAGACCCCGGATGTATGATAATTTGAGTAGCTGTTTATAAGGCAGATGTAGAAATGGGAAAAAGGTTGCTTGGGTGATTGTGTTATGCAAAAAGAAATGGTAATTTTAGCCCTTCATTCTCAAACAAGATTACCCATGAGCAGCGAAAAGGACGCCAAGTTAAAAGCACTAAAACTCACCCTTGATAAACTTGACAAAACCTATGGAAAAGGTGCTGTCATGAAAATGGGTGACCATGTTGTTGAAGATGTTGAAGTGATTTCCTCAGGGTCACTGGGCCTGGATATTGCCTTGGGTGTGGGAGGTTATCCCCGCGGCCGTGTAATTGAAATTTACGGGCCGGAATCCTCTGGTAAAACCACACTTACGTTGCATGCCATCGCGGAAGCTCAAAAACAAGGGGGTATTGCTGCTTTTATAGATGCAGAACACGCCTTTGACCGCTTCTATGCCCAGAAACTTGGCGTGGATATTGACAATCTGATCATCTCCCAGCCAGACCATGGAGAACAGGCTCTTGAGATTGCCGATAACCTGATTCGCTCCGGTGCAATTGACATTGTGATCATTGACTCTGTGGCTGCCCTTACCCCTAAAAGCGAAATAGAAGGGGAAATGGGAGACTCCAAAATGGGATTGCACGCCCGATTGATGTCCCAGGCGCTTCGAAAACTTACCAGTTCTATCAGCAAAACCCATTGTACGGTTATTTTCATCAACCAGCTGCGTGAAAAGATCGGTGTGATGTTCGGAAACCCCGAAACCACTACCGGTGGTAATGCCCTGAAGTTTTATGCCTCGGTAAGGTTAGACATCAGGCGTTCTACTCAGATCAAGGATTCTGACGGTACAGTTCAGGGAAACAAAACGCGGGTTAAGGTTGTTAAAAACAAAGTAGCCCCACCCTTCAAAACGGCTGAGTTCGACATTATGTATGGCGAGGGGATTTCCAAAATCGGGGAAATACTCGACCTCGGGGTTGCCTATGAAATTATCAAGAAAAGTGGGTCCTGGTTTAGTTATGGGGACACCAAATTAGGGCAGGGACGCGATGCTGTGAAATCCCTGCTTGCAGATAATCCGGAATTGCTGGAAGAACTGGAAGCTAAGATCAAGGAAGCTATACAGACCCTGAAAAACTAAGGATCCTGGTTCAGGCTATTATTGGCGGGAAATCAAGCAACCTTTCCCCTTTCTATTCATCTTACTATTAAATATAGTGATGATTATGAAACAATTATATGTATGGATAGGATTATTCCTGCTCCTTGGCCTTTCAGCCTGCGACCTTGAAGACGACGGTATTAAGTATCATTTTGTACCCCTGCAGATTACCAGTGTAGACGTGCCGGATAGTTTTACCCTCAATGAAACCTATGAGATTAGCGCAACCTTCATCAGGCCCAGCAATTGTGTATTCTTTGAAGGATTTGATGTCCGCCAGTTGGATACAACAGTGCGCAATGTGGTGGTTATTGGATCGGAAATAGACAACCGGGAATGCACACAGGTAGTAGAAGAAGTTACGGAAACCTTTAACTTTCTGGTAATTTACGATCAAACCTATGTGTTCCGCTTCTGGACAGGGGAAGACGAAAATGGAGAATCACAGTATCTGGAAGTTACCGTTCCCGTCAACTAAGCCCGGAGGGACCATCCACTAATTCTAACCAACAATTGAACCTGGATAAGCTCATAGCATCCTGTAAAAAAGGAGATCGCAAGGCACAGGAATACCTGTACCGCACCTATGCGAGTACTCTTTTCGGACTGTGCCTCAAGTATTCCCGAAATCGGACTGAAGCCGAGGACAATTTGCATGATAGCTTTATGACAATCTACGATAAAATAGGGCAATATAAGTCCAAAGGTTCCTTTGAAGGCTGGATGAAGCGGATTACTATAAACACCGTACTTCAGAAATACAGGAAAGAGGAACCCTTAAGCCTCATATCTGATTACCATAGCCAAACCGAGGATACGGGAGAACCTGTTCAGGAATTGAGTTTACAAACCTTACTTGGATTTATACAGGACCTCCCGAACAAATACAGGCTGACATTTAACCTTTACGTTCTGGATGGATATTCCCACAAGGAGATCAGCAAACTCCTCGGGACTTCCCTGGGAACATCAAAATCTAACCTGGCTCGAGCCCGGATGATTTTAAGAGAAAAGATCAAAAACGAAAATATATCTGTTGCTAAAACCAGCAAAGCATGAAAAAGTTTAACATTGACCAGGCCTATAAAGACCGGCTCAAAGATTACCGGGAAACCCCCGATGAACGGGTGTGGGAATCTATAGCCGCGTCCCTGGACCAAAAGAAGTCCAAAAAACGGGTGATCCCGATTTGGTGGAAACTTGGAGGCATGGCGGCTGCCCTCGCCCTGTTGCTGTACCTGCTCGTTCCAGGAGGAACTGAGGCAATTCCGGAACAGATTACGGATATAGAAGAACAACAAGAGGTAATTGAGGACCCTGCTGCAACCGATAGCAATGAATTAATAAAGACCATTAAGGAGCAGGAGGAACTTGCCGGACCGGATATCAAAGAAGGCCCTGATACGGTTCCCGAAGAAACTATAACCCCAATGGAAAAAGCATCGGAAAACAATTTCCATAAGCGACAAGAAACAGTAATCGCAGCTACCACGAAAAAGAATAACAAAAAACGAGGGGAGCAGGATAATCTTTATCGGGCTGTAATTGATAAGAACCTGACGGCGGAACAGAATAAGGAGCAGGATACTGGTATTGCCGACAATAAATTAACCCCTGATAATACAATTGAGGTAGACGCTGCGGATGCTGACAAAAAAATAGTAACGGAAGTGATAGCGGAGGTTTCTGAAGAGGAGCAGAAACTGCCTGAAGATAATGCAGGAAAGAAGAGCATATTTGAAGCCCTGGAAGATCAGGAGGAGGAAGTTTTAGCAGAAAACAATTCAAACCGCTGGTCTATTGGGCCCATGGTTGCCCCGGTATATTTTAACACCCTGGGTGAAGGTTCACCTATACATTCCAATTTTGTTTCCAACAATAAATCCGGGAATGTGAATATGAGCTATGGTGTTTCTGTATCCTATCAGGTTTCCAAAAAACTGAGCCTTCGTTCCGGAGTGCACAGAGTAGACTATGGGTACGACACGGATGAAGTTCAATTTTCCTCCTCACTTACGGCATCTACCAGTGGCCTTATCGACAATATTGATTACAATACCAACTCCCGAACGCTGGTGGTCGAAAGTCAGACCAGCAGGGCGCTTAGCCAAAATGATGCCGCAGAAGTGAATGCCCAGAACCCGGCCAGGGAAGGTAGAATGGTCCAGGATTTCGGATACCTCGAAGTACCGGTAGAATTGCAATATAACCTGGTAGACAGAAAGCTGGGTGTAAACCTTATCGGAGGGGTTAGTTCCCTTTTCCTGACGGAAAATTCAGTAACCCTCCAATCCAACAACACAAGCACCTCCATGGGGGAAGCCAATAATATCAACCAGGTGAATTTCAGCACCAACTTCGGATTGGGCATGTACTATCGCCTCAGTCCTAAAATGCAACTGAACCTGGAACCCATGTTTAAATATCAGCTGAACACTTTTTCAGATACCGCCGGGAACTTCCAGCCTTTCTCAATTGGAGTATACAGCGGATTGAACTTCAGGTTTTAAAAATGTTGGTTAGGTTAGTAGCCGCAAAGGCGGCAACTCCTATTTACGCCCCGGGGATTCCCGGGGCGTTCTTTTTACTACATTGATTTGTGCTGCAGGCTTCTTTTAAGTCAGGATAACACTATATTTAATCTGCCATGGAAGAACACAACAAACTTTCGGACGAGGAATTTAAACGACAGTTTGCAAATTGTACCCTACCCTCTGAAGTATTTTCCCATGAAGCCCACTTGCGTCTCGCCTGGTTATACTTGTCCGAATATAATGTTGAAAAGACCGAGGTAATAATACAGGATCAACTTAAAAAGTACGTGGCCTGCTTTGGTGCGGAAGACAAATATCACGTTACTCTGACTGTTGCCGCTATCAGGATTGTAAATCATTTTATCTCACGATCAGCCTCTGATAATTTTACGGATTTCATCGTAGAGTTCCCGCAATTGAAAACGGGGTTCAGGGAACTCATTGCATCCCACTACGGGTTTGATATCTACGCATCAGAAAAAGCCAGGCTTAATTATATAGAACCTGATCTATTGCCATTTTAGGGAGGTCAATGCCGGCAGGAATTGGCGTCGTATTCTCCGCAATCCGGCGCACAGTCAATTACAAGGTATAAACCAGTCTGAAAGTAACAAACCTGGGCTGAATAAAAGTTTCCGAGGTAAATACAGATAAATTGTTGGCACTGTTCCGCACCTGGGAATCGATGTCCAGAATATTGGTAGCCCGAATCTCATATTCCCACTTGGCATCCCTGTCCTTGCGATACGAAAGTGTTGCATCCCAGTTCTGGAAAGATTGAGACTGACCATTGCCCAGATCCTGGCGGGTATAGGTATAATTGGTCCTGAACGTTACTGATTTCCAGATATACGCATCAAACTCGGCCGAAGGGGCATTGGTTACAAACCTGGTAGACCTACCTCCCTGGTTGTTATTGGTTACACTATAGCGATACCTCAGGCTGATATTTGGGGCTATCTTGTAGTTAGTTCGTATTCCCGGAGTATAGGTCTGTGTGTATCCCTCGTTGAGCGATCGCTGGCCCTGTATAAACTGGTTGATCTTACTGTAGTTGAAACTGGCATTCAAAGTGGCCCTAATCTTTCCAAATGTTCGCTGAACACGACCAAAAACATTCACATTTTCATCGGCAAAACTGGAATTGAAAAATGTACTGGTACGGATCACATTCTCAAATGTGGTCAGTCCCCTTATCTGGTCAATGTTGCTGGAGTAAGAAGCTCTTGCAAAGACATTCGTATAATTGAACAGGTTAAAACTGCTGTAAAACAGGTTTATGTTATGAGAAAGGGCATTCTGAAGTTCTGCCTGCCCGAATTGGATGCTATTGAAGTTGTTTAATACTATGCCCTCTGCAAGCCGGGTAACATCTGTAAACTGGTTAAGCATGTTATACCTAAGGGTGAGCGATTCGCTCTTTTTGAGCTGGATTCTGGTCTCGAAATCAGGCAGGAACCTAAAGAAATTATCTTTGAAGGTCTCTCCAAACTGTATATTCTTGTTCCCATAGGCGTGAACCGAAAACCCCGGTGTTAATGTAAATTTCCCCATACGTACCCGGTAATGAACCCCCAAATAGATATCACTGAAATTATATTCGGTATCGTTCTCGGCAAGCCCGTCATTAAAGTTAGGGGTTGGTTCCAAACGAGATCCATCATCAAGGAACTGGAATATATTGGAGTTAAATTCCTGTCGGCTTAAAATGGTTCCGAAAGTCAGGTTAAGATTGCTTTTGGTATTCAGGATATGATAATAATCCAGCTTGGCATCAAGTTGGTTGGATTTTATTCTCCTGTTCTGCCCCAGGTCATAATTGTTCAGGGAGGTATCCAGGCCAAGAGCCTCTGCCGTGGTATCAAATGCATCAGGTCCTGCTGGGTCGTTCACAAGAATAGCATTGTAAAATGGGTCCTCGTTTCTCAACAAATGCTGGGCTTCCAGGGCGAATATATTTTTGTCGTCCAACGTGTAATAATAATTCAGGTTTTGGTTGAAGCTGTAGGGCGTAACCTCGTCCAGTTGCTCTGTATTCCCCACCACGGAGGATAACAGATTCTGGTTCTGCCGGTCATTGGAGATACGACCCAATACATCGTAATCTAACTGATTATTGAGATTAGGCTGATACCTCGCGCTGAGTTTTAACAGGCCCTGGTTAGAGCGTTCATTGCTGGATTGATCCGTGGCTTCATCAGGAATCCCCAGTTCCGGATCTGTATACTGTATGAAGCTGGTTTGGCGGGAAGCAATACGACTGCTATTGTATATCAGAAATCCACTTAAATCCAGGGCTTTACTTGGTGAATAACTGAAATTTCCAGTGGCCAGTTTGTTCTCTATTTCCAATGCATTGGCCTGACTTGTCAGGAAATTAAGGCTGTTGTCGCCCAGGTTTATATTAGTACCACTACTCCTGCTAGGTGCCCGGAAACCACCACCAAAATTCCGAATATCGCGCCTTGTTAGGGCAACTTCTCCGGTATTGTTGATGTCTCCAATAAAATTAAGCGTGTATTTTGGACTGTAATAGAACAATTTGGGTTGCACCAAATAAAGTTCCTTATCCGGAGAAGAACCAGCCCCCACAGTGACGTCGCCAAACCAGAAGTTTTCCTTGCCTTCTTTCAATTTGATGTTCAGGGCAACATTATCCTGGTTGTTGGTTACGCTGCGCAACTGACCCACCTCCGAATAATTGCGCAAAACCTGAATCTTATCAACGGCCTTGGAGGGAATATTCTTTGAGGCCAACTTGGTATCCCCGTCAAAAAAGTCCTTGCCGTTTACCATGAGCTTGTTGACTACCTTCCCCTCTACTTCTATCTGACCTTCTTCGTTGATCTCAACACCGGGGAGTTTCTCCAGTACATCTTCAAGCTTTCTTTCTGTTCCATTCTGAAACGAATCAGCATTATAAACAACCGTGTCTCCCTTTACCTGAACAGGCATTTCATACACCAGTTCCACCCCTTCCAGGACATTATCGGCCTCCAGGGTATAGTCTTTGACTATATTTTCTTCCTTTGTTGAGAGGATCTCGGTGAATGTCTTCATCCCAACGTAACTGATCTGAATCTTGTAGGTGCCGTTCCTTCCCAGATCCAGGCGATATCTCCCCTCAGTTGTTGTAACACCAAAGGCCTCCAATCCGCTGGTTTCCTGATTTATTGCGATAACATTGGCCGCTTCCAGGGGCTGGTTTAAACTATCTCGAACAACTCCCTCAAGCTTAACCTGAGCATAGGAATTGCAAGTCGCGAAGAGTAGCGCGATAAAGAAAATTTTTTTCATGTGCTGCTGCTAATTGCCGATATTGGTGGTATCCCGGGGAGCGACTATCGACTTCGCCTTCTTCCGCGGTTGTCTCTCATTTCCCGCATTTTGCCCTGTACGATTGATTGATACTCACTTTTTGTAGTGAGCTTGCCTTTCTCCGGAGCCTCAATTTTAATTTTTTCCTCCGGGTTCATAATAATCTTTGAACAAAGCATTATCGTATTTCCGGCGCTGACTTCAAGGATAAGACCCGGAAGCCCCCAATATTCACCCGGACCATGCCCTACAGGTATTTGAGGTGTAAACCAGGCCTCGATCTGAGTGAGCTTAATATCGGGTTCGTTGGTTTTGGTATCTTCAGAACCTTCTTCTTTTTGCTCAGTCCTTCGAAGATCGCCCCAGGAAAAGTTATACCAGGTCAGCTCTGAAGTGGGAACTACCGTTGTAGCTTTGAAACAAGTGTACTGTCCTATCTGCTTGGATTCAGTACCCATTTTCCACTCTAAAGCCAGCAATTTATCCTTTACCAAAAACTTTTTCCCGTAAAACTCCTGGCTCTGGACGAGGGCATTGTCCTTTATGTTCTTATACGATTTTCCAGGAGAGAAATTTTTCCCCCAGGAATCTGTTGCACCGGACCATGCATCCAATTTCTCCTCCTCATCGAATACAGATTCTTCTCTGTTAAAATTTAGGATGTAAGTCTTTTCCAGCCTATTCTTAAGTCGTTCCTGAATCTGCTTCTTCTGTGCCTCACTAAGCCTTGCACCCCAGGCGCCAAGTTCCATCTTGGATTTTGAAAAATAATAAGCTTTACCCTGAAAATCCTGGGCAAATCCATTAAAGGAAAACAGAAAAATAAGGGTGAAAAAAGAAAGTTTGTAAAGGATCGATTTCATAATTGGTTATTTATAGTATAGCTGTGTTTAACGAATGTAATAAATGATTAAACAACATAGGGCTGTTTATCAAAATATTAACATAGTTCTGTCTCTTATTATAAGGCCTCAACAGAATTGGAACCGCCTAATTAAGTGATGCCCGTATATAATACAAATATTCTATTAGACTCCCTTCAGGTATTTGGATAATATGGAAGGTATACTTTGATTTTTCTTACTTTTAAGGAGCCTGGGCTTGGAGCTTACCAGGGGTTGTAGATTTTCCAGGCTGTAATCATCGCCAAAATCCTGTTTCATAACCTACTCATTAACAATTAAAAAACGCTGTCTGAACTATGAAAAACTCCTCGTTCATTACTTTTCTCCTTCTATTACTGCTCAATATTTCATGCACCCAGGAACAACAAAAAACTCAAATCGCCTGGGATAGTTGGGGCGTTCCCCATATTACTGCAAATTCCTTGGAAGAGCTCTTCTTTGCGCAGGGTTGGGCACAGATGCAGAACCATACCAATCTAATCCTGGAACTTTATGGAAGTTCGAGGGGAAAAGGGGCCGAATACTGGGGGCAAAGTAAATTGCAAAATGATATGCTGGTTCATACTTTGGGATTTGAAGAGCTAGCCAACGAATGGGAAAGCAAACAGGATCCGGAGCTTAAACGCATCTACAGCTCCTTTGTAGACGGCTTAAATGCCTATGCCAAAGCTTATCCTGAAGCTATTGATGAAAAAAATATGGGCGTACTGCCTTTAACGACCAAAGACCTGAACATGCACGGCATGTATGTTGTTTTCACCAGGTTTATTGGGGGCAATGATCTTGGCCGTATACAGCAGTGGCCGGATATGGGGAGTAATACTTATGCCATCGGGCCAAAGCGTTCTGCTTCGGGAAAGGCCATGCTGGTACAAAATCCGCATCTTCCCTGGTGGAATGAATTTCTCTTTTTCGAATCGCATTTCAATCTAAACGGAAAAAATATGTATGGCAGTACTTTGGTGGGATTTCCGGGAATTGCCATTGGTTTTAATGAAAATCTGGGCTGGAGCCATACCGATAATACCATTGACAATGCCGATACATACGAATTACAATTGCAGGATGGTGGTTATGTGATGGACGGCGAGGTAAAACAATTTGAAGCCAGCCAGAAAATAATTAAAGTTAAGCAGGAGGATGGAAGTTTACAGGAACAGGAAGTTCAGATTCTTAAAACAGCACATGGCCCGGTAGTCAATCAAAAAGATGATAAAGTCTTAGCCCTGAGAATGGTTGGACTGGATAGGCCTAATATGTTCCTGCAGTGGTGGCGTATGATCAACAGCACCAATTTCGGGGAGTTTGAATCTGCTTTGAAAATGGCACAAATCCCTTTCTGGAATGTGATGTATGCCGATAAATCAGGAGAAATCTTCTACCTGTTTAACGGTTTGGTCCCCAAGCGTACTGAAGATTCCTGGGAGTATTGGGATCGCATAATTCCTGGTGGAAAATCCAGCGATATATGGACTGAAGTTCATGCATACAGTGATTTGCCAAAAGTGAAAAACCCGGCAGTGGGCTGGCTTCAAAATGCCAATGACCCGCCCTGGACAAGTACTATTCCCATGACCTTAAATCCAGATGATTTTCCCGGCTATATGGCACCCCGGTATATGGGATTACGCCCTCAGCGTTCTGCCAGGATGCTATTAGAAGACGAGTCGATTAGCTTTGATGAATTGGTGGAATATAAACTCTCTACCCGGTTGGAGTTCGCGGATCGAATTCTTGATGATCTGTTCACGGCAATCGATAATTCAGACTCTGAGAAGGCCAAAGAAGCCAAAACGGTTTTGGAGAGCTGGGATCGTGAAGCGGATGCCGATAGTAAGGGTATGCTTTTATTTTATAATTGGGCACGGAAATTTCAGGTATGGAATAATTCAAACTATGCAGAACCATGGAGTATGGAAAAGCCCAATACGACCCCAGATGGACTGGCAAATCCTGATCGGGCGGTACAATTAATGGAAGAAGCTGCATTGGAGATTGAAACCAAATTTGGAAGTTTGGATACCCCATGGGGAGATTACTACAGGATTAACTATAATGGAAAAAATCTTCCTGCAAATGGAATAGACGGTTCCATGGGGGTATTTCGGGTGGCCTGGCCCGGAGGGGCGGATGAAAATAACATGTATGTTGGGGGAGGCGATTCCTGGGTAGGGGTTATTGAGTTTGGTGAACAAGTGAAGGCAAAAGTCTTATTAAGTTATGGTAATGCAACTCAAAAAGACTCCCCTCACAATGGAGATCAATTGGAATTATTTGCAAAAAAGGAGTTACGTGATGCCTGGTTCACTGAAGATGAAGTAAAAGCAAATACAAAAAAGGTTGAGATTCTTGGAGAGAATGGCTTTACCAACAATACTATGAAAAAAGATTGATTTGTTTAGTTGGCCATTCCCAAACGCATATTACCAGTAATCGTTCTTTCGCAATTCTGCTGTACTTCCCTGTGGTTCGCTGGCAATGGGGTAATGCCAGACCTTGTAGAAACGTTCTCACTGAACCAATCTGCATTGGGTGACCTTACCTCAGCAGTGCAATTCGGGTTTATCTCGGGCACATTGGTATTTGCTTTTCTAACTGTGGCCGACCGGTTTTCACCTTCCAGGGTTTTCCTCATTAGTGCTGTACTTGGAGCTCTGTTCAATGCTGGAGTTGGCTGGGGTGGCAACAGCTACTTCAGCCTGTTCCTCTTGAGATTTTTTACAGGCTTTTTTCTTGCCGGAATCTACCCGGTTGGAATGAAAATCGCATCGGACTATTATCACAAAGGATTAGGTAAGTCCCTGGGTTACCTCGTTGGCGCCCTTGTTCTCGGTACCGCATTTCCTCATTTGCTCAAAAACTTTGGCCAAAACCTCCCCTGGAAGCAGGTGATCTACACCACTTCGGCCCTTGCACTGATGGGAGGTACGTTGATGTTTTTGTTAGTCCCGGATGGCCCTCAGAGGAAAAAAAGCCAGCAACTGGATTTATCCGCATTCTTCAAAGTCTTTTCCGGACAGGAATTTCGATCGGCTGCATTCGGTTACTTCGGACATATGTGGGAGCTTTATGCTTTCTGGGCCTTTGTTCCGGTAATTCTGGAGACCTATGCATCACTAAATGCGGACACTGTTCTCAACATCCCGCTACTATCCTTCCTGATAATAGGGGTTGGAGGAGTAGCCTGTGTGCTGGGAGGCTACCTTTCCCTTAAATGGGGTGCCAAAAAAATTGCCTTCATAGCCTTACTGTCCTCCTGTATTTGTTGTATCCTTTCGCCCATTTCATTCTTGGTCCAATACGAAATATTTTTTCTAGGTTTTCTTCTCTTCTGGGGGATGGCTGTCATAATTGATTCCCCTCTGTTTTCAACCCTGGTGGCAAAAAATGCCCTTGCTACCAACAGAGGTACAGCCCTGACTATTGTTAATTGCATCGGTTTTGCCATAACCATCATCAGCATTCAATTGCTAACCTTACTTCAGGAATTCCTTCCGGGCATCTATCTCTACCTGCCACTGGCCCTTGGACCTGTTATGGGTCTCATTGCACTATCCGGTAATAAAGCTAGAGCCTTCAAATAATCGGGATGCTGCCAGAAGGCATTTACCCTTACTTCCAATTCTGCCTGTCTTTCTTTTTTTGGTAACTTAAGGACAAAATATTCCTTATGCCATCCTATTCTTTAAACATCAACTCAAAAAGTTACGTTGTAGACGTTCCCGAGGGTACTTCCCTGCTTTGGGTACTGCGCGAACACCTGGGGCTTACAGGCACCAAATACAGTTGCGGAATTGCCCAATGCGGAACCTGTACGATTCATATAGACGGTAAGCCATCTAAGGCCTGTGTAGTCCCCATCAATGGAGTTGCCAACGGAGAAAGAATCAAAACTATAGAAGGTCTTTCTGAAAAAGGTGACCATCCCGTTCAAAAAGCCTGGGTAGAAGAACAGGTTCCCCAATGCGGCTACTGCCAGTCCGGCCAAATTATGCAGGCGGTGGCCCTGCTCGAACAAAATCCAAAGCCCAGTCGTGAAGAAATCAAGAGTTTCATGAATCCGGTAATGTGCCGTTGCGGTACGTACATGCGTATCCTCAAAGCCATAGAGCGCGCATCAGAATCGTCAACCCTGTAAAGCTGAGTTTCCCATGAAAAATGATCCAAAAATATTGCCCGAAAGGGGTTTTACCCGCAGGGAATTCTTGAAATCCTCCGGCGGGGTTGCCTTATTTATAGGCGCGTCAGGCTTAATGTCCCAGCTTATTTCCTGTTCCGACACTGAAGGTATAAAGGAACAATTAGAAAAACATCCCATTACAGCCTGGGTACAAATCACAGAAGATGGTGAGATCACTATTTACAATCCTGCGGCAGAAATGGGCCAGGGCTCTATGACCTCCCTCCCCTTGCTATTCGCGGAGGAAATGGATGCCGACTGGTCCCGGGTTCGGGTGGAATTTTCACCTCAGGAATCAGATATCTATGGGTCCGAAGGTTGGGCTCCGGGAAGTAAATTGATGTTTACCGTGGGAAGCCGGACAACCAAAGCGTATTACCCGGTTATGAGAAAAGCAGGTGCACAGGCCAGATATATCTTAAGGAGTTCAGCAGCTGATCACTGGGGCGTCCCCCTGGCAGAAACGAGTACTAAAAACAGTGAGGTTATCCATACTTCGGGTAAAAAAATAAGTTATGGCGACCTGGTTCCATATTTGACAGTTCCGGAAGACATGCCGGATATTTCAGAAAATGACCTTAAGAAGCAAGAAGATTTTGAACTTGTTGGTAAATACATTCCCAGAACTGAACTACCCTCCAAAACCGATGGTAGTGCGCAATTCGCAATCGACATAATTTTGCCCAATATGGTCTATGCAGTTCTGGAACGAGGCAATTTACATGGTGCCAGTCCTACTCTTCTCAATGAAGCAGAAATCCTTGCAATGGATGGGGTACTGAAATTGGTGCCCTTTGACTATGCCATAGGAGTCGTGGCTAAAAGCCTGGAACAGGCACTAAGTGCGAAAAAACAGCTTAATATCAAATGGGGTGATTCTCCGGCATCGGGCTTTAACTCCCAGGAAGTGTATGCAACCTATGAAAAAATCGCGAATCAAGCTGATAAAGGTCGTATACTCAATGAAATTGGCAGTGTGGATAATGCAGCAAGCATAGCTGCGAAATCGTATACAGCAGATTTTAAGAACGACTACGTTTACCATGCCCAAATGGAACCCCTGAATGCCATAATTCAGGTGGCAGAAGATGGGCAAAGCGCCGAAGTCTGGGTGGGTAGTCAGCAAGGACCAGACACCAAGCTGGGTGTCCCGGATATCCTGGGAATACCTCCGGAAAAAGTAAATGTGCATCTGCAATACCTTGGCGGGGGCTTTGGCCGAAGAAGCATGAACGATTTTGTGGAAGAATGTGCCTTTATTGCCAAAGAAATGGCTCCCCTAGCGGTAAAACTGATGTGGACAAGAGAAGACGATGTTGGCTATGGTGCCTTCCGTCCCTTATCCCTCCAACGCCTCAGAGCCAGTCTGGATAATCAGGGAAACATTACGGGTTTCTCACATTGTGTTATTGGAGATGGCGGCCACCTGGTTGCCAGTGGTGCCCGGAATGACCATTACAACATCCCTAACCAGTTAGTGGAATGGCGTTCAGCTACCCATGGTGTTCGATTGAAACACTGGCGGGCAGTGGGCCATGGCGCTAACAAATTCGCAATTGAATGCATGCTTGATGAAGTAGCATTTCAGCAGAATATGGATCCAGTCGCCCTGAGGAGAAAATTAATGGCCAATTCCCCACGGGCATTGGCAACCCTTGAAAAAGTGGTTGAGATATCGAACTGGAACGGACCTTTAAAAGAGGGGCGAGCGAAAGGTGTTTCCTTTGTGGAACACGGTTCTCTGGGTACTGGAGTATGTGAAATTTCAGTGGATCGGAAAACGGGCAAGATAAGAGTGCACCATTTCTGGATAGCAGTTGATGCGGGGGTTATTGTGCAACCAGACAACGTGAAGGCACAGATGGAAGGCGGCATAATTATGGGCATGAGCAGTGTGCTTAATGAACAGATAACTATTAAGGATGGCAGGGTGGAACAATCCAACTATCACAATTATCCATTGCTGAGGATGCAGGACGTGCCAGATAGCATTGAAACGGTGCTGATAGATTCCAATGAGATTCCGGAAGGAGTTGGGGAAACAGCTACGCCTATGGTTGCAGGGGCAATTGCCAACGCCTTTCTCAAATTAACCGGTAAGCGATTGAGGCATATCCCGTTTACACCAGAACGAGTGCTGGCAATATTAAATAGTTAAACCTCTTTAATCATATTTAAGCAACATCATTCAACCATTAATTCAGCCACTTACGCTATCACTCACATTCTAAATAATAATGCCCTGGAAGTCCATATAGACCAGCCCCTGGAAGGGTATACCTTTTCCCGTTTCGACTGGACGGGGAAGATTACCAAAGTAACGTTTGAGGGAGTGCCGGTGACTACAACGGAACGCTCTGACGAGGTCGATACCAATCTCTTTGGAATGGGCTTATATAACGAATTCGGTATAGAATCGGCTATTGGTTATGAGGAAACCGAACCTGGTGACTGGTTCCACAAAATAGGGGTAGGCGCGCTTAAAAAAACTGAAGGGCCATACCAGTTTACTACTTCCTATGAAATCAGGCCTGCCATCTTCCAGGTAGAACCCCTGCCAAATAAACTGCGTATCTCCTGTATTTCGGATAACCTCTATGGATATGCCTACAAGCTCACTAAAGAATTCAGCTTAGAGGAAAATGTTTTGAGCATAGGTTACCAACTGGATAACATCGGGCAAAAAGCTATTGCGACTGACGAGTATGTGCACAATTTCATGGGGATTGATAAGGGTCTCATTGGAAAGGATTACGAATTAAATCTTCCTTTTAAACTTGAGCAAAATGAGTTTCAAATGCTAGTGAATCCTGAGGAAAAAATGACGCTCAGGTCAAAGGAAATATCATTCAATAATACCCCGCAAGAGCAGTTCTTTGTAAGCCATCTTAACGGGTCAAAAACTGTCAGGGCTCAATGGGAATTGCATCACCTGAAATCGAAAATTGGAATCCGGGAAACGGGTAGCTTCTCTACCCAAAAGGTAAATCTGTGGGGGTGGGAACATGTGGTGAGTCCGGAGTTATTTCATAAGATATCCTTGAATCCTGGGAAAAGGGTATCATGGTGGCGACGGTATGACTTTTTCCCTCTTCTCTGAATAGAGATAAGATGTTGCCAATGGACCAGGATTTACTAACTTGAGGAAAATTCCATGCTCATGATCGCAAAAAAGATTACGTTGCTGCTACTGATCACAGGAATGTTCGTGGGCTGCCATAAGGACAACAAGAAGGTTTCCATGGATCAATGGAAGAAAGAAATTCTGGAGGCCGAACGTGCTTTTGCAGCCATGGCAAAAGCTGAAGGAATTCCGGAAGCCTTCCTGGCTTATGCTGCAGACAGCGCTGTATTAATGCGTAACAACAGCCTCGTAATCGGCAGAGGGCAAATGACTGAGTATTTTGAAAAACAATCCAAGAGTTCAGCCGAAATGAGCTTAAGCTGGGAGCCTGATTTTATTGACGTATCCAGCTCCGGAGACATGGGATATACATACGGAAAGTTCACTTTTACAATGACAGATTCTACAGGCGTAAAACAGGAGGGGAAGGGGATTTTCCACACGGTTTGGAAGCGGCAGCAGGATGGCAGTTGGAAATTCGTTTGGGATTAAGCTGTTTACCCATAAGTTTATAAATCAAATGACAAACAACCATATCAACTACATCGAATTCAAGGCCCATGACCTGGAAAAAATCAAGGCATTTTATTCCCAGGTATTCGGATGGGAATTTACGGACTACGGCCCCACCTATACCTCATTCGCTGAAAGTGGAATTTTCGGTGGTTTTGAACTTAGTGAAGAGCCCATTTTAAATGGCGCATTGATTGTTTTATATCACACTGATCTCGAATCCGTCCAGGCCGATGTTGAAAAGGCGGGCGGGGAAATTATCAGGTCCATATTTTCCTTTCCTGGAGGGAGGAGGTTCCATTTCAAAGATCCCAGCGGCAATGAACTGGCGATCTGGTCAGATAAATACGCCTCAGTTTCAGCAAAATGCTATCTTCGCCCGTGTAGAAAGTAACTCATTTGGCAGATGACGCTTGTTTCTGGTGATATAACCCGTGCTGTGCAATTTCTTGAACAGGAGGATGTAGTGGCAATCCCCACAGAAACCGTATATGGCCTGGCGGGGAATATTTTTAGCGAAAAGGCGATAAAAAAAATCTTTGCGCTTAAGCAAAGGCCTTTTTTCAATCCCCTTATTGTACATCTAAGCGGGGCTGAGCAGTTGCCAAAAGTGGTGGAAGCAGTGCCGGATAGGGCAAAATTACTGGCAGAAAAATTCTGGCCCGGGCCATTGACGCTAATCTTAAAAAAACGGCCCGAAATACCTGATCTGGTTACTTCCGGAAAAGACACTGTAGCCGTAAGGGTTCCCAATCATCCGGTTTCCCTTGAACTGCTGGAAAAGCTGGATTTTCCTCTTGCCGCACCCAGCGCCAATCCCTTTGGCTCAATCAGTCCAACAGAATCCTCGCATGTAGCCAGCTATTTTGAAGGCAAACTGTCCATGGTACTGGAGGGGGGACCTTGTGAAAGGGGTATTGAATCTACTATAATTGGTTTTGAGGATGGAAATCCCGTATTGTACCGGTTGGGATCGATTACAGTTGAAGACATATCAAACCTCATTGGTGAGATTCAGGTTAAGAACAAAAAAGAAGCTGCACCGGACGCCCCCGGGATGCTGTCCCGGCATTACGCGCCTCAAACGACTACTTATGTGGTGGATGACGTAGCAAAATTTATCATGGCGTTTCCAGAAAAGCGCGTAGGTGTCCTGCTATTTCAAAATGCGGTTGAAGCCTCAAATATCAAAGCCCAGCAGGTTTTGTCCAGGCAGGGCAACCTGGAAGAAGCTGCTTCAAAACTATATGCTGCCCTACATAAATTAGACAAACAGGAACTGGATATGATTGTGGCAGAACAGTTTCCGGATCAGGGAATGGGTAAAGCCATTAACGATCGTTTGCAACGAGCAACTAAAAAATAATTTTTATGGGTACAGCTGCAGGTTTATCCCTAAAATATCGGATACTATTTACTCTTTTAGTTACTGCTTTGGTTTGGGCACATCTAATCTGGGATCATTTTAATGGCGGGGTCCCTACACACTATCTCCTCCAAAGTGAAGACCTGCCTGGAATTTCCAACTGGTGGGGTGGACTTACCCTCCCTCTGGCTACTTTTCTGCTTTTATTTTGGATTCACAGATACCTTTCAACAGGCAATGAACAGAAAGCAAATGAATCCAGGAAGAAATCATTTTTAAGGTTCATTCGGGCACTGGTTTTTGGGATCTTTATTTCAGTCTTATTTACCATGGGGTCTCCAGCTCCAGGTTATATGATGCTTTTGGCCATCCTGATTTCATTTTTTGTCCCCTTATACCGTCCAGAATACCTGCTGGGCTTTATTCTGGGGATGAGCTATACTTTTGGAGCCAATTTGCCAATTATGGTAGGTTTAATTCTCCTGCTTCTATTTCTATTTACGTATAAGATAATCCGTTATGGATTTTTGCATTTGATCTCTAATCTTAGGATAAAATAGATTTCTAATGGCATCTCACCCGTTAAACCTGATGCTTCGCTTCTTACTGGAAATAGCTGCCATTGCCGCAGTAGGCATATGGGGATGGAAACTGGGGGTAAGTTGGGACAGGTTTCTCTGGGCACTTTTGCTACCGGTCTTCCTCATGACTGTATGGGGTGTATTTGCTGTTCCGGAAGACCCAAGCAGATCCGGAAATGCCCCAGTCCCAGTGGCAGGATGGCTGCGTATGCTGTTAGAGCTGGGTGTTTTCACTTCAGCAACCTGGGTACTGTACGATCTTGGTTTTTTACTTAGCAGTATGATTTTCGCAGGAATTTGCCTGCTGCATTATATCACGTCCTATGACCGTGTAATCTGGTTATTAAAGAGGTGAAATAAAAAAGTGGCCCCTGACGGGGCCACCTTACAATCTAATAAAACATTCTTTATTTGGGCTTAGGCAAGGTCAAAACGATCCAGGTTCATTACCTTATCCCAGGCCTTAACAAAGTCCTTCACAAACTTATCCTTGGAATCTTCGCATCCGTAAACCTCGGCAAGAGCCCTGAGTTCAGAGTTCGATCCAAAGATAAGGTCTACACGTGTACCAGTCCATTTAACAGCACCCGTCTTGCGATCACGTCCTTCAAAAACTTCTTCATCAGCATCGATGGCTTTCCATTCGGTGCTCATATCCAGAAGGTTTACAAAGAAATCATTCGTCAGAGTACCAGGCTTGTCGGTAAAGATTCCGTGAGCGGAGCCGTCATAATTAGCATTAAGGGCACGCATTCCTCCTACCAGCACGGTCATTTCAGGAGCAGTAAGGGTCATCAATTGTGCCTTGTCTACCAATAGCTCTTCGGTTCTTACGGTGAACTTCTGCTTGAGGTAATTTCTGAAACCATCAGCTACCGGCTCAAGCACCTCAAAGGATTCTGCATCTGTCATTTCCGCAGTGGCATCGGTCCTGCCGGGAGTAAATGGCACGGTAATCTCGCGACCAGCATCTTTGGCTGCTTTTTCAACGGCAGCACATCCGCCAAGTACAATTAGATCGGCCATGGAAACCCTTTTGTTTCCACTCTGAGAAGCATTGAATTCCTCCTGGATTTTGGTCAGTGCATCCAGTACTTTTCCTAACTGAACAGGGTTGTTTGCTTCCCAGTGTACCTGTGGTTCAAGACGTACCCTTGCGCCATTGGCCCCTCCACGGAAATCTGATCCCCTGAATGTTGAGGCAGAAGCCCATGCAGCACCAACCAATTCAGAAACGCTCAGTCCGGATGCCAGGACGGTCCCTTTCAACCCTGCAATATCCTTATCATCAATTAAATCGTGGTCTAGAGCAGGTACAGGATCTTGCCAGATCAGGTCTTCGGCCGGAACTTCAGCTCCCAGGTATCGGGATCTTGGCCCCATATCCCTGTGTGTAAGTTTAAACCACGCTTTTTGGTAAGCTTCCTTGAACTCCTCAGGATTCTCCAGGAAGTGTTTTGAGATTTTTCCATATTCAGGATCCATACGTAAAGACAAGTCTGTTACAAGCATGAACGGATCGTTCATCTTGTTTGGATCATGTGCATCCGGTACGGTTCCTGCACCGGCTCCATCCTTAGGCTTGTACTGCCATGCTCCGGCAGGACTTTTGGTCAGTTCCCATTCATATCCATAAAGATTTTCCAGGTATTTATGGCTCCATTTGATAGGAGTATCTGTCCATGCACCTTCGAGTCCACTTGTAATGGTATCAGACCCTTTACCTGTTCCGAAATTACTCTTCCAGCCAAGGCTTTGCATTTCAATAGGAGCTCCGGCTGGTTCTGCCTCGAGATATTCTGCATCGCTGGCAGCACCATGGGTTTTACCAAAAGTGTGTCCTCCTGCAATCAGGGCAACGGTTTCATAATCGTTCATGGCCATACGTCCAAATGTCTCCCGTATGTCATGAGCCGCAGCTAGCGGATCAGGGTTACCGTTGGGGCCCTCGGGATTTACATAAATCAATCCCATATGGGCGGCTCCCATTTGCTTTTCTAATTCTCCTTTTTCATTGTACCGGTCTTTGTTCCCCAACCATTCGGCCTCAGAACCCCAGTAAATATCTTCTTCAGGCTGCCATATGTCTTCCCGTCCTCCGGCAAAACCGTACATGGGTAATCCCATGGACTCGTGAGCAACGTTTCCGGCAAGGATTAACAAGTCTGCCCAGGAAATCTTTTTGCCGTATTTCTGTTTGATAGGCCATAGCAATACCCTTGCTTTATCCAGGTTGGCGTTGTCTGGCCAGCTGTTCAACGGCGCAAACCTCTGGGCACCCGTGCCTCCACCTCCCCGACCGTCGGCGATACGATATGTACCTGCAGCATGCCAGGCCATACGGATAAAGAAGGGTCCATAGTGGCCGTAGTCCGCAGGCCACCAGTCCTGGCTATCGGTCATGAGGTCTGTTAAGTCTTTTTTGATCGCATCAAGATCGAGCGATTTAAATTCTTCGGCGTAGTTAAAATCTTCACCCATAGGGTCAACCAAATTGGAATGTTGACGAAGGATGTTTAAATTCAGAGAGTTGGGCCACCAATCGCGATTGGTTGTACCCCCTCCCGCACTTACATTTAATTCACCACTGAGAAATGGGCATTTTCCCTCTCCGTTGGTGCTGTGCGAAATGTTTGCATGTGGATCGTTTTCCATACTAAAACTATTTTCAGATTGCAGTTATATTCAAATTTACCATAAATTCTACCTGCCTGCCCCTTAATTCAATTCATATATCCTATGAGCAAATAGGTACAACCTATACCATTACAAAAACCCAGTAATATTGGACAGGCTTATGGTTTAGGGCGGGCAAATAAATCCTTTTAAGGATCAATTAAAATGACCAAGGTCATGTTCAGCAAAACAATTCGAGCTAAAGGCGGAGGTTATCCTTTCAAATCCCGGAGTATTATATTGCGTATGTCTTCCCGTAGCTGAACTTTATCGGCTTCCTGCAGATGTTCAGTCCTGTGGAATCGGTGGACCTTAACCCTCAAGGGGCCCGGTGCACCGCTAAAAAAACGGAAGGGAAAACGTTTCTTATTGTCCAGGAAGGTCATGGGCACAACTGGAATGGTATGAGCTATGGCCATTTTAAACGCCCCGTCCTTAAACTTGTCCAGGATTATGGATTCATCTGGCACGCCTGCCTCCGGGAAAATACAGATACTCAAGCCCTGATTTAGCCTTTTCTGGGCCCTTCGGTAGACAGCTGTCCTGCTCCTGCTGCTTTCTCGGTCAACCAAAATGCAAACACGTTTGTAAAAAAAGCCAAAGAGCGGGATCCTTTTAAGTTCTTTCTTTCCTACAAATACAAAAGGGTTCCTGCTAACGCGCAACATGAGCATAATATCAAGCATGCTGGTATGGTTGGCCACAAGCATATAGCTCTTTCCGGGTTCCAGTTTTTCTTCCCATTCTACTTTCGGAATACATCCCATACCATAGAGTATGGTAGACGCCCAAATGTTGCGGGCGAGCCAGAAAAACTGAGCATAGGTCTTTTCGGACAATGTAACCAAAACGAGTATGGGTAGGAACACCACAATGGGGAGGGCAACCAAAATGTAGAACCATACCCTGAACAAAAGTTGTCCTGTTTTTTTCACCCAGTTGAGCATGGCCCAAAAGTAACAAATTTAGCAGGGTATCGGTATTTCTTTTACTTTTGCTAATCCTTAATCTGAAACGGATGGCAAGAATTCTCACAGGTATTCAAAGTACGGGCACACCGCACCTGGGTAATATCCTTGGAGCTATTAAACCAGCCATAGAAATGGCCCGGGAACCCAAAAATGAATCCTTCCTTTTTATAGCCGACATGCATTCCCTCACCCAGATCAAAAACGGGGAAGAATTGCGAGAAAACACTTATGCCACAGCCGCTGCATGGCTGGCATTCGGACTTGATTTCAATAAAACCGTTTTCTACAGGCAGAGTGATGTGCCACAGGTATCCGAACTGGCCTGGTACCTGAGCTGTTTCTTTCCATACCAAAGATTAACCCTTGCACACTCTTTTAAAGACAAGGCAGACAGGCTGGCCGATGTGAATGCAGGGCTTTTTACCTATCCTATGCTAATGGCAGCCGATATCCTGTTATACGATGCACACATAGTCCCGGTGGGAAAAGACCAGCTGCAGCACCTGGAGATGACCCGGGATGTAGCCTCCCGCTTCCACAACATCTTTGGAGAAACCTTTGTTCTGCCTGAAGCCCAGGTAAAGGAGGAAACCATGTATGTTCCCGGGACAGACGGGCAAAAGATGAGCAAGAGCAAAGGAAACCTAATCAACATCTTCCAGCCGGATAAGAAGCTTCGAAAACAAATTATGGGAATAGTGACGGACAGCAAACCCCTGGAGGCCCCAAAGGACCCGGAGCAGGATAATGTCTTCGCCTTATATAAAATCTTAGCTACACCAGAAGAAACTGCAGGCATGCGCAGCAATTACCTGGCAGGCAATTACGGATATGGTCATGCCAAACAAGCGCTCTATGAAGTTATACTGAGAGAATTTGCCGAACCCAGGGAAAAGTTTTCCTATTATATGGAGAACCTGTCCGAAATAGACAGTATACTGGCCCAGGGTGCCCAAAAAGCAAAACTTGTGGCCGATGAGGTTTTGAACAGGGTACGGGTTAAGCTGGGCTACCAGTAAAGCAACTTTTTACATTAGACGGCTTCATATAATTTCCCCGGTAGTGGCCTCACGCACTTTTTCATTTCCAGGCTAAACAATAACGCGGCCGTTATGGATACCGATAAACCACAACCCAGTGCTATTTCGTCCAAATGATTTTTACCATTCTTGGTTAAAAAGGAATATACTATTTGTTCCTTAGCGTCCAGAGAAATAAATAACTGCTTTTGCACTGGTTCGGGTTTTGGGGCGGGCAGGTCCCAGCCAAGCATATAGATAAGGTCGGCCGCAGAAGTGAGCATACTTGCTTTTTGCATCTTTATCAACTGGTTGCATCCCTGGCTCCAGGTATCATCAACCCGTCCGGGTACAGCAAAAACCTCCCGATTGTAACCATGGGCCATATCGGCGGTTATCAACGCGCCTCCCCTTGATGCGGATTCCACCACAACTGTTGCCTCGCTGATCCCTGCAATGATGCGGTTGCGCTTCAGGAAATTTTCCCGGTTAGGTTTACTGCTGCTCCAGAACTCGGTTAAGAATCCGCCATTGGATTCCAACTGACCCGCGTAGCGTATATGATTTCTCGGGTAAATCTGGTTCAAACCATGAGCCAGAACACCCAGAGTAGGTATGTCATTACGGATACAGGCCTTGTGAATGCTGATATCAATTCCATAAGCAAAGCCACTCACAATAACCGGGTTTAATGGGGCCAGATCCTCCACCAGAGAATCACAAAAGGCCTCTCCGTAGGAGGTACTGTTCCTTGTCCCAACCACGCTGATCATTCTTTTACCTTTAAGATCGAAAGTCCCCCTTGCAAATAAGAGGATTGGGCCATCTGAACAGTGCCTGAGGTACTTAGGATAATCCTTTCTGCCATAAGGGATATAGCCAATACCATGGTCCCTGATGTAGCGCAATTCCCTTTCTGCGGCTTTCCCAAACTGTTTGGTATGCAATTCCTGCAAGATCCTGCTGCCTAAACCTTGCAGCTTCAACAAATGCACCTTTTTTGTCCGGAATACTTTCTCAGCGCTACCACAATATTCTATTAGTTTTTTAGCGGTCTGGTCGCCGATATTCGGAATTGCCTGTAATCGCAACAGGGAAAACAACTCCATTTCCTCGAGGGTATTTGCGTAAGCACTTTCCACGTACAATACAATATTATCTGTTAATAAAAAGTTATGTAAGGGGGTTTGTAGCCCTCTGAATTTTTTTCATCTTTGTAAAAATGGCACCTGAGCAGTACATACAGGAATTACTATATCGATACAACTGCGTTGTTGTGCCTGAGTTTGGCGCATTTCTGACTCAGGTAAAATCGGCCTTTATACAGAAGTCTACAAACACTTTCCACCCCCCAACCAAAGAGATTTCATTTAACGGGCAATTATCTACCAATGACGGACTGCTGGTTTCCTATATGGCTAATGCCCAGGAGATTTCATATGAGGATATGCTTGAAAAGTTGATGGAAACGGTTGCTGTTTGGAAAAAAGAATTACGGGATGGAAAACGGCTTGAGCTGGCCGGTATTGGCAAGCTTTGGTATAACAGGGAAGGAAAGATTCAGTTCAGGCCTGAAGATCAGGTTAATTACCTAACTACATCATTTGGCCTTGCTTCCGTTGTTGCACCTCCCGTTGTCAGGGAAGTCCTTAAGGAAGAGGTAGAGGCACTCGAAGAAAAAATCCCATTTATTATTACCCCGGAAGAGCGAAATCAGGGGCCATCCCTACGGCCATTGCTGAAATACGCCGCAGTGGTTTTATTGGCGCTTTCCGCAGGGGTTACCGGATACCGGTTCTACGAGGAAAATCTGGACAAGAATCAAATTGCCAGGACCAGGGCACAGGAGATTGTAACCCGGAATATTCAGGAAGCTACCTTTTTCAATGCCAAGCCTGTTGAGCTGCCTGCAGTTACACTTCCGGTTGCCAAAAAGAAAAAGGCACCGGCAAAGTCAAATACAAAAATGCACCATATCATAGCAGGTGCCTTTCGTGTTAAGGCCAATGCTGAAAAGAAGATTCGCATCCTGAAAGCCAAAGGATATAATTCTGCATACCTTGGGTTGAGTACTTATGGTCTGCACCAGGTTACTTACGGAAGCTTTGAAGATCCACAGGAGGCACTTGCCGAACTTAAAGACATTAGGCAAAAGGAATCCCCTGATGCCTGGTTATTGTCAGTAAAGTAATCTCCATTTTTTCATACCTATTTCCGGACTATCTTTGTACCTAAATCTCAAAAGATGGAGGCAAAGACACCCAATGAATCCAAGGCTATAATGACAGACCTGGTCCTGCCCAGTGAAACAAACCCACTGAATAACCTTTTTGGAGGGGAATTACTGGCGCGAATGGACCGTGCAGCCAGTATTGCTGCAAGAAGGCACAGCAGAAGAATTACAGTTACGGCATCGGTAAACCACGTAGCATTCAATAAAACCGTTCCCCTGGGTAGCGTCCTCACTGTGGAAGCGAAGATCTCCAGGGCATTCCGAACCTCAATGGAGGTCTTTATCGATGTCTGGATGGAAGATCGATTCAGTGGTGAGCGGACCAAAGCCAATGAAGCCATCTATACCTTTGTTGCGGTAGATGACGCGGGAAACCCAACCTTGGTTCCGCCATTAAAACCTGAGACTGATCTGGAGAAAGAGCGCTATGCCGGTGCACTTAGGAGAAAACAACTCAGCCTTGTACTTGCTGGGAAAATGGACCCACATGATGCCACCGAACTGAAAGCCCTGTTCCTGGATTAATCCTGGCCTTAAAAATCAAAGTTATCGGGATCAGGACCAAATCTTTGACCCTTGTCAAGTTTGTCGAGATATTCCATGTCCTCCGGAGATAATTCAAAATCAAACAGATCTGCATTAGACAGTATCCTTTCCTTTTTGGCTGATTTAGGGATAGTGATCACCCCTTTTTGCAAATCCCACCGCAATACAATTTGGGCTATGGTTTTGTTATACTTGCCAGCAAGCCTTTGAAATGCGGGATCCTTAAAAATATGCCCCTGCATCATGGGCGACCAGGCTTCGTACTGGATACCCTTAACCCTGCAGTAATCGATCAGGGATTGCTGAACCAGATAGGGGTGGAATTCCATTTGGTTAACCATGGGAACCACCTCTGCTTCGTTAAGAAGGTCTTCCAGGTGGTGTTGCATGAAATTGCTGACGCCTATGGAGCGAATGCGTTTTTCCGCATACAACCTTTCCAGGGCCTTCCAGGTTTCTTTGTATTTCCCTTTCACGGGCCAATGGATGAGGTACAGGTCTAAATAATCTGTCCCGAGCCGTTCCAAACTGGCATCGAACGCCTTAAGTGCAGAATCATAACCCTGGTCTGAATTCCACACCTTGCTCACGAGGAATACTTCTTCCCTGGGGACAGAGGAAGCCCGAATTCCGGCGCCCACGCCCTCTTCATTATTATAGATGGACGCGGTATCCACATGGCGATAACCTGCATCTAAAGCCCATTTCACCGCATTGGTAACTTCCTGTCCGTCTTTGGAAAGGTAAACACCAAGACCCAGATAAGGCATTTCCACCCCGTTATGAAGGGTGAAAGTACCCTGTATGTTGGTTATTTTGCTCATAATATTTCAATTATAATCTATAGATCCATTCTTCCGGATTAAGTCTGGTAGCATCCCGGAATAGATAGAACTTTAATTCAGTAAAACCATTAAACCGATTGGTATATATCTCTCCAAGTTCATCTTTGGCCTCCACTTTATCGCCCTTTTTCACATAGACGTTCGATAAATTGTGATAGGTACTGATATAATTGCCATGCTTAACATGAACCATCTTATTGCCTCCCGGTACTGCGCTTATTGCAATTACTTCACCCTCAAAAACTGCTCGTGCCCTGGCCCCTTTATCCGTGGCAATGATTACTCCGTTGTTCTGGTGTTTGATTCCCGGGTAAATAGCATCCTTATACACCCCGAAGCCCTGCCTTTTTACACCCTTTTCCACCGGCCAGATCAGTTTCCCTTTGTTAGCAGAAAAACTCTTGGCAACAATTTCGGCCTCCGGGGTTAGAGCAAAGGTGTTTTTTGTGGTTTTCCCGCCACTCTCCTTATTCGAAGCCGCTATTGCACTGCGTATAAGTCTTTCGATTTGTCTATCGATCTGCCGGGCTTCTTTTCTTTTGGCCTGTAGCTCCGCTGAATATTTGCTTTCATTCTGCCTTATGGTGAGCAACAAATCTTTCTGTTCCCTGATCTCGTTCAACAGGGCATCCTTAGCTTTCGTATTTTCCGCAATCAGCTCATCTTTTTCCTTCCTCTGCCGGGTAAGGTCCCGATTCAGGGCTGCCAGCTCCTCCGTTTTCCTTACTATTTCCTCCCCCTGCTGCTTGCGGTATGCGGTATACTGTTTCAGATACTGCAATCTCTTATAGGCCTGATAGAAATTTTCCGCCGAAAGCAGAAACATTAAACGGCTTTGCTGGGACTTGTTCTGGTAGGACTTTCGGATCATCTCGGCATAGTCTTCCTTTAATACCTCGAGATCCTCCCTCAATTTGCTTATGTTCCTGATATTAACGTTGATCTGCCTGTTGAGCAGGTTGGATTGCTGATTGGTTACGCGAATTAGCTGTTGCCTGATGTTGATTTTCTGGTCCAGGTTCTCCATTTGATCCAGTACCGTACCCCTTTGTTTCTTTTCCGCAAAAAGCAATCGGTTCATCTCTGCAATTTCCTTTTGCAGCTGCTCCCTTTTGGCCTCCAGGGCCTTTTGTTCGCTCGTCTGGGCATTTACCTGCCAACTGGAAACAATCAGGAGAAAGAGCAGGCTCAGTGTGATATTTCCAAAACCAGTATGCATATTATTTGAGGACAATCTCTTCAAACCCTTTTGGGATCTTATACGGAAAATTAAGGCGTCTGTTAAACTCCATGCTGCGATACTCTATGGCAATTGTAGTGCGTTGATCCTTGTCTATGGCCACAATCCCTATCTCATTAGGCAGGATGCGCTCATCTCTTTGCTGATAATTCTTGTAGCGTATTTCCAGGAGCCTTTTTTCCCAGGGTTGCGACAACTGCTGGGCAGCCAGTTTAAAATTTCCCGGCTCAATCCGGAAAAGGGGTTTAAAAAGCTCCATGGCCTTTTTGGGCTTCAATTCATAGTTATCCCCATTCACCTCGGCCTGGTATTTTTCTTCCCTGAGATCCAGCAAAGCCTGGCCTAACAACAGATTCTGTACGATTTCAAAATCAACATCTGTCCCAAGCAATCTGCTTAAGTACCTGAAGTCTCCATCGAAATACTGGTTTTCTAACTTATTGTAGAACGATACCCGTTCCGGGGTAATCAGGGCCTTGACCACTCCAAGGGGGGCGCTGATCCAGATGGCCTTATCCTTTTCCATCCTCAGACTTACCCCTATGCTCTGGGTAGCATAGCCATCGGAGTAGTCTATCTTAATCCGCCCGGTGAGGGTTTTAAAATCAAGCTGGTTTTTATAGTGGTTTTTGATTATTACACGGGCAGACAGACTTTTATCTACCTTTGCATCCGAGATTATTTTGCCTGATTTGCATGAGAGTGTCAGGGCAATTACTACCGAGGCCAGAATCCGCTTTACTACAGCCAATTTCCTTTCATTCATGGATTTAAGAGCCTGATTTTATTTTGCTAAGATACATATTTGCCTTGGATGGATTTCCCAATGCCGTATAAACAGCAGCGAGTTCCTTATAGATTTTTTGTTGCAAATCATTGTTATCAATGAGAAAATCCAAAGCGCTTTCCAGAATTCCTGAAGCCTCGGATGATTTGCCGTTTCTGTGCAAAGAGAGGCCAAAGTAATAATATACCCAGGGCTGAGCAGGATAATTCTCAAGTGCCTCCCCCGCTCTGGTTTCCAATAAAGAAAACTTTTCGGAATCCTGAAGTTGCTGCAGTTCCATACGTAAAACTTCAAGAGGATTTTCCTGAGGAGAATCCTTTACGATTGAACTGCTAATCTGCTGTTCCTTATTCAATGAGTCGGATATTTTGCGCTCCAACTGGGCTGTAAATACGGTTTTAGGCAGCGTTTCCAATATCCTGCGGGCATTGGTGTAATTATTCTTCTGGAAATAAAGGGACGCCAGGTTATTTCTCAATTTGACATTGTCCCAGGGTATGCGATCCTGAAACAATAAAAGATCATTTCCCTGGGCCTGAACAATATCCATAAGGGTATTGAGTATCCAGACGTTCTCGGGCTGATCCTTCAGGGCTTTCAGAGCATAATCCTGTGCCTGCACGTATTGACGGTTAGCGAAGTACACGCGGGCCAGCTCATAATCCAGCACATTTTGACTTGTGGTATACTCACCACACTTTAACAAAAGATTTATGGCTTTATCGTAGTTTCCAATGCCTTTCTGTTTAAGGGCCTCAAAAAAGCATTCCTGAAACTGATCGGTATATTCTTCAAGGAAGACCTCGGCACTCTCTTCCTCCTGGGCCATTAGCCCGGGAGATGTGCTGAGTAGCAGCATGACCAATCCAAAAAAATTTATTTTCAACCACATGATTCCTTCCCCGGGTTCTTTTTAGATACCCTTGCAAATCCTATTTTACCCCTGTACTGCCAAATCCCCCGGTTCCCCTGCTGGTTTCCGAGAGCTCTGCTGAAACCTCCCATTCTGCTCGTTCATGCCGGGCAATTACAAGTTGCGCAATACGTTCCCCATTGGATACCGTAAAGGGCTCTCTGGAAAGATTAACAAGAATTACGCCAATTTCACCGCGATAATCCGCGTCAACGGTTCCTGGCGCATTTAAAACAGTAATCCCTTTCTTTGCAGCCAGTCCGCTCCTGGGCCTTACCTGTGCCTCATAGCCTATTGGCAGTTCTATATACAGGCCTGTTTTCACCACTGCTCGCTCCAAAGGTTCCAGGATTACAGGTTCACTTAGATGGGCTCTTAAGTCCATCCCTGCAGAAGCTTCCGTCTCGTAAGCCGGAAGTTCGTGTTCCGATATATTGCGGATCTTGATTTTCATGATTTTCGCTTTAGAAAAATTCGTTTTAAAATATCGCTCTCCATGCGGTACACCAGCACTAAAAATACTAAAAGAAGTAGCCCCCCAATAACCAAATTTCTGTTAAAAACGTAGAACGAGATTGCTGAAAAGAGGATGGAAAGACCTAGATAAAATACAATCTTCCGATTATTGTAGGGAATAGGGTAATGTTTACGTCCGAAATAAAAAGAAAGGATCATCATCAGGCCATAGGCCATCAGCGTAGCCAGGGCAGAAGCGTAGTAGCCCATAACAGGGATTAAAAAATAGTTAACCAGAATAGTTACCAGGGCTCCGGACAGTGAAAAATAAGCGCCAAAGCGGGTGCGGTCCGTTACCTTATACCAAACCGATAAATTATGGTAAATCCCCAGGAAAAAACTGGCCAGCAGTATTATCGGGACAATAGGCATGGCCTCCCAGTAGGCGGGATCTAGGATAAAGAGTTGTTTGAGCAGGTCTGCAAAGACTACTACCCCCAGTAGGATAACACTCCCCAAAACGACGAAATAATTGGTGATCTGAGCGTAGGCCTTCTCCGGTTTTTCGGATGAAGCGTGACTAAAAAAGAAAGGTTCGATGCCGAGCCGGAAAGCCGTGGCAAAGAGCGTCATAAAAAGTGCAAGCTTATAGCAGGCTGAATACTTCCCTATTTCTCCTTTGGCTATGCCTTCCGGAAGTAATTCTGAAAGCAATACGCGATCAAAAACTTCATTAATGGTAAAGGCCACACCAGCAATCATAACTGGTAGTGCATAGCCCATCATCTTGCGCCACAATTGCCTGTCAAACACATAAGAAACAGCAAGGTATCGGCGACCCATAAGCAACAGGGTAATCCCGCTAGCCACCAGGTTGGATATGAAAATATAGGATATTTCAAAATCCGGGAGGTAAATAGTTTCCATTAGTGATTCCGGGTTGGCTTCCGCAAGGCCTGGCAAAAACAACAGGAAAAAAACATTCAGTCCCAGATTAATTACCACATTCAGAATCTTTACCAGGGCATAGCGCATGGGTTGCTCATTAGCACGCAGCCAGGCAAAGGGGACAATCACGAGGGCATCAAGGGCAAGTATGTAAATGACATACTCCATGTACCTGAATTCTATATTCAGAACCTCAGCAAGTCTTTCTTTAAAGAGTAGGGCTAAGAATACAAAAGCCAATGTGGAAGCTCCAATAGAGATAAGCGCAGTAGAAGTAACCTGTTTCCTATGTTCAGATGTATTGTAAAAACGGAAGAATGCTGTTTCCATACCATAGGCAAGAATGACGTTAAAGATGGCAAACCAGGCATAAATCAGGGTAACTTCCCCGTAAGATCCCGGTGGCATAACCTTGGTATAAAGGGGGACCAGAATAAATGAAAGCATGCGGGGCAGCACGGTAGCCAGCCCGTATATAAAGGTTTGTTTGAAAAGTTTTTGAAGCAGACTCAAGTACGCATTGCTTAGGTAGGATTTAAAATTAGGTATTTAAACCCTACCTACAAAGCTAGTTCATTTCCTTGGAGGGTAATAGGTTTGGCATTTTATCCTTGATACTACCAATCTTTGCGTAGCGAGTTTTACCCTTTTGCAAGTAGGCGATGACCGCTTCATCCGGTTTGAGCTCAAAAGGATATTCCTCTTTTTCAGTGATCTCCCCCGCGGGCTGATTGCCCACTTCCATCATGGGGTCCCCATGCATGATTATATCCGGTTTTTCCGTGCTTTTGCGTTGATATTGGCATTGCAGAAACCGCTTGCCTCCCTCGGCAACCCATTCAGGATCCAGAATATGCCCCCTGAAAAACACCTTTTCGAAAGTAATCTCCTCATCCGATAACAGGGTTAGCGGTATACGTAGTATAAATCCAGAACCACTGCCTTCCCTTCCGCCAGCATATGGAGTACAGCTTGGATTTTCAACAGAGAACGGTGCTTCCTTCACAAGTTTCTTTTGGGAAGAACATCCGGTTAATCCAAAAACCATAACAACCAAAATCGTAAGAGCATATTTCATAGTACAGAAATCATTAAGTGATCTAAATCAAAGATATAAAACCAAAATTGGTGCCAAATTCAAAATGCTGCTATACCAAATAAAAAAACCCTGCTGAAAAGCAGGGTTCAAATATGACCTGTAAAGTAACTTAATTATTCAAAGCTTCAGCTCCACCGACGATCTCCAGGATCTCATTGGTAATGGCCGCCTGTCTCGCTTTGTTGTAAGTAAGAGTAAGCTGATCTTTTAGTTCGGATGCATTATCGGTTGCCTTGTGCATGGCGGTCATCCTTGCCCCGTGCTCGCTCGCGAATGAATCCCGAATTGCTTTGTATAGCTGCGTTTTGAGGGATTTTGGAATAAGCTGGGTCACTATATCCTCCTGAGTAGGTTCAAAGAGGTAATCTGCACCAGTGTGCTCCCCTCCCTCCAAAGGAACAATAGGCAGGAATTGTTCCGTGGTCACGATCTGAGTTGCGGCATTTTTGAAGCGGTTGTATACCAGGACAATCCTGTCGTATACCCCTTCTGAAAATGCATTCATCAATTCCTCGGCGATAAGCGCGGAGTTTTCAAAAGTCAGGTCGTCGTAGATCTCACTGTGATCCCCGGCCATGGTATAACTTTTGCTCAAAAGGTCATTCCCCTTCTTCCCAACGGCCATCATTTCAACTGTAGCCCCCTGGTATTCGGATTCTGCCAGGGAAACACAGTGTTTGATTATGTTGGAATTAAAGGCTCCACAAAGGCCACGATTTGAGGTTATTCCCACAATAAGCACTTTGTTAACCTCCCTTTCCTCAGCGTATTGTCCACCTGCTTCGCTATCCAGACTGGCACTAAGGTTCTGAAGCAGTTCCGTTAGCTTATCAGCATAAGGCCGCATGGCGGTAATAGCATCCTGGGCTTTCTTCAATTTGGCAGCAGACACCATTTTCATGGCACTGGTAATTTGCATGGTTGAGCTTACCGATGCAATCCTGCTGCGTATTTCCTTTAAGTTAGCCATAGGTGTCTTTTATTACCTGATTTTGTTAGCTTTTGTATTTGCCAGCAAGGTCTTTGCATACTTCAGTCAATACTGAAGTTGCCTCATCTGTAAGCTTCCCTGACTTCAGCACGTCCAGTACATCCCTGTGCTTGGCGTTCATAAATTCCAGGAAATCCCTTTCAAATTCTTTTACCTTTTCAACAGGCACATCCCTGAGCAGGTTCTTGGATCCGGCATAGATTATAGCAATCTGATCTTCCACGGTAAACGGATCACTCTGAGCCTGTTTCAGGATCTCCACGTTCCTTCGCCCTTTTTCAATTACATTCAGCGTAGCCGCATCAAGGTCAGAACCAAATTTGGCGAATGCTTCAAGTTCCCTGAACTGAGCCTGGTCCAGCTTAAGTGTACCTGCTACCTTCTTCATGGACTTGATCTGGGCAGATCCACCCACACGGGATACGGAAATACCCACGTTAATCGCAGGGCGTACCCCCTGGTTAAACAAGTCCTGCTCCAGAAATATCTGTCCATCGGTAATGGAAATTACGTTGGTAGGGATATAAGCAGAAACGTCACCTGCCTGGGTTTCGATAATTGGAAGTGCTGTAAGGGACCCCCCTCCTTTTACCATAGGCTTCAATACCTCAGGAAGGTCGTTCATGTTTTTTGCAATATTGTTGTCATCGATGATCTTTGCAGCACGCTCCAGCAACCTTGAGTGCAGGTAAAATACATCACCAGGGTAAGCTTCACGTCCCGGAGGTCTTCTCAAAAGAAGGGATACCTCACGGTAAGCAACTGCCTGTTTTGATAAATCATCGTATATGATCAATGCCGGACGTCCGGTATCGCGGAAGTACTCCCCGATTGCAGCACCTGCAAAAGGTGCGTATACCTGCATTGGTGCAGGGTCTGAGGCATTGGCTGCTACAATGGTGGTGTAAGCCATTGCGCCTTTATCTTCCAGCGTCTTGGCAATGGCCGCAACGGTAGAGGCCTTTTGCCCTACTGCCACGTAAATACAATATACTGGTTCCCCAGCGTCATAAAACTCTTTCTGGTTGATGATGGTATCGATACAAACCGTGGTTTTACCGGTCTGACGGTCACCAATAACCAGCTCCCGCTGCCCTCTTCCAACTGGGATCATGGCATCTACCGCTTTTACCCCGGTTTGCAGGGGTTCGTATACGGGCTGCCTGTAAATAACCCCAGGAGCCTTGCGTTCCAATGGCATTTCGTACAAATCGCCGGAAATCGGTCCTTTTCCATCAATTGGGTTACCCAGGGTATCCACCACGCGGCCAACTATACCTTCACCAACTTTGATGGAGGCAATACGTTGTGTACGTTTTACGGTAGCTCCCTCCTTGATCTCTTTGGAAGGTGCTAACAATACCACACCAACATTATCTTCTTCAAGGTTCAGAACAATTCCTTCCAGGCCTCCTTCAAATTCAACCAGCTCCCCGTACTGGGCATTGGCTAATCCGTAGATACGGGCAATACCATCCCCTACCTGCAATACGGTTCCCACCTCATCAAGGGTTGCACTCGCTTCAAAACCCGATAATTGTTTTTTTAATATTGCTGATACCTCAGCGGCTTTTACTCCTGCCATATCCTAATCTTCTAGATAACTGGTTTTAAAAACCCAATTATGATTAAATGCTATTTGTAAATTCTCTTTTTAATTTTTCCAATTTATTGGCTATACTGGCATTGTACTGCAAATCTCCTACCCGCAACACAAAACCTCCCAGGACATTTTCGTCTACCTGGTTCTCCAGGGTAACTTTATCTCCGGTTATTTTTTCAACCTGTTGTAACAATCTGTCCTGCAAACTTTTATTCAGTGGGACAGCAGTAGTGACATAAGCAACGCGCTCTCCCTTGAATTCTTCATGTAACCTTACATATTGCGCAGCCACTTCGCTCAATAAGGATATCCTTTTCTTGTCAATCAACAGCTCAATAAGGCCATGTCCAAGCTCATGGATATCTTTGAAAACACCAGACAAAATAGATTTCTTGACCTCGCCAGAAATCACAGGGCTTCCAAGCACATCCTTCAATTCACCATTTTCCTGAATGGTGCTGACAACCAGTCGCATATCATTTTCAAGATCTGCGTCGGCCTTTTTATCTATTGCCAGGTCCAGTATGGCCTTGGCGTATCTTACAGCTGCTCTTGAATCACTCATAATGATTAATTCAATTTAATATCCCCCAGCATATCGTCAACGAGCTTGATTTGCTTCTTATCGTCGGACAATTGCTCTTTGATAACTTTTTCAGCGATCTGAAGGGAAAGGTCTGCTACCTGGTTCTTGATATCTGCCACAGCAGCTTTCTTTTCACTTTCAATGGTAGCCTGGGCCTGTTTGATCAATTTATCGCCTTCAACCTGAGCCTGTTCACGGGCATCGGCAACAATTTTATCTTTGATTTCGCGAGCCTCTTTTAGCATTACCTCGCGCTCGGCACGAGCTTCCTGCAACAACTTTTCACTATCTGCCGTGACGTTCTGCATTTCCTTTTTAGCTTCCTCTGCGGCAGCAAGGGCATTCTTAATCCCTTCCTCCCTGTCGTTCACTGCATTGAGGATAGGCTTCCAGGCATATCTCCAAAGCAGGAATAACAAAACGATAAACAATAAGGTTTGCCAGAAAAAAAGGCCTAACGAAAATTCTTCTATTAACTGCTCCATCCTTTGGTATTCTTAGATATTTAACGCATTAAAACAAGCATCCGCAACCAACCGTTGCGGATGTTTGTGTTTTGATCTTAAGCTTCTGCTGTTGCGAACAATGCAGCAAAACCAATACCTTCAATAAGCGCCGCTACGATAAGCATCGCTGTTTGAATCTTACCGTAAGCTTCAGGTTGTCTTGCAATCGCTTCCATAGCCTGGCCACCGATTCTTCCGATACCCACGCCAACACCGATTACGATCAGTCCTGCACCTACAATTCTTGGAATAGACATAATAAATAGCGTTAAAAATTAAACATTCAAATTAGTGTGCCTCTGCATGTTCGTGTTCTTCGGAAGCAAATCCGAAGTACAATGCAGAAAGCATGGTGAAAATATACGCCTGCAACAGCGCCACCAATATCTCGATAAGGGAGATAGCAAATGCCAATCCAAAGGACAATGAACTCCCTATCCAGTTCTTAAACAGGAACATCAACCCAATAAGGCTCATAATTACGATATGCCCTGCCTGCATGTTTGCGTACAAACGGATAAGCAGGGAAAATGGTTTGATGAATATTCCCAGTAATTCAATGGGAACTAAAATAATGTACAATGGAATCTTGGCAATCCAGGGCATGGAATCCCCCAGCGGATCAAAAAGGTGTTTCCAGTAATCCTTGGTCCCGGTCAAATTGGTGATCAGGAATGTAAGGATGGCCAATGCAGTGGTAATAGCGATATTTCCGGTAACATTTACCCCCAGAGGCGTTAAGCCAAACATATTCAGGAACCAGATAAAGAAAAATATAGTCAACAGAAAGGACATATATTTCTTGTACCGCTTCTCCCCTATAGTGGCGATGGCAATGTCATCACGGATATACAATACAATAGGTTCGAAAAATCGCCCTATTCCTTTGGGTATACCTCCATTTTTTGCATAGGATTTAGCCAGCCCCCTGAAAAGCAGGAACATGAGCAGGCCGGTGATCATGATCATAACCACACTCTTAGTCATGGAAAAATCCAGTGGCTTTACATTGGTAGGGTGGTGATCCTCGTCGTATGTAATCGTACCCTGGGCATCGGTCTTGTATATTTTGCTGTGATAGAGCTTGTAAAAGTTTCCGTCTACTTCCGCCAGGGTTTCCCCGTGGTGGAATTTAGAGGAAGAAAAAACCTTTAACCCGTCATCCCAAAGAATAACTGGCAAAGGAAACCCAACATAAACATGTTCCCCATTATCCCTGGTATAAGAAAACAGTGAAAAATCATGGGAATCCTTTAAGTGATGCTGGATGTATTCATCGATCTCCGTCTTCAGGTCCTTATCGTCTCCACCTTCATCACTAGTAGCAAAAACAGAAATATGAAAGAATATTGCTATAGCAAATAGAAGTCCAGTCAAAAATGTTCGTTGCATACCGCTCTGCAAATTGGGTCTCTAAAAATCGGTGCAAATGTAAGGCATTCTCCCAAAAAGAAAAAAGCATTTACCCCATTTATTTAAAAGGGATAGAAGGCTTTAGGAATTGTCAGGCAGATCGATATCCCGGAGCAGTTTCACCAGAGCCATTGTCTCCGCGACAAGGCAGGTGATATAGGGTACGAAAAAGTAAAAGAATTCCACTCTTGAAAGACTTCCATCACGGGAAAAAACAGGTTCAAGAATAACAAAATATGCTGCAAACTTAAGCGCACTGCCAACCATAAAAAGAAATCCAAGATACCTGCTTTGCCGGGCGGCGAATTGAAGCATGGCCAGGTAAATACCTGCTGCCAGCACCAGGTTGAGCAAATAGGCCCAAAATATATTAGGAACTGAGATAGGCCATTCCCTGGCGTATAAGACGCCGTAGTGCAGGACTCCGACAAGGAGCAGGGCAATTATCAGCTGCAACAGGAATATCAGTGCTTTTCGGGTCAAATCAGGAATTTAGGTTTTTGGTCTGTTTCACCACCAGGTACATGGCCACAGCTACTGCGAATAAAGTAAAAAAAACGGTATACGTATTATTCTCCGAAGCGTATTTCTCATCCAGCCACTGCCCAAACCAGGCCCCAAGGTATATAATAACCCCCATTTGTACGGCGATCCCGCTCAGGCTAAGCCAGTATCTGGATTTTTTCTTGGGTTTAGGCATAAGTGTACGCTTTGGCGACTTTACTTTCCTTAGTTGAGGTAACCTTTACAGAAAAATAACGACCAGGATTGATCCAGTTGGTCTGGATGCCGTGAGGTTTTCCTAAATTCTCGCTTTCTCTCCTGGATTCTTTGGTGTTGGGGCATTTGGCTTTGCCGCTCCCTGAACGTCAGACCCGGCGGATCCGGAAGTACTGCTTCCAAGACCGGATTTGCCTTTCATGGTACAGGAAGCATTAAAAGTTGCCCCGGGCTCCACGGCCAGTTTAGTTACGGAAACTGTTCCCTCGATAACTGCAGAGGCTTTCAACGAAAGCAAATCCGAAACCAATAGTTCCCCGTTAAAGCTACCTTCTATGTCCGCATTAACACACTCCACTTTTCCGTGGATATATCCTCCTTTTCCGATGACTACTTTCCCAGAGGTTTTTACATTTCCATCCAGTTTGCCATCAATACGGAAGTCCGCCTCCGAAATAATATCGCCCTTTATTTTGGTGTTCTTTTCAATTCTGTTGGGTTGTCCGCCAATTTCATTCATAGTTCTAGGTTTTTTGTTATCGGAAAACATTTTGTTTATGGTTTTGGGGTTAACATTTTGTCCTTGTACAAGGCCAGGTTTTTATGAACCTGGATGATTTTATAGTTAGTCGATAAAATTACGAAATTCTCCAGATCAATCCTGTAATCCTTATTGTTTTTAAGGAGTTCCACATATCCCAGGGCAAAGTCCCTCGACGCAAAGCCATGCACCACTATAAACTGATCTTCCAGATTGTAGATGTCCCGGGAAACCACATTTTTATACCTCAGGTCTTTTATGGATTTCTCCAGTTTCTCCTTTAGTTTAAGTGCGGCTTCATTACGGTTTCGTTTAAACGGGAATACCACCTTCCAATTATCTGCTTTAGGTGCCTGACCCGCATCAATAAATTCCTTGTTTTCCAATTTGGGCAATTGCTCCGCAATCATTTGCTGGGCTTTCTTGCCCTCAGGGTTATTGGGATAGTTCAAAGCCACATAGTTCAGCGCTTCACTGAACTCTGTAAATCCCTGTAACCGCCCAATAGCATTGGCCTTCAGCATTTCGAACTTGGGAACCATGGGATCTCCGGCATATTGATTGATCTGTTCCTGAGTCCCCGTTATTACCTGTAGGAATTCCTGGTCTCTGAAAAGCTTGTAAAGCTTCAAATACTGGGCTTCCGGAGTATCCTCAGATGCGGACAATTGGGCCTGCGGATTAAGCAAAATCAGTGCATAGCGGGAGTCCGGGTGCTCTTTTAATATCCTTTCTTTCATCCCGGCAGCCAGTGGACTTCCTGATTCCTCATATACCTTGTAGAGGTTGTATTTGGATGGAAGGACAAGCCTTTTTTCCGGATTACGGGCAAGTACCTGTTCCAGTTTATTGGCGGCCAGTAGATTCTCCCTGAATTTTTCCTTGTAGATCAATCCAAGCTGATAGTTGGCAAAATTTCGTTCTGTTCGGAGACTGTCTATTAGCTTTTCCTCATCAGGGATCAGGCTGAGGTAATAATCGACAGAATATTTCTGGCCATCCGATAACCCTCCTGCTCCTGCTGTGTCACCGGCAGCTTCTAGTTCACCGGTAGCTTCGGAAGGAAGTACCCGGCTCTTGTTGCTCCAGCGCCAATCGTCTTCAAGGGCCCTTTCGCCCCATTTATTGCGAAATTCATTTTTGCCGTAGCCCAGGCTGGTTATATTGTAGAAATAGAATTTACCCTTGTTCTCCTTGCCTCCTTTGGTTTCAGCAAAAGCCGCAAATCCGGCAGTCACACGGGCCTCTTCCTTCTTCGCAGCAGCCTCTTCCCGGGCTTTCAAATCGGCAATATACTGGTCAAAATAGCTCCGGCGCTCGGCATCGCTCATTTCATAGAGGGTAATTACACTATCTGCGTTCTGAACGATCTCCTCATATTCGATCACGTCTTCCAGGTTGTCCCGTTTTTTTTTGATCGACCTGAATTTTTTGCTATTCTCAGAGAGGTTAGTAAGTACACTGTCGTAGTAAGCCCCGGCGATACTGTATTTGTTTTCATCAAAGTGATAATCGGCCAGATCTTCATAATTAAGGGCGTTCAGTTGAGGCGTATTCCTGGTTAGCCTGAGGGATTTGTTGTAATTAACCAGAGCCATGCTGTCCTCCTCAAAGGTGGCATAGTACACTGCCAGTTCCCTGTATATTTTATCCAGAAAGGGGCGGTTTTCCCGGTTTTCCTCCAGGTCCGTCAGGTATTCCAGCATGTCTTCCCGGTTTTCCGGGCCAAGCGGTATGTTTTGAATTTTCTGAATATGGGCGTTGATCATGTAAACCCTGGGGGTTCTGCGATTAAGCGATATGATCTTGTCGAATGCCAGATTAGCACTGTCCTTAAAGCCAAGCTGATTGTATAGCTGCCCCAAAATGAAAAGGTAGCGGCCTTTATCATCACCCTTTTTGGTATAGGCCTGGGCTATTTTCAATTGCTGTATGGCGGTATCCGGGGCGTTGAGGTTAATATAGGCCTGGGCCATAATAGCCCTGGCGTCTGCGTATTCCTGGTCTTTTAACCTTTCATATCGAAACAACCGCTTTAAGTTCTTTAAAGCCAGTTCTTCATTGCCTAACCTAATATTGGTTTTTTCCCTCCAGATGGTTGCCTCATTAAATTTGTCGCTATTTCCTGATTTTCGCAGGACATAATTGAACGCCTCCAGAGCAGGCACATAGCGCTGATCAAAATAACGGGCTTTCCCTAACAGTAAAAAAGCTTCATCGGCCTGGGGATTGCGCTCTTCATTGTCAATCTCCATCCCGTGTTTTTGTATGGCCTTGGTAGCTTTTTCCTCAGCCCTGATAAAATTGGGCTTATTGTCTTCAGAATCGAGTTTGATATCTTCAGACACCTGAAGTCGTTCTACGGGAAGAATGTCCCAGTAGTTGTCCTGGTAAGTGGCATTAAGTTGTTCACGACCTTCCTCAAAGGAGAGGTCACCATTGTACAGTACATTGTACTTGGTATTAAGCGCGTGCCAGTTGCGATTTAAAAATGCGTCTTTCTTGGTAGAACAAGCGTTAAAAAGGATGCCCCCAAGAACACCAGCGAACAAAAGTGAATATCGAAGCTTCAAGGTTGTTGGTATTCTTATAAAAACTAAACTGAAAAAGCTTTGGATTATTATACCGGGCAACCGAAATATGCAAGGAATTCCTGCCGGTTCTAATTCAGGGGATTACCAATTTGGCATTCCCAACGATATTTTCCCCGCAAAAACCATATTTGAAGATGGTGCAGGAAGACTAACCCGCAAAGAAGCTTTCCAGTTCTCTAAGGGTCTCCTTGGAGGTGGCAATGTCCTTAACAATTTCCCCCTTGTTGAGCACAACGATACGTTCGCAAACCTCGGTAACATGCATAAGGTCGTGGCTGGAAACCAGGATGGTCACATCCTTGTTCGCTGCCAGGTCCCTGATAATTGCCTTGAGGCGTATCTGAGTTGTGGGATCCAGGTTGGCAAAGGGCTCATCCAGGATAATCACCTCGGGGTCCCCAATAAAAGAAGCTACAATTCCTACTTTTTTCTGGTTTCCCTTGGACAGGTCACGCAGGTATTTCTTCTGACCCAGTATTTCCCCGTGAAAAAAATCTTCAAATGGGGCAAGCATCGCATCCACATCTGCCTTGTTGCGCCCTCTTAGTTCCCCTATGAAATAAAAGTATTCTTCAGGAGTAAGGTAGCCAATCAGGAAGGATTCATCTATAAATGCAGAGGTAAAAGGCTTCCAGTCTTCACTTTTGGCCACTTCAATCTCATTGTTCAGTACTTTTCCTGTGGTAGGTTGTATAAGGTCCAGCAGCAAACTGAAAAAAGTGGTCTTTCCAGCTCCGTTGTTTCCCACAAGTCCAAAACTCTGCCCCTTTGGGATATCCAGGTTTTCCAGGTTCAGGACCGTCTGCTCCCCATAAGTTTTACTAAGGTTTTCTGCCTTGATCATAGTACAATTCTCTTTTTAGGTATTCTGCTTGTAAGCCAGCAGCGTTTTGTATTTTTCCTTTTTATAGATCTTTTCAATTTTCCGGAACACCAAATCCTTAAAGGCAAAGCCTATAATCCCTGAGAGGGCTACCAGTGCATATCCCACAGTTGGATTTACCAGGTAATGCCCAAGGGCGTATACCGCAAGGGGTAACAACAATTTGGGAAGGGTTAACAGTAATGTTTTGGCATTGAAAGCCTGTTTGTCGCCGAAAGCCTTTTTATTTGAAGTGAGGTCAATAGGAGTTTTAATGTAGGCCCCACCCCAAAGTACCAGGTATGAATTTACCCCAATATTATAAATGGCGCCAACCACTATGGCCATATAGGCCTCCCAGCCAAAATACAGGTAGAATGCGCTTACCAGGGTGCTTAGTATGGTAGCTATGATAACCAGGTACCACTTGGAGCTCAGGTATTCCCTGTATTGGATATTCTGGCTCATTATCAGCGGATAGTAAGAGCTGTCCCAGCTGGGCACGAACTGCCCGAAGCTGAAAAGGAATCCGCCGGAAACAAAAATCCCTGCAAATATCCTCCATACCGGGTTTTCATAAGCCTCAATGGAATTGGTAAAAAACAATAGCCCGTAGAACAGGAACAAAACACTCATAATTACAGTTGTTTTGGACCGTTTGTTGCGCCTTATGAGCTTAATATCATTTTGAAGGAAGGTTCCAAGGCTGCCAAACCTGCTTAACCAGGTATAATTCTCTGTTTTGGCCACTACCTGCTTGGTTGCAAGACCCCCGTCCAGGTACATGTGCTTTTTAAAATATCCGAAAGACGCATAAACCATAAATATGAGTAACACCCAGGGTATTAATGCATACCAGGGCTGGTTGTAAAGGGCATCAAACAGGTGAACAGTATAGGCTGTTATATCGAACCAGCCATAATACTGGCAAATGCCAAGCCCTACCAATATCACAACAACCGGATAGAACACGCTATCCTTGTTATTCATCATGATATTGAGGAAGTTATTGGTAAAAAAAAGCGCAAAGATCCCCAGGTGCCACCCTACTACACCAATAGGATCATATCCTTCAACCAGTAATATGATCGAAAAAGGGACAAAGAAAAAGGCGTGCATCAGATTGAAAAAGGAAAACAGGGTTTTGCCAAGTGAATACTGTACTACCTGGCTTTTCCTGAAAGGCAGGTACAGCAGTGGCCTTATATTCATTATGGGCATTTTCTGCAAGACATAGCGGATATAAATGTCCGCTACCAGATAGTAGATCATGAACCCATTAACTACCTGAAGGGGATCCCCGAGGCCTGATTTGTCTATGATATAAAATGACCCCAATCCGAGCGCGAGGAATACCACGATGAAATAAAGTGCCCCAAAAATCATCAGGATCTTGAAGCCAATATTAGTTTTAAAGGAAGCGGATCTGAAAAAAGATTTCCACTGGAGGTTGATGAAGTGTCTGAACATTTCCCTGTTCTGTTGAGTCAATCCGTTAGTAGGGTAAAGATATATTTTGTTACACTTTTAACCTATTTTTTGGGAAAGGCCTCCTTTGCAATGCTTAGTTTTGCCGAAAAATTGCGTAAATGAGTACTTTTTATCCCCTGACGGTAAGTCAGATACAAACCCTTACCCCCAATGCTGTAGCCATAACTTTTGCCATTGGCGAAGAAAACAGAAATGCGTTCCAATTTAAGGCAGGTCAATATATTACTATTAAAAAAGAGATTTCCGGCACAGAACTAAGGCGTTCCTATTCTATAAGCTCTGCTCCGGAAAATATGGAGATTACAATTGGTGTAAAACGGGTAGACGGTGGTGGTTTTTCTGATTTTGCCAACAATAATCTTAAGGAAGGTGATGTCCTTGAAGTAAGTGCTCCTGAAGGACGGTTTATTTTCGATAGCAGTGAAAAAAGGGATGTAATTGCTTTTGCAGCGGGAAGCGGGATAACCCCAATCATGAGCATCGCCAGGACGGTCCTTAACAATCATCCTGAAAGCAGGTTTGTCCTCATCTACGGAAATCAGAACAGGTCAGAAACAATGTTCTACGATGAACTACAGGAGCTTCAAAAGGAATATACTGATCGTTTTATTATGCAAATGGTCTACAGTCGCAGTCGGGAAGACGATGCACTTTTTGGCCGTATTGATACTTCTGTTGTAAATTTTGCCCTTAAGAACAAGTTTAAGGAATACGAGTTCGACAATTATTACCTTTGTGGGCCGGAGTCCATGATCAATGTAGTGCGTAATGTGCTGGATAAGAAGGGGATTTCATCAGAAAAAGTATTTTTTGAGCTGTTTACCAGCTCAACAGATGAGCAAGAACAAAATACAATGATAGAAGAAGGTAAAACCAGGCTAACGATTATTCTTGATGATGAAGAGCAGCAGATTGTAATGGATCGCAAGCAAACTGTTCTTGATGCGGTACTCAAGGCAGATATTGACGCTCCCTATTCCTGTCAGGGCGGAATCTGCAGTACTTGCATTGCCAGGATCAGCAATGGGGAGGCAATTATGGAAAAGAACCAGATCCTCACAGACGGCGAGATTGCAGATGGCTTTGTATTAACCTGCCAGGCACACCCCACTACTCCTGAGCTTACGGTTGATTACGACGACGTATAATCTGGTAGTTGATTTTCTGTTTTTTTATAGCTTCCAAAACAAAATTTATGCATTTGGACGGACGCGCTAATTGCGGAATAACAGACTCCGTGGTTTGTTTGCCTTCCTGATCAGTCCAAAAATGAATTTCCGGCACCTTTTAACCGAGAATTTGGGAAAAAGAACCGATATTCCTCAAATTACAGCTTAGTCGCAACTATGGATAATCCGACCAGGCAGTCGGTTATGGCAGTTCATCCGAAACTGTGATTGTCTTTGTTAATTTGATAAAGCCTTCCTTTTATCTCGGTATATAGTTGTAAGTTAGGGGAAAATAAAAGCATGGGGGCTAAGCACCAAAAACGCATTGCCTTATTGATTTTTGCCTTATCTCCGGAAGCAGAACTGCAGCAAAAGGGTTTAACCGGAGAAACGGGATTGTATACCCTCCTGAACCAGCATACGCTTAAGTTGGCCAATGCACTGGGAACCCCCTATTTCCATTTTACGGAAAAAGAACAGCAAGGAGGTAGCTTTGGTGAGCGCTATACCAATGCCATTAAGGAAATATTCTCAAGGGGCTTTGACGGTATCATCACTATAGGCAATGATACCCCTGGCCTTAGCAGCCGTCACCTTCAAACAGCATTTAAAAACCTGCTTGCGGGAAATTCGGTGATAGGGCCAAGTGCAGATGGAGGTTTTTACCTTCTGGCCATACCCAGATCTTCTTTTTCCGAAGAAGCATTTTTATCCGTTTCCTGGAAAACGAGCCGGGTTTTCCGGCAGATGCAGCATTGCCTGCAGGAAAAAAATAGCAGGCTTTGGGTATTGAATACCCTGGGCGATCTCGATAGTAGGTCAGATATTGCCATTGTACTGGATAAATTCATAAAAATACCTTCTGGCATCAGGAGGGCTTTAATGAAGGTACGCCTCAACGGCTTCAGCGCTAAGGATGCCTTTATTTTCTTCTATTCTTTTCATCCCCATACCCGGATTCTAAACAGGGGGTCACCGGTTCTGGCTGCCTGAGGCCGACCCGTCTTAAAACAGACCTTTATTATCCAATTAACCGGGATGAGATATACCCTGTTTGATCAATTCCCTATTCATTTAACTATTGCTAAAAAGTATATACCATGGCAAATTCATATTACGACCCTGCCGATTTGAGGAAATTCGGTAAAATCACCGAATGGAGTGAAGAACTCGGAACCAAGTTTTTCGATTACTACGGAAAAGTATTCGAAGAAGGGGCGCTTAGTGCCCGTGAAAAATCATTAATTGCCCTTGCCGTAGCCCATGTTGTAAAATGTCCTTATTGTATAGACGCCTATACCAAGGATGGCCTTCAGAGAGGCATTACCAAGGAGGAAATGATGGAAGCTGTACATGCTGGTGCGGCTATCGAAAGCGGGGCTACCCTCGTGCACGGCGTACAAATGATGAATAAATACAACAAGCTTTCCATGTAAAAAGCTGATCGGTTGTAAGGATTGGAAATTCTTTGCGGCCTTATGTTTGTTTACTATTAATTGCTACTATGAAAACGAAATCGCTCAGGGCCAGGCACAACAAACTGGCTGATACCCATACACAACTGGATATCCTTAATGGATCTGTGTTTGCCGAAGGGGAATTGCCTTATTTTAAAGACAAACTAATGGAGAGCGGCCAATTTCCATTAAAACCTAAAAAATTAGAAATCCTGCAGATCAATGTCGGCTATATGTGCAACCAGGTCTGCGAACATTGCCATGTGGATGCGGGTCCGGACCGGAAGGAGATCATGACCCGGGAAACCATGGAAGAATGCCTTAAGGTTATACTAAATACAGGTGCACACACCCTGGACCTGACGGGGGGAGCCCCTGAAATGAATCCGAATTTTCGCTGGTTTGTGGAAGAGGCCTCCAAAGCCGGGATTCAGGATTTCATTGTGAGGTCTAACCTGACGATCATCCGGGCCAACAAGAAGTACCACGACCTGCCTGATTTCTTTAAAAAATACAACATACACGTTGTGTCTTCAATGCCGCATTATACCCGTGGTAAAACGGATAAACAGAGGGGTGATGGTGTTTTCGACAAATCCATTATCGCACTTCAGCAACTGAATGCTGTTGGTTATGGAATGCCAGATAGTGATCTCAGGCTGGATCTGGTCTATAATCCATCCGGTGCCTTCCTGCCCGGAGACCAGGCCGCCCTGGAAAAAGACTTCAAAAAGGCACTGAAGGAAGATTTTGATATTGACTTCCACAACTTGTTCGCAATCACCAATCTGCCCATATCCCGTTTCCTGGATTACCTGATTGCTTCAGAGAATTATGAAGATTATATGTATGCCCTGGTAGAGGCATACAACCCTGCGGCTGTTGAAAACGTGATGTGCACCAATACCCTTTCGGTTAGTTGGGATGGATGGTTATATGATTGCGACTTCAACCAGATGCTGGATTTAAAGGTGCAGAGTAAGGTAAACCACATTAGCGATTATAATGAATCCCTGCTTGAAAATCGAAGCATATTTATTTCCCAGCATTGTTATGGCTGTACCGCTGGTTCAGGAAGTAGTTGTCAGGGTACCGTTACATGAAAAAACGATTCTGAAACGGAGATTTTCTTTTCCTTTTTGAGGATAACCTGCCGTTTATCGATCATTTTTACCGACTAAGTGGTCGGTGCAATTTGTAAATTTTGTGTAGTTAGTCGGATTTTGAACCGCTCGTCGATTTTTTCTGTTCATACATCCTTTTATACTCCCCACCCCTGCACTTCCGGGGTTTTAGTAATAGACCCGATGGTCTTTTAAAACTTAAAACCCGAATCTGATGGATAAGAACCTCAAACGCATGGCTACCATGCACAGGATGCAAGTCACCGGTCTGGAATTGTTCTATGAACAAGGCTATTACAACACCAGTGTTGACGATATTTTAAAATCCCTGGAACTTTCCAAAGGGGCTTTCTATTACCACTTCCAGTCCAAGGAAGATTTCTTTATCAGTATTATTCAAAACCTCATTGTACAAAAAGTATACGGTACCTTGATTGAGCCTATTGAGGGAAAAGAAAATCCGCTTACTGTTATCGAGAAATGTCTGGACAATTCTTTGCAAACTGCCGAAAATAATGAAATGGATTACGGTTTTGTAGTACATAATTTCCTTACGGAGTTTAATGGCAGGAACGAAACCATTAGCCGTTATCTCAGGGATATCCTTAAAATATGGGAAGTAAACCTGATTACCCTGCTTCAAAAAGGGAAAACAGATGGTTATGTAATCCGACACGTCAACAGTGAAGCGGCGGCCAGTTTTATTATTTCTTCCTACATGGGAATCCGGACGCTTATGGTAGAGGGAAATCCAAGGATCCTGCGTTACAATTATATTTCCCAGTTAAGAAGCTATCTGAATACCATGGTTCAGCGTGAACTGGCCTGAGCAGATCTAATTTCAGGATAATACGGAATAGACCTTGTTCAGAACCTGTTCCGGGAGAATGGTTTCCATAACGTGTTCATAGCCTTTGGGAACCTTTTTCCCGTAAATGGAGGTGGGTATCAATGGATATCGGCTGCGATCTGATGTCAGCGCATAATCAGGATCCTGCCCAAAGGGATAAAAGCCGGCATAGGGGTGTGTAACCCCCCAGAGGGTGATGGTTGGAATTCCATACATGGCCGAAAGATGGGCGTTGGCACTATCCATGGAAATCATAAGATCAAGGTGTGATATCAATTCCAGCTCCTGTGACAAGTCTACCACCCCTGCCATATTAACCACATTCCGGGATTTATTGGCTGTTTTTATCATGGAGGACCTATCCTCTTCACCACCAAAAAGGAATATTTTATACTTATTGGTATTATCTAATCCCTTGATCACCTCCTCCATCAGTTTGTACGGGTAGGTTTTTCCAGGAAAGGCAGCGAAGGGCGCAATTCCTATCCATTTTTGCCTATTATCCTTTCCAATCAAACCCAGGGTCTGCTGCGATAAGGCTTTTTGTTCAAGAGGTTTAACGGTGGGGAGTTGCAGAGGGTATCCCAGGGAGTCGAAAACTTCGCAATAACGCTGCAGGGTACTCTTTAAGGGCTTAAATTCCTTGTTCTTTGCTGAGGTAAGGGCTCTCTTTTCTCTCCGTCCCTTGTTGATCTGTGCAAAAGGCACTTTGGCCAGTCGGAAATACCGCTTTAAAATGTTGCTGCGCAGAACGTTGTGCAGATCGGCCACTGCAGATATAGGATATTCCATTAACTCCTTGTGAAGTTTCCAAAGTCCCTTGAGGCCTTTGTGGCGACCATTGACATCTGCAATAAAGACCTGCAGGTTCGGGATCCCTTCAAATATGGGGGTCAATGGCTCTTTCGTAAGCATGATTATCCGTAGTTCGGGGTGTTGTTTTACCAGGGCGTTGAGAACTGGAGCGGTCATGGCAACATCTCCCATGGCCGATAATCGGATAACCAGTAAAAAGCGGGGGTTATTTTTCACCTCGGAGGACAGGGTTTAACTCCTCATCATTGTACATTTTCATTTGCTTGTAAACCTTCATGTATTTATTGCCAGCCTCAATGTCTAACAATAACTGGTCTATAGCTAGCGATAAATCTATTTTTTGTTGCAACAGCACGTCCAGCTTAGTTTTGCAGTTCTGCCTGTGGGTGTCGCTCGCGTCCTTCCGATCAACTTCCTCCTGCATATGGTAGATTTTAAGGGCCAGGATAGATAATCTGTCTACCGCCCATGCAGGGCTCTCCGTATTGATCGTGGCGTTTTCCTTAATTTGAACCGATCGGTATTTATTCAGAAAATAGCTGTCAATATACTCAACCAGATCGGTCCGATCCTGGTTGCTGGCGTCTATTTTTCTTTTGAGGACCAGCGCATCTTCAGGATTAATTTCCGGGTCCCTGATCAGGTCTTCATAATGCCATTGGACCGTGTCTATCCAGTTTTTTCTATAGAGCAGGTGGGCAATGTCGTCGTTTGGATACGGATTCTCAAATGGCTGGTCCACATCATCCTTTATGTGGTAGTCCTCAATACACTTTTCGAAAATTTGAAAGGCAGATTCACTGAACATAATGAAATAATTTGCACAAAGATACCCTTAATTCACAACATGTTGGGCAATCCAGGTTATCAAAGGAATTAATACGGTAAAAGTCAGGAATACTTCCTTCAATCTCGTGCGTTTGATGGTCTCCACATACTTGGTAACCAGTGTGGCTCCAGGGAAGAATGTAATAAAAACAGGGAATGCACTGGGAGAAGTTTCCAGCATTGTAACCAGAAGACCCACAATAAAACACACAACTATCAGGCGCATGCTCAGTATCCTACCCAGGCCCAGTTTACCTATTCTTGCAAAGGCGAGAAGCCCTGTAACCAGGACTAAGAGCACATAACCTATTATTTTTATCCCGTGGGGTTCTGCATACAACAGGTCCAACTTAAGGTCTATGGTAAAGGAGAAATGGTCTGAAAGATAGGTTGTATTTCCCGAAAGAGACAGAATAGCGAACAGGATGGAAAGCACTGTTGTAGCAGCTGCAATGGGGATCAGCCAGTTCCTGAAATTTTTGGGCTCATACATATAGATCGCAATAAATACCAGGGCCATGAAGACCAGGGCCCAGTCATAAAAAATACTGGCAGTAACGATCCATAATGAAGCATCGAACAGTTTTAGTTTAACATTGCGCAACGAACGCAAACTAACGATACGCCTGAACGCCAGTGAAATAAAAAATCCACAAAAAATGGCATTGGTGTCCCGCAATACCTCCGGGAAAAAGGCTATAAACAGCGTAAAGAACAATATAGCATAGGTGCTGGATTCCGTTATTTGATTGCGCTTTACTACAAAATTGACAACAAAAAGGGTAAACATCAGAAAACCCAGTGCGATGGTTTTCCAAACCCAGTTGGCCAACGAAAATGCCTGTTCAAAAAGATAAAAGTTGACTGCCCAGTAGATTACGAACAGTATGGATAGCAGGATGATGTAATTAATCGGTTTTGTTTTGCCAAAAACACTTGATATCATCCCCGTATTTTATATTTTTGCCCGTAAAGATAACCAAGATGAGAGCATTTTTTGAGGGCATAGAGGATTTATTCGTTAACGGATTATTCTTCCCCTATGACTTTTTTCGGTTCATGGAAAACTGGTGGACTTCCAATATCATAAACTGGACCTTTATCGTAATAGGCGCAATTGCTATGGTTTACTGGCTTGGCCAGCTTAAGAAATACGATGCCAGCGGAGAGGAAGATAAAAGCATCACCGCACACTCTTACCTATAGATCAAATCCGATGTCTTTTCGGTAATACATTTTCTCAAAGTCGATATTTGCGAGGTTCTCGTATGATTTGGCCAGCGCCTGCTGCTGGTTTTCCCCAAAACAGGTAACCGCCAGCACTCTGCCCCCGTTTGTAAGGACCTGACCGCTTTCTGATCGCGTTCCTGCATGGAATACCAGGGCATCTTCAATGTTTTCAAGGCCGTGGATAGCATACCCTTTGTTGTAGGCTTCCGGATACCCTCCTGAAACTGCCATAACCGTAGTGGCTGTTCGCTTATCGATCTCCAGTTCAACCTCATCCAGTTTACCTTCATGTACCGCAAGCAAGAGGGATATCATATCACTTTTAAGCCTGGGCAGCACAACTTCGGTTTCCGGGTCTCCCATGCGAACGTTATACTCAATAACTTTAGGGTTGCCCCCAACATTGATCAATCCTATGAATATAAATCCTTTATACGGGAGTTGGTCCGCTTCCAGACCCCTTACTGTTGGAATTACAATCTGCCGGCGGACTTTATCCATAAAAGATTCGTCGGCAAAAGGAACGGGAGAAATGGCGCCCATTCCCCCGGTGTTGAGTCCGGTATCCCCTTCCCCAATACGTTTGTAGTCTTTGGCTGTTGGCAAAATTTTGAAATTCCTCCCATCGGTAAGCACAAAACAACTCAATTCTATTCCATCCAGAAACTCCTCGATAACCACAGTGGCACTGGCAGCGCCAAACTTGGCGTCCTGCAGCATAGCTTTTAATTCCTGCTTTGCCTCATTGAGGTCCTGAAGGATAAGGACTCCTTTGCCTGCAGCGAGCCCATCAGCCTTAAGAACATAGGGAGGAGAGAGGGTTTCCAGGAAGGCATAACCGTCTTCCAGGGTATCTTTGGTAAAGCTTTGATATGCGGCTGTTGGAATATTGTGGCGCCACATAAAGGCTTTGGCAAACTCCTTGCTCCCTTCAAGCTGAGCGGCCTCCTTTTGAGGCCCTATCACGGGTATATGGGCAATTTCCCTGTCGTCCAGGAAATAATCGTGAATACCATTTACCAGCGGATCTTCGGGTCCAACTATTACCATGTCGATCTGATGCTCGAGGACAGCTGCCTTTATGGAGTCAAAGTCATTTACCGCAATAGGCAGGTTTACTCCTAAGCCTGATGTACCGGCATTTCCAGGAGCTATATAGAGTTGGTTCAATTGTTTGCTTTGCGCGATTTTCCAGGCAAATGTGTGTTCTCTTCCGCCCGATCCGAGTATTAAAATATTCATGCCGAAATGGTTTCCACAAAAATAGGATTTGCAGATCTATTCTGGCAACGTATGCTTGCCTTTATTAAAGTGAAGGTGGATGTTATTTCCGATTTCTTTTGGAAAAATCTCTGTGCTCTTTTTTCTGAAGTTCTTCCTTTGACAGCGTTTTGAAGTAGTCCCAGGTCTTTTTCATTCCTTCGGCCCTCTTGACCTTAGGTTCCCATCCGAGCAATTCTTTTGCCCTGCTGATATCAGGGCGACGTTGCATGGGGTCATCTTCAGGAAGGGGTTTATAGATGATCTTCTGTTCGGTACCGGTGAGCTTCAGGATTTCTTCTGCAAAGTCTTTAATTGAAATTTCACCAGGGTTGCCAATATTCACCGGCATGTGGTAGTCCGCATGTAGCAGGCGAAAGATTCCTTCAATCTGATCATCCACATAGCAAAAAGAGCGGGTCTGTGAGCCATCTCCGAACACGGTAAGGTCCTCACCCCGGAGTGCCTGTCCCATAAAGGCCGGGATTACCCTGCCGTCATTGAGCCGCATTCTGGGGCCATAGGTGTTGAAGATCCTTGCAATACGGGTGTCTAGCCCATGAAAGCGATGATAGGCCATGGTAATGGATTCCTGGAATCTTTTGGCTTCGTCATATACCCCCCTCGGACTAATGGTGTTTACATTCCCGTAATAATCCTCAGACTGCGGGTGTACAAGCGGGTCCCCGTAGACCTCGGAGGTGCTGGCAATAAGGATGCGTGCTTTCTTTTCCTTGGCGAGACCCAGCAGGTTGTGGGTGCCGAGGGCTCCCACTTTAAGTGTCTGAATGGGTATTTTTAAATAATCGATGGGACTGGCAGGAGAAGCAAAATGCAGTATGTATTCGAGTTCTCCGGGTACATAGACAAAGGTAGTTACATCGTGGTGGTAGAATTCGAAATGCTCCAATTTAAAAAGGTGTTCGATGTTTTTCAGGTCTCCCGTAATGAGGTTGTCCATTCCAATGACATGGAACCCTTCTGCGATAAAACGATCGCACAAATGTGAGCCCAAAAAGCCTGCTGCCCCTGTAATTAAAACCCTTTTCAATACTTTTTACTTATCCAGTGTTGCCTTGTCCCGTCCGATGGATTCATAGTGGAAGCCCTCGGATGCCATTTCGGCCACATCATAGAGGTTTCTCCCATCAAAGATAACAGGCTGTTTCATTAATTCTTTCATCAGTGTGAAATTCGGGTTCCGGAATACGCCCCATTCCGTACAAATGACCAGCGCATCTGCCTCTTCCAGAGCTCCGTACATACGCGGGGCAAAGGATATGCTGTCACCCAGTTTACGCTTTACATTATCCATGGCCTCAGGGTCAAAAGCAGTAACCTCAGCACCCAGTTTCAACAGCTCGTCAATCACGACCAGGGAAGAAGCCTCCCGGATATCGTCCGTTTCCGGTTTAAATGCCAGCCCCCATACACCAATATGTTTTCCTTTAAGGTCTCCGCTAAAAAAGGCTTTGATCTTGGGGATAAGGGCTTTTTTCTGGTTCTGGTTGACCTGGATCACAGAATCCAATATCTGGAAATTATAATCCACATCTTTTCCCGATTTATACAGCGCTTTAACATCCTTGGGAAAGCAGGAACCGCCGTATCCAATACCGGGAAACAGGAAACGTTTGCCAATACGGGAATCCGTACCCATGCCAATTCTGACTTTGTCCACATCTGCCCCAACCTTTTCGCAGAAGTTGGCAATTTCATTCATAAAGGTGATTTTGGTCGCGAGGAAGGAGTTAGCCGCATACTTGGTAAGCTCGGCTGATTTCTCATCCATGACGATCATGGGGTTCCCGGATCGCACAAAAGGCTTGTATAGCTTTTTCATAAGGTCTGTGGCGCGTTCCGAGGCAGAACCTATAATGATACGCTCAGGCTTAAGAAAATCGTCCACAGCGAAGCCTTCGCGAAGAAATTCAGGATTGGATACCACATCGAATTCGCAGCGGGCATTTTTGGAAATGGCAGCGTACACTTTTTCCGAGGTGCCCACCGGGACCGTACTTTTGTCAACAATGACTTTATAACTGGTCATGAGTTTTCCTATTTGATCAGCGACTCCAAGAACGTATTTGAGGTCTGCAGAACCATCCTCATCTTCCGGAGTAGGCAAAGCCAGGAAAATAATTTCTCCATGTTCCAGCCCTTCGGCCAAAGAGGTGGTAAAGGTAAGTCGGCCAGCCTCTATATTTCGTTCAAACAGCACGTCCAGGTGAGGTTCATAGATAGGCACCTCCCCACCTTGCATGCGTTTTACTTTATCGGCATCAATGTCTACACAGACCACGTCATTTCCGGTTTCTGCCAGGCAGGTTCCCGAGACCAGTCCTACGTAGCCGGTTCCAATAACGGATACTTTCATATATCAGGCTTTATTCCTGTTTAAAATTATAAACTAATGGCTATATCCATGTATATAGCCGGTGCAAAAATACGTTTAAAAAATGTGAGAGTCAGCACTCTATATTTAATAGGCTTTGTCTTCGCCTTTAAAAATATTCAGAATGGTTTGTACAATTATTTTCAAGTCGAGTAGAAACGACCAGTTTTCGATGTAGAAGATATCCAGCTTAATCCGGTTCTGTATATCACTTTCTTTTTGTATTTCCCCTCGATATCCTTTTACCTGAGCGAGCCCGGTAATACCAGGTTTTACAAAATGACGGAGCATAAATTTATCCACCCTGCTGGCATATTCATCCGTGTGTTTCAACATATGGGGTCTGGGCCCTACCACAGACATATTTCCAAACAAAACGTTATAGAACTGGGGGAGTTCATCAATGCTGGTTTTGCGTATGAACTTTCCTATCTTGGTAATACGCATATCATTCTTCCTGGCCTGATGCTTATCTGCATCCTTGTTCATAGCCATGGAACGGAACTTATAGCAGTTGAATGGCCTATTATCCAGTCCCGATCTCTTCTGGATAAAAAACAAGGGGCCTCTTGATTCCAAGCTTATCAGGATGGCGAGGATTGGACCTATCCAGATCAAAAGTCCAAATATCATCACCAAGCTAAAAACGATATCGAAGGTCCTCTTGACCAATGCATTTAATGGTTTATGCAGGGGAATATCCCGTAGCGAAAGAATAGGCAGATAATCATAATACTCATACTTCAGTTTCTTGGTGTAAATGTTCTTATTATCGGGCAGAAACTTGAGTGTTTTGAGGTTATTGTCTGCAAAATTGATGATTTCATCAATCTGTGTATTGGACAATTCAGATACCGAGCAGTATATTTCGTCTATGTTATTGTCTACTATATACCTGAAGCACTTATAGATATTAAAAACATCTTCTTTTGGGCAGAATTGCTTTTTAAAATCGTATCCAAACTCGGCATGTTCATTAAATACGTCAATAAGCTGTTGTGTTTTTTTGTTTTTTCCAATTACTACAACGTTTCGAAGGTTCCCCTTTATCTTTCCCCGATAATTCATCAACAAATAATAGCTTATGAATTTCAGGATTGAAACTGTGAAAAAAACCAACCCAGCATATTGAGCCAGGGCAAGTCGGCTCATGTTAGGCTGTTTAAAGAAGCCAATAAAAGCGTAGAGGATTAAAAAGAAGAAAAATAGCTGCCTGGTTAGCAATCTTAAAATGTAGGTAACTTTTGAATACCTATAAATCGCATAGAACTCAGTTAATATTGCAATGATAATCCAACCCAGGGAGATGTATGTGTGAAATACCAAGGGAAATTGAAATTGCAAGGGCAGAAAATGAGCCAATAAATTGATTATCAGAAGGTCAAGCAAATATGATAATGGGCTTATCATAAATGAATACCTGCCTTCTCTAGTAAACATAAAATAGAATTTTTGACAAAGATATACTTTAAACGACTTCCTCTATCAAATCCTTGAATTCCGAAAGAAACCGGTCTTCTGCGAAATTTTTAGCATGATTTCTTATGAAATAAGGGTCGTATTGAGAAGATATTCTTTCAAATTTTGAAAGAGCGTTTTTCAAAGACTCAACTGTTTGATCTTCAAAAAAGAGACCGGTTGATTTACCAGGATCTTCATTTTCAATCACCGTTTCTAGCGCACCTCCTTTTTTATAAGCAATTACGGGTATGCCATAAGCCATAACCTCCAAAGGGATCATTCCGAAATCTTCCTCTCCGGGAAAAAGCAATGCTTTGGAATTCTTAAAAATTGCTTCTATTTCTTCCCATTCTAGTGCTCCTAGAATTTTAACATTAGGTGAAGCTATTCTTTGAAGATGCTCTTTTTCGGATCCATCACCAATAATAACCAATTTTTTGTCCAGATCTTTGAATGTCTGCACTAGCAGATCTATTCTTTTATATGGAGCTAAGGCCCCAAAACTAAGATAGAATTCCGGATTTGAATTGGATTTTAGTTGACGATTGAAGAGTTCATTCGCAATTGGAGGGTATATAATTTCAGCTTTACGTTTGTAATACTTATTTACCCTTTTTGCCACATTGTGGGAGTTTGCAACATATACATCTACATTGTTAACAGTAGTTTTATCCCATTCTCTTAGACGCTTAAAAAAGAATCTCGCAATTGGCTTAAGGATTGCGGTGATATTCCTAAGATATTCATCCGTAAAGCCCCAGCAATACCTCATTGGGCTATGTATATAGCATATATGCTTAGTTTTTTTAGATTTTATTTTTACCCCCTTTGCGGGGCCAGATTCAGATGAAATAATCAAATCGTAATCTTCTCTTAATCTTAGTGATCTTATTCCCCATGGATATAAGGGAAAAATCTTTTGGTAGTACTTTCTCAGAAACCAATTATTTAAAATGGAAGCATAAACTTTATGTCCTTTTAAACGAGAACCATATACGTTTTCATCATAGAACAAAGTATAGATATCTGCATCTGGATAAAGTTCAAGTATTTTTTCAACAACTTTTTCTCCCCCACGCCGGGTAACAAACCAATAATGTATCAATGCAACTTTCATTCAAAATCTTCTGGTGCAACACTTTTCCAATGCGTCAGGGCATTATCAAAGGAATATTTGAATTCAAATCCTTGTTCTATCAAATATTTTGGTTTAATGTTCGTAGGAAAGCCGGCCTTTCTGACCCGCACAGGGTGGATATCCGACTTTTTACCGATCAGTTTAAATACAATTTGAACAAAGAAGGCTATAACTGCTAGCACCCGTGTTGAAATCTTTAAAGTAGGCTTAGAGTATCCTAGTGATTTCTTGGCTTCTCCAACCATATCCTTCAATTCAAGGAGGGGATTCTCGGCATAGTTGTAAAGAATATATTTATCCTTTTTACTCATGGTAAAAAGAATGCTATCCACCAGGCCGTAAACATACCCATAGGCCTTAACAATATTGCCTCCATTAGGTAAAATAAAAGTACCCTTTTTAAGAGCTTTGATCATTCTATAAACATTCCCGGGATCCTTTGGGCCAAATATTACACTGGGACGTACTAGAATGAGTCTTCTGTCTGAATCCTCTAGCATCCATTTTTCATGGATTTTTTCCGCTAGTGCCTTTGAAATTCCATAGCCTGTTTCCGGATACAAAGGTGATTCCTCAGTTCTTTGTTCAAGAGACCTTCCATAAGGTGCTATACTACTTGTAAAGAACAAATTTGTGATGCCCGTTTTTCTGGCAAACTCATTTATATTTTCCGCACCAGGGACATTCGTGTCAAAATACTCATAAAAATCATGGCCAGGTTCGCGATGGACCGCTGCAAGGTTAAAAATCCAGCTATCTTTTAAAGAAGCTTCCTGAATTCCAAGCTCTATAGGCTTTCGTACATCTAATTTTATGTATTCGACTAATCCATTAGAAATACTTCCATCAAACCCAATTAAGGGGTTTATATCACACACATAATACTTATCAAACTTACTAGTTTCAATTAGGGTTCTAAGAAGGTTAGAACCTATATAACCAGAGCCTCCAAAAATAATCGCAGTTGATACCAATCTTATCATATTTTTTCTGTGCAAAGATATCCAAGGTATTCTATCAAGCAATCAAAAGCGCAAATTCGCATATAATATGTGCCTTCCTCAATGATCGTTTTTGCTCAGATCCTCTGCCATTTTAATTGAAACAATTAATAATGGGTACAAAGTTGCATATAGAACTTTGCCTTGAAACCTTATGAAAACAGATTCGACCAATTGGGATGAAAAAAACAGCAGCATAATACTCGCAAGGACTAAGGTTTGTTTATCTATTCTCTTCATGTAACGTGCCGGATAAAAAACTATTAGTAGAATTGAGAATAATCCGAATATGCCGTAATCCAGGTAATCATGAATATATTGGTTGTGGACATCAAACTCTTTATATTCCTCTCTTGGATCATTTTGTCCATATTCCTCCATCATTATTTCTCTTAATCTCTGCTGTCCTCCACCTATTCCTTCTCCGTATATAAAATCATTTTGGGCTATTATATCTAACGATCTATCCCATAAAAAGAATCTTTCGTCTTTAGCGTTAATCAGATCAATAATTTTTTTACGGAAGTACGAGGACTGCAGAAATAAGACAATTACAAGGCTTATTACGCCAAGAATAGCAGCAGTTCTTTTTAACAGAGAGCGACCGGATTTCTGCCTTAAATAGAATACAAGCCAAATTCCTATTAAAACGATATTTATTGCTATAGAAGCTCTATTTGCCAGATAAAACAGATTCAAATTAAAAATAAGTAAAAGACCTACCCTGGCATAATTCTGTAATCGAGAAAAAGGGAGCCATAATAGCAATGTACTCGCAACAACAAGATAATAACTCCAATATGTTGGATGTATCCCAAGAAGGTGGGGGTATTTCCATTGTAAATAATTTTCATCCATGCTACCTACAAACTCCAGGTTTGTAAAATAAAACTCCATAAGGATGATTAGGGAAATAACAGATAAAACAAATAAAGAGCCAATAAAAGCCAATAGGCTTTTTTGTATATCCTCACCAGATCTTACAAACAGAAATATGACTGAAGGCATAAATAGCAAAACCAGTTGTTTTTCAAGTCTTTTTATTGCTAATGCCTGATCGTCCGACAAGAAAAAGAAAACTAAGTTAAGTGCTATATAAATCAAAAAGGGAATATAGGCCCAAATATTAGGGAGTTTAGGCTTTTCCCTTATAAGGAAAAATCCAGATGCCAAAAATAGCATCAAACACATAATACTACCATAGCGAATGCTTACCAGGGAAATGGTCAAGACAATTCCTGCCATTACTGGCATGACCGTTCTACTACTCATCCAAGATTTTTTTGAACATATAGATACACCAATCCCAACTGAGATAGCATTAATTCCGCCAACACTGAGGAACCAGTGCCATTGGTAAGCATAAGACCTACTACATAAAAGAACAACAGAATTCCTAATTTACCGCGACGGCCAAGAAAAATGAGAAGAAAAACAAAAAAAAGTATCCCACAGAAAAGAGAGAAAATCCCTCCATAGGCCAGAGTGCCAACATAAAAGCTTTCAGGTACAGACACATGCGCCAAACTTACTCCTTCTAATTGTTCTTGAATAGATAAAATCTCCTCAAACCTGATCCTATTAAATCCAAACCCTAACAATATCCATTGAGGATGTTCCCATATATATTGAAAAAAAAGATACCATGTATTGAGTCTGTAAGATACATTATTGTCAACCCGACCTCTTTCAGAAAAGGAGCTCAACATGTGTTCTATTTTATTGAACAGAACTACGTCTGGTTGCCATATCAACAAAGAGATCGTTCCTATGAATAGGAATAAAAGCGTTAGGTAAACATACCTTTTTGAAAACCTAGATAACAAAACGATATAAGTGCAATAAAATCCAAAGGTTAGAATGAGTAGCAATAAGGTCTCTCTGGAGGTGAGAAATGATATGTTGATCAGAATTAGTAATGTAAAGATTTTACTTCTTCTGAAATGAGTTTCCTGCAAGTTAAATATGGCCAAAATGAGCAATAGCACAAGGTAAGATCCATAAATGCCATGATTGCCTCCTATTCGCTCAAACATGCCACTTTGAAGATTCAACACCATATTGCTAAAACCAGTGGGCATGTATTCTGCATTCCAGGTTGTAAAGGATACAAAATTTCCCCAGGACATTCCCAAAGACCAATACCAATATAAATAGAGAGATAATGATATAATAACAACCCACGATCCAATCTTTAGCATATTAGATCTGGTTTTGGTATGATCGATAGGAGAATTCAGAAGAAGAAAGATAGAGTATGCGTATAACAAATATTTCAGAGTTTTAGCAACTCCTATAACATCCCAGGTAAAAAACAGTGATACCAGCGAGCTTATAATTATTAATATCAGGCAAAGAATTAGAAAAATGTAAGGGATTGAGAAATTCTGAATTTTATTATTCAGATTTTTAAGTGTTATTAGAAAGCACAGGATTATAAGGAAGGGCTCCTGGGGCATTATTCGGAACCCTTCAAGCAATTCAATCTTAAAGGTTAGAGGGATAGTTAACAATAAAATAGTTAGCCATTTATTCATACTAGTAAAGAATGATATAACTCTTGGTGATTTTTCACCATTTTTTCCACCGTAAAACTGTTCTCAAACACTTTCCTTGAATTTTCACCTAATAAGGCCTTTAATTCAGAATCGTTCTTGATTTTAAGAATTTTCTCTTTTGCTATTTCTTCATTTTCTGATGGAAAAAGAAACCCATTGATTTCGTTTTTACACACTTCGTTATTCCCAACGACATCGCTTGCTACAATTGGGATTTTCATCGATGAAGCTTCTATTAAAGCAAATGGCAATCCCTCCCATCTCGACGTTGATAAATAAAGATCTGTATTACTCAAATACTCGCTAATCTGCTCTTTATTCTTAAATCCAACAAAGTCAATATTATTCAACCCCAACTCACGAGATTTTTGCTCTAAAGATGCTTTATCTTCGCCATCTCCAATCAATACAAATAATATCTCCTTTTCCGATTTACATTTTTCGGCAATACGAATCATTGACTCCATATTTTTTGCATAGTCAAACCTAGAAAGAGTTGCTATGACGAACTTGCCTTTATATTTTTCACTTAGTTGGGGGGTTCTTTTCGGTTGTATCGCCGGAATTCCATTGTAAATCTGAACAGACTTAGCTCTTGTAAGGATACGATGGCCAATGCAGATTTCTCTTTCTCCAATTGAAACATTGATAACCTTGTCTGTAAGACTTAACATGAGTCTTTCGTAAAATAGATATAGATATTTTTGTAAAAGGTTGTATTTCTGAATATGCACCCCTCGATAAGCATGAATAATCTTCAATCTTGGGTTAGTCAATTTAAGAAGCCTGCCATAAACGCCAGCACCTTTACCGTTGGACTGGATGAGTTTAATTTTGTTTTCTCTAATAAAGGAAGAAAGTCGAAGTAAAAACTTGACTGAAAATTTACGGTGTGGTAGAACAAAAACCTGTTTTATTCGAGGATTAGATTTCCACTTCTCAAAATATGGTTTGTCCTCTGGGCATGCAAAATATAACTCATATGAATCACTGAGGTTATTGGCCATAACATCCATATAGTTCGGGGCCCCACCATAGTCTGCTCGCAATGAAATATGCATAATTCTTTCAGCCATTTTTCCTATTTACTCCTATTAAATTATAGTAGCTTACTACAGTGTAGAAACAATATATGCTGAATGTACTAATGAGAACTCCGAGAACCTCCAATTTCAAGCTTATCGCAAAGATATAATTGAAGATTATATTCAACACAAAACCTATGAAAGCTACTTTAAGCAATAAGTCAATTTTTCCAGATCTATAGTAGTACCTATAAAACAGGTCCCACACCATGTAAAACAGAACGGTAATAACGCCTATGTAAATGATTTTTTTTAGTAGCAGTAAATTATCCAATTTAAAAAAGGAAATTATCGCACTTCCAAAAACCTCCACAACAATTACCAAAACCAACGCTGCCAACATGAAAAAAGGAGCAAGTCTTTTTAGCGTTTTGAAGAATACTTGTCTGACCTCATCTAAGGTCTTTAACTCATTGATTTGAACAAAAAAATTTGACTTTATATCTAAGGATTGTCTGATAATCAATGGGGCTTTTAAGCCATATACATAATAAACAATACTTCCTTCTCCCATAAATGATAAAAAGTATTTGTCCGTTATATCGATCAAGGTTATCACAACTAATATTCCCAGGACCTTAAAAAAATATACTACTGGCAACTTTTCATCGCACAGGGCAGCCTGGCCAGAGCTAAATACTTTGTAGGTATACTTTGAGAATAACAGTAAAAATACAATTGCCTCGGACATTACAAGTGACATCGCAAGTGCTAGGAAGCTTAGCGAATCACCAAAGATGTTGAGTTTGTGAAGAACAACCAGAATAACTACATCAAGTAATGATAATAGTGAATAATAGAATAAGACCCGTTTGTTTTTAAGTTGATAACGATATATCAACAAATAGTAATTTGAATTTATACTTATTATAGCCCAAATGGAAAGTATAATCATATTTATAATAACTAATTTCTCAGTGCCTGAAATCAGTGCCAATGCCAAGGCGATAACAGAAATCAAAAGAGCTATCCGTCCTATATAAATATTATATTTCTTGATGAAATTTAGATCATGTTTGAAAGTCACCAGTTTTGAAGAATATACGATCTCGAAAAGTATACTTACCAAAGCAACCAATCCCACTATCGCTTTTGCCAAAAAAAAGGAATCAAGAGTGGCCGTAGCTCCAAAGAAATACAGAAGGTAGGCCGCTCGAAGAAGTACCATGGAAGTTGTAAAAACTTTTACAAAAATTTCCTTGGTTAAAAAATCCATACTTATAGCCATCGAGATAAAAAATAATCTTCCCCATACTTCAAGATGCGACTATGATTTTTTTCCATCCCGGTTTCTTTTAATTGGCCAAGAGCAATGAAATGATTGCTTTTCCCATACTTTGGAATTAGCCTATCTAAGTAATCAAATATTTTGGAAAATTTGGTCATCATATATTCTGTTCCAGATATAAAAAAGAAATCTTGAAGACCTCTATCATCATAAGGATAGCCAATAGGATTTAAGACCGTTTTTGGATTAAGCTTGAAATCCCCGTATTCGTATCCTTCCAATAATCGATCTTCATAGAAAGCGCCTATCCAATCCCCTGAATAAAACTTACTCGGACTAATATTGTTAAGTAAAAAGGGTGACAATAGGCTCATATCGAAGCGAGTGGCTATTATTAGGTCATATTCATTTCCACTCTCTGCAATTAAGTCAATTGATCTTTTAAAACTATACCACCTCGAATAGATATTGTTAAGGCGTTTGAATTCATAATCCTTCCCTAAGGCTTTTTTAATAAGCTCCTTGATAAGAAGAAGTAATGGTGCTTTTCTTAGTTCCTTAGGCTCTTCAAAATCAAACTTAAGGGGTTGCATATAATCAACCACCTCCTGTTCAAATTCCTTGGACCAGGAATGCATGAAAACATCAAAATCATGATCAGGGTTAGACCAAATCAGATTTCTTTGAATTAGATCGAACTCATTGCGATATCCAACATCTAGTCCTCCACTTTTGAAGTTTTTACCTTTTGCAATCCCGTGATAGCATAATGCAATCTTCACTTCTTAATAGTTTAAAGGATTCTTTTCAAGAAAAGCATTTAGATCTGCCGGTGTTCCTATTCCGTGCATATTACTTTCCGGGATATTATAGATCAATATTCTCTTTCCCTCCCTGATTGAATAGTTATAAACGGGGCACGTATAAAACTCATTATTGGACCTGTCATTAGCAACTATCATATCTATAGCAGAATTGACAAAAAAACGCCCTTTAGAAAAAAAATATAATCCAACCGTCGCATACTCGGATATTGCCTCCTTCTCTTTTACCCTTTCAACTTCTCCATTTTCGGAAATTTGGGCAAAAGACCATTTTGGATTTTTTGTTATATCCCGAAAAGTCAGGATAGATCCGTCACCGCCTCTTTCAACACAATCCTCAATGTATGCTTTTAAATCAAAGTCCACAATTTGATCAGAGTTTGCCATTAATAGCGGCTCGTCATTATTTATATACTTCCTTGCATGAAGCACTGTGCAGGCGGCACCTTCTGTCTGGTGGTCTATAGGAACAAAAACAGCATTATACTTGGAAGATATTTGCTCAATTAATGCCTTCTCCCTTTCCATATGCTCCTTTTGGGCCACCAGTATATATTTAGCATCAGGATACTCTAGATTCTCCATTACCCTCACTATCATGGGCTTACCCATTACATCAATAAATGGTTTTGGTTTTAAGTATCCTTCTTTGGCAAATCTGCTGCCAGCGCCCGCCATTGGAATCACTATATTAATGCTCATATATGCCCATGTATTTATCGTTATTAGCCCCCGGGATTTTAACCACTGCAGTTACAGTATCTTCTAAAGCTTTGAAATCTGTAGATTCAAAAGGTGAAATTATTATAATATCTCCTTGCTGGTAAGTTTTGCCGTTCATCAGAACAGAACCCGAAACTATAGTTGTGATCTCTGTTGCGAGTTTATGATAATGCATATCTTCAAAATCGCCTTTATTGTATTCCTTAATTGCAACCTCAACGTCATTCGTCTGATAAACAGTTGGTTCAAAATTTCCTACAAACCAACCCTTGGTCATTTCCTTTAAGTTTCTTTTTTTCATTTACTTTACTATTTGGGAAGGTCTAAATATGCTCTTAATTCTTTCATTTTATCTCCACTCCAAACAATAATGTCCGTGCCTTTCAGCATTAGATCATCTAGTTTTAAATGAAACTCAATAATTGTATTGCTTTCATCTCTGAATATGTTTTGTGCGGTAAATGATAACTTGTCACAATTATTGAATATTTCAGCAATTTTTACAAGGGAGTTCTCCTTTCCTTCAACTCTAATTACGGCGGGGTCTTCTAAAACAAAATCATCACACAACATTTCAGCTAATCCTTGTAAATCTTTAGAGTCAAATGCTTTAATATACTGCTCGGTAAGGTCGATTAGGTTATATTGACTCATAAGCTTTTATATTTTGAGGGGAATAAAATGAGTGGTACTTCTCGTTTTCAATAGCATAGACTCCCAATTTGCAATTCTGCAGGACGAGCTCATTCAAAGTAGGAGCGATATAATAGGCATCATTAACACTAGCTCCCTTTTCAATCATTTTCATCGCGGCATCAACAAACATTTGGCCTTTTTTAAAATAATAGAACCCTGCGATGGCAGAGTTGCTTAAAGGTCTCTTCTCTGCGGTTTCTATTATTTCACCTTTCTTATCCAAACGAACATAAGACCATCTTGGATGCACAGAATTAAAGGTTACAACACCTGCATCATAATCATCCGTTCGGAAATGACCAATAATATCGTTGTAATCTTCTTCAATTATCTGATCCCCGTTGCAAATCAATAGTTCTTTTTCAGGATTGATTTCATCTATAGCCATAAGTACACTACAAGCTGCTCCTTTGGTTGTTTTGTCTAGCTTGATGATCTCGCACCTATTATCGGTCAAAAGTCTAAGAACACTATCTAAATGGAATTTCCTGCAATCTTCACTGTTTAAAACAAAAATGAATTTCTCAACAATCTCCATTGAATTTAATTGTTCCAATACCAACTGGATCATTGGTTTTCCGTTTACTTCTATAAGTGGCTTGGGGAAAGGATAGTTGCTTTCATTAAAGAAAATACTGGTCCCCGCCAATGGAATTAAAACGTCTAGTTTTCTATGCTCCATTTTCAATTCTGTTAATATGGTTTTTAATATTTTGAAAGTATACGTCCTCCACATCTTCAACTTTCATAACATGTGCACCGCTACCTTCAGCTGCTTTTATTCCATTCTCGTTATCCTCTACAATTAAGCACTCAGAAGGTTTAAGTCCTAATCTCTCAATTGCTTTAATATACATCTCTGGGTTAGGCTTCCCATGAGTTACATCCTGGTTAGAGAGGTAAAAATCCAGATATGGCATCAATGCAGATTTTTCCATCATCACCTTAACTGAGTTCCTTATAGAGTTAGAACAAACAGCAAGACTAAACCCCTCTGATTTCAGTTTAGCCAAAGCATATTCATGATAAAAAACAGGCTTGCAAAAGGAATGAACAATTTCCATTGTGTAGGCCTGTTTCATATTATTTATAAAAGTGTGCAACTTCTTCGGCAATCCGTTCTCGACCGATAGCATCTCCAGTTTTTTCCTGGTAGGCAATCCGTCATAAGTTACTAAATGATCATATCTGCTTATTTCAAGGCCAAATAAGGCCAATGCTTTGTTAAGCGCTTCATAGTGCCAATCTTTCGCATCTATGAGAACTCCATCCATGTCAAAAATAATTGCTTTAATCTTACTCATTGAAGTATTCTTTGGCTAATTCCGGTACGTCAGTACAAAGGTGAATATGTTTATTTGAATTAAAATTTACCCTACCCCGATATTTCTCCCATTTATCTTCATATGTCCTGCCATGTAATTCTGGTGACACAATACAAACTTGTTTGTTTGAATCAACATGACGCTGAATTAAGGATGTTTCTATCCAGGAGTCTTGAAATTCATCCATCCAAACCCCTTTTGCTTGTTCATAGAAACTAGGTGGATTTTCGTATTCACTTTCTCGAGTGAAAGTATTGATGTTATATTTATGATATCCGATTGCATCTGGAACAGACATGTCAAATACGAAGTAATTACGAATGTCGTACTCCTTGATTATATCGTTTAATGGTTCTTGTAGACCATCTGCCTTTATGTTCAAAGCCAGTAAAAGCGTTTTATTGTAGGAGTTGTAAATAGAAAAGAAATCTTTTACGGACAGATGATTAGTATTAGGATTGGGCATATCATGAGAAATTACTAATTCACCCTTATAATCCCTGATATCAGTTTCCGTTCCAAAGCCTAATGAAAATGAGCGTTCAAAAGCTTTTACAGTGTTCTTTTCGCTGTTTATTTTCCAATATCCGCGATGTGAAATGATCATATCAAGACTGAATTTACTGGCCTCTGCGCAAAAGTACGATAATTCTCTCCCCTTTGTAAGTCTGCTTTATCCCTGTATCCATTATCATTGAGGATGCTTTCAGCAAACTCGTACCAGGTCATGGGTTCCCCGTCTGAGAAATGTTTTATTCCATATTCGGCACTCCTTGTTGCGATCAAATCCAATAAATATTTAGCGAGATTAACAGTGTCTGTAGGGCATCCCCGTTCCTTATCGGTTACTGTGAGTGCTTCCCCGGCTTTTGCCTTGGCCAGGATAGTTTTATAGAAATTATGCCCGTATTTCCTGGAATACAACCAGGAGGTGCGAACGATAAAATAATGATCCAAATGCGCCTGGATCAGTTGCTCCCCTTCAAGCTTGGTTTTGCCGTAAACATTGATAGGGTTCGGGACATCTTCAGGACCGTAGCCTTCTTTCCTGGTGCCATCAAATACATAATCGGTAGAGATGTGTATCAGCACAGTATTTGATTCCTTACAAGCACTTACCAGATGTTTTACTCCCCTTACATTTAATTCATAGGCAGCATCCGGTTCCTTTTCGGCCTGGTCTACCCGGGTATAAGCGGCACAGTTGATGCAGTAGTCGGGTTTTAGTTGTTCAAAAACCAGACTGACTTCTTCCGGCCGGGTAATATCCATTGAGGATTTATCGGTAAAATGGAACCGCATTTCCGGATATTCTGGCGCCAACTCCTGTAAAGTCATTCCCAGTTGGCCACTGGATCCGGTTACCAAAACCCGCTTCATGAATAAAGCTGTTTAAACAGTGGCAATGCCCTGTCCTTTTCTGAAAGAATGAGGTCTTCGTCGGGAATACCCCAGTCAATACACAGATCAGGGTCATTATACAGGATACCTGCTTCTGATTCCCTATTGTAATATGCATCGCACTTATAGGAAAATACCGTTTGGTTTTCCAAAGCAAGAAAGCCATGGGCAACTCCTTTTGGTATGAAAATTTGAAGCCTGTTTTCCCCGGTGAGTTCTATTGTTACGGTCTTTCCAAAACTGGGGCTTTCTTTTCTTAAATCTACAACAACATCGAGGGCACTTCCCTGAATTACTCTTCCCAACTTGGCCTGGGCATGTTTCCCTCGCTGGAAATGCAATCCTCTTAGGACATTCTTATGAGAGACCGACTGATTGTCCTGAACAAAATCAATTGGATATCCTAATGCCTCTTCCAGTTCTGCTTTATGGAAGGTCTCCATAAAATCTCCCCTGGAATCCTTGTAAATAATGGGTTCCAGAACAATGCAACCGACAATATCTGTATTGTGGATCTTCAATTCTTGCTGTTTAATCCAGTAATTGTAATAAGTATTCTCCGTAACCACTGTTTTTAAGCGGTTCTGCCAGCTTTCGCAACTGTTCCTTTCCAATATATCCCATGGTAAAGGCCACTTCTTCAATGGCCCCTATCTTTAGCCCCTGCCTGTTTTCTATTACCTCAACAAATTGTGCAGCCTGCATCAGGGATTCAAATGTGCCTGTATCCAGCCAGGCGGTTCCACGGTCCATAATGCTCACCTGTAATTTCCCTTTCTGCATGTAGGCCTTATTAATATCCGTTATTTCCAATTCTCCCCGCTTACTGGGCTTTATCTCCTCCGCCAGTTGAACCACCTGATTATCGTAAAAATAGATGCCGGGTATGGCATAATTTGATTTGGGATCCGATGGTTTTTCTTCAATGGATTCGGCCACTCCCATTTCATTGAATGTTACTACTCCGTATCGACTTGGGTTCTGAACGTGATAGGCATAAATAATCCCACCTTCGGGATCGCTGTTCTCCTGCAATTGTCTGGACAGTCCCGATCCATAAAATATGTTGTCGCCCAGGATCAGGGCCACTTTATCCGTCCCAATAAAATTCCTGCCAATGAGAAAGGCTTCAGCAATACCCGCCGGGGTCTTTTGTTCGGCGTACTCAAAACGGCAGCCCAGCTGTGAACCATCGCCCAGCAATTTGGCGAAAAGAGGCGCATCCTGAGGAGTGGTTATGATCAATATTTCACGGATTCCTGCGCTCATCAAGGTGGCCAGGGGATAATAAATCATAGGTTTGTCATATACCGGCATCAGCTGTTTGCTTACTGCCAGGGTAATGGGATACAAACGCGTTCCGGAACCCCCGGCAAGGATAATTCCTTTCATCTTTAATCCTTTTTTGTTACTTCCCTCCCTCTGTACATTCTCTCGTAGTAGGTTTTGTAAGACCCGCTTGTTACGTGCTCGAGCCAGGCCGCATTTTCCAAATACCAATCAATGGTTATATCAAGCCCTTCTTCAAAAGTTACCGATGGCTTCCATCCCAATTCACGATTTATTTTGCCAGCATCAATGGCATATCGCAAGTCATGTCCGGGACGGTCCTTTACGAATGTGATCAACTTCTCTGATGCCCCTTTAGGTCTTCCCAGTTTTTTATCCATTTTCTGGCATAACAATCGCACCAGGTCAATATTCTTCCATTCATTAAAGCCACCAATATTATAGGTTTCACCATTCCTGCCTTTATGGAAAACCAGATCTATGGCAACAGCATGGTCTTTTACAAACAGCCAGTCCCTGATATAATTCCCGTCACCATAAACTGGCAATGGTTTGTTATTAATGATGTTATTGATAAACAAGGGTATGAGCTTCTCAGGAAAATGATAGGGCCCGTAATTGTTTGAGCAATTGCTTATCACATAAGGCAATCCATAAGTCTCACCATAAGCCCTTACAAAGTGGTCTGAGCTGGCCTTGGAGGCAGAATAAGGAGAATTGGGGTCATAGGGGGTTTCTTCTGTAAATAACCCTTCCTCTCCCAGGGTGCCATATACCTCATCGGTGCTTACATGATAAAATCGCTTGTCAGCTTTAGCCCCCTCCCATATATCACGAGCGGCGTTCAGCAGGCTGACCGTTCCCAGTACATTTGTTTTGACAAAGGCCAGGGGGTCTGTTATTGACCGGTCTACATGGGATTCCGCTGCCAGATGGATAACACTATCAAACCGATGCTTTTCAAAGAGGTTTTGGATAAAATCCTGCCGGGTGATATCCCCTTTAATGAACGTATAATTTGAAGCATCTTCTATGTCCTTTAAATTTTCAAGGTTTCCCGCATAGGTCAATGCGTCCAGATTGTAGATATGATACTCGGAATACTTCTTCGCAAACTCCCGAACCACCTGGGAACCAATAAATCCGGCTCCTCCTGTAATTAATATTTTCCTGGAGGGGTTCTTGTCCATCATCCAGCGTGCATTTCTTTAGCCTTTCGGTTTAAATATCGAATAAAGGAGAAAAGGAAAAAGAGACCAACAAAAATTAATGGAATAAGGGCAACGTCCTTTTGAAATAATGGTTTCTGTACCTTGTGGGGCTTGCCAAAATTAACTACCGTAATTGCTTTTTCTGTTTCTTCCAGTTCCAGTTTCTTTTCTTCCGTATCCCTGGTCAATCGGGTTTTCAATTCAAAAAGAGAAGGGATGTTCAGGGGCTCCTGATTTTCCAGTACAAGTCGCCCCTCAGTCATCGCCTGTTCCTTCAGCATTTTCTGGGTGTAGTTGTTTATCAGCACATCGATCTGCCCAATTAACGAGTCATTGCGCCTAATACGGTTCTGGGCATTCTCCGTATACACTTTCAATAAATCAGTATAATAGGGATTTGAGTTGATATAGTCTATTATTTTTTGGGCGTATTCCTTGCCAGATTTGGCATCCTTGAAGTAGAAGGTAATGCGTTGGTCTTTGGTAGTCTTGTCCTCTAATTCGGACTTAAGAATATCGGTTATCTCATCTGAATTGTCAAAATCTTTAAGCAATTCCAGGAACTTCATTTCATCTTCCAGGCCAGATCCACTTTGTGTTTTTAACGGGGTTATTTCGATTTTAAACCCGTCCATTTTATCCATATCCATCCCCATTGAGGAAAAGAAAACCGTGTCCTTGGATTTAATATCGGATTGAATTTCGGCAACCACATCATAGAGATAGTTCTTAGTGTCCAGGTTGGGGGTTACGATCACATCCAGCTTTTGTTCTTCCCCAACCACAAATTTCAGTGCAAACCCGAGTAAACCACCCACAATAATTAATGTAGCGAGTATCACCAGATTCCTTTTGAGGTATAAAAAACCTCTCAACAACCCCTTAAACAGGTTGTTGAATCCTCTGCCAATCATCGCGAATAATTGTCCCAGATCTATTTCGTCTGACTGGTTTTGATTATTGGTTGGGTTGTCGCTCATATCAAATGGAATTAAATATTTGTTTGAGAATTTTGTCTGTGATCAGGTAAGTGGGTTTTACCCCTGCCTTGCCGAGTCCTCCGGAGGCCAGCGTACTTCCTGTCTCCAGGGGGTTATCCGATGCGTAATAGGCATAACGCACCTTAACGTCTTCTCGTATGCTTTTGCGGATCTTGGATGCGGATTGTATGGCTTTCTGATAGTGCACCCCTTCCATTTCCAGGCCAATAACCCCCCAGGTAGAGTCATGGAAAAACTTCAGGATATCCCTGTTTTGAAGGGAGGTGCCCAGCACTGTAACCATAGTCCCTTCCCGTACTTTCAGGCCATTCCCCTCGAAATCTGCTCCGCTCAACTCATTCTGGAAAGGATAGTTGTCTGCTGTGCCTTCAAACATATGGGCATTAGGGATCATCAGATCTCCCTTGCCGCCTTCCAGTATACCCGCTTTACCCATAATGGATATTGATGCTACATCCAGGAAAACAGGGGGTTTGTCTTTGGGTCTGTAGGGCTTCAGCAACTCATCTATCGTTTCGTAAGCCTGTTCCCCGAATGCGTAGTCCATAACAAATATAACGGGTTTTTCCGCATCCGGTATACCTCCAGGTAACTCATAACAACAGGCGTCCCTGCCCAATTTCGCCATATCGAAGATCTGCACGTCAATATTGGTCCCGGAAACATCATCGATTTCAATCATACCATTCTTCCTGGCCACAGCGGTAACCTTATCCTGCAATTTATTGTTCCCCTCCTGGCTGAGTTGCTCATAAATCTCCAGGGAACCGTTTTCCGGGAATTCATTTTTCAGTGCTTTTTTTGCATAGAGTGAATTCATAACGCTGTGCATGTTGGCGCTGATGATATGGATGGGCCGCTGCAGCAGTCCGTGCTTATTCAGAGTGTCTTTCACGGTATTGGCCCACTGTTCTCCATGGATATGGTGGCCCAATCGCTCGCGGAGTAGGGTGCTAAAAGTTATGATCCTTTTTTCTCCCCCGGTTTCCTCTTCTATGGCCAGTTTCCCCAGCCAGTAAATGATCTTGAGGAAACGTTCCGGGTCTGACTTCCGGCCCAGTTTCTTGTAAATATCAATAACCTCAAGGAAAGAGCGTCCCAAAATGCTGGCGGTATGGATTAATGCGGTTTCCTTTTCTGCCTGGCTGAGCTTTTCTTTGGTTGCAGCAGCCTCCAGCTTCTTCCAGTCCCTGATAGTTTCATGAGTTTCTTCAATAAGTACTTTGTCTGCTATTTTCTGGGATTCTATGAACAGGAAGGTAAGGTGGGTAAGGATATCATATATGTCAGATCGGCCCCTGGTAATTTCGATATTCATCTGCTCCTGATCAATACGATAGCAATTACGCCGCCTTTTGGGGGGTATGATAGGCTTCAGGTGTGAACTGGCATAGCCTTCGTCTGAGGTAAGATTGATATACCGGCATTCATGTATACCTTCCGGGAGCCGGTCCAGTACATAGATCAAACCGTCCAATTCTGTTTTTTCCTCAGCAATAGAACCATAGATCTCAGGCCTCAGCAACAGCAGGGCATTTTTAAGGCTTTCCCCTGATACCCCGGTGGGTTTGTAAAATCCCCGGTTGAACAAATGCCTCATGGTGACATACAAGCGTTCTATGGCATTGGTAGATTCCTGTGCCCGGGTAGTTTCTTTAAAATTGCTCATGAATTGGTTGCTATGTGATGCAAATTTATGAATTTGCCCAGAGAAGAAGGTATTTCCGGCGATTTCTAAGTGCGAATTTGCTATAGCTTGAAAGCATGCAGCGCATCGGCCAGTTTGCTGTCATTTGCCAGGCGCTGCACCTTGTTCTGTCCGCCCAGTTTGCCAATCGACTTCATGTATTCCTGAAAGCCTCCCGCTTTGATATGCGTAACCTTAAGTGGTTGAAGGATTTTTCCGGCTATCAAATCGTAATAATAGCTGTTCTGCTCCTGTAGGGTCTCATCCAGAACAGCGATAAAGCGTTTCATGTCTGCGGGTGGATGCTCAAATTCGACCAGCCATTCATGAAAGGGCAGTTCCCCTACTACTTCCACACGTGGTGCAACTGTAAACTCATTGACTCTTGCATCTGTTTGGGCGATAGCTTCCCTCATGGCTTCTTCTACCTCCTTGGCAATTACGTGTTCTCCAAAAGCCGAGATAAAATGTTTGATCCGACCAGAAACAATGACTCGATAGGGTTTTACAGAAATAAACTGAACGGTATCTCCAAGGTTGTACCCCCACAATCCTGCATTGGTAGAAATAATCATCACGTAGTTTACCCCGATTTCAACATCAGCAATCGTAAGTCTTTTGGGTGATTCTTCGTAAAACTCATCTGCCCGGATAAATTCGTAAAAGATTCCCGCATTGAGCAGCAACAGCATCCCTTTTTCCTTCTGGGAATCCTGGTAGGCGAAAAACCCTTCACTGGCCGGGAAAAGCTCTATGCTATCTACTTTGCGGCCAATCAGGTTTTCAAATTTTGCCCGGTAAGGTTCATAATTGACGCCCCCATAGATGAACAGCTGGAAGTTTTTAAACACTTCCCCTACTTTTTTGCCCGTTGCCTGCTGCAGCTTCTCAAAGTACATCTGCACCCAGGAGGGAATACCGGCAATTACAGTCATGTTTTCGGGCAGGGTCTCCCTGACTATTGCATTGACCTTGGTTTCCCAGTCCTCAATGCAGTTGGTTTCCCAACTGGGCATTCTATTCTTTTGAAGGTACTTTGGGACATAATGAGCGGAGATTCCCGATAGACGCCCCAGATGTATGCCGTTCTTCTTTTCCAGTTCCGGGCTACCCTGGAGGAATATCATCTTGCCGGTAACAAACCGGGTATTTCCCGTCTCATGTATATAGCTAAGGATGGCATTGCGGGAAGCCTTAATCTGTTCTTTGATAGATATATTGGTAATCGGGATATACTTTGCCCCAGAGGTAGTACCGGAAGTCTTCGCCAGGTATACCGGCCTGCCGGGCCATAAAATGTCTTTTTCTCCCTTTACCACCCTGTCCACATATGGCCGCAAAGCCTCGTAGTCCCGGACCGGGACCCTTGATACGAAATCCTGGTGATTCCTGATCGAATCAAAGTGGTGATCCTTTCCAAACTGGGTCCGTGAGCCTTTTTGTATGAGTTCGCGAAAGACCTTTTCCTGGATGGCAACAGGTTGGGAAACCCAGCGTTTGGTTTTTCGGGATACCCAGGAAGCAAAAAGACGTGCCGCAAAAGCTTTGATAGCCATAGACCTTATTTAAAGTCGATATAATCGGTAGGGTTCACCGGATTTCCGTTACTCCAGAGTTCAAAATGCAGGTGGGGTCCGGTGGTAAATTCACCTGTATTGCCCACTGAGGCGATTACCTCTCCCGCTTTAACCAGGTCACCCTGGCCTTTGCTCAGGGAGCCGTTGTGTTTGTAAGCCGAAATAAGCCCATCCTTGTGCTCAATTATGATCACATATCCGGTTTCTGCTGTCCACTCCGAAAAGATTACCGTACCATTGGCCACACTTTTTACCGGAGAACCTTCCGGTGCCACCAGGTCCACGGCGTAATGCTTCTTTTCCGGATCATATTCCTGGGTAATGGCTCCGGAAACGGGGGAAAACAACACCAGCGTTCCGGTTTCCTGATTACTTTCAAAAAGATTGTATTTGTCCTCCAGGGCCACAGCGGCGCGCAATAGTGAATCCTCCCGTATGGGGCTTAGGTCCACGTTGGCCGGATCCAGCTTAAACTGTTCGAAAAGCGAATCCCGGTTTACCTGAGTATTCTCAATATCTCCCCGCAACACCATCCGCACATTATTTAAATAACGATTGGTATAGTTAAGTACGTTCACCAGGCTATCTGTTTTGAAGGTTAGCTCTGTAGCCTGCCTTTTCAATTGGGTAGAAGAGTAACCGGGTATGTATTCCCGCAGCGGGGTAAAAGCAATAAGTAGTATGGTAAAGCCTATGAGCACCACAATAAAAAGGGACCCTGTAACAAATACGTTAAGCCTGCTCAGTTTAAAGGAAATCTTTTCTTCAAAGGTGCTTTCGTTGAGTATCACCAGGCGATACTTATGGAGGAGTTTCCTCTTGATTTCCTTCCTTTTCTTTACCTTCTTTGCCATTGCATCTTCAAGATAAGCCGCCATAGCCTGTAATACTTACAGCAAGGCCAACCGGGGGGTCTAAGATAACGCATTTCGCTTAAAAAAAACTTTATGCAATTTAAATGGGATGTTCCCGTTGGGTATACAATAGAATTTGTATCTTTTTTTCATAAATTTGTTATCCATTTAATTTAAAGCATTATGATATCATTATCCACCTTCCTGGCTATTGGAGCCTGGCAAATTGCAGTCATCGTATTAGTAGTGCTGCTTTTGTTCGGCGGAAAGAAAATCCCGGAATTGATGCGCGGCCTAGGAAGTGGCATCAAAGAATTTAAAGATGCTTCCAAAGAAGACGAGAAATTGGAAGAGAAAAACGACTGATAAAATCGTAATATTCAAGAAGTAAGCGTCCCTCGGGGCGCTTTTTTGTTTCCCTCTTATCTTTAACTTTTTATACTGTTCGGTATTATCAAGGGTTTATACCTCCGCGTTATAATTCATGTCAAAATAAGGCTTCAGCAGTCTTTTATTCATAGGGCCTGATCGGTAAACTACAATATTTTCCCGTTCACGACAGAATGAACCCCTTTCACAACAAAAACTATATCCGGGATGCAAGAAGCCATAAATTGGTCGTTAGTAGCAATTCCGGGGCAAGTGTTACTTCGCAATCCATCATTCCGTAATACAGGAGTTGAGCTTTCCCGGCCTAGTAGACAAGAATGAAAATCATTGGAAAATACCTGTTGCTTTTACTTTTCCTTACCGGGGTTATAGCCAATGCCTCCGTTTCGGGCAGTAATTCACCGAATACAGAGGTTACGGATCTTCTGGCAGAACAGGCATTTTTTGTCAAGGCTGCCAAAACCCTGAAATTAAGTCATAGAAAAGCAGAAAACCTGGAAGGGGTTAGTCATGGTTATTACCTGATCGCAGGGGTATTCGGGAGTCCTGAAAACGCCTCCAGATTTAAGAAAAAACTCAGTTTTAAAGGGCTGAGAGCAGATATAATCCTGAATCCCGAGAACAAAATGCACTACGTATCCATGGGATACCGCACTTCTGGCCTGGATTTGCTTGATGATTATAAGAAAAAGATAAGGCCGAGTTATACGGATAAGGTCTGGATTCTCCAGGTTGAAAACGAAATTCCCAACCTTGATAAATCTGTTGATTACCAAAACCAAACAGATCAGGCCTCCGGGGAATATTCTTCCGTTTCCTTCGCCCAATTAGCGAAAGCCAATAAAATTGCCACGCGAAGCCTTTCCGCCAGTGAAAATATTGCTGCCGGATATTACGTGATCGGCGGGGTATTCGGTGAAAGGACCAATGCCGAGCGCTTTCAGGCCCGGCTTAAATCCAAATTCCTTAAAGCCGGATTCCTTAAACACCCTGAAAAAGATTTGCATCAGGTGTATTTAGATCGTTTCGACAGTGGATTGGATGCAATTGCCGCCTGTAATTCTAATTTCCAGGGAAAGTATCAGGAGAATGTATGGATCCTTGAGGTTACCCACCCTATTGAGGATAGCAATGAAGAAGAAATCCTTGAAATAACAAAACTACTTACGGAAAACCCACAACCCAAAGTTAATAAGCAACTACAAAACAGGCCGTTGAATGACAAACTGCTGGAAAAAGCCGATGCCTATTTTGACAAAATGTGGTATTCCGAAGCCGCTGAGCTCTATGAAACGGTTCTGGCAAAAGGGGAAAGCAACTACGGTTTCAAAGTAATTGAGCGGGCCGCGGATGCCCATTATTTCAACACCAACATTGAACGGGCATTCTACTGGTACGATATGCTGTATCGCAATTATAGAAAAGAGATGTCCGCAAACAACCTTTTCAGATACGCCCACACACTCAAGGGCTCCGGGAAATACGCCCGTTCCAAAAGATTAATGCGTTTATACGACCGTAAAATAGAGCGTGGGGAGGGAGAGGAAGAAAAAGACATGAATAAAGCAGTTCCAAGGGAAGTGATTCTGGACAATATCCTGGCTGCTTCCGGGGATGTTGAAATCAAAAATGTTGCAGTAAATTCCCGTTATTCGGACTTTTCTCCCATGTTCTACGGGGATGATGAGCTTGTTTACTCTTCTTCTGTGGATTCCGCATTTTTAAAAACCAGACGGTATAAATGGAACAACCAACCCTTCCTGGATCTGTATGTTGCAAAGATCAACAAAGAGAATCAGGAAGTAAAAGATGCAGTGAAATTCTCAAAAAAGATCAACACCAAATACCATGAAGCTTCGGTTGCCTTCTCCCCGGACAATAACACCATGTACTTTACCCGAAACAACTACGGTAAAAAACTTAAACGCGATAAAAAAGGGGTAAATCACCTCAAAATATACAGTTCCAGGAAAGTAAATGGGGAATGGACCGAAGCCAAGGAGCTCCCATTTAACAGTGATTATTATTCCACAGGGCACCCTGCACTAAGCCCGGACGGGAAACAGCTCTATTTCGTATCCGACATGCCGGGAACAATTGGTAAAACAGACATTTTCGTTGTAGATATCCTTGAGGATGGAAGTTTTTCCGATCCCAGAAACCTCGGCCCGGAAATCAACACGGAACAGCGTGAAATGTTCCCTTTTATCAGTGAGAAAAAACTATACTTTTCCTCGGATGGACATGTAGGTCTTGGTGGGCTGGATGTTTTTGAAGTGGCTTACACGGAAGAAGAAGGGTTTGGGGATGTGAAAAATCTCGGACAGCCTGTAAATAGCAAGGTAGACGATTTCTCTTATATCATTGATGAAACAAGTCAGAAAGGTTTCTTTGCTTCTAACCGTCGCGGAGGAAAAGGCGATGACGATATCTACTCCTTCCAAAACCTGGTTCCGGAAGAAGTCAATGAAAATGCCATAGCCGGGGTGATTACTGAACGCGTAACAGGCGAAGTAATGCCCGGAACCCTGGTCACCCTGCTGGATGAGAACAACATCAAGCTCAAGGAACTGCTGAGTGATGAAGACGGAAGCTTTGTTTTTGAAGACCTGGACGGCAACACCAAATATGTTGTAAAGACGGTTAAGGACGCCTATCAGGACCACGAACTGGCAGTGAGCACCCTTGACAATGAAAGGGTAGAGGTCAATATAGAAATGGACAAGCTCGAAAAGCTCATAACTATTGAGGAAGGTATACGAAAACTCAAGGTAGACATGATCTATTTCGATTTTGACAAGTCGTACATACGAAAAGACGCTGCAGAATCATTAGATAAGCTAGTGGCTACTATGAAAGAGTATCCGCGCATGATTATAAAGATAGAATCGCATACAGACTCCAGGGGCCCTGCAGTGTACAACAAATATCTGTCTGACAAGAGGGCGAAATCCACAAGAGCCTACCTGATCCAACAGGGAATTGATCCGAAGCGAATTCAAAGCGCTATAGGCTACGGGGAGGAACGTTTGCTTAATGAATGCGATGGTACCGTCAGATGCACAAGTCAACAACACCAAAGGAACAGAAGGTCCGAATTCATTATTGTGAGCATGTAGGCCCCGCACCCCACCTATGGGGCCTAAAGCTCTTCCAGCAGGCATAAACAGGCGGTCTTCAATGGGACAGGAGCATCGACAATAAAGTGCCTTAAAAACACACTTTTAACCCGCTTTTTTCGTTATATATATAAGACCTCAACTTACGTAAATAAACGCCTATGAAACATATTTTACTTATCAAAGAGATTTACCTTGAGGCGTTCAGAAATCTGGGCCCATTAGTGGTAAAGAATTTTTTCAAGATCTTCACCTGGTTCTGCCTGATCAGCTTTATAATCGTTCTTTATGCGTTTATATTCCGGGTAGCAACAGGATTTGCATTTGACTGATTAGAAGAACTAACCAAGACACCAAAAACGCTCCTTATGGGAGCGTTTTTTTGTTTGTCGATAATTAATGCCTTTTATCTAATTGCAAAGATGCTATGACTTAGCTCTGCAACTGTTCAGAGTGTGGTTTAACGGCCGGGGGATACCCTTAATCCGATATTTTTCCGGACCTCACATAGAGATGGGAACTTTACATCATAAAACTTTTAGCCCTAATTTCTATGAATACACTTTTACATCTAAAAGAAATCTACTTAAATGCCTTTCGCAATATCAGCAATTACCTGGTGCGCAATTTCTTTAAAGTTTTTGCCTGGTTTGCTTTTGCTATGTTTCTGATTGTGCTTTACGCCTTTGTTTTCAGGGTGTATACCGGATTTCCGTTTGACTAAATAATTTAATACCGTTCGGTTTTAATACCCGGCCCCTGTGCCGGGCTTTGGTGCTTACTCCGGTTTTACAAAACTGAGGGTTTTCATAATTGCCTCCAGTTCAAACATATAGTCGCGTTTGTTAGTCGCAGGGGCAAAGGTAAAGCCTTCCAGTACAAGAATACGGTCGTTTTCATCGTCATTGATGATATAGGTCAGGAAAGGACCCGCCATGGGGTAATTCTTAACTTCCCAGATACCGCGTACCTCCGCCGCCTTTTTGCCTGCTATTTCGGCCGAAAACACATAGGGGGCAAAGGCTTTTTCAGTAATCATATAGGTTGTTTTGTTTGGGATATCCGGCCCCGGAATGTATTTCTGCCCAATGGAATCCCTCATGCGAACAATATCCCGGACAAAAGTGGAATCGTTTTCGAAGGAACCAGATGGCATCGTATAAGCAATGATGTTCATGGTACCTTTTTGAATCTGCCTGTCAATCCAGACAAAATTATCTTCTTCCTTCCCCATTACATAGATAGACGGAACATTGAGCTTAATGCCAAATTTGTTCTCCAAGACCTTATCCTTGCTCAGAGAGCGCTTAAACCGCTTTTGTGCCTCTTCCAGCTCGTTTTCTTTGAAAGCTGCTATTATCTTATCTGCACCCTGTTCCAGGTTCGCCAAAAGCTGTTCTTCTGTTTCCCCTTTGATTACTCCAACTTTCTGAGGCGAAGCGTAAAGGTCTGTTTTGATATGCGCCAGATCCAGGCTGTCAAGGCTTACGAATAAAACAGATCTCCTGTGCCTGGTCATGCCGGTAAACACCTGCTGTGGCATATGCTCTATAGTAAAGAGCGGCTCCTCCCAGGTAAGTCCTACCATTGGCGCGGCAAAATATTCCCGGACCTTGTCTCCTACCTTACCTTCCCAGAGCGGGGTTTCCATAACCACGGCAAGGGAGTTAATTGCTCCCACGGAACCTGGTTTGTATCTTTTTTTGCTTTTCTCTTCACATCCCAGGAGGGCCGTAAGCGCAAATAATGCAATAATTACTTTTTTCATGAATGGTGTTTTTACGGGGAACAGGAACAGAGTTTCAGCTTTGTGCCCGGTATAATATCATTGCCGCGAATACCGTTCCATTCTCGTAAATTTTCTATGGAAATTCCCGGATATTTTTGTGAAATGGTCCAGAGGGAGTCCCCTTTCCGCACTGTATGGAACTTAGAGCCTGAATTAGCCGCTACCTCACTGCTTTCTGAATTCCCAGAAGGCTGACTGGCAACAAAGGCTGGTTTCCTGGGGTAAATGGTAAGACGCTGACCAACTCTGAGGTTATCGCTCCTAAGGCCATTCCAGCGTTTGATCTGGCTAACCCCAACCCCATAGCGCTCGGCAATTTTGCCCAGATAATCCCCGCTTCGCACGCGATATCGAATCCGATCCTCGGCCTTAACCAACTGTGGCAGGGGTTTTTCACGCTTTTTAATCTCTTCTTCAGCCTGAGCGTATATTTCCTTTTCGTTGGCCACAAACCTGCCCATGGCCCTTACAGGCAAACGCAAAGTGTAGTCCTTCCCTTCAATTTTTGGAATGATGTTGAGTTTGTAAGCCGGATTGAGCAGCTTGAGCTCTTCCAGTCCAACACCAGACCATTTGGAGATTTGTTCAAAGGTTATCAGGTTTTTTACTGATACCGTATCAGTCTCAAAATAGGGCCTGGGTACATTCTTGCCCTGAATGCCATATTCCTCAGCGTATTCTATCAGGTAGAATGTTGCGATAAAAGCCGGCACATAGCCCGCCGTTTCACGGGGCAAATACCTCCTCAGGTTCCAGTAATTCTCATAACCCCCTGATCTCCTGATCGCCTTGTTCACATTGCCCGGTCCGGAATTATAAGCGGCCAGGGCCAGGTCCCAGTCGTTAAAGATTGAATACAACTTAGAGAGGTACTGGCAGGCTGCCTCCGTAGATTTTATGGGGTCACTGCGTTCATCAACATAGCTGTTCACATCCAGTCCGTAAATCCTTCCCGTGCCATACATGAATTGCCAGAGGCCCGTGGCTCCCACCCTGGATTTTGCCCTTGGGTTAAGCGCAGATTCAACAATGGAGAGGTATTTGATTTCAAGTGGGATATTATAGCGATCCAGCGCCTCTTCAAACATCGGAAAATAGAACTGGCTTGCCGTGAGCATGCGAGAGAGAAGTTCTTTCTTTCTCAGCAGAAAAGACTTAACCACATTTTCCAGTGAAGGATTGTATGCGATATCCAGCGGGGTTCTTTCATTGAGTTTTTGAAGTCGGGTTTTAAATTCTTCCGTATCCCAACCAGATAAATCTACCGCCTGATCTCCTTCAAGATTAACCATATTTACTATTTCCGGATAAAGGGCCTGGCCCCTGCTCAACTCTTCCAGCCAGAGGCTATCATAGGTAGCGGGAAGTTCATAATCCCCAAGGACGTCGCCTTTAGTTTTGTTTATTATAGCTCCCTTTAATTCCGCTCTTTCCTGGGTAGGATCAGTAAATTGCAAGGTGTTTGCCCGGGAAGTCCTTTTTGTTTTGACGCCTTTGGCTGCTCCTTCTTTTATCGATTTAACCGGCTGTGATTCTTTAACTTCCAGTGAATCCTGTGCCCGGAGCCCGTAAGTTGCTGCAAGGAGCAGCAAGACTGATGCTAATTTCCTGAGAATCATAATAAATCGTCCATTTTTAGCTGTGGGGCTAACGAAAATCGTACTTTTTTCCCAAAAAAGGAAAATTTCCTTTAAAGCGGGTAGGAGTCCTCGTATAATTTTATAACGCAGGATTAAGACAATATTGCTGCAATTCCTGGCAATGTCTTTCCTTCCAGGCTTTCCAGCATGGCTCCACCCCCGGTAGAAACATAACTTACTTTATCCTGGAAACCGAATTGCTTGACCGCAGCTACAGAATCTCCACCTCCGACAAGGGAAAAGGCTCCATTGGTGGTGGCTTCATGAATATAATTCCCTAAAGCAATGGTGCCCTTTGCGAAGGTTTCCATTTCAAAAACCCCAACCGGGCCATTCCATAAAATGGTTTTCGATGACAGGATGACTTTTTTGAATTGCTCCAGCGTAGCAGGACCAGCATCAAGTCCCTGCCACCCATCTGGAATGGAACCTACGGGAACTACCTGGGTGTTGGCGTCATTGCTGAATGCATCGGCCGCCAGTACATCTGTGGGCATGTGTATCTCAACCCCCTTGGCTTCAGCCTTCCTGAGGATATCAAGTGCAAGGTCCAGTTTGTCGTCTTCACAGATAGAATCCCCTATACTACCACCCTTTGCTTTTATAAATGTATAGGTCATACCTCCTCCGATAATCAGGTGGTCTACTTTATCGAGAATATTCTCAATAATGGTAATCTTTGAGGAAACTTTGGCACCCCCTAAAATTGCGGTTACCGGCTTTTCACCTGAGCTCATCACTTTATCTATTGCCTCGATTTCCTTTGCCAGCAAATAGCCAAAACATTTGTTTCCAGGGAAAAATCTGGCAACAATTGTGGTGGAGGCATGCGCGCGGTGCGCAGTCCCGAAGGCATCATTTACATAGATGTCTCCAAGTGCCGCCAGTTGTTCGGCAAAGCCAGGATCTCCGCTGGTTTCTTCATTGTAATACCGGAGGTTTTCCAGCAGCAGGATCTCTCCGCTCTTTAAGTTATTGGCTGCGGAAACGGCTTTCTCTCCTATGCAGTCTTCAACAAACTTAACCTGAACGCCAATAATTTCCGACACCTCATCGCAGATGTGCCTGAGGGACATTTCCGGAACCCGATGTCCTTTGGGCCTGCCCAGGTGGCTCATTAATACTGCACTGCCTCCGTCTTCAAGAACTTTAATTATAGTGGGTTTTGCGGCTTCGATGCGCGTTGTGTCTGTTACATGCTGTTCGGCATCGAGGGGCACATTAAAATCTACCCTAATAAGTGCTTTCTTTCCTTCGAAGTTATAATCGTCTATCGTTTTCATGCCTTGTGTGATTTGTGAATCCAAATGTAAATATTTATCACTGTTGGCAGAAGGCCTGGAACAAATAATTCCCATCTTGAGGCACAAATACCTTATATTTGATTTATGCTCTTCAAGGACATTCTTGGACTGGCCCATATCAAGAATCACCTCACCCAAAGCGCGGATGCGGGTCGCACGCCCCATGCCCAGATGTTTGTGGGTCCCGAAGGCTCCGGAACTCTGATCACAGCCCTGGCTTATGCCCGATATCTGCTCTGCAGGAATACGGGCGGTGAAAACACTGGTGGAGATGAGTCCTGCAATGTCAAGTGTGGCCAGCTCACCCATCCGGATTTGCATTTCGCATTTCCGGTTTCCAATACAGACCGCATTAAGTCGCACGCAGTCAGTAGTCATTTCCTTACAGAATGGCGGCAATTTCTGCAGGAACAGCCCTATGGCAACCTGTTCGACTGGTATCAACTGATTGGGATAGAAAAAAAACAGGGGCAGATAGGGGTGGATGAGGCACAGGATATTGTTAAAAAACTATCCCTGAAATCATATGAAGGAGGATATAAGATAATGCTGGTGTGGATGGCAGAGAAGATGAATATTGCCGCCTCCAATAAGTTGCTGAAATTGATAGAAGAGCCCCCTGAAAACACAGTGATCATACTCATTGTGGAGGACGAAGAACTGGTTATGCAAACCATCAGATCAAGATGTCAGGTCCTGCATTTTCCGCCGCTTTCAGCAGAAGCCATCGCACATGCGCTTGAAGAGCAGGGATTGCTGAGGGAAGAGGCACTTAAAGTGGCACATGAAGCCGATGGGAATTTCAACAAAGCCCTGGACCTGATGAACAGGGACAGTGAAGACCTGGTGTTTGAGCGCTGGTTTGTGCAATGGGTGCGCAGCGCTTTTAAGGCCAAAGGAAATAAAGCTGCTATCCACGAGCTGATCTTATGGAGTGAAGAGATTGCGAAGACGGGAAGGGAAACACAGAAAAAATTTCTGGGTTTTTGTCTGTCGGTCATGCGACAGGCAATGCTGATCAATTTCCAGGCCGGGGAATTGGCATACATGAGCCTGCACGTGGAAGGCTTTGATATTAGAAAATTTGCTCCATTCGTACACGAAAACAACATTCAGGAAATAAGCGAGGAATTGGAGCGCGCCATCTATCATGTGGAACGTAATGGAAATTCGAAAATTATTCTGATGGACCTTTCCATAAAGCTTACTCGACTGCTACACAGGAAGACCCGGGAGAGCGGAAACCCGGTTGTATAGACTAGATTCAACCCAAAATTATACGAACATGCAAGCCATTACACAACATCTGCCGGAATCTTTCCTCCTATTGTTTCTGGCCATAACCTTTTTACAGAGCGGACTTGACAAAATCATTGACTGGAAAGGCAATCTTGGATGGCTTAGGGGGCATTTTGCAAAAACACCATTTAAAAACCTGGTGCCCCAAATGCTTTTCACTGTCCTGTTAGCAGAGACTGCTTCGGGTGTCCTGAGTCTGGCCGGGATTATCGAGCTGGCACTGACCGGCGATTATTCTCTGGGGTATATTGGGGCTGTGCTGGGATGTATTGCCCTGCTCATGTTGCTTTTGGGCCAGCGCATTGCCAGGGACTATGATGGTGCACGAACCATAGTAATTTACCTGATCCCTACAATCTTTCTACTATATCTGATGCAAGCCTGATAAACACGCAACTGCAGTTTATTGCTGATATTTTTCGTTCAGGATTTTAAGTATGTCCTGAGTCAGGTCGTTGTCTTCATTGCCATAGAGTACTCCTCCGCCTTCTCCTTTACCCAGAATATAGGAATAACCATTGGCCTTGCCAAAGGCATCAATTTCCCTTTTGACCCTGCTAACCAGGCTGTCCATCTCCATTTGTCCCATCATTTGAATTTGCTGCTCTTCCTGTTGCAATTGCTGACCTATAAACTGGCCCTTTTGCTGAAGCAGGGCATATTCTTCCTGGGCTTTTTTCTCGGACATTCCTTTTGTTTTTGTTTGAAGTGCCTGAGCTTCCATCTGAAAGGATTGTGTAATACTGTCCCGCTTTTTAGCATAAGCTTCAGATTTCATATTGTACCGGGATTCCACATCCTTTTTCTCCTGGTAATTTTCCATCAGTACGGAATTGTCTACAAAACCGATCTTGTCTGTCTGACATGCAGTAAGCAAAATTACACTGATGATTAGCATTAGTTTTTTCATGGTTTTCGTTTTAGAGCGGCTAAAATAGAAAAAGACTTCCAAAGGGAAATCATTGGTCTAAAATTCTATCGAATGCAAAAAAAGCGCAAAAGTCTAAACTATAAACTTTATCTATCATTACGGGAATAATACATCTGTTGTATCTATTTATGTGTCCGCCTAAAACGGACCTCCAGGGCGACTTTATATCAAAGGAATAAAATCATACGCTTTGCTCTGCAATGTGCGCTTAAAACGCCTTAAAATGCGTTTCAGTTCTTTTTGAGCACATAAATCAGGGAAGAATATTCACCCGAGGTCATAGCGCTGAGGTTAGAGCGCAATCCGTTGTAAATTGCAGGCGCCCATCGCATTTTTCCCGAGCGGTATTTTTCAGAAAGCAAGGAGACGTAAAAGGCATCAAAATACAATGGATGCGTTTTCAATAATTCAAATCCAAATGGAATGAATAATTCTTCTACAGCTTCCCTGGAAAAATGCCAGAGGTGTCTCGGCACATCATATCCGGCCCAGTACGAACCATAATGAACGGCATCCCAGGATTTAAAATTTGGAAGCGCCAGCACCAGCATACCATTTGGTTTTAGCAGCTGCTTTATCTGAGCGATACTGCCTTCCAGATCCGGAAGATGTTCCAGTACATGCCACAGGGTAATCACTTCAAAATCTTCCCACACAAAATCATCCCAGCTTTGCATAAGGCTTATCCCTTTCTCTGCTGCTCGCTTGCGTGCTGCTTCACTGGGTTCTACACCTGTTGCCTCCCAGCCCAGTCCTATTGCCTGTTGTACAAATGCACCAGTGCCTGCCCCATAATCCAATAGCTTGCCTTTGCCTGAAGTATACCGCTCCAGTAATCTTAGTTTCTTATTTAAACTGTACTTTTTTACCCATTGATAAAGTTTTTCAAACAGAGATTTTGAAGCATCCGAATGGGAAATGTAATCTTCAGACTTATAGTAGATACCAAGATTCTCAGGTACGGGTTCGGTAGCCAATACCTTTAATCTGGGATGCTTTTTTATACTGAACGTTTCCCCGGTTACGGAGTGATCATTCACAGTAAAAGCATTCTTTGTTTGCATTCCCTTAAACTAAAATGATATTGTTTTGTTCCACGTGGAACATTACCTTCCCATATAGACCAAAAGTACGCTGATGTCACTTGGGGAAACTCCACTTATACGCGAAGCCTGTGAAATTGTCACCGGCCTTATTGCCTGCAATTTCTCCCTCGCTTCAAAGGAGAGCGACTTAAGCGCACTGTAATCAAAATCATCAGGGATACGGATGTTTTCCAGTCGCTGCAACTTATCCGCATTGCTTTTCTCCTTTTCTATGTAACCCGCATATTTTACCTGAATTTCCGCTTGCTCCAGGACTTCATGGTTCAGCTGGTTATCTGAAACAAACTTTGCTACTTCCTCCATTTCCAGCATATGTTCCATACGCACTTTGGGTCTTGAAAAAACCTTGTACATTTTATCGGCCTGTTTAACCGATGCGCTATCCAGGCGCTCTAAAATAGGGTTGATTGCCTCGGGTCTATAGCTTGTCTTCCTGAAGAATGAAATGAATTTTTCAGATTTCTCCTCTTTTTCCATCACCCTTCGCATCCGTTCTTCAGATGCAAGGCCCAATTTAAAAGACCTGGGGGTAAGCCTTAAATCAGCATTGTCCTGCCGCAACAAAGTTCGATACTCTGCCCTGCTTGTAAACATTCTGTAAGGCTCCTCGGTTCCTTTGGTAATAAGATCATCAATAAGTACGCCGATGTAGGCTTCATCCCTTTTAAGGATAAAGGGATCCTTTTCATGTATTTTTAAATGAGCATTAATTCCGGCCATTAAACCTTGTGAAGCAGCCTCTTCGTAGCCTGTGGTTCCATTAATCTGGCCGGCAAAATAAAGGTTCTCCACCAACTTGGTTTCTAATGTGTGCTTTAGCTGTGTAGGAGGGAAATAGTCATATTCAATCGCATAACCCGGACGGAAGAACTTAACATTCTCAAATCCCCTGACAGATCTTAAAGCTTTAAACTGCACATCTTCAGGCAGGGACGTGGAAAAACCATTGACATATACCTCAACTGTGTGCCAGCCCTCAGGTTCAACAAAAATCTGGTGACTGTCCTTAGAGGCAAACCTGTGTATCTTATCTTCAATAGAAGGACAATACCTTGGTCCAATGCTTTTGATACGCCCGTTGAACATCGGGGACCGATCAAAACCTTCCCGAAGCAAATTGTGGACCTCAACACTGGTATGCGTCATATAACAATCCCGCTGCTCTCTTAAAATAGGTGTGTCCAGGTACGAAAACTTTTCCGGATTTTTATCGCCAGGCTGGACAATCATCCTTGAATAATCAAGTGACCTCCCGTCTACCCTCGGCGGTGTGCCGGTTTTCATTCTTCCACTATCAAACCCGAAATCCGTTAGTTGCTCTGTAATACCTGTTGCGGCCTTTTCCCCGGCTCTTCCTCCCCCAAATTGCTTTTCCCCAATATGAATTAGGCCGTTAAGAAAAGTGCCATTGGTTAGGACAACCGCCCTTGCCTTAATATCCAGCCCCAATGAAGTCCGTACACCTATAATTTTACCGTTCTTCTCTAACAACCCTTTGACCATTTCCTGGTAAAAATCTACGTTTGGTGTTTGTTCCAACGACATCCTCCATTCTTCTGCAAAGCGCATGCGGTCATTCTGAGCCCTTGGACTCCACATTGCCGGACCCTTGGACTTGTTCAGCATTTTATACTGAATTGCGGACCGATCTGTAATTATTCCGCTATACCCGCCAAGCGCATCAATCTCCCTTACAATTTGTCCTTTGGCAATCCCACCCATAGCAGGATTGCAGGACATTTGTCCGATGGTCTGCAAGTTCATAGTAACCAGCAGTGTCCTTGACCCCATATTGGCAGCTGCGGCCGCAGCTTCTGCACCTGCGTGCCCGCCACCTACTACAATTACGTCGTACTCTCTATCAAACATAATCTTAACGTTCCACGTGGAACAATCTTAATTTTTCATCCTCTTTTGCCCTCATCTTCTGTTTGGCCTCATCCGTATCATCCTGATAACCAATAAGATGTAGAACTCCATGGACCATTACCCGTCTTATTTCTTCCTCCTCAACTTCTCCATACTTTTGAGAATTTTCTTTAACCCTTGGAATTGAAATAAATATATCGGCGTGTAGTGCTTCAGAATCACTATATGGGAAAGTTAATATATCCGTAAGTGTATTGTGATTAAGGTACTTCTGGTTGAGCTCCAGCAATCTGTTGTCATCGCAAAAGATGTAGACTAATTCATTGACGGTGCGGTTTTCTCGCTTCACTACATCCGTAATCCACTCTCTTGTCTTTTCTTCGTTTGCAAGCTTGAAGTCGGTTTCGTAACAAAACTCAATCATTATTATTGAAGTAACGTTGAACGCGCCTTTGATAATTTCGGCGCAAAGGTAAGGCTTGTCTGTTTAATATCTCTGTTTGTGGCTGTTTGTGTCCCTTTTCTTCTCTATTCTCAAGCAATGGATTCCTGTACACCTTCCTGGCCGTGTCACTCTCTCTCTCCTTCATTTGACCTTGCTTTACCTCCGCATCTTTTAATTTCAATAACTGATACTGAATGGCATTTAAACGGTCATTAGTGCGTTTGGTTACTCCATTTTCCAATAAATCTTCCTGAAATTGCTGCATTTGCCTTAATATACGATTAGCCAGACCCCTGTCCTCCTTACTAATCATATCGGACAACTGCTTTTCTAGTCGTTGTCTTATTTCCTCCTGTTCCTTATAAATATCATAAATGTCCTTAAGCTGCTCTTCATCTAATGCATTGTTCCTACTTTGCCTACCCTGGCCTTGCTTGTCTCGCTCATTCCCACTATTCTCCTTGCCATCTTTGCCAGATTTGCCTTCTCTTTCTCCCTGTTCAGTGCCCTGAGCATCGCCACCTTCTTTTTGTTCATTTCCTTTACCTTCCCCCATCTTCTGCATTTGCTTCTTTATTTCCTCCTGGCTCATAATAATATCCTGTAACTGAAAATCACCCTTACCCTGTCCTGATCCGGGTGACAAACTTTGCTGCATATTTTCTAAAATATCCGCCAGGAAATCAGCTAATTCATTAGCCGCCGTTAACACATACTGTTGATAAGATACCCCCTGGTATATTCTGTTTTCCGCAATACTCTCCAGTGATTTGTCAATATTGTAATAAACCTCCGTAATCTGTTCATTTACCACCTCAGACAATTCTGCTCTTCTAAGTGACAGTGCAAACAAGCTGTCGTCCACATGCTCAAACATTTTCCTTAATTGCTGTTCGGAACGTATTCCTTCAGCAAATTGTCCGAGTTCAGGATCCGCACTTTGCAAATCCTCAAATAATTGCTCCTGTTTAAAGGAGAAGGTAATCAGGTTATCAAGAATCTGCCTTAACATTTCTGCGTCTTCTGCAATTGATGACCCCCCAGAGGCCCCGGACATAGCACTCTCCATATCCTCTGCCATTTTTCTAATTTTCTGTCCAGCTGATTTTTGTTGATTCTTAATATCGTTGCGTTCTCCATTTTGATGCTCGGATTCCTTATCTCTTGATTCCTCTTCCTCTATGGCGTTACTGATTTCTTCCTGTTCCTTTTGTATTTGTTCTTCCCTGTCCTCATTGCGTTCAATACTGAGGGGCTTCTTCAAGCCCTGATTGTCTTTCATTAGTGTGTCGAGTTGGCTTTTAAGGCGTTTAAACTCCTGGTTTAAACCCTCCTGCTCCTTCTTTTCCGTCAATTTTCCGTCTGGATTGCCCTCCTCTGTCTGCTTTTCTCCCAGCCTTTTTAATTCGCGAGCAAGTTGTGCGGTTTTTTCTGTTACATAGTAACGTTTGGTAAGTTCTAAGATTTGCTCCAAGCTTCTTTGGTTGCTTTGTTGTTTCTTCCCCAGCTCCTCAAGCCTTTTACTTAGCTCTTCCTTATTAATCTTGTCTGAAAGCCTTTGTAGTTCCTGTAACATTTGTTGGTTTTTCCGGGCCTCCATCTCCTGTCTTTCCAGGCGCTCCTGCAACAATTCATTCATACTGTCTGCATTCTCCTTTTGCCGGAGGTTTTCTTTAAGCTGACGGCTGAATTTTTCCATCATGCCTTCCTGTTGTTGCTGCCTTTTAATAAAATCAGATACCCTTCTTTGGTCGTTAAAACTCAGTGATCCTTTTTCCTTTTGTTCCTTTCTGATCTCATCCAGTTTCCTTTGGTCTTCTTTAAACCTGTCAACCGATTGATCCATTTGCTTAATAAGCTCCTGCTGATATTGAAGCTGCCGACCGTTCATTTCCAGCTCGTTGTATATAACAGAGGTAAACAGCTGACTTCTGCTGTTCTTTCCTCCTCTAAGAGCATCATTATCCCTTACTTCAAAATAATAATCATAGGAAGAGTCCTGGTCAATCTCTAGCCTGTCCGGAAAACTGTAGTAGAATCTCTGATAGGCCTCATTTGGGATATCCAGCTCTATGCTCTTCTTCTGCTCCTCCTGCCCCTTTGGATAATAAACCAGCGTTAGTTTATCTATTCCATGATCGTCCTCAAGGGTTCCCTCGTAATGGGCAACATTGGGATTGAGCGAATCTAACGCCTGTATAACTTTAATGGTAGGATAAGCATCTGGAATAACCTCCAGAGAATACGAAAGGGATTCGAAATCACTAACGTTTGAATTGCTTGTTTTAATACTGTAATTCGTATTCCGGAAAATTGCCTGATTATGGAGGAAAACATCTTCATCGGCCTGAAAGGCCAAAGTAGTGTCCTTGTTGCTCCAGGACACATTTTTCGTGCTTTCGGTTCTGATCTTCCAGGATACTTTGGTTCCTTCCGGTATCACAGCATTCCCTGTTCCTTTAACCGTTTTAGCAGCCATGCCCAGGTAATTAGGGTAATCCAGGGACATTTCGAAACCCTTGATTACCGGAATTTCAAGTGCTCTTAACTCATATAACCCTGAAGTTACACCGCTTCCTCTGAAATAGAACTGCACATCCTTCAACGGGGGAGTAAGAGAATGTTCAAAAATGCCATTTATCTTCTTCAGCAGGTACTCCTGGTTGTTTATTACAACATACACTTCCTCTGGTTGTACTGACCCGCGGGTTGTAACCTGCAAAACATGTTCCTCATTTTCCAATATTTCCTCTTGATCCGAAAGAAGCACAAAATCAAAGGGTGCAGGGGGCTGGTAGGCCACATCATAATTAACCACACGTTTGTAAGACCCCAAAAAGTCTGAAAGCTTTCCCGTGATCCAGATAATCCCGACTAACAATAAGGGAAATAAAAGATACTTTATATACTTTCTGTTTTCCCCCAGGTCTACCGCCCTGTTGAAAGGAACAGGGGATAGTCTTTCTGATCTCTGGGCAATGCTGGCCAGCAAGAGCTCGGATTTATCGGTGCTTTCTGCCAGATCCAGCAAATTATAAAGCCTGTCGCCAACATCGGGAAAATGCTGGCCTATGAGACGGGAAGCTTCCTTTTGGGAAATACCGTTACGCAACCTGAAAAGGTAAAGTAAAGGCAGCCCAATCTGCCCTATAAACAGATAAAGCAAGGCTGTTATGCCTGCCAAAAACAACAGAAACCTTCCGGTTGTCCCCAACCACAGGAGATATTCCAGGCCCAGCAAGGCAAGCGTAAAGAGTGCACCCAAAGCAAAAAACATTATCACACCTTTAATTAGCATCTTGGTGTAGTACTTTTTGCTAAAAGCCTCCAGCTTGCGTAGTATTTTGTGATAATGGTCCAATTTCTGCTATATTTATTACCAATATACCCGATACGGGAGAAATGATACTCAAAAATTTGTTAAAAAGCTCAGCATGCGCGACTTAAAGTACCTTGCGGCTCTAACGATACCTGCTTCGGCTGTTTTAAGTCTCTATCTTAAAGGGGTCTGGAGCTATTTTACCCCTTTCTATGCCTTTGTGCTGATCCCGGTGCTCGAAATCATCTTCCCTGAAGATGCCCACAACCTTGAAAGTGATGAAAAAACTAGCAAGAGTAACAACAGGCTTTTTGACTGGATGCTTTATCTGAATATTCCCGTGGTTTACGGGCTAATAGGGATTTACCTTATTTCCATCACGACTACAGACCTTGTTCTTTTTGAAACAATAGGTTTAATGCTTTCCTTAGGCATTGTGCTTGGAGCTAATGGTATCAATGTAGGGCACGAGTTAGGGCACAGGCAAAAATCTCATGAGCGGTTTTTAGGCAAGATGCTTCTGCTGCCTTCCTTCTACATGCACTTCTACATTGAACACAACTTCGGGCATCATATGCATGCCGCTACGCGGGAAGATCCCGCCACCGCCAGGTTAAACCAGTCGGTATATTCCTTTTGGTTTACTTCGGTGTTCCGTCAGTACATAAGTGCATGGAAAATACAGCTTCAATTGCTAAAGAAGCAGGGCTTGTCGTTTTTTTCACTTAAAAATGACATGTTCTGGTATCTATTTCTGGAAGCCGGTTATTTATGGGGCTTGTTCGCCATTTTTGGGGTTGAGGTTATCCCTTTTGCTATTGGTGCCGGGATTGTCGGTTTCTTGTTGCTGGAGACGGTAAATTACATTGAGCATTATGGGCTGCTCCGTAAAAAGCTCCCTTCAGGGAGGTACGAACGTGTGCGGGAGGTACATTCCTGGAACAGCAACCATATTATTGGCCGCATCGTTCTTTACGAACTTACCCGTCATAGCGACCACCATTACAAATCTTCGAAAAAATACCAGCTGCTGGATTGCCACGAGCATTCTCCTCAAATGCCTTTTGGTTATCCTACTTCCATGGTGATGTCATTTATCCCGCCATTATGGTTTAAAACTATGAATCCCCGTATACCACAATCAATGAAAGAAGCCTGAAGACTTACTTTCCTCCTGCCTCCATTAATCCTATATTTGCCCTAATTAACACTAATTGTAATGCGTAAACAGGTTAGGGTAAGATTTGCTCCAAGTCCCACCGGGCCGCTTCACATTGGAGGCGTAAGGACTGCCCTTTTTAATTATCTATTTGCTAAAAAGCACGGTGGAACTTTTGTCCTCAGGATAGAAGATACGGACCAAACCCGTTATGTTGAAGGAGCGGAAGCTTATATTATAGAAGCCCTTAACTGGTGTGGGATTCCTTATGATGAAGGTCCTGGAAAGGATGGGGGCTATGGACCCTACAGGCAAAGTGAGCGAAAAGAGATCTACGGGGAGTATGCCGAAAAACTCATTGCCAGCGGACATGCCTATTACGCCTTTGATACCAGTGAAAGCCTGGATGGGCACCGCAAGAAACACGAAGCTGAAGGTAAAACCTTTATTTACAACTGGCACAACCGACTTAAACTGGATAATTCCCTGGAGCTTTCCCAGGAAGAAACCAGGGCTCGCCTGGAAAGCGGAGCGGCATACGTAATTCGATTTAAAAGTCCGAAAGACCAGACCGTTGTGCTGCAGGATGCAATACGGGGGAAAATAGAAATTGACTCCAACACCCTGGACGATAAGGTACTTTTCAAGAGCGACGGTATGCCCACTTATCATCTGGCAAACATAGTGGACGATCACCTTATGGAAATCTCGCACGTTATCCGTGGGGAAGAATGGCTGCCGTCACTGGCCCTTCACGTCCAATTATACCGTGCTTTTGGGTGGGAGCCCCCTGTTTTTGCCCACCTTCCTCTGATTATGAAACCTGTCGGTAAAGGGAAACTCAGTAAAAGGGACGGCGAAAAGGGCGGGTTTCCTGTATTTCCCCTGGCCTGGGAAAATGCTTCAGGATATCGGGAATCCGGATACTATCCGGAAGCTGTGGTTAACTTCCTGGCAATGCTCGGGTGGAATCCCGGTACGGAACAGGAACTTTTTAATCTGGAAGAACTAATTAAGGCGTTTACCCTGGAGCGGGTCAATAAATCAGGAGCCCGGTTTGATCCAGATAAAACCATTTGGTATAATAATGCCTACCTGCAACAACGCTCTCCAAAGGAATTGCTGGAAGATTTTATTTACTACATTGATAACCAGAATATTGAACTCAACAGGAGGGAGCCCGAATTTATAAGTCAGGTATTGGAACTTATACGGGAACGCGCCAACTTTCCGGGAGATCTTTGGGAGCTGGGGAAATACTTCTTTGAGGCCCCGGTTTCATATGAGCCGAAAGCAGCAAAGAAACAATGGAAGGAACAAACGGCTGGAATACTGACTCGTTTGACCGCTGTTTTAGAAAAGGAAGAGAATTTTGAAGATGCCGGGGCATTGGAAATCCGGGTTAAATCCTGGATACAGGAAGAAGGGTTAGGCTTTGGGCAGGTAATGCCCCCACTGCGCCTTTCCCTGGTAGGAGAAATGAAGGGGCCCCATATCTTTAATATCATGGCATTGCTTGGTAAAGACGAAAGCATTGACCGGATTAAACGGGCCATTGAAAATTTAGGTTAAAAAGGCCATATTTTTGAAATATTGGACATTTCTGTAACAATTTTGGCCTTTTTCATACCAATAATGTACTGTCTTTGAATATTCACTAACTTAATTTTACTGCTATGAGTTCATTATATATGATTCCCGTATATGTAGTTGCCTTTTTTATACTACTGGCCTGCTTCTTTATTGTTAAACAACAAACTGCTGTTGTAATTGAGCGTTTTGGTCGTTTTCAAAGCATCCGAAATTCCGGTTTGCAAATGAAAATTCCTCTTGTTGATCGCATTGCGGGCCGATTAAGCCTTAAGATACAGCAATTGGATGTAATTGTAGAAACCAAAACCCTGGATGATGTATTCGTTAAACTAAAGGTTTCGGTGCAATATGTGGTAATACGGAGTAAGGTTTATGAGGCATTCTATAAGCTTGAATATCCCCATGACCAGATCACTTCGTATGTATTTGACGTGGTCCGTGCCGAGGTGCCCAAAATGAAATTAGACGATGTTTTTGTTAAAAAGGATGATATAGCGATTGCCGTAAAGGCTGAATTGCAGGATGCCATGCTCGAATATGGGTATGACATCATTAAAACCCTGGTAACGGATATTGATCCCGATGCCCAGGTAAAAGCAGCGATGAACCGCATTAATGCTTCCGAGCGTGAGAAAATAGCAGCCCAATTTGAGGGTGACGCCGCCAGAATACTCATCGTAGAAAAGGCTAAAGCAGAAGCGGAAAGTAAACGCCTGCAGGGACAGGGTATTGCCGACCAGCGTCGTGAAATTGCACGCGGGCTTGAAGAGTCAGTAGAAGTCCTCAACAAGGTGGGGATTAATTCCCAGGAGGCTTCTGCTCTTATTGTTGTAACCCAGCATTATGACACCCTTCAATCCATTGGTGAAGAAACCAATACCAATCTGATACTATTGCCCAATTCTCCTCAGGCGGCCACGGATATGTTAAACAGCATGGTTGCTTCCTTTACTGCTAGCAACCAGATTGGCGAAGCCATGAAGAATCAAAATACCAAAAACAAAAAGGAATAGTTCCAGACTGTTTCATCCAAAGAAAAACCCCTGTTTCTTATAGATTCAGGGGTTTATACTTTTTGGTATGTTGCTATTTGTTAATCCTTCTGCTCCAGTTTAGCCCAGGTATCTCTCAGAGTTACCGTGCGGTTAAAGACCAGTTTGCCGGGTTCTGAATCCAGATCAACATTAAAGTAACCCAGTCTTTGAAATTGAAAACGATCGCCAGGCTGGGCAGAGGAGAGGCTGGGCTCCACATAGCCTGTAACAAACTTAAGGGAATCCGGGTTCAGGAACTCCATAAAGTCCCGGTCCTTATGTGCGTCTGGCGTTGCATCCGTGAATAAACGATCGTACAGGCGTACCTCAGCAGGTACAGCATGGGGTATGGAAACCCAGTGCAGGGTTCCCTTTACTTTTCTGAGGCTTTCCTCTGTGCCACTGCCGCTTTTGCTTTTCGGGTCATAGGTACATTGTATCTCGATAATATTCCCGTTTTCATCCTTGGTGCAGGACTCAGCCTTTATAATATAGGCATTTTTGAGTCGAACCTCACCGCCAAGCTTCAATCGGAAAAACTTGCGGTTGGCCTGTTCCCTGAAATCCTCACGTTCGATGTAAATCTCCCTGCTGAAAGGGACTTCCCGACTGCCGGCGGATTCATCTTCGGGGTTGTTCTCGGCCTGCAACCATTCTTCTTCCCCCTCAGGATAATTGGTAATTACCAACTTTACCGGATTGAGTACAGCCATTACCCTATCATCAATTTTATTTCGATGCTCCCTTATATGGAACTCCAGCAAGGACACGTCTACTACATTTTCCCTTTTGGCTATACCAATAGTATCGCTAAAATTCCTAATGGACTCCGGAGTATAGCCTCTTCGTCTGAGTCCCGAAATGGTAGGCATCCTGGGATCATCCCAGCCATTTACAATTCCGTCTTCCACAAGCCGCAGGAGTTTGCGTTTGCTCACTACCGTATGGCTGAGGTTTCGCCTGGCGAATTCTCGCTGCTTTGGCCTTATCTTATCCGGGTCCACAACCTGGTCCAGAAACCAGTCGTACAACTCCCTGTGGGGGAGGAATTCCAGGGTACACAAGGAATGTGTAATCTGTTCTATATAATCGCTTTCGCCGTGGGTCCAGTCATACATGGGATAAATACACCAATCGGTATTTGTTCGGTGGTGTGCCTTGTGCAAAACCCGATACATAATAGGATCCCGCATCAGCATATTAGGTGAGGCCATGTCTATTTTGGCCCTGAGCACATGGGTTCCCTCTTCAAAATCCCCATTCTTCATTCCCTCAAATAGCCTCAGGTTTTCCTCTACTGACCGGTCCCGATAAGGACTGTTAGTTCCTGCTTCCGTTGGGGTTCCCTTTTGCCTGGCCATTTCCTCAGAAGTCTGGCTGTCTACATAGGCTTTGCCTGCTTTAATAAGGTCAACCGCCCAGTCGTAGAGTTGTTGGAAGTAATCTGAGGCATAACATTCCGTATCCCACTGAAATCCAAGCCATTCCACATCCCTTTTGATCGCATCTACGTATTCCTGCTCTTCTTTGGTAGGGTTGGTATCATCATAACGCAGATTGACCGGCGCGTTATAATCCAGCCCCAGGCCAAAATTGAGGCAAATACTACTGGCATGACCAATATGCAGATACCCGTTTGGTTCCGGTGGAAAACGAAATCTCAGCTTCTCTTTCGGGAAGCCATTCTTCAAATCTTCCTCAATGATATGCTCTATGAAATTCAGCGATTTAGCAGGCGCGCTCATACATCCAGAATTGAAGGACAAATGTAGGAAAAATGCAGGATTGGCGGGATATAAAATCGCCTCACCATAGAATAATCCGATTTCACAACATATTTAAATAGCCCTACAACAATAAATTCTAGGGGCGAAGGGAAAAATACATATTTGTTTTTGAATAGTATGTTCGGCCGCCAAGAGTAGAGTATGAAAGATTTAGAAGTTTTAATCAACGTTTACGGTTTTTTCCGAACATACCCAATTGACCGGTGAAACTGTAGTCTCCCAAAACTACGACCTATGAAACCACAATTACGCACATCACTGACAAGCATCCTTACGGCTTTCGCCATGCTGGCTTTCCTGGCTATGGAAGCCCAGGTGCTCAATGCGCCCGTTGCTGCACCAAACCAGACTCCCCCTGCGGGAAGTTCTCCCTGGTCACAGGCCTGTGCATCGGACAGCTTTAACGATTACTGGGTGAATTTCACCTGGAGTCCTCCGCTTGTCAATGGTGACAACGAGTTTATCCTGGAACTTTCAGACCCTAATGGAGATTTCAGCAGTCCGGTGGAACTGGCACGGGATGGTTCTAAAAACACCACCTTCGACTTTTATTTCCAGTTTGCACTTCCCACTGATATAAGGGGTGAAGGCTACCGAATGAGGGTCAGGAGCACCAGCCCGGCTTTAACAAGCCCTGCATCAGATCCTTATCCTATGTACTACATAAGCGTAAACACAGGGATAACCATACGCCCTCAAGGCCAGGCCGACTTTGGAGATGGAACGGCTCAGGTTTGTGATGGAAACTCCATAACTCTAGAGGTTTACGGTTTGTCTAACCCTGATACCTATCAGTATAATTGGTATCGCAGCGGCACCCCAATAGCAGATAAGGGTTCTTCCATTACGGTTTCTCAATCCGGGATGTATAACGTTGAAATTGATTACGGTTCCTGTTCCGGATCAGGAAATACCTTATCCAACTTAATTGATGTAACTGTGGGAAGCAGCCTGGGCATTGCTATCAATCCGCCCGCAAAAACAAGTCTTTGTAGCGGGGAGACAGCAGACCTGGTAGCCAATATCACCGGAGCAGGACTAACCTATACATGGTTTAAAGACGGAACAGCGATTACTTCGCCAACCGTAGACGATGATACTTATACAGTTGATGCTTCTGTTGCCGGTTTTGAGGGCGACTATGAAGTAGAGGTTTTCGGGCCGGGTGCTTGTGTAGAGCGTTCAGCTGCAGTAACTATAACTAATGCTGGCAATTTCACTGTTGCGCGCGACAATCCGGCTGAGCTGGTAGTATTGCCAGGATTTACGGAAACCCTAAGCGTATCTACCGATGCTTCATCGCCTACTTATCAATGGTATAAAGATGGTGTTGCCGTATCCGGCGCAACCAGCAATACGCTGGTAGTTGGGGATGCTGACAGTGGCGTATATTTTGCGCGTGTTTCCCTTAGTGGGGGAGCCTGTACCGCCACTTCCATAGATTCGGAAACCACCACCGTAGCGGTACCAAGCAGTATTAATGCCACTATAGCCTATGCATCGGCTTATACAGAATGTGTAAATACAGATATTGTTCTGGAAATAAGCACATTAACTGCTGATATCTCGGGAGGAAGCACTATTGATGTGACTTCCCAGCTAATTTCAGGCATCAGTGCGCAATGGAAGAAAGACGGAGTTAATGTAGCCGGGGCCACTTCCAATAGTATAAGTCTTACCGATGTTAGTGAAAATGGGGATTATGATGTAGACATTGCTATAAGTGGTTATGCGGACACTTCCAACGCCCTTTCCGTTCGCTTGTTAGTAAATGAGGTGCTTACCATAAGCAGCACCAGCACCACCAGCTGTGGTCCTTCTGAAATAATCACGCTAAGCACTACAACAAGCCTGGCTGGGGAAACATTCTCATGGTACAGGGACGGAGCAGACCTTGGTGTTTCTACCGAAACCCTGGACACCACTGAACCAGGCACCTACCAGCTGGTAATAGACAGAAATGGATGTCCCCTCGGCTCCAATGAATTGGTAATCAGTCCGCTTAACCCGGATTTAATTACCCTTGACTCCCCTGATAATGTGGTTTTCCCTGAAGGAACTTCACGAACCGTTACGGCCAGTGGAGGAGATTCCTATCGCTGGTTAGACCAGAACAATATTGAAATGAGCACCAGCTCTTCCATGACTTTTTCAGAAGAAGGAAGCTTCCTGCTGGTTGCCAGGATCGGGAACTGTGAAGTATCCCGGGCCATTACGGTACAATATCTGGACACTTTTAAAGTGCCCAATGTGGTATCCGCCAATGGCGATGGCATAAACGACTTGTGGGTAATCCCTAACTCCTATTCCAACCAGACCGATGTGAATGTGATCATTTACAACGATAGGGGTGAAGAGGTGCTCAACGTATTCAACTACCAAAACAACTGGCCTGAGTCTTCAACTTCGTTTCCGCGGCAGAACATGGTGTTCTATTATAAAATCCGCAATGCAAACGAGGTGCTTAAGCAAGGCACTATAACGATCATCCGCTAAACCGACCATGAAACTGAGATTTGTATATGTGATATTGTGCTTTCTGGCTCTGACAACAACTGTCAGGGCGCAGGAAGAAAGTCCGTTTATTTCTTATGATGTTCCTTCGCAGAACCTCCTGAAATTTAACCGCTTTCTTATAAACCCGACCTTTTCCACGGTTCGGGAAGACAAATCCTATATCAATCTCCTTCACAGAAACCAATCGGTTTCTTTTGATGACAACAATCAGACTTATTTCCTGAGTTACAGCGGTCGGATGAACGACAGGACCGGGCTTGGGGTAAGCCTTTATACCCAAACAGAGGGGGTGCTCCGAAACTATGGTGTTCTGGCTAATTACGCATATGGAATCAAACTTAGCGACAAGAGTAATTTTACTTTTGGAGCCAACTTTTCTTATTACAATAGTGGGCTGGACCTGAACCGGGTAAACACAGTAGAGGACGATCCTTTCATCAGTGGATTTCAGGATGCATCACTTTTGTCTTTTCAACCTGGATTCAACCTCTCCTATGGAAACTGGGATTTTGGACTTTTTGCTGAAAACCTGTTTGATTACAACCTGAAAACTAGTGAATCCATTACGGATTTTCAGGATAAAACATTTTCGGGACATCTACAATATACCCATCAGTTTAAAAACGATACCGGCATACTGGAAGGCGGTAGGCTTATGCCTTTGGCTCGTGCCAGGAAAGTAGGGCAGGAAGAGTTTGTTCTGGGAGGTAACCTGATTATGGACCTTCCTAAAATAGGATGGTTGCAAGGTGGATATGATAGTTTCTACGGGGCATCAGCAGGTATAGGATTTAACCTTAACCGCAGGTTATCTATCGGATATACCATGGAAAAAGGCCTGTCCAGCAACTTCGACAATTTTGGGCTTACCCATGAAATTTCTTTTGCATACTCGATTACCCCTAACCTGACCGAAGATCGGGTGATGCTGGAAGACGATTTTGAGGATGCTCTGGTCAATAATGAAGATGAGCCCGAAGACGAACTTACGGCTGCACAGAAAGAAGCTGAAATAGAAGAGCTTAAAAGACGTCTTGCAGAGAATGACGAGATCCTTGCCGAACTCATCTTCAGACAGGATTCTCTTGAACAAAATCAGCAACGAGACCTGGAACAGCGGTTTGAGATGGTAATGCGCATGGTTCGCCGGGAAACCCAGGGCAAGCGTCCTGAAATTGAGGAAAAAGCCAAAGAGTTGTATTTCAACCCGCAGGCCGAGCAAGCTCTAGCCGAGCGGCAAGCCCAACAGGAAGACAAGCGAGAAAAAGCATTGCTAGAACTTAAAAAACAGAAAGACGAGTTGGTACAGGATTACAAAAAAGAAGAAGTGGTCCCTGAAATCACCAAAGACAGGACTGAAATAGTAGCTACCAAGACCGAAACAACTACAAAGAAAAAGATAAAGCCTTCCGTTGTTAAAAGCCGGAAATTCCGTGATCTGGACGGGGTAACCGATGGCTATTACGTGGTTGCCAACGTATACAAGGGTGATTACTACCTGAACAAGTTTGTGGACAAACTCAATAGTAAGGGTATTGATGCAGATTATATAGACAACCCAAACAACGGCATGAAATACGTATACCTGAAAAGGTATGATTCCTGGAAAGAGGCCAAAGAAGCCTATGAAACCAAGATGGGCGGTGCTTATGACGGCGACCTCTGGATCATGAATGTAGAAAACAGGTATACCAATGAGGCTTATGTAGAAAATACCAGAAAGCTGGAAGAAAAATCATCCCGCTATGCTAAGGATGTTCTGCGGCAGAACGTAGTAGTGCGGGATAATGTAAAGGAAGGCCAGGAACCCAAGACTTATGAGTTGAAAGGTGTAGGTGGCGGATATTACATCATTGCCAACGTATTTGCCAACCCAAAAAATGCCAACCGCTTTGTAAAATTATTGAATTCCAGAGGCTTAAGTGCCAGCTACTTTATAAATCCCGAAAACAACTATCGGTATGTTTATTTAAAAAAGCATGATTCCTGGAACAATGCCCTGATCTCTTACTACTCAAACCTTAACGACGCATATAACGATAAGATGTGGATTATGCGCGTGACACCAAACTTAATAACCTAGATGGAAGCCCTATTTAAAAAAACAACCTTTTTAGGTATACTTTTCTTTTTGGTCAGTCAAGTCATTATGGCCCAAAACAATCCTGTGATTGATTTGGTAGAAACTCCGAATAATGATATAGACGGACAAGTGGTAGTCTGCGCGAACGATGGGAGCCAATTGCCACACATTTTTTTATGTGGGGCAAATGACGTGGCAAATCTAACTGTAAGCTATCCCGGAAGCACAATAGAATGGCAGCTTCTCGATGAAAACAGCTGCACAAACTTTGGAGACAACTGTACCAATCAAAGCCAGAGTTGTACTTATACCACTGTAGCTACTGGGGAAAACTTCCCTGTAGGTCAGGACGGTAAATATCGTTTGCGGGTTAACCTTGGTAATGGGGTTTTTGAAAACCATTATTTTCATGTCTATCAGAACAATCTGGACCTGCAGTATCAGAAAGCAGATATCGGTTGTGAGCCTTTTGGAAACATAACTATCACTAACCTCGGTGGTCTATATGGGTTTCAACTGGTTAATGCAGACAATGATCAAGTTATTGTTCCTTTTAGTGCCAATAACGGACCTTCATTTTTAATACCTGGTAACGGAAACTACAGAATAGAGGCAAAACAACTCGATGGTATTAACGGAAATCCCATTCCTAACAGTTGTCTTTTCAGCACGCCGGCTATACCTATATCAACAAGTACCTTTTCGGTATCCGCGACATCTACAGAAGCGGATTGCTCCGGAGTTGCCACAATTACTGCAAATCTTTCTGATGGTTCCCCCAACTATACCTATGAGCTCCGGTTAAACGATGGCCTTGATGGCGGCAGGGGCACCCTGGTCCAGGTAGTAACCGGACAAACTTCGGACAGCTATACCTTTACAGGAGTTGGTCAGGGAGAATACAGCGTTGTTGGGATTAATAGTGATGGTTGTGAGCAATCTGATGTTGTCACTGTTGCTGTAGACCCCAACAATACGTTGAGTTTTGAGGCTCGTGTATCACAGCATATTACGTGTAAGGAGGGTAATATTCTAGTTGATCCGGCCGGAGGTAAGCCCCCATACCGATATGCCATTTGGCAGCATATTGACGAAACCGACAACCTTATTACTTCCTATAATTCCCCTTCTGAAATTCCCGCAAGTGAATTTCAGACAAGCGAAATATTCGACATTCTAACCCCCGGAAACTACACCTTTGTCCTGGTAGACCGATTTGGTTGTTTCACAATCTCAAATTCGGTTGATATAGAATTTGTGCCGCCAGCTGAATTCGCGGCGCCTACGGTTATTGACCAGGCCTGCTTTGGAGAGGCAACGGGTTCTATTCAAATGAACCTGATTGATGACAACGGCTATCAACTGACCTACTACCTTTTTGATGAAGTCATTCCTCAACAGGATGTTTTCAGCGGCAATTTTAATCTTAACGACGCCATTGCCTCGAACTTATCAGGGTTTTTTCCCGGTTTAATGCAAGGTGATTACACCATTGTAATCAACATGAGAAAGGGAAGTGCTGACTGTGATTTTCCCTATTATTATTCTGTTGATGGCCCGGCGATAGAACTTGGTGGAGAAGCAATCCTCATACAGCCCTATTCCTGTGTGCAAACAGGAACCATCCGTGCTAATAATTACGGTGGTGGGGTTTCCCCATACGAATTCAGTCTTGATGGTGCCAGCTGGCAGACAGACGACATGTTTACTGGCTTGCTTCCCGGAAACTACACTATTCTAATGAGGGATGCTCTGGGATGTGTGGTAGAAACGAATCCTGTAGAAATTCTGGATGTAGACGGGCCTACAGATTTGGTCTTTTCACCTACCCCGGTTACCTGTACTGCTCCCGGATCTGATGTTACTGTAACTGTTGTTGGGGGTACGGGGCCATTTGATGTCCAAATAACATCTCCGGTAATACAGGGTGCTACAAGCATTACTGACGATGTTGCCTTATTTGAAGGCCTTAGCCCGGGAACCTATACGTTCAGTGTTACGGACACCAATGACTGTACTTACCAGGAAACTTTTACCATAAGTCCGATTACACCTATCGGTGTTTCAGGTCAGCTCATCAGTAATGTGACATGTTTCGGGGACACCAATGGAGAAATCACTTATACGGTTGCTGGCTTTAACAGTTCTTATGACTACACCGTGACCGGACCAGCGAGCTTTAGCAATGCCGGTGAAACTTCACCAACCATATCACTCCCCAATCTTGCTGCAGGTACCTATACCATCGTTGTTACTGACAATGAAACCAATTGTACAGACACAACAGATGTAACCATAGCAGGGCCTCCGGCCGAACTGATCATTTCAGATCTGATTGTAACGGATTTGAGTTGCTCTGCCAGCGGAACGGCTACCGGCTCTGTTTCAATATCTGCTACTGGTGGATGGGGTGGTTATGAGTATGAACTGCTAGATCCCAGTGGAACCAGTACAGGACTACAAAGCAACAATTCTTTTACCGGCCTTAACGATACTTCAGGAGACTATACCGTAATTGTAAGAGACGCAGGAGGGTGTGAGATTACACAAACCTTTGCCTTATCACCGATAGTGAATCCGGTACTGGACATTACGGCAAACAGTCTTTGCTACGACAGTGCCACGGGGCTTACCTTAACAGCAACCGTAACCTCCGGAGGCGAAGCGCCCTTCCAGTACCGCCTTAACGGAGGTGCTTATCAAACCAGTCCTGATTTTACTGGGTTAGGGCCGGGAAGTTATACAATAGATGTTATAGACAGCAGAAATTGTACGGCCTCCACCAGCATAGATGTCTTCCCGACCCTTGCGGCTACTGCAGCCCTTGTGAAGGACTTAGATTGTTCGGCTACGCCGAATGCCGAGATCAGTGTTGATATCTCGGGCGGAAACCCCTCTTTTACATATGAGGTAATACGAGACGGGTCTGTTGTACAAGCCAGTACTGCAGTTCCTGCTATTCCATTTTCATACTTTACCTCAACTGCAGGTCTCTATGAATTCGTAATAACAGACAGTCAGGGGTGTACGGTAACCACCAATCAGGTTGTGGTAACGGACAATGGGCTTCCGGTTGTTTCTGAAGTTATTACTAATCCGCTGTGCGACGCCAGTGCGGATGGCATAGTAGAATTACAGATTTCCGGAGGTACGCCTCCATATCAGGTAGTGTTTGATGGTTCAACACCGTCTTCACAGACTACCTATGCCGGACTAACTGCCGGCAATTATAACTATACCGTGACTGACGATAAAGGATGTCAGGCTTTCGGAACAGTAACTCTGGTGGCCCCGCCAGCCTTGATACCAGGCACCATAGACATTATACAGGATTATCGTTGTGATAATGCTTCCGCCATCCTGCAGGCAATAAATTACTCAGGGGGAACCTTTCCCTATGAATTCAGCCTTGATGGTGTAAACTGGCAGGGTTCCGACACCTTTAATACGGGCATAGCTGCCGGCAGCTACACCATAACTATTAGAGATGCCAATGGGTGTGTTGCACAAACTCCTGCAGTTGTTATAGATCCGCTGAACCCCCCAACTGATCTTACATTTACCCAGACTGCTCCGACCTGTCCAGCAGTAACCGCCGACGTAACGGTTTCGGTTGTTGACGGAACTGCGCCTTACACCTACGAGATTATTGCACCTGCGGCGAACGTGGTCAACAATGGAAACAACAATGTTTTTGCAGGGCTGCCGCCAGGAACCTATACATTCCAGGTTACGGACGACAAAGGATGTATAATTCAGGAAAATTATACAGTTGCAGACATCCCTCAGGTGGATGCGATTTCCCAGCTCGTTAGCAATGTGACCTGTTTTGGCGATACTGACGGAGCATTTACATTCACTGTAAGTGACTTTGCAACTACCTACAGCTATGTGGTAACAAACGGTTCAGCTGCCGCTGTGCAATCGCAAAACAACATCAATCTAACCACAGCAATATCTGTAGCTGGTTTAGCTGCAGACACCTATACGGTTACCATTACGGACGACACCACTGGTTGTAGCACCACTACCAGTGTTGTAGTGGTCGGCCCTCCTGCAGCATTAGGGTTTACCTATGCTGCCACTCCGGTAACCTGTGTCCAGAACGGCACCATTACGGTAACTGCCACAGATGGCTGGGGAGGATATGAGTACCAGTTGGAAGATACGGCAGGACCTGCCATCGTGGTTCCGTATCAAAGTTCAAATACTTTTACCAATGTAGTTCCGGGAAGCTACAACATCTATGTGCGGGACGCTGAAGGCTGCGAAACAACCCAGCCTGTAACCATTGATCCTGCAGCTGCGCCTGTTATTGCATTTGCTACATCTGATTTATGCTACGATTCAACAAACCAGGCGTCCTTATCAGTTTCTATAACGGACGGTGTAGCACCATATACCTACTCCATAAATGGTGGCGGGCAAACCGCAGTAACCGGAAACCCGTTTACAATCAGCAACCTTATCCCTGGAACTTATGATATACAGGTAACCGACGCTTATGGCTGCGTGTCCAATATCATTACGGAAACCATCGCGCCGCAGTTACAGGCTTCTGCAATTGTGAGCAAGGCTCTGGATTGTAGTGTTTCTCCAGACGCAGTTATCGACGTTTCTATAAATAACGGATACACCCCCTATGCCTCTTATGAGGTGCGTATTAATGGAGGCGGCTGGTCTGCACCTGTTGCATTAGCCGGAAATAGTTTTAGCTATACAACAGCAGTTGATGGAACTTTTGATTTCAGGATCACAGACGCGGAGGGTTGTACCGGATTGACCCAGGCCATTGTAGCGCCCATTACCACACCTGTAATTAGCTCTTTGCTACAGACCGCGGATATCCTGTGTAATGGTGATGCCGGGGCTTCAATTCAGGTAACCCTGGACACAACCCAGGGCGTGGCACCATTTACCATTTCCGTGGTAAATACTACCACTTCCACAAACTATGGAACACAAACTTCCGGACTTCCTGCAGGCACCTATGAAGTAACCGTAACCGATGCCAATTCCTGCTCGGATATGGAGGTAATCGTGATTGGGGAGCCCGATCCTATCGCTTATGATATTAACTTAGTGCCCATCACCTGTACCGCCTCAGGGACCAGCTTAGGCTCCATAACTGTGGAGAATCTCACAGGAGGCACTGCAGGATATACCTATTACCTGACAGGGAATAATGGAACTAACCAGCAATATAATGCTACTACCGGAGAAGACCACACTTTTACTATCCTTCAATTTGGTATTTATGAAGTAGACGTTGTGGATGCAAACGGATGTTCCGTGCGAACTACAAATATTATTGCCTCACCGCCGAGTGACCTGAATATTGATGTTAGTGCCCTTACCGTCGATTGCTCGGCAGGAGGTACTGCAACTGTAACCGTTGCTGCGGGTGGCAGTGGAAACTATCAATTCGGAATACTTGAGACCTATATTTCACCGTATTCGTCATCTTACCAAGGGCCTGACGCTCCGGGAGGAGACACTGCTACATTTACATCGCTAACCCCTGGTGTTACCTATACTTTTGTGGTGTTCGATGTAGGCACGAACTGTTATTATTTTGAGACAGCAGATGCTCCGATTAACAGCCCGTCGAACCTTACATCTACTTTGGATGCTATAAACAACATCACTTGTACAGGAAATGCTGATGGCAATGTAAGTTTTACATTTGACAATTATGATGCAGGAGCCACGGCTGTTTCTTATGAAATTTTCAATTCCCAATCTAACACTACCACTGGTATATCAGGATCTCAGCCTGTAAACCCTCCAGCTGTGGGAACCGGAGTTTTCGTTCCTAATTTGGGCCCATTGCCAAGGGGTATTTACTATATTCTTTTTACAGAAGTTGGAGGGACAAACAACGGATGTTCTGTTGCTTCGGCTGAATTCACCATTACGGAATCGACCAACCTGCTGGCAGTAACCGCCAGCCTGGAGCGCAATGATAACTGTAACCTAAATGCCGGGCAGGTTTCGGCAGTGGGTCAGTTTGGGACGGCCCCTTACGAGTATCAAATTGCACTGAGCGCCGACCCTGCACCCACTGAGGCTACCTGGGCGGGAAGCACCGCAAACGTATTTAATGTTGAAGGTGGCGATTATATCGTATACGTCAGGGATGCCAACGGCTGTATACAGTCCGATCCGGTATTCGTGCCTACTGATCCTTCCCCCGATATTACTGTGGCGCTTAACGACCAGTGTCTCGCAACAGAAGGAAATTACAGCGTAGATATTACTCTAGATGTCGCAGGCATTGCTCCCCATGCTATCCGTATAGACGGCGGTGCCCCTCAGGCAGCACCGGGACTTGTTAATGCAGGCAATGTTATCACAGTGTCCAACCTGAGTTCTGGAGTGCATACTTTTGAAATTATAGATCAGAACGGATGTAGTGAGATTGAAAGCATTACCATTTATCCTCCTTTAAATATAGCCGCCAATATTACAGCTGACGAAAACTGTGATCCGGCTAATTCAGGAGAGGTAACCGTTACGGCCAATGGAGGTTCCGGCAGCTATTCTTTTACACAGGTTAGTCCCGCAGGACCAACCAATCCGACCGGAATTTTTACCGGATTAACACACTCCATAACCTACACTTTTGAAGCGGAAGACACCGTTACGGGCTGTACAACAACAGTTAATGTGGTGCTGCCAGCACCGGTTATTCCAAGCTTTACACTAAGCGCAACTGATGTTAGTTGTTTTGGTGGAAGTGACGGCTCGATTACTGTAACCCTGGATCCGGGCAATATAGACATCCCTTATCTCTACAGTCTGGATGGGGGAACCACCACCCAGGTCTCCAACATATTCACTGGTCTGGCACAGGGCAACTACAATGTGACCGTTATCTCATCCAAAGGTTGTGAAGATACACTGCCCATTTCAATAGCTGAACCAAGCGAACTTTCTATATCAGCCACTGCTTCTGCCTTTAGCTGTGACGATTCTGCTAGCACTATAACTGTCACTATAAACAATGATGGCTTAGGCAACCCTTCAGGGACCAGTCCTTATATGTACAGTTTTGATAATGGGGCAAATTTCCAAAGCGCCAGTACAATACAGGTTCCGTTTGGTTCTCCTGATGTAACCGTGGTTGTACAAGATGCCAATGGCTGTACAGACACTGTGGTTGTTCCCATTCCGGTTATGCAGGAGGTGACTGCTTCAATCAATCCGCTGCAGGCTATAGATTGTGTAAATGGTGCTGAGATCATTGAAATAATAGCGGCTGACGGTTCCGGAAGCTATAACTACTTTGAGCTTCCCGCTGGCAATGTGGTGGCAGATCCTTCAAATATCGTAATCACCCAGCCTGGAACCTATGTTTATGAAATTGTAGATGCCGTTACAAACTGTTCTGTTATTGTAGAGCATATAGTTCCTCCCTATGATCTGATGGATGTTACCGCTACCGTTCTTACTGATGCTACTTGTAGCGACAGTACGGATGGAATTATTGAGGTAACCATTAGTGGATATACCGGAACTTTTAACTATCAGGTCCTGGACAGTAGCGGAGGTTTTGTTGCTGGTGCATCAGGGCCGGAAAATGCCACTTCTGATCCATATACCTTTAATGTGACTGCATCATTGCCTGCAGGAAGCTATACTGTTCAGATTACGCAAACAGCATATCCGGAATGTATAGGGGAATCTAATGTGGTCACTATAGATGCTCCCGAGCCTCTTGCGCTACAACTACTGGATAATGTTAATGCCAATTGTAATATGGCTAATGCTGTAGTAACCGTACAGGCTACTGGCGGAACAGCTCCTTATGAATATGGCGCAAGTGTAAGCGGTGCAGGTGTGCCCGCAACATTCCCCTTTGATTACACAGTAGAGCTAGACCCTGCAGTAAGTCTTAACTGGGATATCTATGTGAGGGATGCCAATGGGTGTCTCGTAGCTGCGCCATTAGCTGTTACGGTAGACACAGACACCTCTCCTGATATCTCATTGGCTGTAGCAGATGAATGTGCGCCTGAAGGTAGCTTTTCAATTACGGTTACCCTCAATGCTGTAAATACAGGAATACCACCATACCGCTTGAGTATAAACGGAAGCGCATTCCAAACCGTAAGTGCATTTCCCTATACCTATACAGCTCTGAATTCCGGGCCATATAACATTGAAATCCGGGATTCGAATGGATGTCAGGATCTTGAAAATATAACTATTGAACCAGAGCTATCCATAAGCGCATTTGCCGTTACTCAGCCCAGCTGTACCGCAGACGACGGAGTAATAGAGTTTACCGTAGGCGGAGGCTCAGGGTCCAATACTGTTGAATTGCTGAGGTCAGACCTCACACCTACCGGTATTGTCCCTGCCGGCAACCAGTTTACCGGAGTGGCCTTCGGAGATTATATCGTAAGGGTAACTGATGATACCCTCGGTACTCCAAATTGTGTGGCAGAAGCTCCTGTTTCTCTGGAAGAACCAACGCCTGTTACTTTGTTGGCAACAGACTGGACAGATGTGAGTTGTGCAGGCGGTTCTGATGGTTCCATCACCATTAACCTGGAACCAGCCAGCCCAGGAGTGAACGACAATCCTCCTTACACCTACGAAATAACGGATGGCACAACTACTATAACCCAGGACACTAATGTGTTCGCTGGTCTGCCAGCCGGTACATATGACATCACAGTTACTTCCAACAGAAACTGTATTGCCCTGGATCAGGTCACAATCAGTGAGCCCGTGGCGCTGGATGCTGCTATCACAAACGTAGTGCCTTTTGCCTGTGATCCTTCGAACAATCAAAGTGCTGCTACCATTGAAGTAACCATAACCGCCGGCACCGGAACGCCAGATTATTTCTACAGCGTAAACGGAGGCAACTTCCTTCCGACAGGCGGAAATGTCTTCACCCATAGTGTGACTACAGCTGGTAATTATGATATTGTGATTCGGGACGCTAATGGATGTTTGTTCCCGCTTCCAACCCAGACAATTGAACCGTTGCCGCAGATTGTCCTGGATCTTGCCGTCGGAGCTGCAGATTGTCCAACTGGCCAGGAAATAACCGTGACTTCTACCGGACATTCTTCCGTGCCAGCTACTGACCTTACTTTTGAGCTACTAGAAACAGGTGATGTCAGGCCAAACCTGACAACGGACAGTCAAGTATTTAATCTTACAGCGCCTGGTATATATACATTTAGGGTGACAGACAACATCACAGGCTGTTATGAAATTATAAACTATGAGGTTGATCCAAGCCCTCAATACAGTGTGGCGCTAACGGCAGTTACTCCAATTACCTGTTTCGGCGACACTGATGGGACTTTAGAAGTCACTTTTACCGGGTATGCCGGTGCATATGACTACGAAGTGTTTAATGAAGATGGTTCTTCTACCGCGATTTCAGGCAACAACAGCAATGCACATCCATTAGTTATAGCCAATGTTCCTGCAGGCAATTATTTTGTGCGTGTTACGCCTCTGGATTACCCATACTGTGATCCGGAAGACACCCTGGTGCAAACAGTGGCATCGCCTTCAGAAGCCCTGGATGTTTTAATTGAAGAGCTAATGGCTGCAGGCTGTCCTGATAATCTGGGTGAAATAAGCGTGGTTCCTCAAGGTGGCTACCCCCCTTATGATATTACTTTAACTCATAGCGGTGGTCAGCAATACACGGTAAATGATGTTAATGCTCATGTCTTTACAGGGCTTCCATCTGGCAGCTATACTGTCGATGTGATCGATGCGCAGGGTTGTTCCTGGACCGGAGGGGCAAATGTTGCACCAACACCTCCAATAATTGCCAGTGGAGTGGGAACTGCAGCTGTTTGTTATGACAATCCTGATGGAACTATTGTTGTGAGTGCTTCAGGAGGGTCCGGCAGTTATAACTACTTTATCAATTATTATGATGAAACCGGGTCTACAATAGAATTTACCCCATCTGTTCCTCAGCTTAGCAACGAATTTAATTCGTTAGGAGAAGGATATTACAGTGTTACAGTAGTAGACAATTTGGGTTGTTCCGATACGACTAGTATCATTCATCTCGATGGTCCCGACCAACTGCTTGCGGAACTTGAGCTAACCACGGCAATGACGTGTGTTGATGATGCTGTTGTTACTCTTACAGCAACCGGTGGTACAGCGCCTTATGAATTCTTTAACCCGGACAACAGTACGTGGGAAGCATTCAACGCTGGTTCACAGCACATTTACAGCGTGGCCGAAGGAACGCATTATGCACAAATCAGAGATGTAAATAATTGTCAGTACACAACTCAGGTTCCCGTAGTCATAAACCCGATTCCTGATGTTGACCTGATCATTGAGTACGCGAGTCCTTCCGTGAATTGTGCCGATTCCGCAACCGCTTCCATTTACGCCTATGCCGTTGGTGGAATTGGAAACTACACCTTTGATCTAATGCTTAATGGTGGCCTGGTGACATCGGTTACGGATCCGCGAAGCGTGATCTTTGAAAACCTTTCACCTGGTAATTACACCGTAATAGCTACAAGTGAAGGGGGTTGTAATCCCGATCAGGAAACTGTAATTATAGCGAATCCCGCGCCACTTATCTTTTCCTACGACGCGGATAACGTTAGCTGTAACGGCAATGAAGACGGTGCTATTACTTTAATGCTGTCCGGTGGAGGTGGTGGCTATCAATATGCTATCTCGCCTAATCTTGACCAGTTCTTCGAGGAAGATCCCGAGCAGGGGCTTCCGGCAGGACAGTACAGGTTTGAAGACCTGTCGCCTGGTACCTACACTGTTATTGTACAGGATGCCAACGGATGCTTCTATGTTGAGGATATTGAAATAATTGATCCTGATCCAATTACTATTACTCCCGGCATCATAGAGCCTGTAGTGTGTTCTGGGGAGGCTAACGGATCTATCTCGATCTCCATTGAAGGCGGTACCGCACCTTACAGAACCGCATTTAATTCGAATGCTGATGGTGATTTTGTGGATCTGGGAGACAATCCAACCTTCGATAGCCTTGAAGAGGGGACGTATGCCATATTTGTAAGGGACGCTAACGATTGTGAGAATGTGGTTGTTCTTGAAGTGCCTGGCGGGGTTAATCTCAACGCAACAGTAGCACCACTATACGAATGTACCGGAAATATACCAGGTAATTATGTCAATATTACCATGGAAGATCCAACTGTTCTTGATTCCATTATGTATGCACTGGACTCTACAGATCCTGCTGATATGCAGTTAAATCCTGATTTCAGGGATCTGGCGCCAGGAAGCCATTACATTGCTATATCGCATACCAATGGTTGTGTACGGACCTTTGATTTTGAAATTGATAGTTATGACGCGCTGACCCTTTCTCTTGAACAAAATAACATCAATGAGATAACAGCAGTAGCTGCGGGCGGATTACCTCCATACACCTTCTATTTCAATGATGACAACAACGGTAGTGACAACACCTACTATATTAACCGAACCGGCACCTATACGGTACGAGTGGTAGATCAGTTAGGTTGTGAGGTGCAAGCTCAGGTTTCCATGGAATTTATCGATATCGAAATCCCTAATTTCTTTACCCCGGATGGAGATGGTATGAACGATACCTGGATGCCGGATAATATGGAAGGCTTCCCTGAGATACTAATAAAAATTTATGATCGTTATGGTAGAGTAGTTGCTGAGGAAGCCTATGGAACCCAGGGATGGGATGGGAAATACCACGGCAACGATTTGCCTACCGGAGACTACTGGTATGTTATTAAGCTCAATGGAGAAAATGACGACCGGGAATTTGTAGGCCACTTTACACTCTATCGATAACTAAACAGAACCTGGACGCAATGCGCAAACCTTTAATAACCGTAATACTCCTGTTCATCACATGGGCTTCAGCAGCCCAGGAGCTTACCCTGCCACAACTTTCGCAATACCTGGCAGACAACCCTTTTGTGATGTCGCCCACCTATTCTGGTATAGGAGATCATATAAAGGTTAGGATCAACGGCCTTACCCAGTGGGTGGGTATCGAAGATGCCCCGGACACACAATCCCTTGCAGCTGATGCCCGGATCGGGAACCGCTCCGGTGTGGGTATGCTGCTTTACAACGATAGTAACGGGGAAACCAAGCAGCGTGGTGCTCGTCTGTCTTTTGCGCACCACCTCACCCTGGATAAGTACGATGATGAATTCCTGTCCTTTGGTATATCGTATAATTTTAACCAGTTCCGGATTGATATCGAGAATTTTGACAGCCCGGATCCCAGTGTAACAGACGATCGAAGGACTACCAACCACAATTTTGATGTTGGTGTACTATATCGCTATGATAAGTTTTATTTCAGCCTGAACGCCTCCAACCTGCTGGAGAAAGACCTCACCCGTTTCAATCCGGTTTTTGAGCCCAACAGGTTGCGGAATTATTACATCTATACGGGATATCGATACAGCAAGAACAAGAACAGCAGACTCGAAATTGAGCCCTCTGTCTTTTTCCAGTTATTCGAAAGTGATGGGCGTTCGGTTACCGACCTGAATACCAAATTCCGCTGGTACGATTTTGAAGATTACTACTATGCGGGTGTGACCTATCGCTTTTTGAATGACCAGATTGGTAACCCACTCTATATTGCTCCGTTGGTTGGACTTAAAAAAAGTAATTTTTACTTTGGGTATTCGTACCAGATCATATTGAATGAAATACTCGGTTTCTCCACAGGAACCCATGTGGTAACCCTTGGCGTAGACCTGTTCCAGGGGCTTAGCAATTGTCGTTGTACTTATTAATAAATAGCCCTCAAAAACCTTAAGTTTGCACAAAACCTGAGGGAAATGGGAATAGTTCGCGTTGAAAACATCCGGCTTTATGCCTACCATGGGTGTCTTGAAGAAGAGGCTATAATAGGCTCTGATTACAGGGTAGACGTAGCCGTTGAGGCTGATTTAGCAAAAGCGGCTAATTCAGATAATTTGGAAGATACCGTAGATTACGTTCATATACACCACATCGTGCGTCAGGAAATGAAAATTCGATCCAAATTATTGGAACATGTGGGAAAAAGGATAATGGACCGGATATTCGAAGAAATGGATCTGGTGTCCCATGCAAAAGTGGTTATTTCCAAGATAAATCCGCCAATTGGAGGAGATGTGGAACAAGTTTCGGTAGAATTACATAAAACTCGTTGAACTGCCCGGTTCCTCTTTTCCTGTAAACTAAGCTTGGTTTATATTTGAAGGTTATGGCATCGTGGCTGAATTGGTTAGGCTAAGCCTCGCAAAGGCTTACATAGTGGTTCGAGTCCACTCGATGCCTCAAAAGATAAAAGAAGTGGAAAGGGGATAGTCTTGAATATACAGATTATCCCTTTTCTTTATAGCTCTTTCCCTAAAATCATATAAATTTGCAGTCTGAAAAGGCATCGTGGCCGAGTGGCTAGGCACAGCTCTGCAAAAGCTTGTACAGCGGTTCGAATCCGCTCGATGCCTCAAAAAAAGACCCTCTGTTCAGGAGGGTTTTTTATTTATGCTAGTTCCGCTCTTCATTGATCATTTCAATACCCCTTTCAATATTGAGTTTATCCTTGGGCAGGAATCCTTTCGTAATTAAAACCAATCCGCAAATGACCAGGATAATACCCAGCACTTTTTTTACCATTCGAATCCGCTCTACTGTTAATTTAGACCTCAACTGTTTGGCTAGAAGAATTTTGATCATATCCACGGCTAGATATGCTCCAAGCATTGCCCCAAAGAAGACCATGATGCGGTTGGGGTTGTTATCCAGGCTTGGGCCCACAACGATAATAACGCCCAACCAGAAAACCAGAACACCTATATTTATGAAATTTAAGAGGAAGCCCTTAACAAAAAGGCTTAGGTAACCCCCTTTTCGGGGCTTGATGTCTGATTTCCCTTTTAAACTTTCCCGGTTAAAATAGATGGTTATACCGTACAGAAGCAGGATTACCCCTCCAAAGACGTATAGTCCCGGCTGGTTGCTGAGGTTTTCAAGCAACTGGTAACTACTGAAATAGGCAATGACTAAAAATATGATATCGGCCAGGATCACTCCCAGGTCGAACACCAGGCCAGCACGGAAACCTTTGGTAGCTCCTGTTTCGAGTAAGACAAAGAAAACAGGGCCAATCATAAAGCTTAATAATAAGCCTAGTGGTATTGCCGCCTGAATATCTTCGACCATGGGTTAATTTTTACATCCGGGTTATTTTACCGCCAAAGACTGTTTTCTCGTCCATTTTCGCAGGATCCCCAAAAACCAGGACCTGGCCCCCGGCTTTCACCGTTGCTTTAACGTAGTTGGTAGCATAAATTTCAGCCCTGGATCCGGCATTAACGTTTACCGTACTGAATTCTGTGGTAAAGGATTTACCCAGATATTCCCCTCCTGTATTGATCTGTACATCCTGGTTGGCCGAAGAACCATTGGCTTTAATAATCCCTCCCGAAACACATTTAACCAGAAACTGCTCAACCCGTGCCTGAATTTCTATTTCGCCTCCTTCCTGTGCCTTCACTTCCAGCACCTCTTGTTGAAAAGTTTCCTCTGAGCTTATCCGCGCATCCTCATTTACGTCTATAACTATAAGGGGCTGAGCAAAATAAACATCTACAAAGGTTCGGTAACCACTGAAGAGTTTGTCGATCTGCATGCGTATTTTCAACACTCCATCGTTATTAACAATAGCCACCTTATCAGTGTTTGCGCCGGTTATTACCGCCTTGTTCTCGTTGGCTGGTATTAGGTTAACCGATATTCCATCAAAGGCTTTTATTTCCCTAAACGCTTGTAATTGCTGTGTGGTCTTATCCTCCTGAGCATTGCCCTGAATAAGGGATAGGAATACGAAAACCAACGATGCAAGAAGTGTTTTCATAACTCTGAATTTCGCTAACCGGGATGTTTGTTCCTGCTTATTTTAATTGCTAATCCAGTGCGCGTATGAGGCTGAAGTCGAGATGCCTTCTTACAAGGTCGGTATCCTTAACGCTGACTATTACCTCGTCACCTAATTGCAGGACTTTGCCTGAACGTTCGCCGATTAGGGCATACTGCCTTTCATCAAAGGTATAATAATCATCCTTTAAATCCCTAATCCTGACCATTCCTTCGCACTTATTTTCGATGATCTCCACATAGATACCCCATTCCGTTACCCCGCTGATCACCCCTTTAAATTCTTCACCCTGGTGGTTCTGCATAAACTTAATCTGCATGTATTTTACAGAATCCCGCTCTGCCTGCGCGGCCAGGTTCTCCATATTAGAAGCGTGTTTGCAGTGCTCCTCAAAAGGTTCGGGTTTAGGTGATTTACCTCCATCAAGGTAGTGTTGCAGCAACCTGTGCACCATAACATCCGGATAACGTCTTATGGGAGAGGTAAAATGGGTATAATAATCAAACGCCAGGCCGTAGTGGCCAATATTTTCGGTTGTGTAAATAGCCTTGCTCATACTTCGAATGGCGAGGGTGTCTACTAAATTCTGTTCCCTCTGGCCTTTCACATCCTCCAGGAGCTTGTTTAGAGAGGCGCTAATGGACTTTCTGCTCTGAAAGCTGATCTTGTGTCCAAAACGGGAAACAATACCGTTAAGGGCTATTAATTTCTCTTCATCAGGTTCGTCGTGAACCCTGTAAACAAATGTATGTACAGGCGTTCTTTTACCTATAAATTCAGCTACTTTTCTGTTGGCCAGCAACATGAATTCCTCAATAAGCTTGTTGGCGTCCTTTGCTTCCTTGAAGTAAACACTTTCCGGTTCGTTATCCTTGTCCAGGTTGAATTTCACTTCAACCTTATCAAATGTTATGGCCCCGGATTGCATTCTTCTGCTACGCATCTTTTTCGCCAGCTTATCCAAAGTTTTTACAGCGAAAACAACCTCATCACCAACCGCATATTCCCCTTCCCTGATGGAAATATTTTCAGGTATTTTATTGCTGCCGGTTTCTATGATGTGCTGCGCCTCCTCATAAGCAAAGCGTTCATTGGAATTGATCACGGTCTTCCCGTACCATTCCTTTACAACCTTTGCATTGGCATCCATCTGGAAAATTGCAGAAAAAGTGTACTTCTCCTCATTTGGCCTCAATGAACAGGCCTGGTTGGATAAAACCTCCGGAAGCATTGGCACTACCCTGTCAACCAGGTAAACCGAAGTAGCTCGTTCAAAAGCTTCATCCTCGAGAATGGTATCGGGTTGTACATAGTGAGAAACATCGGCAATATGTATCCCTATCTCATATTTAGCCCCTTCCAGTTCCCTGAAGGATAACGCATCATCAAAATCCTTGGCATCTCTGGGGTCTATGGTAAAAGTGAGGACATCACGCATATCCTTCCTTTTGCGGATCTCGGACTCTTGAATCCTGGTATCCAGCTTTTTGGCGTAGTGTTCCACTTCTAAGGGAAAGGTATAAGGCAGGCCGTATTCTGCAAGAATCGCATGTATCTCCGTGTGATGTTCTCCAGGCTTACCAAGGATCTCAGTTATCTTACCCCTGGGTGAATCCTCGTTTTCTTCCCACCGGTAAATTTCAACCAGCACCTTATCGCCGTCTTTAGCTTTGCCAATCTCCTCCCTGGGGATGAAAATATCCGTATACATTCTGGAATCGGTAGGCCTTACAAAAGCAAAGGTTTTTTGCATATCCACAATACCTACAAAGGATGATTTTTTGCGCTCTACAATTCCTTTTACCTCTCCCTCTAATTTCTTGGAACGTGTTTTAGGGTATACATACACTTCAACAGTGTCGCCGTGAAAAGCACGATTAACCCGATTTATTGGAATAAAAACATCCTCCTCCAGTTTATCAGAAACCACATAAGCATTACCTCTGCCTGTAATTTCAATTTTACCTTCCACCACATTCCCTTTAGATAAAGCTTTATATCTTCCTCTTTCGGGTTGTTGAATGCGTTTTTTTTCGGTAAGTTGACCTAAACGCTTGATTAACAGATTTCTGCCCTCAGTATCTGTAATTCCTATCTTACTGGCAATTTGCTTATAGTTGAAGCTTTGTCTGGTATTGGACTCCAGGACATTGAATATTCCCTTTGTAATCTCATTCCGTCTGTGATTCTTAAGCCGTTTCTTTTTCTTCGACATTCTATCAATTTGCGCTGAAAAGTACGAATTATAATCGTTAGCATAGAGTTTAAGGATCGCTATTGTCTACAAATAAAGCTTATCCACATTTGTATAATAACTTTATTATTTTTTCTAAATTTTATAATTCGTTTTCTATTATGATAGGCTGTTAATTCAATGGAAAAAAAGATAACTAAAAACTTGTTTTAGTAAATACATTTCAGTTATTGACAAATTATTAATGCATTAGTTTCTATAATTCAGTTATTTACTACTTTTTTCAACCATATATTATACCTTGTATTAACATAAAATTTTTGATAAGTAATTAGTTTTATATTGTTGATAATACAAAGAATGCGGTTGATTATTCCAGACTAATTTTTAAAAAGTAAACTTGCTTAATCTGAAGTTTTTATTCAGTGTCTTTTTTGTTCAAATAACAAAAAAATAATAGTAAAGAGTTATTAGCAGGATATCAACAGTTCCAGGGGAAATAATCAAATAAGATCTTAACACCCTCTTCGTATACAATTCCTGCATCTATTCGTAAATTTGTATAAACCTCTAAAACTTACAGTCATGAAAATTGCAATCGGTAACGACCACGCTGGAACGGAATACAAACTGGCTATAGTGGGCATGCTTAAGTCTATGGAAATTTCTGTGGTAAATTACGGAACCGATGGCACTGATAGTGTGGATTACCCGGATTTCATCCATCCGGTTGCCCGGGATGTAGAGGAAAATAAAGTAGATCTGGGTATAATTATTTGTGGTAGTGGAAATGGAGCTTCCATGACAGCCAACAAACACCAAAAAGTACGTGCGGCTTTGTGCTGGAACAAAGAAATCACAACCCTCGCAAGAGAACATAATGACGCTAATATCCTTAGCCTTCCTGCTCGTTTTATATCACTCAACCAGGCACTGGAAATGGTTCAGACCTTCATTAACACACCCTTCCAGGGTGGCAGACATGAAAGACGTGTAGAAAAAATACCCTGTTCCTAGTTTAAGCATGCATCAGCATAACGGACATAATCATTCCCATAGAGACCTGAAGGGACGTAACCTGATCATTTCAATTTTACTGAATGTTCTGATTACTGTTTCTCAGTTTATCGGGGGTATTATTTCCGGAAGCCTGGCACTTTTATCAGATGCATTACATAATTTCAGTGATGTACTTTCTCTGTTGGTTAGTTATATAGCCACGGTCTTGTCTAAAAAAAAGGCCTCCACTAACAAAACCTTTGGATATAAACGGGCAGAAATTATTGCGGCCTTTGTGAATTCTGCGACCCTGATCGTGGTGGCAGTCCTTCTTATAATTGAATCTGTGGAACGTTTTATGGATCCGCAGCCCATAGGGTACAACCTGGTTATCTGGTTGTCACTGCTGGGAATCCTGGCTAACGGCTTCAGTGTCCTTCTTTTAAAGAAAGATTCAGACCACAACATGAACATGAGGTCTGCCTACCTGCACTTGCTGACAGACATGTTAGCTTCTGTTGCGGTACTTGTGGGAGGTTTGCTGATGAAATTCTATGGGCTCTTCTGGATAGATCCGCTGCTCACCGTTCTGATCGCTATCTACCTCATTTATATGGGTTACGACCTGCTAAAGGCCTCCACAAGGGTTCTTATGTTATTTACCCCCCAAACAGTGGAAATACAGCAGATTGTAACAGCAATTTCTCAGCTTCCACGGATTAAGAATGTCCACCATGTCCATATATGGCAATTAAATGAAGAGGAAGTGCACCTGGAGGCACATATTGATTTTACAGACGATATAAGTCTTTCTGAATTTGATATTATCCTGGATAGAATCGAAGAAGTCGTACATAAATATGGCATTAACCATGTTAATATCCAGCCGGAGTTTGGTAAATGCGATAGCAAACATCTGATAGTTCAGGACTGATACCTATGGATTTCATTGTTAAATCATTTGATGAGCTTTCAACACATGAATTGTACCAGCTGCTCCAGCTCAGGAGTGAAGTATTTGTGGTTGAACAGGATTGCGCTTATCAGGACGTTGATGGAAAAGACCAGATAGCCTTGCATTTGATGGGAATTGAAGGAGATAACCTTTTTGCTTATACCCGTATTTTCCCTCCCGGAGCCTATATGGATAGCGCATGTGTTGGCAGGGTGGTGGTGAAGGAATCTAAACGCGGTAAATCTTTAGGGATTCAACTAATGAAGGTTGCAATAGATACGATACATGAAAATTACAATACTTCGGAGATTGCGCTTTCTGCGCAGACCTACCTTAAAAAGTTTTACTCTGATCTTGGTTTTACTCCGGTAGGGGAGGAGTATCTCGAAGACGGCATCCCCCATATACTGATGGTAAAAACCACCTAGACTAACCCCTTCAGGAAGAAATAAGTATTTTTTTTACTTCGGCTTTGGTTACTTTTCCAATAACATTTCTGGGTAGTTCATTTGTAAAATGGATGATCCTGGGAATTTTATATCCAGGTATAGTCGCTTTCAAGTATTCCTGAAGTTGCTCAGCAGATTTGCATATTTTAGTTACTACCAGCGCACCAACCAGCTCTCCCCACTCCTCATCAGGCAAACCCACAACAGCACAATCAGAAACATCCCTGTGTTTTCTTAAGGCTTCTTCTATTTCCAGGGCTGATATTTTATAACCACCGGATTTTATAATATCGACACTGTCCCGACCTAAAATTTTATAGGAACCTTCATTCCAGACAGCAATGTCTCCGGTGCGAAACCAGCCATCCGGGGTAAAGGCGTCTTTTGTAGCTTCAGGCCTGTTCCAGTATTCCATAAAAACGCACGGCCCTTTTACCTGTATTTCTCCTTGCTGCCCCCTGGGAACTTCATTTTCAGATTCATCTACCAGTCGCAGTTGTACGCCAGGCAAGGGAAGGCCTACATGTCCTGATTTCCGCTCACCCTTATAAGGGTTAGACAACCCCATTCCAATCTCTGTCATCCCATAGCGTTCAAGGAGAAGATGCCTGGAAATCTGCTCCCATTTCTCCATAACGCTTACTGGCAATGCCGCAGAACCGGAAACCATTAATCGCATTTTAGAAGCAGCTATACTAAGTATATTTTGTTCCTTTTGTGGTTGATCTGCCCAGTATTTAATCAACTTAAAATAGACCGTTGGAACAGCCATAAACAGTGTGAGCCTCCCCGATTTTATAATCTCCCAAACCCTTTGAGAGTCAAATCGCGCCAAAAACTCACAACATGCGCCACTCCACAAAGCACAACTCATTACATTGATAATTCCATGTACATGATGCAAAGGCAGGACGTTCAAGATATAATCTGTTTTTTCCCAACACCAGGCCTTGACCAGAGTGGTTATCTGGCATTCTATTATCTGGTGGGTACTGACCACACCTTTCGGTTTACTCGTGGTTCCGCTGGTATACAGGATCATTGCACGCCTGCGGGGATGGATATCAGGAAGTCTGCCCGGGACAGCTTTTACCAATTCATTCCATTGCAGTAAAGCAGTTCCTTTGGTACGGTTTAATGACGCCAACTTTTTTTCAAATCCGGGTCCGGCTATAAGGACGCTGGCTGCAGTATCATCCAGAACATATTGCATTGACGGAAGCGGATGTAATTCGCACAAGGGCACGGCTATGCCACCGGCCATCCAGACACCCCATTGCACAGCCGTATATTCAAATGAAGGGGAAACCAGGAAAGCCACCCTGGCTTCGTTAAGGTCATTTTGTCCTTCCAGCAGCGATGTTGCAATTTGGGAAGCGGTCTGGAGCAAGTTCGCATAGGTATAGGACCGCCCTTCAGAAACCAGGGCCTCCCTATTGGAAAATGCTTCAGCGCGTTTAAATAAATCCAGCCCCATAAGACATTGAAAGTGAACGATTATAGAAAAACGGTTTTGCCCGTTCTGACGGACTGATCTGCGGCAAGCACAATTTTCAGGCTGTTTATTGCGTCCCTGAGGTGATCACTTAAATCCTCATCTTCCCGTATAGCCTTCAGGAAGGCCTGCTGTTCCAGAAGGCAAAGATCGTCATGCTCGGGCTCCTCACTAGTGTCTACAAAATGATCTTCCTTCAAAAACTTATCATTTTCACCAAGGGTACTGTAATGAACTTTTAAGCCCCCCGTTTTGGTATGACCTTCTACATCATCTGAGCCCCCTTTTGCCTCTTCTACTATAGACACACAGCCTTTAGGTCCCATCACATCTTTGACAAAAAAAGCCGTTTCACTAACCATGGGCCCCCAGGCGGCTTCATACCAGCCCACTGATCCATCTTTGAAGCGTACCTGCAACTGCCCGTAATTGTACATGTCTTCATGGATTTCTCCTGAAAGCCTGGCACCAATGGCGCTTACGCTCAGGGGCTCGGAACCGGTCATCAAACACATAATATCTACATAATGGACACCACAGTCTATTATGGGCGACATAGACCTCATAAGTTGTTTATGTGTATACCATTGTTTACCAGAGCTTTGCTGGTTAAGGTTCATTCTCATAACCAGGGGAGATCCCATCTGCTTTGCAATGGAGACGAATTTAGCCCAGGCCGGATGCACCCTCAGAATGTAACCCACCATCAATTTTTTACCTTTCTCCTGTGCCAGGGAAACAAGCATTTCTGATTGTTCCACGGTAAGGGCCATTGGCTTTTCTACAAAAACATGGGCATTAAACATTAATGCTGTTTCAACATATTGCGCATGGGTGTCAGGATAGGTGTTGATGGATACAGCATGGGGTTTAGTGGCCTTCAGTGCTGTTTCAAAATCCCCAAAGGAGGGCTTACCCCCCAATTCCCCAGATAGTTTTTCCCGGCTTTCGGGCTTCCGGCTCACCAGTCCCACTATTTCAAAACCTTCGAGTTCTTCATAGGCCCGTGCATGGCTTGTCCCCATGTTTCCACAGCCCACAACCAGCACACGTATTTTCTCCATGGGCTTTAAGTTAGGATATTTAAAGGAAAGTTCAGCTTCTAATGGAGCGGTTTTGGAGGTTCATCAGAAATATTGCTCCATGATATTTTTCACACTGCTATAATATGATCTACCAAACAGGTTGAGGTGAACCAATAGATAATAAAGTTGATATAACCGGGTTTTATCTTCTTCATTTTCTATGTCCCCGGAGTTTTCATTATAAGCATGATAAAACCCCGATCCAAAACCCCCAAAAAGCCGGGTCATGGCCAAATCCACTGCCGGGTCGCCATAGTAAACGGCCGGATCTATTAAATAAGGTTCTCCCGCTGTAGAGATCAGGTAATTACCGCTCCAGAGATCGCCATGCAACAAAGCTGGAATTAGATCTTTGAAGTATGACGACAAGGTCTCAATCATCCGCCCGGCTTCTGGAATTTCACCTTTGCTTATTAAGTTGCGGGAAGCAGCCATTTGCATCTGAGGCACGAGCCGTTCCTGCACGTAAAATGAAATCCAGGAAGAATGCTCACTGTTGGATTGTGGCAAACTTCCAATAAAATTATCAGAGTGATATCCGAACTTTTCCGATGTGGTTTTATGCATGATCGCCAGTTGTTCACCCAGCGTTTCCATTTCCCCTGGTGAAGGGCTTTTAGATTCTATAAACTCCATGCCCAGGCAAACCTTAACGCCAAAGTCCTCACAGAAATAAACCTCCGGAGCTTTTATTATCCCCGTATTGCGGATCTGTTGAAGCCCAGTCATTTCTGCAAGCAGCATTTCCAACGCATTCGTGCCCTGCATAAATTTGCAGAAGAGCCTTTCCGTCGAAGTTTCGAGGAGGTAAGCCTCCGCGATATCTCCGCCGGAAACAGATCTCGTCCTTATGATTGGCGCCCCTAATACAACCTGGAGTTTTTCCTTTATTTCGGCTTGCATTACATAGGGAAGGTTTGATGTGTTTCGGCGATTTGGTATCCGGCCTGCCGGACTTTTTGATAAGCAGTACTCAGGGGATCCAAAAGCGGATTGGTATGGTTAAAGTGAATAAAATACACCTTCGCTTTTTCTTCTTCCGGAAGCCTCTTGAAGCGATTCATGCTCTCTACCACAAATGGATGTGGAATCTCGCTCATGTCCCTGTTGTTTAATTCATTTCCGTCATAAAAAGTAGCATCCAGGAAAGCGTAATCTACCTTCCTGATGAGCTCAACAATATCCATTTCCCAGTGTTGCCATTTATCTATATCTGGAATAAACAATGCTTTTTTATTGGGTCCGCTGATAACAAAGCCAACGGTTTCAGAATACTCATCGCGGTGTGGCACCAGCAATGGCATTACAGAAAGCTGATGGGTCAAATTAATTACCGATTGGTGCTGAATGCCTTTTAATTCAATATTCCCCAGGGAAACCAATTGGTCCCACGGACCATTTTCCTTAAGAAAACCTGCCATTTTTGGCATGGCGTAAACCGGGATGTTGCGGGTATTACGAGCCTCCCTCCCCAGCTGCATCAGTCCTGTATAATGGCCCATGTGCGCATGGCTAAGGAATACACCTCCGGGCAAGTCAAAATCCGGATAAGGGACATACTCTTTGATGATTTCAAGCTGCCTGACAATATCTGGAGTGGCTTCAAAAAGAAAACTTTGTTCTGCAATGGCATCAACAAGCCCCAGGGACACCACGTTTTTGTCTGGATCTTTGATTCCCGCGTATTTAGAGCAACAGCTTTTCTCACACCCCAGTTGTGGCAGCCCCGCATCCTGCACGGTGCCTAATACTACCAAAAAAGGGCTTTCTGTTAGTGTTGCTTCCGAGACATCGGCTTCCCCTGATGCATTCTTACAGGAACCCAGCACCAACAATCCCAATAACGCAAAGGTCAGCCGCCAGATAATGACACAGGAAAAAGCTGCTGGCTGGGGCTGGATAAGGGCAGGCTTCACAACCAGCAATTAATTGAGAATTGAGGTATATCCTTTGGTATCCTTCAGGATGGAGACCGCCTCTTTAACGGCCTTGTCGGTATTGAGGTAATACCGGTAGAGGCCATCGCGATAAAAGTATCTTTTGATGATTTCATCTTCAAGGCTTTTCCGGATCTCTTCCTGATACCGGTCAATTGCTCTGATCTTCTCAAGCTTTATCTGTTGCATCAGTTCCTGATAGCGATCAGTCATTTCATCTCCCAGCAGAGCGGTATCTTCTCCTTCTATTGCTTCCCGCAAGGCTTTTTCAGTTTTGGTTTCAAAGTTGAAATCGCTTTCCTGAACGTGTTTCTTGAAGGCATTGAAGTCAGCATCAGAAAAGCTGAAGCCTTCAAGCTCATCTATCGTATTCTGGTAATAATATTGGGTAGCATAGTCAAACACCAGGTTGTTGTTTTGCAAGGCCTTGGTAAGCGCATTGCTTTTTAATTCGGGTATTTCAATGTCGGGCATAACACCACCCCCGTCCTGTACTTTCCTGCCATTGCGTGTGGTGAAATCCTGGAATTTCGTATTGCGGGTTGCTTTTCCCTGTTCATCCCGGTTCCAGTAGTCAAGGGCCTGGATACATCTCCCGGACGGGGTGTAATACCTGGATATGGTAACCTTGAGCTGGGTCCCATAAGTGAGCTTAAGGGGTCTTTGCACCAGGCCTTTTCCAAAACTACGGGCACCCACAACAACAGCCCTGTCCAGGTCTTGCAAACCACCTGAAACAATCTCACTGGCTGATGCACTTCCTCCATCGACCAGTACAACCAGAGGAATGTCTACTTCCACCGGGTTATTCCGGGTTCGGTATTCCCTGTTGAACTTCTTCACTTTGGATTTGGTCGTAACGATCAGTTCCCCTTTGGGAACAAACAGGTTCGTAATTTTTATAGCTTCACTAAGCAAACCGCCGGGGTTGCCTCGCAGATCCAGGATTAACCTTTCCATACCCTGGCTTTTCAGGTCGAGGAGGGCACTTTTGGTTTGTTCGCTCGCTTTCGCATTAAAACGGGTAAGGACAATATAGCCTGTTTTATCATCAGCCATGCTGTAAAAGGGAACCGCATCAATCTCAATGGCTTCCCGGGTTACAGTAGTACTTTGTGTTTTTCCCTGCCTTTTAAAAGTAACTTCAACAGAAGTATTGTTTGCCCCTTTGAGCAACTCTGTGGCATCATCCTTGAAATCGGAGACTGCAATCCCCCCAATATTAATAATTTCATCCCCGGCCTTAAGTCCGGCCTTATCCGCAGCATACCCCTGGTAAGGTTCAATGACGAGCAACTTGTTTTCATAGGAACGAACCATGGCCCCTATACCCGAATATTCACCGGAATTATTGATTTTATAGGCTTCTACATCCTGTTCGTTGAGGAAGCGGGTGTATGGATCAAGGTCGTCCAGCATGTTTTTAATAGCCGTGTCCATTAATTCACCGGGGTTTGTATCATCCACGTAATTCATGTTCAGCTCTTTGAACAGGGTGGTGAATATCTCAATCTGCTTGGCAATCTCGAAGTAGTCAGATTTAAAACTGCTTCCCACTATCACCAGTGCAATCGCCAGAATAGGCACAACAATACGCTTAGGCATCTTTACTCTCATCATGTATCTCTTTTAAAAATCGCAATAACAAATCCTTCATCGCCTTTTCTACCTGCCGGTAATCCGGGCTTTCTTTTCCAAGATATAAAAATAGCAAGGCATAGTTTCCCTCCATCTTGTTAAATATGGGCCCCTTGTTGATACGATAGGCCTCCCGCATGAGCCGCTTGATCCGGTTTCGCTTAACCGCAAGGCGGATTCTCTTCTTAGGCACAGCCATTGCAGCCTGGCACTTTACATTCTCAGGCAAGCTGGTTTCAAGATAAATCAACTTCAGGGGAAATTGCTTCAAGTTTGAACCCTCCTGAAATACTTGCTCAATCAATTTTTTACTGCTGAGTCTTTCTTTTTTGGGAAAGGAAAAAGCCATAGTGTTCAAAAGTATAAATTATTTGAGCGCTGCTTTGCCTGACAATTATCATATTTAGTGCCGGAATAGGATTTTACCTTGCATACCTATATATTTCTGATTATTTGCATTAAACGCGGCGTTTTATGGGAGAACTGAATGTAAAAAAGCTTTCCGGCTCATCGGACAAGATAGAATATATTGACCAGCTGGTGGCAGACATTGAAGCTCTGGACAAAATGCTGAAAATGGGCATGTTTGAAAACAGCCCTATACGGATTGGGGCGGAACAGGAATTTTGCCTCGCAGATGAATCCTGGAACCCTTCAAACAAAGCCGAAAAGGTTCTGGAGGAAATTAATGATGATCACTTTACCAACGAGCTTACCCGTTACAATCTGGAAATAAACCTGGATCCATATCTACTGGAAGGGGATTGCTTTTCAAAGTTGCATGAGCAACTGGACAGGTTGTTGCTAAAAGCAAAGGAAGCGGCCGATAAGGTTGGAGACAGAATTATACTTACAGGCATCCTTCCTACTATAGACACTCCGTTTTTAGGCATGGACTATATGACACCCATGCAGAGATACCGTGTTTTAAATGATGCCATAAAATCAATTCGAAAGGAAGATATTGAACTCCACATCAAAGGGGTTGATGAGGTGAACCTGCATCATGACACTATTCTGTACGAAGGATGCAATACCAGCTTCCAGTGCCATCTGCAAATTGATCCGGATGATTTTGCCAACTCTTATAACTGGGCACAAGCCATTGCTGGCCCTGTTCTCTCTGTATGCACCAATTCTCCTTTACTCCTCGGCAAAGAATTATGGGAGGAAACCAGAATTGCACTATTTACCCAAAGTGTGGATACCCGCGCCAGCACTTTCATACTGAATGAGAAGGAATCCAGGGTAAGTTTTGGCACGGACTGGGTTTGCTGTTCGGCAGCAGACTTCTTTAAAGATGCCGTTATTCAATTCCGGAGCCTGATAAGCACAGACTTCGAGAGCGATAGCCTTACCGAATTGGAATCTGGCAAAACACCCAGGCTCAGGGCGCTGCAATTGCATAATGGAACCATCTACAAATGGAATCGGGTATGTTACGGGGTGGCGGATGGTAAGCCACACCTCCGGATAGAAAATCGCTACCTGCCTTCAGGCCCCACAACTGATGATGAAATTGCCAATATGATGCTGTGGGTAGGTCTTATGCGGGGCCGGCCCAAAGAATTCGAGGAGGTCCACAAGGTGATGAACTTCAAGGATGTAAAAGGAAACTTCTTCAATGCCGCCCGCTATGGAATGGCGGCACAATTCTACTGGAATGGCGAATTGATCAGCAGTCACGACCTGCTTTTGGATCACTTGTTGCCAATGGCCTTCAGGGGTCTATACAGCATGGGGGTATCACCAAGGGATGCGGAACACTATTTGTCCATCATTGAAAAAAGGACACGGTCCAATAATGGTTCAAGGTGGATGGTTGAGGCCTACCGTAAATTAGTGAAGCACCATTCCGTTCCGGACGCTTTGAAGATTCTGGTGGCCACAATGCATGAGCGTAAAGAAAAGAAATATACAGTGGATGCCTGGCAGTTGCCCAGGGGTGATGAATACGAAGTGCCAGAGAAGAAGCGCGTGGTTCGCGATTTTATGACCACAAAGATCTTGTCTGCCCAGGAAAATGACAGCGCTCAGCTTGTCCTGAAAATGATGGAGTGGAAAAATATCCACCACACACCCATTCTGGACAATAATCTGGAATTGGCCGGATTGTTGAGCTGGACTGATGTTTCGCACTACCTGGATAAGCCGGAAGATTTGAAAAAAAGCATCCGATCCTTGATGAAAACAGACCTGATCACGGTTAATGCTGATACACCCCTGGATGAAGCTAAATCCTTAATGGAAAAGAATAATATTCACTGCCTGCCGGTGGTTAACGGAACAAGACTGGTAGGAATTATTACTTCGAATGACATCTGAATTATGGCCAACAGCCCTGTAAAAGAAATGGAAGTGGAAACTTCCCGTATTATTGGGAAGCTGCAAGGGAAAGAGTCCGGGCCAACGGTTATTTTTTTTGGAGGAATCCACGGCAATGAACCCTCCGGGGTGCAGGCCCTTGAACAGGTATTTACAGAAGTCGATAAACTGGGGATCGATATTCGGGGGACGGTTTATGGCATACGAGGAAATATCCCGGCCCTTAAGCAGGAGAAACGTTTCCTGTCTTTCGACCTTAATCGCATGTGGACCCGAAAAGGTATTGATGGCCTCAAGAATAACCATCAGGAAGAACGCCGAGATGAAGAAAAGGAAATGGAGGAGATATATCGCTTCCTTAAAGAGGTATTAGATTCCAAACCCCCTCCCTATTATTTTATCGATTACCATACTACCTCCAGCCAGACCCTGCCCTTTATTACTATCAATGATGCAATGATCAACCGGAAATTTGCCCGGTTGTTTCCTGTTCCGGTGATCCTGGGCATAGAAGAATACCTGGAAGGCCCGCTGCTGAGTTATATCAATGAAAAAGGCTATGTTACGATCGGTTTTGAATCCGGGCAACATTTTAAGGAAGAATCGGCGGCGAACAGTGTTGCTTTTACATGGTTAACGATGATGATCACCGGGATTATGGAGCCACATCCTGAGATAGACAAGAAGGCATTATGCCGTCAGCTACAGGCATCAGCCCAGGGTAACCGCAATTTTTATGAAGTAATCCATCGGCACAAAATTACTTCCGAAGACAAATTTGAGATGATTTTGGGGGCACAGAGCTTTGAGCACCTGGAGAAAGGAACGCGGTTTGCCAGACATAACGGGGAGATAATCAGCGCGGAGAAAGACACCATTCTTTTTATGCCACTATACCAGGACCAGGGCGAGGAAGGATTTTTCCTGATCCGAAAAATCCCCAAATGGGCCCTGCGTTTTTCAGCCTTCCTCAGGCATATCCGGTTCGACAATTTCCTTACGTGGCTCCCCGGGATCAATCGGGTTTCCGAAAGATCAGAATCCCTTATGGTTAACCTCAAGGTGGCGCGGTTCTTTAGCAAGCCGTTTTTCCACCTGCTGGGTTACCGGGAACGTGTTATAGACAGGACACATATGGTCCTCTATAATCGGGAGCGTGCTGCAAAAAACAGCATGTACGAGAAAACCAGCTGGTACAAGTAGGCTAACTCAATTTAGGCCTTTATTTAAGGCCGCTGCCAGAGGTTGTTATCCGGATTTATGTCTGCCATCAACTGAGAAGGATCTAGCAGGATAGCCCGTACATTGCTCAAAGGCTTGTTTACCGTAAACGTATAAGTAGGCATTGCCCAGGGCCAATCTGGTAAAACCGTTCGTGAAATAGCCGGGTATGGATTTCCCTTTTCGCCACGCATCATACGCAGAGGGGCGTAAAAAGTCTCCCTGCTGCCGTCTTCATAGACCACCAGGATATCCTGAGGCATGGGCATAAGCCCTATTCTTTCCAGCACTATCTGGGTTGACTCTTCATTACCGGTTACTTCCTTAATGCCGTAATCTATGGTATTGGTGGTTTGGGTCCAATCCATGAGATACCAACCAAGGTGGAGATCCGTTAGCTTTTCAGCTGTGCGAATGATGTCATTAGGGGTTGGATGCTTAAACTGGAACAGCCTGTAGTATTCCCTCAGGGTTTGCATTAGTTTATCCTGTCCGATCACATATCCCAGCTGCGCCAGGAACACGGCACCTTTGCTGTAGGCTGAAGCCCCATAGGCTGCATTGTATTCATAACGGTCAGAATGGGTAGTTTGCGGCTGTTCTTTCCCCGATCCAACCAGTCTGTAATACCCGTCGTAGGAACCGGCAAATGGATTTTCATTTTGTTGATCCATGATGCTGTTCATGCACAGGCTGGAGATAAAAGAAGTAAATCCTTCGTCCATCCAGGCGTGTTTGGATTCATTGGTAGCCAACACATGCTGAAACCAGGAATGGGCCAGTTCGTGTACCATTACCCCAACGAGGCTGTTGAAGCTTCGCTCTCCGGTCACCAGTGTGCTCATGGCGTATTCCATGCCGCCATCTCCCCCCTGAATAACCGAATATTGCTTATACGGATAAGGGCCTACATTTTTGTTGAAGAAAGTCATGGCTTCAGCAGTTTTCGGCTGAAGCTTTTTCCAGTTGTCAATGATTTCCTCCTTGTTCTTGTAAAAGAAATGCAGGTCAGGCCCATTTTCCATTTCCAGAGTGTCATGGATATAATCGGGATCGGCAGCCCACATAAAGTCGTGCACATTGGGTGCTTTAAAATGCCAGGTGAGGGTCTTTCCTTTTACCCTGGGAACTTTGGTGCCAGGGGCCTGGTATCCATGACCAATTTCCTGTGGGTTTTGCAGGTAACCTGTCCCCCCCACAACATAGCGCTTGTCTATAGTAAGCTTTACATCAAAATCCCCCCACACACCATGGAATTCACGGGCTATATAGGGGTGGGCATGCCAGCCCTCAAAATCGTACTCTGCCATTTTGGGATACCACTGGCTCATGGAAAGGGCTACACCCTCCCGGTTATTACGCCCTGAGCGGCGGATCTGAAGCGGTACCTGTCCCTCGAAAGTCATATCCAATTGGGTGCTACCCCCGGCAGGAATGGGCTCTGCCAGCTCTACTTCCAGGATGGTTCCTTCAAGCTGATAGGAAACTGCTTTACTGTCCTGGAGCAATGAAGTGGCGCGCATGTAGCCAATTTCATCTGGCTTCAGGTCTGCAATACGGCTTTCTCCATCAGTGACCATTCGTCTGTCCGGATCTTCAATTTGCTGAAGTCGCATATCCATTTCGCTTCCCGGCTGGAAAGCATTGAAGTACATGTGGTAAAATACCCGTTTCAGGGTTTCGGGAGAATTGTTTGTATAGGTTAGCTTTTGGGTACCGGAGAATGTAAAGTCATCAACATCTACGGTAACATCCATCTGATAGTCTACATGCTGTTGCCAGTATCCGTTTTCCTGTCCCTGAAGTGAAAAGACCCCTGCCAAAACGAGCAGGATCAGGAGAAACCTCATCATATTTTTTATCATTTTGCGAGTTTAATTTTGCCTTGCGCCACTTTGTTAGCCATGATCAGCGCATTGAAGGCATTCACCATTTTTCCGGATTTGCTAATTGCATTAAAAGGCTTGGTGTTATCCGAATCTCCGGCCACAACAACAGAAGCCGTGGCACTAAGGCCAGAATCGATTAAAATCTTTTTTACTTCCGGAGCTGTTAGTTTGGGATAATAGGAACGAATCAGGGCCGCAATACCACTTACTCCTGGTGCAGCCATAGAAGTGCCACCCATGAATTTATAAGTACTGCCCGGAACAGTGGAGTAAATGGCTCCGCCTGGAGCAAACACATCCACATTGCTTTTTCCGTAATTGGAGAATCCGGAAACCATTTCAGAACCATAACTGCTGTCCAGAGAGCCTACGGTAATAACGTTGTCTACCATTTCAGGGTCTGTGCCAATCTGGTCGTTGGGAAAATTCGGGTTTTCCGGAGAATCCAGATCAAGTCCGTCATTACCAGCGGCATGTACGATAAGCACATCCTTAGATGCCGCATATTTAAGGGCATCATAAACCCATTCCGGATTTGGAGAAAAGGACTTTCCAAAACTACAATTGATGATTTGTGCGCCGTTGTCTACCGCGTAGCGAATACCCAGGGCGATGTCTTTGTCGTATTCATCCCCATTAGGCACAGCACGAACGCTCATTATCTGCACATTGTTTGCCACACCATCTACACCCAGTCCGTTGTTGCGTTCCGCAGCAATAATCCCGGCTACATGCGTACCGTGATCTTCATCAGGCACAAGATTCATAGGGTTGCCATTGCCGTATCCAACATCATTCAGTTCGTACGGATTATCGCCTACTTCTTCCCGCCCATTGAAATCCACATTGAGGTAATAATTCACATGTTCTGAAAAGTATTTAATGCCTTCATTGAGCTCCTCCATTACTTCCGGGATGCTTTCGGCATAGGCGTACATTTGCTGAATCACAGATACCTGCTGCGCAAGGGTCTGATCGTCAGTTTTGATTTCGTTTACGTCGTTTTTAGTGTAACTGTCTTTGCCCAGGTGTTTTTTAATGGCCTCGTCCGAACTTTTAACCACCTGCAGGATCTGCTCATAACGCTGCTTATTCTGGAGCATTTCAGGATATTCTGAATCGACCATAGCCCTGGCTTTTGCCTGGTATTCATCACTTCCTATTCCCAGACGAACAATGCGAGCATATTCCAGTTGTTCGTTGTATGAAGTGCCCAGGAAATTGTAGCCATGAACATCATCAATGTAGCCGTTCCCATCGTCATCTTTGCCGTTCCCAGGTTTTTCATCGCTGTTGGTCCATAGTACGCCGTCAAGGTCTTCGTGATTCAGGTCTATTCCAGAATCCAGGACAGCTACGATCACTGTTTTACCCTTGCGGTTACCAATGATTTCCTTATAGGCTTTGTCTACACTCATACCGGGGATGGTATCGGTAAGCAAATCAGCATGACCCCAGGTTTTCTTTTCCTCTTCTGTCAATTCAGCAACTTTCAGGGGTATTCGGTCTATGTTTTCAATTGGCGTAGACACCAATTGTGTTGCCCCGCATCCCATCAGCAGTATGGCTCCCATGATCAAGCCAGCAAAACCAACTCCACTTTTTGTAATCATATATTCAATTTTAGTTAATCTCAATTTGATCTTCTGGGGTAAAGTGCACGGAAAGCTTCCACACAACCCCGGTCTGCCATAGTTACATAGCAGGTTTGCCAATCCTCACCACCAAAAGTGATGTTGGAGGGCTTTTTTCCTTTTAATTCTATTTCATCCAGAATTTTACCTTCAGGAGAAACCACTACCACGGTCCCTTTTTCGAAGCGCGTAATGTACAAATTTCCCTTTTCGTCACAGCGCATACCGTCCAGCCCAAAGTCTTTAAACGAAATGAGCAGTTCCTTATTGCCGATAGCCCCCCCCGGGAGGATATCGTATTTCCAAACCTTTCGCTGTATAGATTCGTTAACATACAGGATATTGCCATCAGGGCTAAGTTCAATTCCGTTTGTAGTTCCCATCTTATCCTCCAACAATACAACATTTCTCTGCTGATCGACCATCCAAATTTTACCCGTATTGATGCTCCAGTCGGGATCTGAAAGGTAAATCTGCCCCTGTCTCCCAAGGGTCAGGTCGTTAGGCTGATTCATATTGGCTTCTTCTGCCCAGACCTCGGGGATGTCAGAACCCCTTGCTACGCGATACACCTTATGGCCTGCATAATCCGCAATAAACATATTACCATCAGAATCAAAGCGTATGCCATTTCCAATACTTCCTTCCGGCAGCTCAAGGAATACCTTGCCTTCGCCAGTTTCATCAACCACCCCTATTGTGCCTTCCTTTTCAAAATTAACAGCAAACAACAGTCTCTCGCTATTAACTGCAGGACCCTCAATGCCCGGAGTGAAGACATTTTCAGTTGTAAAATCCCAGCTTGTTCGGGAATTGGTTTGACAAGCCCCGAAAAGTAGTATTACCAAAAGGAGCATAGGTTTAGGAAAAAACTTCATCAAAGCTATAGGTGTTATTTAGCCTTACCCCTTTTTCAGTATGCTTCAGGGTACAGACTTCAGTTACGGCATCGTGTTCCAGGAAGAGGTAGTAGTCGTTGGCCACCGCCTTGTCCAAAAACTCCTTTTTCTCCCCCAGAGTAAGCAAAGGGCGGGTGTCATATCCCATTACGTATGGAAGCGGAATGTGCCCGGTAGTAGGTAACAGGTCTGCCATAAACACCAGGGTTTTTCCCTGATAGGAAATATGGGGTATCATCTGTTTTTCCGTGTGCCCATCTACCATCAGGATCCCGAACCCAAGCGCCGATTCATTGAGAAAAGACTTCCCTCGGGAGTCTATGAACTGCAGCTGGCCGCTTTCCTGAATGGGCAGGATGTTTTCCTTTAAAAAAGAGGCTTTTTCCCTTGGATTGGGGTAAACCGCCCAGTTCCAGTGGGCTTTATTGCTCCAGTAAACGGCATTCTTAAAAGCGGGTTCATAGCCATCGCGCTTGCTGTTCCATCGGATGCTTCCTCCGCAATGGTCAAAATGAAGATGGGTAAGGAATACGTCGGTAATATCATCGCGGTGAAACCCGTGTTTGGCCAGGGATCCATCCAGGGAGTGGTCTCCCCAGAGATAATAGTAGCCAAAGAACTTTTCCGATTGTTTGTCGCCCATACCGTTGTCGATTAGGATCAAACGGTTTCCGTCTTCTATCAGAAGGCAACGGGCAGCCATGTCAATCAGGTTATTGTCATCTGCCGGATTGGTCCTGCTCCACAGGGTTTTAGGAACCACACCAAACATGGCCCCTCCATCCAGCTTAAAATTTCCACATTCTACAACGTATAGTTTCACGCGCTCGGCATCAAAATGCCGCAAAATAAGAAAAGGTCACCGGATCAGGGGTATTGTTTAGGTATTTTTAGGATTTCTGCCCGAGGCATAGGCGTTTCAGGGGCAGTTCTACGGTCAGGATCATAAACACAGGCTCGAAGCTTAAGTTTATATTCAAAAATCCGTGCCCCTGCCTGGTTTTCGAATAAAAATGCTATTTTCCCCATTCGTTTTACGGTGTTTGTGGCTTTCATTGCCCTAGCACCCGGAGAGAAGGAATTATGTTAGAACTGGCAGGGATCATCATTTTAGGAATTTGCGCACAGTGGCTTGCGTGGCGGTTTAAACTGCCCGCCATCCTGCCTTTGATCCTTGTAGGGCTTCTGGTAGGTCCTATTGCCACTCTATTTACTGAAGATGGCAGCAAGCTTATTGAACCCGTCTGGAATGGAACAAACGGCCTTTTCCCCGGGGAAGGACTCTATTATTTTGTGTCCCTGGCCATCAGCATCATCCTTTTTGAAGGGGGACTCACCTTAAAGCGGTCGGAGATCGCCAATGTGGGGCCGGTGATCACCAAGCTAATTACCGTAGGGACCCTGGTGACATTTATTGTGGCCGGGTTGGCAGCCCACTATATTTTTGACCTTTCCTGGCAAATTTCTTTTTTGTTCTCTGCATTGATCATCGTGACAGGACCAACCGTAATTACACCTATCCTCCGGAATATCCCTCTGAAAAAAGATATCTCAGCCGTACTCAAATGGGAGGGGATCCTCATAGATCCGATAGGCGCTCTGGTTGCGGTTCTGGTTTTTGAGTTCATCAGCGTTGGGGAAGGGCAGGCCTACACCAAAACGGCCATGATAGAATTCGGGAAGATCCTGTTATTTGGATCCACCTTCGGGTTTACCTTTGCCCATGCCCTGGCCTTTGCGATCAAAAGGAATTTCATTCCCCATTACCTCTTAAATGTGGTTTCCCTCTCCGTAGTGCTTCTGGTTTTTGTAGAGTCCGATATATTCGCCCACGAATCCGGCTTACTCGCCGTAGTGGTCATGGGAATGGTGATGGGTAACCTCAACCTGCCCAATATCAAAGAGCTGCTCTATTTCAAGGAATCCCTGAGTGTTTTGCTGATTTCCATCTTATTCATATTGCTGGCAGCCAATATTAACATCAGTGACCTGGAGTTGATCTACAACTGGAATACTGCCATATTGTTTGCGGTGATTGTCTTTTTGGTAAGGCCATTGGGGGTGTTCCTGAGCACCCGGGGGTCCAAGCTAAAACTCAATGAAAAAATGTTCATTGGCTGGGTGGGCCCCAGGGGGATTGTGGCCGCAGGTATCGCTTCCCTTTTTGGCTCCAAGCTAATTGTAAAAGGAGAGCCGGGAGCCGAGTATATTACGCCCCTAGTTTTTATGATCGTGCTTGGAACCGTATTGCTTAATGCCACTACTGCCAGACTTTTTGCCAAGATGGTTGGGGTGTTCCTCAAAAATTCAGAAGGTATTCTGATCGTCGGAGCTTCCAAGGCGAGCCGTTTAATTGCAAATTACCTCAAAAACAACAACCGCCATGTGGTGCTGATAGACAACAACCCGGCGAATATTGAGCACGCAAAAAAACTGGGCCTCGAGGCTATGACGGCCAATATTTATTCGGACAGCCTTACGGACAATATTGAACTGAACGATGTAGGCTTCCTGCTGGCCATGACAGGCAATGCTGAAATCAATGCCTACGCCATAAAAAAACTGGGTGAGGAATTTGGAGAGAATGGATCGTTCCGACTTGTTAGCCCGGAGGAACTGAATGATCCCGACAAGATGCCTGAAGAGGGTTTGTTCTCCAAAACTGATGATTTCATCAAAATGACGGAGGCCGTTTTGAAGTATCCTGCCATCCATGAACTGATCCTGAAAAATAACGAGCAACTGGCACAGCTTATAGGCAAAGCACAGACAGACGATGAGGTAATCCCCTTATTTGTCAAATACCCGGACGGCAACCTGGATATCATTTCTTCGGTAAAGGACAAGGTTACCTCCATCCCGGAGGGATCCAAACTGGTTTACCTAGGCAAGATTTTCGATATAGAAGAGGAATTGGTTTAGGCAGCCTTAATCATTGAGGCGCAGTACAGCCATAAAGGCCTGCTGTGGTATTTCCACATTACCAACCTGGCGCATACGTTTTTTACCCTTCTTTTGTTTTTCCAGCAGTTTACGCTTACGCGTGATATCTCCACCGTAACATTTGGCAGTAACATCCTTGCGAAGTGCCTTGATGGTCTCCCGTGCAATAATCTTGGAACCGATGGCAGCCTGTATGGGGATATCAAATTGCTGCCTCGGGATAAGCTCCTTAAGCTTTTCACACATCTTCTTCCCGATGTGGTATGCATTGTCAAAATGCACCAATGCTGATAGGGCATCCACGTTCTGTGCATTCAGTAAAATGTCTACACGTACCAGTTTGGAAACCCGCATGCCGATCGGACTGTAATCAAAGGAAGCATAGCCCTTGGATACAGTTTTAAGGCGATCATAAAAGTCAAAAACAATCTCTGCCAGCGGCATGTCAAAATTCAGCTCTACCCGCTCTGTGGTGAGGTAGGTCTGGTTGGTGATCTGTCCGCGTTTTTCTATGCAAAGCGACATCACGTTCCCAACAAAATCGGACTTGGTGATAATGGTGGCTTTGATATAGGGCTCCTCCACCCGGTCTATGGTGGAAGGGTCTGGCAGGTCCGAAGGGTTGTTTACAATGATGGGAACATCCGGATCTTTAGTCGAATAGGCGTGATAGCTAACATTGGGGACCGTAGTGATTACGGTCATATCAAATTCCCGCTCCAATCGCTCCTGAATGATCTCCATATGTAGCATCCCCAGGAAGCCGCAACGGAATCCAAAACCTAGAGCGGCGCTGCTTTCCGGCGTAAATACCAGGGAGGCATCATTTAACTGAAGCTTCTCCATGGAGGACCGGAGTTCTTCAAAATCTTCGGTGTCTACCGGATAGATCCCGGCAAAAACCATGGGTTTTACATCTTCAAAGCCGGCAATGGCCTTGTCTGTAGGATTTTTGCTGTCCGTAATAGTATCCCCCACTTTTACTTCCCGGGCATCCTTGATCCCAGTGATAAGGTAACCTACATCCCCTGTGCCGATCCTCTGTTTGGGATGCTGCTGTAGCTTCAGGGTGCCGATTTCATCAGCGAAATAGCTCTTGCCCGTAGCAAAGAATTTGATCTGCTGGCCTTTGCGTATTTCCCCGTTAACCACCCGGAAATAGGTTTCAACCCCGCGGAAGGGATTGTATACGGAATCAAAAACCAGGGCCTGCAGCGGAGCATCTGGATCTCCCTTTGGGGCAGGGATACGCTCAATAATAGCCTGGAGGATTTCTTCAATACCTATACCTGTCTTTGCACTGGCCGGTATTACTTCCCCGGGGTCGCAACCCAACAGATCTACAATGTCGTCTGTAACTTCTTCCGGATTAGCGCTTGGAAGGTCTACCTTGTTGAGCACAGGAATGATCTCCAGATCATTCTCCAGGGCCAGGTAGAGGTTGGAAATGGTCTGTGCCTGTATGCTTTGGGCAGCATCCACAACAAGCAGAGCTCCTTCACATGCAGCAATAGACCTCGAAACTTCATATGAAAAATCAACATGGCCGGGGGTGTCAATGAGGTTCAGGACGTATTTTTCACCCTTGTATGTGTACTCCATCTGGATGGCATGGCTCTTAATGGTAATACCGCGCTCACGCTCCAGGTCCATGTTGTCCAGCAACTGCTCTTTCTTCTCCCGTTCCGTAACCGATCCGGTGAAATCCAGTAACCGGTCTGCCAGAGTACTTTTACCGTGGTCAATGTGGGCGATGATACAGAAGTTGCGAATGTGTTTCATTTTCTATTTCCAGCAAATTCAACAGGAGGGCAAAGATAGTGCTTTGTATCCTTATTATTCCTGCCATTCGGCAATAAAGAGGTTGGTGTCTCTAGTACCGCCGTTGTTGCGGTTGCTTGAAAATGCCAAGTATTTGCCGTCATTGGAAAACACAGGGAAGGCATCAAAGGTTTTCCCATGGGTTACCCGTTCCAGGTTTTTCCCATCTATATCAATCAGGTAGAGGTTGAAAGGGAATCCTCCTTCTGCCTCAAAATTGCTGGAAAAGAGGATCTTTTCACCGGAAGGATGGAAAAACGGACTCCAGTTGGCGTTCCCCAAAAAGGTAAGCTGCCTAAGGTCGCTCCCATCCGCATTACAGATGAACAGTTCCATTTCGGTGGGTTGCACAAGCCCCTGTGAAAGCAGTTCCTTGTATTCGTTTATAGCTTCCTCGGTCTTTGGGCGGGAGGCCCGGAAAATAATCTTGCTGCCATCGGGAGAAAAGAAAGCACCCCCATCATAACCCAGTTCATCGGTTATCTGGGTTACCTCGCTGCCATCAAGGTTCATGGTATACAATTCGAGGTCGCCACTACGCATGGACGTAAATACAATTTTATCTCCTTTGGGAGATACGGTAGCCTCGGCATCATAACCGGGCGTGTCTGTAAGTTGCGCGGTGATATTCCCATCCAGATCGGCCACAAAAATGTCGAAGGAGTCATATACAGGCCATACGTATTTTCCATTCCTGCGGAGGGGGACATCTGGGCATTTGGGATCAACCAAATGGGTAGATCCGTAAACGATATGCTCATTGTCCGGGAGGAAATACGCACAGGTGGTTCTCCCCATGCCTGTACTAATCATGGGCGGCATGGTATCCTGGAAAGTTTCTCCAACCTGCATCAGGAACATCTGGTCGCATTCCACACCCCATTGTTTATAATTAGACTGGAAGATCATCATACTGTCGTCAAAACTCCAGTATGCCTCCGCATTGTCTCCCCCAAAGGTGATTTGTCTGATAGATTTGAAATGCTTTTCCTCGGGATAGATGAGGGTATCGGAACCTGCCATTAGTGAAACTTCGGCTTTAGTTTCTTTTTCGGCTGATTTGGGCTCTGATTTACAACTTAAAACCAATGATAGGCCCAATAAAACAAGGATAATTCTCATAAGTTGGGTAATTTTGTATAAAAATAATCGCAAATATGTGGAATAGACTCATTCTCACCCTAATTATTACAATCTTTTTTTCATGTAAATCAGAAAAACCTGTTTCTGTGAGCTTGGAAGAAGATGTTGCCATCCTGGCCAATGACTCACTGGCAGGAAGGGAAACCGGAACGCCTGACGAGATCAAAGCGGCAGAATACCTGAGGAAAAGGATGGAAGACATTGGCCTCGAACCCAAAGGGAATTCCGGGACTTATTTTCAGACCTTTACCTTTAAACCTAAGACAGACCCGCATCAACAGGTGCAGTATACTATGGCTGGCGACAGTACCATTACGGGCACCAACGTTATCGGTTATATCGATAACCAGGCAAAAAATACGGTAATCATTGGGGCCCATTACGATCACCTTGGTATGGGCAGTGAGGGTTCCTTATACAGGGGAGAAGAGCCACAGATCCATAATGGGGCAGATGACAATGCCAGCGGTGTGGCTGTGTTGCTTCAGGTAGCGGATTCCCTGACTAAAAAACACAGGGGCAATAATTACCTGATCATCTCCTTCTCAGGGGAGGAAATGGGGTTGCTTGGCTCCAATTATTTTGTAAAGAACCCAACTATTGACCTGTCCAGGGCAAATTACATGCTTAACATGGATATGGTAGGGCGCCTGAGGCAGGACAGCACCCTGTCCATTAGCGGTACTGGCACTGCACCGGTCTGGACCCAATCCCTAAATGCCCTTAATGAAGACTTCAGGCTTGTTTTGAATGAATCCGGGATAGGCCCATCAGACCACACCTCGTTCTACCTTCAGGACATCCCCGTACTCCACTTTTTTACCGGGCAACACGAAGACTACCACAAACCATCGGATGATGCAGACTTGTTAAACTACGATGGAATGCGCAAGATCACAGGATATATTGTGGATCTCATAGGCGAACTGGACGATGATCCCAAGCTCAGCTTCCGGAAAACAAAGAACGAAAGCGAACAGGTTCCCCGCTTCAGGGTGGCTATGGGAGTTATTCCCGATTACCTCTTCGACGGCAAAGGCATGCGTATAGACGGTGTGAGTGAAGGCAAACCCGCCCAGAAGGCCGGGTTGCAAAAAGGTGATATTGTAGTTCAAATGGGCGACAGTACAGTTACTGACATGATGAGTTATATGCGCGCTTTATCGGCTTTTGAAAAAGGTGATACTACTTCGGTTGTGATTACCCGTGATGGAGATCAAATGGAGGTTAAGATCATATTTTAAGTCGGCAGGCAGACCAGGAAAATCCCTGTTAATATGCTCCTGTTTCATTGTTTTGGCAGGGCAAATTGTGGACCGAAAATATATTTCATAGTTTTACAGAATAACCTACCTGACTGTGAGATACCCCCTGCTTATCATTTTAGGCTTGCTGCCCTTTGCTCTGATGAGTCAGACCTTTCAGCTTTCCGGCCGGGTCAGGGATGCGGAGGGTAAAACACTCCCATTTGCAAACACCATTCTTTTCAAGACCTCAGACAGCACCCAGGTGGCAGGAACATCAGCTGACGATGACGGCTACTTTGTACTCAAGGGGATACCTCAAGGGCTTTATTTTTTGCAGGCACGGTACTTTGGTTACGAATCCCGTTTTGTGGCCCTGGAGATAGCTGCTGATGTAAGGATTGGCGCCATAGTCATGGAACCGAATGGCAAGTGGCTGGATGAGGTGGTGATCAGTGGGCAGAGACCTACGGTTGAGCGCAAGACAGACCGCATTGTCTTCAATGTGGAGAATACGGTGATAACAGAAGGAAGTAGCTGGGACATCCTCAGGAATGTCCCGGGCCTGGTTATTGTACAGAACAATCTGGAAATACGCGGCAAAGAGGCTACGATCTACCTCAACGATCGCAAGGTGCAGCTAACACAGGCAGAAAGCCAGGAATTCCTCAAAGGCCTGTCTGGCGACCTTGTTTCTTCCGTGGAAGTAATTCCCAATCCGCCCGCCAGTTTTGAAGCGGAAGACGGCCCGGTACTTAACATTCGCACCAATGCCAACATAAACCCGGGCTATAAAGGTAGTGTCAGGACCCAGTTCACCCAGGGGATCTTCCCCAAATACAGCTTTGGAAGCAGCCATTACCTCAAAGGAGAAAAGTTTGGGCTATTTGCCAACTATGTGATTAACCCACGGAAAGAATTTGAACGTACCAAAACTGCTGTTAACTATATTAATGCACAAAACGATGTGTTTGCCCGCTGGAATACCGAACTTGGGGAAACCACACGTTCCCAGGGCCAGCAGGCCAGCCTGATGCTGGATTACAATCCCTCGGACCAAGACCTTTTCAATTTCAGTTCCAACCTGAGCTATTCTCCCAATAAGGTAGTACAAAACCAGGTGTCTACGGAGATGCGCAATGCTGCCGGGGTATTGGACTCTACTTTGCAAAACCAGAGCAGGCTGGATGAGGATCAGCTAAACCTAACCTTTGACCTCAATTATGAACGCAGGCTCAAAAAGGAAGGAGCTTCATTGAAAGCCAATGCCCATTACACCTATTACGAGCTATCCAGGCAGCAAGCCGGTTTCAGTGAATACTTTGATGCTACAGGGAATTTCCTTCGCGACTTTTCCTTTTCTACAGACGCATTCCAGGGAATTGATATTTATACCGGCCAGGTGGACTATTATACGCCGGTTAAATCAGGCAGTTTTGAAAGCGGCTTTAAGGCTTCCCTGATAGAATCCAGTAGCCGGATAGATTTCTTTGATGTAAATGATACACAACCCCCCTTTGATATTGATTTATCCGACAATTTTAGCTACCAGGAAAGGGTGCTGGCGGCCTATTCCAGCTGGTCAGGGCAATGGGACAAATGGTCCCTCAAACTGGGGCTTAGGGCAGAACAAACCGATGTAAAAACCCGTTCGGAGACCCTTCAGGAAACAAACAACCAAAGCTACCTGGAGTTGTTTCCTTCACTCTACCTGAGCAGGAAACTGGGGGAAAACAACAGCGTTAATTTTGACTATAGCAGACGTTTAGACCGCCCGGATTACTCGGACCTCAACCCTTTTCGCTACTTTCTCAATGAGAATGAATTTGGTGAGGGAAACCCCGGGCTGGTGCCAAACTTCAGCAATAACTTTAACCTTAACCTCACCATCAAGGACACGTATTTTATTGATGTATACTACCGGGACAACGGGCGCTACATCAGCAACCTGACTTTTCAGGACAACATCAACCAGCTGGTCCGGGACGGTTATCAGAATGTTCTGGAAAGCGTCTCTTATGGTCTGGATTTCACCCTGGCCACTTCTATTACTTCCTTCTGGTATCTCTATGCATACAATTCTGTTTTTTATGAGGACGAAACACTTCGAGCTGAAGAAAGCGCAATAGAAACCTACACCAACAAGGTTACAGGCATCTTTTCCAGCCTGAGTAATTCCTTTACCCTGAGTGAAGACGGGTCCTTTACCGGGGAAACCAGCCTTACCTACCTGAGTGGCTTTTTGCTGGGATCGTATAAAACTTCAGAGATGATCACGTGGAATATGGGCCTTAGGAAGACCTTATGGGATAATCGGGCAGTACTTTCCCTAACTGTGGAGGATATCCTGGGCAGGGCTAACCCCACCCTTACTTCCCGTTATGCCAATCAGGATAATTCTTTTAAGGCAGTACCTGAAACACAGTTCGTTCGTATTGGTTTTACCTATAATTTTGGGAATTACAGCCTGAAGGACAGAACCCGTTCCCTCCAGAAATCGGAACTTCAACGGCTTGATAACGAGTAAATTCCTTCGGTTTCCAGCTTTATTTTTATTTTTGCGCCACTTAGATTCAAGAGATGCCCAGGATTGGAGATATAAATTTGCCGGATTTTCCCTTGTTGCTTGCGCCCATGGAGGATGTAAGCGACCCCCCCTTCCGAGCCCTGTGCAAGGAGCAGGGGGCCGATGTGGTATACACGGAATTTATTTCATCCGAAGGCCTTATCCGCGATGCCGCAAAGAGTGTTATGAAACTGGATATTTACGAGAAAGAGCGTCCGGTGGGGATACAGATCTTTGGGGCCAACCTGGATTCCATGCTGCGGTCTGTGGAGATCGTGGAACAATCCAATCCCGATATCATCGATATCAACTTTGGCTGCCCGGTAAAGAAAGTGGTTTGCAAGGGGGCCGGTGCCGGAATCCTCAAGGATATAGACAAGATGGTGAGCCTTACCAAGGCCATGGTGGAGCACACCAAACTACCTGTTACTGTAAAGACCAGACTGGGGTGGGACCATAATTCCATCCACATTGTTGAGGTAGCGGAGCGTTTGCAGGATGTGGGATGCCAGGCTATAGCCATACATGGTCGCACCCGCGCCCAGATGTACAAAGGCGAGGCAGACTGGAAGCCCATTGCTGAGGTAAAAAACAATCCCAGGATGCATATCCCTGTTTTTGGGAATGGCGATGTATCTTCCCCGGAAGCTGCGATGCGTATGCGTGATGAATACGGCCTGGATGGTGCTATGATAGGAAGGGCGAGCATTGGTTACCCCTGGTTCTTTAAGGAAGTAAAACACTATTTTAAGACAGGCACGCATTTAGCTCCGCCCACCATGGAGGAACGGGTGGATGCTGCCAGGAGGCACCTGGAGATGGCGATCGACTGGAAAGGGGAAAAGCTCGGGGTTTTCGAAACCCGGCGACACTACACCAATTACTTTAAAGGGATCCCCAATTTCAAGGAATACAGGCTCAAAATGGTAACCAGTGATGATGCGGCAAATGTTTTCGCAGCCTTTGAGGAGGTGCTGGAAAAATTTGGGGATTACCAGTTTGCCTGATCAGGACAACAGCTTTTTATTGACCCGCCGGCTGGCAACCTTAGAGGCTATGAGACCCAGGACTACAATCGTACCCAGCACAATCAGCACATTTACAAACTGATATTCTACCGGATAGGCCAGGGAGGGAGTGATCTTTAACCACCCGAAGGCCAGTTGTGACAGGATTAGCAAGGAACCCAGCACAATACCAATAATACCACCCATGCTGGTAACAATGACGCCCTGTATAAAATAGATGCGGCGTATTTCCTTTAGTGTGGTACCCAGGCTGAAAAGCGTCCTCGAGTTCTGTTGCTTGTCCAGTATCATCATAATGATGGCCCCCACCACATTGAAGAGGGCAATGATCAGGACGAGCGTAAAGATCAGGTAGGTGGCCAGGTTTTCCGTGTTGAGCATGCGGTATAGCGTCTGGTTGAGTTGGCGGCGTGTTTTGATCTGTACTTCGGGGCCCAGGAGGTCTTGCAGGGTGTTTCCAAGCTCTTCCGCATTGGCAGTGGGTAATAAGCGGAAGTTAATCCCGGAAAGCTGGGTACTGTCTTTTTCCAGCAAGGCCTGAACCAGGCGCAGGTCTGTGAAGACATATTTTTTGTCCAGGTTTTCTTCCAGGGCGTAGACCCCGCTAAGAACAAGGGAGAGTTCATTATAGGGCTTTGCGTTGAAGCCCTGGGTTCCAAGGGTGCCTTCTCCCGGTTTAGGGGCGAGTACTACCAGAGGGCTACGGAAATTATCAAGGGTTAGGCCCAGCAGGTTGGCAATTCCCAGGCCCACTACAGTGCGTTGATTATCAATATTCCATTGTCCCCAGTATATGGTGCTGTCTATGCGGGTTGCTGAGGCATAGAGTTCATCTACCCCTTTGATATAGGCCACATCGCTTTTCTTCTGGTGGGTGATGTAAACCCGCTCCTCTATTTCCCGAGAAAAACTGTCGATGCCCTCAACCTCTTGCAGGGCGATGTAGGTTTCCGGGCTAACCTGAAAAAACTTCCCTGTGGCTGGAACAGCCTTGAGGTCCGGATCGAAGGTGTTGCTAAAAGAGAGGCTGAAGGTCTTAAGGCCTGCAAAGCCGGATAGGACGATAAACAATGCCGCTGAGCCAATTACAATCACCAGGAAGGTGATAAAGTTGATCACATTCACCGCATTCTGGCTGCTTTTGGAGCGAACATAACGCCGGGCAATGTAGAACGGAAAATTCATAATCAGGATTTTTTCCGTCTGGGCAGTATATCAGGTTTTTCGATGGGGTTTTCTCCTTCTTTCAGGCTTTGGTCTATTTTCTCGATATAGTCCAGGGAATCATCCAGGAAGAATAGAAGTTCCGGTGTACGGCGAAGCTGGTGTTTGGTACGCTGGGCGAGTTCGTGCCTTATGGCAGGGGTGCTTGCCTTGATCTCTTCCACAATCTTAACGGCCTTTGCTGTGGGAAAAACGCTCACATACACCTTGGCGATGGAGAGGTCTACGGTAACGGAAACCTTGGAGACCGAGATCAATGTTCCGGGCGAACCTTCGGTCGCCGCCCGCTGTAAAATATCGGCCAGATCCTGCTGGATCAGCCCCCCTATTTTTTTCTGTCGCTGGCTCTCCATGGGGCAAAAATACGGCAAATAATGCGTAATTTAGAGGGTTGTTACCGTATAGCCCAAACCTAAGGGATTAAGATGAGAAAAATAGAACATATAGGCATTGCCGTAAAAGACCTCGAAGCTTCAAATGAATTGTTTCGCAAGCTGTTTGGGGAAGGACCCTACAAGGAAGAAGAGGTAGAGTCCGAAGGGGTTAAAACCTCCTTTTTTGCCTCTGGCCCCAACAAGATCGAATTGCTGGAAGGGACCAGGGAAGACAGCCCAATCAGCAAGTATGTAGCAAAGAAGGGCGAAGGTATCCACCACATCGCCTTTGATGTGGACGATATATATGCCGAGATTGAACGATTAAAGGGAGAAGGCTTTATTGTGCTGAATGAAAACCCGAAGAAGGGTGCAGACAATAAGCTGGTGGCTTTCCTGCACCCTAAAAGCTCCAATGGGGTTTTAGTTGAACTTTGTCAGGAGATCTCTTAAAAATTGTTTTCTTATGTTCATTTTGGCTTGATCCAAAACGAACCAAAAGATCAAGAAGGATTTAAGGAAATTTTTGGCTGATTGCCAAAATCACAACACCATCTTGCCTCCATTCTCTTTTTTGCTATCGCAAAATGCATTTCCGACAATGCCGTTGTTATTTCTGGAAACCCTTCGGTTTATTTCTTTTATCACCAGATTAAATTGATCGACTAAAACAAAAACCTTTATTGATTATTATTACTTATTTTAATCGTAGTTTATGCGATCCCGTATGGTACCGTCCTGTCTGTGGATGACTACATCGGCCTTATATTTTCTTGCCAGGCGTTTTGCTTTGCGAATTGCCGTGTCTTGTCGACGGTGTTTAGAGGTGATGCGCTTATTTCCTTCACGCCTTACAGCCCAGCCATTATCATAAGGAACCACATGCTGGTGCCATGTTCTGCCTCTCCTGCTCTGACGCGCACTTTTAAAATAGGCTTCTACAATTTCAATCAATATGTCTATCCAGCTGCTGGATTTGCGGCCTTTAGGCATTTAAAAGTTTTTATCTATTGCCGAAGATACTGTTTTCATCCAGATGTGGTCCCACCTTATATGAAATCCCCATCATCACTTCAGAAATCCTACCACGGCCTATTTCCCGAAGTACCCCAGGGGAGTTCGTCTTTCTTTATGAAAGGCCATCAGGATGATAATATTTTAGCTCCCCTGACGATCAAATTTTTATCAATATTCTCTTTATATATAGCCAATAACAGAGATACCATAAAAAGAAAAGGACAACAGAACTTAAAATAAGCTCAGCATTTAATGGTCCAGCCCAGCCAAAAGCGGCATTTGAAAATGGCAGCACTATGGTCCTGATAAGATGTGCTCCCCCAACATGAGCAAATAGGTAGATAAACAAAGGGTTCATCCCAACAATAGCGAAAAAAAGAACGCCTTTTTGATACTTCTTAATATCTATCAACCAATAACACAAAGCAAGTGCTAATACAGACCATCCGGCACTGGCAAATACAAAAGTGCTGGTAGAAATACGTTTAATGATTGGGGTGACCGGGCTAAGTCCGTATCCGATAATCAGCCCTATGATGCCAGCAACAATCAAAATTTGCATCTTTTTTTTGTTCGATTGGTCACCCATTAATAACCTGCCCGCCAATACCCCCCAAATGGTGTGTGCTGTTGTAGGAATTGCATTGAACATTGCCCAATGCCCCCCGTCTTCCTGCCCTGCAATAAGGATATTGAACCAGGCCCCAAAGTTCTCCCCGGGAATGAATGCATGGTTAAATCCTTCTATTGGGAAAAACCTGTACAATCCTTCGGCAATAAGAATCAGGAATACCGATAAACCCAGCTGAACCACAACGGGTTTTCTCATGATCAAAAATGCTATAAAATAGGTCAGGGAAAGCTGGGCAAGCACATTTTGAAACCTAAACACAATTTTTCCCGCATCAATACAATACAGTGCCCAGCCCAGGAGCAACAACATAAATGCCCTTTTCAGTGCGTGCTTAAACACCTTATTGTAAGAATCGCCCCTTGCAATTCTCTTATAAAAGGACAGGGGCATAGCCACGCCAACAATGAACATAAAAAACGGCTGGATCAAATCCCAAAAACGCAATCCTTCCCATTCTGCGTGATGAAACTGTTGGCCAATGGTATATATGACAGACCCTTCAAGCTCAGGTGCTAGCATTGACGCAAAAAGACGTGAGAACTCCGCAATGAGCAAAAACATGGTTACACCTCTGTAAAAGTCAAGTGAAAGCAGTCTTGTAGTAATTTGTTCCGGCGGCCTGTCCATATTTTTTAGAGGCATGAAACATGTGCAGCTCCAGGTGTATCGCAATCAACTTAACAAGACAGGCGGCAAATGTTCAAAAAAGGGATTACTTTTAAAGGATAATGAATTCTAAATATACGTATCATTCACTTCAGGATGCTACATGCAGCAAAAAGATTAAAGAATTTAAATATGGAAAAACCTGAACGGGAATACCCAAACTTCAAACTAGATGGCAAAGTGGCTATTGTTACAGGAGCAGCCCGGGGCCTTGGAAGGGCTTGCGCACTTGCTCTGGCCCACGAAGGAGCAGACATTGCTTTAGGCCTGAGGGATGTAACCACTGCAGCTGACCTGGAGAAGGAAATTAGGGACATAGGCAGAAAGGTGATCCGTTTACAAATGGATGTTTCCGATCTTCGGCAAATCAAGGATGCAGTTAGCCAGGCAGTTAAAACATTTGGAAAGATTGATATCCTGGTAAATAATGTTGGGATTGCCCCGGATAATCCGGCCGAAAAGGTGACCGAGGAGGATTTTGACCGAACTATCAATTTGAACTTAAAAGGCACCTTTTTTACGGCACAGGCAGCAGGTATACAAATGATCAAACAGGGATCGGGCCGCATTGTCAATATGAGTTCACAGGCTGGTTTTATTGCTCTGGATAATGAGTCTATTTACTGTATGACCAAAGCAGGGGTCAATCACCTGACCAAAAACCTAGCTTCGGAATGGGCTAAGTACAATATAAACGTCAATGCCGTGGCACCAACATTTATAGAAACGCCGGGTACCGAACCCTGGTTAAAGGACAAAGCGTTCAGAAAGAGTGTGTTGGATAGGATTCCTTTGGGACGAATTGGCAAGCCTATGGAGGTTGCCGGCGCCGTAGTGTTTCTGGCCTCGGATGCCGCTTCCCTGATAACAGGGGAAATAATGCTCATTGATGGGGGGTGGACCACAAGGTAGTTGGCTTTGAATTTTCTTGTTGCTTATGTATTCTTAGTGCCAGTTTAATTTTTCTATAAAGCTACACTACAATCTTTCCAATGTATTCCTGTGTGAATTCAATGCTGGAATGCCCAAGTATTTATCTTCAAATCAATTATTTCCATAAATTAAAGGAATCAACAACCAAACCATGGCCCGCTTCTTCCGTCAAATATGACAAAAGCCCGGCTCTGATAGTAAGTTCAGGAAAGTGCTGTTGCTTTCAGATGAAGTGGCAGAATTTGCACACTTTTAAATCTCCAGCTGTTTATCCTGTGATGCGGTTTGTTTCCTCAGTCTCCTGTCTTCCAATGCGCTAGCCTTATTGCTCATATTGAGCATTGCTTTTGGATGTTACAATTCATAGAAAAGTCAAACTAATCCCGACATATCTCCATACGGCTCCATTTTTGGTAAAAATGTTCTCGTGTTTGATGATTCCATGGATCAGGATCGTATAGAGAAGACACTCCATATGTTGCATGAGAAGGAAAAAGACTATCCGAAGACAACCTTACCAATAAATGATTTTTGATTTTCCGTGCTAACACAAGGACTTAATAAAAAAGATAAGCCCGGAATTAAACCATAATGTCCGGTATTTTGCTGCCCGCAAGAATTAGGACTCCTGTCTGTTTGGAAACCGATACATTGCTTTTGAAATCGAATCGTGTTCAGAACTAATGAAACCAGATCGTTTAATTCCCGTACTTATATTAACAGCCTTTGCCTTGTTAATAGTCGGCTGTGACAAGGAAGATGTTATCGAATTACAAAGCTTCAGGGTTTCAGATATTGCGACTGGGGCACCGATTTCTGATGTTGAATTAATGTTTGCCAGGGGAGCATCTACTTGTTGCGGGGAAAGTTTTGCCGTCGAAGGATATGAAACCTTTCTTACTGATGGTAATGGTTTGGTCCGTCTTCCAACAGAGAAATCCAGAGGTTACGATATTTTGATTAGCAAAAATGGGTACTATGGATTGGATAGAACTAATTATGGTGGTGGGACAATCACTAATTATATCTCTGATTTGGATTATTACGAAAGATCTTACGATGGTCGGGAAACCGAATTGGCCTTATTCCCGGAGGCAGACGTAACATTTAAACTGCTGGCAAATTCTAATGAAATAGATATGGAATCTGTAGTGCTTCGAATGTGTTATATAAAACAGCAATCCAGGTTCTGTTTTCCCCAGGATAGGAATTTGGAAAAACTTTTAAACGGAAACTTTCCTCTCAACTCCCTTGGCGGTTACGAGCCCGGATATGTTGGCTCCGTATACCCAACAAATAAAGACACTACAATTGTATTTCAGGGAATCGGTGACCTTCCTATGCAGCTAGATTTGATTTATTTGGATCAGGACAACAATATAATCCGAACCCAGGACAGCGGGGTTTACTTAACGCCAAGAAATACGGTAACAGAAATTGTCATCGAATTGAATTAATACTGATAAGATGAAGTTTTTGGATTGACCTACTTAAATGAAACCTACATTACCGGGTTTCTACTATCAAAGATATTGCACTATCGTAAAATAAGTAGTAATATTGCAGTCCCCTTAAAGGGTCCTATAGCTCAGTTGGTTAGAGCACCTGACTCATAATCAGGGGGTCCCTGGTTCGAGCCCAGGTGGGACCACATTAAGCAGAAAACCCACGCCGGAAGGCGTGGGTTTAGTTTTTCCTGGAGGAAGCCAAACTTGTTTGAGCTTCCAGAAGGAAAAGCGAAACCTCGATTCGTGTAAGCGAAGCGTTGTTTTCTATTTGAAGTAGCGGGACTTCTCTGGTCCATTCCTGCAAGGAATGAACCTAGGCAGGACCACTTAATAATAAATCGGTCTTCTTGAATCGACTTGGATTTTTGTTTCACACACGGTTTATCACTAACCTGCTAATAATCCGGAATTAAATACCATTGATTATCTATAGAAATAAGGGTTATTCGAATATGGTCTAACTTATTATTTCTGTAGAAGAAAACATCAATTTTCGCCAAGGAATATTTGGCTGGCTCAGGGACGTAGTTTATGGAATTTGGCCATTTGATATTTTCTTGGGAACCATCCGCATTTAAAATCGATAAATCATACTTTATCAGTTCAATTTTTCCTATTTCATGTTTGTCAAAAGTATCTTTAAAATACCGCATAAATTTCAGTCTGCTCTTATCATACTCTACGGATTTACTTCTTATTTCCGCTTCTGACACCTCCTTTTCACGAAACATTATGGCAAAGACCCCATATATTTTCTCAAAAGGCATAATTAATTCCTCAAGCTTCCTGTAATTCCGTTTTTTTAGGAGGGTGATAAAATTTTCAGTGAACGACTTTATCTTATTTCTGTTATCATCTGTAACGGGCTGTACCTCCTCCAGTACGTTTCCATGCTCATCCCAGGCCTTTGCCCTGAGCACATCACCTCTAAACATAACTAGCTTTGCTTGTTTTTCGCCATTTTCAAACCAACTGTTCCTGAGACTGGTCCTGTTATAGCCCTTGATCAACTTATCCCTTACCTGTCCGTTTTCATACCACTCCGTAAAGCCATCATTACTTTTTTCATAGGCTATCTGTCCGCTTTCATACCACCTGGTTTCCCTGTTTTTATCTCTTTCAGATTCTTTTTGCCCATTCTTATACCAATTGGTATAGATCCCATCCTCGTTTATCTCTCCTCTAGGATTGGTTTTTAGGGTCCTTTCGGATTTCTTACTTCCATTATTCTCATGCCAGATAGTATACGGGCCATCAAATTTTCCAAAAACGAGGGTAGCCATGGATTTTGAAGTGCCAGGTATAGTACGCCACTTGCCCCCTCTGCCATAGTCTAATTCCCCGGCAAAAGTCATTACTCCGGTAAATGGTTTATCGGTACCTGTTTTATACAGCATATTTTCCTTTAATACCAATTCCTTAATATCAACCGTGTCAATCAGTTGCATTTCACCACGTATTATTTCATTCCCATTATGATCCCAGATTTTCCAAATTCTTTGGTTGTTTTCATAATTTTTTTCCTCCATTATACTCCCATCAGGATACCAATGTGTCTCTCTTATTTCTTGTTTGTTTTCATATTCCTTAAGAAATATTTTGCGCCCATCCTGGGAGTAGTTGGTATGGCTAATCATCTCCCATGTATTTCCTTTTAGGATATGATCCTGCACTACTTTTAGGTTTCCCACATAATCCCAGGTCATTTTGTAGGGGATCCCATCCTCAAAACGCACTTCTTCAACCATGGTTCCCTGCCTGTTCCATACCCGAAACTCCCTGCGTGCACCTTCTACAAAGTTGGCTTCATATATTTTTACTCCGGTGGGATACCTGTTGATTGCGACCCCTGTAAAGGGTTTATCTACCCCTATTTGATGCTTTAGCCCATCCTTATCTTCGAGATCTCTGATATGCAGGGTGTCGTTTTCAATAATTGTTTCCAGGTTGTTGAAAACCATTTTAAGAAGGTCCAGAAATTGGGTGTCGGTACCATCAATATTCCTTCTTAACCAGAAGCTCAATGCCGTATTGGATTCAGCTATATCATAGCCCCGATCCTGCATTGCATGATAAACCTCCCTGTCGTACTCTCGGAGGAATGCTCCCGGCGAATGATTGCCATGCATGGCTTCAAGGTAGATCTCTTTCAATCGGGTAAATTCAACACTTTGAGAATTATATTTTAAATGCAATATTTGGTATGCCGCATAATAGGTTTTCAGCAGTTTCCGGAAACGACTTTCATACAAGATTTTAGCATTTTCTTTGAATTCAGGGTCTTCAAAAAGCGTTTTCAGGGTTCTGTTAACTTCGTTTAGAAATTCAGGGTTGTAATACCCCATTTTACTGGAATAATAATTGATTTGCCCCTGGTGGGGCCCTTCGCGAAATACTTCGATGCCCGTTGCCGACTCTAGTATGTCCATGCCCGCGATAGATTTCAGGATGGCATACTTACTTCTGACGCCCCTGTCTGGGAGCCAGGAGTCCATCATTTCTTTGGTTTTTGGAGTTACTTCTTTAAGCTGTTCATAACGGCTCAGGCATTTCACAATAATCCTGGTAAGGTCCGTTTGATCTGCCGTAGAAAAAGCAGACAGGAATACGGTCAAACAAACCAATAGACAGAGCCCTATGCTATATAAAACCTTAGTAATTTTCATAGGCGGATTTTTGTGAGTTTATGATTCAAACCTTATTTCGAGAGCACTACAATTCAGCCTCTCCATAATATCTGACTGATTAATAGGCTATACCAAGATAAGAAATCAGGATTTTCCATTTGCCGGAGAAAGGAGAATCCGGACCTTTTCCGCCAGTAAATGAACCCAGGTGGGACCACATCAAGCGCAAAGCCCACACTCCTTATGGTGCGTGGGCTTTATTTTTTATAGAGTTCTTAATAAGGATATGAACCCTACAACAGCCCCTTATCCTCCAGGTCTTTTTTTAGCTTCTCCTGGTTTTCCCAGAAGCGGGTTTTGATTTTGTCCATGATGCCCTCAAACTCGGGATGGTTTAGCAAGGGTTTCATGATCGGGTCCTTCTCCATGAACAATAATATCCAGTACTGAATGTTGTCCTGCTGGGCAAAGACCTTTAATTGCGCGATAGCTTCGTCCAGCTGTCCGCGATGCACATGTTTTACTGCCATACTGGCCGATCTGTAGATGGAGGCATCGTCCTCGCAATAGGCCGCATAAGACTCGAAAAAGCCAGCTGCTTCTTCATCCAGGCCCATTTGCTCGTAGACCATACCAATCTTGATATCCTCATGTTTGTAGATGTCCAGGCCGAATTGCCTTCGGGCCGCAACAAACTTCTTATAATATGTAAAGGCCTGTTCATAATCCTCCTCAAAATAGTAGAGTTTAGCCACTTCCTGCAGGATATCCAAACGAGTGGTATCCTTCTCCAGTTCAGCAATCAGCAAATCCCTGGTCTGCTTCAGGTCCTTATTCTTGGCATACAGCACAAAGGCCCTGACCATAGGCGCATAATAATTCCCGGGGTCGTAGTCGAGCGACTTGTCAATGGCGCTGAGGGCCTCATCTACAAAACCGCTTTGAACAAAGGCGTTGCTTAAATGCAGGTAGATATAGCTTCCGGAAAGGGAGTCATTCGCAGCAATATCAATCTGTATTCCTTTCAGAGCGTATTCCAGGTATTTCCCGGTATTGGGGATTACCCGTGCATAGTAATCTGCCAGGGTTTGTATAGCAGCGGAGGAGTTTGGGTTGTATTCCAGCGCCTTCTCCAGGTGCGGCAGAGCCAGGCGGTACTCCCCGGTCAGGGTGTAGTACAGGGCTTTGGCGATCAGGCTTTCAGCCGATTGGGAGTCGTACAGGAGGGCTTTGTCTGCATAGTTATTGATGACTTCCGTATACTGTTTTTCTTTTCGGTTTTCATCTTTAAAATAATAGGCAATAGCCAGGTTGGCATAGGCCAGGGAGAATTGCGGATCCTCTGCAACGGCTTTTTCAAATAGGGGAATCGCCTTTTCGAGGCCTTCTGCTGTTCGCCGGTAAAACTGGTCCTGTCCCTGCAGGAAGTAATCATAGGCCAGCAAATTCTCTGTGGGCTTTTTCTCCATCCGTTCCCGTTCTGCGGGGGTCACAATGGCCTCAACAGCCTCTGCAATCTTTCGGGCCACTTCGTTTTGCAGGGCAAAAATATCTGTTACTTCACGGCTGTACTGCTCAGACCAGACAGGCCTGTCATTGGCCGCTTCTATCAATTGAATATTGAGCAACACCTGGTCGCCCACCCGTTGTCCGCTGCCCTCCACCAGGTAATTGACGTTCAGCTCTCTGGCGATCTCAGCAACACTGCGGACTTCGTTTCGGTATTTTTCCACAGAGGTGCGACTTACTACCCGGACATCCTCAATCTTTTGCAACTTGTTCAGGGTAGATTCCATTAAGCCGTTGATAAAATACACATTGGTTGCATCACTGCTCTCGTTCTTAAAGGGAAGGACAGCGATGGATTTTTCCAGGATTACCTCCTCTTCTGGTGGCGAAAATTTGTACAGTACAAGGGCGAACAGCAAGAGAACAAGGGTGGCTGCCGCTACCCATTTGACGGGTAATTTTGGTTGGACCTCAGGTTCCCGAAATTCCATTTTGGCAGCTTCCCCCGGGGGATAGCCATACTGTTCACGAAAGCATTTGATAAAATAGGAAGAACTTCCAAAACCTACCTTATAGGAAACCTCCGAAACGGTATGGGTGTTTTCCCGAAGCAACTCCATGGCCTCCTGCAGGCGTATTTTCCGTATAAACTGACTGGCAGAAAGCCCGGTCTCCTTCTTTACCTTTCGCAGCAAGTTGGATCGGCTCATATGCATTGCCCCGGCCAGTTCAGACACACCAAACTGTTCATTGGACAGGTTTTCCAGGACGAGGTCTCTGGCCTGCTCTATAAATGGGGATGGATTGGACATGCTGCTCATGGTTAGTTCGAAATTAGAAAAAATAATGGCAACTGCGCCCAGCTGAATCTCCCAAATTCCGGCACCTAATTAAGGTGTTTGCGTCATAATTGCTATCCGCGCTTCAAATTTTGCAACGCCCTCCTCAAGGCTTATGTATTTGAGCGCATCCTTGATTAGTCTTGCATCACCATCTGCAGGAACTTTGTAAGTGTAAAGTTTAAACCTAAAATTCATACAAAAATGAAAACTACAAAAATCACAACATTAAAATCATTGAGCATGCTTTTCTTAAGTATGCTTTTGTTCTCGGCTTGTGGACAAAGCAGGAAGAATTCCGAGCTCAAAGGAAGCGTTGTTGCTCCTAAAGTGGACATTCATACCGCAGTCATAAGTGGGGATCTCGAGGCAGTACACCAGCATATTGAAGCGGGATCTGATATTAATGTAAAGGAGCCTTTCAACGGATCCACCCCATTAATTACTGCTGCGACTTTTGGAAAAAAGGAGATAGCCCAGGCACTTATTGATGCCGGCGCTGACCTTAGTATTAAGAACAATGACGGGACTACCCCGCTTCATTCAGCCGCTTTCTTTTGCCGTGTAGAAATTGTGCAGCAACTGATCGACGCCAAGGCCAACAAAAACCTGCTGAACAAATACGGCTCCACCCCAAGGCAAACGGTAATGGGTCCCTTTGAAGACGTAAAACCGATTTATGAGATGCTGCAACAACAGTTAGCACCCATGGGCTTCCAACTTGACATGGCAGAAGTGGAAAAATCGCGCCCGGTCGTAGCCATGATGTTACAATAGGCATTTAAAGATATATCACCCATGAAACTTGAAAGAAGACATGATATAGACTGGTTGCGTGTAATTGCCATTGGGTTGTTACTGATTTACCACATTGCCATCATTTTCCAGCCCTGGGCCATGTTCATAGGTTTTATCCGTGGCCCGGAGCTGATGGAAGGCCTGTGGACTCCAATGACAGCATTGAATGTATGGCGGATTCCGTTGCTGTTCTATGTTTCCGGGATGGGGGTTTATTTTGCCTTGCGCAAACGAAACTGGAAACAATTGCTAGGGGAACGCTCCAGGCGCATCCTTTTGCCCTTCGCGTTCGGGTTCATCGCGATCACTCCCTTACACATCTATATTTTTCAAGCCTATTATAATATGCCTCTGAGCTATTTTCCACATGCCGGGCACTTGTGGTTCCTGGGGAACATATTTGTTTACGTATTGCTCCTGTCGCCTCTCTTTTTCTACCTCAGGAAGAATGAGGCTGGAAAATTCAAAAAAGCCTTATCCAACTTTATGCAGAATCCATTTGGCCCGCTATCTATATCAGTGTTCTTTATGGCAGAGGTGGTCTTGCTTAAGCCGACCCTTTTTGAAATGTATGCCGAGACCTGGCATGGCTTCTTTATTGGCCTGCTTGCCTTCTTTTTTGGCTTTTTGTTTGTGTATAGCGGGAAGGATCTCTGGAACACCCTCTTGAGATGGAGGTGGCTTTACCTGGGCCTGGCCATAGCACTATACGGGCTGCGATTTTTTGTATTTGACCTGAAAATCCCGGGTTGGGTAATGGCCATTGAATCCAATTGCTGGATCTTCGGGCTATTTGGATTTAGCTATAAGTACCTGAACAGGCCCAGCGCACTTTTAAGCTATCTCAGCCAGGCGGCTTATCCCGTCTACATCCTGCATATGTTTGTGCTGTATGCCGGGGGGTACCTTATTCTCCCACTGGACATCCCCGTATTTTTGAAGTTTGCTGGCATAGTGGCCTTTACAGGGATCGTTTGTTACCTTCTTTATGAATTCCTGATCTGCCGGATAGGTTTCCTCAGGCCATTCTTTGGACTGAAAGTGAAATGTATTCAACCTGGAAAAGAAAAAGAGCTAAAAGAGGCAGTGGGTAAATCCCTATAGACCATTTATGCTACCTCGGATATCATATCCGGGGTAGCGTTCATTATATCTCAGCTGTCTTTTATCCTTATTTATCCATCGCAGGCTTTAGCTGGGTTACGACTTCTGCCTTTTTGATGTCGCTAATTCTTCTCGAATATTTCCTGCCGTTCAGGAACTTTCCGATAAAAGTGGATCTCACTAGGTAGTGATAGGTCAGGAAGCAGATAAAGGTGGTTACCAATACCACGATAGAGAATTTAATAATAGCAGGAGCGTTCCATTTTCCTATCAGACCTGGCAGGAGTGCTGTCAGGGGCAGGTGGAGCAAATACACCCAGTAGGAAGAATCGGAAATATAACGCATGCGGGCAGAATGGTTGCTGAAGTAGCGCAAAAACAGCCCTGTGATCCCAAAAATAAAAAGCCAGACACAGGTGGCATTTATGAGCATGTGCACTTCCGCAGCCAGGGAATCAGTATCTGCCAGGAAATAAGCCGTGTAGATCGCGGTTCCCAGGATGGTAAGGGCCCAGTCATATTTCATAAAGGTACTCAGCAAATGTTTGGATTTGAAAAGGATCCAGCCACACATATAGAAGAAAAAGTAAAAGACAAAGGTATTGAGGTCAGGCACAAAGCTCAGGGAGGTAGCCACCCATTCCCGGTCCATGAAGAGGAGTATCCCAAAGGTAAGCGCAATGGAAACAATCACTTTGGCCAGCGGGCGCTTAAGGAGCACATCGAGTATGGCCGTAGTTTTTTCCGTAACCACAGGAAAATTCTTAAATAATTGTGCCAGGGCATATGATGCCACTGAAAACATGATCAGGTAGTACAAAAACCAAAGGTGCATAGTCCTTTCCGGGATCAATGCAGACAGATCTGTAAAGGTGGCTGCGAAAGAGTTGACCAGTTGAGACCCTTTGGTGGCTCCCAGCGGGTCGGCAAAGCCAAAGACCTGGTTGGAAAACCAGAAAGACGCATTTACCAGAGGCCATAGCAGGATAAGAAAAACCGCAAAGGGGAATAAAATCCTTTTCATCCGGTTTACCAGCATCCTTTTGGGAGAGCGGTCAAAAAACAGCAGGGACGCAAAGAAACCTGCGATAACCATAAAGATGGGCATTCGGAAATTATGGATTATGTATAGAATCCATTCCATCAGGGCGCTGTCTGTTGTGGAGTCCCTGGTGGGCCAGCCGGGACTGGGGTTTCCGCCGATATAAGTTATGGCACTGTGCAGTACAATGCCCAGCATCATCATAATGGCTCTGAGGGAGTCCAGCGCATGCAGGCGCTCCGTTTTGCTTGGGTGGGTTTTCATAAGGAAAGGTGGTTTGGTTGGTGTATTTAAAAATCTAACGACCTAAATATAGGGGTTTTAGGCTATTAAGAGGAATATGAAAGTTATTTAATCCCGGGCTTTAATCCCGCAGCGATTAAATCGCATCAACTTTTCGATGGGTTTTACTGTGAAAAAGGGCATCTCATTCTTTGGCAGGTCCGCTTTGAAGGGTAGTGGTGATACACTTTTCATTTTTGCTGTAGTCCACAGCACAGATTTTAAGGATATCTCCATCGGCCGGAGCAGGGAAACTGGCCCGCCAAAGATATTCCCCGTACCAGTTCATGGGAATGGGATTGCCTGCTTCTCCTATTGAAAGGCTAACAGAATCCCAGTCATGAGGCATACTGGGACTTTTGTTGTCGTGTATCCTGGCCTCTACGATAAGCGTTCCCTCTTCCTGGTTTTCACTTATGCGGTAATGGGAAATAACTGGAGCAGCCGTATCCGGGGGTATATTTTTGCCTATAAATATCCGTTCTTCAATGCCCTCGCTCCCTTCACCCTGTCCCATTATAATGTCTAATCTATTGTCATTGTCAATGTCTCCCAGTACCATGGAAAGGGTAAGGGGTGTTGGAGCGCCCTTTAATACGGGCTGCAACAGCTTAAAATGACCACCTCCGGTATTTTCCATCAGCCGATCTTCCCCGGTTAGGGAACTGATCAAAAAATCCGGATCCCCGTCTGAATCGTAATCAAGAAAAACGCTGTTGTTGTCATCTTCGCCTATGTTCTCAGAATCCGGCCACAGTGCGTGGGTTGCATCAATAAAACGTTTCCCTTCCTGGTTCAGAAAAACATGTTCTCTCCTGGAAAACCGTTCCCCTTTTACGATTTCACCATCGTTAATGGTCACCATGTCCAAAAAACCATCATTATTGACATCCATGACCTCAAAATCATAGTTGTTGGTGTAGGCCGGCAAAAGCCTCTGGTTTTCAAAGTTCCCTTTTCCGTCGTTAACGAAGAGCCTGCTTGTTGCGCACCGTTTGCATGAAACAGCAATGTCCAGGTCAAAATCATTGTCAAAATCAAAAAATTCGAGGTCCCAGGAAAATTGAATAAGCAGGTTGGGCATCTGGGCCTCCGTAACATTTGTAAAAACCCCTTTTCCATCATTAAGCCAGAGCATGGTTCGCCCCCCTGAATTGTCCATGTTGGATCCGGGGCCCCAGTCGGACAGTATCATATCCAGATCCCCGTCACCATCCACATCGCCCAGCTCTATGTCCCCCACACTGGCTTTTACCCGAGGGAAATGATTTGCGGTGACGTTTTTGAATTTCCCGGAGCCAATACCCAGGTAGAGCTGGGATTGGGTTTGATAAGTGGCTCCCAATACAATATCCGGGACCCCATCCTGGTTTACATCAGAAACTTTTATAACCCGGGAGAGGTATTTGTTTTCCCCGAAAACATCAGCGGTAATTTCCTTAAACCTCTTCCCTGGCCCCTGATTAATGAAAATACGACTGGTTTCAGGGTCCCCGGGTTCAGAATAGTTCCCCCCGTTGGCAAAAAGCAGGTCTATCCTCCGGTCCCCATTGATGTCTGCCACCTCTACCCGGTTGGTCCATTCTGCGGTAATTGGGAGATAAGTTGCTGTTTCATCTACCCACAGGTTCTGAATTTGCGTATTATTAACAGCGGGAACTGCCCGCCCTCCCTGGTCCTTGCAAGAAAGCAAAGTCAGGAAGGAAACAACTGTAAAAAGGAAAGATAAACGCGTCATAAGAAAAGCTTTTCCGGAGGTTTGCCCATTGCCCCATGATGAGGAAGGATGCTTAAATATAATTGATACAGGCGTATGATGTATGTCCTGTAAAGGGATTTGAATATAAAAGCAGTTTTGAGGGGATTCTCATGATTGACACGTTTTTTTCAGATTATTCTCCCGCCTGCCTCACCCCTTGCCATACTGTAAATAGTAAGGTAGAATGGAATCATCTAGCTTTAAAGGGCTTGAGTTTTGATTTATTTCCTATCTTTCCTCTGAAACAACCAACCAGAGCCCTTGAGTAACCGAACTGTTTTTAAAGCTACCCCCATTTTCGGGTACTTTCTTTATTTGGGATTTACGGCGATTCTTCTTTCGGTTTTCAGCTGTTCCCAGAAGCTTCCCGAGAAGGTAGAGCAGGCCTATGCCAGCTTGCCGGACCATATTGATTATAACTTCCACATAAAGCCTATTTTATCTGACAGGTGCTACAACTGCCATGGCCCGGACCCTGAAACCAGAAAGGCCGGTCTCAGGCTGGACATCGAGGAGGAAGCTTTCAAAAAACTGGCATCCGGGAATTACGCTTTGGTAAGGGGAAGTTTTGGAAAAAGCGAGGCGATACATCGCATGCTGAGCACTGACCCGGAAGAAATGATGCCACCCCCGGACACGGAATTAACGGTTACCGCCGAGGAAATTGCCCTTATTTCCAAATGGCTGGAGCAGGGAGCGGAATGGAAGGAGCACTGGTCCTTTCTTCCTGTAAATAATGTAAGCGTCCCGGAAATTGAGAATGACTGGAAGCAGGTAAATGAAATTGATAATTTCATACAGGAACAATTGCTGCAAACAGGTTTGTGGCCATCACCCGAAGCAGACAAGGAACGCCTTATAAAGAGGGTCACCATGGATCTTACCGGCCTGCCCCCATCCCCGGAAGAGATAGATGCATTTCTCAAGGACCCTTCGGTGAAGGCATATGAAGAATTGGTAGACCGGCTTTTGGCTAGCAATGCTTACGCGGAAAGAATGACACAGGAGTGGATGGATGTGGCGAGATATTCGGATTCCCACGGGGTCTCCTTTGACGGATACAGGACTTCCTGGCCTTATCGGGACTGGCTGATACAAGCCTTTGCCAAAAATATGCCCTACGATGAATTTATCACCCACCAGATAGCAGGAGACCTCATTGAGAATGCAGATGACCAGTCGAGGATTGCAACGGCATTTTTACGGATGAACCCACTGGAAGCTTCTGCAGGATCCATTCCTGAAGAGTTCCGGATAGAATATGTGAACGAACGCGCAGGGTTTACCGGAACTGCGCTTTTGGGAATGACACTGGAATGCGCCAAATGCCACGATCACAAATTTGACCCGATTACTCAGAAAGAATTCTACCAGGTCTCTGCATTTTTCAACAATACAGAAGAATACGGACTTGCACCCACCGATTCAGATAGGGCCCCCACCTTGATTCTTTTGAGTGAGGAGGAAAAATTACAACTGAACAGCTATATGGAGTCCCTTGGAAAACAGGAGGGCCTTCTGGCGGACACAAAGAAACATGCAATTACTAATTACAACAAGCCCCTTCCCAAGACAATTGCAGGTGACCATATAAGCCATTATGCGTTTAACAGCATAAAGCCCTATAAGAAAGAGATCAAGCCGAAAAAGAAAAAGGAAGAAAAGAATAAGAAGGACAAAAAGAAAGAGAAGCCCGAGGACAAAAAGAAAGTGTTTGTGGAATTGCAGATGCTCGATAATAACAAGGAAGCAGAAGCCAATTTGAAAATTACACTGACCGAGGGGAAATACGGTAAGGCAGCTTACTTTAATGAAGAATACGACATAATAAAACTGCTTAAAACGGGTGAGTTTAACCACATGGACCCCTTTAGTATAAGCACCTGGATTTTAACTGAAAAGGATTCGGTGGGTTCTTCCCAAAACATCATTGGCAATTCCGGGCATGTTTTTCAATATCATCGCGGCTGGGACCTTGCCCTGGATTCTGGCAATCATGTTAGGGTCCGATTGATCCACCGTCTCCCAGATGAGATTATTTCTGTAAGTTCATCAGAACCAATACCTGCCAATCAATGGCAGCAGGTTGGTTTTACATATGATGGGAGTAAATCGGCAAGCGGGATTTCCATTTTTGTGAATGGACAGAAGGTACCTTCAAGAGCCCATTTTGATAAACTAAAGCGCTCCATTCTCCCTATAAGTCAGAAAAATGGCAAACCAGATTCCATCCCTCTTGTTGTTGGGAAGAGCAACCGTAAGTGGATGGATGACTTAGGGATGTTCCAGGGGGCAATTGATGAAATAAAAATTTTCGACCGCCAGCTCTCCCAATGGGAAATGGCGGGCCTGGGCGAGGCTGATCTAGATCCTAATTCAGATGCGATAAAATGGGAACACTGGTTTTTACATGACAAAAACCTGATCAAAGACAGAAAGAAAATCTACGAGACACGAATGGCGATCACCAAAATGCTCGACAGTGCCAATGAGGTGATGGTTATGCAGGAAATGGAAACTCCGCGAAAGACCTATATCCTGGAAAAGGGACTGTACGATCAGCACGGGGAAGAAGTAGAGCCGGGGGGTATTAATAAAATATTGCCCTACGGCCCGGACTTGCCAAAAAACCGCCTGGGGCTTGCCCGATGGCTTTTTGACCCGGACAACCCTGTTGTTTCCCGCGTGGCCATCAACCGCTACTGGCAGATGGTCTTTGGGAGTGGCCTGGTGAAAACAGCCGAAGATTTTGGCAGCCAGGGCGAACGCCCCAGTCACCCAAAACTATTGGATTGGCTGGCTAAGGATTTTATGAACAACGGCTGGGATGTGAAGCATGCGCTGAAGCAAATGGTTATGTCCCATACGTACAGGCAAAGTTCTTTCAGCCCGGAAGAGTTGCGTGAAAAAGACCCTGAAAACCGGTACCTGGCCAGGAGCCCATCCTATCGCTGGCCGGCTGAAATGATACGTGACAACGCCCTCAAGGCAAGCGGCCTGCTCGTTGAAGAGACAGGTGGTCCCAGTGTAAAACCCTATCAGCCGGACGGTTTGTGGAAGGAAGTCTTTATGGCTTCAAGCAAACTTTCAAAATACAAACCCGACACCGGTAAAAATTTATACCGAAGAAGCCTGTATACCTTCTCCAGACGTTTTGCACCCAATCCGTTTATGATCAATTTTGACGCCACTTCAAGGGAAATCTGTACCATACGCAGGAATATTACCAGCACCCCCTTGCAGGCACTCACATTGTTAAATGATCCCCAGATGGTTGAAGCATCAAGGGTGTTATCGGAAAAGGTTCAAATGGAATCCCCGGACAGTGTGGAGAAACAAATAACCCTGGCCTTCCGAAGGTCTACTGGACTGAAACCCAGCCAGGACCAACTGAGTATTTTGAATTCCCATTATGAGAAATCACTACAGAGGTTTATCGGGAAACCCATGTTGGTTGATTCTATTTTATCAGTTGGGGAACGACCTTTTAACAAGGAACTCTCCAAGGAGAAAACTGCTGCGATGACCCTCGTGGTCAACACAATATTCAATTTTGACGAGTCATACACAAAAAGATAGCATGAAAGATCACCACCATAAACCGTTAAGCCGGAGGGACTTTCTGGGGAAGTCTACCCTGGGGCTAGGGGCGATATCCCTGGCATCCCTGGTGAATCCCATGAACTTATACGGATCCACTCTTGGTCGTATGAGGGGCCCCCATTTTGCCCCCAGGGCCAAAAGGGTGATTTTCCTGAACATGATTGGCGCCCCCTCTCAGCTGGACCTGTTTGATTACAAGCCGGTCCTGACGAAAATGCACGGAGTTGAGTTGCCTGATAGTGTGATGGGGGGAAGGGTAACGGCTACAGTAGCTGCCCAGGCTACCAAACCCATTGTAAGGCCACTTTATAATTTCAGTCAGCGAGGTGAAAGCGGCATGTGGATGAGCGACCTCCTGCCACATATGGCCCAGATCGCAGATGAGCTTTGTATGATTAACTCCATGTATACTGAATCCGTACAGCACGAACCCGCACAGATGTTTACACATACGGGTTCTGAGATTCCAGGAAGGCCCACCATGGGCTCATGGATCAGTTATGGGCTTGGCTCCGAGAATGAGAATCTGCCTACCTATATTGCCCTCATGACCAAGGGGAATGAAGGGGGCAGCACAAGGTTGCTGTCGAGCGGATTTTTACCTGCTGAGCACCAGGGCGTGCAGTTCAGAAGCGGCAAGGATGCAGTATTATTTTTAAATAATCCCCCTGGTGTGACCGGGGAGACTCGCAGGGAACAATTGGATTATCTTCAAAAACTACAGCAAAAGAATTATAACGAATGGGAAGATCCGGCTATCAAGGCCAAGATGTCGCAATACGAAATGGCATTTCGCATGCAAACATCCGTGCCGGAAGTGATGAACACAGACGGGGAACCCGAACACATTTACGAACTCTACGGAGAGGACAGCAAAAAACCTGGAACCTTTGCCAGTAATTGCCTTTTGGCCAGAAGGCTTGCAGAACGGGGGGTACGTTTTGTGCAGCTGTACCATGGGAATTGGGACCACCATAGCAATTTGCCCAAGGCTATCCCGAAAAGGTGCAAAGAGGTAGATCAGGCCTCAGCAGCTTTGATCATGGATCTTAAACAGCGCGGATTGCTGGAAGACACCCTGGTTATCTGGGGTGGAGAATTTGGCAGGACAAGCTTCTCCCAGGGACAGCTTACCAAGGACAATTTCGGAAGGGATCACCATCCCGATGCCTATACCATGCTTATGGCCGGCGCCGGGGTTAAAAAAGGGCTCACCTATGGCGCAACTGATGATTTTGGCTACCATATCACAGAAAACAAGGTGCATGTTCACGACTTAAACGCCACTATTTTACACCTCCTCGGACTGGACCATGAAAGGCTTAATTATAAATACCAGGGGCGCCGTTTCCGGCTTACAGATGTGCACGGGGATGTAGTTAAAGACATTCTCAGTTGATGGAGTGGGATCTTTTTTTAGGCCGATTTCATCCCCTCCTGGTCCATTTACCCATCGGATTCTTTATTCTGGGGTATATTTTTGAGCTGCTGTTAAAATTTGGGTATCGCAGCATTATCTCTTCCAGAAAAATCATTATCCTGACCTATACCGTGGGTCTGTTAGCTGGCATAGCCGCAGCCCTGAGCGGATGGCTGCTTTCTTTCAGCGATGATTACCCCCTTAGTGCCCTGGACGATCATAAACTGCTGGGCATCCTGACATTGGTAGTGATGCTCATCCTGATCTTTTACCAGATCAAAGTTCCTGCTGCCAGAGACACCCTGAAACTACTGGGGTCTACTATTGTAGTAATATTAATTGCCGCCACCGGCCACCTGGGAGGCAACCTGACCCACGGACCGGACTACCTGGTGGAATACGGGCCTGGCATCCTCAGGGGAAGCCAGATGGGATTGCTGGAAAATAGTGAGGTGAACCCGGACTCCGTCCTCATCTTCCAGGACATTCTTAAACCGGTATTACAGGATAAATGCGTGGCCTGCCATAATTCTGAACAAAGCAGGGGAGGACTAAAGCTGGAATCTTATAGAGACCTCTTTAAGGATGCAGAACACGGGAAACCTGTTGTGGCCGGAAACCCGGAAAAGAGCGAATTATTCAGGAGGATCAGTTTGCCGGCGGAAGATGATCTTGCCATGCCTCCAAGGGGGAATAGTATAGGCTATACCAATATTCAGATCTTGAAGCATTGGATAGCAGAAGGAGCAGACAGCCTGGCTATATTCAAATCGGATGCTATTTCCGGGGAATTGATTGCCCTTTTAATTCGGGACTATGGCCTGGATTACAGTCCCAGGCCTTATTACGAGAAGGTTAAGGCAGACAGCCTGAGCGAAGGGATTCTGAAGGAGCTTCGCAATGGGGGTTTCAGGGCTAATTATCTTGGAGAGAACAATTTTTTGCTGGATGTGGAATACGGGGGTGATTCCATAGGGGAGCGGGAAATTCAACTGCTTAACCAGGTTTCAAAAAACATAACCTTCCTTAAGCTTTCGGGATGTAAACTTTCGGATGAGATGCTTGAAGGGCTTAGCCCCATCCCTCACCTTACCCGGGCAGACCTCAGTAAAAACCCCCTCACCGGGCATTCAGCAGCCTACCTCATGGAACAATTGCATTTGGAAGCTGTTAATTTGAACGATACTGAAATCGATGCGGAAGCATTGGGGAAACTGCTTTCAGAATCTGGAATAGCCAGGGTCTATATCCGGAATACAAAGGTGTCTGAGGATGAAATATCAAGCCTGTCTCAAAACTATGCAGATAAAGAAATAATCGCTGGTTTTACATTTGAGAAAGTGCCCGAAGCCAAATCTGTATTCGAGCAAAGCCAGGAGGAATAGACCAGAGCACAGACCAACAGTATCTAAAAAATTAAACTCATTACCGTTCCCCGGCCTTCCTTGCTATGGACCTGTATCCTTCCGTTATGAAGCATCATGATCTGTTTAGACAAGCTTAGCCCAATACCACTACCGGTCTTTTTGGTACTGAAAAAGGGCACAAAAATAGTCTCCAGGATTTCCTCGGGTATACCCACCCCATTGTCTGTTACCTTTATCTGGATCCCATCTCTGAATTTTTCGGCTGAGACAACAATCTTCGGCTCTTCCCTGCCTTCACAGGCGTGGCGGGCATTAACGATTAAGTTGATGAGCACCTGCTCGATCAGGTGTACATCAATATTAACCTCTAAGCGGGGATTGGTATTTTTAAACTCAATTACAATATCCTTTTGCTGCAGTGAAGGCAGCAGTAACCGCTGAATGTTTTCAAACAGATCGTTTATCAGTATCCTCGATCTGTTGATCTGACTGACTTTATTTAACGTCCTGTATGTTTTCGCAAACTTCATCAGCCCTTCACTCCGTTTCCTTATGCTTAAAATCCCTGAATCAAGATCTTCCAGGTCTAACTTGTAGCCCCCGGGATCCTTAATTTCATTTTCAACCTGTTTATGCAAGGTTTCAGACAAAGATGAGATTGGGGCAATGCTATTCATGATTTCGTGAGTCATGACACTCAGGAGTTTTTTCCAGGCATCAGCCTCGTTTTGGTTTAAAGTTTTCTCTATATTCTGGACGGCAATAAGCTTAAAAGCGGTTTCATCTACCTGGAAAATAGTGCCGGATACCAGCACTTTTAATTGCTCATCATGCAAGTCGAGCTTGAGGGAATTATTCGTGGAATGGTAGGTTTCAAATAACTTCTCGAATATAATAGGGCGCCTTTTCTCAACGAAACTGACATTTTTGAAGGACGGCAAATCAAGGGTACTCAAAAGGGAATCATTTAGCCATAATACTTCACCGCTTTCCAGGTTGTAAGCAACAATCCCAACATTGACGATCTCCAGTATTTTTTGCAGGTAAAGAAATTGCGCCTGACGTTCGTTATTGATATCCCGGAAGGTGTTATTAACCAGGTTAAAGCCTTTATGCAGCTTCCTGATATCATCTGAGCCCCGATCTTCACTGAACCACCTGGAGAAATCGCGATATTTAACCGCTTCAAAAAAGTCGTCTATTTCAACAAAACGTTTAGCTACGAACCGATACATGCTTACCACCGAAATCACGGTCAGTAGCAGGCCGCCCAGAATAATAAAGTAGTTGTCATTTATGATCCCATAAGCCACTGCGGTTACTGTACCCAACAGCAACAGCACCCTTAATGCGAGAAAGAAGAAAAAGGATCTATAAATCATATTTGTGAAGCCTGCGGTATAAGGCTGTACGCGTGATACCTAATTCTTTGGCCGACTTTGAAATATTGCCTTCGTTCTTTTCTATTACCTGTAAAATAGTTTCCTTTTCCAGGGCTTCCAGATTTACGGTTCTGTTCTGAGATTGCTCTGTCTTTCTTTCGATTGGGGAAAAAACCAGGTCATTTGCCTTGAGAACCCTTCCTTCGGCCATAATAACAGCTCTTTCGAGCACATACTGAAGCTCCCTTACATTTCCCGGGAAGGGGTGCCCTTTCAGTTTTTTAATGAAACCTTCCCCAAGGGTAAAGGGCTCCTTAAAATACTTTTCAGCATACATGTCTATAAAATGGTGACTGAGTAAAGTGATGTCTGTTCCCCTGTCGCGAAGCGGGGGCACAATGATATCCACCGTATTGATACGATAGATAAGGTCTTTCCTGAACTTTTGCTCATCTCCCAAATCTGTTAGGCTGAGGTTGGTGGCACAAATAAGCCTTATATCCAGGTCAATTACCTCATTAGACCCCAGCGGGGTCAGCTGTCTGTTTTGCAAAACACTTAATAAACGTACCTGTTGCCCAAGGGTAATATTGCCAATTTCATCCAGGAACAGGGTGCCTCCATTAGCGGCTTCAAACCTGCCCATGCGATCTTCAGCAGCCCCGGTAAATGCACCTTTTTTATATCCGAAAAGCTCACTTTCAAACAATGAGGTTGTGAGTGATCCCACATCCACCTTGATAAACGGCCTGTCTTTCCTTGAAGAATTTTCATGAATGGCCTGGGCGATGAGGTCCTTTCCCGTACCGTTTTCCCCCAGTATGAGGATATTGGCATCCGTGGGTGCCACCTTAGAGATCTTGGTAAAGACATCCTGCATGACCTCACTCTCACCCACAATTTTGATCCCTTTCCTGAAAGTAAGCCTTGTGGCATTTTTGATTCCTTTTTTTCTTGAAACCAATGCCCTTATGGTTTCGAGCAGTTTTTCGTTTTTCCATGGCTTTACCAGAAAATCCGACGCTCCTTCTTTGAGTGATCGTATAGCCAGGTCAATGTCCCCATAAGCCGTAATCAGGATAACAAACATTTTGGGATCCAGCTCCTTAATTTTTTTAAGCCAGAAAATTCCTTCGTTTCCGGTATTCACAACACTATTGAAGTTCATGTCCAGGATAACCACATCAAACTTTTCCTTTGCAAGCAGGTTGCTGATGTTATTGGGGTTTTTATTTGCCGTCACCTGCTTAACCTGTGACTTCAACAAAAGCCGTAGAGCGGTGAGTACATCCTCATCATCGTCAATGATCAATATTTTGGCATCCTTTAACTGCATTACCCAAAAATAAGGTTTTCAGGCCCTTTTCAGATTAATCTGCACCACTAATTTGATCTAAGGAAAAAGTGTATCGTTTCCGGACACTGTGTGTATCAATACCAAACAGTTTGAAAACCCATTAATTTGCAAATACCACATAATCAATTAGTTAAGTGTTTGGCACGGTCTTTTTAAGTACACAGATAAAATTGGTATTTAATGGACATTCCACTCGAGAAAAAGAAATTCCCAAAATCCAGGATCTTAATGATAGGAGGAGGAATCCTGGCAGTTATTCTGTTGGTTCTTATAGTAATGTCGACCACTGGAAATTCTAAACTCAATGTTGAAAGGGAACGTTTAAGCATCAGCACTGTAAAACAGGGTGTTTTCCAGGAGAACATACCGGTTACCGGGGTTGTAATGCCAATAACCACCATTTATCTGGATGCCATCGAAGGAGGGCGTGTTGAAGAAAAGTTTGTGGAGGACGGAGCGATCATGAAGCAGGGTGATCCCATTTTGAGGTTATCCAATACGGACCTGGAACTAAGTCTTGTTAATCAGGAAACCTCAGTTTATAATCTGCTGACCCAAATGCAGATTTCACAAAATGCCGCCAGTCAGAATACAATAAACAGGCTTAACCAGTATACGGATGTGGAAAATGGACTTATAGAAGCTAAGCGTTTACTCGACCTGAACAGAAAACTTTATGAAAAGGACGCGATTGGCCGACAAGAACTCATAAGATCAGAAAACGAATACAACTACCAGAAACAGAGGATGCAATTGGCCGAGGAAATCCTGAAGCAGGATTCCATCTCAAGCAGACAGGAACAAGAACAGATGAACAGCTCGTATGCGCGGACCCGGAACGCTCTGGAATTGATGCGTAGAAAAGTGGCTGACCTTGTTGTAAGAGCCCCTGTCGACGGCCAGTTGACTTCTCTGGACGCTGAAATCGGACAATCCAAAATAAAAGGAGAACGCCTGGGTCAAATCGATGTGCTCAGCGGTTTTAAGGTGCGCGTAGATATAGATGAGCACTACATAGCCCGGATATATTCAGGTCAGCGGGGGTCATTCACCTTTAATAACCAGCCCTATACCCTTGTAATCAAAAAAGTCTATACCCAGGTAACCAATGGACGTTTCCAGGTAGATATGGAGTTTGAAGGTGAGGTTCCGGAAGGAATCCGGCGCGGCCAGACCCTACAGATTCGACTTGCATTGAGCGAGGAGAAGGAAGCATTACTGGTATCAAAAGGGGGCTTTTTCCAGGGAACAGGGGGTAACTGGATCTTTAAACTGAGTGAAGACGGAACCCACGCCTACCGGGTAGATATTTCCCTGGGAAGTCAAAATACAGAATACTATGAGGTAATGAATGGGTTGAATCCCGGAGACAAGGTCATAACATCAAGCTATAGCAATTATGGCGACGTTCAGGAACTCATACTTAAAGATTAATCACAAATCAAAAACTAAAACAATCAAAAAATGATAACAATCAAAGATCTTGAAAAGTACTACAGCACTGACGAGGTGCGTACTATAGCGCTGAATAAGCTGTCCTTCTCTGTTAACGAGGGTGAATTTGTTGCCATAATGGGTCCTTCCGGATGCGGAAAATCTACCCTGTTAAACATTATAGGGATGCTGGATGACTGCGACGGGGGCAGCTATGAATTCAAAGGACACGAGGTGTCCAACTACAACGAACGCAAACGGGCCAATTTGAGGAAGCACAACATTGGTTTTGTTTTCCAGAGCTTTAACCTTATCGATGAACTTACGGTGTACGAAAATGTTGAACTTCCTTTAATCTACACTGGCGTAAAACCCGCTGAACGCAAAAAACGGGTTGAGGAAGTCCTGGAGAAAATGCAGATCATGCACAGGAGGAAGCACTTCCCTCAGCAGTTATCGGGTGGACAACAGCAACGGGTAGCTGTTGCCAGGGCCGTGGTAAACAACCCCACGCTTATCCTTGCCGATGAGCCTACAGGTAACCTGGACAGCAGCAATGGTAATGAAGTAATGGATCTGCTGACGGAACTGAACGAGGGGGGGACCACCATTATTATGGTTACCCACAGCGAACATGATGCAAAGTACAGCCATCGTATCATCCGCATGCTGGACGGTCAGAAGGTAACCGAAAACGTACTAGCCTAATACAATCATCAATTCGAAAACGCATAAGTCATGTTTAAAAATTATATAAAAATAGCATGGAGGAACCTTTTGAAAAACAAAGGGTTTACTGCCATCAATATTATTGGCCTCTCATTGGGGATTGGGTGTTTTATTGTCATTATGATGTTTGTATCTGATGAATTGAGCTATGACAAATACCACGAAAAAGCCGATAGAATTTACCGAATTAATTCTGACGCCATATTTGGCGGCACAGAACTATCTATGGCTGTAAGTGCTGATCCTATGGGGGAAACACTCAAGAATGATTATCCGGAAGTTGAACAATACGTAAGGCTATATTCTTCTTCAGGGGCAAAGCTTATCAAAAAAGGAAGTGAATATATAGAAGAAAACAGGGTAACCCATGCAGATTCGACTCTGTTTGACGTCTTTACTTTCAAGATTATTTTGGGGAATAAGAAAACAGCCTTAAATGAGCCTAACACTGTAGTCATCTCAGAGTCAGCGGCTATACGCTACTTTGGCAGTGCACAAGACGCGATTGGCGGGTTTCTGGATACTGATGACAATACACGAACACTTTACGAAGTGACCGCCGTAATGGAGGACATGCCCAGGAATTCGCATTTTCGGTACGACTTCTTTTTTTCTATGGACAATGTGCAATATCCGTTTGGCAGTTACCTGAGCCATAACTTCCACACCTATGTGGTCTTGCGTCCGGGAACAGACTATAAAGCATTTAATGAGAATTTCCCTGAGGTAATAGACAAATATATCTTGCCCCAGGCAGCACAGTTCATGCAGGTTAGCAGCATGGAAGAGTTTGAAAAGGCGGGCAACTATTTGGCCTATAGCTTGTTCCCAATGACGGACATCCACCTTCGTTCTGATCGCGGCGTAGAATTGGACGCCAATGGCAACATCCAGTATGTATATATTTTTTCGGCTGTGGCGTTGTTTATATTGATATTGGCCTGTATCAATTTCATGAACCTTACCACCGCCAGATCGTCTGGGAGGGCCAAAGAAGTTGGAATACGCAAGGTGCTGGGTTCGGAAAAGAAGTCATTGATTTATCAGTTCCTTACGGAGTCCACACTCATATCGATTTTCGCCCTCATTATCGGGTTGATATTTGTAAAACTGACCTTGGGATGGTTCAATGATATTTCCGGTAAGGAAATGGTGATGGATGCTCTTTTGAGTACCAATTTTATAGTGTTCTTACTGCTGTTCCCTTTTATAGTCGGAATCTTTGCAGGAATCTACCCTGCCTTCTTCATGTCGTCATTCCAACCCATTAGTGTATTAAAAGGTAAGCTGGGAACGGGCCACAAGAAGAATTATCTGAGGAACTTCCTGGTTATCTTTCAGTTCACTACTTCCATAATCCTCATTGTAGGTACTGCAGTAATTTACAGGCAGCTGAATCATATTCAAAAGGCAGAATTAGGATTTAATAAAGAACAGGTACTGGTGGTTAACAATACCGGTATCCCCTCAGAGACAAGAGGATCTCTCCTGGAGGAAATTGGGCAATTGACCGATGTGATTTCCGCCTCTTTTGCGGGGTTTTTACCGGTATCTGGTTCATCACGAAGTGATACCGTATTTTCAACCGAAACCGTTATTACGGATACTAATTCTTTTAATATGCAAACCTGGGCAGTGGATTACGACTACCTGGAAAACATGGGCATGGAAATACTGGAAGGCGGTCGCTTCTTTTCCAGGGAATTTGGTTCGGATTCAACTGCTATAGTCATTAATGAGACGGCTGCGAAACTGGCTGGATTTGATGACCCTGTAGGTAAAAATCTGTATGGAATGACCCAGAGCGGTGAGCTAACTACATTCAATATTATTGGTGTAGTTAAGAATTTCAATTATCAGTCCCTCAAGCAAAATGTGGGTGCCCTGAGCTTCAGGCTGGATAATAACAGTTGGGTGTCTGCGTACAGGTTTAATACAGATGACGTAGCAGGATTAGTAGAAACCATTAAGGAAAAATACAGTGCTGTGGCTCCGGGAATGCCTTTTAACTATTCTTTCATGGACGAATCATTTGATAAAATGTATCGGCAGGAGCAAAGGGTTGGGAGCGTTGCGGTAACCTTCGCCATTTTAGCAATAATCATTGCCTGTCTTGGTCTGTTAGGCCTTGCTACTTATATAGCGGAGCAACGCACAAAGGAGATTGGGGTGCGAAAGGTCCTTGGTGCTTCAGTTTCAAACATTGTAAAAATGCTATCCAAGGACTTTGTAAAACTGGTTCTGATAGCCTTCGTTATTGCCACTCCTATTGCCTGGTGGTTTATGAGCAAGTGGTTGCAGAATTTTGCCTACCGCATCAGCCTGGATTGGTGGATATTCGCTGGAGTTGGTTTCATAGCACTGGTTGTGGCCTTGTTTACGCTGAGCTTCCAGGCAGTCCGCGCTGCTATATCTAACCCGGTAAAAAGCTTAAGGACAGAGTAATCGATTAAATAGGATTCTCATGAGACATATAATATTATTCCTGTTATTATCCCTTCAATTTTCTATGGCTAGAGGACAGAGCCAAGTTCCAACCTATAGTTTGCAGGAGTGTATTGATATGGCTTTGGCAAACAACCTGGATCTTTCCCTGGCCAAACTGAGCACGGAAACGGCAGAAGTAAATTTCAAGCAAAGTCGTAACGAATTATTACCCAGGTTAAACGGCAATTATAACATTGGTAATGCCGCAGGGCGGAGTATCAACCCGTTTACCAACACCTACATTAATGAGAAGCTGACCTTCTCAAATGCGGGCTTAAGCCTTGATGCTACAGTGTTTAACGGTTTTCGTCTGTTAAATCAGTGGCGGATGGAGAAACTCAACTGGCAGGCCGCGCAGATGGAAAAGGAGGATGCCCGGAATAATCTGATCCTGAACGTTACCCTGGCCTATTTACAGGTGGTTAACACAAAGGACCTGTATAACATTGCTAAAAGCCGACTTGAGTCGACCAATGGTCAATTAGAGCGATTGGCATCAATGTTTGAAGAAGAAATGGGAAATCCGGCAGAATATCGGGACTTTCAAGGCTTGAGGTCAAACGATGAATCCAATTTGATTACTGCCAAAAACAACTATGAGGATGCTTTAACGGCACTAAAAGAATTGTTGAACACCGGGGAAGAACTGGATGTTGAATTAATTGATATACCATTGGACTTTGTGCAATACGGGGATTCACTTGAGGAGGTTTACCAGCTGGCCCTTGAGAATATGGCTTCGGTAAAGGCCGGGGAATTCAGGTTAGAAGCCTCTGAGAAACAGGTAGCAGTTACCAGGGCAGGTTACGTCCCCGAGATTAGCTTTTTTGCCAACCTCAACACCAACTATTCCAGTGTGGCCCAAATTTTCAATGAAACAGGTACAAGCATTGTTGAGACGGGAGATTTTGTAGATATTTCCGGGACAACGTATCCCGTTTTAACGGAGGAATCGAGCTTCGATTCGGAACAAATATCCTATCGGGACCAATTTGAGAACAATTTGTTTTCAACTGTAGGTATTCAGGTGAATATCCCTATTTTTAATGGGTTTCAGGCAAGGAACAATGTGGTTCTTCAAAAGATTAAGAAAGAAGAATCTAGGGTAAATCTGGATCGTATTAAGTTACAATTACGCACCGCAATTGAACAGACGTACAAGGACATGGCTGCTGCATACGAGCGATATCAGATCTTGCAATCTCAAAATGAAGCCTACCAGGAATCCATGCGAATCAATGAAATACGGTTTATCAATGGTGTTGATAACAGTGTGAGCTATATTATTGCCAAAAATAATCTGGAAACTGCCCGGGTTAATTTAAATAACGCCAAATATGAATACCTGCTCAGGGTAAAGCTACTGGATTTTTACAAGGGTACGAATGAAGTTGCTTCTTACTAAAAAAGGCTAGCCCGGATATAATATCCGGGGCAGCCTTATTATCGTCTTTCCAATAAGAAAATTAATTTGCATCGTTGATTTCAATCCAATACCCATCGGGATCCTGGATAAATGTCTGACTTACCCCATCAGGTCTTTTTTGAATGTATTTTTTTTCACCACCCCCTAAGGAAGAGTGTATCACACCATGGGAATTCAAATGCTTTAAATAGGCATCCAAATCATTGGTGGATATTGCGAAATGATTAAAAGTACTGGGCTTTATTTCTACTCCCGGAACTTCCCCAACATGCAGCTCCAGATTGTTTCCAAGCGAAATAAACATTTGATTTTCAGGTAACCAATCCGCATTTAAATCTTTAAGGCCAAGAATTTTGGTGTAGAACTCTCTGCTTGCTTCAAAATTGCTAACAACCAGGGTCGTATGTTGCAGGGTAAGGTTATATGAACTTGCTATAGCCGCAGATTCTTCCCCGGAAGGACTATCCTGGGCATGAAGCTGAAAACAGAATACCGATATGATAATAGCAGAATAAATAATGCGAAGGTTTAACTTGATGTCTTTCATGTTTGTGGAATTTGGTTGGTTATAACAGGGCGGACGTATTTAAAGATAGTCATTTCACCAGAGCATTGGGAGTATGGGGCCATGGTATCCGCCTATCCCTACAGCTTAAAAAGCGTTTTAAGGGATATGGGAAAAGAAAGAGGAAGAGGCTCAATTTCTTTTTTGAGAGATGCTTTCAGTCTATGGAGGACAGGATTTGCAGAAGATCAGCATTGAGCTTTCGGATAATTTCAAGACCCCCGAGGCGGTCTTTGTGGATGTCGATCATATCAAAAAGCTTGGGATTCAGGGCTGGATTCTTTCGAAATGCCTCCAGGTCATATTCTGCCTTAAAGTATTCTTCCCCGGCTCCTGAGAAACTGGAGATATCCCGCCCGTCCGGATTTGTAGCAGGAATAACCAAGTGGTAGGGAGCCAGCTCCCGTGATAAATCATTGATGATACCTAAGGTCTGTTCCGCATAGAGGTTCAGGAAGTCGATCTGCCCATAGTATTCGAGTAATTTCAATCTCAGGGAATCAGAATCCTCCAGGGCATCCAGAAGGTCTGTGGTCAGTAGTCGCCGGTAGGCATTGTCTGAATATTTGATATTGGGGGTAAAGGTTGCAAAACGGAAAGCTTGGCCGAGGAGGCTGTCCCCGGGACTGGGGTTATAGAATCCCCGGTGTGCATTGAAGAGCCGCTGTGCCGACGGGAGGAAAAGGGTTTTCTCGGCGGTAAAAACATTCCTGAAATGGAGGCTGTCCTGCTGCAATTCATCCTTTAAATTACCAAGTAGGCTTAGGGCCTGCCGGAACTCCTTGCGTTCTTCATTCCAGTTGTTGACCTGCAAGGCAATCAATATCCCAATCACGACCAGAAAAATCTCCCCGATGGCATACAAGAGGTACTTGCTAAGTTTATTGTCCGCAAGGAGACGTTGACGTATTTGCCGGAAGAAGCGCAGCATGGGCTTATTTTTCCAGGAAGTCCACTTCCCAGGGCCCTATCCCGCTTATCTGGATAACGGTTGCGGAGTCTGCCCAAACTGAATGGATAGCCCCCCTGGCATTTACGTAGTAATCCCCCGGCCCAAACTGTTTTGCATTTTCACGTGTTCCTCTCTCTCCGAATGCCACATAGGCATTACCCTGCAGTATGGTTACCCGCTCATCTTTGGGATGTGTATGAGGTGGCATCACAAATTTACCGCCAAGCCTGAAGCGAACAGAGAAGAAATCAGGGTTTTTAGGGCTCCCTTCCAAAACAGCCAGTTCACAATCCGAGGGCAAATTGGGTGGGCAGGGGGTCCATTTGATTTCACCGGCACGCACAACATGCTGCACGCTGCCTTCTGGAAACTTCATTTCGCCAATTGGCCTTGATTCCCTGCATCCTGAAAGGATGAGGATGAATATTACCAAAAATGCACAGTATTGCCTATTCATTTTTCATGGGATTATTAATTTTAAAATTCCCGGTAATCACCACTTAAAAATTTATTCGCCTCTTCTTCGGCAAATTGTGCTGCTTCGGCATCCCAATGCAATGTCTTTCCTGGGAATCGACCTGCAATTACCCCCAGTAAAATCGTTTCGGTAAGTCGTGCCGAATAGCTGAACGGGGCACTACACTTGTCTTTACCCAGGCAGGCATCAACAAATTGGTGGTAATGTTTAGGTCCTTCTGTTGCATAATTGCGGACGGGCTCGCCCAGATTATGCTTGGCAATATCCCTGGAGATGTCTACATATTTTCCACGTACAATTTTACGGGGCAGTTGCATAAAATGAGGAAGGAGCAAACGACCTTTACTGCCTACAAACATGGCGCCCTGCTCTGGCAATTCGTTCATGGCAGCTGTTCTGGCATCTAAAGAAATGTCCGTTTTTACTGCCGCTCTTTTTTTTGCATTGCCACTATCCTGCCCAGGCAAAACAAGATCTTCATGGGTCGGCGGCATACCCGGGCCATCGTACCAAATCCATTTTAAGGTCTTATCCGTATAAGGTGTTCCAGGAAACTCATAGGTTACCGTATTGTTTACTGGAAAGCCAAAACCATTAGGCTCACGGCAGTCGTTTTTGATGGTCAGGGGCACGTCTAATTCAAGGGCATTATAAGGCGTATCAAAGATATGAACACCCATATCCCCCAAAGTGCCACAGCCATAATCCATCAGTTTCCGCCAGTTGCCTGGGTGGTAATAGCCTTCTTTATAGGGTCGCTTGGCTGAGGTACCCAGCCATAAGTTCCAGTCCAGGCTATCGGGAACGGGATCTTCACCTTCAGGAGGTGGACCATCGTATCCCCAATCCTTGGGACTCCAGGCATGTACGGTATGTACCTTGCCAATTATCCCATCCTGGATTAAAAGTGTAGCCAGCTTATAATCGTAGAAGGAATGTACCTGAATCCCCATTTGGGTCACCAGTTGCTTTTCGGCAGCCATTTTTTTCATGGCGCGAGATTCCGCCACGTAGTGTGTGAGGGGTTTCTGGCAGTAGACGTTTTTACCCATTTCCATCGCCATTATTGAAGCGGGTGCATGGGTATGGTCCGGGGTAGAAACGATGACCGCATCGATCTCGTCTTTCATTTCTTCCAGCATCACCCGGTAATCGAAAAAGATGCGGGCCCCAGGGTGTATTTTGTGGGCCTTTGCGAGGTTGATCGCATCTACATCACAGAGGGCTGCAACTTGTACCTGGGGGTGGGAAGCCACATCCCTGAGGTCTTCAAACCCCATATTGCCCACGCCTATGTGAGCTGTGCGCAGTTTAGCTTCCTGACCCATAGCCTTTAAGGCAGAGGGTAGTAGGGAAAAACCCAGAGCGCCCAGTCCCGAGGTCTTGAGAAAGGTTCTTTTATCCATACGTTGTTATTTTAAGAAAATTCCTATTCCTTATTCTGAATAGAAAGCCTGATCACAATAGCCATTAGGAGCCAGATCATAAAGGTTTCTCCATGTGACATTTCATAGGAAGCGCCCGTTGCCCTGGCTGCAAATAAAATGATGTAAACCACAATTGGTGATAGAATTAGGCTAATCAGGAGGTTGATAAGTGATTTCTTAATGTCCATGTCAGGTTGATTTTTAGTTCTTAATAGTTCTTATTAATTGTCAGTCCTGAAAATATGAAAAATAAAGATACCCCGGACATCATATCCGGGGTATCTTTATTAAGGCCTGAAAGGACTTTATTTTTTCATCGCTGCCATAAGCGCTTCCCGATAGCTTTTGTCAAAATTGGCTTCCAGGATCTTAAGAAGTCTCAGGTTGGGGTTATTGGCAAATGAAGCCACTGCTTTTATGTTTTCATCGAAGGTCTTGCGATCCTTTTTTAAAAAGGCCACGGTGGCGTCCAGGTATTCGTTCCACCTCATTAAGTCTTCTTCTTTTCGGGAGGATTCCATTAGTGGTATAGCCAATTCGTTCTCCCCTGCCATGGCATACATCTGTCCTGCATGCCAGCGCATAACTTCAGCTTCGTTTTTCTTTATTTCAGGGTGCTGCTCCAGGTAGGTTTTGATCAGGGAAGCTGCCAGGTCAAACTGCATTTTATTTCCGTAATAGCGCCAGCCCCCCTGCATGTCCTGGTCAAACTCCTGAAAATCCAGGGACATCAGGGAATCGATTTCCGATTGCTTTAGTTCCTGTGCTGAAACTGCATAAGAAAGTAGGCTGAGAAACAGGATACCAGTTATGTTCTTCATGGGTTTGTTTTGGCGCAAAGCTAAGGATCGCATTCTGTTTATTGAAGGGACAGGGGTTATTTATGAACAGAATATTGTCCGGTTCCCTTTGTGTGAATAATCCAAAAATAGTAGTTTAGGCCTGCTCAACGTCAACAAAAGAATTAATCCGGAACTGCTATGAGTAAAAACACCCTGATCATTTACGCCACTGTTGATGGACATACTGGTAAAATCTGTGAAAGGCTGCAAAAGATACTTTCAGAGAAAGACCAGCCAGTGGAACTTGTCAATATCGAGGCATTTGACGGGGACTTATCGGGTTATGACCGGGTTATCATAGGGGCCAGTATTCGTTATGGAGTACACGACAAAAAAATCACTGAATTGATCAATACCCGGCAGCAGGAACTGGAATCCAAAAAAACGGCTTTCTTTTCGGTAAACCTGGTGGCCCGTAAACCGGAAAAAAGCAGCCCGGAAACCAACCCTTATGTGGTGAAGTTCTTCAAAAAGATAAGCTGGCGTCCTGATATTGCTGAGACCTTTGCAGGCATGCTGGATTATCCCAGGTATTCGTTTTTTGACCGTACTATGATCCGCCTGATCATGTGGATGACCAAAGGTCCAACGGACCCAAAGACGGTAAAGGAATTTACCAACTGGGAAAAGGTGGATGCATTTGGCAAAAAGTTAGCCAGCCTTTAGGCTCAGATGCCTCAGATTTTAAATCCGCAAAATCTGTCTTTATTTTGCTACCCCTGTCCAGGGCTGTACAAACTCCCTTCCCGGACAATAGCTTAACCCGTAAAGTTTACCCTCGAGAAGGTAGCCCGAATGATAGTAATTGTGGTTCTGATCGCTCGTGGTGAAGGCAAAATAGAGTCGGTCCCAGTTTCGGTTGAGCTTTGACTGCTTTATGGGGCTCCCGTAGAACAACCCCTCAAAAGTATTTCCTTCAATCTCCCTTACCTGGAATTCCTGTAAGTAGGGCTGGGCGTCCGGGGAAGGCCGGAGATCAATTTCCCAATTGCCCAGAATGGAAAGTGAATTTTGATTGTCTGCTAATAACTCAACCTTTGCCTGGGCACTCACACTTACAAGGTTGCATAACAAAAGCAATAAAACGAGGGTAAGTGTATTTCTCATATTACTTAGTTTATTGAATAGCTATATGCTTTTATTTATCAACCAAACTCGACTCTGCAAAACTTACCAGTTGCCAATAAGGCGGGGTGTACCCTTTTTCCTTCTGAAAGTCCTCTGCTTTCGAAAGTGTTTTAGACTTAAGCGCCTGAAACCGCGCTACAAAATCGTTGTTTTTCAATGCAACGGTTGCTGGCATTCCTTCAGGGATTACTCCTTCTTTTCCGATGGAGGTAAGCAAAAAGGAATAGGCCTTAATTACCCTTGCAACGGGAAGCAGCCAGATATTGTAACCGAGCTTTTCCCCTGCGTTGGCACGTTCGATAAGCGCATCCATTACCGCATTGTCCAGGTGATCTTTGAACAAGGTTTCCCTGTCCCTCCATTCCCCTACAACGCTCAGCATGGGGTCATATTCCAGGTCTGACGGCATCTGGGTTACAAAATGCTCTACCCCAAAACTATGCAGCCAGTCCATTATTCCTTCTGAGGAAATGGTTGAGGTAAACTCCCATAATTGTATTCCTTGTTGTTTGTAAGCATAGGACCCCACTTCGGAACAAAACATGGCCGACGAATCAAAATAGTCCATCTTGAAGTCGTATGGGATATGCCTGGCAATGGATTCCTTGTACATATAGCGAGCAGCATCGTGGGGGAGCAAAGGATTGGCTTTCAATTCCGGAAGGTCTGCCCTGGGCCGCATCACCATAAACCGCAGTTTTTTGTCTTTCAGGTATTCTTCCTTGGTAGCTATGGCAACTCCCTTTTCAATATGCGCTTCCACAAAAAAGGGTTCATGGGTTTCCTCGTTTACGTAAACCAGGGCAACATGCGAAAAGTTCCCAGGGAAGTCATTTCCCCTGGAAATAAAGGCAGAGACTTCTGCCCCTCCCCGGCTAACCAGAAGATCGCCGCTATGCACTGTTATCCCCAGGATATTCGCTTGAGGAGCGGCAGAAGGTTCTTCATGAACATGCATGGTAGATACGAATGCTTCCTCAGGAGATTGCAACATTATTTCTTCCACCGCAGCCCGGATCCCATACAGGATGCGATAGGACATCTGACGTGCCGCAGGGGTATTTATGTCCCAATGCACCGTGTCTTCTTTTAGTTTTTCTCTTAGCTGGTTATAGAAATTGATATACCATCCTGTTCTATTTTGTTGTGCCGCAATCAGGGGAGCAACCTGAAAAAATTTGTTTTCTATAGTAGGATAAAAAACATCCCCGGGGGTAATGGCGTCGCCATTATTGGCTAGCAGCAAGCTGTCCATTTCCTGCGTCATTTCCAGTACCAAAGAGTCCAGGACGGCGGCAGGCATCTTCCTTCCTTCCAGAAAAGCCCTTTCCAGTTGGTTCCACAGGGCATCCTGATCCCATAAAAATGCGCTTTTTGATGCTTTTTGCAATTCCCTTTCCTTTTGAGGCAGGGGAATCATAAGAAGGAGATAGACCCCTGTAAGGAGTAGGATAATTTTAAGGAGTTTCTTCATAACGGGATACAGCCAGGACAATCTTATGTTTATAAATATAGGGGTTATCTCAGAGTTATGAACCAGATTTGCATTAGCTGCAGCTTAAGGAATAGCAAATACGGTATCCTGTATTGGATTAATTTGGAAATTTCCGATGGTTCCTGTTAAGTGAACTTGAGAAGCGATAGTATTTTATACCTTTAGACTGAGGTCATGTTTAATACAGCTGTTTGTAATGCAGGAAATTTTTGAAATATTAACCCTGCTGGTACTTTTCCAGCTGTTTTTTGTCAGTTTTTTTCTTTTCTATTCCAGGAAGGGCAGTAGACTTAGCAATTACCTTCTCGCTTTTTTCTTTCTGAGTCTGGGTGCGGGTTTGCTGGATTACTATTTTCTTATTTCAGGGTATTTTGAATCCAAAACCCAATATGCCCTGTTCCTAAACAGCCTGGTTATCTTACACGCTCCATTGCTTTTACTGTACACTCAATCACTGACCAATAAAAATTTCAGGCTCAAATGGATTCATCTGCTACATACTTTACCATTTTTTATTGCCTTGCTGTTATTGTATATCTTTTATTACAACCAGAGCCCGGAAATGCAGCAAAGGGTGTTGGAAGATGTCAGCGAAGGCAAAGACCTTAGTACCATCATGATTTCAGTCTTCGGGTTTGTTTATGAACTTTCATACCTGTTAGCCATAAGGATCATAATAAAAAACTACAGGGAAACAATTGTACAGCAGTTTTCCAACCTGGACAAAATCAACCTGAATTGGCTGACCTTTTTCGTGAATGTTTTTATTATTGCCATGCTGGCAAGTACGCTGGCCAACATACTCAGGCATAGCCAGTTGATCCGACTTGACCAGGGGGCTATTGTATTTGGGCTGGTCGGGTTATTGTTTTTTATCAGTAGTGTGTTGCTGAAAGGCCTGCACCAGAACGAGATTTTCCTCGGCGCTCAGGGGAAAAGTACAGGCACCGAAAATAATACAGAGGAGAGCAAATCACTATTGCATAAGCTAAACCAGCATCTTACCCAAAACAAACCATACCTGGAGGCAGAACTTACCCTGAATGACCTGGCCGCCCAACTAAATGTCTCTCCGCGGCAGCTTTCCATCCTCATCAATGCGGAACTGGGAAAATCATTCTTTGACTTGATCAATTCTTACAGGATCGAGGAAGCAAAGAGAAGGTTTCGGGAATCCACGGATAGCAAACTTACCGTTCTGGAAGTTATGTATGCCGTAGGGTTCAATTCCAAGTCCAGTTTCAATACAGCCTTTAAGAAGTATACCGGAAATACTCCAACGGCCTATAAATCCCAATTTTCCTGAGGTTTTCAGAGGTTCGATTTTTTACATGGAATGTCGAACGCATTTAAAGGGTTCGACTTCATGTAATCAGTCGACTTTGGCTTGCGCATACCATTACTTTGATGGAAAATCATCATATCATGAAAACAATAAAACGTTATTTATCGAATCCCTACCTGGCTTTAGTCCTGGGTATGTTCTTTATGGTTCTCGGTTCCGCGAAATGGACTGTATTCCTGGGCCCATGGTTTGGCCTAGTATTTTTCCTGTATTTTATGCGAAACGTCAAATTATGGAAGGCCCTGGTATTTGGTTTTCTGGCCTTTCTTTTTTCGGGTTATGTCGGCGTCAATGAGGTGTTTCCGGCCCCACTGCCCGTACTTATAATTATCCTCCTGATAATTTCGGCAAAATCACTTATTCCCTATCTGATAGACAGGATAAGCAATGCTGGGGAAAGGGGTTTTGTTGGGACACTTATTTTTCCATCAGCCTTTGTTGCCCTTGAATACCTTAATTCCTTACAGAGTGGAGATGTCTGGAGTTCCATTGCCAACACCCAATATCAGTTTCCTGCCATTCAACAAATCGCTTCTGTTTTTGGAATTTGGGGAATTTCTTTCCTGATAGCCTGGTTTGCCTCTCTGGTAAACTGGATGACCACACATCAATGGAAATGGTCACATATTAGGACGGGGAGCTTGATCGCAGGGGCCGTGTATGTTCTCGTGCTGGCATTCGGTGTCATCAGGATATCACAGGCAGATTACAATACATCCGAAACGGTGAAGGTTGCGGGTGTTACCATTGACAATAGCAATATTACAATGACCATGTATCACGATGCGTTTGGTAAAACAATTGAAATCCATCCGGATATTTCTCAAACATCTCCTGAACTGCAGGAAGCAAGCAGGGCGATGGTCCCGTTTATTGAAGACCCTTTTGCAGACCGGTTTACAAATTCGAGGAAGGCAATAGAAGCCAACCTGGATCTGCTCTTTAGCAAAACATCCCGCCTGGCAGACCAGGGTGCCAAGATTATCGTTTGGTCCGAGGCAATCGGTTTAACCCTGAGTAATCAGGAAGACGCAGTTATTGAAAGGGCAAAAATGCTAGCCAGGGAGAAGCAGATCTATCTGTTTGCATCCCTGGGAGTAATCAACCCCGGGCCCTACAGTCCGGACAGGTTGCTCTTAGTCAACAAAACCATCACCCTGACCCCGGAGGGAGAACTGGCAAATACCTACTTGAAAAGTAACCCGGTGCCCTTTGCTGAACAGGAATATGGGTCTGATGATATAATACCAGCCATAGAGAGCCCGTATGGAAAGCTCTCACCCGTAATTTGTTACGATGCCGATTTCCCCGGCTTTTTAAGGCAAACCAATCAAATTGGAACCGACATCCTTTTGGTGCCATCGGGAGACTGGAAGGCGATTGATCCATATCACGCCTATATGTCGAGCCTGAGAGGGATAGAAAACGGGGTCTCTGTGGTAAGGCCGGTATCCCGTGCAACTTCCATTGCAACGGACCCCTATGGAAATTTACTGGGGAGCACGGATTTTTACAGCTCCGAAGAGAAAACGTTAATGGTTAACGTTCCCATGAAAGGGATAAATACCATCTATAATCGTATCGGTGACCTGCTGCCTTATACGGCTCTTATATTGTCAAGCTTTATTGTCCTGGAAGCTTTGTTGAAACTGTTCATGAGAAGAAGAACTATTTCAAAAAGGCAAAAACCTAATGTTGTGAATGCCTGATAATACCCGGGCATAAGGCATGCATGTATCAGCAGAACACCAAGGGTAACTGATCGCATACCCTCGGAAAAATGCCAGTGGTTTTAAGACAACCACTGGCATTTTCATACCATTATATGACGAATTAGTTTGATAAAAGAAAACACCGGGGAGCCTTGTTTTTGCAAAAGAAAAATAATCACAACAATCTGTCTTTAAATAAGTGACAGTTGAATGTCAGGAAGTACTCCCAATAGCCTTGCCCTGTTAATTGCTATCGAAGTAGTGACTCTTTTCAAGAAAACTCCGGGCATTATCCATCTTCAGGATATCCTGCAGAGCAGTGGCTTTGTCCCCGGCGCCTTTATAGTAGGCTTCACAAATCTTATATCCCATAACATAACCCAGCAGTTTCGGCTGATCTGGTTGTTCAAGAGAACCCCAAAGCCAATAGTCTTTGGATTGTGACTTAAGGTCTTCCACAAAGCGTTCTTTAAGCTGTTTCTCTTCTTTTTCCAGGTACTCCAACGCAGATTTCTGGGTAATATCCGCAACCACCAGGGAGGTAATAAATTCTGCGCCACCCTCCCTGAGGCAGAGTCCCAGCATATTGTCAGGGGTGGAATAAAGCGCCGCGTATTGCTGGCCGCCCATAGTCATGGCTTGCTGGAAATGGGACAACTCATGCACAATCAGTTTACGCAATACGGGCAATTTGTCAGCCACCCGGGTTACCGTGATCAGTTGTCCTTGCAGGGAAGCCTGTCCGATTCCCCGGTTGGCCCCTACAAGCAGATAGGTTGGAGGGTACATAGCGGCAGGAAGCACTTTTCCGAAGTCCTGCATGAGTTCAGGGTATAAGGCCTCAACCTGACTGATGTTCGCCATGAATTCCGGAAGCAGGGCGTATCGCTCAGGGGCATCCCGCATGGCGTCGCGCATCAGCTCCGGTGTCAATTGGTGACGATTGATAAATTCTTTCAGGCCGGGGGTACCCCGGTCAAAATAAAGCGTCTGTAATACCTCGAGGGTATCCGTATTAGTTGCAAGCGCCTCGTAGGCCTCTACAAAATGGGCCAGGTCTGTGGAAACAAGCTTTGCTTCCTGGGGAGTCCTGGGATAATTAGGCTGGGCTGATAATTTAAAGCACATAAACACAAATAGCCCTATCAATGAGAGGACCCTGGGTGAGCTGGATAAAAAAGGTTTCATGATATGAATGGAATTGGTTAGATATTGTTTTCGGGATAAAGACAATAATATTTTGGATATGTTACAGCAGGGTGTTGACAGGTACAAGTACGTCAGATATCTAATGGGGTACATCTATTCATCTTGTTACATAATTTGGCTTACCTCGTCATTTTTAAGTAACACCTAACTTATAAAAAACATGAGACGAGCTTTGGCAAAGGCCTTAAGCCTCATAATCGTTGTTTTGATCTTCCCGTCGGGTTGTAAGGAGGACAACGGGACTGAGATTGACCAAAAAAAGGAAATGGCCATCAATGGACTTATTTCCCGGGACAGTACAGTAAAGTCCGTTGAGGAATTTCTGGTTGCCCGGGGGCTTAAAGGACTTAGTGTGGCAGTCTTTGAAGATTATGAGGTAATTTGGGCAGACAGCTGGGGGTTCAAGGAAACCGGAACTGCGGATTCCGTGAATCTGGAGACCGCTTTTTCCACTGCATCTATTTCCAAGGGCGTAACTGCTACTTTGCTTGCCATGTTAGAAGAGGAGGGGCTTATGGACCTTAACGTGCCCGTAAACAACTATTTAAAGAGGTGGAAGCTTCCTGAAAATGATTTCACCAAAGAGGTCCCGGTAACCCTGGAACATTTGCTAAGCCATATGGCAGGGACAACCCAGCACGGCTTTGCCGATTTTTACGAAGGAGATACCATTCCTACTTTGGTTGAAAGCCTTCAGGGAAAACTGCCCAGGTACAAGGAGGAAATAAGTGTGGTTTTTAAACCGGGAACCACCTGGCAATATAGTGGAGGCGGGTATGTAATTGTCCAAATGGCTGTTGAAGACCACCTTGGAAAATCACTTGCGGATTTGGCTGCAGAACGCCTCTTTATTCCGCTGGGAATGAGTCGCACCACCATGAAACAACCCAATGAGGAGGGCTTTCCGCAAAACGTAGCCAGGGCCCATGATGAAGAGGGCAAGCTTATCAGAACAGGTATTCCTATAACTCCGCAGGTAGCCCCTTCAGGCATGTGGTCTACCCCTAAAGACATGGCCCTGTTTATGATCGAAATGCAGAAGGCGCTGGACGGGCAGAAAACTGAAGTGATCAGCCGGGAAGTAGCTAAACGCGTTACTAATATCATAACCGTTAAAACCCTGGGAGGCTCCGGTCTTGCCTGGGAGCGATTTCACGGATTTGGTAACCGCGAATGGTTCTCGCATGGCGGTGCCAATACAGGAACAGGAGGTTATGTCTATGGGACCATGGAAGGGGGAAATGGCATGGTCTTTTTCGGCAATGGCCCCAATGGTATTCGCATCCCCGTTCTGGACCAGCTCCGGAATAGTATAGTAGCGTCGCATGGCTGGCATAAGCCACTGGATCTGGATGTAAGGGACTCCATTCCGGCCTCCTTGCTTAATAAGGTTACAGGCAGTTACCAGCATGTACTATACAACGCACAAGTCCAGGTTACTGAAGAAAATGGGACCCTGACGGTCAACCCGTTTTTTGGAGGCATACCCGCACAATTGCATTATCTGGGGGATAATGTGTTTGCTGTTGAAGAATTTCCAAGCAACCTGGTCTTTCAAGTAAATCCGGAAGACGGAGAATTCTACATGGCGTTAAAAAGGAGGGGTTTTCAGGGAGAAGCGGATTATAGCTTTAAAAAACTAGAACAATAGATACCAGATACTTTGTATTTGAAGTCCGAAGTATTTGTAAAAAAAAGACCGCTTTTAGGCGGTCTCTTTTCTGAATTTTTAAATTTTAACAAGGGCTATTTTATTCAATTTCAACTACCTGCAGGTCAAAAACCAGGTCATGTCCTGCCAGGGGGTGGTTGGCGTCTACCACAATATGGTCTTCATTTACCTCGGCTACCCGAAGTTGTTGCTCTGATCCGTCCTGTCCCCGTGCAACAAGACCCATGCCTACTTCGGGCTTAATGGTCTCGGGCAGTTCTTCATTTTTGATGGCTTGAAATAATTCTTTGCGCACCTCACCATAGGCTTCTTCCTTTGGTATGGTTATGGTTTTCTTCTCATTCAGCGTCATATCCACCAGTCCATTTTCAAAACCCGGGATCAGGCTTCCCTGCCCGAGCGTGACCTTAAGCGGCCCTCTTTCTTCCGTACTGTCAAATACCTGTCCGTTAGTTAGTTTGCCTGTGTAATGAACCTGTATGGTGTCATTTGCCTTTACTTTACTCATAATTATTTTTATCTATCTGATTTTCAATTAAAATGGGTACAAAGCTAGGCATTTTCAAATGCCTGGACGAATAATTCAGGGGAAATACAGGAACTTAGGAAAACCCTGTCTTTTGCAGCCTTAGAAATCAAAATTGGTTATAAAATTCACCTGGTGGTAATTGCTGCGGTTGAAGATAGCTTCGGGATCTGTGTTATTGAGGTTATTCTTGTATACATAGAGCAGGCTTATATGAAGTCCGTCTAAAAAACCAGTAAAACCATAATCCAGGTGGAAATTGAACTGCTGGTAGGAATCCAGGTTGTATTTATTGAATTCAAAGGAATCTGTTTCAGGACCAAAAAGGCGGGTATATGCCAGGCCGCCGGTAAAATGGTCGTGACCAAAATGATAGGTGGTTCCCAGTGTAAGTACATCCGTATTTCCAAATCCTTCCAGCCGGGAGCGTGCAAGGGACGTATAGAAATGGTCCCTTCCAAGTTCCCTGGGGAAGAGGAAACGGCCACTGTCAAAAGCGTGTGTGTAAGCAACCCAGAGATCCCAGTCAGCGCTGGAGTACTGTACCATACCGCTTAATACCTGGCCCTGCTCTCCGGGTTGCATATAGCGTTGTTCATATTCCAGTTCCTTCTGGAAGCCGTCAGGAAACTGAATGGTGTATTGAATACCCAGTTTCCATTGTTCCCCCTCGTATTCCAAACCTATCCAGGAGGTATGGGAAAGATGATGGATGTACCACTGGTAAAATTCCAGGCTGAAATCCTTATAATGGGTCTGATATCCCAGCATGGCCAGGCCATCCGATTCAAGTGCTTCATGGTATTCGGCTTCAGTGCCATCAGGCTGGAAGCCCTGATTCGATAACCCGATACCTTCTTTAAAATCAAACCATTCTACCGTACTGCGGGGTGAAATCCTGTCGATCCAGGTGGCGTGCAGATGGTGGTTATCGGCCAGAGCATAATGAAACCAGAGGCCTTTAAATGCGAAAGGTTTCATCCTGCCATCCTGCCGGTTCATCAGGGGAGTTTCTTCAATCTCCATCTTTCCATAGGTGATAAATCCGTGGTCAAGGTTATAGCGGACATACAATTCCTCCAATCGGTCCAGGTCGTTAAAATTATCGAAGTCCAGCACATCGAATAATTCGTGTTCCCACTTGGAAAATTCACCGGTTACCGGATCAACCTCGTTCAGGTCCGATGAAAAGGCTTTATAGGTAAAGATACCGGCAGCTCCAAATTCAAAATTGTAAAACTCGTGCGACCTAAAACGCATAGCCCCGCCAATGGCATTTGCGTAATAATCGGTAAGGCTCCCCTCGTTGAGGGTAGACATAAAGTAATTGCGAAGGTGGCCGGTTATAGTCCCCAGTCCAAACAACTCCTTCAGGTTGTGCAAACTCCCATGGGTAACCTCCCGGTCGCTATCCAGGATACTGTGGGGTTCTGTATTTTTTTGAGGAGGCTTTTCTTGTGCGTTAAGAGAAGGAAGTAAGGCAAATAAAAGACACACCAGAATAATGGTCTTCCAGGAGTAGCTATGCTTTCCCATGATTTATGGTGTTGGTTTAACCTTACAAAATTGGGAAATTTCAACGGCCTGAAAGGTGATAAATGTCACCTAAAGAATGTGAAACATGACGGATTTCGTCACAGATAGGTCGGATATGATATCTGACCTATCTTTTAGTTGCCTTTAACTTTGACCAGACAGTATGATTGAATACCCGGGAGTGTTGATAAATAGACCTCACGATTGCCATTGATATAGAATTTATCGCTTTTGGAGGCAATCAGCCCACCTATTGCAGCACCGCTGGCAGCACCTACTAAAATAGCCGGGAGCACGGTCTCGTTATCAGGGACATCAATGCCTAAATTTTCATCAACTTCGTTGTCCCACCAGTTAACGGTAAGGCCGGCCAGCAAGCCCCCGGAAACTCCTCCAATCAGAGCCCCCCGGCCTAACCTGCCTTTGCGGCGAACTTTTATCCACGCTACCTGCTCCGGAGCAACTGTTGTTTGAACCTTCGTTTTGGGATCTTCCAGGAAGATGGAATCGTCTGTGGCCGAATGCAATATCCCTTTTACCTTCTCACCAGAGTTGAGCAAGACCCGGGCCATATAGGGTTTTGGTTCTTTGGGAGTGGATTGGGCGCAGACCGTGGTTGAAAGCAAGATTAAGGCAGAAAGCAGAAATGTAAATGGCTTGATGCGTATTAGGATTGTTTCCATAATTCTAAAATTTAAGACTCTGATTATTTAATTGTTTACACCTTCTATGGGATCATTATTATGTGCCTTTGCAGGCTACAGATACCTCGGATTTGAAATCTGACGTAACTGTTATTGTTTTATCAGGGATTTGTGACAGACTAACAGAGATGCTCATGAAAGGATTAAAAGCAATAACATGGCGATGTCTTCTGAAGAAAGGGGGTTTATTGTTTGCTTCCATGGGTTGGATGGTTTTAGTTATTCAAACTTAATTTCAAGAAACAGAAGGAATGTCCGAAAAGATGCGCCAGGCAAATTTTCAGACAAAATTTGTGTATCCGGGATATGTATATGGGGGCCTATCCCTGGCTTTTGTACTCCGAAGGACTTTGGGAGGTGAACTTCTTAAATGCAGAATAAAAAGTAGACTTGGAATTAAAGCCGCATTCCAGGCCTATGGCAACAATGGTGTAGTTTTGAAAATCAGGGTCACGGATGATTTTTTTGGCCTGTTCCACCCGAAATTCATTGATAAAATCGGTAAAATTTTTGTTCCCGTATTTATTGATCAGCCTGGAAAGGTGCCCGGGACTTACCTTAAATTCTTCTGCCAGTTTCTTCAGGCTGAAGAGGGGATCCAGAAATTGCTGTGAAGAAAGAATATAGTCCCTGACAGATTCATAATCGCGGGCGTGTTTTTCTTCAAGGCTGGAATTGGAAATTTGGGTCGTTGGTACAGCTCGCTTCTTGTTAGAGCGAATACCTCTTCGGACTTGTACCCTATCCTGTACAAGGGTATAGCGATACAAGCCCTGGTAGCTTATCCAATAGAGTAAGAGGGATGTGGCCAGGCGCAAGGGGTAGTAAATGGCACCATCTTCAAATCCTTTAATTGCACGTAAAGTAAGCCCTAAGCTCCACAATAAGGCAATGGCAATACCAAGGAATAAAAATATCTTGATCCAGCGCACATCGTCATAATCAAGTATTTCCTTATACAGAGCTGTTTTGCGGAACATCAGGATAAATGCTAAAACAAAAACATATAGCGAAAAAATGATATTAACCAGTTCTTCCAGCACATTGAACTTTTCTATAATAGCATCCGGATCGGGTTCATTGGATTGCATAACCCAAAAGATGAGAATAGATCTTATGAGGACTTGTACCGCAAAGAGTATAAACGCAATCTTCACATACCCTTTTATTTTGTCCTGAATACCTAGGAAATGTCTCACAAAACTGTAAAAACAGGGAAAAACTAAAAGGTACCAGGGGACGATTAACTGTTTTATAAAATAACTCCCACTACTGTACCCTGCTTCCGGCAGCCAGGCCTGCAAGTTATTGAGGGAAATAAACAGCACTACGAGGTTAAGGTAAATAATTGCCGGACCGTGCTTTCTGCGAATCGTAAGTGTGACAAAATTGAACAGAAAGCCCTGTACGGCCCCTGCTACCAGAAGGAAGTTAATGATGGAATCTATCTTCATTCTGATTCCGAAGGTTGGTTGGTCTAAAGTACCCTTCTAGCAAGAAAAATAGTAAAAAAATAATACAAACACCCTCAAGTTGTTAACGGCATGTGCATTGTTAAGGCCTTTTGGATGCTACAACGCCTACATAACCCAGGTACAGGTAGAAGGTAAATAGCAAAAACCGCTGAACTAACCCGTAGTATTCAAGGGGATACAAATCGTGTGCAAAGAGGGGTGATAGGTTTAGAAATATTCCAATCATAATCAACCCAAAAGCGAGTAACGAATAACCCCTAAAGGAACCGCCTAATTTGTTCTTCCAGGGCAGCCCAAATACCAAAGGCGAAAAATATCCTATGGTCATGGATAGCCCGAACACGTTGTGTAATGGATGCGGAGAGGGAAAAAGCGCAGTCCCGAATTGCGAAAGCCCCGCAAACAAAACGAATATCGCGGGAATTACGGACCAATTGTTTCGTCTGGCAAAAGCAATCAGTCCAAAAGAAAAAAGGATAATCAAAAGCCCAATCAGTATACTGAATATTTGCCAGCTTAGTTCCTGTGGAGATCCTTGCTGCCCAATTTCGCTTACTGTCTGGGCGACAAAACTATAATCGCGGACCAGGCTCCCCAGAATAAAGGTTCCGGTAATAAACAAAAGGGCAGTAATCCAACCCAGAGACAGGAGTTGTTTGGTTTTCATGGTGGTTTGTTTGAAATGAAAACGATTTAAACCTATGATATGTTACAAGGATTATCGCTGCTTTCATACAATACATAGACGCCTCAGATATGCTATTTTAGTCGTTTACTAATCCCAAAGAAATTAAAGTTAACGTGGAGGAGTATCTACTTAGGATATGAAAAGGAGCGCTCGGATATCATATCCGAGCGCTCCTATTTTCTCTATTATTGTTATAAGGCTTAGCCTATATCGACATCCTGAGTATTGTCATCCGGGATACGGTCTATAAGCTTGTTGTAAGGGTCAATTCCCGCTTTCTCCGGCTCTCCCTTCACGCGGATTGTGATAGTAGATTCCCCGGGTTTGATCAGGTGCTTTTCAAGATAAAGCGGATTTACACGCGTACGGCCATATTCATCCGTATCATCCGCAGCAAAAACCCCGATGTCAATATAATCGGCTTTATAGGAGGCATCTGACTCTTTACCGGTCTCGTCAGCATAGCGTTTTTGGGATTGGATCTTAAGGGTGATCTCGTACTCCCCATTACTTAGCTTTTTGGCCTCCACACTTTCCGCGCGGTTATCGTACAGGGTGATCTTGTTCCAGGTATCGTCCAGGTAATATTGCAGGCTGTCTGGTGTAGCTTCCTTCAGGTAGCGGTACAGGTCTGAGCTGCCTGGAAAAGGAGGTTCCTCCCTGAGCCCGAAATCCCGGTTGAACTTGTACAGGGCAGAGTCCATGGCCTGCTCCCCAATCAGGTCGCGAAGTCCATAGAGGATAAGGCTGCCCTTGTTATACCATTGGTAGGGACGGTTGCAGTTGATGAATACATTTTCCTTCTTGCCTTCATTGGACCTTCCCCTGAGGTAATCGTCCAGTTCGTCCTTAAGGAAACGCTTCATATTGTCTTTCCCATAGCGCCTTTCGGACAGGATAAGGGCCGAAAACTCAGCCAGCGCTTCGGAGGTCAGATTGGATCCTCTGGTATTATTAGGTGTTATTTGGTGACCCCACCACTGATGGGCCAGTTCGTGGGCGGTAACATAGTACACATAATCAAAATCATTCGGATCCGAAAAATCGGCTACCCAGCCAAAACTCTCCGAAAAGGGAACGGTATTGGGAAAGGATTGTGCAAACCCGGCATACCTGGGGAATTCCAACAGTCGCATTTGCCTGAACTGGAAATTACCGTAGGTCTCTGAAAAATAAGTAAGCCCATCCTTGTAAGATTGCAGGAACCGGTCCAGATTATAAGTATGATCAGGGTGGTGGAATATTTCAATAGCCACCTTTTGTCCGTCTGGCAGCACTGCCTCATCCTCCAGCACCTCGTATTCGGCCGAAACAAAGGTAAAGAAGCATTGTATGGGGGTATCCTGTTTATAATGGAAATACCTTCGGCCATCTATAATCTCTTCCTTTTGCAGGTACCCCGGTGCCACGGCAATTTGCGATGGGATAGTACTGACCACCGCTTCAAATTGGACCAGATCGGCATCATCAACAAACAACAGCGTCCTTTGTCCTTTGGGGTCGTCATGAGGGGGCAGGTCCTCCGGTTTTTCAGGGAGGTCGTATTTTCTGCGTTCTTCATCCGAGTTGATCTCAGAACCGGAATCGTAACCCATTTCCGGTATTCCCCCACTAAAAAAGCTACCATTGTATACCAGTTCCCTGCCAAACCCTGAATTTGGGAAACCGGTATTGATAACCTCGCTCACAATAGTCAAGTTCAAGGTATCACCAGGCATCATAGTCTTTGGTAAAGCAGTGATCTTATACCATTCGCGCTGAGGTTTCTCGCCAAACACCTGAAATTTAGGTTTCTTGTAGACCAGGGGAAAACGGTGTTTCAGGGTGTCTCCATTCAGGATAACCTTAAAATCACTCAGTGCGGTAGAATTAAAATGTATGGAATCTATGGGCGAGTCCGTTTTGTTGACCATTTCAACCTGGGCCTCAAAGTACGCATCCCGTTCCATGGGGTACAGGTCTGCCTTGATATTGACCTTAGTATACTTGGGTTGCGGGATTCCCTCATACTTTTTGAGTTGCTTTTCATAGGCCACCGTACGTTCCGTTCCCTCATCCGGGGTTAGATAATTGTTCTTGTAAACCACATTACTATAAATATATGCCCCGGAACCTATTGCTATTGCCAGAAATAGTAAGGAGAGCTTTACCGGGCCACGCCAGATGCGGTTTAAGGACTTCCTGATGCGACTTTTAAAGTTGCTTTCGCTTCCCCGGCTGTAGAAAACACTGAAGAACAGGACCAGGAAGATGCCCCAGGCGGTCCAGTAGAGGTTGTACCAGAAGAGCGATTGACCAAAGTGGCCGAGCCCGTTCATGTCGCTCCAGGTGTAGCCAGGTTTGTAGCTGTAAAAGAACAGGTTGAAATTGTAATCTGCAAAATTCTGCAGGATCAGGATAACCAGCCAGATACCAATGGCGGCGGCATGCCCGGCAAACTTGTTATTGGCTACCAGGTGCACGGCGAATACCAGCATTACCATTTGCAGGTAGTCCGGCAGGGAGATGAGGTAGCTGTCCGTAAGGTATACCCCAAGGTCGTAATTAAAATATCCTTTGAGCGTCTGTACAATGATCCCCACAATAATGGGCAGGGTGGTCAGGGCCAGGCAGATCGCTGCAATTCCGATGAACTTGGAGGCAATGATCACCCAATCGCGCACTGGAAAGGTGTCGTTAATTACGGAGTAGCCGGTAGATTTATCCCGGTGCAGGCTTTCACCCGTGAAGAATACAATGATGATAAAGACAAACAGGTTGTAATCGAAGGTCTTGTACTGCATCAGGAATGAAGTGGAGGGCATATTGGGCACACTATATAATGTAATACCGATCCAGAAATCCAGGATAAGGAAGATTAGTCCACCTAAAAGAATAGACCTGAAATAAATATCTTTTAGAATGTTTCTCACCTCAATGCCAGCCAGTGTTTTCAGGCTGGCCCACTGGTAACCTTTAGCAAAATCGACTACAACAGAAACCTTTTTATCATCTTGTAAAGCCTCTTCTTCTGTTTTTGATTTTTTTGTTTTGCGATCGGTCTTGAAGAATCGTTCAAAGCTAAACCGCCAGTATCCGGCGATGAAGAAGGCTAGCCCCACGCCAGACCACAGGATTCGGTTCCACATTAAATTTCCCTCAAATGGAAGCAAAAAACTGTTTTGTTCAAAGGGGGTGAGGTAGCGGGTCTGATAACTAAAAGAGTTGAGCCCAAAGGGATCCAGCAACTGTACCAGCTCCTTGTTTTCAATATCCTGTGCCAGGAAATTCGACAGCAGATAAACGATAAATACAACAATACCTCCGGAATAGATGGAACGGATATTGCGAGTGAAAATAATCAATGCAAAAAACAGACATCCGGCCAGCCAGAGGTTGGGTACAAGCAGGGTAAACCAGGGTAGAAAATAATTCACGAGCAGGTTGGGCCCGTATCGTGTTGCCTCGGTACCAAAAGCAGGTCCCAGAAGGCTTCCCAGATACACCCCCAGCAAAGCACCTGAGGAAATAAACAAAAGGGTAACAAAAGACCCCCAGAAACGGCCCATAAAGTAGGCTGTTTTGGAGATGGGATAACTGAATAAATAGTTGCTTGTTTTGTGTTCCAGGTCCCGGTAGATGGGCACACCCATTACCGCTGATGTGATCAGGATTCCAAAAATGGAGACCAGCAGAAGCAATTCTGCTACAACTATTGGGGCGTTATGGAATACCTTTTCAGAAGCCGGGGTATTCCCAAACCCAATAAGGAGCATGGGAACCAGTATCAGGAGCCCGAAATAGCTCCATGTGGCCGGGCGCTTGAACCGATATTTCAATTCAAACAGGAATATATCTTTAAACATAATCTCGGATTAAATGGTGATGGGATCTACTTTTTTTGAAATAAAACTGAAGTACACATCTTCGAGTTCAGCAGGGGTGGGTTCAAATCCATTTCCCGGGGCTGTGTCACTTTCAATCCTCAGGCTTAGTTTCCCTTCGATCAGTTTGGTTGAGATTACATGGAAATCCTCCCTGTACTGGTCTAATTCCGATTTGTCTATGGCTTTTTGGTAGATTTTGCCGTCTACCCTGGCAAGACCGTCCTTGGGTGTGCCCTGCATCAGTACTTCCCCCATGCAAATTATGGCCATGTTGGAACAGAGGGTATTTACATCTTCCACAATATGGGTAGAAAGTATTACAATGGTATTTTCACCAATTTCTGAGAGCAGGTTATAGAACCGGTTCCTTTCAGAGGGGTCCAGTCCGGCTGTAGGCTCATCCACGATAATCAGGCTGGGGTTACCCACAAGTGCCTGTGCTATTCCAAAGCGTTGTCGCATCCCACCGGAATAGGTTCCCAGGGCTTTTTTGCGATCCTTGTAGAGGTTTACCCGATGCAGCAGTGACGATACTACTTCCTTACGTTCTTTCTTGTTTCCAATCCCTTTCATCTGGGCGATATGGTTGAGCATAGTTTCGGCATTGATACGCGGATACAGGCCAAAGTCCTGAGGCAAATACCCCAGGCATTCCCGGACGGCCTGCCGGTCCTGAAGCACGTCAATACCATCCATTGTAATGGAGCCTGAGTCGGCATCCTGTAGTGTCGCAACGGTTCGCATTAAGGTTGATTTTCCAGCTCCGTTAGGGCCAAGGAGTCCAAACATGCCCTGGGGGATCGTCAGGGACACATCCCGAAGTGCCTGCACGCCATTGGAATAGGTTTTGGACAGGCTGTCGATAATAAGTTCCATAGAGGAGTTTTGGTTTTTGGTTGATATTTAAATTGGTAGTGTTTTTTGTTGGTTTGTTACAAACAAAGGCAAAATATACGGAAATGAATTGTAAATAAGCTGGCTCGGATATGATATCCGGGCCAGCTTATGTTGTACACGGGTTCTTGTTTTAATCGTCCGTAATTATATTTTTAAAACGATTATACAAATAGGATACAAGGAGGAGGATAATCCCCAGGGAAACAAAAACAATGGTCTTGGAGAGGGTATTCAGGTGTGCTATGTCGTAAAAGAATAACTTCACCAGCGTCAGGGAGAAAAGTCCAATAGCACCAATCCGCAGGTGTTTCTTCTTTTTCCAGATTCCCAGGCTGATGAGTCCCATGGCATACAGACCCCATAATATGGAAAGCCATAGTTTATAGGACTCTACAACATCAGCAAGATCCAGCCAATGCAGCAGTTCGCTGGTAATAATCCAGCAAAGAGTCACAGCCAGCACCAGATCAAATACGATATCCTTTTTCAGTGATACGTAACCCTTATTTAAGGTTTTGTAGCTTGTAAACAGGAACAAGGCGAGGAACACAAAAGACAGGTATCGAATGCCGATGTGAAAACCTGATATCAGGGTCTCGTTAGTTATTGATGCCTCCAGATAACTTTCTCGCAATTCACTCAAAAGGAACAAGCCAGAGGTTAAAAATGAAAGCAGGGCAAGAGCATTTAAGCTGAGGCTGACAATCCCCAGGGAGCGGCTCTTAAACTTCCAATTATTGGCCACACCAAGCAGGCTAAGAAATACCAGGGTGAAATTGAGTTGCCATACTGCCTTGAATGATGCTGCATCCCGAACGTATTGGTATGAACTTCCCTGGTATGGGAAAGAATAAACCGATGACAACTGATTCCAGTAATTGGATATTTCTATCGAAAAAGCAGTATATAAAACACCGATAAGTAATCCGCCCAAACCGTATGAGATAAGGGAATAGAGCCCCTGTTCTTTAACCCAGCTGGCTGAGGAGGGTAGTTTATAGAACAGGAAATTGATATAGCCCAGGGCTGCAGCACTTAACAATGAGGTAAGAAAAACCCGATTGAAAAATGGAGTATAAGTATTGGTTTCATCTGCAAAGCGAGCAGCCATACCCAGATCTCCCCAGTCATGAATAAGGCTAAGGGCGAACAGCGTTATTAAGGGGTAAGCCATGCTTTCGTACACCCCGGCGTTTTTTGTTCTTCCTATATGGAAAAGTAGGACCGCTTCACCGGCCCATAGCAGGGTAACCCAGTTGCCATCCAGTTGAACGGGAATGCTGATGGTTATAAAAACCAGCACCAGCCCGGTCACCAGGTAAAAAATATTCTTGTCGGCCAGTTTGAAGCGATGGGCTACAAAACTTACTATGCCGTGCAAGAGGGCATTGAAAAGGGTAAAAGCACCAAGATAGGATGCCCCTTCCGGGGATTGTTCGATGATGCTGTAGCCAAAACCGAAGAATATAAAGGAATTGGCGAGCAAAAGGAACACATCCAGTACATTGAAAACCTCCTTCTTGATGAACTTATAGGCAAGGAAAGTAATATAGAAAATGAGGAAGAACAGGAAGGCAAAGAAAGCAGCCATGCCACTGTGTTCATCATTACTGAAATTGAACACGAACCAGCTGCAATAGATAAGCCAGGTTACCCCAAAGGAAAACAGGTAAAGGGGTTTCCAGTACTTCCGAAATGCGATAAAAAGTATCCCCAGGTTGATGATGGCTACATAACTGAAAAGAACTGCAGGCTCACCCCGACCTTCATCCAGCAAAAAGGGAATACAATAGGCACCTACAAGACCAAGGTGTGCTATGATCTGCCTGTCGTATTTAAGGGCAATGCCTACAGTGGCTACAGTAAACACCACCATCAAGGCAAATGCAACCCATTGCGGGAACATACCGTAAAATAAATAGGCCGCAAAAGTCATGAAATAGAGGATAGCCATGGCACCGCTTACCAGGATGGCACTGAAGGTCTCATACTTTTGCTTCAGTCGGCCACCTATGAATAGCAGCGATATACCAAGCAAATAACCCAGTATAATTCGCACGGTCGGACTGATCAAATCGTTATCGATGGAGTATTTTACACCTATAGCCGCCCCTATAATAAGGACAACCATGCCAATTTTGCTGATAAGGCTTTCCCCAATATATTTTTCCAGGTTGAATACAGCCCTTGAGGAAGTTATTGGCCCGGGAGTTGGCGGCTCCTGTTCCTGACTAGAGGGTGAATCTGGAATCTTCGTTGGTTTTTCAGCATCCGGTGAGGGAGCTTTTTCCATAACAGGATAGGTTCCGGGTGCGACCGGGATTGCGGCCCATAAGATTATGTAAATGATGGCGCCTATACAGAAAAGCAGGCTGAAAAGGACCCAGATGCTCCGCATCAGCCAGGTGGGCATACCCACGTATTCCGCAAGCCCGGAACAAACCCCGCCCAGTATTTTTTCTGGCTGTTTCCGGTAAAGGCTCCTTCGTTTTCCCGGGACTTCTGCCGTAGTATATTCCGGCGGTTTGCTGGCAGCGAACTCCCGGGTTACTTCAGGGGCAGGTTCTTTTACTGTCTCGGTTTCGGAGGTTGGAGGTATTGCTTCCTCTACGACGTTTTCTTCCTGAAGGGCTGAGATCGCATCTCGTAATTCTGATATTTCCTGTGAAAAAGCCTCCTGCCTCTTCAAGAGCTCTTCCAGCTTTAGCTGAAGTGCTTTAATACGGGTTGTCTGGTTGTCCATTAGTCAGGTATAAGGCCCCAATACTATGAATTGGGCAGGACGTGATGATTTAAAGATAGGATATTTTCTATTAGAGGATAAAAAAAAAAGACGCCCAGGATAACATATCCTGGGCGTCTTTTGTGTTATAATGAGCTAAATCAATCCCTATTCCTTAACCACCCTGAAACCTGTATGTTCTGGCGCAGGCTTATTAGCGGTACTGGCGGGATCTACAAAATCATAAGCGCTGTAATCGTAGGTCTTTAAATTCCCTCCATCAGAATAATACTCGGCCACATTTCCACCCAGATCATAGATTATAACCCCTTCTTTCAGTTTAAGCATGGGATGGCTTCCCCCGTTCCTGATCAGGGAGACTTTCAATTCACCCATTTTGGAGCGTAAATCTGCAACATCCAGATTGGTCAGCTTATAGCCAGCCCAATGGTTGAGGTTGTTCTGGTTCTTATAGCTTGTTCGGGCCTTCTTGTGCCATTTTTTAGCTTCACTTGCATTGGGCAACCTGTAGGTAGCTCCCATTTTTTCGGATAACCAGGAGAGGTAACCTTCTATATCTGCCTTGCTTAATCCGGTAACAGGCATGTTGGCATGAAGCCGGTCGTAATCCTTTCCGGTATAAGCATGGTACTGGGCAATTGAAACCTCGTGGGTGCCAATGGATATGCTGTCTTTAGCAGTAGCTACCACGCTGGGGATAAGCACTCCGTTTTCCATAGTCCCCAACAGGCCATCACCAGACATGTTCTTTTGCAAACTCAGCAGTGAGGCAAGCGGACTATCTTTCTTGAAGGCCTCGTTTTCCTCCTTTTTATCTTTAAACAGGTAAGTTTCAAACCAGTCAATTTCTTCCTTCATCTTCCTTAGCTGGTGTGTTATCTTGCGCAAGCCATGTGGCTGACCCGGGAACCACAGGAATTTAACGGGGGCCTTCCCAACCTGTTGCAGTCCTCGATAATACTCCCAGCCCTGGTCGCGCGGAACAGAACGGTCTTCACTCCCGTGGAAAATGATTGTCGGGGTTTTGATTTTTTCAATCTCGAAGATTGGGGAATACTTGATGTACCATTCGTTGTAATGTTTTCCGTTGGTATCGTCCCATGGGGCACCGCCAAAATAACTCTGGTCAAATGTCACACCGAACCTGCAGGTACCGTAATCTGATGTCCAGTTAACATCACCCGCACCCGGTGCAGCCACCTTGAACATATCGGGGTATTGGAGGGTCATCCAGGTAGCCAGTATGGCACCGTTAGACCAGCCCATTATTCCCAGTTTGTCCATATCCACGTAGCCTTGCTGATTCAGGTGCTGTATGCCATTGTAGAGGTCCACTTCCTCCAGGGAATAGTATTTCCCATTCTTAATGGACTCTACAAATGCCTGGCTGTGGTTGCCTGAGCCGTGGTAATTTGGCTTCAGCACAAAAGCCCCCTTGTCTGTAAAGATCTGGGGATAGGTAGACCAGCGTTCGGACCAGCGATCCTGGTCTACTCCGGTTGGTCCGCCATGGATACTCAGGACCAGCGGGTATTTCTTCCCGGCCACGTAATTCTTGGGGTAGTATAAAATTCCGTTTACCTCTTCATCATTAGCCCCTTTCCAGTAAATGATTTCAGATTTGGCAATAGGCTTCTTTTTGAGTTTATCGTTGAGGGAAGTAAGTGTTTTTGATCCCTCAAGGGAGATGCTTTTTCGCCCTACTTTAATTTTAGCCAGGTAGTATTCCGGGAGTTTCGAGGCTGTGGAGTGCCGGTAGAGGATTTTGCCGGAAGCCGGGTTGAATGCCATTACGGAAACATGTTCCTGCTGATCCCCCAGTGAAATATCTTTCCACGACCAGTCCGAGTTCTTTTTTTCGTAGTATCTGACTTTCCTTAAAGGGCCATTGGCCAGTTGTACGATAAGGCCATTCCCGTTCAGGAAATATTCCCCGGAAAGGCCATTTTCCCATTCCAACGGGACTTTGGTGTAATTTCCTGTGCTAAATGTGTAGTAATACAGTTCCCGTATCCCTGAACCATTCCATTCCGGGTCTGAGGAGGTTTCTGCAGAGAAATAAAAGCCCTTTCCATCTTTTGTAAAGCGATACGCCGTTGGGCTTTGCAAACCACTCAGGATTTTGGTAGAGGACTTTTCCTTAAGATTTACTAGCACGTAATTGGGTTTGGGGTTCCCGTCCACGCCATAATCTGGAGTGGTGATTTCCTGATAGACCAGGTATTGTCCATCTTCGGAAACTTCATAATTGTTGATGCGGTACGCATTTTCAGTAATCCTGTTGATCTCTTTGGATTTGAGGTCGAAAGAATAGATACGCCTTGGGTTCCAGTGAAGCGTATCCTCCACAATGTTGGTATTGTCCTTTTCGTTGGAGATATCATAGAGCGTTTTCCCTTCCTCGCTAATGAAGAGAAGGGTTCCGGCATCCAGTCTTTTTACAGAGCTGATGCCATTTTCAAATGTGTGGACCTCTTCGGGTTCCCCCCCGTAGAGGTTGAGCTTCCACAGTTTTTTGCCTTTCTCCCGGGACGACAGGAAATACAGGCTTTCCCCATCTGCACTGAATACGGGGTTGGATTCACTTGACTTGGAGCGCGTGAGCTGTACTACTTTGGGTTTGCCGGCCTCATTATTCAAACGGGCCATGTAAAGCTGGTTAACGAATTTGTCTTCTTTTTTCAGGCCTTTTCTCTGGGACCAGACCACTTTTTGTCCGTCTTTGGAAAATTCCGGGCTGCCTACATAGACCGTATTGATAATCTCTTCAGGAGTCCATTTATTTTCCTGGGCAGTTCCTGCAAAAGGAATTGCCAGCATCAAAAACAAGCTGAGATATTTCATAGGATTTTTGTTTTTAAAAAACGGGAAGTAAGCACATATTAGGCACATAAGCAAGTAATACCGGGATTATGATTAGTCTCCGCTTAAATATCTGAAATAAGCCTTTGAACTGTACACAGCAGCTAATAACCTGTATAGCCATCAGTCCCGATAGCTATCGGGAGGAGGCGCTGTCGGATTTGGCGAAAGAAGCGGATCATGCTAATCAATTTTGTTTCAGGAGGAGGATCAGGTTTTTGGATTTTTGCTTAATCGAAATTGCAAATGCTTCCATGATGTCTCCCAATTCTACTATTTCTGTAAAGGCATTGTGTTGATGCAGCAACCCTTTCCGGGATTCGGCAGGGTTAAGAGGGGCGTTCAGCGTTTCAAAGAAATCGGTTTCCGACATATGGTCGCCTAAATAGGCATCCCGTTTGTGTAATTCTTCCAGAATCTCATCGATCTGCTTTTCAATAATTTGAATAAGGAAATCTTGTGTGTTAGCAAGGTCAATAAGACCTTCGCGCTCTTTTTCCATTAACAGAGAGGTATTGCCGGTAGCCTGCATATCCCTAAAAGTGTAGTTCTGGGGAAGGTACCTGAAGAGGGACCATTTTACACTCCTTGCAGAATCAATGAGGGTTTCAGGTGTATGTTGCCCTGAATCAAAATATTCAAAGTAATCTTTGATATTTTTTTGGATGCGCTTTCGATCTTCAAGGATTTCATTGATCTTGAGCGTGTCCTGAATAACGTCCTGAACTAGCTTTTCTCGAAATACATCGGCTTGTCTTTTTGACCGTTGTTCTTCATTCCAGTTGTTGATCTGCAAAGCGATGAGGATCCCGATTACCACCAGGATGATCTCCCCGATTGCATATAGCAGGTACTTCGTAAACCGGTTCTCGGTTAAAAGACGTTGGCGGATTTGTCGGAAGAAGCGAATCATTCCCTAAGGTGCTGCTTAATCAAGCCAGATAAAGAATCCAGCATTCGCTTTTCTTCTGAATACATGTCATGCATGTCATAATGCAGACCCGTGATGCGTTCCAAATAATTGCGTAAAAGCGGATCTGTCAATAATGTTTTCTTCTTTTCGGGGATTACAACACTAACAGAATCCAGTAAAAACCGGGATGCATTTATATAGTTATTCAGGTATGCCACATACTTTTGATTCAGTTCTTTGGTTTCCGCTTCGAACTTCCGGATTACGTGCATCCTTTCATTCCAGGACGCCAGGATAACCCTGATGGTATCATTTGTAATTATACCCAGGGAGCCAGTATTTAATATTTCCTGTATGCCACCGTCATTTAGGGAAATCTGGCTGTAGTCGGCCGCTCTGAACAACAGGCTGTCCAGGAAAATACCATTCAGCAAGCCGTACTTCTCCCGGGCCAGGAGTAAAAACAAGGTATCCGCACTGGAGGAGATCAGTTTGGCATCGCGGATTACACGGTCCAATTCGTTTTGGGATAATTCAATACTGGTTCTGACACTCTTCAGGTAGTATTTTTCCTTTTCCCTGTCCTGGATTTCATTGTTCCAATTGTTGATTTGAAGAGCAATTAAAATACCTATTACCACCAGCAAAATCTCGCCTATTCCATACAACAGGTATTTACTGAACCTATTTTCAGTTATTAGTTTTTGACGGATTTGACGAAAGAAGCGGAGCATTAATTGATGGTTGGCGTCATCAATTTATAAAATTCTCCGTTATACCGTCCTTTTCAAACCTAAAAAGGCTTGCTGCAGCTTTTGGGTAAGGGGTCCGGGTTCCTTTTCAAAATAGCTATAGTCATCCACTTTTTGTATCGCCAGCACCTGGGTGCTGGTCCCGGTAAGGAAGGCCTCATCCATGTTTTGAATCTCGGAAGCTGGAACACCTTCTAATCGAACTTCAATTGCTAGTTGTTCACAAAGCTCCAGAACCACCTGTCGGGTAATGCCATCCAGCAGGTAAGGCCCAGTGGGATGCGTGTAGACGACCCCGTCTTTCACAAAGAACACGTTGCAATGTGAGGCTTCTGTAATAATACCATTGCGCTCAAAAACAGTCTCATAGCAATCGTTTTGCATGGCGTGTTCGTTGGCCATGACATTGCCCAGAAGGGAGGTCATTTTGATATCGCAGCGCGACCAGCGGAAGTCGGCCATGGTGACTACGGAAGCATGATTATTGTTGATATCGGGCAGCTTTTTCTCCCAGGCATACATCATCACGGTACGCCTTATCCCTTTGGGAAAGCTGTGTTGCCGGGGTGCCACGCCCCGGCTTACCTGCATGTACAACAGGCAGTCCTTGTTGTCCAGTCCGGAGGCTTGCAGCAAGGCCGGGATCTCTCGTTCCAGGGCATCCACATCCAGGGAAATATCAATTTGTTTCAGGCACCATTTTAACCGGTCCAGGTGGGCTTTTTTGAAAAAAAACCGCCCGTTGATCCGGGCCATCACCTCGTAGATCCCATCTCCGAAGATAAAACCCCGGTCAAATACGGAGATCTGTGCCTGGTCGGCATCGAGAATTTTTCCATTGAGGTAGACTTTTTCAGGATATTTAGGACTGCTTCCCATATAGCGTACCGTTTTTTGGTCCATTATTAAAGGACTTGTCTGGGAAAGCGGTAGGATCCTTCAAAACCTTGTGAAAAAGTAACATTCATCAGGACAGAAGACAGTGCTGTGGCCATAAGTGCAACTGTCTTCAGGGAGAGTTTGCGCTGGATCATAATAAAGGAATTTTGTATGAAGAGTATTAAAGAGTTGTTTCGGCAGCAGAAAGTACAAAAAAAATTGAGGAGAATGCATTTTGGGAAGCATGTATGTTATTGCATTATTTATCTTATCTTACCATCACAACCAACCTAACAACTAACATGTCTGATCTCACCAAAGCGCTGGGGCCGGTATCGGCCTCGGAGCGAATTGCTGCCCTGGATGTGCTCCGCGGTGTAGCCCTCCTAGGAATTTTATTGATGAACATTGCAGGCTTTGGCCTGGTATTCATGGCTTACGGAGACCCAACCGTACAGGGTGGGGCCGATGGCCTAAATCTCCTGGTCTGGAAAATCAACAACCTGTTCTTTGAAGGAACTATGCGAGCCTTGTTCTCCATGCTGTTTGGTGTAGGAATGGTACTGATGACTTCCCGTATGATCAATAGGGGAGGCGGACTTGAAGTAGCCGATATTTATTACCGCCGGACCATATGGCTGCTGATCTTCGGGGTTATCCACGCATACCTCATACTATGGCCCGGGGAGATATTGTTTTCATACGGGCTTTATGGACTCTTTCTTTTTCCTTTCCGGAATGCACCGGCTAAAAAACTGATAATAGGGGTTGTTGTGCTTATTATGTTTGGGTTTGGACTGCAGTATTACCAGTACAGCTCTAACATGGACTCCTATGAAAAGTACCAGCTGGCCCAAACCTATGAGGAAGGGGCCGAACTGCCGGATGAGGTCAAGGCAGGAAAAGAAACCTGGGAGGGGATGATGGCCGAAATGAAGCCAGATGATAAAAGTATCCATAAAAACACCGAAAGCATGCATAAGGGCTACCTGGACCTGGTATTGTTCCTTGCCCCTATAAACCGCATGGTACAGACGTCCTTTAATTATGATTACAACCCCTGGGATGTCCTCCCCATGATGCTGTTGGGGATAGCTCTGTTTAAGCTTCAGGTTATCACGGCAAGTCTACGCAGGCGCGATTATCTGCTAATGATGATCCTGGGATATGGAATAGGGGTTTCCATAAACTATTACGAGACTTCTATTCTTATAAACGACAATTTCTCAGTGCTTGCCTTTATGAAATCCGGGCTTACCTATCCCTTTGGAAGGGTTGCTGTGGCTTTTGGGCATATCGGACTCATTATGTTATTCTGTAAATCAGGTATACTGGGATTCCTTAGAAATGCACTGGCAGCAGTAGGCAGGATGGCTCTGACCAACTACATTATGCACTCTGTGATATGCGCTTTCGTATTTACCGGCATTGGATTTTCACTCTTTGGGCAGCTGGAGCGCTATGAACTGTATTACGTTGTTGGAGGCATCTGGCTATTTCAACTTATTGTTAGCCCTATCTGGTTGAAGTATTTCCGTTTCGGGCCTTTGGAATGGCTGTGGAGGAGCCTTACTTACAGGGAGCGACAACCCTTCAAAAGAATATCCCACTAAACTAATTATACTATCTCATGAAAACACCAAAAATTACACTGATCATTCTCGCTTTATGTTTGGGAGCTGTTTCCTATGCTCAAACTATGTCTATAGAGGAACGCAATGAACGTATCCGGCAGCGATGGAACCGCAGTCTGGTAGATAACGATAACTATGTTTTCAACAAGGAAGCCAACAACCTGCTTGCTACAACCATCAATGGAGTGGATCCGGGGAATGCTTTAGTAGTGGCAATGGGGCAGGGAAGGAATGCACTTTTCCTGGCAAAGAATGGCTGGAAGGTCACCGGATTTGACCTGGCAGACAAGGCAGTTGCCTATGCAGAGGAACAGGCAGAGAAGGCAGGCCTGGAACTGACAACTAAAATCGAGAGTTTCGATACATTTGATTTTGGAGATGGGCAATGGGACCTGATCACCTGGCTGTACGGAGGTTGCCTTTGGGTAGATGACATTACAGCAAGACTGAAAAAAGGACTTAAACCGGGCGGACTTTTTGTCTTTGAATTCTTCCACCGGGAAGCGGGTATTGGCATGGGGCGACCCAACTTTGGTTGCGAGGCAAATGCCATTAAAGAAATGTTCGAAAAAGAAGGGGGCTTTGAAGTGCTTCTTTACGAGGAAAAGGATGGAATAGCGGATTATGGCATGGATGAACAGAAGCTGATCTACATGGTGCTTTCAAAAAAATAATTCACGATCAGGAAGAATTGGATTTGGGGCTCACATAATAAGTCAACACCCCAATACCCAGGATAAGCAAGCCTACCAGGCTTTCTTTGGGTTGATCAATGAGCAGGTAGATAAGGATCCAAAGGCTGATCAGAACAAAAATCAGCGGGAGCCAGGGATATAACGGAGATTTAAACTGATTTTCCTTAAGTCCTTTCCGGCGTAGGATAAATACACCAAATACGGTAAGGAGAGCGCTCAGTTGTAGAATGAAACCGCAGTACAACAGCACACTTTCAAAAGTCCCGGTAACCACATAGACGATACTGATGCCAGCCTGAAACCAAACGGCCAGCACAGGTATCTGGTTTTTGTTTTGCCTGTTCAGGAATTTCCAGAGTTTAAAATCCCTCCCCATCGCCTGTGACACCCGTGGCCCCACCCAGGTCATGGCACTGATACTGGAAATGAGGAAAAAGGCTATCAGCACGTTGATGATCACCGCACCTTCATTCCCAAATACATTGGTAGCATAGACATGGCCCACGTCCAGTTGACCCTTAAGGGAATCCAGGTCACCATGCTTCAGGAAGACTACATGCAACAGGACATAAAGCAGGGTTACAATTAGAGTGCCCCTTACCAGGGCTTTGGGCAGGTTGATCCTCGGCTTGTCAATTTCTTCAATGATATACGAGGCTGCATTCCAGCCGGTATAGGAGTAGGTAACATATACGAAGGCTATGGCAAATGAGGGTTTGAGGATTTCCCCTGTCCAGCTAGCTGAAAAGTCGAGGGCAGAGGCCGAAGAAGAAACCCAGAACCCGGCCCCGATCAGGAAGAGGATCAGAATTACTTTAAACCAGGTGGCAAAAGACTGAAACTGGCTGCTTACCGAGAGATTAAACGAATGTACCAGGGCAATAATTATTATGACGCCTATAGCCAGTGTCTGGGGTGGTACGTCCAGCACATTCCCCAGGTAGGCTCCGAGGGCCATTGCCGCCAGGGCTATGGGCGCGGCAAACCCAACGGTTAGCGATATCCAGCCCGCCATATAGCCCAGTACCGGGTGGTAAAGCCTGGATAGAAAAACATATTCTCCCCCGGATTTCTGGATAGCACTGCCAATTTCGGCATAGCAGAAGGCACCAATGAGCGCCAGGATACCTCCCAAAACCCATAACCCCAGCACAGACCAGGTGTTTTGTATGTCCATTAGCTGAAACCCGAGACTCGTAAAGACCCCGGTGCCCACCATATTGGCTACAACCAGGGCAGCGCCAACAGACCAGCCAATCCTGGTTTTAGCCTTTGTCATAGTTCCTGGATAAAATATGAATGTTCACCTTCCAGTCTAAAACAACTGGTACTGTGGTGGAGTAATACCAGCCAACCTCAGATATACGGCCGTTTGGCCACGGTGGTGGTCAATGTGTTCTTTGGTTTTTTGCATCCAGCCCAGGCGGGTTACCTTGAATTGCCAGCGTTCTACAACTTCTTCGAATTGGGCCGGATCCATGTTTTTGGTACCGGCAATGGCAAAATCAAAGCTTTCCGCAAGAAGTCGTTTTACTTCGGCTTTGGAATGCAGGGACTCGTCCTTCTGCAGGTTCTGGCCGGCATAGGGATTTTCAGCACCGGAGGCATTGGAACTCAACCCAAATGTTCCCTGCGCCGTATGCAGCATTTGCTCGGCGAAGGACATGGTCTCCGGGGTGGGTTTAAAGTTGAACTGATCTTCGGGCATGGCATCCACGTATGCAAGGGAAAGCGTTTTGCCGCGTTCGAAGTCGGCCACAAGATGGTCAATAGTAGGGTTTTGAGCGAAAGCAAGAAGCCCGCTTAAACAAAATAATAGTAGACAGAGCTGTTTCATGATGTGTTTGTTTATGAGTGGTTTGAGCAAAAAGGTAGGAAATAATTGCTATGCTTCCGGGGATTTGGGCAAAGTTTAACCAACTTTTTTATTGAATATTGGATTAAAACAAAAAATCCAGCTGGTGAAGCTGGATCCGGTCTTTCATTTGATACAGTTTACTGACTGACTAGAGGGCTTTCTGACCCGATCATGGACTGTACCAATAAATGTTCTACCTGCTCATAAAACAAATCCGAATATTCGTTGTAGAGCAACAGGGCAAGGGTAACAATGGCAATGCTGATCATACCAACCAGCACGCGCGCCAGTATTAGTTTTTCGCTTTTTTCCATGGGTTAGTGTTGTATAGCGTCCCGAATATAAGGAAAAAAGTTAAAACATTAACACTTTTTTAACGAATATGTTTAAAGCAACGGGTTGTTTCTCAATTAGTATTGAAAATCAGGCTCCATTATTTTAATGGTTTTCAGGCTTCGGAATCCTCTACTTTAATACCGGCTTCCATTAGTATATTGAAGATCAGCTGGTATTCCTTTTCATTGAAATTGCCATCTGCATTGGCCATCTCATTCAGCATTACGGCCAGGGCGTGCTTTTTGTTATCGGGCATTCCCTTAAGGATCATCATACATTCCTTGGCGGTGATATTTCTGGCTTCTTCCACGAGGCCACGGTCAAATTTCAAAACGGTCATCAATTGCCTCAGGAGTTCAATTTCCGCCGGATCTACCTGTCCGTCTACCCGTATTACTTCGTCGATGGCCTTTACGATAGCCAGTTTTTCTGCGAGATTGTATTTCATTTTGTTCAATTTAAAGAATGGCTGTTACAGTGGTGAAACAGTACCTGAAAGGTAATCAAAATCCAAGTAATTACAGGGTTAATCCCCTTGAAAAAAGCTGAAATTCGGACTTTGACGGCTATTTTGTAACTTCTCCTGCTAAAGTGTTAAGCCCATCACTGGATGAACAATAATCGAATCCCTTTTTGCAGCTGTTTCCTGCTCTTACTTTTCCTGTTCGGTTGCAACAAGAACAGCCCGGGGACTGAAAAGAATGACGAAGGGCAGGACGATTTACCAGTTGCTTTGACAGACGAAGAACTGCTTGACCTGGTACAGGAACAGACCATTAACTATTTCTGGGAGGGGGCTGAGCCCATTAGTGGGATGGCCAGGGAGCGATTGCATATGGATGGGGTGTACCCTGCGAACGACCGGGATGTGGTTGCCACCGGAGGAACGGGATTTGGCTTGATGGCCCTGCTTGCTGGAGTTGAGCGTGGTTTTATATCCAGATCGGAGGTAATAGCACACTTCGATAAAATTGTGACTTTTCTTGAAACTGCAGATCGTTTTCACGGGGCCTGGCCACATTGGATGAACCCGGATGGGAGTACCGTGCCATTTAGTCCTCAGGATGATGGAGGTGATCTCGTGGAGACAGCATTTCTGGTCCAGGGGCTGCTAACGGTAAAGGAATACCTGGACAGGGAGGCATCGGGACAGGCAGAATTATCGCAAAGGATACAGCAATTATGGGAAGAAGTGGAATGGAGCTGGTACACCCGGGGAGGGGAGAATGTACTGTACTGGCACTGGAGCCCGAATTTTGGCTGGGCGATGAACTTTCCCATTGGAGGATACAACGAATGCCTTATTCTTTATATACTCGCGGCATCTTCACCTACCCACCCCATAAGCAAGGCCGTCTATGATGAAGGCTGGGCGCGAAACGGAAATATCCGGAACGATACTTTGTACTACGGTTTGCGTACACAACTGGATCACTACGAATTTGGATCGGATCCTGTTGGCCCTTTATTTTGGGCTCATTATTCCTATTTAGGGCTGAATCCCGGAGGTTTGACGGATGCCTATGCGGACTATTGGGAACTCAACAGAAACCAAGCCTTGATCCACTATCGCTACTGTGTGGAAAATCCGAACGATTACAGGGATTATGGAGCAGATGAATGGGGTCTTACTTCCAGTTATTCCATTAACGGCTATGATGCCCACAGGCCGGGGAACGACCTGGGGGTTATTTCACCTACGGCGGCAATTTCTTCTATTCCTTATACTCCTGAAGAAAGCATGGATTTCCTGCGCAAACTCTACACGGAAAAGGATTCACTTGTTGGTAAGTACGGTCCTTATGACGCCTACAGTGCAGAATACAACTGGTACCTGCCAAGGTACCTGGCTATTGACCAGGGTCCCATACCCGTAATGATTGAGAATTACCGCTCGGGGCTGTTTTGGGACCTTTTTATGTCCAATGAAGAGGTGAGGGCCGGGCTTGAAAAGTTGGGCTTTAATTACTCCAATTAAGAAATCGACGAGGGATTTCCTTTCAACGAAGCAGGATCAGCACAGCTCCAATTGCCGTCAATATCAGTATCATTTTTCTGTAAAAACCTTCCCTGATTATTTTAACCAGTCGCACCCCGGTAAAGAGCCCCAGCAAAATCCCTGGCAATAATTTCAGGTTAATGAGCAGGCTCTCCAAACTGATGGTTTCCCAGACAAAAATATGCAGGGGCAGTTTGAACAGGTTTGTAATGAGGAACAGCCATGCCGCCGTACCGATGAATTCGTTCTTGGGAAGCCTCATGGCCAGGAAATAAATATTGGTAAAAGCCCCGGCAAGATTTCCAAGCATTGTGGCCAAACCGGCCACAATCCCCATGCCCCCTGCAAAAGCCCAGTGCCCTGGGACCCTTTTGGATTTTCTAAGGTCCCACCAGTACATTACCACCACACTTACAAGGATAATCAGCACCATGCATACCTTGAAGGTCCTGGCAGGCAGATCCTTCCCAACCAGGGTTCCCAGGACAATGCCGGTAAGCATCCAGGGAGTAAACCTCATAATGTGGTTCCACCGGGTATGTCGGGAGTAGAACAATACGGCAAAAACATCACCAACCAGTAACATGGGAACTATTAACCCTGTTGATTCACGTGCCCCAAAGGCCAGGGCCATCAAGGTTACGGTAACCATGGCAATGCCCTTAAGGCCAGCCTTGGAAACGCCCATTACAAAAGAAGCGCTCAGGGCAAGGATCCAGGAAGTTAGAGTGATTTCCAACAGGACAAAATAAGGATTTCTGAGAGGGATGGTTTCCAAACAAAGGTATTTTAAAAAAACATATCTTTATCCCTCAACCATTTCCAACTATGCAACTAAACACGCTGGATTATATCCTGATCATCGGTTTCTTTTCCATTGTTTTACTTATTGGAATTATTGTTTCTAAAACCTCCGGGAAGAACACCTCAGAGTTTTTCCTTTCAGGGCGCACCATGCCCTGGTGGTTGCTGGGACTTTCCATGGTGGCCACAACCTTTTCCACAGACACCCCAAACCTTGTAACAGATATTGTACGAACCAACGGGGTTTCCGGAAACTGGGTCTGGTGGGCCTTCCTCATAACCGGATTGCTTACGGTTTTTGTTTACGCCAAACTTTGGAGGAAGTCGAATGTCAATACAGACCTCGAATTTTATGAGCTTCGTTATGGTGGTGCACCTGCCAGGTTCCTGAGAAAGTTCCGTGCTGTTTACCTGGGGGTTATTTTCAACGTAATTACCATGTCTGCGGTTACCCTGGCAGCCATTAAAATCGGGAGCATCATGCTGGGCCTGGAGCCCTGGCAAACCGTTATCAGCGCAGGGCTTATTACAGTAACTTTTAGTGCACTTGGTGGATTTAAAGGGGTCGTTTATACGGATTTCCTGCTGTTCTTTGTTGCCATGGGAGGTGCTATAGGCGCTGCATATTATTTGGTGAACCTTCCTGAAGTTGGGGGTATTGGTGCTATTATGGCTAATGAGAATGTTGCTGGTAAATTGAGCATCCTTCCTGATTTTTCTAACCGGGAAGCCCTGATAACCCTGTTCATCATTCCATTGGCGGTACAGTGGTGGAGCTCCTGGTATCCGGGAGCAGAACCCGGAGGGGGTGGGTACATCGCGCAAAGGATGCTGGCAGCCAAGAACGAGAACCATGCTATTGGAGCTACTTTTTTCTTCAACATAATGCATTATGCGCTGAGGCCCTGGCCATGGATCCTCGTTGCACTGGCTTCCCTGGTGGTATATCCAGATGTAGCCAGTATTCACGAGGCTTTTCCCAATGTTGCCTCAGATAAACTGGGACATGACCTGGCTTATTCTGCCATGCTAACCAAACTCCCTAACGGACTCCTGGGGCTGGTGCTGGCTTCCCTTGTAGCTGCCTATATGAGTACCATATCCACGCAACTGAACTGGGGTTCTTCCTATATTGTTTACGATTTTTACAAGCAACAGATTAACCCCAATGCTTCGGAAAAAAGACTGGTTGCAGTGGGTCGCTTGTCTACTGTAGCCTTGATGGTTTTCAGTGCCACTCTTGCCCTCCTCCTGCAAAATGCCTTGCAGCTCTTTGAGGTATTGCTGGTTTTTGGAGCAGGAACCGGCCTCATTTTTATTTTAAGATGGTTCTGGTGGCGCATCAATGCCTGGAGTGAAATTACAGCCATGTTTGCTTCAGGAATCATTTCAATATTGCTGAAACTAACACCTCTCGGGCCCTGGCTTTTCGACGCCAGTGAAGGATTATTGCCTTCCTGGACAGAATACCCTTTTGTAGTAGTGGTTACCACTGTTATATGGCTGGCTGCTACTTTTATGACTCAGCCAGAATCCAAAGAGGTCTTGAGGGATTTCTATAAGAAAATACAGCCGGGGGGTCCCGGATGGAGCAGTGTTATCCGCGAGGCAGAAAAGGATAATCAGGAGATAGCCAAAAAGGATGAAAAGTGGAGTGTTCCGGCCGGGATATGGGCCATGTTGCTGGGTTGCGTCCTGATCTACACCTGCATGTTCGCCACTGGATTCTGGATCTACGGAGATTACATACAGGCAGGGGTGCTTACGGTAGTAGCCCTGGTATCCGGATATTCGCTCTCCAGGGTCTGGTTGAAATTAAAAGATAATATACTCTGATCAAATGAAAGATAGAATTATATCGGTCGACATTTTTCGTGGTCTGACCATCGTGCTCATGATCCTGGTCAATACACCGGGAACCTGGTCTGATGTCTATGCACCCCTTTTACATGCCGAATGGCACGGTTACACGCCTACGGATCTGGTTTTCCCATTTTTCCTTTTTATTGTCGGGACATCCATTGTATTTGCATACCACAAAAAATCACCTAGTCCGGCTGTTTACAGGAAAATATCGGTACGGACCCTCAAACTTCTGGGCCTGGGACTTTTCCTTGGGGCTTTCACGGTGAGTTTTCCATTTATCAGGGAATTTGCAGATATTCGATTCCCCGGAGTTTTGCAACGGATTGGAGTGGTATTCTTCTTTGCCGCCCTGTTGTTTCTCAACCTGAACTGGAAAGCCCTTATCGGGATATGCCTGTTCTTGCTATTGGGCTACTGGGTTTGGATGGGATTCATTCCCTTAAATGGAGTTGAACCCACCTTTGAACGCGCCCCTAACAATTGGGCCAATTATATAGACCTGAATGTTTTTGGCACCCATATGTATAAGGAAGATTACGATCCGGAAGGCCTGCTGAGTACACTTCCATCCATTGCAACGGCCCTGTTTGGGGTATTTACCGGACTTATTCTGATTGGAAAGAAAAAGAACAAAGAATGGCTGATGGCCGGGCTTGGAATCCTGCTGATCCTGTTAGGTAATTTGTGGGATATGGTATTTCCTATCAACAAGGCATTATGGAGCAGTAGTTTTGTCCTGGTAACGGCTGGATGGGCCAATTTGTTCCTGTCAGCCATCTATTTCCTGACCGATGTTCAGGGCTTGCGATTTGGCAGTGTTTTCCGGTATGCCGGAGCTAATGCTATTACAGTGTATTTTCTTTCGAGTTTTATTAGTTCACTTTTCTACCAGATACGAGTAAATGAGGATACTTCCGTGCATGGATGGCTTTTTGAGAACCTTTTTGTCCATGATTTTATGGCAATGAAGTTATCATCCCTGCTTTATGCGCTCTGTGTAGTGGCATTCTATCTGCTGCTCGCCTATGTGATGTACCGCAGGAAAATTTTCATCAAGGTATAGTACCGGGCAACCCAAAGGTTATTTTTGCAATTCCAGCAGGCGGGCAACATATTTTCCAATAACGTCAAATTCCAGGTTCACTACACTCCCTTTTTTGTAATCCTTGAAGCGGGTATGTTCATAGGTATAGGGAATAATAGCTACATTGAAGGTATGCTCTCGGGAATCGACAACCGTTAGGCTCACACCGTCTACCGTTATGGAGCCCTTCTCAATTGTTACATTGTTTAGTTTGGGATCGTATTCAAAACTATAGACCCAGCTACCGTCCAGGGTTTCAACTCCAACACAAACCGCTGTCTGGTCCACATGCCCCTGAACAATATGACCATCAAGTCGGCTTCCCAGTACCATAGCCCGTTCCAGGTTAACACCGTCATTCACCTTCAGATGTCCCAAATTGCTCTTTTGGAGGGTCTCATCTATTGCGGTAACCCTGTAGGTGTCTCCGGAGACTTCAACAACGGTAAGGCACACCCCGTTATGGGCAACACTTTGGTCTACTTTCAATTCTGAGGCAATATCTGCCCTTATGCTTATGTGCAGATTTCCTTCTTCCTTTTCCAGTTGTACAACCTGACCCAGGCTTTCAATAATTCCAGTAAACATGTATCGTTTAAAATAAGTAGTTTTGCTTGACAAAATTAAGACTAAAACCGGGATTAATGGTGAAGGAGAAGGCTAAAATAAAGCTCGGAATTTCTATAGGAGACCTAAATGGTATTGGTGGAGAAGTAGCCCTGAAAACCTTTGAGGACAGCAGGATGCTGGATTTCTGTACGCCTGTTATCTTCGCCAGCAACAAGACCATTTCACATTTAAAAAGCACCCTGCAATTAGATATTCAGTTCACGGGTATTCCCGAACCCTCAAAGGCTATTGACGGAAAGATCAACGTGGTCAATGTCTGGAAGGAATCTCCTGAGATTCGGTTTGGGGTTGAGGAGAAACAGGCCGGCACCTATGCGATCAAATCCCTGAGGGCTGCGGTGAATGCTCTTAAAAAGGATGATATAGATGTGCTGGTTACGGCTCCGATCAACAAAAAGAACATACAGGACAAGGATTATGGATTCCCGGGCCATACAGATTATCTGGCCCAGCAGCTTGAGGGAGACAGCCTGATGTTTATGGTTACCGATAAGCTTAAGGTTGGTCTTCTGACGGATCATGTTGCCGTAAAAGATGTGGCCGATGCCATTACCCCTGAGCTTATCCGGAAGAAAGTCATGCTTATACAGCAATCCCTTAAGATGGATTTTGGTATTCGAAAGCCGCGAATCGCGGTCCTGGGAATTAATCCACACAGTGGGGACGATGGGGTTATTGGGCAGGAAGACGAACAGGTAATGAAACCCACTATTAAAGCCCTTTTCAATGAAGGTCACCTGGTTTATGGGCCCTATGCGGCCGATGGTTTCTTTGGTTCTGCCACCTATTTGCAGTTCGATGGTGTGGTAGCCGCTTATCACGACCAGGGGTTGATCCCTTTTAAAACATTGTCTTTTGGAAAAGGGGTCAATTATACGGCAGGCCTGTCCAAAGTGCGCACTTCACCTGATCACGGGACTGCCCTGGATATAGCCGGCAAGGGCGTAGCTGATGAGAGTTCATTCAAGGAGGCGGTATATATGGCCCTGCAGATTTTTAAAAACAGGGAAGAATACAGGGAGCTTACGGCTAACCCCCTTAAAAAGCAAAAACTTAAGCGTTAAAAACGCAAATAGCGCGGCAAGCTGAGAGCCAGCGAAATATCTTTGCTTTTCAATTGTGTTATTGGAAAAAAAAGGTATCTTTGCACGCCTTAAACTAGTGTTAATGATGGAGAAGCATAAGGAATTTAGTATTCCTTTCTCGGGATTAAAGCAAGGTAAACACCAGTTTGATTTCAAGGTAGATAATTCGTTCTTTGAATCTTTTGGTTATAGCGAATTCAATGACGCTCGCATTGATCTGGTTCTGATCCTGAACCGCATGAGTACCATGCTTGAATTGGAGATGAACGCCAGCGGCACGGTCAACGTGGATTGTGACCTTACCAATGAACCCTTTGACCAGCCCATTAAAGGCGAAATGGAACTGGTGGTGAAGTTTGGTGAAGAGTACAACGATGAGGATGATGAAATTCTGATACTGCCTCACGGTGAACATCAGATTAACATAGCTCAGTTGGTCTACGAAATGTTGGTGCTTGCAGTGCCACAAAAAAGGGTGCATCCCGGGGTTCTTGACGGAAGCCTGAAATCGGAAGCATTAAAGCGATTGGAGGAACTTCAACCAAAAGACACGAAGAAAAATCAAGATAAGACAGATCCCAGGTGGGATGCATTAAAAAATTTATTAACGGATAAATAAGTTGCACGATGGCACATCCTAAGCGAAAAATATCGAAAACCAGGAGAGACAAGAGAAGAACTCATTACAAGGCCTCTGCGCCAACTCTTGCCAAAGATCCATCTACAGGAGAACTGCACCAATTCCACAGGGCACACTGGCATGAAGGAAAATTATACTATCGCGGACAGGTTCTGGTTGACAAGAACGATGAAGCCGGCGAATAGGTTTTGAATAAAAAATTGAAGACTCCCACCGAAAAGTGGGAGTTTTTTTATGGACTGCTTTTCTTCAGAAATGAGCCATTTTCGCTGGAAAGTCGTGAAAAATCACTAATTTTCACCGCTTTTTAAGGCATTTTGAAGGTTTTATGTACAAAAAACCACCTTTAGCATGAGTAAAATCACAGCAGCCATCACGGCTGTAGGGGCTTATGTCCCCGATTTCAGGTTAACCAACCAGGTGTTGGAGACCATGGTAGATACCACTGATGAATGGATCACTACCCGAACGGGGATTCAGGAGCGCAGGATTCTCAAAGACAAGGATAAGGGAACATCCTATTTGGCTATAAAAGCTGCGGAAGATCTCATTGCTAAGCGCAATCTCGACCCTAAGGACATAGACCTGGTACTTTTGGGCACCGCAACTCCGGATATGCCGGTTGCTTCCACTGCGGTTTACGTGGCAGCCAAGATTGGTGCAACTAACGCATTTGCTTATGATTTGCAGGCGGCCTGTTCCAATTTTTTATATGGAATGTCTACAGCAGCCCGCTATATCGAATCAGGCAGGTATAAGAAAGTACTGCTCATAGGAGCAGACAAAATGTCTTCCATAATTGATTATACAGACCGCACCACCTGTATTATTTTTGGTGACGGGGCTGGGGCAGTTTTATTTGAGCCCAATACGGAAGGACTTGGATTGATTGATGAATATTTAAGATCAGATGGCAACGGCAGGGAGTTCCTTAAGATTGAAGCAGGGGGTTCATTGATGCCTGCAACTGAGGAAACGGTTAGGGATAAGAAGCATTTTGTATTTCAGGACGGGAAATCCGTATTCAAATTTGCCGTCTCCAACATGGCCGATGTAGCCGCCAGGATCATGGAACGAAATAATCTTACCCACGATGATGTACAGTGGCTAGTTCCTCATCAGGCCAATAAGCGTATCATTGATGCCACGGCCAGGCGGATGGAGCTGGAGGAATCCAAGGTAATGATGAATATAGAGAGGTATGGCAATACTACCTCGGCAACCCTTCCACTGCTTTTATTTGATTATGAAAAGCAATTGAAAAAGGGAGATAACTTAGTTTTTGCTGCTTTTGGGGGCGGGTTCACCTGGGGAGCGATATACTTGAAATGGGCCTATAACAGCTAATCGTACTAACTAAAAAAACCTAATTCGATGGATATTAAGGAGATTCAAAGTTTAATTAGATTCGTTGCCAAATCGGGAGCGAGTGAGGTAAAGCTTGAGACAGAAGACATCAAGATTACCATCAGGACAGGTGCAACAGGAGTAAGCCCTGAGACCACGATCGTCCAGCAGATTCCAGTGGCACAGCCCATGGCACAGCCCGTAATGCAGGCAGCACCTTCAGAAGCGGCACCCGCTCCTGAAAAACCTGCAGCGGAAGCAGATGAAGATTCAAAATACATCGCTATCAAATCGCCGATTATCGGGACCTTTTATAGAAAGCCTTCTCCGGACAAGCCAGCATTTGTTGAGGTGGGAGACACCATTGCCAAGGGAGATGTGCTTTGTGTTATCGAGGCTATGAAGCTTTTCAATGATATCGAATCTGAGGTATCTGGCAAAATTGTGAAGGTTCTGGTAGAAGATTCTTCCCCTGTAGAATTTGATCAGCCTCTATTCCTAGTTGATCCTTCTTAATATCCTCAATCTTTACTTTGCTGGGTTTGAACTTTTATGTTTCAGAACCAGCGTTTATAAAGGGGTAAGGGAATAAATAAAAAGGTTATGTTCAAAAAAATACTTATTGCAAACAGGGGTGAGATCGCCATGCGTATAATCAGGACCTGTAAAGAAATGGGGATAAAGACCGTTGCGGTTTATTCCAAAGCTGATGAGGAAAGCCTGCACGTAAGGTTTGCAGACGAGGCCGTATGTATTGGCCCTGCTCCCAGCAGCCAGTCTTACCTCAAGATCCCTAATATCATTGCCGCTGCCGAAATTACCAATGCAGATGCCATACATCCGGGCTATGGATTCTTATCCGAGAATGCCAAGTTTTCCAGGATTTGTGCCGAACACGACATCAAGTTTATTGGCGCATCCGGGGAGCATATTGAAAAAATGGGCGACAAGGCTACGGCCAAGGAAACCATGAAAAAAGCAGGTGTTCCCACCATTCCTGGATCAGAGGGATTGCTGAAGGATGTGCAGGATGCCAAAAAGACGGCAAAAAAAATGGGCTATCCCGTAATGATCAAAGCCACCGCAGGTGGTGGTGGAAAGGGGATGCGCGCCATATTCAGCGAAGAACAGCTGGAGTCCGCTTTTGAGAGTGCCGTACAGGAAGCTCTGGCTGCCTTTGGCAATGGGGGTATGTACATGGAAAAGCTCATCGAGGAGCCCAGGCACATAGAAATACAGATCATTGGAGACCAGTATGGCAATGCCTGCCACCTCTCCGAAAGGGACTGCTCAATTCAGCGCAGGCACCAGAAACTCACCGAGGAAACCCCCTCTCCTTTTATGACAGACAGCCTTAGGGATGCTATGGGAGAGGCAGCGATTCGCGCAGCAAAATACATCAAGTACGAAGGGGCCGGGACTGTGGAATTCCTGGTAGACAAACACAGGGAATTTTACTTCATGGAGATGAACACCCGTATACAGGTGGAACATCCGATTACCGAACAGGTGGTGGATTACGACCTTATCCGCGAACAGATTCTGGTTGCCGGTGGGGTACCAATTTCCGGGAAGAATTACTATCCCAAACTGCACTCCATCGAATGCAGGATAAATGCCGAAGATCCCTACAACGATTTCAGGCCTTCACCCGGGAGGATAACCACCTTGCACCCGCCTGGTGGCCATGGGGTTCGCCTGGATACCCATGTATACAGTGGCTATACCATTCCACCAAACTACGATTCCATGATCGCTAAATTGATTACTTCTGCCCAGACAAGGGAAGAAGCTATCAATAAAATGAAAAGAGCGCTTGAGGAATTTGTCATCGAGGGAGTGAAAACAACAATCCCCTTCCATCGCCAGTTGATGGAACACCCGGATTACCTCGCAGGGAATTACACCACCAAGTTCATGGAGGACTTTGAGATTAAACCCGAAGAAGAATAAATTAAATCATTAAAACTCCGGCACTGTTCGGAGTTTTTTGGCTATGGAGCTTAGTTACTGGGAACATAAAAGCTGGTTTTCAGATATTGATTATACCGTGGTAGGAAGCGGTATTGTAGGCTTGAGTTGTGCACTGCATATAAAGAAGATCTTTCCGGATGCCAGGGTACTTGTCTTAGAAAAGGGCATATTGCCTCAGGGTGCAAGCACCAAAAATGCCGGCTTTGCCTGTTTTGGTAGTATTTCAGAGATCCTGGACGATTTGCGAAGCCATAGTGAAGATGAGGTTATGGGTCTTGTAGAACAGCGTTACCGCGGGATTCTCTTGCTCCGGGAAATTTTGGGGGATACAGCCCTTGGATATCAAAAGGGAGGTGGCCATGAGTTATTTCTGTATGAGGACAAACAACTATATGGGGAGTGTCTGGAAGCCCTGGGATACATAAACAAACTCATGAATCCTGTTTTTGGCCAAAATGCCTTTGAAAGGCTTCCCAATACTTTTGGCTTTAACAAAATTGTAAACCAATACATCACCAACCCTAATGAAGGCAGCATCGATACCGGAAACATGATGCTCTCCCTGTTGGGAAAAGTGCATGAAATGGGGGTGTTGGTATTGAATTCAGTAAGTGTAACGAATTACGAGTGTATTTCAGATGGGGTTAAGGTGTATACTGATGGATTTGACTTCAAATCGGGAAAACTACTGATCGCAACCAATGGATTCGCATCGGGAATATTGGGAAACCTGGTTAAACCTGCCAGAGCTCAGGTGCTGATAACTGAGCCAGTGAAGGATTTGCATATCCGGGGTACCTTTCATCTGGAACACGGGTATTATTATTTCCGGAGTGTGGGGAACAGGATCTTGCTTGGCGGTGGGAGAAACCTGGATTTTAAGGCTGAGGAAACCACAGAATTTGGACAGACGGGTATTGTACAGGATCGTTTGGAGTACCTGCTTGAGGAAGTTATCTTACCCGGTAAGGAGTTCCAAATTGCCCACAGGTGGAGTGGTATAATGGGGGTGGGACCTCAAAAGAAGCCTGTTATTAAGCAGCTAGAAGATCATGTATATTGTGGTGTACGCATGGGGGGTATGGGAATTGCCATAGGGAGTATAGTTGGCAAGGAACTGGCCGAGATAGCGCAATAGTGGATTAAGATGCACAAAAGACCCTTTCATAATGGTATTCTCTTCATACTCCTCCTCGGGGTCATCCTGATGTTTTCCGAATGTGGCGTTTCTAAAAAAAGGAAGTACCAGCGGGAATACAGGAGGTTGTGGAAGGAGATAATCCAATCTCAGGCCTGGAAGGATGCCCTCAGATCTTCAAGGACATTTACCTATATCGATAGTGAGCTCCGTTATATAGCTGTGGGTCCTTCAGATTTGAAGATGGCTTTGCTTCCGGATTCAGAGCGCACGCGCGAGGTATTTGAGCAATCATATAACGGATGGGTAAAACAAGCTTACTTTAGAATCATTGCCGAGGCGGAAGAGGCTGACGCTGGCATCCGAGCAGAATACGAGCGACTGCAGGAAGTACGGAAAGACCGGGACTCACTGAACAAAAGGGAATTCAGGGAAAAATTGCTGCTGGCCAAAAGGCGTTATCAGGCTCACAAACAGATGCTGGAAGGGCTGAAATCCTGGAAGGCATTTGATGAATACGGTTCAGATGACCTGGAGTTCTTCAGTGCGGAAAATAAAGATCTGGTATATGAACTGTTTCGCACGGGGCAGAAGGAAACTACCATAGTGGCCTATCTGATGTATAAACTGGCCGACCTTTACCACCAGGAAGATTAAGAATTACCTCACCGGGGCAGGGGCAATACGGATTCATTTATTAAATTCAGACGGGGATCCTTCATCCCAACTGGCGAAACTGAGGATCATATAAGAATTAACTTGATAATATAACTATGGAGTTAGCCTATTTACTTATTGCAGTTGTACTTATTATACTATTAACTACCCGGTTTCGTGTACACCCTTTTATTGCTCTGCTCATAATTTCAATTGGCTACGGCTTCATAGCAGGGATGCCTTATGAAACAATCGTGAATGCCATCAACGGGGGATTTGGGAATACACTGGGCAAAGTGGGCCTTATTATTTTCCTGGGGGTGATTATTGGAGCTTTTCTGGAACAGACTGGAGGGGCCTTTGCCATTGCTGAGAAGGTATTATCGATCATTGGTAAAAAGCGGGTAACAGCCGCAATGGGAATCATTGGTTATGTAGTTTCCATACCGGTTTTTGCCGATAGCGGTTTTTTGTTGCTTCACCCTCTGAATAAAAGCTTAAGCAAAGGGGCGAAACTATCCCTGGCGGGTACAGCCGTGGCACTGGGCTTGGGTCTGCTGGCCTCGCATACTCTGGTTCCCCCCACACCCGGACCAATTGCTGCTGCAGGAATCATAGGGGCAGACCTGGGGTTGGTTATCGGATTGGGAATTCCGGTAAGCCTGGTAGCCTTATTTATGGCTATACTGTTTGCCAGAAAATATGCTTCCAGGACCTATATCGATCCTCAGGGTGAAACGAAAGAAGAACCCAAAACTGTTGAAGTAAACCAAAGGCCTGGTGCTCTGCGTTCCTCCATTCCAATTCTTGTTCCCATCCTGCTCATTATACTTAAGTCGGTTTTAAATCCCGCAGGGAGTGAGGACAAATCTGAGCTTATGGCGATAATAGCCTTCATTGGCGAGCCGGTAATTGCCCTTTTGATTGGTGTTTTCCTATGCCTGCTATTGCCCAGAAAGATCACTTATGAAATGCTGTCTAGTTCGGGCTGGGTGGGAAAGGCAGTTAAGGATGCGGCGTCTATTGTCCTGATCACAGGTGCCGGAGGGATATTCGGACAAATACTCCAGGATTCCGGAATTGCAACCACATTGGGGGCAACCTTATCAACCTGGAATATAGGGATCCTTTTGCCCTTTGTGCTTGCTGCCGCCTTGAAAACAGCCCAGGGCTCTTCTACCGTGGCCCTGATCACCACGGCTTCAATCCTTATGCCTATGATGGCGACCCTTGGATTTGAAACGGATGTGCAGAAAGCCCTGGTAGTCCTATCCATAGGGGCGGGGTCTTCTGTAATTTCCCATGCGAACGACAGTTTCTTCTGGGTGGTAACTCAATTGAGCGGCATGAAGGTAAACCATGGATATCGCCTCTTCAGCCTGGGGACTTTCGTGCTGGGGTCTTCTGCTGCCTTAACTGTATTCCTGCTTTATCAGTTTATAGGTTAAGGTCATTGAATCAACCTGAAATTTGAATATTACTCCGAACTTGGTTTTTGCCGTTGTTGTTTTTTTTCTGCCTGTTTTTTCTTGGTGTCCAGGCGCTTGCGAACGGAGGCTTTTGTTGGCCTGGTTTTCTTCCGGGACTTTGGTATTTCCAATCCTTTTTCCAAAAGACTTAAAAACCGCTTAACCAACAGGCTTTTATTTTGGTGCTGACTACGTGAATCATCGCATTGCAAGCTTAGGGTACCGCTTGTAGTAAGTCGGTTTTTCAAGGACTTTTTAAGTAATGTTTTTTCGGCTTCATTCAGGGCGTTCGACTTTTCGAGGTCAAAATTCAGTTCAACTTTGCTGCTTACTTTATTGGCGTGCTGACCGCCAGGGCCGCTGCTGCGAACAGCCTTGAAAATAAGTTCATTAAGGAGTGTCTGCTTGTCCATTTTCAGGGGGCAAGGCGCTGATTTATGGTTTCCAGCGAAATGTTTAAGAAAACCTGGCGACCAGGTTTAAGGGTTTCATTGGAATTGAAATAGACGATCTCCCCATCCTCATGAGTTCCCTCAACAAGGAAATAACTGCCCATGGGATAAGACCGGTTTACAGTTACCGGAAGTCCGGATGAAAAAGATACACGGAATTCATGAGCATAAACAATTATCCTTCGTTTGGTATCTGCGTAGGACTTTATTACTTCAATCGGCAATAGGTTGGCCTCACCGAACAGGGAGGCAACATAAAGGTTGCGAGGGTGTTTATACAAGTCCATTATGGGTCCTTCAACTAACACTTCGGCATCTCGCAGCACAATGGCATGCTGCGCAAAAGGAAGTACGTCGTGGTAGTCGTGGGTGGCTGTTATACAGGTAATTCCTTCCTCCTCAAGATACTTGAATAACTTGCGCCTCAGGCTGTTCTTCCTGAAATTATCAATATGACTAAAAGGCTCGTCTAACAGCAGTAGCTGAGGCTTTTGGGCCAGCACTCTGGCCAGGGCTACCCTTTGCTGCTGGCCTATGCTGAGATACCTGACCTTTGTGTTGCCAAAGCCTTCCAATTCAATCAGTTGAAGCAGTTCCGTTGTGCGGGACTCGCGTTCTTCGGGATAGAATACGGAAAGAAATTCGGCTACATTTTCCCTCACTGTAGTGAAGGGCATGAGATCAAATTCCTGGGACAGGTACTTCATAAAAGGTTCGCCAGGGATCAGGTTGTACAAAGGGCCTTTGACTTCCTGATCATCCCAGAAGATTTTGCCCTTACCGGGACTGATCAAACCGTAGATCAACTTAAGCAGGGTGCTTTTACCACAACCACTTTCACCCATCAGGGCAACATGCTCGCCTGCCTGTACTTCGAGCGAGATGTTTTCCAGTACAGGCCTGGTGTTGTAAGAAAAGGATATCTGTTGCAGCCTAAGCATCTCCGGGAATAAAAAAAATCCGCTTCCCAAGAAACGGATTTTATTTGCAATTAGCTATTTCTAGTCCTTAAATTCCTTGATAACCGCCTGATTTGGAAGCTGCTTGAAGCCCATATTGTAAAGGGTGAACCCAAAAACGTCAGCATTTAGCTCAATGCGTTTACTTACGGGAGTTCCGGCTCCATGACCTGCATTGGTCTCAATTCGGATCAGGGTAGGGTTATCTCCCTCCTGCTTGGATTGCAATTCCGCGGCAAACTTAAAACTGTGGGCAGGTACCACCCTGTCGTCATGGTCACCGGTGGTAACCAAAGTAGCAGGATAGGAAGTGCCTTCTTTTACATTATGCACCGGGGAATATCCTTTAAGGTAGTTGAACATTTCCTCGCTGTCTTCAGCGGTACCGTAATCATAAGCCCAACCTGCACCGGCAGTGAAGGTGTGGTAACGCAGCATATCCATCACCCCAACAGCGGGGAGCGCCACCTTCATCAGGTCTGGTCTCTGGGTCATGGTTGCTCCTACCAGGAGTCCTCCGTTGGATCCACCTTTTATAGCGAGGTAATCTGCAGAAGTATACTTGTTTTCAATCAGGTATTCGGCAGCAGCGATAAAGTCGTCAAAAACGTTCTGTTTTTTGGTTTTTATACCCGCCTCATGCCATCTTTTTCCGTACTCTCCCCCTCCTCGCAGGTTGGGAACGGCGTATACTCCACCCTGCTCCATCCATACGGCATTGACGACACTGAATCCCGGGGTGCGACTAATATTGAAGCCTCCATAGCCATACAGTATGGTGGGGTTCTTTCCATTCATTTCCAGTCCCTTTTTGTGGGTTATGATCATAGGGACCTTAGTTCCGTCTTTCGAAGTGTAGAATACCTGGGTAGATTGGTATTCATCGGGGTTATAATCAATTTCAGGCTTCCAGTATTGCTCGTATTCACCACTTTCTACATTCAGCTTGTAGGATGAATTTGGGGTGAAGTAGTTAGAATAGTTGAAATACAGTTCTTTGTCTTCAGCTTTACCGCTAAAACCACCGGCGCTTCCTATTCCCGGTAATTTTACCTCTCGGATCTGATTCCCTTCATAATCGTATTGGAATACCTTTGAAATGGCATCCACCATATATTCCGCAAAAATGTATCCACCACCAGTACTGGGACTAAGTACGTTTTCTGTTTCCGGGATGACATCTACCCAGTTTTCGGGTCCGGGATTTGAAGCATCCACTTTTACAATCTTCTGGTTGGGAGCGTTTAAGTTGGTAACCAGAAAGAGAGTACTTCCCTGGTTATCCAAAACATAGCTATCGCTATCTGTATGATCCAAAGCAGTGACCAGGAGGCCATTGGGGTCTCTGAGATCACGGATCAGCATTTTGTTCCCTGAAGTTGAAATTCGTGGATAAATGATGAGGTAGTTTTCATCCTCGGTTACACTTGCAGAAATATAACGGTGTTTTTCTGCCATCGTGCCTCCATAGATCAGTTCATCCTCTGATTGTTGTGTTCCCAATTTATGGAAGTATACCTTGTGCTGATCGGTTTTAGCAGATAGTTCACTTCCTTCCGGCTTGTCATAACTGGAATAATAAAAGCCTTCATTCCCTTTCCAGGAAATACCGCTAAATTTTATGTCTACCAGGGTGTCTTCAACAATTTCCCTATTCTCGGTATCCATGACAATCACTTTTCTCCAGTCGCTTCCTCCTTCAGATATGGAGTAAGCAACCATACTGCCATCTTTGGTGAAACTCAGGCCTGCTAATGAGGTAGTACCGTCTTCCGAAAAGGTGTTGGGATCCAGGAATATCTCCGGTTCTTCACCCTCTTTTTGTCGGTAGACCACATATTGGTTCTGAAGCCCATCATTCTTGTAGAAATAAGTATATTCTCCTTCCTTAAATGGAGTGCTGAGTTTCTCGAAATTCCAGAGTTTTTCCAGTCGATTTTTCAGGTCCTTACGGAAAGGAATATTATCAAGGTAACCGAATGTTACACTGTTTTGCTCTTTAACCCAGGCTTCTGTTTCCGCGCTGCGGTCGTCTTCCAGCCATCGATAGGGGTCTTTCACTTCTGTTCCGAAATAAGTGTCGACAGTTTCTCCCTTCCGGGTTTCCGGGTAGTTCACAGCAATGGGTTCGTTTTTAGGGTTGGATTCACAGGCAATAAAGGAAAAGGCTATTGCCAGTATCAGTAAAAAAGGTTTCATATATGGAAATTTAGTATCCATAAAATTCCATAAAACCAACCAGAATTCCTACTGTAGTGAGGTCTTTAACAAGAATTTTGGACTTCAGGATTACACAAGTCCGTTGTTTTTCAAATACTCGGCAATTTGGATGGCATTGGTGGCCGCACCCTTGCGTAAATTATCTGCCACTATCCAAAGATTCAGTGTGTTGGGTTGCGTTTCATCACGTCGAATCCGCCCTACAAAAACCTCATCCTTTTCATGCGCATATATGGGCATTGGATAAGTATTGGTCTCAGGATTGTCCTGTACCACTATGCCTGGTGTCTGGTGCAGAAGTTGGCGTACCTCCTCAAGGGTAAAATCGTTTTCAAAGGCCACATTTACAGATTCAGAATGCCCTCCTGCCGTAGGAATCCTGACTGCAGTTGCGGTTACAGAGAAGGAATTATCACCCAGTATTTTCAAGGGTTCATTAGCGAGTTTCATTTCCTCTTTAGTATAACCGTTTTCCAGGAAAACATCACAGTGCGGAAGGGCATTGCGATTAATAGGATAAGGGTAAGCCATTTCTCCCTGAACCCCGGCTATCTCATTTTCCAGCTGTTTCACTGCCTTGACACCGGTCCCGGAAACCGATTGGTAAGTAGATACCACAACTCGTTTCATGCGGTACCGATCATGCAGGGGGGCCAGGGCCATCACCAGTTGAATGGTAGAACAATTGGGATTAGCTATTATCTTGTCATCCCTGCCTAACACATGCGCATTGATTTCCGGAACCACCAGTTTCTTCGTTGGATCCATCCGCCAGGCTGAGGAATTATCGATTACGGTAGTACCTACTTCGGCAAATTTAGGAGCCCATTCCAGAGAGGTTTCCCCTCCTGCAGAGAAAATAGCCAGGTCGGGTTTCAGAGATACGGCCTGAGACAACCCGATTACCTTATATGGCTTACCAGCGAATTGCAATTCTTTGCCTATAGATCGTTCGGAGGCAACCGGATATAGCTCGGTTATGGGAAACTTGCGCTCAGACAAGACCTTTAACATCACTTCTCCAACCATCCCGGTGGCTCCAACAACAGCTACTCTCATCTTGAATAAAATTTGGTGTGTAAATGTACCTCAAGCGCCTTAGATGGACAAGTTCTGCCCAACTTCATCATAAGACGGGATAAAAACGTTACATATTACACAAAAAAATCCGCCGGTATGCTTAGCAGGCATGCCGGCGGTTTATTGTTTTAATTGTAGTGTAGCGGTAATCCCTTTTGAAAAGGACAGTATTTTTATTTCTTCAGCAGATCCCTGATCTCCGCCAGCAATTCCTCCTGGGTAGGTCCTTTTGGAGCTGGTGGAGGTGGTGGTGTTTTGGTCTTGTTGTAAGCTTTAACAATGATAAACATAACAAACCCTACAGTTACCAGATTCACCAGGGTATTCACCCATGCCCCGTATCGGATGGCATTTTCGGCAACATAGCCTGCCTCGCCTTCAACACCTGAAGCTTCTGTCAGGACAAACTTGAGGTTGGCAAAATCCACACCTCCTGTAAATTCTCCCACAACAGGCATTACAATGTCTGCAACAAATCCATTGATAACCAATCCAACGGCTCCTGCCATGATAACGGCAACGGCAAAATCTATTACGTTACCAGTCATGATAAAATTCTTGAATTCTTTAAACATGATCGTGTTCTTTTAATAGTTAATAGCGAAACCTAAAATACATAAAAAAAAGATGCTCTTTTTAAGATAGCAATGAATTAAGGAAGGATCTCCCTTCGAACCCGTTGTGAAATGCCGGTAATTAATTCATAGGAGATTGTTTTAGCACTGGCAGCGACCATTTCTGCAGAATGCCCTTTTCCAAAAAGAATCACCTCATCTCCTTCATCGCAGGGAATACCGCTAATGTCGATCATTAGCATATCCATGCATACATTACCTACAATAGGGGCTTTTTGGCCATTAACGCTTACTACACCCCGTGCATTGCCATAGATACGTCCAAGGCCATCGGCATGTCCCAGGGGAAGGGTGGCAATAGTACACTTATTCCGGGCTGTAAAGGCACGGTTGTAACCTACACTTTCACCAGGGGTTATTTCATGGATTTGTGAAATTACGGTCTTCAGCGTAGCAACTGGTTTTAACTCCTGATCCAGGTCCGGGTTGTTGCTGTAGCCGTATAGACCGATACCGCTGCGGACCATATCGAATTGTGCCTCCGGATAATTCAAAATACCGGAGGTATTCAGAAGATGCAGAAAGGGTTTATTGTCCAGCTTTCCTGATATTTTTTTTACGATTGACTTAAATCGATCAATCTGGGCATGTGTAAATACGGATTCAGAGCGATCGTCCGAAGCGGCCAGGTGAGAAAAAAGAGAAATTACCTTTAGTGCTTCTGACTGCTGAGCCTTCATCGCAATATGCGGTATATCTTCTTCCCTGAACCCGAGTCGGTTTAATCCCGTATTAAATTTAAGATGAACCGGGTAATGCCTCTGGCCAGCTGCTTTTGCAGCTTCCTGAAAAGCTTTTAAAATACGGTCCGAATAAATGCTGGGTTCCAGGCATCGGGCAATGAGCTGGTCAAAGTTTACCGGTTGAGGATGCAACACCAAAATTGGAGTAATAATACCGTGATCACGGAGAAAAGCACCTTCATGGGTATAGGCTACGGCAAAATAATCCACTCCAAGCGCTTCCAGTTTTCTGGCTATCGCGATGCTATCACTGCCATAGGCATACGCCTTGACCACCGCCAGGAATTTGGTTTTGGGCTCTATTCTTGCTTTAAGGTATCGGTAGTTGTGCTCTAGGGCCCCAAGATCTATTTCGAGGACCGTTTCCCGGGGATCAGCCATTCGCTTTCTTTTTGGTATGTACCACTTCCTCGGCCTCAACATCCATATGGCTTATTTTTTCCCTTAGCATGGCTTTGTAAAATGCTGCCCGACTCAGGGGCTCGTACTCTTCAGTTTCTCCCAGCAATACCAGGTCGTTGTTGCTGGATTTTCGAAAACTGTAATTCGCGAGGTTTCCCGTACGGGTGCATATGGCATGCACCTTGGTCACGTATTCGGCTGTTGCCATAAGGGCGGGCATAGGCCCGAAGGGGTTTCCTTTAAAGTCCATATCCAGACCTGCCACAACAACCCTTATCCCCATATTGGCCAGGTCATTGCAAACCGTAATTATCTCATCGTCAAAAAACTGGGCTTCATCTATCCCTACCACATCGCAGTCATCTGCCAGCAATCTGATATTGGCTGCCGCGGGGACAGGTGTAGACCTAATCTCGTTCTCATCATGTGAAACCACCATTTCCTCATGGTAACGCGTGTCGATGATGGGTTTGAATATCTCTACTTTTTGCTTCGCAAACTGCGCCCGTTTCAACCTGCGTATCAATTCCTCCGTTTTACCCGAAAACATGGAGCCGCAGATAACCTCGATCCAGCCGAATTGTTCTTTGTGATTAACAGTGTTTTCGAGAAACATTTTGTAATTTTAGACGAAAGTAGTTGCTCCTGCGTTTTACTTACAGGGAAAGTATAAAAGTATTAAAAAAGAAAGACCTAAACCTGCGGCTAACGGTTAAAAAGATGAAGAGGAAATTAAAAGAAGAATTGGTTAAAATGGCAACGGAGATCCTGACTTCCCAGGAAGATAAGAACATCTCCCAGCTTTATGAAAATGCCAAAAACCTATACGAAAAACTGGCGGTTTTAAAATTTATCGAAGAAAAGCTGGACGATATACAGATCGATGTTTCCAAGAATGTGCTGGCCTCAAAGTTTGAAACCCTGGCTAATGCCGTTATGACAGAAAATCGGTCCGTGCCGGAAAATAATCCTCATGAGGAGGATATTATTACACCAGGCATTGATACTATCAAACATATGATTTCTGAAATGCCCTCTGCTGCTGAGGTTGAGCAGGTATTCAGGGAGTTCGTGGCTAAAAAGGAAGTGATCAAGGAAGATAAAGAAATCCTGAGCCCTGTACCGGAAAATGATAATCCCCCAGCTAAATCACTGAATGAAAAGCTGGTTGCACGTGAAATCAAAGTGGATCTGAACGATCGTCTAGCCTTTGTAAAGCATTTATTTCGTGAGAGTACCGAGGATTTTAACCGGGTGATCTCACAGTTGAACACCATTGATTCCGAGGAGCGATCCCGTGCTTTTATCGAGAATTTGATCAAACCGGAATACGACAACTGGAAAGGCAAAGAGAATTATGAAAATCGCTTTATGGCACTCATAGAAAGGCGGTTTTCCTAATCTTTTCCGCTAGAATGAGAATATAAGCTTGCCGAAAGTTCCTGATACAGCTTTCGGCTTTTTATTTTGATTATTATATAACTGATTAAAAGTGCTTTACCTTGTTCCAACACCAATAGGAAACCTGGAGGATATCACCTACAGGGCAGTGCGGATATTAAAAGAAGTGGATCTTATCCTCGCCGAGGATACCCGTACCAGTGGTAAACTCCTGCAACATTTTGGTATCGATACCCCGCTAAGGAGTCATCACATGCACAACGAGCATAAGCAGGTTCCGGGACTGGTTCAGCAAATGGAACAGGGAACCTCCATGGCACTCATCTCAGATGCCGGCACACCCGGAATATCAGATCCGGGATTTCTCCTTACAAGGGCCTGTATTGCCGCCGGTATTGAAGTTAACTGCCTTCCGGGAGCTACAGCTTTCGTACCAGCCCTGGTTGTAAGCGGACTGCCCTGCGACCGATTTGTTTTCGAAGGTTTCCTGCCTCCAAAAAAAGGGAGGAACACCCGCTTATCTAAACTGGCAGAAGAAGAAAGGACCATGGTTTTTTATGAATCCCCCCACAGGCTGCTCAAAACCTTAACCCAGTTGGGTGAATTTTTTGGTGAAAGCAGGACGGTATCGGTTTCCCGTGAGTTGAGCAAAAAGTTCGAAGAGACCATACGCGGGACTATAGCGGAAGTAATAGCCCATTTTGAAAATCACCCTCCAAAAGGAGAACTGGTGTTGGTCCTGGAAGGAAAAAAATAGCGTAAAGTCGCGGTTATGTAATCCGTATGATCAACCCCCGTGTTTGCCTTTTACCCAGCCGTGTTTGCCCAGGTATTGATTTCCGCTTTCCACAGCTCCTTCTTCTATGGTGGTACCCATAGAGTCGTTCCATCGGTTCAGGTAGCCAAAAAGGGAGATCACTCCCAGCATTTCAACAATCTCCCCTTCATCCCAGTATTCATATAGCCGTTGTTTAATCTCTTCTCCAACATTATTGGGGATCTGTGATGCAGCCAGTGAAAAATCAAGAGCAGCCCGTTCAGCTTCTGAAAATGCCGGATGGGTGCGGTATTCCCAAATATTCTCGAGTTGTTCCTGCTCGGCACCATAGCGTTCAGCTGCCCGTATGGCATGCGCCTGGCAATACCTGCAACCGGTTGCATTGCTGCTAACCCAGGCAATCATTCTTTTCAGGGCCGAACTAACCCGACCTTCATTGGCCATAACTGCTTTATTGAGGTTGATAAATGCCTTGGAAATGGCGGGCCGGTGTTGCATGGTGAGCACAGAATTGGGGCAAAATCCCAGGGTTTCATTAAAAAATTCTGCGAGTTTTCGGGTCTCCTCGTCATGACTGGGATCCAGGGGGTTTACTAATGGCATCTTCCTTTGATTTAATGTATTTTTACACGAATTACAAGAAACAAAAAAATATGGGTGCTACAAACCAAATTACTACCAAATGGCTGGGTAAAATGGCCTTTGAAAGCAATAACCCCTCCGGCCTTAATTTGACTATAGACGCAGGACCAGAAGATGGTGGGGAGGGCCGTGGATTCCGGCCCAAGGCACTGATGCTGTCTGGTTTGGCGGGATGTTCAGGCCTTGATATTGCTATGCTGATTGGGAAGATGAAACTGGATGTAAGAGATTTTAAAATAGATATCACTGCAAATCTCACCGATGAGCACCCCAAATATTACGACAAGGTTACAGTAGCATTTCATTTCCACGGGGATAAGCTTGATGAAAAAAAATTGAAACGTGCAGTGGACCTTTCGGTGGATAAATACTGTGGCGTAATGGAAATGTTCAGGCGATTTGCCGAGGTCAAAATCGAGACCAATTTCCACCACGAATAGTCCAAACAAAGACAAGGATACAATCTTTTTGTACTGCTCGATTATTGCGTACAGACGCCTTAATTTATAAGCTATGCGCTGGATATTAAAACCCAAACCGGAAACCTCCCAGGTGCAGAGACTGGCCAGTGAACTGGGCGTTGATGCCCGGGTGGCCTATTTGCTGGTTCAGAGGGGTATTCTCACCTATGAGCAGGCCCGGTTGTTCTTCAGACCGGAGTGGAGCGACCTTCATGATCCCTTCCTCATGAAAGACATGGATCTTGCAGTATCCAGGATTGAGAAGGCTGTAAGGAACAAGGAAAAAATCCTGATCTACGGGGATTACGACGTTGATGGGACTACATCGGTTGCCCTGGTTTACAATTACTTCAAAGAATGGTATCCTGAGGTGACCACCTATATTCCTGACCGCTACCTGGAAGGATACGGGATTTCCTTCCAGGGTATTGACTATGCCTCGGACAATGATATCAGTCTGGTCATTGCGCTGGATTGCGGGATCAAAGCCCTCGATAAAGTGCGCTATGCCGCTGAAAAGGGAATTGATTTTATCATTTGTGACCATCATACCCCCGGGGAGTCTATTCCGGATGCTGTTGCTGTCCTTGATCCCAAACGCTCTGATTGCAGTTACCCCTACAAAGAACTTTGTGGATGTGGCATAGGATTTAAGCTGATACAGGCCGTACAGGAGCAATTAGAACCGGAGGATATGGACCTGGGTTCCTTCCTGGACCTGGTTGCAGTGGCAATAGCCGCAGATATTGTCCCCATGACAGGGGAAAACAGGGTGCTGATGACCCTTGGAATGCGAATTTTAAACAGCAATCCAAGGCCAGGTATAAAGGCGTTAACTGAACAAAGCAAAAAGAGTGAAATAGGCGTATCCGATGTAGTATTCATTGTTGCGCCAAGGATCAATGCTGCAGGAAGGATGCATCACGGCAATTATGCGGTTAGCCTGCTCACTGAGTGTAGTATCCAGAGAGCACGGGAGTATGCAGCAGAAATTGAAGCCTTCAATCAGGAACGAAAGGGGCTGGACAGGCAGATTACGGAGGAGGCTTTGGCTCAGATTACCGATTTAGGGGAGGAGGAGCGTTATACCTCGGTGGTTTACAAGGATAGCTGGCACAAAGGAGTAATTGGTATTGTGGCTTCCCGGCTAACGGAAACATTCTACAGGCCAACGCTTGTCTTTACCAAGAGCAATGGAAAGCTGGCCGCCTCGGCCCGATCAGTAAAAGGGTTTGATGTTTATCAGGCCTTGTCTGCATGTGCTGATACTATAGAGCAATTTGGTGGCCACAAATATGCGGCTGGCCTCACCCTGAAAGAAGACCAGTACGAGAAGTTCAAAGCACAATTTGAACAGGTTGTGGCAGCATCCATAGACCCACAACTTCTGACACCTGAAATAGCTATTGATGCGCCGATTAAATTAAAAACGATCAGCCCTAAGTTCCTCAGGATTATAAAGCAGTTTGGTCCTTTTGGCCCCGGAAATATGACACCTCTTTTTATGGCCGAGAACCTGAGAGATGTGGGATTTGCCAAACAGGTTGGTGAAGGGGGAAAGCACCTGAGGCTTTCAGTTTCACAGGAGGGCTCCCTACCTATTGGAGCTATAGGCTTTAACCTGGGAGACAAGCTACCAATGGTAACCGGAAATCAGTCTTTTAGTGCTGTATTTTCAGTAGAAGAGAATGTCTGGAATGGCAAGTCAAGCATACAGCTGAAAATCAGGGATATTCGCTAATGCTGCCTGACTTATAACTGTTTAAATCAAGGGTCTCCCCATTGAATACTGCAAAAGTGTAGTAGCTTATCCAGTCGCCCAGGTTTATGTATTTGGCTTTCCCATCCAGGTCAATAGCCAGAGGGAGATGCCGGTGCCCGAAAACAAAATAGTCGTAATCTTTTTGCTCTAGTTTTCGTTTGGCGTATTGTACCAGCCATTCCTTGTCCTCTCCAAGGAACTTTATGTCTTCCTTGCCGGAAATAAGCTTGTTTTTCACAGAAAAGTACTGGGCTACCCGTACGCCCCAATCCGGATGTAACCATTTAAAAAACCACTGGGCAACGGGATTGGTAAAGACCTTCTTCATCCTCTTAAAACCCTTGTCCCCAGGGCCAAGACCATCTCCGTGGCCAATAAGGAAAAGCTTGTTTTGGATCAGGAATTCACGTGGGGCATGAAAAACTTCAATTTGTAGTTCCTCTTCAAAGTAACCTTTCATCCAGAGGTCGTGGTTGCCAACAAAGTAGTAGACCTTAATACCGGAATCGGATAATTCAGCCAGTTTTCCCAATGTTCGGGTAAATCCCTTGGGAACTACGGTTTTATATTCGAACCAGAAATCGAAGAGATCCCCCAGGAGGAAAATCACAGCAGCGTCTTTTTTGACGGTATCCAGCCAGGAGACAAACTTTTTTTCCCGCTCCAGGCTTGATGCCCGATTGGGAGCACCAAGGTGGTTGTCACTGGCAAAGTAAATTTTTCTGCCCTTAGGGATATCGATCTGGTTCATACCTTAACAAAGATAATCAAAGGGCTAAGAGTTGTCGCTCGCATACCATTCGGCATACGCTGTACCCGTTTCCCTTAATCTGAGGGAATGCAGCCTAATGTTTTCAGGAAGCCTGCTTTGGATTCGTTCTGCAAAATCGATAACCATATTTTCACTGGTGGGCTGATAGTTGGCCAGTATAATCTTATGCCCCCTAGATTCCAGTTCCTCTGCCAATTCAATATGGGGAGTGTTTTTATTAAAAACGGTGGCATGGTCAAAAGGGTCTACCACCTCTTCCTTCACTATTTTCTTTAAGTCCCCAAAATCCATTACCATACCTAATTTAACTTCTGAATTATCAGTTATGGGCGTTCCTATTACGGTAACGGAAAGGTGATAACTGTGGCCGTGTACATTTCTGCATTTCCCATCATATCCGTAGAGGGCATGCCCGGTTTCAAAAGTGAATTCTTTGGTAATTCGAATCTTATTCATCTATATTATCTGCTTGAAAGATCACAAAAATAACACAATCAAGAACAGCAGCATCATGATGTTCGCTCAGGACTTCTTTTTGATGCGTTCCAGTATACGTTTGGTATCCGGGGAAAGCCCCAGTTTTCCCGACATTTCTGCCCTGTTTTCAAGAAGGGTAATCCAGTGTTCTGTCCCTTCCCAGAGCACTTTTGTCATCGCCTCAAGGGCAGTACGTTGGTATTTGGCCAGTTGGGAAACAAAGAAATCCAGTTCTTTGTCGAGTTCCTTTATATTGTCATAGACCTTTGAAAAAAGGCCCTTATCATGAGCCCAGTAGGCATTCTTCCATTCGGTTGGCGAAAAGGCGAGTTCTGCGAGCGCCGCTTTGCCAATTTTGCGTTCTACTGCCGGGGCTATTACCAGCGGGGCAATGCCAATACTTATTTCGGAAAGGCGAACAGCAGCCTGTTCCGTCGCCAGTACATAATCACAAGCCGCGATCAGGCCTACGCCCCCGCCAACAGCTTTACCCTGCACCCTCCCAATAATTGGGACGCTGCAGCTTCTCATGGCATTGATCACTTTAGCAAAACCACCAAAGAATCTTTTTCCCTCTTCCAGGGATGCAATTTGAACCAGTTCGTCAAAAGAAGCCCCTGCGCAAAATGCCCGGTCACCTTCGGATTTCAACACAATTACCTTTACATCCGGGTTTTCTGAAAGTTTTCCAATTTCAGCAGCTAGCCGGTCTAACAGTTCCATCACAAAGGAATTGCTTGCCGGATGACCGAATTCTACCTGGGCAACTGCTCCTTCAATTTTTGTATACAGGCTTCCATTGGGCCTTGATGTTCCCATACTTAGACTTTTTCTAAAATTAGCCCTTTTGTAATAAGGGACGAAATTTTTGGTTGAACTTCCATACCAGTGCAAGTCCGCGAATAAGCATCCAGACGGTGATTGCTATCCAGACACCATGCAGGCCCCAGTTCAGATATTTGCCAAGGAAAAGGCTGGGAATAAAACCAAGGCCTGTAGCCACTATTAATACATTTCTCAAAAACCTCATTTCACCAAGACCCTTGAAAAGGCCATCAAGCACAAAAGCTATGGCATTAATGGGTAGGACGATCATTACCAGGTAAAAAATGGAATAAAAGGTATCCAGCACAATTTTATCATTGGAAAATAAGTCTCCCAGGGACTCATAGAAGACAAACCCGGATATCAGTAAAACCACACTGACCATTACCCCGTAGAGACATATTTTCTTCATAAGTTTCCACAGGCCTTCATAATCCCTGGCTCCAAGGAGCCTGCCACCCATTATATTACCGGCTGCCCCGTACCCGTCTATAAAGAAGGCTGCAAATAACCAGAGATTGATGGCAATGGTATGCGCCCCTATATACTGGTCGCCCAGAGCCGTTGCTTCCCTTACTGCCAGGATCAGAGTTAGATTCAGGGCCACTGTGCGCACGAACAAGTTAAAGGTCATCCCAACCAATCTCCTGAATTCGGGGTTGAGCGGGAATTTGATCCGTAGTGAAATATCCGTTTTCCGTGAAAGCAGGATAAGGGCCATAACAGCCATTACGGCCTGCGCAATGAGGCTCGCCCAGGCAGCTCCCTCAAGGTACAGGGGCTCAAGTATATCCGGAATACCGTATACCAGAATAATATCGAGGATAATATTCAGACCGGCACCCACCAGGGCTATTAGCATAGGCCAATAGGTATTTTGCAACCCCCGGAAAATTCCCATAACGGCGAATACAAACAAGGTTAAAGGAAAGCCCCATACCCGGATTTTGTAGTAGGAAACACAAAAGGACAAAATACGCCCCTGTGCATTAAAAAGTTTAAATATTCCTTCAGCAACAAAAAAAGTGGACAGTAGAATAACTAGGCTCAATACAACATTAAAATAAATGGCCTGGGCCGGGAGCGACGCTACTTCCCTTATTTTTCCCGCACCCAGGTATTGGGAAACGATAGCCGAAATTGCACTCCGGGTTTGCCCGAGAATCCAGATCAGCATAGAAAGAAAGGAACCTACAATCCCAACTGCGGCCAGTGATTCTACACCATATTCCGGGATGTTACCCACTATGGCAGTATCTGTAATAGATAAAACCGGTTCTGCAATACCGGCTATAGTGGCGGGAACCGCCAGGCGGTTGATGGTTTTAAAACTTATGGCAGTTCTCATTATTTCCATAGATCAGAGAACAAGTTCATAGCAATAGAATGGAAACGCACTTTGTTTAGGGAAGTAAACATTTCCCAACCTGCTGTAGCCCCTTTGTTCATAGAATTTTTGGTTTCTTGGATTCTGGCTGAAAGTGTCAAGGCGTATGGATTTAAAGTTGCCCTTTCTGGCAAAATCTTCGGCAAAAGTCATGAGCTTTTGCGCATACCCCTGGCCCTGGTAATTGGGAGCTATTGCCAGCCTGTGCACATACAGGTTGTCCTGATTGGGAGTGAGCCAGGCCACCTGCTCGTATTCGGCGTCCATTATGGTGGTAAGCGCAATGACTCCCAGTAAAACTTCAGAATCTTTCAGGATATAAAGTTCTTCGCGGTCAACATCACTTTCAAGAACAGTTCGGGAAGGGTAAAATTCGTTCCACTGGTAGATTCCCCGGCTAGCCATTTCTTTGCCACAGGCTCTTGTAAGTTCGAGAATTTCAGGTATTTCCGGTAACTTTGCCTTTCTAATCATCTATAGATTCTAGATAAACCGTAAATTTATAGTATTAATTCCTAACCATATGAATAATATACTGGTGCCCGTGGGCACTTCTCCCGACGCTCACGAAACCTTGCAGTACGCTGTTGATTTTGCCTCACAATTTGGCTCACAGGTGTATGCCATGGAGGTATTTAACGTAACCGCTGGTGCGGGTAAACTTGTAAATATTTCGGAAAAGGTTGCAGAAAAAAGTCAGGAGCGCTTAAAGGAAATAATTGGCCTGGTTGATGCGAAAGGAATAGATATTAAAATTGCAACGTATAACGGAGATTTGATTGACGGCCTCAGGGATGTTTACAAAGAACTGGGCATAGATCTTATTATTATAGCTCCGAGAAGCAACGACATTCAGGAAGAACTATATCTTGGTCATTGTTCAGGCAGAATAGTAAAACGCACGGATATTCCTACCCTGATCGTACCCAAAGGGACTGTTTTCAACCCCTTTAAAAATATTCTCACGGCGTTTAAATCTGGGATTTTAAAGGATAAGAAGATCCTTGATCCCCTTATGGCGATCAAACAGAAATTCGGATCCAAAGTTAACCTGCTGATGGTTAAAACCCCTGGCTATACTGAAGAGGACCTACAGATCAATACCGCTCTGATGGATTTGAGCGCGAAACTCACTTTGACCGAAAACGCAACTACTTATTTAGGCATACTGGAACATTTACAGGCCAAGCAGCCGGATTTACTATGTGTTTTCCGAAGGAAAAGGGGGATTTTTCAGAACCTATGGGAAAAGAATACCATTCCAAAAGGGGAGTTTTATGCGCGCATACCCGTATTGGTCCTCAGCGTTAAAAAAGACTAGCCTTAAGTTAAGAGCAGGTAATTTTGATACTTGAGGAAAATGTATTTTCTTTGCGAGTCCATGAAAAGGGGGATTAGCTCAGCTGGCTAGAGCGCTTGCATGGCATGCAAGAGGTCACCGGTTCGACTCCGGTATTCTCCACAAGTTTAAGCACGATGCAGGAAAGCCACCAGAAGGTGGCTTTTTTGTTTTAATCCCGAGGCAATTAATAAGCAGTATCCTGTTTGAGTGCCTATCTTTACAGAAACCCTTAAACCACAATTTCACGATGGACAATCTTCAGAACAAAGTAGCGTATATCACAGGAGGAACTAAGGGCATTGGCTTTGGAATTGCCCTGAAATTATTGGAGCAGGGAATGCGGGTTGCCATTAGTGGAAGAACTGCAGATGGCGTTTCCGCCGCTGCGAAACAATTAGGTCCATCAGACAGGGTTCTTCCCATCGTTTCCCAGGTATCGGACCCTGATCAGGAAAACAAAGCAGTACAACAAATACTAAAGCGCTGGGGAACGCTGGATGTAGTAATAGCTAATGCGGGTGTTGGCCATTTTGATGCTGTGGACGAATTGAGCGTGGAATCCTGGAGGGAAATGATAGATGTTAACCTGAGCGGTGTCTTCTTCACCTTACGCGCCGCTGTGGAAGCCTTAAAAGCCTCAAAGGGGTATTATTTTACAATTGCCAGCCTGGCAGGGACTAACTTTTTTGCCAGGGGAGCCGGGTATAACGCTTCCAAGTTTGGGGTTGTTGGATTTACCCAGGCAGCTATGCTGGATCTGCGCCCGTATGATATCAAAGTTACTACTATAATGCCAGGATCGGTAGCTACACATTTTAACAATAACCAGCCGGGGGAAAAGGACGCCTGGAAGATTCAGCCGGAAGATCTGGGTGAGCTTGTGGTAGACTTGCTGAAGATGCCTGCCAGGACCCTGCCAAGCAAGGTAGAGGTAAGGCCCACCCGTCCGGATAAGAAATAGGATCAGTTTTTTTCTTCTTCCAGGGGCAGCATCGGATTACAAATCTCGGATATTAGTAAAGTCAAATGCTGCTCAAAGATCCTAATTACCTCTGGTGTAATCCGTGAATCTTTGGTCCTGCTCCTGCTGCTATCCTTTTTGGCAAAGGTTATGGCTCCCCTTTCAATGCTTTTTATGGAAATGATACCTGCCTGAATATTATTAATGGGCTTTTCCCTGTTGTAAAGCCAGGCGTAGCAGAGCAATTGAAATGCCTTGCTGTGATTTTTATCGCGGATCAGGGTTTTCCAGTCAACAACTTCAACCTCTGAAGGTTTCACCGTTCCTGTTTTGTAGTCCAGTATGCGAAGGGTTCCATCGTATTCATCTATCCGGTCTACTGTTCCTTTGATGAATACTTCTTGCTGAAGGGAAGGGATACGGCAGTGTTGTTTCATTCTGGTTTCCAGGGCAATCAGGCGGATTTCATGCTTACCGCATTCCTCCATTTCCCTGGCCATGAACCTGTCTATATATTTGACAATCACCTCGAAAGCAATGAGGTTTTTTCCCTGAATACTACTTTGCCCTGGATAATGATCGGACATCAAGGAACGTACTAAGGGTTTTACCTTTTTCCGTTGTTTACCTAAGGCTTCGGCATTCAGGATTGAGCCAACAAATGGTTTATATAGCGATTCCAGGCATTCGTGAACAATAGTCCCAAAGGTTCTCGCCTCCAGAGTTTCTTCTATATCATCCGGGTCATCAACACCCAGAAGATGCCGTTTGAAAAATGTCAGGGGATCCCGGATATAATCAGACAGGGCTGTCGGTGAAAATCCCCTTTTGGCGAGCTCTGATATCTTTTCCATAATGAACTCGTCCTTCGTTATGCGCGTAAGCAGTGTTGTTTGCAAGGGAACCTTTGGTGAAGCTATTACCTGGGTAATAAAAGGGGTTATGTTGGGGTCTGTGGTTAATTGATATATAAGCCGGCTTTTTTCACCACCTTCCAACGTGTCCGGTTCGGTATTGTAGCAAAGTATGATATTTTGTGCCCTCTGAAGTATTCGATAGAAATGGTAGGTATAAACCGCATCTTTTTCCTTGTAAGTAGGAAGGCCCAGCTCCCGCTTTACGTCAAATGGAATAAAGGAATTCACCGATTTCCCTGCAGGAAGGATACCTTCATTAACAGAGGTTATGATGACTGTGCTGAAATCCAGGTTCCGGCCTTCCAGCATCCCCATGATTTGAAGGCCTGAGGCAGGATCACCTACTAAATCGAGTGACTTCGAACTCATTATTTCCAATAGCAGGCCTTTCATTGATTTCAGGTCGTTCACATAAGGGAAGTCCTGTACTGCAGACTTCAATTCCCGCAAAACCTTTTCCATTTGGATATAGGCCTGTGAGGCAATTAAGCCTGTTCTTTCATTTTCCGATTGGCGAAATTCTGCTAAGAGTGCCAGACCATCCTCAATGAACTTCAACGGACTGTTCTTGTTTTCAAAGAGAATATCCAGGATAGTATTGTCAGATAAATAGTTCCGCAGTGTTTTTAGGGTGATATAAGTGGTATTGCTTTCCACCAGTTTTGTTCTCAGGGATGGGGCAGACCTATCTCCGCCAATATACAGAAGCCCCTGTATGGCTGGATGGGTAAGGAAGTTGAGGAAAGGTTTGTGGTACCAGCCTTGTTTGTCCTGGCTTATAAATAAGTCAATCCACTGAATGATTAAAGTAGCGGCTGCGGTCTGACTCAGGGGGTATCCCATGGTAATATTCACCTTATCCAGACCATCTGGAAGCGCATGCAATATGGGATTCAATAGATTTTCGTCTCCGAGGATCAATGCCGTGTTGTTTAGTTCCTCCGGTTTGTTTTGTAGTATTTCTGACAGCAAGGAACCAACATATTTCGCCTGGGCAACTTGTTTTGGGATTCCTGTGATCTGGATTTTCTTGTTTTTTAGAAAATTTGATTCAGTCTCCTTTGGAGGATTGGATTTAAAGAAAGGCCAGTTTGAGAAATACTGGCGCAGAAAATAACCAGCATCGTGAACGGGATTATTGAGGAAGTAAGGATCCGTATCCCAGTATATGTTTGCATCAGATTCTCCCAGGATGGTTTGAATGATCCTGCTTTCGGCCTGGTTTAGGGCATTAAAACCGGCAAAAATATGGCGCTGTCCTTTGGTTTTTAGAAGATAGGAATCTAATCGCTCAACGGCTAATTTGTAGAGCAAACCCTGATGTCCTTTGCCTTTCTCAACCAATTTGGCAGTAAAATGTTCGTATATGGGGTGCAGCAATTCCCAGAATTTTAGGTATCCGCTAATTTGGGCTGTTTTTTCCGATGCAAGAGACCAATGATTCATTTCCTGTATGGCTGAGAGGTAGGTAAACACCTTTTCAGGTGGGATCAGGTAGCGATCTATTTCCATTATATCCTGTAAGAGGGTATTCCCCCAGGATACAAAAGAGTCATAGCTTTCGGGCTCCTTACCTGCAACCTTAAGGTATGCTTCATACAAGGTGAAGAGGAGATCAATACGGGAAGCACTTTCCTGTCCGGCAATCAGCTGTATAAATTCCTCTACACTATAAACCTTTGGGGCAAATATGGTCTTGCCAATTTCACTGGCTAAATGTGTTTTTAAAAAATTGCCCGCCCTTTTACTTGGCAATACAAAGATGTATTGTTCAATGTTCCGGTTTTCCGAGCATACGGATTGGGCTACCTCTTTTAGGAAACTGGTCATAATCAAAAATAAAAAAAGCCCTGCAGTAATGCAGGGCCTTTATTCTAATGAGTATGGTATCTCTTACTTGATAAGGTTAATTTCAACCCTTCTGTTCTGAGCTCTACCAGCTCTCGTATTGTTAGTTGCAATTGGCTTGTCTTCACCGTAACCGATAGCAGTAAGCCTGTCAGCAGCAATTCCTTCTTTGATCAGGAAGTCACGTACTGAGTTAGCTCTTGACTCAGAAAGCTTCTGGTTAAGACTTGCACTACCCACACTGTCTGTGTGACCTTCAACGGTGAACTTCGCATTTGGATACTCATTTAAGATTTTAATGATATCCACGAATACAGATACAGATTCTGTTTTGAGGCTGGACTTACCAGTGTCGAACAGGATAGTTCTGGCGTATTCGTTCAATTGCTTCTGTACTTCTTCAGTTACTTCTGGGCAACCGTTGTTAGCTACAGTACCGGCAAGGTCAGGACATTGGTCGTCTTTGTCAAGTACTCCGTCACCGTCTGTATCAGGCCATGGGCATCCTTTGTTTTCAGCAGGTCCTGCTTCGCTAGGACAAGCATCATCTTTATCAGCCACACCATCACCGTCAGAATCTGGGCAACCTCCAAGGGCAGCAGTTCCAGCTTCATTAGGACAAGCGTCGTCTTTATCAGCTATACCATCTCCGTCAGAATCAGGGCATCCGTTCATTTCTTTGGATCCAGCTTCGTTTGGACAGCTGTCTTTTCCGTCTTCTATACCGTCTCCGTCAGAATCAGGACATCCGTTGAACGCTTCTAAACCAGCAACCTCCGGACAAGCATCGTCTTTGTCGTAGATGCCATCTCCGTCAGTATCAGTTCCACCGAAACGGATAGATACACCAGCAAGGTGCTGGAAGTGCTTAACTCCGTAATCCTCGAAAGCGTGCTTGTACTGAGTTTGTAAGGTAACACCAATATTGTCGTTAAACCAGAAGTTTGCTCCGATACCACCATTAACGGTACCAGCGCCAATTTCATCAACCCAGGTATAACCTCCACCGAATTCAACAAAAGGATCGATTTTTGTATTCTTCAGAATGTTATACTTGATAGTTCCGTCTACAGCGTAGTGGGAAAGATCGTCAACAGTAAGATCTCCCAATTTGCTAATGCGGTTAAGGGAACCTCTAACTCCTACAGAAAATCCATCACCTACGAATTTAGATACGGAAACATATGAAATGGAAGGAAGAATATTCCAATGGTCATTTGCATTAAAATACTCATCGAATAAGCCTCCAACTGGATAAGCGGCGTCTTGGTCATTAGTAGGGTAAACGTCTATAGCATTTACACCAAAGCTAACTTGCCAAGGATTGTTAGAATCCTGCGCTTGAATGGTGTTAAATCCTATTACAAGTAGGCCAACAACCAAAATTCTGCTAAGCTGTTTCATGTTCAAAATTTTAAGTTTAAAGTGTTTATTAGCTGCAAATGTAAGTTGTTAAGAATTATTAACAAAATCAATCATCTATTTTTTTTACTGCATTTCGAGGGATAAATCGAACACTTAAACGACTCCTAACTCCCGTCCCACCTCCTTAAAAGCCTGGATTGCGTGATCCAGATGTTTTCTTTCGTGCGCCGCTGAAAGTTGAACCCGAATTCGGGCTTTACCTTTGGGAACAACAGGATAGAAAAATCCTATAACATAGATGCCTTTTTTCAAAAGCATATTGGCCATTTCCTGGGATAATTTGGCATCGTACAACATGACCGGTACAATGGCCGAATCTCCTTCTATAATATCAAAGCCTGCCTCGATCATTCCTTTTTTGAAGTAGCGTGTATTCTCATCCAGCTTATCCCTCAGGCGGGTATCCTTGTCGAGCATGTCAAATACCTTTATGGAAGCTCCTACAATTGCAGGGGCAAGGGAATTTGAAAACAAGTAGGGCCGGGAACGCTGCCTCAGCATCTCGATTATCTCTTTTTTGCCGGTGGTATACCCACCCATGGCGCCACCCAGTGCTTTTCCAAGTGTGCCTGTTATAATATCGATGCGCCCCATGACCTTTTTTTCCTCGAGTGTACCACGTCCTGTCTCGCCAATAAAACCAGCCGCATGGCATTCATCTATCATTACCAGGGCATCGTAATTTTCGGCAAGGTCACAGATCTTATCCAAAGGTGCAACTAGGCCGTCCATAGAGAACACTCCATCGGTAACAATGATCTTAAAACGGCTGCCATCTGCATTGGCCTGTTGAAGTTGTTTTTCCAAATCGGTCATGTCATTGTTCTGATAGCGGTAACGCTTGGCTTTGCAGAGACGAACACCATCTATGATAGAGGCGTGGTTCAGGGAATCGGAAATGATAGCATCTTCGGCCGTAAACAATGGCTCAAATACACCACCATTAGCGTCAAAAGCTGCTGCGTATAATATGGTATCTTCCGTTTCGTAGTAATGGGCAATCTTTTTTTCCAGCTCCTTGTGGATGTCCTGGGTGCCGCATATAAAACGCACAGACGACATGCCGAAACCGTGGCTGTCCAGGGTATCCTTGGCCGCTTTAATCACCTCTGGGTGGGATGACAATCCGAGATAGTTGTTGGCGCAGAAGTTAATTACCTCCTGGCCGCTGTCCAGCGTAATTACAGCTCCCTGGGGAGAAGTAATAATACGCTCTTCCTTGAATAATCCTGCTTCCCTGATCTCATTCAGCTCTTGTTGCAGGTGTTCTTTTAGTTTTCCGTACATGCTATTAAATAAATATGGGTGCTATTTCTTCATCAATGTATACAAGGACTTCCCGTGAAACGGAAAAGCCCATTGCCCTCAGGGCTTCGGCATATTCCCTCACTTGTTTTTTGTCGGCTTCCGCCGGCTTTCCGGTTTTGTAATCCAGGATAGATACTTTATTATCCCGGAACACCAACCTGTCCGGACGCAAAATTAGCCCATTTTCAGTTATTATTTCTGCTTCGTTTCTGACCTCATTCCCAGGCCTGAAGAAAATATTCAATTCGGGATGTGTAACCAGGGTATCCGATTTTTCCTTTAAAATTTCCAGCTGCTCTGCTTCAACTGTACGTTCATCCGTAAATGTACTCAGAGCATGGTTAACGTCTGTTTCATATATAATGTGCGACATTAGTTCATGAAAAAGATTACCCCAGGCCACAGCTTTTTCCTTTCTCGGATCCCAACTCATCTTTCTTGCCGGAAGAAGCTTTTTTTCAAGGTGTTGTTTCCCGGAGTAAATATTAGCCGATACCTGTTGTAACGGTTTTTCCTCTTCCCGAACTTTTTGAACAGGTTCGGGGAGTTTGCCGATAACGTATCGACTTTCCCCATTATCCCAGCGTCCGGTGTCCTGCAAGTACTGAACAAAGAGGTCTGAGTAGCGGCTGATTGTATTATTCTCCTTTCCCGGGGTGAATTCACTAATTATGTAAAGTCCTGCAATACTTCGGGTTAGCGCAACATACAGCAGGTTAAAAGCATCCAATTCTAATTTGGCCTGCTCCTCGTGGAACAGATCTGCAATTTTCCCCGGATAATGCAGCATTTCCTTTTTTTTGCTCAGCAAAAGGGATTGAAACCCGCAATACGAGGTTTCAGGAACATCTGCCCAGAGCTTAGGGTTCTTATCCTCGTAAATTGCCGTATTGGCATAGGGAAAAATAACAACCGGAAATTCCAGTCCCTTGGCTTTATGGATGGTCATTATGGTAATGGCGTCGAGACCCTCGGGAGCAACAATACTGAGCTTCTCCTTTCGATTTTGCCAATGGTTAAGAAATACAGCTACATCCGGGCCTTCCCTCAGAGATACCTGAAGGGCTTCGTCGAGCAAAAAATTTAAATATGCATTGGAATCGGGATTGAGTTTAAAACAGGAGATAGCGTACTCAAGAGCATCGATTGCATTCATTTCGCTGAAGTCTTTCCATTTTATTCCATAAACATCGGTGAGCAGGCCTTTAAATCCATCCAAATCGTTTACCATGGCCCAGTTAAATGAAGCAGAAACCGAGTTTAGGAATTGAAGTGCTTCAAAGCGAGGGTTAGCTTCTTCCGGCCTGATGGAAATTTCCAGTAACGCCATGCAAAACCGAACTTCGGGTGAAGAGCTCAATAGCAAAGTTTCCGAGGAAATCACGGGCAAGCCATAGTTTAAAAGGTATTCCGCGACAGAGACACCCTGCTTGATCTTACGTGTAAGAATACAAATATCCTCATAGCCATATCCTTTGGCCCTGACGGCTTCAATATAATCCACAATCCGAGCACCATAAGCGAGTTCCTCTTCCTCTGCCGACCTGTCGATGAATTCCAGGATTATCTCACCATCTTCGAGCTGATTGGTTTGCTGGCCATCTCCACCATTAAACAGATGCTGATAGCCAGGGTTGCTCAATACCGGGCTTGTTATTTTGAAAAATTCATTGTTGAATTCCACTATGCACCTGTGACTGCGATAATTTCGGGGAAGGTTTCTGATTTCGGGGGAGATGGTAAAAACCGGATCCGATAGATTAATCAGGTTCAGAAATTGTTCTGCTTTACCACCACGCCACCGGTAAATGGCCTGTTTGGCGTCGCCCACTAAAAAGAGGGAACCTTTGCGACCAGACTCGTCCTGACCTTCCAGAGCATTACTGATCAGGGGAACGAGGTTATTCCATTGCAATTCGGATGTATCCTGGAATTCGTCAATAAAGTAATGCCGGTATTTCTCACCAAGGCGTTCATATATGTAGGGTGCAGGCTGATCCTTGATTTCACGGGCAATTAGCTGATTAAATTTGGAAATGGGAAGTAGTTCGCGTTCCCTGCTAAGTTCTTCCAGTTCGGCCTGCAGGGCGTTGAGTATTGCAAGAGGTACCAGATTTCCATATGCATTCCTATGAAAGGCCGCTCTGTAGAAGGCATTGCGGATTGTGTTGAAATGCTCAGCGAACCGGGGAAGCAGGGTATCCAGAATTTCCTTTTTTTCAAGGGCTACCTTCTGACTGTAAAGGGGTTCCTCACCAAATTTAACCTTCCAGCCGGCATCGAAATTCAGAGACCCCTGATCATTTACTATTTGATCCAGGAATTTTGGGAAGTACCCCGATTTGAAATCGGTTCTTTCCAGGCCATTGGTCCTTATTAAATCAAGGCATAGGAGAGCAGTTTCTTTTATTTCTGATTCTGATGCCGATACCTGTTCCCTGAGAAATGACTTAAGTTCCCTGAATTCTTTTGCAGACTTGGAGCCCAGTGCCTCGAGGTATCTGAGCTGGTTTTCATCGAACAACAGCCCGCCGGTTTCATTCAGATCATTTGCAATGTCCCAGCTTTTGTCCGCGTCAATTTTCTCAAGTGAAAACGCAATGAGGGTCTTAGTGAGCTCAGCATCGCTGCCCGCCTTACTCAATAGTCTTCCTACAACTTCCTGCATTAATTCCTTCAGATCCAGTACAACCTCAAATTGATAGGGGAGCTTCAGGTCACGGCTAAAGGTTCGGATCAGGCGGTGGGTAAATTTATCGATGGTAGATACATCAAAGAAGGCATAGTTGTGAAGTACATAGCGCAAAGCCTTTTGTGCCTGATGCTGTAATTGTTCGGGACTGCATGAAAGATCCTCACACAAGGACAGGAACAGGGGATCCTCATTTTTTCCGGGGCTGGATGTAGAAAATTTATAAAGGCTTTTGAGAATTCGCTGCTTCATCTCATTTACAGCCTTATTGGTAAAGGTAATGGCCAGGATTTGCCGGAAACCTGGCGTGTGGGCAGGAGCCAGAACGATTTTCAGGTATTCCCTGACCAGTGTAAAGGTCTTTCCGGAGCCTGCTGATGCGTTGTAAATTTTGAATGCGGAATCCTGCACCCTTTTTTGCTTACAAAGTAAGGATTCTTTGCGGGTTCTTAACAATTTCTTATAGGATTATCCTGCTTAATAGTGTAAATTTGAGGCAATTAAAATGTTAACTATAAAAACCGATAAAATGGCTTTTCAATTACCGAATTTACCCTATGCATATGATGCCTTAGAACCGCATATTGATGCCAGGACCATGGAAATTCACCATACCAAGCACCACAATGGGTATACAACAAAATTGAATGCTGCAATAGAAGGTTCCGATCTTGACGGGAAGTCTATTGAGGATATCCTGAGGAATATGGATATGGACAATAGTGCGGTCAGGAATAATGGAGGGGGTTTCTATAACCACGTACTTTTCTGGGAAATCATGTCCCCTGATGGTGGAGGTGCTCCCGAAGGAGAACTTGCAGCTGCAATAGACGAATCTTTTGGATCATTCGAAAACTTCAAGGAGCAGTTTAGTGCCGCGGCCGCTACCAGATTTGGTTCTGGATGGGCATGGCTTTGTGTGCACCCGGGAGGGAAACTAAAAGTTTGCTCTACGGCAAATCAGGACAATCCTTTGATGCCGGGTATTGGTTGTGGAGGATATCCCATTCTGGGGATTGACGTATGGGAACACGCCTACTACCTGCACTATCAAAACAGGCGCCCTGATTACATCAAGGAATTTTACAGTGTGATAAACTGGAGCAAAGTAGCAGAAAACTACGCCGCGAACAAATAAGGAAGGAATTCCATACATAAATAAAAAAGCGCGACCTATTGGTCGCGCTTTTTTAATAGAAAAGGGTAGAGAAGCCTCTACCCTTTTCGTCCCAAATCTTACCATAAACTTAACCTACTTATGCTATGGCAGCACTAAATTACTGGTATTGTGTGAAATAACAAAAAATTTCAGGCTTTTTTAATCCATTTCTTACAAGGAAATACACTGTCTGAGCAGTACTATTCAAGACTTATTACAGCTAAAGAATTGATTGTCAGAAATAAAAAAGGCGAGAGTTATCTCGCCTTTTTTCCCCAAATCTTACCATGAACTTAACCTACTTATGCTATGGTTCTCCAAAAATATGCGTTCATTTCGCGCCCCAAAAAGGTTTTGGATAAAATTCCCGTTAATTGGATGAACTGCCATTAATGCAAGGAAGCCCTATAAAGATTGAAGAATAGTCGTACAACTATGAACATCATGCAGAACCTGTGCTGATAGATGAAATGTGAATTGGGGAAATGTATTTGGTTTGGGATGCAAATAAAAAAGGCGGAGAAGTCTCCACCTTTTTTGCCCCAAATCTTACCATGAACTTAACCTACTTATGCTATGGCAAGTCTAAAAGTAAATGGGTTTGTTCCCGGGTAACCATAATTCCGACAAAAGGACTATTTTATCGACGAAATGCACAGTTTTACGCATTTTACCGAATTTCAGGTCAATATGCCCTCTGATTTTTGCCCTCGTAGAAATTGATAAAGGCGCGATTTACTACCCTGTTGCCACCTGGAGTAGGGTAATTTCCGGTGAAATACCAGTCGCCCAGATTTCCGGGACATGCCTGATGCAGGTTTTCGATAGTTTGGTATATGATCTGAACCTCAGCTTTAATCTTATCAGGGCTTAGTAACTGTCCTATCTTTGCCGAGATTTCTTCTGCGGTAAATGGAGCGTAAAACTCCTTGACATGATTTTCAACCTCACTGGAATCACTGGCCGCACTTTCTTTGCACTTCTGGTAAATACGTTCTGCAATATCCATTGAGTTGCGTTCCTTATGCAGCGCGAGGGCAGCCCTGAATGCTATAAAGTCTTCCAGCTTGGCCATATCAATGCCATAGCAGTCCGGGTATCGTATCTGGGGGGCTGAAGAGACCACAACAATCTTTTTGGGCTCGAGCCGATCCAATATGCCCAGGATACTCTTTTTTAAGGTGGTACCCCTTACAATGCTATCGTCTATGATTACGAGATTATCCTTTGGTTTGACAGAACCGTAGGATATATCATAGACGTGAGCAACCAGGTCGTCCCGGCTACTGTCCTGGGTGATGAACGTCCTGAGTTTGGCATCCTTAATGGCTACTTTCTCAATTCTGGGCCTAACCGCAAGAATCTCGCGCAGCGAATCAGGACTGAGCTTGGAACCCAATTCGAGGATTTGCTTCTCCTTCGCTTCATTCAGGTAGCTTTGTGCTTCCCTGATCATACCCAGAAAAGAAGTTTCTGCGGTATTGGGGATGTAGGAGAACACCGTATTTCTCAGATCGTTCTGAACGGATTCCAGGACCTTGGGAAATATCAATCTACCAAGGGCCTTTCGCTCTTCATAGATCTCTTTGTCATTTCCCCTGGAAAAATAGATGCGCTCAAAGGAACAGGCTTTGCGCTCCAGCGGACGGAGGATTTCGTTTACGGAAACCTTGCCATCTTTTTTGATGATAAGTGCATTGCCCGGGGGTAGTTCAGACACCTGTTCATAGGTAGTATTGAAAACGGTCTGTATAGCCGGCCTTTCTGAAGCAACCACCACAACCTCTTCATCCTGGTAATAGTAGGCAGGGCGGATACCCGCAGGGTCCCTTAGAACAAAGGCATCACCATGTCCCAGCATTCCGGCCATGGCATAACCCCCATCCCAGTTTTTGGCAGCCTTCTTAAGTATTTTGGTTACCTGAATGCGCTCTGCGATAAGGGCAGAGGCCTCCATCTTGGTGTACCCCTGTTTTTTGATCTGCTTGTATAATTTTGCAACCGCATCGTCCAGGAAGTGCCCGATCTTTTCCATAACGGTGACTGTATCTGCCATTTCCTTCGGATGCTGACCAAGCTGCACCAGGTTGTCGAATAATTCGCTTACGTTGGTCATGTTGAAATTCCCGGCCACGATAAGGTTGCGGTGCATCCAGTTGTTCTGCCGGAGGAATGGGTGAACACTCTCTATGCTGTTTTTCCCAAAAGTACCATAGCGAACATGGCCCAGGAGCACCTCCCCCACATAGGGTATTTTGCTTTTCTGTGCGCTTACGTCATCTATAATCTCCGGATAATCGGCAAGTACATTGTTTATCCGATTGTTAATCTGGTCAAAAATGTCCTGTATGGGCTGGGGCTGGGCAGACCTTACTCTGCTCATATATCGTTCCCCGGGTGACATATCGAGTTTTAAACTTGCGAAACCAGCACCATCCTGACCCCGATTGTGCTGTTTCTCCATCATCAGGTACATCTTGTTGATGCCATAAAATATGGACCCGTACTTTTCCCTGTAATATTCAAGGGGCTTGAGCAACCTGATCAGTGAAATCCCGCATTCGTGTTTAATGGAATCGCTCATAGAGATAAAACTAAAAAATGCCCGTTAAATTAAGGGCATCATAATAACTCGATATCAAATTGTGTTAGTTCTTTAAACTGCTTCAATCGCTGCTCGACCTCTTTCTTGGTAAGCCTCAGCATACGTTCTGTTCCAAATTTTTCCACGCAGAACGATGCCAGGTTGGAACCGTGAATAACAGCATTTCTCAGGCTGTTAAACGAAGTGTTCCTGGTCTCTGCCAAATACCCGACAAACCCGCCTGCGAAGGTATCGCCCGCACCAGTGGGATCAAAAACTTCTTCCAGAGGCAATGCCGGGGCAAAAAAGACATTGTCGTGATGAAAAAGAAGAGCACCGTGTTCTCCTTTCTTGATAACCACATATTTAGGTCCCATGGCCTGTATCCTGTTGGCCGCCCGGACCAGGGAATATTCCCCGGACAGTTGCCTTGCCTCTTCATCGTTTATGGTAATCACATCGATGCGTTTCATTACCTGAATCAATTCGTCCCAGGAATTATCCATCCAATAATTCATAGTATCAAGGACCACTAACTGTGGCCTTGAGGTCATTTGATCAAGAACACTCAATTGTATATTCGGATGCAGGTTGCCAAGCATTACTACATTGGCATTTTTATAAGCTTCCGGAACCACCGGGTTAAAATCTGCCAGTACATTCAATTCAGTGGAAAGGGTATCCCTGCTGTTCAAATCATTGTGGTATTTGCCTTTCCAGAAGAATGTTTTGCCTCCCTTCACACGTTCAATTGCACTGACATCCATATTAAGATCGGTAAAGATGTCCAGGTATTCCTGAGGAAAATCTTCTCCAACTACAGATACAATGGCCGTTTGCACATCGAACTGGGCGGCTGCCAGCCCAATAAATGTGGCAGCACCCCCCAGTATCTTATCGGTTTTGCCAAAAGGGGTTTCTATGGCGTCAAATGCTACAGTACCAACAACAAGGAGTTTACCCATGGGGGATAGAAATTTGCTGCAAATATACGCTTTTGAAATTCCAAAATTTCACAAAAGCCCAATTTGTAAAATATGGCTACTTCCTGCCAAAATCAGCAGGGATTTCTCCCCAGGCCTTGGTTTCCCATTTTACCAGGGGCGTGTTGTAGGAATTAGATTTCAACCAGGTTTCAGCCCTCTCGATCAATTCAAAAATAATCTGATTTTCTTTGGTGTTTGCCAGCTTGGTGTTGCATTTCTTTTTTCGTACCCAGCCCATTGCAGTCCGTGAATCTGAGTAGAGCACCCTGTTGCTGTTCCTTTTTTTCAAATAGGCCAATCCGTGAACGATAGCCAGGAACTCCCCTACGTTATTGGTTCCTTGCCGGAAGGGCCCCTGGCGGAATAATTCCCTGCCGGTTCTGGTATCTACTCCCCGATACTCCATGATTCCAGGATTGCCACTGGATGCCGCATCAACGCTTATGGAGTGATAGTTAGGCTCGCCCAGTTTCAATAATTCAGCACTGGTATAACCCGGTTTTTTTTTGCCCTTGTAGGCTTCATAATTACTTTCAAAAGCCTCCTCGGCTTCTGCGAGGGTAGGAAAACCTTTATACTGTGCTCCTTTAAACCCCTCTATTTCTGCCTGGCAGTCAGTCCAGCTTTTGTAGATACCCGGACGTTTCCCCTTCCACACCACATAGTACTTATTCTTTTTTGCCATCTAGGAGGAGAATAACAAATTTTCAATTACCCGGGGATAGTAACGGTACTCAAGCTCGTGAACCTTTTTCATTACAGATTCTAGGGTATCCTCAGGGCCTATTGCCGTGGATTCCTGAAAAATGATAGCACCATCGTCATAGATCTCGTTAACATAATGGATGGATATGCCCGTCTCGGAATCTCCGTTGGCAAGGACGGCCTCATGGACCTTCCTGCCATACATTCCCTTGCCCCCGTACTTTGGTAATAACGCAGGATGAATATTGACGATCTTATCCGGGTAGGCTGCAACAATAGCGGCTGGTATCTTCCAAAGAAAACCTGCTAGTACGATTAGATCAGGGTTCAAGGATTGCAGGATTTGGAGGAGGAAATCATTTTCCTCAAAAGCGCTGCGATTGAAATACAGTGCAGGCGTTCTGAGTTTGTTGCACCGATCTATTACTGCGGCATCGCGCTTGTTGGTCAGCACGGCTGCAACCTCTGCCTTATCCTTATCCCGGAAGTATTTTATGATGTTTTCGGCATTGGTTCCGGAACCGGAAGCAAACAGAACAATTCGTTTCATGGTAATTTTGGCGTATGGTTCTGGACGGAGCCCTTACAGGTGGTTAAAAACCCTTTTCTGAGGTTCGATTTATCCCGTAAAAATACTACTCCTGTACATTAATTTCTTATCTTGACAGACATTTTATCGACAAAAGGCGGTATTAATCCAAAGTTTTTTATTTTTGCCAACAATTTAAATTTAAAACCAATATAGTTATGTCAGACATCGCATCAAGAGTTAAAGCTATCATCGTAGATAAGTTGGGCGTTGATGAAAATGAAGTAGTAGCCGAGGCTAGCTTTACCAACGACCTAGGGGCAGATTCATTGGATACTGTTGAGCTGATCATGGAATTCGAAAAGGAATTTGATATCCAAATCCCTGATGATCAAGCTGAAAACATTGCCACTGTAGGACAAGCCATCAGTTACATAGAAGAGGCAAAATAAGAACCCTCTCTAATCATATAGAATCAAAATTATCCATGTAGTAGACGTTCTGCATGGATAATTTTTTTTAATTTTCACATAGGTTAAACAACATAAAATTTGTTTGCATGCAATTAAAACGAGTTGTGGTTACCGGCCTTGGTGCCCTAACACCTATAGGAAATACCAAGGATGAATACTGGGAAGGATTACGGACCGGTAAAAGCGGTTCCGCTCCGATAACCTATTTTGATACAGAGAAATTCAAAACTAAGTTCGCCTGCGAACTAAAAGGTTATAACCCTAATGACTTTTTTGACAGAAAGGAAGCCAGGAAACTAGACAAGTTTGCCCAATATGCAATGGTATCCTCCAACGAAGCGATTGCCGACTCCGGTCTTGACATGGACAAGGTAGACAAGTTTCGTGTTGGGGTTATCTGGGGAGCAGGAATTGGCGGATTGGAGACTTTTCAGAACGAAGTGATTGGTTATGCCCAGGGAGATGGTACTCCACGTTTTAACCCCTTTTTCATTCCAAAGATGATTGCGGATATTGCCCCGGGTAATATATCGATCAACCACGGCTTTATGGGACCAAATTACACTACGGTTTCAGCCTGTGCATCTTCTGCCAACGCTTTGATCGATGCACTCAATTATATCCGTATGGGATATTGTGACGTGGTAGTTACCGGAGGGAGTGAAGCCGCTGTAACTATTGCGGGTATGGGTGGTTTCAATGCCATGCATGCACTTTCTACCCGGAATGAAAGCCCGGAAACAGCTTCCAGGCCATTTGATGCCACACGTGACGGATTTGTTCTTGGAGAGGGAGCTGGAGCCCTGATCCTTGAAGAATATGAGCATGCAAAAGCCAGGGGAGCCAAGATATATGCTGAAGTAGCAGGAGGCGGCCTGTCCAGTGATGCTTACCATATGACAGCACCTCACCCGGATGGTATTGGTGTGGTACGCGTAATGGAGAATTGCCTGAAGGATGCCGGCCTGAATCCTGAAGATGTGGATGCGATCAATACCCACGGCACTTCTACACCATTGGGTGATGTGGCAGAACTCAAGGCCATATCCAAGGTCTTTGGAGAACACGCCACCAGGATAAACATTAATTCCACAAAGTCCATGACCGGGCACCTGTTAGGAGCCGCTGGCGCTATTGAGGCCATAGCTTCAATACTGGCTATGGAAAACAACCTGGTACCTCCTACGATAAATCATACTACGGTTGATGAGAATATCGATCCAAAGTTGAACCTTACACTCAATAAAGCCCAGAAACGCGAGGTTAATGTGGCCATGAGCAATACTTTTGGTTTTGGGGGCCATAATGCCTGTGTAGTATTTCGGAAAATAAGCTAACAGCACATAATGAACATCGCCAGCAAAATTTTCAATTCCCATTCTAAAGAGGATGGGGATTTTTTTTTGGCGATGACCAGAATCCTGGGTTTCAAACCACGCAAGCTTGGTGTATACAAAAAAGCGTTCCTGCACAGGTCCGTTAATAAAAGAGATAAAAAAGGGAACCCTCTTAACTACGAACGACTGGAATTCCTGGGTGATGCCATGTTAGGTACTATTATTTCCAAACACCTGTATACGGAAGTGCCTGCCGGAGATGAGGGCTACCTCACCAAAATGAGATCCAAGATAGTCAGCCGTAAACACCTGAATGAACTGGGCAAGGACCTTAACCTGATTGAGCATGTGGAAAGCAAGATCCCCAAGGCACATTTTGGGGATAATATCCACGGAAATGTTTTTGAAGCCCTGATAGGTGCTATTTACCTGGACAGGGGGTACACGTATTGTGAAAAATTTATTCACGACCGAGTAATTGTCCCCTATGTGGATATCGAACAACTCGAAGGAAAGGTTATCAGCTATAAAAGCCTGGTAATTGAATGGTGCCAGAAACAGAAGTACTCATTTGAGTATGAAGTATATGAAGATACCGGCAATGATCCTGTCAAGCATTTTGGCGTAAAACTCTACATAAACGGTAAGGTCATGGCAAAGGCAAGGGCAACCTCAAAGAAAAAGGCAGAGGAAAAGGCATCTAAAAGGGCGTTTTATGCGCTTCAGGACCGCATTAGTAAGAATTGAACGGACATTAAAACCCGCGAAATCGTTTTCGAAACAGGTTTAGAGGCTATTCTGTAGTTACTCCCTAGGCGTATTTGCTTAATAGTCCTATCTTTAACCCCAGGGATCTGGCTATGATAACACACCGGATTTTTGATGATTACAGCGAAGAAGACTTCAGCCTGTTCGCCATCCACAGCAATGTGGAAGACCATGCTATGGCTTTTGCTCTTAACCAAGCATTAAAATTGAAATTGAAACGCTCCCGCTCAGATTACGATTTAAATAATCTTGTTTCATTCCCCTGTTTTGAATGGAAAGATGAAGTGCAGGACCTGAACTGGCACCTGCTCTGTAACAGTGGTGTTAGCAGCGGGAGCCAGCAAATGGGAAATCTGTTTCCGGATGAGCTTACCGTAAATCGACATTACCTGATACCGGAATTTAAAGATGCAGATTATATATTGCGGATGGAATTGGGAATGCATGAACAAGCAGCAGTTATCAGCAATAAAATTCTGGCTATTTCTCATGTCATTACCGCTTATTCAATTAACACGGAAAAGCTCAAGTCAAAAGAAAACCTGATTTTTTAGGACATGCCAAACACAAAAAAGACCAAGATAGTAGCCACATTAGGACCAGCCACAAGCAATAAGGATATCATTAGAGATATGATCAATGCCGGTGTGGATGTTTTCAGGATAAATTTCTCGCATGCAGATTATGACGATGTTAAGGAGCGCATTGCCATGATCCGCGAATTAAATGAGGAACTGGGAATATTTACCGCCATCCTTGCCGACCTGCAGGGTCCCAAGCTCAGGGTTGGGGTCATGGGAGGTGAAGTAGTAGTTTCGCCCGGTGATGAAATTGTTTTTGAAACCGGTGAGCCATTTGAAGGTGATGCGGAACGTGTGTATATGAATTACCAGAACTTTCCCAGGGATGTAAATCCGGGAGAGCGTGTTTTGCTTGACGATGGCAAACTGATTTTTGAAATCCTGGAAACCGACCATAAAAAGAAAGTAAAGGCACGCGTGGTTCAGGGAGGACCACTTAAATCCAAAAAGGGGGTGAATCTACCCAATACCAATATTTCGCTGCCAGCTCTTACAGAAAAAGACGTTAAGGACGCCTTGTTCGCTATTGGACAACAGGTAGATTGGATTGCTCTTTCGTTCGTTCGGTACAGCCAGGACCTTATTGATTTACAGAACCTGATAAGGGAAAACTCTGAACATAAGATTCCTATTGTTGCGAAAATTGAGAAACCGGAAGCCGTTCAGAATATAGACAAGATTGTTTCCTATTGCGACGGACTCATGGTGGCAAGGGGTGATCTTGGCGTGGAGATTCCGGCTCAGGAAGTGCCCCTTATTCAGAAAAAGCTGGTTTTAAGAGCTAAAAAGGCACGTATCCCCGTGATCATAGCTACGCAGATGATGGAAACCATGATCACCAGTTTAACACCCACAAGGGCGGAAGTAAACGATGTGGCCAATTCGGTTATGGACGGTGCGGATGCTGTGATGCTTTCCGGGGAGACTTCAGTGGGTAATTACCCGGTTCAGGTAATAGAAAAAATGTCCAGCATACTACATAGTGTAGAGGGTTCAGATCTGATCAAGGTTCCCCAGGAACCACCACATATACGGACCAAACGCTATATCACCAAATCGGTTTGCTATCATGCAGCCCTTATGGCCAATGAGATTAAGGCAAAGGCTATTTCAACGCTCACCAATAGTGGATATACGGCCTTTCAAATCTCTGCCTGGCGCCCTAGTGCCCATATCCTGGTGTTTACTTCCAACAAGCGAATCCTCACCCAATTGAATCTGCTTTGGGGGGTAAAAGCCTTTTACTACGACCGTTTCGTCTCCACAGATGAAACTATCGAGGATGTAAATGCCATTGCTTGTAAAAAGGGATTCCTTGATGTAGGCGATATGCTGATCAGCCTGGCAGCTATGCCCATAAAGGCCAAGGGGATGGTCAATACACTCCGGGTTACAGAGATAGAAACCTGCAGCTTCTAAATCAGGGTTATTTATTTGGGGAATATATCAGGCAACTTCTTTTTCGAAGGCAATGAAGTGTACCACCTTGCCTTTTTTATCGAAAACGGGTTCTCCCTTAATCCAGCAGCGGTATGCACTTCCGTCCTTGCGATAGTTCAGGACCGTAGTTTCAAAAGGTTTCTGCTGTTTAATCGCTTTTGATATATAAAGGGTGGTCTCGGCACAGGTGTCCGGCCCCTGAAAGATCTTTGGTTTTTGACCTATGATTTCCTCCTGGGTGTACCCGTTCATATCAAATATGTTGTGAGAGGCCTTTACAATATTGAGTTCCGGATCTGTAACCACTACAATCTGGTCTTTTTCCAGTAACGCCTTTTTAATGTCTGAGGTTCCTTTCCAGTTGCTGTCTTTTGCAATAACATTAAACTCGCTCAGGTCATTGAAAAACGCGCTAATTTTCTGGTAATGTTGCCCAAAAATATCCCAGGACAGCAATGGGAGCGGATTCAGGCTTAGCGTGTTGTAATATTTCTTAGCGGCTTTATCAAAGTTCTTTATTTCCTGCATAAAGGGATTGCTTGGGAAGTTTAGTTCTAAACTATTTGTACAGTCTGTTTTTTGCAGCAGAATTGATACAAAAAGCTTTCATTTTCATAACAATTTTTATTCAATACTAGGAAAAGCCTGAGAACCCGTAAAATATATGCAGCAGATTAACAGTTTTGTTTAAAAGATGATCGGTTAGCCTCATTAATAAAGGGGAAAGAATAAACAAAAAAAATGGGGATATAGGTAAGAACTATGCTGAAAAGCTGTGCCTGGACATTCTAAAATCAGACCTGTTTAATCGGTTTTGCAATGCTTATCTCTCCAAACAAACAGCCTCAGAATTCGAATCTCAGTTGGACGGAGACACTCTCATCATCCTTTTCCATATCCTCTTCTGTATTCAGGTTGGACAGTGATATCCCAAGCAGTCGTACCGAGTTATGTAATTTTTCCTGATACAACAGAGACCGGGCCTCTCTGAGAATATCTTGCTGGCTGGAAACAAATTGCTGAAGTGTTTTGCTTCGGGTTTGCAAATTGAAATCACTGTATTTGATCTTAAGAGTAACGGTCTTGCCTGCCAGCTTTCTTTTGGAAAGCCTGCTGTCCAGTTCTTTGGCAATTCGCTCCAGCCGCTCCAGCATAAAAATCTCACTGCTGAGGTTTTCCGAAAAAGTTCTCTCTGCCCCTATGCTTTTGGGGTTCCGGTCTGTTTTTACGGGGGAGTAGTGAATACCTCTAACTACATCATAGTAGTGTATGCCGCTTTTCCCAAAATTGGTTACCAGAAACTCCCTGGATTTGCCTTTCAGGTCCAGCCCCGTAAATATACCGAGCTGATACATTTTTTCCGCAGTAACCTTGCCTACCCCGTAAAATTTCCGGATCTCCAGTTTTTCCAGGAAGGGCAGTACCTCTTCCGGTCCAACCGTCTTCTGACCGTTGGGTTTGTTGATATCACTGGCCACCTTCGCCACAAATTTGTTGATAGATATCCCGGCAGAGGCTGTCAGGCCCAGTTCATCAAAAATACGTGCCCTTATTTCCCTGGCAATTAGGGTTGCAGAGGGGTTACCCACTTTATTTTCGGTTACGTCCAGATAAGCCTCGTCCAGGGCAAGTGGTTCTACCAGATCGGTATAGTCGAAGAAAATTTGCCTGATAGCACGTGATACTTCCCGATAGCGGTCAAACCGGGGCTTTACAAAGATGAGGTCCGGGCAGCGCTGTTTGGCCAGATAACCGCTCAAAGCACTTTTTACACCATATTTCCGCGCTTCATAGCTGGCTGCAGAAACCACGCCTCTGGTTTCACCTCCTCCTACGGCTAAGGGCTTTCCTTTGAGCTCCGGATTGTCCAGTTGCTCCACTGAAGCATAAAAGGCATCCATATCAACATGAATGATCTTACGTATTGGCAGGGACGCTTCCATAAACAAATTTAAAGCTTATCTTCGTTAGAGGGGCAACCATTCAGGGGATACATCCATATGATTGAAGTAGAACGAAAGTTTTTAGTCACTTCTGAAGACTTCAGGACATCAGCTGAATCTGCATTGCACATCAGGCAGGGCTTCCTCTGTGCTGATCCAGAAAGGACTGTAAGGGTCCGATTGCAGGATGGTTTCGGGAAAATAACGGTAAAAGGGATATCGGATGAGGCCGGGATCAGCAGGTTTGAATGGGAACACGAAATTAACGGGGATGAAGCTGGTCAGCTTCTGAAGCTGTGTACCGGCACTGAAATTACCAAAACCAGGTACAGGGTACCCTTTGGCAACCACATTTTTGAGGTTGATGTATTTGAAGGGTCTAACGCCGGATTGATCGTGGCTGAGGTAGAGCTTCAAACTGCCGACGAATATTTTGAAAAACCCGCTTGGCTGGGCAGGGAGGTCACTGGAGACCCTAAATACTACAACGCCCAACTAAGCATAAATTCCTATAAGCAATGGTGAGATATTTTTTAGCAGTCCTGTTCATGGGCATGCTCTTACTTACAAGTTGCAATCAGCGTAAAACAGGGACTAGTGAAAAACCAGTTGTTGAATCCGGGGATAGGGTTTCAACGGCCTCACTGAAAGAAACGCTGGTTGACAAAGGCTATCAGGTTTTCGATTATGTTGATGGGAAGACCGGTGATACCATTATTATGCAGCAGTATTTTATCGCTTTCCTTAAGAGCGGACCCAATAGATCCCAATCCAAAGCAGAAGCCGATAGTTTACAGGGACTTCACCTCGCACATTTGGGCCGGATGTACGAGGAGGGATATGCCGATATATCTGGTCCGTTTGGGGATGAGGGTGAGATAAGGGGCATTACCATCTATAATACACCTACCCTTGAAATGGCAGACAGCCTGGCGCGAATGGATCCTATGGTAGAAGCAGGCAGACTCGAAATTGAGATCCACCCGTGGTGGGCTGCCAAAGGCTTTGGACTGAGATAAGTATGCCTGGAATTAGCCTAAAGAGCACTCCTGAATTGCTCCAGGAAACGGATATCGTTTTCGCTGAGTAGGCGGATATCTGAAATTTGGTGAAGCAGCAGGGCAATGCGGTCAATTCCCATACCAAAAGCAAATCCGGAATATTCCTTGGAATCAATCCCACAGTTGTCCAGTACATTGGGGTCTACCATGCCACAGCCCATGATCTCCAGCCAGCCGGTGCCTTTGGTCATACGATAATCGGTTTCTGTCTCCAGGCCCCAGTATACATCTACTTCGGCACTAGGTTCTGTAAATGGGAAATAAGAGGGGCGCAATCTGATCTTTGACTTTCCGAAAAGTTCCTGTGTGAAATATTGGAGGGTTTGCTTCAGATCAGCAAAAGAGACATTTCTGTCTATATACAAACCTTCCACCTGGTGGAAAAAGCAATGCGAACGGGCAGAAATGGCTTCATTCCTATATACCCGTCCCGGGGAGATAGTCCGGATTGGCGGCTTGTGTTTTTCCATATAGCGAACCTGGACGGAGGAAGTATGCGTCCTTAACAGTATGTCCGGGTTGGTCTGGATAAAAAAAGTATCCTGCATATCACGTGCAGGGTGGTGTTCCGGGAGGTTCAGTGCCGTGAAATTGTGCCAGTCGTCCTCAATCTCGGGGCCTTCCGAAACATTGAATCCTATCCGTGAAAAAATATCAATTATTTGGTTCTTTACAATGGAAATAGGATGCCTTGATCCCAGGGGCATACTCTCAGCCGGCCGGGTTAGGTCTCCATACTTTTTGCCAGTAGCCTCCTGGCCACCCAGGCTACTTTTCAGGGAAGCCACCTTATCCGTTGCCTTTGATTTGAGCAGGTTTATGGTCTTCCCGAATTCTTTCTTCTGATCATTGGGAATGGTCTTGAAGGCAGCAAAATATTGGTTCAACACCCCTTTTTTGCCCAAATATTTGATCCGAAAGGATTCTACTGCTTCCAGGTTTTCCGCAGAAAAATTTTCTACCTCGGCTATATGCTCTTTGAGTTCATTTATCATGTTGTGCTCCATGATCAGGGCTTTTCAGACCGGGACAAAGGTAATACAATTCTTAAATTTCTTCCTTTAGTGCACGGAGATAAAGTAAATGATATGCAAACACCCTTTTTATTGGGAATTTTGTTCCCTTATCCAGATCACACATTCATCGAAGGTTTGAAAAATATGCTCCAGGGGCACGAGATCCGGAATAATGTCAATTCGTTCCATCATGTAACGCGGCTGATCCATAACATCCACAAACAATACCTGAACCTTCTTTTTCCGTAATTCCTGCAGTACCTCTTCCATGGCATACAGCCCGGATTGATCCATGTACTGCGTGCGCCCCAAACGAATAATAACCGTCCTGGCAGTATCTGGTATTTGCTGGGCCAATTGCAGGAAATCACTGGCAGTCCCAAAAAACAAGGGACCTTTAAGGTGTTTTATAAAGACTTCGTCTTTCAGGGATGAGGGGAAGTTCTTTTCATCGGCCCAGGCAACCTCCTTGGACAATGATTTTACATCAGACCTTTTACCGGTAAGGTCGCCTATACGCTTCATAAACATCAATGAAGCAATTACCAGCCCTATCCCAACGGCATAGACAAGGTTCCAGAAGGTTGAAAGTGCGAGTACCACCAGCATTATAATTACTTCTGAGCTCAATTTCAGCGGGCCTAATTTAATATCCCTGGGAAGGCTGGGGATTGCCCTGAGGCCTTTGTAATCCATAACGCTGATGCCAACTGTGATCAGGATGCCAGCAAGTACGGCCGCAGGTATCCTGGAGGCAACGGGCCCCATGGCCAGCAGGATCATCAATAGTAAAACACCTGATATCATCCCGGAAAGTCGGGTTCTTCCTCCTGAGTTTATGTTGACTACTGTTCTGATGGTTGCTCCGGCACCAGGGATACCACCAAAAACGGCAGCAATGGTGTTCCCGATACCCTGACCCACCAGTTCCTTATTTGGTTTGTGCTTGGTTTTGGTCATGTTGTCGGCCACTACAGAAGTCAATAGGGAATCGATGGCTCCCAGGAGTGACAGTGTCAGGGCTGTGAATATGTAGGGACTGATTACACTGAACTTAAATTCGGTAAAAACCTCGAGATTGGGAACCGGAAAACCTGCGGGAATTTCCTCAATAGTCCTGTAGTCCAGTCCAAATCCGTAGGCAATCCCGGAAACAATCACCAGAGCCACCAGTGTGCTGGGAACTACTCTCGTAATGCGCTTAAAACTGTAAATTATGGCAACGGTGACCAGTGTAAGGATGAGCTCCAGCCAATTGATGTTTTTAAACCCCCTGGGCAGTGCCTTTATGGCGCCCATAACACCTGAAGCTTCCTTAGCGGCCAGGGTACGGGCTTCTTCAGCGATAGTATAATCGCTGATTTCTTCTGCCCGTTTTATAGTTTCCTCAAAATCTTCAAGGACCAGGATGCCTTCCCCAGCCTCCTCCCTTAAAATGTTTTCGAGGATCAATTCTTCTGCCAGCGGTTTAAAAGGTTCAACATAAGCCTCGTCTTCCTTGGGATAATAGCCAATGGCCGGCATGATCTGGGTAATTATGATGATGACCCCAATTGCCGTCATAAAGCCGGAAACCACCGGGTAGGGGATATAGCGAATGTAGCGGCCAATACCTAGAAGGCCCAGCCCTATTTGGAAGAGGCCCGCAAGGAGAAATACTGAGAGAATGGCGGGGAGAGCCTTTTCCACACTACCATCATAAAGGCCAATTATCCCTGAAATGACCACCATACTGACAGCGGTCATTGGGGCAGTGGGTCCGGATATCTGCGTATTGGTGCCTCCGAACAAGGCTGCAAAAAAACTGATAAAGATAGCACCGTAAAGCCCGGCGCTCGGCCCTAAACCGGAAGAAACCCCGAATGCCAGTGCCAGAGGAAGGGCTACAACACCAGCGGTTATACCCCCAAGCAGGTCTCCCCTAAAATGCGCAAAATGCTTTCTCAATTTTTAGTCAGGTTGAAAAGGTTGAGGATACAAATTAAAGTATTAAAATGAAAAAAGCCCCTGATTTTGGTTTCAGGGGCTTTAGAACCTTCTAAACAACTATCCTTAATCCATAAAGGTAACTTTACCGGATTTAATATCATACATGGCTCCGCGAATCTGGATTTCACCAAATTCCTCCATGTCCTGAAGCACCCGACTTTTCCTTCTGATGTCTTCTATGGTTAGCTTAACGTTCATTTCAGCTACACGGTCAACAAAATCGAGGTTTTTGGAGTTTCGCATTTTTGGATCCTCGGGCTGGGTAACAGCTTCCACCGCTGGTTTGATCTTGCTAACAAGTACTGTGAGGTTACCTAGTTTGGCATCGTCACAGGCCCCTTTTACAGCCCCGCAACTGGTATGTCCAAGCACAACAATCACTTTGGTTCCAGCCAGCTTACAGGCAAATTCCATACTACCTAAAAGATCTTCGTTGACAATATTGCCAGCCACACGGGCACTGAAAATATCTCCAACACCCTGATCAAAAATCAGTTCCGCGGAAACGCGTGAATCTATGCAACTCAGGATGGTGGCAAAGGGATATTGCCCACCGGCTGTTTGAGATACCTGTACCATCAGGTCACGGTCTGCCTTCCTATTTTCCCGAAATCTAGCATTGCCCTCTTTTAAAAGTGATACAGCCCCTTCCGGTGTAATTTGGGACTGAGATTCTTTGGTTTGTGCGTTTATCATGCTATTTGTTTTAAAAGGTTAAGCCGATTTCGGCCACAGTTTGAAAAATTCTATGTAACTATCCGGATTTTCTACTTCTCCCCTTTCGGATACAATGATAATATCTATGTGCCTGGATTTGGCTTTTTCGGAAAAGTCCTCAAGGATCTCAACAATGTCGTTATCCAGATAGCGGGTATTCCTAATGTCTAACTTAAGGTAAGAATTTTCGGGGATGGCATCCAGTTCTTTAAGTATCGCTCCTTTGTTGAAAAAAGTAACCTCTTCAGCGAGGGTCATCTTAAGCTTGTGCCTGCCATTGCTCCTGTCTTCAATATGCAGAAAATGGGAGTTCTGGTAGCTTTTTATTAAGATAACCACGATACCAACACCCAATCCTAATCCGATACCAACCAGCAAATCCGTAAAAATTATACCCAGTACGGTCACCGTAAATGGAACAAACTGCTTCCAGCCCAGTGCATACATTTGCTTGAATAATGCCGGTTTGGCTAGTTTATAACCCACTATAAAAAGAATAGCTGCTAAAACAGAAAGGGGTATCATATTGAGTAACCTGGGTATAAGCAATACTGAAATGAGCAAGAAAAAACCGTGTATAATAGCTGATAATTTGGTGCGCCCTCCGGATTGTATATTAGCCGAACTCCTAACGATTACCTGGGTAATGGGCAGTCCACCTATCATACCGGAAATGATATTCCCGGTTCCCTGTGCCAGAAGTTCGCGGTTGGTTGGTGTAACCCTTTTTTCGGGATCTAGTTTGTCGGTAGCTTCAACACAAAGCAGGGTTTCCAGGCTGGCTACCAGGGCTATGGTAAAGGCGGTAATCCAGATTTCCGTGTTCAGGATGGCCCCGAAATTGGGAAAACTGAACTGCCCCAGAAAGGAGTCTATATCCCCTGGCACGGGAACGCTTACCAGGTGATCTGAGGAAATACCCCACAAGCTGTTGTTTTGGGTAAGTACGTAGAAAACGATTCCCACAATAACAGCCACCAGAGGTCCCTGGATCAGTTTGAATATTTTGGCCTTTTTGGTGAGTACCCGATCCCACAGGATCAGAATACCAAGTCCGATTACTGCTACTAAGGTAGCTCCCGGACTGATGTATTTGAGGCTTTGCAAAATTTCGGTGAAGGTATTTTCCCCATCCATTTGAATAAAGGAAAAATCCCCTTCCGGAGTAGCGTCATACCCGAAAAAATGGGGGATTTGCTTAAGAATGATGATAATTCCTATGCCGGTAAGCATTCCTTTGATTACCGAGGAAGGAAAATAATACCCGATTATACCTGCTTTAAGAACCCCGAAAAGGAGCTGAATAACACCCCCCAGTACAACGGCAAGGAGGAAGTTTTCAAAACTACCCAGGGTAGCTATGGCAGTCAGAACAATGGCTGCTAATCCGGCGGCGGGTCCACTTACTCCTATGTGGGAACCGCTCAGGGAGCCAACAAAAATACCTCCTACAATCCCGGCGATCAAACCAGAAAATAAAGGAGCGCCACTGGCAAGGGCGATCCCGAGGCATAAGGGAAGCGCTACAAAGAACACTACCACGCTTGCCGGCAGGTCATTTTTTAAATACTTGAACATAATACAAAAGTGTTACACCTCAATTGCTTTTAAGGTGAATTAATAATTGGTTTGTTGAAATAATTGAAGGCTTAGGCTACACCTTGTATTCGGGGGGAGGTAACGGGATTTCAAGGAAGCAGGGAAGTACTTCGCCTGTGTTTTCAGAATTAAAGTTCCTGCTTGTCCTGAAAAAAAGCAGACTAGCGTATTCCAGGCTTTCCTGTACTATTTTTTCTTCAGTATTGTCTTTCTTTCCCTGTTCCTGTTCTTCCTCATTCTGGTTAATGGAAATATATACCCGCTCATCCTCGTTGACCAGGGTGATCAGCGGGGGAGCAATAACTGCAAATAGCCATATAGCCAGCAGCGCATGTATGATTTTTGCTCTGTACATTCCAAACCGTTACTAACAAATATAAAAGAATACGGGAAATAGGCTGTTAAAAAACTAAAAATCCTTTAGTTCTTTGAGGGATTCGGAGAGCATCCAGCCGGTTTGTCCGTCTGAAAGCTCAATCTTTTTCCAGGCGTCAAACTCCTCAAGGACATTCACTTTGGTGCCTTCATGCAGGGTGAATGCAATTTCACTCCTTTCATTGGGTTCCGCCTTGACGTTTACCTCCTCGTCAAAAATAATGGCTGGTTGGTCTTCCATAAAGTCCTGGTAACGCAGAAAGGCAATTACAACCGAAATTACCGTTAGGGTAATGGCAATCAGGCTGCTGATAAAGGCAATTCGTTTGTGTGTGGAAGATCTCAGGTAATAGAAAAGTATATAGGACAAAACAAAGGCCAAAACAAAAACAACCGCCAGATAAGACCAACCATCAAAACTGAGGATTCCTGTAACCTGCTTGTAGAAGCGGGATAAAGTAGTTTCCGGAAGGGGGCTTATGGCATCCAGGGTCATATTTTGGGCATAAACCAGGTTATTCCGGATTTCCTGGTCGTTGGGAGCCAGCAATAGGGCCTTCTCGTAATAGTAAATGCTTGGGGCAATTTGATTCAGTTTGTAGTGGCTGTTACCCAGATTGTAATACAGGGCCGCCGAGTGTTGCCCTTCATCCAGGATCTCCATATAATACGAGATGGCCTTCTCATAGTCCCCGTTGTTGTAGGCCACGGTAGCGCTGTCAAAACGAACCTCCAACTGAGCATAAGCCGTTGGGGCGAGAAAAAGCATTAGCAAAAACAGGTGCCGTTTCATAATCATAGCTGTTTATCCAATGAGGAGATTACGTCACTTGCATTCTCATAATCCTGTTGCATCTGCACATTGGAAAATGGACTATACCTGGCCATTTCACAGTTCTGGATCAGGCCTATAAACCCATTTATCGTCACTGAATCCGACCCCTTCTCTTTCAGAAGGGCGGCAATTTTTTCCTTGGCAAATTCGGAGGTTTCAATCTTTAGTTTCGCTTTCAGGTAATTATGAAGCGCTTTTTCCATGGCCACATAAAAGGCTTCTTTGTTTCCCAGTGCTTTTTTAGCGGTAGACAGGTATTTTCTGGCCAGTTTATTGGCCTTTTTGACCTTGCTGCCTTCAATATCTTTGGCGATGGCTTCCCGCTTTTTCCCAAATAAAACTGCGATAGGGATCAATAATACGGGAGAGAGCAGCCAGAGATAAAAACCGGTTGAACCAAAGAAAAATTTATATCCTATTTCCTGTAAGTTGGGTTTGAGCTTAATAAAATTAAACTGGCTCCCCGCTTCAACGGTCACGGCCTGTCGTCTGGTGGTAGTGGCTTCTTTTGTAGGGCTTTCGCGTTGAGGCCCTTCGAGCACATTGATAGTAATCTCCTCAGAACTCTGCGTTATATATTTCTCCAGTTCCGGATCAAAATAGGTAAAGGAGATCCCCGGAATGGGATATTTCCCGCGATACGCCGGTACAATGGTGTACGAATTGCTTACCTCCCCCTGCATACCGGTCAGGGTGGTCCTTATATTTTCATCAAACTCTGGCTCATAGACTTCCAGGGCACTTGGCAGGCTGGGTTCAGGAAGTTGAAAGAGTTTCAGATTGCCCTTTCCCTTAACAGATACTTTTGCCTGGAGGGACTCAGATGCGTTGAGTACCTCTTTTGAAGTGCTTACAAAGAAATCAAATTTACCAACAGCACCGTTGAAGGATTCCGGCCGCCCGGCAAGGGGAAGGGCTTTTACATTAATAGTCCGCCTACCAGCGCTTACGGTCATGTTGGTTTGCCTGTAAGTACGGCGTCCAAAAAAGTCGCGCTTGTCTGTTGGTACATCAAGGGTTACATCCAATGAGAGGGGTTCAATCTCCAGCTTTCCACTTTTCTGAGGGTACAGGACCACCCGTTTCAGGATCACATAGCGATATGGTTTGCCCTGATAGGTGGTGTTTTCAACCGTGTATCGGGTCAGGGGTAGATCCTGGCTCCAGAAGTTATTGTATTTTGGGTTGTCCAGGGGCCTGAAGTCGTTTACATTGATAGCAGGGCTTACATAAAGTTTATATACCACGCTCACAGGCTCATTCAGATAGGGGTCTGTTTTGGAAACCTCGGCAACCAGATGCAGGTTTTCACTTGCGATATCATCTACGGTTTTTTCATCACTTGGCTTGTCTACAGCTGCCGTTACCGTTACTTTTTCAGGGAGTGATTTATAGGTTTCTCCATCAATCACAATGGTTGCCTGTTTTATGGTAAAAGTCCCGCGCGCTGTGGGAGCCAGAATGTAAGAATAGGATTTTGAAAAGCTCCTCACCCCATTTACCCACATGGAGCTGATAGACTGGGTAGGTCCCATGACAACTCTAAAACCTTCAAAATCAGGTGGCTGAAAATTATCGCCGTCGCGGTTCATGCTGAATTCAACAGAAAGGCGCTCGTTAATCCCGAGTGATTTCTTACTGAGCTTTACTTCAAAGAGTACCTCGTCCTTATCCTGTGCCTGAGTGGGAACAAAAAGCACCAGGGCAAACAAAAACATCAGGTATGTAAGCCCTTTTCTTATCACCAGTCTTTTACGTTTTTAATTTTTGCTCCTTTCACCTTTTTAGCATCCATTTTTTCCTGCACCTTCTTCTCTTCATTTTGCATGGCTTCCAGCAGGTTCTTTATTTGCTGTGGGGATAATTGATTTGGCTTGGGTTGCTTTTTTTGTTCCCCGTCATTTTCTTGAGGCTGTTTTTCCTGCTCCTGTTTCTCCTCTCCCTCACCTTCTTTATTTTCTTCTTTCTCCTGTTCGCCCTGCTGCTGATCCTGTTGCTCCTGATTCTGGTCCTGTTCCTGCTGCCCCTGGTTATCCTGGTTTTGCTCTTTCTCGTCTTTTTCGTCCTGATCTTCCTGGTTATCCTGGTTGTCCTGGTTTTGCTGGTTTTCCTGGTCTTTTTTCAGCATTTCCTTTGCCAATGCGAGGTTGTATCGGGTTTCTTCATCTTTTGGGTTGTTCCGCAAAGCCTCTTTGTAGGCCTCTACAGCTTTTTGGTATTCTTTATTTTTCATAAAGACATTTCCCAAATTGTGAAAAGCCCTGTGCTTATCGGCCTTTTCGATGGCAAGTTCCCCGGCCTGCTTGAATCGGCCAAAAGCCTCGCTAAAACTCTCCCTGTTGTAATAGGCATTACCCAGGTTATAGGGGGCTGCTATGTTTTCAGTGCTTTTTGAAATAGCTCTCCTGTAGTCTGCCTCCGCACCCACAAAGTCGTTTTCTGACAATTCTTTGTTGGCTTCCCAGGTGAGATTTGTAGACCGCCTCAATGCTTTCTCATGTTCAGGATCCGCTTCGGTTTCCTGGGCCTGTACAGACAGGGTTGATAAAAATATCAGGGCTAAAGACAGTATGTAATAGGTCTTATTCATTTTCCCATTCGTTAAAAAGATCGAGTTTTTTCAACCACTGTGTTTTTCTGTCCAGCAGGAAAACATCCAAAAATAGAAATAACAATCCTGCAGCCAAAAACCATTGAAACTGGTCCTGGAACTCTGCAAACTGCTTGGCTTCAAACTCTTTCTTATCCATTTCCAATAACTCTTCCTTGATAGCGGAGACAGCATTTTCGGTATTGGCACCATTGATATATTCCCCATTGCCTTCCTCGGCAATTTCTATCAGGATTTCCTCATTCAGGCGGGTGATAACCACTTCGCCCTCTGCATCTTTCTTATAACTTTCCACCACGCCATTTCGCTTAATGGGGATAGTACTTCCTTTGGATGTACCCACTCCTATAGTGAAAACCTTTATGCCTTCTTCCACTGCCAGTTCCACGGCATCTGTGGTTGCCCCTCCTGAGTGGTCCTCACCATCTGAAATGATAAATAGAACGCGATTTGTTTGTGCCTCATCATTGTAATAGGTTGCGGCAAGGTCAATAGCTTCATTAATAGCCGTACCCTGGGAGGAAAGCATATCGGTATTCATGCTTTGAAGGAACATCTTGGCTGCACCGTAATCTGTGGTTATGGGCAATTGTGGGTAAGCCTGTCCTGCATAGGCAATAATGCCGATCCTGTCACTGGCCAGTTGGTTTATGATTTCTGAAACCAGCCGCTTTGACTTTTCAAGTCGATTGGGGGCAATATCTTCGGCAAGCATACTTTTGGAAACGTCAACTGCAAAAACAATGTCGACCCCCTCGCGTTTCACCGTCTCCAATTTAGTCCCGATTTTAGGGTTGGCCAGACCGAGGATCAGGAATGTCAGCCCGATAAGGAAGAAGATAAGTTTCAATACTGACTTATACCTGGATCGTTCAGGGCTTAGCCTCCTTAATAGAAGGGGATTGGCAAATCTGCGCCTGGTCTTCTTTCTCCAGATCTGATACGCCACAAAAAGGACAATCACCACCGGGATGATGAAAAACAAATAAAAATATGCCTGTTCGTCAATTTGTATCATATGCGCTTATATAAAACTCCTGAATACAGAAATTCTCAATAGCCATTCAAGAAGAAGCAAGGCGCCGGCAATCAATACCCATGGCCTGAATTTTTCCTCGTACCTGTAATATTTGAATTCTTCTATTTCCGTTTTTTCTAGCTTATTGATCTCCTCGTATATTGCCTCCAGCTTTTCATTATCAGTTGCGCGGAAGTACTTTCCACCGGTAGTGTTTGCAATATCCTGAAGCAATTCTTCGTCAATTTCAACCTGCCTCATCCCATATCGGAAAGAGCCATCCTCATTGTATGCAATGGGGGATAGGGCATTGCCATTGGTTCCCAGACCAATAGTATAGGTCTTGATATCGAATTCAATAGCAAGGTCGGCCGCCGTCTGTGGCTCAATGAATCCCGAATTATTGACTCCGTCTGTAAGCAGGATGATCACCTTGCTAATGGATTTACTCTCTTTCAATCGATTAACGGAGGTGGCCAGTCCCATACCGATTGCCGTACCATCGGTAAGTTCCCCGTAGGTGATGTCCTTCAGAGCGCTTAAGACGATGTTCTTGTCGCTGGTAATAGGGGTTTTGGTATAACTTTCTCCGGCATAGACCACCAGGCCAATACGGTCATTGGGCCTTTGCTCTATGAAATCTGCAGCTACCTCCTTTAAAGCCGAAAGCCTGTTGGGCTTGAGGTCGCGCGCCAGCATACTCGAGGAAACATCAATCGCCATAACAATGTCGATCCCCCTAGTGGTTTTGGTACGGGTAGAGATCTCTTCCGTTTGAGGCCTGGCCATGGCTACAATAATACCAGAAAGAGCCAGCAGGCGGAGGATAAAAAGTACGGGTTTGAGCCTGGGTAAAATGCTATTTACCTGGAAGCCCCCGGTACTTGAAATTTTTAACGAGGCAACTTCCTGTTTCCGTTTCAGGAAATACCAAAGTAGTGCTACCGGCAACAAGAGCAGCAGCCAGAAGAATTGAGGGTGGGCAAATTCTATATTCTCAAACACTAGGCTTCGGTTTTAACTTCCAATGAGTTTTGAATTCTATCTATAATTTCTTCGGCATAAGGGTCGTCATCCTGCCAGGTAAGCACAATTACCTGCTGGAAACCATTGCCCCCAAACAGGTAAATGGCGTATTGCCCGCGTTCTGATTCGTTAGATTCAGGAAGGGAAAAAGTTCCCCTGCCGTAAACCTTTATGCCCTTCACCCCGGTTTGCGTGGTGAATTCTTCTTGTTTAGTAATCAGGTTACGGGCCCCTGCCTCCCCGAGGTCTTTTAGAACCTGTTCCAGTGTCTTTTCATAATCAGGTTCTTCGGGTTGTGCCAATACGGTTGATTTGGTCCCAATTTTGAAGAGGGCATCCGGATTGCTGTATTCAAAGATGTGTTGTTCCCTGATCTTTTCTTTTTCCTCTGCAGAAAGTTCTTTGTACTCCCTCAGGAGAACTTCAGGGGATTCGAGGCTGATAGGTGGAAACCCATAAGTGCTGGAAACCCAATCTTTTTCGAGTAATTTTTTGGTAGGGTTCCCTGAAACAGTGTCCCAGAAATTTTGAGGGCCCATATAAACAGCCAGTGAACCCAGGGAAAGCAGCACAACAATCAAGGCTGCAATGCCATACTGTCTTCGCTTTTTCTTTCGTTTTTGTCGAGCGAGTTCCAGAAGATATTCTTCCCTTTGCATGAGTTCTTCCTCATCTGGTTCAGGGATAGCCTCATGTGTTTTAGTAACGATTTGCTCCAGCACCAAACGGTCATTTTCTGCAACATTGGTTGGGGGCTTGGACTTTGCAAACTTTACCAAATCTGCCGTCTGCAGTATTTTATTGAACTGATTAATGGTATCTTCTTCCAGGTTGAGCTCCCCCGCATCTTTCAGGAGTTCAATTTTTTCAATCAGCTGCTGAGTAGTGCTTTCCAGCGCACTGATATGTACTTCTTCTTCGAGATAGGCGCGGACTATAGCAGTAAGTTCGGAATAATATTTTTTGTATTCATCCTGGATGAGGTATCGTGAATTTTCCAGTCGCTTTAATTCCATCAGGGCCCGGTCATAAGGTGGAAGAATTGCCTCTTTTTCTTCCTGGGTGAGGGGTTTCTTTTTGAAAAATACGCGATAGATTATCCATCCCAAAAGCCCGAGGACAAGGATGGATACAAGCAGTTTAATCCAGAATGCAGTATTGTTTTTTTCTACCTGGATCAGGGGTTTGATGTCGTACATCTTTTGGGTAGTGGTATCTACCGGAACAGTACCAACCGCCACCATCAGGGAATCGGTAAAATATCCGGCCCCATCTATTTCTATCCTCTGGATGGGAACAACATACTGCCCGGAATCAAATTGAGTCAGGGCATATATCTTTTGCAGGATCATACGGTCATTAACCCTGTTGGTATCCGTTTTGAATGCTTCTACAGTTTCCAGTGGTGAAAAAGTCTGCCCTTCAGGGAATATCACCTGAGCAGCTGAATCTGCTTCCACGGTAATTTTTAGCTGGATCTGCTCCCCGATCCTGATTTGGGTGGTATCGGCCTCCGTTTTGATGACGGGCGATTGGCCAAAACCTGTGAAACAAAAACTCAAGGCCAGCAAAAACAACCCGCAGGAACTGCAGGCAATTTTAAATGGACGATATGAGTTAAAAATCAGTTTCATGGATACTTATGCCCTTCTTTTAAAATAACCCAACAGCTTTTTTACATAACTTTCATCTACACGGCAGCTTAACGTGCCACAACCTGATTTGGTGAAGGCATCATTAAAATAATCTACCCGCTCCCGGTGGTATGCTTCATATGCCTTGCGCACTTTCCTGGATTGTGTGTTCACAAGGCCAACAGCCCCCGTTTCCGCATCTTCCATCTGGACCAGTCCCAGGTTAGGGATATGTTCCTCGTTGTAATCATACACCCGTATACCTGTCACGTCATGTTTGTTTCCGGTAACTTTCAGGGTGCGCTCGTAATTGTCACAAATGAAATCGGACAAAACAAAGGCAATAGCCCTCTTCTTGATCACACTGGTAAAATATTTCAGTGCCTCCCCTATATTCGTTTTCCGACTTTTGGGCTTGAATTCGATCAGTTCCCGGATAATCCTGAGCACATGGCTCTTACCCTTTTTTGGGGGGATAAATAGCTCCACTTCATCAGAAAACAGGATAAGACCAACCTTGTCGTTATTCTGCAGTGCTGAAAAGGCAAGGGTAGCGCTGATTTCCGTGATGATACCTTTTTTAAATTGATTTACCGTTCCAAATAGCTCCGAACCACTGATGTCTACCAGGAGCATCATGGTAAGCTCCCTTTCTTCCTCAAACACCTTTACAAACGGCTCGTTATAACGCGCGGTAACGTTCCAGTCGATCGCGCGCACATCATCTCCAAACTGATACTGCCGAACTTCGCTGAAAGTCATACCACGGCCCTTGAAGGTAGAATGGTATTCCCCTCCAAAAATGTGATCGGATAAGCGCCTCGTCTTAATCTCGATCTTCCGTACTTTCTTTAAAAGCTCTTTAGTATCCATGACGCTCTAACGGATGTTCGACTTAGGTATCTGGTTCAGGATTGCAGTCCGCAACCAGGGAAAATTCACAGCCCCTGGTTTAAGGGCTGCATAGCCGTCTAGGGCACTTCAACTTCGTTGACGATACGATTAATGATCTCCTCTGAAGTGATATTTTCTGCCTCAGCCTCGTAAGTGATCCCAATACGGTGACGCAGTACATCGTGAACCACAGCCCGCACGTCCTCAGGAATCACATATCCCCTTCGTTTGATGAAGGCGTAGCATTTTGCTGCATTGGCCAGATTGATACTACCCCTTGGAGAAGCTCCAAAACTGATGAGCGGTTTCAGGTTTTTCAACTCGTATTTTTCAGGATAGCGGGTTGCAAAGACAAGGTCAAGGATATATTTTTCAATTTTTTCATCCATGTAGACCTCACGGACCGCCGCTTGGGCATTCAGAATCTGTTTCAGGGTTATTACCGGTTTAATTGCTTCATGCCCTCCGGACAGGTTTTGGCGCATAATCAGTTGTTCCTCGGTCATTTTTGGGTAGTCAATGACGGTTTTGAGCATAAAACGGTCTACCTGTGCTTCCGGCAATGGATAGGTTCCTTCCTGCTCAACCGGGTTTTGTGTGGCCATTACCAGAAAGGGCTTGTCCAGGGGAAAGGTTTCGTCACCTATGGTTACCTGTCGCTCCTGCATGGCTTCCAGAAGGGCCGACTGCACCTTGGCGGGGGCGCGGTTGATCTCATCTGCCAGAACGAAGTTGGCAAAAATAGGCCCTTTTTTGATTGAAAAGTCGTTTTCCTTGATGTTGTAGATCAGAGTTCCTATTACATCGGCGGGTAAAAGGTCAGGCGTAAACTGGATTCGGCTAAAGCTTCCCTTAACGGCTCTGGCCAGCGTATTGATAGCTAAAGTTTTAGCGAGACCCGGAACTCCTTCCAGCAAGATATGTCCCTGTCCCAACAGGCCAATGAGCAATCGCTCAACCATATGTCTTTGTCCGATAATGGCTTTATCCATCTCCAGCATCAGCAGATCAATAAAGGCGCTCTCCTGTGCTATTTTTTCATTCACTGCGCTTATATCCAATGCGGTATTTTGTTCCATGTAAAAGTCTTAGTAAAGGTTTATCAAAAGGCTGCTTTTTTCGTAACTCGCAAATTGAAAATTTATTTACGTTTTGGCTGTTAATGATTGGTTAAAAATCCCCGTAACTGCTTAGTTTTATGAAGTATTTAAGGGATATATTTTTTATTTTAACCCACATATGAAAAACAAGAACCAATTTTCACGGATTATTTCCGGCACCATGACCTGGGGGCCATGGGGTAAACAACTATCCACCAGGGAAATGGCAAGCCTGATACAGCAGTGCTTCGAGATGGGGATTACCACTTTTGACCATGCCGATATTTATGGCGGCTATACCATGGAGGCAGCTTTCGGGAAAGCCTTTGCGGAGAGCAGTATTGAAAGGGAGCAGCTGCAGTTCATCACTAAATGCGGGATCCAATACGTTTGCGAGGCACGGGAGAACAAGGTTAAACACTATAATTACGGGAAGGATTATATTATCTGGTCAGCAGAAAGGTCGCTCAGGGAATTGCAAACGGAATACCTGGACCTGTTTTTATTGCACCGCCCAAGTCCGCTTATGCATCCGGAAGAGGTTGCAGCAGCCCTCGGGGAATTGATGCAATCCGGTAAAGTGAGGTCCTTCGGTGTTTCCAATTTTACCCCTTCTCAAATTGCCCTTATTGAAAAGGAAATCCCGGTAAGCGGCAACCAGGTAGAATTCTCACTTACCGCCCACTCGGTTATGTTTGACGGTACTTTGGATGATATGCTTTTAAACGATCGCATGCTGATGTCCTGGAGTCCGCTTGGCAGTTATTTCCGGGAAAAGAACGAACAGCGAAAACGCATTAAAAAAGCACTTAAACCATTGAGAAAGAAGTACAATGCCTCCCCAAGCCAACTTTTGCTGGCCTGGATATTAAAGCACCCTGCCAGGGCATATCCCGTTGTTGGAACCACCAATCCGGAAAGACTTAATGAATCTATGGAGGCGGTGGAGCTTGAGATGGAACTGGAAGACTGGTTTGCCCTGCTGACAGCCTCCCAGGGGCATAAAGTACCTTAATCATAAAACTCCGAATTAATGAATAAGAAAACCGTTTTGATAACCGGGGCAACCAGTGGAATAGGCCTTTCAACCGCTAAAGCATTTGCTGAGAAAGGCTACAGGCTCGTGCTCTGCGGCCGGCGGCAGGACCGACTGGATAAGCTAAATAGTAAGCTGGGAAAACAGACCAAAGTGCTTACCCTGAATTTTGATGTGCGGGATAAACAAAAGGTGTTTGATGCGATCTCTGCTCTGCCCGAGGCCTTTAGCACCATAGATATTCTGATTAACAACGCAGGTAACGCCCATGGCCTGGATCCCATTGATAAAGGTAGCGTGGAAGACTGGGAAGCCATGCTGGATATAAACGTCAAGGGCCTGCTGTATGTTTCTAAGGCAGTGCTCCCTCAAATGGTTGCAAGGAAATCCGGGCATATCATAAACATCGGATCTACCGCAGGAAAAGAAGTGTATCCGAAGGGAAATGTTTACTGTGCCAGTAAGCATGCCGTGGATGCCATTAACCAGGGGATGCGCCTGGACCTTAATGAATTTGGTATAAGGGTCGGAGCCGTTAATCCCGGACTTGTAGAAACAGAGTTTAGCGAGGTGCGCTTTAAAGGGGATAAGGAAAGGGCAGACTCTGTTTATCGCGGGTACCAGGCACTTAGGCCGGAAGACATTGCAGATATCATCCTATTTGTGGTTACACGCCCTTATCATGTGAATATAGCTGACCTGGTTGTAATGCCTACAGCCCAGGCCAGCAGTACCATTGTGAAGAAAGAACTATGATTAATAAACGCCTGCTTGTAAAAAACCTTCTCGCCCACAATGACGAGAATAGTTTTTACGACAAAAAGCGTTTTATCAATATAGGGGAGAAGGAGGGCAAGGCCAAGTTCCTGAAGCACGTCTGTGCCCTGGCAAACAGCAACCCGCGAAACAATTCCTACATAGTGGTTGGTGTTGAGGATGAGGACAATAAGATAGTAGGCGTAGATTTCTTTGACGACAGCAAGATACAGAACCTGGTAAATGCCTACCTGGATAACCCCCCGCTTATTTCATATGAGAACATTCAGTTTCCCCAATTGCCCGAGGGGAAGGTTGTAGGCCTGGTGACAATCACCTCCAACGGCAAAGTGTGTGCTTTGCGTCGCAATATCTGGAAGTACTATGGTGGAGCGGTCTTCTTCAGGGAAGGTAGCATCAGTATGCCAAAGGCATTCGATGTGGTCCTTAAGGATATCAATTCTGAAACGGTTGCCACCATAGAACAACACGCCCGAAACAATATTGAACTTACCCTGGATGGGGTAATCGACTTTATCAACAACCGCCATAGCGACCTGATTAGCCATTACAAGGTTTTTAAGGAGCAATTTGTGGTCTGCTGGGCGGGAAATCAAAAGAAAGTCAAGGATGAGGTATATTACTCTAGGGTAGACATTGAATTAATCAATGAACAGGTAAAATTATTTTATTCGGCCCTGGATGAAATATCCATTACGTTTGACTCTAATTCCTTCAGTATAGTGGAGTATGTTCAGCTTGGTCTGGGGAGCAGCCAGAGGTATTACCCCCTGGAAAAAGTGCGGATAGCATTTAAGGATAACGGCACCTATCATATCCACAGCGAGCTTATTTTTACCCCTCCTGAATACGACCGGAAAACCCTGTACCATATTTACAATGCCAACAATGCCCTTATTAGCAAGCTGGAACGGGGAGCCCAACTGAAACCAACAGAAATACAGGACCTGAGACACCTTCCAAGCACCTACCTCATTTGCTTTTTAAACGGTTTCGAAGAGGCCAAGGAACAAATGGATTATGCCAGGGCTTTCTTGAAAAAATACGATAAGACCAGTTATCAATCCCTTAAGGAAGCGATAAGGGTATTGCGAAAGGTTAAGTACAGTTAGTATTGTTGGAACCAGAGCAGTTCATAAGGTTGTATTTCCAATAACCCACTCCTCAATTTTATTTTTTTGCCTTTAATCAGCTCCTGCAAACAGCCATTTTTAGCATACCCGAGGTTTTTCAAAAAAGTGCTGTCAATAACCTGAGGGCTTTCTTCGAAATTGGCCAGGACAACAATCCCCGGTGACTCTTTACTGCGTCTTTCAAAAGCAAAAATGTGTTGATTGCCCAGGTCCAGCAGATCGAGGTTATTGTGATCTGCCAGGCAGGGGAATTCCTTCCTCAGGGCGATAAGATTTTTAAGTTTGGAATAAACCTCGGCTACAACACTATCCTTATTACTCAGCTCTTTGTTTATTTCATCCCATTGGTGCCTGGGTCGGTTTACCCATCTGCTATCCTGTTTTTTCCCTTCTTCCTTCAGGTAACTGTAATCGTTCAAAGCCCCCAGCTCGTCTCCGGCGTAAATCATGGGGATTCCGCCATAGGACAGGATAAGTCCGTGCATCATGATTATTTTTGAAACTGCCATTTTAATTGCTTCCCTGTCATTTTCTTCAAGCGCTTTTTCCAGGCCCAGCAGGGATGCGGCACTCCCGGTAATCCGGCCATCACCGGTTTTGGGGTTATGCATAAAGATCTGGCCTTTGGCTGGTGACCAATCCAGGCGCTGGCAGTAGTAATCCAGAAGGAAACGCCTGTGTGGACCAGGAGTCCACCCCATTTCATAAATAAATCGATCGTCAAAACCGAGGCCAATATCGTCATGACAGCGAACATAGTTGATCCAGGTAGAAGATTCTGGCCGCTCCTGAATGTCCTCCAGGCTTTTTCGCATCATCTCCGTTTCACGTGTTGCAATGCTGTTCCATAGCAAGGCCATAAAGGTGGCGTTGTACGCTACCTCGCATTCGTTGCCACGGTAGATACCCTCCCCAAAATATTTCATGATTTCCCTGGGGGGAACAATGGCTTCTGCCAGCAATATTACTCCCGGGGCAACCACCTGCAGGCATAATCTGAATAAAGAGATCAGCCGGTGGGCTTGCGGCAGGTTCTGGGAAATGGTGCCTAATTTTTTCCAGAGGAATGCCAGGGCATCAAAACGCACCACATCTACACCAAGGTTTGCCAGGTTAACCAGGTTTTCAAGCATGGCCAGAAAGACCTCAGGGTTGGTATAATTCAGGTCCCACTGGTACCGGTTAAAAACAGTCATTACCCATTGGCCCATCTCTTTATCGTATGTAAAATTACCAGGCGAAGTTTCCGGAAAAACTTCAGGAAGGGACAATTCAAATTCGTCTGGCAAGACGCGATCCGGGTAGGTATAATAGTAGCTCTGGTATTTCTTTGATCCTTTTTTGGCCTTTGTCGCCCAGGGGTATTCATCTGAAGTGTGGTTTACCACAAAATCGAGCATGAGGTACATTCCTTTATCCCTCATTTTCTCAGTAAGTGAAGCCAGATCTTTTTTAGTTCCGAATTTTCTATCAATCTGGGTGTAGCCATTAACGGCATAGCCTCCGTCATTCTCCTTTTGCGGTCGGGTGGTAATGGGCATAAGGTGCAGGAAGTTAATTCCCAGATCCTGCAAATAGGGAAGTTTATCTTTAAGTCCCTTTAGATCTTTGCTGAAATGATCCACATAGAGCTGCATCCCTGCCATTTTCTGAGACAGGTACCAGTTTCCTTCTTTCATCTTCTCCAGGTCCCGAAGCTTTAAACCCTCGGGCCTGCCCTCAAATAGGATTGGTAAAATGGCAAGAAGTTTGGCAAAAGACTTCTCATATTCCGATTCCGGATAGAGGGAAAAGAACAGGTCCTGGATCAGGGTGAGATTTGCCGTAAGCCGCTGCTCAAACAAGGCTTTCTTATCTGCCTCCTGAGGGGGATTGAGGCACCCGGCTGATAAGTAACGGTGAAGCTCCGCCTGGTTCATATCAGGTATTTAAAGCGTTTAGGTCGGGAAGGGATTCTATAGCCCCGTAATTTGTAGTAGTAATGGCTCCTGCCTTGTTGGCCGTTGCTACCATTTTTTGCAGGAGGGGAAAGTCCTGTGACAGGGTGGTTGGTTTTTCCAGTTGCGATATCTGAAATAACAAACAACCGATAAAAGCATCTCCGGCGCCGGTTGTATCCACAGGAGTGACGGGGACGCTCGGCACCGTTATTGTATGCCCTGAAGAGCTCAGGAAAGTTCCATCTTTACCCAGGGTAACTGCTATTATCCTTGCTCCCATTTCATGTATGGCTGAACAGGCTTCTTCCAGGTCATCTTTTCCCGATATCAGTTGCGCTTCTTCCAGAGAGAATTTGCATAAATGTGCTTTTTCGATGTAGGGAAGGCATTTCATGACAAATTTCTCGGCCTTGTTCTTCCAGAGGTCTCCCCTGTAGTTGGGGTCGAAACTGATGAAAATGTCCTGGGTCAGGGCATCGAAATAGTAATGACCATAAGCCTTTTCCAGTGGGCCCCCGAGCAAGGCCGTAGCCGCTCCGAAATGTATCATATTTCCTTTGAACTCTTTCTTTACCTCCGGGTCATACTGTAATTCCATGTCCGCTCCCCGACTAAACACAAAATCGCGTTCACCGTCTTCTGCCAGGGATACAAACGCCAGGGTGGTAAAGGTATCCGACCTTTGCACCAGAGAACAATCTACTCCATTATCTATAAGGACATCCAACAGAAACTTGCCAAAAGGATCATGGCCCACACAACCTATGAACGCACTTTGTCCGCCCAGTCTGGAAATGGCGCAGGATACATTTGCAGGGGCTCCCCCGGCCTTTTTTGTGAACTCGACGGCTTTGGAGAGATCATTGCCCTGTTTTTCGGCTACAAAGTCGATCAGGAGTTCTCCAATACAAAAGACTTTCTTCATGGTATGCGCTTATCTTCCCGAAAATAATCAGATTTACCAGCACGGGCAACTTTTATCGTTTTTTGAAAGCCCGGTCAAAGTTTATTTAAGTGTAATTAGAAGAACCACATAATTTTTCCGGATCATTTTTTTAGTTCTTTTTGTTATGGCGATTGTACTGATAATCCCGATTTTTGCTGAATGAGAACATTGGTAATTGGCGATATACATGGAGGACTAAAAGCCCTGGAACAGGTATTGGAACGGGCAGCGGTTACTACTGAGGATCTGTTGATTTTTCTTGGGGATTATGTAGATGGCTGGAGCGAGGCAGTTCAGACCGTAAATTTCCTCATTGAGCTTAAAGTGACCCACAACTGTGTTTTCCTGAAAGGCAATCACGATGAATTGTGTCAGAATTGGTTGCAATCAGGCCGGGCGCACGATTTATGGTTGCGCAGTGGAGGGGAATCCACAGTGGCTTCTTACCAGGATGTGCCTGATCCCATACGGGACGTCCACCTGCAATTCTACAAACAGCTGGATGATTATTACCTGGATGCAGAGAACAGGCTTTACCTGCATGCAGGCTTCACCAACTTAAATGGAGTAGGGCAGGAGTATTTTTCCAAGACCTTTTACTGGGATCGTACATTATGGGAATTAGCGCTTTCCCTGGACCCTAACCTCCCCCGGGAGTCCCCTAAATACCCGCAGCGCCTGAAACGGTATGAGGAAATTTATATTGGCCATACGCCGGTAACCCGAATAGGGAAGTCTACGCCCTATTGTGCTTCCGGTGTTTGGAATATTGATACAGGGGCTGCTTTTAAAGGATCCCTTTCAGTAATTGATACTGATACCAAAGTGTTCTGGCAGAGCGACCCGGTTTACACTTTGTATCCTCAGGAAAGGGGAAGAAACTAAAGTTTGCCGTGCTTGTGCTCTTCCTGCCAGCGGTAGAGTTCCTTCCACTTATTTTCATAACACATCATAGCCTGCATAGGCCAGGATGAAGGATCGTGTACTTTGTATCGATCCCCTCCTGATTCCAGGACTTCCTGGCATTTGGCAACCGAGACATGGGCAAGCGCATCCCATGTTTTGATATCGTAATTATGAAAGAGGCCTTCTATTTTCGGTCCGATCCCCTCGATGACCTTGAGGTCGTCCTGTTTGATGGTTTTGCCAAATACTGCTTTTGCCGTCTTAAAATCGAAGTTATGATCCTGTCCGTCAGCCTTCGCATTTTCAAGGGCTTTCTGGCAGGAATTTAACTCCTCCTCCAGAGAACCCAACTTATTCTTTAATTCGGCAATTTCTGTTTCATCTTTCTTGTCTTTGCCTCCACCTCTAAGGAAATAACCTATCAGGAATCCAATTATGCCAACCCCAAGCAATAATAGCCAGTAGGAGATATTAGAATTGTCCATTTTGTTTGTCTTTATATGGTTAGTACTCCCTTACAAGTTAATCAAAATTCATCGACTAATTGACAACATGTTAGGGGTTTGAACTTATAAAAGATAATGCCTGTGAATATGTAAGGCAGGCAAGGCAATACTTAACATTTACTTAGGGTTATGCAGAAGGGAGAATATCTATTTTAGCCATCGCCAATTAATATTTAACAATGCGAACAACCAATACATTACAATTTCTCAAAGTAATCCTATTTGCATTAGTCGTGACTACTACTATTGGATGTCAGGATGCAAAACCATCAAAAGAAATTCCCTCAAAATTCTATACAGATTCTATTTACAGTGAATCTTTACAGGGATACAGAAAACATAATGTCTACCTCCCAAAGGACTTTGACCGTAACAAAAGCTATCCCATAATTTATGGGACAGACGGGGAGGAATCTTTAAAAGACAGTTTTATAAAACCTGCGCTGGATTCTTTGATAGATTCGAATAGCATAGTACCTGTCATTTATATTGGAAGTCATTCGAATACCAATGAAATCCCCGGATCTACAATTCAAACAGCAGATGGTCAGACCTTTGCTCTGCATTATCGATTTTTTGAGTATGTAGAGACCAATAACCCAGGCGGATCAATGCCAGGAACGGAGAATCTTTTTGCCAACCATATGAGCTATTTTAAGGAAGAACTTATTTCAAAGGTAGAATCTGACTTTAATCAAAAACTGACTCCAGAGGACAGGATCTTTTATGGCTACTCCAATGGGGCCGGATTTGGGGCTAACCTGTTAAATAAGCACCCGGATTTGATAGGAACTTTTATCTGTTATTCTACCCTGGGGTCAAACGTTGCCAGTAACCAATGGAATTCCAACACCAAATACCCTGACCTTTATTTGCAATACGGGGATCAGGAAACCGGAGGATATACTGATGAACCAAAGCTATTAAGAGAAAAATATCAGGAATCCGGATCTAATGTTGAGCTTAAGGTATATGAAGGGGGTCATGAAATCGACAAATGGAATGAGGAATTTGTCAAGACAATTGCTGAAATTCTGAAGCCTTAGTTTAAGGGAATCGATTAATCGCTAAATAAAAGACCGCTGCAATTGTTTAATGCAGCGGTCTTTCTATTTGGATTTAACTCCAGTTGAATATTTTACAGATCGAATTTTATCCCCTGTGCCAGTGGGAGCTCCGTGCTGTAGTTGATGGTATTGGTTTGTCGGCGCATATAGATTTTCCAGGCATCAGAACCCGATTCTCTTCCGCCACCAGTTTCCTTTTCACCTCCAAAGGCACCTCCTATTTCTGCTCCGGACGTACCTATATTTACATTGGCAATACCACAATCACTGCCTGCTGCCGAAAGGAATTGTTCTGCCTCCCTGAGGTTGTTGGTCATAATGGCCGAGGAAAGTCCCTGTACCACATTGTTCTGTGTAGCAATAGCATTGGTGACCTCACCGCTGTATTTCAGCAAATAAAGGATTGGGGCAAAAGTTTCTTCCTGAACAATTTCAAAAGAATTGTCGGCCTCCACTATAGCCGGTTTCACGTAGCAGCCGCTTTCGTAACCTGGACCGTCAAGCACCCCTCCCTGAACCAGTACCTTTCCGCCTTCCTGCTCTGCTTTTTCCAGGGCTTTCTGATAGAGTTCAACAGCATCCTTGTCAATCAGTGGCCCAACGTGGTTGTTCTGGTCCAGAGGATTGCCAATTCTGAGCTGACCATAGGCTGAGACCAGGGCTTCCTTAACCTGCTCATAAATCTTTTCGTGGATGATTAGCCTTCTGGTTGAGGTACATCGTTGTCCGGCTGTACCCACGGCGCCGAAAACAGCCCCGATAACCGTCATCTTTATGTCCGCGTCAGGAGTGACAATAATAGCATTGTTCCCGCCCAGTTCGAGCAGGGATTTACCCAAACGGGCCGCCACGGCCTGTGCTACTATTTTCCCCATTCTGATAGAACCTGTTGCAGAGATCAGGGGAATCCTTTTGTCTTTGGTCATAAACTCCCCAACCCGATAATCTCCATTAATCAGGCAGGAAATACCTTCAGGAAGATAGTTTTCCCTGAGCACTTCTGCAATGATGTTCTGGCATGCAATGCCGCATATCGGGGTCTTCTCAGAAGGTTTCCATACGCATACATCCCCACAAACCCAGGCCAGTGCGGTATTCCATGACCAAACAGCTACCGGGAAATTAAATGCCGAAATGATGCCAACGATCCCCAGGGGATGGTATTGCTCATACATACGGTGCAGGGGTCGCTCGGAATGCATGGTAAGGCCATGGAGCTGGCGCGAAAGACCAACTGCAAAATCGCAGATGTCTATCATTTCCTGCACTTCTCCAAGACCTTCCTGGTAGGATTTCCCCATTTCATAGGAAACCAGTTTACCGAGGGGTTCTTTCAGTTCCCTGAGTTTTTCCCCAAACTGCCTGACGATTTCACCGCGCTGAGGAGCAGGAATCTGTCTCCATGTTTTGAAGGCTTCCCCGGCAGTTGCAATTGCCTTTTCATAATCGGCTTCTGAGGTTCCGATAACTGTGCCTATCAGGGCACCATCAACAGGTGAATAAGAGCTTATCGTTTCCCCGGAGGCAAAATTTTCTGAACCGGTGGAGGTTCCTTCATTGATTTCTTTTACGCCCAGTTTTTCTAGGGCTTCCTGAATTCCAAAATCCAGTGCAATTTCAGACATGGTTTGCTATTTTATCGGTGAGTAAATTACTGCTGCAAAGCTACGAATTATAGAGCTGAACACCTCCTCCAAAGCCCGGGTAATTTAAGGGATTTCAGCTCTGGAAAAGGAGGATAAGCACCAGGGTGATAAGTGCCGGTACTCCCTGTACCAAAAAGATCTTTTTGTCTGCTGAAATACCGCCGTAAATACCGGCAATAGCTACACAGCTTAAAAAGAAGAGCGCAACGGCCTTTTGCCATTCGGGCTCCCCGATCAGGAGGCTCCAAACCAGTCCTGCGGCGAGGAATCCATTGTAAAGCCCCTGGTTGGCTGCCAGGGTTTTAGTGGGTTCAAACAGCTCCGGGGGCAAGCTTTTGAATACCTTCCTGCCCCGGCTGGTCCAGGCAAACATTTCGAGCCAGAGAAAGTAAAGGTGCATCAGGGCAATGACAATAATTAAAATGGTGGCAATCACATCCATTTTACATCCTATTTTTCAGGCAGGAAACGTTCATCGGTTTCCATAACGGTACCGCATTTATCGCAGGTCCTGAGGCTCTCCGATCCATAGAACGTTTCAAAGTGTCCCAGGAAGTCCTTTTCAATATCATGCAGCTCAAAATAGGCTTCATATAGTTTGTGGTTGCAATTGTCGCAGAACCACATCAGGCCATCCTTAAGGTTCAGATGATCCCTTTTTCTTTCCACAACCAAGCCGATAGAGCCCTCCAGACGAGCCGGGGAATGTGGAATGCCAGCCGGATGTAGATACATATCGCCTGGCCCCAACTTGAAAGTCTTTTTCTTCCCGTCTTCCTGTATGTGAACCTCAATGTTTCCTTCCAGCTGGTAAAACAATTCCTCGGTTTCATTGTAGTGGTAGTCCTTTCGGGCATTGGGTCCGGCAACTACCATTACAATATAGTCTCCGGCATCCTTGTACAAGTTTTTATTGCCCACCGGAGGTTTCAGGGTGTCCCTGTTTTCCTCGATCCATTTGAGCAGGTTAAAGGGGGGTTGAATAGCCATTATGATCTTTTGATGTTAGCAATCCTGAAAAGACGAAACAGCATAGGTTCCGGCTCCAGAAACTAAAAATACAAAAAGCAAAAGTTAGATAGTCTGTTAGCGATAGAAAAGCTGTGTGTAGTAATAATTGCCCGTATTGTCTACTTTGACACTTACCGCAGTATGGGTAAATTCTCCCTCCATGGTTTTTCTGTGGTTGGGGCTGTTCAGCCAACCTTCGAAAGCTTGCTGCGCACTGGGGTAATCCTTGGCAACATTTTCGGAAACATATTCGGCGTTGGTTTCAGCCGCTATACTGGATGCCCTGGAGCTGAAGTGGTCATGGCTCAGGCCTCCTTTGGCGATCATGTAGTCGTTATGCTCATTGGCGTATTCGTAAGCAATGGCACTGAACTCAAGTGCATTAAAGCCCAAAGAAATGCGATGCTCATTTACTGCCTGCAGCAATGCATTTTCAACCTGGACGGCATTCTGGTTTATCTCATACAAAGTTTCTTCCTGTGATTCTTCATTACAGGAAACCACAATGCATAGCAAAAATGCCAGCAACAGCCCGTTGAGTTTCATTTTCATATAGTGTTCTCTCGTATGCCGGGTAGATTTGTCGCAGGGCGGCAACAAAATACCCAAGCGATGAAATGTAAATAAAAGTCGAGGAACTTACACAACTTTCCTTTAAGAGGCTATATTTATCGACGAACGGCCTTGTTTTTTAACCCCTTACAGAAATTTCTGATAGCTCCTGTAGGCTTACAACAGAAGTTGTTCCGGGTCACTGTATTTCCGGATCAGACTCGATTTGGTTGTAATGCGAAATTATGGCCCCAAACACAAAAGCTCCCAGGCTTTTAACCGGCTCATATAAAACAGATTCCCGGGATGATTCACTTTCATACATATTGAGGGACTCATTGGCTTTATCAAAAAAAATCAGGATGGCACCCAGAATAACCGCTACTTTAACGGCACCGAATATTCCTCCGGCAATCTTATTAAGAAGGCCCAGCACGGTGAGGTCTACCACTTTGGTAATTATCTTGCCCCCTATATGGACCAGCAGCACTATGGCGAAAAAAGTGATGATAAAAGCAACAATGCTTACATAGCGCTCATCCCAATCCACGCGCTGTTCAAGGTAGTCCCCGGTGAAATAAGACAGGTGTATGGCCCCGTATAACCCGGCGATCAGTGCTACCAGTGAGGCTATTTCCATAAAAAGACCGTTTCTCAGACCCCTGTAGAACCCGTAAGCCAGCAGTAAGCCCAGGACTATATCTAAGATTCCCATCCCGATGTATTTATTCAAATATAAAGTATTGATTCGTACATTTGGAGCTCTGTCCTGGTGGGTTATCCACGGAGTAATTCACTATTATTTTTTATCCGGAGTCATTTAAAGCGAAGCGTATGTCCAGAGATATTATTCTTAAGGAGCGATGGGAAATGCTGGTAGAGAAGCTGTCTGAAAAGTTCTCAGATGGCGATCCTTTGGAGCTCGATGCCATAATTTACCTCATTGGGCTGCAGGAATTGGGTCAATACCACCGCTCCTTCAAAAAAGATGAGAAGATCAACCTCATGCACATTGCCATATGCCGTTTGCTGGAACCCTATGGCTATTATGAGTTCGATTACTTTGATGATGAGGGCTGGCCGCACTATCTCGTAAAGGAACCCCTTCCCCCACTTAAGGCAGGAGAGCAGTCGGTCCTGATGAAAGAAGCCATTGTAGATTATTTCATAGAGAAAGAGTTTATTCAATGAAGGCTCACAAACCCTACTATGCCGTAATTTTTAGCAATGCGCTATGCGCCAGCACTGAAGGATACCGGGATATGGCAGGCAAGATGGAGGAGCTGGCTAAAAATCAACCGGGTTACCTGGGTTTTGAAACTGCCCGGGAAGAAACCGGGATTTCAATCAGCTACTGGGACAGCCTTGAGGCCATAGCCGCCTGGAAAGCCAATGTTGAGCATGAAGTAGCCCAGGCCATGGGTATTAAGGAATGGTACCAGTGGTATAAGGTGCGTATTTGTCAGGTTCTTCGCGAATACAACTTCAACAGGGAATAACTCCAGCTTTACCTTTTGGTTATCATTAGACCAACCCTTTGACCCCGGCAGTTAAATCCCTTACATTTGCCATAAAGACCTGCTTTAAAGTTGGTATTGCTATAATTTAAGGTCCTGATTTACAGGAAGACTATGAAAGAGAATATCCCATTTTCCAATAAGAACAGGGAAGAGATCCTGAGCAAATTATCCAAAGAACACTTTGATATCCTGGTCATAGGCGGGGGTATCACCGGAGCAGGGATAGCCCTTGACGCCGCTTCCCGTGGGTTAAAGGTGGCCCTGGTAGAGAAAGCGGATTTTGCCTCGGGAACCAGTAGCAAATCCACCAAACTCATCCATGGGGGTCTCCGCTATCTCAAACAATTCGATTTTTGGCTGGTAAAAGAGGTAGGCTCGGAACGGGCCATTGTTCATAAGCTTGCCCCTCACCTTGTACTGCCGGAGAAAATGCTGCTCCCCCTCATTGAAAATGGCTCTTACGGCAAGTGGCTTACGTCTATTGGTCTGAAGGTGTACGATATCCTGGCCCAGGTAAGTGGGGATGACAAGCGCAAGATGCTCGAAAAGAAGGAAGCCCTTAAACTGGAACCTTTGTTGCCCAAAAAAATCCTCAAGGGAGCAGGCCATTACGCAGAATACCGAACAGATGATGCCCGACTAACCCTGGAGAATATCAAAACAAGCCTCGATTACGGGGCCACCGTGTTGAACTATGTGGAGGTTACGGATTTTACCTATGATGGGGAAAAGGTTACCGGGGCCGAAGTTAAGGATCATGTTTCAGGAGAAACCCTTACCATCAAAGCCACTTATGTGATCAGTGCAGCAGGGCCATGGGTAGACAGGTTACGCAGCCTGAACAATTCCCTTAGGGGAAAACGACTGCATCTTACCAAGGGGGTACACCTGGTATTCCCCTATGAAAAGTTACCCGTTAAGCAGTCTGTCTATTTCGATGTTCCCGATGGTCGGATGATTTTTGCCATCCCAAGGGGTAAAGTTACCTATGTGGGCACTACAGATACGGATTATTTGGATGACAAGGACCATGTAACCACCGACCTGGCAGACGCCATTTACCTGATCTCTGCGGTGAACAATATGTTTCCTGATATCAATCTAGAGATGGAAGACATCGAGTCCTCATGGGCAGGCCTCCGGCCACTTATTCATGAAGAGGGAAAATCTGCCTCGGAATTGTCGAGGAAGGATGAGATCTTTACATCGGAAAGCGGCCTGATCAGCATGGCCGGGGGGAAATTGACGGGGTATCGCAAAATGGCCGAGCGCGTGGTTAACCAGGTTGCTGTGAAATTTAAGGAAGATCACAACCGGGATATTCCGTCATGTAAAACCGATACCATTCCCCTTTGCGGAAGTGCCTTTAAAAAATTCAAACATGTAAAGCAGTATATAACCGAAGTTCACGGGCGGATAGCAGGCGATGGTTTTAACGATTATGATGCCTGGTACCTGGTAACTAACTACGGCAAACAAACCGAGCAGATACTTCTGAATTATCAGAATTCAAAGGTCAGTTCGCCCCAGGAACGGATGATCCTTGCCGAGCTGGAATTTGGGCTGGATTACGAATGTATCCTGACTCCCCTGGATTTTTTCATCAGGAGGACTGGCAGACTGTACTTCGATATACACAGTGTCAGAAAATTTGCCGAGCCTGTTCTGGCTTATTTCCAGAAGCACTTCGGCCTGGATAAAAAACAGATTGATAGATGGCGGGACGACCTGGATAGGGAATTAACCCTGCACTCTCAGTTCGACCTGGAACGGGTATAAGGGATAACGGAACTTTAGTCTAAGTTCTCAGTTAACTGCCTGAAAATCCTTTTAGCGCTTTTCTTCTGGTAGAGGATCTCATAAACGGCGTCAATGATGGGCGACTTAACCTTCTTCTTAAAACGACTCTTTAATTCATAAGCAGTTTTAGTGGCATAATAACCCTCGGCAACCATATTCATTTCCATCTGGGCACTCTTTACGGTATATCCCTTGCCAATCATATTCCCGAACATACGGTTTCTGCTGAATGTAGAATAGCCGGTAACCAGCAAGTCTCCCAGATAGGCAGAATTGTTGATATTGCGCTTCATCTTGTGAACCCGTTTGATGTAGCGATCCATTTCCCGTATACTATTGCTCATCAAAACACTCTGGAAATTATCCCCATATCCCAGTCCATGAGCAATACCCGCAGCAAGGGCATAGATATTCTTTAACATGGCAGCATATTCCGTACCGATAATATCATCAGAGATTTTCGTCCTGATATAATCGCTCTGTAAGCATTCCGCTACACGCCTTGCCTTATCCTGATCGTCGCAGGCAATGGTCAGGTAGGACAGCCGTTCCAGAGCTACCTCTTCGGCATGACATGGCCCTGTAATCACACCAATATTTGCAAAGGGAATGCCGTAATGAACGTGAAAATGCTCGCCTACAATAAGGCCTGTTTCCGGTACAATGCCCTTGATTGCAGAAAAAATGATTTTGTCGGCAAAGTTGCCTTCAATCTTGCGCAGCTCGCTTTCCAGGAAAGCCGAGGGAATAGCAAAGATCAGGATTTCGGCTCCGGACACGGCTTTATTGATGTCTGAAGTAAGAATCAGCTGGTCCTTCTCAAATTCCACATCGGTGAGGTAGTTGGGATTATGCCCATGCTTGCGGATGTACGAGACCGAATCCTCGTTGCGCATGTACCATAGCACCCTGGGGACATTTTCGCACAGCATTTTAACTATCGCAGTTGCCCAGCTTCCTCCCCCCAGGACAGCAAATTGAACAGGTTTCCCCATGGTTTTTCTTTAGGATTCAAAAGTAACAAAAATGCAAGGAGGTCTAAAAATCTTAAAATCAGATATTTATAAAATTGGCATAGACCTTGTTTACTATATACCAAATAAAAGAATTATGAGGGCAATAAAACTACTTCCGATTTGGGCTTTACTTGGTATCGCATTTTCTTCGTGCTATACAGAGGTAATTATTGACGATGAAATAATAGTGGAATCACCGCGTAATACAGAGATATTGCTGGAGTCTTTTGACCTCTGGTATGTGGATATCAATGCTTCTTCAGGTAGTGGAGAGGTGCCCTTTTTGCAACAGGCTTTTACCATCACCTTCGATCGCGGCGTATTATGGGCAAACAATAACCTGGTAGGTCTTGGTAAAACAGGAAATGGCCTGGGTATTTCAGTAGGATATTACAGTCCCCTGAACGGCGCTGTGGAGGTAGACCACGATGTGGATGGACTTTGGCTTTTTGACATCTATGTAGTCAATGGCAGTACTATAGAATTATATCATAACCGTACTAATACTTCTTATATCCTTCAGGGCTATCAGAGGCATTCATTTGATTATGACGGCGTGTTCTATGACAATATACAGTACTTCCTGCAGGAGTATACCTTATGGGAAAAAGTCTTTACCAGTGAGGCAGGTGCCCTGAATGATTTTGATGAGGAAACATACTTGCAGTTTCTGCCCGTATCCGGGGGAGGTTTCTTCAGGTCATCCATAGACCCTGCAGGAATTCCGATCGGACAGGTGCAGTGGGATTACGAAGGGGAATACCAGGTGTTTGATGTGCCAAATGATGCCACGCTTAAGACCCTGACTCTGGATTACGACTTTATGGGCAATGATTACTTTGAGCTGTACGTGCCCAATGATAATACGCTGGAACTGTATCATCCCGATAGCGGTACGCTCTATGAATTCAGGGGAAGAGGATTTCAGCAATACCTGAAATCCGGTCAGGGCAACGAGGCAAAGAAGCGCAGCAAGCAGGAATTGCCTGTAATGGACGTGAAACGAAAAAGGCCATTATAGCATAAAAAGACAGTTCATTTTTTTAGTTGGTTAGTTAGTTGAGAACCGCCCCGAAGTATCCTTACATGGGGCGGTTCGCTTTTGAAGCGTAGGTGATTTTAAATTCAGATGGATTTGCCCCCGTAATTTTCTTGAAACTGCGATTGAAATAAGACAGGCTTTCAAAGCCGCATTCGTAACAGGACTCACTGACATTTTTACCCATCAATAGCAACCGCTTGGCCTGGCTAACGCGATACTGGTTTAAAAATTCTATGAAGGTACTTCCGGTGGCTTTTTTGAAATACCGGCAAAAGGCCGGTTTGGTTAAGTTGCACATGGCAGCTACCTCTTCAAGCGTAATTTTATGCTGATATCGCTCGTCAATAAAGCCGTAAATTTTGCGGATTCGTGATTGTTCTTTTTTGCTGTATTTGTTTACGAAAGGCTTTTTATGCAGGAGCTCAAATTCTTTGCTGCCCGACAGTTCGTTCAGAATATGCATAATGGACATAAAGAATTCGAATGGCTTGAGTAGGTGCAGATTTTTCATAAGTTCTCCAACCTCCTTTTTGGTTCTGCCGTGAAAGGCAATACCATACCTGGATAGTTCAAGCAATCGGTCAATAGATTTCAGTTCCGGCAAACCCTCCAGTATATTATCCCTGAATTCGGGTTTAAAGTGCAGGACTTCCTTCTTATAGGATGTGGTAACCCCATGGTCAAAGTTCAAATGGGGGATATTGGACCCAATGAGTACCAGGTCACTCCCCTGGTATTCCGAAATATGATCCCCAACATGCCTTTTGGCATTGGCGCCTTCAATATATACGAGTTCCAGCTCCGGATGGAAATGCCAGTAAAAAAGGTGATTCAATTTAGGATTATGCAAAAGCCTGAAAGGACTTTTGGTATCCGGAGATATGGTCTCTAATTGAATTTTCATTTCTGGGGAAACAGCATGAACAAGCTAAAATTACACAAAATTTACCTAGTAAATCTTAAATGATACAGATAATGTTAATATTATTCAAATTTATATCAATATCACGGTTGAGGTGAACAGATCATACGAGTAGTTTTGGGATGGTAAACTAAAAATTAATGACTATGGATAAGGAGGTAAAAATAGAAATGGCCAACAAGGCACACGAAGAAATTCCAGGCAATCCTTCCACGGCTACCAGCAGTAAAAAGAAATTGAATGACCGTTCCAGCGGGATGCCATTGCGTGTGCTGTCTGAGGACGACTGGGAGTTCTGGATGCATAATGGTTATATAGTCATTAAAAACGCAGTGCCCAAAGAACAGGCCAGGGCAACAGCGGATTTTCTCTGGGAGTTTGATGAAAAGGATCCTGACGATCCTGAGACCTGGTATGCGCCCCCCAGGGCCGAAATGAAGATGAAGGAACTCACAGGTACAGGGATGGTAGAAGTTTACAACCATCAGCACCTATGGAACAACAGGCAAACGCAAAGAGTCTACGATGCCTTTGTGGATGTCTGGGGTACGGAAAAACTATGGGTAACCATAGACCGGGCAAACCTCAATTTTCCACAACGGCCCGGTGAGAACAAAAAAGGATTTATACACTGGGACTACGATCCTGAAACCAGGCCTCAGAATGTTCAGGGCGTCCTGGCCTTATCAGACCAGACCGATGAGGATATGGGGGGCTTTCAATGTATTCCCTGGCTTTACAGGAACTACGATAGCTGGAAACTTACCCAACCGGAAGACCGCGACCATTTTCAACCCGATTTGCAGGGACTGGAGGATAAGATTGTCAAAGTAAAAATGGAAACGGGAGATTTGTTGATTTTCAACAGTACAGAACCCCATGGAATCAGACCTAATAAGTCGCGTAATAAGGTACGTATAGCCCAGTATATTTCCATGATGCCTGCCGAAGAAGACAATGAAGAATTGCGTAACTGGCGCATACATTCCTGGAAGAACCGTGTGGCACCTGAAGGCTATGCCTTTCCCGGGGATCCCAGGAAATGGGAACAAACCAGGTACGGTCGGGCCGAATTGTCAGACCTTGGCGAGAAGTTACTCGGATTGAAGAACTGGTAATAGAGCAGGCATAAATTCATCCTTATTTGCGGTAAGATTGGAGAATAAGGTTACTTTTGGCCCCTTAAAATAAGGGCATTGAAAAAATATCTCAATCTATTCGATTTTTCACAGGAAGTAAACTACAGGACGGAAGTCTTATCCGGTCTTACCGTTGCCCTCGCCCTGGTTCCAGAAGCAATTGCTTTTGCACTGATTGCAGGCTTATCTCCCTTAACCGGGTTATATGCTGCCTTTGTAATGGGTTTGGTTACTTCAATTTTGGGAGGCAGGCCCGGAATGATATCCGGTGCTACAGGGGCCGTGGCGGTTGTTATTGTTTCGCTTGCGGCAGACTATGGTGTTGAATATGTTTTTGCGGCGGTGGTCCTGGCTGGTATCTTGCAGTTAGCGGCAGGCTTCCTCCGATTGGGAAAGTTTATGCGCCTGGTTCCCCATCCGGTAATATTCGGGTTCGTAAATGGTCTGGCCATAATTATCTTCATGTCACAATTGGATCAATTCAAGGTTCAGGAAGGGATATGGATGTCCGGAAACACTTTGTTCATCTTTCTCAGCCTGGTGCTATTGACCATGCTTGTTATATGGGGCCTCCCCAAACTGAGCAAGGTGGTGCCTGCCTCCCTCATGGCGATCTTGCTGATTTTTGGAATCGTGGTAGTATTTGATATAGACACCCGAACCATCGGAGATATAGCCAGTATTCAAGGCGGTTTCCCCCCATTTCATATTCCTGAAATTCCGCTCAGCATAGAAACCCTGCGAATAATCTTTCCTTACGCTGCCATAGTAGCAGGAGTGGGATTGATCGAAAGCCTGCTTACACTCAATATTGTTGATGAGATTACAGAAACCAGGGGAAGAAGCAATAAAGAAGCGGTAGCCCAGGGGGCCGCAAATATCTTATCCGGATTTTTCTCGGGAATGGGAGGTTGCGCCATGATAGGACAAAGTTTGATCAATACTTCTAATGGAGCTCGTGCCCGTTTATCGGGGATTGTGGCAGCTGTTATGTTACTGGTATTCATAATGTTTGGGGCCGATCTTATCGAAAAGGTGCCCATGGCTGCGCTTACAGGCCTGATGATCATGGTTGCACTGGGGACTTTTGAATGGGCAAGTTTGAGGACTTTCAGGCGGATGCCTAAATCTGATGTGCTGGTGATGGTACTGGTAACCCTGGTTACGGTTTTTCTACATAATCTGGCACTTGCTGTATTAGTAGGGGTTATTATTTCGGCACTTGTTTTTGCCTGGGATAATGCAAAACGTATCCGTGCAAGGAAACACATCGATGAAAACGGGGTGAAACACTATGAGATCTATGGACCACTATTTTTTGGATCGGTTGCCCTGTTTAATGAAAAGTTCGATGTCTTAAATGATCCGGATGAGGTGATCATCGATTTTAAAGAGAGCCGTGTGGTTGATATGTCGGCTATCGAAGCCCTAAACAAGATTACGGAGCGCTATCTCAAGGTAGGTAAAAGGGTTCACCTCAGGCATCTCAGCAGGGACTGTAGAAGACTGTTGTCAAATGCAGACAAAATAATAGATGTCAATGTGCTGGAAGATCCCACCTACAAGGTTTTGGTAGATAAGTTCTAAGCCCTGCGGGCATAAATCCCATATTCTACTTCAAAATTAACGCTGCCGATCATTCGGGTCTTTAAGGAAGGACATTCTGAAATCACCGGGAACATAACCCCTTTTCCTGTTTCTTAATGGGGTGATTTGATTTATTCCATGGCAAACTTTACGGACAGCTGTGTTTCAATCCTGATTTTACTGAACTCTACATCCATAGGCTCAGATTTAGTCATTACCACCATTTCCTGTAACCCTCTTCTTGAATCTGTAAAATTCCTTTCAAAATATTGAATATGGAGAGCCTTCCCAAGCTGCTGTCCGATGGCTTTTACTAGACTACTACCCTGTTGTTTGGCTTTCAAAAGGGCTTTGATGCGCAAAGCCATTTTTAGTGATTCCATCTGGGAATATTCAGTCTTCTGCAGGCTGATATTAGATATACCAACAGTCTCCATCCCTTTGAGTACCTGTCCAACGGAAAGTCCATCATACACTACAAGCGTGTAGGCCTTCTCTTTTTGTATATCGGTTTTTCGAAGAAAATACTTTTTAAAATCGCTGCCCAGGTCGGACAGGCTCAATTGTGTGTCCAGGTCTATCCCAAGGCTTTTAAGTTTGGCAGCCATTCGGTTTTCCAGTTCCTCAACAGATGTCCTTCCTTTGGTATCGGCTTCTGTTAGGACAATATTGAGATAAATACGATCTGGCACTACAAGGGTATCTACCGTGGTTGTAGTTTCCAGATAGGGCTGGTCAATAAAGTTCTTTTGCTGTGCAACAGCAGGAAGACATAGTAAAAAACTTGTGCCCAGAAAAAGGAATAGTCGAGTGGCAAAGCCGTAATTTTTCATGATGAATATATTTATGTTAAACGTCCTTCCGAGTTAATTCAAGAGTCGTGCCGTTTTATAAAGATAGGGGATTTCCATGCCTTAATCAGGACAAATAAAAAAGCGCAAACAACCCTTACCCCGGTTATTTGCGCCTTATTTAGCTATTTGTACTTTTCCTAAAGAGTTCGCAGGTACTCGGCAATTTCCCTTGCATCTTCTTCGCTGAGGTTCTGGTTGGTCATAACCATGTTGTTGTATTCCTTTAGCAAAGCCTTCGCTATGGGATCTTCCTCTAGCATACCACCAGGATTCAGGAGCATATTCATTACCCATTCAGGGCTTCGACGTTCGTATATCCCCTTCATGGCAGGGCCGATCATACGCTGATCTGTCATATGGCAGGCCGTACATATCATATTGAAAGTAGCCTCCCCTTTAGCTGCCAGTTCTTTGTTGATTTCACTGTCGAAGGTGAGTTCTTTAATAGGGCCAATTCCCTTGTTGTCCATATCGATCGCAACATTACCAGATTCCTGATCTTTGCTAACCTCAGTTTTTGCATTGTTGGCATCGGAGGAATCCTTTTTTTCCTGTTTACCGCCGCAGGCAACGAAGACCGTAGCCAGGGCAATCCATATTAATTTTCTGTACATAGTATTTGTTTTGGAGGCACTAATATACCAAAAATGCCAACTTATAGGAATTCGGATACAAAGCTCAGGCTAACCTTTTCAGAATAAGAGATATTTCCCTGCTCAATAAAACCTACATGACCCCCATGCCGGGGCATGCGCAGATAAAGTTTGGGATTCTTTTCAGCCTCTTGTTGCGGGTAACAGGCTTCCCCAAGGAAAGAGTCGTCCAGGGAATTTATGATCAGGGCCGGCACCTGGATACCATTCAGGAATTGCCCGCTGCTGCATTTTTCATAATAATCCAGTGCATCCCTGAAACCATGGGCCTTACTGGTATAGAGATCATCGAAATCCTTCAGAGTTCTGATGTTTTGAATTTGTTCATCCGTAATGAGCTCGGGGTATAATTTTTGTTTGGCCCGGAGTTTGGCAATGAGGTGATTGCGGAACCGGTGGGCATAGGCCCAGTTTTTTGGTTTTAGCAGCTGTATTAAGGAATCGTGAAGATCGCAGGGCACAGACACTCCAATGGCCGCTTTTACTTCTTTGGGAACAGTACGTCCCTCTCCCAAATATTTCATAGCCATGTTGCCCCCGAGGCTAATGCCTTTTATAAGAATATCCGTGTATTTCCCTGTTTCAAGGATATGCAGGATAACAGCATGCAGGTCTTCCGTAGCCCCGGAATGATAGGAACGATAAAGACGATTCGTCTCCCCGCTGCAACCCCTGAAATTAACTGCGCAGGCATCTATGCCTGCCCGGTTAAATATTTTAGCGCTACCTGTAATGTAAGGCCTTTGGCCATGCCCTTCTAGTCCGTGAAGCAGGACAGCAACTTTTTGGGAGGGTTTTTCGGCATAGCTCCAGTCCAGGTCCATAAAATCCCCGTCTTCAAGTTCCAGGCGTTCCCGCTCCTGGTTTATCCCGTCTACCCTGCGGAAAAGGCCGGCGTAAATGGTTGCAGCATGCCCATTCCTGAAAAGCAGGGGAGGGTTGTAAGGACTTGGCAGTACGGGCATCGGTAAAGAAAATAATTCTTCGGTCAGGTTTATCTTTAAGAGTACTTTTTCAGGATCTTTGTCTGATCTTCGAGTGCCTCCAGAAACTCTTTGCGGAGTAGCGCTACCAGCTCTTCCACGGGTAACACATCCTCAATGGTGGCCACGCCCTGCCCGGCAGACCAGATGGTTTTCCAGGCCTTGGCTTCTGTGTCCAGTTCTTTGCCAAAATCAACCTTGTGGTCCTTGGTCAGATCCTCCTGCCTAATTCCCGCGGCCTGAAGGCTTGCCGCCAGGAAATTGGCGTGTACGCCAGAAATAGCGGCGGTATAGACAATATCACTTGCTCCGGATTCAATGATCATTTTTTTATAATCTTCGGGGGCCTTGCTCTCGGTTGTATTGATAAACCGGGTACCCATATAGGCCAGGTCTGCCCCCATTTGCAGGGCGGAAGCTATATCTCTTCCGGTACTGATACATCCTGAAAGTATGAGTGTTTTCTTAAAAAACTTACGGACCTCTGCCACTAAAGTCATGGGATTGAGGGTGCCAGCATGTCCCCCCGCACCTGCAGCCACGAGGATAAGGCCATCCACTCCGGCTTCGGCAGCTTTCTGTGCATGTCGTTTCTTAATGATATCGTGAAATACGAGTCCCCCGTAACTATGCACGGCATCCACTACCTTGGAAACTGCACCAAGTGAGGTGATAATCAGGGGCACACTATGCTTTATGCATAACTTCAGATCGGCTTCCAGCCTGGGGTTGGTGGGATGTACAATGAGATTCACTCCAAAAGGGGCTGGTTTCCTGCCGGTTTCCTGTTCAAATTTTTCAAGGGCTTCTTTGATTTCTATAAGCCATTCCTCAAACCCTTCACTGGTTCGCTGGTTAAGTGCCGGAAAAGTCCCAACAATTCCTTGCTTGCAACAGGAAATAACGAGTTGGGGCCCCGATATTAAGAACATGGGAGCCGCAATTGCGGGAAGTGACAGGGAGTCAATAAAAGGTGCCTTGGTATCCATATTTTTTGTTGTGAGCTTAAAAATAGGCATAATATTAAAGCTCCTTTAGCAGCTGTTAGGTAAAACTGTAGTATTTTTGATTTCCTATGCACGCATAATAAATCGTATTGATGTATTTTAAAGAGTTTGAAGTTCGCTGGAACGATCTGGATGCCAACTGGCATTTGGCCAATAGTTCCTACATGAGTTTTATGAGCCACACCCGGATGTCTTTCCTTGAAGGACTTGGCTTTGATCATGCCGCCCTGCAGGAACATCAGATCGGGCCTGTTGTGTTTTACGAGCATATGTACTATTTCAGGGAGGTTCTTCCCGGCACGGCAGTTCGCGTATCGCTCGAGGTTATGGGATTAAGTGAAGACGGGATGTATTTTGAGTTTCACCACAATTTCTATGATCACCAGGGGCGCCATCTGGCTCATTGCGAACTAATTGGTGGATGGATCAGTCTGAAGACCCGCAAACTGATCCCCCTGGAAGCAAGATTTCTTTCTGCCTGGGACAAGGTTGAAAAGCCTGAAGGATTCCGTATACTGACGGCTGCGGATACCCGTAAATATGCTAAACGTCCCCAGGATTTGGCTTAGGTCGTTTACTCACCAGATAAACCCCAATCAGCACCAGAATAGCGGCTCCGGCCTTAACGCCATTTAAACTGTCTCTTCCACTGATCAGGGCGAAGATGATACCGATAAGGGGTTGCAGGTATACAAAAGCACTTACCGTGGAGGCCTTAAGCTGGGTAAGGGCATAAGCATTGAACAGGTAGGTACAGAAGGTAGTGCCAACGACCACAAAGCCAATTTTCCAAATAGCTTCCCATGGGAGTGTTGCCCAGGATATCTCAAGAAATTCAGGCAGGGTAACAGGCAAATTCAATCCTACTCCAATCAGAAAAAGCCACTTCATCAGCGTAAAGGGATGGTATTTTTCCACCAGGGTTTTTACCAGTATGAGGTAAAGTGCAAAAAAGAGGGCATTAACCAGGAAAAGAATATTTCCAAGTGGGATATTGGGGGCATCCCCCCGGATCTCATTGCCATAGAGTACCAGTACAAGCGCCCCGGCCAGACCTGTTAGGATGCCTATACCTTTTACCAGGCGGATCTTTTCCTCGATCAAAAATGCAGAGAGCACAACTACTATGATGGGAGTTGTGGTAACCAGCACAGAACTGTTTATGGGCGTGGACAGGTCCAGTCCTTTGAAGAATGACAACATATTAATGGCCATCCCGAAAAGGGAACAGACGATTAACCTGCCCCAATCTCTTCTTTCAATTCTTTCTTTAGGACCCAGAAATGAAACAGCCCAGAAAAGTATGGAAGCCCCTACTACCCGCAGTAATATAAAAGCAAAAGGGCCAACATAGTAAGGCATTACACCTTTGGCAATGGTATGGTTAAGCCCATATATAGTGGTGGCTCCAAGGGCAGCCAGTAAAGCGAGATTTCGTTTGCTCAAGTATGGAGTTTTTCTTTGGCCGCCTGCACGGTCTTTTTGCTGTTCCCTATAAAGATTTCCCCTTCAATGACTATAACCGGCCTTTTGAGAAAGGTGTAGTGCTCTAGGATAAGGTTTTTGAAATCGGATTCTCCAAGGTTTTTATCCTTCAGGTTTCGTTCTTTATACAATCGCGCCCTTTTGCTGAAAAGAGCCTCGTAACTTCCGGCCAGTTCAAAAAGTTGCTGGATCTGTTCTTCCGTTATCGGGGTTGTTTTAATATCCTGTAAAGCCATTCCTTCCATAGGTTGCAGCTCCTTTAGGATACGTTTACAGGTATCACAACTGCTGAGATAGTATATCTTGTTCATAACACGCCAGGGTGGATATTGATTTTAACGCAAAGAAACCTAATTACCCTCAAATATTTTATATTTAATCAAATCTTCTGCCATGGAATACCTGTTTACCATACTGCTCCAGAACCGCAAATTTCTTTATTCTATTCTACGGAAAACACCCAGGGAGGAGCTTTTCCAAATACCGGATGGATTTCGAAATCACATCTACTGGAATATTGCCCATGTGGTGGTTACCCAGCAGTTGATTACTTATGGTCTGAGCAATTTATCGCTGCATGTGGGCGCCGAATTGGTAGCCAAATACAGCAAGGGGACGGTTCCTGAATCCGTTACTGTTTCTACTGAGGAGCTTGAAGAGTTGCAGAAATTGCTTTTTTCCACACTCGAACAGACGCAGCAGGATTACCGGGATGGACACTTTAAAGCGTACCAGTCGTATACAACCAGTGCCAATGTAACTTTAACTTCTGTAGAGGAGGCCCTTGCTTTTAATGTATATCACGAAGGCCTGCACCTGGGGGCTATACTGGCCTTGCAGAAAGCACTGAGCAATTGAGGACTTTTGCCCCATGGCAAACTCCTCCGGATACGATACCTTTGTTTTTCTAATTTCACAATATGAGCGAGCAGCAATTGCATTTCAACAGTAAGACTATTCACGGGGGTCAGGAACCAGACAAGGCCTATGGAGCAGTTATGCCTCCAATTTATCAAACATCTACTTATGCCCAGTCTACGCCTGGCGGCCATAAAGGCTACGAATATTCGAGAAGTGCTAATCCCACACGTACGGCCCTGGAACGTTCACTGGCCAGTATCGAGAATGGCACATACGGCCTGGCCTTCGCCAGCGGGTTGTCTGCCATTGATGCGGTGGTAAAGCTTCTGGCACCCGGAGATGAGGTGATATCCACCAACGACTTGTACGGGGGTAGTTACAGGCTTTTCAGGCAGGTTTTTGAAAAGTTCGGGATACAATTCCACTTCATTGGCTTACAGGACCTGGATGCGGTTGAATCAAAAATTAATGAACGTACCAGGCTCATATGGGTTGAAACCCCTACCAACCCCATGATGAATGTGGTTGATATATCCGGAATTTCAGTGCTGGCCAAAAAGCACGATATTCTGCTAGCCGTAGACAATACTTTTGCCACCCCTTATTTACAAAGGCCACTGGACCTTGGTGCGGACATAGTCATGCACTCTGCCACCAAATACCTCGGTGGTCACAGCGATGTGGTAGTGGGAGCACTGGTTGTTAATGACAAGGCCCTTGCAGAAAGGCTTTACTTTATCCAGAATGCGAGCGGTGCCGTTTGCGGACCCATGGACAGTTTCCTTGTTTTGCGCGGGATTAAAACGCTTCATGTCCGTATGCAGCGCCATTGCGAAAACGGAAGGGAGATTGCCCAATTTTTAAAAACTCACCCTAAAATCGAAAAGGTATACTGGCCAGGTTTTGAAGACCATCCCAACCATCATATCGCTAAAAGTCAAATGGCCGACTTCGGGGGGATGATTTCTTTTATACCCAAAGGGGGCAGTTATGACGAAGCCATTCGTATTGTTGAACGGCTCAGGGTCTTTACCCTCGCTGAGTCTCTCGGGGGAGTGGAAAGCCTGGCCGGACACCCTGCCAGCATGACTCATGCCAGTATCCCGAAAGATGAACGGGAGAAGAGCGGGGTGGTGGATGCACTTATAAGGTTAAGCGTGGGAATAGAGGACTTCAGGGACCTGATAGCCGACCTTGAACAGGCCCTGGGCTAGGACTTGATGAATTTTTAAAAAAAGAGGGGTAAAATTGTAGAAATACTATAATTTTGCCCCTAAATTTTTAATTCCTCAATAACTGAAACAATTAATATACTGATGGAAGAAATTATTCAAAATTTCATGGAAGAGGTCAGGATCCGGAACGGACATGAACCTGAATTCCTCCAGGCCGTTCAGGAAGTAGCTGAAACGGTAATTCCCTACATTGCAAAGCATGATATTTACTACGGGAAGAATATCCTGCTTCGTATGGTAGAGCCGGAGCGGCTCATTTCCTTTCGCGTGGCCTGGGTAGACGACAAAGGTGAGATTCACGTGAACCGGGGTTACCGGATCCAGATGAATTCGGCCATAGGCCCTTACAAGGGAGGACTGCGTTTCCACCCATCGGTAAATGCGAGCATATTAAAATTCCTGGCCTTTGAGCAGGTGTTTAAAAATAGCCTGACCACCCTGCCTATGGGCGGTGGAAAAGGAGGTTCCGATTTTGATCCCAAAGGAAAATCTGATGATGAGGTAATGCGCTTTTGTCATGCCTTTATGAGCGAGCTATGCAGGCATATTGGCCCCAATACAGATGTCCCTGCTGGGGACATTGGTGTGGGTGCCCGTGAAATTGGATTCCTCTTTGGAAAGTATAAGATGATACGAAACGAATTCACCGGGGTGCTGACCGGAAAGGGCCTTTCCTGGGGAGGGTCCTTGATACGCCCTGAGGCTACCGGCTATGGAACCGTTTATTTTGCACAGAGCATGCTGAAAACCCGCAATGAAGATTTTGACGGGAAAGATGTGGTGATTTCCGGATCCGGGAATGTAGCGCAATATGCCGCAGAAAAAGTATTACAGCTCGGAGGTAAAGTCCTCACGCTTTCAGATTCGGGCGGATATATTTATGATAAGGACGGTATTGATGAGGAAAAGCTGGCCTTTGTGATGGACCTCAAGAATAACAAAAGGGGAAGGATCTCCGAGTATGTAGATAAGTACCCAGGAGCTACCTACCACAAGGGGGAGAAACCATGGGGAGTTAAGTGCCATGTTGCCCTGCCCTGTGCCACACAGAATGAATTAAATGGCGAAGAGGCCAAAACCCTGATTGAAGGAGGATGTATCTGTGTGGCTGAAGGAGCCAACATGCCTTCCACTCCTGAAGCTATTCATGCATTCCACGAAGCAGAGATTTTATTTGCGCCCGGCAAGGCTTCCAATGCAGGAGGTGTTGCCACCTCAGGTCTGGAGATGTCTCAGAATTCCCTGAGGATCAGTTGGACCAGGGATGAGGTAGACGAACGGCTCAAGGATATTATGGAAAAGATTCACAACTCCTGCCTGGAATACGGTATGGAGGAAAATGGGTACTGCAACTATGTGAAAGGAGCTAACATTGCCGGCTTCGTAAAAGTAGCAGACGCCATGCTTGCCCAGGGGGTAATCTGAAGCAATCCGCTGAACTATTTACCTGAAACCCGGCTATTTGCCGGGTTTTTTGATTAAACTACTTTTTATCTTTGCAACAAACCCTGAAACATGCAGGTTCGCACCAAAGCCATTGTTCTGTCTTCACTTAAATATGGAGATACCAGCCTCATAGTCAGGGCATATACCGAATCTGACGGGCTAAAGGCCTATTTGTTGAAAGGGATTCTTGCCTCGAGAAAAGGGAAATTGAAAACGGCATATTTTCAGCCCCTGAGCCAACTGGAGCTTGTTGCTGTTCACAAGAATAAAGGAACCTTGGAACAAATCAGGGAGGCCAGGGTGGATTTCCCTTACAGCACTTTGCAAACCGACATTACCAAAAATGCCATCACTTTGTTTCTGGCCGAAATGCTTTCCAATTGTATCCGTGAAGAACAGGCAGATCCCGCTCTTTTTTCATACCTGCAGACCGCACTTCAGTGGTTGGACACGCATGATAAAATTGCCAATTTCCACTTGTATTTCCTGCTTTCCCTCACGCGCTTTTTGGGATGTTACCCTGACCTTTCCAACCAGGATGCGGCGTATTTCGATCTTTCGGAGGGTCAGTTTACAGAAGTTCCCAGTGCGGAAAATGTAATCAGCGGAGATGAACTTCATCAATTCAGGAAGCTGTTAGGCACAACTTTTGATGTAGTTCACCTGATAAAAATGAGTAAGGTACAGCGGCAAAAACTGCTTCAGATTATCGTGGAATATTTTGAATTACATTTGCACGGATTTAGAAAGCCCAGGTCACTCGCCGTTTTAAATGAAGTCTTCAACTAACATACGGGGGATACTTTTCCTGTTATTGCTTTTTCCTTTCCATTTGGCTATCGCACAAAAAGTCTATGTGCTGGATGCCGAATCCGAGGAAGGCATTGGCAATGTTATTGTTTATAATGAAGATCGGTCCGGTACGGTAATCACAGGAATTGACGGTAGTTGCGACCTTGAAATTTTCAAGCGTACTGAAAGACTCACATTCCGGCATATGGGGTATTTATCCTTTAAAGCTACAAAAGCCCAGATACTCCGTCAGAACAGCAGGGTTTACCTCAATGTAAATCCACAGCAACTTGAAGAGGTGGTCATGTCTATTTCCAAATGGGAACAGCAAAAAAAGGATATCCCACAGAAAATTGCCAGTATAGACGCACGCAGTATCACCTTCAATAACCCGCAAACTTCTGCAGACCTGTTGCAGTCGAGTGGAAAGGTATATGTACAGAAGAGTCAGCTCGGAGGGGGTAGCCCCATGATCAGGGGTTTCGCCACTAATCGTTTGTTGCTTAGTGTAGATGGTGTTCGCATGAATAACGCCATTTTTCGGGGCGGTAATATTCAAAATGTGATTTCTATAGATCCCTTTACGGTAAAGAATACGGAGGTTATTTTTGGCCCCGGTTCCGTGATATACGGGAGTGATGCCATAGGGGGGGTGATGAACTTCTTTACAAAGAAGCCGATGTTCGCATCCTATTCGGATAAAACTTTCAGCGGTATGGCCACTTATCGCCATGCTACGGCCAATAATGAGAATACCATTCACCTGGACCTGAATTTTGGAAGGAAGACCTGGGCATTTCTCAGCAGTATTACCTACAATGATTTTGGGGACCTTCAAATGGGTAAGAATGGCCCCCGGGAATATCTCAGGGACTCCTATGTGGTGACCGAAAACAACACAGATATCCTGCGGCCTAACCCCAATCCCCGTCGCCAGCTTCCCTCAGGGTATAACCAGTTAAACCTGATGCAGAAAATTTCCCATAAGCCCAATAATTCCTGGGAATACGACCTGAACATGCATTATTCTGAAACCTCTGATTATTCCCGATATGATCGATTGATTCGCCCCAATAGAGACGGAACAGGTCTTCGTTCGGCTGAGTGGTTCTACGGCCCACAGAAATGGTGGTTGTCAAATTTGCAGGTGTATAAAAAAGGGCGGGGTAAATTTTATGATGGCGTAAAGCTCACCACAGCATATCAGTATTTTGAGGAAAGCCGTAATGAGCGAAACTTTGCCAACCCCATTCGTTACAGCACACTGGAAAAACTGAACGCCCTGTCTGCCAACCTCGATTTTGAGAACAAGAAAATTGGAAATTTCAGGATGTACTACGGCGCAGAATACGTTTTCAATCAGGTGGCATCTGTGGGAAGCCAGACGGATATTACTGATGGCAGTGTTAGCAATTCTCCTTCCCGGTATCCGGATGGGGCCATCTGGCAAACCCTGGCGGGATATGTAAACGGAGAATACAAGCTTAAACCTAACCTTACATTCCTGGCGGGAATGCGATACAGTCATGTTTGGACGCAGGCCGATTTTGACACTACCTTCTATCCATTTCCATTTGATGAAACTTCTTTAAGCAATGGCGCCTTAACCGGAAGCCTGGGGTTCAGCTGGTTCCCCAAAGCTGATTTGCAGTTTACCCTCAACGGATCCACCGGATTCCGATCTCCCAATATAGACGATATAGGCAAAGTTTTCGATTCTGAACCTGGTGCAGTGGTGGTTCCCAATCCGGATCTGGAACCTGAATATGCCTACAATGTTGAGCTAGGGGTAAAAAAGAATTTCCAGGATAAACTGGTTCTGAAAGGTGCTACCTATTACACCTATCTGGTTGATGCTCTGGTCAGGAGGAATTTTGAGTTCGATGGGGAATCGGAGATTATCTACAACGGTGAATTAAGTCGGGTGCAGGCCATTCAAAACGCTGCCAAGGCATATGTCTACGGACTGGAATTGGGATTGCAGGCCTTTCTGACAGATCAATGGTCACTAACCGCCAATTATACACTTACTGATGGCAGGGAAGAGGACCAGGAAGGGGTAGACAGTCCGGTGAGGCATGTGGCTCCAACTTTTGGCGATTTGCATCTGCTGTGGAAAAACCAGTGGCTGGAGACAGACTTTTTCCTAAACTACAACGGGGAATTGTCCTTCGATGACCTCGCTGTCTCGGAAAGGAATAAGCCTTTCCTGTATGCTGTTGATAGCAATGGGAATCCCTATTCGCCTTCCTGGTATACCCTGAATTTCAGGTCCCGGATCAAAATCAGCAATGGACTCACCACAAGTCTTATCGTGGAAAATATGACCAATCAGCTTTACCGCACCTATTCTTCCGGGATATCGGCACCCGGTTTTAACCTTATCACAGGATTATCCTACAAATTTTAGGTTGTAAAGGGCAGGATTTTACCTGCCGCTATCAAATTTAGAAATCACCTCTGAAATCCGTTGAAATTCATTAATTTTGCTGCCTTAATTTGCCTGACAAGGATATTGTAGACATGAAGTTTGCGGAATACAAAGGGTTGAATCTGCCCAGACTGGGAGAAGAAGTTCTCGATTTCTGGAAAGAGAACCGCATATTTAATAAGAGCATCACTTCAAGGGAAGGGAAGCCAGGATACGTTTTTTATGAAGGTCCTCCTTCTGCTAATGGTATGCCCGGTATCCACCACGTTATGGCCAGAACGATTAAGGATATTTTTCCCCGATACAAGACCATGAAAGGCTTCCAGGTAAAGCGCAAGGCTGGCTGGGATACGCACGGGCTCCCGGTTGAACTCGGAGTGGAAAAAGAGCTGGGTATCACCAAGGAAGACATAGGTACTAAAATATCCATTGAACAATACAACGAGGCCTGTAAAAAAGCGGTGATGCGCTATACAGATGCCTGGAACGATATGACCGAAAAGATTGGGTATTGGGTAGATATGGAAGACCCATATGTTACCTACAAATCCAAGTACATGGAGACGGTCTGGTGGTTGCTCAAGGAGATATATGACAAAGGCCTGCTTTACAAGGGCTACACCATACAGCCTTATTCCCCCAAAGCAGGTACGGGCTTGAGCTCCCATGAATTAAACCAGCCAGGAACTTACCAGGATATAACGGATACAACAGTTACTGCCCAGTTCAGAGCTGTGAAAGAGACCCTGCCTGATTTTTTATCTGATCATGAATTGCCGGTTTACCTGCTGGCTTGGACCACAACACCCTGGACACTGCCTTCCAATACGGCACTGACAGTTGGGGAGGAAATCGATTATGTACTGGTCAGAACCTACAATCAATATACGTTTAAGCCTATACAGGTTATACTTGCTAAAAACCTGGTGAAAACACAATTCAGCGGAAAGTATGAAGCCGTTGAAGAAATTGGCGATATCAATAATTTTAGCGAGGACGATAAAAAAATACCGTACTACGTCCTCAACACTTTCAAAGGGAAAGACCTGCTGGGGGTGCGATATGAGCAGTTGCTGACCTATGCCCAGCCTTATCAGAACGCCGATAACGCTTTTAGGGTTATCAGCGGTGATTTTGTAACCACTGAAGACGGTACGGGTATAGTGCATACCGCCCCTACCTTTGGTGCAGACGATATGCTTGTTGCCCAGAAGGCAGAACCTCAGGTGCCACCAATGCTTGTGCTGGACGAAAATGACAACCCCGTCCCCCTGGTTGATCTGCAGGGAAAATTCCGCCCTGAGATGAAGGAACTCGGAGGCAAGTATGTAAAAAACGAATACTACGATGAAGGCGAAGCTCCGGAACGATCTGTGGATGTGGAGCTTGCCATAATGCTCAAGGAACAAAACAAAGCCTTCAAGGTAGAAAAATACAAACACCCCTATCCGAATTGCTGGCGTACGGACAAGCCTATCCTGTATTATCCCCTGGATTCCTGGTTTATCAAGGTTACCCAGATCAAAGACCGGATGTATGAGCTCAACCAGACCATAAACTGGAAACCCAAAGCCACTGGTGAGGGCCGTTTTGGCAACTGGTTGGCTAACGCAAACGACTGGAACCTCTCCAGGTCCCGCTTCTGGGGAACGCCACTTCCTATCTGGCGTACCGAAGATGGTAAGGAAGCTATGTGTATAGGTTCAGTCTCCCAGCTAAAAGAAGAGATGGAAAAGGCGGTTGCTGCCGGATTTATGGAAGCAAATCTCTTTGCCGATTTCAGTGAAGGGGATATGAGCGAAGAAAACTACGAAAAGGTAGACCTGCACAAGAATATTGTCGATAAGATTGTTCTTGTTTCTGATTCCGGAAGGCCCATGCACCGCGAGCTGGACCTGATCGATGTTTGGTTCGACAGCGGTTCAATGCCATATGCACAGTGGCACTATCCTTTCGAAAACAAGGAGCTTATTGATCAGGAAATTGGCTTCCCGGCCGACTTTATTGCCGAAGGTGTAGACCAGACAAGGGGATGGTTTTATACACTGCACGCCATTGCAACTATGGTCTTTGATTCTGTAGCCTACAGGAATGTGGTTTCCAACGGACTTGTGCTGGACAAGGATGGGAAAAAAATGTCCAAGCGCCTTGGTAATGCTGTAAGCCCCCTGGAAACAGTGGAAGAGTATGGCCCTGATGCTACGCGCTGGTATTTAATTTCCAACGCCAACCCATGGGATAACCTCAAGTTTGATGTAGCCGGGATAGAGGAAGTAAAAAGAAAATTCTTTGGAACACTTTACAATACCTATGCCTTTTTTGCCCTTTATGCCAACATAGATGAGTTTAGCTATAAGGAGGACGATGTTCCCCTGTCTGAAAGGCCTGAGATAGACCAGTGGATTCTGTCTGAACTGCATACCCTGATCAAAAAAGTTGATCAGGCATATGACTCATATGAACCAACCCGGGCAGCCCGGGCAATGGCCGATTTTGTGCAGGAAAATTTGAGCAACTGGTATGTGCGCTTGTGCAGAAGGCGGTTCTGGAAAGGCGATTACGGTCAGGACAAGATTTCGGCATATCAGACGCTCTATACCTGTCTGGCAACCCTTGCCAAGCTGGCATCGCCCATTGCCCCTTTCTTTATGGAAAGGCTATTCCTGGACCTGAACCGCACTACAGGGAAGGAACAATTTGAAAGTGTCCATCTATCTTATTTCCCGGTCTATGATGAGGCCATGGTGAACAAAGAACTGGAAAGCAAGATGCAGAAGGCCCAGACCATTTCTTCCCTGGTGCTGTCCATAAGACAGAAGGAAAAGATTAAAGTAAGGCAGCCGTTGCACAAGATCATGATCCCTGTTCTGGATAACAGGCAGCGGGAAGAAATTGAAGCGGTTTCGGACCTGATCCTTTCTGAGGTAAATGTAAAGGAGATTGAATTGCTGGATGATGCCTCTGGTATCCTGGTAAAGAAAATAAAACCGAATTTCAAGCTTTTAGGCCCCCGTTATGGAAGGGATATGAAGGCCATAGGGCAGGCAGTTGCCCAGCTCGGCCAGGAAGATATCCAGAAAATTGAGCGTGAAGGAGAGATTGCGCTTGACCTGGATAATAAAAGTATTATATTGAAGTTAGAGGATGTAGAGATTTCTTCACAGGATATTGAAGGCTGGCTCGTAGCCAGTTCAGGTCCGATAACGGTAGCCCTGGACATACATGTTACAGAAGAACTGAGAAAGGAAGGGATCGCCAGGGAACTGGTAAACCGTATACAAAACCTGAGGAAGGAATCCGGTTTTGAGGTTACGGACAAAATAGATATTAAAATTCAGAAAGACGGATACGTTGAAGAAGCGGTCACAAACAATATAAACTATATTAAAAACGAAACCCTGACGGCAGAGCTGGAATTTGAAGAGCAGTTGGATGAGGGTGCTGACGTTTCTTTCGACGAGGTGAATACCAGATTATTAATTAAAAAACATTAAAAAAATGGGACAAGATATAAAAGTGCGTTACTCCGATAAGGAATTGGAGGAGTTCAGGGTCCTGATTGAAGAGAAGATAGAGAAAGCCAAAAGTCACCTGGAGCTTTTGAGGAGTTCTTATATGAACGATGGTAACAATGGGACAGATGATACGGCTCCTACTTTTAAGGCTTTTGAGGAAGGTTCTGAAACAATGAGCAAAGAAGCCAATACGCAACTTGCCATTCGTCAGGAGAAGTTCATCCGCGACCTCAAGAATGCCCTTTTGCGTATTGAGAATAAAACCTATGGAATCTGCAGGGTAACGGGTAAGCTTATCAATAAAGAGCGCCTTAAATTAGTCCCGCACGCTACCCTTAGCATCGAGGCTAAGAACATGCAGAAATAAATAGGCCTTTCTCCTGCAGGGTAAAAACTACATAGCAAGGATTGGGCTTTTCCTGTTGAGTCTTGTGCTCTTCAGTCAATCCCTATTCGGACAGAAGATTATCAGGAAATCCTATCCGGCTCCTTTTGGCACGCTGATTCAGGTGGATACTGATAAGTCTTTTCAAGCCGAAATCATGGCCTACGACGGTACCGACCTTATTGTTGAAGCCAGGCTGGATGGGGAATATGCAGATGCCTTGTCTGTTAATATTACCAAAGAAGGTTCCACGCTTTGGGTAGCCACAGAATTTGACCCCGCTTTTGAAGTTCCCAACGACAAATTAAGTGCCCATAAAGTTGTGTCTGTATCACTAAACATTCAGATCCCTACGAATCTTGACGTGCAGGTATTTGGAAACAGTTGCAACGTAACCATGTCAGGGGCATTCAATAATGTGGATGTAGTTTTAAACGATGGGAATTGCACATTAAATCAGGTGGCCCAGAGGGTCAATGTCCAAACACAGAGTGGGAATATTGTATTAAACAGCCTTCAGGGTGTGGTGCGGGCAGTTAGTCATTACGGACAGCTTATTCAGGATGAAATCCCAAAGGGCGAAATGCATTACGACCTTGAGACGGTGACTGGCGATATTACCCTTTATCGAACAAAATAACCACATTCATTTCCCGCGCTGCAATAATCATTATTTTTACCCGAATTAGTCAGATCATATGCCTTTTAGAAAATCCGCCCTCTTAATATTCCTGATTTTGTTGATAGATCAGTGGAGCAAGATCTATGTAAAGACTCATTTTGTCCTGGGAGAATCTGTTGAGGTATTCAGTTGGTTCAAGATACTTTTCATTGAGAATGAAGGGGCTGCATGGGGAACCAAATTAAGTGACCTGCTACCTATTTCGGATGGGCTGGGGAAACTGGTACTGACGGTATTCCGGCTTTTTGCCATTGCTGGTATTGGTTACTGGCTGTGGGATATTATCAGAAAGAAATCCAACCGCACCCTCGTAGTGGCTGTTTCCCTCATTTTTGCAGGTGCTTTGGGCAACATAATCGATTCTGTTTTTTACGGGGTAATTTTCGATAATAGCTTCAATCAAACGGCTACCCTGTTTGCTGATGAGGCCTATGGGCAATTGTTCTATGGGAAGGTGGTAGATATGCTTTATTTTCCCTTGATAGACAGTACCTGGCCCAACTGGGTACCAGTTGTGGGAGGAGATAACTTTCGGTTCTTTGAGCCCGTATTCAACATTGCCGATACCGCGATCAGTACCGGGGTAGGTATTCTTATCGTCTTCAATAAACGGGCCTTTGGTCAGCGGGAGGAGTTGGAAAAGGAGTAGATTTCATCTGGTGTAAGGCAGAAATCCATGGGGATGTCGTGCATTTCCCGATCTGAAATCCTGTCAACCGGGCCAAAAAAGGATAAACCAATTTTAATTACGTCTTCCCTGCATTTCTCGAGAAAACGGTCGTAAAATCCCTTGCCGTAACCTACGCGATATCCTTCACGATCAAAGGCAAGCATAGGAAGGAAAACCACATCAATTTGGGTTTCGCTTATTTGGATGCCATTCTCCGGTTCTGGAATATTCCATTTGTTTTTTACAAGCCGGGTATTGTCGCTTAGCAGAAAATGGGAGAGCTCACCATCTCTGGTAACTTTGGGAATTATAACATGCTTATCCCTTCCCTGAAGTACAGGAATGATGTAGGAAGTATCTACTTCTTTTTTTTCTGAAATAGGCAGGAATATGTGAAAATATTCAGCATCCCAAACCTGCAGCTTGAGCAGCTGGTTGGAAATATCCAGGCTTTTTTCTCTAAGTATGTCTTGAGGGAGTTCTGTTCTGAGCTTGGGGTATAGGGCTCTGATTTCCCTTTTTAACATAACTAATTTTGTAGGTCTATAGGGCTGTTTTCTGCTTTCAAATTAGTCCTTGGCGGCTACTATGAAATAGATTTTGAAAAACAGCATTAGAATGATGTACATCCCAATAGTGATGAGATAATTGTCCATGTAATGCTCATTTTAGTCGCTTAAATATAGACAGAATATTTCTTAATATCCTATTAAAGGGGTCATTTTATCGACGAAATGCATTGTTTTTATCAGTTAATTAACAAATGTTTAAAAATATATTTAATGCTAATTTACATAACTAGCTGATAAACAATTTAATATAATTATTGATATATAAGACATGCTTAAACAAAAAGAAGTAAACGATAAATCCCGGGTAAATTGTTTCAAAGTGATTTTGTAGTGCCATCACCTGAATAATAAAATTACCTTTTACCTTTATAGTGCTTTTGTAGAAACAAAGTTGAGTATGTCCGAAATACCTATTGAGGTACAACTTAGCACTCTCCCTGATAGTCCTGGGGTTTACCAGTTCTATGATGGGGAGGGCAAAATTCTGTATGTTGGCAAGGCCAAAAGCCTGAAAAAAAGGGTTTCCAGTTATTTCCACAAACAGCATGACTACGGCAAAACCCGCGTGATGGTTCGGAAGATCAGAAGCATTCAGCACATTGTAGTTCCAACGGAGTCAGACGCCCTTCTTCTGGAGAATAACCTGATCAAGAAATACCAGCCCAGGTATAACGTGCTGTTGAAAGACGATAAATCCTATCCCTGGATCTGTATTAAAAAAGAACGCTTCCCCAGGGTATTTCCTACACGCAAACTTATAAAGGACGGATCCGAATATTTTGGCCCCTATACCAGCATGAAGACGGTAAAGACCCTGCTGGACCTGATACGGAGTGTTTATCCCTTAAGGACCTGTAATTACGATCTGTCCAGGGAAAAAGTGGAAGCCGGTAAATACAAACTCTGCCTCGAATACCACCTCGGCAACTGTAAAGGCCCCTGCACAGGCTTGCAGTCCGAAGAAGAATACCATCAGCAGATAGATGATATACGGGAGATTATCAAAGGGAATTTCAAATCCTCACTGAATTATTTCAGAAAGCAGATGAAATCGCTGGCCTCGGATATGCGATTTGAAGAGGCACAGCAGATGAAGGAAAAAATAGACGTACTCGAATCCTACCAGGCCAAATCCACTATTGTCAACCCGCGGATAAACAATGTGGATGTATTCAGCATTATTTCGGATGAATCCTATGCATATATTAACTTCCTTCAGCTTTCCCACGGTTCCATCATCCGTTCCCATACCCTGGAATTGAAGAAAAAACTGGACGAGGACGATAAAGACCTGCTGGAACTTGCTATCCATGAGATACGACAACGATTCCATTCCCAGTCCAGGGAAATCTATGCGCCATTTCCGGTTACCCTTTCTGGAGATGTAAAGGTAGTTGTGCCCAAGCTGGGTGATAAGAAAAAGCTGGTCGACCTATCCGAACGAAATGCGAAATTCTTCCGACAGGAACGGTTTAAACAGGTGAGGATTACTGATCCGGACAGGCATACCAACAGGATCATGGCCCAGATGAAGAAAGACCTCAGGTTGCATGAAGAGCCCAGGCATATTGAATGCTTTGACAACTCCAATATACAGGGAAGTAATCCGGTGGCAGCCTGCGTAGTATTCAGAAATGGCAAACCAGCAAAGAGTGAGTACCGTAAATTCAATATTAAAACGGTTACCGGCCCGGATGATTTTGCATCTATGGAAGAGGTAGTTTTCAGGAGGTACAAAAGGCTTTTGAATGAAGATGAGCCCCTTCCTCAGCTGATCGTGATCGATGGTGGCAAGGGACAACTTTCTTCGGCCCTGAAAAGCTTGGATGTACTGGGGCTCAGGGGTAAAATAGCCATCATCGGCATAGCCAAACGACTAGAAGAAATTTACTACCCTGAAGACCCTATTCCTTTATACCTGGACAAAAAATCCGAAACACTGAAGATCATACAGCAATTGCGGAATGAAGCACATCGGTTTGGAATAACATTCCATCGAAACAAAAGGAGTAAAGCCGCAATTAATTCAGAACTTGAAGCTATAAATGGAATTGGCGAACGAACGGCAGAAGATCTCCTGAAGGAATTTAAATCAGTCAAACGCATCAGGGAAGCTTCCATTGAAGACCTGACCAAAGCCATTGGGCTGTCCAAAGCCAAGAAAGTATATGAGTCTTTTCATTAGACATACACAGGCATACCAGCTGTTCATGTGCGGGATTCTTTCCTTCCTGCTGCTTCCTGCTGCTTTCGGGCAGTCTGGGGCAAATCAGGATCCACCCAGGGTAGGGTTGGTTCTCAGCGGAGGTGGGGCTAAGGGCATGGCACATATTGGGGCACTTAAGGTGATTGAAGAAGCCGGGGTTAAAATTGATTATATAGGTGGAACCAGCATGGGAGCTATCATTGGGGCGCTCTATGCCTCCGGTTATTCTGCTTCAGAGCTGGATTCCCTTTTTCGAAACAGGGACCTGGAAGCCCTCATTCAGGATAATTTTCCCAGGGGTGCCAAATCCTTTTATGAGAAAGAAGATGCTGAACGTTATGCGCTCACCCTGCCTTTTAACGACTTCAAGGTCACTTTCCCAAAGGGGCTTTCCGGCGGACAAAACATATACAATGAACTGGTGGGCTTGCTCTACCATGTGAGGAATGTCCGGGATTTTGACAAGCTGCCCATTCCATTTTTCTGCATTGCTACCGATATTGAAACAGGTGGTGAGGTGGTTCTGGACAGGGGTTATTTACCGGAGGCTATTACGGCCAGCGGTTCCCTGCCATCCCTGTTTGAACCCATTGAAGTAGATGGCAGGATACTCATTGACGGGGGTGTGCTGAACAATTACCCGGTAGAGGAACTCAAAGCCAGGGGTGCAGATGTTGTTATTGGCGTGGATGTGCAACACGGCTTGCGGGACCGGGAAGAATTGCTTTCCGCTACGGAAATCCTCCTTCAGATAAACAATTTTCGTACGGTAGGGGCAATGAAGGACAAAGCTGGCTTGACCGATATCTATATCAAACCAGATATCGATCAATTCTCCGTAATTGACTTTGAGTATAAAGGGGCGATCATAAATGAGGGCGAAGAAGCGGCAAGGCTTAATAAACACGCCTTGGAGGAGCTGGCAAAGAAGCAGGGAGCTATAATAAAGGAACACATTCCTGTTACACATCTCGATTCCCTGGTGGTTAACCGGCTCATCCTTGAAGGGAACGACAATTATACACGTGCTTATGTGAAAGGTAAATTGCGCTTTCCCCTGGCCGAGCGCATTGCCTATTCCGATCTAACTCAGGGAGTCGGAAACCTTGCAGCAACAGGGAATTTTAACACGATCAGGTATAAATTGAGGTCTAAAGGCCTTGGGGAAGATCTCATACTTAAACTGGGCGAAAGCGAGGATAAGACACTTATAAGGGTGGGTGCCCATTATGACGATCTCTACAAAAGTGCTGCCATGATCAACCTCACCCAAAAACATTTCCTGATGAAAGACGATGTAGCCTCATTTGATATGATTTTGGGGGATAACATACGCTATAACCTGCAGTACTACATAGACAAGGGACTATACTGGAGTTTTGGATTCAATTCCCGTCTGAATGAGTTCGACTTTGGGATTAACTACGGGGTTATCCAATCCAATTTCAATGTGCCAGAAGATCCGAATATTAACAACATTGATCTTGAGATAACTGATTTTACCAACCAGATCTATCTTCAGACCGTATTGCGTGAAGAATTTGCCGTAATCCTGGGCATTGAACACAAATTGCTAAAATACAGCACAACCACACTGAACGAAGTGCTCCCGGAAGGGGAATTTCCCGTGGACCCTGATGGAGACACTCGTACTTTTTTTGAGAAGAGTAATTTTTACAGCACCTATGGAAAGTTGATCCTGGACACCTATGACGACAGTTATTTCCCCAGTCGGGGGCTCTATTTCAACGGGGATTTCCATGTCTACCTTTTCTCTTCCGACTTCAATAATAATTTCAAGGAGTTTTCCATTGGCAAGGCGCGCATGGGAGCTGCTTTCCCCTTATTCGGGGACCTTTCCCTGAACCTGGAAACTGAGGGTGGCTTTAAATTAGGGACCTCTCCGGTAACTTCCTTTGACTTTGTGCTGGGTGGATTTGGCAATGACCTTATTAATAACTTTATCCCCTTCTTTGGATACGATTTTCTGAGCCTTCCGGGCAATAGCTTTGTCAAGGCTTATGCGCGACTGGATTACGAGTTCTCTCCTAAAAACCACGCGCTTTTTTCCTTCAATATGGCCAATGTGGAAGACGATATTTTTAGAACGGGAGAATGGTTTACCGCACCTGATTTTACCGGTTTTGCGCTGGGTTATGGCTGGGAATCGTTCCTGGGTCCGGTACAGGTATATTACTCCTGGTCCCCGCAGATCTCAGATGGCAATTTCTTCTTCAGCGTAGGCTTCTGGTTTTAAGCATGTTCCCAGTCTCCCGACCTAAAAAATACTGAGGCCGCAAATCCTGATACGTCCGAAAAATTCGCTGTTTTTTACGATATTTGTACAGTAAAATTCTACCATGATGCACTTTAGCGTGGAAATATATGCTCATCTCAGGGCAATGTGGTAAAAGCCCAATTTTCAATACGGAAAACAAAAGGTCCAAGCACCTGGCGACAACATTAACAGTTAAAAATATATCATGGCAACTTTAGATAATACTTCATTACACTTACCAGTAGAAAATCCTGAAGCGGAGGATTTCCTCCCTTTATTGGGAACAGATTATGTGGAACTTTATGTAGGAAACGCCAAGCAGGCAGCACATTATTATATGTCGGCCTGGGGATTCCAGCCTTTGGCTTATGCGGGCCTGGAAACGGGGCTTAAGGATCGAGTTTCCTATGTTTTGCAGCAGGATAAGATCAGATTGGTGCTTACTTCCCCCCTGAAACCAGGAGGGGAAATCAATCAGCACATCAATTCTCATGGAGATGGTGTAAAGGCGATCGCCCTTTGGGTAGATGATGCCGAAAAGAGCTACAGGGAAACCACTTCCAGAGGAGCTGAATCCTTTCTGGAACCGGAAACCTTTGAAGATGAAAATGGGAAAGTAAAACTTTCAGGAATCCATACCTATGGAGAAACCGTACACATTTTTGTAGAGCGAAACGAATACAACGGGCCCTTCCTTCCTGGTTACAGGGAATGGAACCCCCATTACCGCGCAGAGGATACGGGACTGAGGTATATAGACCACATGGTGGGCAACGTGGGGTGGAATGAGATGAACAAATGGTGTGAGTTCTATGCCAAGGTCATGGGTTTTGCCCAACTGGTCTCCTTTGATGATAAAGACATTTCCACAGAATACACAGCTCTTATGAGTAAAGTGATGAGCAATGGTAATGGTCGCATCAAATTTCCAATAAATGAACCTGCGGAGGGCAGGAAAAAATCGCAGATAGAGGAGTACATTGAGTTCTATAATGGCGCAGGAGTTCAGCATATGGCCCTGGCAACCAACAATATTATTGAAACAGTGACCAAACTGCGAGACCGCGGTGTTGAATTCCTGACCGTCCCCGCCACCTATTATGAAGACGTACTGGACAGGGTTGGTGAAATAGACGAAGATCTTGCTCCATTGCGTGAACTTGGAATTTTGGTAGACAGGGATGACGAAGGCTATTTACTTCAGATATTTACCAAGCCCATACTGGACAGGCCAACTATGTTTATCGAGATCATTCAGCGCAAGGGAGCCAAGTCTTTCGGAAAGGGAAATTTCAAGGCTTTGTTCGAGTCAATTGAGCGTGAACAGGCCTCCCGGGGAACGCTGTAAGCCCCGCAGTTCTTAAGATTATCTAAAAATCCCGATAAGAACTGTAAAGTATTGTTAAGGTGGTCGTTAAAGTAAGTTAAAAACGATTGCCGAAGAAAATCCTTGTATTAAATTGCACTACATAAGGGGTGGTTCCCTTATAACTTTAAGTATTGGTTTTTCATAATTTAAAGTTTGGTTGGTTATTTAGGAAAAGCCCTGACAACTTTGTCGGGGCTTTTTTTGTGCAATAGAATGGAACAAATTTTGTTTAAGCTATTGTAAACCCACAATTTGTGGGTATTAATTTGATACTTTTGGCCAAGATTTATATGAAAAAGGTCTTATTTATATTATTCCTGTTATCCAGCCTGGGCGGGGCTGCCCAGAATGGCGACCTCCCATGGAAACAATCTGCATTTAAAACAGGAGAATGGCTCAAATTCAGGATCCATTACGGCTTTCTGAATGCCAGCTATGCCACTTTGCACGTAGTCAATGACACCATAAATGAAAAACCAGTCTATCATGTGATTGGGAAAGGCAGGACCACAGGTTTTGCCAGTATTTTCTTTAAAGTAGACGATACTTACGAAAGTTATTTCGACAAAACTGACGGGAAACCATATCGGTTTATCCGCAAGATTAGTGAAGGAGGTTATACCAAGGATATTGAAATCAATTTCGACTACAGCAGCGATCAGGCCATTCTGAACGACAAAAAGAACAATAAAAAGTTTAATTTTGCCATACAGGAAGGGATTCAGGACCTGATATCGGGCTTTTATTATCTCAGGAACAAGTTCGAATTTGATGACCTGGAGCTAGGTAAGTCGCTTAGCGTGGAAATGCTGTACGATGATGATGGTATCTTTCCCTTTAAACTGAAGTACCTGGGGAAGGAAGTCCTCAGGACAAAATACGGCAAGGTTGAATGCCTGAAATTCCGACCCTATGTACAGTCGGGCCGTGTTTTTAAAGAACAGGAAAGCCTATCCCTATGGGTTTCCAATGACCGGAACAAGATTCCGATCCGGATCAAGGCAGACCTTGTGGTAGGTTCAATCAAGGCAGACCTGGATGGTTACAACGGATTGAAGAACCAGTTTAAGATAATAATGGACCGCCGTTAATATGAAAGACAAAGAGCGAATCGAATCCCAAATCTCAAAACTCGAAGAGAAATACAAGGATTCGGGGCAGGACCTCAGCTCTTATCTTGACGGACTTCTTTATCAGCGTTACCTAACCTACTGGGATTACATTCACCTGGACACTTTATTGAGCCTGCAGGTTCCCCGTACACACTTTCCGGATGAAGAGATCTTTATCCTGTACCACCAGATCACCGAGTTGTATTTTAAGCTCATTCTGCACGAACAGAAGCAGATTGTAGACGACACCTCCCAGCAGGTAGACTTCTTTGTGGAAAAATTAAGGAGGATCAACAGCTATTACAAAGCACTCATATCTTCTTTTGGAATCATGGTTAGGGGAATGGAAAAAGAGCAGTTTCTGAAATACCGGATGGCTCTGCTGCCTTCCAGCGGCTTCCAGTCGGCCCAGTACCGAATGATCGAAATTTACGCCACCCCTCTGGAGAACCTGGTAGATCCTGCGGAACGAGAGCTCTTTACAGAAAAAAATCCAATAGAAGAGCTATATGAACACATTTACTGGAAGAAAGGAGCTACGGATGCCGTAACCGGAGAGAAAACCCTCACCCTCAAACAATTCGAATACCGGTATACCCCGAGATTTATTAGGATTGCCAAGGAAGTAAAGGGCAATACCATCTACCATAAATACCTGAATTTGCCGGAAGAAAGCCGGAATAATAAAGCCCTGATTGAGGCGTTAAAAACTATGGATAACAACGCTAACGTGAACTGGCCGCTAGTGCACCTGGGTTCAGCCCACCGTTATCTCAATCGGGAGGACGCACCCATTGAGGCTACAGGAGGTACCAACTGGAAGGCTTACCTCCCGCCAAGTTTTCAAAAAGTGGTGTTTTTTCCGGAACTGTTTTCAAATCAAGAGTTAAATAATTGGGGGAAACAATGGGTAGACCATATCTTTGACCCCGATAAATTCAGTAGCTGACAATGCAAAGATTTTGGGGCTTAATAGCATTCGCATTGATTTTCCTTGCCTCCTGCAAGGAGGAAAAAGACCCGCAACAAAGTGATGAACAGCAAATCGAAGCCATTGAGGAGAAAGCTCCGGAAGTGGCCTATGGATTTGAGCTGGATGATTTTGAAGTGATCCGTGACACGGTTCGCAGCGGTGATAGTTTTGGAGGCCTCATGCTTGCGCAGAATATTGACTACAACAAGGTTGAGGTGCTTTCTAAAAAGTTCCGCGATACTTTCGATATACGCAGGATACGTGTTGGCAGGCCTTATATGATCCTGAAATCCAGGGATTCGGTTTCACGACCTGAGGTCTTTGTATATGAAAATGACCTTATCAACTATACCGTTGTGGACTTCAGGGATTCGGTCAATGCCTTTAAAGGAAGAAAACCCATAAAGTACGTGGAACGCGAGGCTTCCGGGGTAATCCCGCAGGGAGGCTCACTTTCTGATGTGGTGGTCAAGGAGGGTATCGACTACCTGATGGTAAATGAACTATCTGAGGTCTATGCCTGGACCATTGACTTTTTTAAACTGGATGCCGGGGACAAGTTCAAGATCATTTACGACGAACTTTACATTAACGACTCTGTGGATGCCGGAGCGGGACATATCAAGGCGGCCTATTTTGAGCACCGCGGCCAACCCATTTACGCATTTGCCTATGAATCGGATTCCCTGAAGAATGTAGTGGATTATTATGACGAAGAGGCCAACAACCTCAGGAGGACTTTTTTAAGGGCTCCCCTTAAGTTCGGGCGCCTGTCTTCGCGTTACAACCTCCGTCGCAGGATCAAATACTACGGGTACAGGGTTCGTCCGCACAGGGGAACGGACTATGCCGCTCCTATAGGAACACCAATCCTGGCAACTGCAGATGGGGTAGTGACAGAATCTACCCGGAAAGGGGGTAACGGAAAATACGTAAAGATAAGGCACAACAGTACCTACAGTACCCAATACCTGCACATGAAGGCACAAAAGGTGAAACGAGGGGAATTTGTGAAGCAGGGAGATGTGATAGGGTGGATTGGCATGACGGGCAATACCGGAGGCCCGCATGTATGCTACAGGTTCTGGAAAAACGGGAGACAGGTGGATCCGCTTAGGGAAGATCTGCCGGCGGCAGAACCACTTGCTGAGGCACTCAGGCCCAAATTTTATGAATACATCAACCCAATTAAGTACCAACTGGACTGTATTCCCTATAATGAACCAGCTAAAGAACAACTGCTAACCTCCAACCCCTGACATGCCGCTCAAGAGTATTGACCCAACCCAAACCAGCGCCTGGAAATCGCTCGAGGAACACTACAAGCAACAACACCAGCAACACCTAAAAGACCTTTTTGCCCATAACCCAGAAAGGGCCAGCGATCTAACCCTGCAATGGCAGGATTTCCTGGTGGATTTCTCCAAAAACCGGATAACCAAAGAAACCCTGGAGCACCTGCTTGCCCTGGCAAAGGAAGTGGATCTTAAGGACGCTATTGAAAAATATTTCGATGGGGATTTGATAAACCAGACCGAAGGGCGTGCCGTGTTGCATACGGCATTGCGTATGCCTACTGGAAAATCGGTATTGGTAAACGGCAAAGACGTGGTTCCTGAGGTGCAGGAGGTAAAGGCGCACATCCGTGAATTTGCGGATGCTGTTATATCAGGGGAGAAAAAAGGATATAGTGGGAAACCTTTTAAGGCAGTTGTTAATATTGGTATCGGCGGATCGGATTTAGGGCCGGCCATGGTTACCGAAGCCCTCAAGTATTACCGGAACCACCTGGACATGCATTTTGTGAGCAATGTAGATGGCGATCATGTGCACGAGACACTTAAGCATCTGGACCCGGAAACTACCCTCTTTGTGGTAGTCTCCAAAACCTTTACCACACAGGAAACCCTGTCCAATGCCACAACCATTAAGAACTGGTTCCTGCAGCATGCAGGTCCTGAAGATATTGCCCTGCACTTTGCAGCCGTATCCACGAATGAAGCCAAGATAGCCGAATTTGGGATTGACCCTGCCAATGTATTCCCAATGTGGGATTGGGTGGGCGGTCGTTTTTCCCTTTGGAGTGCCGTAGGGCTCAGCATTGCCCTGGCTGTTGGCTATGACCATTTTGAAGCCCTGCTCATGGGAGCACACCAGATGGACAATCATTTCCGTGAAGAACCCTTTGAGAAGAATATTCCGGTGCTGGCCGGCCTGCTCACCATCTGGTACAACAATTTCCATGGGGCCGAAACAGAGGCCATTATCCCTTATACCCAATACCTGAGCCGGTTTTCGGCCTATTTGCAACAGGGGATCATGGAGAGCAACGGGAAAAGTGTGGACCGGAGTGGCAAACGGATTCCTTATCAGACAGGAACTATTATCTGGGGTGAGCCAGGCACCAACTCTCAGCACGCCTTCTTCCAGCTGATCCACCAGGGAACCAAACTGATCCCGGCAGATTTTATTGGCTTTAAACATTCGCTACACGGAGATACAGACCACCATAATAAACTAATGGCCAATTTCTTTGCCCAGACGGAAGCCCTTATGAATGGCAAAACGGAAGCCCAGGTAAAGGCAGAGTTTGAGGCCAAAGGGATTTCCGCTGAAGAACAGCAAAGACTTACTCCTTTTAAAGTATTTGAAGGGAATAAACCTACCACTACTATATTAATTGACCGCCTTACCCCTGCCAGCCTGGGGGCACTTATTGCCCTATACGAACACAAGATCTTTGTGCAGGGTGTAATCTGGAATATTTTCAGCTATGATCAATGGGGTGTGGAACTGGGAAAACAGCTCGCATCTGCCATTTTAGGAGACCTGAATTCTCCTCTTATTTCCGAGCACGACAGCTCTACAGAAAATTTGCTTAAAAATTTCAAAAAATAGGCCATATAAACTATTGATATTCAATAGCTTAAAATGAGTTCTATAATTGCTTCACACTTTGCTAATTTAGTGTTAAATTTGTGGTCTCGATTTAACATTATCTTAATGTTCTTAATCTATTTATGCCTCACATTTGCATTGCATTTTTAAACACTAAATAACACTCAAATGAAAAAGTTTTACTTGGCAGTAGTGGCGCTCTTTTGCACGGCTATTGCATTTTCGCAAGGGGTTACAACCTCTGCGATCAGCGGACAGGTAACTGATGAAAACGGCGAACCCCTTGGTGGGGCTTCTGTAGTTGCGGTACACACGCCTACAGGGTCTACCTATGGTGCAGCTACAGATTTTGACGGCTTCTACCGCATTTCTGGTATGCGTGCCGGCGGTCCTTTCAGGATTACCTTCTCCTATCTTGGATTTAATGAGGATGTAAAGGAAAATATCTTCCTCACCCTGGGTAGGACTTCACAGTTTAATGTGACCCTATCTGAATCGGCCACAGCCTTGCAGGAGGTTGTCGTGACAGCAACCAGCACAGGCATTTTCGGGGCCAACAAAACAGGTACGGAAACAACTATTTCCCAACGGGAAGTATCTACGATTCCTGCTGCCTCCCGTTCCATTGCCGACTTTGTGCGTTTAACACCACAGGCTCAGGTTTCTGAGGGTAATGACGGATTTAGTATCTCCCTAGCCGGTCAGAACAACCGTTACAACGCTATCTATATTGATGGTGCCGTAAATAACGATGTATTTGGTCTGGCGGGATCAGGTACTAACGGAGGGCAAACAGGAGTTAACCCACTTTCTGTGGATGCTATTGAAACCTTCCAGATTAACATCGCTCCTTTTGATGTTCGTCAGTCTGGTTTCTCCGGTGGTTCCATCAACGCGATTACCCGATCAGGTTCCAACAACTGGGAAGGATCTGCTTATTCCTTCGTTCGTAACGAAAGCCTGGCAGGTAAAACCCCTGTTGATCTTGTTGGTGATGATGAGGAACGGGAAAAACTGGCAGACTTCAGTGCACTTACTTATGGTGTGCGTGTAGGCGGCCCCATTATTAAGGACAAGCTTTTCTTCTTCTTAAATTATGAGCGTCAGGAAGATGAAACCCCACAGCCTTTCAACTTCAGTAATTATGCAGGTAGGTCAAGCCTTTCTGATCTGCAGGGACTTACTAGTTTCCTGAATACCACTTATGGCTATGACCCCGGAATATTTGACAATAATACCAGGACCCTGGAAAGTAACAGGATTACAGCCAAACTGGACTGGAACATCAATCAGGACCATAAGTTATCCCTGCGTTACGGATATACGGATGCAGACAATTTGGAAGCACGTAACTCTGGATTCCGCAATATTGGGTTCATTAACGGTTCCGAAGCCTTTATTTCCAAGACCAACTCTCTGGCGCTGGAATTGAACTCGCGATTTGGAAATAAATTCGCCAACAACTTCATCTTAGGTTATACTATAGTAAGGGATGACAGGGACCCGGCTGGTGACCCTTTCCCAACTGTTGATATACAGGATGGTGGTGGAACCATCTCTTTCGGAGCTGAACCATTCTCTACAGCAAACTTGCTGGATCAGGATGTATTGACCCTGACCAACAACTTTGAGATCTACGCAGGTCGACATACTGTGACACTTGGTGCTAACCTGGAGTTTGCCAAGTTAAAGAACCTGTTCTTCGCCTATAACTATGGTGACTACACCTTTGAAGATCAATTCGATTCTGATGGTAACCTGATCTCTTCCGGTCTGAACCAGTTCCTTACCGGTCAGGATGCCGATGTTTACCAGCACGGATACTCCCTTGTTGGATCAGGTATAACCGGTGATGAATCTGCAGGTGCCTCTGAATTTGACACCTTCCAGGCAGGTTTTTATATCCAGGACGAGGTACAGATGACTGATGATTTCCGAGTAACCCTCGGTGCTCGTATCGATATCCCTTACTGGAGTGATGGTACAGAAAACCCTGATTTCAACAATAGGACCATTCCTATACTGGAGTCTTTTGGAAAAGACCTTCAAGGAGCCCGCGTAGGCCAGGGGATTGATCCCACGGCCATGTTCGCTCCTCGCTTAGGATTTAACTGGGACGTAAACGGAGAAGGTAAAACCCAGATACGAGGTGGTATCGGTGTATTTACTTCCAGACTTCCGTTGGTATGGCCCGGAGGAACCTACAACAATAACGGTATTACCGGTGGGTTTATGTTCGAGTTTAATCAACCTTTCGTGGCTGACGTAAACAACCAATTTGAAGATCCTGCACCAGGAACTGGTGGAACTGGTGGTAACGTGGATTTGATTGCCAAGGATTTCAAACTGCCACAGGTAGTGAAGTACAACATCGCTATAGATCAGAAACTTCCTTTCTGGAACCTGATCGCTTCTGCTGACTTCCTGTATACAGATGTTATCACGGATGTATACTATGAGCAACTGAACCTGAAAGGGCCAGCTGGTTTTTACGAAGGTGCGGACAACAGGCCTTTCTATGACAGAAGGGATGAGATAGATCCAACCTACCAGGCGATTTACCTGGCTTCTAATACAGGAGGTGGTTATGCACACAACACCACTCTATCTATCCGCAAGCCTTATGAAAATGGTTTTGCAGGTCAGATTGCCTGGACATTCGGAGATTCTTACAAGGTGTTTGATGGCACATCTTCCCAGAATAGTTCACAATGGAGGAACATTCAGACTGTGAATGGTAAGAACTCCCAATTGCCTGTTACCCGTTCAGACTTTGCATTGGGTAACCGTATCACTGCAAATGTTTCTTATGAATTGCGCTGGAATGATAATATCAAAACTACTTTTGGTCTGTTCTATGAAGGTTACCAGAGTCAGCCTTACAGCTTTACCTATCGTGAGGGGCGCGACCTTCTGAATGATGATTCCCGAGATAATGCCCTGATGTACATACCGGCCAGCTCAGATGAGATTGTACTGGTAGGTGATGATCCTGCAGCTGAATGGAATCGTCTGAATACTTTTATTGAAAGTATTGAATACCTTAGGGAAAATCGTGGAAGATACGCCGAGCGAAATGCTTCAAGAGGTATCTGGAGCCATATAGTAGACCTTAAGGTACTTCAGGACTTTAGCCTCGACTGGGGTGGAAAGAAACACACCTTCCAGATCTCAGCGGATATGTTCAACTTCACCAACTTCCTTAACGAGGATTGGGGTAAGAGGAATTTTATCCGAAGCGAAGTTTCTCCTCTGCAAACGGTATCAACAGGTTCTACACCGACCTTTTCAATAAACAATGGTGTGGTTAACGCTGATGGTAGCCCGAACATTGAGGAAATAGATGACTTTGGATTGGCATCATCAAGATGGCAAGCCCAGATAGGTCTGCGTTACATTTTCAACTAGATCTTATCTTCCTAATACTAAAAACCCTGGTGATTTTCATCAGGGTTTTTTCGTTCTAAATGGCTACATTTAGGCAATTAAAACTGGGATTATGGAAATTTTACAAAACGTTCACTCCTATCTGGCTTATGTGGTATTGCTTGTTCTCCTGCTGGCAGTCTTCAACGCCATAATTGGCTTTGCTGGCAACCGTATGTTTACTCTGGAGAAAGACTTTCGAATCAGCTTGTTTGCGCTTATCCTGAGTCATTTACAGCTTATTCTGGGGCTATTGCTCTTCTTTTTTTCAACCAGTGGCCTGAAGGCTATACAGGCAGTGGGGATGGGAGGGCTTAACGCACCAGCCCGCCTGTTGGCCGTGGAGCATCCTTCTATCAATATTGTGGCCATTGTTTTGATCACAATTGGCTGGTCACGGCACAAGAAATACATGGAAGGGAAGAAAAAATTCAGGGCTATCGCCATTTTCTATGGCCTGGGACTACTCCTGATTTTGTCGCGAATCCCCTGGTCAAAGTGGTTTTATTAAAATGAGATTATGAAGAAAATACTATGGCTCCTGGGACTGATGGGCGGCATAATCCTGGGCCAGGAAAAGGAATTGTTTAATGGTAGCAACCTGGATGGCTGGATCAATTACGGCACGGAAAAGTGGTATGTTGAAGACGGCCTGTTAGTTTCCGAAAGTGGACCGGATGCGGCCTACGGCTACCTGGCAACCGAGGAATTTTACAAGGACTTCGAACTCAGCCTGGAATTTCTGCAGGAGGCCGATGGCAACAGTGGCGTTTTTGTGCGCTCAACTATTGAAGGCACCAAAGTAACCGGATGGCAGGTTGAGGTGGCCCCGGCAGGAAAGCATACCGGTGGGGTGTACGAATCTTATGGCAGGGGCTGGTTGATCAAGCCGGAACCGGAAAAGGAAAAGGTCCTCAGGGAAGGCGAATGGAATACCCTTAAGATCCGTATGGTGGGAGACCAGCTTACCTCCTGGCTGAACGGTGTTGAGATGGTAAGCCTGCAGGATGAAAAGATCGGGCAGGGGGAAGGCCGGATAGCACTGCAGATCCACGATGGCGGTGGTATCAGGGTAAAATGGCGGAATATTAAGATTAGCGTCCCCGAATAAAAGAAGAAGATGGCTCGGATTTCAAATTCGAGCCATCCCTTTTTTATTCTACTTTCTTCAGTAAATAAATATAAACGGGGAAATGATCGCTGTAACCGTCCTGATAAATACCGGAGACGTAGGTCCGTTTTGGGTACCTCCTGAAAGGTCCTTCACTTGTCACCATAAACGGAGGATTGAAAATACCTGCCTTCCAGAAAAAATAATTCCCGGATTGCGGTTGAGCCATATTGCTTGTCAGGATTATTTGATCAAATAAATGCCATTGGTCCCGGTATCCAAGTGACCCCAGCCCCTTTTTATACAACTGCTCCATTGGATTGAACAATTCTTCTTCCTTTAGATTTGAATGCCTTCCCTTTGATTTTAGCAGATGCATTATGCTACTATTCATTGGGTTGTCATTAAAGTCGCCCATAATGACTATCCGTCCATTGGGTGAAAATCTACGGATGGAATCCATTACCCGTTTGTTAAGTCGGGCAGCCGCCTCCCGGAATGGTTGGCTGCGACTTTCACCTCCGCTTCGGGAAGGCCAGTGGTTGACAAGGATAAATAATTCGTCATCTTCAAACATACCGCCCACTACGAGCAAATCCCGCGTATAGTCCCTGTAGCCCTCTTTATCTTCCAATAATAAACGCTGACTTTTGTGTGAAAATGGGGTAAATGAGCTTTTCCTGTAAGCAAGGGCAACATCAATGCCTCTTTCATCAGGGGAATCATAATGGATCCATTGGTAGCCCTCCGTTTTTAGCTTTTCATGGCTGAAGAGATCGCGGATCACCTGTTCGTTTTCCAGTTCGCAAAGTCCTATGATATCCGGTCCGGAGCCTCTTGTTCCCTGTCCGATAAGTGAAATGGCTGTTGCCAGGTTTCCGATTTTACGCCGGTATCTTTTAGCGGTCCAGCGATACTTTCCGCCGGGAGTCCTGTCATCATCAAAGGTGAGACTGTCGTTTGAGATGTCGAACAGATTTTCAAGATTGTAGAATGCAATTGTACGGACACGGTATCTGGGCTTACTCTCCTGTTGAGCAACACTTGCAGCGGTAAATACAATAGCAAAGCCCCAGCAAATTAATCCAGTCTTGTTTTTCAAACTTCTCTTTTTGGATTGAGCCAAAAGTAATTTCATGGTCTGAAAGCTTCATGCGGCATGCACCTATACTTTTGGCCACAAGGAAAAAAAGTACGCGCAAATAGCAAGGGGGAGGTGAAGGTGAAGAAGGGATGGTCAATTCAATTATGGAGGGAAAGGAAAAGGACTTACTGCTTATTGTTTTTATTTACCATAACAACAAGCGGGGTAATATCGGCCCAGGGGATTACTGTAAAGGGGGTTGTCCTGGACGCAAATGATCATAAGGAAATTGATGGGGTCAGGGTGTACACGGAGGGCAATCTTCAAGGTGTTCGTACGGCTGCCGATGGAACTTTTGAACTCAATATAGTTTGCCTTTCGGATTGTCTCCTGCAATTTGACAAAACAGGGTATCACCGTCTGAGGCTACCATTAGAAAGGGGTACAGATGTCATTGATTTGGGATCAATAATGTTAAGCAGGCAAAACCCTGTTGAGAAACGCGATGTGCTGCTGAATCTGTCGGAAAGCGACCTGAATGAAGAAGATGGGGTATCGGATGTGGTCGGTTTTTTACAAGGTTCCCGGGATATCTTTCTCAACAGGGCTGCTTTTGATTTTTCACAATCCTTTTTTCGGATTCGTGGTTATGATTCCTCGGAAGGATTAGTACACATTAATGGGTTGCCTATGAACAGTCTAACTAATGGCCGCCCCCAATGGAACAATTGGGGGGGTCTCAATGATGTTATGCGTTACGCCACAAGAAGCTTAAACCTGGATATTTCCAGGACCTCATTTGAAGGTCTTCTGGGAGGAGTGGATTTTACCGTGCGCCCATCACAGATGAGGCCTGGCAGCCGGATAACTGCCTCTTTTTCCAATCGCAGCTATGCTACCCGACTCATGGGTACTTTTGCTTCCGGGAGCAGGGATGGTCCTTTTTCTTTTGCACTCTCTCTATCAAGGAGATGGGCAGAGGAAGGATTCATTCAGGGAACCTCATATAATGCATATTCCCTTTTTGGAAGTATGGAACTGCAACTGGGACCATACAGCTCAATTTACGGATTTGCCATGTTGGCAAGTAATCGCAGAGGCAGATCTGCACCTGTTACTGAAGAGGTCTTTGATCTGGCTGGCAGGGCCTACAATCCCTACTGGGGATTTCAGGGGGGCAGAATTCGGAATTCACGGGAAAGACTGATATCCGAGCCTGTATTGATGCTCAATTTCCAGTTGAAACGAGAACGCTTAAGATTACGCCTGGGATTGGGATATCAGTTTGGTGAACAGGCTTCCAGCAGGTTGGGTTATTTTGAGGCGCCGAATCCGGACCCTACCTATTATCGATATCTGCCGAGTTTTTATTACAATAATCGTTTTGGCGATTATTCAATAAGTGCACAAAACGCAGCAGCAGGATTTCGTTCATACGGGCAGCTTTCCTGGGAAAATCTATACCGGGCAAATAGCAACAGTCCAACTGGGAAGGCTTCATATTTAGATTATTCGGAAGTTGAGGAAGGACAGCAACTTATTGCCGGAGCAAATGCCAACCTCAAGCTTAGTAAATCCATTAATCTGGATGCGGGTATTTCATACAGGGATCAGTATAAAGAATACTTTTCACGGATTGATGATTTATTAGGAGCCCAATACCATTTGGATATTGATCCCTTCAGCGGCACCGCGAACGATATAAACAGACCTGAAGAAAAAGGAGTTGGCGATCGCTTTGGGTATTCTTATTCATTAGGGATTAAAGCGATAAAAGCCTTTGCACAGGTAGAGTTTCTACAAAGAAAGTGGTCTACCTTTATTTCCGGGGGATGGGAATCCAGGGATTATCAAAGACAGGGATTATTTCTAAATGCGCGCTACCCGGAAGAGTCTTTTGGGCCAAGTCCGGTACGAAAATTTTCGGGCTCGGGAATTAAAGCCGGTATTGCATACTATCCAAACTCCAGGATTCAATTCAATCTTCGAGGCACCAGCCAGCAAAGACTCCCACTCCCCGGGAACCTGTATATCAATCAACGTGATAACCAAAAGACCGTATCCTATAAGCTTCTCCCGGTTGTAAAATCTGTAGAAATGAATGCCCATTTAAGATTCCCCCGGTTAACCGGCAGGGCCTCCTGGTTTTCTACCTGGTTTTCCAATACTACTGATATCGGGTTTTTCTATACAGATTCCGGACTGGGATCGGACTTCGTGCAGGAGGTTCAAACCAATATAAATACCTGGCACAGAGGTTTGGAATTCGGGTTGGAATACGCACCAGGCAGTTCAGTTACCCTTTCTCTGGCCGGAACAATGGCTAGCTATAAATATGTGAATAATCCACTGGTAAGCTTGTATTTTGATGTAACGGAAGCAGATCAAAACCCTATCCATCCATCCGGAAGAGCAAACCTGGGTCCGGCAAAGCTTAAGGAGCTATATATGCCCCGGGGACCACAACAAGCTATTTCCCTCGGGTTTACTTACAGGGATCCCGACTTCTGGTTTGTCAGTGCCACTGTGAATCAACTGAACATGAATTTTATAGATCTGTCAGTGCTGTCTAGAACCGATAGTTTCCTGCTGGATCCTGAAACTAGAGATACGGTTAGGGATATTGACGAAGACTTCCTGAAAACCCGGTTAAGGCAAGAACCGTTGCCAGGGGTATTTTTACTTAATCTGGTTGGTGGAAAGTCCTGGTTGATCAAGGGTCACTATCTCGGGATTTTTGCAAGTGTCAATAATTTGTTTGATACCACCTTCAGGACAGGAGGATTTGAACAAAGCAGAAATGGTCACTATATGCAATACATTGATGATGAGCGAAGTTTAACCCCATCATTTGCCCCTAAATACTGGTATGGTTACGGAAGGACCTATTTCCTTAACATTAGTATGAGTTTCTGATGATGGATTTCCTGAAAGTCGTATGGAGAATGCTTCGGCTAACTATTTGCATCCTGTTTGTAATCGTAAATATAAATTGTACTGAAGGAGACAATTACAGTAAGCCGCTACTTTGTGAAAATGAATGGAAATCCAACATATCAATCGCCGAATTGCAGTCGCTCTATCCTGGCGAAACGGTACGGATTCAGGATAACCAATTCTTGGAAGCTTATGTTATATCTTCTGATCAGGAAGGAAATTTCTTCGGGAGTATACATATACAGGACTTGCCTGATAACCCCACTGCAGGGCTGGAGGTATTGATTGATCTTCCGGACACACACATTTTCTACCCCATGGGACATCGTATCCTAATACGTTTGAAAGGAATGTATTTGGGAAAGGATGGAGAGATTTTTCAATTGGGAGGTGTTTCCAGTTTTTTTGGGAATCAGAAGGTAGGACGATTGCCTGCAAGCCTTACAGAAAAACACCTGCAACTGGGTTGTGCAGATTCATATGAGCTTGTGCCCAAATCCATTTCCCTGCAAAGGCTTGAGTTAGAAAATCCGGGCACCTATGTCGAAATCGATTCTGTCCAATTTACCGAAGATATTATTGGACAACCCTTTGCTGAAACAGAACAGGAAACCATACGATTACTTGAAGATTGTTATGGTAATTCTATTGAAGTCGTTAATAGCGGTTATGCCGATTTTGCATGGACTCCATTGCCCGCCGGGAGCGGCAAAATATCGGGAATATTATTAAAAGACCGGGGTAGTCTTATCATTCGAATCAATAAGCTCAAGGAGGTAAAATTTATCCATGAAAGATGTCCGTCAGGTCCTGACCCTATAACATCTGACAGTTTGTTCCTATCTGAAATAGCAGATCCGGATAATAATAGTGAAGCTAGGTTTGTTGAATTATTCAATGCCGGAAGTGATGATTTACCCTTGGCAGGGTGGACCCTGGAGCGCTATACCAATGATAACCCGGAAGCAGGTTCTGTAATAGACCTTTCGGACTTGATGATTCGGGCCGGGGGAACAGCCTTGATAGCCTCAAATGCTGCTGTTTTTGAAGAGGTTTTCGGTTTTCCTCCGGATCTGGAAGGAGGCAAGAACAGTCCGGCAGATTCTAATGGAGATGATAACCTGATTTTGAAAGACCCTTTTGGTGTAGTAAAGGATATTTTCGGAAGAATAGGTGAAGATGGCTCCAACACGGATCACGAGTTTGAAGACGGCAGGGCGCTTAGAAAAAGTGAAGTAAGTACGGGAAGCACAGTTTATGATCCTTCAGAATGGTATATATTCAATGATACGGGGCTGGTGGGCACAATAAACCAGCCTCAACTGGCACCAGACGATTTTTCACCGGGAATTCATAATAAATAAAGGCAGCCAGCTTGGATTTCAAATTCGAGCTTACCTTTCAGTGGAATCTTATTATTCCCTATTTTTAGGACATGGATTTAGAGACATTTTTTGGAGCCGTTAGAGAAGGTGATTTGGAAAAGGTAAATGCAACAATTGCCGAACACCCGGACTGGGTTAACAGCAAAGATTCCCGGGGATATACACCACTTATCCTGGCTGCATATTATGATCGAATAGAAGTAGTGGCCACATTGCTTAAAAATGGGGCCAGGGTCAGAGAAAAGGATGGCACAGGCAATAGTGCACTTATGGGGGCATGCTTCAAGGGTTTTGAAGGGGTGGTAGAATTGTTGCTTGAAGCTGGTGCAGATGTGAACGAACGCAACGCTATGGGTGGTACCTGCCTGATTTATGCGGCTACCTTTAACAAAGAGGCTATTGTACGATTGCTTTTATCCAATGGGGCCGATCCTAACATTAAAGACATGAGGGGCAGTACTGCACTGGACCATGCCAGGATGCAGGGATTTGCGCCCCTTGTTAAACTCCTAGAAACCCATCAATAACCTTTGCTATGGAACATTTGCATGTAGCGATGGTTCAGACAGCCCTGGTATGGGAAGATCCCAAAGCCAACAGAGATTTACTTGCATCCAAAATGGAGCAATTGGAAGGAGAGGTGGATCTGATAATCCTCCCCGAAATGTTCACCACCGGGTTTACCATGGATCCTGGGTCTATTCCTGCTGACGAAGGGCAAAGAACCCTGGATTGGATGCAGGAACAAGCCAAAAAATACAGGGCAGGTATCCTGGGCAGCACGGTCTTTATCGGGGAAAACAATCGCCATTTCAATCGCCTGTTTTTTGTTGGCCCGGATGGGGAACAGGAGCAGTACGACAAAAGGCACACCTTTACCCTGGCTGGGGAAGATAAAGAATACGAGGCAGGGAAGAAACGCCTCCTGTTTGAGTTTAGGGGCTTCCGAATATGCCCGATGATCTGTTACGACCTTCGATTCCCGGTATGGTCCCGAAATACTGAGGACTACGATCTTCTAATCTATGTGGCTAACTGGCCTGCCCCGCGAATTGGTGCCTGGGATGCCCTGCTGAAAGCCAGGGCAATTGAAAACATGTCCTATTGTCTGGGGGTTAACAGGCTTGGAAGTGATCAAAATGGCCATGAATATACCGGCCATTCCGCAGCCTATGATTGCCTGGGCAATACTATAGTATTTTCCCAGGAGGAGGCCATACTACAGGTAGTACTCTCCCAACAACATTTAAATCTTAACCGGGAAAAGCTACAGTTCCTGAAGGACCGCGACCACTTTAATATTCAACGGTAAACGTTTCCTCCAGCTCCCAGTTAGCCCTTACCTCAAGGACTTTTGGGTAGTATATTACCCGTTCGGGTTGTACATTTTTAAGGTAGTTTCCCGTATCCCATTCGCCATTTCCATTGGCATCCAGGATAAGGCGGATTAAATACTTTCCCGGATCAATGGTCCTAAATTCAAATACACGGGGTTCCCTGGCGAAGATCTCCCTTACCATAACCTCCTTGTCGTCTGTGAGTTGCACAATCAGTGGATAGTTGACATCACCAGATAGTCTCAGCCTGAGGTTTCCGTAATCGGCATAACTCGCTGTACTGAGCCGCAGGTTCAAGGTGTCATTGGTGTTTCCAAAAAAGTCTGTAATTGCCCCGGGGAAAACGTTTAATCTGTAATTCGTGTTGGCTTCTTTGGTAAAATCTATGGCCAAGCGATTGTATACTGAATCCAGACTCATCGTCAGCGGTATTATAACTGAATCCTGGTCCATCATGAAAAATTTGGCGGTATCCACAGCAGAGACCGGGATGTTCGCACTAAGGGTATATTTATCCTCAAAATTGATTTTTCCCCGGTGACTTGCGGTTATCACCAGTGAATCCAGGGGTAGGGACCGAGTTTTTACAGTAAAAGTATCCCGGATATCCAGTTGATCCTGATAGATCTCAAATACGAGGGAATCGCGCTCAAAAGGAGTAAACCAATAGTTTAGCGTATCCTTTTCAGGTTCCGGGTATACGAGGATCCTGACCGTATCGGGTATTTTGCTTAAAGGGTTGATGTGGACATGGTCCGGAGGTCCTGAAAAACCAAAAATAATCCTGTTTCCAGAGGCCAGTGTAGGGATAACAGCGTTGTAGTAAGGAATCTCTTTGAACAGGGTAAGAACAAATGATGTATCCGTTGGTAATTCCAGAGTGTCATTTAAAAACCCGATCTTATCTGCATTGGGATCGAAAAGGTTATTTTTCCCTTCGTCTTTTACAGCCCGGATAAGATATTTCCCCTCTTTAAGGTTCTGCAATTCAAAAGTAGTGGCACTATCCAGAGTATTGGTCAGGTAATACGGGGGCTGCTTGTATATGGTTGAGTCCGTATACGTAGAATCCAGTCTGTATAGCATAACACTGATAAATTCGTCAGCATTTTGGTTGAAGGCATCGCGAACTTCACCTTTAACTGTCAGAGAATCAATGTAATCTCCCGTGGAGAACACATAAGTTAGAAAGCTGTTGGGATTGCCTTCATTGTTATCCACAATGCTCTGTCCGAAATTGAGGGTGTAGGTGGTATTCTCGAGTAATGTGTCTTTAATTGTCACCTCAATGCTTTTGCTGGCAACACCCTGTGGTGATATTTGCGGCTGATTTTTTAAAGGCGGAGAGATGATCAGCTGGTCCTGAATATTATTTAATTTGATGTATTCATCAAAAAACAACCTGATCCTTCGGTTATCAAATTCCAGGGAAAAATTTTCCGGATCACTACGGATCAGTTCCGGAGGAGTAGTGTCTTTAGGGCCACCGGTAGGACTTCCCCTTCTGGCGCATTGCCAGCCCGTTAACAGGATCAGGAAAAAAAAGGCGGCAGCCAGTAACCGTCGCAGGTAAACCATAGGGATACGCTATGGGGCAAAGAAACGATTAATTTGCAGAAAACTAAAATTATGGAACTACAGCCATGGCGGCAATGGAAACTGAAACATCCGGTGCTTTGTGCAGGGCCTCTGAACAGGCTTCCAGGGTGGCCCCTGTAGTGATCACGTCATCCACTAGGAGTAGCTGCCTGTTTTCTAATGCCGATGGGTCCTTAAGTTGGTAGAGTGCCTGATTTCCCATCCAGCGATAGAGCCGGTTTTTTTTGGTTTGGGTGCGTGAATTGGCCGTTTTTATCAGCAGGTCATCCCGGTATTTTGCCTGCAGATGAAAGGCCAGTTTTAAGCCAAATCCTTCTACCTGGTTATACCCCCGTTTTCTGAGTTTTTTAGGATGTAAGGGCACGGGAATTACATAGTCAAAATCCACTTCAGGAGTACAGTCTTTAAGCAATTCCCCAAACCAGTCGCCCAGGAATTCTCCCACCTGTTGTTGACCCTTATATTTAAGGGCGTGGATAAGGTTTTTAACAATGCCTTCCCTATCGTAAAAGAGCATTGCCGCAGCTGTTCTGATTGGAGTTCTGCCGAAAAATATCCGATCAACGGCATTTTCGCGCTCAAAATCGTATTCGGTAAGGGGTAAATGGTTTCGACAAACGGTACATAACATTTGTTCTCCTCGAGATAATCGAACCATACATCCAAAACACAAAGTGGGCAGGAGTACCTTGTTGATATCATTTGCTATATTTGATAGCTTCGAGATAATCAAATTTTATGGGCTTTTACGCGTTATAACATAGCCTAATTGCATGGACAATCAAGAAAATAAATTCAACTATAAGATTATCCTGGCAGCCCTTTTAGCTGTCATTTTGGGTATCCTGATTGCGTTCTATTACAGCTACGCTCAGTCCAGTGCCCGAATAGGTTACCTGGAAGAGGAAAAAGCCCTTTTGGTCAAGGACCTTACGGTTATGAAAACCGAGGTAGACAGACTCTCTGCACTCAACGAGGTGAACGAGATAGAATTGCAGGACAGCCGTTACCGTGTACAGCAACTTCTGGATTCCGTAGGCAGGCTGAACTTCACCGTTAACAAACTCCGTGAATATCGTAAGGAACTCCGCATTTTGGAAGCAAAATACGATTCAATTAAACTGAAAAATAATTTCTTCCGATACAACAACATGCAGCTCACCCAGAAATACGACGATGCGCGTAAACTGATCGAGGAATTGAGGGGAGAAAGCAGCTCACTGGCTGAGGCTGAGGCCTTGTTGAGGAAGAAGAACCAGGAACTCAGCAACGAGTTGAAGATCAAAAACTACCTCCAGATGGAGAATACCGAAGGCAGTGGTTTCCGATTACGTGGTGGTAGACCAATCAGGACCAATAAGGCATCTACTATTGAAAAGCTAAGGGGGTGTGTCACTATAAAAGCAGACCAAAGCTCAGGATCCATGGAAAAAGTAATTTATTACCAGTTCCTGGGGCCAAATATGCGCGTTATAGAGGATAATGCCAACACCATTTCAGTTAGCGGTAACATCTACAGCAAGCGGGTAGAACTTATTTACCTCGGGGAGGAAATGAGCGTGTGCGATTTTATCACTATTACTGAAGGTTCCCTTGAACCCGGCATCTACACCTTAAATGTGTTCGAGGACCAGAAATTATTGTCGTCCTCGGAATTTCAGTTGAAATAATTCATTCTCTTTTTTTCTAATATTCTATTTTTGCCCAATGGCAAATCAAGAAGAGGTATTCAAAAAAGTAATTTCTCACGCAAAGGAGTACGGCTTTGTTGTACAGTCCAGTGAGATATACGACGGTCTGAGCGCTGTTTATGACTATGCTCAAAATGGCGCGGAGCTCAAGAAAAATATACGGGAGTACTGGTGGAAGGCCATGGTGCAGCTTAACCAGAATATAGTTGGTATTGATGCTGCTATTTTCATGCATCCAACCACCTGGAAGGCTTCAGGCCACGTGGACGCCTTCAACGACCCCTTGATAGACAACAAGGACTCTAAAAAAAGGTACCGCGCAGATGTGTTGGTAGAAGACCATGTTGCCAAGATTGAGGCCAAGATTGAGAAAGAAGTAAAGAAAGCCTCCAAAAGATTCGGGGATGCCTTTGACAGGGAACAATTCCTGAATACAAATCATAGGGTCCTGGATTACCAGGCCAAGGCAGATGCGATTTTGAAAAGGCTTGGGAAATCCCTCGAAAAAGAAGACCTCGCAGATGTAAAAGCCCTTATTGAAGAGCTGGGTATTGTATGCCCCTTATCCGGATCAAGAAACTGGACCGATGTTAAGCAGTTCAACCTGATGTTCGGGACCAAACTGGGAGCTACCGCAGATAGCGCCATGGATCTGTACCTAAGACCAGAAACGGCACAGGGGATTTTCGTGAATTTCCTGAACGTACAGAAATCGGGGCGGATGAAGATCCCATTTGGAATTGCCCAGGTAGGTAAGGCATTCCGGAATGAGATCGTTGCCCGGCAGTTCATATTCAGGATGAGGGAATTTGAGCAGATGGAAATGCAGTTTTTTATCGCTCCCGGAACCCAGAAGGAGTGGTATGAAAAATGGAAGGAAAACCGTATGAAATGGCATCTTTCGCTGGGTATGGGCGAAGAGAATTACCGCTTCCATGATCACGAAAAGCTCGCACACTACGCCGATGCGGCAGCAGATATTGAATTCCGTTTCCCATTTGGCTTCAAGGAACTGGAAGGGATACATTCCAGGACTGATTTTGACCTGGCCAATCATGAAAAATATTCCGGGAAAAAGCTGCAATACTTTGATCCCGAGCAAAACAAAAGCTACGTTCCTTATGTAGTGGAAACCTCCATTGGTCTGGACAGGATGTTCCTGGCGGTATTATCACACGCCTACCAGGAGGAAACCCTTGAAAACAATACCTCCCGGGTGGTATTGAAAATACCGGCAGTACTGGCTCCTGTTAAAGCGGCTATTCTTCCATTGGTAAAGAAGGATGGATTGCCGGAAATAGCACAGAAGATAGTGGATGAACTCCGCTGGGAATTCAACATTGCTTATGACGAAAAGGACGCCGTTGGCCGAAGGTACCGCAGACAGGATGCCGTGGGAACCCCCTTATGCATCACTGTAGATCACGACACCCTGAAAGATGATACGGTAACAATCCGCTTCCGTGATTCCATGGAGCAAAAGCGGGTAGCTATATCAGACCTCTCGGCAATTATAAGTGCTGAGGTAGACATGAAGCACTGGCTTCATAAGATGGACACTGTTTAGAGTGTATAGTTGAGGCTGATATTCGCGTAGAAGTTCCGGTCATTTCCCGGATAGAAATATCTGGGTTCATTACCCCCAAAGCTTGCCGCATTGATCAGTACGGACTGGGCATAGCGCACATTGAATACGTTGTTTACCCCTGCATTCAAATTCACTCGAAAGCTGCTCCCCAGTTTCTTTTGAATTCCCATACGGGTATTGTACACCGTAAAGGAATCACTGGTAAGGGAATTATCGTCCCGAAGGGGGATTTCGTCTACATACTGAAAAGTGTTGTTCCAGTAGAACCCCTCGTTGTTTTTTATCCTCAACCCAAAATTTGCTCTATGTTTTGGTACACCAGTAAGTGGGTTCCCCGAAAAATCTTCCCCTGCATCCAGGAATTCCACAAAACTGTGATCACTCAGGGAATAACTCAGAAAGGGAATAAAATCGAGGCTGTTTGAGAGATTTAGCAATAGATTCATATCCAGTTCCAGTCCCTGGTGCCTGGTACGGCCCGCATTCCTTCCTATGAATTGATCATCTCCCACGCGTTCGGCTACAAGCAGGTTTTTAATGTTCATCCGAAAGAGGGAGGCCGTCATCCAGAATTTGCCATTTGAACTGTATATTTTGGTGCCTAGTTCATAATTCATGCCGGTTTCCTGGCGGATGTCCGGGTTGATTACACCATCAGGGGTCAGTGTTTCTTCAAGGCTGGGATTGGAAAAACCCCTGCTGATATTGGCATACAGACTGTTTCCCTTGCCCACGTTGTATTGCACGTCCAGGCTGGGTAGGGCAATAATATCGAAATTGCGCCTTGCACTCCTGCTGGAAGCTCCGATATTGAAAAGATCCCTGAAATCATATACGGTTTTATTGATATTTAACCCAAGCTGGGCGGTAAAGGCTTTAGAAAAGGGAATATGCAGAGTGGCAAAGGCATTGAACTGACGCCTGTATTCTTTATTATCGCTGAGTTGCTCACCCTGGAGACTGCCTTCCCCGTTATTATCCCGGTATAAATTCTCGTATGTACCCCAATTGTATTCATCCTTGTAGAGTTCAGCTCCAAAAGTATAGTTCATCCGGGATAATTTGCCCATGTTTCCCCTGAACACAGAACGGAACCCGTATCCGTTGGTGAATTCATCCAGAATGTTAAAAGGCCTGGGCTCATAATGATCCAGGTAAGTATAGAAAATACTGTGCTCGTATTTAAGCTTATCCGTGAGCTTATTGGAGTAAGACAAACCAACCAGGGTATAGCGGTTTGCCTCAAACCCCTGTGCTTGTGCCCAGGTAAATGCCGCTTGTGTAGGATCTTCAGCAAAAGCAGTTGCACCAAGGGAACTCGGAATTTGAGCGGTATAATCGATATAATTTACCAGCAGGCTGATCTGGCTGTCATTATTGAATTTGTAACCCGCATTCAACAGTAGACCATCCCGTTCAAAGCTGTTGTTTTCCCTGTAGCCATCTGTTCGGAGTCGGTTGTAATTTAGATCCAGTACCCAGTGTTCGTCGGAAAGTGAAAAAAGGGTATTGTTCTTTTGCAGGTTGTAACTCCCCAGGGTAAAACTGGTTTGCAGTCTTGTTTCCCTTCTTTCCGAGGACTTTGTATTGAGCAGTATGGCACCGCCGAGGCTGGATGAATAAGCGGTTCCTTTAGGACCTTTGATCACCTCAACTGAAGCAAGGTTTTCCAGGTCGAATGCTTCCATTGTGGAAGATCCGGTTCCATTGGTTACAGGGATCCCGTTGAAATAAAGGCGAAGTTTGTCTGTGCCAAAAGGGGTTCGCGCACCAACTCCTCTTATGGTTATCCTGTTGGTGTTCAGAGCTCCCGATAAAACATAGACACCTGAAATCTGGTTGATGGACGACTGCAGGTCTACGGGACTATGGTTCTGAAATGCCTTCTCGCGGATTATGGAGGAAGGCGTGATCCCCAGGGAAGTATTCCGTTGTATGGGGTCATAAAGTATAACTTCCTCCAGTTGTGTAACAGTATCCCTGACCTGATCCTGACTGTATACCCGGATTACAGGAATTAGCAGAATGATTAGGAGTGAGCGCAAAACCATTTTAGGAAGTTAGGCAGCAAAAGTAACCATTAAAACCTGAATCCCACGGACAGTCCGCCCCGGTATACAAAACTATCCTGAAATTCTTCAGGGTTGATATTCCTCCCAAATCCACCGAAGATCTCGAGCGAAAATCGCTGGCTCCTGGTTACCCATTTATTTCCCAGACCCAGGCCCAGCGCAATACTGTTATAATCCTCCGTGAGTCTTAAACCCCCTGATTCTAATTCTCTTTCAGCAGTATAATAGAGCCCGAATGCCTCAGCAAAGAATCCACTCCTGGGCTGATATCCAAAATAGGCCCTGAAATTGGCACCCAGGCCAAAATCGCCGTTGTAGTCATCACCGTCATTGTCAAAATACACCGTACCTCCAATGCTGGTATCCTCGCTCAGATAATACTCGTAAGACATTTCAACCGTGGTGGTGGCCAGGAACAAACCGATATTGAACTTAATTTCATGATCTTCGGTTAGCACAGGATATGCCTGGGCAGAAACGGAAATGCCAAAAAGGAATACACAAATAAATAATGGTACATGCTTCATTGCGGGAGGTTTAAATTTAAAGGTACTTCAACTTATTTAAAAACGAAAAGTACTTAAGGTATTGCTAAGAATCAATCATAGTATTCGGGTTTAAAAACACAATCAGTAATTTTGCCGCAAAACAAAAACCTTGAAAATAGTCTCCTACAACGTAAATGGAATTCGTGCAGCAATCAACAAGGGATTTCTGAACTGGTTGCAACAGGTGAATCCGGATGTGGTATGCCTGCAGGAAATTAAGGCACTGGAATCTCAGCTGGAACTGGAACTTTTCCATCAGGCCGGATATCGCTACAATTACTGGTTCAGTGCCCAGAAAAAAGGTTATAGTGGCGTGGCTATACTTTCCAAAAAAGAACCGGACAGGGTGGTTTTTGGCACGGGAATAGACTACATGGATCACGAGGGCCGGAATTTAAGAGCCGACTTTAACGGGGTTTCAGTGATGAGCCTCTATGTACCCTCTGGAACCAACATTGCCCGCCTGGATCATAAGTTGCAGTATATGGACGATTTTCAGGATTATGTCAACCAGCTGAAAAAAGAAACGCCCAACCTGGTTATATGCGGTGATTACAACATTTGCCATGAGGCCATAGATATTCACGATCCGGTTCGCAACAAGAATGTATCCGGTTTCCTGCCTGTGGAAAGGGAATGGATTGGAAATTTCATTGATAGCGGATTTATAGATAGTTTCCGATTCTTCAACAAAGAGCCACACAATTATACCTGGTGGACTTACCGGGCTAATGCACGGGCTAATAACAAGGGATGGCGTTTGGACTATGGGATGGTGAGTCGCCCTCTGGAAAGCAAACTAAAAAGATCTGTGATTCTTTCTGAGGCAGTCCACAGCGATCATTGCCCTATTTTGCTCGAACTGGGTTAGTCGTAATTTCAAGGGAAATCAGCAAAAAGATATTGTTACCTTTGCCACCAAATTCCGGAAGTTGTTTATGAAATATACCACATTACCGCACACTGATATCGAAGTAAGCAAGATTTGCCTGGGAACCATGACCTGGGGCAAACAGAATACCGAGGAGGAGGGGTTTGCGCAGATGGATTATGCTGTGGAAAAGGGGATCAATTTTTTTGACACCGCAGAGCTCTATCCTATTCCCGCTCATCCGGATCGCTTTGCCCATACGGAGATTATTATTGGTAACTGGTTTAAGAAAACCGGAAGGCGCAAGGACATTGTTCTGGCATCCAAAATTGCAGGCAGGGCTGAGTTTACCAGGTTTATCAGGAGTACAGGTTTCAGCCGGGATTCCATAATCGAAGCACTGGACGGAAGCCTGAAGCGCTTGCAGACAGATTATATTGATTTATATCAGTTGCACTGGCCTGAGCGCAACACTAATTATTTTGGCCAGCGCGGGTATAATCCCGAACTGAAAGATTACTGGCAGGACAATATCCATCAGGTTCTGGAAACACTTCGGGATCAGATGAAAGCCGGTAAGATAAGGCAGGTGGGCCTCTCCAATGAATCTCCCTGGGGGACCATGCGTTTCCTGGAGGAAAGCAAAGTGCATAAATCGCTTCCCAGGATGATTACCATTCAGAATCCATATAGTCTCCTCAACAGGCTTTTTGAAGTGGGCTTATCGGAAATATCAATGCGGGAAAATATTGGTTTGCTGGCCTATTCCCCATTGGGCTTTGGTGTACTGAGTGGCAAATACCTGGGCGGGAAAAAACCTGCCAAGGCCAGAATTACCCTCTTCCCCAATTACAGCAGGTACATCAACGAACAGGCGGTTATGGCAACCCAGAAGTATTACGAACTTGCCCAAAGCCACGGATTATCCCTGGCCCAGATGGCCCTGGCCTATGTAAATACGCGTCCTTTCCTGAGCAGCAATATCATAGGGGCCACTACAATGGAGCAGCTTAAGGAAAATATTGGCAGTATGGATGTTCATTTAAGTGATGAGGTCCTGAAGGGGATTGAGAAAATCCATAACATGCATCCCAATCCTGCGCCTTAGTCAGAAGCTCCCACTATCCACATCATTCACAAAATCAATTACCCCGGAAAAATAATTCTTTTGGTCGTCATATTGTGAAAGGTGACTACCATTGGGGCAGTATAAATAGCGGCCATTTTGAACTTCCCCGGCCATCCATTCCATATGTTTGGGGTCCATAGTGTCGTATTGGGCGCCTATAACCAAGGTGGGTACCGACAGTTCTTTAAGCCTGTCTTTCACATCCCACTCCTTTAAAGTGGCATCTCCGGTAATGCCAAATTCACTATAACCCTGCATGTGTACATAGATCTGGTTGTTGGCGTGATTGAGTGTGCGCATTACTGCCTCCGGCCATTCTTCCATGGGCAGCCTTAGTACATGTTCTGTATAATAATGGTTCATGAGCAACTCGCCATAACGGGGGTTTGTGAAGTCCTCCGCATCTTCCATTGCCTTGATCTCTTTGTAGACTTCTGGGTCCATTTGTGGTCCCAGTACTTCCTGAGCATAGGCGTTGTATTCGGGGACACTGCTCATCATATTTGAGATAATTAGTCCTTTCATGTTATCCTGATATTTCAGGGCATATTCCATAGCCAGAATCCCTCCCCAGCTCTGTCCGAGCAGATAGAAATTGGAACTATCCAAGCCTAAAGCCTGCCTTACCTGCTCTACCTCCTCAACAAACCGTTCCGTTGTCCAGAGGCTGAGGTCATCGGGCTGGTCGCTATGATAGGAGCCCAATTGGTCATAGTAGATATACTCGATTTCTTCCTGGGGGAAATATCCATCAAAACAGCTAAATGCCTCATGGGTCATACCCGGACCCCCGTGCAGTAGCAGTACTTTTTTGGTGGGGTTGTTACCCACCCGCTTGGTCCAGACCTTAAATTCTCCCTTTTCGGTCTGTATCGGGATCATCTTGATACCGCCGGTAAACTGGTCATCACGGTTTTCGAAACTCCAGTAATCCTGGCTGGTATTTTCTGCCTGTTGTTCGGGTTGAGGTTTACAGGAAATCAGGAAAGCGATTACCAGTAAGCCCAGAGTCAATTTTTTCATAGGATAGTGTTTTGAGTAGGTATTAAAGGTAGGAAAATTGTCAATTTCAGGGAAGCAGGAACTGCACAACTTCTTCAATCCTGGACACCAGGACAGGTTCTATGCCGCCCTTGTTTCCGCTTAGTTTATTGTGCTTTGAAACAAAAATGCGAGAGAAGCCCAGTTTTTCAGCTTCCTGTATCCTTTGCTCCACCCGTTGAACAGGCCGTATCTCACCTGCCAGCCCGATTTCTGCCGCAAAACACCAGTCCTTCTGAACTGCCACATCTGCATTGCTCGAAAGGATAGCAGCCACAACCGCCAGGTCCAATGCCGGGTCGTCAATGCTGATCCCCCCGGTTATATTCAGAAACACGTCCTTAGCCCCAAGCCGGAATCCGGCTCTTTTTTCAAGCACTGCCAGCAACATATTCAGGCGTTTGGCATTGTAGCCCGTTGCCGAACGCTGCGGGGTGCCGTACACGGCTGTGCTCACAAGGGCCTGTACCTCTATCATCAGTGGTCGCATACCTTCCAGTGTGGCGGCAATGGCGGTGCCACTCAATCCATCGCGATTCCCTGATATCAGGACCTCTGAAGGATTGCTCACTTCCCTGAGCCCTTTTTCCTGCATTTCATAAATGCCCAGTTCTGATGTGGAACCAAAGCGATTTTTCAATGCCCGGAGGATTCGGTACACATAGTGCCGGTCACCTTCAAACTGCAATACGGTATCTACCATGTGCTCCAGGATCTTGGGTCCTGCAATCTGCCCTTCCTTGGTAATGTGCCCGATCAGGATTACGGGCGTATGGGTCTCTTTGGCAAAGCGGATTAGTTCGGCAGTGCATTCTCGTATTTGGGAGATGCTTCCCGCTGCAGATTCAATGTAATCTGTATGCAGGGTCTGTATGGAATCGATAACCAGTAGTTCAGGTTGCAGGGCTTCTATTTGCCGGAATATATTCTGGGTTTTGGTTTCGGTTAGTATAAAACAGTTTTCATTTCCTTCCAGAATGCGTTCTGCGCGCATTTTGATCTGCTTTTCGCTTTCCTCCCCGGAAACGTACAGGGATTTTACCGGGAGCTTTAATACCGTTTGCAAAACCAGCGTACTCTTGCCTATTCCGGGTTCACCGCCTAATAATACCAGGGAACCAGGAACCAGTCCTCCACCCAGCACCCGGTTAAACTCTGTGTCGCGCAGGTCTAATCGTGATTCCTTTTCCAGGCTGATCTCCTTAATTCTCCTGGGTTTTGCTATGCGGGAACTTTCCTGAGTTGTCTTCCAGGTAGTGGCCTCTTTCTGGATCACTTCTTCTACAATGGTGTTCCAGCCTTTACAGGCAGAACACTGTCCAATCCATTTGGCGTACTGGGTTCCGCAATTCTGGCAGAAAAAAGCAGTTTTTGTTTTGGCCATGATACCTCTAGGTGAGCAAGACCATAAAGATATCGTGTCCGTCAGGAAAAACAAAGACGGATCCGGTACTTTCCCAGATATTAGTGGATTATTTCAGGATAGGAACTTAGTATCCGAAATCAGCTTTGAGCGCCTCCATTTTTTCCAGGGCCATATCCTTGGTAAGGAAATCGATTTCTTTCATACCAAAGGCCTTTTCAAAAGTCCTCAGGGCTTTTTTGGGCTCCCCGATTTCTTCGTAGTATTCCCCTTCCAAATAATATCCCAGCATGGTATCCGGGAATTCGGATTTACATAATTCTGCCAGGGGTTTGAGGGATTCGAAATCATCTTTTTTCCGGCAGCCGGCATATATTGCCATAATATCATTCAGCTCAACTTTCTTTCGAAAACCAAAAAGGGTTTGGATTTTATCGTACTTTTCTTTCAGGTAGTCAAATACCGGAGCCTCTGAAGTCAGGATTTGTGTCTTGTACTCCTGGGGCGTAATGGGTTTGAAGATACCGAAGGTACGGTCCCATGCCTTACCCAGTCCGTAGGTGATAACAGAGGTGTCATCGGCTGCTTTGTATTCATCAAAATAATACTGAATATTTTCCTTGTTGAGACTCTTTAAGCCCTTGTCCAGTTGCAAAGTGGCATTCCAATTGTCGCCTTTGCCCGTAGGGACGATCAGGTGATAATAGATCTGCTGCTGGAGCACATTGAGGCGCTCGGGAACCCTACTTGCCATTTGCGGAGCAAGGAATGGGGATATGCTGATATAGGCATTAAAAATGGATTTATCCTTAAAAAGGAAGTAGTTGCCAAAATTGGCGGTAATATCATATCCCACGAATATTTTGAACGGCGCCGTGCTGTAGGAAGTCTCAAGAAATGGGATAACTTCCATGCCGAGAAACTCGTAGAATTGAGGACCTTTTTCTCCGGGAAGGCCATTGCGTTCATCAAAAGCACAATCCTCCCACCTCAGGTTGTCGGGTTGTTGTCCAACACCCAGGACTATCGCTTCAGGCATACCCTGGAATTTGCTGTAGAATTTAGCATTGGCTACCACCAGGTCAAACAAATATTCCCCGTCCAGTACCACTACTAGCGGGTATTTTTTCCCCGGGTCATAGTCTTCAGGGATGTAATACTGAATATTGCGCCTTTCCTGCAATTTGAAGGATTCAAAAATTTCCTGTGTAACCTGGGCATTTAAGCCAAGGAAGCTAATGGCGAAGGCCATTGACAATAGAATTCGTCTCATGGGTTGTCTTTTGAGAAACAGTACGGTTTATCTGTTTCTGTTCAATAACGGTATGATGAGGAAGGATATTGCGCCAAAAACTACGATCATCAGGGTTTGCGCAATCCACATGATCCAGCCAAATGCGTCACCGCCCACTGAACTTACGCCAAAAATCCCCAGTGAGGCACTAACCGCAATGGGATAAAGGCCAATTCCACCATTGGTGGTAGACATGGCAAAGGCCCCGGCAACAAAGCCTACCAGTAATTCTCCAAAGCTGAGTGATACTGTTTCGGCAACGGTGTATTTGATAACCCAGAACATGAGTATATAAGCACCCCAAATGAATAAAGTGTGCAGTACAAAAGGCCACTTTTTTTCCATTTTGAAAATGCTCAGGATGCCATCCAGAAGGCCTCTGACAAAATCCTTGAGCTTAACGGCAAATTGGGAAGAAGACCTTCGCATAAAGGCCAGAAAGATAAACATACCCGCAACCCCAAGTCCTACTATGGCCAGGGTAGTCCCCATTCCAAGCCCATGGTCTCTGAGATATTCCATGATGATATCTGTCTGAGAAAACAAGGCGATCAGTATTATCAGGAAAAGCATGAGCAGGTCAATAACCCTTTCCGTGACTATGGTGCCGAAACCCTTTTGAAAAGGCACATTTTCATAACTGGCAAGGGCAGTAGCCCTGAGAACTTCTCCAGACCTCGGGATTCCCAGGTTGGTGAAGTAGGCCATCAGGATAATCAGAACGTTATTGGTAATCCTGGGCCTGTATCCCAGCGGCTCTAGTAGGTAGTTCCAGCGTACAGCTCTTGAAATATGGCTGAGGATCCCGATTAGAATCGACAGGGATACCCAAACAGGATTAGCCTCACCTATATATTTCAGTATTTGTTTCCGGTCTTCTTCCGAAGTAATGGCATAAGAATACCACACCAAAAAAAGACCCAGGCCTATTGGGAGTATGGTTTTGAGAAGCTTGACCAGTTTTTTGCTCAAAATTATTGTAAAAGATTGGTCTCTTCATTGGGGAAGACCAGTGCCGGATTGAAGGTTCTGGCTTCTTCAATATCCATCCTGGCATAGGTAATGAGGATAAGGATATCCCCCACGGCAACTTTACGCGCAGCCGCTCCATTTAAGGTTAACTCACCACTGCCACGGGGCCCCGGGATTACGTAAGTTTCCAGGCGTTCACCGTTATTGTTGTTAACCACCTGTACTTTTTCACCCCTAATAATGTTGGCGGCATCCATAAGGTCTTCATCTATGGTTATGCTGCCAATATAGTTCAGATCCGCTCCGGTAACGCGAACCCTGTGTATTTTCGACTTAACTACTTCTACTTGCATCGGACAAAATTAATCAATTCAGGGCAAGGTTATCAATTAGCCTGATATCTCCGGCGTAAACCGCGATAAATGCCCTGTATTCCTGGTTTTCGTTTTTTGTATTAATGGGGATCAGCGTGTTGGCATCGGCTATGGAAAAATATTCCAGCTCGAAATCTGCTTCATTACTGAATACCTCCTGCACCCAATCCATTATCTTACTAACACTTTCTGTGCCAAATTGTTGCCTGGCAGATTGAAGGGTCTGGTAAATGATTCCGGCCCGCTCCCTAAGTCGTTTTGGCAGTCGGGTATTACGGGAACTCATGGCAAGGCCATTCGGTTCTCTGACAATAGGACAGGGACAGATGGTAACCTCCAGCCCCTTATCCTTTACCAGTTTTTTGATAATCTGCAGTTGCTGGTAATCTTTCTCACCAAAATAGGCCCTGTCCGGGGAAGTAAGCCGTAGCAATGTTTCCACAATAGTGGCCACTCCTTGAAAATGCCCCTCACGGTATGCCCCTTCCATAACCTGATCAAGTCCCCCAAGGTCATAATCAAGAGCTTTGACCTGCCCGGCGTATACCTCTTCAATAGCAGGAGCAAAAACCACCACTTTGGGAAGGAAGGTTTTCAGTATATCCAGATCGGCCTGCAGGTTCTGTGGATATTTCTCCAGGTCTTCCGGGTTGTTGAACTGAGTTGGGTTTACGAATATGCTAACGATAACACGGTCATTTTCCTGAACGGCTCGCTCAATAAGGCTCAGGTGCCCTTCATGCAGGGCCCCCATAGTGGGGACCAGACCTATTTCCCTGGCTTCATTGCGCTCACCTTCCAGGAAGATGCGCAGTTCTTCGCGTGTGTTGATCGTAGTCATATCTCTGGTTACGGGCGTGCAAACTTACTATAATTACGGGTATTCTTCATAATTTTTGTAATTTTGCAGCTACGTTTCTTCGATAACCGAAATACTACTTGTATGAATGGTAAAAAGATATTGTTTGTATCTTCTGAATTAGTGCCCTATTTACCCGAGAATGAAGTTTCCCTGATGTCTTACGAAGCCCCCAGGATGGTGAACGCCAGCGGAGGCCAGATAAGGATATTTATGCCGAGGTATGGAAACATCAATGAGCGCAGACATCAGCTTCATGAAGTAATACGCCTGTCAGGTATGAATCTGGTTATCAATGATCTGGATATGCCCCTGATTATCAAAGTAGCCTCTATTCCCAAAGAACGTATCCAGGTTTATTTTATAGACAACGAGGAATATTTTAAGCGCAAGGCAACCTTTACGGATGAGGACGGCAATTTGTTTGCCGACAATGATGAAAGGGCAATTTTCTTTGCCAAAGGGGTTGTGGAAACTGTTAAGAAACTCAACTGGTCTCCTGATATTATACATGTACATGGCTGGATGGCTTCGCTATTGCCGCTATACCTTAGGAAATATTATGCGGATGAACCCATTTTTGCAGACAGTAAGATCGTAACCTCTATTTATGGCAGGGGTTTTGAAGGGGAACTGGATCCAAACATGAAAAATAAAATCGCCTTTGATGGCATTGATGCAGATAGCATAACCACCCTGGAAAAGGCCTCCTATAATAATTTGTTAAAGGTAGCTGTTGATTACTCCGATGCAGTTATTTTCGCTTCAGAAGATATTCCTGAAGAGTTAACGGCCTATGTGGATAAACTTCAAATACCTGCTTTGCCCTATGTTTCCATACAGGAGTTCGAAGAAGCCTATACGCAGTTTTACACCACAGAAGTATTAAAATAGCATTGAAGCAGTTGCATATGAAAAAGATTGTGCTTCCCTTGATTGGTGGGGTTTTCTTTTTGTCCTTTTTAGCTTGCGAAGAGGATTTGGTTACCCTGGGTGAAGGAGTAATTGGGGGTGAACCCTTTGAAACGGATAAGGCAGTTTTTGACGTTTTTGCCTATAATAAGAAGATTGAGGCGGTACAGACCAATAAGTTGCCCATTTACCAGCTGGGAAACTACAACGATCCTATTTATGGGAAGACCACGGCAAGCGTTACTTCACAGGTATCCCTGGCAGGAGGCAACAGCCCTTTATTCGGGAGCTTTACACAGGCTACCGAAGATACTGCCGATACGGATGACACTGATAATATCATAGACGAAAACGAAACCGTTACCGGTGTTACTTTCTACATTCCCTACCTCCAAAACACCAATGCGGATCGCGATCAGGACGGTGTTCCCAATGTTTTTGATGCTGATCCTGACGATCCCAACAGTGATACTGATGGAGATGGATTGACTGACAACCAGGAGAGGGCAGCAGGGCTTAATCCACTAAGCAATGATACCGATGGAGACGGAATACCGGATGGTGAGGATGAGGAAACCATAGCCAACGCTTTTCCGAGAAGGGTAGACCTGGACAGTATTTATGGTGACATTTCCACGCCGTTTAATCTTAAAATTGAACGATCTACCTATTTTCTTCGTGACCTGGATCCTGATGCCGGATTCTTGGAAGCCCAGGAATATTATTCTTCCCAGGAATTTTCACCAGCATTTGTTTCAGATGTACTGTTTGAAGGTCAGGTGCAAATAAGCGATGAGGAATACATTACATTTCAGGAAGATGATCCCGAGACAACGGATGTAGATGAATCCGAACTGGTAGACCAGCGTCTCCAACCAGGGATACGTGTGGCTCTTGATCCCCAGTTTTTCCAGGAAAATATTATAGACAAGGAAGGGGCCTCCGAATTAGTAAGTAGCTCTACCTTTAATGAATTTTTAAGAGGATTACATTTTTCCATCGCCCCGGAAGACGACATAATGTTGCTGTTAAATTTTGCCGAAGCCACTATAACCATCGATTACGAGTACGATGTGCTCAGTGATGGAGTTATTAACAAGGAGGAGCGAAATTATGTACTGGGGCTGATAACCGGGGGAAGAAACTTTACAGCTATTAATGGTAATGCGGTAAATACCCTGCTTAACGAATCGTTTCCCCAGCCGATTTTAGATGAAATGGACACTGGCCTTAATGCCTCCCGAATTTACCTTAAAGGGGGCAGTGGCTCTTATGCGGAGATCAAGTTATTTGATGAAAACAACGGGGAGGATATTATCAATCAAATCAAAGCCAATAACTGGATAATCAACGAGGCCAATCTGGTTTTTTACGTAGACAGGGAAACCCTGGACAATGCCGGTGGTATTCCTGAACCTCCCAGGCTATATCTGTATAATGCGGAAACTAATGCACCCCTATTCGATGAAAGAACAGAATTTTCAGTTTCCCAATCGGCCTTTGGCCTATTTCTGATATACGACGGCTTCCTCGAGGAGGAGGATGACAAGGGAATTAAATATTCCGTGCGCATTACAGAATACATTAATGATATCATAGTTCGGGACTCTGCAAATGCTACGCTTGGACTTATGACGGTCCCGGATATCCGATTTACGGGCACTTCCAATGCTATCCTGCCTGGCGGGATAGAGAAGAGGATTCCGGTAAGCGGCAATATTACTCCTCTGGGTACCGTCCTTGTAGGAAGCAATGTGCCTGAAACTGACGATCGCAGGCTTAAACTGGAAATATTCTACACTGAAACCAACTAAGCTAGAGGCCCGTATACCAATCATAGAAGATTTTCGTTATCTGAACGATATATTGGTAGAGAATCTATTCAAATAGTAACTTTATCCTGTTTTTAATCTGAAATCATATGTGTGGCATAGTAGGTTACATTGGTCATAGGGATGCTTATCCCATAATTATCAAAGGGTTGCAAAGGCTGGAATACCGGGGTTACGACAGTGCCGGTATTGCGCTTTACGACGGGAATGAAATCAACCTGTCCAAAACCAAAGGCAAGGTTGAGGACCTCAAGAGTATTTCTGAGAATACCATTTCCCTCGCCGGTTACCTGGGGATTGGTCATACCCGATGGGCAACTCACGGAGTGCCTAATGATGTTAACTCCCACCCACACTATTCCAATTCCGGAGACCTTGTCATTATCCATAACGGGATTATTGAAAATTACGAATCCCTGAAAAAGGAGCTTATTAACAGGGGGTATAAGTTCGAATCCGATACCGATACCGAAGTCCTGGTTAACCTGATTGAAGAGGTTAAAAAACAGGAAGGCGTCAAATTGGGCAAGGCTGTGCAAATGGCCCTGAACCAGGTAGTGGGGGCATACGCTATTGCTGTATTTGACAAGAAAAAACCCGATGAAATCGTTGTCGCCAGATTGGGTAGCCCATTGGCTATTGGGGTAGGTGAAGGCGAATTTTTTATTGCCTCGGATGCCTCTCCATTTATTGAATTTACCAAAAACGCTCTTTATCTGGAGGATGGGGAAATGGCTGTGGTTCGCCTTGGTAAGGAAATCAAACTTCGCAAGATTAAGGATGATGCCATTACCTATCCTATGATACAGGAACTGCAAATGAACCTTGAGGAAATTGAAAAGGGTGGTTATGACCATTTTATGCTCAAGGAAATATACGAGCAACCACGGGCTATAAAGGATACCTACAGGGGAAGGATGCTGGTAAACGAAGGAATTATTAAAATGTCTGGTCTGGACCAGCATATGGAGAAATTCCTCAATGCTAACCGGATCATTATTGTAGCCTGCGGAACCTCCTGGCATGCTGGCCTTGTAGCCGAATATATTTTTGAGGACCTAGCGAGGATTCCTGTAGAGGTGGAGTACGCTTCCGAATTCCGTTACCGGAATCCTGTGATTACTGAAAACGATGTGGTTATAGCCATTTCTCAGTCCGGGGAAACAGCAGATACCCTGGCAGCAATAAAACTGGCCAAGGAGAATGGAGCCTTTGTTTTTGGGGTATGCAATGTTGTAGGTTCTTCCATAGCGAGAGAAACACACGCCGGAGCTTATACCCATGCCGGTCCTGAAATTGGAGTAGCCTCAACCAAGGCCTTCACCACTCAGATTACTGTACTTACATTAGTCGCCCTAAAGCTGGCTAAAGAAAAAGGGGAACTTTCCGAAGATCAGTTCCACCAGCATTTGATAGAACTGGAGGGAATTCCCGCCAAGGTGGAAAAGACACTTGAAGGCAACCCACTGGTCGAAATTATTGCCGAAGACTACAAAGATTCGGATAACTGCCTGTACCTGGGCAGGGGGTATAATTTCCCGGTTGCCCTTGAAGGTGCTCTGAAACTAAAGGAGATCAGTTATATCCATGCCGAGGGTTATCCTGCTGCAGAAATGAAGCACGGTCCTATTGCACTGATCGATGAGCAAATGCCTGTAATCGTTATTGCGACCCGAAAAGGCCATTACGAAAAGGTAGTAAGCAACATACAGGAAATCAAATCCAGAAAGGGTAAGATTATCGCAATTGTTACCGAAGGAGATGAACAGGTCCGCGATCTGGCGGACCACGTGATTGAGATTCCGGAAACTTTTGAAAGCCTGAGTCCGCTGCTGACTACCATTCCACTGCAGTTATTATCGTACCATATTGCTGTAATGCGCGGTTGTAACGTAGACCAGCCCAGGAACCTGGCCAAGTCTGTTACCGTAGAGTAGCAACTCACAAATAATACAGTTCCTATCTGATCGGAATTCAATGTTGGAGTCAGGTTCGCCTGAACCTGTACCTTTTTGGGTAATTGTCAAGTCCCAAATAATCAACCGCTTAAATTGTATTATTAGCGGCAATGCCCCCTACTTTTTGCGGATATGCGATTCTCATGGGAAAAAATGAGTATCTTGCAGGTTAAACTAAACTAATTAACTCGGTACACGAATGAAAAGAATGATTCTTGGAACCCTTTTATTCATGGGTTTCTTTGCGTATTCCCAGACGCAGATCGGCGGAACTGTTGTGGATAACGATACAGGTGAACTCCTTATTGGGGCCACTATACTCGTTGAAGGTACAACAACAGGAACAACTACCAATTTTGACGGACAATTCACCCTTTCAGCACCATCTGATCCCCCGTTCAACATCGTTGTTTCCTATACGGGCTATGCCACACGCACTATAGCCATTACGCAGGCAACGGATGATTTGAGGATTGGACTCACCTACAGCGCAACCAGTCTGGATGAGGTAGTGCTCGGGGCTTCACGTACACCTGAACGGGTTTTTGAATCTCCTGTTTCCATTGAACGCTTTGGAATCAAGGAAATAAAAAACACCACGGCAGCCACATTCTATGACGGACTGCAAAATTTAAAAGGAGTAGACATCAACACCAACAGTTTAACCTTCCAGTCTGTTAACACCCGTGGGTTTGCCACCTTTGCCAATACCCGTTTTATGCAGCTGGTAGACGGGATGGACAACACCGCTCCCGGTCTCAACTTCGTACTGGGTAACCTGGTAGGTATGTCCGAGCTGGAAGTTCAGAGTATTGAAATCCTGCCTGGGGCATCTTCTGCACTTTATGGAGCAGGCGCTTTTAACGGGATCCTGTTCATGAGGAGTAAAAGTCCGTTTGATTTCCAGGGGATTAGTGCCTATTTTAAGACAGGGATCACTTCCCAGGAAGCTGCGGGCGACAATAATTATTATGATTTTGGTGTACGTGCAGCACATGCTTTCAGCGACAAGCTGGCGATTAAGGCCAACTTCTCCTTCCTGAAAGGGGAAGACTGGCACGCCAACAGGACTGATGATCTATTCAATCCGGGGGCCGATCGCTCTGACCCTTCTTATAATGGACTCAACGTTTATGGGGACGACTTTACAATTCCGCTGAACTTTGATGAGCTGGCAGACCTGCCTTCTGGGACATTAGGTTCGGCTAATGTTTCACGTACAGGATATGATGAACGGGATTTGGTAAACTATGGTGCCGAAAGCGTAAAGACTGACTTTTCCCTGTATTACCGTCCTTTTGCCGATGATTTTGAGATCATTTACAACGGTCGTGTAGGTAGGGGGAATACCATTTACCAGGGGGCTAACCGCTATGCGGTACGTAATTTCATACTGCAGCAGCACAAGATTGAGATACGAAATGACAATTTTTTCGTTAGGGGATATATTACCTCTGAAAACTCAGGGGATTCCTATGACACCCGTTTTGCAGCCATTAACCTAAACCGGCAGTGGAAATCGGATACGGACTGGTTCGGTGACTATGCTGCTACATATATTGGAGCTCGCCTGGGGATTGGCACAGGGAATCCACTGGATGAGGCTACTGCCCATGCCCTGGCGCGACAGGCAGCCGATACTGGCCGATTGATACCGGGAACACCACAATTTCAAAGCGCTTTTAACCGCGTTATCAGTGATGGTGATTTAACCACGGGAGCTAAGTTTATTGATAACACCAAGTTCCGTCATATCGATGCGAATTATAACTTCAGCCACCTGACCGGTGACTTTATGGATATTCAGATCGGAGGTTCTTTCCGTGAATATGAGCTGAATTCGCAGGGAACTATTTTTACAGACATTGATGGCCCAATTACTTATAACGAGTACGGAGCCTATATGCAATTGCAGAAAAAATTAATGGATGAGCGCTTGAAGCTGACAGGCTCAGTGCGCTACGACAAGAATGAGTTCTTTGATGGGTTTTATTCCCCGAGGTTTTCGGCAGTCTACACTGCAGGAGAAAATAGGAAACAAAACTTCAGGTTCTCGGTCCAGCAGGGATTCAGAAACCCGACTACACAAGACCTTTTTATTGGGTTGGATGCGGGAGCGGCCGTACTTGTAGGGTCTGCACCGGACAACCTGTTACGTGATGTCAGGGATTGGCCGCTTTCAGAGTCAGGACGGATTATAACGGGAGGAACCACATCTACCATTGTGGGGATCGACGCCTATACCAACGCATTTTCACTGGCCTCAGTTCAGGCAGGTAACCCTCAGGCTCCGGTAAATCCCAATCCTTCAATTATAGAACTTGACGATGTTGAGTATGATCTTGATACACCCCTGGTGGAACCTGAGGAGATCACCGCTTATGAGGTGGGTTACCGGGCACAGTTTGGAAAAGTGGTTATTGACCTGAGTGCTTACTACAACAGGTATAAGAATTTTATCTCCCAGACCACTGTTCTGGTTCCCCTTTACGGTCAGGTTGGGGACAATTCCCTTTCATTGTTGGCACTTCAAAATGGGGACTTCAAGGCATACCAGACCTACACCAATGCCCTGGTGGATATCGATTCCTATGGGGCTACTATTGGAGTGGATGCAAAGATATTCGGGAATTACGACATTGGTGTTAACTACACCTATGCCGATCTTGATTTTGACCAGGCTGCATTCCCTGATTTCCGAACTAACTTCAACACTCCTAACCACAAGGTTAAGGCTTCCTTTGGAAATACAGCCCTGTTTGAAAACTTTGGCTTCAATATCAATTACCGCTGGAATGATACCTATTTCTGGCAGGCCAGTTTTGCAGACGGGCAGATACCTTCTTACAATATTGTGGATGCTCAGATCAACTATGCCGTGCCAAGCATCAAGTCTGTTTTCAAGGCAGGTGGATCTAACATTTTGGGACAGGAGTATTTCTCAGCAATTGGTACAGGGGCCGTAGGTTCTATTTTCTACGTATCCTGGGCTATAAACCCTTAAACCTTAGGATAAAGTATTTTGAAAGCACCGGTTTTCCGGTGCTTTTTTTATATGCAAAAAAAGAAGCCCAATCCATTCTGATTTCAGAAGGAATACCCTATCTTTGCAGCCGAAAAATGGACCTGGCGCTACGCGATTCCAGGTTAATCATCAAGCTTAAGAACCATTATAATTCAAATAAGAGCACAATGGCTAAAATCACAGGAAAAATTGCGCAGATTATCGGACCAGTAATCGATGTTGAATTCAAGTCCGGAGCCGACCTTCCTAAAATTTACGATTCCCTTGAAGTTACCAAATCAGATGGAAGCATACTGGTACTGGAAGTACAGTCTCACATTGGTGAAAATACGGTAAGAGCGGTATCCATGGACTCCACTGATGGTATGAGCAGGGGGATGGAAGCTGTAGCTACAGGAAATGCAATTCAAATGCCGGTTGGAGATGAGATTTACGGCCGACTGTTCAATGTGATTGGTGATGCCATCGATGGAATGGAAAACCTTCCTAAAGAAGGTAAGAACGGACTGCCAATTCACCGTGAAGCGCCTAAGTTTGAAGATCTATCCACTTCTACAGAAGTATTGTTTACCGGGATCAAGGTAATTGACCTTATCGAGCCATACGCCAAGGGTGGTAAGATTGGTCTGTTTGGTGGAGCAGGTGTAGGTAAAACTGTACTGATCCAGGAATTGATCAACAATATTGCAAAAGGACACGGTGGACTATCTGTATTTGCCGGTGTTGGGGAAAGGACAAGGGAAGGAAACGACCTGCTTCGTGAAATGCTGGAATCCGGCATTATCAAATATGGGGATGATTTCCTTCACTCTATGGAAGCCGGTGGTTGGGACCTGACTAAGGTCGATAAAAAAGCCATGAAAGAATCCAAGGCTACTTTCGTATTCGGACAGATGAATGAGCCTCCTGGAGCACGTGCCCGTGTGGCACTATCCGGACTTACCATTGCAGAATATTTCCGTGACGGTTCAGGTGACGGACAGGGTAAAGATGTACTGTTCTTTATTGACAATATTTTCCGGTTTACACAGGCAGGTTCTGAGGTATCTGCACTTCTGGGACGTATGCCTTCGGCGGTGGGTTACCAGCCAACACTGGCTACGGAAATGGGTGCCATGCAGGAACGAATTACCTCTACAAAACGAGGTTCCATTACTTCCGTACAGGCAGTATATGTACCTGCGGATGACTTGACGGACCCCGCCCCTGCAACAACGTTTGCCCACCTGGACGCAACCACGGTATTGTCAAGGAAAATCGCAGAGCTTGGTATCTATCCTGCGGTAGACCCGCTGGATTCTACCTCAAGGATCCTTGCTCCTGAAATATTGGGTAATGAGCACTACGATTGCGCCCAGCGCGTTAAAGAGTTGCTGCAGCGTTATAAAGAACTGCAGGACATTATCGCTATCCTCGGTATGGAAGAATTATCCGAGGAAGACAAGCTTGCGGTAGGTCGTGCAAGACGTGTTCAGCGTTTCCTCTCACAGCCATTCCATGTTGCAGAGCAGTTCACAGGTATACCCGGTGTACTGGTAGACATCAAGGATACCATCAAAGGCTTCAACATGATCATGGACGGAGAACTGGATCACCTTCCTGAATCTGCCTTCAACCTGAAAGGTACCATTGAAGAGGCTATCGAAGCTGGTGAGAAAATGCTGGCTGAAGTTTAAGTCTGAGAAAGGACCAATAAAAAGAAACTATGTATTTAGAAATTGTTTCACCCGAAGCAACCTTATTCTCAGGAGAAGTAAATTCTGTTACAGTACCTGGGGTTAATGGTGAGTTTCAAATGCTGGAGAATCACGCACCTATTGTTTCCTTACTGCAGGAAGGTCTCGTAAAGTTTGATGGCGATATAAAGCTTCACGAAGAATACGAGGCGAAGTTCAATAAAGATGGCAACGGAAAAACAACCCTGGCCATCAACAGCGGTACTGTTGAAATGAACGATAATAAAGTGATCGTACTCGCTGATTAAGGGAACATCACTCTAAAAATAAGGCCATACCTCAGGGTATGGCTTTTTTATTTTAAAACGATAAGGTGCCAGTAGCGACCACTGCTTTGGTACCGGCTGAGCTCCTTAAACCCTATCGAATAATGTGCCTTTAATGATCGTTGGTTTCTTTCGTCTACCTCGGTAATGATCTGCTGATATTCCTTTTGATAATATTCCAGCATTTTATGGTATAATCCCCGGAATATGCCTTGCTTTCTGTACGCTTTGTCAATACATATCTGCCCCATAATCAGATATGGTTCCCTGGAAGGAACCGCTTTTTCAATTTCCCGGAACATAGGCTTGAGGATGTCGATCTCCCTGCTGAAATCCGGGTGCATACTCAGGGCATAGCCAACTACATTATTTCCCGATTTGGCCAGTACATGGGGGCATCTATCATTCATTCTTCTTAGCAGGGCTAAAGAATGCACAACGGTCACAAATCCTTCTTGCCCGGATTCTACTTCAGAAAGCGCGGAAGGAAGATTGGCCTTTTGTAATTCCAGCACCTGCAATAACTCATCCTCGGAAGAAACTTTGGTATAACTAATGGGATACATGGCTACAGGGTTTGCTTATTTCAATTTACGAATTATATCGCCTATGCCTTACATTTGCTGCATGGATCATTTTCCGGGACGACTCAAGAAAAAATTGGACCAGCGGGAGGCAGATAATTCCCTCAGAAACCTCACATCTATGGAGGGCAAGATTGATTTCTGTTCCAATGATTACCTGGGATTTGCCCGTAATGAAGACCTGTTTGACCGCATATCGGAATATCTTAAAAAACATCAACTTAAAATCAATGGTTCTACCGGCTCCCGGCTTCTGTCAGGCAATTCAGCTTTATCTGAAGGTGTAGAGCAAATGCTTGCCGATTATTACCACGCCGAGGCAGCGCTTATATTTAACTCGGGATATGATGCGAATCTGGGTTTCTTTGGATCAGTTCCCCAGAAAGGAGACCTCATACTTTACGATGAGCTCAGTCATGCCAGCATCCGAGACGGGATCAGTATGTCCCATGCAAAAGCCTATAAGTTTCAGCACAATAATCTGCAAGACTTCGAAGCAAAGCTGGATATGATCCGGGCACGGATCGAAACCACCCCGGATAATGTGGTTTATGTGGTTACAGAATCTGTTTTCTCTATGGACGGGGATTCGCCCGATTTAGACGGAATGGTTACCCTATGCAGGCAATACGGGGCTAACTTAATTGTCGATGAGGCGCACGCCGTTGGAATCTTCGGGACAGCCGGAGCTGGTTTGCTGGAATCCCTGGGGCTACAGGATGAAGTTTTTGCACGGGTGGTAACTTTTGGAAAAGCACTGGGCACCCATGGAGCCGCTATTTTGGGTAGTAAGGACCTTGTAAGGTACCTCATCAATTTTGCGCGCAGCTTTGTCTATACTACCGCCCTGCCCCCACATAGCCTGGTTGCAATTCGGGAATCACATGGTCTTTTGAAGGAGAGTATCGGGCAGAAACAGGTCAGCTTATTGAAAAAGAATATCGCATACTTCAGGTCCCGCATTGAAGAATTGGGTTTTAAGGAGGCGTTTATTCAAAGTAATTCTGCTATTCAGTCGTGTATCCTTCCTGATAATCTGGTCGTAAAACAGGTTGCCAGGGATATTCAGGACAGGGGTATTGACGTCAGGCCAATTCTTGCCCCTACAGTGCCAAAGGGAAAGGAAAGAATTCGATTAATCCTGCATAGTTTTAATAAAAAAGATGAAATTGATGTCGTTTTAAAACTGCTCTATACACTATGGAAGAAAAGGTAAAGCAAGAGTTTTTTATTCTGGGCTCTTTCGAATATGCTGCCGATGTGCAGGTAATCAAATCAAAATTAGAATCCGAAGGGATTGCAGTATTTCTTAGGGATGAAAACATCCTCAACACGGATCCCCTGATAAGCAGTGCCATTGGAGGGGTTAAACTGGCTGTTTATAGTCGTGATAAGGAAAGGGCCCGAGAAATTTATAACGAGGTCAGGGCATACGCAATTGATGATAAGGGTGAACCCATTGTTTGCCCTAACTGCAAGGCAAATCGATCCGAAGTCTACTACAGCAGGAAATCCTTGTTGCACAAGCTTTTTCCCTTTTTGGAAGAAAAGAAATACAGATGCACTAAGTGCGGTATGATCACCAAGCCTATTTAAACAAATGGATATGAAGCGGATATTTGTAACAGGGACTTCCACGGAAGTAGGGAAGACAATTGCCTCTGCTATTTTGGTTGAAGCTTTGGAGGCCGACTACTGGAAGCCGGTACAGTCGGGTGATCTGGATTATTCCGACAGCCATAAAATAGCCAGGCTGATATCGAATACCAATACGGTTATTCACAAAAACAGCTATGCCTTAAACACACCTATGAGCCCCCATGCTGCAGCTGAAATAGATGGGGTGCAGATAGAACTGAAGGAAATAAGGGAACCTGAAACCACTAACCACCTGATTATTGAAGGCGCCGGAGGCCTTTTGGTTCCCCTGAACCAGGACGACACCATTGCGGATCTTATAAAGCCTCACTACCATGTTGTTGTTGTATCCAGGCATTACCTGGGCAGCATCAACCACACCTTGTTAACCATGGAGGCGTTAGAACGAAGAGGCATCAATGCCTCCCTGATTTTTAGCGGAGAGGAACACCCTACCACAGAGCAGATAATTCTTAAAAAAACAGGAGCACGATTCCTGGGGCGTATCGGCGAAGAAGCGGAGTTTAACAGGGAGATGATTAAACGATATGCCAGACTGTTTGCCAAAAGCCTAGCGACTATCTGACCTGAGATAGATTTCTGCCCGGTCAATAGTATGGTGTAAGACGTAATGATCCTGTATATATTGTGACGTATAGGCGTTGGCCTGTTCCTGTTTCCTGTCGAATATGGGCTTATCCTTGCGTACTACTACAATCCCCGGCTTAAGGTCTTCCATAATGTATTTCAACTCTTCAAGGGCTGTTAGCCTGGGATTCTCAAAGTAGGGGAATAACTGGTCCCGGCAAAGGTTGCTGGGGTGGGTTGCAGCTTTGGTCAGGGGCGACTGGTTTAACTTCCAGTAGCCAATATGGTATTCAAAGAGGAGCACGCTTTTGTTGTCCAGGCCTTCTTTTTTCAGGTAATCGGGAACGCTTATACCCTCACCGTTAAAGTAGGTTCCGCGTTCTTTGTTATAAGCATAAACGGCGTAATACTCCTTGTAGCTTTCAACAGGCAGCAGGATAAGGAGCAAAACTGCGACAGGCCCGGCTTTCCAGTTTTGTATCCCTTCAATGCGGGCAACAACTGACCCTACAAACAGTAGTAATATCGGATAGATCTGAATCAGATAGTGCCCGTTGATCTTGCCTCCTTTGATAAATGAAAAGCACACCCCGGATAGAGCTATAAAAAGCAGTAGAACCCCGGGGTTTTTAAAATCTATTTTCTGTTTTCTCCAGGCGAACAGGAAGAAGGAAACAATAACAATTATAAATGGCAATATCTTTTCCGGGGCAAAGGGCTCAGCCCGTGTATATTCTAACGGGGCTAAGACAACAGAATTCCACCAGACATGTGCCGTACCTGAAAATATGTAAGGAAGAATTGTCAGCAATATGATAAGCATTATACCCAGACCAAACCACAAGCTATTGATAAACCCCCTAAGCCAGGTGTTTTTTCTTCCCATTGCAACGAAAAGGAATACCGCAATGAAAAGTGCAGCATAAGCCAGGTTAATCTTGGTCATGATAGCTAAGCCTGTAAGTAAACCTGCTAAAAAGACATTCATATTACTGCGACCCCGGACCAGAATTAACAGGGCTGGCATAAAAAACAGCATACTTAAATGCTCAGACATCACACCTTGCAGACTACCGAACAGGCTCAGTAACAATACTGTGCCCAGTGAGCAAAACACCGCTGTTTTCCGGCTAAAAACCTGCCTGCCAATTTCAAATGTAAAGAAGGCGGTCAGGGCTACCGCGACAACCCCGAATAAACGGATAGCAATAAAACTTTTCCCGAATAAAGAGATCAATCCGGCCATAAGGAAGTATATCAGGGGAGGCTTTAGATCCCACAGATGGGTATACGGCAAATATCCGTCTGCCAGGGCCTGTCCAACCAGGATAAAAGTGCTTTCGTCCCTGTCTATATAATCCCTGAAAAAAAAGGGAAACCGGACAAAAAAGCTCAGGAGAAACAGGATTAGAAGCATTACTTTGCCCGATAGCTTTTCGTAAATGGAAATAGGAGATGTCTTACCTTTGCTTTGCATGTTCTGGGATTGCCCGGAACGCAATATAGATAAATTGTATCATCTTTTTTAAAGTCCAGGAATTGCAGACGCATTTGTCAAAACGGGATCAGAAGCATATTTGGCACCCTCTTACCCAGCATAAATTATACCCGGAAATGCTCGGTATCAGCAGTGCTCAGGGAGCAATGATCCGGGACGAAAACGGAAATGAATATATAGATGCCATATCCTCATGGTACACCTGCGTATACGGGCATTGCAACCCGCAGATATTAAAAGCAGTGTCAAATCAGATGCAGGTGCTGGACCAGGTTGTGTTTAGCGGATTTACACATGAACCTGCTGTAGCATTATCAGAGGCGTTAATGGAGATATTGCCCCATAACCAGGAGAAATTGTTCTTCTCAGATAATGGGTCTACCGCCACGGAGATCGGGATTAAAATGGCCCTTCAATACCATTTTAATCGAGGTGAAAGGCGAAACGTCCTCCTGGCCTTCGAAGAAGGATTTCACGGTGATACCTTTGGTGCCATGTCTGTTTCGGGACTTTCTGTCTACAACGGTCCTTTTGAAGAGTTATTCCTTCAGGTTAAGCGCATTCCTGTGCCAACTGTGGAAAATATCGATGAGGTTGAGTCCTCCCTGAATACGCTTTTATCCTCAAATTCTGTGGCCGGATTTATTTATGAGCCACTTGTCCAGGGAGCTGCTGGAATGAAAATGCACGATGCCCGGGGATTGAACAGAATCCTCAAAATTCTCAAGGCCAATAATGTGGTTACGATTGCCGACGAAGTAATGACCGGATTTGGGAAAACCGGAAGTTTTTTTGCCTCAGACCACCTACAGGAGAAGCCGGATATTATTTGCCTGTCCAAGGCCCTAACCGCTGGTCTAATGCCGATGGCAGTTACTAGCTGCACAGCAGCAATTTATGATGCTTTCTACAGCGATGAAATTAGCAGGGGCTTTTTTCATGGACACACCTATACCGCCAACCCCCTGGCCTGTACGGCTGCCCTGACGGGGATCAAATTGCTGAGGTCCCGGGAAATGCAGGACAACATTCAGAGGATTATACAATCGCATAAGTCGTTTGACATGCAGCTACGGGAGAATCCTATGGTTCAGAACACCCGGCAGATTGGTGTAATCTATGCCTTTGAGCTGGCGATGGCTATGGAAAGGTACGGTAACCTGAGGGATATTCTTTTCAGACAATTCATGGACCGCGGGGTCTTCCTCAGGCCACTCGGCAATACGATTTACCTGCTACCTCCTTACGTAATTAAGGACGAACAATTGCAACACGTTTACCAGGTGATTCTCGGCATTCTGACTGAATACCAGCATTAACCCCGGGATTACAATGGAGTTTTAGTATTCAGGTTCAGGAGCTGTTGAGTCTGCTTGGGGGATGATGCAGATTAGCCTTACTTTTGCCTGAAAGTTTCTGATATGCTTTCCCAAAAAATAGGGATCACCGGTATTGCCAGTATTTCAGCTTTGGGGCATGACCCCAGGAAAGCCTGGAAACATTATTTGCAAACAAGTCACCTTGCAATTAAAAAGGAAATCGGAGGTCAGGAATATTGGGTGGCACCCCTGGAGGCCGACTCAGAAGATCAAATTCAATTAATCAGGGAAGAAAACAACCACTACAGGGGGCTGGACCGTTCCGTACTATTGGCCTTGTTGGTATCGCGATTAGCCGTGATAAATTCCGGATGGGAGGGGACAAGTTCCTTTGGAATAAATTTTGGCTCAAGTAGGGGAGCAACCGGTCTTTTTGAAAGATACCACAGGGATTTCCTTGAACGAAATAGTACGGCCACCAGAACTTCGCCCAATACCACACTTGGCAATATTTCCTCCTGGGTGGCCCATGATTTACAAATTCAGGGTCCGGAGATATCCCATTCCATCACCTGCTCCACGGCACTGCACGCCCTGCTCAATGGGATAGCCTGGTTACAAAGCGGAATGACCGATAAATTTTTAGTTGGTGGTTCCGAAGCGGCCCTTACGCCCTTTACCCTGGCGCAAATGAGCGCACTGAAAATATATTCTGAAGCCAACGGACAATACCCATGCCGTGCACTCGATCTTCAAAAGAGCACAAACTCCATGATACTGGGCGAAGGTGCAGGGGCTATTTGCCTTGAGGCCGATCCAGTTAAGGACCCCCTTGTTTATGTAGGAGGTGTTGGATATGCTACGGAGCCCCTGGAACACAGTGTTTCACTTTCTACAGATGCAAAATGCTTCCAGAGATCCATGAGTATGGCCCTGAACGGACTAAATCCGGGTGAGGTGGATGCTGTAGTCATGCATGCCCCGGGCACCATAAAGGGGGACCTCTCCGAGTACCGGGCAATTGAATCGGTTTTTAAGGATAAAATGCCAGCCCTGACCACCAATAAATGGAAGATTGGGCACACCTTTGGCGCATCGGGTATATTGAGTTTGGAAATGGGTATAATGATGATGATGCATCAGCAATTTATACCTGTACCATTTGTGGATAACAAATACCCCGAAAAGCTTAACAATATACTGGTTAATGCAGTGGGATTTGGGGGGAATGCAGTGAGTATACTTTTGCAGCTACCTTTTTGACGTCTTTATAATTGAGGGCTTACCATTAATTTTGATTTCATATATTGGTTAATGAAATAGAGAAGACCTATTTTTGAACCATAACAAAACCTATTAATTGTGGAAAGACACAACTGGACCAAGGAAGAAATACTGGAGATTTACAATAAACCGCTGATGGAACTTCTTTATGAGGCTGCTACGGTACACAGGTTGCATCATGATCCTAATACGGTCCAGGTTTCTACCCTGCTTTCCATAAAGACAGGGGGTTGCCCTGAGGACTGTGGTTATTGTCCGCAGGCAGCCCGTTACCATACCGATATAGAGGGAAATGACCTCATGTCTGTGCAACAAGTCAAAGCACAGGCGCTGCGGGCTAAAGCTTCAGGCAGTTCCCGCGTGTGCATGGGTGCCGCATGGAGAAATGTTAAGGATGGCCCTGAGTTTGACCAGGTGCTGGAAATGGTACGTACTATCAATAAACTGGATATGGAGGTTTGCTGCACCCTGGGGATGCTTACTGAGAATCAGGCCCAGCGACTTGCAGAGGCCGGTTTGTATGCCTATAACCACAACCTGGATACCTCTGAGGATTACTATAAGGACGTGATCTCTACCCGCGCATTCGAAGACAGGTTGCAAACCATAGATAACGTTAGAAAATCGAACGTAACGGTATGCAGCGGGGGGATTATCGGAATGGGCGAACGCCTGGAAGATCGGGCTGGCATGCTGGTTGCCCTTTCTACCCTGAACCCTCAGCCGGAATCTGTTCCCATAAACGCACTTGTGGCCGTTGAAGGTACACCTATGGAAGATATGGAACCCATCCCGATATGGGATATGATACGCATGGTTGCAACTACCCGTATAGTAATGCCAAAAACACAGGTAAGATTATCTGCAGGACGCACTGATATGAGCAGGGAAGGTCAGGCTATGTGTTTCTTCGCAGGAGCCAATTCCATCTTTGCGGGGGATAAACTACTCACTACACCTAATCCGGATGTTAATGAAGATATGGAGATGTTCCGCCTGCTTGGTTTGCAGCCTCAGAAGGCTTTCAAAAAAGCCCCTCAACCTGTGACTGTGGAAGAGGAAGATTCGAGTATTGCCCCTATGGGCGAAAACCCTAAATGGACCAGGCCAGGGCATAAGATTGAACGAAACGAGGCAGCAAGACGGCGTTCAAAAGCCTGATATGAGGTAAGCCGCACCCTTATCATAAAATATCAGACAGGGATTTTTTATACCTTTGGAGCTTATAAAAACCCGAATATCTGTGAACCTGCAGGACATCCCAAGGCGAAAAAATCTCACTCCGGAAGCGTTTCAAAAGGAGTTTTTCAGGCCGCAAAAACCAGTGGTCTTAGAAGGGCTTATGGCCAACTGGCCCGCCTACAGCAAATGGAACCTGGATTATATGAGACGTGTTGCAGGAGACAAGGATGTTCCTCTGTATGACGATCGTCCGGTTCAACACGAGGATGGATTCAACGAGCCCCATGCCAGGATGAAGATGGCAGATTATATTGACCTGCTTAAAAGGGGGCCTACCAGGTATCGCATTTTCCTGTGGAACATTCTTAAAGAAGTGCCCGACTTACAGAAGGACTTTGATTTCCCCGAACTCGGGATTAAACTGATGAAAGGCTTGCCTATGTTGTTTTTCGGAGGAGAGGATTCCTACACTTTTATGCATTACGACATTGACCTGGCCAATATTTTTCATTTCCATTTCGACGGTGAGAAAGAGTGCATCCTTTTTCCGCAAACAGAGAACAGACTGCTGTATAAGATCCCACATTCCCTGATTACCCATGAAAGCATTGATTTTTCCAATCCGGATTACAGGTTATGGCCGGCGCTGAAACATGTAAACGGTTATAAAACCAGCCTTAACCATGGTGATGCCGTTTATATCCCGGAGGGCTACTGGCATTACATGAGGTATATAACCCCGGGGATTTCAATGAGCCTGAGGGGTATACCGCGCAATCCCAGAAACCTGTGCAAAGCCATTTATAACATTGCCGTTATGAGGTATTTTGACAACGCGATGCGAAGGTTGAAAGGACAGAAGTGGATCGACTGGAAAAATGAACAGGCAATCAGCAAAACAGATCGCTACCTCAGGGAATTCTATAGAAAAAGTGCCTGAAATTGCAATCAGTCCAGCAGCTCACGGATTTTATCATAAACCAACTCGTTTTCCCACCCCCGATATAGCAAATAAGAACTGAGTTTCTGCTTTTTTTCCAATGCTGTACATTGGGTTAGAGTCTCGAGTCTTTTTAATGCAAGATCATCCAGCACTTCCCTGTATTCCTGATCTGTGATTTGCTTTAATGATTTTTTAATAGCTAACTGAGATATTTCCCTTTGCCTGAGCTCCCTAATAATCCTCAATTTACCCCATTTCTTGATCCTGAATTTGCCCCGGGCAAAGCTGTCTGCAAAACGCTGTTCGTTCAGGAAATCGTGTTCGATCAGGTATGCCATGATGTGGTCAATAGCTTCCGGGATCATTTTCATCTCCCTGAGTTTTTGTCGGACCTCCTGATGGCACCGGTCCTGGTAGGCACAGTAGCGCCCCATTTTTTTCAGGGCCTCTTCTAAGGTGTAGGATTTTCCTTGACGCTTCATGTAATGACTGTACACAAGGGTGATCTCCTATTCTGAACTGATCTCCAGTGTAATTTCAGTTTCTTTAGTACTAAAAACAGTAAGGCCATCACGTTCCTCCTGCGTGACGTCTGCACCGGATACTTCATATTGGGCCTTCGAATTTTTTGGGGGAATCAATTCCAGGGTCCAGCCTTTTTGATCCTGTTTAACCTGTATTCGGGTTACCCCTGCTTTTTTAGAATATGATACGGAAACAGAATTATCTGCCACACGAACATTTTCAAGGCTTGCATTATCCCAGGAAGAAGGCATTTGAGGTTGCACAACAATTTTCTTTTCGGGAGCATTGGGCTGTATCCCAAAGAATTGTTGAACAATGGGAATAGCAAATGCATATATATTCCATGCCTGAGTAATCATCCCGTAATCTGGCGATACCTCATACATGCTTCCTGGCAGGGCATAGCTGAATGTGCGGGCCATGCGATTCAGGTAATTCAGCGCCTGATCAGGCCTGCCGTAGTTGTTTTCGGCTACCGCCTGTACGCCTGTGGGCAGCGTCATCACGGCACCAGTGTACGAAAATACCTTGCTACCCCGAAAGGATCCGTCATCAGAACCTGCAGAGGCATCACGATCGATCCCGGTAACAAAAACCCCGAATGGATTGACAAAAGTCTCAGCTGTACCCAGTGCCTTAATGGCTTTATCCTCATCGGCTATTTTCATTTCCATGGGAGTATTGACCACCCAGTTATGGTGCAGAACAAAAGGACGTGGTTCACTGGAGGGATTTTCACGAATCTTTTTTGCAGTTTGTTTTAGCTCTTCCACCGCCCAGGGTTTGTCCAGTGTATCTGCCCGTATAATGGCATCATCAATTAGGTGCAGGGCTTGTTCATCCGTTCCTATAAAGTCGGCAAAGGAATTGAATTCCTCCGACCAGAATTCATCGTTGATCTTTGCTTTTAAAGCTGCAGCCATTTCCTGGTATTCCAAAGCCTGGACTTCTTCTCCCATAGCTAACGCCATTTTTGAGGCATCTGCAAATGCCCTTTGCGTGTAGGTAGCCACATCGATCATCTCACTATCCAGGCCATGTATTTCCATCATACCAAAACCATCGGGAAACAGGTTTTGGTTCTCGTCATTGGTTTCCATCAACCAGGCTAGTCCTTTTTTAACCGTTGGGTAGTACTTCTTCAAAAACTCCTCATCACCATTCCAGAGATAAATTTCCCAGATTAACGAGGCAAACTGCGGGGTTTCATTGATGTTCCCGGGGTTAAATACGGTACCGTTGGTAGACATTTCATGGATGATCCTGCCGTTTCCATTGACGGCGTTGGATACACTGTCCAGGAGTTTAATGGTTTGATGGACCACATTGGTTTGTCCAATAGCCATATACCCCCGTAAGGCATATTCGCTGTCTACTCCAAACCACCAGGGATAATCCGGTATACCTGCAGTTATCGCGGTTCCGATTTCTGGAACCGTTCGGATAAGCCAGTCACAATTGTATTTCAGCCATTCAAAAGTTTGCTGTAATCTGGGATCTGGTACCTTGAGTTTGGAATTAGCCGCCAGTTTTTCATAACGTTTTTTCTTGGCCTCAAGCAGGCTGAGTTTATTTTGCTGTAAGGTTGTGTAGGTACCAATGGCTGCGTCTTTCGATCTATAAGAGCCGGCAATGGTGAAGGTTACTGAGGAAGTGGTTCCCGCTGGGATTTCAAGGGAATACCCCAAGGATCCTGCACTTCCCATACCCGCGAAGGTAGTTTTTGCCTTCATATGGGAATTAGGTGGGGGATCGGCACCAAAAATAACAAACCAGGGGTTGTCTTCATCCTTGAAAATCCAGGCTCCTAAAGCCTCATCAAATTCACCTTGATCCCGGGAATCGTTCATTCCTGTGCGCTCACCAAGCCATACCGGCCTCAAATCAGAATACCCCGTAAAGGTAAGTTCAAGGGTTCTTGCATTTGCAGAATTATTTTGAAGATGGTATTCTACAATGACACCTTCATGACTATCCGGCACAAACTGTGATCTGATTAGCTGTAACTCTGATTCCGGAAGCCTGTATAGGTGTTCATTGGCAAAGGGGTAGTTCACAAAACTATCGGCCTTATCCAGTAAAATGGACTCTCCTTCCTCAGCAAGGGATAACTCAAACCCATCCATCAATTTGATAGGGTGATCCCAGATACCGCCCATTTCTCCCTGTACATGCCATCCTATTTCCGGGAAACTGCCGTCCTGATGCCCTACCATATAAACCCTGTCTCCTGCATTCACATAGGGTGAATTGAGGTAAGATTCTTTACCGGTGATAGATGGCGCACCGTCCAGCGCATCAGTAAATAGTTGTGATTCTTGTGTGCCTGTGCAGGAAACGAGTAGTAAAACCAAAAAGAGAATAGAGAGGAATGAATTTTTCACAGGATAGAATTTAAACGAATTTAAAAAATATGGACCAATTTGAGCATCTCTTGCACGCATGGCGAAGGCAAAAAAAAAGCGGCCCCAATGCAATTGGAGCCGCTTCTGTTAGGTAATGGTTTTCCCTTCTTTATCCATAAAACGGTATTCTAGATAAGTGTAGGCATCCCTGGGTTGGATTTTGATCCATTTTTGGTGTTCCATAAACCATTTGGAACGGATGGACGGAAATCCTTTTGTAAGGTATGCCGCAATAAACGGATGTGTATTCAGGACAAGCGCTTTGTTCTTGTTCCGACCCTTCAAAATCTTTTCAAGGTCTACATTAATCTTATCAATGAGTACAATTGGAGCCTCTACTTCTCCTCCCCTGCCACTTGGATTTTCTTCCGTGGTCTTGATATTTACTTCGGGTCTTACGCGTTGTCTGGTAATTTGTACCAGCCCGAATTTACTTGGGGGCAGAATTTTATGTTTGGCCCTGTCATCCTTCATCTCATCCCTGAGGAAATTGTACAATTTCCTTCTGTTTTCCGATCGTACCATATCGATGAAATCGACCACTATGATACCTCCCATATCCCTCAATCTCAATTGACGGGCAATTTCAGAGGCAGCGAGTAAATTAACCTCAAGGGCAGTATCTTCCTGATTTTTGGCCTTGTTAGAACGGTTACCACTATTCACGTCAATTACGTGAAGTGCTTCGGTATGTTCAATTACCAGGTAAGCACCTTTACTCATGGAAGCCGTTTTGCCGAACGAAGTTTTGATCTGGCGTTCGATTCCGAATTTTTCGAAAATGGGCGTAGAAGATGAATACAGTTTTACTATGGATTCCTTAGAGGGGGCAATTTCCTGAACGTAATCTTTGATCTGGTTATAAAGCGTTTCGTCATCCACATAGATACCGCTAAAGGTATCGTTAAACACATCCCTCAGGATGGAAGAGGCCCGGTTAAGTTCAACCAGGACCTTGGATGGTGTGGGCGCTTTATACAATTTCTTACACATTGCTGTCCATTTGTTCAGCAAGTTTTGCAAATCCTTGTCTAGTTCCGCGACTTTTTTGCCTTCGGCAACTGTTCTAATGATTACCCCAAATCCTTTTGGTTTGATACTTTTTACAAGACGTTTCAACCGGTCCTTTTCTTCATTGCTCCCAATTTTCTGGGAAACGGAGACGCGGTCCGAAAACGGTACCATAACCAAATAACGGCCGGCAAGGGAAAGTTCTGAACTTATCCTTGGGCCTTTGGTGGATATAGGCTCTTTAACAATTTGCACTAAAAGGGACTGATTCGCTTTAACAGCGTCATTTATGCTGCCATGCTTATCAATATCTTTTTCAAATGGAAAATTTTTAAGGGTATACTCTTTGAGTTTACCAGTACTTACTCCTTTGATGAACTTGAGCATTGAAGCCAGCTGTGGCCCCAGGTCATGATAATGCAGAAAGGCATCTTTTTCATATCCCACATTGACAAAAGCGGCGTTAAGCCCCGTAACGGGCTTCCTGATTTTGGCCAGGAATATATCGCCTACATTGAATTTGTTATCGTCAATGTCTTTGTGAAGTTCTATGAGTTTTCCATCTTTTAGTAAGGCAAAATCGACGGCATTAGAATCGGATCTTACGATTAATTCTCTTTTCACCTGTTTCAATTTAGTTTTTCCCGGAATGGGAAAAGTGATTATACAATAGTTATTACAGGTTGTGAAAACCCGCCGAAATCCTATTAACTGGAATTCTTATGTCAATGAACGTAATAAAACGAAGAAGTAGTTTAAAACTACTTCTTCTTGTGTCGGTTAGCTCTCCTGCGTTTCTTACGCTTGTGAGTAGCTACCTTATGTCTTTTTCTTTTTTTACCACTCGGCATGAAGTTCTACTTTAATGGTGTTATTATTTTACTTGCACGTTACTTTTTACTCCTTCAACAAAAACCTTGGCCGGCTTGAATGCAGGAATGTTATGTGCGGGGATTTTAATGGTTGTATTTTTTGAGATATTCCTGCCGGTTTTCTCTGCCCTTGTCTTCACGATAAAACTACCGAAGCCTCTCAGGTAAACATTATCTCCATTTTCAAGGGAAGATTTCACTTCTTCCATGAAAGATTCTACAGTTGCTTGCACATCTCCTTTTTCCATTCCCAGTTTCTCTGAGATCCTAGATACAATATCTGCTTTAGTCATTTTAGTTATATAGTTTATATACGTTTTTCAGGCTTGCAAATATATAAATTAAATTCTTTCTTTCCGGTAAAGTGCTAATTTTAAGTGCATAATCCTTTACATTTGCTCCTTTACTGAAACCCCATGTCTTTTTCTCGTAAAATTCTGGATTGGTACGAGGAGCACAAACGTCCTCTTCCGTGGAGACAAACTTCTGACCCGTACAAGATTTGGCTGTCGGAAATCCTCCTGCAACAAACTCGGGTGGCTCAGGGCCTGCCGTACTACGAGAAATTTATCACCCATTTTCCTACGGTATATGATCTTGCGAGGGCCGATGAAGAAACTGTTTTGAAATTATGGCAGGGCCTGGGATATTATTCCAGGGCCCGGAACCTTCATGCCACGGCCAGAACAATTGCTGAAGATTACGAAGGGCGCTTCCCTGATAACCACAGGGATTTGATGCGTTTAAAAGGCATTGGGGATTACACGGCAAGTGCTATTGCTTCCATTAGCTTTGGCAGGCCCGAACCTGTAGTTGACGGTAACGTATATCGCGTTTTGGCCCGATATTTTGGGGTTGAGTTAGCCATAGACAGCCCAAAAGGGGTTAAGTATTTTAAGGAACTGGCCCGTGAGGTCATGGACATGGAGCATATTCGCGACTATAACCAGGGGCTAATGGAATTTGGGGCTTTGCACTGTAAGCCAAAGAATCCGGAATGTGAAACCTGCCCGCTTAATAACAGCTGCCATGCACTTCAAAAAGGACAAGTAAGTACGCTGCCGGTCAAGGGTAACAAGACCAGGGTGCGGGAACGATTTTTGAATTACCTTTTTGTCAGGGACCCATTGAATCGAACCTTATTCAGGAAACGGGAAGGACGTGGAATATGGCAAAACCTGTATGAATTTCCTTTTGTGGAAGCAGACAGGGAAATTGAGAAAGCGGCCTTGCAAAAGGAAGTTGCCATCTCAATAGGAGATTTCAGGGTGAAAGATTTGGTACGCATCAACAATAACAAGATTATACATAAACTATCGCACCAGCATTTACATGTCAATTTCTGGATGGTCCCTGTAGACAGGGAATTGCCTGAGGGTATACCAGTAGGTTCATTAAAGGAGTATCCCGTTCCGGTTTTGATCGCAGATTTTATTGAAAAATATCTGGTAAATAGCAATGCCCTGGAAAATGCCTAGGAGCAACAAATTTTCGTATTTTTGATTTAATAGTAAAGTTATGAGTGGAACACTGAACAAGGTAATGCTGATAGGGCATTTAGGAGACGAAGTTAAACTTCATTATTTTGAAGGAGGCAATTGTATAGGTCGTTTTCCTATTGCTACCAATGAAACCTATACCAACAGGCAAACCGGTGAAAAGGTCACCAATACGGAATGGCATAATATAGTGGTGCGCAATAAAGCGGCTGAGATATGTGAGAAGTACCTCAATAAAGGGGATAAAATTTATGTGGAAGGCCGCCTGAAAACCCGGCAATGGCAGGGGGAAGACGGAGGCACGCGTTACACCACCGAGATCCATGTGCAGGACTTCACCTTTTTGTCAACCAAACAGGAAAGCATGGCGAATTCCGGCTCTTCCATGGAGAGAGGTCCCCAGCCGCGTGCTGAACAGGTACAGGCCCCACAGGTAGCAACGGAACCAATGGCGGAGCCAGAGGAGGATGACGACCTGCCATTCTAATTGAACCTCAAAAATTCGTAGCTATTGGACCCTGACCCCCATAGTTTACTTATTGGATTAATAGCCGCAGACAGCGCCCTGATCATCCGGGTAGTTATCATGGTGCTACTGTTGTGCTGTTCTGCCCTTATATCCGGAGCAGAGGTTGCTTTTTTCGGACTTTCGGCCACGGAGCTAAATGAGATTCGCGAAAGCAAATCAGGCAAAGGGGGGATTGTAATCAAGTTACTGGAGAAACCCAAAAAACTTCTGGCAACCATCCTGATTACCAACAACGCCATTAATATTGGTATCGTTTTGCTTTTTAATGCCATCGGTGATACCCTTTTCTCAAAGATCAACTTCACCCTGCTTTCCTTTATTTCAGTGCGGTTTTTGCTTGAGGTGGTAGTAGCAACATTTCTTATCCTCATGTTCGGGGAAATCCTGCCCAAGATCTATGCGAACCGGAATAAAAAACCTTTTTCGCACTTTATGGCTTATCCGCTGAAAACGCTTGACTTCCTTTTTACTCCCCTAAGCGCACCAATGAGGAAGGCAAGTATTTTTATGTATGAACGGTTGGGAAGGCGAAAATCTAATCTGAGTGTAGATCACCTGTCCCAGGCTCTGGAACTGACTTCCGAGGGCGATACAACCAGGGAAGAACAGAAGATACTTGAAGGTATTGTTTCCTTTGGCAATACCGATACCAAACAGGTAATGCGCCCCAGGATAGATATTTTTGCGCTTAGTGACGACATGAAGTTTCCTGAAGTGCTGGAGGAGATAAAGAAATATGGTTACTCACGTATCCCGGTTTTTTCGGAGAATGTGGATAATGTACTGGGAGTCCTTTACGTGAAGGATTTACTGCCGTACATAGACAGAAAATCATTCAACTGGACCTCGCTGATCAGGGAACCCTACTTCGTTCCCGAGAACAAAAAACTGGATGATCTCCTGCTGGAGTTCCAGGATAAAAAAAATCATCTTGCCGTTGTGGTGGATGAATACGGAGGTACTTCCGGAATAGTAACCCTGGAAGATATTATTGAAGAAATAGTTGGTGATATCAGCGATGAGTTTGACGATGAAGACCTTGTTTTTTCCAAACTGGATGATTTTAATTACGTTTTCGAAGGGAAAACGGCCCTGAAAGACTTTTACCGTGTGGTGCATATTGAAGATGAGGAGGATTTTGAGGAACAAAAAGGGGAGTCTGAGACCATTGCGGGTTTTGTTTTGGAAATAGCGGGAAGTTTCCCTAAAAGGGGTGAAACCATAACGTTTAAGGACTACCAGTTTGTGGTGGAAAGCCTTGATAAAAAAAGATTGAAACAAATTAAAGTTACCTTGCCCCATGCGTTATAAGTGGTTAACTACAGTTATTATTCTGGCCTTGCTTTTTTCCTGTGGAGGTGAAACCCTTCCCAAGCCCAAGGGGATGCTTCGACTGGATTATCCCGAGGCCAGGCATATTTCCATGAAGTATGAAAAATTCCGTTTTGAAGGCAATTCCCTGGCCCGTGTTGGGCGGGAAGGTAAGGATGCCATTACCCTGGATTATCCACTGTTGAACGCCGCTATTTACATAACTTATAAGCCGGTTGAGGATAACTTGAATTCCCTGCTTTCAGACGCCCAGAGGCTATCCTATGAGCATGTGATCAAGGCAGATGATATTACCGAACAGCCTTATATCAATCCGGAAGATTCGGTTTATGGAATGTTCTATGAGGTGAGCGGTGATGCTGCTTCACAGTCGCAGTTCTACGTAACAGACAGCACCAGGAATTTTGTTACGGGATCCCTTTATTTCTATGCGAAACCCAATTACGATTCCATCTATCCGGCAGCGGTCTATTTACAGAAAGATATCCGGAGGATTATGGAAACCATCCAATGGGAATAGGAATACATTAAGCACAAACAGTATCGCTGCATATGGATAAGCAGAAACTCATAGACACACATAAAAGGATTGCTCCTTATATTCATCGCACTCCGGTGATGACTTCGCGACTCATAAACCAGGAAGCGGGTGCGGAGTTGTATTTCAAATGTGAAAATTTTCAGGGGATGGGGGCTTATAAGCTTCGCGGTGCTACCAACGCAATCCTGCAACTCAGTGACGCTCAACGTCCAAAAGGAGTGGTAACCCATTCTTCCGGGAATTTTGCCCAGGCTTTGTCCCTTGCGGCACAACGCCTTGGGGTTGATGCCCATATTGTGATGCCTTCCAGTGCACCTAAAGTTAAAGTGGAGGGGGTAAAGACCTATGGAGGGAAAATATACATTTGTGACCCCACACTTGAAGCCCGCGAGGCTGAAGCAGATCGCATTGCAAAGGAAACGGGAGCCACTTTTATGCATCCTTCTAATGATCTGGAGGTAATCCTGGGACAGGGAACAGCAGCCATAGAGCTGCTGCAGGATCATCCTGACCTGGAATTTTTAGTAACCCCGATTGGTGGAGGTGGTCTTATTGCAGGATCAGCTTTGGCTGCCCACTATTTTGGCAATAATTGCCAGGTAATTGGAGGGGAGCCTTTTGAGGTTGATGACGCCTACCGTTCTTTCCATTCCGGGAAGATAGAAAGCAATGAAACCACGAACACCATTGCCGATGGGTTAAAAACGATATTGGGAAGCAATACCTTTCCCATTATCCAGAAATATGTTCAGGATATAATCCGGGTTACTGAAGAAGAGATTGTTGCGGCTATGAAGCTGATCTGGGAGCGGATGAAGATCATAGTGGAGCCTTCCAGTGCAGTAGCCCTGGCCGCAGTACTTCGAGAACCCCTGCGTTTTAGGAAAAAAAAAGTGGGTATAGTAATCTCCGGAGGCAACGTAGATTTGGGGAACCTTCCTTTTTAGTTCTTCTTTAAAAGTGCCCTTGCCTGTTCGATGCTGGAATTTACCTGTTCCTGCATGGCCCTGACCTTGACCTCCTCTTCGAGAAGCCACTGCTGTTTTTGCTCACTCAGGGCTTTTCCCTCAAAGATTTCCTCACTGTTAAAACGTTCTCCAAAACCGCTCATCCAGTCCATCATGGATTTATGGGCCGCCTTTAGATCATCAAGTGCGCGGGCGTATTCCTGACCGGTTGCCGTAGAATCAACAAGGGGTTGCAATTCTGAAACCAGTTGCCCTATAGTCTTCATTTCGGGCATTACCATGTCGTGAATAGCTACAACCTCTTCCATCCTGGAGGGGTTTTTCCCGGTTTTTTCCTCTTTACAGGAGATGGATAAAATAAGGCTGGAAAGGATCAGCAGACTGATAAAAGATGCTCTCATGATGCAGGTTAAATAAAACACAAATTTACAAATATGACAGGCATTTTATCCCCAAAAAGTTCCACTTTTGCGGAAAATTGCTGCCATGAGCGATGTAAACCGGAAGTGGTTTTACCTTATCACCCTCTCCCTGATCTGGGGTACCTCCTATATCCTGATCAAGAAGAGCCTGGAAGGTTTTAACCCGGTTCAAATGGGGTCAGTTCGCATTGTAATCACGGCCTTATTTTTGTTCATTTACGGTTTAAAGACCCTGAGGGGAATCTCAAGGGAGCAGTGGAAATGGGTGGCTGCATCAGGCATGCTGGGCAGCTTCTTTCCTGTATTCCTCTTTGCCTTTGCGCAAACGGAAATCGATAGTGGTATAGCATCGATATTAAACTCATGTGTCCCATTGTTCACCATTTTTGTGGGCTACCTGGCCTTCCGGATTCGCTTTACATCCAACCAGTTAATCGGAGTAATTATTGGCCTGATTGGCGCTTCACTTCTGATTTTTCTGGGGGCAGATATAAATCCCGATCAAAATTACTGGTATGCCGGTCTGGTTATAATAGCCACTATATGCTATGCCCTGAACGCCAACATTATCAAGGGTAAACTGCAAGAGGTTTCGCCCCTTGGTATTGCGGTAGGGAATTTTGTTGTGATGTTGCCACCGGCCATTGTTGTACTGCTTTTTTCCGGTGCCTTAAGCGAAGAGGTAATGGCTTCTCCCAGGTTTTATTCTTCTATAGGGTATCTGGTAATTCTGAGTATTATGGGCACCTGTGTAGCTAAGGTAATGTTCAACCGCCTGATCCAGATTTCAACTCCGGTATTTTCTGTTTCGGTTACCTACCTTATTCCAGTTGTAGGCATTTTTTGGGGGGTAATGGATGGGGAGCGATTTAGCCTGGTCCAGCTTTTAGCCGCAGTGGTCATACTGGTTGGAGTGTATTTGGTAAACAAGAAAAAAGCGCCCCGGGATTGAGGCGCTTTTCCTATTGAGTATCTAAATACTATTCAAAATCAGCATCGCTAACTTGGATATTGATAACAGCTTCAAGAAGCTTGCTTTCGATCTTTTGCGGACCCATTGAACCTACCCGGATACCTGGAAATTTGATCCCGTCAATTTCCTGATAATCCTTGTATATAACTTCCTGGTTCTGTGTTTGACCATTCATGTTGATTATTTGAGCTTCTTTAACCTTTAGTCCGGTTTCCAGATCGTAAAAGTATACCAGCTGTACAACCTCACCGGGAACTTCGATCTTAACAGCTTCTTTTCCTTCAACTTCCTCTGTTCCTGTAATCTTGGCCTTACCGCCAGGAACGAAGTTTTGTTCAGGGAACACTCCCTTCGCTGCACTCAGCATGTCTTGCTGCATCTGTGGAGGAAGCGGCCTTTTTTGTCCGCCTTGTTTCATATACAATTCATCTCCTTTGGCTATAACACCCATCATCGGAGCATCATTCATATAAGTAGTCTGGGCAAACTTGTCGGCTGTACGTTTTTCTTCGCTTTTGATCTTGGCTCCCATTGCTTCACCTTCATAGACTAGCTTCAATGAGGTAATCTGCTCAACTTTTTCCTTGCCTCCAATAGCGTTGAAATACTTGTCTACCACAGACTGTACCGTCATTCCCTCCGGTACAGCAGCGCTGTAATCAGGCTTTCCGGTCTTGTTGGCGTACTTGTCGTAATACAAAACAGGAACCTTCTTTCCGTTAAAGTTTACCTTTTCCAGGTTATCAATAACATCACTACCCTTTCCAGCAACTACAATCCTAGCATTTTTTACATTAAAATACTTCTGGGCTGCCTTTTGGACATCATCAACGGTAATGGCGTTAATGCGCTCAAGGTAGGTTTGATAAAAGTCCTTGGGAAGGCCTTCGGTCTCAATGTTCAGGGCATATCGGGCAATGGTTGCCGGTTGTTCAAGTGCTCGTACAAAACTACCTACATATTTAGCCTTGGTGTTTTTGAGCTCAGTTTCGCTAACGGGCTCTTTAATGATACGATCTATTTCTTTTAAGATTTCCACCACGGAGCTATCGGTAACCATATTCCTGACACTGGCAGTTGCCGTAAATGTTGTAGATGCCCACTTGTTGTTCCCCAGCCTTGAATAAGACCCATAGGTATAACCCTTGTCTTCTCTAAGGTTTAGGAATAATCTTCCTTCGCCACCACCCCCAAGGATCTGGTTGGCAACCAGGGCCGGTAAGTAGTCGGAGTCCTTCATTTTAAGGCTTACCAGGTTTTGCACGGCTATCTCGGACTGTACTGCATTGGGCACATCTACAAAATTGATCTGGGTATACTGTGCATCTTTTGGTTCTGAATAACTCAGCGAAAGGGGTGATGCCTTTGTCCAGGGGGTAAAGTATTCGGTTACCAGTTCCTGGACCTGTTCAAAAGTAACATCACCAATAACTACCATGTATGCATTTGCGGGCACGAAGTAGTTGCGGTAAAAATTCTTTACATCAGCCAGTTCTATGTTATTCACCGTTTCCTCAGATACATATTCTCCGTAGGGGTGCTTTGTGCCATAAGCCAGGGCAGAACGTACCCTTCCCGCAATGGCTGACACATCTTTTTCCTGGGTCTTAAGACTGGTTATAAGCCTTTCTTTTTCCTTATCAAATTCTTCCTGTGTAAAATTGGGGTTAATGGCAGCGTCTGCCAAAAGTTCCAATATCCTGGGAAAGTATTTGGAAAGCGAACTGGCAAAAGCACTTTGCGATCCAAAATTAATGCTTGCTCCCAGGAAATCTACCTCTTCATTAAATTCATCCTTGGGGATATTGGTAGATCCATTACCCAGCAGGCTCGCAGTTAAACTAGTAACACCAGCCTTGTCTCCTTCCAAAATAGGGGGGTTATCCAGGCTGAGCTGGATGGAAACCCTGGGTAGTTTATTGTTCTCTACCACAAGGACCTTCAGGCCGTTATTCAGTTCAAAACGTTGCGGATCTTTTAAGTTTATTTCCGGAGCCGGACCTGGCTCTGGCATTTTAGTCCTGTCTATTTGTGCCTGGATGCTACAAGCGGCCAGGGCAAAAACGAGTGTAAAAAGTATCTTTTTCATATTAGTTTTCCATTTTTTCTTCGGGCAAGTATTCTATAATCACCCTTTGGTTGGGTTTCAGGTATTTTTCTGCCGCAGATTGAATTTCTTCCCGGGTAATAGAGCGGTAGATTTCAATTTCTTTGTTGATCAATTCAGTATCCCCATAAAGCATATGATAACGGGCCAGGGAATTGGCAATGCCCTGAATGCTGGAATTGGAATTCACAAAACGGTTCTCAAACTTGTTCTGAAGCTTTTGGTAATCCCTTTCCGAGATCAGTTCTTCGCGAACCTTGGCAACTTCCTCTTCCATTTCGGATATCAGGGTTTCCAGGCTGGTTTCCCCAACCGGTAAAGCAAATACCAGGTACATTCCGTAGTCTTCCTGTGGGATACTGAAAGCACCTACCTGCAAAGCCTGTTTCTGGTCATCTACCATTTTCTTGTAGAGTTTGGAGCTCCTCCCATCACTTAAATAGGCGGAGATCATTTCAAGAACATAAGCATCGCGCTGGCGGAAACCAGGAGTGCGATAGGCAGCCCCTACAGCAGGAATTTGAATGTTCTTATCAAAGGCTTTTGCTCTTACTTCTTTAGTAATAGGCTCTTCCATGGGATAGTTACGCTGGATGTCAGCTCCTCTTGGGATTTCACTGAAGTAGTCCTGAACCATCTTCTTAGTAGATGGGATATCTATGTCTCCCGCAACCACCAGTACAGCGTTGTTAGGCACATAATATTTGTTGTAGTAAGCAATTACATCGTCAAGTGTAGAAGCATCCAGATCTTCCATGTAACCAATATTCGGGTCTTTGTAAGGGTGGACCTTAAAAAGGTTCTTACCTAATACTGGAAGAAGCTGTCCATAGGGAGAATTATCATAGCGAAGACGCTTTTCCTCTTTAACCACCTCCTGTTGTGTATCCACCCCGGTCTGGTCAATTATTGGGTGCAGCATCCTTTCGGATTCCATCCATAATCCCAGTTCCAGGTTGTTGGAAGGGAACACTTCATAATAGTATGTGCGATCCTGCGAGGTGTTTGCATTATTGCTCCCTCCGTTGGAAGATACAATCTCAAACCATTTGCCCTTGGGGATATTCTGGGTGCCTTCAAATAAAAGGTGTTCAAAAAGGTGAGCAAAGCCTGTTCGTCCTTCCGTGCGGTCTTTTCCCCCTACATGGTACATAACCGAGGTAGTGACCACAGGGGCCGAGTTGTCCTGATGCAGGATCACGTGCAGGCCATTATCCAGGTCGTATTCTTCATAAGCAACCTGCTGGGCATTGACAGTAACAAGCAGCAGCAATGCTGTTACTGCCAACATTAATCGTGTTTTCATACGTTTCGTGTTTAGATGATTAAACAATAACGATCCCTTAAGGGACCGCGTAGCTAATTTAAGGTACGAAGTTGGATTTTCCCACAACTACGGGGGTTTCCATGGAGATTTAACAAGAATTTAATTAAAAATGCATTAAAAATCATATTTTATTAATAGAACCAAATTAAACAGTAACACTATGATGCGTTTTAGCCTCCCCATTCGTTTTGGGATCGCAACCAGTGGAAGCCTTGTGGGCTATTTTTTATTGCTTTCCCTGGTTGATCTACATACCAATATTTTTTACAGCCTTTTCAATGGTGTAATAACTGGGTTTGGAATCTATGAGGCGATTAAATACCGAAAACTCGAATTAATGGAAGATTTCAATTACGGGATTGGTTTCAAAACTGGTGTAATTACCGGATTTGTAGCAACCCTGATCTTCACTTTATTCTTTGCTGTTTATGCCGAAGAGATAGCCCCTGAATTCCTGAAACAACTGTCTGCTTCATGGTTCAGTAATTACCAGAGCTTTGAAGCCATTGTGTTTTTTACGGTAGCGATAATGGGATTTGCAACCACCCTGGTGCTAACCCTGGCCTTTATGCAACTGTTCAAGGCTTCTAGAAATCTTAAATAAGGGGCTTAAATTCAATTCAAAAGCCTTGTGAATTCGCATTTTAGCAGTATATTTGCACCCGCTTGAACCGCAGGGAAGTATACTTACCCGGTTAGCAGATTGAAAATCTATAAGTATTAACAGATAGCGTATGTATGCAATTGTAGAGATAGCAGGGCAGCAATTTAAAGTTGCGAAAGACCAGAAAGTATATGTGCACCGTCTTAAGGAAGAAGAAGGAAAAAAAGTGACCTTTCACGATGTTCTTCTCCTGGAGGATGGTAAGGATATTACGATCGGCGCCCCGGCTATAGACGGAGCCGCAGTAGAGGCTAAAGTCGTTAAACATCTGAAAGGGGACAAGGTAATTGTCTTCAAAAAGAAAAGACGTAAAGGTTATCGTGTCAAGAACGGGCATCGCCAGCAATTGACCGAATTATTGATTGAGGGTATCGTAGCCAAAGGAGCTAAGAAAGTAGCTCCTAAAAAGGCAGAAGCCCCTAAAGTTGCCGCCAAACAGGCAGAGAAAGCTGTAAAGGAAGCCCCGAAAAAGGAGCAGCCTAAAGCGAAGGCAGAGAAACCTGCTGCTGACCTTAGTTCTAAAACAGTGGCAGAGCTCAAGGAAATGGCGAAGGCAAATGGTATTAGCGGTTATTCTTCCATGAAGAAGGCCGAACTTATAGAAGCATTAAGCAAATAAAGTAGAACCTGCCGGTTTTAACCCGGTAAAAAATAAATATCATGGCACATAAGAAAGGTGTTGGTAGTTCTAAAAACGGTAGGGAATCGGAATCGAAACGCCTTGGCGTTAAGATTTTTGGAGGACAGCCTGCAATAGCCGGAAATATCATTGTAAGACAAAGAGGAACCAAACATAATCCCGGCGACAATGTTTATGCCGGAAAAGACCATACTTTGCACGCCAAAGTTGATGGCATAGTTAGGTTCGACAAGAAATCCGGAGGGAAATCTTTTGTTTCGGTAGATCCTTTTGAGGCCTAGTAGAACGCCATCTGACAAAATAAAAACCCGCAAATGTAGTTTGCGGGTTTTTTTTATGGCTTGCCTATCTGATTTTGTCAGAGCAGAGCTATAAAATAATACTGATATGTTTTTACTCAAATTCAAAATTTCTATATTCACGAAACATAACCTTAAAAACATAATGAAAATGAAAAAACCAATCGTAGCAATTGCCATGGCCTCATGCCTGCTCTTTTCAAGTTGCCTGGGATCATTCAGTGCATTTAACAACCTAAAGGAATGGAACCAGGGAGTTTCTGAAAGTAAGTTTGTGAACAACCTGATATTTTGGGGATTAAATATTGTCCCGGTGTATGGCCTGTTTTTCTTGGGCGATACGATAATTTTCAATGTCATTGAATTCTGGTCGGGATCCAATCCTATCGCCATGAAAGAAGGGCAAAAAGAAGTTCAGGTCGTGGAACGTGATGGAAATACCTATGAAATGGTAGCCATGAAGAACCGTATTTTCCTGACTGTAATTGATGGTCCCAAAAAAGGAAATAAACTTGAGGTCTTTTATAAACCAGATGAGAAATCCTGGAATGCGATTCGTCCGAGTGGTGAAATGATCAAACTTTCTTCCATGGAGGATGGATTCTACATGGTTTATCTTCCCGATGGGCAGAAAGTACAGTTAGACCCCAACATGACCAGGGAGGAAGGCCTGGCTGTTTTGAATGAGCACAAAGACTGTTATTTTATGGAAGGCATGCTGGCCGAAGCGCGTTAGCAACCTTCTCTCGGATATAAATAAAAAAACCCGGAAGCAATTCTTCCGGGTTTTTTGTGCCTGTATTTTAATATTAGTACCTGTAGTAATCCGGTTTAAACGGACCTTCAGGTTTTACGCCAATGTAGCTTGCCTGATCCTCACGCAGCTCTGTAAGTTCGGCCCCCAGACGTGCAAGGTGCAATTTGGCAACTTTTTCATCCAGGTGCTTCGGCAGCATATAAACCTTGTTCTCATACTTGGCGCTATGGTTAAACAGCTCTATCTGGGCGAGTACCTGGTTTGTAAATGAATTACTCATTACAAAGCTGGGGTGCCCGGTGGCACAACCGAGGTTAACCAGTCGGCCCTCAGCCAGAATGATAATATCTTTCCCTTCTACAGTATACTTGTCTACCTGAGGTTTAATTTCATCCTTGGTATCTCCATATGCACCGTTGATCCAGGCCATGTCTATTTCATTATCAAAATGCCCGATGTTGCAAACAATAACCTTGTCCCGCATACTTCGGAAGTGCTCTTCACGGATAATATCCTTATTGCCGGTCGCGGTGACAACAATATCGGCCTGGCCCACAACATTCTCCAGTTTTTTCACTTCATACCCGTCCATACATGCCTGAAGTGCGCAAATTGGATCAATTTCCGTAACCGTTACAATAGCACCTGCGCCCCGGAAGGAAGCTGCTGTTCCTTTTCCAACATCTCCATAACCAGCAACCACAACACGTTTACCGGCAAGCATGGTGTCTGTGGCACGCCTAACAGCATCTACAGCACTTTCCCTGCAACCGTATTTATTGTCGAACTTGGATTTGGTAACCGAGTCATTCACATTGATGGCAGGCATGGGGAGTATCCCATTTTTGAATCGTTCATATAAACGGTGTACGCCTGTTGTGGTTTCTTCAGATAATCCTCTGATTTCGCTGGTTAATTCCGGATAGTTATCCAAAACCATATTGGTTAGGTCACCTCCGTCGTCCAGGATCATATTCAGGGGCTGGCGCTCTTCCCCGAAGAACAGGGTTTGTTCAATACACCAGTCAAATTCCTCTTCAGTCATTCCTTTCCAGGCATAAACAGGGATGCCAGCCGCGGCAATTGCAGCTGCTGCATGATCCTGGGTAGAAAAGATGTTGCAGGAACTCCAGGTCACCTCGGCTCCGAGGGCTACCAGGGTTTCAATTAAAACCGCAGTCTGGATGGTCATGTGAAGGCATCCGGCAATTCGTGCTCCTTTCAAAGGTTGTTCTTTTGCGTATTCTTCTCTAAGTGCCATCAAACCGGGCATTTCTGCTTCTGCCAGGTTTATTTCTTTTCTTCCCCATTCGGCAAGTGTAATATCCTTTACTTTGTAAGGGGTGTAAGGAATGGTTTTGGTACTCATAACAATTATTTTCTTTATACATTCGCTACCGGCTGTGGCAGCTGTTTTAAAATCCCTGCAAAGGTAATGATAACTGGAATAATCTCATGCCTCTTTACAAAACATTAGCAGTACGTCCGGACATCTTCATATACCTTTGGAAGGTTGAAGAACAGGAATCTGTTTTGCAGGCTCCCCTTACACTTACGGAGAACAGCATCAATCGCCTGGGTGGGATGAAATCGGAATTGCACCGAAGGGGTTTCCTCAGCATACGACATCTGCTTGCCGAAGCAGGATATGCAGATAGTGATTTATATTATGACATGCTGGGTAAACCCCATCTCAAAGACGGGAACCATATTTCTATTACCCATTCGCACAACTTTACGGGCATTATTGTCAGCGAACAGGTAAAAGTGGGCATCGATATTGAAAAACAGCGAGATAAGATTGCCCGGATTGCCCATAAATTCACAGATTTGGATTACGACCGTAGGAGCGAGGATAATGAACTGGTCCGAAGGCTTACAGTGCTCTGGGGGGCCAAGGAATCTATCTACAAGGTCCTTTCAACACCGGGGATTAGTTTCTATAAGCATATAGATATCAGGAGCTTTAAGCTAAATCAGGGAAAAACTACCGGTATAGCCAGTTTTCAGGGGGAGGATTCCCACTATGAGATTGCTTTTCTGGAGTTCGAAGGGTTTACCTGTGTATATGCGCTCCGTGCCTGAATATGCCATACCCCCAAAAAGGTTGTAATTTCGCCCAAAACAGAAAAGATGCAGGTATCCGTAGAACTTACCCTAAGCCCTTTACAGGACGATTTTGAACCTCCCATCATCGCCTTTATCCAGAAACTCAGGTCCTCCGGGTTTACGGTATTGGAGAATCCACTCAGCACGCAGGTATATGGTGAATACGACCAGCTGATGCCATTTTTGCAGCAGGCGATGAAGGAAGCGCTAACGGATGCCGAACATGGTTTGTTCTTTATGAAGATCGTAAAATCTGACCGAAGCCAGTATGAGCCACATTTTTGACTGGATATTTGCCCAATACGATAATACCCCGACTTACTTGATTTCACTCGAGCTTATTGGTGTATTTTTTGGGTTTTTGAGTGTGTGGTATGCCAAACGGGAAAACATACTGGTATTCCCAACCGGAATAATCAGCACAGGAATCTTCGTATATATCTTACTCGTTTTTGGACTGCTGGGCGATATGCTCATTAATGCGTATTATTTCGCCATGAGTGTATACGGCTGGTATGTCTGGACCCGTAAAGTGGATGAAACACATTTTATCCCCGTTACCCGCACCAGCACCCTTGAAAAAAGATGGTCCGTGTTGCTGTTTACGGCCACTTTGATCTTTGTGGTCCTTATTTATTTGCTTTTCGACAAATTCAATACCTGGACAGCATATGTGGATACGGTTACTACAGCCATATTTTTTGTAGGGATGTGGTTAATGGCCCGTAAAAAGCTCGAAAACTGGACCTTCTGGATAATAGGAGACGTCATTTCCATACCACTATATTTGTACAAAGGGCTTATCTTTACATCCTTTCAGTATTTGCTGTTTACCCTTATCGCCATATTTGGTTATTTGGAATGGAAAAGAAACTTAAACAAGAGCCCTCAGACCTTGTTAAAATAGTCCTGTTTGGACCGGAATCTACAGGTAAGACCACGCTTGCGGAACAACTGGCAGAGCACTACAAGACAGTATGGGTCCCCGAATTTGCACGGGAATACCTGCAGGAAAAATGGGACAGGGAACAGCAAACCTGTCAGCCTGAAGACCTTTTGCCTATTGCTATTGGACAGATGGCTCTGGAAAACCGCCTGGCAAAAGAGGCCAGCAAACTTCTGATTTGTGACACGGACCTTCTGGAGACCAAGGTATATTCTGAAGCCTATTATTTGGGATCCTGCGATCCCATCCTTGAAAAGTATGCCTTGATCAATCAATACGACTTGTATTTGCTGACCGGTATTGATATTCCCTGGGAAAAGGATGACCTCAGAGATAAGCCCAATGAACGGGAAAAAATGTTCGCATGTTTTAAGGACACACTAATAAAGTATAATCGCAATTTTATTACCTTAAATGGAACTGAAGAAACGCGGTTCCGTAAGGCAGTAGAATCCATAGACCAACTTCTTGAAAGATGATTGAATTCCTCGAAAATGACCTGAAACAAATGGAAGAAATGGGTGTAACCCAGCAAAAGGTTTTGAAACAGATAGAAACCTTTATGGAGGGAATTCCGTATACCCGACTGGAACGAGCAGCCGTTGTAGGGGATGGGATTCTCAGGTTCACGAACGAGGAGTCGGCACAGCTTGTAAAAGCCTTTGAAAAGGCTGCAGAATCACTGGAAACCCTCAAATTTGTTCCTGCTTCGGGAGCTGCTTCGCGCATGTTCAAGGCGCTTTTTCATTTTCTGCAAGCCTTTAACCCCGGGAAGGAAACACTGGAAGAGTACCTCGAAAGGACAGCAGACAATGATATCCGCGTATTTACTGAAAACCTCGAGCGTTTCCCCTTTTATCAGAACATACTCGATATAACAGATGAACAATTTGCGGAATCGGGGAGGGCACTGCTTCATTTTATACACCGTATGCTGGATGCCTCCGGCCTCAATTATGATTTTTACCCTAAGGGGCTATTGCCTTTTCACCAATACGAGTCGCATGTCGCTACTGCTTTCGAAGAGCACCTGAGGGAGGCAGCGGACTATGCATCCGCAGGGGGAAATGGAAAACTTCATTTTACCATTTCACCTCAGCATGAGGACCTGTTTAAAGATACCTATGCAGAAATTAAGGATCGTATTGAAAAGGAAACGGGAACACATTTTGATGTAGGCTACTCATTCCAGAAACCCGCTACGGATACAATTGCTGTAACCCCCGAAAACGAGCCTTTCCGACAGGCAGATGGAACTCTGCTGTTTCGCCCGGGAGGTCACGGGGCATTGATAGAGAACCTCAACGAACAGGAGGCAGATATAATATTTATCAAAAATATAGACAACGTAGCTGTACCCAGCGTAGCCAGGGAATCAGGAGCGAGCAAAAAACTGCTGGCTGGAGTGCTTCTCAATATTCAGGAAAAGGCATTTCGATACGCGGCCATGCTGGAAGGTCCTGCTTTGTCCGGTGAGCAGGTACAGGAAATCAGGGATTTCCTGATCAAGGAACTCAATGTGCGTTTCTCGGACAATTACTCCAGTTTTAGCCTTGGGGAACAACTGGATATTTTAAGGGATAAGATTAATCGTCCCATTCGGGTGTGCGGAATGGTTCGCAATGAGGGCGAACCAGGAGGAGGTCCTTACTGGGTAAGGGATCCTCGCAACCATGTTTCCCTTCAGATTGTGGAATCTGCCCAGGCAGACCTGGCTGATGATGAACAAAAACATATTTTCCACGAGGCCACCCATTTTAACCCGGTAGATCTTGTATGTGGGGTAAGAAACCATCGCGGAGAGAAGTATAACCTGCTGAATTTCGTGGATACTGACCAGGGTTTCATCGCGGAGAAGACCAAGGATGGCAAACCCTTGAAGGCCCTTGAACTCCCGGGACTCTGGAATGGAGCCATGGCCTATTGGAATACGGTTTTTGTTGAGGTTCCGCTGCTCACCTTTAACCCGGTAAAAACGGTTAATGATCTGCTGAAGCCTGCCCATCAGGGGAGTTCCAATTAAAAATTCTTACAGGCACCCTTGTGGGCCATTTAAAAATCCGTCATATTCTTTTTGAGAAACAGGGTACTGTTGTAACTTTGCATAATCTCAAAGGGGTGCTTTGATAAGCAAGTTAGTTTGTGTAGACAGGCCAAGGCTTATCAGGGCTGAGATCATACCCAATGAACCTGCCCGGGTAATGCCGGGAAGGGAGGTGAAGAACACCATTTGGATGTATTCCGTTCCTCCGGAATAGAATTTTCAAGAACCCAGAATAATTACCCCTTTTATTCGTAAAATTTTTACGGATGAAAAGATTATTGATCACATGTGCGCTTAGTGCTGTTTCCTTTTTGGGATTTGCACAGGATGAGAAACAAAAGGATTCCCTGGATACCAAAAAGATTATTCTGGATGAAGTAATGGTCTCTGCCGTCAGGGTCACAAAGGAGATCCCGCTTACTTTCACCAATCTGGAAAAGAGTGAAATTGCTCCCAGGAATCTCGGGCAGGATATTCCAATCCTGATGAATTTTCTTCCTGCAGTGGTGACTACTTCCGATGCCGGAGCCGGTATCGGGTATACGGGTATTCGTGTCCGCGGTAGTGACGCAACCCGTGTGAATGTTACCATAAATGGAATACCCTATAACGATTCTGAATCTCATGGTACGTTCTGGGTAAACTTGCCCGATTTCAGTTCCTCAACTGAGAACCTGCAGCTGCAGCGAGGTGTTGGGACTTCTACTAATGGAGCGGGAGCGTTTGGTGCCAGCCTTAATATTCTTACGGATGCTGTCTCGGAGGATGCCTATGCCCAGGTCGCTTCTTCCTTTGGCAGTTTCAACACTTTGAGAAATAATGTAAAATTCAGCACCGGATTGCTCAACGAGCAGTTTGAATTTTCAGGCCGCCTGTCCAGGATTACTTCAGACGGGTATATTGACCGTGCCGCATCAGAATTGGAGTCCTATTTTCTGCAGGGTGCCTATAAAGACGAAAATACCCTGGTAAAAGCCCTGCTTTTCGGAGGCCATGAAATTACTTACCAGTCATGGTTTGGGATCGATGCTGCAACCCTTGCCACCAACCGGACATTTAACCCTGCTGGAATATACACAGACGACAATGGGGAAACCCGATTCTATGAAAATGAAGTAGACAACTACAAACAGGATCACGCCCAATTGCATTGGAATGAAAACTGGGACGGGGGATGGAGCAGCCACTTTGCCCTGCACTACACGAGGGGAAGGGGGTATTTTGAGCAATTCAGGGAAGATGATGATTTTGGTACCTACGGCTTTCTGCCCGTCAGCATTAATGGAGAGCTGGTTACTACCACAGATCTGGTGCGGAGGAGATGGCTGGATAATGATTTTTACGGGACTGTTTTTTCGCTGAACAAGCGCGCAGAAACCTATGATCTGGTAATTGGAGGGGGTGTCAACAATTATCAGGGAGACCACTTTGGTGAAGTAATATGGGCCAGGCAGGCACCGGATAGCTTTATACGGGACCGATACTATGAAGACGATTCCCGGAAAACAGACTTCAATATTTTTGCCAAGACCAATTACTCCCTCAATGATCGCTGGCGGCTGTTTGCAGATATGCAGTACCGCACCGTGAGATATGAAGCCAACGGTGTGGAAACCGGTATTGTAGACGATACCTTTAACTTCTTCAACCCCAAAGCGGGGCTTACTTACAGTCTGAACCGCAATAACAATTTATATTTTTCTTATGCGGTTGCCCAGCGTGAACCTAATCGCAATGATTATGAAAATGGCAATCCCAGACCGGAAAAACTCAATGATTTTGAATTGGGATGGAGGTACCTCAATCCGGATTTCCAGGTGAACGCAAACCTCTATTACATGCGTTACAAAGACCAGCTGGTGCTGACCGGGGAGTTAAACGATGTAGGGGCTCCATTGAGGGCCAATGTTGGGGATAGCTATCGCCTGGGGCTGGAAGTGGAGGCAAATATCAATATTGGGGATCAGTTTAGCTGGCAACCCAATATTGCCCTGAGCACTAACAGAAATGTGGATTTTGTGTTCCAGCGCGACGGTATTCTACAGGATCTGGGCAATACCAGTATTGCGTATTCCCCGGAAGTGATAATAGGAAACAGATTGGGATGGACGCCCACAGCTGGCCTTGATATCGCACTGCTGACCAAATACGTGGGTGAACAGTATATGGGGAATATCGACTCGGAGAACAGCATTCTGGAAGCCTATTCACAGACTGATTTCAACATACAATACCAAATCAGGTTGAATCGAATTGCGAAATCCATCACTCTTTCAGGACTGGTAAACAATATTTTTGATGCCAAGTTTGTGTCTAACGGCTACTTTTTCACCTTTGATGATGATTTCAGCAACCCGGGCACGGTAACAACTATTGAAGGAGCGGGGTACTATCCCCAGGCAGGGATCAATTTCCTGCTGGGAGCTACCGTAGTCTTCTGATCAATTGGAAATTACCACCGTACTGCCACTTCTTGCCGTGTTGTAGATCAGCATGTCGTAATAACGTTCTCCATCATTCGGGCGGTTCAGAAGTTGCCCGTTAAACAGGCTGTATTCGAATTCCTCACAGGAACACCTGGCAATTTGTCCATCAAGCTCCATGGTGGAACAGTTGTTGGGTACGTGGTTGGGACAACTGGCCTCCAAAGCCATGAAATCGAAACCTGTATTGATCACAAAAATGCCGCGGATACCAGCATTGACGCTATTGATGTATATGGCATTTCCAGGACTGCTCAAAGGACTGTACAAGGGTAAGTTCAGGTTGATTTCATAACGGAAACCAAGTTCGGGCAAATAGGGGTTCCTCCTGCTGTCATTATCGCTGCAGGAGATGATCAAAAAGAGGAGGAAAAACCTGATATATCGGGGAAATCCCATACGCGCAATACAGTTTATTTAAGCAAAGTTGAGTAAAAAATGCCTATATTTGCGTTAAATCCTCTTGAAAAAAGAGGATTTTCCTATTAGAACAACTCCATTTTGATGCTACACCCCTGTTATTATAGCACCTGACTAAAAATGTAAAATGGCTGGTTGATCTAATCCTGCTCTCGAGCGGGATTTGTTGTAAAATAGAGAATGAACAAGTTGAAGGGGAACCCCAAAAAATGAAGTTATGAGCAACGTATCGTATTACACTGCTGAAGGCTTGAAAAAATTAAGGGAGGAATTGAATCACCTCCGTGATGTTGAACGTCCGAAGGCTTCTCAGGCCATAGCCGAGGCCAGGGATAAGGGCGATCTTTCGGAAAACGCCGAGTACGACGCCGCTAAAGAGGCACAAGGCCTTCTGGAACTGAAAATATCCAAACTGGAAGAAACGCTCGCAAATGCCCGACTGATAGATGAGTCACAACTGGATGTTTCCAAGGTGCTGGTGTTATCTACGGTAAAGCTCAAAAATCAGCAGAACGGTATGCAAATGACCTATACCCTGGTTGCAGAGAGCGAGGCCGATCTCAAATCCGGAAAAATATCTGTAACCTCTCCTATAGGTAAGGGCCTTTTGGGTAAAGAAGTAGGGGACATTGCCGAAATTTCCGTGCCCAACGGAACACTTAAACTGGAAATACTCGAAATCACCAGGGAGTAAGCAGCAATGCCTGGAGAAATATGAATCCTTTGCGCCGTATTCGCAAAGGATTTTTTAATTTACATCAGCTGTTTGTTTAACCATTAATTCAGGAAATATGGCCAGTATTTTCACCAGGATAATTCAGGGCGAAATTCCTTCCTTTAAGATTGCGGAAGACGAAAACTTTTATGCTTTTCTGGATATTAATCCCAATGCCCCGGGGCATACCCTTTGTGTTCCCAAGAAAGAAGTAGACAAGATTTTGGACCTGGACCAGGATACCTATGCCGGCCTTATGGCATTTGCCCGAAAGGTTGGCCTGGCACTGGAAGCTGCAATTGCATGTGAAAGGGTAGGCATTTCTGTTATTGGCCTTGAAGTGCCACACGTACATATACATCTGATTCCCCTGCGTAGCATGGCAGATGCCACTTTCTCCAGCAAAGTAGCCCTTAGTCCGGCAGAATTTGAAGAGATTGCCCAAAAAATAAGGGCTAAACTTAGATGATACCGGAATAGAACAGATAGTACAGTACCCCGGCTAATATCAGAAGTAAAATGATGAGCAGGAAGGATAGCCTGCTGAGTTTTAGCCCCTTTTTCTCCGGGGTAACCATCTTCTGGTAATATTCAAAGGTGCGTTCAATGTCATCGGTCCATTTTACAGGATAAATCGTGGAATGGCAGGTGTTGCAAACCATCTGATGGGTTACCTCGGCTGTGATCTGGTAATACCACCGGGATACGCGATGTTTCTGGAAAAACGTGAGCTGCATATCCTGATTGAAACATTCCGGACAGTTATTGTTGATCTCAGCTTCTTTGATTACTACTTCTTTTACTTTCGTCATAGCTAAGCACAAATTTTAAGTGATATCTGCATTATTGTGCCCTCTTTGGTAGAGGAAAGGACCTTGACCTTTCCATTGTGGTATTCTTCAACTATTCTTTTTACCAGGGATAAACCCAGACCCCAGCCCCGCTTTTTGCTGGTATAGCCCGGATTGAATATATTCTGGAAATCACTTCGCGCAATTCCGTGACCCGTGTCCGAAATCAATACATTTACAAACTTCCCGGCCGGTACAATCTCCACAGCAATGCTCCCTTTCCCCTTCATAGCATCGATTCCGTTTTTTACGAGGTTTTCAATTGTCCAGTTGTACAAAGACGGGTTGAGCATAACCGGGAATTCCTCGGCCCTGGAATCAAATGAAAAATGTATGAGTTTTGAACTTCTGATCCTCAGATAATCATATGCATTTCGCGTTTCCGTAACCAAATTGCACCGCTGCAGGGCCGGAAGTGACCCAATTTTGGAAAATCGCTCCGTAATGGTTTGCAGACGGACAATATCTTTTTCTATTTCCCTGGATATTTCCGTGTTGATATCTTCATTTTTCAGTAATTCGTTCCATCCCAGTAGTGAGGTCAGGGGGGTTCCTATCTGGTGGGCCGTTTCCTTTGCCATACCGGCCCAGAGTTTATTTTGTTCAGAAGCTTTGTTGGTTTTGAACAAAAAGTAGAGCACGGCGCCAAAGAGGAAGATAATGAGCATCAGTGCGATGGGGTAGTATTTGAGCTTGTTCAGCACTTCGGAATTCCCGTAATAAAGCGTGGCCAGGTATTCACCTTTATCCTCCATGATGATAGGGTTATTTTCACTCTTGAACTGCTTCAGCTTTTTCATCAGATATGTCGTGTCTTTTAGCAGCTCCTCAGGAATATTATTGGTTTTGAAAGTACTGTCCTTATTGACCAGGATCATGGGAGTTGAAGTGTTGTTCTGGAAGATGGTCAGGGGCAGGTTGCCCGGATCTGCATCAGCTGGCAGGGAAAGGAATTCTGCCTGGGCTGTTGCCCAAATCTCCATCTTGTAACGCTCTTCTTCCTTGAATTTTTTGAAAAAGCTATTAGTATTCCAGAGGATTAAGCTAACGATCACAAAGGAAGCCAACAGGAGAATAAAGTTGGAAGTTTTCTTTCTGGGATTAAAATTCATCCATTGATCATATACAGCTTAAAGATAACTCAAAATACAGGAATATGTTGTGCTTTTTCCTTATGCAATCCCTTTTCGGGAGCCTTCAATTTATGTATTTTTGTAACCCATGAAGGAGCTTTTTTCTATCATTCCATCGGAACTCCCCACAGCCAAATTACATGGGTATCTGTTAGGTGCAGTGGGCCCCAGACCAATAGCATTTGCAAGTACAGTTGATAAGGAAGGTGCCCCCAATTTGTCGCCTTTTAGTTTTTTCAACGTATTCAGTGCCAATCCACCTATTTTGATATTTTCTCCAGCCCGCCGGGTGCGCAATAATACTACCAAGCATACCTTAGACAACGTTCTGGAGACCAGGGAAGTGGTAATTAATATCGTGAATTATGATATTGTACAGCAAATGTCCCTGTCCAGCACGGAATATGACAAGGGAGAGAATGAGTTTATCAAGTCCGGCCTTACCATGCTGAAGTCCGATCTGGTTGCCCCGTTCAGGGTAGCCGAATCTCCTGTGCAGTTCGAATGCAGGGTTACCAAAGTGGAAGCCCTTGGGAAGGAAGGTGGAGCTGGCAACCTGGTTTTTTCAGAAGTGCTCAAAATACATATTCACAAGGATATACTTGACGATAATGGCGCTATAGACCAGCATAAAATAGATCAGGTGGCACGCATGGGGGGAAACTGGTATTCAAGGGCCAATCTGGGGATGTTCGAAGTGCCCAAACCGCTGTCTAGCCTGGGGATCGGGGTAGACCGGATCCCAAATGAGATTCGTAACAGCAAAGTGCTTACCGGGAACGACCTGGGCAAACTGGGTAATGTGGAATGCTTGCCCACAGCAGAAGAAGTACGCACTTTTGTTGAAAAAAACCCTTCACTTAGCACGCTGATCAATGCAGCAGACCCCCTGTTGGTGCATCGCAGGGCAAAAGAATATTTAGAGAAGAATGATGCGGAATCCGCATGGAAAATATTAATGCTTAATTCGTAAAAGATGGAGATACAAGGAAGGATAAAATTTATTGATGAGACCAAAACCTACGGGAATAATGGATTCCGAAAAAGGGAACTGGTTATTACAACCGAAGAGCAATACCCTCAACACCTGCTAATTGAGTTTATACAGGATAAAACAGACTTGCTGGACAAATTTGCAACTGGTCAGCAGGTAAGGGTGAGCATTAACCTGAGAGGAAGGGAATGGGTCAATCCGCAGGGGGAAACCAAATACTTTAATTCTATTCAGGGATGGCGTATTGAAGCCCTGGAAGAGGCAATGCAGGAAGGCGGAGCGCCACCGACACCTCCATTGGACAGCTTTGAGCCCGTAGACGATCTTAAGGAGGAAGATTATGACGACTTGCCCTTCTGATGATCTGTTCTGTCCCTGGGATTTTGGCTTAGGCAGCGTTTCCCTATGATGAGATTTACGCGTTTTGTTGAAACGGTTTTCCGAAGGTTCCTGCCTTCACCCTTCACTATTGCCATAGTCCTTACTTTATTTACCTTGGTCCTGGCCCTGTTGTTTACGGAAAACAACACGGACAAGCCCCACCTTCAGGCTTTGCTCTCCTTCTGGGAAACCGGGATCTGGAACAACGGGTTGCTGGTTTTTGCCTATCAGATGATGCTGATCCTGGTGCTGGGCCATGTTTTGGTACTGAGCAGTCCTGTGGAGCGTCTGATATTACTGCTAACGCGAAATGTTACCAACTCGGCAAACGCAGCTGTCCTGGTAGTCCTTCCAACCATGCTCGTGTCCTTTTTTAACTGGGGCCTGGGTTTGATCTTTGGAGCCATACTTGCACGTAAGGTGGGCGAATATGCCCAGTTACACGGAATTAAGATCAATTACCCGCTGATAGGCGCTTCCGGTTATGCAGGCTTAATGGTGTGGCATGGGGGGATCAGCGGATCAGCTCCCATCAAGGTATCTGAAAAAGGCCACCTGAAAGATCTGATGTCTGGCTACTCGGGAGAACAGCTTTTGATGGATCTTCCGGATACAATCAGCACTTCACTTACGGTTTTCAGTTCCTGGAACCTGATTCTTTTCATGGCCGTATTGATCCTGATTTCCCTCATGGCCTATTTTATGGGCAAGCGCAGTTCGCCAACTACCTATCAGCTGAGTAAGTATAAATTTGATCATGAACCCGAAAGTATGGCCAACCTGTCCGAAAGACTGGACCATTCCAAAATATTTGCCACAGCTTTCGGCCTGCTGATTATAGTTGCTTTCCTGCTGCAATATACCCCAATGCTCAGGAGCCTCAACATAACACCCAATATGCTCAACTTTTTTATGCTTGGCCTTGCGTTAATCCTGCACGGCAGTTTCAGCCGGTTTTTAAATGCCGTTGAGGCGGCCATTGGTGACACGGCTGGGATTCTGATCCAGTTTCCCCTCTATTTTGGGATTATGGGGATAATGGGTTCCAGTGGTATGATCAATGGCATATCGGACTTCTTTGTCTCCATATCCAATGAGCTTACCTTTCCTATTTATACTTTTTTCAGTGCAGGACTGGTCAATATTTTTGTCCCCAGCGGAGGAGGCCAGTGGGCGGTTCAGGGGCCTATGATTCTGGAGACTGCGCTGCAACTAAATGTCCCCCTGCCCAAGGCCATCATGGCGCTGGCATATGGAGATCAGATAACCAATATGCTTCAGCCGTTCTGGGCACTTCCATTGCTGGCTATCACCAAGCTGAAAGCAAAGGAAATACTGCCGTATACGCTGCTGTTTATGCTGGCAGGCATAGCCGTTTACGTCTGTGGCCTCTTGATATTCTGATTTGATTATTGTAATTTCTGGAAAAGCTTAAGTAGTGGAAAAAGAAGATGCTCCTTTGTGTTTCCTGACGGAAAAACTTGAATTTCCTCCCGTTTCCCGTGCAAATTCAGAGGGACTACTTGCTGTAGGGGGCGACTTGTCTCCGGAGCGACTAATTCTGGCTTACAAAAACGGAATATTTCCCTGGTTCAATGAGGACTCCCTCATTTTATGGTGGTGCCCGGATCCCAGAATGGTTTTGTTTCCCTCCAGGGTCAGGATTTCAAAGAGCATGAGGAAGGTAATTAAGTCCAATATTTTTGAAATTCGGATCAATACAGCCTTTGAAGAAGTAATAGATTTCTGTGCAAGTATACCGAGGGCAGGGCAGGAAGGGACCTGGATTACCGATCAGATGAAAAATGCCTACCTGAAATTGTACCAGCTCGGGATGGCCAAATCCTATGAGGTATGGCAGGATGATAAACTTGTGGGGGGATTGTACGGGGTTGATCTGGGACATGTTTTTTGTGGTGAAAGCATGTTCAGCCTGGTAGACAATGCTTCCAAATTTGCCTTGATAAAGCTTGTTGAAGAACTGGAACAAAAAGGCTATGTGCTTATCGATTGCCAGCTGTATACACCTCACCTGGAGCTCATGGGGGCGGAAGAGATACCCAGGGAAGCCTTTCTAAAATACCTAAAGGGACAGGACTAAGGAAGTATTGAGGAACAACAGATCTGCTCCGGTATTAGTAAAGTCTTCACGCCGGTATTCCAGTCCGGCCTGTATTTTACTTTTTTGCGATACCAGCCATCCTATATTCAACCCAACCCGCTGATCGAATTCCGGTCTTTGGCCTGCTCCTACACTGATAAGACTTTCAAGGGCACCTATAATATAAGGTTCCCCAACATCCAGTTTTTCACCAACCAATGGTCTGTCGAGCGCAAGGCGATACCTGAATCGATGTATGGTCTGCTCCCTGAAAATTCGCTGTTCGGACCTGATTCTGTGGCCAAACCTCATTGTCCTTGGTCTGAAGGTGATGTTGTATTGCTGGGTAAGCCGCAATTCATTGCCGCTATCCGGTTCGAATACTTTACGGAATCGGTACTGAATCCCTAAACCCACACTTTGATTGTCCAGGAGCCTCCATTTGGAAAAATGAACCAGATCCAGTTGTCGTACGTCAAACTGCAAGTTAGAATCATTGTAGGTAAAGCTTCTCTTAGTTAGGGAAAAATTGTGCTCATAACCAGGAGCAACTTTGTAGTTTACAGCAATCCCAGGTTGCCAGTAGGAGACAAAATCATCCTGGCTCCATAAAGAAGAAATCACGAATAACAAACCCGAAAGGAAGAGGAATTTCTTAATAGAGAACATGATCGTAATTGGCCGGAAGGGATTTTCTCATGCTAATGAAGTTCCCCTCGGAATCGAAGAGTATTTCATAATCCTGGAAACTAGCATCCGTTGCGCCTCCAACTATCAATTCGTAATTGATTTTTGGGTCTATCATGTTCTGGAAAGCATTTTTCAGGGTGCTGGAAACTGTGCCAAAGGCAGCAAGGGTATATTGCTGTTGGATTTTCCGGATCCGGTATTTGGTAAAATAGCCTTTGAGATAGCCGTCTATGGCCTCATAGCTGGAATTGGGCATGTCTGCCTCCTTAATCAGGATTTCAACATCTTCCAGTTCTCCTGAGGCATCAAATTCGATACTGTAGAAGAGGCGTTCTTTTTTAAACTTAACCTCATAGCTGACCTTGCTGCTATCCACTTCCTTGTAGTACCGAATGCGTTTTGCGTTTTGCAATTCATCTTTCAGGAAAGCATGGGCATTTTCAGGAAATTGTGATTTTTTGATCCGGAATTCGCGTTCATATTTGTTCTGGGACCAGCCGGCAGTTGCTAATAATAACAGCAACAAGGAGAGGTAAAAGCTATACTTCTTCATATCGAAAGCATGAGATTTCATGATCATTAACCATTCCGGTTGCCTGCATATGGGCATAGACTACCGTACTGCCCACAAATTTAAAGCCACGTTTTTTAAGGTCTTTGCTAATCGCATCCGAAAGCGGGGTTGTCGCAGGGCCGTTCCGATAGTCCTTAAGCTTATTCCGGATAGGCTGTCCTCCTACAAAACCCCATATGTAGTCGCTGAAGCTTCCAAACTCGTCCTGAACCTTCATAAATGCCCTGGCATTGCTTATGGTGGCAAGAACCTTCAAGCGGTTCCTGATGATACCAGCATCCTTTAGCAAATCTTCAATTTTGGCTTCGTTGTATCGGGCAATTTTATGGTAGTCGAACTGATCAAAGGCCTTCCTGAAGTTCTCCCGTTTACGCAGAACCGTGATCCAGCTTAATCCGGCCTGGAAGGTCTCCAGGATCAGAAATTCGAAAAGCTTATGGTCATCCTTAACGGGAACGCCCCATTCTTCATCGTGGTACGCTTCATAGAGCGAATCTCCCAAACACCAGCCACATCTGTTCTTCATGGTAGTACAATTAATATTGAAGATACAGATTTTCCCCCTCTTTGACCAGGTCTAGGTCAATTGAATGATAAAGAGGTATATAGGCATTCCCAGGGTGATGTTGAAGGGAAACGTAATGGCCAGTGCCATAGGGATATAAAGGCTGGGGTTGGCCTTGGGTGCTGCCAGTCGCATCGCCGCGGGCACTGCAATATAAGAGGCACTTGCTGCGAGAATAGAAAAGAGAAAGCGGTTTCCAATACTGTCCGTTATGAGTCCACTGGCCACGGCAACCGCGCATCCATTGATAATAGGGGCTACTATAGAAAATATGGTGGCAAAACCCCCTTTTCGGAGAAATGTTGATAATTTTTTCCCACTTGTAATTCCCATATCTAAAAGGAAAACGGCAAGGAATCCCTTGAATATATCCGTGGTAAAGGGAGCAATGCCCCTGGCCTGAGCGTCACTGGTGAGAAAGCCAATAACCAGGCTTCCCAGTATCAGTAATACACTTCCATTGGTCAGGGCATGGTGGACAATCTTACCCATTTTAATGCCCTTCTTGTAGCTCTTTGCGAAAACAGACATCAGTAGTACTCCAATGATTATTGAAGGGGCTTCCATTAGTGCCATTACAGCTACCATATGGCCTCCGAACGTGATATGCTCGATCTCGAGGAAAGAGACAGCCGTTACGAAGGTTACCGCACTCACCGAGCCGTATGCAGCTGCAATAGCCCCTGCATTTTCAATACTGAATTTCTTTTTCAGGATGAAAAAAGTGTAGAGTGGGACCAAAAGGGCCAGGAAGATCCCGAATAGCAGGGACCACAGGATTTCCAGGTTAAGTTCGCTATGGGCAAGTTCCTGTCCGCCTTTAAAACCAATTGAAAATAGGAGGTAGAGGGATATGAACTTAGAAGAGTTTGCCGGGATTTCCAGGTCGCTTTTGAGTTGGACTGCAATTATGCCCAGGAAAAAGAATAACAGTGCCGGGTTGGTAAGATTGTCAAGAAGAAGGTGTAAATCCATATAAGGCGTTAGTGGTTGATTTCCTTGTCCACGGGCCGTGGTCTCATCTGAATGTTGATGCTGCTGTTTATTTCAAGGACCAGGTCTTTATTCCTGGCTTCAACAACCATTTTGGTGATTTCTGCTTTGGCGGTTCTCAGCGCTTTGATCCTTTCCTCGGAATTGGCAATGTCATCTTCAGATCCTTCCCTCAGGTTGAGGATCTGTATGCTGTGGAACTTGATCTTGTCGTTGATCAGCGTTAACAGGACATCGGCAGCTTCCGAAGGTGCGAAGGTGCCTTTTACCAGGGTAATATTCCCCGGGGCAGAGGAGTGCCGCCCCGGGGATTTTTTGCTCAACCTTGGACTTTTTTTACTGCCCCTGACCCAACGAGTAAGCCTGCTTTCCATCAAATTTGTATAGATTCTCGGTTTTGATCACGTCGATGTTCTGTGCGTTGGCATCTGATAGTAGTCGGACTATGGTATCCTTGTCAATTTTCCCATTGGTAGAGGAATACCTGCATCTCCAGTGATCCGTGCAAAAGGTTTCCTTGAATCCTTTGGGCCATACCTTGATGCCCCTGTTTGTTACCATCGAGAGTTTGGCGTGTTCGTTGTCTATTTTCTGCAGAATAGCACCAATTTTATTAGCATCTTCACCACTCCAGTGTACAAAAAGATCCACTCCAACCAGTTCTTTGTTTGCCTGGGGCTTTCTTTTGTATTTGGGCAAGTCCAGTGGTTTGGTCTGCCTGTACTCAGCTCTGGGCAGCGTAGCCGGTTCCTGTCCCAGGCGGGCTATAATGGCCTGTGCAAATTCTCTGGTACCTACTTTTTCTCTGCTTACGCCTTCCTTGTAGATATCATAAGTGTGTACCCCATCTTCTATGGTTTTCAACCAGGCGTTGTGGATTTTCTCAGCTACATTGTTTTGCCCCAGGTGATTCAGCATCATGATTGCACCGTGGAGCAAACCCGAGGGATTAGCCATATTCTGACCTGCCCTTCTTGGGGCAGAACCGTGGATAGCTTCAAACATAGCGCACTCCTCTCCAATGTTGGCAGAACCAGCTAACCCTACAGAACCGGTGATTTGAGCCGCTACGTCAGACATAATGTCCCCGTACAGGTTGGGCATAACAATTACATCAAATGCTTCCGGGGTATCGGCCATTTTTGCAGCTCCGATATCCACGATCCAGTGTTCGTTTTCGATATCGGTATATTCAGCAGCTACTTCGTCAAATACCTCGTGGAACAAACCATCGGTTTGCTTCATAATGTTGTCTTTGGTGAAGCAAGTCACCTTCTTTCTTCCGTACTGACGGGCAAACTCGAAAGCATACCTTATGATTTTTTCACAACCTGGCCTGCTGATAAGTTTAAGGCACTGTACTACTTCGTCTGTTTGCTGATGTTCTATCCCGGCATAAAGGTCTTCTTCGTTCTCCCTGATGATTACCACATCCATGTTGGGATGCTTGGTGTCTACATAGGGATGAAGACTTTTACAGGGCCTCACGTTTGCATACAGTCCCAGCGTTTTGCGCGTGGTAACATTAAGGCTTTTGTAGCCTCCTCCCTGAGGGGTGGTGATCGGGGCCTTCAGAAAGACTTTATTTCTTCGAATACTATCCCATGATTCAGGGGATATCCCAGCAGTATTCCCAGCAAGGTATACCTGCTCACCAATCTCAATTTCTTCGTATTGTAAGGCAGCACCTGCAGCCTTCAGGATGCTCAATGTAGCATCCATAATTTCCGGACCTATCCCGTCTCCTTTCGCTATGGTTATGGTATCCATTACTATGATTAATAATTATGAGTTGTTGTTTTTCAGCGACATAAAACCCAAAAAAAGCATTTATATATATTTAATATATTTATTCAAAACATTAATATAATTTATGCTTTAGATTAAATAAGATTCAATCTTATCAGCTGTTCCGTCTGGGGGTTGAAATCTTCCCTGTTGCTAGGACCTCTTTGGGCTAGTCCATCAAGGTGATTTCCAGTACGCCGTTGATCTTTAATCTTTTTCCCTGGTGACGTACCTGGGCTATGAAATCTCTGGCGATTTCTTTTTCTGTCTCCAGTTCGCCTATGCGACCATCGGGATATTCCGTGTCAGCACCATAGAAACCTTCACAGAGGGCAAGGCGCTGTAATTTGTGGAAATTGATCTTCTGCTCGATCAGCGACATGATTACGTCTGAGGCTTCAGATGGTGTGAATTCACCGTCTACCAGTTGAATGTTTTGTTTTGTTTTCATATTTGCTGTTACTGCGTGGTGACCCACGGATTAATTTTCTTTACTTATCCATTTGATGGTTCCAAGGGCAAGGACGATAAATCCTCCTGTCAGCAATTGATCCAGAAACAGGTAATTGTTGATGCACGAGACCACTATGGCCACGCCAATCAGGTTCAGAAAGAGCAAAAAAAGAAAGGCATCAATGAATACCTTTCGCTTTTCTTTTTTACTCTGGCTTCTAATTGGAATGGTTTTGAGCCTTATTACGCCCTGTTCCAACGGAAGGTTTTGCATAGAATTTTTTCCCATCTTTTTATTTCTGCCGCAAAGGTTATAAATTTATATGATAAATAATTATTTATATTTGTAATATAAAACATAAATAAAAGTTATGAATTATACATTGCATCAACTTCAGGTGTTTCTCAAAATCGCTCAACATCAGAGCATTACAAAGGCATCGGAGGAATTGCACCTTACCCAGCCGGCGGTGTCCATACAGCTTAAAAAATTCCAGGATCAGTTTTCAATTCCGCTTACTGAGGTGGTGGGCAGGCAATTATTCATTACAGAATTTGGCAAAGAGATAGCAGAAGCAGCGGAAAAAATAATTAACGAAGTGTATGCCATTAACTACAAGACGCTTTCCTATAAAGGGAAACTCACCGGGCGCCTTAATATTTCAGTGGTGTCTACCGGGAAGTATGTTATCCCCTACTTTCTGTCGGGTTTTATGGATCAGCACCGGGGAGTTGATCTGGTCATGGATGTTACCAATAAATCCCGGGTTGTAGAAAGCCTTGAAAACAACGAGGTAGATTTTGCCATGGTGTCGGTGCTTCCCAGGAAACTTAAGGTTAATACCGTGGAGCTAATGGAAAACAAGCTTTACTTTGTAGGATCCTCAAAGCTTAATTTAAAAGGCAAGGCCAGTAAGCGCCAGCTTTTTGAAGAATTGCCATTGATATTCAGAGAACCGGGGTCTGCCACTAGGAATGCAATGGAAGCCTTCCTTGCCAAAATCAGGCTGCCCTCTCAGAAGAAGATAGAATTAACCTCGAACGAGGCTGTGAAACAGGCCGTTATAGCTGGCCTGGGATGTTCAATTATGCCTTTGATAGGGATTAAGAATGAGTTGAAGAATAATGACCTTCAGATTATCCCGGTTACGGGCTTGCCCATCAGCACTACCTGGAACCTGATTTGGCTTAAGTCCAAAGCCCTCTCCCCTGCAGCCGAGGCATTCCTCGAATATCTGGAAAAGGAAAAGAAAGGAATTATAGCCGATGTTTTCAGTTGGATTGATGAATATTAACACTTTGCCGGAAAATCCTGATAAAATTACCAGTGCAGGGCAAAGCTTTTCAGTGCTTTTGGGATAAAAAAGAGGAAAGAAAGCACCGACCTGAGAACGAATGAGTTAACGGTATGGAATCTGCTTGCGGCCGGTGCTTGTAGAATTTTTATTTACGCAATTCGCCTGAATCGAGTGCGTCTTCTAAAGAAGCCTTTACAGTAGGAAAAGCCCTGAAGAATTTCATGCCATCCTGCCTGCTAAGCGTAATTAAGGTAGAGCCATCTTTATCATAGGAAATCGCTTCTACTATCACTTTTTTGCCAGCCAGTTGCTTCATGTTGGCAATGCCTCCTCTTTTGATGATAAAATTCTTCTTTGGAAAGTGAATATGTTTGAAATCAGGGCCCGAGGGCTGCTGTATAACCAGTACATCATTCACTTGGATCTCTTGCATGCCGGGATCAGGTTGCATAAAATTGAACCATCCCATCAGTACGATACTCAATAAAATAGCTTTCATAAGATTAGGTTTAAAACACTGTTGTTATAGATTTCACTTTTAATTTGCATTGGGACTCAGTCTGGCCCTGACCTTTGGATAAAAATTGAAAAAGGATTTGCCGTTTTCCTTGCGCATAACCAATTCCACGGATCCATCCATCAGCGGGTTTACTTCTTCAATGACCAAAGCCTTTCCGTAAATGTTTACTGCCCTGCCTATACCTCCCTGATTCAGAATACTGCGCAGCAGGGGTTCGGGAATTGTTAGCTGCTTATCCTTGTCCATCTCCAGTTTGGTTTGCGCAGGATCAAGTGAAGTTTCCATGCGGGGCGCCTCGAATTCATAAGCGTTAAGGGAATACACTTTTTCCTGGGCATGAGACATAACTGATGTTATTACAAATATCGCAAAATATGGCCGGATTAGGAACATTAATCAGTGACTTTACTAAAAACTACTATTGTTTATTGCGAATATAGCATTCAGAAAGATTCTGAAAAGTATTACTGGTGTTAAAAGTAAGTTAAACTATCAAAGTATGATAGTAATACTATTATATTTGTGTTCGATTAACGGAATGATTATGGAAAAGTTGCTAAAGTCTGTAAAGATTAACATCAACGATAAGATATATGTAAAGGACCCTGAGTCGTCAGACCTCGGAAGGCGAATCATTGAGCACAGTATTGTAATGATACACGACCTGGGGTTTGAGGCCTTTACCTTCAAAAAGCTCGGACTGCAGATCGGTTCCAATGAAAGCTCGGTATACCGTTATTTCGAGAACAAGCACAAATTGCTGCTCTACCTCACTTCCTGGTATTGGGGCTGGCTTGAGTACCAGCTTGTATTTGCAACTAATAGTATTCCCAAACCTGAGGATAAGCTGGCCAGTGCCATTCGCATACTGACACGTGCAACAGAAGTGGACGCTTCCTTTTCGCATATCAACGAGGTATTGCTGAATAAGATCGTGATAAACGAATACTCTAAATCGTATCTCACCAAAGAGGTAGACCAGGAGAACAAGGAGGGGTATTTTATCATTTACAAAAGGCTGGTGAACCGGATACGGGAAATGATACAGGACGTTAATTCCTCTTACCCTTATCCTGCGAGCCTTGCCAGTTCAATTCTGGAAGGCGGTCTGCATCAATATTTTCTTATGGACCATTTTTCGTCCATGACGGATTGCAATGAAAAAGTACCACCAGCCGAGTTTTTTGTGGACCTGGTGTTTAAAACCTTAAAAAAAGATTACAATGGCTAAGAATGTACTTTCCGCCTGGCAGCGTTTAATTGGAATGCTCAAACTGGATAAGCGGGATATTTTACAAACCTTTTACTACGCCATTTTTGCGGGATTGGTGAACCTCACCCTGCCACTCGGTATACAGGCGATTATAAACCTGATTCAGGGTGCCCAGGTAAGCACTTCCTGGATCGTACTGGTTATTCTGGTCACCCTTGGTGTTGCTTTTGGGGGGATGCTGCAGCTGATGCAGATCAGGATTATAGAAAATGTCCAGCAAAAGATCTTCACCAGGGCTTCGTTTGAGTTTTCCTATCGCTTTCCCAAGATCAGGATGAGTGCACTCCAGAATTTTTATCCACCGGAGTTGGCAAATCGATTCTTTGATACCCTGACGGTTCAAAAAGGCCTTGCCAAAATTCTAATAGATTTTCCTGCGGCTGTATTGCAGATATTGTTTGGGCTGATGCTGCTGTCCTTCTATCACCCCTTCTTTATCATCTATGGTATTCTGTTGCTTATTCTGATTTATCTGGTTTTCAAATTCACCGCTCAAAAAGGGCTTGAAACCAGTCTGGAAGAATCTAAAAACAAGTACAAAGTTGCCCACTGGATACAGGAAGTGGCCCGTTCCATTGTCAGTTTCAAGTTGTCCGGCCGGACCAGTCTTGCCATGGACAAAAATGATAACCTGGTTTCCGGCTACCTGATCGCAAGGGAAAGCCATTTTAAGATACTAGTAATTCAGTTCATACAAATGATTGGTTTCAAGGTATTGGTAACTATTGGATTGCTGCTGATTGGGGGAATACTCGTACTCAATCAGGAGATGAATATCGGACAGTTTGTTGCCGCTGAGATCATTATCCTATTGGTGATCAGCTCCGTTGAAAAACTTATACTTGGGCTGGAAACCTTTTATGACCTGCTTACTTCCCTGGAAAAACTGGGGCAGGTGGTAGACAAGGAACTGGAGCCCCAGGAGGGAGAAAAACCCTTTGCGGAGAATCAAGGTTTTGTGGTTGAGCTGGACAAGGTAAGCTACAAAGTACCGGAGCTGGAAAAAAATATAGTTCAGGACGTTTCCTTTTCTATAACACCGGATTGTACCATTCTCCTGCAGGGAAAAAGTGGCTCGGGTAAGTCTACGCTGTTAAGAATGATAGCAGGGATTATTGAACCGTCTAGTGGCTCTATCTATGTGAATAATGTGTCTCTGAAGAGCCTTCACCTGAATTATTACCGTTCGCATATAGGGAAATCCCTTGCTGAGGAATCCCCATTTGAAGGGACTATTCTGGAAAACATCACCTTTGGAGATAAGAATATTTCAGAGGAAGACGTATACTGGGCCCTTGAAAATGTGGGCTTAACGGAGTTTGTGAAAGAACAACCTTTTGGTCTGAAAACCACACTCTATCCGGAAGGCAGGCAAATCCCCTACGTTATTTCCAAGAAAATAGTACTGGCACGGAGCATTGTAAAGCGACCGAGGCTATTAATTCTCAAAGATCCGCTGGATCATTTTGACCGGGACGAAGCTAGAAAAATAATGGATTTCCTGACAGATCCTGCCAACCCCTGGGCCTTAATTGTGGTAAGCCAGAATATGGATTGGAAAAGCCGATGCGGCCGAATAATAACCATGACAAACGGAAGAGTAACAGAAGAAAGTTAAGCATCATGCTCAATATATCACCTAATAAATTAAATCAGAAGGTAGACCTGCACAGGTTTAACTCTGCCCGCAAGGTATTCCACAGGAAGCACTACAAGCATCTTAATCGTTTCTTGCTGGTGTTTGCGGGGATAATGATGATCGTGTTGTTTTTGCCCTGGACGCAGACCATTTCAGGAAAAGGATTTCTGACCACACTGAAACCGGATCAGCGACCGCAAACCATTCAATCTCCAATTCCCGGAAGAATTGAGCGCTGGTATGTTAGGGAGGGGGATTTTGTTAAAAAAGGAGACACCATTCTGCATATATCTGAAATTAAGAATGAGTACTTTGATCCTCAACTGGTAGAGCGTACTGGACAGCAAATCCAGGCCAAATCCCTATCGGTAAACTCGTATCAGGAGAAGGTAAAAGCTTTAAATAACCAGATTGAAGCACTTACTAAGGAGCAGGGATTAAAGCTTACCCAGGCAAGGAACAAACTAATGCAGGCCAGATTGAAAGTGCAGAGTGATAGTATTGACCTGGAGGCAGCTAAAACAAATATTACCATTGCTAACCGGCAGTATGACCGGGTGGTTCAATTGGAGGGTGAAGGTCTTAAGCCTGTAACCAGTGTGGAAGAAAAACGCCTGAAGTTGCAGGAGGCCCAGGCCAAACTGATCTCACAGCAGAACAAACTCCTGGCCAGCAAGAATGAAGTGATCAATGCAGAAATAGAAATCAACAGGGTAAGGGCGGAGTATACCGATAAGATTTCCAAGGCACAAAGCGAAAAGTTTACTGCCGAGAGCAATAGATTCGATACAGAAGCCCAGGTTACTAAATTGCAGAATGAGCAGAGCAATTATGAGATTCGCAATGAGATGTACTATATCAAGGCACCCCAAAATGGATTTATAAACAAGGCTATCCGCGCTGGGGTAGGTGAGACCTTTAAGGAAGGAGAGCAATTGGTTGGCATTATGCCGTCAGATTACGAAATGGCTGTAGAAACCTTTGTGGAGCCCATAGACCTGCCCCTGATCCACATAGGAGAGAAGGTTCGAATTCAGTTTGACGGCTGGCCCGTAATAATATTCAGCGGATGGCCCAACGTCTCTTACGGGACTTATGGGGGCGAGGTAGTGGCTATAGAAACCTTTATCAGCAACAACGGAAAGTACCGAATACTGGTAGCGCCGGATCCGGATGACCATGCCTGGCCGGAGGATCTGAGGGTAGGTTCTGGAGCCAATACCCTGGCTCTCCTGGAAGATGTGCCTATCTGGTTTGAATTATGGAGGCAGCTAAATGGCTTTCCGCCAAATTATTATCAACCGCTTGACGATAGCAAAACAGCAGATAAAAAATAAGATGAAACGCTTAGTTTTCATAGCACTGATTCTGTTGAGCCTATTTGAGGGAATGGCTCAGGACACTCTTGTGCTTAATTTCAAGGAGTACCTGGGTTATGTGAAAAAATACCACCCTATTGCGCGCCAGGCAGAATTACAGATTGGAGTGGGGCAGGCTAACCTTATGAAGGCAAGGGGTGGCTTTGACCCAAAGCTGGAGCTGGACTATGAGCGCAAACAGTTCAAGGGCACAGAATACTGGGATCGATTGAATGCCACCTTTAAGGTGCCAACCTGGTTTGGGATTGAATTGAAGGGAAATTTTGAGCAGAACGAAGGGGCCTTTATCAATCCTGATGAGACCGTACCAATAGATGGTCTCTACAGTGCTGGCGTATCTGTTCCGGTAGGACAGGGTTTATGGATAAATGACCGGATGGCCACCCTGAGGAAAGCCAAGTTCTTTAGGGAGCAGACTGTGGCCGACAGAGACCTGGCGGTCAACACTATTTTATTTGAGGCTTCTGCCGCCTATTTCGACTGGTTGCAGGCATATCGCGACCAGGAGGTATACAGGAACTTCCTGAAAAATGCCCGGATTCGATTTGAGGGTATAAGGAAAAGTGCCCTGGCAGGTGATCTTGCAGCCATTGATACGGTTGAAGCGAGGATTGCGATGGAGAATCGTGAGCTGAGTCTGGAACAGGCCAAGGTTAAATATTTCAATAAATCCCTTCAGCTTGCTAATTTCCTGTGGTTGGCTGATAATGTCCCTGTTGAACTTCAGGAGAATGTTATCCCGGACATTTCTATGGATGAGGTGATTGATACCACCCTGGAAATTGGCGGGACCCCCCTGGATAGTTTTACGCTGGAAAACCACCCGAAGCTGCGTTCCCTGGAATATAAGGTGGCCGGACTTGAGGTAGACAAAAGGCTTAAGGCCAATAAATTATTGCCCCGGATAGACCTGGAATACAACTTCCTTACTGAAACCCCGGAATTGATCAATTCTTTTGTTACAGATGAGTATAAGGGAGGGATCAACGTGAGCTTTCCACTTTTTCTGAGAAAGGAGCGTGGAGATCTTAAGCTTGCTAAATTTAAACTCAATGATGCCCGTTTCGAGTTTGACAATGCAGAGGTGGAGATCAGGAACAAGATCCGGGCGATATACAGGGAATTAGAGTCTTTTGATAACCAGAACCGCCTGATCTCATCCATAGTTACTGATTATCAGACGTTGTTATCTGCAGAAGAACGCAAGTTTAGTTTTGGGGAAAGCTCCCTGTTTCTCATTAATTCCCGCGAAAGCAAGCTTATAGAGGCAGAGCTCAAAAGGAACCAGGTCCAGAATAAATATTACTACGCCAAGGCTAAGCTGTTTCGCAGCCTGGCCATTAATCCCAAAAACCTTTAACAGGATTTATGCCCTATGAATAATTCGTGTTTGTAAACCGTTTATTCTTGCGATAATTGACGCGGGCTAAGAACATTAGGAAAATTACAGAAGCAGGGTGTAAGGTTTTTGTATAATACCCTACTGATAAGTTTGAAAGAGCATATCAAAAATGACTACAGATACAGAACTCAAAAAGGAAATAGCCTATAATATCAGAGCTGCCCTGCCAAAGGCCACCTCCTATGAGGACTATCGAAAACTGGTTTTGGCATTGGCAGAATCCGGAGACACTACAGGTGATAAAACAGTGTCCTATATAAATTATACCCTGCTGAACAACAGGAGGATGAAGCGATGGGATAAAACCCTCAAGATTACTGATGAGCAGATGAAGGGCATTAAAGCCTTTAGTGGCAAAGTGATCTGGCTTGTTCTTACTGAAAGTTGGTGTGGAGACGCAGCACACACCATCCCGGCAATGAATAAAATTGCGGAATTAAACCCGGGGATCGATTTAAAGATTCTCCAAAGGGATGAGCATCCCAAACTCATGGATCACTTCCTTACCAATGGAGCGCGTTCAATACCAAAGTTGATTATGCTGGATGCAAATTCGCTTGAGGTAAAAGGAGAATGGGGACCGAGGCCTGCTGTTGCGGGAAAAATGGTAGCGCACTACAAGAAGGAACACGGAAAACTGACCGCAGAGTTCAGGGAGGAACTTCAAAACTGGTACAATAAGGACAAGGGTCAGGAAACCTTTAATGAACTAATAACGTTACTTGCTTTGGAAAACGTAGGTAATAGTGCCAATTTGTAAGGCTTTCGCTGCAGGATCAAACCGGGCTTTTAGGGCATAAGATATGGCATTGTCCACCAGACAGCCATTGGTAGTATTTGAACTTTTGCTATTAAATAAGGCTTCTCTTACATATCCGTCGCCGTCCACCTTAATATTGATAACTACTGTTCCTCCTTCAATGCAGGTATATATTGGGGGAGGTACCTCATAATGCTGCCGATCTACCAGGGAATAGGTAACTGAGGGTCGCCTGTCCTTGAGGTTGTTGGTGAATTCCTTCTTTTTGGCTTCCAGTTCTTCAAGTTTTTGTTTGTTGAGTTCCCTTTGCTTCAACATTTCCTGAAGGTTGGCATTATAACCATCGGCTGAGCTCAGGAAATCCTTGGCGCCCTCGGTATCTTCCGCCATGGCTTTTTCCGCCATTATTTCTTCCAGGGTCTTAAAAGGTTCTGGCTCTTCAATAGTGGGTTTTGCAGCCTCATTAAGGGCCATGTGGCTTTTAATCGGGTCTGCGTTGAGCTCCTGTTGCTTTTGCTCTTCCTGTTCCAGCAATTCCTGCAGATCTTCATCGGCAAGGCTCAGTTCTATCACGTATTCGTCTTCCTCCCCGGCACCCAGGTGCACGTTAAAGAGCAGGAGCACCACGATAGACAGTGAGAATACGGTGATAAGCAAAGAAAGCTGGTTGCGATTTAAATTCATCAGGTTACGCAGCGTTATAGGTTTATTTGAGGTATTAAAGACCAGTTATTCAGGTCCTCGGTTCCTCAATATGCAAATTTTCCCTGAATTCAACAGGGGAAATCCCCTTATTTACGTTGAAATCCCCTATTTTGGTTCTCCTGAGTTCAGATAGATAAGCCCCGCTTTTGAGTGCCTTGCCAAAATCATGGGCCAGAGAACGGATATAGGTACCTTTCCCACAGACTACCCGAAACCTTATTTCAGGCATCTCGATCCTGGTAATTTCAAACTCATGGATGGTGACTTCCCGGGCTGTTACTTCTACTTCTTTCCCTTGTCTGGCATATTCATAAAGCCTCTTCCCTTTTTTCTTAACCGCTGAGAATACAGGAGGGGCCTGGAGGATGGTTCCAACAAAAGATTTAGCTGTTTCCAGCAAGAGTTGCTCATCAATATGGCTGGTTGGGAACTCTTCTGATATTTCCGTCTCAAGATCATAGGACGGGGTTCTGGCACCAAGTGTAATGGTACCTGTATATTCTTTGTTCAGACCCTGTAGTTCTGCTATTTTTTTGGTGTATTTTCCAGTGCAGATCAGCAATAAACCCGTGGCAAGGGGGTCAAGGGTGCCGGCATGCCCCACTTTGATCTTTTTGATCTTGAATCGTTTGCTAATTGCCCAGCGAACGGCATTTACAGCCTGGAATGAACTCCATTCCAGTGGTTTGTCGATCAGGAGTACCTGCCCTTCTAAAAATTCATCCTTGGTTTTCAATTCTTTATTATATGTTCAGTGGTTCCTGTGATCTTTCTCTAGGAGATGAAACCATAACCTATTGCGATCAGGCCCACCAGTAGGCAATACAGGGCAAAATAGGTGAGTTTACTTTTCTTTACCAGTTGGATCATCCAGGCACATGCAAAAAGTCCCGCGAAAAAAGCTGCGAGGAATCCAGAGCCAAGAATAATTAGATTGTCGTCTTCCATTGAAATATCCCCGCTCCATATGTCCTTTACCATTTTGCCGATGATCAGGGGAACAACCATTAGAAAGGAAAATCGTGCTGCTTTACTCTTGTCCACACCGAGTAAGACAGAGGTGGAAATGGTAGCTCCGCTACGTGAAATTCCGGGTAAAACGGCAATAGCCTGTGAGATGCCAATTACCAGGGCATTTAAATTGGAGACAGATTTATTGGTGTCTTTCGCCTTGTCCGCAAGGTAAAGTAATAGTGCGGTAACGATCAGCATATAACCAACCAGGGGAACATTGCCGCTAAAGAACTGTTCCATCTGATCCTCGAAAAGGATCCCCAGTAAGGCTGCCGGGATCATGGAAATTATAATTTTCAGTGAAAATCGGGTTTCTTCGTTCCATTTAAACTGGAATAATCCTCTGAAAATGTCCCAGACATCTTTCCGAAAGATAACAACTGTGCTCAATGCCGTTGCAAAATGCAATACTACGGTAAACAAAAGGCTTTCCTGTGGGATGGACTGGTCTCCGAGAATGGCTTTTCCCAGTTCCAGGTGTCCGCTGGAAGATACGGGAAGGAATTCGGTAAGGCCCTGTACAATTCCCAGCAGTATGGCATCTAAGACATCCAAGTTATTTAGACTTCTTCTTGTGAGGATTCAACAATATGGCATATATCTCTATTCCGAGCCCGATCAAAACCAGAGTAGGAGCAAGCCTGATGCGCCTGAAGTTGTATATGTCCGGGCTAAAAAAATTGGGATCGTCGCTGCCACCGCCACTCATCAGAATGAAACCAAGGGAAATGAAGATCAACCCTATGAACATGAACAGGTAATTCTTTCTTTGAAAAATGAATTCTGCCTTTGGTTTAGCCTCCTGTTGATTTTTTTGTTTTTTCATTGGCCAAAATTAATAATATAAATCATCAGTTCGCAGGTTCAGGAAACGCTGGGTGGCAAAAAATGTGCTGATCAGGGAAATAACTATGCCCAGGGCAAATACAGAGGCAAATAGGATGCCCAGCATAAGGATATCCTGTGTAAGGTTGAGTTCTGGGAAGTACTGATCAAAATAATACAGCACAATGGCCAGTCCTCCAACAGCAATAATCGCCCCGAACATACCCAGTTTAATGTTGGTCCATATGAAAGGCCTGCGGATAAATCTTTTGGTGGCACCTACCATTTGCATGGTTTTAATGATAAACCTTTTGGAATAGATGGAAAGCCGTATGGAGCTGTTGATCAAAAGAACGGCAATCAACGTAAAAGCAGCACTGGCCACAAGGATCCATAAACTCACCCGCTTAACATTTTCAGTCAGCAAGGCAATCAGCGGTTGGTCATAACTCACTTCTTCTACATAGCTCAGGGTGCTGAGTTCTTCTGCTATAGTGGCAATCTGCTCGGAATCTACGAAGGTGGCATTGAGTTGCAGGTCAATCGAATTTCTCAACGGGTTATACCCAAGGAAATCAATAAAATTCTCCCCGATTTCAGTGCTGTGTAATTCGGCAGCCTCTTCTTTTGAGACAAACCGGGTAGACTTTGTATACTCTGCCATGGCTAGCCGCTTTTCGAGCTGATCTATTTCTACCTGCTTAGCTGCATCTTTCAGGAAGACGGTAACCGTGATCTGCTCCTTGAAGTGGTCGGCCAGTTTCTGGGTATTGAGTACAAGCAGCCCCAGGATCCCCAGCAAAAAAAGAACCAGTGATATACTAAGGGTTACCGAAAAATATGAGGTAATTAATTTACGTCTTTGAAACCGGTCAAAAGATTTGCTCATGATGCCTTATAATGCTGTAAAAATAGGAAAGTAAATCGAATAAACTTATTTTTGCGGTTGACTGAAATTCCGGGGTTTGCCCCGGGTTAGGATTCCACAAAACCATGTGATATGAAGTATAACTTCAGGGAAATAGAGGCCCGCTGGCAGAAATATTGGGCAGAAAATAAAACTTTTAAAGCCACTAATGATCCGGGGCAGAAAAAGTACTATGTGCTGGACATGTTCCCGTATCCATCCGGGGCCGGCTTGCATGTTGGCCACCCTCTAGGATATATCGCAAGTGATATCTACGCCCGCTATAAAAGGCACAAGGGGTTTAATGTGCTGCACCCTATGGGCTACGATTCTTTTGGGCTTCCTGCTGAACAATACGCCATTCAAACCGGACAGCATCCCGCAATAACCACTGAGAAAAATATTAAGCGCTATCGGGAGCAGATGGATAAAATAGGGTTCTCCTATGACTGGGACCGGGAAGTGCGCACTTCGGATCCGAAATATTACAAATGGACGCAGTGGGTCTTTATGCAACTGTTTAAGTCCTGGTACAACTACAAATCCGATAAGGCAGAGCCCATAGAACAACTGGTCTCTCGATTCGAAAAGGAGGGTAATACAAATCTCAACGCGGCATGCGATGAGGATACCCCTGAATTTTCGGCCCGGGAATGGAATTCTTTCTCTGAGGAGCACAGGCAGCAAATCCTGCTTAAGTACAGGCTCACCTACCTTGCAGATACAGAGGTAAACTGGTGCCCGGCTTTGGGTACTGTACTGGCCAATGACGAAGTGGTCAACGGTGTGTCTGAACGGGGAGGGCATCCTGTGATACGCAAGAAAATGACTCAGTGGAGCATGCGCATCACGGCTTATGCCCAAAGGTTGCTGGATGGACTCGCCACCGTAGACTGGCCTCAGTCGCTTAAAGATGCACAGACCAACTGGATAGGCAGGTCTGAAGGGGCCTCGGTTACCTTTGAAACTTTTCCGGCCGAAAGGGACAGAAAAGTGTATCCCATTGAGGTGTTCACCACAAGACCCGACACCATATTTGGGGTTAGCTTTATGACATTGGCACCGGAACATGAGCTGGTTCAGAAGATTACTACAGAGGCGCAACGTGATGAGGTAGAATCCTATGTTGAGGCAACTGCCAAACGTTCAGAACGAGACCGTTTGTCCGATGTGAAGCGGATTAGCGGTGCTTTTACCGGAGCCTATGCCAGACACCCTTTTACCGGAGCAAAGATTCCGATATGGATTGGAGATTATGTGCTTGCCGGTTATGGAACGGGGGCTGTAATGTCTGTTCCCTGTGGCGACCAGCGCGACTACGATTTTGCCAAATATTTTGACATTCCCATACCCAATATCTTTGAGGGAGTGGATATTTCCGAAGAAGCTTATGCGGACAAGGCCAATACTGTAATTGCCAATTCTAATTTCCTGGATGGTTTGAATTATAAACAGGCCACCAGGAAGGTTATAGAAGAATTGGAAAAATTGGGAATGGGTAAAGGTAAGATCAATTATCGATTGAGGGACGCGGTATTCAGCCGGCAACGCTACTGGGGAGAACCCTTCCCGGTCTATTACAGGGAAGGATTACCCCAGTTGATAGGGGAAGAACATCTGCCGCTTACCCTGCCGGAGGTGGAGAAATACCTGCCAACCGAAACCGGAGATCCGCCTTTGGGCAATGCGAGCGTCTGGGCCTGGGATGTGACGAAAGCTCAGGTAGTTTCCAATGACCTTATAGATAACCAAACCGTATTTCCGCTGGAATTGAATACAATGCCCGGATGGGCCGGGAGTTCGCAGTATTTCAACCGATATATGGATCCATGGAATGATGATGAGATTTATTCCCAGGATGCGATAAATTACTGGAGGGAAGTGGACCTGTACATCGGAGGGGTAGAACATGCCACAGGCCACCTTCTGTATTCCAGGTTCTGGCAAAAGTTTATGTTCGATCTGGGGATTGCCCCAGTGGATGAATATGCATGTAAATTGATCAATCAGGGGATGATCCTGGGAACAAGTGCTTTTGTTTACCGGGAAGAAGGCACCAATAGGTTGATCTCCAAAGGTTTGGTGGGAGATGCTAAAGTTGCTCCTATTCATGCGGATGTATCCCTGATCAATGCTTCGGATGAGCTGGATATTGAAGCATTTAAGCAATGGCGCCCTGAGTTCAGTGACAGTGAGTTTATTCTGGAAGATGGCAAATACCTTGTGGGCCGGGAAGTTGAAAAAATGTCCAAATCCAAATACAATGTGGTCAACCCTGATGAGATATGTACAGATTACGGGGCCGATGCGCTGAGACTTTATGAAATGTTCCTCGGGCCTCTGGAGCAGGCCAAGCCCTGGAATACAGCCGGGATCACAGGAGTATATGGGTTCCTGAAGAAATTATGGAAGCTCTACCATTCCGGGGCCGACGGGAGTTTCTATGTGGAGGAAGGAGAACCGGATAAGACCGCCTTGAAAAGTTTGCATAAAACCATTAAGAAAGTTGAGGAAGATATCGAGAATTTCTCCTTCAACACCTCGGTTTCAACCTTCATGATCTGCGTTAACGAACTTTCTTCACAAAAGTGTAGCAACAGGGAAATCCTGTCTGGCCTGTCTGTTCTTATTTCCCCCTATGCGCCCCATATTGCTGAAGAACTGTGGCATAAACTGGGCCATACCACCTCAATTGCAACCGCACCATTTCCTGTTTTTGATGCGAAGTATCTGGTAGAAGATACCAAGGATTATCCTATTTCCTTCAATGGAAAGTTGCGCTTTACCCTTGAACTTCCCCTGGATATGAGCAAAGAAGAAATTGAGAAAGTGGTTATGGAGCATGAGAAAACCCAGGCTCAATTGCAGGGAAGGACTCCTAAAAGGGTTATTGTTGTTCCGGGCAAAATTGTCAATATCGTTGGCTAGCCTGTACTGAAGAAACGCTGCTTAAATAATTTTAATTCTATAAATCCTTGCCAGGGGTAGTATAATCCTGCACCTTTCCTTTTTAGTGGTATGGCTTATTTAAAGTATATTTTATACATACACACCCCCTAATTATAAGGGGGTGTGAACAAAAAAATAGTAGTTTTTAAACTGTTACCCCTGCATTTTATCGATTAATTTCGTTTTTTTGTTTCAAACTAAACAATTTTAACTTCTAAACTAAAAACTGAACAAAATGATTGTAGGGATTCCTAAAGAGACCAAAAACAACGAAAGCAGGGTTGGGATGACCCCTGCCGGAGTGCTGGAACTAACCCATAAGGGCCACACGGTTTATGTACAATCTGGTGCCGGCATAGGTAGCGGATTTACGAACGATGTTTACGAAAAATACGGGGCGGAAATCCTGGATACGATTGAAGAGGTATACGCCAGGAGCGAGATGATTGTCAAGGTTAAGGAACCTACTCCTCCTGAATACCCTCTGATAAGGGAAGGGCAGGTAGTCTTTACCTACTTTCATTTTGCCTCCAGCGAAAAGCTTACCAGGGCAATGATAGACAGCAAGGCTATCTGTATTGCCTATGAGACTGTGGAGGATACTGATGGCACGCTTCCCCTGCTGACCCCTATGTCTGAGGTTGCGGGCAGGATGGCCATACAACAGGGGGCCAAATATTTGGAGAAACCGGTAAAGGGGAAAGGTGTTTTGCTTGGTGGTGTTCCCGGTGTTCCTCCGGGACGCGTACTTGTGCTGGGTGCCGGAACAGTGGGGATCCAGGCTGCCAAAATGGCGGCTGGCCTGGGGGCTCATGTTACTATACTGGATGTGGATATGAAGCGTTTGCGCTATGTTAATGATATTATGCCTCCACATGTAATGACCCAATATTCCAGTGAATACAACATCCGTAAACATGTTCGTACCCACGACCTGATTGTTGGGGGTGTTCTCATCAAAGGAGCTAAAGCGCCTAAACTTATTACAAGAGATATGCTGAAAACCATGCACCCGGGTGCGGTTATTGTAGATGTGGCTGTAGACCAGGGGGGCTGTGTGGAAACCAGCAAACCCACAACCCATGAGGATCCCATCTTTATCATCGACGATGTAGTCCATTATTGTGTGGCCAATATGCCGGGCGCAGTTCCCTACACTTCTACCCTGGCACTCACCAATGTAACCCTGCCTTATGTACTGTCGCTTGCTGAAAAAGGGTGGGAGGAGGCCTGTTCAGATGATATGACCCTGCAAAAGGGCCTTAATATAGTAAACGGGGAAATCGTATACGATGGACTGAAATCAGTATTTCCTGAAAAACTTGAGATGGCTTAGTAGTACAATCTGTCAGTTTTTAAAGTCCCGCCATTTTTTGGCGGGATTTTTGCTTTTAGAAATTGTATTTTTATAATAAACGCAGAGAAATTATGATGTCCTATTATATCTTAATTGGAGCCATTGCACTGATCAGCTGGTTGGTTAGCAGCAGGCTAAAAAGTAAGTTTAACTACTATTCCAAAGTGCATCTTCGCAATGGAATGAGCGGGGCCGAAATTGCAGAGAAGATGCTTTCGGATCACGGCATATACGACGTAAAGGTGGTCTCAACTCCGGGAATGCTCTCGGACCACTATAATCCCAGGGATAAGACAGTAAACCTAAGTGAGGGAGTATACAGTCAGCGAAACGCCGCCGCTGCGGCCGTAGCAGCCCATGAATGCGGGCACGCGGTTCAGCACGCCACGGCATATGAGTGGTTAACCATGCGTTCCAAACTGGTGCCTGTGGTAAGTGTAACTTCCAGCCTGTCTATGTGGGTCGTATTCGGTGGACTTATGTTAGGTGCCGGTGCAGGACTTGGGCTTGGCTTTTACATTGCAGTTGCAGGGCTTATAATGATGGGGCTGGCAACTATCTTCAGCTTCATAACCCTTCCGGTGGAGTATGATGCAAGTAACCGGGCGCTTGCCTGGTTGCGCAGCAAAAACATGGTTACTCAGGAGGAGTACAAAGGTTCTCAGGATGCATTGAAATGGGCAGCCCGAACTTATCTTGTAGCCGCTATCGGATCCCTGGCTACCCTGGTTTACTGGGGGTTGCAGGTCTTTGGAGGACGTGACTAGCCAACCTGGCTTATAGTATTTAGGTTCCCTAAATGCTGATCTGACGGTCAATTTGCTGGGCAAGGGAAATAAAGGTTTCCGTGCGGGAAACCCCTTCTATCTGCTGGATTTTCTTATTCAGAAGCAACATTAAATGTTCATTGTCGCGGCATAGGACCTTGATCAGGATAGACCAGTCCCCTGTAGTGTAATGGCACTCCAGAACTTCGGGAATCTTTTCCAGTTCCTTGACTGCTTTGGGATTGCTCATGGCTTTATCCAGGTAGATCCCAATATACGCCATGGTCCGGTAGCCCAGTACCCTGGGGTTGATCACAAATTTTGAGCCAGAAATAAGGCCTGATTTTTCAAGCTTTCTGAGGCGCTGATGTATAGCTGCACCGGAAATGCCTATATCTCTCGCAATTTCAAGGATAGGGGTACGGGCGTCCTCCATGAGATGCCTGAGGATCCGTTTATCTATTCCATCTAATTTCATTAATATGTTAGGCTATTACTAGTTTATTAAATTAAATGATAAGCGAAAGGTACTATTTTTATAACAAATGTTAACTCGCTACTGAGTCAGGATTATATCCCAGATAGGGAACTTGATATTCCTGGAAAACAACATCATGGGAAGCGAGCTCTTTGAGTATGGGTTCATATACTTCTTTCCTTATGGGGATCTGCACGCCCGGTGTTTTGATCCTTCCATTAAGGATAGCCAGGGTAGCTATAGCAACAGGCAGGCCTACCGTTTTTGCCATTGCCGTATAGGTGCGGTCCTCCCCTATAACCACCATATTGGCATCTATTTGTTTTTTCTGACCCTTAAGTTCATAACCAAACTTATGATACATCACAATCATATCCTTTTCGTCTTCGTTCAGGGTCCATTTTTCTTCCAGTATTTTCTGCAATAACTGGGCTGGGGTAGCATTTTTAAGGGTAAAGAATTTATGGGGATTGAAAAGGTCCAGTTCAATCAGCTTTTCCCACATAATGTCGTCCTGGTCAATTTTCAGGTAGTGTCTTAATTTCAACTCCACCGAATCTGTGGGAGAATAGGGAAGGAAGAGGTTCGTAAAATCACGATAAGACATGCCTTCTGAATTTTCAATCACATACTGGTCATCTGTCATTCCCAGCTGTACAAACATGTTCCAGGCTTTTGAAAAACCAACACGCCGCATGGTACCCCGGTACAGGGTTAACACGTCCTTCAGGCCATAATCTTCACGGTAATTGAGCGAATCCCTATTAGGATAGGCTTCAAATTTGCCATATCCGGGAATATCCAGAAACTCTGTCCTGCGGAACAACTTATGGTATGGGATATATTTATAGGTGCCTTCCTGTATAAATTTAGCTGCTCCCCCCTGACCAGCCATGACAACATTCCTGGGGTTCCAGGTGAACTTGTAGTTCCACAGGTTATTATCGCTTTCAGGTGCAACCAGCCCGCCGGTAAAGGACTCAAACAGCAGCATTTTACCTCCCTTATCACGAATGCTATCAATGATTTTCATAGCACTCATATGATCTATTCCAGGATCCAGGCCTATTTCATTCATGAATACAAGCCCTTTTTCCTTTACGGCATTATCCAGGGCCCGGATTTCTTTGCTGATGTAAGAAGCAGTAACCAGATGCTTGCCAAAGTTGAGACAATCTTCAGCTACTTTGATGTGGAACCTGGCGGGTAACATGGATACCACAATATCTGCCTCCTTAATACAGGAGATCCTCTGGGAATCGTCCATGATATCCAGAGGGATCACTTTGCATGAAGGGTGCGAACTTACAAAGAAGGGAACATTTTCAGGGTTTAGATCTGCCACATGGAGCTCCAGTTGTTCCGAGTCCGATTTTTCAAGGAAGTAATTCATCAGGTAGGCAGTTGATTTGCCCGCCCCGATGACCAGTATTTTTCTCATTCTATTATCAACTGTGATTATCTTTGACTACCTGAGCTAAGGTATCAAATTGTGATATTTATAAGAAAACTTACCCTTTAAGTTATGAACAAAACAATATTTCTCGTGGGAATTCTATTTGGTGTTATGGCTATTATTTTAGGAGCCTTTGGCGCCCATGGACTGGAAGCCGTGCTTGCCGGGTCTCAGTTGGACACTTTTGAAACGGGTGTGAAATATCAGATGTACCATGCCCTGCTTCTGTTGATAGTATCACAACTAAAAGGGATATCGGCTAAATATCTGAAAACAGCATTCTACCTCACGGTCTTTGGGGTAGTGTTTTTTTCTTTCTCCATTTACTTTCTGGCTACCAATGACCTCACTGGATTTGATTTCAGGGCTATCGGGTTTGTTACCCCCATTGGCGGACTGCTGATGATTTCGGCGTGGGTTCTTCTGGGGATAGGGGCAGTCAGATTCAAGTCAGCCGGCAACGACTAACCTGGAAGCTTAAGTTTCTGTAAGGAACAAAAAACCCCGGTGCTTACCGGGGTTATGAATTATTTTTTGTTGACGTTGGTTATGTATTTCTGAAGGGCCATCGTCATGGAAGGTGTTTCCGGTGTTGGTGCCTTAATATCGATCCTGAGTCCGGCATCTGTGGCCGTTTTCATTGTGGAATTCCCAAAAACGGCTATGCGGGTATTGTTTTGTTCAAAATCCGGGAAGTTCTTCAATAGTGACTCGATTCCGGACGGGCTGAAGAAAACCAGTATATCGTAATACACGTTCCTCAAGTCCGAAAGATCGCTGATCACTGTTTTGTAAAAAATACCACGGGTCCAGTTAATCCCAAGATCATCCAGGGCATTTGGTATAGTCGTTTTAAGCACATCTGATGAAGGCAAAAGGAATTTTTCATCCTTGTATTTCTTAATCAAAGGAATCAATTCATTGAAGGTACGCTTGCCCACATAGATCTTGCGCTTCCGGTAAACCACGTATTTCTGGAGATAGTAGGCAACGGCTTCAGACTGGCAGAAGTACTTCATAGTATCCGGCACTTTGAAACGCATTTCCTCAGCAATGCGAAAGAAGTGATCTACAGAATTTCTGCTGGTAAGGATAATGGCAGTATAATCGTTGAGATCTATTTTCTGTTGCCTTACACTTTTTGCATCAACGCCTTCAACATGGATAAAAGGCCGGAAATCTACTTTAACCTTTTCTTTTTCAATGAGACGCAAATAGGGAGAGTTCTCCATTTTAGGTTCTGGCTGGGAAACTAAAATTGTTTTTACTTTCATTTACCTTAGGCATTTAGATAGTGAGCAATGATCACCAGGGGGCTAATTTCAAGTGCGCAAAGGTACAAAATAAAATAGAAAAAGTAGGAAAGAATGAATTTTTGCCTGCTCTTGATTATATTGACCCAGCCCACGATATTTATTAATAGAATCAGTACAAAACTTATATAAAATACAGTCAATGCTCCCGGATCTATATAGGTAAAGATCACATTGGCAATCAACATTACGCCACCGCTGTAATTCAGGTAGGAAACTTTTTTAAAGATAAATTCCGAGATGATTCTGAAATTGTCGAAAACCACCGCATTCCCAAGTTGCAGGATGATCTTGGTAAGAAAGAAAATAAGCACCAGCCCAAGTATCATCAGAAAGGAAAGCGGGGATAAATCCCTATCAGGCCCGTTAAAAATATTCACTATCCAGAAAAGGTAAAGGGATAAATTCAACAACTGGAAAACCGTCAGGAAGAGGTGAAAACCATGGTTCAACCGATCTTTTTTATTGTATAAAAAGACATATTTGCTGTTGAACGGAAGGATGACAAAGTTGGTGAATCGTATGGAAAATAAACGCTTTGCAATAACCAGAATAAGCAGGCTTAGCAGGATTATAGCGGTAATCCAGTCCAGGGAAGTGACGCTTCTGTAAATTGGGTCCATTACCTGATCTTTACGTTATTGCCATTGAGCCCCCAGTGCAAACCATTTTCAGAAAGTGTTATTTTAAAGTAAGAGGGATCTGATGTTTTAGGAACAGGCCTTTGGAAATAGAAAAGGGTGGTATCCCGGGCTTTTAGCACATTTGCTCCAACTTTGTCTGCCCGTACTTCCATGGGAATAGTTTCCTTTACCTGTTTGTAGGAGTTGAGGTAGGTGATGCCAAACCTGATCTTGGTTAGCGGAATGTCTTCCGGATAAGGATTGTAAATCATGAGCCCTGTTTCGCTGCCAATCGCATAGTCCCCTTCCGGGTCCACCATAGCCTCTAACCTCCTGAACGATTCAAAGTCTTCGATGAACCTGCCGTAAAAAAGGGTCCCCTTCGCATCTTCAAAACTAAAATCGCCGGAATTGACATAGCGACTGATATAGGCCACTTTTTTTCCCCGAAATTTCTCTTCCGAATTATCAATGGAGTATTGGTTTTTTCTGAACATGATGTTGTTCAGAGTAAAAGACGGTTCTCCAGAATAGAAACCAAACATGGAAGCCAGACGATAGGAATTCTCGAAAACCACTGGAGCACCTCCTGCCTTTTCCTGAACTTCTTTCACCCATTCTTTGTTTCCATGTGTTTCGTAAACAATCGGGAATAGAGGCTGATATACCAGGCCTATCCGCAAAAAAAACAATATTGCGATATTGGCAATCCCAGCGCGGTAAATCCATTTTCGGGAATTTGCATTATGGATCATGTATTCAAAGACAAGTAGTGCCATAGGGACACAAATCACGATTAGCCACTGGGTCTGAATCCTCCTCTGAATACTGGAAACCAGGAAGAATAACAAGACACCATAAGTCAGAAAAACCAGGGCTCGTGAAAAGAGGTCTTTAGGCCTGCTCCTGAAAAGCGCCAGGTATACCCAGGGAAAAGTGAGGCCAAACAGGACCACCAGGTTCAGAAAATACCCCAGGGTAAAGTCATTAAATTCATAGGCACGGTTTGGGCGTTCAAAAAGGTGGTAGTTAACCGGGATAAAATCATTTTCAAACAGCCATACCAAATGAGGGGTGTATGCTGCAAGTGCAATCAATACGGCTAGCCATGCCCTTGGATTTAGCACAAGGCGGATGTTGGACAGCAAGACAAAGAGGATGACCAGTATTGCGTGATATTTGCTGTACATCAGGGCTGCCATGGTAAGTCCCAGTCCAATTGCAATGCCAATCCCCGGGTTAGTCAGAAATCTCTTGTAAAACCAGAGGAACAGAGCAGTAAAAAAAAGCAAAGGTGTATCAGGAAGCATAAGGAACCCATAAGCGTGGAACAGTGTCATGGAAAAGAGCAGCACAAAAAAATGCGGCACAAATTGGTTCTTTGCTTTATTACTAATACAGTCCCATAACAGGATTGGTGTTCCTACGGCCATCAGGCAGCTAAAAAGCCTAAGGCCCAGTTCACCTTCAAAAAGTAAACTGCCGGCTTTGATCAGTGCCGCTACCATTGGTGGATGGTCAAAATAACCCCACGCCATATTGCTTGCGTAATGCCAATAGTAAGATTCGTCAAAGATCAGGGGAGTAACATGCGCCTGAACCAGGTTGATCAGAAGGACTGCACCTAACAAAAGAAGAAATAATCTGGGCAGTTTTGATATCATGCTTTCCAATTCTTCCTGCCAAAATTACAAAGAAGCGGGCAAATGTATTTCAGGGAAACCTAAAATGCCGGTTTTACAGCTGAACATTCTATAAAGTAGTACTTTTGCTAAAATTGAATAAGCCCTATGTCTGATAGCTTAGTGATTATACCAACCTATAACGAGATTGAAAATATTGAGGCGATTATTAGGGCGGTGTTTGACCTGAACAAGGACTTTGACATACTTGTGGTTGATGACAATTCACCTGATGGCACAGCGGCAGCTGTTACCGCCCTGCAGCAAAAATTTCCCAACCGTCTTCACCTGGAGCAGCGGGAAGAAAAATCCGGACTGGGGGTAGCCTATATCCATGGTTTCAGGTGGGCTCTGAACAGGGACTATCAGTACATCTTTGAAATGGATGCCGATTTTTCCCATCGTCCATCGGACCTTCCCAGGCTATACCGGGCATGCGCCAATGGGGCAGACGTGGCGGTAGGGTCCCGGTACAAACGAGGCGTTAATGTAGTGAACTGGCCATTGCATCGTGTTTTGCTGTCCTATGGGGCTTCCTTCTATGTGAAATTGATTACCGGTATGCGCGTCCATGATCCCACGGCTGGGTTCATTTGCTACAAAAGGCAGGTTTTGGAAGCTATACCACTGGATAAGATCAAATTCATCGGATACGCGTTTCAGATCGAAATGAAGTTTCGGGCCTATAAAAAGGGATTTAAGATCGAAGAGGTTTCTATCATCTTTACGGACCGGGAAAAAGGCAAATCGAAAATGAGTTCTTCTATTATCTGGGAGGCTGTATTTGGTGTAATCAATATGAAATTTCGGAGTATTTTTAAAAGAAGTGGTTTTTAGATATGGATAGTACATTGATCAAAAACGCCCTTGTTGTTAATGAAGGCCAAAAGTTTGAGGCGGATGTTCTGGTCAGATCCGGAAGAATTGAAAAAATAAGCGGGCAAATCCCGGCTGCCGATCATTCCGTAGTGGATTTGCAGGGAAATCTTCTGCTCCCCGGTATTATTGATGACCAGGTGCATTTCAGGGAACCTGGCCTCACGCACAAAGGGGACATAGCTTCGGAAAGCAGGGCGGCAGTAGCTGGCGGGATTACTACGTATATGGAGCAGCCCAATACCAATCCGCAGACAACCACCCTGGAAAAACTGGAAGCTAAATTTGCGCTTGCCGCCGGTAGGTCGTCAGCGAACTATTCCTTTTTGTTCGGGGGGACAAACGACAATCTGGAAGAATTAAAACGCCTTGACAAAAAAAGTTGTTCTGGAGTGAAGCTATTTCTCGGGTCCTCAACCGGGAATATGCTGGTAGACGATGAGCAGGTACTGGAAAGTATATTCAGCAATACCGAAATGGTCATATCTGCCCACTGCGAGGATGAAACCACCATACGGGAAAATATGGAGCGTTATCGGAGCAAGTATGGAGACGATATCCCCGTGCAGTACCATCCCCTCATTCGCAGTGAGCAGGCTTGTTACCTGAGTTCTTCAAAAGCCATCGCCCTGGCCAGAAAAACAGGTGCACGGCTGCATGTATTTCACTTGTCTACCGGAAAGGAAATGGATCTTTTTACCAATGAGATCCCCCTTGAGGACAAACAAATTACCGCAGAAGTCTGTATTCACCACCTCTGGTTCAGTGATGAAGATTATAAGGATAAAGGAACCCTCATTAAATGGAACCCTGCCGTAAAAACAGCAACCGACCGTGATGAACTTTGGAAGGCCCTGCTGGATGATCGTATAGATGTTGTTGCTACAGACCATGCGCCACATACCCTGGAAGAAAAAAGCCAGGTCTATACCAAGGCACCTTCCGGAGGGCCACTGGTTCAACATGCCCTCCCTGCTATGCTCGATAAGTACCATGAAGGAGTTATTGGTCTGGAGAAGATTGTGGAAAAAATGTGCCACAACCCGGCCAGACTTTTCGATATTGAGAAACGAGGCTTTATACGTGAAGGCTATTATGCAGATCTGGCAGCAGTAGACCTCAAGGGCTCCTGGAAAGTAAGCAAAGAGAACATCGCCTATAAGTGCGGATGGTCTCCTTTTGAAGGACATCAGTTTAAATCCAAAGTTACCCATACCTGGGTTAATGGCCATTTGGCCTATCACAACGGGAATTATTCCGAGCAGCGGAAGGGGATGAGATTAACATTTGACAGGTAAATGAAAAAATTCCGGTATTTAGTTGTGTTCCTAATTCTGTTCGGAGCCTGCAACGAAAAGGTTATTGAAAAACCCGAGGATCTTATTGCCCGGGAGAAAATGGTAGACATACTTTTCGACCTGGCCCTGATCAATGCAGGTAAGGCCATTGACCCAAATGTGATGGAGGAAAATCAGATTGAACCCATGAGCTATGTCTACGCCAGGCATGGGATAGACAGTGCGCAATTCGTTAAGAGCGACTTGTATTACGCGGCAATTCCCTCGGAATATGAAGTTATCTATACCCTGCTTGAAGAACGTCTCGAGGCGGAAAGGCTTCGGCTGGATGAGGAGAGGGTACAGAAGGCAAAAATAGATACCACCGGTTATGATGTTCCTGAAAAGGTTCGAAAAGACATTATGGAGTGATACCTACATCCCTCTTGTATAGCATACAACAGTGGTTTATGGCCTTTTCCATATCCTCGAATTGATAACCCAGGGTATTTTTGATTTTTGCATTGCTGTAAGTTACCGGGTGTTTCAGTGACTTTGCCTGCTCCCGGCTAAGCCTCCTCCTTTTTCGTCTGATAACACATCTGAGCCAGTCCAGTCGCCATAGTATTTCAAGTTGCAGGTTGCTCAATTTTTTCACTGGTTTTTTCAATTCCAACCCTGCCGCCATTTGTTGCATCACGGTTTCAAAAGAAAGGTTTTTACTGATCAGTATGTATCGCTCACCCTGAATATCTGAATCCATTAGCCCGGTCATGATTTCTATGGTGTCCTTTACTGTGATAAATCCCGTGCCTCCTGGGGGGAAATATTTTGGGGCTTTTGCCGCTGCCCTGAAGAGTGATCCACTTCCCTGGTACCAAAAGCCAGGTCCGATTATTACACCGGGATTGACAATCACTACCGGGACTCCTTCCTGTGCCCCCCGCCAGACTTCCATCTCGGCCAGGTATTTCGATAACCCATAGACATTGGCGGCGCCAATCCATTCGTTCTCTTCCGTAATGGGTGTTTTGCCATCGTTGTGTGAGAAAGCAGCAATGGAGCTTACGTAACACAGCTTGCTAATGTTTAAGGCAAGGCAGAGGTTAACCACATTGGCAGTGCCTCTCACATTTACGCGTTTCAATTTCCTGAAATCCCGTGGGTCAAAAGATATAAGAGCAGCACAGTGATAAACATGGGTGATCCCTTCAAATGCTTTTTCCAACTGGGGCAGGTTGAGTATATCGGCCTCTGCCCATTCTATTTTCTCAAATAAACGGGACCCTTCGGGATGTTCCGAAATGAACAATTTTCGGACTCTTTCCAATTTACTGCCGGACCTGAAAGTAGCCCTGACCGGCTCCCCGCCCTGAGTCAGTTTTAACAAGAGGTGTGCCCCCACCAAACCCGTTCCGCCCGTTACTAGAATCATGGATCAAAGGTACTTATTAGACCCGACATATTTTAAGGCCATAGGAAGCCGGATAGGGAATTCTTTTATCTTTGCACGAATTCATTTAGAGAAAGACCATGGTGAAGAATTTTGTTCAGGAGTTGAAATGGCGCGGCATGCTGCACGATGTTATGCCGGGAACGGAAGAACACCTCTTAAGCGGAATGCAATCGGCCTATGTAGGTATCGACCCAACAGCAGATTCCCTTCATATTGGCCATCTGGTTGGAGTTATGATGCTGAGGCATTTTCAACTCGCCGGGCATAAACCCATTGCCCTTATCGGCGGGGCAACCGGGATGATAGGCGATCCGTCCGGGAAATCCCAGGAAAGGAACCTGCTCGATGAAACCACACTGCGAATGAATCAGGAAGCCATCAAACAGCAGCTTTCACGCTTTCTGGACTTTGACAGCGAAACGGATAACGGGGCGTTACTGGTCAACAATTACGATTGGATGAAGGGGTTCTCCTTCCTGGATTTTATCCGGGATGTGGGCAAGCATATTACAGTCAATTACATGATGGCAAAGGATTCCGTAAAAAAGAGGCTATCTGCAGACGCGAAAGAGGGTATGTCCTTTACGGAATTCACCTACCAGCTTGTTCAGGGCTATGATTTTCTGTACCTCTTCGAGAACCTGGGCTGTACCTTACAAATGGGTGGCAGCGATCAGTGGGGGAATATCACCACGGGGACAGAACTTATCCGGCGTATTGGCGGAGGGAAGGGATATGCCCTGACCTGTCCTTTGATTACCAAGGCCGATGGCACAAAGTTTGGCAAGACCGAAAGCGGGAATATCTGGCTTGATGCACATCGCACTTCTCCCTACAAATTCTATCAGTACTGGCTGAACACCTCCGATGAGGATGCAGAGAAATACATTAAGATCTTCACCTTTTTGAACAGGGAAGAAATTGAAAACCTGATACAGCAGCATAAGGAAGCCCCGCATCTCAGGGCACTTCAGCGCAAACTCGCTGAGGAGGTTACCGTGGCCGTGCATTCAGAAGAGGATCTTCAAAAAGCAGTTAAGGCCAGTGATATTCTTTTTGGCAAATCTACCTCGGAAGACCTTAAATATCTTGATGAGGATACCTTTCTGGAGGTTTTTGACGGGGTTCCCCAGGCAAGAATTGCCAGGGCGGAAGTAGTTTCCGGGCTGGATATGATTGGGGCCCTTGCTGCAAAAACAGGGTTCTTAAAATCCAATGGTGAGGCCAGGAGGGAATTAAAACAACAATCCATTTCTGTTAACAAGGAAAAGGTATCTGAAGACTACGCCCTTGAAGAAAAAGACCTGATTAACGACAAGTATATTTTGCTCCAACGAGGCAAAAAAAATTATTACGTTCTGATTGTGGAATAATACAGACCTGCCTACAAGGCCATGAGGTTACAGCCCCGGAGATCAGAATGGTCAAATCTTCCCAGAATTTCAAAGCTTCCTCCGGGATGCAGTTTCCCAAGGTCCTGGGTGGCTATAAAGCTGCAGGAATACAGGTTGGCAAGGTCTATTATATTCACACCCCCGGATTTACCATGGGATAAAAGTGTCAAAGGATCTTCAGGATCCCTTATCATTACCCGCATCCAGGTAGGACATTCAAATTTTCCATGTCCCCTGGAATAGGCCTGTGATAATAATTCGGTCATTCCGTATTCACTATGGATATTGACTGTGCCAAACCCCTGTTTTAATAGGGTATGAAGTTCTTCCCTGATCATTTCTTTTTTCCTTCCCTTCATGCCACCAGTCTCCATAACCACTGTATTTTTTAAGGAAAAGGTGTATTTCTGGACAAGATCGAGCAAAGCAAAGGAAACGCCAATTAGTAATACCCTGATTCCACTGGAGTCCAGTTCGACCAACTTCTGGGCAAGTTTCTTATGCTCGTGGAGGTAAAATCCGCTCTCCGGATGGCCAGATTTATTGATAAGGTCATTAACCATGTATACCAGTGAGGACCCTTCCCTTTCCAGATAGGAAGGCAACAGGGCAAGGATGCAGTAGTCTTCTGGATCCCCATAGAAAAGCCGGAAGGATTTCAGGAAACTGTTTCTGTATACAGAAGCCTTTGCCACAAGGTGTTTGCTAGTAAGCTGACCCGTTGTACCGCTGCTTGTAAAGGTTAGCTCAGGAGTAATTTTACCGGTTAAAATCTGATGGGATTTGAAAAACTGTATAGGCAGGAAGGGGATTTCTTCAACCTTACGCACCTTGTCAGGGCTTAACTGAAGGTGTTTGCAAAATGCATTGTAGACAATGTTTTCCCGATATTGATAACGGAAAATTTCCAGAGCAAGAGAGTCGAATTCGGTAGGACTGCAAGTAAATATTTTCCGGGAATCCATTATCCTTTTATACCTCCAGCAAAAATAGCCAAAATAAAAGCACTGCTTTTGACAGTGCTTATTTCTTTGGGGTAAGGCTGGTGTTATTTCACCACCAGTTTGCGCCTCATGGTTTTTTTGTTCTCAACAACCTGAATTACATAAACTCCCGGGACAAGCCTGGAGATATCCAGAGCGTTTGTTCGCATCCTGTCGGTTAGTACTACTTTCCCGAATACGTCAAATACGGAGATATCCTTAACCGCATTGTTTTTCGTTGTTATATAAACCACGTTGTTATAAGCCGGGTTTGGATAGAGGTTGAAGTTGGTTATTTCGGTATCTGCAACTGAAGTGATACCTACTTCCTGCTGAGCAGAAACAGGCAAAGCCAGACCCATAAAAAGGAGTAAGTAGATTAACTTCATGCACATTGATTTGGGATCAACACCTTAAAAATATGTTTTTAATAAACAGTTCCGAGGGATTTGTTGTGAACGCGCAGATTTTGTAGGTAAAGAAAAACCATCCTCCCATTCATCGATAAAACCGAACATTTTATCGATTGAGAGTTAAACTGATTTTTACTTGAAATCCTGGTTTATTTTACGATAAGCTTACGTGTCGCAACCTTGTCCTTTTCAAAAACGCGGAGCACATAGATCCCGGCTACCAGGTCCGAAAGATTAAGTTCATTGCCCAGTATAGTAGTTTCTTTAACCTGGGTCCCAAAAACATCGAAGATGAGGATTTTTTTGGGTGCATTCTGATCGGTCTGAATGAAGACCTTGCCGTTAGTTACAGGGTTGGGATAAACTTTGAAGCCCTTTATATCTCCAGATGACGGTTTTTCCTGTGCGTAAGACAGGGAACAAAAGACCAGTAAGCATACAAGGTAAAAGTGCTTCATGCAAGCTATATAACAAATTGTATACCACAAAGATAGCTTTTTTGAAAATCGCGTCAAGAAGGGCAATTGAATTTTAACCAAAAATTCGTTGAAATGCACTTTATCGATAATTGCGAGCATTTTATCGGTGAAAATAAGGAAGCAGTATGCAAATAAGTGTGCACCAACCGGCAAAATTGGCGTATAAGCACGGCCAATGTTAGGAAAACGTTACCGCCGTTTAAATCAATGTTAACCTCATTATACCTAGAAGTATTATCTTTACTTTTGATGGGATTAACCAACTTGGGACCATGAAAAAGGAGGACACAAAAATACTTTTGGTTGACGACGAGCCAGATATTCTTGAAATTTTAAAATACAATCTTTCCTCACAGGGATATCAGGTATACACTGCAAAAAACGGGGCAGAAGGTGTTGAGAAAGCCAAAAAGAAACAACCTCACCTCATTATTCTTGATGTGATGATGCCCGAAATGGACGGTATTGAAGCTTGTGAAATCATTAGGCGTACCAAGGGCCTTGAGAACACTATCATCACTTTCCTCACAGCCAGGGGAGAAGATTATTCCCAGGTAGCAGGCTTTGATGCGGGGGCGGATGATTATATTACCAAGCCCATCAAACCTAAGGTTCTGCTAAGCAAGATCAAGGCCTTGTTGAGAAGGCTTAAGGAAGACGAGGGCATGAAGCAGGATGAGGTGATGAAAGTAGGCCATATTGTAATTAACCGGGAAGAGTACAAGGTTATGAACAAAGGCCAGGAAATAATACTCCCCAGGAAGGAATTCGAATTGCTTGCCCTGCTGGCATCAAAGCCCAACAAAGTATTTAAAAGGGAGGTAATCCTGGATAAGGTCTGGGGGCAGGAGGTGGTTGTTGGAGGTCGGACCATCGACGTGCATATTCGCAAACTGAGGGAAAAAATAGGGGACCAGCACTTCAAAACGGTTAAAGGAGTGGGGTACAAGTTTGTGTTGTAATGTCCGCAACCCGTCTCAAGAAATCGTATAAATTTGCCCTCCGTTCAGCCATCTATATTTCCATATTAGTTGTAGGGCTCTTCATCACATGGCTGTGGTATGTAGACGATTTGGAGCAGAATTGGTATTACATCCCTATTGTTGCCTTAGCTATTTTTCTTTCCTGCTTCCTTGTCATTCAGATCCGAGTTGAGCGCTTTATATATCGTCGTATAAAACGCATTTATGACGATGTCTCCCTGCTGGAGTCCAGTCCGCTTAGATCCAATCCCGTAATCACGGATATGGCCACTCTTACCCGGGAGATAGAAAAGTTTGCCGAAGACAAAAAAATAGAGATTGACACCCTGAAGATCCGGGAAGAATACCGCAAGGATTTCCTGGGTAATATCTCGCACGAACTAAAGACTCCTTTGTTTACCGTGCAGGGCTATATCCTGACCTTGTTAGATGGTGCTATGGACGACAAGAATGTGCGAAAGAAGTATTTACAGCGAGCAGCTAAAGGGGTAGAGCGATTGATATATATTGTGAAGGACCTGGACATGATCACCAAGCTGGAAATAGGCGATCTGAACCTCAAACTGGAAGATTTCGACATCATTGAACTGATTCAGAATGTATTTGACCTGCTCGAGATGAAAGCTGCCAAGAAAGAGATTGCACTAACCTTTGATATGGATTACAAGGAGCCTATAATGGTGCATGCAGATCGGGAAAAGATACAGCAGGTGGTTAGTAATCTCCTTGTAAACTCCATAAAATACGGCCAGTACAACGGGACCACTGAAATTAGCGTTGAAAACCTGATAAAGAACAAGGTCATTGTCAGGATAACCGATAATGGGGAAGGAATACCTCAGGAGCATATTTCGCGGATTTTCGAAAGGTTCTACAGGGTAGATAAAAGTGGTAGCCGCAAAGAAGGGGGGTCAGGACTTGGTTTGTCTATTGTGAAACATATCATAGAAGCACATGGTGAAAAGATCTATGTGGAAAGCGTTCCCGATGTGGGTTCAGAGTTCTCATTCACACTGGAAAAGACCACAAATGAACCAACTCAGTCTTCTTCAGAATCAGAACTGCTCAACCAGGCATAACTTAATGCCTGTTTTCAATGTTTTAACGGTCTAAGAAAATCACAGGCATAGCATATCTTCCTCTTTTTGACAATAGATGTTTCCTTAGCTTTGCTAAATAAAATCTTATTCTGTGGGGAGTAAAAACAAGCTAAAGCGTTTTCGGGAAAATAAAACCTTCGGCAATGTAATTCAACCAACCAGGCAGGAGGTAGTAGACGGAGATTTTTCATATCGCGGGCGCTGGTCTGAATATTTTGGTAACGATCTGCCTATTGTTCTGGAACTGGGTTGCGGGAAGGGCGAGTATACCGTAGGGCTGGCCAGGAAATTTCCGGATCGCAACTATATCGGGGTCGATATTAAGGGTGCCCGGTTCTGGAGGGGTGCAAAAACTGCCGTGGAAGAAGGCTTAAAGCAGGTTGCTTTCTTGAGGTCCCAGATTGAATTGATTGACCTTCTTTTTGCCGAAAATGAAGTTTCCGAGATATGGATAACCTTTCCGGACCCCCAGATTAAGTACAAACGGACCAAGCATCGCCTGATCAATGAGCGATTCCTGGATAAATACCGATCCATACTCAAGGATGATGGCGTTGTGCATCTGAAAACCGATAGTGAATTCATGCACGGTTATGCCCTTGGATTGCTGCACGGTTTACGGCAGGAGGTACTGTATGCCAACCACAATGTGTACGTTAATGAAGGGAGTCCGCCTGAAGTACTCGAAATACAGACATTTTACGAAAATCAGTATCTTGAGGAAGGAAAACCAATCACATACATCAAGTTCAGGCTAAGCTGACCCATGTCTCATTTGCTCATTCTGTTTTTTGCCACATTCTCCGCCGCTTTTATGGCTACCGTTCCTCCTGGCCTCCTGAATATGAATGCCGCCAAAACCAGTGTGGAGAAGGGCAAGGCCAATGGCATTATTTTTAGCCTTGGCGTTTCAACAATGATTATGCTGCAGGCCTATGTAGCAGTGCTCATTTCCAAGTTCCTTTATCGAAATCCGGAGGTGATCGATTTTCTGTTGAAACTGGCGATTGCAATATTTGCATTCTTTGCGGTTTATTTCTTTATATCTGCCAAGAATCACAAGAAGAAAAAACTGAGACTTACCAAGGTTAGCAGAAAGAACAGCTTTCTGAAAGGGCTGCTGCTCGCTGCCCTGAATCTTCTTACAATACCCTATTATGCCGGAATAAATGCCATGTGGAATGCCTCTGGCTGGATAAAATTCGAGCTATGGGACGTGCTTACATTTATACTGGCAGCGGGCTCCGGCACTTTTACCGTACTTTACTTGTATACCGTTTACTTTAATAAACTGGAGAAAAAAACGAGCGCCTTTTCTCGCAATTCAAATTATGTCCTGAGTTTGCTGATGCTAGTGCTGCTTATGATCACCATTATCCGAATCTTCTACAGGTAGATGAAAACAGACAAGCAAAATTTTTTTGAATCGGTATACCAGGTAGCCAGTCAGATACCCTACGGCATGGTAACCTCCTATGGCGCTATAGCCCGCTACCTCGGTTCAGCACGTAGCGCACGTATGGTAGGCTATGCCATGAACGGTGCTGTAGCCCGGGAAGATGTTCCTGCACACAGAGTGGTGAACCGCAAGGGATTACTTACGGGGAAAAACCATTTTGGCGGCAGCAAACTGATGCAGCAACTCCTTGAAAACGAAGGGGTAAGGATTAAGGATGATCAGGTTGTGGATTTTGATAGCCATTTCTGGGATCCGGCCAGGGAATTGTAAATCAGGGATAAGTATGAAGAATTCCCTAATCACCTCCTTTTCAGGAGTTCCTCTTCCTAATTTCCCGGTCAAACCTTATCTTTGCAGCCTATTGAGCTTAAACTACAGAACATCAGCAAATGGCAGCATTATTCACTAAAAATCAGGTTTTACAGGCTTTAGAATCCATAAGTGTTCCCGGGGAGGGACAGAATATGGTTGAAAGTGGAGCTGTTAAGAACGTACAGGTTTTTGGAGATGAGGTAGTGGTGGATATCACAATCCAAAACCCCAGTCTGCAGGCGAGGAAAAAAACTGAGGTTGAGATCCTGAAGACTATCCATGACAAGGTTTACCAGAAGGCCAAAATTACTGTTAATGTCAAGGTAGATGCCCCTGCACAGCAAAAGGCAAATGAGATTAAGGGTAAGCCCATACCTGGAATTAGCAATATCATTGCGGTTGCATCCGGTAAAGGAGGGGTTGGAAAATCTACGGTAACAGCTAATCTTGCCGTTTCCCTGGCTAAAATGGGATTTAGGGTAGGCCTGCTGGACGCCGATATCTATGGCCCTTCCATGCCCATAATGTTCGATGTGGCCCAGGCCAAACCCCTGGCAGCAGATGTTGGTGGTAAGTCCAGAATGGTCCCGGTTGAAAACTACGGGGTAAAGATGCTTTCCATTGGGTTTTTCACACAGCCAAACCAGGCGGTAATCTGGAGAGGTCCCATGGCAGCCAAAGCCCTGAACCAGATGATTTTTGATGCCCATTGGGAGGAACTGGATTTCTTGCTGATCGATCTGCCTCCCGGAACTGGCGATATCCACCTGAGTATTATGCAATCCCTGCCAATTACCGGTGCAGTTGTGGTGAGTACACCCCAGGAAGTTGCACTGGCCGATGCGCGTAAAGGCGTAGCTATGTTCCAGCAGGAAGCGATAAATGTTCCTGTACTGGGAATAGTGGAAAACATGGCTTACTTTACCCCGCAGGAACTCCCTGATAATAAATATTACATCTTTGGGAAAGAAGGTGCCAAAAATCTGGCTGAAGACCTGAAGGTTCCCTTCCTTGGAGAGATACCCCTGGTTCAGAGTATTCGGGAAGCTGGCGACGTGGGAAGACCCGCAGCTATGCAAACGGCTACACCCGTTGAAATTGCTTTTGAATCCCTGACCAGAAATGTGGTTAGTGAATTGGTTGCAAGGAACAAAGACCTGCCCCCAACAGAGGCAATAAAAATAACTACCATGGCGGGCTGCTCCGCTGTGAAGAAAAAATAGATATGACTTCAGAGGAATTAAAAATAAAAGTTGAGAACGCTCTGGATGAGATACGTCCGTTTCTGCAAAGCGATGGGGGTAATATATCCCTGATAGGTATTGAAAACGACAAGGAAGTTGTGGTACGGCTTGAGGGTAATTGTGTTGGTTGCAGCGTTAACCAGATGACCCTGAAAAGCGGGGTAGAAATGACCATCAAGAAGCACGCTCCTCAGATCGAAAAAGTTACCAATATCGACGCCTAGTATTAAATCCTTGCCTGGTAGGTAAAGAGATGATAGTACCTCCCTTCTTTTGATATCAATTCGTCATGGGTGCCGCGTTCTGCAATACGCCCGTCTTCTATTACCAAAATTTGATCTGCCTTTCGGATTGTACTAAGGCGGTGAGCAATGACAAAGGTTGTCCTTCCAGCTGTTAAGGATGCAAGGCTCTTTTGGATCAGTGCCTCGCTTTCAGTGTCTAAATTGGATGTTGCTTCATCCAGAATGAGTATCCTGGGGTTGGCCAGGATGGCACGGGCAATAGCAATACGTTGTCTTTGTCCGCCGGACAGTTTTATACCCCGCTCGCCGATCAGGGTATCAAGGCCATCATCGAACCGATCTGTAAACTCATCAACATAGGCGGAACGAACAGCATTCGTGAGGTCAGCGTCTGAAGCCTGGGGACGGGGAAACAATATGTTTTCGCGTATGGTTCCTTCAAAAAGGAAATCGTCCTGCAGTACAACACCCAGGTGTTTGCGATAACTTTCCAGATTGACCTTTGAAAGGTCGTATCCATCAACCGTGATTTTTCCTTTCCCGGGCGTAAGGAAACTGGCTGCCAGGCCGGCAATCGTGCTTTTTCCGGAACCTGAACTTCCAACAAGGGCAACAACTGAACCCGGTGTAACCTCAAAATTGATGTCTTCCAGTACCAGTTTGTCCTCCTCATAAGCAAAAGATACCGCCTCAAAAACAACATGCCCCAATACTTCCGGAATACGCTCTGATCTTTCTTCTTCCAGGGCTTCCGGTTCCATATTCATCAGCTCTTCCGTACGATCCAGCCCGGCAAGGGCTTCTGTTAGCTGGCTCCCGATATTGCTCATTTGTACGATTGGTGCCACCATCAGACCCAAAAGGAAGGTGAAGGTGAGGAATTCCCCCACCGTCAGGGTATCCATCATGATTTTGTACCCACCAAGTCCCATGATACCAGTTGTTGCTACTCCCAGCAGAAAAGTGGATGAACTGGTCATGACAGCTGTAGCGGTAAGGCTTTTTTTGATGTTCTGGTATAACCTGTGGACACCTTCCTCAAATACACCGTGCTCCTGTACTTCAGCATTGAAGCCTTTGATTACCCGGATTCCCCCGAGGGTTTCCGTAAGGCGCCCGGTTACCTCGGCATTGATCTTGCCCCGGTTTCTGAATATTGGCCGGATTATTTTAAAGGCTTTCAGGGCAATAACTGCAAAGATGCACAGGGGGATCAGGGCAAACAATGTCATGCTGGGACTAATCCTCAAGAGCAGAATGAGGGAAACCACGGCCGTTACGGTGCCTCCTACCAACTGAACAAGCCCCGTACCAATAAGATTGCGCACTCCTTCCACATCAGACATGATGCGGGAAACCAGCTCGCCGGACTTGGTATTGTCAAAAAAGCGAATAGGTAATGAGAGCACCTTCTTTTGTACTTGTGCCCGCAATTCGGATATCATAAACTGGGCCTGCACACTGAGAATTCTGGTCAACAGGAATGAGGTTACAGCTTGAATGAGGATAGCAGCAATGACAATGCCCACCAGGATTTTCAACATGGAGACATCCTTGTTGGGAATTATGTCGTCCATCAGATATTTCAGGGACATAGGGGCAACAAAACTTGCCGCCTTGCTAATGACGATCAGCAGTAAACCAATAAAAACCAGATTGCGACGAGGCCAGATTATGGTTTGGAAGGCTTTTAAAATGCTTACCCGTTTTTCGGACATAGTTTATTTTTGGATGGCTCCATAAATTGGACGTTGCAAGATAGGCTAAATAGGTCAGTTGCCATGGATGAGAACGTACCAGAATTAAAGTCTAAAATTAGCAAATACGCCCTGTGTGAAGTATTTTCAACACCAAAATTTACTAGACTTATGAAATATCTGGGAATACTCTTAACACTGTTATTCCTGTCTTGTGCAGGCAATCAGGAAATGCCAGAAAGGAATCGTTGGGAATCTCATGCCTCCAATACTACCATTATCCGGGATGACTTTGGGGTACCCCACATATATGGCAAGACCGATGCTGATGCCGTGTTTGGGCTGCTTTACACCCAGTGTGAAGACGACTTCCCCAGGGTGGAAAGAAACTACATCTGGGCTATTGGGCGACTGGCAGAAGTGGAAGGGGAGAGCGCCCTTTACAGTGACCTGAGGGCCCGTTTGTTCATGACTAAGGAAGAGGCTATAGAGGCCTATGAATCAAGCCCGGAATGGCTAAAAGAGCTCTGCAGGGCATTTGCGGATGGCATTAATTATTACCTGCACACCCATCCCGAAGTGCAGCCAAAATTGCTTACACACTTTGAACCCTGGATGCCAATGTATTTCAGTGAGGGGTCCATAGGGGGGGACATTGAACGGGTGTCCGTAAGCAAATTACGCAGTTTTTATGAAGGAGGAATCACTTTTCCAGAGGCCCATAGCGAATTGGAAGAACGCAAAAAGGCCGAAATAGAACCTCAGGGTTCAAATGGAATAGCCATCTCGGGCAATCTCACCCAGTCGGGAAATGCCATGCTGCTGATTAACCCTCACACTTCTTTTTATTTCAGGGGAGAGGTACACGCGGTTAGCGAGGAGGGTTTGAATGCCTATGGAGCGGTAACCTGGGGACAGTTTTTCGTCTATCAGGGATTTAACGAAAAAACGGGATGGATCCATACATCAACATATACTGATGTGATTGACGAGTTTGTTGAAGAAATAGTAGAGGTGCAAGGAGAGCCTTTTTATGTTTATGGGGAGGAGTTAAGGCCGGTGGAAACCTCGGAGGTGACCCTTAAGTTTAAAACGGAAGATGGGATGAAGTCGAGGACCTTTCCGGCATACCGGACCCATCACGGGCCCCTGACCCATAAGGAGGGGGAAAGGCCTGTTGCAACTGCCATGATGTGGGATCCGGTTAAGGCCCTTGAGCAATCGTATGTTCGCACCAAGCAGGATAATTATCAGGGTTTTCGCAAAATGATGGATATCCGGACCAATTCATCAAACAATACGGTTTATGCCGATGCCGATGGGAACATAGCCTATTTTCACGGGAATTTCATTCCCAGAAGGGATACCCTCTTTGACTATACGAAACCTGTTGACGGAACCAATCCAGCAACAGACTGGAAGGGGCTTCACACCGTAGATGAAAACATTCTTATACTGAATCCTGCCAACGGGTGGATTCAGAACTGTAATTCTACTCCTTTTACGGCTGCTCTGGAATACAGTCCAAAGCGGGAGGATTACCCAAAATACATGTCCCGTGATCGCGAAAATTTCCGTGGTATTCACGCTATAGACCTTTTAAAGGACCGGGAAGGATATACGATCGACAGCCTTATTGCCCTTGCCCATGATCCTTACCTCCCGGCTTTTGCCGCACTGATACCAGGTCTGGTAGCCGCTTATGATGCTCTTCCTCAAGCCAATCAGAGTATGAAGGAAGCAATAGAGGTGCTCCGGAATTGGGATTACCGCACTTCAAAATCTTCTGTAGCCATGACCCTGGCGCACTACTATGGTACTCATTACGGGCGCAAAGGTGATCGGCCGTTTCAGATGAGTGATATGGAACTCATGACCTATTTTGGCAAGGATTCTCCGGAGGAAGAACGCCTTGCTATTTTCAAAGGGGTACTGGATCAATTGACTGAAGATTTCGGGACCTGGAATATGCCCTGGGGCGAGGTCCACCGCTACCAGAGACTTAACGGGGACCTTCGCCAACCCTTCAATGACAACAAACCCAGCATCCCTATTGGATTTGCCTCTGGCCGATGGGGAGCACTTGCGGCCTATGGCGCGCGTTATACCAATAATACCAGAAAGATTTATGGAACCCGTGGGAATAGCTTTGTAGCGGTAGTTGAGTTTGGTGAAAAAGTAAAGGCAAAAACCATCCTGGCAGGGGGTCAGAGTGGTGATCCTGCATCTCCGCACTTCAATGACCAGGCACAGCGGTATGCAGACATGGAGTTCAAAGATGCTGCGTATTACAAGGAGGATGTGCTGAAACGGGCCAGGGAAACCTATAAACCCGGGGAGCGATAAGGATTATTCCTGCACTACGATAAGGGAAGCCTTGGAACCTGTAGATAACAGCCATTTGTTGGAATAAAGCAGCTTTCCATTTTCGTCGAACACATCTACCTGGGCCGTATTAGGCCCGCTGGTTCCCTGGTTAAGGGCCTCAAAATCCAGGCGATTAAAACCCTTGTCCAGATCAATATTGACACCCTTAAAATTGCCGGTAAGCAGGATGTTGGGTTCAACAACAATATCATTGACATAGACCTTTACCCGATCCCCGTCCACAAATTCGTGATCCCTGCAAACCACTCCAATAAATTTTGAACTGGTCTTTACATCTCCAAGGTACATATCACCAAAGAATTTGCCTGAACTATTGCGTTCTCCTTCGCCCACTTTGGGATCGATTTTCATATCAAAACCTGCCTGTTTCAATTGCTTTTCCGGGAGCATTTTTACGTTGCGTTCCTTAAGAGGATCTTTGAATTTGGCATCAGGGTTTTTGTCGAGGATAGAAGGCATATTCAGAGCCGTGCCTTTATTGGGGATACTTTTTACCTCTAGCTTTTTCTCAGCAGAAATTTTCAGAGGCTGCCTTTTGGGTATATCCGTTTGCCCCCAGCCTGTGCAGGTAAAGATCAATGCTGAAATGAGGAGAAAAGCCGATTTCATAGCTTTTATTTTTCCATAAAATTAGCAAATACCTTGCCACAGGGTTAAAAAATGCTGTTAAATTCGATCAATGCCCGGTTTTAAACACTTCATAATCCGCTAATTGGGGCTAAACAGCGGTAATCTTTACAAATGGACATCACAAAATGCTTTAAATATTGGCTTCAGGAAGCTATTTCCAGCCAAAATACCCTGCAGATGTACAAATCAGAACGCTGACATTTATCATGAAATGGCTAAAACGGATATGTTAGTTTTACCTCGTGAATTATTGGTATTCACTAAAATTGAAAGGATTAAATTCAAGAGCCATGGGTATAAAGGCAGAAGAAACAGAGGCATTTGTTCACACAGGTGTGGTTTCTGAAATGAAAGGAAGCTCTATTATTGTTTCGCTGGACAAGAATGTCCATTGCGAGTCCTGTAATGCAAGAGGTGCCTGTGGTGTAACGGATACGGTAAACAAAACTGTTGAAATTAACAATCCGGAAGGCTCCTTTAAGCTCAACCAGCCTGTGGAAGTAATCCTGAAAAAGGATTTAGGGCAAAAAGCGGTCTACTGGGCCTATATCTTCCCTTTCCTTCTTGTGCTGGCAACTCTGGTAACTTCTTCCTTATTCCTTCCGGAATGGATGGCAGGTTTATTGTCGCTCCTGATCCTTATCCCATATTACGGAACCGTATATGCATTTAAAGATTACTTCAAAAAGAAATTCAGGATTTCGGTGCTGAGTATTTGATATATGATGACAGATTCCATATTACATAGTGCAATTTTGTTGGCCTTGCTGGGAACAGTGGCAGCCCTGGTACTCTTCGTGGTATCCAAAAAATTCTATGTCTACGAAAATCCTTTGATTGCTGAAGTGGAGGATCTTCTTCCCGCAGCCAACTGCGCAGGCTGTGGTTCTCCGGGCTGTAAAGCATTTGCAGAAAAACTCGTAAACACCGAAGATATATCAGATCTTTTCTGTCCGGTTGGGGGAAATGAAGTTATGAAGCTGGTTTCCGAAACCCTGGGTAAGGAAGTGGCGGAGAAAGATCCCACCGTAGCCGTGGTACGTTGCCAGGGAAGTTGTGAGGTCCGGCCCAAAACCACAGAATACCAGGGCCCAAAATCCTGTGCAATTTCTGCTTTGATATACAGCGGCGAAACGGATTGTCAGTATGGTTGTCTGGGCGACGGGGATTGTGTGGCGGCCTGCTCTTTTGATGCCATGTACATGGATGAAGCCACGGGACTCCCTGTGGTGATCACAGATAAATGTACCTCCTGCGGAATGTGTGTGGATGCCTGCCCACGGAATATTATTGAAATGCGCCCGAAAAAGAAAAGGGATCTGAAGATATATGTGGGGTGCCTGAACGAGGAGAAAGGCGGTATCGCCAGAAAGGCCTGTTCTGTAGCCTGTATTGGCTGCTCTAAATGTGTAGATGCCTGTCCCAAAGATGCCATAGTGGTAGAAAACAACCTGGCATACATCGATCCCGCTTACTGCACCCTGTGCAGGAAATGTGTTCCCGTATGCCCGACTAATTCGATAATTGAAACCAACTTTCCACCCAGGAAAGTGAAAAAGGCAGAACCTGAGGTTGCAGCTAAAGTTGAATCGGTAAAGGTGCAAAAAGATGCTTAGGACATTTCCAAAAGGGGGAATTCATCCTCCAGAAAATAAGTTGACTTCTTCGAAACCTATTAAAAGGCTCCCTTTGCCTAAAGTAGTCTATGTCCCCATTTCCCAGCATATCGGGATCCCGGCAGAAATAATTGTGGACAGGAAAGACAAGGTAGAGATTGGTCAGGTTATTGCAAAATCCGGAGGCTTCGTTTCTTCCAATATTCACGCGCCTGTGGCCGGCACGGTAACTAAACTGGACAAGATAGTAGATACCCGTGGTTATAAGAAGCAGTGTATTGTTATCAGGACAGATGCCAAGAATGAATCCAACCTGGAGGAAATAGAATATCCGCTCAGGAAGGAAATAGAACTGGAACCTGAAGAAATTTTACAGCGTATATCGGATTACGGTATTGTTGGACTGGGGGGAGCTACGTTTCCATCGCATGTGAAGCTTCAGATCAAAGAGGGAAAAAAACTAGACTGCCTGATCATTAATGGCGTGGAGTGTGAGCCTTACCTTACTGCAGATCACAGGCTTATGCTGGAGCATTCTGAAGAAATCCTGGTTGGCATCCGAATACTGATGCACGCACTGCATGTAGACAGGGCGATAATTGGAATTGAAAACAATAAAAGGGATGCGATAGACCTTTTTAAAAAGTTAACCACCAATGAATCCGGGATACAGATCGCGGCATTGAAGGTGAAATATCCTCAGGGGGGAGAAAAGCAATTGGTCCGGGCCCTGTTAAAAAGGGAAGTGCCCAAAAATGGACTGCCCCTCGATGTGGGTGTTGTAGTGCATAATGTAGGTACTGTTTATGCCATCTATCAGGCGGTTCAGCATAACCGTCCCTTGCTGGAACGTGTAGTGACCGTAACCGGGAAAAAACTGGATCAACCCTCAAACTTCTGGGTAAAAATAGGAACACCTATCAGTGATCTGATAGATGCCGTCGGTGGCGTACCGGAAAATACACGCAAAATTGTGAGCGGAGGTCCCATGATGGGTATGGCCCTCAAAAATATGGATGTTCCGGTTACAAAAGGCACCTCTGGTATTCTTGTTATTTCAGAGGATGAGGCAAGCAGGGGCGCTCCCAAGAATTGCATCCGCTGCGGGGAATGTGTGGATGTCTGCCCTATGGGACTGGAGCCCCACTTGTTGATGAACCTTTCAGAAAAGGGCATGTATGAAAAAGCATCACAGGAAGATATTCTCACCTGTATAGAATGTGGTTCCTGCAGCTATGTGTGCCCGTCGCATCGTCCGCTTCTCGACTATATTCGATTCGGTAAATCTATTGTAAAACAACTGGAAACGAAATCGGCCTAATATGAGCGGACAACCCTTCATTGTTTCAGCATCTCCCCACGTTCATTCAGAGCGGACCTCCGAAAAGCTCATGTACGATGTTGTCATTGCACTGATTCCCGTATTTCTGGTTTCGCTTTATGTGTTTGGAATTAATGCCTTTATTGCCACTGCTGCAGCAGTTGTTTCCTGTATTCTTTTCGAATACCTCATTCAGCGTTATATTTTAAAAAGCAGTGTTACCATTGGGGATGGTTCTGCCCTGATCACGGGAATCCTGCTGGCGTTTAACCTGCCCGCAGGGATTCCGATATGGATGATCGTTATTGGTAGCCTGGTGGCTATAGGTGTGGCTAAGTTGTCCTTTGGGGGTCTTGGGTATAACATATTCAACCCGGCTTTGGTGGGCAGGGTGTTCCTGCTGGTATCTTTCCCTGTGGAAATGACGCTGTGGCCAACGGCTGTTGAGAATAACACTACCCTGGTGGATGCCGTAACCGGTGCCACTACCCTGGGACTTATTAAAGAAGGTGTGCAATTTGGGCAGACTATGTCGGAAATCAGTGCACAACTTCCCTCTGCCATGGATATGTTCTATGGCATAACAGCCGGTTCCATAGGAGAAATGTCGGCCCTTGCCCTGCTCGTTGGAGGGGTTTTTCTTATCGTTCGAAAGGTGATTTCCTGGCATATCCCTGTTACAGTTCTGGTAACTATTGCAATTATGACCGGCATTTTCTGGTTGATAGACCCTGAACAATATGCCAGTCCGCTTATCCATGTGCTTTCCGGAGGGGCTATATTAGGTGCATTCTTCATGGCAACCGATCTGGTAACCAGTCCGGTCACCAAGAAAGGCATGGTTGTTTTTGCGATCGGGATCGGGGTGATTACTGTGGTTATCCGATTATGGGGTGCCTACCCGGAAGGTATTTCATTCGCCATACTGATAATGAATGCTTTTGTGCCACTGATCAACAGCTATTTCAAGCCCAGGAGGTTCGGGTCTAAAATCAAAGCTAAAATAATTTGATGGTGAAAAAGAAAGAATCAACGCTTATCAATATGGTGATTGTACTTTTTTTAATCACCCTGGCCGCAGGCCTTTCCCTGGGATATGTTAATGATATCACACTGGAGCCCAAGGCAAAAGCGCGGCTCGCCAAAAAAATGAGGGCTCTTAATGTGGTCCTTCCCCAGTTCAATAATAATCCTATCAGCGAAGGGCATTTGATGAAAATGGCGGATGTAAAAGATAGCGTGGAGATCTATCCGGCGGCTAAAGACGGCGTCTTTGTGGGGGCTGCAGTTACCGGCGTATCCGAAAGGGGATACAGCGGACTGGTAAAACTCATGGTGGGCTTTGAACCCGACGGGAATATTATAAATATTGCCGTGCTCGAACAAAAGGAAACCCCTGGGTTGGGTACCAAAATGAAGGGTGAAAAGTTCTTGCGGCAGTTCCGGGGAAAGCATCCGGCAGATTTTGACCTTAAGGTAAGGAAAGACGGAGGTGAAGTGGATGCCCTTGCCGGAGCCACTATTAGCACAAGAGCTTTTTCTGAGGCCACACAGCAGGCCTACGATGCGTATTTGGCGTTTAGGGAAAGGAATTTAAAATCGGATAAGTAAAGGATATGGGTAACTCTGGAGAACTCAAACAAAATTTCCTGAAGGGCATCATCAAAGAAAACCCGGTCTTTGTGATGCTTCTTGGGATGTGTCCCACCCTTGGGGTAACCTCCTCAGCCTTTAATGGCCTTGGTATGGGCCTGGCAACCCTGTTTGTTTTGCTTATGTCTAATATTGTAGTTTCCATCATCAAATCCCAGATTCCGAATAAAGTACGGATTCCTGCTTTTATCGTGATCATTGCTTCCTTTGTCACCATTGTGGAAATGGTACTGGAGGCCTATATTCCATTTTTATATGAACAACTGGGGATTTTTATTCCACTTATAGTGGTTAACTGCCTTATACTGGGCAGGGCAGAAGCCTTTGCCTCTAAAAATAACCTGATGGCTTCAGTGGTTGATGCCCTCGGTATGGGAATTGGATTTGTTATCGCACTTACTGCTTTGGGGGCAACCCGGGAGATTCTTGGTAGCGGCAGCATCTTTGAGTTCAGGTTTGTATCCGAAGATGCCAATACCCTGATCCTTTTTATATTACCCCCGGGGGCTTTTGTGGCGCTTGCCTATCTGGCCATTGCGTTCAACAGGTTAACTCATAAAGTCTTGTAGTATGGAATATTGGGTAATATTTGTAGGTGCCGTTTTCGTCAATAACATCGTATTGTCACAGTTTCTGGGGATATGCCCATTCCTGGGGGTTTCCAACAAAATATCAACCTCGGCAGGGATGTCAGGGGCAGTACTTTTTGTAATGACCATCGCCACTACGGTTACTTATTTATTGCATCAATATATCCTGGTCCCCATGGGCCTGGATTATTTGAGGACCATAACCTTTATTCTGGTTATTGCTGCCCTGGTGCAAATGGTAGAGATTATTCTCAAGAAAGTAAGCCCGCCTTTATACCAGGCACTTGGGGTCTTTTTACCTTTGATCACCACTAACTGTGCAGTCCTGGGTGTGGCTATCCTGGCCCTGGGTATGGAGAATGGAAGCTTGCTTAAGGCCGTATTCTTCGCTTTCTCCAGTTCGGTAGGATTTGCCCTGGCACTGATTGTCTTCGCAAGTATACGCGAGTTCCTGGAACTGGCAGATCTGCCCGAGGGAATGAAAGGCGTGCCGATTAATTTACTCGTAGCCGGGCTATTATCCCTGGCCTTTTTAGGATTTGCGGGCCTTGTTTAATCTTTGGTACGCCGTCCCAGGCTAATCTACCTCGTAGGTCTCTCCTGAAAAGAAGAGATCATCCGTTTTATGGAAATTAGAGTCTCTCTTCACTTTTTCCGTTTTATCGGCTGCTCTTTCTTCAAAAGTAATATCGGGAAAGCCCCGTATAATTCCCGTTACCAGGGGATACTCACTGCGTACCAGCATTTGATGCAGTGTGGGATCCTGCATCTGGGCATCGTGAACCAGCAGGTCTTCCTCCGTAATACCATTCTCTCCTATGGTTACCACTTCCAGTTTGAGCCCGTTAAGCACTAAGCCCTTATTCCTTTCTTTTCCAAAGATCATAGGCTTTCCATGCTCCACAAACAATTGTTTGTCAGCTCGAACCGCCTTATCGGTATACTTGGCAAAAGCACCATTATTGAAGATCGGGCAATTCTGAAGGACTTCAACAAGGGAAGTACCCTTGAATTTAGCAGCTTCTACAAACACCTCGGTCATTTCCTTAGGGGTATTACCTCCTACACGGGCAAAGAACCGGGCCTGAGCCCCAATAGCTAATTCTCCGGGCAGGAAAGGGGGCTGGATATTTCCATAAGGGGATGATTTGGTTCGCTGGCCCACAGTAGATGTAGGGGAAAATTGTCCTTTGGTGAGGCCATAGATCTCATTGTTAAAAAGGACAATGTTGATGTCCAGATTACGCCTCAGCAGGTGGATAAAATGGTTCCCACCAATTGCCATGGCATCCCCGTCTCCGGTGATAACCCAGACACTGAGATCCGGATTCGCCAGTTTTACCCCAGAAGCGATCGCGGGAGCCCTTCCGTGGATACTGTGCATGCCATAGGTGTCCATGTAATACGGAAAGCGGGAAGAACACCCAATTCCGGATATAAATACTACATCTTCCTTTCTTACGCCCAGTTCAGGCAATGCCTTTTGCATGGCCCTTAAGATCACGTAATCATCACATCCCGGACACCAACGCACCTCCTGGTCGCTGGCAAAGTCCTTAAACGTATATTGTTTTTCTGCTGTTTCCATAATTATCCCAGGAGTTCTTTAAATCGTTTAATTAATTCTGCATTTCCAAAGGGCAGCCCCTGAACCTTATTAAACTGTTCAAAGGAAATACCGTTGAAATTCATTCTGAGTATCGAAACGAATTGTCCGTTATTCAGTTCGCAGACAACTATCTTTTTAAATCGCCTTAATACCTCTTCCGTATTCTTCGGAAGTGGGTTGATGTAATTGAAATGGGCCAGGCCAACCCCGGAAACCCCACTTGAGGCCAATTCCTTTACTGCCGCATAAAGTGTTCCATAGGTGCCACCCCAGCCTACGACCAGTAACTCGCCTTCCTCGGCGAATTTCACTTCCAGATCCGGAATGTAGTTCTGAACTTTTTTGATCTTTTCCGCACGCACCTGAGTCATATGTTCATGGTTTTCCGGAACATAGGAAACCTGTCCGCTGAGTTTGTCTTTTTCGAGGCCTCCAACCCTATGCTCAAGTCCTGCAGTTCCAGGAACAGCCCAATCCCGGGCAAGGGTATCCTTATCCCGTTCGTAGGGATGCCAGGTATTCTTTGCTTCCCTTATGATACGATGTTTGATATCCGGCATTTCGGATACACTTTTGATCTTCCACGGAGCAGAACCATTGGCGATATAACCATCAGTAAGCAAAATAACCGGGGTCATATGCTCCAGGGTAAGCTTGCAGGCCTCATAGGCAAAATTGAAGCAATTTGCAGGAGTACTTGCGGCGATAACAATTACCGGGCTCTCTCCATTTCGTCCGTACATGGCCTGTAGCAGGTCTGATTGTTCTGTCTTGGTGGGTAAACCGGTAGAGGGCCCTCCCCGTTGCACGTCGACAACCACGAGGGGCAGTTCCAGCATCATGGCCAGGCCCAGCGCTTCACTTTTCAGAGCCAACCCGGGGCCTGATGTGGTGGTGATGGCCAGATCTCCTGCAAAGGAGGCGCCAATAGCCGAGCCTATTCCCGCAATTTCGTCTTCGGCCTGAAGTGATTTTACCCCAAAATGCTTGTGCTTGGCAAGCTCATGAAGGATATCTGAAGCCGGAGTTATAGGGTAGGATCCCAGGAACAATTCCAGCCCGGACTTTTCTGCCGCTGCCAGGAAACCCCATGCAGTAGCTGTATTCCCCATGATTATCCTGTATTTCCCCGAAGGCATTTTTGCCGGGGCCACGGTGTAGGAATTAGGGATCAGTTCCAGGGTTTCGGCGAAGTAAAAACCGGCATTGAGCACCTTGGTATTTGCTTCGATCAGGGCTGGTTTCCCCTTAAATTTCTTTTTGAAAAAATCTATGGTATGCTCCCGTGACCTATGGTACATCCAGTAGACCATACCCAGGGCAAACATATTTTTGCTTCGGGTAATGCTTTTATTATCCAGGCCCTCCACATCTTTCAGGGCCTCCTTGGTCAATGAGGTCATGCTGACTTCAATAACCTGATATCCATCTAGGCTTCCGTCTTCAAGAGGGTTTGAGCTATACTGTGCTTTCTCCAGATTTTTATGGGTAAATGCATCTGTGTCTACAATAATCCCGTGGCCAGCCTTCACCGCATGCAGGTTGGTTTTAAGACCCGCCGGGTTCATGGCTACCAGAAGATCCACATTGTCCCCCGGTGTACTTATCTCAACACTTCCAATATGTACCTGGAATCCTGAAACTCCGTATAAACTCCCCTGAGGGGCACGGATTTCAGCAGGGTAATTAGGGAAGGTAGCTACATCATTTCCAAACATTGCCGAAGTATCTGAGAACTGGGTGCCGGTTAATTGCATACCATCTCCTGAATCTCCGGCAAAACGAACAACAACAGCCTCAAGAGCTTGTTCCGATTGTTTTGTTTTTACCGTTGTCATGGATATTTATTTATCAGATTAGCGTAAGGATTACGCTTAAAAGTAAGTTCTTTCAAAGGTCTGAAAATTACCCCTTCTTTCATAGTGAAAATATGACATATATCATTAATGGCTAGGAAAGGTCACAGTATTTTAGCGGTAGTATTTTTAAAACTGAAGTTATGGCTATTATCATCACCGACGAATGTATTAATTGCGATGCCTGTGTTTCCGAATGCCCAAATAATGCCATTTATGAGCCCGATCAGGAATGGTCTTATTCAGATGAAACAGAGCTCAGCGGAATGACCACCACGCCTTATGGGGAAGAGGTGGATGCAGACGCCGAAAACGAACCGATATCTGAGGAGTTTTATTTTATAGTTCCCGATAAATGTACCGAGTGCAAAGGCTTCCACGATGAACCTCAATGTGCTGCCGTTTGTCCGGTTGATTGCTGTGTTCCCGATGAGGATCACGTTGAGACTGAGGAACAACTCCTGGCTAAGAAAGTCTGGATGCACGGGGAATAGTGCAATCCGGCACATAGTTTAAGAACTTATACTTCCATAATTACTGGAAGTTCCCCAACGGGGAACACCAGTGGGTCACCCCTTTGTACAATGTTGCAAAGGGGTGATTGTTTATGGGCTAACCCCCTTTCCATACCTGACATTTATCATAGTCTGCGCGCGGCAATGACCATACTTTTATAGCGATTTGATTCTGTGGAGAATTATGCCTTCCAATTGGATATCGAATTAAGAAAACAAGAAGAATTAATGTACCGAACAACATAAAAAGTATATCATGAAAAGCGAGAATCCGAAACTAATTTGCGATGCTAATGAAGCAGTGGCCCGAATAGCTCACAAGACTAATGAGGTTTGTGCCATATATCCCATTACCCCTGCATCTCCTATGGGGGAGCATGTTGATGTTTTCAGTGCCCGGGGTATGACCAATATATGGGGCAATGTTCCAAGGATTGTGGAAATGCAGAGTGAAGGCGGCGCCTCAGGTGCAGTTCACGGATCCCTGCAGGCAGGGGCCCTCACCACAACCTTTACAGCCTCGCAGGGTTTGCTGTTGATGATACCCAATATGTTCAAGATAGCCGGGGAATTGCTTCCTTCTGTAATCCATGTTGCAGCCAGGACAGTAGCTACCCATGCGCTTTCCATTTTTGGGGATCACTCTGATGTTATGGCTACCCGCCAGACAGGTTTTTCCATGTTGTTCGGAGGTTCCGTACAGGAATCCATGGATTTCGCTTTGATCGCTCAGGTGGCTTCGCTGAAGTCCAGGGTACCTTTCCTTAATATATTCGATGGTTTCCGGACTTCGCATGAGATTTCCAAAATCAATGCTATACCGGATGAGGTTATTAAAGCCATGATGCCCGAAGAAGCTATAATGGCTCATAAAAAACGCAGCCTGGATCCAGACCATCCTGTAGTTCGCGGTACTTCTCAGAATCCCGATGTATTCTTCCAGGCAAGGGAAGCTGCCAATCCTTTTTATGATAAAGTTCCGGGAATTGTTCAGGAAGTAATGGACGAATTCTATCAGCATACCGGAAGGCGCTATACCTTATTTTATTATGTAGGTCATCCTGAAGCAGAACGAGTTGTTGTGATTATGGGTTCTGGTGAAGGCGCCGTCAAGGAGACTGTAGATACAATGGTTGCCAATGGTGAAAAAGTTGGTGCCGTTTTTGTAAGGTTGTATCGTCCCTTCTCAGTAAAACACTTCATAGACAGCTTGCCCAAAACGGTAAGTAAGATAGCAGTGCTGGACCGTACTAAGGAACCTGGCAGTACCGGTGAACCCCTATACCTCGATGTAGTTACTGCTTTTGCCGAACACGAAAGGGAAACTCCGGTAATCGTTGGCGGTCGGTATGGATTGTCTTCCAAAGAATTCAACCCGGCCATGGTGAAAGCCATTTACGACGAGTTGCTCAAAGAAAAGCCCAAAAATCACTTTACCATAGGTATTCAGGATGATGTAAGTCATATGAGCCTGGATTATAACCCGGTATTTGAGACCAAAAAATCTACCTTTAACTGTATGTTCTATGGCCTGGGTTCCGATGGTACTGTGGGGGCCAATAAAAACTCCATCAAGATCATTGGAGAAACTACAGACAATTTTGTTCAGGGATATTTTGTGTACGATTCCAAAAAGGCAGGTGCACAGACTGTTTCGCACCTGCGGTTTGGACCAGACCCTATCTATTCCTCCTATCTGATCAACACAGCAGACTTCGTGGCCTGCCATCAGTTCAATTTTATTGAGAAATACGATGTGCTGAAGCACGTCAAAAAAGGCGGTACTTTCTTGTTGAATGCCCCATACTCTGCAGAAGAGATCTGGAATCAGCTGCCAAGAATCATGCAGGAAGAAATTATCCAGAATGAACTGGAATTCTATGTTGTTGACGCTACAAAAGTGGCCCACGAAGCACAGTTGGGTAAAAGGACCAATACCGTTCTGCAAACCTGCTTCTTTGCAATTTCTGGAATACTGCCCAAGGAAGAAGCTATTGAACGCATCAAGAACGCCATCGTGAAAACGTATTCGCATAAGGGCGAAGATGTGGTTGAAATGAACTTTAATGCGGTAGACAAATCCCTGGAATACCTCCAAAAGGTGGAATACCCCAAAGAGACAACTAACGACAGGTCACTTAAACCCATTATGAGCGGTGATCCCGATCCGTTTGTTCGTGAGGTTTTAGGTAAAATCCTGGCAGGCAGAGGAGATGAATTGCCTGTTTCAGCCTTCCCTGTTGATGGTACTTTCCCAACGGGAACCACCCAATATGAGAAGCGTGGAATAGCTGATTTTATTCCTGTCTGGGACGATGAACAACTCTGCACCCAGTGTAATAAATGTGTGGCTATTTGTCCGCATGCGGCCATACGGGCCAAGGTGGTTTCCAATATGGAACTGGATAATGCTCCGGCTTCTATGAAGACCGCGCCGGCAAAAGGGCGCCCATTCTCCAAAGAAACGGAATCCTACATACTTCAGGTATCTCCGGAAGATTGTACCGGTTGTGATCTGTGTGTAGCGGTATGTCCTGCTGAAAGCAAGGAAATAGAAGACTTCAAGGCCATTAACATGCGTCGTAAACTGGATGTTGAAAAGGCCGAGAATACCAACTGGGATTACTTTGTTGATTTACCGGATTACGACCGTACTGCATTGCAGATTACCAACGTGAAAGGATCTCAGTTCCTGGAACCCCTGTTTGAATTTTCAGGAGCCTGTTCCGGTTGCGGGGAAACCCCTTATATCAAAATGCTTACACAGTTGTACGGGGATTCAATCATGATTGCGAATGCCACTGGATGTTCGTCAATCTACGGTGGTAACCTGCCAACGACTCCTTATAAGAAGAATAAAGAAGGTCGCGGACCGGCATGGGCAAACTCATTGTTTGAAGATAATGCGGAGTTTGGATTTGGCATGAAACTGGCGCTGACCAAGAAACAGGAGATCGCCGTTGGGTTGTTGAAGGAACTCGAAGCCGAGATCGGTGAAGAACTGGTCAATGCCATTATCAATAATCCGGAGTCCAACGAACTGGAACGCAAACAGAAACTGGACGATATTGAAAAAGTCACTCAAATACTCAATACGCTCCCGGATAATAAGAAAGCAGTCAAGCTCAGTCAGCTCAGTGAATACCTAAGGAAGAAAGCCGTATGGATACTCGGAGGTGACGGATGGGCCTACGATATTGGATATGGAGGTGTAGACCACGTGTTGGCTTCCGGTGAAGATATCAATATAATGGTGCTGGATACCGAGGTGTATTCCAATACAGGCGGACAGACATCTAAGGCTACTCCTTTGGGCGCAAGTGCCAAATTCTCTGTCTCTGGTAAGAAGACAGGCAAAAAGAGCCTGGCACTGCAGGCCGTATCTTATGAGAATGTCTACGTGGCCCAGGTTGCCATGGGAGCCAAAGACCGGCAAACCCTTCAGGCTATTGAAGAAGCAGCAGCCTACCCGGGACCATCACTGATCGTGGCATACTCACATTGTGGTGAACACGGATACGGATTGGAAGAAGGAGCACTCCATCAGGAGAAAGCGGTAGAAACCGGTTACTGGCCATTATTCCGCTTTGATCCTTCCAAACCCAAAGGGAAGAAATTCAGGCTGGATTCCAAACCTCCAACAAGACCTCTTGAGGATTTCATGTACAATGAAACCCGATTTACCAGAGTGGTTAAGGAGAATGCGGAACTCGGTGAGAAGCTCCTGAAACAAGCCCAGGAAGAAGTAGATACCAAGTGGGAAAGACTGGAACTCTTCCGCAGTATGTAAGAGGTGGGTTTATAGTAAATACAGAAACAAAAGTTAATACGTGGTATGGAAACTAATGCGACTGCACTTTTTGACAAGGCCATTGAAAAACTAAGAGAGGCTAATGATGAATTATGCCGTCCCGAGGAAGACGTTGTAGCTCCGGTAGTTTGTAAAAATTCACAGGAGGCTATATTGAATTACCTGAAGGGATATCTCATGGCAAATAGTGTCAGCCCCGTGGAAGGGGAGAGTTTAGATCGGCTTTACGAAAAGTGCAGGAGCATTAACCCACATTTCGATAAAATAAACCTTTCCGGTTTGGAATGTGATGTACATGTAGAGTCGCGTTTCTGCAATGGAGCAGAAAGCCAGAGCCGGTGTTTTAATATCGCGGACAGTCTCGATAGTTTCTTCAGGGAGGAACGCATTATCCGGTAGGTCTCGGATTCTGGTTGATAATTAAATATGGGGATTCGGACATCAAATCCATAGCTTCGTCCTGCCTGGTTTTGAATATTGCCACAGATCATCTTTTTTAGGTCTACAACCCTTAAAACCTAATCAAGATGAAAAAACTACTTCTTATTTTCATGGCCGCCCTGTTCAGTTTGGGCGCCTATTCGCAGGAACCCCTGTACCTCACTTTCGAATTTATGAAGGTTGAGGAAGGAATGGGGGCTGATTACTGGGAAACAGAATCCTTCTGGGAAAAAATCCATGAGCAAAGGGTAAAAGATGGAGATATTATTGGCTGGGACCTCTGGGCACTCTCTCCTTCCGGTACAAATCAGGGACATCAGTATATGACCGTTACCTTGTACAGTGACCCTGTAAAAATGATGGGAGGGGGAACAGACTTTGATAAGACAATGGAAGGCGCCTATCCGAAAATGTCACAATTTGAAATAGACAAACAAATGGATCAAACTGTGAAAAGCAGGGATCTTGCGGTAATAGTGTATCTACAACAAATTGCCGGAGCAGGGGATGATTTTGAGATGCCGCTTGGGACCCTTGCACAGATTAACTTTATGAAGGCCAAAACTGGAGAAGCTGGCACCTATGAGGAGATGGAAGCTACAGTATTCAGAGGGATTCACGAGCGGCGTATAAAAGCTGGTGCTATGGCAAGCTGGGGATTGCTCAGAAATATGATGGGTTATACTACTGAAGCCTATGCATCCCATATTACAGTGGATATGTTCAAGGATTGGGATCAGTATTTCAATGCTTCACCCAATATAGAATGGACCCCTGAACAACAGGAAGCGGGTGATAAAATAGCCGAAATAAGGGATATTAAATCAACAGTTTTCGGAACCCTGGTAAAGAAAGTGCGTTAGTTTTATTTAATTAGTTAATTATTTATTCGGTAAATCCTTCCTCAACAGGGAGGATTTATTTTTGCCAGGCTTTTCTGAGAAACCTCAGGAAATTACCGTGCATAAAATTTTCTATTTCTGTTTCAGAATATCCCCGTTGATTGAGCAGTGGAATAAACTTCTGCAAATCGGCAATAGTATCGAGGTCTGCCGGACTTTGTTCTTTGCCAAAGCCTCCGTCAAGGTCCGTTCCTATACCCACATGCATAGCATTGCCTGCCAGCTGGCAGATATGGTCCATATGCTCCACGGCCGAATTAAGGTTTGCACCCATCTCCTTTGGTAGAGATATCCCTTTTTCCCATCCCGGTACAAGCATCCATGTATCCAGGGCAATGCCAATTACAGCCTCCCTTTCGATCAATGCCCTGATCTGATCGTCGGAGAATTGCCTGTTGTGAGGTACCAGGGAACGGCAGTTGTTATGACTTGCCCAAACAGGGCCATTAAAGTGATCCAGTGCCTCCCAGAAGCTTTGGTCGCAAAGGTGGGTAACATCAAGGATTATATTGAGGTTTTCCATTTCCCTTAACAAGGCCTTCCCTTTTTCACCGATCCCGCCACTGGCGTTCGTCCCCTGAGCATAAGTCCCCGGGCCGTAATGTGCCGGGCCAATAGCCCTTAGCCCTTGCTGGTGAGCCTGCTGTAAATAATCCAGGTTAACGATAGAATCTGCCCCTTCCAGGGTAAGTATATACCCGATAGGTCTTTTGTCTCCAGGCGGAACTGACCAAAGTTCCAGATGCTTTTCCAGCTGGTCCAGGGATCTGATCTGTACCAGCTCTCCCGCTGATTCCATAGCCCGGTACCAGGATAACTGACCCTGGGTCTGTGCCCAGGCCTGTTCAGGGGAATGCCATCCCGGAAGGGGGTTATTTTCCTTAACATAGCGGGCAATCTGCGTAGCCATGCACAGCCCAATATTACCTGCCCTCATGGCAGGGAAGGAAACGGTGTTTTTTCCCCGGTCCGGTTTGTCCTTGAGATGAGCTTCCCGTTCTCTGATAGCCCTTACAGGCAGCCTCAGGTCCCGGTTCCATTCCATGGCATTCATCGCCAGGTCAAGATGTGCATCGAATACAAACACAGTTGCTCTAAATTGTTAGTTGGTGGTCACGGGCGGCTACTTTCCATGACCCGGTTACTTTTCCTTTTGATACGGTGATCAGCTGCCGGTATTTTGCAACAGTGGGGCAGATATGCATCGGGATAGCATACACCACATCACCAATTTGGAATTGTTCAGGGTCTGAACATTCCAGCACAAGATGCTCTTCGCTTTGGCTGATTTGCCTGCAGTTGTCTATATCTAATAATTCTACCCTGGGAAAGGGCATTTCCGGTGCCAGGGCCTTATGGCCGAGGTCAAGGCAAATGACATTTGGCGCAGGCCTGCTTATTACCCTCGAACATAATACCGCAGCAGTGAGCATCTTCATTTCAGGAAACAGGGATTCGTAGCGGGCATCCCATAGCAAGGTGGTGCCAGGGCTGGTGATCACTTCCTCATTCAAAGCATGCACCGGGAAGGAGGGAGAACCACCGGCGATTATAAACTTGACAGACATCCCTTCCCTTTCGATATCTTCTTTCAATTTTTGAACGGGCTCAAAGGCCTTTTTACATACGGTTCTGCGTTCTTCAAAATCGGTGTTTCGGATATGTCCGTCATATGCATGAAGTCCTTCGGCTTCAAGATTTTCGGACCCCCAGATCGAACGATACAATTCCAGCGCTTTGTTTCCGGGAATAATGCCTGTCCGGTTCATGCCGGTATTCAAATCGAGGTATATGCCTAATTTAATATGGCGTTTACGAGCTTCCTGTTCTAATTGCTCCCGTATTTCCATACAGTCTACCAGGGCAGAGAAACGGGTTTCCGGGAAGGTTTCTATGAGGTTAAACAGGCGCACTATATTAAAACCCACTGGTTGCATTGCGAGAAGTACATCCGGGGCTTTACAGTTGCCCAGGAGTTCGGCCTCAGCTATGGTGGCACACTTGAATTGATTTATCCCCTTATCCATCTGCATTTGTATGATCTCAGCTGTTTTATGGGTTTTGATGTGCGGTCTTAGCCGCGAAGGGGTCCCGGCTATTTCGACCATGCGTTCTATATTCTTACTTATACGATCGGGATAGACAAGCAAGCAGGGAGTTACCAGTTGGTCTGTGTCTTTTAGCTCGTACCAATTCTCAGTATCCATACCTGTAATTCTTTAGTGGAGCTCGAACATGGCTTCAATTTCAACCGGCACATTTCCCGGCAGTATCATGCCAACAGCACTCCTGACTCCAACACCCATTTCAGTGCCAAATACATCCGCCATCAATTCGCTAAAGCCATTGATTACAAGCGGTTGCTGATCAAAGTCTGGCGTGGAATTTACCATGCCCAACGTCTTGACCAGGCGTTTTATCCGGTCTATATCACCAAAATGAGTTTTAATTGTCGAGAGCATGGTTAAGCCCACCTGCTCAGCAGCAAGCTTAGCCTCTCCAAGGTTGAGGTCATCGCCTACACAGCCGGTCATATAACTGCCATCGGACAGCATAGGCCCCTGTCCGGAAACATACAGGAAATTACCAACTACCAGAACGGGTTTGTACAATCCTGCAGGCGGAGGGGCGGGTGGCAGGGCTAGGCCTAATGAGGAAATTCTCTGTGATGGTTTTGTATTCATTGTAGTATAATTAAATGATGGTATTAAGAATTAAAACGCCAATGAGCCCCATTACACCTACGGTAGTTTCCATAATGGTCCAGCTTCTCAGGGTATCTTTCACAGACAGGCTGAAATATTCCTTGAATAGCCAGAACCCCCCATCATTTACATGTGAGAGCATGAGGCTGCCGGAACCTATGGCCAGCACCATGAGTTCTGCGCTTACCCCCGGGGCGTTAACCAGTGGGGCCACTATACCGGCTGCCGTAAGTCCGGCAACCGTGGCAGATCCCACGCAAACCCTTAGCACGGTGGCGATCAGCCAGGCAAGGAAAAGTGGTGAAAGAGTTGAACCCCGCAATAAATCAGCAATGTATTCGCTGACTCCACTTTCTACCAGGACTTGTTTTAATGCTCCTGCACCGGCAATGATTAGTAAGACCATGGTAATTCCGGAAATTGAATTCCCCACAGAATCCATTACTTCTTTCATTTTCCTCCCACGTGAAAGACCAAGGGTGTAAATGGCTACAAGAACGGAAATCAACATGGCGATTACAGGATCACCAGCAAATTGAATAATCTGCAGTACCTGGGATCCGGCAGGGAGTATCATTTCCATTATTGTCGCCAGTGTGATCAGAACCACTGGAAGCAGGGCTGTAAAGATGCTTATTGCGGTGCCAGGCATCTCTTCATCCGTAAGCACCCTGGGATTTACAAACTCCTTTAGTGGGGCCGCCGGTATGTTTTTCAATGTCCGGGAAAAGAATGGACCAGCAACTACAATAGCAGGTATGGCTATCGCAATACCATACAATAGTGTTTTGCCAAGATCGGCATTGAACATAGCTGTTATGGCTGTGGGTGCCGGGTGTGGCGGAAGATATCCGTGGGTAACAGAAAGAGAGGCCAGCATTGGCAGGCCAACGTAGATCAATGGCAGGCCTGTTGATGCAGCCACAGTAAAGACCAGTGGTACCAGGATAACAAACCCTACCGTATAGAACATGGGGATTCCAACAATAAAACCAGTGAGTACAACTGCCCACTGTATATTGCGTTTACCAAAACGGGCAATCAGTTGGGTTGTGATTCGCTGCGCGGCTCCGCTGTCTGCCACCAATTTGCCCAACATGGCACCAAAACCAAGGATCAGGATCAAAAAGCCAAGGGTGTCTCCAATACCCTTCTGAATGGCACCTACCACCTCTAGTAGCGGCATACCCTCTGCAATGCCAACAAGCAGGGAAACCAGGGTAAAGGCGATAAAGGCGTTAAGCTTATAGCGGGCAATAAGGACGAACAGGAGAAGGATCCCAAGAATTACTATAAATAAAGGCATTCAGCTGTGTTGGTTAAGGCGGTTCATATCTGGATTAAATATACCATTTTGAAGCGTAAGGAATAGCATACATTTTTTATCTTGTGGAGGTATACTCCTCGACTATGCACAAAAGGGATTTTCTGAAGCAATTAGGCAAGGGCGCTCTGGCTTCACCATTTTTGGCTGTCCCCATAGCCTCTTTTGGGTCTGAACCGGCTGATCGGGATCCATATGATGTTTGGGGTGAAGATAAGTTCTGGGAGAGGATCCGGAAGGACTATGCCCTGAAACCGGACTACATCAACCTGGAAAATGGTTATTACAACATTGCCCCCATTCCTACTCTGCAAAAATTCTGGGGGCATATTCAGGAGGTGAACTACCAGGGTTCGTATTATATGAGAACGGTTCAGTGGGACAACAAAAAGCGTATAACAGCCCGGCTTGCTGCCCTTGTGGGGTGCAACTCTGAAGAAGTGATCATTACCCGGAACACCACGGAATCTCTGGATATGATCATCGGTGGATTTCCCTGGCAAGAAGGGGATGAAGCCATCTATGCCATTCAGGATTACGGTGCCATGCGAATGCATTTTCAGCAGGTGGCCAAACGCCATGGGGTAGTCAATAAAGAGATATCAATTCCGAATCATCCGAAATCAGATGAAGAGCTAGTAGCCCTTTACGAGGAGCAGATCACGCCCAGGACCAGGCTGATCATGCTGTGCCATATGATCAATATCACGGGGCAAATCATGCCTGTTCGAAAGATCTGTGAAATGGCGCATCGCTATGGGGTGGAGGTCATGGTAGACGGGGCTCATTGCATTGGCCATATTCAGGTGGATATTCCCGGTCTGAAATGCGATTACTATGGTTCAAGCCTCCATAAATGGCTGAGTACTCCTCTTGGCGCAGGACTTTTATATGTGAAAAAGGATCATATACCGAAGATCTGGCCACTACTCGCGGAACACAGACGCGAAGCAGGGGATATTGGTCGTTTAAACCATACAGGCACCCATCCGGTGCATACAGACCTTGCCATTGACAATGCCATTGATTATCTGGAGCTTATTGGACTGGAACGCAAAGAAAATCGCATGCGTTTCCTTCAGCGATACTGGAGCGAACCCTTGCGCAAGGTTAAAAACATAGAAGTAAACACTCCGGAGGAAAAGGGCAGGAGTTGTGGTATTGCTAACGTGGGGATTAACCATATGAAACCTGCGGACCTTGCCAAAACCCTCCTGGAAGAATTCAATATATTTACCGTTGCCATAGACCATGCAAATGTCCGGGGTTGCAGGATTACTCCAAATGTTTATACAACCACTGCAGAACTGGATCGCTTTATCAGTGCAATGAAGGAATTGGCATCACGGGTTTGAAGAATGAGAAAGGAAGAACAGCAAACAGGCTTAAGCCCTGACAAAAATCATAGTTGTCCTGTTGGACAAGGTTTAGTTTTGGGAGTTTTATCTCAGATAGATTTATTCCTCTAACGGCAGGACTTAAACGATAAAAAATAATTAATTCAAATAGTATGTCAGGATCAAAAACGAGGTGGGAACTAAAGCATAGCATAGTTCTCATGAGGATTTTAATTGGCTGGCACTTTCTGTACGAAGGTGTGATCAAATTATATAACCCGGACTGGACCTCTTTCGGGTATCTGGCTTCAGCACAAGGACCTTTTAAACCAGTTTTTTTAGCTATTAGTCAGGAGCCTTTTTTGGTTTGGGCAGATAACCTGAACTGGATGGCCCTGATGTTTGTGGGCATTACCCTCACCCTTGGAGTCTTTGAAAAATGGGGTGCAGGGGTAGGTATATTTCTTCTGGCCCTGTATTACCTGGCTCATCCGCCTTTTCCCTGGTTAGAGCAGGTAAATGTGGAAGGGAGCTACTGGTTTGTAAACAAGAACCTGATTGAACTTGTAGCATGCCTGATCGTACTGCAACATCCAACAGCCCAAATATTTGGCCTTGGCAATATTTGGAATCGAAATAAATCACTAAATAAATCCGAAGCGCAATGAAATGGACTAGACGAGATGTTCTCAAAGGCCTTGGTGGAATTCCTATACTAGGAGCAGTCTGGTGGGCCGGCGCATCAAATACAGTATCCAAAAACAGGGAACGATCTGCAATTCTCGAACAATTGAAAATAGACCCTTCACTACCCAGTGCTGTTAAGGCCATAAGTGGAAACCCCATTCGTATAGGAATTATAGGTTTTGGGATACGAGGGGAGCAATTGTGCCGGGCATTGGGATATGCCACGGAGGAATGGAAAGAGGCCATGCGCATTGCGCATGAAGAAGATCCGAAAAACAATCAACTTCAGGATTTTCTGGATCAGGAAAAGCTCAATGTAGACCTTGTAGCCGTATGCGATATTTTTGACGTTCGGGCTGAGCAGGCCAGAAAACTAAATCCGTATAAGCCTTTAAAGCGATTCAGGACCCACGAGGAAATGATCCGCAGTGGTGAAGTAGATGCTGTTATTATCGCCACGCCAGACCACTGGCATGCCCCTATGGCCATTGATGCCCTAGAGAATGGTGTACACGCCTATGTGGAAAAACCCATGACCCATACCATTGAAGAAACGTATAGATTGAGGGAAGCAGCACGTAAATCTAAAGCATTGTTGATGGTTGGGCACCAGCACAGGCAAACGCTGAGCTTCCAGACAGCCCAGGATATTATCGAAAAAGGTATACTGGGACATGTTTCCCTGATCCAGACCAATACCAACAGGAATGATGACAACGGGGCCTGGAACTATGATATTCACGAGCAGGCCAATGAGAATACCATCGATTGGGAGATGTTCCTGGGCAGTGCACCAAAAATACCCTTCAATAAGAACCACTTCTTCAGGTGGAGGAAGTGGTGGGCGTATGGATCCGGTCTTTCCGGGGATCTGTTGACACATGACTACGACCGTTTGAATTGCGTGCTTAATATGGGTATACCTAATAGTGTAATGGCTTCCGGTGGTATCTATACCCATAATGACGGCCGCAATGTTCCGGATGTATTGCAGGTAAACATGGAATTTTCAGACTACAGTACCGGAAGCAGCCAGGTAAAGGGAAAAGAAAAAGGGATGACATTTGTTTACAGTGCTACTCTTGGAAATGGTTTCAGCAGGCCAACCATATTAATGGGCCATGATGCTACCATGGAGCTGGGCAACAGGCTTACTATCTGGCCGGAAAGTGGCTCTACAAAATATGCGGAAATGATTGAAGCGGAAAAAATGAATCCGCGTGTGCCCATTTATCAGTATGATCCTGCGGCTAGTGCACCTGATGCAGTTTCTTCAGCTACTTCCCAGTATTTTGCAGATAAGGGCCTGATGTGGACCTATATCGACGGAAAGCGCGTAGATTCTACTTTCCTCCACCTTCGGGAATGGCTCAGTGCAACGCGAAACGGAGGCAAATTGAGTTGTGGTATTGATGAGGGCTTTGATGAAGCCATTTCTGCCCATATGGCCGGACTTTCCTATAAACTGGGAAGGAGGATCGACTGGGATCCCGTTTCCGAACAACTCGTGCCTATTGATGGAATTGATTTTGATGAGGTTTTGCTCAGAAGCACTTAGTGTTAAAATAAATACCGTTCTATAGTTAAACAGGCTCTCCCGGGCCTGTTTTTTTATGATACTAACTCAGGCCAAATCCTTGATGTTAAAAAAGCTAACTTCCTGAAAAACTGATAAATATCATAAAATGGGGAGTGTATTAAAGGTACATTAGTAAAAACAAAATCATTGTATCATGCAAGTCAAAAAAAATCCAGAAGCAGATCTGAATAGAAATAGTGGATTGTATTTTGTGATTGGACTCACTATTGTGCTATTCTTAACATGGAGGGCTTTGGAATATAAGTCCTACGAGAAAGACGAATTTACCATTGAGATTGCTGAAGCGGTAGATGATCTCAAGGAAGATGTACCCGTTACCCAAAACATTAAAACGCCTCCACCTCCACCTCCACCTGCGGCTCCCGAAGTAATTGAAGTAGTGGAAGACACCGAAGAGATCGAGGAAACCATTATCGAAAGTACCGAAACCAGCCAGGATGCAGTAGTGGAAGAAGCTATTGATGTGGATGATGTAGAAGTTGGGGAAGAAGAAGAGGAAATATCAGTTCCGTTTGCGGTTATTGAAAATGTTCCGATTTTCCCGGGATGTGAAAGTGCGAAGAATAATGATGAAAGAAAGTTATGCTTCCAGGAAAAAATCCAGGAGCATGTAAGAAAAGAGTTCACCTATCCGCAATCTGCCCTTGAATTGGGTATTAAAGGACGCGTTTTTGTACAGTTTGAGATTAATTCAAAAGGACTGATCAGCGGCATAAGGACTCGCGGACCGGATAAATTACTGGAAAAGGAAGCTGCCAGAATTATTGCTTCACTTCCAAAAATGAAGCCGGGAACGCAGCGCGGACAGGCAGTAAAAGTACCTTACAGCATCCCGATCAACTTCATGATACAATAGCCTTAAAGGCAGAAGTTTGTTGAAGGTAGGGCCCAGAAATGGGCCCTTTTTTTATTTCTATAAGTGATTTTAATCCTTGTAATCCAGCAATTTTTGCGGACCTTCAAGCAATACCCTTACAATTTGCAGAGTACCGTCTTCCTTGGTAGCTATATGCCATTTGATAAGGGAAATTGTTCCTTCCACAATTTCTATTCCCGTAATACTCCTGGGATGCACGCAACTGCCGTCATTGAAAAAGGGGATTTCCCCGGGTTCGGGAAATCTAGGCCTGTGCGTATGCCCGGCGATGGTGAGCTGCATATTGTTTCGCAGGATCCACTTTTTCATCCGGCGTTCTATTTTTATCAGTTCCCTGTAGTTTTTAGCCGGACTGGTCGGGTCTGCTATACCCCAGACCTGCAAGGGTTTCCAAAGGATCCTTACCAGAAAGCGCCCCCATCGCCAGAAGGTATAATTAAACCAGTCGGCCTGGTGACCGTGCAGAAGAAATAATTCCTGTCCGCTTTCCTCGTGTTTTAACACCAGTGACTCGTGATAGGTAATGTCTTTGAAAAGTTCCTTGTCCCGTTCCTCAATGGGCTCAAAGTAGCTGCCGAGATGTTTCTTCACATAATCGGGGTCTTTATAGACCATGTCGTGGTTGCCCCATATCATATGCAGACGGCCATCCAGATGGAATTTTTGGAGCAGCTGGTAGACATTTTTGTGGGCCTCGAATAAGTCCTCAAAATGAATATTTTCCCATAGCTCGTCCCCATCGCCCAGTTCAAAGTACTCAAATCCCTCCCGGTAATAATGGCTTAAGGCGTGAAAGTAGATGTTCCGGTTATTGGCAAAATCATCCGCAAAACTATTGTCTCCCCTGTGACAATCGCTAAACAGAATAAACCTGGACCTGTTCGTAAACGGAATACGCTTCGCTTTGGAATAGGCTCTATTTAACCTCTTATTGGTAGACATTCTGCTAGTTTGTACTAATATCCAAAAAATCAACGGAACACCGTAATTATGCCAGAACAAGCAAATACCCTGCTAATTTTGTAATTTTATAGGAAGTTCTGAGACTAATGCGTCATGAATAGAAACCCAGAGAAGGATTTTCCGATTAAGCCACTTATCAGCTTTGACAGGTACCTGAGGCAGTACGACGCTATGGTAGAAAGTGAGGACCCCTTGCTTGCAGCAAAGGCCAGGAATATACTTGAGGCTCAGGCCCCATATCCTGAATTGCGGGAAGGTTTCACAGATATGAGCCTTTTAGAGAAGCACAAAGACGTAATCCGGATCATTTTACAGGACGCGTTTAGTGATATCCTTGGAGATAACGAGATTAAAGCAGCTTCACTGCCCTATTTCAATCTGATGTTTAATCCATCCAGGAGATTTCAAAAGATCCTTGATGAGGCAGGAGCCAATTATCGATTGGATATAAGTCATCGCGAAGAAGGGGTTGACTATATGATGGCCAGTACCGTAATCCTGAAATTCCATTATGGGTTTAACCTGGATTTTGGAAGACCTTATTTCTATGATATCCCGGACGCCAATGGGGTAATCCGGCATTATCGGATTTTGTACAATGCCGATTTTATGGACCTTTATCCCACAGAACTTGCTAAAGACCTTAACCAGGACGATCTGGACCAGTTACTCGAAAACCCGGACAACCTGGAGTTGTGGAAGGAGAAAATACCCCCAGGCAGTTTCATATCCAAGGGTTTTGTAATCTCCAATATGTTCGATGTTACATCGGACCAAACCATTTCCGATATCAAATCGGCCCTGATAGCGAGTGATAAACGTGGAAATGAAAATTTCATGGAAGACCTGCAGGAAACTTTCCGCTCGTTCTTCCGTTCCAAAAACCTAAAAGTAGGATTTGTAGCCTACGACCCCAAAGCCAATTATTTTAAAAGGATCCACGGGAAAAAGATGAGCAGTTTTCTTCTGCACGATAAAGAGACAGAGGTCTGTGACGAGGCCCTCTGCCAGGGTTCTTACGAAAAGCTCCTAAAGCAAAATACCTATTTCGCTATCCCGGATGTAGAAAAATACTATACTCTTTCGGAGGGGGCAGCACCCTATAAACCCCTGCATGAGCAGGGAATTAAAAGTGCTATTCTCGCTCCCATTGCTTCCCAGGGTGAACTTTTAGGGGTACTGGAAGTGGTTTCCACCATTAAAAATGAGCTGAATGGGGTAAATGCCACTAAACTGGACGATGTAATGCCTTACATTGTTTCGGCCGTGGTTCGTTCCAAGATCGAAGAAGCAAACCTAATTGACGCAGTCATTCAAAACGAATGTACCTCGGTGCATGAATCCGTTTACTGGAAATTCAGGGAGGAAGCCCAGCAGTTCATAACAGATCAGCTGCAGGGGAATAAACCCACTTTCAGGGAAATCGTCTTTGAAAATGTTTACCCCCTTTATGGTCAGGTAGATATAAGAAGTTCTTCCAGGGCGCGTAATGAGGCTATTCAGCGGGACATGATAATACAGCTTATCGCAATCAGTCAGGTTCTTGAACAAGCAAGGGTCAAATACAGGCTACCCATCTACGAAGAGCTGAAATATCGCGTCAAAAGCCTTGTAGACGACATTAAGGAAGTGCTGCATACTAATAGTGAACAACTCATCTTTAATTTTGTTCAGGAAGATGTGTTACCCGTTTTTAATTACCTCAAAGAAACCGATGAGGAGATAGGCAAATCCATTACTGCCTATGAGTCTACCATCGACAAGCATACTGGTACCTATTATGACCACCGCAGAAATTATGACGAGAGTGTAATGAAGATCAACCAGGAGCTGGCAGAGGTACTGGATCAGAAACAGCTGGCAGCCCAGGAAATGTTCCCGCATTATTTTGAGCGGTATAAAACCGATGGGGTAGAGCACAATATGTACATAGGGGAGTCCATCTCCGGCGATCAGAAGTTTAACAGGCTTTTCCTGAACAACCTGAGACTATGGGAACTGCAGACTATGGTGGATATGGAGAACCGCTATTACAACCTTAAGGCAGAGTTGCCTGTGAAGCTGGACATAGCTTCTCTGATCCTGGTTTACAACACCTCCCTGTCTATTCGTTTCCGTATGGACGAAAAGCGGTTTGATGTGGATGGCACCTATAATGCCCGCTACGAGATCATCAAGAAGAGGATTGACAAATCTTATGTAAAAGGCACCAATGAGCGGGTAACCCAAAGTGGTAAGATGGTCATTATCTATTCACAGAAAGAAGATGAAATGGAGTACCTCAGGTATATCCGCTTCCTGAAATCAAAGGGATACTTCACAAACAATATTGAAATCGTAGAACTGGAAGGATTGCAAGGGGTTACCGGCCTTAAGGCTATTCGTGCTGAGATCCTTTACCATAAAGGGAAAGAGTCCGAAAAAACCTATACCTATGAAGAGCTCATGCAGGAGCTAGAAGACTAGAGCCTGCTTAGATCCTATCCGGGCCAAAATATTTAAAAGCGACCCCGAAAGAAATCACCGAAACAATAATCCCAATCATAAAGATGGTGTAGGTCCATCTCAGGATATTGTACTTTCTATTCAGTACCAAACCCAGGAAGTACAGGTCTTTGGTCAGTGAGGAATAGATGTAATCCTTATCCTTCACCAGCTCTCCAATAGCCCATTCGTAGTCGTCCAGCTTCATTTTGTGAAAGTTGCCAAAAAAAAGCAGGTTCACTTTCTTTTGTTTCACATCTTCCATGGTAAACTTCCCGCGAGTAACATTGGGTCTGGTAGCCAGCACGGCCAGTACCATTGACGCCACACTAAAAACAATGAATATCACCGTTGGATAGATCAAATAGGTATTGGAAGGATTATCCAGTTTGGGGATCAGGTTAGACAGGGCAAGGGAAATGATTATGGCATTTACAGAAAGTAAGATATTGGCTTTGGTATCGGCAATATTACTCAGGGTGAGGTGATTCTTGAGAGTTACCCTGTACAAGGTCTGTATACCTCTGTCCGGGGATTCGCGCTTATATTTTGCTTTCAGCTTCTCTTTTTTGGCGATATCATATTCCGTTTTTTTATCCTTGATCAGTTTACTGAGGTTCTTATCCTTTCCCGCTTGCCACTGTTCTTTGGCGTAGTCCGTGTAGAACTCGTGTTCTTTTTTGAAAAAGTCTATATTAACCTCTCTCCATTCCTGACCGCTGTAACTCGCAAGTCCTAATAGCTCAAGCTCGGTTTTCAATTCTTCTGCGGTTTCCCAGTAAGACTTTTTGCCAAAATGTGAAGAATCTGCGTCCCGGATAATTTTTTCCTGTTCGGAAGTGGGCTGGTAATATCGTTTAGTGGCCATAATATAGGTTTCCACCTTATCGATTATTGCTTTTTCCACGCCTTGTTCTTTCAGGAATTTCCGGGCAATGCCACAACTTTTTTTTTCATGTTCATCGGTGCCCTGCGTGTATCCTGTATCATGCAGCCAGGCAGTCAGGATGAGCGCTACCTGATCCTCCTCCGACAAATTGTGGTGGTTCAATAATTCTTTGGTACTTTTAACTACTCGTTGGGTATGTTTGAGGTTGTGGTATCGGTAGTTCGAATCCAAATGATTCGTCAATAAATCTACTACGTAGTGTTCAGTTTTTTGCAGTATATCCGACATACTATAAAATTGAAGTTCCAAATTACGAAATTTTGACGTTGAAGTTCAGAAAACATTGCAGCATTACCCTGCTGTCCCTTCTTGTAGGGTGCGCAACCTATACGCCTCAATACAAGGAACCAACGAGCATTTCCAGATTTCCCGATAAGGCCATTGCACATAGTTTTTATCTCGTTGGGGATGCGGGCAACTCTCCAATGGGGAGCAAGTCTCCGGCGCTTTCAGGCCTGGAGAAAATTATTGACCGTGCTCCGGCTAATAGTACACTGCTGTACCTGGGAGATAATATTTACCCCCATGGGTTGCCTAAAAAAAATACCAGGGGCAGGGACTTTGCGGAACATCAGCTAAAGGCACAGGCCGGGGTCGCCAAATTATTTAAAGGAAATACCATCTTCATTCCTGGTAATCACGACTGGTATAGCGATGGCCCAAAAGGGTTAAAGCGGCAGGAAGAATTTGTGGAAGACCTGCTGGGGAAAGATTCCTTCCTCCCGGAAAATGGATGCCCGATCACTAAGGTAGATATCAATGATGAGGCAGTACTGATCATTGTGGATTCGGAATGGTATGTGGCTAAATGGGACAAGTTTCCCGGGATCAATGACGATTGTGAAATCCGGAACAGGAACCGCTTTTTTGATGAGTACGCAAGCCTGATCAAAAAAGCAAGGGGTAAGACAACCGTGGTAGCCATCCACCACCCCATGTATACCAATGGCCCGCATGGTGGGCAATTCTCCTTCAAGTCGCATTTAACCCCGTTACCGGGTCTGGGAACACTTAAGAATGTGGTTCGTAAAACCGGAGGTGTATCCCCGGCCGATCAGCAGCACAGGCGTTACAGGGAATTAATTGATCGTATTACTACACTGTCCCGGGAAAATAACAAAGTAGTTTTTGTGTCTGGTCATGAGCACAACCTGCAGTATCTGGTAGATCAGAATTTAAGGCAGATCGTTAGTGGTTCCGGGTCCAAGCTAAATCCGACCCGAAATGTGGGCTATGGACAATTTAGTTATGGGGCCCAGGGATATGCCCGTTTGGATGTTTTTAAGGATGGTTCTTCCTATGTGCGCTATTACACCGCCGGTAACAAACTGGTTTATGAAACCGATGTTTTCGGGGAAGAAAAGGAGGAGGAATTTACTTTTTCCACCTATCCTGAGAAGGTAAAGTCTTCAGTCTATTCGAGTTCCGAAACAAATAAATCTAATTTTTATAAGTGGTTTTGGGGCGAAAAGTACAGGGAGCTTTTCAGCCGGGAGATTGAGGTTCCCACAGTAAACCTGGACACTTTGTTTGGCGGATTAACCCCGGTTAGAAAAGGAGGGGGAAACCAGTCGAACTCACTGCGTTTCGAGGATTCCGAAGGTAGGGAATTCATGATGCGGGCTATTCGTAAAAATGCACTCCAGTATATACAGGCGGTTGCCTTCAGGGACCAGTATGTGAAAGAGGAATTTGAGGATACAGGAGTTGAGGCGCTTTTCATGGATGGCTTCACGGCCTCCCACCCTTATACCTTTCTGGCTATAGGAACCCTTTCCGATGCCGCAGGGGTATACCATACCAACCCGGAACTTTACTATGTTCCCAGACAAAAAGCTATTGGCCGGTTTAATGACGAATTCGGGGATGCCCTGTATATGATTGAAGAGCGGGCAGGTGATGGGCATGGCAAGAACCCAGGATTCGGGTATTCCGATGAGTTGATCAGCACCCATGACATGCTGGACAAATTACGCAAGGATGAGGAGTACAAAATAGATGAAAAGGCCTATATCCGTGCCCGTGTATTTGATATGCTGATAGGCGACTGGGATCGGCACCAGGACCAATGGCGATGGGCCGTTTTTGAGGAAGGAGACACAACGCTTTACCGTCCTGTGCCCCGTGACCGCGACCAGGCCTTTTCCAAGATGGATGATGGTTTTATTATGGGAATAGCCACTGCCCTCGTACCACCCATAAGACTTTTAAATGCCTATGACGAAGAATTGAAATATGTAGACTGGATGAATGTGGAACCCTATCCATTGGATGTGGCATTAGTTGGTAATTCAGGTAAATCCGTGTGGCTGGCAGAAGCCGCTTTTATTCAGCAGAATTTGACCGATGACGTAATTGAAACTGCTTTCAAAAAGGTTCCAGGGGAAGTGCAGGATGCCAGCCTGGAAGACATAAAAAAGAAACTAAAAGGGAGAAGGGCCAATATTGTGGACATAGCTGGCCGCTATGCCGATGTGGTAAACAAATATGCCATTGTAACGGGAACTGATAAGGACGACCGGTTCGATATTACCCGCTTGCCCAATGGTGATACCAGGGTGGTTGGATATCGTATAAAGGATGGAGAAAAAGCCGATGTTATCCATAACCGCGTTTACAATCGCAAAAGCACCAGAGAAATCTGGATCTATGCCCTGGATGATGATGACCATTTTTATGTAGATGGCGAAGGGGATGACCTTATTAAGGTAAGACTGATAGGCGGACTAAACAATGATGTTTACGAGATTGAGAATGGGAACAAGGTGCATTTATATGATTACAGTAGCAAGCCAAATACTTTTATTACCGGTAAAGGCATAAGGCATATACGGGACGATTACGAAACCAACAATTATGATTATAAAAAGCCCAGGTATAATTCCAACTTGCTGATCCCGGGAATAGGGGGCAATCCGGATGACGGAATTAAAGTAGGATTGACCAATACTTATACCGTCAATGGATTTGAACGAAACCCCTTTACCTCACAGCACACTATTAGTGGCTTTTTCTATACGGCTACAAGTGGTTTTGAACTGGCATACCAGGGGGAATTTGCCAATGTGCTGGGCTCCTGGAACCTGACTTTAGGAGGCGAATTCACCAGCCCCAATTTTGCGAGGAACTTCTTTGGTTACGGAAACTCAACGCCCAACCCCAATGCAGAGGATGACGATAATTTTGACCTGGATTACAACCGTGTAAAGCTGGGGAAACTGAGTTTCGGAACCGGACTGGTTCACCGTGGTGAACATGGAGGAATGTTTAATATCGGGGTCAATTATCAATCCTTTGAACTGGAAGAAACCGAGGGGCGTTTTATTGAAAACTATGTAGTAGCTTTTCCCTCGGACCAACAAAAAACCTTCCTGAATACAGAGGCCTCCTATGTTTTTGAAAACAGCGACAATCCGGCCTTCCCCACCTTGGGGATGAAGTTTGCGCTACAATTTGGGTATACCCAAAACCTTGATGAATCTAATGGCTTTGGCTACCTGATCCCCTCTCTTGATTTTGCTTATCGCCTCATACCTTCCGGAGATTTGGTATTTGCCACCCGTTCTAAGGCGCACTTGAATTTTGGGGATGATTTTGAGTTTTACCAGGCGGCTAGTATTGGTGGGAATGATGGTCTTAGAGGCTACCGTTTCCAGCGGTTTTCAGGAAAAAATGCCTTTTATCAAAGCTCTGATATCAGATGGAATTTCGGCAGGAAGAAGACAGGTATTTTACCCATAGAGACGGGTCTTTTTGGAGGATTTGATGTAGGAAGAGTTTGGGTAGACGACAACCTTTTATTGAACCCCGACTTCAATGAAGAGCAATGGAATACCTCCGTAGGGGCAGGCTTTTTTGTAAATGCTGCTGATGTTATTGCCGGGAGCATATCCCTGTTCAACAGCGACGATGGTCTGCGGTTTGCTTTCGCTCTGGGATTTGGATTTTAATTGAGGGTGTAGCGGTAAAGGTTCCTCCCGCCACCCCCGCTCCATTCATCGGAGAGCAAGAGGGTATTATTGTCCAGGAATGTAATGGCTTCCAGTTGTGTATTGGCTCTCAGGTCTATGAGGTCTATTGTTCCTGAAGTAAAATCATCGCCCTTGAAGTCTTTAAACACCCATAGCTGACCGTAGCTAAGAAAAACAAGTGTTTTTCCGTCCGGAGAAAGGTCTGCCCCGGTTATAGAGCATCTGCGGGAATCATCACAGGTATTTATCACCGAAACAAGCTCAGCCTTATGCTTTCCGGGCACAGCAGGGATTTTATAGATTCGGGCTTCTCCCTGGTAGGGTCGAGTCATATCCTTGCTTACAACATAGAGGAAGCCATCTTTGTAAAACAACCCTTCTGCATTGTAGCGAAAGTCTTTTCGTTTAGGGGGGTATTTATCCTGGTCCGGGTAGCGATAATGAATCTTTTCCGAATCTATTTTATCCCCTTTTTCCTTATCCGGATCAGGCAGTTTATAGATCACCAGGTCTTGCCTATGGTTTTCATTATTCCCAATATCGCCAACATAAAGATTGCCCTCAGGATCTTGCGCAAGTGCTTCCCAGTCGTGGTTACGGGCATTTTTAACCTTAAACTCTTTAAGCAGTTTTCCCTGTAAATCCACTTTAAAGATCTTATCCGGGTTTCCACTGTCTTCTATGATCCAGACGGCCTCCCCGTTTACTGCCACCATCCCAGAGCTTTCATTGAGCCTTTTGGGGAGGTCGGCTATGGGGGTTAGCTGCCCGTACTGGGCGCACATGATAAAAAGCGAAGGAAGCAGAGCCAATAAGAGACTAAAGCGCATCTTTAATGGGCATATAAACTTCAGCTCTCCAATTCAGTTCATCCCCTCCCAAATTCGGGTTGTTAAAGAAAAATTCGACAGGAAGGCCTGTCACTTCCAGATTATTTTCCTTCGCATAATCTAACAAAGCGTACCAGGCTCTATCAGATGTCGTATAGTTTCCATAGTATACTGCTTTTATTGCCTGCTGGCGAGTAAGTCTTTTGTAGGTTATCTCCGGATGGAAGGGATCGAGCTCTGGTTGTATAATTGGGTAGCAGAAGTTAAATTGAATACTATCCTTTAGCATATCCCAAGCCGTTACTTCAATAAACGGTTGCCCGTTTAGCTGAACATCATTGCTGACAAAGAAACTATCCAATAAAGGAAAGTCATTCCTCATTGCCTTGGTTTTGTCTAACTGGTTGGTCTGCAATGTAGTACATGCACAGTATGTACTTTTCAGTTGCTCCTTTCCTATTACATCAACCTTAAATTTATCGATATGGTTTACCAGCATTTCTCCAAGATCCAAAATGGTTTTTCTGGTTCGCTTTTCAAAGTCAGTATCTGAAAAAGGTATTGCAATTTTATTGCTCAAACTATAATCCCGATCCCTGGCATAGACCTTAATCTTGGAAAGCGAGTCATTGATACGTATTATCTGCCATTCGTATATATGAACCGAATCACCGAATTTTAGTTGCTGGGTAAATTCAGTAATTCCCTCTTTAGCTATTATCTCTGAGTTATCGAGTCTATTATTCCACAGCTGAATAGTCTGTTGAATTGCTCCCGGAAATGTTTTAGCCTTAAAGTTTACCACATAATCATAAGGCCTTAGAAATAAATACCAAACAAGACCGCCTATTAATAAGACGCCCACAACGAATAAAATCTTTTTCATCGATTTGTTATTTAGTAGCTACTATTGTTTCCTTAGTCATATTTAGATTTTCCAATACAAATTTACCAAGATCACGCCCCTGTTTAACACCAACCTCTACTGCCGTCCTGTAGTGGATACCCCCGTACATCCTACTTATAGCAGCTTCATCTGCAGCTTCATTAAAGGAATTAAAACTTCGCACAGGCAGTCCATACCGCAGTTCCGTATCATCATCAAATGCGAAATTATCACCGAAGATATTAGTAAGGGTGGTTGCTGCGGCTCCAGAAACTACACTATGACCACTGGTATATTCCGGAAAAGGAGGGGTTTGTAAAATGGGTTTCCAGTTGTCGTTAAAGTGTTCATTAATCAAAGTTTCCGGCCGTATCAGATTACTGCGGTATTTTTCATCCCAGCAACTGATAAATGCATCGGCCATGGCAATGGAAGCTTTCGTATAGGCATACAGGGCATCGTCAAAGGAGCTGTTGGTTTTTCTGCAGGCTATCTTTGTAATTCCAATCCAGTGGGCTCCGGGAGTGATTTTCTTGGTGGCAAACATCAGGTGTCCCCGGGTTACGGAAACATAGGGATTGCAATCCCAGAACTGCGCAATTTCAATTTCCTCTGAAGTATCTCCTTTTTCTGTTATTTCATTGCTGATGTCGTATACCTCCTTTACCTCCTTATAAAAGTCCGATCCTTCCTCCATGGAGAATGGAGGAGGGGGAACAGGCTTGAACTGATCGGCAGAGTCAATCACAAATGGCCTGATTTTGTTCCAGTGAGGTTCAATCCCATCCATATAGGCCGGAGGTGTAGGCTGCCAGCGCCCGGGATTGTCCGTATCAACAGTAAACTTCGGCATGGTCCTGGTTTGCTTGTAGTTGTCCTTATCCATCCAGGAAGCAATATGTTCAGCTACTCTAAGGCCGTATTCTTTGGATTCGTTAAATTCCTTGCTGTTTTGCCCTTCCCAAACACCATAGAGGCTGTCGCGGAATACCTCGATCATTTCCTCTGTGAAGATCAGTCGGCGGCTTACATCCATATGGGCAATGAGTGCGGCAAGGGAGTAATTTATGGCCTTTTCCGCTTCTGGTTTTGGAATGGGACTTAGGTCGCGAACCTGTCCGGAAAGGGAATTGTACCCTTCATTGTTCAACGCCATGATTTCGTAGGCAGCAATATTGGGATAGGCATATATCCGGCTGGCAACAGGAGGTGAGAATATGTCATGAACCATAATATTAGTGACCCTATCCACTGCACTATGCAATTCTTCTGCAGATACCTCTATTGGCTCTTGTTTCACGTTGCAAGATACCATCCAAAGTATCAGAACCAATACACTAAAGTTCCTCATCACCAATCCGATTTAATTTAACCACTGATATACCTCTGCTTTGCCGTTATTGAATGTTACCAATATATAAGGCTGGTCATTCATATGTATTATATGAAGATGGCGTACAGCTTTTTGTGAAAAGTCCATCCCCATTTCATGCCCCAAAATTACATCATTTTCGCCGGCTATCATAGCCCCGGAAAAGGAACCAAACCTCCCGTGATAGGGTTTTACACCAAAGTAATTTCCCCCGGCCAAAACTTCTTCTTTGCCATCCTGGTCGAAATCATAGGATACAAAAGAAGTTATTGGTGCCACTTGCAGTTCCTGTCCAAAGGGCGTGAAAGAAAATTTTCCCTCATTATTCATAAGAATGCCGGAACGCAATTCACTGACCTGGAATAGGCTTGCTTCTTTAAGTGTTTTTTTGTCCAGTATCTCCTCAACAGATTTCCCTGCCATACTGCGGAAAGTAGTAAACTTTTTTCGCAGTGATACTATCTGTTGAGATAAACCTTCCAGGCTTTCCAGGGGATAGTATTTACCATCTTTGGGGATAGCTATTATGGTTTCTGTACTCCCGTTGGAGTCAAAATCCCCGTAGTACATTTTCAGGGGATTGCTTTGTGAGGCCCTAAATTTATTGTTATTTCCCCAGTTACCTAAAATGAGGTCCAGGTCCCCATCGCCATCTATATCGTTAGGGATAACAGCCTGCCATAGCCCTGAAATTTCCTGTTCCAGCAGTTCAACCTCTGTTAAACTACCCTTGTCATTTTTAAAGAAACGCGGGGCCATCCATTCTCCTACTACAATCAGTTCCTCCTTTTGGTCATTATCCAGATCTGCCCAATAGGCATCGGTAACAAGCCCCAGTTTTTGCAACGACAGGTTATCCACGATTTGAAAAACACCACCTTCGTTTCTAAGAAGGTAGGAAGGTGGAATGGCACCAAAATCATTGGTACGGGTATAATTACCGACAAAAAGATCAAGATCACCATCACCATCAATATCGTGGGGTTTTATCACAGCGGCATGTTCAAAGTATTCCGGAACCTGGGCTTGATTAAATCCACTTTCTCCCTGTATAAATAACCTGTCCAGCAAGCGCGTACTTTGTCCAAAAAAGTCGCCACCCCCCGTTCCCAGGAACAGATCTTTTTTACCATCCGAATTGAAATCCTCAATTACAGCACTTATTTCCTCGATAACGGAATCCCTGACAAGTTCCGGATAAGATGAGCTTACAAAGGCGGTGTCTGTTTGCAGGTATATCTGGGCAGAATGATACTTGGAACCTCCAAAATAGAGGTCGTCTTTCCCGTCCCCATTAAGATCTCCGGAAGCCACCGCAGGCCCCCTGTCTGAAATCTGATAAGGTATAAGTTTTTGTCGGTTAAAATCAACGTAATTGTCTTCCACATGCTCATAATCGATCCCCAGATTATCCGTTACTTGTTTAAAGCGATTCCCTTGCTGCGGCAGGAGTGAAGCATAGTCAAACTTTAGCGTGTTTTCAGGACTAAGCTTTAGTGTCTGATTAACCTTTGCATTTTTCACTACCTGAAATGTCCCATCGGGCCAAACTATCTTAAGTGAGTCTACTACATCCGTCTGTCCATATCCAAAATGTATAATGGGCTCGGAGGAGGCCTGAAAGCCCCTCACCGGGTACAGCTCCTTATATTGAAGCAGCCCTTTATGATATGAAAACACCTTAGTTCCAATTCCAAATTTATTGGGTCCGGGATAATTGAATTTGATTTTCAGGTAATTCGCTTTGTTATTTGTTTGATTGATGTACAAACTGGCCTCACGGTTCAGGTTATTGGTTACCAGATCCAGGTCCCCATCCAAATCCAGATCGGCATAGGCCGTTGCCCCGGAAACCAATGTGTCTTTGCGCAACATGGTTTCTGAAAGATTTTCAAATGATGCTCCCTTACCGCGGAAATAATAGTTATGGACTGCTCCCGAAGGCATCATTTCCAGAGCATCCTGGTCAACCAGCCGTGTATTGTTGATTTTACTTCTTATTTCTTCACTGGAAACAAAGCGAATATAATCCAGATCATTGGGCCTTTTTGGAATCCCGTTAGAGATAAACAGGTCCTGTTCTCCGTCCTGGTCATAGTCAGCAAATAGGGCACTCCAGCTCCAGTCAGAGGCAGCTATACCACTTTGAAGTGCGGTTTCCGCATAAAAAGAGCCGGGACGATTCAACTGCAACATGTTCCGAGAAAATTGGTAATGGTAACCAAAACGGTCAATGCGCATTCGCTGTGTTTGAACATTGTCATCGCCTTCCGATGTTTTGAGTATCTCTTCCTCTTCGGGAAGCATATCTAAAGAAATTAGGTCTGGCCAGCCGTCGTGATTCACATCAGCCACGTCATTTCCCATGGAAAACCGAGTAGTATGACCAAAAAATTTCTTCAGGCTTTCGGTAAAGGTTCCGTCTCCATTATTCAGGTAGTAATAGTCGTCTTCGTGGAAATCATTACCCACATAGATGTCCGGATAGCCATCCTGGTTAAAATCCGAAACAGCAACCCCCAGGCCATAGCCGATGATCCCGCCAAAAATACCTGCTTCTTCACTTACGTCCGTAAAGGATTCTCCGTCGTTGCGAAGTAACTTGTCACCGGTTTCATAATTACGTTTGTACCGTAGATTGGCGCGACCGTAAGATTCTTCAGTATGCACTGCATGGTTCAGAAGATAGAGATCCAAATCCCCATCCAGGTCATAATCCAGAAAGGCTGCTGACGAACTGTAAGAGTCAAAATCAAGCCCATAGCGAGCAGCACTTTCGGTAAAGGTGTTATCCCCGTTGTTTATAAAAAGCTCATTGTATCCGCTAAAACCTTTAATCCCTACTACGGCACAGACATAGATATCCAGCAGGCCATCCCCGTTTACATCACCCATTATAGCTCCCGTATTCCAGCTGCTATTTCCGGCCACTCCGGCTTGTTCAGTTATATCCTCAAACTCCAAATTGCCTTTATTGAGGTAAAGTTTATTTTTCACCTGGTTACCAGCCAGATAGATATCGGGCAGACCATCTCCATTAATATCGCCAATAGCCGTGCCTCCCCCATTGTAGAAATACAGATAATCCAGGATGTTCAGGTCCTCCCTGGGAGTCAACACATTTTTAAAATCGATTCCGGTTTCAGATGCGTCTGGATTATGGAATAATTCTCCATCCCCTGAACAGGAAATGAGGACCATTACCAGGCAAAAAAGTGCAATGAATTTATTCATCCAGGGCGTAAATCTTGGGTTTATTGTCATTGATGGTTGCGATCAGGAAGCGCTTTCCGGATTTATCCTTGAAAGATTTCAGGTGTTTGATTTCACCTTTGATGAAGAAGCCACTCTGCTTATAATCCTGCCAGGTAAATCCAAGATTACCGTCATTGAGCAATACATTTCCATAGCTGGCATCCAGACGGGAGAATTGCGGCTTGTATTCAAAATTATTTCCTCCCATGATTAAGTCGAGATTACCGTCGCCATTGACGTCTTCACAGCTAATTCCACAAACGCAGGATAGTTGTACCCGGTTTGGCAGGAATTGTATGCTGAATTTCCCATCCCCTTCGTTAATGGCAATTATTGACTCCGAATAGGTTACCTCTTTCATGATTGACCTTTCGAAAATATTCCTGGGGAAAAGTTTATCTATGCTTCTTCTGGCGTATTCCGAGGCTTTCAGATTTTCCTTTTTAAGGGAAACCAACTGACTGGTGAGTTCTTTCTTTTGGTGAATCGGGTAGTCCTTACCATTTTCGTGCATGGTTACGATTTGTTCAATAGTCCCGTTGTTATCAAAATCATTGATCCAGATTCGCATAGGCGCTTTTGGAGAAGGTTTATAATGAAGGTTTGCTCCCTGGTTTCCAAGGATAAGGTCAAGGTCCCCATCTTTGTCCAGGTCGGCTGTTTCCACGGTATTCCACCAACCACTCAGGCTGTCAAGGGTTGTTGGCATTTGGGTTAACCTCCTGCCCGTATTCCTGTAAATGCGCGGGTTGTCCCATTCGGATATGGTTAGCAGGTCATTCCTTCCGTCACCATCGAGATCTGCCCAGATAGCATCGGTAACCATTCCTTCATTCCTCAAATCATAAGCCAGTCGTTCGGTTGCATCAGAAAAGGAACCATTTCCATCATTTTCAAGGAAAAGATGATCCGGATTTACCCCATAAGTGCCAACCACACTGCGTGAACCTATAAATACATCCATATCTCCATCAGCATCGAAATCCTGAGGTGCAATCACGGCTATATTTTTAAATACCGAAGGCAATGGCGAAGGTGATTTTGAGAAGATTCCCTTGCCGTCATTCAAATACAGACGCGTACGATAGGACTGTTCGTCCCCGACCTGGTTTCCTCCACTACCAACCATTAAATCCATATCACCGTCACCATCGACATCAAGAAAAGCTGCAGCTGTGTCTTCAAGATCCATGTCCTTACCGAAGGCGGACTGTTCAACGATGGCTAGTTTACCATTACCCAGGTGTCTGTATAGAATACCCGGCTGCCCTTTGGCGCCACCGATAAAAATATCGTCATTCCCATCTCTGTCAACATCCGCTATAGCCAATGCGGGACCTTCCTGAGATAGTTGCTTATAGATAAGGCCCTCATAGTCAAAGTCATTGTAGTTATTTTCCCTGTGCGCAATCAGCGAGCTATTTTCCATTTCTCTCAGCAGGGGTCTTATAGGTTCGAGTTGCGGCGGTTGATAAGTTTTAAGGGTATCGGAATATTTAAAGTCAAGTGATTGATTTACCGAGACGTCTTTAAGGAATTGTGTTCGGTCATCCGGCCAGATAATTCTGATCGAGTCTATTCTATCGGTTGTTCCCAATCCTATTGTCATGTTGTAGTCCATTGAGGACTGGAAACCACGAAAGGGCATTAACTCCTGAAATACAATGTTCTCTCCATAGTAAAGCAATGCCGTGGTACCAATTGCAAATTTATTTTTCTCCGTGCCTTCGAACCGCATCTTGATATAGTTGTGATCCCTTTGCTCATCAGTAAGGTTTTGATAAATGAAAGTCTCCATATTTACATTATTGACCACAAGGTCAAGGTCGCCATCGTTGTCCAGATCACCATAGGCTGCACCATTGGAGAGGCTTGGTAATTCAAATCCCCAGTCTTTATTAGCATTATCAAAGGTAATATCCCCGTTGTTCTTGTATGCGTAGTTAGGCTGTGGCTTGACAGGCATTTTGGCAATTATGGAATCTATGGACTCCTTCTTACCAGTAAGGGCCATTTTCTGGATGATTTCATTGGCAAAAAAGTCTACAAAATCAAGGTCGGTAAGATCGTGATTGATACCATTGGTGATAAAGATGTCACGAAAACCGTCATTGTCCATATCAAAAATCAAACCAGCCCAGCTCCAGTCAGTAGCATCTACACCGCTGAAATAGGCTACTTCGGAAAAAGAGCCATTACCATTATTCAACTGCAGGGTATTCTGTATGTATTGCTGATAGAAGTCTTTACTTTGCTTAAGTCTAAAGACATCATATCCTTCAAAGGTCATAACAGATTTTACACGCTCCTCGGGTTCCGGAAGCATGTCTGTGATAAAGATCTCGGCATGCCCATCGTTATTGATGTCTGCCATATCGATTCCCATGGCTGACAAGGACAAGTGTGAGGTCCAGTTTTTGATATCCTCCGTAAAGGTGCCATCCTGGTTATTGATATAAAGGTAATCCCGCTCATAAAAATCATTGGAAACATAAATATCCGGATACAGGTCTTTATTGATATCAGTCACCATAACCCCCAGGCCAAAACCTATCAAACTGCCGTAAATACCGGCATCTTCACTTACGTCTACAAATTTGCCGTTGTCATTACGGAGCAGCATATCCCCAACACCTCGAAATATTTTAGGCACCCCTTCCCAATCCTGGGCTCTTACCTGCCGCTGCTCGGCATAACCCAGGCTACTTACCGGAATATTGCTATTGTTCAGGATATAGGCATCCAGGTCACCATCCTTATCATAATCAAAAAATGAGGCGTGTGTAGAGAAACCAGTTTTGGCCAGGTTATATTCTGCCGCCTTTTCTGTGAAAGTGAGATCCCCGTTATTGATGTACAGGTCATTGTCATGGTTGTTTCCTTCCATATTTCCGGCATTACTGACGTATATGTCCAGAAGTCCGTCTGCATTAATGTCAACCATGACAACCCCAGTGGACCAGGGCTTATTTCCCATAACCCCTGCACTTTCGGAAATGTCTTCAAAGGTCAAGTTGCCTTTGTTGAGGTAGAGCCTGTTCGGTTCCATATTACCCGTCAGATAAATATCGGCAAGGCCATCATTGTTTATATCACCAATAGCAACACCACCCCCGTTATAGAAGTTCCTGTACTTGAAGATATTGAAATCCTTTTGGTTTTCTATGGCGTTTATAAACCGTACACCGGTTTTGGTGGGGGATAACAATTTAAATAGGGTCAGTTTTTCTTCGCTTTCTTTTTTAGCTGATTTATCCTCGGTAGAACATGAATAGAACAGACTACTACAAATAATTATGCCTACTAGTAAGTTCAGTTTAATCTGCATAAGATTTTTTCTGATAATGGTTAACCCGATCATTAAAATTTTATTTGACCTGTAAAAGTTCAGCCTGTTTTATCGGGTGGGCTTGTACAATCAATAAAATGGGTTTATACCAGCTGATTGTAGCCTAAACTAGGGTCAAAAAGTCGAATCTCAAAATTAAGATAATCAACTATCCTATCCTATTTAGAGATAAGCAAATTGCGATTTTAGAACGATATTTAACGGTCTGTGGGGAACACCAGAGGCATTGCTGTTCTGCTTAACTCCAGAAAAAAGCGTAAATAGCCGAAGTAATGATCATTACTGCGAACGCCCCTATGTTAAATTTGGGACTGGTGGTAAAAGTTTTCCTTGAAACCGGGATTGCCCTGGGGTCATCGGTTCCTTTGTTTTGAACCAGGCTTACCAGTGAGATAACCAGCATGGAGAGCAGGCAGGTATATCCCATCTGATCCAGGAAGGGAACGTTTAAAAAAAAGTCACTTTGGGACCAGCTATTGGGCGCGACCTTGAAGTAAAGAGCTATTGGAATAGATACCAGGGCACCTGCTATGGCGCCCCTGTTTGTTGTTTTTTTCCAGAATAAACCCAGGATAAATACGGCCAGGATACCGGGACTAACCAGACCGGTATATTCCTGGATAAATTGAAAAGCCTGATCAATACCACCTAATAATGGTGCCATGATACTGGCAATAATGAGTGCTACGGCCGCCGAAATTCGACCTACATTTACCGTGGCTTTGTCAGATGCTTTCTTATTTATATATGGCTTGTATATATCCATGGTAAAAATGGTAGAAGTGGAATTAAGCATTGAGGCCAGGGAGGAAACCACTGCGGCTGCCAGGGCTGCGAAAGCAACACCTTTTAGTCCTACGGGTAGGAATTGCAATAACCAGGGGTAGGCCTTATCTGCCTGCTCCAGAGAAGGCATATTCTGAAGTGCTGTTTCTCCAAGTCGTGATAAAATCTCTGTGTCTTTTACCATCACATAGGCGGCAATACCCGGAACAACGACTATAGCTGGGATAATGATTTTCAGGAAAGCGGCCAGTATAATCCCTTTTTGAGATTCCCTGAGTGATTTTGCCGCCAGCGTCCTCTGAATGATGTACTGATTAAATCCCCAATAATAGAGATTGGCTACCCAGAGACCTCCTACAATTACCCCTAGGCCTGGAAGGTTTTTATACTCCGGGTTGGACTTGTCCAGGATCATTACAAACTTTTCAGGGACTGTCTCATATACGGTTTTCAATCCAGCCAAAACTCCCTGGCCATCAGAAACTGCAGACAGGGCCAGGTATGAGGTAACCAGTCCGCCGAGGACCAGGAAAATAACCTGTATAACGTCTGTCCAGGCCACGGCAGAGAGCCCGCCATAGAGTGAGTAAGCTGCGGCAAAAAGCGCTAAACCAAGAACACCATAGACCATTGGAATCCCCATGATGGTTTCCAGGGCCAGGGAACCCAGGTAGAGCACTGAGGCGAGATTTACAAAGACATAAAGTGCAATCCAGAAAATGGCCAGGATGGTCTTCAGGTTGGTGGAATAGCGTTTTTCAACAAATTCCGGTATGGTGTAAAGCCCTTTCTCAATAAAGATGGGCAGAAAGAATTTTCCAACGATTAGCAGCGTAATGGCCGCCATCCATTCATAGGAGGCAATAGCTAACCCCACGGCAAAACCAGAGCCCGACATCCCAATAAATTGCTCTGCAGAAATATTGGCGGCAATTAAGGAAGCTCCGATCGCCCACCAGGGGAGGGATTTTCCTGCTAAAAAATAATCTTCGGCATTCTTCTGGTGCCCTTTTTTGTCACGTGACACCCATAGTCCTACGACTAGTATCAGGCAACCGTAAGCGGCAAAAATCAAATAATCCCAAATGCTGAATGTTGAAGTAATAACTAAGAGGATCGGTTAAGAATTGTCTGTGCTATAGCAACAAGATATACAATTATTTAATAAAAAAACCCCTGCCGGCAGGCAAGGGTTTTTTTTATAGTTCTAAATGGTTTAGTAACCAGGGTTCTGAGACAGATTAGGATTAGCCAATACATCTGAAACTGGTATTGGGAATATTTTCAGATGGTCAGAACCAGCTTCTTTCTGGTTCCAGGCCCTAAGATACTGATCGAACCTGATAAGATCTTGTCTTCTTACCATTTCACCGTAAAGTTCTCTACCTCTTTCATCTAATAGGTCTTGTCCATCAAGTGGCCCTGTTAGTTCTGTAGCACCCCTTTGTGATCTAAGAGCATTGATCATTGTTAAAGGATCACCTCCCATTCTCCACATAGCCTCTGCTTTCATCAGGTAGGCATCTGCATATCGATATCTAACGATATGCCTTCTTCTGTCTCCACCTTCTTCATTAGGGTGGTATTTCAACAATCTTGTTCCTGCTGTTTCAAGTACAGCATTATCAGCTGGGGCTGAATATTCGGTTTTCTCTGCTTCCTTGGTAAATACTAAAGGAACTCCACCTACATTATTCCTGGCATTTAAAGGCGTACCATCCTGATCGTATTGCTGGTCAATCAAGAAGCCTAAACCAATACCCAGGTTATCTTCATCTGCTGTAGAAGCATCGTGAACCACCCCTCTTCGTTCTTCCTGTCCACTACCAGGAGTGTTAACATCCGGATCTCCTTCAAATAATTGGTAGAATTCAGAAAGCGTGACAAAACCATTCCATCCGCCTCCATCATTGACACCCGGCCAGTCCTGACTGTAATGTAAAGTATTCCAGATTCTGGGCCCTGTATCAGCAGGTGACCACCAGATTGTTTCCACATCATTACTTGGACGGAAAATATCAAAATATTCACCAGGAGCTGCTAATGTGTACCCATCTGCAGTAATTGCGTCTACTGCATTAATAACTACCTGCATATCTGCATTATCCGGACTTGTATCTAAATAGACGTGCTTGTTTAAATGCAGTCTGGCCAATAAAAGGTTTGCCGCTGCTTTTGTAGGTCGAGATTTTAAATCAATACCATCAGCTGCGGTAACCGTAGGCAGGTCTGGAAGGGCAGCAGTAAGATCAGCAACTATAAAATCAATGGCATCCTGTCCTGTAAGTACATCAGGAATAGCACTGTTAGGCTCATCAACATTCCTAATAGGTACTTGTCTCCACATATCAAGGATCCATTCCATAGCCCAGGCTCTGTAGAACCGTGCTTCGGCCTTTAATTGTGCCACATCCCCGCTGGCTGTATTTACACTCTTTTCGTTAATAACCCGGGAAGCATTAATAGTAACACTGTTTAAGGCCTGCCAGGGTTGAACTACATCAAAAAGTTCCGCATTCCAGGTTTGCTGGTGGATGGATAACCACCTACCGTTATCCCCCCAGTCAGTTCCCCGGGTAGGAACGAAGTATTCATCCGTAGTCACCTCGTTTAATGCATAAAGACTTTCCTGATTAGCCAGGGCACCATTGGCAATAGTGTTAGATATATTATCAACTTCACCTTTAATATTGGCAACACCTGCAAACCCATCACTGATCAATGAATCAGTACCTTCAATCTCCAGATCTGTGCAGGAAAACACAAATGGGATCAAAAGTGCAATACTTAAATAATTTGTTATTTTTCTCATAATCGATTTTTTTTTTTAAAAGGTAACGTTAACTCCTAATGTAAAAGTTCTTGGTCTAGGATACTGAAGGTAATCAATGGAAGCGGAAGGCAATCCATTTGCTGGTATATTAGTCGTACTTACCTCTGGGTCCAGACCACTGTAATCTGTGATTAGAAACAGGTTTTGACCATTCAAACTAAGACGCATACTCTTTAAAGCTCCATCACCACTCAGAGGAACATTATAAGAAATTGAAGCAGATTGAAGTCTTACAAAGTCACCTTTTTCTAAAAAGTAGGTGCTTGGATTTGTTGAAGATAAATTATCACCCCTGTCTAAAACACTTTTTAAATTGTTTCTACTTCCAATCTGAGGAAGTGCAAACAGTGCATTTGCCGTGTTGTTGTAAACATAATGGCCAAATTGTCCCGAGAAGAACAAGGAAGCATCCCAGTTCTTGTAGGAGGCACTTGTTGAGAATCCCGCAGTGATATCTGGAAGACCGGATTTGTCTAGAATAGTTGGCTCTGCATCTACGTTTAAGTTATCATCAACCAGACGTAAGTTATAAGTAAATAGAGACCTGCCTTCTGTTAAAATCTGGCTTGTTGCACCTGTTAATCCTTGCCCGAATAGATTACCCGCCTGAAGGTTAGGACCGTCGTATTCGGTTAACTCGTTTTCATTGTATGCAATGTTAAAGTTAGCATTCCAGGTGAAATCCTCGGATTGGACAATATCATAATCCACACCAAATTCGATACCCTGGTTAACAATTACTGCATCAACATTCTGGAAAACAAAAGGAGTTGTTGCTGGCTGAACCGCAGGTAAATTCAATAGGATGTCTCTTGTTTCTTTCCTGTACAAATCAATATTACCTGTCAATCGGTCATTACCCAGGCCAAAATCGATACCTAGTCCGTATTGTGTGGTTTCTTCCCATTTGAGGTCAGGGTTGGCAAATGCTACTTCAGAAGTGGCCGGAGTGTTTATTTGCGAATTAGGGTTAATTCCTCCATCTGCCCACCTTGTTCTGTTTACAAATTGACCGTAGCCAATACCATCCTGGTTACCGGTAATACCCCAGTTCAATCGCAACTTCAGGGTTGAGAAGGAATCTCCCATGAAATCTTCTTCATTGATTTTCCAGGCAAAAGCAGCAGAAGGGAAATAACCATACTGATTATTGCCACCAAACCTTGAAGATCCATCAGCCCTTAGTGTCGCAGTGAACAGGTACTTGTCCATTAAGGTATAGTTAACCCTCCCGAAGAAGGATTGTAATTCATCTGTGTTATCAAAAGTATTAACACCAAATGCATCGATAGGAATACCTGGTACAGGTAGAACAGAGTTATCTGAAGGAGACGGGAATAAGCTTAATACTCTGAATTCCCGTACACCAGTATCTTGAAATACACCTATGCCATATTGCTGATAATTGTCAGCAAGGTTTTTTGTGGAATTATAGGTGTCCTGGGTAATGGATATGATTTGGTTCAAATCTGAGCTCGCGTAACCCTGACCCAAAAGGAACTGCCCTTGTCTGTTAAAATCCTGGAAAGAATAACCAACCAGGGCATCTATAGAAGAATTTTCAAACTCTTTTTTATAGGTGGCTGTCAATTCCATCAAAAGGCTTTCCGTATCTAAATAACTAACCGCAGCCCTACCATTATTGATTGCACCATTATCTATCGCTACAATCTGTGGCCCTACAACCTGACCCCTGACAGATTCAGAGGTGTCCATACCTAAAGTCAATTTAGCTGAAAACTCCTCGGTTATGTCATACTCAAAAGACAGGTTTCCGAGAAATCTATCCGTATTAGTATTGTCATCGTAGTATTTCAACAGGTTTGCCGGGTTTCTGTCTGGATTGGTATTGAAATCAGGGTCTGCATTCAAAGTAGGGTTGGAATAATAAGCAGCAGACAGTAAGTCTCCGGTACTACCGGATGTTCTACTTATAAAAGGAGACTTGTCATTTACCCTGGAAAGAGTCGCTTGCAGACTTACTCTTAATTTATCATCAAAAAATCTGTGATTCGCGTTTATCCTTCCTGTAATACGTTCCAGTTCGGTGTTTTCAATAACACCAAATTGTTTGGCGTATCCAAAGGTTGCCCTTACATTTCCTTTTCCGTAATTCATGGCATAGGACAAGTTATTATCCGTTGAGGCTGCAGTCCTGAAGATGTAATCCTGCCAATCAGTATTACCACCTAGATCGGAACCACCCCTTTCAACAAATTCATCTGCACTTAAAAGGTCGTATCGGTCTGCCGTTCCAGCAAAGCTCAGGTTAGTGGAAAAATTCCATTGCCCTTGTGCACCTCCGGCTTTTCCTGATTTTGTAGTAATTACCACAACACCATTTGCACCTCTGGAACCATAAATAGCAGTAGCAGAAGCATCTTTCAGGATACTCATGCTTTCAATATCATTAGGGTTCAGGAAATTCAATGGGTTTCTGGCACCAGCGTCACCAACACCAAGGTCAGCTGTACCTGAGGTAACACCATCATTAGAAACAGGGACACCGTCAATAACGAATAAAGGACTGTTGTTGGCCCTAACGGAACCTGTACCTCGAATTCTCAGAGCTATTCCTGCTCCAGGCTCACCACTGGATTGAGTGATCTGAACACCGGCAGTTTTACCTTGTATTAATTGCTCAGGAGATGAAATAACCCCGCCGTTAAAGTCTTCCGATGATACGGAGGCAACTGCTCCGGTAGCGTCCTTAACAGTAGTGGTACCATAACCAATGATAACTACTTCATCCAGCGCCTGCGCGTCTTCCTGCAGCACTACATTGATAGTAGATCTTCCGTTAACAGGGACTTCCTGCGTACTGTAACCAATGTAACTAAAGACCAGCGTAGCATTTGCATCTACGTTACTTAAGGTGTAGTTACCGTCGAAGTCTGTTTGCGTACCAGTAGTAGTACCTTTCACTACAACACTAGCTCCTGGTAAAGGACCGTTAGCATCTGTAACCGTACCTGATACTTCTTGTGCTTCAACCAGTCCGAAGCACAAAATGGCCCCAACCAATAAAAAGCTTTTAAGTAGCGTAATCTTCATAGATAGTTAATTTTAAGTTTAGTTAATTTTAATTCTAAGGGTTAAACATATATAAAATAAATGTTAATACATTTAAATATAAATGGCTATCAAGCACGAAACCGTTTTCGTGTTGATAACTTTTTGGTTCTGACGGATACATAATAATGGCATATAAAAATTATGTTATCCTGAATTTGGGGGTGAATTTATTGCCAAAACCCGAACAAATATAATATTTTTTTTATACGGTCAACTTTGAAGCTATAATTTACGGGCGCTTTCTGACCCTTATTGATCCTTACCATAATTATTTCTTTACCATTTTTTTTAAATATCTTTAACACCTTTTATGTTAAAGGCAGTCCGGAACAATTTCTTATAAAAAAAGCTTGAAGCGAAAGATAACACTTAAGGATATTGCCAGGGAACTCGATGTTTCCATTTCTACTGTTTCAAAAGCTTTGAAGAACAGTGAGGAAATTAGCAGGGATACAAAAGAGAAGGTACAGGCATTTGCCAGGCTGTACAATTACCGTCCCAATAACATCGCGATCAGCCTCAAAAACAAGAGGACCAAGAATATCGGGGTAATCCTGCCGGATATTGTCCATCATTTTTTCACCACTGTCTTTCACGGTATAGAGAAATACGCCAATGCCCGCGGATACAACGTTATTGCCTGCATCTCCGATGAATCATTCGACAAGGAGGTGATCAATATGGAAATGTTGGCTAATGGCAGTATCGACGGATTTATTATGGCCCTTTCTGCGGGAACCCAGCTAAAAAACGATTACAACCATCTCAGACAAGTAACCGATCAGGGCATCCCCCTTGTGTTGTTTGACAGGGTAACCGACGAGGTGGCCTGTGACAAAGTGGTTATCAATGATGAAGAGGCAGCCTACCTCGCGGTAAAGAAAATGATAAACTCAGGTCGCAAGCGCATCGCCCTATTAACTTCCGAAGCACATTTTAATGTCAGTGAGAAGCGGGCAGAAGGATATTACAGGGCTTTACGGGAACATAGCCTGCCTGTGGATGAGGAATTGGTTCTGGTTTTGCCACATATGTATCATGAGGAAAACTTAAGCGAAGGATTCTTTAGACGAACAAATCCCGATGCCGTCCTTTGCGTGAATGAAATTTACGCTGTACGCAGTATGAGGCATCTACAAAGTCAGGGTAAGCGCATACCTCAGGATGTTGCGGTAATTGGCTTTACTGACGGGATTCTTTCCAGATATTCCATTCCCTCACTTACTTCTATTGCCCAGCACGGTGAGCTTATGGGTGAAACAGCAGCCCGATTGCTGGTGGATCGCATAGAAGCCGATTTTCGGGATATGGATGAGCCTGAGTACATTACTGAGGTAATTAAGGCTAGTATTATTGATAGGGAATCAACAGATTAATTATTTAGTTAAGCCAAATATGGGGAAACGGGGATTTATTTTTGATTTGGATGGGGTTATTGTGGACACCGCCAAATACCATTACCTGGCCTGGAAGAACCTTGCCAATGAACTTGGGTTTGATTTTACCGAAGAACAGAACGAGGCCTTTAAGGGAGTAAGCCGTCGCAGGTGCCTGGAGATCCTTCTTGAACTGGGTGGCATAACGGTGGATGAGGCTCAGTTTGAGCAATGGCTTCATGAGAAAAACGAAGACTACCTTTCCTACATCGCCAGAATGGACGCCTCCGAAATTTTGCCTGATGTGCCCAGGGTCCTGAATTTCCTCAAAGAAAACCATGTGCCCATGGCGTTAGGCTCGGCGAGTAAAAATGCCATTCCAATATTGGAAAAAGTGGATCTATTGTCTTATTTTGACACGGTTGTGGATGGCAACAAGGTTACCCGGGCAAAACCGGATCCGGAAGTATTTCTGATCGCAGCCAGGGATATACAGGTGTCACCAGAAAACTGTGTGGTTTTTGAAGACGCTGTTGCCGGGATTGAGGCTGCAAATTCAGCAGATATGATAAGCGTTGGGATCGGAGACCCCGGGGTCCTGTCAGAAGCACAGCATGTTTTTAAGGATTTTACTGAGATCGATATAAAATTTATTAAACAACTAGTACATATATAGAATGAATCAGGATTATATTAAACCGGATAACTGGTCTATTATTGAAGAAGGATTCGACCCGGAACAGGTAAAGTCGTCCGAAAGCCTTTTCAGCCTTGGCAATGGGGCCATGGGGCAAAGGGCTAATTTTGAAGAGCGCTACACCGGATCCACCTTCCAGGGAAGTTACATTGCCGGGGTATACTATCCCGACAAAACCCGGGTGGGCTGGTGGAAGAATGGATACCCGGAGTATTTTGCCAAGGTGCTCAATGCCCCCAGTTGGATTGGCATTGACGTGGAGATTAATGGGGAGGTGCTCGATCTCAACACTTGTAAATCGGTCTCAGATTTCAGAAGGGAACTAAATATGAAGGAGGGCTGGTACCAAAGGACATTCAAGGCTACCCTGCCAAATGGAATCCAGATTGACGTAAATGTACTGCGCTTCCTTAGTCTGGTGCAGGACGAACTGGGTGCAATCCGGTATAGCGTGACACCACTTAACAAGGCAGCAGAGGTTGTCTTTAAACCCTATCTCGATAGCGGAATAAAGAACGAGGACAGCAACTGGGACGACCAGTTCTGGAATACCACCGAAGTGCTTTCCGAAGGCAGGCAGGCATTCATAGAGGCCCATACCATGAAGACGCATTTTGAAACCTGCACCTTTATGGACAACCTTCTTTTTAAAGGTGGGGAAGAGCAGGAAACAGAACCCGAACTCAATCAGGAACCCTTGAAGGTAACGCATTCATATGCGGTTAGGGCAGAAAAGGGAGAGGCTGTTCAGCTCGTAAAGTTTGCAGGCTATACCGTATCCCGAAATCATAAGGCGGATGCCCTGATACAGGCTGCAAAGGAAACCCTGTCTATGGCTCGGGATAAAGGATTTGACCAATTACTAGCCGAACAGGCCGATGCCTGGGCCAAAATATGGGAAATGAGCGATATCACCATCAAAGGCGACCAGAAAGCACAGCAGGGTATCCGGTTCAATATCTTCCACCTTAACCAGACCTACCTGGGAACGGATTCCCGACTCAATATTGGCCCCAAAGGCTTTACAGGTGAGAAATACGGGGGTAGTACTTACTGGGATACGGAGGCGTATTGTATACCTTTTTATATGGCCACCAAGGACCACCACGTTGCCCGCAACCTTTTACAGTATAGATACAACCAGCTGGATAAGGCTATTGAGAATGCTGAAAAGCTCGGATTTGAAAATGGGGCTGCACTCTATCCTATGGTAACTATGAACGGTGAAGAATGCCATAATGAATGGGAGATTACCTTTGAAGAGATACACCGAAATGGAGCTATTGCATTTGCGATTTACAATTATTACCGTTACACCGGCGACTATTCCTATATCCCGGAGATGGGACTGGAAGTCCTGATCGGGATTGCCCGCTTCTGGTACCAGCGCGCTACTTTTTCAAAATTCCGGAACAAATATGTTATCCTTGGAGTAACCGGACCCAATGAGTACGAGAACAATGTGAACAACAACTGGTACACCAATTATACCGCCCGCTGGTGTATACAATACGCACTAGAGCAAATCCAGAAAGTGAAAGAAGGCTATCCGGAAGACCACGGTCGCATCATGGGCCATACCAAATTAACCGCTGCGGAACTGGAAGGCTGGTCTACCGTTGCCGAGAACCTGTATTTCCCACGCTCGGAAGAATACAATATTTATTTGCAGCAGGATGGTTTTCTGGATAAGGAACTGGTTACCGTGGAAGACCTGGATCGGTCTAACCGACCTATTAACCAGAAATGGAGCTGGGACAGGATCCTGCGATCCCCTTATATCAAACAGGCAGATGTGCTTCAGGGATTCTATTTCTTTGAAGACCACTTTACATTGGATGAACTGGAAAGGCATTTCGATTTCTATGAGCCATTCACTGTGCACGAGTCTTCCCTGTCTCCCTGTGTACACAGTATACAGGCGGCTAAACTGGACAGGATGGATCAGGCATACCAGTTTTACCTGAGGACTTCCCGCCTGGACCTGGACGATTACAACAAGGAGGTGGAAGAAGGCCTGCACATTACCTCCATGGCGGGTACCTGGATGAGCGTGGTGGAAGGTTTTGGCGGGATGCGTATCCGGGACGATAAACTCAGCTTTAATCCTCGCATTCCTGAAGAATGGGAATCTTATTCCTTTAAGATCAATTTCCGCAGCAGGATCATTACGGTCAATGTTACGAAATCCGGCTCTTCATTTGAACTGGAAGGAGCTGAGGAAATGTCCATTCGGGTAAACGGAAAACGACTGGTGTTGAACTCCAACGCAGTAACCTACGCATGAGATGGGTAAAGGATCAGAATCCCAGGGGTGTTCTCAGTTCTCCCGTTATGGGTTTCTGTTCTTTGTTTTCATTTCAGCTGTGAATATGGGTTTAGCCCAGGTAGAGCGGATAGAACCACCCAACTGGTGGGTGGGGTTTGAAGACCAGAAGCTGCAACTGCTACTATATGGGGATGGAATAGGGCAGGGTAGCGCAAAACTAGATCATTCTCAGGTTAGCCTGGAGGCAATACACAGAGCTGATAGTCCCAATTACCTGTTTCTGGACCTTATAATCCAAGAGGGAACTCCAGCCTGCCAGCTGGAGTTTGAGTTGGAGCAGCCTGGCAAAGCTCCCCGTACATTTACATATGAATTGCGGGAACGCGAACATGATTCCTCGGTTTTTACCGGTTTTTCAGCGAAGGATGCCATTTACCTGATTACCCCTGATCGTTTTGCCAATGGCGTTAAGGATAATGATGAGGAGCCCGCTATGCGTGAGAAAGCTATAGACCGAAAAGATGATTACGCCAGGCACGGAGGGGATATTAGGGGTGTCATCAACCATCTGGATTACATTTCCGATATGGGATTTACAGCCATCTGGCCCAGTCCGCTGCTTGAAAACGATATGCCGGAACAATCCTACCACGGTTATGCCATAACAGATTTTTACCGGGTAGATCCCAGGTTCGGAACATTGGGGGACTACCGTGAGCTGGCAGATAAAGCAAGGGAGAAAGGAATCAAACTCATCATGGACCAGGTGGCCAACCATTGCGGGCTTTACCACTGGTGGATGCAAGACCTGCCCTTTTCGGACTGGATAAACGACCAGTCTGCCTTTGAAAATGGTAAAGACGTAAAAACCTCCAACCACAGGAGGACCACGCACCAGGACCCCTATGCATCTAGGTACGATAAAGATCTTATGGTTGACGGGTGGTTTGTAACGGCCATGCCCGATCTAAATCAGGAGAACACTTTTTTAGCCAACTACATTATACAAAACAGTATCTGGTGGATTGAGACTTTGGGCCTTGGTGGAATACGCCAGGATACTTATCCTTATCCGGACAAACACTTTATGGCCAGCTGGGCAAAACGCATCATGCTAGAGTACCCGGATTTTTCCATAGTGGGAGAAGAATGGAGTTACAACCCCCTGCTAGTGGCTTACTGGCAGGATGGGATGCCAAACAAAGACGGGTACCGGTCTTATTTGAAGTCCACAATGGATTTTCCCATGCAGCGTACGCTGGTGGAATCACTCGTGGAAGAGGAAGACTGGAATAGCGGGCTGATCCGGTTGTATGAGGCTTTGGCAAATGACTTCCATTATGCAACCCCAGAGGATTTGTTGCTCTTCGCTGATAATCATGATATGGACCGTGTTTTTACCCAGGTAAATGAAGACCCGGTGCTTGCCAGAATGGCACTGGCCTTTGTGCTCATTGCACCGAGGATACCCCAAGTATACTACGGCACGGAGATCCTGATGGAAAATACTGCAAAACCGGATAGTCATGGGCTGATCCGGTCCGATTTTCCCGGAGGCTGGGAAGGGGATTCCGTAAATGCTTTTACAGGGGAAGGGCTAACATCGGAACAAAAGGAAATGCAGCAATTCCTGAAAAAAATCCTGCAATTCCGCAAGGAAGAAAAAGTCCTGCATGGTGGACGTACAAAACATTTTGCCCCCAATGATGGGGTTTATGTGCTGTTTCGATTTCTGGGGGATAGTAAGGTGGTGCTAATCTTGAATAAAAATAAAAAAACGGTTGAACTGGATTTATCCCGCTTCGCAGAAATGGACCTTGAAGGAAAACGGATGCGCAACATAATTTCAGGAGAAATTCTTGATTGGACGGGCAGTCTCCTGCTGAAGGAGAGGGATGCCCTGATACTCACTAATGTGAAATAAGAGCTTTATGCGTTTATGGGCTATAATACTACTTTGCTTTTTGGCTTCCTGTGCGGAGAGTCCGAAAACAACTTCAGATCAAAAACAAGAGGAACAGATGCAATTTAAGAGTAAAAAGGTCATTTATCAGGTATTTACCAGGCTGTTCGGCAACACCAATACTACCAATACCCCATGGGGAACACTTGAGGAGAACGGGGTGGGGAAATTTTCGGATTTTTCGGATAAGGCCCTTGAGGAAATAAAAGGGCTTGGGGTTACACACATTTGGTATACCGGGGTGCCCCATCATGCCCTGGTAACCGATTACAGCAAATACGGTATTTCTGCAGATGATCCGGATGTTGTCAAGGGCAGGGCAGGATCGCCATATGCGGTAAAGGATTATTACAATGTGAATCCCGATCTGGCAAATGATCCCGGGAAACGCCTGGAAGAATTCCAGGAATTGATTGCACGTACGCACAGGGCCGGGTTAAAACTGCTGATCGACATAGTTCCCAACCATGTAGCCCGTAACTATGAGGGAGCCTCTACACCGGAAGGCAAACGACCTTTCGGGGCAGATGATGATGTAACATTGGTGTATAAAAGGGACAACGATTTTTACTACATCCCGGATCAGGCTTTTCAGGTCCCCGATATTCCGGAAGAATTCAAACCTCTGGGAGGAGATGCACATCCGTTATCCGATGGATATTTTGATGAAAACCCCGCCAAATGGACCGGTAATGGTTCCCGACTGGCCAAACCCAATTTCAACGATTGGTATGAAACAGTGAAGATTAATTATGGGGTTCGCCCGGATGGATCCTACGACTTCGATACCTTGCCTCAGGGAATAGATGAAGAAGACCACAATGTACATTATCAGTTCTGGCAGGATAAAGATGTTCCGGGGTCCTGGGAAAAATTCCGGGACATAGCCTGGTACTGGCAGGAAATGGGAGTAGATGGTTTCCGTTTTGATATGGCCGAGATGGTTCCGGTAGAATTCTGGAGCTACCTCAATTCTCATATTAAAGCGAAGAACCCGGATGCCCTGTTGCTTGCCGAGGTGTATAACCCTTCATTATACAGGGACTACATCAAAAAAGGGAAAATGGATTACCTCTATGATAAGGTAGAATTGTATGACAGCATCAAGCATATTATGCAGGGGCATGGATGGACAGACCATATTCCTGTTGTTCAGAAAGGACTTATGGACATTGAGCACCACATGCTGCATTTCCTGGAAAACCATGATGAACAGCGAATAGCCAGTCCGGATTTTGCAGGGGATGCGGAAAAAGGAAAACCAGCCATGGTAGTCTCCGCTACAATCAGTACTTCCCCTACCATGGTATATTTTGGACAGGAAGTGGGGGAACCGGGTGCAGAAAGGGCTGGGTTTGGCAGTCCGACCAGGACCTCTATTTTTGATTATATCGGGGTGCCCCAACACCAAAGATGGGTAAATAACAAAAAGTTCGATGGTGGTCAACTGTCTGAAAAGGAAATGGCCCTACGGGATTTCTACCAGCGCCTCCTCAATTTCACTGTAAAAAGTGAAGCCCTAATGGGAGCCTATGAGGAAATCCATTTTTACAATAAAGAGCACACACCGGGCTATGACCACAGGCTACTTTCTTACGTCCGATGGTCGGAAAGGGAAAAGCTGGTGGTAATCAGCAATTTTGACGCTGAACGCTCCTATGATTGTGATCTTAAAATCCCAGGCCACATTGTCCAAAACTGGGCATTGGAAGATGGCACCTACTCCGTTCGGGATGCCTTGTATGGAGAAGAGAATGTTTTGGAAATAAAGGAAGGTGTTGGACATATTCCGGTCAAACTCGAACCACTTCAGTCCTATATTTATGCTGTAGGGGATTAAAGACCCGGGTTAAGAAAGCATTAAATCTGAAGCGCTTAGCCTGAGGGTGAGCTATTCTAATTGTAGTTTTGATCGAACACTTAAAAAGTCAGACATGCGTAAACTTTCGTTAATTTTTATACTGTTTTTTTTGGTAGCTTGTAATTCAATGGGGCAGGACTATTTGGTAATCGGGCATCGCGGTGCAAAAGGGCATGAAATGGAGAATAGCCTGCCATCTGTTCAGAAGGCGCTCGACCTGGGGGTGGATATGATCGAAATAGATGTTTTCAGGATTAAAAGCGGAGAAATTGTTGTTTTCCACGATAAGAAATTGAAACGCCTGACCAATGCTTCAGGGTATATTGAGGAATTCAATTTGACGGATCTCAGAAAGGTGGAACTTAAAGGAGGTCATGAGATTCCCTTGCTCGCGGATGTGATAAGCCTTATAGACAAAAAAGCAGATCTCAACATTGAACTCAAGGGTGCGGGAACTGCCGAGCAGGTTAACCATATCATGAGCTATTTTGTGGAAGATCACGGCTGGACATGGGATAATTTTGTGATTTCAAGTTTTAACTGGGATGAGCTCAGGGAGATGCGCAAATTGAACCTTGAAGTTCCCATTGCGGTACTCACCGAATCAGATCCACTAAAAGCCATTCCAATGGCACAGGAACTCAGGGCTGTTGCCATCAACCCGAATTATCGCAGATTGAATGCTTCCAATATTGAAGAAATGCACAAGGCAGGATTCAAGATCTATACCTGGACGGTAAACGATCAGGAATCGATTCAAAACCTGATTGAGCTCGGGGTGGATGGTATTATAAGCGATTACCCGGAACGCGTGCCCCGATAGGCAAAAGTATATTTAGGAGAGGAATAAATACAGCAAAGCGGCTACAACGGCCCCAATAATGGGACCTAAGATGGGTATCCAGCTGTAACCCCAGTCACTCCCGCCTTTATCCTTAATAGGCAGTACAGCGTGGGCGATACGCGGCCCCAGATCCCTCGCTGGATTAATAGCATATCCGGTGGTTCCGCCAAGGGAAAGCCCAATGCCCCAAACCACGAGTGCCACAGGAAGGGCTCCCAGTGAACCAAGACCTATGATCTGGTCTGTATCCTGAAGGGTCGCATCTGTAAAATACAATACGGCAAAAAGGAGTACAAAGGTTCCGATTATCTCGCTGAAGAGATTCAAAGGAGTATTTTTGATGGCTGGTGATGTAGAAAAAACGCCCAGCTTTCTGGCAGGTTCGGGAGTGGCATCAAAATGGTCTTTGTGCAGTAACCACACAACCACTGCTGCAACAAATGCGCCTATTAACTGTGCCCCCACGTAGGCGGGAACATCAGACCAGGGGAATTCCCCGGCAAAGGCCAGACCTATGCTTACGGCCGGGTTTATATGTGCCCCGCTGTAGGGTGCGGCTACCAATACGCCAATGTAGACGGCAAAGGCCCATCCTGTGGTAATTACGATCCAGCCACTTCCCTGTCCCTTGGTGCCTTCCAGTACCACGTTGGCATTAACCCCGCAACCCAGGAGCATGAGTAAAAAAGTACCTACTATTTCGGCATAAATGGGTTCCATATTCGAATAGTTTAAATGGATTTACTCCAGAATTCCAGTGCTTTAATTGCGCGGTACCAACCCGCTATATCTGCTTCAATCCCCGCTCTTTCCGAAGTAGGGGTAAAAGAGGTTTCTGCCTCCCATATTTTTTCAATATCCTGTAGGTCTGACCAGTAACCTACGGCTAAGCCGGCAAGAAAAGCTGCACCCATAACCGTGGTTTCCACCACTTTGGGGCGTACGGTTACCGTATTCAGGACATCGGCCTGGAATTGCATCAATAAGTCGTTTACGGTAGCTCCCCCATCTACCCTTAATTCACCTATAGCTATCCCGGAATCGGCCTCCATAGCCTTAACGATGTCCAGGGTCTGATAAGCAATTGCTTCCAGTGCGGCCCTGGCAATATGCGCATCTGTACTACCCCGGGTTAAGCCAAAAAGGGTTCCACGAGCCTTTTGATTCCAATGAGGAGCCCCGAGTCCGGCAAATGCCGGTACAAAATACACCCCGCCCGAATCGGGAACAGAAGTGGCAAGTGCTTCCACGTCCGAAGAATGTTCAATGATCTTAAGGCTATCGCGAAGCCATTGCACAACCGCCCCTGCTATGAATATACTTCCTTCAAGCATATACTGGGTTTTCCCACCAATCTGCCAGGCAACCGAAGTCAGCAGGTTATTTTCGGAAACAATAGGCGTTTCGCCAATATTCATTAGCATAAAGCAACCTGTTCCATAGGTGTTTTTTACCATGCCTTTTTGGGTGCACATCTGCCCGAAAAGGGCCGCCTGCTGGTCGCCCGCAATACCTGAAATGGGCACCGCTTCACCCAGGAATTCCCTGGAGCTCTTCCCGTATATTTCACTGGACTGCCGTATTTTGGGGAGCATCTTCCTCGGGATATCCAACAATTGTAGTAAATCCTCGTCCCAATCCATGGTATTGATATTGAAAAAAAGCGTTCTGCAGGCATTGGTAGGATCCGTTATATGCAGTTCCCCCTTGGTCATATTCCAAATGAGCCAGGTATCGATGGTTCCCAGGAGCAACTCCCCTGATTTCGCCCTCTCCCTTGCACCTTCCACATTATCGAGGATCCATTTTACCTTGGTTCCGGAAAAATAGGCGTCTATTACCAGGCCGGTATTGTTTCTGATGAGTTCCTCGTACCCCTCTGATTTTAACTGATCACAATAATCTGACGTACGCTTATCCTGCCAGACAATGGCCGGATAGACAGGTTTCCCCGACTTTTTCTCCCATACAACTATAGTTTCACGTTGGTTGGTAATGCCAATTCCATCAATTTGAGAGGCACTGATCCCCTTTTCTTCAAGGGCTTTTCTGGCCATTTTTGACTGGGTTGCCCAGATTTCAAGAGGGTCGTGCTCAACCCATCCGGGATTCGGGAAATACTGAGTAAATTCTTCCTGCGCTGTAGAGATGATCTGTCCTTGCTTATCAAAGACTATGGCGCGACAGCTGGTCGTTCCCTGATCAAGGGCCAAGATGTAGTGTTCCATTAATCCGGAGATGTTGGTTTGGTCTTTGTGCTCTGGTTTAAATGTAAATTATTTAATCGATTCTTCATAATGAGTATCGGCTTTTGAACATGAATGTATCCGATCTGTTCCTTTGACATGCTAGTCTTTACACTCCATTAATTCAGCATCCAGATGCGGTAATTGAGCAGGGAGGCAAAACATACCCACAGGAAATAAGGCATTAGCAGGTAGGCTGCGGTTTTGCTCACAATATTAAACCAGCGTATGGTTGCCAGGATGAGCATCATGAGCACCAGGATCACCAGGAGCGCCCAGAAAGGACTTTGAAATCCAAAAAAAACCACGCTCCATAGAGCATTGAAAAGCAATTGAAACCCAAAATGATAGAGCCCTGTCTTTACCCATTTATGGTAGAAGCCTTTTGACCATACTATACCAGCCGATACCCCCATCATAATATATAGCAAAGTCCAAACGGGGCCGAAAATCCAATTAGGGGGATTAAAAGAGGGTTTATTGAGGGTTGCATACCAATCGCCAACAGAGCTCTGGGTGGCAAATCCGGATAAGAACCCAATAAGAAGGCACACTCCCACGGAAATGGATATGTAGAAGACCTGTTTTTTCAATTTTGGCTGGCTTGCACCCTAAAATAGCAAAATAATTTAATAGGTGTCAAAAGCAAAGTCCGCTAAAGGCTATCTTTGCAAAAATGCAATTCAAAATGACTGAGAAGGACTTTATTCCGTCCGACCTGTTTAACCCTACAGATCAAGGGGTAATACATTCCGAATCTCCAAGCAATATTGCGCTCGTCAAATACTGGGGGAAATTCCCCGATCAGATTCCGGCCAATCCCTCCATAAGTTTTACCCTGGATACCTGTGCAACGTCTACCACTGTAGAGTACAATGCGCTGCCAGCTAAAACGGGAAAAGCGTCCTTTGAATTCTTTTTTGAAGGAAAACCCAAACCCGATTTTGAGCCAAAGCTTCAGACCTTTTTTGACAGGACCGCTAAGTATTTGCCATTCCTCAAAAACTACCATCTGAAGATTTCCTCTTCCAATTCCTTTCCCCATAGCAGCGGGATTGCTTCTTCGGCCAGCGCCATGGCCGCTTTGGCCAGCAGCCTTGTTGAACTGGAAAGAAGGCATAATCCGGAAATGGACCGGCAATTTGCGAACCTAAAATCCTCTTTCCTGGCACGATTGGGTTCCGGCAGTGCCTGCCGCAGCATATCAGGAAGCCTTGTGGTTTGGGGAGAACATGCAGATATTCCAGGCAGTTCTGATTTATATGGGGTTCCCTTTCCCGATACTATTGCCAAAATTTTTCAGGATTACCAGGATACCATTCTGCTGGTGCATCGCGGTCAGAAGCAGGTGAGCAGTACGGTTGGCCACAAGCTTATGGAAGGCCACCCCTTTGCAAAACAAAGGTTTGAGCAGGCACACAGTAATCTAAGAAGGATAAAAGAGGTTATGATTAGCGGTGACCTGGATGCATTCGTGGACCTTGTTGAGCGCGAAGCACTGACCCTTCACGCTATGATGATGACCAGTTCGCCCTACTTCATCCTGATGAAACCAAATACGCTCTCCATCATCGAAAAGGTATGGGAGTTCAGGCGCAATACAGGGCTGCCGCTGTGTTTTACACTGGATGCAGGGGCCAATGTACATCTGCTATATCCAGGCCAGAATAAGGAGAAAGTTTTACAATTTATTAAGAATGAGTTAGTTGCGTATTGCGAAAACGGACAGTATATTTGCGACCAGCTTGGTGAAGGCACCAAAATTTCCTAAGGCATGAGCCCGTTTGGAAATAAAATGTAAATTTGAATTAGCATTACGCCAGAAATAATATGAAAGGCCCGCTCTTTTATTCCAAAATCCTGTTATTTGGTGAGTATGGGATCATTAAAGATTCCAAAGGCCTGTCGATCCCGTATAATTTCTTCAAGGGGGCCCTTAAGAAGTCAGCAGACCTGGATGGCACAGCCCAAAAATCCAATCAAAGCCTGTATAATTTCGCCTTACATCTTAAAAAACTTCAAACGGAATCACCTCAACTGGTAACTTTTGACATGGAAAGCCTTCTGGGCGATATAGAAGAGGGCTTGTATTTTGATAGTTCCATTCCTCAGGGTTATGGGGTAGGGAGCAGCGGGGCACTTGTTGCTGCAGTTTATGACCGTTATGCTTTTGACAAAATTACCGTCCTTGAGAACCTTACCCGCGAGAAATTACTTAAACTCAAGGAGATTCTGGGTAAAATGGAATCTTTTTTCCACGGCAAATCTTCCGGGCTTGATCCTTTGAATAGCTACCTAAGTCTGCCTATCCTTATCAATTCCCAGGACCATGTGGAATCTACCAGTATCCCTTCTCAGAACCTTCAGGGTACGGGGGCTGTATTTCTTTTAGACAGCGGGATCACGGGTGAAACGGCTCCCATGGTGGAAATATTTATGGAAAAGCTCAAAAATGAGGGATTCCGTACCGTACTTAAGGACCAGTTTATCAAACATACGGATGCCTGTGTAGAGGACTTTATAAGTGGCAATATCAAGTCACTTTTCAGCAACCTCAAGGAACTTTCCCATGTGGTTTTCGATCATTTTAAGCCTATGATACCCAAGGAGTTTCATCAACTCTGGAGGCAGGGCATAGAAACCAATGATTACTACCTGAAGCTTTGTGGTTCCGGGGGTGGAGGTTATATCCTTGGCTTTACACAGGATATCGAAAAAGCGCGCAGGGCCCTGAAAGGGCATTCCCTTGAAGTGGTATATACCTTCTAAATACCCCTCTTTATGCTTAGCAGAAGAAACAGACTCTTGTTGCTCAAGATGTTGAGCCTTTTCTCTATTGTCAGGGGGTACAACGTATTGATGATCATCCTGGCACAATACCTGGCTTCGGTTTTTATTCTCTCGCCAGACCTGCCGCTAAGAGAAGTGGTATTGGACCCTAGCTTGTCTGTGCTTGTACTGGCTTCCGCCCTGGTAATAGCGGGGGGATATATCATCAATAGTTTCTACGACTCGGAGAAGGACCTGATCAATAAACCACATAAATCCATGCTGGATCGCCTGGTGAGCCAGCGAACCAAACTTTCGGCATATTTTGTGCTCAACTTTTTAGCGGTATTGCTGGGCAGTTACATTTCATTCCGGGCCTCGGTGTTCTTTTTGGCCTATATTTTTGGCATCTGGTTGTATTCACATAAACTGAAACGCATTCCCTTTATTGGGAACCTGGTGTCTTCTACACTGGCGATTACTCCGTTCTTTGCGGTCTTCGTTTACTACAGGAATTTTGAAACGGTCATATTTGTGCACGCGATATTCCTGTTTTTGCTAATCCTTGCCCGGGAAATGGTTAAGGACCTGGAAAACATAGCTGGTGATCTTGCACAGGCCTACCGAACAATTCCGATACTGTACGGAACCCTTTTTTCCAAGGTAACCATTATGTTCCTGATCCTGCTTACCCTGGTGCCTGCCTTGCTTCTGATCCGCAAATTTGATGTGGGATATATGTATTTGTATTTTATGGCAAGTATAGTGCTGTTAATTCTTTTCCTTATCCTGCTCTGGAAGGCAGAAGGAAAAAAGCATTACATCTGGCTTCATAACATACTTAAGTTTACCATAGTAGCTGGTGTATTCAGTATCTTGCTTATCGATATAGATTTAGTACTTAACAGGTTATTTTAATGGATAATTACCTCAAAGTAGGCCTGGCCCAGATTGCGCCGGTATGGCTGGATAAGGCTGCAACCACGCAGAAGATAATGGACTGTATGGAAGAGGGCGCCTCGAACAAAGCGGAATTACTGGTTTTTGGTGAGGCTTTATTACCCGGATATCCCTTTTGGCTGGCCTATACCAATGGTGCCGGCTGGGACCTGAAGATAAATAAACAGCTGCACGCTCACTATAGTTGCAATGCAGTAACACTGGAAGCCGGAGAACTTGGTCGGGTCTGTGATCTCGCGGCTAAATTGCATTTGGCTGTATACCTCGGGATTATCGAAAGGCCCTTGGACCGCGGAGGGCACAGTTTGTATTGCTCTTTAGTTTACATTGATGGTACAGGAAAAATCAGGTCTGTGCACCGAAAGCTGCAACCCACTTATGACGAACGTTTAACCTGGGCTCCGGGGGATGGGCATGGGTTAAGGACCCACTCCCTGAAGCAATATACCCTGGGGGGACTCAATTGCTGGGAAAACTGGATGCCATTACCCAGGGCTTCACTCTATGCACAGGGCGAAAACCTCCATATTGCGGTATGGCCTGGCAACCTGAATAACACCAAAGATATTACCCGATTCATCGCCAGGGAATCCAGGAGTTATGTGATTTCTGTTTCTTCCCTTATGAGGAAGTCCGATTTTCCCAAGGATACCCCCTATCTGGATGTACTACAACAAAATACACCTGAAGTAATGGCCAATGGTGGTTCCTGTATTGCAGGACCGGATGGTGAATGGATACTTGAACCAGTAGTGGATGATGAGGGCATACTCTACGCCAGCCTGGATATTAACCGTGTTTTTGAAGAACGTCAGAATTTTGATCCTGCAGGGCATTATTCAAGGCCGGATGTTACCCAACTTCACCTGAACAGGGAACGTCAATCAACCCTGAAAGACAAAGCGGATAATCCCCTTTAAAGTAAACAGAATCAGGGGTATTGTTTACCTTTGCCCCCTTAACACAGAATAATGGAAAAGCCCAGAAGGAATTATAAATCGGGTAGACCCCAGCATCAGAAAGGTAATGCAGGATCCCGAAAAGCCGTTAAACCAAAGGGTGGGCCATCAGGGAAACCCGAAGATTCCGGTCTTATCCGTCTGAATAAATATGTAGCCAACAGCGGCGTTTGCTCCAGAAGGGAGGCAGATACTTATATCGCAGCCGGCAATGTGACTGTTAATGACAAGGTGGTTAGCGAAATGGGATATAAAGTGAAGCCTGGTGACACGGTTCGTTTTGACGGCAGGTTGCTCAATCCGGAAAAGAAGGAGTATGTATTGCTTAACAAACCCAAGAACTTCATTACTACCACCAGTGATGAAAGGGGCAGGAGGACAGTAATGGAACTGATTTCCAGTGCATCAAAAGCCCGTTTGCTTCCGGTAGGCCGACTAGATCGAAACACTACAGGTTTATTGTTGTTCACAAATGATGGGGACCTGGCCAAAAAATTAACCCACCCCAGGCATGGAGTACGGAAAATTTACCATGTAGAGTTGAATAGAAGCCTAAAAGACGAGGATTTGAAGAAGATCCGGACAGGCTTGAAGCTCGAGGATGGTCCTGTTGTGGTAGATGAGGTTAGTTATATCAAGAATGCGCCCAAACGGGAAGTCGGAATTAAAATCCACAGTGGTAGAAACCGTATCGTGAGGCGGATTTTCGAACACCTTGGTTATGAAGTTGTTAAACTGGACAGGGTAGTGTTTGCGGGCCTCACTAAAAAAGATCTTCCCAGGGGCCACTGGAGGCATCTTACTCCTCAGGAAGTGATCAACCTGAAAATGATTCAGTAGGTCAGGGGCTGGCCTGCAAATCGCCGCGAAGCATACGGCTTACATTTTCCCAAAAGGCATACACAGCCGGATCGGAAATATTTACTTCCAGATCCCCCAGATGACCTTCAACCAGCAACTTTAAATAAGAAATCTGGTCATTATCCCCATAAAAATCTTCAAAAGCCATTTCCCAGTCCTTAAACCACCTTTCCGGTCTATTGCCATGGGATATTAATTCCATATCCGTATGGCGCGGGTCATTTTTTATTTTATCAAACAGTTTCAGGACCCGAATCTGATTGCCTTCGAGATACTGTAAAAATTCGCCCTCGTGGAAAAGCAAACATCCTGTAATGCCCTGTTCTGAATTGTAGGGCCTTGCTTTTTCAAGCATTTCCTGTATTTGTACCGGGCCAAATCCCGGAACAGCCCTGGACCTGTATACGAGTGCGAACATATTTATAAAACTATTTCTAAAAGGAAAAGTACAAAATTTCAGGGCTCCTTCTCCCTATAAATTCTATCTTATCCTTTAAGTGCCTGCTCCATTTTTCGGGTTATCTCCCCAAGGCATAAGTTTCCAATGCTACCTTCATGGGTATGTTCCAGTTTCTTGTTTGGCTGGTAACTGCCACTGGCAATATCTTTTCCGAGTTTCTTGTAGGCATCCCTGAAGGGCATCCCTTCCTTAACCAGTGCATTAAGGTTTTCCACGCTGAACAGATAATCGTATTTGGAGTCATTCAGAATATCTTGACTCACTTCTACCTGTGCCATACTGAAGGTGGTGATCTCCAGGCAACTCTTCAGAGTTTCAATAGCGGGGAGTATATTTTCCTTTAACAGCTGCAGGTCCCGATGGTAGCCACTAGGCAGGTTATTTGTCAGCATGATCAAGGTATTGGGAAGGGATTGAAGCACGTTGCATTTGGCCCTGATCAGTTCAAACACATCCGGATTTTTTTTATGTGGCATTATGCTGCTCCCCGTAGTTAATTGATCAGGGAAAGAAATAAAGTCAAAATTCTGACTCATATACAGGCAGCAATCCATAGCCAGTTTGCTAAGGGTACCCCCCAGGCTGGCCATGGCAAAGGCCAGAGATTTTTCCACTTTACCGCGCCCCATTTGAGCTGCTACCACATTGTACTTCATGGTTTCGAATTCCATTAATTCCGTGGTATATGAACGGTCTATGTTAAATGAACTTCCATAGCCCGCTGCACTTCCCAATGGGTTCTGGTCCGTAATTTTCCGGGCAGCTTTCAATAAGTGGATATCATCAATAAGACTTTCCGCATAACAGGAAAACCATAAACCGAAAGATGAAGGCATGGCAATCTGCAGATGCGTGTAACCAGGGATCAGGACAGATTTATGGGTTTCCGCAAGAGTTATAAGGAGCGTAAATAATTCAGATACGGCGGTTTCAATGGACTTAATTTCATCCTTCAGGTAAAGTTGCATGGCAACCAGTACCTGATCGTTGCGGGAACGGGCCGTATGTATTTTTTTCCCGGTATCCCCAAGTTTTTGGGTCAGCAGGTATTCGATTTTAGAGTGCATGTCCTCAAAACCTTCTTCAATCGTAAACTCACCCTTTTCAATGGAGTTTTCAATGGCTTTCAGCTCTTCCAGGAGCGCATCTCCTTCTTTCCTGGAGATCAGGCCAACCCTGGCCAGCATCTTTGCATGTGCCATTGAGGCTTTTACATCATAGTACGCCAGGACCAGGTCCAGTTCCCGGTCATTTCCAACCGTGAAGGCTTCAATTTTTTTATCTGTGCTTTGTCCTTTATCCCATAGTTTCATATCCTGCTTCTTTACTTTTCGAGGTAATGCTCATAAGTCTAATGATTGTTCTGGTTTTTCCAAAAACTTATGGAGCAAATTAATATAGAGTTGAATACCTTCTTCCACTTCACGTACATAGATAAATTCATCTGCAGAATGGGAGCGGGTGCTGTCTCCCGGACCAAGTTTCAGTGACTGGCAATCCAGTGCTGCCTGGTCCGACAATGTTGGGGAACCATAGGTTTCCCTTCCCAGTGCAATTCCGGCTTGTACCAAAAGGTGGTCCCGACTAATCGATGACGAATTCAGGCGTAGCGATCGTGGTTTTATAGCGCAGGGCGCTTCCCTTTCCAGGATTTCGGCAATTTCTTCATTGGAATAACAATCATTGACCCTTGCATCGATAACCAGATCAATTTTAGCCGGAACCACGTTATGCTGGGAGCCTCCATTGATTTGGGTTACGGTTAGTTTTACCTCCCCGAGGACTTCCGAAACCTTTTCAAACCTATAATTCTTAAACCATTCCAGTACTTGAATGCTGTTGTAGATGGAGTTATTGTTATTTGGATGTGCGGCATGGGATGGGGTTCCCTTGATCTCAGCATCAAAGACGATAAGTCCTTTTTCGGCTACCGCGAGCTGCATCAGTGTAGGTTCACCAACAATAGCCACGGCGATCTCAGGCAAGTGAGGAAGCAATCCCCTGAGGCTTTTGTCACCGGCCGTTTCTTCTTCAGCTGTAGCTGCAATGATCAGATTATGGCTGAGATTTTCCCAGTTATAAAAATGCACAAAGGTGGCCATAAGAGAAACAAGGCTGCCCCCGGCATCATTACTTCCCAGGCCGTATAATTTCCCATCCTCAATATGTGGATGAAATGGATCTCTGGTGTATGCTTTATTGGGCTTTACCGTGTCGTGATGCGAATTAAGCAACAGGGTGGGTTTAGATGGGTCAAAATACTTGTTAAAAGCATAAACATTGTTGTGCCATCTCTTTACGGGTATTCCAAATTCGTGGAACCAGAGTTCAATGGCTTCAGCGGTGTTTTCTTCCTCAGATGAAAAAGAAGGTGTGGAGATCAGGTCCTTAAGAAGCCCCAGCGCCTTTTCTGTCAGTATTTGCAGTTCATTTTTCATAAGCTTAGGGTTGTATAAAGGCTTTTGCCGGATTCCAGCATGGATATATTTCCAATACAGACCCGCGCTACTTTGGATTTAAGCGCCCTGAAACTATTTTCCATTTTTGGCAGCATCCCATCCGTTATAATGCGGTCAGTAATCAACTGCTGGTATGAAGTCCAATTGATATCGGGTATAACAGACTGCTCATCATCTTTATCCATAAGAACTCCCTGTTTTTCAAAACAGTAATATAGGGTAACCTTATAGTTTGAACTCAGGGCAATGGCCAGTTCTGCTGCTATGGTATCTGCATTGGTATTAAGCATTTGCCCCTTTTGGTCGTGGGTCAGAGCGCAAAAAACAGGAACCATACCCATCTCGAGAAAGTTTTTTAATGCTGATGCGTTGACCCCGCTAATATCTCCCACTAAACCAAAATCTACCTTAGTTACCGGTCTTTTGTATGCCTGTACCAGGTTGGCATCGGCACCGCTTAAACCCAGGGCGTTACAATCCATAGCCTGTAATGTACCTACTATTTTCTTGTTTACCAGGCCGGCATAAACCATCAATGCCACGTCAAGGCTGCCCGCATCGGTGATGCGCCTGCCTTCAATCATTTTTGACTTAATCCCTAATTTTTGCCCGATTTCCGTGGCTTTCTTACCACCCCCGTGAACCAGTATTTTATGCGTGTCCAGGGCGCTGAAAAGCCTCAGGAAGTTGTTGAGTTCACTGGAATTCTCAATTACATTACCGCCAATTTTTACAATGCTAAGTTCCCTCTTCATTCCTAAATTATTACAGCGTTAGTCCTTCCAGTAATTTCTTCAGCACCAGTTGAGCCGAATAAGTTCTGTTATTTGCCTGTTGAATCACCAAAGATTGTTCACTTTCAAGCACGGCATCTTCCACCACTACGTTTCGCCTTACGGGAAGGCAATGCATAAATTTCGCATCCCCGAGCTTTTCCTTTGTAACCATCCAGTCCTGATCTTCACTGACCACCTGCCCGTATTGCTCAAAGCTGCTCCAGTTTTTGGCATAGACAAAATCTGCCCCTTGCAGTGCTTTTGCCTGATCGAAATAAACCGGGGTATTCCCTATGATGGACTTATCCAGTTCGTAGCCTGACGGTTGCACTATAGAAAGGTCCACAGGCATGCGTTGCATGATTTGTACAAATGAATTGGCAACGGCATGTGGCAGGGCCCTGGGATGAGGTGCCCAGGTAAGCACCACCCTGGGTTGTTTTTTAATGCGGTTTTCTTCCAGGGTAATGGCATCGGCCAGGGCTTGCAAGGGGTGCCCTAATGCACTTTCCAGATTGACAACTGGTATGGTTGCATGTTGCAGGAATCCGTTAAGGACAGGTTCCGACTCGTCCAGTTCTCTGTTTTCTAATTGAGCAAATGCCCTGATTCCCAAAATATCGCAATACTGAGATACTACCCGTGCAGCTTCCCTGATATGTTCGGCACTTTGGCCATTCATTACAGTACCATCGGCAAATTCCAGTGCCCAGCCTTCTTTGCCAAAATTCATCACCATCACATCCATACCCAGGTTGATGGCTGCTTTCTGTGTGCTTAGGCGGGTCCTAAGGCTATTATTAAAGAACAATAGCCCCAGGGTTTTGCCTTTTCCCAGATGCAAGTGCCCCCTGGGATCCTTTTTTAAAGCTTTTGCATCTTCAAGCCAGTTGCCCAGGGATGGTATATCTAAAACAGAGGTAAAGTGTTTCATGAAAGCGCGGCTTTAAGTGCGATAAAAAATTGTTGGAGTTCATCGCGTTTTACTCCCAGCGATGGCAGAATTCGCAATACATGCCTGTCTTTCGCGCCCCCGGTAAATATTTGGTGTTCATAAATCAGTTTTTCGCGCAAAGGCGCTACTTCAAAATCGAATTCAAGACCCAGCATAAGGCCGCGCCCTTTGACCCTTTTTACCTGTGGAATTTTTGCAGCCTCTTCCCTGAAAAAACCTTCTAAAGCGGCGGCATTAGCAATCAGGTCTTCAGACTCCAGTACTTCCAGCACTGCCAGGACAGCTGTACAGGCCAGATGGTTTCCGCCAAAGGTCGTTCCAAGGATCCCAAAGGAAGCCCTGATCTTTTCATGTATCAGGATCCCCCCAACCGGAAAGCCATTTCCCATGCCTTTCGCCATGCTTATGATATCGGGTTCCACCCCATAATGTTGAAAGGCGAAGAATTTCCCGCTTCTTCCGAAACCGGATTGCACCTCATCTGCTATGAGCATAACCTTATGCTTATTGCAGCTTTCTGCAAGGAAGTGGTAAAAGGCTGTGGAAGGCTGATCCAGTCCGCCAACCCCCTGTATAGCTTCCAGTATAACGGCACAGACATCTCCTTTTGCCAATTCCCTTTCCAGAGATTCCCTGTCCTCGAAATCAAGGAAAGTCACCTGGTGCTGACTGTTCAGTGGGGAAGTTATTTTAGGGTTGTCGGTAACGGCAACTGCTGCTGAAGTTCTTCCGTGAAAACTATTGTTAAAGGCAATGACCCTGGATTTACCCGTATGAAAAGAAGCTAGTTTCAAAGCATTCTCATTGGCTTCGGCCCCGGAATTGCATAGGAACAATTGATATTGTTCGCAATGTGCCATTTTGGAGAGTTTGTAGGCCAGTTTTTCCTGAAGGGGATTGGCAACAGAATTACTGTAGAAGCCCATTTTATCTAACTGCGCTTTCAGCCGGCTCACATAGGTGGGGTGGGAGTGCCCTATTGAAATCACGGCATGGCCCCCGTAAAAATCAAGATACTCTTTCCCATCTTCATCCGTGATAGTGATTCCCCGGGCTGAGACCGGCGTAACTTTATAAAGGGGGTAGACATCAAAAAGTTTCATTTGCCAAAGTTGTTATTAGGGTCTCACGAATTGATTTTGAAATCATTGATCTTCTCAAATGAAGCGACAATACCTCTGATGAGGGAAGAAGACAGGCCCTGATGTTCCATCTCATTCAATCCCTGAATAGTACAACCCATAGGAGTGGTAACCTTGTCTATTTCCTGTTCCGGGTGGTTGCCGGAGGCTATTAGTAGTCCAGCTGCCCCGTCGCAGGTGTGCATGGCCAGTTCCTGGGCTTCGCGGGCATCAAATCCGAGTTGGATCGCTCCCTGGGTGGTAGCCCGTATCAAACGCATCCAGAAAGCGATGCCACTGGCACAGATTACTGTGGCTGCCTGCATCTGTTCTTCCGGGATTTCAAGGGAATGCCCCATTCTGTTAAATATGGCTTTTGCCAGATCGATACGTTTCTGGCCTGCTTCATTGCCGCAGAGACAGGTCATGGACTTTCCAACTGAAATAGCTGTATTGGGCATACTCCTTATTATATAGTGTTCCTTCCCGATCAACTCTTCAATTCTTTTTATGCTAAAGCCCGTGATCGTAGAGATAACAACATGTTTGTCTGTGAGCAGGTCCTTTATTTCAAGCAGGATATCACTGAAATGACCTGGTTGCACGGCAAAGATCAGAATGTCCGAATCGGCCACAGCCTCCCTGTTGTTCGCAGTGACCTTGACGTTTCCGTATTTCTCAAAATCGCGGATACTATCGGGGTGTCTTTTTGTGAGATACATTTTGGTAGCCCCGTTGCTGTGGAGGATACCTTTGGCAATGGATTTGCCCAAATTCCCAGTTCCGATTATTGCTATTTTCATGTTGTTTGTTTTTTGAGGTTAGGGGAGCTATTTAAAACGCACTTGCTTTCAGGTTTAGGCCTTTCGTCTCGGGAAACCCAAACATCAGGTTCATATTCTGTACCGCCTGTCCGGATGCCCCTTTCAGCAGGTTATCAATTACTGATGTCACCAAGAGTACACCTTCACCTAGGTGGACATGCAAATGGCACTGATTGGTGTTGACCACCTGTTTCAAATGAACGGGATGTTCACTTATTTGGGTAAAAGCTGCTTCGCGGTAGTAATCTTTGAAGAGGTTTACTACAGTGTCCTGATCACCATTATACCGCGTATAGGCAGTTGCAAAAATCCCCCTGCTGAAGTTTCCGCGAACAGGTAGGAAAAGTAAGTCCCCCCTGTTGGTTTGTTCATTGTCCAGGCTCTCTTCTATTTCATCCAGGTGTTGATGCGTAAAGGCTTTATACCAGGAAACATTATTGTTACGCCAACTGAAATGTGTTGTTTCTGAAGGAACTACTCCAGCCCCCGTACTGCCCGTTGTGGCATTGACATGCACATCGCCTGTCAGGATACCCATCCTGGCCATGGGGAGCAGGGCCAGTTGTATTGCAGTGGCGAAACATCCCGGATTAGCTATATAGCTGGCCTGTTGAATTTGCTCTTTATAAAGCTCCGGCAGTCCATACACAAAAGGTTGTCCGTTAAAGGAACAGTCTTCTTTAAGTCTGAAATCACTGCTAAGGTCAATTATCTTTGTCTCCGGACTAAATATTTGTTCCTCTAAGAATTTTCTGCTGTTCCCGTGTCCCAGGCAAAGAAAGACCAGGTCTACATCGGGCTGTACCTCACCACTGAACCTGAGATCAGTTAACCCAAGAAGATCTGGGTGAGCACTGGAAACGGGTTTGCCTGCCCGTGTTCTGCTGTAAACAAAGCTGAGTTCTACCTGGCTGTGGGCTGAAAGCAAACGGAGAAGTTCGCCTCCGGTATACCCAGAACCTCCAATGACTCCTACCTTAATCATGACTATTATTTACATGGTTAGCTATTTTTCCCGGATTGGAAAGGATCCTGATGAATCCCTTGGCGTCTTCAGCGGTCCAGCCTTCATTCCATTCACCGTAGCTTCCGAAAGAGGCATTCATAAGATCGTGGGGCGAGGAGATTCCCTCCAACTCAAACCGGTATGGATGGAGGCTTATAAATACATCTCCACTCACATTCTTCTGCGTATCTTCAAGAAAAGCCTCAATATTCCGCATTACCTCGTCCAGGTAGTTTCCTTCGTGCAGCAGCATACCGTAAAAATTCCCCAGTTGTTCTTTCTGATACTGTTGCCATTTGCTCAGTGTATGTTTTTCCAGCAGATGATGGGCCTTGATGATTATCAGCGGGGCGGCAGCTTCGAAACCCACACGACCTTTTATCCCTATAATAGTATCACCAACATGGATATCCCGCCCAATAGCATATTGAGATGCCAGATTGCTTAGTTTCTCTATGATTTCAACCGGGCTGCCTTTTACGTCGTTCAGGGCAGCCAATTCTCCTTTATTAAAGCTCAGTTTAATTTGACCGGGATCTTCTTTTTGCAGGGGACTTGGGAAGGCCTCATCGGGCAAGGGCAGGTGAGAACTCAAGGTTTCATCTCCACCAACCGAAGTGCCCCAAAGCCCTTTGTTTATGGAGTATTTTGCCTTTTCCCAGGAGTAGTCAATACCCTGTTCCTGAAGGTAGGTGATTTCTTCCTGCCTGGAAAGTCGCATATCCCTGATGGGGGTAATTATTGCTATTTCCGGAGCCAGTATTTGAAAAATCATATCAAACCTGACCTGGTCGTTCCCGGCCCCTGTACTTCCATGAGCAATACTATCGGCACCAATACTTTTGGCATGGTTTACGATCTCCATGGCCTGAACTATCCGCTCTGCACTGACGGACAGGGGATAGGTGTTGTTTCTGAGGACATTGCCATAAATCAGGTATTTAACCACTTTATCGTAGAACGTTCCAACGGCATCTATGGCTTTATAGGACTTTGCTCCTAACTGCAGTGCTTTTTCTTTTATTTCGGATATTTCCGCTTCAGTGAATCCGCCGGTATTTACGGTAACGGCATGTACTTCATAGCCTTTTTCTTTGGAAAGGTGTATGGCACAATAGGAAGTGTCCAGGCCGCCGCTATAGGCTAATACCAATTTTTTCATTTCTTGTCTTTTTTTGAGAACAGGTTAGTCTTGATATTTTTCAGTGATTTTATGGATTTACCTGGTCCTTTTGATTTTTGGATCTTGGTTTTGTCATTTGGGTCGTAAAGCATGCCTGTACACAGACACATCTTGTGATCTGTACGGGTAAGCACGTCGAAATTCTTGCAGGTCTGACAACCCTTCCAGAACTCCGGATCATCTGTCAGTTCGGAGAATGTAACTGGTTTGTAGCCCAGTTCGTAGTTCATTTTCATAACGGCAAGACCAGTGGTAATACCAAATATCTTGGCATCCGGGAATTTTTTCCTCGATAGATCAAAGATGGCTTTCTTGATCTTTTTGGCCAGGCCCTGTTTGCGGTAATCCGGGTGAACGATAAGTCCGCTGTTAGCAACAAACTTCTTATGCCCCCATACCTCGATATAGCAAAAGCCTGCAAATTTATCACCATCAAGAGCTATTATCGCATTGCCATTCTCCAGTCGCTTTATGATGTACTCAGGGGTTCGCCGGGCTATTCCCGTACCCCTGACTTTTGCAGATTCCGTAATGGTATCGCTGATGACTTGTGCGTATTTTATATGAGATTCGTTAGCAATTACAATTTTCATTGCTTTTCGATTTGAACTTAAAACTAAAAAGGATCGGAAGATTTTGCGGAAATGGACTCACCTATTTCCCATGACAGAATTACACCCTTACGGGCGGCGGTTGCGCGGAGTAGCTAACGGACGAAAGAGGCCGTGTAAAGAAACCGTTATGTGCGCTTTATTTTTCATGCTCCTCCAAATGTACAAAATCTACTGAACTGACAAAGAAGCCCTCTTAATTTTTCTGAAATAAGGATTTATAGGACTTATGCCTGAATAATTCATAGCACAGGAAACCAAATACTATAATATATTCAATGGAGAGCATTAGCATGGATTCTTTTACCTGAGGGTGCATATAAGCAGAATAACTCAGCATAACGAGGGCAGACCAGAGGATTGGGAAGCGGTAATTTGTAAAAAGGGATATGGCCAGCGGAAATATTATATACCAGGGATGTACCGTAGGGGACATAAAATAGAAGATGCTGATGGCAATTAGCATATTTTCCAGCAATACGCCAAGTGTTCTTTTCCTCAAAAACGATAGCAAGAATACGGTTAATGCTGTAATCAATGGTGTTATTTTTCCGTAAACTCTGATCAGCTCCCAGGACCTGATATCGAATTGGTAACCTATGGTTTTTGCGAGATTATACAGACTGGCATTGAATTCGAAATTGGAAAACCAGAGACGCAAAGTAGCCGTATAATTTGGAAAGAATTCAGCAGTGTAGAAAGGCATCAACGAAATGCCCGCAAGTAGAAAAACCAGGCTGTAAAAAGCAAGGCTTTTAAGCCAGCCCAAATTTTTCAGGAAAAGAGGAAGGAATAGCAGGGGGATCAGTTTTATGGATATAGATGCTCCCAGGAGCAATGCCGCAGGGACCCATCGGTTTACGGCGAGCATATATAAGGCCCAAATGAAAAAGAACAGCATCAGTCCTTCGTAATGCAGGTTTCCTGTGAGTTCTATTACACACAGCGGGTTCAGGAAATACCAAAAAATCAGATGGGGGGAACGATTGAGGAACAACAACAGCTTTTTCCCGAAATAGAAGATTCCAATATCTGCAAAAATGAGGATAAGCCTGCTCGCTATAACGGTTCCCATTATACTCTTACCTCCCCAAAGGGCGGCCAGTGCAAAAAACAACTGGTTAAGGGGCGGATAATTACTGTAGTTCCGAGAGCTTAGCGCTCCCATGCCTTCGTGAAGCACTGAAGCATTCGGGATCTGCATACCACCCATGGCCATAAGTTCATCAGGGGTATTCAGGTAAGGGTTGCCGCCCAGAATCCAGAGATGCCCGTCCCACAGGAAGCGGTAAAAGTCCTGGGAAAGGTTGGGTTCTGACCAGAGAAATACCACTCTGAAAAGGATTCCTGCTACAAGTAGCAGTTTGAAATTCCATTTTTCAAATTGGATCAGCTTAAAGCAAAAGAAAAAAAGCGCAAGGTAGAGGCCTAATAGTTTTGGAAAGTCCTGACGTTCCAGTTGATAGGCAAATACAAAATAAAATATAACTGAAGCCAGGATGATCAGTATAGAGAGCCTATGCAGATTCCAATATTTGCGTAGTGATTTCAGCAAGTTCAGTCAGCTAAGTCGTCCTACAAATAACTGAAAAATTGCTGAACGGTGCCAGAACAATTGGCCCCTAAATCTGTCAAAAAGTAATTATCAGGCTTTAGCCGTCAGGGATTTGAAAAACACAAATCCAAATCCGAGGAAAAGCATCAGGTGAAATGGGAACAAACCAAAATCATTCAGGGGAATGGCACTGTACATTCCAAAAAGGAAGTAAAGCATCAGCCCGAATTCCAGGATCATGTTCGGAGAAAGTTTTTTGGTCAGGTATTTATTTCCTTTCCAGCTGTCTGTGATACTGTTGATGTTGAACTTTGGCGTTCTCACAAACTCACTTCGCTTGCCCATATGCCCCTCAAGTACGGCAACGGTGTTGTGCAAGGAAAATCCAAGTGCAACCGAGAAAAAGGTAAAGAATAGTTTTATGTAGTCCACAAAATGATCAAAGCTGCTCCCCTGTATGCTTCGGTAAGTAAACCAGTAACAAATGAAGAGTATGATGGTACTTACAATGAAAAAGCTGGTAACCTCGAAAATCCAGCCCAGGTGGCCGTACGAATTTTTGATATAAAGCATAGGGATACTCAGTACAGCAACCATGAATACACAAAGGAACATGCTGCTGTTCAGCAGATGCATTACCCCATGGAATTTGGTCTTGAACGGGATGTTTTTGGAAGTGATCACACTAAGAACAGTCTTCCTGAAGTTTTCTGCCCCTCCCTTGTTCCATCGGAATTGCTGGGACCTGGCGGCGCTTATAACCACCGGTAATTCCGCCGGGGTCTCCACGTCTTCCAGGTATTTGAATTTCCAGTTCTTCAACTGGGCACGATAGCTCAGATCCAGGTCTTCTGTGAGGGTATCACCTTCCCAGTTACCGGCATCCAGGATACAGGTTTTCCTCCATATTCCTGCCGTACCGTTGAAGTTTATGAAATGCCCCTTAGAATTCCGGCCCACTTGTTCCAGGGTAAAATGTGCATCCAGGGCAAAAGCCTGTATACGGGTCAGGGTCGAATAATCCCGATTAATATGTCCCCAACGGGTTTGGACCACTCCAATTTCTTCATCCTTAAAATAGATCACTGTCTTTTTCAACCAGTCACTGTCCGGGAGGAAGTCTGCATCGAAAATGGCAATGAAATCCCCTTTGGCTATCTTGAGCCCCTCTTTAAGGGCGCCGGCTTTGAAACCTTCACGGTTCTCCCTGCGAATATGCTGAATGTCCAGCCCAGTGTTTTGTAAGGCCTCGATACGTGTTGCTGTTTCTGCTACGGAGTCGTCAGTAGAATCATCCAGAACCTGTATTTCCAACTTGCTTTTGGGGTATTCTATTTTAGCAATATTGTCCAGTAAGCGCTCCACAACGTACTTTTCATTGTAGATAGGGAGCTGAATGGTGACAAACGGAATTTCCTTGGGATCCAGCAAGTTGAATTTAGGGGCTTCCTGGTTGCGTCTTTTATTGCTGAGGTAGTTTACCAGCAGGTTCAACTGGGAAAGACTATACAGAAAGATGAGGATCAGGGCGATACTGTAGATCGCAATGACAAGATAAGAAATCGTTAGTCCCATATTATTTAAAACCGTATTTAAAGATCCAACCCAATATTTTTACGCCGGCAAATATAGTACCTTTTACAGTACCAGACACTTTGGAGATGCCTATTCTTTTTTTGTAACGCACTGGTACTTCGACATATGCCAAACGATGTTTAATCGCCTTTAATTGCATTTCCACGGTCCAGCCGTATGTTTTGTCCTGCATTCCCAGCTCCTTCAGCTTATCGTATCGAATAGCTCTGAAGGGTCCCAGGTCGCTAAATTTTGCCCCGTACATCAGTCGCATCAGAGTGGTGGCCAGCCAATTACCAAACACCTGTTGAGGTGTCATGGAGCCCTTTTCCCTAAGCGATTTTACCCTTGCACCAATCACAAAATCCACACCTTCTTTTATGATGGGAGCCACCACTTTGGGAAGTTCCTGCGGATAATCTGAATAGTCTCCGTCGATAAATACGATGATATCAGGTGTTTTGGATTGTTTATCCACATAATTTAACCCCATGAGGCAGGCATAGCCATAACCCATTCGGGTTTCAGTTAGCACGGTAGCCCCTGCTTCTGCGGCAACACTGGCTGTCTGGTCTGTGGAATTATTGTTAACGACGATAATTTCATTTACCGTGTCGGGGATTGCTCCAATTACCTGGGCAATGGACTTTTCCTCGTTGAATGCGGGTATAATTACACGAATGTCATGCATGTCCCAGTAGGGATAAATTCTGAAAGGCACAAAAGTAGGGATTATCTTCTCGCCTGAGCCGACGTAGGCTAAAAAGCCTTTTAATTCCTATTAACAAGATCCATGAGATCCACATCGTTACCAAGCAATACCTGATTGGCTTCAATACGTCCTTTGAGCGGACCATTTTCCAGTTTGAGCACACCACGGGGACATACTGCCGAGCAGATTCCACAGCCTACACAACTGGAACGAACGATATTTTCACCTTTCTGGGCGTAAGCCCTGACATCGATACCCATCTCGCAATAGGTAGAGCAATTCCCGCAGGAAATACATTGTCCGCCGTTTGTAGTTATCCGGAATCGGGAGAACAGTTTTTGCTGGAAACCGAGGATAGCTGCCATGGGACAGCCAAACCTGCACCAGACCCTATTGCCAAATATGGGATAAAAACCGGTTCCTATAACCCCGGAGAAGATACTTCCGATAAGGAACCCGTAGGATTTCCGGAGTGTCTCCGATTTGAAAAGGAAGATGTTCCCTTCCCCGCTGAATTGATGCAGGGCGATCAGAACCAGTATCACTACAAAATACCCAATAGCCCCATACTGTGCATCTTTCTGCAGCTGTTTGCGTTTGAAAAGCATCGCCCAGCCGAATACCAGGGTTAGCAGCACGGTAACCCCTGTAAGGAAGCTGCTCTTTGTTAACCAGTATTTACTCGTATCATTGCCCAGATAAGAGTAGATCACGGCAGTGGTCATCAGGGTTACGAAAACGACCACGCTGTGGACTACCCAGCGTTCAATCTTCCAGGCTCTGACAGTCTTGTCGCTGAGTTGCCTGAAGGCATCCCCCGCAGTTTCCGCAAGTCCACCACAACCGCAAACCCATGAGCAATACCAGCGCTTGCCATAGCGGTATGTCAGGATGGGGGAGATGACAAAAACAGACAGAACCCCGAAGATGAGCAGTGCGAGGCCAATATCTCCTGAACTGATGAACCCGTTTATCCGATATCGTTCAAAATTGTAGTAGTTCAGGGGCCAAATATTCTTCAGGTCGTAATAGGGAATAGAACCATTAAGCCGGGCCATGATTTCCGGTATGATGAAGGCAAAGGCTGTCTGAAAGAACATCACACTGATCGTTCGAATGATCTCATAGCGGTTGTGCCTGTATTTCCAGATAAATTTGATGCCAAAGGCCAGTATGGCCACAGTGTAAAGTGTGCCGTAAACAAACCACTGGCTGGCCGGATTCCCGCTTAGTGCCCGGCTCAGTGGGTCAAACAGGGCAATAACACCTGTATTTTTCCCATCCCTGACCAGCCCCAGGAATTCCGGAAAGAAGTAGAGGATTATATAAAAGGAAGTTATGGCTATTCCTGCTATCCAGCCCCAGAACCCCATACTGGAAATAGATTTAAACCAGACCCCGTCATTTTTAATGCCTTTGGTTTTTTGCCCATAGCTCAGGGCCGTATACCAGATTATACCAGCAAACAACAGGATGGTGGATAAGCTCATCCAAAGTCCTTTATTGGGGAAGTTTATTCCAAAGGCTGCCAGAAACAGTATGGCAAGGCCCAGGAACCCAATGAGGGTGGCTAACCGCTGGGGCAGCGATAAGGCTTTTGGGGGTTGCCCGGTCAGGGCCATGCTTTTGTCAGGTGAACTCATCGTGTTCTGATTATGGGTTAGATCGGAGTTACGATAGTTGAAATACTCGCTTTAGGCTTCTTTTAGCCGGTTTTAATTGTGTTCCCATTTGTTTATTGAAATGGTCCAGGATCTGCTTTTCATAAGTCTTGTAGAACTCAGGATCAAAATTGGCATCGGCCAGGTATTCCATAACGTGTTCCACGGAACGTTTTTCATTCAGCCACCGGTCAAAGACCTCATGCCGCATCCGGATTCCAAAGGTGTTAATCCCAAGAAATTGACGATTATCTCTTTGGTATGCCAGGGTTACGCAGACCTTTTCCTGCGTATGCCTCCAATGAAAATGCAATTCATCTTCAGATTTATTGCGGTTGCTGAAAACCCAGCCATAGGTCTGGTATTCGATGTCGAAAAATTTGGCCGAGTTGAACCAGTGTCCGGGGTTGTATGGAATACGATTATTGCAAATGGTTTGGGCTAGGGTTTCACCCATCATTCTGCCCGTATACCAGACCGCTTCAATGGGGCGCCTCCTGTCGATCGCCCTTCGCTGTTCGGCACAGTCCCCGATTGCGTAGATGTCAGGGCGACTGGTTTCCAGGTACCGGTTAACCAGAACCCCCCGTCCCAGTTCAATGCCGGAATCTTTTAGGAATTCCACATTTGGGGTTACGCCCGGGGTAAGCCCCACTAAATTACAGGCAATGGTATCCCCTTTATCTGTTACAACGGCCTTTGCCCTGCCATGGTCATCAGAGAGTATTTCCACCAGATTAGTTCCCAGCCTCAGATCAATATGGTGTTCCCTGATATGCTCATTGATCATTTGGGATTCACCATCGGGTAATACACCATCCCAGAAACTCTTTTCACGGACCAGAAAAGTAACCGGGATATTCCTTGTCCTTAGCATTTCTGCCAGTTCTATCCCGATCAGTCCTCCTCCAACAATTACGGCTCGCTTGCAAATCTGATTGTTGGGAGCATTGCTTTCCAGGAGGTCGAGGTCCTGTTTGGAGTACAATCCCTGTACACCTTCTAAATCCTCTCCGGGCCAGCCAAATTTGTTGGGTTTGGAACCAGTTGCAATAATAAGTTTATCAAAACTAAACTCCTTTGAACTTCCTACTGTCAGGGTTTTCTTCTCCGGATCAACCCGGGTAACATAGCCCCGTACAAGATCTATGCGGTTTTTGTCCCAAAAACTGTCTTCATAAGGCTTGATGTGTTCAAATTTCATGTGGCCCATGTATACGTACATGAGTGCTGTCCGGGAAAAGAAATAATCCGTTTCTGCCGAAATGATGGTTATTCGCTTGTCGGATAATTTGCGGATATGACGGGCAGCGGTTACTCCTGCGATGCCGTTACCAATTATGATAATGTGTTCCATGCCTTCCCTGGGTTGTTTTCTTTATGTCGTTCCTAAAGTTAAGAACTTAACAGCAAGCCTAATTTTAACTTTCTGTTTTTTTTTGATTTCCTAAATTTGGTAGGAATCCTCTGGTAAGATCGTGAAAAAGCTAGGACTACTTATCGTATTTATACTGCACATGTCATGCAGCAGTCAGTTTGTGGGTAAGATAAACGGGGTAAGTTTTGTTGCTTCCCGTGACGAAGCTTCACAGGAGCATGTGGAGGCTGTTTTGGATGTTTTTGCCGATCATGCGGCGGTTATGCCTTTCGGGTTTATCCGCAATCTCTCTTCACCTGAAATAATTTTTGACACAGATCGTCAGTGGTTTGGTGAAACTAAACAGGGTGCCAGGCAATACATTGAGCTGCTCAGGCGCAACAAGCTTAAGATCATGCTGAAACCCCAGATCTGGATCTGGCGAGGGGAATTTACAGGAGACCTCAGGATGGCTACCGAGGACGACTGGAAGATCCTGGAGGAATCTTATGAAAGGTTTATACTTACCTATGCGCAACTGGCCCAGGATACGCGGGTAGAGATATTTTGCATTGGCACAGAACTGGAAGAATTTATAAAGGCCCGTCCCCAATTCTGGACTCAACTGGTGGGGAAGATCAGGAATATATACAAGGGTAGTCTCACCTATGCCGCAAACTGGGACGAATACAAAAGGACACCTTTCTGGTCCTTGCTGGACTATGTTGGCATTGACGCCTATTTTCCCCTTTCAGAAGAAAAAACACCCTCAGTAGAAGCCCTGAAAGCTGGCTGGCAACCCTGGAAAACTAAAATCGAGGAAATCGCCGAACAGACCGGAAAGCCCATTCTATTTACGGAATTTGGGTATCGAAGTATGGATTACACGGCAAAGAAACCCTGGCTGGTAGACCGCACTGAAGAGGCTGTAAATCTGGAGGGTCAGGTGAATGCCAAAAAGGCCATTTTTGAAGAATTCTGGTCAGAAGACTGGTTTGCCGGGGGATTTATCTGGAAATGGTTTATTCACCACGACAGAGCCGGAGGAAATCAGGATAACCGTTTTACGCCACAGAACAAGCCGGCTGAAGAAATAATCCGCCTTTTTTATAAGGCTTTTTAGGATTACCAATGGCCTGTTATGACTGAATGTACCGTTTGTAATAGTCATATATTTCTTCGGGAGATTTACCCAGGTAATTTTTAAGGTGTATGACTGCAAAGTGATACTGCAAACGGTATTTTCCTAATTGGTTGTATTTACGAGCCGAGGTAACCACGTAATCCGGCAACACTTTAAAAAGACCCTGGCGGTAAAGCCTTTTTATAAACTCGAGGTCTTCATAAATCATATAGTCCTCATCAAACCCCCCGGAGGTTTTAAAATAGTCCTTGCTAATGAAGATCGACTGGTCACCCCCCCTGCAGAGCCAATGGTTAAAGCGGGTAAACCAGGCAAAAAAGCGCAAAAAGGTACTGTTGCTATCAAATTTCATTCGGAAAGACCCTGCTTTTACGCCATTATCAGCCGCGTCGATAATGGACTGGTCAAAGCCTTTTGGAGGTAATGTGTCTGCATGCAGGAAATACAGGATATCACCTCTTGCTTCTTCTGCTCCAAGGTTCATTTGTTTTGCCCTCCCCCTGTCTGAATGCAATAATCGAGCCTGCAGTTCTTTGGTTTTGACTATTGTCTGGTCCGTGCTTCCCCCGTCTACATAAATAATCTCAAGCGGCCTGTTGGTAGTGGAGGCTTCCTTAATAGCCCTGTGCTGTGTTATTACCAGGTCTTCCTCATTAAGAACCGGTATAATGACACTGATTTGGGGCTGGTTACTGTGCATTGAGACTCCAGTTGTACTTCAGGTATTTAATTTTAGCATTTTTCGGATAGGATATACCGGTATACCTGCTAATATAACCCAGTAAGCTCCCATTTTCCGTAAAATCGTTTTTGTACCATTTAAACAAGGCCGAAAGCACAATACTATCCGGGTTGATTTGATTTTTTTGAGGATCATTGATAAATGCATGGGTTGCCTGTTCCAGTTGTTCTTCTATGTTTTGGGCTGCAAAGGGGATGTTCAGCAATTTCGGACAGGAGGCAGAAGCACAATTGATGGCAAAATGAATTCGCGGTTCATGCATTTTTCTTAAGATCTTATGCTCAATCTGATTGAGCGAAAGCTCATGCTCGCCTACCCTGATCCATTTTCTGCCCCAGGGCTGTTTTATTTCTTGTATACTGCCCACCGCGTAATGCTGTAAAATGAGTTTCACCGTGGCAGCATTGTAGAGGTTGATGTAATATGCCAGGCTATCTGCTCTGCTCCAGTTGTCCAGTGGTTCATTTAATGCCAGGTACTGCAGATATTTATCCAGGATATCGATGTTTTTCCTGAACGAGTAATAATCTACATTGCCGTGCTCATCTACGTGTTTTTCCAAAAGCTCTCCCCAAAGCTTATGGCTGATTGTAGTGCTTTTTTCGGTTGTATCCTGGGCAGTAAGGGATAAAGGTGAGAATGCATTAAAAAACACACAAAAAAGAAGAAAGTAAATTCCTTTTTGGTTCATAGAATATCCCTGCAGCTAATTATTTTTGGCTTTTTACTGTAAACATTTAGCAGCATCCACCACCATTGTAGTGCCAGGTGCTTTCACTGATGTGGATCTGGTTACTGGCCTCGGCCAGTGCAGCCGCCGTTTTATCGCAAACAGCAAGGGGCTGGTTCTGGACCAAAACATGTCCCTTTCCATCATCGAGGTATTCCTCATCCCCATAATAAATGGCCGTTTTACCCGTGAATACACAAGGGCCGTCTTCCGGCATGGGATCTTTGATCGCCGCTATCTCAATGGATTCTATGTGGATCAGCTCATCCGTGGGGTAGTGATTGGGGGAGAGCACCCTGTATGAACGCCTGGCCCGAATCTCAATAGTCCCGAATCCCGCATCTGTTAGCATTTTGATATACTCTTTTACGGGGATACTCCCACTTAAGCAAAGGGCCCTGAGCCTGTCGTCGTTGCGCAGTTCATCATTCATTGGAGTATCGCAGACCGGATCGCTCATAACCAGCCTGCCATGGGGTTTCAATACCCGGTACATTTCACCGATTGCCTTTTTGAGGTCTTCGGTCTTGAAGATGTTGAACAGGCAGTTCTGGGCCGCCACATCTATGCTCTCGCTTTCTATTGGGAGATCAAGGGCATCACCTTTAATGAGTTTTACAAAGTCGCTTTTGAACCATTTATTTTCAGATTCTGCCACCTTAAAATTATCCCTGGAGGCCTGAAGCATTTCATCAACCGGGTCAACCCCAATTACGCCCTCCTTCTGCCTGGAGAAATAGGAGAACTGTAGCAGTTCCATTCCCCCGCCAACACCTACGTAAAGAACCTTTGGGTTGTTGATGAGGTCTTGTGCAGATACGGTGCTGCCACAGCCATAGTTCATTTCCTGCATAATTGTTGGAATGGACAAACCCGGGAACTGCCATACGGGATTGGTTGTACAGCACAAGCCTACGTCCGGGGTCAGGGCAGCTTCTTTATAAACATTTTTGGTAGTTTCTAAATAACTCATAGTTCTCTGATCAGTTCTTTAAATAGTTTTATCATTTTCGGCTCCGTTTTGGCCGCTACATCCAGTATTTCTTTGATATTGACTGGCTCAAGATTATCCGGATCGCATTCATCCGTTAGAACGGATACCGCTATAACCGGCAATCGTAAGTGGTTTGCAACAATTACTTCGGGTACGGTGCTCATTCCTACGGCATCAGCGCCTATTATTTTCAACATGCGGTATTCTGCCCTGGATTCCAGTTGTGGACCTACTACTGCAGCATATACACCCTGCTGTAGTGAAATGTTTTCCTTTTTTGCTATTTCGACTACTTTTTTCTTCATTTCCACATCATAGGGCTGGCTCATATCCACAAATCGATCCCCGAATTCCGCCACATTCTTAAAGGCCAAAGGGGAGCCACCCTGAAGGTTTATGTGGTCGTCTATCAGCATGATATCTCCTTTTTTGAAGTTGAGGTTTACTGCTCCGGCGGCATTGGAGATAAAGAGCTTTTGTATTCCCAGCAGCCTCATTACCCGGATGGGATATGTAACATCGGTAAAAGCATAGCCCTCATACAAATGGAAACGTCCGGACATCATTACTACCTTTTTGCCCATCAATGTACCGAAAATCAGCTTTCCTGAATGGAATTCTACTGTGGCCAGCGGAAAGAATGGAATATTGTGATAGTGAGCAACAATAGGTGATTCTATCTCGTCTACCATTTGTCCCAAACCGGTTCCCAATACGATTCCGATTTCCGGATTTTCAAACCCTTTTTTTCTCAGGTAGGAAACAGACTCCTGTAGTTGTTTACTGGTCATATGTTTTCTTTAGAAATTTCTGGAATACATCTATGTCTTTTATGTCTTCGTAAAGGTCTACATCATTTCTGATCTCCAGGAGTTGCAGGCTTTGACCTTTAAGATCTTTCAGCGTATCCTCCAAAACAGAGGCCTTTCCCCAGGATTTATCCTGGAAAAGCTCTTTTTTCAGCTGTTTCATCCCCAGCAGGTAGTAGCCTCCGTCTGAAGCAGGGCCAATTACAAACTCGTTCTTTTCGAGTGCCTTAAATGCTGTTTTCAGGTCTTCCGAACTCAGGTCGTACAGGTCACTGCCTATAATGAGGATTTTTTGATAACCCTGTTCAAAGCCCCATTGGAAGGCGTTTAGCATACGTTCCCCAAGGTCTTGACCCCGCTGTTCCCTTTTGTTGTAATGTTGATTGTCCCAGAGATCATCCACCACCACATTATCGGAATAGAAAACGGCCTTATCTGCTTCCAGACCCTTTGTAATTTCTGATGTCCGAGCCAGCAGGAATTTATAGATTTCAAGGGCACTTTCGTTACCTATTACGGATGCAAGCCGGGTTTTGCATTTACCCAGTTCCGGATTTCTTGTGAAAATAAGCAGCAGGTTATCCTTTTCCAATTTACGAGTATTAAGGCGAATACACTTTTTCGGCATTAGTCAGTAACCGGCCCCAATACTTACTGTAGGCGTGTACTTTTTCTGTTTTTTCCTTCAGCGTATCCACAACAGGGTACCCTTTGTTCTTCCATTCGAATATGCCACCATACAGGTTTTTCACGTTGGTATAACCCGCATCCTGCAATTGCTCCCCAATGTCTTCGGAACGAACCCCAATAGAGCAGTATACTACCAGGGCCTCATCCTTATTCGGGTATTTTTTAAGGAATTCCTCAATATCAAATTGATCGTAACCCACCCATTGGGCATTGTCCAGGTGACTTACTTGAAACTCTGCACTTTCCCGGGTATCTAAAAGGATATATTCTGTTCCTTCAGCCAGTTTGTCGACCTGAATATAGGGCACAGACTCACTGTTGTAAAGGTCCAGTACACTCTCCATACTTTGTTTACCCGGGCATGAGGCCATAAGGGGAAGGAGCAATAAAACCAGCCATTTTCTCATATGAGGTCAGATTACAGGAAAAACAAATGTATCATTTTAGTAAGAGGGATCCCCAAAATCATGCATTTATCATTTGTAGGCTGCTACAAAACGCTTTAGTATTTCCTTGGGTTTAGGCGTCTTAATTTGCAAAGCAGCTGCAATCAGATCTTCTGCCTGTTCCGGGGGGAAGTATCCAAAATTCTTATACGTTTTAATCCGCATAATAAATTCATGGGCATCAGCTTCAGGATGGAATTGCGTAGCATAGATATTCTTTTTAATCCGAAACATCTGTACCGGACAGGGATCTGAGGTGGCCAGCAGAACGGCTTCATCAGGGATGGTATCACAGGCTTCTTTATGCCCCACCCTTGCCAAAAAACTATCCGGCAGTCCTTTTAACAAAGGGTCTGCCGCACCCTCTTCGGTTACAGAGATCATTACACTGCCTATAGGTTCTGAGTAGGTGCGGGAGATTGAGACCCCACAGAATTTTCCCAGTAATCCGTTCCCGGAGCAGCAGCCCAGGAAGGGGAAGTCTACCTGAACAACTTCCTCTAAAAGTTTGTTGAAAAAGGCTTCAATGTTTTTTTGGGTTTCACTTTTGTCAGCTGGAGGGGTGCTCAGGTCAAAAGGGCTCCCTCCGACGATTATGGCTGCATAGTCTTTCAGTTTGATGTCGGGGATCCCCTGCTCCAGCCTTACGCGCTGTACTTCTTCCGGCTTTAGTCCGCCAACACGCATGATGGCTTCAAACTCGCTGTTTGCCGTGGCATCTTCCGGGCGCATTTGTAAGATGAGAATCTTTTTCATGGAAATAATGATGCTTAGGACTAAGATACGTTACCCATGGAAAATAACAGATAATTCAAGGCTCATTCTTTTACGAAAACCATGCAATGCTGCCAGGGTAAATTCCCAATATTTTCCTCAAGCCTGAAGCCTGCAGCCGCCATTTCCCTGACAGCCTGTTCTTCGGACATTTTATGGATCTTTTTTATGGGGACTGTGGCATCTTCTGCGCGGTATTCAATGAGGTAGAGTTTGGCATCTGCCTTCATGGCCTTGTAGAGCGAGGCGCTCAATTCCTTTGGAAAACTGATCTCGTGATATACATCCACTATTAGGACTTTATCCACGGAATTTTCGGGCAGGTTTACGCTCTTTTCACTTCCCTTTACGGGCTGTACATTGGTAATTTCACCATCTTTTATCTTTCGTCTGATCTCGGCCAGCATTTCATCCTGTATATCCACTGCATAGACCACACCGTCTTTAGCCATATCAGCCATTTTAAATACGTGGTACCCTGATCCTGCTCCTATGTCCGCGATGGCATCTCCCGGGCGAATATTCATGTTTTTTAGTAGCAAAGAGGTCCTTTCCTCTTTCTCCCTTTCCGGGCGTTCCAGCCAGCTCATCCCCTGGTACCCCATTACCCGCGCAATCTCACGACCCATATACCATTTGCCAATCCCGTTCCAGTCTCCGGATCTATAGGTATAATGGCCTTCTGTTTTGTTCTGGGCGTGGCCGCTGCCCAAAGGAAGGGCGAGACTGCAGACAAGAAGTATTCGGATTAAATTATACATAGCATGTTTTTGTTTTAAAATTAGGGAACTCCCTTTACATGCCAGGCCAATTTATAATAGTCTTAAGAGTTGGATTAACTAAGCTGCAACTTTAATTCTGGTTGCCTGGTTTTTTCTGGAACAGGGAAATCAACCCGAACATAATTCCCAGAACCACTGGTGCTGCTGCTGTAAAATAAGCGTTGAACCAGAAGGCCTTCATGGCCAGCTGTCCTCCCTGGAATGTAGCTTTTTCGGAAAAACTGAATGATAAATTTCCAGCAAGCAGGTAACTGATAGGCACCCATAGCAAGGCCAGGCAGATAGAAAGTTTTAAGAGTATGCTGAAAACCCTTTCTGTTTTGGTTATCGGGTCCCTTAACCTCCTTACCCCAAAATAAAAGAGCAGCGGAATGGAAATAATACCCAACCAGGTGATAATGGTGCCCAATGGGATATTGTTCGATTCAGAAAGGGAAAGGAGCAGTACTGAAGATCCTGTGACCAGGAAATAGCAGGCCAGACAAAAAACGATCAGGGCGCCAATAAACCAATAGCTTGTTCTTTTCATATCTATCTAAGGGAATAAACTGATAATGCGAATTTATGTTTTTGCCTTAACTTTTTGCAGCAGTCTTTTCAGTAATTGGTGTGGATCGTAGAGGATTCTGTATCCATCAGACACTACTTTTTCCGTCCCTGTATCCAGGGGGTCAATATTAGCCCAGGAGGTATCGGCAAATGAAAATTCAATTTCTGTTCCATCCTCAAGGAAAACGTGCCTGGACCAGACAACACCATATTTCTGGTCTTCAAATCGTATTATGTTGCTGTTTATTATTTTAAAATCGATCTTTTGGAGCCAGGCTGTAGTCTTGAAAAATTCCTTGTCCCGGCAAATGAAGGACAAATCAATATCGGAGTCGCTATTGGCTGCTCCCCGTGCCCAGGAACCGCATAATCCAACGGCCAGGATCTGCTCATTTGCCGCTGCAAATTCCTGGATCACATTCAGGATTTCATGGAGCTTTTGGTAATCCATCACACCGTAAATGAGTTACCACTGCCTACGCCTTTCCCATATCTTATCTGCTGCCCGTAACGCCAGAGCCATAATTGTTGAAGTGGGATTAACACCAGCCCCAGTCGTAAAAGAACTTCCATCAACAATAAAAAGGTTCTTTATATGATGTGCTTGATTATCAGCATTAACCACTGAATTTTTATCACTGGTGCCCATCCGGGCAGTACCCATAAGATGTGCTAAATTTGTAGGAGGAGGTACCACGACTTCTTTGGCTCCGGACGCTTCCAGTACTTCGGTTGCTTTCTGCGCAGCATGGGCCAGCATTTTTTTGGAATTTTCAGAAAGGGAGTAGGTGACTTTGGCAGCTGCAATACCATTAGAATCTGTTTCCTTTTCATCCAGGGTTACCGTATTGGTTTCTTCAGGTAGATCATCGGCAACAATGGTTATGCCCGCCTGATGGGGAAATACCCTGCTGAATTCATCATGATGCTTATTGCCCCATGGGATTGAGGCAGTTTGTGAAAGAGGGCCAAATGTTCGCTCACCAATCATCATATATCCTCTTTTAAATCCTCTTTTTTCATCCGTTTCATAGAATTCCTGACTAAACAGTGGGCTGCCCATTGGACCTATATGGCCGTCCAGGGTTTCATCAAAAATACCTGAGATAAAGTGAGTTGGATGCACCATGAAATTTTTACCAACAAGGCCATTGGAATTGCCAAGTCCATCCGGGAACAGGCTGGACTTTGAGTTTAACAGAAGTCTTGGGGTTCCAATGCCATTGCAACAAACCACCACCACTTTGGCTGTGACTTCCTGGATGTTGTGGTCTTGATCAAAATATATAGCTCCTTTGGCCCTGCCGGTTTTGTCAACTGTTATTTCTTTAACCCTGGACCAGGGTCTTATTTCTGCACCTTTCTGAATAGCCAGGGGCCAATACGTTCTATCTGTAGATGCTTTTGCTCCCATCGGACATCCAAACATGCATTTACCATGAAGCATACATGGAGACCTGTTATTGTAAGGTTTGGAATTTATGGCCTGGTCCTGAACCCACCAGTGCCAATCCAGTTTTTCAAAACCATTAACCAGGGTTTTCCCCATTTTACCAATGGGCAATGCAGGCATTTGGCGAGGTGATCGCGGAGGGTTAGCAGGATCACCAGAGACACCAGACACACCAATCATCCTGTCGTTCAAATCGTAATATGGTTCCAGGTCCCAGTAGCTTATTGGCCAATCATCTGCAACTCCATCCAGGGTTTTAACCTTAAAGTCTGAAGGATGGAACCTCGGGAAAAGTCCCTGCCAGTGAATGGTAGAACCTCCCACTGCATTAAACATCATTACAAATGGAGGATTTTCCCCGCCCGTTGTTACCGGATAGTCCTCGGGACGCTTTCTAATATTAGGACTTAAGTTAAAATCACCCCTTGACAATTGGATTTCGTAATCTGGTTTTAAGGAGGGGAATGTTAAAGGATCTATCCAGCCACCTTGTTCCAGGCAGACCACTTTTGCCCCTCTTTCCGTTAATCTCCAGGAGAGGGCTGCCCCGGCCGCGCCAGCGCCAATAACTAATACATCTATCTCTTTGTTTTGCATAATCCCTATATCTTGGTGTACATGGGAGGTATGTTTTTTACCCTTTCCAATAATTTTTCATCAAAAGGTTCCATATCTGGTCCGGAGGTACCGGTAGGGTGCGGCTCGTATTTAATCAGGCTGTACACCTTCTCATTGGTGTAGTAACTTTCATAGGTGAAGTCCTTAAGAATGTTAAATAGTTCAGGGGAAGATTGTTCCAGGTTTTTCAAAACTTCGATTCGCTGTTCCCGGTTTAAACTTGCGAAGGCTGCCTTATAGGTATTTGCACTCTGACTTTCAATTTCATCAATCAGGCTATTAAATAATGGGGCGAGCTCCGGCATTTCTTCAATAATACTGGTAACATATTGAAGGCTTCCAACCTCGGAGGCCGAAGGCATATTTTTGTTTGCCGGGATAATTTCATCCGTGGCAAGACTTAAGGTCTCTTTTTGTGAAGGATTAAAGATTGCCCCGGCTTTAGAATCCTTATTCCCTTTGCATGCCAGGTGTACGGTTAAAAATCCGGAGGCTAATAGTAGCTGAGCAGAAATTACCGCCTTGCTGAACTCCCTTCTGGACAAGTTCTTATCGTTTTTCATTGGTTGGTTTTCTGGGTGATGTCCTCCAATTTAGGAATATTATGGATTCTTCCTTCATAGAGGTAAGACTTTATCTTGTTTTTAGACCACATCGAATATGTTAATTATGTTCGTAAGGGATCAGGTATAATACGCATCTTGAAAGATTAAAATTTTATTGAACGCTAAAATTTCTAATATCAATCCTGTATACGTTTTAATTCTTCGTCCAGTGCGCCTTTTTTCCTTTTACTTTCGGTTTTGCTGCCGCCAAAATTATAGGTCAGCCCCATACCAAAACGCCTGTTGTCTGCCGTGTAGACACCATCCAGGTCTATCCCACCGTAATCCGATGTATAAGGGAGGTCGCTTTCTGTGCGGAGGATATCGGCCCCGGTAATCCGAAGTTGTAATTTTTTATCAAAGAAGTCTTTTCGGATACCGAAACTTAGTCCTTCCGTACCCTTTATATAAACGGAACCCCGCCAGATCCACCGGCTGCGCTGGGTGAAGGTAATATCCAGCAGAAAATCTGATGGGAGGCTAATGATATTTTGAATGCGATAATCCCACTGCCAGTTGGAGAGGTCAATAAAGGTACTTTCCACATCGCCCTTAAAGGTTTCCTGAAAGAGGTTTCCAAACAACAGCACATCCCATTTTTCAGTGAGCTTTAGGGGAACACTTAGGGATGCACCCAGGTTGGTTGCCTTTTCCATGTTCCTAGGGATGATTTGAGAGGTCTCTTCCCCTGTAATTTCCACGATCCTGGAAAAGAAATCCGTGGTTTCGCTGTAATAGGCCGTTAAGACAAATTTTTGTTTATAGGCATAAGAGCCCTGGTAATTCATGATGTAATTAGGGTTCAGGAAAGGGTTGCCTTTCCAGATGACCAGCTGACTATTGGGGCGTTCAAAAGGATTCAGGTCCTGGTAAACCGGTCGGGTTATACGCCTTCCGATGCCCAGGCTGAAACTGTGTTTTTCCTGGTCGTCAAAGGACAGTCCTAAACTGGGAAAGAAATCTGTATAGCTGCGGGAAACGTCATTATTTGCCGTCTCCACCTCAGAAAAGAGTTGTCCCCGTGATTCCGTGTGTTCCATCCTCAAGCCGGTATTGAGGGAGAGATGTTCACTTATCTTAAAGTTGAGGTTGGCATAGGCTGCCGTAACATTTTCGGTATAGGTAAAGTCATTGCTTTGTGTGGGGTCAAAAACAGGGGTGCTGTTTTCAAAATTGAAGAAGTTGAAACTGTTGTCGGTTTTAACCTGGGCATATTTAAATCCAGTTGAGAGACTTACGGTTTCCCAGCTTTTCTGGTAATCGGTCTTAACAGACCATAAATTAATTTTTGTATCGGCATCGAACCTGCTGTCTTCCGTGTTGATCACTGTGGTGCCGTCTGTTTCGAAATAAGTATTGGGCTGCAAGGTAATCTGGTCGCTGTTGTATGTCCCAAAACTGATGTTGGTGGTGATGGAGCTTTCGTCCTCAAAATTCCATAAATGAAAGCCGTTAAAAAGGTAGTTTGCGGAGTTGCCCTTGGCCTGTACCCGGGAAAAGAGAATTTCTGTGAATTCAGGTGGTTCTACTGTGAATATGTCGGTAAAATTCACAAGTCGGTTTTCCGTATCATTAAAAATAGCTCTTCCTTCCAGGCCTACATAGTGTTTTTCACTGATCTGTGATTCCAGCCCCAAGCCTATATTAAATCCATCCTGTATCTGGTTTTCGCGTGATAGCCCGAAAAGGACAGCATTGTTCTGTTGTATCCGATCATCAAAGATCCGTAGTGAATTGTTGTGGGATTGGGTAACATCCAGCCTGGTTTGCAATTTGCTCCCACCGAGATTCAACACAACATTATTGCTGTACCGGTATTCTTCCCCTTTGGTAAAACTGGAAGTGACATTGCCATTTAATCCCCGGGCAACGGATTTTTTAAGTCGGATATTGATAATCCCTCCCGTTCCTTCTGCCTCGTATTGCGCTCCAGGGTTGGAAATGATTTCAATGGACTCTACCGTATCTGAGGTCAGGCTTTGCAGAAAATTGACGAGGTCACTCCCTGCCAGGCGGGATTGCACCCCATTCAGATACACCTGAACATTGTCTTTACCCAAAAGCGATATGGAATTATCAAAATCCACGGTAATTCCCGGGGCCACTTTCAGTAAGTCCAACCCATTGCTTCCCGATGCACTGGGACTGCTTGCCACGTTAAAGACAATCTTATCTGCCTTTACCTGGATAAACTCCTTTTGATCTACCAGCACTACCTCGTCCAGTTCACTGACGTTCTCGGTCAGCATTATATCTGGCAGGTTCAGGGTTCTGCCAGCGATCTTAATCAGACTTTCACTCTCATAGGCGGCATAAAGCAAATGATCTATTCGGATGCTGTAGCTACCCGGCGACACATCGGCAAGAATAAATTCACCCTGGACGTCGGTAATGGTGCTGCTGACAAAACGGTTGTCTTCCCGGAATAGTGATATGGTGGCCAGTTCAATAAAATCCCCATTCCCGTTTTTTACCACGCCTCTTATTTCATCGACTGCATTCTGCCCAGGAACAACGAGGGGGCAAATAAAGCAGCACAGAAGAATAAAGTACCGTATTTTAAAACAAGGCATTGGGTTGGATGGTTGGTGGTTATTTTATATTGAAAAGATAGGGTTTATAGCAATAGCTCCTGCTTTAATTCAAAATGTTTGGCTGTATGGTCATATCGTTTTAAAAGCTGCTTTGCTTTTTCAGGGATATAGGCCATTTTATAATTTTCTCCTGCAAATTTCTTTACAGCTTCAAGGGTACTGAACTGAAGAACAAGGAAAAATTGTACTTCCTCATTATGAGTAAGGGTGGAGATGCTCACTTTTTCCAGTCCGTCTACTCCCTTCTTTTTTACATCAAGGAAAACCTCTTCTACAAGAAACTTTTCGTAAGCCGATGCATTTTCAAGTGTGGTCCATCCACTCCAGGTCCGGATGATTTTTTGGTGGGTGGCCATTATATTACCGATTTATTTTTCATCTGCCCCAATTTTTAATCCGTAGTAGGCATTGATCAGGTAGAGTATGTTTATGAGAGGCCCCGCCATCATTGCCTGTTTCCAACTGATAACTCCGGCAAAAGTGATTAGGAAAACTAGTGCGCCAATCCCCGACAGCCCCATGGCAACGATCCGTAACCACTTTTTTAGCAATCCGTCTTCCCGATACAACAGCAGCAAACCGGAAAAGAATACGAGATTTCCAAAAACAAAAACCACTGTAGCCATCTGGTTAGCCATCTCGGCCAGTTCAAATGGTGTATTCTGATACCCTCCGAGCATAATGGGATAGGTAAGCAGCAGGATAAGCTGCCCAACGACAATGACTGACCAGCTTATCTTCCTGAATCTTGCTGCAAAAAATACAGCCCCGATGGCAATCAGGGTCATAAATAAAAACTCCGCTTTCCAGTGCGCCCCGTATAAGGCCCAGTTGCTGTTTATGTAGGCATATCGCTCTACAATGTCCTGTGGGGCTTTGCTGGAGAGGGCAATATAAATAATGATGGTAACATTAATTAGCAGGCTTCCCAGGGACCAGAATATTTTTGCTAGTTTCATATCGGTACATATTTATAAGTTGACGGTACTTTATTGTTCCTTACTGAGATAGCCCAGGCGTTCCCCCATCAGGATATGCTGGTAGTATTCGCTTCCTTCCTGCACAGGGGCATCGAGCGTAAAGGTGACCCCCTCTTGGAAAATTACGATAAAATCAGATCCGCCGAAGGCAAAATGACCCAGCATATCTCCCTTCTTCACCCTGGCTCCCGGAACCACCGTATCTTCAAGATTAACAGAACTCACCGCAGCCATGCCTATGGGGAGCAGTGCTACCAATCCGTAATCCTGGGTTTCCACAATAACACAACCCCGGGTTTCGATGGATTGCCATCCGGTTTTAGCTGCCGGGTTAAAGGCATACCTTTTATTTTCACTATCCCATTTGAGTTCGCCACCAGGGGGATTGATCCCCTTTATGATCCGGGCTTCTTTGATGGTTCCCCCCACAGGGAAATGATAGCGATGATAGTCGTTTACATTCAAAAAGGAGTGGGTGAATGTGCCATTAGCAAAGGCATCTTTATATTCGGAATCTTCCCCAATTAATTTGGATATGGACCTAATGGTAGCCGATTTTACGGGAACCCCATCCTCAACAACCAGCTGGGACAAGCTGTCAATGGCCCATACTCCCTGTGGTTCGGAATCCGCAAAGGCAACAACAATGGAATCTGTTTTCGGAGCGGCAATTGGCCGCATTTCCGGTGATTTCAGGTAGCGGGAAAAGAATTCGTTGAAGGTGGTCCAGTTGGATGGGTCTTCGTACCAGCCATTTTGTAAGCCGAAATTAGGATCGTTCAGGGCCATCTGGTAATATTCCTCATTCCATGAAGCTTCACTATCCAGGAAGTTGCCCCAGGATCTGCTGAATTCCATTAACCAGGAGGCAAAGGGTTCTGTATACTGAAGGGAGTTGTTAACCAGTCCTTTTCCTTCGAGTTCGGCCAGGGGCTGGTCTACCAGGAAATAGAAAGCGCATAGGCTTTGGAAGATATTATCAAAAATCTCCGGGTATTCCTCTTTTTGCAGTAAGGCCCAGGGCATAGAAGTTTCGGCCCAGGAAACAAATGCGTAGTATTCTTCCAGGTTTTGTGCCGGATTGGTATTGGGATCCGGATTGATCTGTTTGGCTTTTTCCAGGGATGCCTCCAGCATCGACTTCAATTCGGGATCGCTTTCTACCAGTGTAATCAATTGCTGTGTGGCAGGGTTATACTGAGATATTTTTACTTCGCTGCGACAGGAGACTACTAGAACTAGGATGCAGCCCACAAAAAAGTGGGGAATGTAGAAGAGTTTATTTTGCAGAGATTTCATTTCGGCTTGTTTAGTTATTAAATGTTGGAATTAGGACTGTGTAATCCTCTGAAAATTGGAATATGCCAAATGACCGGGTAAGTTAAAAAGCGTTTACAGTGTTTAAAGTTAGAGGTTTATTGCTTAATCCTGGTTTAGATACTTTTTAAACCACTCCAGGGCCTTCAGGGATTCCTCTTTCGATTGCGGAGCTAATCCATGTCCTCTTCCCTTTATTTCGTGAAGTTCATGGGTCACCTCAGCTTCTTTCAAGAGTTTAACCAGAATTTCTGATTGCTGTATGGGCACCAACTTATCTTGTTCCCCGTGAATTAATAAAACGGGGGGATCATCCGCAGAAACGAAGGACACTGGAGAATTTTTTTCAAAATATTCCCGTAGTTTTTGAGGTTCTTCCACGCGCTCAAAGCGATATGACTCAGGATTCCATTCATGATAGTCAAAAGGAGCTACCAGATAATATCCAAAAGAACTGAAATGATCTATAATGGAAGTATTGGTTTTACCGAAATTAAGAAGGTCCGTCGAGGGAGAATAGGCTACCACTGCCTGTACTTTTGAAGATATCCGATCAACCGGGTCTTTAGCTTCAGGATTTGGGGGAGGAGAAGCCAGTCCCGCCATCAGGGCTACATGTGCACCAGACGAATAACCCATTACGCCAATCCTATCTGGATGTACACCTAAACGCACTGCATTATATCTAATGAACCTTACAGCACGAGGTATGTCTGAGCTGCTTTCGTCTGTCGTATACTTAGGCTGACTACTAAGGGCGGTAGCGAAGACAACAAACCCTTCTTCCAGTAGGTGCTGAATATCAGGTCGTTCCCCAGCCTGGTGAGACCACAACGGACTTGAATTCATACCTCCACACATCAGCACTATTATCCCGCTTTTTGATGTATTGTCTCCGGGATAGTAAATGTCCATAACCAGGGCCATCCCATCTCTATAACCATATATTACATCCTGCTGGTGACTCCCGTATTTCTGAGAATTAATTGTATTTAAAAGGAAAAGGCATATTAACGACAGGAAGGTCTTTAGAGGTTTGTCAATTCCTATCATCTTTTGCTAACTTGATTTACGTCAATGTATGCTTTAATGGATCAAATTTATAAGCAGATTCAAAGGGTGTTAGGGGTATCATGAGCACCCCTGCAGTTCTTATTTAGTATAACCTTTAAGCGTTCAAGTACGGTGGCACTAGCAGGAATTTCTTCGAGTTTCAGACCCGGATAGGAATTGGCTGCTTTCCAGTTTGCAATAGTAGTACTGAAGAATTCAGTAGCAGTGGCATCTGTTTCATATACAATGACCTCAAAAGTCTCGCCTTCATCTCCGCCAAAGCGGGTAATTACCTGCCATTCCCCGTCTCTTTTGTAGGAGGTATTGGTATGGTCGGACTGAGGATAATAAAAACCATCAGAGGGTTTGAGAAGTACCCAGATATCTTTATTGTGACCTTCCGGGTAGACCCCTTTGGTTAAAATACGGCAATTGACGGAATCTCCTGCAATAGGAGAAAGCACCTGCACACTTTTTACCGGGTATTCAACCGGTTTCATTTCTTCTACCGTGGCCTGCTCCAGCGGACCGGGAACATTTACCGTGCCATATGAGAAACCGCCATAGATGAACAACAAAACCCCAATAATGCCAAGGGGTACCCTTAATTTCGGGCTAATCAAGTTCAGAGGGGCGTCTTTAATCTTAATGTTGTGGCTGATCGATAGCAGGATTAACAAGGCACCTACTAGAATGATTACGATTTCTGCAGACATGATACTTATATTTTAAGGAATCGCCGGTGCTAATTGTGGAATTAAAGACATGATTACCATGTCTTTAAAGAGATATACAATTTACGAAATTCTACAGTTATAATGGCCCTTATTCCTTAAGATTTTGCCATGTATTCAGCTAGCTTAATCTTCTTTTTCAAAAACCACTTCGCCATTAAAAATGGTCATAATCACGTCTGTTTCCAGCAGCTTGTCTTCCGGTACCTGCATGAGGTCCTGATTGTAAATAGCAAAGTCGGCGAGCTTTCCAGGCTCGATAGAACCTTTGATGTCTTCTTCAAATGCCCCATAGGCCGCATCCAGGGTGTAGGATCGCAGGGCCTGCTCACGGGTCATCTTCTGTTCAGGTTCGTAGCCTCCTTCCGGCGTGCCCTTCAATGTTTTGCGACTCACGCTGGCATAGAAGCTGGCTATGGGATTCAGGGGTTCTACCGGCACATCGGTGCCATTAACAATGGGAATGCCGCTCCGCAGCAAAGCCTGCCACATATAGGCCCCCTCTACGATCCGTTTTTCCCCAAGGCGGTCAATAGCCCAGGGCCTGTCTGATGAGAGGTGTACTGCCTGCATGGCTGGGATTACCCCCAGTTCTGCAAATCTTGGAATATCATCGGGGTGGAGATGCTGGGCGTGTTCTATCCGATACCTGTGATCATTGGCCAGTTCCGGGAATTCTACGAAAGCGGCTTCATAACGATCCAGGATCTCCCTGTTAGCCCTGTCGCCAATGGCGTGGGAACAGATCTGAAATCCGTGTTGCAATCCATTCAGGGCACTTTCTGCTACGAATTCCATGGGCAGGGTTTCATGCCCGTAATGACCGGGACGATCCGAATATGGCTCCAGCAGCCAGGCTCCTCTGGACCCCAGGGCGCCATCGCAGTTCAGCTTTACGGAACGGATGGTAAATTCGTGATCCGGGTCTACCATCATACCGCGGTCGTACCATTCATTGAGCAGTTCTTTATCCCAGCCGGTGAGCATGGCATACATTCGTACCTTCATTTTATCCTCTGCCTTCATTTTTTCGTATAGCGCAATAGTCCCCCTGCCAATCCCGGCATCGTGAAATCCGGTTATTCCATGTCGATGGCAGGCGGCTACGGCCAGTTCAAAAGCCTGCCTATCGGTCTCAGGAGTATTGGCGGGTATATGCTTGGTGATAAGTGTCTGGGCTCGCTCATTGAATACTCCTGTAGGCCTCCCCAGGGCATCCCGAATGACTTCTCCACCTTCTACCTCAAACTGGTCTATTCCCTCACGAGGGAGCACCTGTATCCCGGCAATTTCCATAGCCTTGGCATTGGCAAAGCCCGCATGCCCGCTGGCGTGCCTCAGGTAGACGGGGTTGTCCGGGGAAACCTCGCTGAGCCGGTCATGGGTCTGGAAACCTAAAACCGTATCTGCGGGGATAGAATCCCATTTGCTCTGGTGCCATCCGCGACCGGTGATCCATTCGCCGGGTTCTGCCGTTTTCACTTTCTCAGCAACGGCATCAATTATTTGCTGATAGCTGGTAGTATTGATGAGGTCCAGCGATAACTCGTTGTAGCCTAACCCCATAAAATGACCGTGGCCTTCAATTAACCCGGGGGTCATGGTTTTTCCCTCCAGATCGATCACCTGGGTTTGGTCTGTCTTATACATTTCTGCTTCCTCCAGGCTGCCGGCAAACAGAATAAGGTTATCCCTGACCGCAACGGCCTCTACGATGGTTTGAGTGGTATCTACGGTATAGATTGGTCCGCCATGAATCAGCAGTGTTGCAGATTCTTTGTCTGGTCCTGAACAACCTATTAAAAGGATTACTGCCAGTACAGCCGACAGTTTAAAGGAATTTCGAGATCGCATCTTTTTTGTTTTTGATTTTATTTCTGATATACCCTTACCCAATCTACATACATATATTGCGGAAAGGTAGTCGTATCATCGGGCCTGCCAGACCATTTTCCGCCTACGGCGATGTTCAGTAGCAGGAAGTGTTCCTTGTGGAATTCCGACAGTTCTTCGGAGTCAATGGGAAAGGATGTGATTTCTTTACCATCCATAAACCATGAGATTTTCTTAGGGTCCCATTCCAGCTCAAAGATATGGAAATCATCGGCAAACCGGCCTTCCTGCAGTTCGTAGGTTACTGCACCCATACTGGCGTGCCTTCCTTTTTTATTTGCATAGTGGAGGTTTACTTCAATAGCGCCGTCATCCTTGGAACCGTATAATTCGAGGATGTCGATTTCCCCGCACTGTGGCCAGGGGGTATCACCGCCGTTCTCATCTATATTTGCTCCCAGCATCCAGAAGGCCGGCCAGATACCTTCCCCATAAGGAAGTTTGATCCGGGCGGCTATCTTTCCGTATTTCCAGGATTGTTTATTAGCGGTGTTCAGGCGAGCCGAGGTGTATTGATCCATACCGTGTTCATCGCTTTTGTGAATAGCCTTAATCACCAGCTGATTGTTTTCTATGTAGGCATTTTCACTGCTGTTTGTATAGCGTTGCCATTCGTCGTTAAAACGGCCGGCCGGTTCAACCTGAAAAGTCCAGTTCGCAGGGTTAATGGTTTCAGATTCAAATTCATCGGCCCAGGCTAGCTTCCAATTGTCGCCCGGTTGGTATTTCTCTTCACCTGAAGTATAGGTCATTTCATCAATTTGGTTTGATTGATCGACTGGTTTTTCTTTTTTGTTGTCCTTGCAGGAGGTAAGGATCAACAGAGCACAAATTACAAAAGAGGTAAGATATTTATTCATTATGTCTTACTTAATTATTCACTATTGCTGATATACTTTTCCCTGATTTGAGTTACATCTTCCAGGGCAGGCCATTGTGTGGGCCGTTCAAAGTCCTGCCCTGATTTCAAGACCTGTGCAGTCGGATAATTTTCTTTTACGTCCTTCCATTTTACGTCCTTCCATTTGTTGTTGTCCATTTCAAGGAGTCTTACATCTCTCAAAGGACCAGAAACTGCTTTGCCAATTAATGGCCACCAGAGGCTTTCAGTTTCCCGGTCCCAGAGGATGAATCCATCCAGGCCATCCCAGACTTCTTCATCGTAATAGGTATATCCGCTCAGGGCGAAGGTTAGCTCCGTATCCCCGTAATTACGCTCATAAATAGCCCCGAGATCGGCCAGTATGCAATACACGGCCATTATTGGTTGTCCGTTTAACTCGTCATTGACCACTTCGTGCCGGATCAGGTCTGGCACGGAATAGGCCTTTACTTCATCTCCCGCATAGGCCACGAGAAAGCGCGTACTGTCTGCCCAGACCTCATTGGCTTCTTCTACCGTGATGAATTCCGGTTGCAGTAAAGCCGGAAAGGCTTCCCTGCCTATGCCATAATGAAATTGTTCATCTTTTAGGGAATATCCACTTATGTTGAAATGCTGGTCCGGATCTTCTCCTCCGTAGAGCATTTTCTGTCCATTTTGCTCGAAGAATTTACCATTCTCTATGGAAACTGGTCGCTTTTTTTTAACCTCCTCTGTGGATTTTTCACTGTTTTCCTCTCCTGTTTTGGTATTGATTTGCTGCTTGCAGCCTGCCATGAGAAGCAGGCATGTGATGAATATAGTTGATTTCATTAATGGCTTGTTTTACTCCTGTTGCTTGCTCTTATGTTTAGCAATTTCTTCCTCGCTCAGCCCTAAAAAGGTAGCTGCATTGTCATAGAAGATATCTTCTTTCTCTTCCAGGGAAAGGAAATCGGCATTGTTGATGGAGGCTATGGCCACATCCATGGTTTCCGGCCATACCATCTGGTCTGTGCCGTGCATGATGCGATCTCCGAAACCAGCTGTGATAAGCGGTTTTAGAAAAGCGTATAGTTCTTCTTCCGGCAGTATCCAGTTCACTACCGCAATATCGGCATATACATTAGGATGGGCATACATCAGGGCTTTCATATCTTCCACATAGGGCCAGCCCCCGTGCATTACATAGATCCTCAGATTGGGGTAGCTCACCAGAACTTCTTCCAGTTGAACGGGTTCTGCATTGTAAACGCGCATGCCCCCGAGCATTTGCGGCATGAGGTGGAAGCCGCCATTAGGGCCACCAGGCAGGATGTGGAACCCCACCGGGATGCCCAATTCTTCGGCCAGTTTGAAATAAGGTAGTTGAGAGGGATTGTCTGCCCTTATACCACCGTAAAAGGGCGCCATTTCCGCAATGGCTTGCAATTTGCCCTGTTCGTGCCACTGGCGAAGCGTATCTGCAGGCTGATTGGCTTTCGCAATCAGAATTTTGTCCGGGGCATCATTTATCCAGAGCTCTCCTGAAGTAACTACAGCTTTGACAATATTGTATTTTTCAAATCTTGCCATGACCTCTTTTTTGAGTTCTTCTGCAGTGGCTGCTCCCTGGAAAGTCTGTTTGCGAAGGGTAGGGGGGTGCGTAATCCCCAGCATACCGTCGCCTTCTGTATAGGCATGCAAGTGCATATCGATAATAGGACCGGTATAGATTTCATTGGTAGCCTTTTCAGCGTTTTCCGAAGGTACATTTTGTTTACAGCCCAGTATAAGGCATATAGCGAGGATTATAAATAAGTGAAACTGTCTCATATTGTGTTGGTTTAAAGTTGTTTTATAATTCGGCAGGGGTTCCCAAAGGCCAGTACATTATCCGGCAGGCTTTTTGTTACTAAACTGCCCGCCCCAATGGTTACATTGTTCCCTATTTCCACCCCGGGAAAGATAACGGTATTGCCTCCAATCCAGACGTTGTCTCCAATGGACACGGGTTTGGTTGAAGTGAGGTAGCGGGATCCATTCTTATCTTTCAGGATCCGTTCTGAGGCTTTTAGTGGATGGGTTGCTGTATAGATCTGCACATAGGGCGCAATAAGTCCGTTTTTTCCAATGCTAATGGCATTGTTGTCCAGGAAAATGCAGTTGGTATTGATAAAAGTATTTGCTCCAATGGAGATGTTTTCACCGTAGTCACAAAAGAAAGGTGTTTCAATCCATACCCCTTTGCCTACCTGACCCAGCAAACTTTTCAGAATGTACCCGCGTTCTTCGGTCAGTTCAGAATCTAGGGTATTGTATTCCTGCAGGAGTTTCCTGGTCTTATGGTATATACCCAGCAATTCCGGATCCCTGGAATTGTAGTTTTCCCCATTGAGCATTTTATCTTTTTCAGTCATTTGGATCAAGTTCTATCAGGTATAACTAAGTTCAATTTTAACCTCATTAGCCAGAGTAACCGGTAAGATAATTAAGGGTCGATACCCACCATTCCCATCCACCTGCGTAATACATTAGTATGTGTTGTACCACTATAAACAGTAGAAAAGGAAGGTAGGTAACACTCATTTCCTTAGCTTCTCTTTCGCGCCAAATTATGTAGAGAAGGACCAGTTCAATTATTAAATAAGAGTAGGTGAGGGCTGAGTTGAAATTATCAGCAAGGCCAAATACAAAGAAAACCCTGGTCAATGCTGGCAACAGAGGACCAAAAATAGTAATGATCATCAACCGGGCATGTAACTTCAGCCTTTTCCTATGATAAATAGCCAGGGCATAGATTCCTATGAATGATGACAGTGTAACAACATCAATAAATGCCAATTTATAGACAGAACCAGGAGGGTAAAAAGCCTGTCTGTTTATCATCGATTTTATCATTATCACTCCTCCTATCACAATCAGGGGCACCAGGATCAATGAGACCCACCCCAGTTTGCGGTGGAGTTTGATCTTTCCGATTTTATACAGATAAGGCTGGGTTACCAGCAGGATCATCCAAAGGGAGGCACTTATCCCATGGAGGTGGTAGGGGAATGCCATTTCATCCAGTTTGCTGAAGTAGGACTGACTAAAACCTACTGCTATAATGACCAGGCTGATGGCCAGAAAGATGTAAGCGTTTCCGTAAAATTTTGCTTTGTTCATTTGGTTGGTTGTCGGCTTGGATACGGCACAGCTTGCCATATTCCATGTTTTATTCCGTTCAAGTTAACAAATTTATATGGTGTAGCAGGGAAAGACCTGTTGAAACCATTCGAGGTGGCGCTTGCAGCCTTTTAAAAAACTATTTGTCCTGTATTAGGGCAATGAAATCCGGCTCGTTTTTCAGGCAGTATAAATCCGGATCATGCCGGATATATTCATAGTTTCCAAAACCATTATCTATGGCCCTCCTGAGGTTTTCAATAGACGCTTTATAATCGCCAATCAGGGCATAAAAGCATGCGGCATTATAGACAATGATCGGGTCGTCCGGGTTTTGCTCGATCCCCCTGTACATCTCATCTCTGGCCTCAGCCACTCGCCCTAGTCGTTGTAAGGTAAAAGCATAAAACTGGTGTGCCCTGGCGTCGTCCGGATTGCGCTTGAGATAAGAAGGATAGAATGATGCCGCCCTTTCTATGGTTTTCTGCAGATTTTCTTTATCCTGCAACTTTTCATAGGACATTTGCAGGTCCCCATAGGCGGAATGAAAATCGCTGTATAGCTCCAACACCTTATTATAGTCTGCTATAGCTTCATGGTCCCTGTCCATTATTCTGTAGAGCCGTCCCCGAATCCAATAAGCAAAGAAATTATCGGTATCAAAGGAAATGGCCTTCTGGGTGGCGATGAGAGCCTCATTGAGCAATTTTTTATTATAATAAACCAATCCCAGCGCACTGTAAGCTTCAGAGGAAGCAGGATCGTAAATTAGGGCCTTCAGTGCCGATTCTTCTGCTTTCTCAAGCCATTTGGGGTTCCGGTCATGTGTTTCATAAAGGAGTCCACATGCTTCGCTCATACCGGCATAAGGAGCTGCGTACTCAGGATCCTGCTCAATTGCTTCCTGAAAAAGATCAACAGCCAGCAGGAGATAGCTCCTGGTGTATTTGAGGAGAAACTCTCGGGCCCTGAGGTTTGCATCGTGGGCTTTGCTGTTTAATGTTGCTCTTTTGTTCAGCGCTTTTTTTTCCTTCGGGCTCAGCTTTAGTTGCAATGATGCCACAATTTTTTTAGCTACTTTTTCCTGGATGGCAAACACATCGGTCATTTTGCCACTGTATATCTCCGCCCATAGCTCTGCATCCTTTTCAACATCAATTAACTCTGTGGATATTTTTATGTCGTCCTTATTCTTGCGTACGGTGCCATGCAGGATATATCTTGCGTTTAAATCCATGCCCAGGGAGTGAATGTCCAGATCGGAATCTCTGTACTGCATGGAGGTACGCCTTGAAGCGATATCAAGCTCTTTAATTCCGGACAGGCGTACAATGATCTCTTCCGTCAACCCATCACTAAAATAATCGGTGTCTCCGCCGGGGCTTATGTTCTGAAAGGGCAATACTGCCAGCTTTTTTTTGGCATGTAGGGTTGCTGGTCCTGATGTCTTAGTATCCGTTTCCTCAGAGGGAAGATTCTTTGTTTTTCTAATTCCTTTAGGGGAAATCTCATATACCCATGAAAACACCAGGATGACTGGAAAGCCAATAATCAAACCAAAGAGCAAAACCTTCATAAAATAAGGCGGAACATTGAAGGTAGGAAGTACCACATCTGATACCTGGGCAATAACCCATGCTGCCAACAAATACGTAATTGCAGATCTGAAAACTTTCCGCCTTTTGAGCTCTCCTATGAACTTTTTGTAATTCACGAAACCAGCGAGTTAATGAACAGAACATAAGGTCTGAGGTCAGGAAAACCGCAGGTGTGCCTTTTGCAGAGGATGCCTTAAAGAGGTTAATGTGGGAAAAAGAGCAGCCTGAACCTTTCCACCTATTTTACACTTAAAGATACGCATAATTTTCCATGGGAATGATATAGAAAAGCGCGGATGTGGGTAGGCTTAGTTAGGAAAATAAGCAAACGGATATGCCTTAAATTACGATTAGCCGCGATGGTCTCATAATTCAAGTTTTAAGGGTCATATACGCTTAAAAACAGGATCTTTTCCGAAGATAAATCAATCTTATCCCTTACCAAAATGTTGCTTAGCCCAGCTCTTATAATCCCCTTCAATACCAAATTCTTTCCGAACCGCATTTATGTCCTCAGTCGGACAAAAATTATGCTTATTCATATAGCTAAACATTTTATGCAAATCGGCACCCATGGCCAACCGAACAATGAGACCAGGTAGCTTTTTGTACTTGACGGGTTTGTTCATGGCTTCCGCATATAGCTTGGGGATATCTGAAATCTGATACTGGTCTGTGGCTATAGTCAGTGTTTTACCTGAATACTTCTCAGGCTGAGAAATTACCTGTGCGGCGATCTTTCCGATATGATCTACCCCAATGAGTTGCTGTTTGCAGGATCTTTTCAGGGGTGTTGTAAACTTCCCTTTTCTGATACTGCTGGCGGCCTGCGGGATAAGGTCGTTCTCGAAAAAAGATACAGGGCGCAGGACTGTATGGTTTAATCCAGTTGCTTTGATGTAATGCTCTATTTCGTTCTTGCTTTCAAAATGGGGGATTCCTGTTTTTAAATCTGCTCCGGCAACCGAGGAGTACACCAGGTGGTTGCTTTTCTCTTGTTCCAATGCATCAATAAACCGTTTGGCCTGTTGTATTTCACTCTTCTTTTTTTGCAAGGCCTGAAAAAAGTAGATGGCATCGGCCTGGTTCATTTCCTGGGCAAAGGAGGCAGGATAGTCCAAATCGCCTTGAACAAGAGTAACCCCCTGCTTTTTCCAGTTCCGGGCCTTTTCTGAGTTCACATTTCGAGTTAAGCCAATAACTTTATGGCCCATATCGAGGAGGTGCCGGGTAAGGGCAGAGCCCTGATTGCCAGTGATGCCAGTTACAAAGACGCGTTTTTTGTTTTCCATGGTTGGTTGTTTAAGTGTGGGTTTATTGAATTTTATTATTCAATCCTTTTTTTCGCATACAATCCTGAATCCTATTGAAAACCCCCATAATCCGGGTTCATGGGTCTTTCTTTTAAAGGACGTTGCATTATCCGCTCCAAAATACCAGCTGCCTCCCCTGATTATTTTTTCTGTCCCGTCTGCTGGGCCTTTAGGGTCTGTCAGGGCTTCCTCTGGGTATGGAGCGTACCAGTCGCTGACCCATTCCCAAACATTACCATGCATATCATGTAAACCCCAGTCATTTGGGGCATAACTTCCCACAGGTTGAGGATGCCCTGTAAATTTTCCAAAAGCTGAGTATACGGACGCTACTGTGGCATTAAAATTTGCCAATGTATCCGATAACTGCATACCATATGAAAATGGTGTTGTTGTTCCCGCCCTGCAGGCATATTCCCATTCGGCTTCTGTAGGGAGACGAAAGTGAAATTTATCTGATAAATCATTAAGCCGTCCCAGAAATGTTTGCACATCCAGGTAAGAGACAGAGACCACGGGATAATTAGGGTCTTCATTTCGGAAAGGTGAGGGCTTTTCCGGATGTAATTCATTATCCCCCATTATTTGTTGCCATTGTCTTTGGGTGACCTCCTTTTTCCCCATCCAAAAATCACCTGAAATGATGACTTCATGTACTGGAGTTGAAGAGGTGTCATCACTCCACTCATTGGCCCCCATCAGAAACTCCCCTTTAGGTATAAGAATGAACTCCATGCCCAGAACAGGCTCTTTCAGTTCAGGCAGAGTTCTTTCCTGATAACTACATCCATTACAGAATAGCAGTACCATGATCGATAAGCTAATTCGGTGAATACCCACTTCATGTAATATTGTCATTTACAATTTACATAAAGCCAGACTTATTTTGAGATAAGTGTATAAGTTTTATGATTACCGGTGGTGGGGTATTTATGGCAATCATGTAGCAGGAGTTATTGGTCAGTGCAAATAATCTGCAACCTCCACATATTCCATATCGCTGCGGTCAATAATTGCATTTCGTAAAACGGCCCGATGGCCAGCGCCGATAATAACTAAAATACGGTCTTCCTTGCTTTCAATAGTTTCGGCCATGTTTTTAAGAATTATAAAATTCCGTTCCCACCAAGTGGAGGCAACCCTGGCACCAGCTTCGTTGATACTATCACCCCAACTCAAGGCCTTACCTATATAGACGTCATTCGTGAACTGGTCTATGGCTGGTGTATTTGTTCGGGCGAAATACGAGGCGATCCGCATGGTGTCCAGGACGGTATTCTCCTTTGCAACATAATCTTTGATCTGGGTAACAAATTCCTCAAACTCACCCATTTTTCCAGTCCGCTGGCAGTATTCTACGATCTCTTCAAAAGGTAAATCAACATTGTAGTCAATGGCAAACAATTGAGGGTGGCCCAATTGTTTGGCCAGTCGGAATCCCAGTTGTTGGGTTTCACTTACCCTAAGGGTATCCTTACCTGAGAGGTAATTATGATAACGTTCATCCAAACGCGCCTGTCTTTCTTTAGGGTATTCGACCAATATTTTGGTAGGTTTAAATTCGGCCAGCTGGGCAACCACTTCCTTAATATCATCCTGCCTGCGTTTACCAAAAGGATCGGCCATATGCATGGCAGCCATATCCCCCGTACTTCCTCCAAAGTGAAAGACGCCAAGGACAGTAACCTTGGCGGCGTCACTTTCTGTTATGGTTTCGCTGATTTCCCTTGTTTTTTCTTTTTTTGATTGGGGCTGACAAGCCGCAATTAGAAATAGCAGGAAAAGACTATAAATGTTGTTTAGATTAAAAATTCTTTTGTTTGATATATTGAACATAATGAATAGAGGTTGGTGTTTGTCTAGGCTGTATTGTTTTTCTTTTTATATAGAACCACCGTAAACCAAATGAAGAATACCAGTACCCAAATACCAAAAAAAGGCCCCAGGTCAAACAATCCGGCTTCCGCTGGCGCAGTGGGGAAGGTAATCATGTTGAGAACTAGCAAGCCCGCAGAAAGTAGGCATCCAGCTAGGCCCAGGACAAGACTAAAGCTCTTGCTTCTCATAATGTTAATTCCAAACAAAAACCAGGAAATGGTAATGAATATGTCGAAAGCAACATCCAGCCCCGCCTGAACCCTGTTTGCACCCCTGAAAGTTGCCCTGAGGAACTTTTTCGACTCTTCCGAACTGGCAGTTTCCAAAGCTTCCTGATGCCACATACCGTTGGCTACCTGTACGACTATTAAGGACAATACCAGAGCTCCCCCTATAATCCCAAAAATATAAGCTATCTCAAGTGTTGCCGTGTGGGCTTCCTTTTTTAGAAAATGGTATAATCCCATGAATGAAATAATCCAGAGCAGGGGAAAGGTAAATCCAATGAGCCTGGCGAGGGGGTCAGGCAGAAATGAAAGGGCTGCAACGCTGAAGTACATAAGAATTGACAAAATTCCGGATATGGCCCCAATTTTTTCTATCTGGTGGATCTCGTTTTTAGTAGATGACATGCTGTAGTGGTTTTAATTGGTTATCAGTACAATAGTGAGAATTGGACAGGCCAACCCCACCACTTAAATAAAGACAAGTAACCCCATGATTTGTTACACCATGGTTAACAAATCCGAATTAAAGGACTATCCTGTCTTTTCCACAACCAGCAGAAAATCAATCTTTGCGGTAGCCCCCATTCCCTGAAAAGTGGGCCTTACGTTGGGCATTACGGAGATTACTTCTCCCTCAAGAGTGTTTAAAAATTGTTCCAGTTTTTCCTGCATATTCCGGCTGCTGACCTCAATTTTGTGCACTTTGTAATTCATGACTTCTTCCTTTTGTTATTAAAGACAATAGTTTATTGCTATTCCATTTAATGCGCAAATTCAATCTGCAGGACTACTTGCCCCGGTAATTTGGTCTTTAAATAGTGGTAAATGGGATGTTCCAAATATCTTAAAGAAATTGCCCAATCCAATCAGCAATCAGCCTTTCCTTGTTTAAATAAATCAATGTAATACCGATCATATCATAAAACCCATGGGTCAGTATGGCCAGGCCCAAATTGTTGCGGTTTTTATAGAATATTAAGGCAAGTAAGAAACCGATCAACCCAGTTGTGATCATGCCGGATAAACCCTGATAATAGTGGGCAAGGCCAAAGAGTGCGGAAATGACCACAGCTGAGGTCAGCCAGGCTTTATCGGTATCTCCCAGGAACAGGGCAACCCGCTTCATGAAATATCCACGATATAGGAACTCCTCCCCAAAGGCAGCAAATACCCACATAATCACTATAAAAATCAGATAATTGACCAAACTGCCGCGGATATGGTCCAGGGCACTTAAATCAATAGCGCCCAGATAATGTTCAATAAGGGGCTGAACAATAAAGTCTATTCCTAAATAGATCAGAACTGCTAGCAGCAGGGCTCTCATACAGGTTTTTAGCCATGGGAATTTATTGATCCCGAATTCTGACCATTTAAATTTACTGCCCCACAAAGCTATCAGGGCTACTATAATCCCGAAAAAATAGGCTAGGTTGCCGCTGACCGATTGAAGTCCTGCAGTTATAAGAATAACAACTATTACGGCTATGGGGGATGTCAAAAAGTTGAAGATTTTTGTTCTCATGGCTTTGGTGATTATTACTTGTTGAAGATATCTTTTACCAAGTTGCCTTTTTCATCCAGAAGTTCAAGTTTTGGTAAATTATTGGAATCGATATATACGCGCAGGCGATCCACCCCATATTTATCCTGAATAAATAATCCGGTTTCTCCGTTGTAATTTTTCCCCACGAACATTCTCGGTTCAAGTAAGGGTTCTCCCTGATTAAGTTCCTTCAGGTAATTCAATTTTTGTCTGTAGTTATATCCGGCATTTTCAAGGGAATCCATAATTAGCATTCTTTTTTCCATGGTAAACCCTTTGTCCCGTTCCCATAACTGCAGGCCGTAGCGGTTTTCACCATTCTGTCTGGTATATTCCATTAATTGCATGATCTGGTCTTCCTTGTACTGATCAAAAGACAAAAAAAGCTGGTTGCCTCCTTCATTTTTATTGCCATAGTAGCTTAAGCCTCCAACTTCGTCCTGCTCCTCATTAAAGAATAAAATTCCAGGGGGCCGTTGCCTTTTATCATGCATCTTGCCATCCATCATGCCCGGGTGCTGTCGTTCCGCATTGCTGATGACCATTTTAAGTTTGCCGTCGGGTTCAATTATATTAATGCGTTTTACCGTAATTTCCTCGAATTTCTGATTAGCATCCGGTTTGAAACTTGTAAACAGGGCAAATAATAATATTCCGGTTACGGTAATCGCATAGAATTTTAAGACTAGATTTTCAGTTTTCATATCTTCTCTTTTGTTTGATATTTTGAATTCTTAGAGGGTGATTTTTCTATCCACCAGGCCCAGAGAACAATGATCCATACCAGGTTTGCCGACCAGGCTACGGCCATGGTATTCGGGGGCGGCGGACTAAACAGATTCATTATATGTATCGTCAGGAGGAAAACTATTAATAACCAGAATGCTGTTTTTCTTTTGTAGACTGAAGATTTTAGATAAAGCAAGACACCGAGGCTAAAGAGCGATAACTCGAGTACTACGGCAGCGACAGGGTGATTCCATAATCCGAGTCCTACTTTGGCATCTCCAAATGGAGAGATTGGCAAATCCGGACGGTGGGTAATGAAATCCAGGACCCAGTGGCTCATCACCAACACCCCAAGAATTATGGAACCTTGTTTATTTTTGGTATACAGCAGGTATATAACGCCCAGTACTACACTCCAGACCAGAGCCATTAATAAACTATGGGAATAGGGGTAATAATCAAAACTCAGGGGAGTAAGTGCTGTATTGCCGGGATCTATGGAAAGGGTTTCAATTCCCAATAACACAAAAACAGGCCAGATCAGATCTAGCATTTGAACGGCTATAAACATCATGGCCAGTGATGGCAGTGTGTTGTCTTTTTTACTAAAAAGACCAACGGCAAAATGTCCTATGAACATAAGGCTTTTTGGTTTGGTTGTTGTTTATAAATATAATTGAAAATGAAAGACCATTGTACCACCTGGGTAATCCATTACCGTGATTTTCAGTTATTGCAATGATGCTGGGAATTCGCAGTTAGGAAGATTAACTTGTAATTAAGGGGAGGAGGCGCATTGCGCCCCGACGGAGGTGTTTTGGGCAGGACAAAAAAACCCCGACACTTATTGCGCCGGGGTTTCTAAGATTAGGTAAATTTAGTTTAGTTGCCTTCACTGAGTGAAAAGCTTCCATCACCATTAAAATTAGTAACCCGTATGGTTACCGTCCATATACCTGGAGCTCCCTGTGAAGTAACGCCTCCTATCGTATCCGGTTCAATACCGCCCTCAATGGTACTGTCTAAAACCACTACGCCTTCAGAATCCTCTACGATTATCTGGAAGCTCCCTTCTGAACCAACCGTAATATCAGCATTGTAATCTGCAGTGCTCAGGTTGTTGTTCCAGCTGAACATTCTAATGGCAGTTCCTCCGTTGCCAGTGAAACTTGCATCGATGTCACCGTTAAAATCAGAGCGGTCTCCAACAACAAAGTCAGATGGGCTAGTGGTTAACGCTGTTCCATTAACAGTTACCCTGGCAAAAGTATCATCGTCATTGCTGCAGGCAACGAAAAAAATCATGGTAAATGCGAGTGCAAAAACACTCAAAAGATTTGATTTTCTCATAACAAAAGTTTAAAAGATTTGATTGTTACTAAACGTATGAGGGGGGGGGTATTATTGTATTAATTTCTTTTATGGAAACTATAGTAATAATTAATGTGTTTTGCCGAATTAATGATCGGATTGATATAAACCCTTAGAGCTTGCCGGAAGATTTTAAAAAATTTAGAGCTTCGGGCAATACACTTATCGTAGCCGGGGCAATGCCTACATATTCTCCATCGGCTTCTATACCGCAGGCTTCCTCACTTTCTATCAGGACTTCCGAGGTCTGCTGATAGAACACCTGAGGATGACTGATCTTAATCCCTTTTTTCAATTTGCCCAGGTTTTTTAGGTAGTCCCAGATGCTCAAATTTCCAAAAATAGCCACCTGCAATTTGCCATCTGCCAGTTGGGCATCCGGGGCGATGCATATGGCCCTCCCGAAGAAGCGTCCGTTGGCAATGGCCATTTGAAGTAATTTACCCTGCCATTGCCAGGAATCGCTGCTGCAACTCAGTTGTTTCTTCCTGTAACGGAGAAAGCCCTTGATGATATGCCAGAAATACTGGAAGCCGGGGCCTAACACTCCTGAAGACTGCTCCATGTTCCGGACCACCTCCGGTCCGAGGCCGACTCCAACAATGTTTATGAAATAGCGGGTTTCACGAGTCTCCTGTAACTCGAGCTTTCCCAGGTCTATTTTTTGGGTACTGTTGGATTGAATGAGTTCGAACAGTTCTTCAGTAGACTTGCATATACCAGCAGTCCGGGCAAAATCATTGGCAGACCCATAGGGAAGAAGGCCTATTGTTGGGTATTCAGTAGAGGGGATTTCGGATCGCATCACCCCATTGATCACTTCATGCAGGGTGCCATCTCCCCCAACGGCAATCAGGTAATCGCATTCATTTTCGGTAGCCTGCCGAGCCAGTTCGATCGCGTGTTTTTTCCGTTCTGTAAAAAGGAACTGTACCTCACCCTGGAATACTTTCCGGCTGTATTGATCCAGTTTGGGAAGCAACTTTGCCAGGCGGTTGTCTTTATTGTTGACAATGAAAATGATTTTCATTTAACTGGGGAGAAAAGTCTATTGGTTTAGTTTTATCAATCTGGCTTCCCAATCTTCTATAATAAATTCCTTTATGGGATCTGAAGGTTTGAATTCGATAAGCAAGCCTGAGCCAAAGTCCAGGAATTTGTCTCCAACAAGTGCTTCAAGAGTATGGACATCTCCAGAACTTTCATGCAGGATGACGAGTTTTCCGTCTTTAGTACTCAGGTCCATAAATTGCCCTAATTTTTCTCCGGTATCCGGAACAACAAATTCATACCGTCCGGTTAATTTATCAAGGTATTCTTCTGAAACTGTTGTAGCCTCTACGATCTGCGTTTCCGGAACCCCCAGATTTATGTCGTAATAATTGCATACTGCACGCTGAATCTCTGACATGATATATCCTCCATTATCGGCATTGGTCATGATAACTATGGCATTCTGAGTATCAGCTCCTGCCAGCATATCATTGGTAAAGCCTGCATTTTTACCCAGGTGTCCAAATTCTAATGTTCCATCTGTGTCATATAATTCGTATACCTCGGGTCCAAGACCGTGATATCCGCCCCCCTGAATCCTGAGCATTTCATCTACTGTTTTTTTACTTAAAAACCCATTCTCTTTGCCATTCCGGATTTTCATGATCTCAATCAAATACATAGAAAGGTCCGAGGGTGTTGTCCAGAGCCCTGCGGCTGCCTTTTCCGGATAATTATGCCAAAGTCCCTCAATTATTTTTCCTTCTTTGTCATAAGCGGCACTCGCCTGTGGGTGATATTCCGATGGCAAAGGTTGCTCATAGGTGCTACTGAACATGCTAAGGGGTTCCAGGACGGTTTCTTTCATATATAGGTCAAAAGGTTTGCCCTCCAAGTCTTCAATTAATTTTTGAACTACGGTATAGCCTCCCCCGGAATAAATAGCGTGTTCTCCGGGTATGTTGTTAACCAATATTTTGGGGGAATTTCCTTCACCGTTCAATACCTCTTCCAGGGAAGGTAGTTCCTCAGAATTGGTATACCCAGCAAAGCCATGGACTGAAATCCCTGCATTATGGGAGAGTATCCTTCTGAGAGATGGCACTTTTTCTTCAGTAAGTTCATTTTCGTCTAATTTCCATGAAAAGAGGTATTTATTGACATTCGAATCCAGGTGAATTTTCTTCGCTTCAGCTAATTTTAATACAGCCAGGGCGCTCAGGGGTTTGCTGATTGAGGCAGCCTGGAATAAGGTGTTCTTATCAACTGTGCTTCCCGTATTACTGTTCGCAGTTCCATATCCTTTGGCCCAGCGCAATTCACCATCGATAACTACCGCAATGCTCAGACCGGGAATTTTGTAGTGCTCCATCCTTTCGTAAATGGAGTATTTTTCAAGAGTTTCAGTGGAGCGAATGAAGGCTCTGGTCAATCCATTTTCAATCGCTTCAATTTCGCTATCAACCGTATTTTTTGATTCTGAACAGCCAATCAGAAGAAAAATTCCCAGGAGTAATTGGAATAGAACTCTCATGATTTAAGGTTTTTGTTTTTCCAACGTACATAAATCCAGAAAGCCAGTAAGAAAAGCAATATTGCTGTGAACAAAGGAACATGCCACATACTTTCTGGACCCGAATTTAGTGCAATCAGCATAGAACCCACCGAAATAAGAATGGCTGCGGCTGCATAACCCATTTCATCATAAAACCAGGTATAAGGAAACAGATGTGCACCCGTAATAATGGCGTAGGTCATGATGAAATAGTCAGGATATTTTATCAGGATAAAAATGAGAAAGGGGAAATAGATCAACTGGGCGAAATTAAGCCAGAGTCCCAGGGGTTGTAAGGGATTGTCTTTTATTTTCCAGTTGGTCTTTAGTGCTTTTGATAATCCGAAGGCCAGGGGAAGAAGGAATGCACCAACAATGAATGTGAAAATACTTTTATTATAAGCAGAATATTCAAGGGTCCACAGGTACGATATAAACAGCCACAAGATTCCAGCCGCAAGTATAAATTCTATGCCGTTTTTAGCCTGTAACTGAATCTCTTGTTTAAGTTTTTGAAAGGCTTGTTCAACCATATGATCTTGATTTAACTACTGCTAACCAAGATAAGGAATAAAAACAAGCCTCTTAACCACCTTAAAACGGGTCATATGGCTTTTATAAATTACTAAACCCAGCGGTATTAATACCCATAAAAAATACAGGAGTTCTGCTTATGAGTGTAATTAAACAGATTGATTTTAATGCAGGTGTTAATATCAATTCTGGTCCAGTATTACTCATGTCTATTGTATTCTTGAATACTTATCAGGCGCTCTTTTATTTCTTTTTGATTAATTAGGTTTCCGGTTTTTACTACAGCATAAATGCTCTGCATATGATCAATGGCTTTTAATGGATTTTTATCTAGAACAACCAGATCAGCAGTGAACCCTTTTTTTACGAGGCCAAGATTCTCTAAGCCAAAATATCGTGCAGGATTAATAGTGGCAGACTGCAATATGCTAAGATTCTCCATTTCAAGTTCAGAGCTGTATAACGCTAGTTCCTCATGAAGGCTGAAACCGGGAAGCACAAGGGCATTGGCTCCATCTGTACCTGCTAGAACGGATACATTATTTTCGTTTAATTTCTTAGCAAATTTCAGGAAATTGGGTTCCAACTTCTTCCAAGGGACCTGAGATTCTTGCGCCCACCCAATAGCTTGTTTAGACTTATCTAACAGACTTTTGGAAGCATATGCCCGTTGCGGGTAGGTAGCATAGGTGCTATCGTCTAAAAAGGCATTAATTTTTTCTTTGTCATATATCCTATGTTGTTTGAAGTAGGTCAATGTTGGGCAATAATAAGTGTTGATCGATTTCATTAAGGATACAATGGAGTCCATTTTAGATTCATTCATCCCCGTAAGCTGAAAAATATCTATGTGTTCTAAAGAACTTATTCCAGCGTTTACTGCCTCATATAAATCGATTTTTGCATCAACATGCCCGCAGAATTTAACTCCATACTTTCTACATTGTTTTGCGATTTCAAAAAACACCTCCGGTGATGCGGCAGTACGTACCTTGATGAAGTCTACTCCGAGATTGATCACCGAATCGATCAGAGAGGGGACTTCTTCCGGTTTGGATACACTTATTCGCTGTTTTCCAAAGGCAATATCATTATCCTGTTCCACCACCCAGTCAACAAAAGCCTTGTTTTCAAAAATGGGCCCAGCCGAGAAAACTGTCGGCAAGAAATGGGATTCCGAAGCAACCTGCTTCAACTTTTTGATTCTAGTCCAATCACCTCCCATTTCCCTAATAGAGGTTATTCCATTTAGGGTATAGAGACTTAACATTTGCTTAGAATGGTTGAAATCATCGGACAACTGATCAATATGAACGTGAGAATCCCATAAACCTGGAATAACAAATCGGTTTTCTATATCTACATGATTTTGCTTTACGGCAAACCCTTTTAAGTCCTTATAGGCACCAATGGATTCTATTTTACCATCCTGAATAAGAATTGATTGATTATCTGAAATGCTACCATCAAGTACATTGATTATTCTTGCATTAAGAAGTAATAGCGCTGTGTCATCTACATCTTTCGATTTTCTACATGAGGACAGAATTAGTAATGGAACAAGTAAAAAATATGGCTTTATCATATATCCAGTTGTATATTTAATAGTTGAAATGGTGCAAACGCCTTAGACATTCGCTTTGAAAGACGGCACTTATTTTAATATGTTGCATTTTAATTTTATGACAGGCGATACACTGTTTCAGGCTCGAATTGCTTCACTGCTGCTCTCTATGGATTATGAGAATTGGAAGGGAACTTGGAACTTACCAAGACCAGTTTTATTTCAAATAATCAAAGGTGTTTACCATTTCGTAGGTAGGACTCCTGCTGATAAAGTCCCTGAAAAATGCGGTATGACTGCCTCCCATTAGTATAAAAACCCGGTCATCTTTATTGAATTTAATCCTGTTGAGGTTGGAAAACATCCTCAGGTTGCGCTGGTAGTATTTGGCCGCCTCATCGGCTCCTTCAAAGCCTTCTTCGCTTCCTACATAGGTTAGCGCATCGGAATTAACAGTAATCAGAAAATCCAGGAACCTATCCTCATTCATAAGTTTTAGTTTGTCAAATAAATTCAGGGAGTCCATGTTCACACCAACAGAAGGAAAATAGGCTGAAGGATCTTCATAAAAAGCATCATGTGTAACTGAATCGATATGGTTTTCTTCAATGGTTTGCCCAATCATGTAGTTATAACCCATTTTATGGTCAATACCGTAGATTCGCTTGGTTCCTGCAAGTCGACCTAATTCGTAAGCAAGCATACGCACTTCTCCTGTATTTGCGTATACCGTATCCGGGTTTTGCAGGTAGGCCTCATAATCGGCCTGTAATCTCTCATTTCGTTCTGGAATATGCTCTACAATTAGTACGGTAGGTTTAAACTCGGCCAGTTTTGCCGCTACTTCATGAGCTGCTTTGAGGTTCGAATCATCGTGTTCGTCGAATTCCATCTTGGTGGCATCGGTAGTATAGCCAAAATGGAAGGTGCCGAAATTCAGGACTTTTATTTTGGGAACCCCATCCGTTTGGGTTACCGGTTCGTTTTCTGTTAAAGCAGATTCTTTGGATTGATCTTCGCCACATGCCAGGAAAGTGAAAAGCATGGTTATGATCAAAATGGTTGGTTTAATCATTTTTTGAAATGTTTTGGTTGTACGGATATAAAGAGGTGATCTTCCACGGAATGTTACAGGATCCAGGAAATTCAGTTGTATTGAACGTTCTCTTTGGTCAGAATAGCGATGAAGATTGTTCCACATAAAAGAGGTAAACTGCATACCGGACTCAGCTTTCTGCAAGTACTTATCTGCCTTTTCGTTTATTGCAGGCTAATCCACTCCAATATTTCATCCCTGCCGGATTTCAGTAAGTCATAATTAGGGATAAAGTACTTGTCCAGGATTACTTCATCCGTATCTCCTTCCTGAAAGGTGTAATTCTCAATGGATACCGTCGCTTTTATCCTGGAGTTAGGCAACGTGAAGGGATAGCTTTCCGAATAGCCGTTGGGTCTTTGCATAGGGGGTTCGCCAATGATAAGCGCCCCTAATTCCTTTTTAAAATCAAGGGCATTTACCATGGCCGCAGAATAGGTCCTTCTGCCGGTTATAACATAAACCTTTGCGTTGTCCAGTGAAGAACTCTTTTTTAGTTTTTCGATCAGAAATCGGCCGATATTAAAATCGCCACCTCCATTAACACGAAAATCGACAATCAGTTTGGAAAGGTTTTTTTGATTGGATAAGGTATTTATCAGTTCATCGCTAAGACTTTTTATTTCCTTTTTTGAAGGATAGGACCTGAAGTTTAAATACAAGGCATCGTCCAAGATTACCGAACTTAGAGCAAAGCCTGGGTTTTGCATATAAAGTGGCTGTGGCTCATATACCCCTATCCATTTTTCTTTTTTAAGGGCATCGGTTATCATGGCAGGGATGTGTTTTTTTACCAGTGCTCCTTCAGTATTTTCCAGTAAAAGGTCAATCCCGGAATTCGAATCGGAAATACCCAGGTGCTTGAGGACGTCTGCATTTCGCATCCATTGTTGCCCCCATTGTATAAGCATGTACCTATTCTCTGCCTGCGGTGTCATTACGTTAATTCTTTCCTGCACTTCGGAAACCTTGTATTTACCCATTGCCACAATCTTAAACCCGACAATATCTGAGAGGGAGTTTTTTGCATAGATGACCCTGAGGTCCTTCCCGAACCATTTTACATGTATGGGCAGGTAGTTGAAAATATCAAAAGATCTGATGCTGGTATGTCCATCACCTATAGATGACGTTAGCTTTATGATTTCAATCAGTTTTTGCCTGGAATTAAGATCGTCCAGATTACTTTTTAATGCAGAAAACTTGGAAGCCAGTTCCTCCTTTGAAATCCTGTGATTTACGTTTTTATGTTTTTTGTTAAGGGTATTTTCCAAAAACTCCAGATCCTCAATCCACTGTTCCCTGGAGATAGTGGTATCTACCTGGCTCACAACCGCGTTTGATAAACTGATGCATATGATTAAAATAAGGATACGAAATTTCATGGTTATAAAAATTTTATCCTAACAATACAGACTAATATAACACCAAATGGCTATGGTTTTAAAACACTGGCAATCAATTTTAGGTAATCAGGCCCCATCCAGGGCATGTTGCCGCTGATATCCTGATTACAGGACTGCCGCCTTACAAAGACGAGGTTGAGATCGGGAAAGACGATGGTTAATTTACCGAGATCTCCTGTTGCGGCATAATTTTTATCTTCCGAGTTATTATCCAGCCACCACAGATACCCGTAATAGGGTGCTTTTTCAGAAGGGGTGGTCGATTTCTTAACCCACTCTTCCGATATAATTTGTTTGTTGTTATACCTGCCTCCATTAAGCATGAGCAAACCTATTTTTACAGCATCATCAACTGTAGTGCGGGCTCCGCCATAAACTACATCCTCACCGCTGGCAGCTTTGTACAAACTTGTTGAATCCATTCCGAGAGGCCTAAATAAATATTCCCGGAATACCTTACTGGCAGACTTTCCGGTAACATTTTCGATTATCGACCCCAGCAGCTGAACGGATTCGTTTGAATATTGAAACCCTTCATTTGGTGAGGTGTCTAATCTTAAATTCATTATGTAATCTTTAATGGTGTCTTTAGCTAATATGCCTTCTGCTCCCCTTCGTTTCCTCAAACCTGATGACATGGTCAGCAGGTTTTTTATGGTTACCTGATTCTGACAACCGGCCTCCCATTCCGGAATATATTTGCATACGGCCTCATCTTCACTTTCAATAAATCCTTTGTCAATCAGGATGCCCACAACAAGCCCGGTCCATGACTTCACCATTGACGCCGTATTAAAATGAATGGACTCACATTCCGAATTTTTCCAGTTACTGATAACCTTGCCATGGTGAACAAGCATTATCTCATCGGTATAGGTTTCCTTACTAAACTGGATTAACTTTTCCAGGTTTTCTGTATTGATTTTTGTGTTTGATTGTGCAGTTAACCCCGTCCCTCCAATAAAAAGCAGGAACATAAATAAGACGGATTTTTTCTTTATTAGAATTTTCATGATTGAATTGCTTTAAGGTCAAGGGTCGCGTAGAAAGTTCCAATTACATGAAAAACAAGTATATACGGAATTAATTTGTCTTCAATATTGTTACTGTTGTTTTCTACATCTTTTGGTGTGCAGGGTCTGATTTCCATACTAGCTTTTCAATAAATTTTCAAAATAGGAGCGCACCTCCTTACCGGTCAGAAGCTCGAGTTCTGAGAGAAAGCCTTCGGTACTGTTAATATTCTTTTCCACACAATCAGATAACAGCTTTTGCATTGCATCGGCACCAATTTTTTCCTCAAGACGCAGTAACAATACAGTTCCTTTGCAGTAGTATGAACCATAGGCATCAGGAGCAAACAGGCTGGCATCTGCAACCGGCATGGCAGTTTCGCCAATTTCAATATCACTGGCAATGACCTTTTCGTACTCTTCCTTGTCGTACTTCCTGAGTACCTGGTACATCCCCCAGTTTGCAAAGGACTCGTTCATCCAGGGTTCTTTAATAAAATCGGCTTTGTTCCACCAGAAATGAGCTATTTCATGCGAAAGGTTGCCGTAGGAATCGAAATCGACCCCGGTAACGATTAAATCACGGCGGTTAAATTGATAACCCAGCCCCAGTTCCGACCTGCTGCTGTTCCGTAACACAACCTTGAAGTCATTAATGGGATCTGACTTACCGAAATATGCATTTAGTATATCAATGCTGTGTTTTACTTTAAGGCCGATCGACCGGAAGGTAGATTCGTCAATATCAGTGCTCCCAATCACGGTAATATTGTCATCGAACTCCCATTCTTTCATCGAGTCCCCCGCCAGGATCATCACTTCATACCAGGGATCGGTTTTGCTGATGGTTATCTGATTATCCCATTTGGTTATAACTGCATCGCTATGGGTAATGAGGTGATAGGATTCCGGAAAATTACTGATGGATACCTCATAGGTCAATTCGTTATTGAGATTATTTCGGTTGGGAAACCAGAGTTTGTCGGCATTCAACTCAATCCAGTTGGATTTCATATGATTTTGCTCGCTAAGGTTGATTTGGTATCTGAAATCCACGAGCAGTGTTTTCTGGCCAGCAACTTCCTTATCGAATTCCAAATGGTAAAAAGGAAGGGGTGAACCCTTTTTTTGTGTGACTGTGTAGGATTTTAGGCCTTTTGAAACAATGGTATCCAATTCATACCCAGGATTAAGCAGGAAATAAGCTGAGTCGCTGTCTCCTATGGAAGATGACTCATATCTGGCATCAATAAGGAGTGTGGAATCCTGGAATTTCAGAGTCATGGACAGGTGATCTGCCTCCTGGGCCTGAATAGCGACTATACCCAGGAAAAGGGTAAAGAGTATGTTTTTCATAAGGTTGGTTGTTTCTTAGGAGACGTCTTATGTGGGATATAGTTACATCTCCGGTAAAATTTGTCAAAGTTTGTATCTAAGAGTATTTAGTACAAGATATAATTTCTGCTTATCTTTATAGGAGGGGTATGATGCATACCCTGCATGTTATTATTCTCAAAACTTAAATGGAAACCTCAATATTATTTGGAATATTAACGCTTGTTTGCCTTTGGTATAATTTGTGGGTCAGCGTTTCCATAGTTAAGTATCTGAAATCTAAGGGGAAAGAGGTTAGCCTGTTTAAATACGGGTTTTATATTAAGGGTAAAATCTTCCAGTACCTTCCCCTCTACAGGGAGACTACTCTTCAGGAATCAGGGAAAATAGGGAAGCTGTATTATCAGTTTTACCTGTCCTTTATCCTGATTTTTGTGTTTTTTCTGCTTGGAATTTTTAGTTTACAAACCACTTCATAAGCAGCGTAATTTTTCTTGGCACAATGGTATTGAATCAAACTGACTTCTGTTTGCACTAATCTGGTGTTGGCGTCTTGCAGTTGTTCGGATACTAGAAATAGCTACCTAAAGTGTCAGGAGTTTTTCTATTTTTAGGCTAGCCAATCAAACTATTCTTCTTCAAGTAACCAATCACTCTTATCCCTTTATGAAAAAACTACCTAATGCCTTCACCCTTATGCTAGGGATTATCTTCCTAACCTGGGGGGCAACATTTATAATCCCCAAAGGGAGCTACTCGCGACTTACCGATCCGGATAGCGGAAGGACCACTGTGGTCAATGGTTCCTACAAACAGATAGAGGCAGAATCCCTGGATATACTGGATCTTATACTTGCGGCCCCGGAAGGAATGGTTAGCAGGGCCGATCTCATCGTACTCATTTTTCTGCTGGGGGGGTGCTTTTTTATCATTGAAAAAACAGGAGCTATGGGACAGGGGTTGCAATGGGTGGTAGACCGACTCAAGGGCCGGGACTGGGTGGCACTTGTCCTGGTATCCATTGTATTTGCTACCGGAGGGGCTACCATTGGGATGCAGGAAGAATTTATAGCCCTGACTCCGCTGCTGATTGCATTCAGCCGCTCTTTGGGCTACAATGCCTTTGTGGCGATTGGGATGAGCTTCGGCGCGGGGGTAGTGGGAGCAGCATTTAGTCCCATGAACCCATTCTCCGTGGTACTCGCACAACAGGAAGCAGAATTGCCGTTGCTCTCCGGCATGGAGTTTCGTCTTGTTTTCCTGCTGGTGGCACTGGTTGCCTATGTCTTTTTCCTCTGGCGTTATGCCAGGGCCAATACAATTGAGAAACAGCCCATGACAGATACTGACGAAAAAATGTCGGCCCGCAATGGCTTGATCCTTTTTTTGGTAGCGGTGACCTTTAGCATAGTTACTTATGGGCTGCTTTTGATGGACTGGGGGTTTAACGAAATATCGGCCTGCTTCTTTGTTCTCGGAATTCTAACCGGTCTTCTGGCCCGTTTGGGAATTGGGCGTACAGGGATGTTGTATGTGGAAGGCATGAAAGAGATGACCTATGCGGTAGTGATCCTGGGACTGGCCAGCAGTATACCTTTACTCCTGGAGAAAGGCCAGATCATGGATACGGTAATCCATGCGGCATTCACCCCTATGGAAAACCTTCCTCCGGGTATGTCGGCCCTGGGCATGATGGGAAGCCAGGCGCTCCTGCACTTCCCCATAATGAGCTATTCTGCACAGGCCCTGATGACCATGCCGGTGCTGATCCCACTGTCAGACCTGGTAGGGGTATCCCGGCAGGTTTGTGTGTTGAGTTACCAGTATGGAGCTGTAAATATGGACATGCTTGTCCCCACTAATGGCGCCCTGATGGCCATTATTGCGGTAGCTGGGATATCCTACGACAAATGGGTGAAGTTTGTATGGAAGCCCTTGTTTTTGTGTTTTGTTATTGCAATAATAGCAGTGATAACCGGTGTCTACATCGGCATTTAAGCTTAATTGATGGGGATAAAATATATCCCGGCTAACAACTACTGGCTCTTCTGAAATAGTTTTTTGATTGCCGTTAGCAGTAAGACAGCTGCCATTCCTACCAGCAGCCCCAGAATAAAATCTTTAAGGAGCACAGGTAAATCCGGGAGAAGGTGGTGCACAAACTCCACATTATGGTTGAATATACCTCCTGAAACCAGCAACAGGGCCAGGGTGCCAATAACAGAAAGCCCCTTGATTACCCATGGCAGGGCATTCACCAGAAACCGCCCTATTTTATCTGACAGCCCGTCGTCCCCATCCTGCCAGTTGATAAGCCTGATGCCGTAATCGTCCATGCGTACAATAAGGGCTACAATGCCATAAACCCCTACCGTGGCCAGCAGGGCCACTACGGAAACCACCCCTATCTGTATCTTCAGGGGCTGTTCCACCACCGTGCCCAGTGCAATGATCACAATTTCAACCGAGAGGATGAAATCCGTAATTATGGCTTCCCGTATCTTCTTTTTTTCCAATTCAGGTGTTTGGTTTTGTGGAGTGGATACGGTAGTGCTTTTGGCATCTTCTTTCTTGTGCCCGACCAAAAAACCGATGATCTTTTCCGCACCCTCATAAGCCAGGTATACGCCACCCAGGATGAGAATTATGGTAATTGCCGCCGGGACGTAAGCGCTTAGCAGGAAAGCAATGGGCAGGATGATCAGTTTATTCAGGAAAGAACCCTTAATAATAGCCCAAAGCACCGGCAATTCCCTGCTTGCCACAAAGCCGGTGGCCTTTTCCGCATTAACAGCCAGGTCATCTCCCAGAATACCAGCGGTTTTTTTGGTTGCCACCTTGCTCATCGTGGCTACGTCGTCCATAAGTGCCGCGATATCATCCAATACTGCAAAAAATCCAGAAGCCATTCGTTTTGTTTAGTGTCGAAAAATAAGATTTTTTAATAGATGAATTCAAGATCAGTTAAAAGAGGGGATACCCTTTACTTGTTGTCTATTAAAAATTACTTGGGTGAACATCCCTTGTTCTTTATAAATCCCCGGTCAAAGGTTACTTTTGAATTAAATCCGGACTCAAAAGCCAGGGACAGGAGGATCATTTTTTTCATTTTGGCCTGTACAAGCTGATAAATTCTTCTGATTTTTCAATAACTACCAACCTCGAAATTACCTCAGGTGTGCTTATTCAAAGGAATGAAAATCATCAAAGCCTTTTCTTGGGGATCTGATTTTACAACACTAAGTAATTAAAAAACAGATATTTATAGTTTTGTTATTGGTATGTGTAACATTGATCAAGGTCGTTAACCACCTTAAACACATAAATAAATATTTATATATTGTATAAAAAGAATTAATTTTCATTAATGAATTAGAACTGTTTTCTTTGCGGCAGAAAATAAAATTGTCATGAAGGACTCATTGCTTACCCTCTTACCTGTAGTTGCACCAGCAGTTTTGCTGGTTTTTTCTTTTTTGGCCATTAGGAAGAAAGTTAGTTCAAGGCTCTCCGCCTTATCCGAAACTGCAACATGGATAGGAGTATTAACGGCTATTTCAAGCGGATTTATCCTGTACATGAATGGCACACTGCAATCTGCTTTACTGGGCTGGCAGGGACTTGGCTTCGCCATCCGCATCGATTCACTGAGTATGATTATGTTTTCCATGATTGCAATTCTGGGCCTGGTGGTGATGAGATACAGCATTAACTACATGGACGGGGATCCCCGAAAGAATATTTTCATGGCCAGGATGGCTATAACTATTGCCGGAGTAGAGTTGCTGGTGTTATCTGGTAACCTGGGTCAGCTTTTTGTCTTCTGGGTCATTACCAGTATTTGCCTGCATTATTTACTGGTATTTTATCGCAGTCGCCCACAGGCTATAGCTGCTGCAAGGAAAAAGTTTATCATGGCCCGCATAGGAGATGTTACCCTGTTTGTGGCAACCATGATCCTTTATGCACAGTTTGGTACCGGTGATCTGGATGCTATTTTTATTGGCATTCAGCAAAAGGCAGGATTGAATGCCGCCCTGGTCGCAGCTGCCGTACTGCTGGTAATAACTGCGGTGCTCAAATCTGCGCAATTCCCTACCCATGGATGGTTGGTTAAGGTGGTTGAAACTCCAACACCAGTGTCTGCGATGCTGCATGCCGGTTTGCTCAATGCGGGACCATTTTTAATGGTGCGCATGAGCTTCCTGATGATAGCATCTGATGCCGCTTCATTGTTACTGATTGGGATTGCTGGTTTTACAGCCCTGTTCGCTTCCGTGGTGTACCTTACCCAGCCGTCCATAAAAGTAGCATTGGGTTATTCCAGTATTGCACACATGGGCTTTTCGCTTCTCATTTGCGGTTTTGGGGTATATAGTGCAGCTTTACTGCATGTGGTTGCACACTCTTTTTATAAAGCTCATGCTTTTCTCTCGTCCGGAAGCGTCATTGATTCGGTTCGCGCCCACAAGATAAAAGTCCCTAAACGCATGGGGAGTGCGGGTCACATAGGGCTGGGTATTTTGGCTTCCATAGGTATTTACGCTCTGTTTTGCTATATCTGGGGGGTTAATCCTGCAGAAGACTTCAGCCTGATGGCAACCGGTGCTATCATTGTTATGGGGTTGAGCCAGGTCATCTCCGGAACATTAGATTCAAGGGGCACCTTCAAGGCTGTGTTGCAGACGGCCGGATTGGCTTTTTTTGTAGCCCTTTCTTTCTTCTCATTTGAGCATAGTGCACGGGTTCTTTTAGGGACCCAAATCCCGGCTTTTACAAATCCCGGTTTTGCTATCAAATCAGCTGCAGCACTGGTTCTGGCCATATATTCAGTGGTTGTGGTTTTGCAGTTGTTCTCATCGAGGCTGAATAAAAATTGGGGCTATGCACTTGGGATTCATTTGCGCAATGGCCTGTATGCCAATGTTATCTTCGATCGTATGATCGGGTCATTGAAAAATGAGAAATTCAAATGGGCAAATCTTACTGTCCGCGAGGAAAACCAGGAAGAAACCAAAATACCTGTTGAGGTAATTGAAGATTTGAAATCTGAAGTAGTATCAAAAAGTTAATCTATTTAACCATGCAATTGGATCAAAAAATAACCCTGTCTGAAACAAGCACTTTTCTGAATAGAACAGCCAAGAAAATAGCCCCACTTTGGTCACTGGAAAATTTTGTGGCCGTTAATCCATATCTGGGTATGACCCATATGGAGTTCTCGGAGGCCATGGATTTTTTACATAAAAGCAGCCAGGTAAGGGCTACACTCCCTGTTTCGTTTTTTCTGAAAGCCCTGAAGGAGGGAGAGATGAGTCGTGTACATATCGCCGATGCCCTTGAACATAACAGCTATGGCCTGGATATAGATACTGATAGCTTCATTGCCCGACTTATTGAAAACGAGGAACCCAATGATGCTGTTTTTATCAGGACCATGAGTGATCTGGCCAGTGAGATCAACGGCAAAAAATGGGAGCGCTTCCTAATTGACCGGATTTCGTTCTGGGCCTCAGCTTATTTTGACAATAGCCAGGCAATTTGGGATACTTCGGATAAAAATACCTCACTTTTTGCGGCATGGAAGAAAGAAGCTGAAGTGGATCTCACTCCTGAAGCTATGGGGCTGAAAGGCTTCCGTAATTTTATCAAGACGCTTCCCGACGACTACAGGGAGGCTGCATCCATAGCCCTTGCATTACTCGGCCTTTCCGAGGAAAGCATAGATTACTACCTCATTGCCCTTACCATGAAAATGAATGGATGGGCTGGTTTTGCTGCCAGGATTGATTGGGATGAGGGACTGGCGGAAAGGTCAAGTCATGCCGTTGAAGAATTCATAGCAATCCTTCTTGTCTGGGAGCTTGCTTTAAAGGAATTATTGCCATATGAAAACCTGGAAGCACAGTGGAAGAAAACTAGGAAAAGAAACCAGGAGCTTCTTGCGGACGAAACCATGAGCAAAAGGCTGGCACAACAACTTGTTTTGCAGGATGCTTTTGACAGGGCAAATCAGCGTTCGATCATTGAAAAAATTAATGGGCAGGAGCATAATGTACAGGATGAGGTAAAGCCAAAAGCCCAGGCTATCTTTTGTATTGATGTGCGTTCCGAATTATTCAGAAGGAACCTGGAGGCTGCAGATGCAGAAATTGAAACCATGGGATTTGCCGGATTCTTTGCCTTTCCCATTAAATATGTACCCATCGGCCACAATGAGGGTGCTAACCAATGTCCGGTGTTGCTCAATACCTCGCATACTATTAAAGAAAGCTTGGGTAATGAGGAGGATGATCAGCGCATGATAGGCAAAAGGTCCCTGAAAGAACACGTATTTAAGGCCTGGAAATCTTTCAAGTCCGGAGCCATAAGCTGTTTCGGTTTTGTAAGTCCACTGGGACTGTATTTCCTTCCAAAACTCCTTTCTGATGCCTTTGGAATCACAAGGCCACTTCCCCGCCCGGAAGAGAATGGTTTATCCGGTAGGCAGTTAGCACAAAAAGGCATTCAGCTTGATGGGGATGCATCGATGAAAGAAATGAGCGGAATACCTCTGGAAGAACGTATTCAGATGGCTGCATCTGCGTTGAAAGCCATGTCGCTGACAGAAAATTTTGCAAATACCGTTCTCATTGTGGGGCACGGGGCTTCTACGGTAAACAACCCGCATGCTACCGGATTGGATTGCGGCGCCTGTGGCGGTCATTCCGGTGAGGCAAATGCCAAAGTGGCGGCGGCTGTTTTAAATGAAACTGAAGTGAGAAGAGGCCTGAAGGATGCAGGTATACATATACCTGAAACAACGTATTTTATTGCGGCCCTTCACGATACTACTACGGATGAGGTAAATCTTTTTAATTCGGGTAAGGCCTGGCCTGCAACCCATGAAAAAGAAATAGATGAAATAAAATATGCCCTTAAGCTGGCCGGGGAAAATGCCCGCAAGGAACGGGGCGCACGAATGAAAATTGAGAAGGGTGATGTAGGCAGGCAGGTACTGCAGCGAAGCAAAGACTGGTCCCAGGTACGCCCCGAGTGGGGACTTGCCGGATGTTCATCATTTATTGTGGCCCCCCGTAAACGAACAGCCCAGCTCAATTTCGGAGGAAAGGCATTTATGCACAGTTACGACTGGAAAAAGGATGAAGGGTTTGGTGTGCTAGAATTGATCATGACGGCCCCCATGGTGGTTACCAGCTGGATTAATCTGCAATATTATGCTTCTGCAGTGGACAATAAGAAGTTCGGATCCGGAAATAAAACACTGCATAATGTAGTGGGAGGAGCCGGTGTACTGGAAGGATTTGGTGGAGATCTGAGGGTAGGACTTCCCTGGCAGTCTGTACATGACGGGGAGCAGTTTCAGCACCAGCCTCAGCGTTTGAATGTTATTATTGAGGCACCTGTTGATGAGATGAGCAAAATATTAGAGAAGCATGAATCTATTCGCCATCTCTGCGATAATCAGTGGATCTATCTCTTTGGGATGAACGAGCAGGGGAAGGTGGCCTACAAATATATAGGGGACCTGCAATGGGAAGTGGTACATTAGTCCCTCAGCATTTTTTGATAATACCCCGGTTCTTTTTTATTAAGTCACTGTACCAGACATATGGCCCGTCCGAAAGACGGGCTTTTTTATTCATGTTTACCTTCCATTACAGATTACTTCAATTATCCTGAAGTCAGTACAGGAAACTTTTTGGTTCTTTATTGTTAAATAAAAACCTCAACAAAGGGTTATTTGGTAAGGGTCAGCATAATATCTATCGTAATGATAACATCCGGTGTTTGAGGGTCTTCATCAATGTCTTCCGGGCTGCTCTCAGAAATAGTTGCTTTCAAGGTATTTGATGATACCGAATCGATCGTAATGATAATAGTCTCACCTTCTTCAACGAGAGTTAATGTCTTTTCATCCGCACTAAGGCTCCAGGTGCCGCTTGTGGACTCTTCACCAAAATTTGACACATAGGTTTTATCAGAGTTTATGGTAAGTGTCCCGGTTAATTCCGATCCCAAAAAAGCTTCAAAGAGAGCATTCAGGTCAGCTGCCTCGGAAGGAGTAAGACCTTCTTCTTCGATCAGATAATCAATAAAGGATTGATTTCCTACCGTGATCGACAGGTCAAAATCTGATACGGTCCAGGTGCCGATCAGCAATTCGCTTGTACTTAAATTATTACTGCTATCAACGTCATCATCTTTGTCGCATCCGGTAAAGCCAACCAGCAATGCGATGATAAGAAGCCGGAAAAATAGGGTACTTAAAGTTTTCATGATAAAGGAATTTTTCTATTAATGGGTTCTTTATAAAATTGTCTGTTAACAATAGTAAAGGTAAAACGGAGGCAGGGGACCAATCAATGATTTACGTCAGTTAGTGGTTAGAATGAGACTCTGCTTGAAGTGCCTTCTGATCCTGGAGAAGTATTAGCTATTTCATTCCTTTTTATGGAATTTTTTCAGCTTTAGACTGTCTGATTTAAGCAAAAATAAAATCTGATAACAGCAGGGTAAAATGTTGTTTTGGTAGCTTAAATGCCTTAAGTGGTTTAGGAATAGACCAATCAGAAGCCTGCCCGTTTTGACGGGCTTTTTTTGTTTTATACAATGAAGTTTTTGGACAATCCGTATGGAGTGGTCTAGTGTCTTAATTTGGACAATCAATAAAGGAATAATTGCCTCCTAGTGCGGTAATTAGGTTTTCAATACCACCCATTGCTTCGCCTACAGGTCCAAAAGAAACGTATAGTATGTCTTTATAGACATTACATGCAAACTGAGCAATGGCCTCCTGAACGTCTTTGTCTATTCCCGAGGCATCCATTATGATAATGGCTTCGGTAGCAAAGGAATATAATTTCACAAGGGTGACACTATAGTTTGCAACTACTCCAATTGGAAAATTGCCTGTACCAGTTGCTCCCATTCCCAAATTCATCAAGGCCACGATCTTCTCGTATTCTTTCACAACGTTTTTTAATTCTTGGAGCTGCGCCATAACTGAATTGCCTCCACCTCCTGATCCATCGGGCAAAATTCCATAAAGCTCACCACTATATTCGTCAATTTGCCAGAATGCTTTTTGCTTTGCCTCCTTGTCAAATAAGGCCAATGCCCCCCTAAAAATCTTCTCTTGGAAATAATGATAATTCGATTCAAGGTGTTCAGCAGAATACGTTTCTTCATTTATGGTAATTTTATTCAATGCCAACTCTGCGTTCTTTAACTTGGAGAGCGTAGAATGGGTGAATGTTGCATTTTCCAGCAGGGCTAATTGAGCGGTTTTTTTGAGTGTTTCTTCAAAACTCTTTTCCTTATCCACTGCAAACGTCACATACTTTGAAGTAGGTAAATAGTCGAAGTTCAATTCGGTATTTTCACTAAATAGACCAGGTTTAAACTTTAGTACTCCAATTCGATAGCCCAGGGGTATAGTAAGCGCTTTCTTGGTTCGTGCTTCACGAATGGGTTGCATCATGCTCAAAAACTGTTGGGGATACGAATAACCGCCCTTATCGATGGCGGCTATTGCCTGGTCAACTTTACCCTGTTGATAGGATTGAAACCAATCTTTATGGGTTAGTAAGTATTTCAAATACTCTGTCAGGCGAATACTCTCGGAAGCACCCTCTCTTTCAAAAGCCAATGTTACACCTCCCATGAGCATTTCATGAACAGCATTGGCCATATGAATATTTGGCTCCATGTTGGGTTCCGTTAAAGGATTCCACCCCGCCAGTACTCTCCTTACTATAGGATTATCGCCAATTTTCACATCGAGAATTAAACTAATGAGACGATCTCCAATCAGATTTTCCTTTTGTGCAGGAAATGTGTATTGAGTTTCAGCTTTCAAGTCGGTTCCTTTTAAACTTACATGCACTTCATGAGGAATACTTGAGTTATTCGAATTATACATAAAGATGTATGGCGGGAAATCCGTTTCTTCTATGATTTTCGTAATTCGTTCAATCGTTTTAGTTTGGTCTTCTGCCTGAATGAATTCTGAAAAGGTGTTTTCGGTTATTTCCGATAGTAAGGCCGTGGAAGATTCCCGAACATTCAGGTATATCGTAGGTGGCCCCGATTTATAAATACTGGCATCCTCGGGATTGAACTGGTCGTCATTATCCCCGTCTGTTGCATAAAGTATCAAGTCGTTATCAGATAATGCAGCCTTTAAATGCGCAGAATAGATGCCTGAATCCGTTTCCTGTCGTTGTATAATTGCTTTGGGGTAAACGTTATGGATAACCCTCTCCAGGTTTTCCAGAAATACCTGAATGCCTTCCCCATAATAAGCCTCTGGCATACTGAAAGAGGTATCATGCAGCAGCATTATTTTCGGTGCTTTGTGGTTTGATTGCATCCAACCACAAACTGTTTTTCCATTATCGACAATGTTAAAATCGGAAGGATTCATTCCTTCAATTATTTTTCCACTGGAATCCCTTGGATATATCTCCAGGGCAACGGTTGGATAGGCTTTTGTGCGTGCTCTGCATTCAAGGGAAGTAACATTCGCTTGCAGACGACTGCTTTCCCCTTCATTTGAAAATTGTATTCTGTAATCATTCATTATGGGTTCACCTCCTAAACCGATTGGTTTTCCCAAGACAGATGCCTTTTCCATATATGCCGCATCCTCATATAAATTTTGGACAGCCATACAGGGGGTGAAAGTTGAAATGTCTGATATGGTATTCGCCAACTGCTGTGGAAAGGTCATGTTATTCAAGAAAAACAACTTCAATTGTTGGCCCACCAATTCGGATGCATTCCATTTTCCTTCAAGCAAATTTATTTCCTCTGAAGGATTGAGGGCATTAATTCCTTTCAATGAAAGTTGAATCTCTTCTCTTGTTGCGATGGCAGGATCTGCCTCGCGATAGGAATATTGGGTATTTGATGGATGATATGATCCAGACGAAACACTGGGGTCAAAAAGATGAACAAAAATTTCATCCGTGCCGTTGGAGTAGATAACACCAGGCACATCCATGGCTGAAAACCTAAAGCCTCTTTCGGCCGTAAGTCTAAAGTTTTCGGGAATTTTGTCAAGTAATACCTTCCCTAACCCTTCCGATTGGTCTACAATAGAATTGAGCCATTCTACCTGACCTTTAGGTTCCGATACTCCCAGTCTGGTATGCCATTCTTTTACCTTTGAGTCATCCAAAGGGGGATCGAAGGAACTTTGGCCATCACTAAACAATATTTTTTTGACCTCAGATTCACTTAGATCAACGGTTTCGTAGACCACCCTGGCCTCAAATCCTGCTTTTTCCAGCATGTTTTTAAGCAACTCGGCCTTTCCCCTTGGAGTGGCCAGACCACAACGTAATGTCCCCGATGGCCCATAAATAATTTGATTTCCTATGTTTCTAAAATACTCTTCGTCACTGGGAATCATTCCGATATCCTCCCTGACAAAATCAATCATGGCCTCCGGATTCTTAGATATAATCAGGTTGTTAAAACGGGATATCCAATGGTCCGGACTTTGTTCCAAAACAGAAATCATTTCTTCCCAAACACTAAACGGAGGGGGTCCTGTAACTTCTACAAGTTGTGATGTTTCTTTGTTTTTACAGGCTTGTAAATTTGGAAACAGGTATAAACCGGCGCTCCCTGTAATTAATTGCTTAAAAAAAAGCCGTCGTGATGATTCTTCGCTCATAGGGTTTGAATTTATGACAATGGACAGGGTACTCTTAAAGCCTACTTTTTTTAACAACTATTCCTTTAGCATCATTTATAGTGCCGCATCCTTTTGATTAGCACTATTTTTCCTCAACATTAAATGAAATACGATCCATGTCCAGAAGGAGATATCCCCTGGCACTTTCCGTTTCATGACTATCCATAAAGTCACAGTACTTGGTTTTATATTCAAATATTTCATCTTTTACCGATTCTTCCCAGATGCCATAGAAAATAAAGTCCACAGAATGGCCACCAGGATTATTTTCTATGACTTCTTGGTCCATGAGCTTTAATCCTTTGGATTGTTGTTCTCTAATGAGGGTCTCAAAATCATCGAGTGTGTTAGCAAACCCTAGCCAAGTCTTTCTTCTTTTTTTAAAGATGCCGCTATATCTTTTTTTATCGCCCTTAAAATGAGCTTCAATATCTATTAAATACAGTCCTTTTTGGCCCAGTTCTTCAATCCTATTTTGAAGGGTAGAGTAGTCCTGATCGATAAGATAAGCATACTCTTCGCTGGTTTCTCTAAAGAGTCCGGCCCAGCGTCTTTTCCCATCGGGGTTTCTATAAGTTTCCAAGTCGACTAAAGCATATCCCTCTTTTAGTTTATCTCCTATTTCATTAATAAATCCTTCCTTAGTATGATCTCTGCGTATTTTAACTTTTACGTTTCCCTTTTTAAACACGCCGTCCCAGTATAGCTTATTGTTATGGATAAAGGGTTTGATATCGGTACAGTAATACCCCGCTGCCTGCAGATAAAGTAGTTGATCAAAGAATTCCTCATGAGGTCTCCCAGTTCGAATCAATTGATCACTATCGGTCTTGGAGGAATCTTTATCGGTTTTTCGCCAGATGCCAACAAAAAGGTCATTGCCATTCTTCTTTTTATTAGGGCCATTACAATTGTCTACCGGTGTGTTTCGTATGGGTGTGTTTTTAAAGACCGAGGGGTGTTCTCCAAAGGCATACATGATTCTGTTGGCCATTCGAGATCGGTCCATATAATCCGAAGTACCCAAAAAAACTACCCCTGTAGTATCGGAAGGAAAGAAGTACATCATGGTGCGGCTGTTTTTTCCATCTCCGGTATGCCAAACGCTTGTATTGCCGGGACCTGGATTGAAACTCCGCCGTATTCCATGACGGTATTCGCCATTGCCAATAGCTCCTTCCCAAATTCTTCCTACCGGATGTGTATTTACATTGTAGAAAGCATCACCGGATAGGTTAATGGCAAACTTGGCCAAATCACATATATTCGATTCCCAGCCCCCGCCAGGTAATACTCTTTCTTCCGAACCGGCAATGGTCGTGGCAAATAAGCCATCTTCTCGCATTTCATGACCGTAATGATCCCTTTTATTACCCGCTCGAAAACTATCCATATTTGCGGGTTTTGCAATATTTTCCAGGACCCAGTCCACATAGCCATTAGGGCTTGCTGCTTCAATGGTAGCTGCTGCAAGACTAAATCCGTATGTTGAATAGTTGTAACTTGCTCCAGGAGTAAAGGCAAGAATTGAATTTTTGAAAATATCCACCGCAGACTTGGCGTTGAAGCCGTCAGCATCGGATTTATATAAACTTTTATCGTGTCTAAAGGGCAAAGTAAGGCTGTCAAAAACGGCAGTAGTGCTGTCCCGTAAACCCTTGCCATAATGCTGTAAGCCACCCCTGTTTTGCAAAAGCTGGGCAATAGTAATATCTCCGAATCTAGTGTCAACTTTTCTCTCATTAGTCTGGCAAGAATCTTTGTAGGCTTCAAGTGAACAATAGTCTACCGATTTTGGCCAATAATTGAAATGTTCGGTTATAGTGTCGGAAATACTATATCCTATTCCTGAGTTATTTTTGGTGCTAAAATCCTCCAGTTGAAAGGCCGCTACGGCCGTTACCGTTTTGGAAATGGAAGCCCACCTAATTACGGTATTTAAAGTAACTTCCTTCTTTTTGATAATATCGGTATACCCATAGGCTTTAAGGTGAACTAATTTCCCTTTTTTAAAGACTCCCACTGCAATACCGGGCAGATCCTGCATAATCATCTCTTCCTTGATAGCAGCATCTATGGCAGGATGTACAATTTCTTGACAACTTATGGTATTGTCCTCCTGATTTTCGGTATCGGCACTCGATTCTGAATTATCGTCCGAGGTTCCAATTGCTCCGCCATCTGTTAATATTCCCCCGTTTTCACCCCAGGACTCATCGCCATGGGGAACATCGGTTTGCAGAATACGTTGCGCACTGCCATCCGAAGGCATCGCCACAGCATTTCGAGGCATGAAATAAACGCCCCCCTGCCCAGGGTTAGATTCAGGAGGGGAGGGTCCATGATCGGTAATAGGAGAAAAGTTATTTATGTTTTGCTCGGGGACATAAACCTGGGTTATGGTATACGGAAAATCTTGCACCTTATATCGTATAAAAAACCCATCGGGATGCCTGGTCCAGCGATCGGCTGTGTATTTTTCAGATAATGGCTCCATTCCTTCACGTATGGCAATAGCTTCATAATCCTGGTAGGATTCAACGCCCTGGTGATAGAGATTTCTTAAATCATTCTCCGCTTGAGCAATGTAACGCAGAGATTCGTTTTTAAATGCCACTTTTCTTAATTCATCGGTGGCATATCTTTCCAGGGTTCCCTTGCTTAGGCGAAGAATTTGTTTTGAATCCAACAATTTCAGGGCCGTAGCCTTGATATCCCCCTTCATTTCCTGAAAATCGGTTTTCGCAATAATGGCCCAAAGCAGAAGCTGCACTTCCTGCTGTGTGATGGCAGGATTATCCTGATAGCCTTTAACAATGGCCTCCACAATATCTGCTTTAGGTCCTTTTAAGGGCGCATAATACCGGCCGTTGCCTTTGCGTGGAGCATAGGTGCCTGCCCGAATACAAAACGAATTAAAGTGGCCTTCATAAAATCCGGGCGTTAAGTAGAACCCTCTTTCCTTATCGTAGGTTTGTTGGTGAAGATTACGGTAAGTTACCTCCTTTCCAAAATCATCCGGAAGATACCTTGTCAAGTCGACATCCTTAAACGAGGTTGTCACTGGATCTTGAATTAATTTATCGACTGAAATGGAAGAAGTTAATTCATTGGCAGCCTTCTTTAGCTTCTTAAGAATTTGGGCTTCACCGGGGTAGGGAAAGGTAAAAAAAAGCAGTATAAAGATTGAAATCTTGTTCTTCAATGAATTCAGAATTAATTGGTCAGTTTATCTAACTTCAATTCATCAACTAATTTCCATGCTTCCTCAGGGCTGTAGCCCTCCGCTTCTATTTGGACCATAAACCGTCCTTGCTCCAGAAATTTTAAGGTGGTTCGATTCTCTCGCTTAAAATAAGTTTGAAGGGCATTAACACCCTCTTTATTTAAAAACTGCAATTGTTGATATTCATCGTCGCGCTCTTCTTCCAGGCGCATAGTATTGGCACTCATTAAAACCAATCCGGCCATACTTCCCGCGCCATCTGCCAAGTCTAAAAAAACTTTCTTGTTTTCGTTCGCAAAGGTTGCCTTCAGTCGGGCTTCACCGTCACTCTCGGGATCGGTTACTTTAAGGTCGGATCTGGTCATGCCATTAAGTTCATTTGGCACCCAAGATTCCAATTGCTGTTTCGAAAGAGGCGTTTTTTGAGAGAGGGCCATTGCCCGATCTTGAATGGACCCATTATTATCGATATTGGATTTAATTTCTTTTACTTCTTCAATAGTCTCTTGTGCCTTTTTGGTTGTTTCAGATTTACAAGAAATCATAAAAGACAAAATAGTTAATGGGATAATCATTAGAGCGGCTCGTTGCGCTAATTTTGTAAAGTTTGTTTTCATGCGTGTTGTCTGGTTTTTAGGAAGTTGTATGATTAATAACTCAAGTAATTTACATTTTTTTAACAGAATCAAAAAATGCAGTTGAATTAAATGTAATGCCGGAACAATTCTCTTTCATTAAAAGGTAATGGCTGCGATATAAATATTGAGTTAGCGTCTTGTCCAGACACCAAAGCAAAATGTTGTTTTGGTAGCTTAAATGCCTTAAGGGGTTTAGGAATAGACCAATCAGAAGCCTGCCCATTCTTTCAAATGAGCTTCTTGTGCTTGATGTGGTACCTCCAGGAGATACTTCCTTTCAGTCAGTCTTCCTTTGGTGCCACTCCTGCAAATACGGCAAAGCCCATTGCTTATCAGCAATGTCTTTCTGTTCCTCGCACCTTAAGCAAGCAAGCTTGCTGCGGTGCTTAAAACAAAAAAGCCCATTCTTTCGAATGAGCTTCTTGTGCTTGATGTAGTACCTCCAGGAATTACCGCTGCGGCCTTTGGCCTTCACGGCATAGACTTCGATTCATTTGGCTGGCACCAAAAAAAAGCACGCTTTTTCTGCGTGCTTTTTACTGTAGCTTCCACTCGCTACTCTCGTGGTACCTCCAGGAATTACCGCTGCGGCCTTTGGCCTTCACGGCATAGACTTCGATTCATTTGGCTGGCACCAAAAAAAAGCACGCTTTTTCTGCGTGCTTTTTACTGTAGCTTCCACTCGCTACTCTCGTGGTACCTCCAGGAATCGAACCAGGGACACACGGATTTTCAGTCCGTTGCTCTACCAACTGAGCTAAGGTACCTCTTGCGGGTCTGCACCCGCCGAAGCCTCGCGCGGAGGCGGGGGCAAATATACCTGCAAATTTAGGAACTACAAACTAAAAAGTAAAAAAAGCGGGGTCTTTTTTAATTTTTCCATCTTTGCAATATGAACCTTGTAATCGATGCTGGAAACACGGCAGTAAAACTCGCCGTTTTTGACCGGGATAAGTTGGTCAGACTGGTAATAATACCCTATGAGGAGACCATTTCTGGACTTGAAAAGCTGTTCAGTTCCTATCCTGAGATTTCCCATGCGATGCTGTCTGCAGTAGGTCCTTGGGAATTCACTTCAGATCAGTGGCTTCCTGCATCCTGCACCCTTGTTGTCTTGGATGCACAGACCAGATTACCTTTCCGGTTGCTTTACGATACTCCTGAAACCCTGGGTAAAGACCGTATCGCTCTGGCGGCTGCCGCCCTTTCTGCCTATCCCGGTAAAAATGCGCTGGTAATTGATGCCGGTACCTGCATAACATATGATTTAATCACCGATCAGAAAGAGTACAGGGGGGGCGCTATTTCGCCCGGACTTCAGATGCGATACCGGGCACTGCATGATGGTACCGCCGGCTTGCCTCTTCTGGAACCTGAAGTTCCGGAACAACTCACAGGAACCTCTACTTCAGGGAGCATCCACAGTGGGGTGGTCCTTGGGATCTGCTACGAAATCCAGGGGGTAATTGAGGAATACCGGGCCCTCTTCCCAGATTTAACAGTTATTTTAACAGGCGGGGATGCTCAATTTTTGTCTAAGCAATTAAAAAATACCATATTTGCGCATTCTAATTTCCTCCTACAGGGCTTGAATTTATTGCTGGAACACAACAAAAGCTAGATGTTTAGATATTTATTGGTGGCCATGGTTTGCCTTTCGGCAACAGGAATTTATGCCCAGAACGGGACTGTCTCCCCTTATTCGTTTTTTGGTATAGGCGACCTTCGTTCTATAGGCACAGTGGAAAACCAGATGATGGGCGGCCTGAGTATGTATGCAGACAGTATTCACGTGAACCTCAGGAATCCGGCGGCATATGGCCGACTGCGATTAACGACCTACTCTGCAGCGCTTTCCCATAAGGAACTTAGCTTAACAACCTCGGCAGATAAGGCAAATTCCAGTGTAACGAACCTCGAATACCTTGCGCTGGGATTCCCGGTAGGTCGACATCTGGGTTTTGGTTTCGGGATAATGCCATTTTCATCCGTGGGGTACAACCTGGTTCAGCGGTCTGTTAACAGTAACGGAGCCGATGTGCTTAATGAGTTTTCCGGCAATGGCGGCTTGGATCAACTTTATATTTCCGCAGGTCTCCAACTGGCCGAAAACCTGCATATTGGGGCTACTGTAAATTTTAACTTCGGAACGCTGAATAACAATCGGGTTCAAAGTGTTCAGGACGTACAGTTAGGCACCCTGGACCGCAGGGAATCCAGGGTTAATGGTTTTGATTTTAACTATGGAGCCACCTATTATCCGAAGATCACGGACAAACTTACTTTGTTTACCTCTGTAACGGTCAATACCCAGGCCAACCTGGTTTCTCAAAACACCCAGACCATCGGATCCTTTTCAAGGACTACAGGCCTTGATATTGAGGTTGTTGAAGTAGACCTTGTGGCCCAGGGCAGGAAGAATACGGAAATCAAGATTCCCACTACCGCCACTGTGGGGCTTGGAATTGGAGAGGACAAGAAATGGTTTGTTGGTGCAGAATACAGCATGCAGGAACTCAGCACATTCGAAAATGAGTTCATCACTTATGAGAACCTGGCCTATCAGGATGCCAGTACCCTGGCAGTTGGAGGTTATTTTGTGCCTAACTACAGCTCTTTTAGCTCTTATCTGAAGCGAATAACCTATCGTGCCGGGCTGCGTTACAATCAGTCCGGAATTATAGTAAACGATGAGGAGATCAATAACTTTGGCATAACTTTTGGACTTGGTCTGCCACTGGGACGAGATTTTTCCAACCTGAACCTCGGTTTTGAAATTGGAAAGAGAGGGACAGCGGTGAATGATCTTGTTGAGGAAAGTTATGTAAAAGTCAATCTGGGCCTGTCTTTTAACAGCTTATGGTTCCAGAAAAGGAAAATAAATTGATAAAATTTTAGTACATTACCGCTCTAAATCAAGAATCAAAATGAAAAAGAAACTGATCTTAATGACGATTGCTGTTTTGGGTACCTATGGGGTAAGTTTTGGTCAGGGTCAAAACCCTGAATGTATGACTAACCTGTCCATATATTCAGAGCATGTAAAAGTGAAAAATTACGATGCAGCATATTCGCCCTGGAAAATGGTTTATGAAACCTGTCCGGACCTTAACCGGGCTAATTTTACCTATGGGGAAAGGATACTGAAGGATAAGATCAGCAAATCTTCCGGCGCTGAAAAAGACGGATTTATTCAGGATTTGCTTGCTCTTTATGATGCAAGTCGCCAGTATTATCCTGCCAAGTTTACTGTAGCTGGAGTTGCTGAGGACAAGTCAATCCTTTTGTACGACAATAAAATGGCCTCTGATGAGGAATTGTTCAAAATGCTGGATGATGCCTTCAAAAATGATCGCAAGAACTTCAAAAACCCAAAAGCACTTTACCTGTACTTCTCCAGTTTGGTAGACCTGCACAATGAAGGTAAAAAAGACCTTCAGTCCGTTTTTGATACCTACGATGACGTTACGGAGAAAATAGAAGAGGAAAACAATAAGCTTACCAATCGTATTACGCAGCTATTGCCAAAAGAAGATGCGGGCACGCTAACTTCAAAGGAAAAAAGGCAGCTTAAGGTAGCAAGTACCAATTCAGAATCTTATGGTAAGATTGCTTCCAGTATTGATTCAAAACTGGGTGCCCTTGCGGATTGTGCCAACCTTATACCGCTTTATGAGAAGACCTTTGACGAAAAGAAGGGCGATATTACCTGGGTTAAGCGTGCTGTGGGAAGGATGTTTAACAAAGAATGTACAGACGACCCTCTTTTCCGCAAGCTTTTTGAAGCTCAGCTGGCATTAGAGCCTTCTGCCAGTGCGTACCTTTACGGTGGAACCCTGAAAGCCAAAGATGGCGATACCAGGGGAGCTCTTGCAGACTTTGACAAGGCTGCGGAATTGGAAACAGACGCAGTTAAAAGATCGGATATATTGTATAAAGCTGCTACCATTGCACGTAAATTTAGTAAGTCACAAGCCCGTTCCTATTGCAATAAGGCAATTAGTGCCAATTCATCTAATGGAAAAGCATATTTGCTGATCGCTAATTTATACGCAACCAGCGCCAACGAATGTGGAGAAACGCCATTTGAAAAACGAGCTATCTACTGGAAAGCTGCTGAAATGGCGAGGAAAGCTGGCAGGGTAGATCCTTCCCTGAGTGGCCGGGCCAACCAGTCCGCTGCCAGTTACAGTGCCAAAGCTCCTTCCAAAACCGATATATTTAATTCGGGAATGGCCGGAAAGACAATGACTTTCAAATGTTGGGTAGGAGGTAGCGTAAAGGTACCTAACCTATAGTGGATGAAACGCTTTCGTGGAAATAAATTTATTTGCATTGCCATAGTTTTTACTGTGGCAATGTTTTTTTTGGGTTGCCAGGACCAATACAGGCGTATTGGTGAAGAAGCTGCTGAGAACATCTTTCCCCAGGGTGTAGCCCGTGATTTTACCCTTACCTATTCGGAAACCCCGCCCCTGGGCAGCCAGGACTCAGCATCTTCCCGGGTAATTGCTATTCTTAAAAGCCCGTTAAGCGAAGATTTTGACAACCTCAGGTTCAAATACCGCACCTTTCCTGAAGGACTCCAGGTGGAGTATTTCGATGAAGACAGCAATAAAAGTACCATTACCGCCGATTACGGTATAATTTACTCCACCACAAACCTGATAGACCTCAGGGGTAATGTGGTTATCACCACCCATGACGGGAAAAAACTGGAAGCACCCCAGTTGTACTGGGACAGAACCCTGGAGTGGATCTTTACCCAGGAAAAATTCCGGTATACCAATCCCGAAGACGGAACCGTTATGGACGGGGAAGGCATGGATTTTAACCGGGATTTTAGTTTTTTCAATGCACACAGGACATACGGATTAATGACCATCAAAGAAGACGAATCATGATAAAAATTCTCAAATACACCGAATACCTCTATCTGGCAGTAGCTATCATTTCCATTTACAAGATCGCCACGCTTTGGGAGGTAGACCAGCAGGGCACCTATATTTTTATATTTTTTGCCATAGTATCCATCGCCATGTTTGTATTCAGGCGAAACTACCGCAGGCGATTTGAAAAACGCAAACGAGATCAGCAATAAAATTGGAGACCTCCTGGATCATTATCATTGCATCCCTGGTGCTTTCGGCATTCTTTTCCGGAATGGAGATTGCCTTTGTTTCGGCCAATAAGATCCATATTGAGATCGAAAAGAAGCAGGAGGGCTTCCTGGCGGGTATTCTTTCCAGGATAACCAAAAAGCCATCCAAGTTTATTGCAACCATGCTCATTGGCAACAATGCAGCCCTGGTTATTTATGGATTTTATATGGGCGATTTGCTCATGAACTGGTTTCAGGGCTTGTTGCCTGCAGAGAACCAGTTCCTGCATGTTCTGCTTACAGATTTCAGCCTTTTAAGCCAGACAGTGATATCCACCCTGGTTATCCTGATAACCGCCGAATTCCTGCCCAAGGTGCTTTTTCAGATCTATGCCAATAACTTGCTGAAACTCCTTGCCTTTCCGGCCTATTTGTTCTACCTCTTGTTTTCCGTAGTATCAGATTTCGTAATTCGCGTTTCCGATGTAATCCTTAAGACGTTCTTCCGCACAGATGGGGATGAAGTGCAACTGGCGTTCAGCAAAAATGAACTGGGCGACTACATCACAGAACAAATGGAAACCGTAGAAGAAGAAGATGAGGTAGACTCGGAGATACAGATTTTCCAGAATGCCCTGGAGTTTTCAGCGGTTAAGGCGCGGGAGGTCATGGTACCCAGGACCGAAATTATGGCTGTGGAACTGCATGAGACGCCAAAGAGCCTGGCCAAGCTCTTCACAGAGACGGGTTATTCCAAGATCCTGGTATTTAAGGATACTATAGATAATATCATCGGCTATGTCCATTCCTTTGAGTTGTTCAAGCGGCCTAAAACATTAAAGAGTATATTACTTCCTGTGGAATTTGTCCCGGAAACCATGCTCATACAGGATATACTGAACGTACTTACCAAAAAGCGCAAAAGTATTGCAGTGGTACTGGATGAGTACGGCGGCACTTCTGGGATATTGACCGTGGAAGACATTGTGGAAGAACTATTCGGGGAGATAGAGGACGAACACGATTCCACAGACCTTTTGGAAGAACAGCTTACGGCCACCACCTTCAAGTTTTCCGCCAGGCATGAAGTGGATTACCTGAATGAGCAATACAAACTGGAACTCCCGGAGAGTGAAGAATATGAGACCCTGGGCGGGTTAATCGTCAATATAACGGGCGAAATACCTGAAAAAGATTCCGAAATAAAGATGGATGGTTTCGTTTTCACCATCCTGGAAGTCTCCAATACAAAAATTGATCTGGTAGCCCTTGAAGTGATAGACAATGATTAAGGCCCAGACGGCTGATAGATTGGGGGCTCTTTCCTTTCATAATTTACTGGAAAATACTATTTTCGCGCACTGATTCAAACGTTAGCAAATGGCAATTTTAGAGAATATACGGAAGCGGACCACTGTGCTTATTTTGATCATCGGGATGGCATTGTTTGCCTTTGTAATCTCCGGGATCTTTACGAGTAACGACTTAGGAGGAGGCAAGGTAGGCACATCAGTGGGCGAGATTAATGGAGAGGCTATATCAATTGATGACTTTCGCCAGCGTGTGGAGCGGATCTCACGACGCAGTGGCCCTACCACAACTTCTACCCAACTGGTGAACAGTGTATGGAACCAATTGGAGAGAAATACCATCCTGGACCAGCAAATGTCCGAGCTGGGACTGTCCATTGAGCAGGACCAGATCATTGAGGTGATCAAGTCCAGCCCCGGGATCAGCCAGAATCCACAATTCCTTGATGAAAACGGATTATTTGACGAAGGCCTCTTCCGGGATTTTATTGCCGAATTGAGGTTAAGTGCCCCGGCACAATACGAAGACTGGCTTCAGGATGAGCAGGCCATTATTGAAAGTGCTAAGCAACAATCCTATTTTAATCTCATCAGGGCCGGAGTGGGAGCAACCCTGAAGGAAGGGGAACTGCAGTACAGGCTTGCTAATGACAAGGTAGACATCCGCTATGTAAGGGTGCCTTATACCAGCATTCCAGATAGTGCTGTTGTGGTTACCAAGGATGAAATTGCCGCCTATATCCGTCAACACGAAAACGACTATAAGCAGGAAAGAGCCCGCGATATCCGCTTTGTATACTTTGAGGAAAAACCTTCCCAGGCAGATGAGGATGCCATCAAACTGGCTCTGAACAATCTGCTTACAGATACTGCTGAATACAACGAGGAAAGAGATACCACCGAAATCATACCAGGATTCCGATCTACCCAGGACCTGGAAGCCTTTCTGGACAGGAATTCAGACACCAAGTTCGATACCATATACAAAGCTAAGAAAGACCTGCCTGCCCTTTTTGCCGATTCATTGATGGCCCTTCAGGTTGGAGAGGTCTTTGGGCCTTACAAGGATGGAAATACTTATAAAATATCCCGGATGGTTGACAGGAAAGCCAATGGTTCTGTTAAGGCCAGCCATATACTGATTACCTATGAAGGAGCCCTCAGGGCAAATCCTGAAATTACCAGGACCAAGGAAGAAGCTGAGAAAAAAGCTCAGGAGATGCTGGCCGAGGCGAAAAAGCCAGGTGCGGTGTTTTCACAACTGGCCAGGGATAATTCAGACGGTCCTTCTGCGCCACGAGGTGGAGACCTGGGATATTTCCAGGAAGGAGTTATGACCCCCAAATTCAATGACTTTGCTTTTGGAAATGCGGTGGGTTATATAGGATTGGTGGAAACAGAATTTGGATACCACATAGTTCGTGTAGACGATAAGCAGGATATTGTACAACTTGCAGACCTCACCCGTAGCCTGGAACCTTCCGAGGAAACTATCAATACCCTCTTTACCGAAGCTACAAAATTCGAAATGGCAGTAACTTCCGATGAAAAGCCATTTGAAGATGCCGCACGCGAAAGCGAGTACGTGATCCGCCCGGTTAACAAGATAAAAGCCATGGATGAGAACCTACCAGGCTTGTCTTCTCAGAGAAGCATTGTTCAGTGGGCTTTCAACGAGGAAACAGAAGTAGGGGATATCCGTCGGTTTAACATAAACAGCGGATATGCTGTTGTCCAACTTACAGCCAAATACAACGAAGGCCCCATGGCTGTTGAAGATGCTTCGGCTACAGCACTTCCAAAAATCAGGAAAGAGAGGAAAGCGGCTATGATCATAGGAGAGAACAAGGGTAAATCCCTGGAGGAATTGGCTACAGCCAATAACACCATCATTTCAAATGCCACTGCCCTTACCGCCAGTTCGCCAACTATTCCTGGTGCAGGAAGGGAACCCATGGTAGTAGGTACGGCCTTCGCCATGGAAGAAGGACAGGTATCAGAACTTATTAAGGGTGAAAGCGGTGTATACCTTGTTGAAGTGAGCAAAAAAGAGGCTGCTCCCGACCTTGATAATTATTCTACCTATGCAGGTAACGTGCAGAATGCTAATGCTGCAAGAGTGAACAATGCAGTTTTTGCGGCTCTTAAGAACAAAGCGGATATAGAAGACAACCGTTCTGTATTTTACTAGTATACTAAGCACATAAATTTGAACCCCGGATTTATGGTTCGGGGTTTTTTTATGCGATCATATCGGTGTAGGATATAATGGTCCTGTACCCTTTTTTAATGAAGTAATCCTGATCTGATTCCTTACCCACCGCGAGTACAAAATCACCTCCCCAGGCCCCCAGGCTTTTTATGGAACGAGGGTAATCAGCAAACAATCTACCCTTGATTGTAGGTGTTTTTAAAGCTTCGGAAATCAGGGATTCGTGTTGAGTCAGCAGGGATTCGAACTCTTCCAACCGGGAGCATTCAACAATTGCCCTGCTAAGGGAACTGATCTGCTCAACGAGCTGCCCGTATCCCCTGCTTTGATTTCTGTAGTTTTTAATGGCTTCCCGGCTGTCCTGTTTCCGGTTGAGGTAAACGAAAAACAGGGAGGAAAAGAATGGAGGCCTGAAATTCACCCTTTCTACCCTGGGAGTTTGATTATGTCGCTGATACAGCAATGGGCTGTTGCTTTGCGCACAGGCAATATCGTATCCGCTCCCGCCAAATGTTTTGTCCGATAGTACATAGGGATCAACCCCAGCCCATTGTGCAATGTTGTTTATTAGGGTAGAAGAAGTACCCAGTCCCCATTCCCTCGGAAATTCCAGTCGCGTTTCTACCCTGTGCCCGTTGGGGTCAGAAAGGAAATCCGGATTTAACTTTCGGGCAATACCCAGGACCTGTATCAGGATTTCTTTGGCAGCCATTCCGCTAACGGTCTTTTTTGTAACGTCTGCTAAATGGTTCAAAGGTATTTTCTCTTTCAGCCAAACCGTATTGTCATGGTCCTTGCTGGTCCACTCAATGAGGGGATCTTCTATAGCAGTAACCTGGAGGTGCTGTCCGTATTTGGTAGGCAGGGCCAGGCATAGTGCCCCATCAAGAACGGCATATTCCCCGCTTAGTAATAGTTTTCCACTGCTGTAGTACGTCTTCAAGTCCTAGTTTGCTCTTAGTTTCCGGAAAGCTTCCACCACCGCATTGTGGGTAGCGGTATGCGTTTTAAAATAGTCTACCATTTTAACCTTTTCTTCCTCTGTAGCCCCAAGCTGGTTCAGGATATTCAGGAGGTGCATCTTCATATGGCCTTGCTGAATACCTGTGGTAACCAGTGATCGCAGGGCAGCAAAGTTCTGGGCCAGTCCGGCCACAGCTACAATTTGCATAAGGTCTTCTGCTTTGGGCTGGTGCAATATTTCCAGTGCCAGTTTAACAAGGGGATGCAGGCTTGTTAGTCCGCCAACAGTTCCCAGGGCAAGAGGCACATCGATCCAGAAATGGAACATTCCGTTTTCCACCCTGGCATGGGTCAGGCTACGATACTGCCCATCTTTAGCTGCATAGGCGTGTATACCGGCTTCGATAGCACGGAAATCGTTGCCGGTTGCCAGTACCACAGAGTCTATGCCATTCATAATTCCTTTATTATGGGTAACGGCCCTGAATGGTTCAATTTCTGCGATCTTTACTGCCTGTATTATTTTTTCCGCAAAAGTTTCCGGTGCTACCCCGTCATCCTCGTTCAGATCGGAAACCGGGCAGGAGACCTCGGCCCTTACCACACAATTGGGTACGTAATTGGAAAGGATGCTCATTACTACCTCAATGTTCTTTTCCTCAGGACTGAAACTCTCGTATTCCTGTGCGGCTTCCCTGAGGGTTTTAGAGAATTGCTCCAGACAGGAATTTATAAAATTGGCTCCCATAGCATCCAGGGTCTCAAAGGTGCAGTGCAACTGATAATAATCCTGAAGCTCCTGACTCTTATTCCGTAGTTCTATATCTGTAATCCCGCCCCCGCGCTTTTCCATATTCTTTGTGATAGGAGATACCTCACTGATCAGCCTGGATTTGATTGATTTAAAAAAAGCGGCAAGTTTATGGTGATCACCCCGGAACAGAAAATGTACCTGACCAACCTTTTCTGTACCCAATACACGGGTCCTGAATCCACCGCGGTTTAACCAGAATTTGGCCGACTTGCTAGCAGCTGCCACCACAGAGCTTTCCTCAATGGCCATGGGGAGGGTATAAAGCTTGTCGTTAATCAGGAAATTTGGTGCAACCCCAAGTGGCAGATAGAAATTGGTGATGGTATTTTCTATAAACTCATCATGAAGTTTTTGTAACTGGGCGTCTTCATTCCAGTATTTTTTAAGCAGTGCTGTAGTCTGCTCAGGGTCATAGGTGTAGTGTTTGGCCACCCATTGTATTTTTTCTTCTTTGGATAGTTTTGAGAATCCTTGTACCGGGCCACTCATACTGAATCAATTAGCGCTGGCAAAGATAGTGATTCGATACTGATTCATGCCCAATCCAAGCTAGATAAACAGCCTGTTCCAGGCCCAAGTTTTAACGGAGAAACGGTCGATTTTCGCAAAATTATTAGTAAACTTGGGAGTTATAATCAATTTATCATTCTGAATGAATAAATTATGCTGGTCCCTTCTATTTTTCATCGGGACCTTACCTTTCGCAACTGCTCAACAGAAGCAAGTATCCCTAGAAGAAATTTGGAACGGAACCTTTAGGACTCAAGGGTTGAGCGCTCTCCATTCCATGCAGGATGGAAAGCACTACACTGTACTTGGTAATAATCCCGGTAACCGAACTGTATCCGTGGATCAATACAACTACCTGACACAGGAGAAGACTGCAACACTGGTCTCCACGAGTATGCTTCCACAGGTAAACGAGTTCAGCCGGTATACCTTCAGCAAGGATGAGCAAAAGCTTCTGCTGGCCACGGATATTGAACGCATTTACCGGCGTTCGCGACGGGGGATCTATTACAGCTTCGACCGGAATACCGGGAATGTGGTGAAAATATCAGAAAGGAAGATTCAGGAACCTGCCTATTCCCCGGACGGGAGTAAAGTAGCCTATGTCTACGAAAACAATTTATACGTTTTTGATCTGGAAGATAAGAGTACCAGACAACTTACGGACGATGGAAAAACTAATGCTATTATCAATGGGGTTACCGACTGGGTGTATGAGGAAGAATTTTCTTTTGTAAAAGCCTATGCCTGGAATTCCGACGGCAGTAAGATCGCATTTCTGCGCTTTGATGAGACTGAGGTGCCCGAGTTTTCCATGGATGTGTACGGAACCTCCCTCTACCCTCAACAACACCGTTTCAAATATCCCAAGGCTGGTGAGAATAACGCCATCGTGACTTTGCATATGTATGATGTGGATTCCGGTAAAACATCTCAGGTTTCCCTGGGAGATGCCTACTATATTCCCAGGATGAAATGGATGAATAATCCCAGGCACCTGAGCGTGCAGACCCTTAACAGACAACAGAACAACCTGAAACTGCACAGGGTGGATGTGGAAACAAATGAAGTCACTGTTATCCTGGAGGAAAAAGACGCTGCATACGTGGACGTTACGGATGACCTCACCTTTCTTTCGGACGACAGTTTTATCTGGTCCAGCGAAAAGGATGGTTATAATCATTTGTACCTTCATGCCAGTAATGGGGATCAGCTACAGCAGTTAACCAAAGGTCCGTGGGAGGTAACCCGCTATTACGGATACGACAGGAAAAGTAAACGTATTTTCTACCAGTCCACAGAAAATGGATCCATAAACCGCGGGGTGTACAGTGTGAAAAAGAATGGAAAGGGCAAACAATCGCTTGCGGCTGACCCCGGCACCAATGCTGCGGATTTCAGTGCAGACTTCAGTTACTTTATCCATAGCTATTCAAGTGCTACTACACCACCCCGGTACACACTGAATCTTGGATCCAGTGGGAAAGTAGTCAAGGAAATAAAGGATAACGAGAGTTTGCTTTCCAAGCTTAAAGGATACCAGATTTCACCCAAGGAATTCAGTACCCTAAAAATCAATGGCAACGATCTCAATATGTACATGATCCGGCCCCTTGATTTTGACCCTGGTAAAAAATACCCCATGCTGATGTTCCAGTACAGTGGACCAGGATCTCAGCAGGTGGCCAATCGTTGGATGGGGAGCAGGGATTACTGGCACCAGATGCTGGCACAGGATGGTTATATAATTGCCTGCGTAGATGGTCGTGGTACCGGCTTTAAAGGGCGTGATTTTAAAAAGGTGACCTATCTCAACCTGGTAAAACTGGAAACCGAAGATCAGATCGCGGCGGCTAAAAAACTGAGTGAACTGCCCTTTATAGACCCTGACCGGACCGGCATTTGGGGCTGGAGCTTTGGCGGTCATATGTCCACAAACTGCCTGCTAAAAGGCAATGACACTTTTGAAATGGCTATTGCCGTGGCTCCGGTAACCAGCTGGCGTTTTTATGATACCATCTATACAGAGCGCTTCCTTCGCACTCCCCAGGAAAACCCTTCAGGTTATGACGATAATTCGCCATTTAACTACCCGGAATTGCTGAAGGGAAAGTACCTGCTCATACATGGCTCTGGGGACGACAATGTGCATGTGCAGAACACGATGCGGATGGTAGAAGCATTGATCCAGGCAAACAAACCATTTGACTGGGCCATTTATCCAGATAAAAATCACGGAATATACGGAGGCAATACCAGTTTGCACCTCTTCACCAAAATGACAAAATTCATCAAAGAAAACTTATAGAAAAACCAACCCGTAACCATTATGGCAATTGTAGAAAAATCACCTATTGATAAAAGATTATTTGGTCATCCTGTAGGCTTATATATCCTGTTCCTTACAGAGATGTGGGAACGATTCTCCTACTATGGAATGCGGGCCATATTAGTACTTTACCTGGTAGCTGAAACGGCAGCAGACAACCCTGGTCTGGGATGGGCTAATGACAGTGCCATCGCCCTGTATGGCTGGTATACCATGTTTGTTTATGTGGCTTCTATTCCCGGTGGGATTATAGCAGACAAACTCCTGGGTCAGCGCAAATCTGTATTCGTTGGAGGATTATTGCTTGTGGCCGGGCACAGTGTCCTGGCAATTGAACAACTCTGGGCATTTTATTCCGGTTTGATATTAATTGTAATGGGGGTTGGAATGCTAAAGCCAAACATTTCCACTATGGTTGGCGGGTTATATCCCAAAAAGGAACAGAACAAGCGAGATATGGGCTTCTATATCTTCTATATGGGGATCAATTTAGGTGCAGCTGCTGCAGCTTTAATAGTGGGGTACATAGGAGAAAATATAGGCTGGCATTACGGATTTGGACTGGCTGGTATTGGAATGGCATTAGGCCAGCTTACTTACTGGTATGGCCAGCGCTACCTGAAACATGTTGGGAACCTGGTGGTAGATACCAGGGAAGACACTGAGAAAAAGGAAAGCACCAATCTCATAGGAGCCATTTTTAACCACAGTAATTCCCTTGCCGGATTTACAGTCACCGTTCTGGCCGGGATAGCGGTATGGGTTTTTGGGGGGTCCTGGTCCTACGGCCTGCTGATCATTGGGTTGGCATTCGCAGTAGGGGTAGGTATTGTGGTCTACAACGATGGAAACAAGATTGAAAAGGACCGCATTCTGGTCACTTATTTGTCATTCCTTATCATAATTATCTTCTGGGGTGCATTCGAACAGGCCGGGGGCTTGATGAATGTTTATGCCAAACAAAAAACGGATCTGATGCTGGGAGGTTTTGAAATACCAGCAAGCTGGTTCCAGTCCGTAAATGCACTTTTCATCCTCATCTTTGCCACTATAGTAGGAAGCATCTGGGTTTGGTGGAAGAACCGCAACAGGGAATCTTCTTCCCTTTTTAAGATGGCCATTGGGGTAATTATTATGGGCTGGGGTTTCTTCTTCATGTCGGTTGCCAGCCAGGAAGTTAGTTATGACGCTGCCGGGGAGATCATTCAGAAATCTGGAATGCAATGGCTCGTTCTGGCCTATTTATTCCACACGCTGGGAGAATTGTGTGCTTCGCCTGTGGCCTTGTCTTTTATTACCAAACTGGCACCAGACAGGTGGATGGCTTTTATGATGGGGGCATACTTTGCGGCTACAGGACTTGGTAATAAAGTGGCCGGCCTGCTCGGTGAATCGGCTACCGATTTTGGTGAATTTGCCATTTTTACCGGGATCGGGGTATTCTGTACCATCTTCGGGATCCTGGTAATCCTGGTACTCAAGCCTCTCAAACGCCTTACACATGGAGCTGAAGAACTGGAAGGTTCTCAACACGATGAAACGGAAGGTTTTGAGCTTGCCGACGAATAAGTGTCCGATTACTTTTTTTGAACAAACCAAACAACCAATAAGCCAATTATGAACACGGATATTGAAAATCTATTCAAAGACAAGGTATTGGGTCACCCTGCCGGTCTGATGATCTTGTTTTTTACCGAAATGTGGGAGCGCTTCTCCTTTTACGGGATGCGCATTTTGCTGGTGCTCTTTCTGACGGCTCCACTAATCAGTGACAATCCGGGATGGGAGTGGCCCAGGGAAAATGCGCTCGCGCTTATTGGCACCTACGCTTCCCTGCTCTACCTGACTCCTATTATTGGAGGGCATATTGCGGACAAGTATACCGGATACAAGGGCGCTGTGATTATTGGTTGTTTTATTATGACCCTGGGTCATGCTTCCATGGCGCTGGAGATGACCTGGTCATTTTACCTGGGATTAGCATTGTTGGTAATAGGGACCGGGTTCTTCAAACCGAATATTACTTCAGTGATCTCCGAAATGTACAAAGGCAAGGAATCCAAAAAAGACGGTGCGTATACCATTTTTTACATGGGGGTAAACGCAGGGGCATTCTTTGGTATGATGCTTTGTGGATACCTGGCAGAGAATTACGGCTGGTCCTGGGGTTTTGGTCTTGCAGGTATTTTTATGTTCCTGGGTATGCTGCAATTCTGGATGGCCAGTAGCCTGTTCGGGAAGGTTGGGGCCAAACCTGAAAAAAATGTGATTGAGGAGGTTGAATCTTCTGAAGAAACAACCGAGTCCGAAGATACAGAGCGGCTTAACCCCTTTACCCTTTTTGATAAGATCCTTATTGTAGTATCTGCCCTGGGTGGATTACTCTACCTCTTTAATGATCCTATTTCCAAGATTAGCGATCAGAATATCTTGAATTTCAGCTTAGGGGGTCTGGACGGGTCCTATGTGGTTGTGCTCATTGCCCTGATACTTTTTCTTTTCCTGATTATATCCAGGACGTTCCGATACACCAGGGTGGTGAGAGACCGTATAATTGCTGTTGCCATATTCGGTATTTTTACCGTTTTCTTTTTCTCGGCATTCGAACAAAGCCTGGGATCCATGACTTTGTTTGCAAGAGACTATACCAACCGGACTTTGATAGGATCGGCTTCCATTATTTTTAAGGTAGTGGATGCGCTCTTAACAACGGTGCCTCTTATCGTAATTACCTGGGTACTTTACCTGTTATTTAAAAAGACTTACCAGCGCATTCCATTTTCCAACCTTACCCTTGCCCTGGCATTTGTTGGCATCTGGGGGCTGGTTATCTGGAGGCTATTCGATAAATTTTCTCAGGAAGGCAATGAAGTTGAAGCCAGTTGGTTCGCCATCCTCAATTCATTTTTTATCATCACCCTGGCACCTTTGTTTTCCAGGTGGTGGGAAAGCAAATACAATCCCAGTGCAGCTATGAAATACGGCCTTGGCTTGATATTGTTGGGACTGGGTTTTGCCATACTGGCATTTGGATCAATGGGGATACCCCAGGGAGCCAAAACGGCTTCGGTGAGCATGGTTTTCCTAATCCTGGCATATCTGCTCCATACCATGGGAGAATTATGCCTTTCCCCTGTAGGGCTTTCATACCTGAGTAAACTAGTGCCTGCCAGAATGATTGGCTTCATGTTTGGTATATGGTATCTCGCCATTGCCATTGGTCAAAAATTGGCAGGATCTCTTGGGGGTCTCATAGACAAGGTGACGGAACAGTATTCCCTGACCGTGTTTTTCCTGATTTTCACATTGGCTCCCATTGGGGCGGGTTTGGTTGCCATATTGCTTAATCGACTGTTGAAGAAATTGATGCACGGCGTTCGTTAGGCGAAGGCTGACTCCTGAACTCAAAAGCACCATCCCGTCCTGTATAGTGGAAGGGGATGTTGCTGGACCTTGCACTTTGCCGCCATCTGTCTACCAGATAGGGCGGACTGCTTCCGTCTGCTATGATCTTTTTGGGAGAATATGCAGCCAGGTAACGATCCAGGTTAATCCTCGGCGAGTGGGTGAGCCATAAATAATCGATTTCCTTTTCAGATAAAACCAATAAACTGCTATCCAGGCGGATGAGGGATTCCCCGTTAATGACATAGCTGTTTTTTAAGGGGTACTCTTTATACGCCCGGGTACGTGCGCCGAGTTTATAATTCTTAAGTGTGTGGGGATATATAGTTTTTGCCGATGTATGGGTTGTAAGTTGTTTTCCATTTTGGCTGATCAGTATTGGATCCCCGTATTGATGCCCGATTATGAGGCGACTGGTATTTCCGGTATCCCAGGCATAAAAAATGCCGCATAGCTGAATCATCAGGAATGAAGCCAGGGTTAGTCGCACCCATTTCGCTCCTGGTTTCTGAAGCATTCGAATCAAACAGAAAATTAACAGATAAGTAAGGGCCAGTTCAAGGGGTCCGAAGGGGAGGTTTTCAAAGTGAAAAGAATCCATTCCCGAGATCCAGGCAATAAATTCATTAAGGTAGTAAATAGCGGAGCCGTAAAAATCAACAAGCAATTGCGGCAGCTGATTTATTAAGGCAAGCAGGCTAACTGCAAAACCTGTTCCCAGTATTAGCCCAAGGAAGGGAATGACCACCAAACTTGACACCATAAACAAACCGGGGAACTGATGAAAATAGAATAGGCTTATGGGAAAAACACCTAATTGAGCAGACAGTGAAACAGCCGCAACCTGCCAGATTCGTTTTGCAATTAGAACCCTTGGCTGCCACTTACGAACAAGCACCGGATATATCCATAAAATGCCACCTACAGCCGCATAGCTCATCTGAAAGCCCACCTCAAAAATCAGCAGCGGGTTGATCAGCAGGAGCAGGAAAAGCAGTGATAAGGCCAGGGTATTGTAGCCGTGGGTAACACGGTTAAGGAATAGGGAATAGGCGAGGAAGGAGAACATAGCTACTGCCCGTATGACCGAAGGGCCAAATCCGGCTAGTAAGGCATAGCCCCATAATAGAATCACGGAAAGGGTAAGGGCCACCTGTTTGCCACCAGGAAGCCTGGTCAGGGGTTGGAGTAAAAATCTAAGTAAAAGGAGTATTATTCCTACGTGAAGGCCTGAAATGGCCAGGATATGTATGGCCCCTGCTTTTCTGTATGCATCGAAGGTCTCTGGTGAAACATCGGCTCGTTCTCCCAGAAGCATGGCCTTGACAATGCTTAGTTCCCGTTCCGGGATCCCGGTTTCGTGCAATTTGTTCAATAAAGTTTTTCGTAAACCGGATGCCCATCCGCGAAGGGTCTTTGGGGAGGAGTTTAGTGTATGGAGGTAAGGGGATGAAGTGTGCAGCTGAAGGTAGATATTTCGTTTTTCCAGGTATTGGGCATAATCCCACTGATAGGGATTTAATGCCGGTGTAATTTCTCGGGCGCTGCCCCAGACCAGGATTTCGTCATCCAAATTCAAGTTTACCGAATCGCTGCGTTTTATCCTTAACTGTATGCTGCCCCTGGCCGGATTCTGGTCCAGGGAAAGCACTCTGGCCCTGTAAACGCTGCTGAAAGGTGTGGGTTTTTCTATTCCACGAATTTTCAGATGCCACAGTTGCATTTGAGATATATGGACATTATTATAATGACCTTCGTGATGTAACTCAGACGAAAGGGCATAGCTCAATATACCTGCCGAGAGGGTAGTGATAGCGGCACAGATCCCAAAAAGAACTGACTTTCCCCGGCTAAACAGAAAAGAAATAGCCAGTAACACTACACTTATTGCTGAGGTGACTATTGCAAGAGTTGGACCGATATTCAGCACGTACCCTGACAATATCCCCAGGATAAGCAGGCATGCCAGCTTAACAGCCAGGAAGTTCATTGGCTTCATCCTAAAGGATACGGGTTGCCTTTACAAATGCGTAATTCCAGAATCCTTCACGGAGCGAAGAAACAATAACCCCCCGGGAGGTCGTAGCGTGTATGAATTTAATTTCCTGTTCATTAACCGAAACCACCAGTCCTACATGGTTGATGCGCTTTCCCCTTGAGTTTGTTTTGAAGAACAGGAGGTCTCCTTTTTCCACTTCATCGATCCTGATCTTGCGACCCAGGTCAGCCATTAAATGGGAGGTACGTGGCAGGTCTACTTCATGTTTTGAGAAGGAGATAAATAAAAGCCCTGAACAGTCCATTCCTTTCGTGGTGGTCCCCCCATATTTATACTTCACACCGGAATAGGAAAGGGCTGTGTTGATTACTTGTTCGGCTTTGAGGGTATGGGAATCGAGCGTAGTTTCGGGAGTTTCGATTTCTTCCGGTGCCGAGCTTAATACAGGCTCCGGGGCAGAGGCACCTACGGTTACCTGTCTTGATTTGCCATAGGTGGTGCGCTTTTTTACGGCGCCACAGCCAATCAGTAAGAATACAGCAAAAACAAGTACTAAATACCTAACCATCACAGGAATTATAACTCCCTTTTACTGCTAAAATTACATTTTTTCCAGAATTAACCTTGCAGTTTTGCGACTTGCACCCGGTCCGCCGAGCTTTTCTTTTAATTCCTGATAGTCCTTGATCTGCTGCTCCCGTTCGGGCCCGGATAAGATTTTTCTAAGGGACTCGCTCAGGTTATTTGGGGTAAGATCGGACTGGATAAGCTCCTCAACAACTTCTTTTCCCATAATGAGGTTAACCAGGGAGATATAATTGAGGGTAATCAGTCTTTTCGCTATTTGATAGGACAACCAGTTCCCTTTGTAGCAAACCACCTGCGGAATCCCGATGAGGGCTGTTTCCAGTGTTGCCGTACCGCTGGTTACCAGTGCGGCTTCTGAAATGCTCAGCAACTCGTAGGTTTTATTCCTAATCAATGTCACATTGCTGTCTTTGAGGATTTCTTTATAAAATGAGGCATCCAGACCTGGGGCGCCGGCTACCACAAATTGATACTGCGGATAATCAGCGGAAGTTTGCAGCATAATGGCAAGCATACGGGAAACCTCCTGTTTGCGGCTACCAGGAAGTAGCGCTATAACGGGCTTTTTGGGGTCAAGGCCATGGGCTTCCCGGAAACTTTCCGAAGATATTTCAGGCCTGTTTTCCATGGCATCCAGAAGCGGGTGCCCCACAAAGGTAACCTCCATCCCTTTCTGAGCATAGAATTCGGTTTCAAAAGGGAGAATAACATACATGTGGTCTATATCTCTTTTTATTTTTTCTACCCTCCCGGCCCTTGAGGCCCATACCTGGGGTGAGATATAGTAATTTGTAGTAAAATTCTGTGTTTTAGCCCATTGGGCTATCCGGAGGTTAAACCCAGAGAAGTCTATAAAAATGATAACATCTGGTGAAAATTTGGTTATATCCTCTTTGCAAAAGCGTATGTTTTTCAGGATAGTGCCCAGATTCAGGAGCACCTCCAGAAATCCCATAAAGGCCATTTCCTTATAATGCCTTGCCAGGGTTCCTCCGGCTTCTTCCATGAGGTCGCCACCCCAGCAACGTATATTGGCATTGGGGTCTTCCTTCTTCAGGGCCCTGATCAGATTGGAGCCATGCAGATCACCCGAAGCTTCCCCTGCTATGATGTAGTACTTCATCCTAAAATAACTTGTAATAAAGGATCACCAGGGCGGTTAGTACTGTTGCCATTAAGACTCCGCGGGCACGGTGGTCCCGCCTCAGCTTTAAGAAACCAAAAAAGGCAAAGAGGTTCAGGATAGCACCCAGTGCGAGAAGGCTTCCTACATGTCCCTGTTCAACAGCCACTTCCCAGGTGTCCTGTATACCCAGATCCGAAAAGAGCAGTATATAAAGCAAAGTGCCTATGGTATTGGCGATAACTCCAACTCCAAAGCCAATAAGTGTTTCCTTGTTTCTATTCATTTAATGTCCAGTTGTTAACGTCCTGTATGGCATGGTGTGCAGTCAGATCAAATTGGGTAGGTACTACCGAAATATATCCATTAGCAAGTGCCCACTCATCGGTATCCTCACCCTTGTCAAGTAACACAAACTCTCCCGTAAGCCAGTAGTAATCCTTGCCCATGGGGTTAGTCCTCTTATCGAACTTCTCTTTCCAGTTAGCCCGGGCCTGCCGGCATACCTTGATGCCCTTCGGACTTTCCCCATTTGTCCTGGGTATATTAACATTGAGTACCACCCCGTTTGGAATACCGCGCTCAAGGGCTTGTCTTACTATGGTCTTCACGAATTGTTCAGCGGGTTCAAAATCGGCATCCCAGGAATAATCGCAGAGGGAGAATCCAATAGCAGGTATTCCTTCTATCCCGGCCTCTATGGCTGCACTCATTGTGCCGGAATAAATGACATTGATGGAAGCGTTAGAACCATGGTTGATCCCGCTTACACAGATGTCTGGCTTTTTGGGCAACAGCTCCTGAAGCGCCAGCTTGACGCAATCTGCCGGGGTGCCACTGCAACTAAATTCAACAGGAGCATCCTTTCCCTGTTCAAAGATCACCTGTTTGGAATACAGGGTATTATCCAGGGTAATGGCATGTCCCATTCCTGACTGCGGACTATCAGGAGCAACCACCATAACATTCCCGATCTCCTTCATATAACGCACCAGAGCTCGCAGTCCGGGAGCGGTTATACCATCGTCATTGGTGACCAGAATCAGTGGTTTTGACATTCCGTATACTTTATAGGACAAAAATACGTTTTAATACGGTATTGCCGAAGTAGGGACGGGTGCATTGTTAGTTTGAAAGCTACATGTTTCCCGGCTTTTTTTATAAGCTCCAACGAACGATATTTTTAAAAGTCGGGACCCTTAAAGTGCAGTGCCTTGGGGCTTTAACATAAAATTAATGCCGGGCCCGGTCTCACTGGCATGGTTTTTTCAGTATATTAGAGACTTAAAAATTGACTATTTCTGTATTATTCGTTCGGAAACGGATTAATGAAGGAGATACGGATTAATAAGCCTAAAGAAAAGTACATGAAAAAGAATTTCATTCTTGGATTTTTAATAATCCTGATTGCGGTTGCATCCTGCAGTTTTACCAACAAATCTTTTGAGACAGACGACAAGGACAAACTACTGCTTGACCTTATCACATATGTCCTGGAGCGCGGCCATTATGAACCCAAGAACATCAACGATGATTTTTCGGTAAATGTTTTTGAGGACTTCCTCGAAACCATTGATCCAACGAAAAGGTACTTCCTTGAGAGGGACATAATGGAATTTGAACAGTATAAATTCCAGATAGACGACCAGATTAAAAATACCGATATCAGCTTCTTCAACCTTGTATACGATCGTTTGATGATCCGAATGGAGGAGGCACGGGATATCTACACTGAAGTAATGGATTCCCCGTTTGATTTCAGCGTGGAAGAAACCATTAATATTGATTATGAAAATCTCGATTACTCCAGATCTAAGAAAGAACTGAAGGAACGCTGGAGAAAACAGATGAAATTGAATACCATAGCTACCTATGGCAGCAAAATCAACAATGAAAAAATAAAGGCGGAAACCGAGAAAGGGTATAAGCCCTTATCCCTCTCCGAAATAGAGGAGAGCGCCCGGGTTTCAACCCGTGAACAAACCGAAGATTATTTCGACGTGGTTTTCAACGAAATGGAGCGGAAGGATTGGTTTGTGATTTACCTTAACACCATTGCCCATGAATTTGACCCGCACACCCTGTATTTCGCTCCTGAAGCCAAAGACAGGTTTGACATAGATATGTCAGGTAAATTCGAGGGGATCGGGGCCAGGTTGCAGAAGAAACCCGAAGGGGCTCAGATCGTGGAAATCATTTCCGGTGGCCCGGTCTGGAGAGACCAGAAAATCGAAGTAGGTGACCAGATCCTGAAAGTAGCCCAGGATGGAGAAACACCTGTGGATATTGTAGGAATGAGGCTTGATGATGCAGTTAAGCTGATCAAAGGACCCAAAGGTACAGTCGTGAACCTTACCGTTAGAAAGATGGATGGTACCATTGAAGAAATTTCAATTACCCGTGACGTGGTTGAGGTGGAAGAAGGTTATGCAAAATCTGCTACTGTAACCCAGGGAAAATACAAGTTTGGCATTATAGACCTTCCCAAGTTCTACGCAGATTTTGATAATTACGCAGAGAAGAACGCTGCTACTGATGTAGCCAGGGAAGTGAAGCGCCTGAAGCAGGAAGGTGTTCAGGGCCTGGTCCTGGACCTTCGCGACAACGGGGGGGGTTCATTACAGACTGTAGTGGAAATGGCCGGTTTGTTTATCAAAGATGGCCCTATTGTACAGGTCAAGTCTTCGGGGAGCGATAAGGCCGTATACGAGGATAAAGACGAACGAATTCAGTGGGACGGTCCCCTGGTAATCCTTGTGAACGAACTCTCTGCCTCCGCTTCAGAAATTATGGCTGCAGCTATGCAGGACTATAAGCGTGCCGTTGTAATTGGCAGCAAACAGACCTTTGGAAAAGGAACTGTGCAGCGATTTATCCCGCTTGAGAACATTGTACACAGCAACGAGTATGGCGACCTTGGTGCTTTAAAGATTACTACCCAGAAATTTTACAGGGTAAACGGAGAGTCTAACCAGCTTAAGGGAGTGGAGAGTGATGTTGTAGTTCCGGACCGCTACAGCTATATAGACCTCGGTGAGAAGGACCAGGATAACCCACTGCAATGGGACAAGATTACTCCTGCCAAATACCAGCCCTGGGAAGGATACATCGATTATGAAACTACCATTGCCAATAGTAAAAGGAGGATGAACCAGCATCCCCAAATCAAATTGATTGAGGAAAATGCCCAATGGCTTAAGCAACAGCAGGAGCAGACCCTGATATCGCTTAACTACGAAATCTATAAGGTTGAAGAAGAAAAGAACAAGGAACGTTCCAATTACTTCAAGACCATATCTAAATACGATTCAAAACTCACTTTTGAATCCCTTAAATACGAAAAGGAGTTGTTTACGCAGGATCCGATATTGCGAGAAAAGAGAGATCGCTGGCATCAGGACCTGGCCAAGGACGTTTATGTTGAGGAGGCTGTTAATGTACTGCAGGATCTCAGGATAAACAACATCAAAAATGGCAAGTTAGCCAGTGTTAAAGGTTAATTAAATACCCGGTTACAAAAAAGCCTTGCTGTTTTGAGCAAGGCTTTTTTGTTTCCAAATATCGTGTTATCAGGAAGGCTTTATTTCTTCAGCATGTCTGCATAATGTTCCCGCAACCTGGATAGCTTTGGGGTTATAACATACTGGCAGTAGCCTTGTGCGGAATTGTTTTCGTAATAGTCCTGGTGGTAGTCTTCGGCTTCAAAGAACTTCGGAAGGGGACTTAATTCCGTTACCACAGGATTCTCGTAGTAGGTTTTCATTTCGTCAAGGACGCCATGTGCTATCTCTTTCTGGTATTCATCATGGAAAAAGATTACAGAGCGATATTGTGTTCCCACATCGGCCCCTTGTCGGTTGAGTGTGGTGGGATCATGGGTGGTCATAAATATTACCAGCAGATCCCGGTATGTGATCAGCCCCGGGTCAAAGGTAATTTGCACCACTTCCGCGTGCCCAGTAAGGCCGGAACATACTTCACGGTAAGTTGGTTTTCCGGGCACCTGTCCACCAGCATAGCCCGAAACTACTTCAATTACTCCGTTAACATGCTGGAAAATGGCCTCTGTACACCAGAAACAACCTCCTCCAAAGGTTGCCTTCTCATGGGCATCAATCTTCATGTTCCCCTGTTTTTAAAAGCTTTATTGATTCTGAATTCACACAGTAACGCAACCCACTTGGCTCCGGTCCGTCAGGAAACACATGGCCAAGATGCCCGTCGCATGTGTTGCAGAGCACTTCCACCCGGACCATCCCGAAAGAAGTATCCCTGTGGTACTTGATGGCATTATCCTTTATGGGCTGGGTAAAACTTGGCCAGCCTGTTCCAGATTCGAATTTAATGCTGGAATCGAACAGTTCGGTCCCACAGCAGATACAGGCGTATTTGCCGGCCTCGTGGATGTCGCACAGCGCTCCGGAATGAGGCATTTCAGTTCCTTTTTGTCGTGTAATCCTGAATTGTTCGGGAGTGAGCAATTCCCGCCACTCTTTTTCGGTTTTTTCGACGCGATTATCGGGGTCGGGATTTCCTTTAGTGCTAAATCGGATAACGTCTTTCCAGGTCAGCATGGGTAAAAATTACTTATTGGTTTTAAACCGTTTCCAAAAGAATGTAAAGGTCGATATAAAATCAAAACCTTACAGTTAATCTTGTCTTAAGCTTTGAATGCTATACAATAGCCCCAGACTGTACAATTAGAGCCATTCGTTAAGCCTGTTGGCATCGAGCTTAATAAAGATGAAGAGAAGAATGGTGAAGCCAAGCAGGCCGGATCCGCCATAACTGAAGAAAGGCAGAGGGATCCCTATGGTTGGCAGTATTCCGATAACCATACCTACATTGATAAAATAATGGATAAGCAAAATGGAAATTACCCCATAGCCATACATCCTGCTGAAATCACTTTTTTGTCGTTCCGCCAGATATACCAGCCGAAGCAACAATAGGGTAAACAGAAGAACTACGATAGCAGTACCCATAAAACCCCATTCTTCCCCAACCGTACTGAATATATAATCGGTATGTTGTTCCGGAACAAAATCACCTTTCGTACGTGTACCTTCAAGGAATCCTTTGCCCCAAGGCCCGCCTGATTCTATTGCTTTTTCGGACTGGTAGGTGTTGTAACCAATGGTCTTTCGGATTTGTTCGAGTTTGGCGGGATCTTTTTCCAATCGCAGCCACAGACTGAACCTATCACGGTGGCGCTGCTCGAAAACATGATTGAAAACAAGGTTTACCGATAGTGAAAAACCTATGGCCAGAACATAGAACATGATCAGGGGTAGTGTAGGTACCTTAAAAGAAGCTTTCTTTACCAGCAGGAATATGGTGATGAGCAATGCCAGTCCAATAGCCATCCAAGCAGTGCCGTACATGAGGGTGGTGATGAAAATTACAATTAAAAGCAGGGCAATCCAGAGATAGGCCAAGGGAAGCCCTTCCCGGAATAAAACAAAGATCAGTGCTGCGAAGACCAGGGCACTGCCCGGATCAGGTTGCGGGACAATGAGCATCATCGGGATAAGGATGATCAGCAGTGCATAAAACTGATCTTTCCTGCGCTTGATGTCTGTCTGAATGTCACTGAGGTATTTGGCAAGTGCAAGTGCTGTGGCAAACTTTGCTAGCTCAGAAGGTTGCAGGTTGAAAAATCCCAGATCGTACCAGGAAGTGGCCCCTGCTATGGTTTTTCCAAACACAAAAAGACCAAGCAACAGTCCTATCATAATGATATACAATATGCTGGCAAAACGCTCATAAAGTGAAGCCTCGAGGGCAAGGACAATGACCACGGTAACCAGGCTCACGCCTATGAAAAAGAGTTGCTTACCGTACAACTGACTAAAATCTAGGATTGAGCCGGTATTCTCTGTCAGGGTCGCGGAGTAAATGTTAACCCATCCAATAGTCACCAATAAGAGAAAAAGAAAGATAGTAACCCAGTCAATCCGCCTAAGAAGCTGTTTACCAAACATACTCGTTTATCTTGAATTCTTCCCCACTGTACGGTTTGGCGTACTCATGCTCCAAGGTCTTTTCCAGCATTCGTTTTTCAAGGTCTTTCCGGGTAATTTCTCCTTTGAGGTATTTTTCTATCAGAAGGGATGCAATATGCCCGGCATAGCGTGCACCGTAATACCCGTTTTCAATATATACGGCCAGGGCTATCTTTGGGTTGTCAACCGGGGCAAATGCAACAAATACGGAATGGTCCGTTAACTGGGTCTTTACGCCGTTAATTCGTGTATAATTCTCCACAGTACCAGTTTTTCCTGCGATCTCAATGCCTGGTACCTGCAGCCATTTAGCGGTACCTTTTGTATAGACGTCAGCCATTCCACGAATTACGGGCTCAAAATGCTGCGGATCTATGGTTGTGTATTTGCGTTCTGAGAAATTGGATATATCCGCCTCTTCCCCTGCTATTTTTTTTATAAGGTGAGGGGTGTAGAAATAACCCCGATTGGCTATAGCAGCAGTCATATTGGCCAGTTGAATGGGTGTAGCGGCTACCTCGCCCTGGCCGATGGAGTTGGAAATAATAAAAGTTGAGGACCAGCGATTATCGCCGTAAACGCGATCGTAATATTCCTTGGAAGGAATTCTGCCTGGCCTGCCCGTAGGAAGGTCATAACCGAGGTAATTACCAAGTCCAAAACTTTTAATGTGTTTTTCCCAAACGTCCATGCCCTCGTCCGTAGTGGGATATTTATCGTACAGCTTACGGAAGGTCCCGGCGAAATAGGCATTGCAGGATTCGTAAATACCACTGGTCAGGTTACGTACTCCACCTCCACAATGGCAGCCCCTTTTTACATTCCCTACATAGAAGCCATTATAGCAACGGAAAGTGGTCTGTGGTTTAATTACACCTTCCTGCAGGGCAACCAGCGCGTTGAGTGTTTTGAATGGGGATCCGGGGGAAGGCTCAGCGAGTATCGCCCGGTCCCATGTGGGTTTGGATATAGTGTCGTAATGCAGTTTGCTGTAATTCCGTGAACGCTCTCTACCCACTAGCAGGGCAGGGTCATATGTGGGTCCGGATATCAAAGTAAGGATCTCACCAGACCCCGGCTCTATGGCTACAATACCACCGCGTTTACCCACCATTAGCCTTTCACCATATTCCTGCAACTCCTTGTCCAGGCTGATATGGATTTCCTTGCCCTGTTCCGGGAGGGTGTCCAGGGTGCCATTTTTATAAGGGCCAATATCCCGGTTAAAACGGTCTTTCTGAATAAATTTCACACCTTTTCTCCCCCTGAGGATTTCCTCATATTGCTTTTCTATACCGGTTCTACCGGTAAGTTCTCCCTGTACGTAGTAAGGATTCTTCCTCAGGTCGTCTTCATTAACCTCGCTAATGTAACCCAGTACATTGGCTCCACTTGGGGTGTCGTAATATCGTAAAGATCGTTTCTGAATGTAGAAGCCTTCGTACTTCCTCATTTTTTCCTGCAGGCGGGCATAGTCCTCCTTTGAAAGCTGAGGTACCAGTACGCTGGGAAGCCTGGGTGAATACACCCTGGCCTTTTTGAGACTCTTAATAAACTGATCCCGTTCAATTCCCAGAAGGGAGCAAAACTCCAGTGTATCAAGGGGTTTTACTTCCCTGGGGATAACCATCACGTCGTAAGCAGGCTGATTGGCCACCAGTAGTTTGCCATTCCTGTCATAGATATAACCGCGTTCTGGATAATCGTAGATGGCTTTTACCGCCGTATCCTCCAGCACCTGGTTAGGCGAGAACCTGAAAAGTTGCAAATAGGAAAGCCTGAGGACAAATGTGACCCCTATCAGCACAATAATGGAGGATAATAGTATCTTTTTCATTCTTTTTCCGGGCTGAATAATGAACTAAGCAGCGTGCACAGCACTATAGAACCAAGGACATTGAACAGCACTTTCTTCAAAAGTAAAAGCAAATTTGACAAACTAAAAATTTCCAGAGAATAGAATACAACGTGGTGTACTAAAATTAATAACGCCAAAAAGGTGAATTGTTGTACACGTGTTGTGTTGGAAAGCCTGAAACTTTGAAATTCATAGTTAACCCCGAATACGAATCGCATCATGGCCGGCCGAAGATAGGCTATAGTAACTGAAGCAGCGGCATGCAGGGCCAGTGTGTCCGAGAAAAGGTCTACCACCAGACCCAGGAAAAAACCAATACCTATAAACAGCATTCTATTTTCCTTAATTGGGAACCAGAAAAAAAACAGGATGTACACCATTGGGTTGACAAAACCCAGGAAATTGAGCTGGTTGAAAACAAGGACCTGAACCAGGACCAGCAAAACAAAGCGTACGATATGAATAAAAATGCTATTCCTGCCCATCCTCTATACTGTTTTGCAGTTCCAGGATTTCAGCCCGGTCCAGGTTTTCGATCAGGTAAACATTCCTGATGTTGGTCATGTCGTTAAAGAGTGCCACATCAATGCTGTAAAAACTTTGGGAGGTATTGAGGTCAAATTTTTTGATTACCCCTATGGGAATATTTTCAGGGAAGATACTGGACATGGCACCCGTTACGATGGTGTCCCCTACCATAAGGGGAACCAGTCTGGGGATATCCTCCAATTGTACCGTGGTAAAATCATTGCCATCCCAGGTGAGCGAACCAAAGTAACTGGTGTTCTTGATCTTGGCATTGATATTGGAATTGGTGTTCAGAATGCTTTGCACAATCGCATAATTATTTGAACTGGCTTCCACAATACCCAGTATCCCTTTTGCGGTTATCACGCCCATATCCTGAACAATGCCCTGCTTGCTCCCCAGGTTTATGGTGAGGTAATTCTTTTGGTTGCTGTAGCTGTTTTTGATCACCCTGCCGACAGATATCCTGTATTGCAGGTTTGTGGTGTCCATTTCCAGGCTGTCCAGGTAGGTCAGGTTGAATAGCTGGTTTCGCAGTTTCTCGATATCCTCTCTGAGAGATTTGTTTTCTGCCCTCAGGCTGAAATACGAAGATATATTGCTGGCGGTCTGAAAAATATTTCCGGAAACCCTGTTAGCCGAATTAAAGAATTTGGATTGGTGGAAAGAATGTGATTGGATGGTGAGCAGTAATGAGATGAACAAAAGCAGCAAATAAAGCAGTGTGGTCTTGTTCCGGATTAAGAAATTTATAATCTGCTGCATTCACTTTCCCTATTGGCGGAAATTAGACGATTTGAAGCGTAAAACAGGGTTCGATTTTTAAAATCGTCCTATTTAATCAAGATGCTCTTGTAGCGCTCCAGGTTTTTTAAGGCTATACCGGTTCCCCTCACAACAGCTCTTAGCGGATCCTCTGCGATGTAAACCGGAAGGTCTGTTTTCTGGGAAAGCCTCCTGTCCAATCCACGAAGCATTGAACCTCCACCTGCCAGGTAAATCCCCGTGTTGTATATATCGGCAGCCAGTTCTGGTGGAGTTTGCGATAAGGTTTCCATTACCGCATCCTCAACACGCAGGATGGATTTGTCCAGTGCCTTGGCAATTTCCCGATAAGAAATGGATACCTGCTTTGGTTTTCCTGTCAGCAGATCCCTGCCCTGAACAGACATTTCATCAGGGGGAGATTGCAGGTCTTCTGTAGCCGATCCAATCTGGATCTTAATATTTTCGGCGGTGCTTTCTCCAACGTAGAGATTATGCTGGGTACGCATATAGTAAATGATATCGTTTGTAAAGACATCACCCGCAATCTTAACCGATTTGTCGCAAACGATTCCGCCCAGGGCGATTACGGCAATTTCCGTAGTTCCACCTCCAATGTCCACGATCATATTTCCCTTGGGCTGCATGATGTCCAGGCCAATACCAATAGCAGCAGCCATAGGTTCATGGATAAGGTATACTTCTTTCCCGTTTACCCTTTCGGCCGATTCTTTTACCGCCCGCATTTCCACTTCGGTTATCCCGGAGGGGATGCAAATAACCATCCGCAGTGCTGGCGGGAACCATTTCTTCTTCAGAGCCGGGATATTCTTGATGAACATGTTGATCATCTTTTCCGAGGCGTCGAAATCTGCAATTACCCCATCCTTAAGCGGACGAATGGTCTTTATGTTTTCGTGTGTTTTACCCTGCATCATATTGGCTTCCTTGCCAACGGCGATGATCTTCCCAGAAACGCGATCCCTGGCTACAATAGAGGGGCTGTCCACTACAACTTTATCAGCATGGATAATCAGCGTATTTGCTGTGCCAAGATCTATGGCGATCTCCTCCGTTAAGAAATCAAAGAATCCCATTAATGCTCTGTTTTATTCCGATATACGGGTATATTTTATCGACAAAAGTAGTAAAATTAATGCTTAAAATGACGTGTGCCAGTCATTACCATGGAAATTCCATTGGCATTGCAGTAATCAATACTCAGCTCGTCTTTTATGGAGCCTCCGGGCTGTATTACACTACTGATTCCGTTCTTGTGTGCGATTTCCACACAATCCGGAAAAGGGAAAAACGCATCGCTTGCCATTACGGCTCCCTGCAAGTCAAATTCAAAGGACCTGGCCTTGTGTATGGCCTGGTTTAGTGCATCTACCCTGGAGGTTTGACCAGTACCACTGGCACAAAGTTGCTTCCCTTTAACCAGAACAATAGTATTGGATTTTGTATGCTTGCATATCTTGGAAGCAAAAAGCAGGTCTTCCACTTCCTTATCACCTGGTTTAAGATCGGTTACATATTGTAATCCTTCCCTGGAATCCGTACTTAAGTCGCGGTCCTGTACCAGGGCTCCGTTGAGGCATGAGCGCGTTATGGTAGGAGGCAGTTCATTGTGTTTCTGAACAAGCAGGATGCGGTTTTTCTTTCCTTTCAAGACCTCAAGAGCTTCATCGCTGTATGCCGGCGCAATAACTACCTCACAAAATAGCTTATGGATCTCATTAGCCGTAGGCAGGTCGATGGGTGTATTGCTGATCAGGATACCCCCGAAGGCAGATACGGGATCACCAGCCAGGGCGTCCAGGTAGGCATCGAGTACGGTTTCCCGTTGGGCGATGCCACAGGCATTGTTATGCTTTAAGACCGCAAAGGTGGGGGCTTCTCCCTGGAACTCAGCCATCAGGGTAACTGCAGCATCCACATCCAACAGGTTGTTGTAGCTCAGTTCTTTCCCATGTAACTTATCGAACATCCCATCCAGGTCCCCAAAAAAGTATCCCTTCTGATGAGGATTTTCACCATAGCGTAGTACCCTTCCCTGCATCTCGCTGATTTTTAGGGCAGCCAGGCTGTGATCGCGGTTAAAATAATTGAAAATTGCGGTATCGTAATGGGAAGAAATATTGAAGGCCCTTGCAGCAAATTGCTTCCTGTCTTCCAGGGTAGAAGCCCCTTCCTGTTTGTTTAGAAGATCCAGGAAATCATTGTAATCCCCACGGGAGGAAACACACCAGACATCCTTAAAATTTTTTGCTGCTGCACGAATCAGGGATATCCCTCCAATGTCTATCTTTTCTATGATATCCTGTTCCGAAGCACCGCTGGCCACCGTTTTTTCAAAGGGATAAAGATCCACGATCACGATGTCCAGCTGGGGGATTTCAAATTCTTCTAGCTGCGCAACGTCTCCGGCATTATCCTGACGGTTTAGGATTCCACCGAAGACTTTCGGGTGCAAGGTTTTAACACGCCCTCCCAGAATGGATGGATAACTGGTAACACTTTCCACCGGTATAACCGATATGCCCAGGTCTTTTATAAAGGCCTCTGTTCCTCCTGTGGAATAGATAGTGATTCCCAGTTCATCTAATTTTTTAACTATGGGCTCCAGGCCCTCCTTGTGAAAGACGGAAATAAGTGCTGAGGTGGCTTTTTTCAGGGTGCTCATCGGGTTGATTCTCAAAATTGATTAAGAACCAAAAATAATGTTTTTAGCCGGAGATAATTCCCCGGGTTATTAACAAAAACCACTAAGTTTTAAAGAATTTTAGAGACTTCGGCATTGACAAATTCAAGGAATTCTTCATCGGCCTTGCCAAAGGGATCTATGGTATTGGAATCAATGTCTATCTGACCAATATTGACACCGTCTTTGAAGAGGGGAATCACAATCTCGGACTTGACCGTCAGGCTGCAGGCAATGTAATTGTCCTGTGCTTTTACATCCGGGACCACGAAGTTCTTATTGCTCACCGCAACCTGCCCGCAGATGCCCTTTCCGAAAGGAATTATGGTATGGTCCGTTGGATTCCCGGCATAAGGGCCAAGTTTTAGCTCTTCTTTGTCGCCGTTTCGGAAATAAAAACCAACCCAGTCGTAATAAGAAATACGCTCCTTTAGTAATTCACATACCCTTTGCAACCTATCGTTTACAGGGACAGATTCATCTTTTAGGAGCATCAAAACTTCTGAGCGCAGCTTGTCAGTCATTGCGTTGTTTTTATGTAAAAGTATTTAATTTTTATTAGCCTCTTTGTGAAATCTTTAAACCAAAAAGCCGCCCGTTTATCCGGGCGGCTTTATTGAATTCAAATTATGGTCATATTACATCATGCCCGGCATTCCGCCTCCACCCATTGGAGGTGCTGCAGGGGTGTCTTCCTTGATGTCTGTCAGAGCACATTCCGTAGTCAGGATCATTCCGGCCACAGAAGCAGCATTTTCCAGTGCAATACGGGTTACCTTCTTAGGATCAATAATCCCGGCTTCCATCATATCGGCATATTTCTCTGATTTGGCGTCGTATCCAAAATCACCTTTTCCTTCGTGAACTTTGGCCACAACTACAGAGCCTTCTCCACCGGCATTTTCTACTATGGTACGAAGGGGTGACTCAATAGCCCGGGCAACAATTTGCAAGCCGGTAGCTTCATCGGCATTATCTGTAGAAACCTTGGACAGGACTTTCTGAGCCCTTACGAGGGCAACGCCTCCACCGGCTACAATGCCTTCTTCTACAGCAGCACGGGTGGCGTGAAGTGCATCGTCCACACGGTCTTTTTTCTCCTTCATTTCCACTTCTGAGGCAGCACCTACATAAAGTACGGCTACACCACCAGAAAGCTTGGCAAGTCTTTCCTGAAGTTTTTCGCGATCGTAATCGGAAGTGGTGGTCTCTATCTGGGATTTGATCTGATTAACGCGGGTTTTGATGTTCTTCGCTGCTCCGGATCCGTTAACAACCGTAGTGTTGTCCTTGTCTATAGTAACCTTCTCACAGGTACCCAGCATATCAATAGTGGTGTTCTCCAGGGAGAATCCGCGTTCTTCGCTGATTACAGTTCCGTTGGTCAGGATTGCGATGTCTTCCAGCATGGCTTTTCTTCGATCTCCAAAACCTGGTGCTTTTACTGCGGCGATTTTAAGGGATCCCCTTAGCTTGTTTACCACCAGGGTTGCCAGTGCTTCACCATCTACGTCTTCAGCAATAATAAGAAGGGGTTTGCCAGATTGAGCAACTGGCTCCAGAACAGGAAGCAAATCCTTCATAGTCGATATCTTCTTGTCGAATAAGAGGATATACGGGTTGTCCAGATCAGCGATCATTTTTTCTGAATCCGTTACAAAGTAAGGAGACAGATATCCCCGGTCGAACTGCATTCCCTCCACTACGTCTACGTAAGTGTCGGTACCTTTTGCTTCTTCCACGGTAATAACACCTTCTTTACCTACTTTTTCAAAAGCTTCAGCGATAAGTTCTCCGATAGTTTCATCGTTGTTGGATGAAATAGAGGCAACCTGCTTGATCTTCTCTGAGGAATCACCAACTTTTTTAGCCTGTTTGGACAGGTTTTCAACGATGGCCTCCACAGCTTTGTCTATTCCGCGTTTCAGGTCCATTGGGTTGGCACCTGCAGCTACGTTTTTCAGTCCCTCTTTAACTATTGCCTGTGCCAGTACGGTTGCCGTAGTGGTCCCGTCACCAGCCAGGTCATTGGTTTTGGAGGCAACCTCCTTAACCATCTGTGCACCCATGTTTTCAAGGGCGTCTTCCAATTCAATTTCCTTTGCAACAGTTACCCCGTCCTTGGTTACCTGAGGTGCTCCAAAGGTTTTGCTCAGGATTACGTTACGCCCTTTGGGCCCGAGAGTAACCTTTACTGCATTTGCAAGGGCATCCACTCCTCGTTTGAGGCCGTCCCGTGCATCAATATCAAACTGTATGTCTTTTGCCATTTTATAGTCGTTTTTTAGTGGTTATACAATTGCCAGAATATCACTTTCGCGCATCATCAAATAGTCTGTACCCTCAAGTTTGAGCTCCGTACCGGAATACTTACCATACAATACGGTATCTCCAACTGCAACGGTCATCTTTTCGTCCTTGGTTCCGGGACCAACAGCAACCACTTTGCCTTTTTGGGGTTTTTCTTTAGCTGTATCCGGGATATAGATACCGGAAGCGGTTTTGGTTTCCGCTGCCATAGGTTCAATAAGAACCCTATCTGCCAATGGTTTGATGTTCACTTTAGCCATAGTTATGTTTTTAGTTTAAATTTTCAGGATTGCTATAGTCAGAAACTGTGCCATGGCACAAAAACTGACAGATTGTTAAACAAAAATGCCAGCTTGTCACATAAGCTGGCATTGTAAGCTGTTATTTTCATAAATACCTACTGAATGGTATCTGCAGGGCTGCTTCCTTCAGTTGCAGGTAATTCTTCAGGTACTTCTTCGGGAACCGTTTCAGGCACTGTTGTTTCCATGTCATCCCCCTGCAGTAGTTTGGATTCAGCTTCGGCAAAATTCCCCTTCAGGGCTACATTGGAAAGTAGTATCAGCACAATTAGCAGTGTGGCCAGCGTCCAGGTACTTCTATCAAGGAAGTCCCCGGTCTTTTTGACCCCTCCAATCATCTGATTTCCTCCACCTCCGAATGAAGATGACAGTCCGCCTCCTTTAGGGTTTTGTACCATGATCACCAGAACCAGCAGAAAGCATACGGCAATGATCAGGACTAGGAATATTGTAAACGTACTCATAGGGTTACGGTTTATTTTTTTGCAATTTTTTCACCGCTTTAATTCGGTCTGCAAAGAAACTACTTTTTTCTGGATATTTCAAACTTAAGATTTTATAGGCCTGTATGGCTTTTTTGTACTTTTTCTGTTCCAGGTAAACCTGGGCCAGGGTCTCTGTCATCAGGGCCTTTTTATCCATTTTAGTGGATGAACTGATGTCCACTTCTTCAGCGGCATTACCCACGGCTCCAATCTTTGGGTTTTCCTCAATGAATTTATCAATCAGTTCAAATTTTTCCTTACGAGCCAGGCTTTCTTCTTTTGATTCCTTGTCGGACGGTTGATCCTTTGTTTCGGCCCTTTCCTGTTTTCGGACCCCTTTCAGGGAGGTAAGCTGTAACCATTCACTGAAGGAATACTTTTCATCCCGGGTAAAAGTGATGGGTTTTCCAAGCTGCAGGCTTTCTTCGGCTTCCTTTTGCTGGGTCAGACCTTCATCTGAAGGTTCTTCCCTGGATTCAAAAAGGTCAGGATTCAATATTTCTTCTGCGTCACTGATAGATCTGGGCAGGGGAAGGTCTTCGGTTTCGGGGATGAGTTCCGTATTCCGGTCCAGGTTGGGCAGCACCTCTTCTGACTCGATTTCTTCATCGGCCAGTGCTGTTTTTCCGGATACCGTATCGGCTATTTTGTTCTGCAGGAACTCTTCTGAAGTGATAAAATCAAAAAGGATATCCCTATCAGTAGTATGGGCAGCTGCAACCTTGAGCGCATTGTTGTATTTATAGCTGTTCAGGGTTTTCAGCCCTTTGAGGTGCAGGGCCCTGGCTGCCTGGAAATAGGGAAATTCCTTGAGGATCTCTTCCAGTTGCTGGGTCTGACTTTCCTGGATTACCTGGTCCGGGTTTTGCAGCAAATATGTAAAATCGGATACCTTCATTCCGGATTACCAGTTGGCCAGGGATTCGTTGAAAATATCCTGGTTAATTCGTTCAAAAATCGCCTCATGTGCCTCATCACGAACGGATGACAACTGTGCATTGGCATCGAAATCAAAGAAGAAAGAAAACCGCCTTTCGAAATCGGCATCGTCCTTGGTGCGATTGAAGAAGCGCACATTGATGCTCATCGTCAACCGGTTTTGCGCAGCCCTTTGTTCGGCTGTAGCCGTCATTGGGGATATCCGGTACTCCACAATTTCACCTTCATAGAGAAGGTCCCCATTGGAAGAAACCAGGTCCAGGTTGGTCTGGTTCAGGATCACATCCTGAAGCGAAAGGGTAAATTCCCGGTCCAGTCCGGGCTCAAATATGGAACCTGGACTCTGAGTAGCGTAATTCTGGAAATAATTGACCTGGAAAGTTGTTGCGCTACCCACATCGCCACCAGTAAAATTGTACGCACCGCAGGCCAGGACAAAGAATAAAGGAATAGCCAGTATCCAAAGGCTCCGGAGCCTTTGAACTTTTTGATATTGAGATTTCCTGTGCATCCTTAGAGGTCGTATTGTTTGATTTTTCTGTAAAGGGTTCTTTCAGATATACCGAGCTCTGCTGCCGCTGCCTTTCTTTTTCCCATGTTCCGTTCCAGGGACTTTTTGATCAGCTCGATCTCCTTTTCCTGTAAAGATAGGGTTTCCTCTTCTTCAATCTCCTCGGCAAAGTCGTACTTGTCTTCATGAGGGGTGTTTACTGGTGCGTGGTTACCTTTTTCAGGCATTGGCAGGAGTTCTACTGAACTTCTTTCCTCCTGCAATGTTTCTCCATTATCCCCGTAGATTTTCTCGATCAGCGGTCCGTGTTCTTCCTGTACTTTGGAGAGGTCGCTACTATTCAGCAACTCCAGAGTGAGTTGCTTCAGGTCGTTCAGGTCAGACTTCATGTCGAAGAGCACCTTGTATAAAATTTCACGCTCGTTGCTGAAATCACCCTCACTTTTCTTAGGGCTAATCACCGCAGGCAAATTCGAATCATTTGCATTGGGCAGATAACTATTCAGGGCAGACAGGGAAATATTCCTGCTTTTTTCCAATACCGATATCTGCTCGGCCACATTGCGCAGCTGACGGATATTTCCGGGCCATCTGTACTTTATCAATAACTGTACGGCATCGTCTTCCAGCCTTACAGTAGGCATCTTGTATTTTTGGCCAAAATCTGAAGCAAATTTCCGGAACAGAAGGTATATGTCTTCCTGCCGTTCCCTTAGCGGTGGAATGTTTATTTCCACGGTACTCAGGCGGTAGTAGAGGTCTTCCCGGAACTTCCCTTTCTTGATGGCTTCCAGCATATTCATGTTGGTGGCTGCCACTATGCGTACATTGGTTTTTTGAACATTGGACGAACCCACTTTCAGGAACTCACCGTTTTCCAGCACCCTCAGAAGGCGTACCTGTGTGGTGAGCGGAAGTTCACCAACTTCATCGAGAAATATAGTGCCACCGTCGGCCACTTCAAAGTAACCACTACGTGTTTGGGTGGCCCCGGTAAAGGCACCTTTTTCGTGACCAAATAATTCACTGTCTATGGTCCCTTCCGGAATGGCGCCACAGTTAACTGCAATGTATTTCGCGTGCTTTCGGTGTGAGAGGGAGTGTATAATTTTAGGAACTGCTTCTTTACCCACGCCACTCTCACCAGTGACCAGGACAGAAATATCTGTAGGGGCTACCTGTATGGCTTTTTCCAATGCCCGGTTTAGCTTTTCATTGTTGCCAATGATACCAAAACGTTGTTTTATTGCCTGCAGATTCTCCATGTCTAGTCTTTTGAATATCCTACGGCTTCCCCAATTAGTGTTGCAGATGTGCAGTCGCTTATCCTTACGTTCACAAAATCGCCAACTTTGTAGTTCTCCTTGGGGAAGACTACCACGGTGTTCTGGGTATTCCTGCCCATCCAGTGTTCTTCAGATTTTTTTGAATTCCCCTCTATCAATACTTCCTCAACCCTGCCCAGGTGTTGCTGGTTACGATACAGGCTGTGTTTCTGCTGCAGTTCAATGATCTCCCTGAGGCGCCTTTTTTTCGTTTCCATGGGAATGTCATCCTCCAATTTACGGGCCGCCAGGGTTCCGGGCCTTTCCGAATAGGCGAACATAAAGCCAAAATCGTATTTCACATACTCCATCAGACTAAGGGTGTCCTGGTGGTCTTCTTCGGTTTCCGTAGGGAATCCTGCAATCATGTCCTGGCTGATACCGCAATCTGGGATCAGGCGTTTTATGTTATCTATGAGTTCAAAGTATTCCTCCCGGGTGTGCAGGCGATTCATTTTCTTCAGGATTCGATCGCTTCCGCTTTGTACGGGCAAATGGATATAGTTGCAAATATTCTCGTACCTGGCCATGGTTTCGATAACCTCCACCGTCATGTCCTGAGGGTTGGAGGTGGAAAAACGAATACGCATACCGGGCTGGGCTTCCGCAACCATTTTGAGCAGGCCTGCAAAATTTACGGCAGTTGCTTTCTGCATTTCTGAGGCTTTTTCAAAATCCTTCTTCAATCCACCACCATACCATAGGTAGCTGTCAACATTCTGCCCCAGCAGTGTAACCTCTTTAAATCCTTTATCCCAAAGCTGGTTTATTTCTTCCACAATGGAATACGGATCCCTGCTTCGCTCTCGCCCACGAGTAAAGGGCACAACGCAAAAAGTGCACATATTGTCGCAACCCCGGGTAATGGATACAAAAGCAGTTACGCCATTTGAATTCAGTCGAACCGGAGCTATATCCCCGTAGGTCTCTTCTTTGGAAAGGATAACATTGACCGCGTTTCTGCCTTCATCAACCTCCTTCAGCAGGTTGGGCAGGTCTTTGTAGGCATCGGGCCCTACCACCATATCCACTATTTTCTCTTCCTCCAGCAATTTGCTTTTAAGTCGTTCGGCCATACAGCCCAGAACTCCTACTTTGAGATGCGGACGTGATTTTTTTTCAGCGTTGAATTTCTCCAGTCTCTTCCTTACCGTGAGTTCGGCTTTTTCGCGTATGGAACAGGTATTTACGAGGACCAGGTCTGCCTCCTCCAATTGGTCGGTGGTATTGTAGCCCGCTCCCGTAAGGATGGAAGCTACTATCTCGCTGTCAGAAAAGTTCATCTGACAACCGTAACTTTCGATGTACAACTTACGGGCATTAGCCTTGTTGGGCTCAATAAGCAGGGCCTTTCCCTGAACAGATTCATCAATTACCTTCTCCATAAATATATACTGTCATCTGCTTTTAGGCAGGCTGCAAAGATAAGATATATACCAAATTTATGACAATTTGACAGTTAAATAATTACCAATTCTTACGCAACGCGCCCGTTCGGCTTGTATCTTTTCTAATTAAAAAGAAGGTTGATTTTATTTTTTCCGAAAACATGCATCTATAACAAATAAATCCTCAGTTTGATGTAAATGGTGAGTTCCAATGAGACCTTTATGAAAATTTGGCATTACTCTAAGGATATTCTCTTCTTCATACTCTTCAAGCGATAGTTTTGTAATTTTATTAATGTTTAGACCTCTACCATAAATTCCATCGGCGTTATATTGTGAAGGTCGGAAAAACTCATTTTCGAATTTAAAAATTGAACCTCCGTTTCGCGCAGATTTAGAATTAATTATGACAGGATTTTGTTTATGTTCTTCAATCTTTTCCAATTTCAAAGAGTCAACTCGGTAAACATATAACTCATTATCAAAACTTGTAGTTTCTGAACTTTTATTAATAAAAAGCCATTTTTGATTTTTATTATCTTGATAAAAATGAGCATCAAAAACAATTTCACCTTCAAATGCTGTAGAAAATAATTCCCAATTATTTGGGAATTCAATGCATTTATAAACTTCCAATCTTTTGTTCTCGTGTGTATCTGGTATTAGATATATTTCCCCATTTTCTTTACAGATGAATGGATAGGATAAATGGTAATCTAAATCTAGTACATCGCAAATTTCTACCACTGTATCTTTTTCTATTCTACCACATGATATTTTACCTTTTCCACTTAGATAGGAATAATTTTCAAAAAAAACATAATGATTATATTTATATTCGAATAAAAACGGATCTGCCCAAAATTCATTTTTGGGCAGATTGACGGGCTTTAATCCGAATAAGGTAGATTCTATAAAAACTCCTTTTCCTATAAACAATGTCCAGCAACTATATCGAACATTAAATATCTTTTTTTCAATTTTTCTAATCTGCCGCATTAATATTTCGAAGTAAAAACCAAAAATATATTTAACAGTATTATTTAAATCAGGCGATTTGAAAATAGGATTGTTGTATGTTTTTGATTTAGCAGGAGAATAATCTCCATTTTTTAATTTTTTCAAGTTTTTAAACAAAAGTGACACGGAATCTTCGAGAATCTTTCTATTCGTTAAAACAAAGGACCTTGTTTTATTTGAATTTGTTTTATCAATTATTAATTCACCATCACGTTCTGATGTTAATTTTTGAAGAGTAATTCCAACACTGGGTTTTTTTAATATTATTTCCCAAAATCCTGCCGGTACTCCGCTATTTATGGGTTTATCTTCATAATGAAATGACCAAATACCATATTTTGAAGATTCTAAAATGTTCCCTCTAATATTATTAAATTCATGTTGGAGAATGATGTCAAGGTTATGTTCTCTAATCATTTCACTATCCTTAATGCTAAAAACATCAAAAAATCCTGTTCTTTTCGGATTTAAATTCACACAAGGAATTTTATGGAGATGATTAATTATTTCCTCTTTATTGACAGTTACTTTTTCTGGATATAATCTGTTTTCAATTTTACATTGAAAATCAAATAGGGCTTTACCTATCAAGCTTATTGAACTTAATATTTTCAATAAAATATTTTTTTTAGAGTGTGAATTTTTGACATTTTTTCTTCCGTCTTTAATCAACAATGAAAGTTTTAAATTTTCATCATCAATTATGTTATTAATTATTCTTAATTCATAATTTCTTAATGATTCAAAATCTCTTATTAAAATTCCAATCTTTAACATAAATCTATTTTTACTTATCTAAGAATTAGAAGGTTATAGTTAGCCTAAAGTAATCGCAGTATACCCAAAATAAGGGTATTTGAAAATTTGATTCACAAGTTTAATATATATATATCGATTTAGGAGTATTATTTGATGATAAGTTCAATAATGGAGGACTTCTCCATTGCCGATTCATCAATAGATTTTTCCGTGTATTAACAGTCTTATTCTTATGAACGGGCAGCGAAGTTCAAGTTTCTCAAGATCTTCGGACAATTTGACAGTTAAATAATTACCAATTCTTACGCAACGCGCCTGTTCGGCTTGTATCTATTACATACAACCTCTAATTAATAATTAACAAGCTATGAAAAATGTGATCTACCCTCTTTATGGCCTCTTCCTGATTCTCACAACTGTTTCCTGCGAGAAAAATAACGATGACCTTTATGACGATTATCTGGTGGCCCGCCCCCTGGTCATGAGCCTGGAGGAATTTAAAAACAGTGTGGATATCATTGCTCCTGTGCCTGTGGAAGAATCCGGAAAGATTTATGCCTATAATGATTACATATTTGTCAATGACAAATACAAGGGGGTTCATGTAATAGATAACAGTAACCCTGCTGACCCCCGCAAAATATCCTTTATTAAGATCGCCGGGAATGTTGATATTTCAGTAAAGGACAATTACCTGTATGCAGACAGTATTACTGACCTTATGGTGTTCGATATATCCGACATCAACAATATTCAAATAGTCAGGCGATTGGAAAATGTACTCCGGGATAATATCATGTGGCCCCTGGAAGCGGATATTTTTGAGTATGAGAACCTGAATTATGGAACAGATATTCTCGTAGGCTGGGAATTGGTAACTGAGCGCAGGCTCATTTCAGAATACGAAAGCCGCTGGGGTCAGGTAGACATACTTATGGCAGAAGCTATGGATGCCGGCAATGTTGGGCAGGGTGGTTCTCTGGCGCGCTTCAAAATAGTCGGGGATTACCTCTACGCTGTGGATAGTCACAATATTAACGTATTTGATATCAGTGATATGGATAACCCTGCGGATCTTGATGATGTTTATGCAGGCTTCGATATAGAAACCATATTCTACAATGGGGAACACCTGTTCCTCGGCAGTATGCGCGGCATGTACATTTACGATATCACCGTGCCGGCCACCCCGGAATTTGTATCAGAATTCCAGCACGGTACTGCATGCGACCCCGTTGTGGTGGACGGAGACTATGCTTATGTTACGTTGAGGGGCGGTAATAATTGCGGGGCAACGGAGAGCGGTTTGTTTATCGTTGATATTTCCAATATCTCCAGTCCTGAACTCGCGGTTAGTTACCCAATGGATGGGCCTTACGGTCTTGGGGTCAAGGATGAAAAACTATTTGTCTGCGATGGAGACAGTGGTTTGAAGGTTTACGATAAAACAGATATACACAACCTGCAGATGCTTGATCATTTCCAGGATGTGGTGACCTTTGATGTAATACCCATGCAAAATCAACTTCTTATGGTTGGTGATGATGTGCTTTATCAGTATCAGTACAACCAGGATGGGATTAGCTTATTGAGCACCCTTGCGCTTTGAATTAGTTAAATGAAATCATTTTAATCTGATTTTCATCAACCAGTTTATTTATTTGATTTACATAGGTTATCATAAGACGACCCAGTGCCTTCATTTCAGTTCCTAGTTCGTTTTTCACTTCCACAAAAAATTCTTTGGCCTGATCGGTTGGTGGATAATCCCCCCGCTGTGAGTCGGCCATGAGGAAGGCCAGCCTGTTATTGATCCGAATACCATAATTAAGGGGGTCCTGCCTGCTTTGATTCCTGGTCATATGGATATTGTTTTCCACCTGGCTTAATTCGGATTCAAAACGGTTTACAAGCTCCAGCACCTCCGGCTTGTCATCAGCTTTCTGTTTGAGGTATTCCAGATCTTTTTTGATTTTCCGAATGCGAACAATGGCCTCATTGGCCCTGCTTACCTCATTCCGAACCTTTATCAGGAAATCGAATTGCTCCTTGTAATCCTCGGGGGTGTTGGATTGTCGGGGATCTTTGACGATTTGAAAAGACTGCTGGGAGACTTCGCCATTGTAACTTAGAGACACTTTGTATGTGCCAGGCACGGCCTTGGGCCCCACATTAGGAGAGGAGTACAGTACCATACCCTCAAATGCCCTGAAGCCTGGGTATCTCATATTCCAGACAAAACGATTTCCCCCTTTTTTCACTTTTAATGCTTTTATAGCATGTGGATTGTATTTATCCTCCTCGGCCTTATTTGAGTACCGTTGAATAATTGTTCCATCTGCTTCTTTGATTTCAAGCATTACCGTATCAGTTTCTTTCAGGTCGCGGATGTAGTAATGGAAGATGGCTCCATTGGGATGATTTGTGCCTTCCAGCTTAGTATTGGCCCTTCCCCTTCCGGATTGCTGCATGCGATAGGCCTTGTCCGGTTTAAATAAAATAACCTCCTGCTGATTCATTTCAGGAGATAGTTGCTGAAGGGGGGTGAGGTCGTCTATCATCCAGAAACTCCTGCCGTGGGTAGCTGCAATCAGGTCGTTATCCCGCACGTGCAGATCCCTTATGGACGTAACAGGGAGGTTTAACTGGAAAGGCTTCCAGCTTGCCCCGTCATCAAAGGAAACATACATGCCCCATTCAGTTCCGGCATAAAGGAGCCCCTCCCGTACTTTGTCTGTGCGGATAGCCCTTGTGTAGTGATTTTTGGGTATACCATCAGTGATGAGCGTCCAGCTTTTACCGTAGTCTGTGGTCTTATATAAATAAGGAGTATAGTCTCCGAATTTATAGGAGGTAGCTGCTACATAGGCAGTACCCTTTTTAAAAGGGCTGGGATCAATGCAATTGATCATGTTAAGCTTAGGGGACATCCCGGAAGGGGGAGTTATATCTTCCCAGGTTTCCCCATTGTTGCGGGTAATATGGATTAGTCCGTCATCACTTCCGGTCCAGATTACACCGGGCTCCTGCGGAGACTCTGCTATAGCAAACAGGTTGGAATAAAACTCTGCTCCGGTATTATCCTGTGTTATGGGCCCGCCGGACGACTTAATGGTTTCAGGTATGCCCCTGGTCAGGTCTGGTGAGATCAGTTTCCAGGATTGTCCTTCATTTTCCGTAGCATGCAGGAAGTTAGAACCGGCGTACAGGCGTTTCGGGTTGTGCATGCTGAACAGCACCGGAAAATTCCAGTTAAAGCGGTATTTCATTACCTCAGCCCCGGAACCAGCAGGGTTGTCCGGCCAGACATTGACCGACCTGGTCTGGCCAATATCATGATCCATGCGCATCATATACCCCTTGTAAGTACCTCCGTAAACAATGTCCGGGTTGTTAGGGTCTGGAGCCAAATGGGCACTTTCCCCTCCTGCACTGGGTTCCCAGTCGCGTTCTGTTATGGAGCCGCCTGAAGTGCGGTGCAAAATTCGCAAGGTACTGTTGTCCTGCTGTGCACCGTAGATACGATAGGGGAAATGGTTGTCAGTGGTAACTCTGTAAAACTGTGCAGTAGGCTGGTTGTAATAAGTAGACCAGTTATTTCCTCCATCATTTGAAATCTGTGCTCCGCCATCGTCCGCAATGATCATGCGATTATTGTTGCTGGGATCAATCCAAAGATCGTGGTGGTCGCCATGGGGTGCATTTTTAAGGGTAAAGGTTTTTCCTCCGTCGGTGGATACCCCGTAGCTAACATTCATAACATAGACCTTGTCTTCATTCTGGGTATCTGCATAAATACGACTGTAATACCAGGCGCGCTGACGGAGTGCCCTGCCCTCATTTACCTTTTTCCATGTTGACCCACCATCATCGGATCGGAATACCCCTCCTTCTGCCGCTTCAATAATGGTCCATATCCTATTGGAATTTAAAGGGGATACGGCAATCCCCACAATACCCCATGGGCCATCCGGCAGTCCGCTTCTTTTGGAGATATCTGTCCAGGTATCCCCACCATCCGTACTTTGGAAAAGTTTGCTGTCCGGTCCGCCGCTGTCCATGCGATAACCGTTTCGTTTCATTTGCCATGTAGAGGCATAGATAATTCTGGGGTTGTTGGGGTCCAGTATGAGGTCGCCTGCACCCGCCTTGTCGCTTACATAAAGTATTTGCTCCCAGTTTTTTCCGCCGTCCACGGATCGGTAAACGCCACGTGTCTTGTTGGGGACCCATAAATTACCTATAGCACCTACGTAGACGATATCCGGATTTTGGGGATGTATGCGAATCCTGGAGATATGCTCTGATCCTTCCAGTCCGATGAACTCCCAGGATTTTCCGGCATCCATGCTTTTCCATAACCCATGTCCTGAAGATACATTACCCCGCAGTGTTTGTTCGCCTTCACCTACATAGATCACGTTTGGATCCGATTCTGATACAGCTATTGCCCCGATGGATCCGCCAAAATATCCATCTGAAATACAACTCCATGTACTTCCCGCGTCTTCGGTTTTCCATACCCCGCCTCCAGCGGTACCCATGTAATACAGGTTGGGATTGTCCAGTACTCCGCTGACGGTTCCTGCTCTTCCTCCCCGGTATGGTCCCACCAGCCTCCAACTAATTCCCTCATACAGGTTCTGGTCAAATGAAGTGGCTTCTTGTTTTTGTCTTCTTCTTTGTGCTTGATTTTCCTGCACCGGGAAGCTCAGCAAAAGGCCAAGAAGGAATAAATAAATGGCTTTCATTATATAGTGTTCTGGTCCCTGTCTAAAATAGGGATTAATTCGGGTTTTTCCAGCCCCCAAAGAAATGGTGAACTTAGGGGGTGCATATTGCAAATAAAAAAATTCATATACTTTTGTCAGCACAAAAAGCTTCGCATGGCCAAGAATTTAGTTATTGTGGAATCGCCCGCAAAAGCCCGGACAATAGAACGTTTCCTGGGGAAGGATTACAAGGTAGCCAGTAGTTTCGGACATATTGCAGACCTGCCTTCCAAGGAGCTCGGGGTGGATATTGACAATAACTTTAAACCCAAATACATTGTAAATGCCGAGAAGAAGCCGGTAGTAAAAAAGCTTAAAGAGCTCGCGAAAAAAGCAGAAACTATATGGTTGGCAAGTGATGAAGACCGGGAAGGGGAAGCTATATCCTGGCACCTGGTGGAGGCCCTGAACTTAGACCGCAGCAAGACAAAGAGGATAGTATTTAACTCCATTACCAAGTCGGCCATACAACGTGCTATAGAAAACCCACGCAGCATTGACTACAACCTTGTGAATGCCCAGCAGGCTCGCAGGGTGCTGGATCGTTTGGTGGGATATGAACTCTCCCCGGTACTCTGGAAAAAAATTAAGCCCGGCCTTTCGGCAGGAAGGGTACAATCTGTTGCTGTACGTCTAATTGTTGAGCGGGAGCGAGAGATCCTCGCTTTTACACCGGAGTCTTCATTCCGGGTTACTGCCCAGTTCCTCACTAAAGAGGGGACAGGTTTCCAGGCAAAACTGGGAAAAACTTTTCCGACACGCGAAGCCGCCCAAAGTTTTCTGCAAAAAAATATCGGGGCTGAGTTTGCGGTTGAGAACCTGGAGAAGAAACCGGCTAAAAAATCGCCTTCGGCACCATTCACAACTTCCACACTGCAACAGGAAGCGTCCCGGAAACTTTATTTTTCAGTATCAAGGACCATGCAGGTAGCACAGCGGCTTTATGAAGCCGGACTGATCACCTATATGAGAACAGACAGTGTGAACCTGTCCAAGGAAGCCCTGACTGCCGCCAGGAGTGCCATTGTAAATAGTTATGGTGAAGGGTATAGCCAGGTCAGGAACTATACGCGTAAAACAAAGGGGGCGCAGGAGGCTCACGAGGCGATCCGGCCAACGGACATGAGTTTGCAGTCTCCATCACTTGAGCGCGACCAGGCCCGACTTTATGAACTTATCTGGAAACGCACCATTGCCTCTCAAATGAGTGATGCTAAACTGGAGCGTACCCTGGTTAAGATTGGGTGCGACAAGCATGGGGAACAATTTACAGCAAATGGGGAGGTGATTAAGTTTGATGGATTTCTGAAAGTTTATATGGAAGGTAAGGATGAAGAAGACCTTACCGAAGAGCAGGCCGGTTTGCTACCCGTCATGAATGAGGGAGACCCCCTTACGAATCAGCAGATAATGGCCACGGAGCGTTTTAGCAGAGCTGCCTATCGCTACACCGAGGCCACCCTGGTAAAGAAGCTGGAAGAACTAGGTATTGGAAGACCCTCTACCTATGCGCCAACCATTTCCACAATCCAGAACCGGGGATATGTGGAAAAGGGTACCGTGGAGGGCCATGAAAGAAAATACAAGCAACTCAGCCTGCAAAACGGAACTATAAAGGAAGTTGACCTCAAGGAAACTGTCGGATCCGATAAAGGTAAACTGGTACCCACAGATATTGGAATGATTGTAAATGATTTTCTTGTGGACCATTTTTCAAATATCCTGGATTACAACTTTACAGCCCGCGTTGAGGAAGATTTTGATGAGATCGCCTCAGGCGAGGAAGACTGGCAAAAGGTAATGCGGGAATTTTACAAGGACTTCCATCCCAACGTAGCCGAAGTGGAGGCTACTGCGGAAAGAGCCAGTGGGGAGCGAGTGCTGGGTACAGATCCTAAAACCGGCAGGCAGGTAGCTGTGAGGCTTGGGAGGTTTGGTCCCATGGTACAGATAGGCACGGTTGATGAGGAAGAAAAGCCGGTGTTTGCCAGCCTGTTGCCTAACCAGTCGCTAAACACCATAACCTATGAAGAGGCCATGGAGCTCTTTAAACTTCCCCGACAGCTGGGCGAGTACAAAGGGGAACAGCTGGAAGCCAATGTGGGTAGATATGGACCATATATAAGGTATGGCAAAAAGTTTGTTTCCCTTGAAAAAGGAGAAGGTGTTTTTGATGTGGATCTGGAACGCGCCATCGAACTGGTTAAGGCCAAGGAAAAAGCAGATGCCCCCATCGCTACTTATGAAGGGCATGAGGTAACCAGGGGCAAAGGTCGTTTTGGCCCTTTCATCAAGTGGAACGGAATCTTCATAAGTGTGGGTAAGAAATACGACTTCAACGCACTTTCCGATAGCGATATTGAGGAATTGATAGAAGACAAGAAGAAGAAAGAAGCCGAGAAGCTGGTGCAGGAGTGGCCGGATGAAGGCATACGCATCGAGAAGGCACGCTGGGGCCGGCATAATCTGATCAAGGGCCGCACCAAGGTGGAACTGGGCAAAGACGTGGAAGTATCAGAGATTTCCCTTGAGCAGGCGCAGGCATTGCTGGCTCAGAAAACACCAAAGAAAAAAACAAGGAAGTCCAAAACTTAATATCGGGCCATGGCATTTGATTTTCTGGTTCCTGTTGCCGATCAGGTTTTAGCTCACAATGAGTTGTTGCCGCTTCAGGCCCTGGGAAGACACATTCATATACACACTGAAAAAGAGGGATTACCTGTACTGGCTAATGCTTCTTTTGCAATTCTGGGGGTAAATGAATCCCGTAACGCATTTGAAAAGAAACCAGAAAAACTGGATATCAATCAGATCCGTATCCAGCTATACCGCCTGATGATTGGCAATTGGGATGCCACCGTGGTAGACCTGGGTGATATTGAAGAGGGGGAGACCGTTGAAGACACCTACTTTGTAGTCAAGGAAATTGTTGCCGGCCTTCTGGAAGAAAAGATCATTCCTATTGTTATTGGTCCTACACAGGATATTACCTATCCCATGTATCGTGCCTACGACCGTATCAAGGATATGGTTAACCTGGTGTCTGTGGATAGTCGTTTTGATTTTGGAGTAGATGAGGAACTTATCTCGTCGCATTCCTATATGAGTAAGATCATCACTGAAAAACCCAATAACTTATTTAATTTTTCCAACATAGGTTACCAGAGTTATTTCAATGCCCAGGAAGAGATCGACCTTATGGAGCGCCTCTTCTTCGATGCCTATCGCCTGGGGGAAATTACCTCAGATATCACCCTTGCCGAGCCGGTGCTGCGCAACGCCCATCTGGTAAGTCTGGACTTCAGGGCAATCAAATCAAGTGAAATACAGGGGTCCAGAAACTTTTCGCCCAATGGTTTCAGCGGCAGGGAAATCTGTGCCATTGCACGTTATGCCGGTATTAGCGATAGCGTTTCCTCCTTCGGTATTTTTGAAGCGGAAAACAATGCACAGACCTTCCAGCTGATCGCCCAGGTTATCTGGTACTTCATAGAAGGGCACAACTTCAGGATCCTGGAATATCCCAGGTCCGAAAGCAAGGATTTCACCAAGTTTATCGTTCCCACAGAAACAGAGGAACTCGTCTTTTACAAAAGTCAGCTCACCCGGAGATGGTGGGTTGAGGTACCTTCTTTAATTACTTCACATACTAAATTAAATGCACCTGCGTTATTACCATGCACCGAAAAGGACTATCTGGCCGCTTGTGATCAGAATATTCCGGAGCGGTGGTTTAAAGCCTACAAGAAAGGGTTTAACTAATTGGAAATAATTTAAGGTGATAAGGCCGGGCATACAATAATTTAGCCAAAACGCTGTTTAAGGATTAATAATTGGCGTTACTGCTTTAAAGTCTTAATCGAAATTTAACCTAAAGTATGAAGAAGCTATTGTTATCATCATTAGCGTTTGTTTTTTTGCTCACCAGCTGTGGGTCCAAAACAAAAGGAGAACTTGTTGGGGTTCAGGGTAAAAAATGGCACCCTGAAAAACCCTATGGAATGGAACTTATTCCAAGGGGTTCTTTTATAATGGGTAAGGCCGAAGAAGATATGGCCCAGGTCCAGAATGCTCCCACCAAAACAGTTACCGTACGGTCTTTCTATATGGATGATACTGAGATCACCAATAGTGAATACAGACAGTATGTGGAATGGGTAAAAGATTCTATCGTCAGATTCAAGCTTGCCAAACTCGCTGACGAGTTGGGTATGGGACCTGATGATGGGGGAATAGGTGAATACGCCTTCAAGGATGCTGATACCACCAAGATGTCTGTTTATGACCGTTATATGTTAGACAACTACGCCGGACTTGGACCTACAGGTTTGGAAGGTCGTTCACTGAACAGGGATGAAGACCTGGTCTGGGACACTTCAGATTATCCGGATGAATATTATACTGAGGTAATGGATTCCATTTACCTTCCCGAGGAAGAGTCCTATAATGGTCAGCGTATCATTGATATTACCCAGTTGAAATACAACTACACCTGGATGGATATTGAAGCTGCTGCCCGTTCAAGGGATGGCAGGAGAAAAGATTTTATCCGGACAAATGAAATTGAGGTTTATCCCGATACTACCGTATGGATCCGTGATTTTGAATATTCTTACAACGAGCCCATGCACAATGATTATTTCTGGCATGATGCTTACAGTGATTATCCTGTTGTTGGTGTATCCTGGTCACAGGCCAGAGCATTCTGCCACTGGAGAACCAAATTCAAGAATGACGATCAGAAAAGCAGGGGTAAACAATTTGTAAACCGTTTTCGCCTTCCTACTGAGGCCGAATGGGAATATGCTGCCCGTGGTGGTATTGAAGGAGGAACATATCCGTGGGGTGGACCTTATGTGATAAGTGATACGGGATGCTTTATGGCTAACTTTAAGCCTCAGCGAGGGGATTATGCAGCAGATGCTGCCCTGTACACCGTAGAAGCCAAATCTTACGAACCTAACGATTTCAACCTTTATAATATGGCTGGGAACGTTGCCGAGTGGACAAACTCCAGCTACTTTCCGGGCTCTTATGAATACGCTTCAACCATGAACCCTAATGCAGATTCTAACGACAATGCACGTAAGGTAATCCGCGGAGGTTCCTGGAAAGATGTGGCCTACTTCTTACAGGTCTCTACAAGGGATTATGAGTACAAGGATTCGGCCAGAAGCTATATCGGATTCCGAACTGTTCAGGATTACATGGGCGAAGAAGACTCCACTCAATAGAAGATCAAACAATAAACCAAATACTTATTTTAACATTAAACTTAAATTAAATTTCAAATTATGGCACAGTCAAAATCAACAAAGAAACTTTTCAACATGGCATATGGCCTTGGAGCTTCCGTGGTGATCATTGGGGCGCTTTTCAAAATCCTGCACTGGGAATTTGGTCCCCTTACCGGCGGTTTACTTCTGGCGATAGGTCTGATTACAGAAGCCCTTATTTTCGCTATTAGTGCTTTCGAGCCTGTAGACGACGAGTACGATTGGTCTTTGGTATACCCAGAGTTAGCTGGAGGACAATCTTCAGGAAGGAACCAGGCCCAGGAAGCTCAGGAAGCTGAAGGTCTTCTTTCCAAAAAGCTGGACAACCTGCTTAAAGAAGCTGGTGTAGACGCTGAACTTATGAACAGCCTTGGAGAAAGCATCCGTAATTTCGAAGATGCAGCCAAAGGTATCGCTCCTACTGCCGATGCTATGCAATCTACCCAGAAGTATTCTGAGGAATTATCTACTGCTGCTGCTCAGATGGAATCTCTGAACAGCCTGTACAAGGTTCAATTGGAAAGCGCCAGCAGACAAGCTTCTATCAACGAAGAAGTGGTTCAAAACGCTACCACACTTAAAGATCAAATGGAATCTCTTGCCTCTAACCTTTCTTCACTGAATGGTGTTTACGGAGGAATGCTCACTGCAATGAACAGAAACTAATTAGTTTTTTGTCATACCCAAATCAAGTAATAACCAAAAACTAATTAGAAAACATGGCAGGAGGAAAATTGTCACCACGTCAGAAGATGATCAATCTTATGTATTTGATCTTCATTGCAATGCTGGCGTTGAATATGAGTAAAGAAGTTCTGGCTGCATTCGGTTTGATGAATGAAAAGCTGGGAGCTTATAACGAAAAGGCCACTGAGAACAACGATTCGTTCCTGGCGAGCCTGGAAACCAAAGCCTCGGAAGATGCTGCTAAGTATGAGGATCTGTATAAAGATGCTCAGAAAATCAAGGAGCTTTCCCAGGATTATTACAACTGGATTGAAAACCTGAAGAAGGAAATGATCGCCGAAATCGACGATCCTACTGACTACCAGGTTATGGACAAGTCCGATTATCTTGACCAGAAATTCTTCCAGGGCGATAACCTTGCCCCGATTGGAAAGGAATTTATGAAGCGTATTACTGACTACCGCACTCAGGTTGCTGGTATCCTTGGAGATGCCTACCCTGAAGTTTCGGATGCTCTTAATGCCCGCTTTCAGACTGGTGATGAAAAAGGAAAAGTAGAAAGAAGAGATGGCGTAAAAGTAGATTGGATCAACTACCACTACGAAGGCTTCCCTCTGATCGCTTCCCTTACCAATCTGACTTCCCTTCAGTCCGATATCAGAGCTACTGAAGAGTCTGCATTAAAAGCAATGTTACAGGGAGAGCTTACCTCCCAGGTATCACTTTCTAACTTCTCAACACTGATCGAGTCAGAGAAATCTGCCTTCTATTCAGGAGAGAAATTCACAGGAAGTATTGTACTTGGTAAAACAGATAAGTCTGCGAAGCCTGTGCGTGCGGATCTTAAATTGGACGGTCGTAAACTGACTGAAGGAAGGGATTACGAACTGGAAGAAGGAGGCGTTAAGATGTTGATTGGTGCCGGTAATCCTGGTGATCACGAAATCAGTGGAAACCTGATCTATATGCAGGATGGTGAAGAGAAAGAAGTACCTGTAAAGAATACCTTCTCTACTATCGCCAAGCCAAATGCTGCACTTATTGCTGCAGACAAGATGAATGTAGTGTATCGCGGAGTTGCCAATCCAATGTCGATTACGATTCCCGGTATCCCTAATAACAAGGTTAGCGCCTCTGCTCCCGGACTTTCTAAGAGAAGCGGAAGCCAGTACGTGATGAACCCTGGAACGGGAAGAACGGTAACCATTACTGCTTCTGGTGTATTGCCAGATGGTCAGCGGGTAAGTTCCAAGTCCGAATTCAGGATCAAGGACATCCCAAGGCCAGCCGGATCTATCCGAGGGGAAACCGGAACGGCTAAAATGCCAAGAAGGAACCTGGAAATCGCCACTGTTGGTGCTCTTCTGGAAGACTTCGACTTTGACCTGAACCTTGCCATCAGCGGGTTTAAATTCAAAGTTCCCGGACAACCTACTGTTATCGTAAAAGGAAACAAACTGGATTCAAGAGCTAAATCCGCCTTAAAAAGAGCTAAAAGAGGTGATGCCCTGCAGATATTCGATATCGAGGCTTACATCACTAATAATAAGAGCTACAAGTTGAAAAAGGTATCTCCGGTTATCGTGGAGCTTACCAATTAAAATTGAAAATGTATAGATCTATGAATTGGAAGAATCTAATCATCGTTGCCGTAGTTTCCTGCCTGCCAGTATCCCTGGCAGCTCAGGCCAACATCCTCAACGCTAAAAAGCCAGAGGAAATAGGAAAGAAAACTATGGCCCAGGTTGCGGCAGACAATGACAAACCCCTGCCTTACGGTTATGTGGACGACAGAGATATCCTCTGGTCTAAAACAGTATGGGAAGTCATTGATCTGGACGAAAGGGTGAACTTTCCCCTGTACTATCCTCTGGATACCATTAATATTGGTTCCGACAGGAGGTCGCTCTACGATGTTCTGATGAAGAACATCAAGAACGGGAAGTTAACCGATATCTATGCCGACTCTTACTTTACGGAAAAGCGTAAGCTGAGTGATCTGGAAGCTACTCTGGTCAAAGTAGATACTACTGACCTGGGTTATGAGCAGATCAATGCCGGGGAGGAACTTTCTCCGGAATTCGTAAACCAAAGGAATATCACGGCTGCAGAAATCGAGGAATACCGCATCAAAGGAATCTGGTATTTTGACAAACGCCAGGGAGAGCTGAAGTACCGTCTATTGGGGATAGCCCCGGTAGCACCCGACGTAAACTTTATTGACGACGAGTCTGTTGACCCGGAAAGCAACAAAGTGGAATTGTTCTGGGTTTGGTACCCAAGCGCCCGTCAGATCCTTCATGAGGCGAAAGTCTTTAACCAGCGGAATTCCGCCCAGCCACTATCCTTTGATATGCTTCTTAACTCGAGGCGTTTCAATGCGATGATCTATCGGGAAGACAATGTACACGGCGATCGCGAGATTACCGAGTATATTGCAGACAATGCCCTGTTCCAATTGCTTGAATCCAATCGTATCAAAGAGCAGATTCGGGACCGTGAACAGGATATGTGGGCCTACTAGGTCTTAAGATTCCAATTCTATATAGATTACAAAGCGCCGCAATTTAGCGGCGCTTTTTTTGTACCCCCAGGCCGCTTCAAATTAGCATGCTGAATCCCTACCTTTGTTAAATGGTAGATTATCTGGTTGTTGGATTGGGGTTAGCCGGAATGGCCTTCTGCGAATTGCTGGAACAGAACGACCGCTCTTTTATTTGCGTTAATGACGATTCACAACAGGCATCAGTGGTGGCAGGGGGGCTTTACAACCCCGTTATCCTGAAACGCTTTACCCCTGCCTGGAGGGCTAAGGAGCAAATGGAAATGGCCATGCCTTTTTATGCCCGCCTTGAGGAAAAACTGAAAAGACCGCTGGACTACAAGTTGAGGGTGTTGAGGCGATTCGCATCGGTGGAGGAGCAGAATAACTGGTTCCAGGCCGCAGACCGTCCCCAATTGAGACCCTTCCTTTCACTCAGGATTTTGGAAAATCACAATCCCATGCTGGATGCTCCCTTCGGTTACGGGGAGGTCCTGCACACGGGAAGGGTAGACACCAAAACCCTGCTGCAGACCTACTCGGAATACCTGGGGCAAAAGGGCGTTCTCATTGAATCTGCTTTTGATTTTTCGAAGCTGGAGGTAGACAACAAGGGAGTCCGCTATGAGGAGATTTCCGCCCGGAAAGTAGTGTTTGCCTCAGGGTATGGTCTTAAGGCAAACCCCTATTTTAACTACTTACCTCTCAATGGCACCAAAGGAGAACTGCTCACAATAAGATCCGGGGCTTTACAAGAAGAGAACGTCATCAAATCTTCTGTATTTATTATTCCGCTTGGTGAAGATCTGTACCGGATAGGGGCCACATACAAATGGAAAGACAAGACCAATACCCCAACAGAGGAATCACGCAGAGAACTGTTAGACAAGCTCGGAACCTTTTTAAAGGCCGATTACGAGGTCGTATCCCATGTGGCGGGTATAAGGCCAACAGTTACAGACCGAAGGCCACTCGTAGGCAGGCATCCGGTGTTTTCCAAGCTGTATATACTCAACGGATTTGGTTCCAGGGGAGTGCTTATTGCACCCTATGCTGCCAGTCAATTATTGGCCCATATTGAAAACGGTGCTTCGTTGCTTCCCGAATTGGATATCAGTCGGTTTTCCGGTAGATATAATCCGAACTAGGCTTTCTCCGCAGAAGGATTGTACTTGATAAAGAAATTAATCCAGATATTCCTGGACAGGCGGATTATAACCGGCATAAAGACCACCAGGGTGGCTACAATGGCGATAAAGGTGTTAACCAGCGATGTTCCTATGAAAAGAAAGGAGATCACAAAGGCTGCCACCGCAAAGGCAATCCCAACCGCATAGCTAACGTACATGGCCCCGTAGAAAAATGAAGGTTCCATTTTGTACTTGGTGCCACAATGCGAGCAGCGTTCATGCATCTTAAACAAACTTCCTAACCGATACGGGTTGGTTTCCCTATACATGCTTTCCTGGTGGCACCTGGGACACCTTCCTGTTAAAATGCTATAGAGTTTGCTGCCTTTTTTTAACATTTGCAGAGATTTTTGATAAAAGTAGGCTTTTGCCATTTTTATTCCTGTAACCTCGGTAACAATTTATGTTAAGCGTCCATAACCTTTCCATTTCCTTTGGCGGTGTACCATTATTTGATGGGATGTCCTTTCGCCTGAATCCAGGTGACCGCGTAGGTCTTGTGGGTAAAAATGGGGCAGGCAAATCCACATTGCTGAATATCCTGGCTGGTGAACTACGGCCTGATGGAGGGGAGCTTGCACTCGAAAAAGGGTTGAAACTTGGATTTCTCAAACAGGATATTGACTTTTTCCATGGGCGAACTGTCCTGGAAGAAGCTTACGAGGCTTTTACGGAATTGATGGGCCTGGAAAAAGAGCTGGCGAGGGTAAACACCGAACTTGCAGAGCGAACGGATTACCAGAGCGAAGGATACCACCAGCTTATGGTAGACCTCAATGAGATTACCCATCGCTATGAGATTCTGGGAGGATACACATATAAGGGTGAAACCGAAAAGGTATTGCAGGGTCTTGGGTTTCGGCAGGAGGACTTCTATAAACCGACAGATATTTTCTCAGGGGGCTGGCGGATGCGTATAGAACTGGCCAAACTGCTATTACAAAAGAACGATATTTTGCTGTTGGACGAGCCAACTAACCACCTGGATATAGAATCCATTATCTGGCTGGAACAGTTCCTGAAGGATTTTAGTGGAGCAGTTGTGCTGGTTTCTCACGATCGCATGTTCCTTGACAATATTACCAACAGAACCCTGGAGATTTCCCTGGGTCGAATCTATGATTACAACAAACCCTACAGTGGTTACCTGGAGCTACGGGAGGAAATACGTCAGCAGCAGCGCAATGCGAAAAAGAACCAGGACCGTGAGATCCAGCAGGCCGAACGTTTAATTGAGCGCTTCAGGGCCAAATCCTCCAAAGCCTCCATGGCACAGTCCATGATCAAAAAACTGGAGAAGATGGAACGCATTGAGGTGGATGAGGAAGACCTGGTTGCCATGAATATCCGCTTCCCCCTTTCTGTAGTCCCGGGCAAAGTGGTCGTGGAAATGGAGCAGGTCTCTAAAAACTATGGTGATAAACAGGTATTAAAGGGGGTTGACCTTCTTCTAGAGCGTGGCAGCAAAACCGCATTTGTTGGGCAGAATGGTCAGGGAAAGACTACCCTGGCCAGGATACTGGTTGGGGAAATAGACCATGGGGGTAAGGTTAAGTTAGGTCACAATGTACAACTGGGATATTTTGCCCAGAACCAGGCAGATTACCTGGACGGGAACAAGACGGTACTGGATACCATGATAGATGCGGCTAATGAGGAAACCAGGCCACGTGTACGGGATATTCTGGGTTCATTCCTGTTCAGCGGCGATGAGGTAGAAAAGTATGTGAGGGTCCTTTCCGGTGGGGAACGCAACCGTCTGGCTCTGGCCAAGCTTTTGCTACAACCCTTCAATGTGCTTGTAATGGACGAACCTACCAACCACCTGGATATGAAGTCCAAGCAGATCCTTAAAGAAGCCCTGCAACAATTTGAAGGGACCCTGGTGCTGGTTTCCCACGATCGGGATTTTCTGCAGGGCCTGACCAACAAGGTATACGAATTTCGAGGAGGGGGTATCAAGGAGTACCTGGGGGATATCCAGTTTTACCTTGATCAGAGACAGCTGGATAATTTCCGGCAATTGGAAAAGAAGGATCAAATTCCCGTTTTCAGGGAAAAATCCGATGAAAAATCAACTTCTTATGAAGACCAGAAAAAGGTCAAGTCTCTGAAAAATCGTCTCAGTAGTGTAGAAAAAAAGATTGCAGCGCTTGAAAAGGAGCTTGCAGAAATCGATCATCAGCTTTTGATGAATTACGATGCAACCATTTCCGAAGAGGGGTTTTTTGACCGGTATCAGGAAAGGAAAAAAACCCTGGAGACCCTTATGAAACAGTGGGAAGAGCTCACTCTAAGCCTCGAAGACCTCTAGTATTTCCACTTATTTTCACGGGATCGAAAAATTTTCACAACAGATAAAAAGGGTTTCGCAACAAAAACGTACCGTTCGTCGATAAAATTGGCATTTTATCTGAATCCTACGTTAAATTTGTAAGACAATTCTTTATTAAATATCAGATTATTACCAGAATATTCCAAATAAGCAGAACATGAAAAAATCCCGGGTACTTATTTTCCTCCTGATTCTTTCCGCACAATTGGTTTGCTCTCAAGTTTCCGAAAAGGAACGTTTGGCGCTGTTAGATCTTTTTGAGAATACGAACGGACAGGACTGGTTAAATCCCTGGGATACGGAAACTTCTGTTGCCAAATGGTATGGAGTAACGGTTGAGGACGGCCATGTAGTGGAGATAAATCTGTTCCGAAACAACCTCGCCGGTGTGGTGCCCGGATCAATAGGCGATTTAAATTACCTCAGAAAGCTCAATCTTGCCTTTAACAAGCTTACCGGGGTTCTACCCGGGGAGATATCTCAGTTAAATAAACTTGAGGTATTAAAAATTGAGATGAACCGGTTCAAGGGAGATGTTCCCGGAGAGCTGGGCAATATGGAGTCGCTTCAGGAACTTACTGCCTTTAACAATTTCTTCTCAGGCAATATCCCGGAAAGCCTGGGTAACTTGAAAAACCTAAGGGTACTAAACCTTTCCAGCAATAACCTCAGAGGTAAAATCCCGGAATCAATCGGGAACCTGGCTCGCCTTGAGACACTTGGACTATTTGAAAATGGCCTGGAGGGAAATATCCCCGGGGAAATGGGCAAACTTACTATGCTCAGGGAACTGGTGCTTGCCAACAATCAGTTGGGAGGCCCAATCCCGGAAGAGTTCGGGCAATTGGCAAGCCTTAAGGTACTGCAGATACAACACAACAAATTCGATTCCTATAAAAGCCTTGAAATGATGGATAGCAAACAATTCCTTGTATTTGACTACGACAAGGACGATGCTAAGTTGAAGTTTAAGGACCTCAATTTTTCAAGGACCCGGATGGCGGAGACCAAATTCGAGGATAATGAGGAAAATGATAATAATAATGAGTAGTTGACTTTATAGTTTAGTTAAATTGGTGAAAAGAAGAATGTTTAAGGCATTCTTCTTTTTTGTTTAAATAATACATCTTATATGTTAAACAAAATTTAAGAATAATTTAACTATAGTTGCACGTGCAACTATATGGGATTTGTTTAGTTTTGCAGGTATGGAAAAGACGGATGTATATATCGATTTTGAAAGGTCCCTGGGTCCCTGGATAGGGAGAACCTCCAAGATGGTCGATTATTATATCCAGGAGGCCCTGGAAAAGCACGGGCTGGATCTTACCAAGGAGCAAATGGTGGTATTGAAGAAAGTCAATGATCAGAATGGGCTTAACCAGAATGAACTTGCCTTTCTCACCTACCGCGATAAATCTTCACTGGCTCGTTTACTGGCCAAGATGGAGAAAAAAGGATATCTGTACAGACAACAGAATGCAGATGACAAACGAATAAATGAGGTTTTTCTGACCCCAATGGGACAGGATATTTTCCAGGAATGTAAAGTGGTTATCAACAAGATCATTCAAACCATTGAAAAGAATATAGACGAATCGGAAATCCAACAGATGATTCGGATTTTAAAGAAAGTACAACAAAACTTTTCAGGCGGACTGCCTGATTAATGGACAAAAAATATGAGAAAGATAATTTTATCCGTACTGGGCTTTGTTATCATAGTAGCCTCGGTTTTTGTAGCAAGACAAATTGTAAATAGCAAAAAACAGTACAGGCCTCAGGTACAGAAAGTGGTCAAGACCGTTTTTACTGATGTGGTTTCTAACGGGACGGTACCTATTATAGTACCTGCCAATGGCAACCTAACTGCCAAGACCAGGGTAGAACTGTTCTCGGAGGTGCAGGGGGTATTTCGTGGGCGCAATAAACTGTTTCGCCCGGGACAGGAATACCGCAAAGGGGAAACGATTATCCGTATTGACGCGGCCGAATACTATGCCAGCGTTCAGTCGGCTAAGAGTAACCTGCTCAACCTGATTACTTCTGTTATGCCGGACCTGCGTCTGGATTATCCTGAATTATATCCCAAATGGCAGGCCTACCTGAGTGAATTTGATCTCGATAGGGTTACGCCCGAATTGCCTGTAATGACTTCGGAAAAGGAGAAGTTCTTTATTACCGGTAGGGGAATCCTGACCAGTTATTACAACGTAAAAAATCTGGAGCAGCGCTTGTCAAAATATACCATTTCAGCTCCATTCTCAGGGGTGCTTACAGAAGCCCTGGTTACCGAAGGTACCCTGGTAAGGGCAGGCCAGAAACTGGGAGAATTTATCAGGACAGATGTTTACGAGCTTGAAGTGGCTGTAAGCAAAACCTACAGCGACCTGCTCAAAGTAGGGGAGGTTGTTGAACTTGTTAACCTGGAACGGACCAAAACCTACCAGGGCAAAGTTACACGGATCAACGGTCGAATAGACCAGGCTACCCAGACCATCAAGGCGTATATAGAGGTGAGCCACTCCGACCTGAGAGAAGGTATGTACCTCGAAGCCAACCTTAACGCCAAGGACGAAAATGATGCGATAGAGATAGACCGGAAACTGCTGCTGGAAAACAACCAGATTTTTGTAGTTCGCGATAGCATCCTGGACCTGATAGACGTAAAGCCGGTATACTTTTCGGACCGAAAAGTAGTCCTCAAGGAGGTACCTGATGGAACTACCATTATCACCCAGCCCGTAGTTGGCGCTTATGCTGGCATGCTTGTCAAAGTATACAGGGGTCAAACCGCTGAAAACATAAAGTAATGAGGAACCTTATCGCGTATTTTATTAAATACCATGTGGCGGTAAACGTCATTATCATCGCGTTTTTTATTTTCGGGATTGTAGGGGCTACCTCTTTGAAGTCATCCTTTTTCCCCCTGACGGATTCCAAGAATATAAGCATTAGCATAGCCTATCCAGGTGCTTCCCCCCAGGAAGTTGAAGAGGGTATAGTGCTCAAGATAGAGGACAACCTGAAAGGCCTGGAGGGAGTTGAACGCGTAACTTCTACCTCAAGGGAAAACACCGGAAGTATAAATGTAGAAATCGAGAAGGGCCGGGACATCGATTTTATGTTGCTGCAGGTAAAAAATGCGGTAGACCGTGTGCCCTCCTTCCCTTCTGGTATGGAACCCCTGGTGGTTTCCAAGCAGGAAGCGGTACGGCAGACTATCAGCTTTGCCATCTCAGGGGAGAACATACCCCTGGCCACTTTAAAACAGATTGGCCGACAGGTTGAAAATGATATCCGTGCTATAGATGGGATTTCCCAGATCAGCGTTTCGGGATACCCGCAGGAGGAGATTGAAATAGCTGTAAACGAGAATAGCCTGCTGGCTTATGGGCTTTCATTTCAGGAGGTCTCCCAGGCGGTGGCCAACGCCAATATCCTGGTTACCGGGGGGAATATCAAAACCAATGCTGAAGAATACCTGATCCGTGCCAACAACCGATCGTATTACGGAGACGAACTCTCCAATCTCATTATACGCGCCGATGCGTCAGGACAAACGATCCGCCTGAAAGATGTGGCCATAGTACGGGATCGATTCTCGGAAACACCTAACGCCTCTTTTTTCAATGGAGATCTTTCGGTGACCACCACCATTACAAGTACCAATACCGAGGACCTGATCTCCTCTGCGGAGAAAGTTAAGATTTATATTGATGAGTTCAATCAGAAATATACGAACGTAAGGCTCAATGTGGTTAGTGACCTGTCTACCACCCTGACGCAGCGGACGAAGCTCTTAACAGAAAATGCCATTATGGGGATGGCACTGGTACTCATTTTCCTGTCATTGTTCCTGAATACCCGCCTCGCATTCTGGGTGGCCTTTGGTCTGCCAGTCGCCTTCCTGGGTATGTTCATCTTTGCCGGGTTCTTTGATGTCACAATTAATGTACTTTCACTGTTTGGGATGATCATTGTGATCGGTATCCTCGTGGATGATGGTATTGTAATTGCAGAAAACATATATCAGCACTACGAAAAAGGAAAATCGCCCATACAGGCCGCGATTGACGGGACTATGGAAGTGATACCTCCCATTGTTTCCGCTATAATCACTACGGTGCTGGCATTTTCCATCTTCCTCTTCCTTGATGGACGGATAGGGGAGTTCTTCGGGGAAGTATCCGTGATCGTAATCCTGACCCTTGTGGTTTCCCTAATTGAAGCCCTGATTATACTGCCAGCTCACCTTGCACATTCCAAGGCATTGCAACGCAGCAGAAAGGAATCAAAAACAACTGTAGGAAAAGTATTTGCCAAGCTCCGAAATATCAACAAGCTCGGGGATCGCTTCATGTCCTGGAACAGGGATAAGATCTACACTCCAGCCCTGTATTTCGCTATGCGATATAAGATGCTCACCTTCTCCTTTTTCGTTTTTGCACTGATCGTAACTTTTGGCTCAATCGGCGGCGGTATTATCCGTACCTCCTTCTTCCCACGGATTGCGAGTGACCGGGTGCAGGTAGAGTTGCTCATGCCCAACGGCACAAACGAAAGGATTACGGATTCCATCATCACCCTGATCGAAGAGAAGGCAGAGATCGTCAACCAGGAATTGACAGAGCAATATTTGCAGGGTACTGGTAAGGTCCTCTATGAAAATGTGATTAAGCGGCTGGGGCCGGGATCCGCTTCGGCAACCCTGACTATTAATTTGCTGCCTGGGGAAGAGCGTCCGGACGCCATTCGATCTGATGTGGTTACCAGTCGCCTGCGTGAATTGGTAGGCCCGGTGATAGGCGCTGAAAGCCTAATCTATGGATCTGGTGGAAACTTTGGGGGTGATCCGGTTTCTGTTTCCCTTTTGGGGTACAATATTGAGGAACTCAAAGGAGCCAAGGAAGAGCTTAAAAAAGCCATGCTCAACAATCCTGCCCTTAAGGATGTGTCCGATAATGATCCTGCCGGAATCAAGGAAATTCGGCTGGAGTTAAAAGAAAATGCCTATTTGCTGGGGCTGAACCTGCGCACGGTCATGAACCAGGTGCGAGCCGGATTTTTCGGAACCCAGGCCCAGCGCTTCCAGCGTGGTCAGGATGAGATTCGGGTTTGGGTCCGTTACGACCGGGAAAACCGGTCTTCTATTACCGACCTGGACGAGATGCGAATCGTGACGCCGGATGGCAGCAGGGTTCCGCTTAAAGAAATCGCCACGTACACCATAGAACGTGGGGATGTGGCTATAAATCACCTGGACGGTCAGCGGGAGATACAGCTCTCGGCAGACCTGGAAGACCCCAAGCAGACAAGTGCTACAGATGTCATGGCCGAGATCCGAACGCAGATCATGCCAGAGATAACCTCGCGTTACCCTACAGTTACCCCCTCTTACGAAGGGCAGAACAGGGAGGCAGGCAAATTACTGGGATCGCTTCGCTTTGTTGGGTTAACGGTACTGTTCCTGATTTACGTAACCATTGCCTTTACTTTCAGGAGCTTTAGTCAGCCTCTAATGCTGATACTCCTGGTGCCCTTTAGCCTCACGGCAGTGGCATGGGGTCACTGGATCCATGATTTTCCAATCAACATCCTTTCTATGCTGGGGATCATAGCATTGATAGGAATCATGGTAAATGACGGACTGGTGCTCATAGGGAAATTCAATGGAAACCTCAGGCAGGGGATGGCGTTTGATGAGGCTATTGTTGAGGCAGGCCGTTCCCGTTTCCGGGCGATATTCCTGACCTCTATTACCACAATTGCCGGACTGGCACCTCTGATGCTGGAGCAGAGCAGACAGGCTCAGTTCCTCATCCCCATGGCTATTTCTATCGCCTATGGTATAGGTTTCGCCACCGTTCTAACCCTGATTATGTTACCGATTTTCCTTTCCTTCAGCAATCGGGTGAAACAAAGTACCAAATGGCTGGCTACCGGAGATACTATCACCCGGGAGGAAGTTGAACGCGCAATCAAGGAACAAAAGGAAGAAGTTTACCTGCAAGGGCAGTTGTCTGACAGGTACCTGCAGGAGCATAGCGCACCTGAAACAACCACGAGAAGAAGCAAGCCTAAAGAATTAGAAGGTCAACGATAATGAGATACAGGTTTTTAATTTTTGTAATGTGGATAGCCGGGGTTTCCGGAGCCATGGCACAGGAAGTCCTTTTATCCAAGGAGGAAGCCGTTAACCTGGCCCTTGAAAACAATTTCGGTATACAGGTGGCACGCAACCAGGTAAAACTGGCCGAAAACAACAAAAGTATCCTTAACAGTGGTTTTTTGCCATCACTGACCGGGGCGGCTGGAGCTACCTATAACCGGGATGATTCCGAGATAGAATTTCCCGGGCAGGTCCTCGAAGACGGCTCGCCAAGGCCCAACCTTGAGATCGATCAGGCGGAGGCACAGCGTTACAATGGTAACCTTACGGTGAACTATACCTTGTTTGATGGTTTAGGCCGATTATACAATTACCGCAGCCTGAAGGAACAATATTCCTTAAGCGAGCTGCAGGCACGTGAAACCATTGAAAATACAATGCTGCAATTATTCAGTGTTTATTTTGAGGTTGCCCGACTCACCGAAAACGAAAATGTGCTGCTGAAGGCACTGGAGATCTCCCGTGACCGGATCACCCGTTCAGAATATGCCTTTGAATTTGGGCAAAGTACCAAACTCGATATTTTGAATGCTCAGGTCGATGTTACCAATGACAGTATTAGCTTGTTGAATGCTCAGCAACAATTGGCCAATACCAAGCGGGATCTGAACGTGGTACTGAACCGCAGTTTGAATGAGGATTTTAAGGTGGACACCTTAATCCGGTTCATCCCCATGCTGGAACTGGAGGAGTATATTGCATCGGCTAAGGAGAACAACGTCGCGCTGCTGCAAACCGAAAAGAACCTCAGGATCAACGAATACGATATCAAGGTGAGTCAGTCCGGCTACCTGCCCAGACTGGCCCTGAACGGCTCTTATGGCTGGAACCTGAACCAGAGTGCAGCCTCGGCCTTCTTTCCCGGGGTAAACAATACTACCTACAACCTGAACCTCGGGGCAACCCTCACCTGGAACCTCTTTGACGGAGGCGGAACTGCTGTTCGCGTGAAGAACGCAAAGATAGCCTACCAGAACCAGGAACTGCTGAATAAACAGATTGAACTTGAGGTAAACCGGGATATTGAAAATGCCCTGGCCATTTATCAGAACCGCCTGAATATCTACCATATCCAGGAGCAAAACGTGATAACCAACCAGAATAACTTTGAGCGTTCCCGGGAACAGTTTCAATTGGGCAGGATTACAGGGATAGAATTCCGCCAGGCGCAGATCAACCTGTTAAACGCCCAGACCAATAAAAACCTGGCCAAGTACGATGCAAAATTGGCCGAACTGCAACTATTACAGCTGACTGGTCAGCTACTCAATGTAGATCTTTAGTATAGAATCATGTACGAACATTTTTTCCGGTGTCCGTATTGTTGGGAGGATATTTCAATGCTGTTGGACCCTTCCGTAACTCAGCAAACATATGTTGAGGATTGTGAGGTGTGCTGTAACCCTATTGAAGTCACGGCTGCTTTTGAGGAACAGGTGCTGACGGTTTTCGAAGCGGTGGATATTGAACAGTAATTGGTTGTTAATTGTCTGACGGGCAAGAATATGTTGAGGTAGATCGGGCTACTGGTACACCCTCACATAGTCAATTTCCATAATGCTTTCTGTGAAGTCTCTGGGGATATTGCCACCCAGGTTGCCCCCCATGGCAATATTAAGCAAGAGGTAATGCTCATTGTCATAAGGTTTGTCTGCCGTATTGCTCAATTCATAAACCAGGGTGTCGTCCACAAGTATCTTCATAGTGGTTTCGTCCCATTCCAGGGCGAAGACATGGTATTCTGAGGAGGCATTGGAAATAGGAATATCTCCCCCTTCATTGTTGTATACTCCGGTAGAGGTGTGCCCCCAGTGGAAAAAGCCAATAGTAGTATTCTTATCCCAGCCCCGTTGTTCCATAATATCGATTTCCCCGCAGGCCGGCCAACCTACACTTCCATACTGGTCTCCAAAATAGTTGCCCACCTCATTGATGTTGGCACCCAGGGTCCATATGGCAGGCCAGGTTCCGGCTTCCGCAGGAAGTTTGGCTCTTACTTCAACCCGTCCGTACTTAAAGGCAAACTTGGAGTTCAAACGGGCAGAGGTAAACTCCTTGGTGGTTCCGGAGGCGGTATAACTCTCTTTTATGGCTTTGATCTTTAAGGTTCCGGAGCTCACATAGGAGTTTTCGATCCGGGCCGTGTAATGCTGTTGTTCCCCATTGGCCCAGTCAGTCCCATTAACAATTGGGATGGTCTGGTGATGCCATTTGTTAGCATCCGGACTGCCTTCGTAATCAAACTCATCTGAAAAAACCAAACTGGAGAAAGGTTCAATTTGCTCTTTGAATACCTCAAAGGTAGCGGACCTGCTAATGGATTCACCGCTGTCTGAATAGGCAAATACCTCTGCGGTATAGGTTTGGGTCCCTCCCTGGTTTACGGTATAACTGAATGAACCTGTAGTGCTCTGCTGAGCAGAATCGCTCCCAACACGCAGTATAAAGTATTTGGTATTCCGGGCAGTGGCAACGATCAAAACTTCCCCTGAACCGTCTCCCGATGGATTCTGATCGTCTGCTCCAACTATGGTAACAGAAATCGATAAGTTAGTCGGAACATTGGAGGTTACACCGGCCTCGGAGCTACTGTTGCTGCAGGAAGTGCTGAAGGTAATGCCGGCAACAAACAAGAATATAAAACCGATTAATTTCTGACCTGTAAAAGCGGAGTTCAGGATGGACATAGCTATTTTTAGATTTCAATAATACCAAATCTTCCCCTTATTTGGAGTAGAATTCCTGTTAAAGGTTATTATAAGGGGTATAACCAACATCAACTAAATCTGAAAAATAGTCCATCAGGAAGCGGCAAATCAGGATTTCCTGAATTGAGTCAGGATATGCACAGTACCCATGGGATTACTGCGTTTCAGGTGCAGCACATTATCCTTGAATTCAAATTGGTATTGCAAGGGCATCTCCCGACCTTCAATCATCAGGAACAATTTTAGATTGTCTCCTTCAGTTTCATAGCGTCCATCCCAGGATTCTGTTTCCCCATTGCGCATATTGCTGGTTTGGGTCATTGATCCGTCCTCACGGAATATCAGATCCCAAACGGCACCTTCTTTATTCAGGGTTGCTTTGTCCATATGGTTGGTGTTTTCCTCCATAACCATTTTAAAATCTATAAGATTCCAGGTGCCTGTAAACTCCTGCTGTTGGGCAAAAACCATTACTGAAGTAAGCAGGCAGAATAAGATGGTGTTTAAAGCTTTCATGTTAAATGGGATTTATGATTAAGATGTTAAATTAGATGGTTGAGCAGGGGAATCCTATGACCAGGGTCACTTCAAAGACCTCCTTTGGCCGGGATTTGTACTATTAACTGTAGTTTTTGGCAGAATTAATTTTCTGTTTATCAATCAATCTTAATTTTGTCCTGATTTCAAAATGTTGAATAATAAACAGGAATCAGTATGAAGAGGCTTCTGTTTTTTTTCCTATTTGTTCCCTTTTGCCTTTCTGCTCAGATAGACGAAAGTGATTCGCTCAACTTGAAGGCAAACCTTTCTCTGACCGGTTTCTGGCAGGGGGGGAATGTGAATACCCTTATTTTCAGGGCCCGTTCCGAGGTAAGTTTTAAACCCTGGGAACAATGGGTTTTCAAAACCCAGAATTCTTATGTGTACCAGGAATTTGGAAGAGAAAAGGCCGATGAGGATATTTTAAGCCTCAATTTCCTGTATATCCATCCCGAGAAAAAGATATATCCCTTGCTGCTGGCTTTTGTTAGCACCAATTTCAGGAGGGAGATCGATGCCCGTTATATGGCCGGGGCCGGGGTTACCTTCCAGGTGTTGAAAAAGAAAAAGAATTTCCTCAAATTTTCACTTTCCAGTGAATACGAGGAGACCAATTTTGATAATAACGACTTCAATTTTTCAGACTACGACGGTTCCACAACCATCAACACTTTTCGGGCCACCCTGTGGGTAAACGGGAAATACTACCTGTTTAAGGACAAGGTGATCTTTAGCCATGAAAGCTATTTTCAGCCTTCACTGAGGTATGGGAATAACTATCGCTGGCGCTCGGATCTCGCTCTGGAAATGCCGGTTTGGAAGCATTTGAACTTCAAGATAAACTACCTGAATACTTTTGAAAGTGTGGTGATAGAAGGGCAGAAGCAGGGCGACCAGTTCCTGACCTTTGGGTTTACCCTGAAATCCTATTAATTATTAGTATTAAATAGCGGCAGGACAGCTTTCCGGGCCGCATCAATATTTTGCCCGTTAATACGTTGATCACCATTACTAACCGGACTGCCCAGGGCAGTTTGCAGGTTTTCCATCGATTCCAGAATTGTGAATTTGCCAGAAGTGTTATTATATAGGATTCCCGACAAGTATACTTTTCCAATCCCCCAATTTTTTACCGATTTACTCTGAAAAAAGACTTCTAAATAGAGGTAATCCTGGTTAGCCATTAGTGCTTTCGAGTAGTCTTTATCCGTGGCATTGGGCTTGTCGAATTCAACATTAGTGAGATGTCCGAGCATGGCATTAGTTCTAACATATACGTTCTCTCCATCCGAAGCGGCAAAGGCGTGTTTTATTTTATTGCCATTCCCATCCTTGATTCTGAAGGTGGTAATCACGATATTCTTACCCTGTTTTGCCTCTATGGAATTATCTAAACTGGGTTTTCCGGTTATAAAGTCATCATAATTTGAATAGATCCCTTCCGGATATTCAAATGCCTTTTGCTGCGCAAAAATCACACCAAGAGAGCATAACAGAACACAGCTTAAAATTGTTTTCATAGTTCCTCAGACATCAAATTGATCCTCGATAAAAAACAATACCACCCCATTGGGGTCCAGTACGGCAAAACTCCTATGTCCCCAGGCCTGGTCTTTGATCTCCTCTTTAAAAGGTACTCTCTTCTTCTTATACTTTTTAAACAATTCATCGATCTCCCACACCTGAACCACCATAAAAGCCCCTTGTGGATGCCGGTAGTCGAGGTCCTTAACTTTTTGTTGTTCATTGCCGGGCCTTTTCAGTACTTCGATCAGACCCATACCAGCTTTAAACAGAGATCCTTTATCGTCTTCACTTCTGTCCCAGGAATGCTCCAGTTTTAGTTCCAGCGTATCCCGGTAAAAACCACAGGTTTCCTGATATTTGTCCGTAAAGTAGGCAAACCTGAACTTTCCTTCTTTTTTTGCCATTATTTGATCCTATTGAAAATGCTTTTATGAATCTAATTTAAGTCAACATCCGTAATCACCAGGGTGTATTCAAAGCGGTTAATTGATGGTTCCGTCAATGACCAGATCTCATCTTCAACAGGATCCTGTTGATAACTCAGAATGAAATTGCCATTCTCTGACCTGTACAGCCTGATGTCGTTAAATACGAATGATTCCGAGGGAAGCAAAGGACTTGCTTCGTTCTTTAAAGCACTTCCGATGGACAATTCGGATTGGCCGGGCAATCCAACAAAGCGCTCCTGACTGTCCAGGAAGTATAGATCCGTACTGGAATCGTTCCGTATAATGTATGTGGTTTCGAAACCTGTATCCACATCATCGTCACATTGAAAAGCTACCAGAAAGGGAAATAGTAGGATCAGAAATATTCTTTTCATTGCTTTTTTTTTACAAAGATGCATAATCAGGATTAGGGTTGCTGAAGAAATGGAAATTCTGGTACTACATATTTTGAAGTTCATTTTCAATTATGTTGACCACGGATTCTGAAGGTTCCAGGATATTCCCATTGATAATGTCGCCCTGGGCATCAATAAGGATATACCTGGGAAGCGACTTGATGTTGTAATTTTGGGCGTAATCTGAGCGCATTCCCTCTCCTATGTAAAAATTGTTTGGGGACTCAGTTTCACCTTTTCGGTTTAGGTATTTTTCCCAGATTTCCCTGCTTGAATCTACTGAGATAAAGATTACCTCAACCCTGGGTTCGTCCTTGTATTGCTCTGCCAGGTCCAGGGCCTGTGGTTTTTGAATAAGGCAGGTGCCACACCAGGTAGCCCAGGTATCTATAAATACAATTTTACCTTTAAAATCAGAGAGTTTTATTGCTGTGCCATCAAGTTTTTCGGCTGTGAAATCAAAGGCTTTTTTGCCTTTGCCACTCACAAAATAACTGGTGGAAGCTCTTTTAAATATAGCGAAATAAGGGTTGTTAGCCTCAGCGTCTGCCAGGTGCTTCAATTCCTTTGTGTCGAAAAGCTTCTGGTGCTTCTCCCAATAGGAGGGAGACTCAATGATGTCTCTCAGATAAACCGCTTTCAGGAAGGAAAACAGGTCCCTGTTCGTTGTTTTCTCGTCAATATAATTGATGAAACTACCAATATTTGTAAGGGAATCATGTTGACGCAGGTAATTGATTTCATGCTTATATAAAATATTGTCTGGCAAGGTCTTGGCCCACCTTGTATTTTCATCTATTGTGCTTATGAACCGAAAGTAAGAATCATCTGGGGATAGTCTTTTTACAACCCTTCCAAAGAAGAGCAAGAAGCCATTGATTCTCTCTTCATTTTGGAAGTGCAGTAATTCCAACTCTGCCTTGCTCAATCTGCTTTTGTTTTTTTCAATAACAGTTCTCCTTTTATTCCTAAGCACTTCGAATAAATCTACAATGGAATCCATATCGGAAGTACTGTAAATAAATGGCTGATGCCTTCCAATGAAGTTATTGTTGCTTCGACTTATATAATTCAATAAAGAGTCCGAAAGCTTATCGGTGGCATAAGTGGAATCTGAAAAGACCCTTAGTTTCGTTTTTGTATTTGGTGCAAGCACTGTCAGATGGTAGTTATACCGATCTCCCCTTTTTTTGATAACACCAATGCTGACCGAATCAACGGGTAATGGTAATAAAGAATTCTGGTCCCTTGCATCAATCTTTGCAATGAGCTTGTCACTGATTAAGGCTGTGAGATACAGCGAGTCGATTGTACTGTTGTTTTCTTCCACTTGCAGGTAGGTCCCGTCATTTGACCCGCAGGAAAACAAAAGCGCAAGAACAGGCAGAATAATAAAGTATTTCATTAAAATAATTATTGATAAAAAGGAATCAGAAGATATTCTGAAGCCTGACAGCCCAAAATTCTAATTAGACATATACCTCGTTTTTCCACATTGGGCGTACTGGGCATCCCTATTTAAAGGTAGCTGGTAGTCTCTTGCAAACGCCAATACCAAACCAGCGTATTCCTTTCTTTTGGAATAGGAGACCTCATTATTCAGAATCCTGAAAAAGTAACTTTTTATTTTCCCATTGGGATCGAAATAAAACTTGTGTAAAATGTTAATATTATGATCATCAACCTGCCAGTCAAAATCATTCGCATTGAGGTATTTCCCTATCTCCTGATGTAGTTCCGTCCAGGACTCCATTATCTGGTCAAAGTCGGTTGTTGATATTTGCGGGCTAAGAAGGTTGGGATGTGTTTCGTCCAGGTTTAATTTGTCGAATTTGTTTTTATCTGCTTCATTGGCAAAATCATATATTGAGATATCTTCAGATTTTGCCGTCTCTTTCTCTACTTTTTTTTCTCCACAGCTAAGGAATAGGAGACAAAAGAGAAAAAAGTATAAAGGTGTAGCATTTTTGTTGTTCATTCTATATGGGATTTTTCGGGGATGCAAGATAGTTTTTTATCCCTTATTAAGAGACGATATCAGCCATTGCCTATAATGTTGAAACAGGCAGCAAATTATGGATCCGGGTACGTGAGCAGCAACAATGCCACCTGAATTCCGTCATAGAGAACATGGGCATATACCAGAGGCATTAAACGTTTCTTACTATAGAAGAAATAACCGCTTACTAAACCTTTAATGCCAATGGTAACCACTCCATAAGGACCCTGACTCCAATGGGCCAATCCAATTATTATTGCTGATAAGAGGATTACTAAAAGATTCCAAATAATATGTTCAGACCATTTCCAAAGGCTGGTTAAAAGAAACACCCTAATAAGTTCTTCATATAGGGCAATACCAATCCAAAGCACCGGACCAAACCAAATTAAAAGGAGCAATGGACTTTCCCGCATATCCAGCATCAAACCCAGTAATTCCACGTTGGAATTGAATTCAAGTATATTGGCCAAGGTGAGTCGCTCAATATAAAATAGGCCAAAATAGATAAGGGTTAATAGAATTCCCCAGACGATATCAGTGGTCCAGTTGCCCAGTCCTGAATTTAAATCAGCTAGTTTTTCCTTCAGAAAGTACTTTTTGAGTAAAATCAGAATGGTAATACTCAATCCACCAAAAAGCAGGGGATAGGTTATTAATTCAATGCTGGCAAAACCAGTAGATTGATGATTCCTGATCCATAGCATCAGTCCGAATGGGATAAATACGATAATGGATAAGGCAATAAAGGACTTTAATTTATTCACTTTATTCATTTCTTTTAGAATCAATTTAGTGGTCGAACGGGACTGATATTAAATCGATACCTATATTCCCTGTCTGGATAATAGCGATACTGTTCATGGGGTCTGGCTCCCCAGCTGTTGTCACCACCCACGCCCATCATTTTATGGTCGATGTGCAATTCCACAAAATCACCTTCCACTAACTCATTATAGCGCCTGCCGGTTTTCTTTTCGCCCGGGTCCAGGTCTGCCGTGGTAAAATGCAGGGCATTAAACTCGAAAGGGGCCTTTATGGCAGTAACCTTTAATCCCAATCCGGATTCCCCTGTTAAGTTAAGCCAGCGTACTTCAGTTTTATGGCCGTTTTCCTGGGGCCGTGTATAAGGATAATACTGTTCTGCTACATTACTTCGATACAGGCCAATCTTCGCGCTGTGGTTTCGGTCCACATAATTCTCCCAGGGTCCTTTTCCATAATATTTCAGATTGTCCAGGGATCTGTGAAGCTGTGTTTTCATGCCAATACGAGGGATTTCCGGCAATTCGCTGTTCCGGGGCGTGAACAGATAATCAACCATTACTACCCCCAGGGCATTAACCGTATAGTATATTTCTAGTTCGGCATTGACGGATTCCAGCGCATATTTGGTTTTGACAATAATTTCGGAGGCTGAGATTTCCCGGTAGCTGAAATCAGCCAGTTTACCCTCGCTAAAGGCTGTTTTCCAGGGCTTGCAGCGAATGGGCAAATTGTTGCCAAAATCGTTATCTGTGGGGGCCCGCCAGAAAGTGGGTTCCAAAGGCTGAATCATTAGTTCTTTCTGGTCGATCTTGTAAGAGCTCAGTAAACCGGTTTGCCTTGAGAAAAATAGTTCGACCCCTGATCCGGACAACAGCAATTCATTTTTACGTTCTTTTACCCTTAATCCCTCATTGATGTGGGCATTATTATCTGCAAAATCGTAAGGGGTCAATACAAACTGCTCTTCGGCAAGGGTATAGCCCATGGGTACCAGCTTGTTGTTGCCAATGCGTTTGGCATGTAGATTTAGTAAATATTCATTACCCTCTTTAATTTTCGATTTATCAATATTCAGTGGAAAGGCCTTTTCCTGCTGTGGCTCTATGTCTTTGGGGGTAAACCAGCCCCGCTGAACTGCGATTCCATTTTCCATAAGCTCCCAGGTGATCAGGTAACCATCCAGATCCTTGAAGAAGTGGTCGTTATGTATGAACACCTGCCTGGCCGTAAGGTCTAGTTTTCTGAAATGCACATTCTGGTACACTTTTTTTACCTCCATGGCGCCGGGATGCATGCTCCAATCCGGATTGACCAGTCCGTTCAGGCAAAAATTCCCATCATTGTATATACCTTCAGGTTCGAAATGCCCGCCATAAGCCCAGTACGATTTACCCTTCTCATCGTACTGTATGAGGCCCTGGTCCATCCAGTCCCATATAAATCCCCCCTGAATTTTGGGGTTAGAGTATACCAGGTCCCAGTACTCCTTGAAGTTCCCGTTGCTGTTCCCCATGGCGTGTGAATATTCACACCAGATAAATGGGCGTTGTTCCTTACCTTCTGTATATAATTTTTTAACCTCGGGAATACGCATGTACATATTGCCAATGATATCGGTGTGATTTTCCTTCACATCGGTCATTTTTTCGGCACGTTCATAATGGATAGGACGGGTTTCGTCATAGCCTTGCGTAGCCTTGTAGCTTTCGAGGAAATTGGGTCCGGTACCTGCTTCATTGCCCATGCTCCATACGATAATGGAGGGGTGGTTCTTGTCGCGTTTAACCATATTCATAACCCGTGAAACGTGCGCCTCTTTCCATTCCGGAACGTTTGCCAGGGTATGTTCGGGATTGTAGCCCATGCCGTGCGATTCAATATTGGCCTCATCATACAGATAGAGGCCATACTCATCACACAGGCTATACCAGAGCGGATCATTCGGATAATGGCTGGTCCTCACCGCATTGATGTTGAGGCGCTTCATGGTTTCTATGTCCTTTATCATGGTCTCCCTGTTCACCACATGCCCCGTATGTGGATTGTGCTCGTGACGGTTTACTCCTTTGATCAGGATGGGTTTCCCATTGACCAGAAGCTGCCCTCCTTTGATTTCGCTGGTTCTGAAACCTACTTTGACAGTAGTGGCTTCAATAACTTCATTGTCTTCTGCAAGGACAAGCAGCAGGGTATACAGGTTAGGTGTTTCTGCCGTCCATTTTTTTATGTTGGGAAGAAAGGAGGCAAACCTTTGTTTTTTTTCTGTTTTTCCAGGAAGATCAAGCGTTGAAATTCCCTTGGAAACATCCCGGCCCTGTGGATCCAGCAGTATGCATTCCAGCTCAAGGCCGGCATCGTCTTCACCAATATTTGTAATATCCACAGACAGTTGAAATACCCCGTTTTCGTAGCTTTCATCCAGTCCTGCTTTGGCAAAAAAGTCGCGAATATAGGTCTTGGGTCGTGCCAACAAATATACATCCCGTTGTATTCCGGATAAACGCCAGAAGTCCTGGTCTTCCAGGTAGCTGCCATCTGTAAACTGAAATACCTGAACAGACACCTTATTCTCACCGGATTTCAGATATGGGGTAATATTAAATTCCGACGGAAGTTTGGAATCCTGGCTGTAGCCCACTTTATGATCGTTGATCCATATGTCGAAACCGGATTTAACCGCGCCCAGGTAGATGAAAATTTCCCTGTCCTCCCAGTTTTCGGGAAGCGTAAAAAACGTGACGTAGGAGCCTACAGGGCTGTAATCATCTTTAATATTCGGCGGATTTTTCTCAAAAGGGTATTGTATGTTGTTGTACTGGGCGAAACCATAGCCGTGCAATTCCCAGTTGGCCGGCACAGGGATAGTATCCCACTTTCTCACATCGTATGTGGTTTTATAGAAATCTTTGGGCCGTTGAGATGTTCTGGGGACATAATTGAATTTCCAGTTGCCATTGAGGCTTTGGATATAAGCACTTTCTGAGACCTCACCACTGAGTGCTTTTTCAACATTTTCGAAGGGGACAAAACTGGCTCGTGCCTCCTCTTTGTTTATGGCGAACACGCTTGGGTCTTCCCAGTAGTTTTGGGCCTTGGACGATAGTGTTATTGCCAACATAACCAGTAATAATAGAGATTTTGATTTGAGTATTCTCCTTGTTGACATGTTAATTTGTTCCAATATCTATTACCTGATAGATTTTAGTAATTATTACGGCTGATTTTTAATTTCCCTCAAGTTGCTTTTGGTAATCCTCAGCATCGAACGTCCCGATTGAATTCTGAATAAGTCCCTCCTGGTTCATGGTCCATTCTTCAAACCCGCTGAAATCGACTTTGTTTCCGCTGCCACCGGGTCCGGTGTTGGTTCCTTTAAAGTTCCAATAGTATCTGTATATGCCGTTATCTGCGGTTAAACTGTCCATGGTTAAGACCATGTCCGGGAAGGCCTCCATAAAAGACCGGGCAGTCTCCTTCAATTGTTTTCTTCCAATGGCCGGTTTACCAAGATTTATGGTCAAAACACCATTTAAAGCATAAAACGAGGCCATTTTTTCAGGCTGTTTACTGTTCCAGGCATCTGTATATTGTTGTCCGAATTCGACCATTTTATCGAAGTCGGATTTTTCAGATTTGCATCCGTACACCATCGTTATGATAATTAACATCAAGGCAGAAGTTGAGATTGCAGCTTTCATAAATAGTCGAATTTGATTCAGATTTTGGCCTACTTGGTACACACAGTCTAATATAACATTTTATCGACTGAAGTTTTCATTGTGGTGTAACTCAAGTTAGCTTTTGATCAAATTATTTAGAATTTATCTAAATAATTTTTATAACCGGGTTAGGCTGCTTATTTTTATGCGCCAATACAAAAACCAGTGAACAAAACCAGTGAGTTTGGCTTAAAGCGGGTCATTATTGTGGCTCTCTTATTTATGATGGTTGGTACTGCCTTGGAATTGTACTTACTGAATCATTATGAAGGTACACTTCAGCTTATCCCAATTATTTGTATTGGAGCTTCTATAACGACATTAGCCATATTGCATTTCCACAGGACAACCTACACAATACGGATTTATAAGCTGGTCCTGGGGTTGACTGCCCTGAGCGGCGTTTATGGAACTTTCCTGCACCTTCAGGCTAACTTTGAGTTTGAAGTGGAGATGAAACCAACAGCAAAAACATGGGATTTGTTTCTGGAAAGCTTATCCGGTGCATTGCCTTCCCTTGCGCCGGGCAGTATGATTGTATTAGCATTAATCGGTTATTCATATTTATTACTTTTAAAACAAAAACAATGAGAAATTTTACAAAACTAATATTGGGCTGTGCCCTGTTAAGCATATCCATGATCGCTTGTAAACAAGCCAAGGAGGGGGAAAAAGCTGGAGAAGCGGCTACAGAACAATCAGAAGCACAGGCTGAAGAAGCTGCAGCGCCAGAAAAGGCAACTGCTGGAGTGCTGAATGCCAACCTGGCCACAGAAGAGGAACTGAATGCAATGGGCCTTTCGTCAGACGTGGTCACCCAGATCCTGGAAAAAAGGCCTTTTTTAAGCATGAATGACTTCGATGTTCTTATGGGCGATGCCAATAAAGAAGAGCTATACAAACAAATATTCGTTCCATTTAACCTGAACACAACTGCCGAAGCTGATTTTAAAATGATTCCGGGGGTAGGCGACCGCATGGCGCATGAGTTTGAGGAATATCGGCCGTACACCAGCATACAGCAGTTCCGTCGTGAAATTGGAAAATATGTGGATGAGGATGAAGTAGCACGCTACGAGAATTATGTTTTTGTTCCCGTTGAGCTAAATACCGCATCCGAAGAGGATATTAAGGCCCTGCCAGGTGTTGGCGACCGCATGGCGCATGAGTTTGAGGAGTACCGACCATACAGCAGTATGGAGCAGTTCAGGAAAGAAATTGGCAAGTATGTGGATGATAAGGAACTGGCCCGACTGGAGCGATTTGTGTACCTTAAGGACTAATCAGAATTTTCCGTAAAAAGAAAAAGGTCATCCTGTTATGAAGCAGGATGACCTTTTTTATTTGAATACGTCCTTTGGAATATGCATGGTAACCAGCATATGGGGCATGTCTACCACTTCTGCGATTTTCAGGTCGCCTATCAGGGAACATAGCATATAGGCATCGCCTTCAGACATGCCGTAGGTTTCTGAAATATGGGATATCATGTATTTCGTGGCCTTTTTGGCAGCCTCGTCTATGGTGGTCCCGTAACCTGTTGTAGCGTAATATTCGTCCGTTTCATACTGGGGTTCTTCTATTTTTTTGTCCTTGAGAACACTAATCCTCAAAAGCGCACGCATATCGCATTCCACTGCTGTACCTACGACTTCCCCCAGGCCCTGAACGGCGTGGGAATCTCCCACAGACAGCAAAGCCCCTTCCACGAATACAGGCAGGTAAACGGTTGTACCTTTGATCATGTTGGGATCGTCCATATTGCCCCCATTCGCCCTTGGGGGAAAGGTTACCAGCATCTCTTCAGTTGGGGGTGCAACCCCAATAACCCCCAGAAAGGGTTTTAAGGGAATGCTAATGTTTTCTGAGAAATTGACCCGGTTATTCTCCTTATCCAGGGCATAGGTTTTGAAGCCATGTGTCTCCCATTCGCCTGCCAGAAATCCGAAATCCGGTCCCATACCGGTCCATCCCCAGTCTCCGGGTTCCAGGTCCAGGATCTCTACGGCCAGGACATCGCCTGCTTGAGCACCTTCCACGTAAATGGGCCCGGTTAAAGTGTGGATTTTATCCATATCCACATTATCGAAGTCTTCCTGGGTGGAGTTTAAGTTTAGTTGTCCGCCTGTAGCTTCCAGTGTAAATACTTCTACCACGCTCCCATCAGGAACCTGAAGCTGGTGGGGGATAGTACTGCTGAACTTGTCGTGGGTCTTATCTGTGGTCAGGGTATATTCTGCTTTGGGCAGGACTTCTTCAGGCATAACCGTTGGTTCGGAAACTGTATCATTTTTGCATGCGAACAGGGGAGTGATAACAAGAGAGTAAAGCAGTATTTTTTTCATGATTCAAAAGGATTAATGGGATGAGTATGTAGCAATATTAAGATAAATTCCTCGCAGCTGCTATTTCCAGGATATTTATACGCCTTGTGTGGTACTATTAGCATGTAATTTTGCAGAGGCCGCCTGGCAGCCCACAATGGCAGGTGCTTTATGGATGAGATTGTTATTTTCAAGCGCCGCTACCATAAACAGGGCAAAGTCTATGCGCCGTGTGAGGTTGCTCTGCAGTACGGGATCCCCAACATGCTCACTCCATACGGGTAATCCCTGGCTTTCTCCTTCCTCCAGGTCGCTCCCTCGAACTACGGTCCATTGGGTGTTGCTGGCAAAAATTCTCCTGCAGGCTTCATCCTGATCCTCCAATTCCGCGAAACGAAACAATCTGGCCAGAAACCCGAAGATCTTTAAAAAGGCTTTGAATCTCCACTTGTAGACATCTTTCCCATCGAGGCTTATGTGCCATCCACATGAAAAAATCAATCGGGCATCGGGTTCCGCAAAATCCAGGACTGCCTGGGCTGTTCCGGATGCGTATTGCTGAACCCCCCAGGGGACCAAAACAACCAGTACACCCTGGCAGCCGGAAACAGCGCGTTCAATAACTTCGCGGTCATTTGTTGCACCCGGGATTATGGTAATCTGATCTTCAAAATCCTTTAGTTTTTCCACACTTTGCTTACGGCAAACACCAACCACCTCATATCCGCGATCCAGCGCATGTTGTACCATGTATTTACCGAGTTTGCCAGAGGCACCAACAACGCAAACCTTTTTCATATTACTGGGGGTATTTCATCTATCAATGCAATGCTTATTCCTTCACCCTAAGCTCCATGCCAAGTTTTTGGTATAAGCCAAGCAAATCTGCCTCTTCCCTGAGTTCCACAAGTTTGGAGTTCTCAAACCGGCAAATGAATATTTGACCAATCTCAACCGTATTGCCGGTAGGCGGCAGGCCGGTGAAATCGCCACTATGTGTTCCGCTAACCGTTGCGCGGACAATAACCATATTATCGACAGCATTAATATCCTGGATATTATGTTTTAGGTCCGGAAAGGCTGTATTTACCGCCTTCCAGAATTCCTTGTGTTGATCCTTACTCAATGCTTCACCATTGCTTGGGAAATAATATGCATACTCAGGGCTACAGATTTCATCTAAAAAATCCACATTATTATTATCCCCCTCTTGCAGGAGTTTTTTTACCAGGGCGATGTTGTTTTCGGCGATTTCTGCCTGCGCTTTTTGTTCTGCCGGTATTTCCTTGGATTTATTGTCTTGGCAGCTTAATAATGTAAAAACGAGTATTGTTAAAATTGAAAGTATTTTTTTCATGCTGGTTGATTAAAATGTTAAATATTGGCTATGCTTTTACCTATTGTCGCGCTTTTATTATTTGCTTAACTCCTGATCAATAGAAGTAAGAACAGACTTACATTTTTTAATTAATTTGGTCCGGTAACCATTGTTTGCTTTCTGATAAAAGGCTACTCCTGACATAGTTCTCACAAACAATTTGAACTCTGGACTTTCCTTTTGATTAAGAAATGAATAATCACCTTCATTGAACATTTCCTCAGTTGTATATATGTCCGAAACTGAGCTTCCGAATTTGATGAAATCTGTTTTTGAGTCCATGTTTGATGCCATACCAATCATCCACTCACTTATAGCCTGTAGCAACACCTTGGTCTGATCATACTCACTATATAAATCAAGTATTTCGTCTTTTAAATCCTGATTTTTAATTAACCCTAGAGTCCCCGAACTCAACATGCTTTTGTAAGTATTATCATTAGGAGAAAATGCCTGATCCAACATTTGATCCCAGGTTGCACTCATTTTTTCTACTTCTCCCATTGTATCAACACCATCATACAATTCAATAAGGAGTGTCTTTAAATCTTCTCTCAATAGATCATTGCGGACAATATCACTATTAAAGTTAATAGTGTCTTTTACTAGATCACGATGAATTCTGAGTAATAGGTCGTCTCCTAAACGACTTTCTTTTTTGCTCTGATTCCAATTGTTAACTGCTAAGGCAATTAAAATACCAATAACCACAAGTACTATTTCACCAAGCGCATAAAGCAAATACTTACTGAATTTATTTTCAGAAAGTAGTTTTTGTCTGATTCTGCGAAAGAATTTTATCATTGGTTAGTCATTGGTCAAGATAGTTATCGGGATAAAACACAACTGATTATACCCCAACTAATATAAGACATTATCCCCCGAGGACTTCGGATATAGAAATACAGGATTTATTTTGCACGAATTACTGTAATCCCATTTTACATCGGATGATATATTGATAAGGCAACAGGTTTACTTCAACCTGAAAATGGGTATACCCCGCCTTTTTTAACTCGCTAATTACGGTGTCTATGGGAATTTTATGATGCCTGGGGCCTACCGGTATCTCTGCATCAAAGAAATCGATGATTACCAGTTCGCCCCGGCTTTTCAGTCCATTTTTGACTTTAGCGAAATATTCAGGGCGGTTTTCGATATGGTGATAAGTGTTTACCATAAGCACCATATCCACTTCATTATCTTCCAGTCCGGGGGAATCATAAGGGATCTTCCTGGTGGTGAGATTTTCAATTTTCTCCCCCTCGATGCGTTCCTTAATTAAAGCCTGAAACTCATCGTTGACATCCGCGGCAATTACCCGGGCTCCTTTTTTGGCCATTTTTACTGAAAAATATCCGGATCCGGATCCGATATCCATGATCTTCTTACCTGAGATATTCCCCAGATAACTGAGCACTTTCTCGGGTTTTTGATAAGCATCCCGTTCCGGTGATTCAAAACGCGATGCAAGATCGTTTACCGAAGATTGATGCATATACTCATTCGCCGTTCCGGGGGCATGTTCCTTCCTGTGCTTAGGCTCCTGACCCTGGCAGGCCAGCAGGCCGCCCAGTGAAATCACAATAAATAGGTTCTTCATTTTTTCAAAGATTTATTGGTTATGTGCAGTTGAGTGGAGGAATTCAGGTTCCAGGAAGCTTTCCGTTAATGATTCTTTCATTTCAAATCGGATAGCGCGCTTATTTTCCTGTGAGGAAATGACTCTCACCAACTGCTCATCTACAAAATGCAGGGCTACACCATCGTCGCAGGCTATCCCGGCTTTCATCCTGCCATTGGCTATCTCTTGCCTGTAGACGGGTTGTCGTTTGGGCTCTCCGTCAAAATGCGGGCAATTGCTGCCTTTCAGGAACCCCAGACAGTTTAAGGTATTGAGCTGGTTGGGAACGGAATCCGTGAGTCCCTGCTCAAACCAGCATATGGAACCTGCACTGACGCCGCTGAGAATGGTTCCTTTGTTGTATGCTTTTCTGATGATTTTGTCCAGGCCCCATTCCTTCCACAAGACCAGCATGTTTCGCGTATTGCCACCACCCACGAACAGGATATCCTGATCCAGGATAAATTCTTCGATCTTATCCGTATGTCCGTAGAATAAGGCCAGATTGCTGGGGGTGCAGGCTTTGGATTTGAAGAACTTATAAAAATTCTGGATATAGGCTTCGGAATCACCACTGGCTGTCCCAATGAAACAAATCTTAGGATTGGTTTTGGGAGATTGCTTAAGGATATAATCATCCAAAAGCGGATTTTCCGGTTCATCGGAAAAGCCTCCTCCTCCAAGGGCTATGATCTGGCGTTTCATGGTTAATTATAGCTTTTTGCGCATTATGCGATCTAATATAGCATTTTATCCCTTGAGGTTAGCAGCCTGGAATTGATTGATAATCGCCATATTGCATATTCCGAATAATTGCGAACAGGCTCAGGATTAAAATGGATATAATTGGTACAAAATCAGTATATTGGAGTACAACTATAAACAACTAGCCATGGAACAAAATCGAAACCACACCAAGATCAGATTACACGACCTAATTGTTGGCCTGCTTTACGGAATTAGTGTTGTTTTAGCCTTTACGGTAGACATACAGTGGCTTTATATGGCCGGGGCAGTAGCTTTTCTGCAAATCATCAGCCCGCTAACCAAGTTTTGCCCGGTGTATTTTATCCTGAATAAAATAATGCCCGGGACAGATCCGGTTCAAAACGGGAAGTAAATTGAAAGAGGGCAGGAATTCAGATGCCCTCAATTCATTAACCACAGCTTCCTGTGCGCTGTTAAGATTTTCACCTGTAACAGATGGGAAGCTTATGCGTCGTTATATCACATAACCATTTGCAGCTATAACATGAAATATGCATTAATTGCCCTGCTATTCCTGTTTCACTGGACTAATCCAAATGATTTTCAGCCTTTGTCAGAGGAATATTGCTTTGAAGAGCAAGTAATTGAAGTTAACGAAACGGTTGAACTTGCCCTGATAATAGCGGCCTTATCGGAACTGGATCGGTCTACAAACAATAGTATTAACAGGGATACCGATTATTATGCAGAACTGGAGGAATACTTTAAAGATTTTCGTAATCATCCTGTATTTGAGAGATTAGGTTCTGAATTCAACCTGCCCCGACTGGCAGGAAATGCGGCCAACTACAGATTTGACGAAGAAGGAAAATTATATCTGCTTAAAGGATCCCAGGATCTCTGGAAGGATTCGGCTAAAAACTACTTTGCAAACAACCTGAATGAGATTCAGGATTTTGCGGATAAGACCGAATATCAAAAATTTTACCGAAGCAAGCAGGATTTGTATGCCAGTTATGTTCAGAATACTGCCGAAGCCGTTGATGAAAGGGATATGCTGGACTGGCTATCCGCTCAGTTCGATATTGAGGTAAGGCCCGTAAAAGTGTTTATCTCCCCATTGATGTCCGGATTTCACTGGACCACGCTTTACAGTAAACAGCAGCGCATCTGGATCAACCCCCTGGATCCCTCTAAAATGAAAGATTTGAATGAATTTGAGAAATTGCGGTATGCCAGGGTAATATTCACTGAGCTGGACCACGGTTATGTCAACCCTGTGAGCAGCAAGCATGTTAAACAAATCGAAGTTGCAATGTCTGATCCCGAAATATGGGGAAATACCAGGGATGCAGAGTATTATTTTTCACCAGAACTTAAGTTCAATGAATACATGACCTGGTCGGTTTACCTGCTTTATGTAAAAGACAAACTCAGGGACAGACAAGAGGAATTCAACCGAATATTTCAGGAAACCTCCCAATCTATGACCAGAGGTAGGGGCTTTATTCGATTTGAGGCCTTTGCAGAAAAGACACTGGAACTCTACATTTCAAAGCCTTCCAAAAAAGTACAGGAGATTCAAATGGAGATGATCCTATGGTGCACCGAATATCAGGCATCAAAAGAATAATGGAGAAGCAAGCCCGGTAAACAGGATTAATCATTTATGATTTTAATTTAAGAAATCCTATTGTTCCATGGCTTTGACAATGGTACCGCTAATAGTGGGTAATTGCCTCAGGATACCTGTTCTGGCTCGATCCGAAGTATTGATCTGATAACAGATGCCAAAGCTGTATTTCGGAAAATAAAGCATATTGGTAATATACCCTGGCATAAAACCGCTGTGGCCGTAAACCATTCCGTCAGGGGTTTCCCGTATATGAACACCCAGGCCCCATTCACCGCCCAACCTTCCTGCATCTATACCCTTAAAATATTCATTGAGTAAGGAATTGTCAAACATCTGACCTTCATAGATCTTTTTCCCCAGTATTGCCAGGTCATGTGTGGTGATTACAAGACCACCACCAGCCCACTCAAACTGCAGGTTGTAATTGCTCTTTCCTTCCTTGTCAAATTGAAGGCCTGGGAAGAAAGAATCATCCGGGGCGTTGTATCCCTGTGCTATTTTCTGGAAAGACCTTCCTGTCTGCGGAACCACATTTTTTAACCCGGCTTTATCCAAGACTCTGGTCTGCACTTCATCATAAAGCGAATTCCCTGTCACTTTTTCAATAAGCATACCCAGGATGATATAATTGGTGTCTGAATAGGCGAAATCTGTGCCGACATCAAACAGAGGTTCCGAGTCAAAAATGTAAGACAGAAGTTCCTCCGGTTTCCACTTCTTGTTTACATCCACTGTAACATCTTCCTGGAACGTCTCACTAAAAACATATCGGGGGATGCCTGTTTCATGCCTCATCAGGGAGCGGACGGTAAGTTGTTTGGCATTGGGTATCTGGCTGAACCAGGGATAGTCGGACATGGCATTGTAAATGGGTTCATCCAGCTTTATCTTTCCTTCCCCGATCAATTGCAGGGCAACTACAGAGTAGAAAACCTTACCTGTGCTACCCCCCAACATCTTTGTGTCTGAACTCATTTCAATACCTTTCTCAATATCGGCATATCCTCTGGTTAATGTTTCGGTAGTACCATCGGGAAATACAATGGATAGGGATATCCCGGGAACATTTGCCTCAGTCCATATTTCATCGAGCCTTTCATCGACAGCATCAAGGATTGCGGCATTATTATCAGACTGGGCACTTAAAAGGCCCAACCATAATACACAGCTTAACAGGAGGATTTTTTTCATTATCGTTTTGTATAAAAAGTTTACGAATTATGTGCAGATAGGACCAGGTAACTGAAATACATTACTCGCTCCTGGAAGGCAAATACTTTTCAGGGATCGGATTTTCTTCGGTCTCCTGTGTAAAATAAATATTCATCACCATCCATCTATCACCAGTGTACATTAACTGAATGCTATTTATGCCCCGCATAAAAGGTGTCTTATCTGCTGCAGTCCGGAAGCTTTCGTAACTGGAAAATACGTGTGCTATGGGCCCGAACCTTTCAGTAACCTTGTGCAGTTCTTTTTCGTAAAAGCCATTTTCATACATCCATTTACTGGCACTTTCAATATACTCTTCAATGGTAATATACCTTGAATTATATGTGCTGTCTTCTTGCTTTCCGGCAATAACCAGTTTGGCTTCAGGGTGAAACAGGTACCTGAAAAAGTCCCAGTCCCTTTGCTGGCCCTTTGGCCCGGAAATTACATCGTAAAGGGCTTCAACGGTGCTGTCTATGGTTTTTACTTTTTGATGGTACTTGCTTGATTCCTGAGCAAAGCCCCCTATGCAGAAGAATCCAAGAATCAGGGAGAAAAGAACTTTTTTCATGTTTGTAAGATTATTTGATTTTCAAGATAGGGAATTAGGCTAATTATTTCTCAATTGTGAATTACCGCTGCCCTTTGCGAGGAGATATTATGAGCTTATCAGCAAAAAAATTATCTTACTCCGCATATTACCAATATTCAAATACAGATGATGAGACAATTCAACTACATCCTGGTTCTTGGGGCCGTGATCGTTTTAAGCTGTTATGGTTGTGGCAATAATAAAAATGCTCATATAGGTGCCTGGGAAATGGTTTACTTCCGGTCTGTTTATAGGAATGACACCACGGAGATGAAAAGTAATGGCACTCCTTTGGGCATAACCTTGTTAACACCAACACACTTCTCATATCAATGGAAGGACAGTCCCGACGGTGCTGCCGGGACGTATACCTATGACGGCAAGGTTATCCACCAGAAGTTCGAGTATTTGGAGGTCCCTACGTTCGTAGGCGCCAGGTTATCTTTTAATATGGAAGTGCGCAACGATTCCATTATTTTTTCCGGACCTGTAAAAGCAGTTTCCGCTATCGGATCGGATATAATGGACATGGTTCCACAGCTTTATGAAATCAGAAGGAGGGTCAAATAGTGAAACAGAAGGCTCGGATTTCAAATCCGAGCTTTCTGCTTAATATAAGCTTTTCATAAACCCAATATTGTCCATATTAACCACCCCGCTTTCCGTTTTGTCAAAAACAAACCGGATCTCTTCCATCCCGGAGATATTGAAATCCGGGTTTAATTCCTGAAAATCTTTTACCGGAAAGTAAAAGGTCTGGAAGATCTTTTCCGATTGTTTATTGCCGGTGATAAAATCCACTTTCATGATAACCACTTCAATTTCTCTTTGCAGTGGGGAAAACCTGCTCAACTCGAATGATATCTTTTGTCCGGTGGAATCCCTAAGTTGAATAGTGAAATCAATGGGCTCTTTTTCCTTGTCCTCGTCATCATCTGATTCCTCCATTTCCCTATCGGTTTTGTCCTCTGCATCTTTTATGTCTTCTACATCATTTGCAGACTCATTATTCCCGTTATTGTTATCATTGTTTTTTACCCATTTGCCTTCGGATTTGGGCTTCGCGGATTCCGCAGATTCAGCCATGGAAAAAACCAGTACAGCAGAAGAATCAAGTTGCATCTCCGGAATACGGATGGTATAACTCGCAATCAATGAGTCGGGTATTGAAGTTATTGAATCCGTTTCTTCCTCAAGCTCATAGTTCCAGCCCACAATTACTGCCCGGCTTCCCTTTTTTTGCCATTTGAGTTTGATTTCCTGTTCCCGCCAGACGGAAAGGTTTTCTGTTCGAACCTCACCTCCTTCCCGGGTGATGCTTGCTACATTAAAATCTTCGTCAAAGTTCGCTACCGTCTTCAAATTTGAGTCCTCGAACTGGTTGAGGTATATGGTTTCAGGCAGCCATTCTTTGCCGCTTCTGGCATCGACAAACAATGGTAGGTATTCTTTTTGGTCTTTTAGGCTAATGTCCAAAAATGCGCTGATGTATACTTCTGCAATTTTCCGCTGGTCTTCGGCCGAAAGTAATTGTTTCAGGTTCAGGATTCCTGTAAACGGGTTGCCAGTATCGTTCTCCCCCCAGCTTGTGTTAAACTGCCCGTGATTGGCTCCATATACATAAACCCCTGTTTTAAAATGGTACAGACTGTCTGTGAAGCTAACCCTTTCGTATTGCTGGGAACCCATGTAGGAGCTGACATCCGCATCCTGCGCCCCGTGCAACACAAAATAATTGACATCCTTAATCTTTGCCCGACTCTCCCCGGGTTCATATTGCCCGTCTACAGGGGCTATGGCCACAATGGATTTTATGTTGAAGTCGTAGTTGAAAGCCACCGAGGCATCGTCCGGATAAAAGGGGAGGTTGTTAAACATAGCAGCATGGGCCACGGCTTCCCCTCCCCGTGAATGCCCTATCAAAGCCAGGTTGGCCGTGTCTATTTTATTGTAAAACTGATGTCCTTCCGTGCGGTTCCACTGGTGCCAGATTCTAAGATGTTCCAGCAACAACCATCCCCTGGCATCATTTTCCTCCTCCAGTCCGCCAAAAATATCGGACCAGGAGCCGTTAATGAAATTCTCATCTACAGAAGCGAGGATAATCCCCCTGGAGGCAAGCAATTCTCCAAGGTAGGCATAACCGGGATCGGAATAATCCTGCATACCGTGATTACCATGTACAATTAATGCCAGGGGAAAAGGGCCTTCCCCTTCCGGGTACCATACGCGGGCATTCAGGGGGAGCGATTCTGAGTCAAAACCCCAGTATTTGGTACGATACCAGCCTCCGAAACCCTTCCAGTTATCAATTAACGCAAGGCCATTGACCGAATCCGTTTTAAGGGTTACTTCTTCTCCAAATTCTTTTCTGTGGAGGTCTTCACCACTTCCGTAGGTGAGTGTTTTTACTGCATAAGACCCTTTTTGAGCAGGAGATATGGCTTCGATATGTGGAATGTTCGTTTCCGAGCTCAGGGCTGCATTCGCAATGGGATCCACCTCGAAGCCTTCTTCGGCATACAGGATTCCAACCAGAACGAATCCACCAATTCCTAAGAGGAGCCCTAAGACAGTAAAAGTCTTGTTTAGTTTGGATAGGCTTTTAAACCCGGATTTTTTCAAAACCAGAACGGCGGCTCCACAAATCATGGATAGTACAATAAAAATCAGGTGCACGATCCAGTTAAAACTCATGATAAAGAGCAGGGGTAGCGCAATCAATAGGGCCAATTTGAACAACTCGGACAGACTGCTTAATTGTTTTAGCAACCATCTTGCCAGAAAGCCAAATAGAACTGCAGCGGTTACAAAACTTAATAGAAACAGGAGTACCCACTCATCCCCCAGGCCGGTATAAATACCTATGGCGAATACGATCCAGAAAATCCCGGTTACTGTCAGCAGCCCTATGGATGCGCCCCGGACCGCTTCTTCACCAGGGGTGATTTTTTTGATAAAGTTTTTTATCCAGTGAATGATTTGTCCGAGTTTGTTTTTCATGGTTGGGATTTTGATGAAGGATGTGGACTTAAAGGTAAGATTAATTCAATTCCGAAAGGAAAGCCACAATTAAAGAACGCTCGGATTGGAAATCGGAGCCTTCTGTTGACGTTCTAAATAAAGGAACGCTTTGATTTCTGCCTCAACAGGGCTTCTTCAGTTGCTTGATTAATTAAAGGGAAATGTGTTAGGGGAAGCCCCAATTTCCCCGTCTTCAAGATAACGGTCCATACTGAAACCACCTGGCATATGGGGTAAAAACGTGTATTTCGCAGTAAACGGGATCTAAACTTAGAAGGTTAGTAATTTGTCCAAGACCTAGGATTTGGCATTTAAATGAATACAGTACTGGATTGGTTTCCCCAATGAATAGGGACATCGGCTTCACGATAGTCCCGATAGTCCCGATAGTTATCGGGATCGGGTGGGTTAGCTAAACAAAGAAAGCCATCAGAATCCAGGTCAGGATAGGGGCCTTTATCCAATGCGGTTTCGATTACATTACCTTTTGTAATTCAGCTTTACTTTCAAAATCCTTTAATTTATCTTTTTGGAGTTGATTTCAATATTCAGATGCCTCATTATTTTATTGTAATCCTCAAAAATCCTGGTACAGTTCAAGGATAGCGTATGTAAATGGGAGATATCCTTTGCAATATAGTTTTGGTATTCCAGCTCATTTACAAAGGAATACATCTGGCTATCCAATTCACTTTCTGTGTTGTTTGGGAAATACTTCCATGATCCATCAGAAGATCTGGGGACTGATGTTCTAAGCCTGGGCATTAAATAGTCGCTTAGTTTTGCCCTCAAGTTTCTCCATCGTTCTTCCTCATCATTCCATATATTCAGCAGGGTAGGCCACCTGGTTAACAGTGTTTTTAGAGAGTCGTTTTTAATGTTTTCAATTGCACCAGAATTTACAAGGCCGTTCAGTACCGTATTTTGAACGGACCATCTCCCTCCAAAACCCGCTCTTCGCCGTGCTTCAGCTTTTGTTTCTAGAGGGACAGTGTCGTTTGAGATAAGCTCATAATAGGCTCTGAGTCCTGTTTCAGCATTTTTGCGGGCTTCACATATAAGTTTAAACCGTTGGATGTTATCTTCAAATTCATTTTTCAGTGCTATCAATGCTTTATCTTCTGCTATGCCTGCTTTTCTTTCTTCATTCCAATTATTGATCTGTAAGGCAATTAAAATGCCAATAACAACTAATATAATTTCGCCCAGGGCGTACTTAAAATACTTTCCCGTTTCACCTTCTGAAAGCAATTTTTGACGGATTTTTCTAAAGAATTTTATCATTGGTTAATGGTTGGTCAGAGTTTCTACTTCAGTGCCTCTTCGAAGAGGTGATCAGGCACAGACGTTTTATGGACTTAAAGTTAGCGTTTATCCGATAACCTGGAATATAGAGAAAATAAACTCGGATCTTTTTTGGAAGAAGCGGTGCGTTTCACCCCGATAGGGGTAATCCTGAGTAGTGTTTGAGGATAAAAAAGGATGTGATAACGTCTAATATACAGGCGAATTACCCTTTTAGGGAAAAACTAAAGATCTGGCAAATCCAAAATTGAGTCTGTTACACCTCCTATAGATACCCCCCTTCCAAATTGGTCCTTATGAAGTTGTTTTTTGGCAGCATCCCTTACTTATTGAGTCGAAGGGTTTTGTAAAGGATAATTTTAGACTTCTAAGCCAACTTATTTAACCAAATAATGATATCCCAAATAAATTCGGATTTCGGTAATACAACTGCCGCCAGAATAATCGCAACCAATATTACAGGTCCTCCAATACCGGAAACTGGATGAATTTTCCTTGTCCGGAACAAATCATGAGTCCATAAAATTATAATCAATAAGAGCATTCCGCCCAGGCCAAAGAATACTTCGTTAGGCAACCCGTTAATTAAAGGATTGACAGGCATTTTACCGATGCGTCCTAAAGATTGTGGCATCATGGCAATGCAGGCCAGGAGCATAAAGCGTTTGTGCCAGGCCGGATTCCTTCGAAATTGAATGCCAAGCCCAACATTCAATGCAAACAGCATTAGCAATACAATATTACCACAAACAACAAGGGCTGTATTTTGAAGTGAAGCCTGCGAGCCATCAAATTCCAGTGCACGGTAATAAAGAATTTGTAATGCAGACAGGATCATTGCAAGGGCCAGAAATCCTCCAACCCTTCCCCAAAAACGGTGCATTTTAATGTTTCTATTTCTGACTAAGAAAGCTTGTAATGCAAATAAGACAAGCCAACATGTAAAAATAATACCGTGTATATGGGTCCGGAAAGGCAGTTCAGGGGATTCGATAACGGGTTTAAAAAAATAAGTGGGTCCAAATCCAATAATGTTGACAATAAGCAGCAATAATGCTATTGTTGGATAAAATCGAACTTGTTTTATAGATGTTATCATTTCTAATTAAGCATTTTGTTCCTCTTTTGAAAAGTTAGAAGAATTTCATGAGTCGAGTCCAGTGACCCCAATTAAAATACAAAAATTGTGCTATATCCAGGATATGTTTTTTATTGAGTGAAGCAGATTTAAAGGCTGTCTGTTTGATATTTCAAAATTGTTTCCATACACAATGCCAACACGGCCTGGAGCTATGCAGTTAGGTAGTAATGGCTTTGAAAATATTTGAAATGACTGAATTGATTTCCACTTTAACAGGGCTGCTTCTTTAACTGCTTGAATAATTCATCAGAAATACATTTGGGGTGAGGCCCTGAAGCCCCAATATTAAAGATAGGGGCCCATGCTGAAACCAGCTAGCATATGGGTATATAAAGAGAGAACGCTTGGATTTCAAATCCGAGCGTTCTTTTTATCTTATTTTCATTGAGAAGGATCAAATCTTTATCATTTCTCTTAATAGATTACCCCAAAAGGATGATTCAGCCACATACGAATAGGTTAAGGTCACGATAACCATTACAATAGCAATAAAACTAAAACTTTTATAGACCACTTTTTCCTTACGGTAATCATCCAGCATAATCACTCCAGCGGCAAGAAAGACTAGTGTATTTGTTACATATACTAAGCCTGTAAAGCTCATGTTCAAGTCTATGATTTCTCCCACAGGAAAGTTTAAAAATCGAACTAGTGCAGGAAGTAAGGACCAAAATACAGTTGCAATCATCCACCTCCCATGAACTCTCGTATTTTTTACATTTCGAATCCCCAAATAAACAGATATGACAAATCCACCAAGTGCTACAATGTCCAAATAAATGATGCCATTTACAATATTGGGAGGTATATTGGGGTTCGACAATATAAAAGGAAGTAATTGTAAAGCTGAAAAGATTACGCCTCCTGCCAGGAACAAACCGGCCAAACCTAATCTGCGATGTAATCGAAGGTTATTCCTTTGATATAAGTATGGTTGAATTATAACCAATATATACCAACAAGTAGCTGTAAGACCATGAACATGAAATCTAAAAGGAACCGAAAAGAATTTAGTCCAATAGCTTGGATAAAAGCTTGTTATTATAATTATAAAAGGTATCACAAGCCATAAATGAGTTTTTGGAAACAGTTTAGTAGTTTTCATTTCATGATTTTTGGTTGGTTTTCTAAAGATAGAGGAATAAAGTGATGTGATATAGGTATTTCCAAAAACTACAGAACGCTCGGATTTGAAATCCGCGCGTTCAGTGCATCTAAATTAGAGGGACTGGATTGATTTACCCGCCATGCGGGTAAATCGGCCGAAAAGGTGGCTTAACAAAGTAAAACCAACAAATGCATCACATTTGATTCGGTTTTTTTATTCCCCCCACAGCTTTGCTGTGGAAAAGAGCCGAATGATAGCAGCCCAAATAAGCTCCCAATTGCTCCGCAATCTGATCTTTTCATTTGTCCGCAAAACCAAAGCAAAACTGGATTCATTTCATGCGAACGCATGAAATGGGCCTTGGGGATAGCTATCTAACCAAGCCGTCATGGCCTTGCCATATCTAGAAAAAACTTGATTCTTTCCTCTCCACCTCCGTTGTGACTACGGTGAATCGGAAAAGGGCCTCCCGATAGCTATCGGGAGGGTAGCTTAGCAAAGGAAGCCATTTGTTATGAAGAATGGACTGGATTGATTTACCCGCCTTGCGGATAAATCGGCCTAAAGGGAGGCTTTACAAATAAAGCCATCAACCTCGCTGTTGCGAGGTTTCGTCTTTTCCTTCGTTCAAAAGCTCAAGTTAACTTGGCTTTTTCCCAAAGAAAAAGCCACCAACTTTCGTTGATGGCTTTCTTTGTAGCGGGGACTGGACTCGAACCAGCGACCTTCGGGTTATGAGCCCGACGAGCTACCTACTGCTCTACCCCGCGATGTCTCTTTTTAAGGGCGTTGCCCTCCGAAGCGCCGATCTATATCGGTGCACAGGAGGGCAAATATACAACGGTTTATTGGTTTATTCAAATTCAGCTGTTGGAATTATATCTTTCAGGGAACAAACGGAATTCAGAAAATCCCTAACTTCGGCAACTGACAACCGCCTATGGAAACCCTGAACAACTTCCTGTCAGACCTTATTCCGCTCACCGAATGGCCCATGTTTATCCTCCTTATCGGAGGCGGGCTTTTCCTGGTGTTCTATTCCCGTTTTCTGCCCTACCGTTTCTTTGGCCATGCCATAGCCATCACAGCCGGCAAATACGATGATAAGAACGCCAAGGGCGAAGTGAGTTCCTTCCAGGCGCTGTCGGCCGCTGTGGCGGCTACTGTGGGCCTGGGCAACATTTCCGGGGTGGCCATTGCCATCCATGACGGAGGACCCGGAGTGGTATTCTGGATCTGGATGACAGCCCTGATCGGGATGTGCATCAAGTTCTACTCCTGTAGCCTGGCCATTATGTTCCGGGCAGAGGACTCAGAAGGGAAGCTGCAGGGAGGCCCCATGTTCTACCTCACACGGGGCATGGGAAAATTTGGGAAACCACTAGCGATATTCTTCAGTGTTTGTGGACTGGTGGGCTTCCTGGGTGTTTTTACGGCCAACCAATTTACCGAAACATTTATGAGCGTGGTGCAACCTGCAGAAACCATATTGGAAACTTCTGAGATTAACTGGAAACTGGGCATAGGTATTGTTCTGGCCGTAATTACTTCCTTCGTTATTTTTGGCGGACTCACCAAAATCGCCAGGGTGGCATCGGCTATTGTACCCTTTATGGTTCTGATTTACCTGGTTGCTGTAATTGTAGTTATGGCCATGAATGTGGAAAAGGTGATTCCTTCCCTGAAGATGATCATAACCGAAGCCTGGAATTTCAAGACTGTGGTCACCGGTGGTTTCTGGGGACTGGTTATCATCGGGATACGGCGTGCCATGTTTTCCAATGAGGCCGGACTGGGAAGTGCGCCCATGTACCACGGCCAGTCCAAAAACGACGAACCCATCAGGGAAGGCCTGGTGGCTATGCTGGGCCCTTTTATTGATACCATCCTGGTCTGCACCTTCACTGCCGTAGTGATTATCCTCAGCGGTGCCTATCTGCAGGAAGGCAGTGGTATTGTAATGACTTTAAATGCCTTTAAGATTACCCTGTTCGATTACGGCGATGAGCTGCTAATGCTGATCGTAACAGCCTTTGCCCTGTCTACCTTATTTACCTATTCCTACTATGGCGTAAAGAGTTTGTCCTTCCTTACCAATGCGAAAATCGGGAAGTGGTACAATGTATTTTTTGTGGTGATGATTATCTTCGCTGCCGTAGCGTCCCTGGAACTGGTTAAGAACCTGATAGACCTGTCCTATGCCCTGATGGTGATCCCCAATATGATTGCAGTGCTGTATCTGGCACCCAAAGTAAATGCAGCCACCAAAACCTATTTTACCAAAATGAAAAAGTGATGGGAGAACACAAGTCTGGTTTTGTCAATATTATCGGTAACCCCAATGTTGGGAAGTCTACCCTTATGAACGCCTTTGTGGGCGAGAAGCTCTCTATCATCACCTCAAAGGCACAAACTACCCGCCACCGTATCCTGGGCATTGTGAACGGGGAAGATTTCCAGGTAGTGCTTTCGGATACCCCTGGCATTATTAAACCGGCATACGAATTGCAATCGGCTATGATGGATTTTGTAAAATCGGCTTTTGAAGATGCCGATGTTCTGCTGTACATGGTGGAGATAGGGGAGAAGGCGTTGAAAGACGAGGACTTCTTTAAAAAGATACAAAACAGCAAAATACCCGTGCTCCTGCTGTTGAACAAGATCGACAAGGCAGACCAGCAACTGCTGGAAGATCAGGTGCAGTACTGGCAGCAGCAACTGCCGGGGGCTGAGATCCACCTCATATCAGCCCTGAACAATTTTAACGTCAAAGAAGTCTTTGAACGCATTCTGGAACTCCTGCCGGAGGGCCCGGCCTATTACCCCAAAGACCAGCTAACGGACAAGCCCGAGAGATTCTTTGTAAACGAAACCATAAGGGAAAAGATATTGCAGAACTACAAGAAAGAGATTCCCTATTCTGTTGAAGTAGATACCGAGGAATTCCTGGAAGATGAAGAAATCATCCGCATCCGTTCCGTCATTATGGTGGAGCGCAATTCCCAGAAAGGTATTATAATTGGGCATAAGGGATCGGCACTTAAAAAAGTAGGGGTAGAGGCCCGTAAAGACCTGGAAAAGTTCTTCGACAAGCAGGTGCACCTGGAACTCTATGTGAAAGTGAGCAAGGACTGGCGCAGGGATCCAAGGCGCCTGAAACGTTTTGGTTACAATTCCTGATTAAGAATACTTCCCATTCTTTTGTTCATAAAACTGTAAAGCTGGCTCATCTGGGGTTTTCCCTTTCTCCTTCCGGCGCGACCAAAGGCATAAAGGGTAAACCAGAGTACTACCATAAACACCATGGCTCCTACCTGTATGCCATAGGGACGGTCCAGGGCTGCTGAAGAGTATGCCCAGATCCCGAAAATGATAAAAAAGGTAGCCACCCCGAAGTGCAGGAACATAAAGAAAGTCCAGAGGGTGGGATTGGGACCAAACAGACCGTATAAGCGGCTGCCTCCTTCATCCAAATCGTTGATCTCCAGATGCAGCTGTGGCGACCAGAAATGGGCTTCTTTCTTATTGAATTTTATAAAGATATGATCGTCCAGGCGTTTAACCAGAAAAGGCTTTTCTACTTCCCCTTCAAAGCATTGCAGGGCCTCTTCCTTGGGTGATTCCAGCTTGATCTGGAACCGCGGCCGAAGTACAACTTCGTTGGATAAAGCGGGCATGGGTCAGGTTTTGTTTCCAAAAAGATACCGATTTCTGTTGATATTTCAGATCTATCTTACTTGAGAAATGGATGAAGTCCTGTGGGATATGCCTGTGAAATAGCTTGTTAATCGAGGCATTAGTACTAACTTTGTCCCCTAATTTTTATCCATGGGAGCAATTGTCGCCATAGTAGGGAGACCCAATGTTGGGAAATCCACCTTCTTCAACCGCCTGATTCAGCGGCGGGAAGCAATCGTGGATGCCGTGAGTGGCGTTACGCGCGACAGGCACTATGGGAAATCCGACTGGAATGGCAAGGAGTTTTCCATCATTGACACGGGAGGTTATGTATTGGGCAGCGATGATATCTTTGAGCAGGCGATAGATAAACAGGTGGAGCTGGCTATTGACGAGGCAGATGCCATACTTTTTATGGTGGACGTGGAAACCGGTATAACCGGTATGGATGAAGATGTTGCCAAATTGTTGCGCAAGGTGAAAAAGCCTGTCTTCCTTGTAGTGAATAAGGTAGACAATGCCAAGCGGGCCGAAGAAGCCGTAGAGTTTTATTCCCTTGGCCTTGGCGACTACTTTACCGTTTCCAGCATCAATGGAAGTGGGACCGGAGATTTACTGGACGCCGTGGTTGAGGTGTTGCCCGAGACGGAGGAAGAAGAAGATGAATTGCCCCGTTTCGCAGTAGTAGGGAGGCCCAACGCAGGTAAATCCTCTTTTATCAACGCCCTTATTGGGGAGGAGCGCTACATTGTTACGGATATTGCTGGTACAACCCGGGATAGTATAGACACCCGCTACAATCGCTTTGGGTTCGAATTCAACCTGGTGGATACGGCAGGGATACGCAGGAAAGGAAAGGTCAAGGAAGACCTTGAATTTTATTCGGTTATGCGATCCATCCGGGCCATAGAGCACTGTGATGTATGTATGCTGGTTATGGATGCCACACGTGGATTCGACGGACAGGTGGAGAATATCTTCTGGCTGGCTGCCCGCAACAACAAAGGCATCGTGATCCTGGTCAATAAATGGGATCTCGTGGAAAAGGAGACCCAGTCCGTAAAAGAATACAGTCAAAAGATTCGAAAGGCCATAGAGCCCTTTACAGATGTACCTATAGTTTTTATCTCTGCCCTTACCAAACAACGCATTTACAAGGCGATAGAAACGGCTGTTGAAGTCTATAAAAACCGTTCCAAACGCATCCCCACGAGGAAGCTGAATGATATTATGCTGCCGGTAATCGAACGTACACCGCCACCGGCCATCAAGGGTAAGTATGTAAAAATTAAATACATTACTCAGCTACCTACGCATTATCCGCAATTTGCTTTTTTCTGCAACCTGCCACAGTACGTAAAGGAGCCTTACAAGCGTTTTCTTGAGAATAAACTAAGGGAGCATTTTGATTTTACCGGGGTTCCCATAACAATCTTTATGAGGAAGAAATAGACTTGGTTCTATTCCAAAATGATGGTGTAAAAACTTGAAAAAGTTGTTTGCTCCAGCTGGAACGCACCGGCACTTAGATCAGTAATTATCAATCGATTCCCACAGCATGGGTCGTTTCCTGATAGGGAAAAGGTCACCTCCAGATCGATTTCCCAGTCATTTCCAAGTCTTATGGTATATGCGTATTCTCCAGGCCGCCAGTCAAAGTTGTTTATTTCCAGAAGCCCCTCTGTTGCTCCCTGGGTTTCGGAAAAAACCTGCACATCCAGATCTTCAGTAATATCCCCTGTAACAGTAATATTTTCTTCGGTGTAGGTTCCATTGTTTATGACATTTTCCTCGTTGCTGACAAATTCCAGGCGGATGATATCGCCTGCCGCACAAGATACCATGGAACAGTCCACATTATCTCCACATGAAAGAAAAAAGGAAATCGAAATAATAAGGAGGAGAATCTTTTTAACCATTATATGTCAGGTTTTGTCGCTAAGGATACTTAATTAAGTAAAAGGTTGCTTTTTACCATCCTCCTGAAGCACCTCCGCCACCAAAGCCACCTCCGCCAAAGCCGCCACCAAAGCCGCCTCCGCCGAAGCCGCCTCCGCCAAATCCACGGCCAGAAGAACCGCGATATCCTCCACGACCCATATTGCTCAGAATAATGACATCCCAGATATCGAGTCCTCTTTTGCGGCCACCCCTGCGGCCACCACCACCTCTTCGGTTACGGGCAGAGAGAATAATGATAATGACTATGAAAATGATTAAGGGCAGGATCTTTTCAAAAGGAAAATCCTTTGATTTGTGGAAGGTTCGGTCTTCTTCAAACTGCCCGGTAAGTACTTCAAAAATCGCATCAGCCCCGGCATTGAGCCCTGCATAGTAATCACCAGCACGGAACTGTGGAATTATACGCTGTTCAATAATCCTCTTGGACATGGCATCGGTAAGGAACTCCTCAACCCCGTACCCCGTATTGATGGCTATCCTGCGGTCTCCTTCTGCCAGGAGAATGAGGATGCCGTTGTCTTTGTCGGCCTGCCCAATACCCCATTTCTGGCCCCACTGTGCCCCCAGGAAGTTGATGTCTTCCCCGTTCGTCGTATCGATGATGATGGCAACGATCTGGGTGGAAGTGCTGTCGGCATAGCGGATGAGTTTTTGCTCAAGACTTGTTTTTTGGCTGGCAGAGAGTAGGTTCACATAGTCGTACACACTGGTCTCCAAAGCAGGTTTCTCCGGGATTTCGAACTGTCCCAGCAGTACGTTCCAGCTCAGGAACAGCAGTAAAATACTAACCCCTCGAAACTTCATTGCTCAATTCATTTTCATCATCCGGGTGCCATGGAAAATGGGTTTTTAGTTCTTTGCCAGCCATCAGCACCCCCTCAATTATACCTTGTTTAAAATGTCCTTTTTTAAAGTGTTCTTGAATAAGGTCTTTTGTCTTGTTCCAGAAATCATGAGGTACTACTTTGTTGATGCCGGAATCGCCATAGATCACAAATCGATGGTCCTGAACAGCAACATAGAGCAGTACTCCGTTTCGTTCGCGGGTATTGTCCATTTTCAGAAGGTGGAATACCTCCATCGCCCGCTCAAAATGGTCTTTTTTGGCAGTCGCTTCCAGGTGTACCCTTATTTCTCCGGAGGTATCCCGCTCGGCCTCAAGGATGGCGTCTACTATTTCCTGTTCTTCCTCCTGGGTGAGGAATGCTTCTACCTTGGAGTTGTCCATGGGCTAGTTGAACTCAAAATCCACTTCAGGTGCCTGTTCGGACCCGGCTTCTGCCTGGTAACGGGCCATTTCCTCAAATCCAAACCATCCGGCCAGGATTTTATTGGGGAATTTAGTGGTGTGGATGTCATAGATATTCACCGCCTCATTAAACCGGTTCCGCTCCACATTAATCCGGTTTTCAGTGCTTTCGAGCTGGGATTGCAGGTCCAGGAAATTCTGGTTGGCCTTGAGGTCCGGATAGCGTTCAATGGTAACCAGCAATCTCGACAGGGCCGATGAAAGGCCGGATTGGGCCTGCTGGAAAGCGGCCATGCTCTCCGGGGTCAGGTTTTCCACATCAATGTTAGTGGCTGTGGCCTTGGCCCTGGCTTCAATGACTTCGGTAAGGGTAGTTCGTTCAAAATCGGCCGCCCCCTGTACGGTTTTTACCAGATTTCCGATCAGGTCGTTTCTCCTCTGATATGCGCTTTCTACATTGGACCAGGCCGTCTTGGCATTGGCTTCATATTCTACAGCTGTATTATTGAATCCTACTGCCCAGTTGTACATTACAAAAGCCAGCACAACCAGGATAATTACGGGAATTAACCATTTTTTCATGTGAAAGATATTTTATAGTTAGGTAATCTATTAGTCGCAATTAAGACGAATCTGTTACATCAGAGCTGATCTTTGATCTTTTTCAGCTCAGCCTTGACACGTTCCAGTTTCTGAATGATCTCAAAATTGTTAAGGGTTTTTAGCCGTTCTTCACGGAGGTGGGTTTTGGCACCCTCCAGGGTAAAGCCCCGTTCTTTGACCAGGTGGTAGATCAGCTGCAGGTTTTTGATGTCTTCCTGAGTGAATTTACGATTGCCTTTGGCGTTCTTTTTGGGTTGGATTACATCGAATTCCTTCTCCCAGAAGCGAATGAGTGAGGTGTTCACATCGAACGCCCTGGCTACTTCACCAATGCCATAATAGCGTTTTTCTGGTAGATCGATATGCATTAATCCAGGGATTGGTTTTCTTGATTGGCGAACTTGAGCATATTGGCAAACTCCTCAGCAGTTAAACTGCCGTAATAAAAATTGATCGGGTTGATTTTCTGGCCCTCTTTCCACACCTCATAATGCAGGTGGGGCGCCTCGGAACGTCCCGTACTGCCAACAAAGCCGATAAGATCTCCCCGTTTTACCTTTTGCCCCTTCTTTACGTTGTATTTACTCAGGTGGGCATAGAGTGTTAGGTAGCCATACCCGTGGTCTATCCTGATATGCTTTCCAAAGCCGGAAGCCCTGTTGTCTGCCCGCTTAACAACCCCATCCCCGGCAGCGTAAATGGGAGTGCCCCTGGGGGCCGTGAAATCCATGCCCCAGTGCATTTTTCGTGCTTTGGTAAACGGATCGGAACGCCAGCCGTAGCCGGAAGCCATTCGGGTTAACTCTTCATTGTTAACGGGCTGTATGGCCGGTATGGCCTGCAGGAGTTTTTCTTTTTCTTCGGCCATCTTTGCAATCTCATCGAGGGATTTGGATTGGATAACCATCTGCTTTTGTATAACATCCAGCCTTTTGGTGGTGGCGATGATCATCTCGGAATTGTTGAAACCTTCCAGGGATTTATAGCGGTTTACCCCTCCAAAGCCCGCTCTCCTCTGCTCATCCGGTATGGGATTGGCCTCAAAATAAAGCCGGTAGATATTATTGTCGCGGTCTTCAATATTGGCCAGTACATTTTCCATCTGTTCCAGCTTCCTGTTCAGGAGATCGTACTGCAATTCAAAATTTTTGACTTCCCGCTGAAGCGAAAGTTCACGCGGTGTATTCAGGATATTGGTGTTGAGCAGAAAGATATGCATCATGGTTCCAAAAATGGCCGCGCCCAGGACAAACAGGAAAATGTTCCGGTATTTGCGGGACTTTTTGGGTTCTATCTTCCGATAGGACAAGGTATCCGGATCGTAATAGTACTTTACCTTAGACATGAAGGGATTTTATCCTATTTTTGTGCATTCGTTTTAATGCGAACAAACAAATATAAAAATTGTTTTGTACAACGCCTTAAAATTACTCAAACTCCAGCTATTTCTATGAATTCCAAGAATATCAGGGCAGCTTTTCTGGATTTTTTCGAGGGTAAGAAACACAAAATTGTGGCCTCTGCACCCATGGTGATCAAAGATGATCCCACCTTAATGTTTACCAATGCAGGAATGAACCAGTTTAAGGAGTTCTTTCTGGGAAACACCCGTTCAAAATACCCCAGGATTGCCGATACCCAAAAATGCCTGAGGGTGAGTGGTAAGCACAATGATCTGGAGGAAGTAGGCAAGGATACTTACCACCATACCATGTTCGAGATGTTAGGGAACTGGAGTTTTGGGGATTATTTCAAAAAAGAGGCTATTTCCTGGGCATGGGAATTGCTGACCGAAGTCTACAAAATTGATCCGGAAACCCTGTATGTTACCGTATTTGAGGGCAGTACCGATGAAGACCAGCTGGAGATGGACCAGGAAGCTTATGATTTCTGGAAAGGTATAATTCCGGAAGAGCGCATCCTTATGGGCGACAAAAAGGACAACTTCTGGGAGATGGGAGATCAGGGCCCCTGTGGCCCCTGTTCGGAAATCCATGTAGACCTCAGGTCCGCCGAAGAAAAGGCAGAAGTAAACGGCGCCAGCCTGGTAAATCAGGACCACCCCCATGTAATTGAAATATGGAACCTGGTCTTTATACAATACAACAGGAAATCTAATGGTCAGCTGGAACCCCTGCCGGAAAAACACGTGGATACCGGGATGGGTTTTGAACGTCTCTGTATGGCTTTGCAGGGAGTTAAATCCAATTACGATACTGACATATTCCAGCCCTTGATACAGGCACTGGAACGGTTTACCGGGCTGTCTTACGGAAAAGATGAGGCTGTTGATGTGGCTATTCGGGTTATTTCCGATCACATCCGTGCCGTGGCCTTTGCCATAGCAGATGGACAGCTGCCAAGCAATACAGGAGCAGGTTATGTTATCCGAAGGATCCTGAGGCGTGCCATTCGTTACGGCTTTACCTTTTTGAATATTCAGGAGCCCTTCATATACAAGCTAACTCCTGTGTTGACCGAAGCCATGGGAGAGGCTTTCCCGGAACTTTCCGAGCAACAACAGCTGATTGAAAACGTGATCCGGGAAGAAGAGCATTCCTTCCTCAAAACCCTTGAGCAGGGATTGCTGTTGCTGGAACAAAGCCTGAAGAAAACCAAAGGCAAAGTTATGGATGGCAGAAAGGCCTTTGAGTTGTATGACACCTATGGCTTCCCCATTGATCTGACCGCTCTGATCCTGGAAGAAAAGGGATACAGCCTAGATGAACAGGGCTTTGAGGAGGCTATGCAGGAACAAAAATCCCGCTCCAAGTCTGCATCGGAAGTTACCAAGGAAGACTGGATTGTGCTCAAGCAGGGGACATCCCAGGAGTTTGTGGGATACGACCAGCTTGAGGCCAGTGTAAACTTGCTCAAATACCGCAAGGTCAGCACCAAAAAGGAGGGTGAGCAATATCAATTGGTTTTTACCCCAACCCCATTTTATCCTGAAGGTGGCGGACAGGTAGGAGACAAAGGATACCTCGAAACACCGGACGGTGATGTGGCTTACATTGTGGATACCAAACGCGAAAACAACGAAATTGTGCATTTTGCAAAAGAACTGCCCAAAGATCTGGAGCTGCCGCTTACCGCAGTTGTAGATGCCGGGCAGAGGAGGCGTACGGCAGCTAACCATTCTGCTACCCACCTCCTGCACCAGGCACTTCGCAAAGTGTTGGGCACTCATGTGGAACAGAAGGGATCTGCCGTGCATTCCCGCTACCTCCGTTTTGATTTTTCCCACTTTTCCAAAATGACCGAAGAGGAACTGGAGCAGGTAGAACAGTTTGTCAACGAACGCATTCAGGAGAACCTGCCGCTTCAGGAGAACCGGGCTATTCCCATGCAGGAGGCCCTGCAGCAGGGAGCAATGGCCTTGTTTGGAGAAAAATACGGGGAAGAGGTTCGCACCATACGTTTTGGAGAATCCATAGAATTGTGCGGAGGTACGCACGTAAATCGTACCGGCGATATCTGGCATTTTAAGATTGTCTCCGAAAGCGCCATAGCAGCAGGTATAAGAAGGATAGAGGCCATCACTTCCGATGCGGCTCGCAACTACTATGAGGAGCATTTGCAGGACCTGCAGGAAATAAAATCTCTTTTTAAAGGGGGTAAGAATGCAGTGGAATCCGTAAAATCATTGCAGGAAGAAAATGCCCAGCTTAAAAAAGAAATAGAATCCCTTTTGCGCGAGAAGGCCGGAAGCCTCAAGCAGGAGCTTTCCCGGGAATTCGAGGAAGTTGGCGGAATAAATTTCCTGGCCAGGAAAGTAGACCTGGATGCTTCAGGCATGAAAGACCTTGCTTTTGAGCTTGGTGGACAGTACGACAATCTCTTTTTGCTGCTGGCAGCAGAACAAGGAGGTAAAGCACTTTTGAGTTGCTATATCTCAAAACCCCTGGTAGAAAAAAACAAGCTGAATGCAGGCGCCATAGTACGCGAACTGGGTAAATATATAAGCGGTGGTGGAGGCGGACAACCGTTTTTTGCCACAGCCGGAGGGAAAAACCCTGACGGTATTCAAAAGGCACTTGAGGCGGCCCGATCCTTCATAAGCGAATAGCAAGTAGCAAGGGGAGCAGCTAGAGTACATTAACCTTTCTCCCGATTTAGGGAAAAGACCAATATATGGAATTACAGACCAGGATACCCCTGCATAAGGAATCACCTTCTATTGATTATGGGAGCAAGGTTTTGCTTCTGGGGTCCTGTTTTGCCGAGCATATTGGTGCTAAACTGGCCTATTATCAGTTTCAGTCCTGTATCAACCCCCTGGGAATTTATTTCCATCCAAAAGCTATTGAGGGGCTTATTCAACGCCTTGTGCGCGAACGGGCTTTTACCCGGGAGGATGTATTTATGCTCAATGAACAATGGCATAGTTTTGAAGCGCATTCCCGGGTAAGCCAAAATAGTGAAGAAGCACTTCTTGAAGTTCTTAACAAACAGCTCAAGGCAACTCAGGCGGCTATAACTCAGGCAACTCATATTTTTATTACCCTGGGTTCGGCCTGGGGGTATCAACTCAGGGAAAACGGCAAATGGGTGGCCAATTGCCATAAGGTTCCACAGAAGCAGTTTGCCAAAGTGCTGTGGGAGGTGGAGGATATTCAAACTTGTCTGGGCAGTATTATAGATATGATAGGCCACCTAAACACGGACGTCCAGGTGGTTTTTTCTGTTTCACCTGTGCGTCATCTAAAGGACGGTTTTGTGGAAAACCAGCGTAGCAAGGCACACCTGATTACGGCTGTACAGAAGCTCGTTGCCTCTGACAAGGTGTCTTATTTTCCCGCTTATGAGTTGATGATGGACGAACTTCGGGATTACCGTTTCTACGCTGTGGATATGGTGCATCCAAATGAATTAGCAGTTGATTACATCTGGGAAAAATTCAGGCAGTCGTGGATCGATGAGGAAGCCTATAAAGACATGGAGGAAGTATGTGCCATCAGAAAAGGAATGGCCCATCGTCCGAATTTTCCCGAAAGTGAATCACACCAAAAATTTTTACAGGCCCTACAACTGAGGACTGCCGCTATACAGGAAAGATACCCCTTCATGTCATTCTGATATTGAAATTTCTCGCATTTTTGTAACAGTCAGTTTTAGTATTCGTCTATTAACCAAACCGTATTCATGACTACATTCAACCTTGCCTTCAGGCAATCGCTGATCGTATTATTATTGGCCATTATTGTAGGATGCCAGAAAAAAGAACCATCAGACATACATTACACCATCAGCCCAGAGGTTAGGGATAGTGTTTCCCTTCTAAGGGTGCAATTAGAACTCGAACCGGATATTTCCGGGACTACCAGGATCAAATATGACGATAAGGCCTGGGGACAGGAAGATCTGTTCAATGCACTTGAGGAGGTTAATTTACTTTCACCGGTTGGGGGAGCAATGGAGATCAACAAGGACAGCAGCTGGATTTTGGTTAATCATAATGGTGAAGGTGGCCCTCTGGTTATTGAATACCTGCTAAAACAGGATTTTAGTCTGGAGGAACAACCCCGGGAATGCTACCGGCCTATTATTCAACCCGAATATTTTCACATCTTTTCCCATAATTTATTTATGGTTCCTGATTCCTGGGAGTCGGTTTCAAAAGAAACCCGCCAGGTATCTCTTTCATGGGAAGGATTTCCGGAAGATTTCGTGATACACAATAGTTTTGGAAGCAAAGAAAGAGTACAGCAATTGAATGACATATCTCTGGATAAATTTCACATGGCGGTTTTCGTTGGTGGGGATTTTCGTCTGATGAAAGGTGATATTAAGGGAAACAGGATTGTACTCGCAGTACGTGGAGACTGGATTCCCTTTACTGAAAACGAAGTTTTTGAAGTGCTGATGGAAACCCTGGAGGCACAGCGGAATTTCTGGGATGATCACAGTCAGGAATACTTTACGGTCACGTTGCGGCCGATGGCTATTGAAAGAGGTAGTGCCTTTCAGGGTTCGGGATTGACCAATTCTTTTGCCTGTCAGATATCCAACAATAAATACACCGAACTCAGTCAGATTATCTATTTATTTAACCACGAACTCCAGCATAACTGGACGGGGAATGCTATTAAGAATGACAATGAAGAAGAACAGTACTGGTTTAGTGAAGGATTTACGGATTACTATACCGCCAAGAACATCAGCAGATATGAAATAGGCGGCACAGAAAGAATGTTTTTTATAAAACAGCTCAACGAAACCATTAGAAACCTGTATACCTCGCCGGTTGTTGACGCTCCTAATTCGGAGATCAATTACGATAACTTCTGGGTAAATCAGGATTATGGCAAGCTAGCGTACTACCGTGGTGCTGTATATGCTTTTTTGCTGGACAATTTCATTTATAAAGAGACTAGTGGAGAGAAGAATTTAGATCAACTCATGCAGGGGATCCTGAAGGACGCTGTAAACGAAGGGCAAAAAGTCTCCCATGCTTATTGGTTGTCTGAACTTGAAGCCTATTTGGGTGCAGATGCCGGTATCTTTTTCGAGAAACATATTGTAAATGGTGAACCTTTTCCACTGAAAGAACTACTGAAAAAATTCGGGTACGAATTTGACCTGAACTCCCGGGTCTTCGATCTGGGATTTGAATTTTCGGAAGGCCGTAAGTCAGTCAAATCCATAGATGAAACTTCTGAGGCCTATAAAGCCGGGCTTAGGGAAGGAGACCAGTTTGTAACCTATAGCATTGAATACGGTAGTATAGAAAAACCGGTTTCCCTTGAAGTTAAAAGGGATGAGCAAAATATTTCTTTGAGTTATTTAGCCGTTAAGCAACTGTCCATTCCAAGGCTATTGGAGAGTCCGGCTAACCTTGCAAAACTCAGCTCGCTGCAGTAACTCCATCCACCAGGGCCAGACCGTCATCAATGAGGTGGCCTAATTTGGGATTGCGCTGTTTTACAGCTTCGAGATGTTCCGTAATTTCAACAGCAAAGTCATTATCCTGGTTCCTTCTTGCCAGTTCGTAGAGCTCTACCGATAGCAGCCAGTCGTCCGGGTAATTATCACACACCTCTTTAAATACCTTGTTCCGGGAAATGGTAGTGTTGGTCCCTTCGCGAAAATCCCGTATCTGTCCGTAAAGTTGCTCCAGTTTACGGCGCTCGGGAGATTTTTCAGGTTTGATGGTGGTGGACGATATTTTATGAGTCATCAGGTTAAAGCTGCTCAGGTCTGCAGGGCCATTAAAGGCAGCGACTACCTTTTCGCCTACGGCCATATTATACAGACCGAGTGAAGGTTCAAAAATGATATTGTCGCCGTGAGTCACCTTGCAGTCTTCAAATGTGATCAGGATGATCTCTCCCCTTAGGTTTCGCGTGCCCGTAATGATCTTGCCTGAAACCCTGATATTTCCCTCAAATTCAAGGGTAATGCGTTCTCCTTCATAGATATTGTAGGCCTTAAGGTCGCGCGGACTCATGTCCTCTATGGCGATATTGATTCCCTTCAGTTTGCCCACTGGCGTTCCGAAGCCGTTTGGGTGATGCTCTATACCGTGCCCTACAAGTTCCTTTTCGCGATAAGACAGGGCTGTTTCCCCTGCAGTCTGTATGTAGACAGGTTTGCCATCATGCTCAATTACGCTGTTAAACTTACCGGATATCTGCAGGCCGGTACTGAGCTCTACCGTTCCCAGATCTTTAGAGTCTATGAGCTTCTTTACACCGCTAAGTCCACCTTTTCTAAGAGACATGGTATTGGCAAATTCCTCCAGCACTTCGCTGAGGTAAGCAAAATCAGGGGTGACAAACAACTGGGGCTGTGGTTTTGTGATATCAAAGGATGTATGGGCAGCCTTGATGGAATAGAGTATCTTCTTTACTTCATCGGTCATGCACCAGGAGCTTTCCCCAATGGAGGAGAGCAGTCCGGCGCCATAGATCTTAGGATTTTCCAAAGTGCCTATAAGGCCGTATTCCACCGTCCACCAATGCAGGTTTCGGATCAGTGCCATTTCACTGGGTTCCCCCATGTTCTGTTGTAATTCTTCAATGTGCTGTTCTGCCTTTTCTATATCCTCTGCAGGGGTTCCGGGGGCCTCCTTGATTATCGAGAGGTAACGAACAGCTTCGTAGAGTTCAAAATCTTTTGCGCTGGAGATTGCCTTGCAGCCTATTTCCCCGAATCGCCTCAGGTATTCCGCGTATTCCGGATTCGCAATTATGGGGGCATGTCCTGCGCCTTCATGGATAATGTCTGGTGCCGGTGTGTATTCAATGTGTTCCAATTGCCTGATGTCTGAAGCAATTACCAGCACATTATAGGCCTGGAACTCCATAAAAGCGGCAGGAGGAATAAAACCATCTACCGCTACAGCTGCCCACCCTATTTCTTTAAGGATGCGATTCATCCCATACATATTGGGAATGTGGTCTATGGATATTCCTGTTTTTTCGAGTCCCTGTACGTACGACTTATGGGCTACTGTGCTGAGGTAATCCACATTTTTACGCATCACATAGCGCCATACGGCCTGGTCAATAGGGGAATAATCCTTGTAATCCTGGGGTTTGATGTATTGTCTCAGGTGTTGGGGGAGTTTATCCAGTATGGGGTTTGATTCGTAACGCATAAAGGCCTTTTTTAGGTTCGTAAAGGTACTAAAATCACCTCATATTTCCGTCGGATATGGCCCTGTTGAAAGGGATATGAGGCATTCCGTTTTTAGTGGAAGAATAAAAAAAGCCCTGACCAAAATCAGGGCTTAGAGCTTAATTATTTGCCAGTGTACCAGGCGGGTATTGTTGCATAATTTCAGAAACAAATTCCCGGATACGGGCTTCTTTCTTAGCGATATCCTTATAGGAAGCCAGGGTTCCTTCTCCTTTCCCTTGCCAGACCAGTTCTTTGGTAGAGGCATCGATGAGGTCAATGTAAAGCGATCCCTCGGTTCGGGTGCTTACACTGTTTCCACCCCAACCGGGTCCTCCCCACATCCATGGACTCCAGTAACCCCAGCCGGGTCCCCAGCCCCAGCCCCAGCCGGGTCCCCAGCCCCAGCCAAGGTTGTTGTAAACGTCCACACGTTCTTTTTCTGAGGTAAAAATGCTGATGAGAATATCAGGATCCTGCGATTTTACAAAGCCCTTGGCCATCATCTCCGTATCAATGGCTTTCAGGATTCGTTTCTTGTCAAGATCAGAAATCTGTGCTTTGTCAATACCTGTTTTGTAAAAGGCATAGGATCGATACATTTGGAAGTCTGCCTCCCGGTCGTAATCGGCCGCAACGCGAACTGTGCTGCAGGAAGCGAAAAGCAGCAATGCCAGTACGGGTAAGGCCAGTAATTTGAATTTTTTCATAACACGTTAATTTTTTGGGTTGCCAACAGAACATATATTAAACAGCAAATATCATGCCGAAAGGCTTGTATTTTATCCCTTTCTGCCCTTTTTTGAAAAGCCATAAGGGCAATGCCTGCAGCCGCTCTCGCAACAGTAGCCTCGCTTGAGCAGATATTGTTCGGTAAATACCCGGTATCCTTCTTTGGAAAGGTAAAAATCACCTTCTTCAAGGGGGATAATCTTCTTCACAACAATAGTTTAAACGCCTAAAATGCGCTACTCAAAAATACGATAATTAGCGCAATTATGCTGATGTATTTCCATGGTCATCAGGGTAATCGTTATGACATTGCAGTGAGGATTCATCAATATATTGACATTTTATCGTTTCTGTCATACAGCAGAAGTTAATTTCACGTTATCTTTAAAATATCCGGTAAAATCATGATCCTTATCCTCCCGTTTATATTCGTCAGAAATTATGTAGGTGTTACCTTATGGCCCTTTATAGTGCTTAAGGAAGATAAATTGAAGCAGGACGAGGTCCTGGTCAATCACGAGAAAATACATCTCAGGCAACAGCTAGAGCTGTTTATTGTTCCGTTCTATTTGTGGTATCTGTTGGAATGGTGCGTGCGATGCTACATGTACCGGGATGCTTACCTTGCCTATCAAAACCTGAGTTTTGAGCGTGAAGCTTATTCGCACGAGGGCGATCTCAATTATCTCAATTCCCGGAATCCTTACAGCTTTATTAAATATCTTTGGTCCTGAAATGGCGCTGAAACTTGGATATTCCAAATCAAAAAATAGAACTACCCATACTTGAAGAACACGGAGTAACCCTCAATATTAAGAGGGAAGATCTTATTCACCCGCTTGTATCCGGGAACAAGTACCGCAAACTAAAATACAATTTGCAGGCAGCGCGGGAAGGAGGATTTGATACCCTCCTAACATTTGGGGGGGCTTATTCCAACCACATAGCGGCAACCGCTTTTGCAGGGGCCGAAAATGGCCTGCGTACCATTGGTGTTATTCGGGGGGAAGAGCTGGAATACGTCTGGCAGGATAACCCTACATTACGGGAGGCTCACCGGACAGGCATGCACTTCCATTTTATGAGCAGGAAGGATTACCGGCAAAAGACAACCACGTCAATTCTGGATAAATTGAAAGAGCGCTGGGGGAAATTCTACGTCCTGCCGGAAGGAGGCACCAACATCCTGGCAGTTAAGGGTTGCGAGGAAATATTGAAACCTCAGGACGCGCATTTTGATTTTATAGCCAGTTGCGTGGGTACGGGGGGCACATTGGCCGGATTGATCAATTCTGCCCGGCCCCATCAGGAGGTTCTGGGATTTCCTGTATTGAAGGATGAAGGATTGAAGGAGGATATTCCTACTTTTGTAAAACGAGGCCAATGGCGATTGATCTGGGATTACCATTTTGGTGGATACGCCAAAGTATCCCGTGAGCTGGTCACTTTTATTAATGATTTCAGGAGGAAAACAGGGGTTTCCCTGGATCCGATCTATACTGGAAAATTACTGTACGGTATAATTGACCTGATTGGCAGGGGCAAATTTAAGACTGGTACAAATATACTGGCCATTCACAGTGGTGGCCTGCAGGGTATAGCAGGGATGAATAACGTATTAAAGAAAAAGAATTTACCGTTAATTGAGGTATGAGAAAACTATTTTGGTTACTGGGGGCATTGCTTGTTTTACAGGCATGTGGTACCAAGAAGAGGACATTTGCAAGCAGCGATAAAGCCCAATCAAAAAAACAGCGTAATACATCCGGGTATCCCATGCCGGAGGACAGTGGGAAGTTTGTGGTTTACGATATCAATTCTGTTGAAGAATATATAGAGACCTTTGCGGATGTGGCCAAGCTCGAAATGAAAGCTTACGGCATCCCGGCGAGCATTACACTTGCCCAGGGTATTCTGGAGAGCGGTTTTGGAAAAGGAGAGCTCACCCAAAAAACAAATAACCATTTTGGCATAAAATGCCATACCGGTTGGGATGGGGAATATGCCTTTCACGACGATGACAGCAAAGGTGAGTGCTTCAGAAAATACAACCATCCCATGTACTCCTTCCGTGACCACAGTATCTTCCTTTCCAGCAGATCGCGCTACGCTTCCCTGTTTCGACTCAGGAGGGACGACTATAAAGGCTGGGCAAGAGGTCTAAGGGCTGCAGGCTACGCCACTGACCGGAAATATCCCCAAAAGCTTATTGGCTTTATTGAGAGATACCAGCTATATAAATTTGACCGAGAGGTCCTGAGGGAAGGCTATGCTGTAGCCCCCCCCTCAAAGGAATACGAGTATAAACTTTATGTGGTGCAAAAAGGGGATACGCTATATTCTATTTCCCGGCGCTATTTTGTACCTGTTGAAGAACTTATGGAGCTAAACGATATGCAAAGCAGCCATCTTTCTATAGGACAGGAACTAAAGATCAAGACCGAAAAACTCAGATAATTTCAATGATATACCAAAGAAGCAGCGCCTTGTTCAGGGAGGCGCAAACCTACATTCCGGGAGGGGTAAATTCACCAGTAAGGGCCTTTAAGGCGGTAGGAGGAACCCCCATTTTTGTAAAGGAAGCCAAAGGGGCCTACCTGTACGATGAGGATGGCAACCAACTTGTAGATTACATAGCTTCATGGGGTCCCATGATCCTGGGCCATGCATTCGAACCCGTAATCGAGGCGATTACCGATCGGGCCCGCAAGGGTACTTCCTTTGGAATGCCAACGGAAATAGAGACCACACTCGCTAAGCTGGCGGTGGAAATGGTTCCCAATATCGATAAGATACGTTTTGTAAACAGCGGTACGGAAGCCTGTATGTCGGCCGTCAGGCTGGCCCGGGGGTACAGTGGAAAAGAAAAGATCATCAAATTTGCCGGTTGTTACCATGGGCATGCCGACGCCTTCCTGATTCAGGCGGGGAGTGGAGCGGTAACCTTTGGCAGTCCGAGCAGCCCCGGAGTAACCCAGGGAACGGCTAAAGACACCTTGCTTGCCCGTTACAACGACCTGGAAAACGTAGAAGCCCTGGTCAAAGCGAATGCTGAGGAAATAGCCGCAGTTATCATCGAGCCCGTTGCCGGTAATATGGGCTGTATACCTCCGAGCCCGGATTTTATAAAGGGACTGCGCGAGCTCTGTACACAACAAAACATACTGCTGATTTTCGATGAGGTAATGACGGGATTTCGCCTTGCTCCGGGAGGTGCACAGGAATACCTGGGCATAAATGCGGACATTCTCTGTTTTGGAAAAGTAATTGGAGGCGGCCTACCTGTAGGGGCCTTCGCTGCCCGTGAGGAGATCATGAAATTCCTGGCCCCGGAAGGACCCGTTTATCAGGCGGGGACCCTGAGTGGAAATCCACTTGCCATGAGCGCCGGACTGGCCATGCTGAGCACATTGAACGAGAAGGGGGAAATATTCGGAAGCCTGGAGAAAAAAACGACCTACCTGCATGAAGGTATTGCCGGGGTTCTGGAATCACATGGGATTATTCATCAGATAAACAGGGAAGGTAGTATGATCTCGGTTCATTTTACCGAAGATCCTGTGGTTGATTTTGACAGTGCGAAAGCCGGGGATAATGAGACCTTCAAACGTTATTTCCACGGAATGCTCAAACAGGGCATATACCTGCCGCCAAGTGCATATGAAAGCTACTTCCTGAATGATGCCCTCAGTTACGATGACCTCGACGCTACAATAAAGGCCCTGGAGCGTGTTGCCCCGGATTTAAAATAGAAAAAGGGCCATCTGTAACAGATGGCCCTGGATTTACCATTTGCTTTACCTGCCCATACGGCGGTGCCCATGCCTTTTAGAACGGGAATTTTTCTTTCTGTGCATTTGCATGCGTTCCCACTTTTCGTATTGAGACTGGTTGAGGATCGATTTCATCTGTGCTTTAAAAGCGATCATGCTATTTAGCCGGTCCAGTTCATGCTCATAGCGCTCTTCTGTGGAAACAGGCTTTTCGTCATTTCCTTCGCGTCTAGCCTTCATTTCAGCCCGTCTGGATTTCCGGAGTTCCTGCTGTTCCAGATTGAGCTTTTGTACCTGTCTTTGCTGGCTGTCTGTCAGATCGAGGGCAAGAGCCATTCGTTTGGTCTTCAGGACGGCCATTTGTTCTGCCGTTAAATCACTGTGCTTCTGCTTATGCATACGCGGCCTCATTTCCTGAGCACTCAGCAGCACACCTGTAAGCAGCGCCAGGGTTAAAATCAGTTTTTTCATGTGTTTACTTTTTTGATTCACAGATTAGACCGGGAATTTCCAAAAAGGTTTAACTGATATTGCGCGATAGGCGGGAAACTTTTGCTGTATAAAAAAAGAGTGTGATTTGATCACACTCTTTAATATCGCATATAATTGTTTGGGGAAAAAAGGTTGGAATTATTTTAATTCCATATACTTTTCAGTAGGATTTTCGTTTTCTGCCAAAGGCCTTTCCATCTGTTGATCTATTTCATCCGAATGCTGTTCGGTAGTGTAGTACAACATTATTGCTACAAGTAATCCTAAAAAATACATCAGGCTTTTGATTTTGCAGGCCATGGTTATTGAGATTTGTTTCCTCCAAATTAGAATAATTTCCCTCTATATTTTGAGGTTTGTGGTGTAAACCAGCCCATTTTGTTGTGAAATGAACTGGTATTGTGGTAAAAACGATCCCGAAGGATCGTTTTTTTATACCACTAATTACCTTTCATCCGCGAAAGGATACTTTTTGTCTGATTGAGACCTAGCTGGGGTCCAGAATATTGTCGATGCGCTCCATAACATCGCGCAGATGGTAAAGGCTCATAGTATCTCCTGTCCTGCCTATTGCGGCCCTAACGTTGCGCTTCAGGTTGTTCAGTTCGGCACGGGCAATGGAACGTATGTCTGACTGGCTGGTATTTACAGCAGTAGATTTTCTGTATCCCCCAAAGTCTGGTAACTTGCGTTGGTTCTCCGCTGTCATGAGGTATTCCAAACGGTCTATGTGCGCTTTCTGTAGATTCCTTCTATAGGTGTCAATAGACCTTCCGGTGCGAAGCTCAGACCAGATGCCGTTGCGCATGTCGCGCATCATTTCCATAAGGGTATAGGCGTCACGGCCGTTCAGGGCTTCATTCTCAATTAACCTGGCCATCTTGCCAAGGCTCATTACATTATTGAGGGCCCTTACCTGCATACCTCTAATCCTTTCTATAAAACCGGAATACTGTATCTTACCAAACAGCTCCTTATCCAGAAGCCATTCCGGTGTTGCAAAAAGTTGCTCCTGCAGGAAGTCCATGCAGGCCTCCTGGTGCTCTTTGGGAACATGGGTGTACACGGCACCTTCCTGCTCATAAGTCTTATGGTATTCGTAAACCCCGCCTATATTGTTGCCTACGTGTCCCATATAACGATTGAACTGCCCAATTACCTGACCGTATAAAGTTTCCAGATCGTCATAGTTCTTTCCTTCTTCAAAGGTCCACTCTGTAAGATTGGGTACAATACGCTTCAGGTTAGCAATACCATAAAGGCTTGCTTTTACGGCGTTATCCCCGAGATCCTCCGTCTGTGAGCTTGGATCAACCACATCTCCAACCTGCTGGTGCCCAAATCGGTAAAGAGGGTCACCGGCATGCTCCAGGATCCATTGATCCAGAACTTCTTTTTCTTCTTCAGCTGATTTATCCAGAATAGGCCTGTACCCCCAGGAAATGGCGTACTTGTCATAAATCCCAATGTTAGGCATCAGTGCCACCCCATCGTCCCCGGGCTGGGCCACATAGTTGAACCTCGCATAGTCCATGATGGAGGGAGCGGTTCCGTATTTTTTAGTGAATTCTGCAGATCTCAGGGAGTCAACAGGGTATGCTACACTGCTTCCCATGTTGTGCGGCAATCCCAGGGTGTGACCTACTTCGTGGGCAGAGACAAAGCGTATCAGCCTTCCCATTACCTCATCTTCGAAGGCAACCCCACGTGCTTCGGGGTTGATAGCTGCCGTTTGTACAAAGAACCAGTTTCTCAACAGGGTCATTACATTGTGGTACCAGTTAATATCGGACTCCAGGATCTCACCACTCCTTGGATCACTAACGTGTGGTCCGTTTGCATTAGGAATAGGCGAAGCCAGATAACGGACTACAGAATAACGCACATCCTCAGGTGACCATTCCGGATCTTCTTCAGGGGTTGGAGGATCCATGGCTATGATAGCGTTTTTGAAACCTGCTGCCTCAAAGGCTACCTGCCAGTCTTCAATTCCCTGCTTAATGAAGGGAACCCATTTTTTAGGCGTTGCCCGATCAACATAGTATATAATCGGTTTTTTGGGCTCAACCAATTCGCCTCTTTTGAACTTTTCAATGTCTTCATCCTTTACTTCAAGTCTCCAGCGGTCCAGGTAGCGAACGGTTTTGCTTTCCTGAGCTTCGAGGCCATAATCTACCTGGCCACGTGCAAACCAACCCACACGCCTGTCGAAATACCTGCGCTTCATAGGTTCTGCAGGGAGCAGGATCATAGAGTTGTTGATTTCAATAGAAATAGATCCTACACTTCCATTAGAAGGGGCACTTGAGGCATTATAGGTCTTAACGTGGCGCGCTTCAATATTTAAAGGGTAACTTTTTATACTTTCAATAAAGCTTCGTTTCTCGTCCTGCCGGGTTACTTTATATTGTCTTCTGTAGCGATCCGGCATACCCAAAGCCTTGACGTCTTTCATGAAAAGATCATTAACGTCTATCACAGTAGCCGGGTTGAGGGAATCCTTTTTAAAAGCCTTGATGTCAAATGCGTAAAGGACGGGTTCAAAATTTGAATTAACGACTGCCTCATTTACCGGAAGTGAATCTGCGGCAACTACATTATGGCTTACAACACGCAACAGCACCTTATTCGGTTTTTTCTCCCAGCGAAGCACCTGTGTATTGATCTTACCTCCCCCAAAGCCTATTCCGGAAGCCGTTTTGGATATTCTGCTAACCATTAACATCTCCCTGCCAAAGAGGCTGTCTGGTATTTCATAAAAGAATTTGTCGTCTACTTCATGAACATCGAACAATCCCTTATCTGTTTTAGCATCTTTGGTAATTACTTTGCTGTAGGGTTGAATCTTGTCTTTTTTTCCATTGCCATTGGGTTTGGCACTGGCCTCGGTTTTGGCCTTCTTTTTCTTTTTGAAAAGTTGCGCCTGGGCCTGAGGGCCTGCCATAAAAGCAACTAGAATAAAAGTTGTGATTTTGATAATGTGTCTGTGGGTCATAAGCTGTATTTTTTTGTAAAAACGGTTTCAAATAACTGAAAAATAAATGGATTCTACTGTTAAGAAAATCATAAGTAGATCGATTCCTGCTAATATATCTATAAGATTATAAATAATTGAAAATCAATTATATAAGATATTTTTTTTAAACTATCCGGACCTGTTTAAATCTCATAATTAGCTGTTAAATCGTAACGAAATCTGTAACAAACTTGTTTTTGTTCCGTCTTATAATCAAACAACAATTAATAAACGCTGAACCGACAAGGCAAGCAATCAACTAATTAAAATGAACAAGTTATTACTAGTATGTGGATTGGTTATGTTAAGCACAACCACCACGCCGCAAGAACAAAACGCCACAGCAGAGTGCACTTATCAGGAAGTGGCTTTGGGTGTAAATGCGGAAGTAAATGTCATCGAAGTTCACACTAGCGAAGCGGCTACTTTCATAACAGCGCCCAAGTTGATAAGTAAGAACCTTACCAATTCCACAGCTGAATTGGATCTGAATGAGATCGTCTTTATCGAGGAAGAAGAAATTATTGATCTTGGATTTGATACCCGTGACTATTTACCAGAAGGTTTTAACGCAAACGAGGTATATGTTAACCTGGACAATATAATCTACATAGAGGAAGATGAATCTGACCTGGGATTTGATACCTCAGTATACCTGCCAGATAATTTTAACGCTTATGCGGCTCCGGAAGGTATAGAAGGAATCAACTACATGGAGGAAGAAGAGGTAATTGACCTTGGATTTGATACCGCGGCCTATCTGCCCGAAGGCTTTAACCCATACGAAACCTATGTGTTCAATCTGGACTCCGTGGAGTATATCGAGGAGGATGAAGAGATAGAGTTTGATTTCAATCCGGCCGATTTTTTGCCTGAGGGATTCGATCCCTACGCCATATAGAAAGTATACGATAGAATACAATCTCATTTTCTATCAGTATTTTGAATTAGTCAGCAATAAAGCCCTGTTTCAGGGCTTTATTTTTTTTAGGTCTGAATGATTGGATCCGGACCAACAATCCAGCGTTTTAACAAAAATTTAACACGAATTTGCAAGAAATCAACTTGGCAATACCTTTCGAGTTTTGATGCTGCCTCGGCAAGGTTTTGATGCTTCCAATGAGAACTTCGCAATGTTTGATCTGAAATGTTAAGAAGCCCATTTTTATTATTGTTTTAAGCAATTGTTAAGGTATTCAGAAGGACAATAATTACCCTGAAAAGGGGTTGTATCTTTGTACCAAATTTTAAATTAAATCGAAATGAGAAGAGAGATTTTAACAGGAATTTTGGGGCTTGTCTCTACAGTGTTGGCCTTGGGAGCACAGACTGGGAATTCTCCAAAAATTATAAATCAGAATGTAACCGAACCTGTCATCTTTATAGAAGAGGTAAGTCCGGTTAACTTAGGGTTTGATACGGCATTGTATCTGCCCGAGGACTTTAATCCCTATGCACACCCTGAAAACTTCATGGATGTGTCCTTTATTGAGGAAGAGGATAAAGTAGAGCTAGATTTTGATGTGCAGGAGTATTTGCCCAAATACTTTAATCCCTACAAAAAGTATTTCGACCTCAATAGCATTGAATACATTGAGGAAGAGGAAGAAATTGAGTTCGACTTTGAGATCAGGCATTATCTGCCTGAGGGATTCAGCGCAATTTCAGCTTCTTAATTCCTTTACAAGTTTATTGAATTAGTGACCCGGCTATTAAGCCGGGTTTTTTTATTTAAAAAAGTAAGGGAACTATATACTGAAATAGCAGGATCAAAAGACCAACCGAGATCAGGTTGAGTATGATACCCACCCTCGCCATCTGGTGTACTTTGATATATCCACTGGCAAAGACGATAGCGTTGGGGGGTGTGGCCATGGGTAGCATAAAGGCACAGCTGCTGGCTATGGTTACGGGGATTAGTAAATAGAGCATAGGAATGTCCAGGCCTATGGCTATCCCTGCCACTACTGGCGCCAGGACGGCAACCAGGGCAACATTACTCATGAGTTCCGTCATAAATAACATCAGCAATATCAACAGGGAGGCTGTAAAGAGTATGCCAATTTCACTGCTGGCAATGGCCTCAGACACTATATCCACAATTCCACTGGCAGACATACCCTTGGCCAGTGCCAGTCCGCCCCCGAACAGCAGGAGTATCCCCCAGGCCAGTCGCTGCGTATCCGGCCATTTGAGGATAAAATCACCTTTTTTATAATTATAGGGAACGGCAAACAGGGCAATTGCGCCCGCAACACTAATAATCGTATCAGACAATCCCAGTCCGGGTATTAGTTTATTGATTAAGGTCCTGAAGATCCAGAAGAAAACGGTAATACCAAAGATTACCAGCACCATTTTTTCCCTTCCCGAAGTAGGACCCAGTTTCTCCAGTTCCTGACCAATTACCTCACGGGACGCCGAAAACGCCAGCTGTTTATTGGGGAACATCCATTTTACCAGAACCAAATAACAAATACCCACAAGAATAATCGAAAAAGGGAGACCAAGAGTCATCCATTTCAGGAAGGAAACCTCAATATTATACTCATTTTCCAGCAAACCAATAAGAACAGAGTTAGGCGGTGTGCCAATAACGGTGGCAATACCCCCGGCATTGGCAGAAAAGGCAATTCCCAGCATAACGCTGAGTGCAAAATTCTGGTCGTTTTTGGTAAAGCCATCAGCATCGTTGATCAGAAGGCTAATGACGGACATGGCTATGGGGAGCATCACTACTGTGCTGGCCGTATTGCTGATCCACATGCTTAGGGATGCCGTGGCGATCATAAAGCCCAGGACCACCCTGTTTGGTGTTGTCCCCGTTACACGTATGATATTAAGGGCTATGCGCCTGTGAAGGTTTACCTTTTCCAGGGCCAGGGCCAGTACAAAGCCACCGAAAAAAAGGAAGATAATGGGACTCCCGTAATTGGCTCCCACATCGGCGATGGGCATTACCTCAAGAAGGGGAAATAAAATCAAAGGCAGCAATGCGGTGACCGATATGGAAACCGCCTCGGTAATCCACCAGATGATCATCCATGCCGCCACGGCAATTACAGCGTTTGCCTGCTCATGTCCTTGAAGAAGCCCGGGGAGATTGATGATCAGAATAAAAAGCAACGGGCCTGCTACCAGTCCCACTTTCCTGCTCAGACCCATAGGTTGATTTTAGGGTCTAATCTATAGTTTTTCGCTTGTTTTTAAAAATGGATGAGAAAGATTGCATGTATGGCTAATTCTGCAGGGAGATCAAATTCAGGTCGGTATCTGTGCTTCCATAGAAGGTCTTGATCCGCGCATTATCTTCATAACCTGCTACAAAAAACAGGGAATCGCCATACCGAATTATTTCCGGCAGGTACTGTCCGCCGTACTTGAGTTCTGTGAGCAGGGATCCGGCAGCATTATATTTTTTGAGGTAATCCCGGGCAGATATTACAAAGCTATCGCCCAGGCCAACCAGCGCCTGGTTGTTGGGTGTGCCTTCAAAGTGCTGACTGAAAAGCGTAGTCCCGTTTGCATCTGTGAGCCATAGTTCACCCATGGCATACATGGCCAGGTTGCCGTTGGAAAGTTGTGCAATATGGAAGCTCCCATTCAGATCATCACTTGCATCGACAACCCCGGTAAGTGCAGTTTCATCAAAGACCACATGATGGGTCAGGATAAAGGAGGCATCCAAAAACAACAGAACAGGATAATAATCTGCAATGTAGGGAGGAGCCATATTGGTTTTGAAAACCCCTCCAAAGGCTACATAGCCGCCTTCTATAGCGATCATATCCCCGATTGTTGCATTGTCATAACCGGGAACTGGAAGGGAAATGACCTGAAAGGCATCTCCATTGCTGTTTCGGATCTCTATGGCGGCCTGATGAAAATCTCCGGGTTTTTCCGTGCCGTAATACAAATAGTTGCCTTCTGCCTCCAGGACTCCGTAGCTGTGCTTTTTAGCCGATTGGATGCCATTTAGGAATGCCCAGTTCATATCATAACTCACCTCCTGCGTCCCATAGAGGCTGTTGAGGGTCCTTGAGAACACAAAATTCTGTTTGCCGCTGGGGAAGAAATTCACAAAAGCAGAGTTGCTGTTGTAGGGTTTGTCTGCCAGGTACTGTCTTTCCGAACTCAGGTCCTCTGACAGTTCACGGTAGTAGAATTTAGAGCCTTCAGAACCCACTTCATCTTGCAGCAGTTCTATATAGTAAGGTTTCCCGGAAATAGGATTAATGCTCAGTTCCAGAGGTGTTGAAGAGAACCCTTCTGCAATATCCGGGTAAAAGTAAAATCCATCATTGGATACTACCCTGACCTCCTCCTCAAAGGAGCTGGATTTTCCACTTTCGTTAGAAACCGTCAATGAAATGGCATAGGTGCCCGCTTCCTGATATGTGATGACAGGATTTTCCTTTGTGCTGGCATCACCGTTCCCGAAATCATAGAGAAATTTACTGGCCCCTTTGGAACAACTGGTTATTTGAAGGGTTTCACCGATGAGGATGGTTTCCTGGCTCATTTCAAAACAGGCTTCAAGAACCGCATCTTCGGGTAATGGGGTGTTTTCTTCAACACCGTTCTTGGAACAGGTGATCAGCAGGAAAACAGAAAATATTAGCAGGTAGTTTTTCTTCATATAGGCGAATTAGGGATTTCGCCCATATAAAACGTAGAATACAAGGCCTTTATTTCACCAAAGTACCGGGATTCGATGAACTGCATTCTCTATTAACATGCTGATTACAAGTAAGTTAATAAAGTCTTAAAAGAAACTCAGGGGTTATTCCTGCAAGACGCAGTTAAGGGTGTCTCCCTCCTTTACAACCTTTACCAGTCCTAGTTTTCCCAGGGCCTTGATTCCTTTGTCCCAGGCCTTGTTGCTAAGCCCGGAAGCAGCTTTCAGGTCTGCCAAAGGCATAGTTTTACTCGGTTTGAGGGTCTCCAGTATGGTTTTTTCGTTATCCCTGAGCTGAAGTGGTTTTTTTTCAGGACGCATCTGAGGGAAAAACAAAACTTCCTGAATGGAAGAATTGTTGGTAAGCAGCATCACCAGACGGTCTACCCCGATTCCAATACCTGAAGTAGGTGGCATACCATATTCAAGGGCTCTGAGGAAATCCTGGTCGATAAACATGGCCTCGTCATCTCCTTTTTCAGAGAGCCTGAGTTGCTCTTCGAAACGCTCCCGCTGGTCAATGGGATCGTTCAGCTCGGAATAGGCATTGGCAATCTCCTTGCCATTGATAATAAGCTCGAACCGCTCGGTAAGGGCCGGATTGCTTCGGTGCTCCTTTGTAAGCGGACTCATTTCTTTCGGGTAATCTATGATAAAGGTGGGCTGTACAAAGTGGGCTTCACATTTTTCCCCAAAAATTTCATCGATAAGCTTGCCTACTCCCATGGTCTCATCAACCTCTATTTCCAGTTTTCCGGCCACTTCGCGCAGTTCAGCCTCGTCCATGCCCGCAATGTCATATCCGGTGTATTTTTTTACGGCTTCCAAAATAGGAATCCTGGGGTATGGCGCCTTAAAATCGATCTCCTGATCACCCATCATAGTCTTCGTGCTCCCATTGGCATCCCGGGCAACCTTTTCGAGCAATTCCTCGGTAAGGTCCATCATCCAGTGATAATCCTTGTAGGCCACGTACAACTCCATAATGGTAAATTCCGGATTATGGGTCCGGTCCATACCTTCATTACGGAAGTCCTTGGAGAATTCATAGACCCCATCGAAGCCGCCAACTATAAGTCTTTTAAGGTATAATTCATTAGCAATACGAAGGTAAAGCGGTATATCCAGGGCATTGTGGTGGGTAATAAAAGGCTTGGCGGCTGCACCCCCTGGAATAGGCTGTAATACAGGTGTTTCCACTTCCAGGTACCCTTTTTCATTGAGGAACTCCCTTATGCTGTTGGTAATCCGGGTTCGCTTTATAAAGGTGTCCTTAACTGAGGGGTTAACTGCCAGATCCACATAGCGCTGGCGGTACCGCAGTTCCGGATCTGTGAATTCGTCATAGACATTTCCCCCGGCGTCTACCTTGGGCAGGGGTAAGGGGCGGAGGGATTTGCTCAGGAGGGTAAAGTCTCTGACCATAACCGTTTTTTCGCCCACCTTGGTTGTAAAAAGCTCTCCTTCAATACCAATAATATCCCCTATATCCAGGAGTTTTTTGTAAACCTCATTATAGAGGCTCTTGTCTTCCCCGGGGCAGATCTCATCGCGGTTAAAGTAAACCTGTATACGTCCTTCGCTATCCTGAAGTTCAGCAAAAGACGCCTTACCCTGTATCCTTCTTGACATCAACCTTCCGGCAATAACCACTTTTTTTCCTTCTTCATAATCCTGCCGTATTCCGGCTGAAGTGGTATCAACGGGGTATAGAGCAGCGGGATAGGGATCGATTCCCATAGCCCTGAGTTGCTCGAGTTTCTGTCTTCTTACGATTTCCTGCTCAGAAAGTTGCATCTCACAATGATTTGAGCCGCAAAATTACATTATTTAACTAAAGGCGAAAGCGGCTGATCAATTAAAGGTGCTTTTTGCTATCCATGCTATCCCTATTATGATAAAAATCATGAAAAATCAGCCCTCTGATCCCTTCTTTTGTAGGGTTGTAATGCATGCTATTGTCAGCTTCATTTACCATGCTGTCCTGTAGTCAATTACTGGAAAATCGTAAAGCACTGTTTAATTCATATAAATACTTTCAAAATGAAAAGTTTAATAGCAGGCATATTGCTTGTACTCGGCGGAAGCGTTAATCTGCTGGGACAGGAATTGTCACCCTACATTAAGGTAACTGAAACAACAGGATCCATTACCGCCCTGTCTGAAGGGATTATGGATGCACTCCGGCAAAATTCCTTTGAGGTATTGGGTACATATCAGCCAGCCAATAGCAAATCCCTCAAAGTAATTGCCTTTACGCGAAATGATCTAAAAAACACTACCGTTAAAGTGGCAGACCGAGGTGCTCTCGGTGCTGTGCTGAAGGTGGGACTTGTGGAAAAAGAAGGCCGGGTAACGGTTTCCTATACCAATCCTGATTATTTACTCAGAGCCTATCTGAGGGATGATTTTACCAGGCATCAGGCAATCTTTGATAAACTATCCAAAGACCTTAAAAAAGCGCTTACTTCCGTTGGGAAGGAATTTGTGCCCTTTGGTGGAACTGTGAAGGCAGATAAGCTGAAAAAATACCATTACAAGATTATGATGCCTTACTTCACAGACCCTATTAGCCTGGCAGAATATTCTTCCTTTAATCAAGGGTTGCGGATCATCAGGCAAAACCTCAAATCCGGGAAGGGAAATACCGTAAAGGTCTATGAACTGGTCTATCCGGATAAGCAAGTGGCTGTATTTGGAATAGGCTTGAAAAGTACAGAAGACGGTGAATCCCATTTCCTACCTAAGATAGGGGTTGAACATGCCGCGGCATTGCCCTATGAGATCATCCTTCAGAAAAATGAGGCGACCATGTTGCACGGCAAGTACAGGATAGCGTTGCACTGGCCGGATCTCACAATGGGTACCTTCATGAAAATTATGAGTACTCCCGGTGATATAGAAGATACGCTTGAGGGCTTATGCATCTCGTCTTCTGCTGATAACGATTCACGCTAAAACTTATTCAGTATTTTAGTTAATATAAAAGACCCTTCTAACGGAAGGGTCTTTTTAATTTATACACCTTGTACTTACTGCATTCCCAGCAGAATCTTCTCCATGTCCAATTCCAGGGTATTCAGTGGATATTCAACAATTCGGTCTACTTCCTTACCATTTTTAAGGAAGATGAAAGTAGGTACTCTGCTGATATTTAATCCCCACTCTTCACCACCCGGACTCTGCTTGTAGAATTCCCTCCTCTGATCCACAGCAACCAGTTTGACTTGTTCTTCGGGGAATTCTGCCACATCCAGAATTTTCATGAACCGTGGTACTTCCCTCTGACTGTCGCCACACCAGGTTCCCATAAAAACAAGGATGTGATACTTCTTAAGTTCTTCCTTAAACTGTGAAATACGGTCCAGATCAGGGAAATATTGGGAATAGTTCGTGGAATACCAGTTGGAATAGGAAGCCTGCCGTAGTGCATCCTCAGGGATACTTCCCAGAAGGATGCTGTTTCCGTTAGATAGTTCAATCTCTTTTACTTCGTCCTGGGCCGCCAGGGTTGTAACAAGTAACAATGCCAGGAACATGCTGAGTGTTGTTTTCATAGATCTGTGATTTGAATTTGATCCAAAATTCACAGAAATTCAGCTCCTCTGTTAGTGTTTCGGGGTGGATTTACCGACTAGTCCCCCGGTGGAAATTGTTGTTGCAGTTGCACTTTCAGGGCTTCACGATCGCCTACCCCGAGCTTTTTGTTCAGGTTGTTTATATGCGTCCGAACTGTGCTTACGCTTATAAACAGGGCATCGGCAATCTCCTTATTGGTCTTGTCTTCCAGCACATGCAGGGCTATTTTCCTTTCTTGCTGGGTTAATTTGGTAGGATCCGTTTCTACCGCCGTGCCCTTGCCGGGGATACGCCTGAACAGGTAGATATTAAGGAGGATAGAAATGACCAGTAAGGCGCCCAGGATCCAGATCAATAGTTCCTGCTTGTTGTTTTGAGGGTTTGATAGCAACCGATCGGTTAGGATTTCACGCTGGTACGCATTCGTAAAAGAGGCCCCCGGGTATTTAAGTTGCAGTCTGCCTAATAATTCCTGGTAATAGGGATTATCCCCTACTTCTTCCAGATAATAATCGTAGGTTTCATTAGTGCGGTCAGAAAGGAACCCATAAATATATAGTTCCAGTACAGGTTCCTGCAATGCTTCACCGTATTCCTGCCATTTCCGGAACCAGGTTTGGAGATTCAGGCGGGTATTTGCTTCGCTGCGCACTTCTGTGAAGTCCAGGATCATTTCTTCCTTCATAGCCTCAATTTCCAGGATCTTGTCTGATGCTTTGTTGGTAGACTCCACCGCGCAAAAAGGCTCATTGGCATAGGTAGCCGGAAAGGCCAGTGTATCGCGGTTATTGGCCAGGAAAAGTATGGACTGGTTATTAGGGCAATTTCCGAGGAAGTACTCATCCGGGCTGTTCTGATCCTGACATTCGTCTATATGGATGCGATACAGCCGGTTTTCAATAGAGAGGTTATTCCCCTCAAAAGCAAATCGCCCCAGGGAATCGGCTGTGGTTTTACGGATAATCTGGTCAAAATAGATGCGGGAGCTCCTGCGATAATCCTCCACCAGTGACAAGTAAACTGTACTGCCCGCTGATTGCTCTGCAAGTTCTCCCGTAAAAAGATATTGGGCCTCTGCCTGCAGGCACAGAAAAAAGCTAAAAACGAGTAAAAAACGAACCATATTCAAGAAGGCAGGATTAAATTTACAAGAAAATGTAACAAAAGCACATTTTAGGATACATATATAGTACATCAATCAACATACCCCAAATGAGTTTTTTAAGGGTCTTACTGGCCATTATATTTCCGCCCCTGTCTGTTATTGGCAAGGGATGCGGGTCTTTTATTATTGTTTTTCTTCTTACCCTATGCGGGTGGGTACCAGGTGTGATTGCGGCACTCATTATCCTTAATAATCCCAACTGAGCGTTGTATCTTTGCGGGAATGAACAAGCAGGTTACTTTTCAGGAACTGGGCTATCGCGACTACAAGGAAACATGGGATTACCAGGAGAACCTGTTCCAGCAAATAGTGGATACGAAGATCCGCAACAGGCGCGAGGGTTTACAGGAGCCTACACCTAATTATTTGCTTTTTGTTGAGCACCCTCATGTGTATACGCTGGGTAAAAGCGGCAATATTGAAAATTTGCTGGTTGCGGAAGCAGAGCTGGAGAAAAAAGGGGCCAAATTCTATAAGATCAACAGGGGAGGGGATATCACATACCACGGGCCTGGCCAGATCGTAGGCTATCCCATCCTGGACCTGGATAATTTCTTTACCGATATCCATAAATACCTCAGGCTGCTTGAAGAAATGATTATCCTCACCCTTGAGGAATATGGACTCAGGGGAGAACGTTCCGATGGGGAAACCGGCGTTTGGCTGGATGTGGGAACTCCTTTTGCGCGAAAGATTTGCGCTATGGGTGTACGTGCCAGCCGCTGGGTTACCATGCACGGGTTTGCATTCAATGTGAACACAGACCTGGGGTATTTCGATCATATGATTCCCTGCGGTATAAAAGACAAGGCTGTTACATCCCTCAATGTGGAACTTGGCAAAACCGAGCTCGATGTAGAGGAGGTTAAGCAGAAACTACTAAGGCATTTTGAAACACTGTTTGAAGCCAGGCTCTCCAAATCCGGCAGATCTGGTGATTTTCAGAATTAATTCATCCGATACAGGATGAGGTCATTTGCCTGCCCACTGGTTACCAGCTCCAGGTTCCGGTCGTTATCCACATCGTCCAAACGCATAGCATCTGTACCAAATACCGGAAATCCGGGAATGGACTTGGTCTGGCTGTCAAACAAATATACTTTTTCAGCTTGTAGGTCTGTTACGCTTACGTATATCTTATCGTAGAGATAAAATATCTTTGGGCCAGTGTAAACACCGAGGTCCAGGGTGATAGGCCTGCCTTTGATGGTGAGGGTATTTTCGCTAAGGGTGACCAGGGTTTTGCTGGTGGCATCAATCCGGTGAAGCGCATCCAGATTCAGCTTGCTGGCAGATAGTTTTCCTTTGGTATCAATAGAGTATAATCTACCTGAATTATCTGTAAATGAGAATTGGTTGAGGTACATATACACCGGATTTTCAGAGAATTGAAAGCGCTCGCTGACTGGTATGCGGGTCTTGCCTACCCGGTTCCGGATTTCCAGGGCGCCGTTCTCCAGCTGGAATACCAGGTAGTCTCTGCTGCCAATCCGGAAATGTTGGGGTTCCCTGAGCACTGGTGCTGCTGCCTCTGTGTAAGTATAGCCACTGACGATCTGACCACGTCGATTATACATATAGATTTTTCGGCCTTGAGTAACCACAAAGCGGTAATTCCTGTTATTCTCATAGTCAAAAACTGCCAATGGATTAAGGTTGCCCCCTTTGAACCGCATGTTGAAAGGGAGTACTTCTTTGCCATTCCTGTCTAGTACCAGGAACTGGTTATTGGTAGTAAAGGCTAGTTGAAGTCTGCCGTTCTTGTAGAGGTCAACCTGCTTAATTTCTCCCTGAATTCTGCTATCCAGCTGTTTTTTCCACAGTACTTTCCCTTCCCCAGATATCAGGTAGAGCTTGTTGGTTTCGTCCTGCACAACAATTTCTTTTTGGCGATTCCGGTGGTTGATGACAAATTGGGGAATAGTGGCCACCTCGGCATCGAGTTGCAGCCTGAATTCCTCAGAAGTGGTATTGCTTTCTGCTTTTTTGTTTATGCGATTGATAGCCATATTATTCAGTAGATGGCCTGAGCCGCTCAGCACCTGCCCCGAATAGACATAACCTTCGGGAAACAGGGAAAGGTTTTTTGGAGAGGTACCGGCAAATAAAGGTTCCTGCAACAGTTTCCCCATTCCTTCCGCATTGGCAGTAAATTGAAGGGAGGCCTCACCAGACTGTAAGTCTATGCTGTTCTCATAAAGACTGCTCATTTCAAAGACCATTCCCCTGTTATAGTCCTGTAGCAATAGTTCCAGTGAAGCGGAGGATTCGGCAAAAATAAACTGGTTTTCAATTCGGGTTGCAAACCGGGCATCAAACCCTTTAACAACCTTGTTGGTATAGGCATCCAAAAACTGTCCCTGACCAAGTTCCAGAATTTCACTGCCCTGGAACTGCCTGGAACCCACCTGCAAACTTTTCAGCAGGGTCTCAAGCCCGCTGGCATCAAGGAGATCCAAAACTACCCATCTTTGCTTGTTTTGGATGATCACCCCGGCTGATGCAACTGCGTTTAACAAACTTTGTTCTTCTTCATATAATTCAAGGGAATCCTGTGGAATTTCTGACGATAACAGAGCGGTATCCAAAATGAAACTAATGATGGCATCGCTTTGCAAGGGGGCCAGGGCAGCAATCCTGTTTTCCATGACTGTTCCCCGATAGTAGGAGGCCCAGGTCTGACCGGAATCCGGGATCATAACCACACCACTACCGGTTATTCCAGCCTTTCGGAACTCTAGGTCCATCACTTGCCAAATGGGTTGGACTGAGTCCACGGAGGCCTCTTCCTCCGTAAACGGGAAAAAATGCATGTAGGGATCAGGACTGGCTTTTCTGAAAAGGGAAGCCGAGCTCCTGTCGTTAGCAGCGCGCAGCAGTCGGGAAAGCTCCGCGTCTGCAGGTTGATCCTGTTTCAATATATTGCTGAGGACCTCAGGATGAAGGGACCAAAGTTTTATCCCGCCCGAAGTAGTTGAGTACCATGTCAGGGAATCCTGTAAATGCTTCCACAAGGCTACGCCATTTGATGAAACCGACTCACCAGGATCAGCTGCCGTGCTATCCTGTTCTGTTTTGTTGGTATTTACCCATGAAGCTATGAGCATTGCTTTTTTGTCTTTCCAATTTATGAGGCTTATCAGGGCGCTGCTATCGCTCTCCACATAATTAAGGAGGCCACCTGAGAGTTCTTCCGGGGTAAGCAGGGGATGAGCACTGATTTGAGACAGGTATTCGCAATTCCTCAGGTTGCTTTTAAAATTGGACAGGTTCCTTACCTGCAGCAACAGGGAGGCATCTTTTGGTATGTACCGGTGTAGATTTGTGTTTCGCTCTGTTCCGGGTGAGCAATTTATTATAAGTAGGGAGAGCAGGGCCAGGAAAAAGGGGTATCTAATCATAGCTGAACTTCAGTATACACAACAAAGGTAAAAAACTCTGTGGCCTGTTTGCTCCAGATATGGGCAAGTTGTTTTTTGGGAAATTACGCTTTAGAACTCCAGTTCCAATTGTTCCGGAAGCAGGCGAAAGCTTTTTCGGTGATATTCACATGGGCCATATTTCCTAATGGCTTCCCGGTGGGCTTTTGTTGGGTATCCTTTATTATTGATCCACTGATACATCGGATATTCCAGGTGTATCTGTTCCATATATGCGTCCCTGGCTGTTTTCGCCAGGACGGAGGCTGCAGCGATATGCAGAAATTTACCGTCGCCCTTAACCACACAGGTATGGGGTATATTCTCGTAGGGTTTGAACCTATTCCCATCTACCAGTATGTATTCCGGTATATGGGCCAATTGGTCCAGTGCCATATGCATGGCTTTTATGGAGGCATTGAGGATATTGATCTTGTCTATGGTTTCCGGGAATACGTGTGCCACTGCGTAGGCAAGGGCTGCTTCCTCAAGTAAGGGTTGGATTTGCTTGCGCTGCCTTTCAGTCAGCAATTTTGAATCATTGAGGGTTTTATGGGAAAAATCCGGTTCAAGAATTATGGCTGCTGCGGTAACCGGACCGGCCAGGCAACCTCTTCCCGCCTCGTCAGTGCCTGCCTCATAGGGACTATGCAGATAAGCCTGCAACATAACTTGAATGATTTTTAAAAAATAGAATTATTGTTGATGGATAAATTAGTATTTATGTTCAAAAATTACATATACATTACAGTTTTAACGAAATTGATAAAAGACTCGTAATAATTTGTTTTTTTTTAACACAAACCCCTTCCAAGCCTCCTGTATCCTTGCATAGTTAACAATTAATTGGCAAATTTGCCGCTGACTAATTCAAAAAACTAATTAAATGAGATCAAAGCTTACGAAGGTGCTTACACCTTTATTGGTGTTTTGCGTTTCTTTTGCTTTCGCGCAAAAGACAGTTACAGGTAACGTGACAGATTCTTCTGGAATACCGTTGCCCGGTGTAGCTGTAGTGGTTGTAGGAACTTCTACGGGTACACAAACTGATTTTGATGGAAATTACTCCATTACAGTTAATGTGGGCCAGGTGTTGCGATTCAGCTACCTGGGTCAGAAAACAGTAAACCGTACTGTTTCGGCTTCCACTTCTGTTCTTAACATTAGGATGGAGGATGATGCCGAACAGCTTGCGGAAGTGGTAGTTCAAGGGTACCGAACAGCGCCCAAAACGAAATCTGCAATTGCACAGGTTACCATTTCTGCTGACGAATCTATTAAGAACCGTCCGAATGCCAGTGTTGTTCAAACCCTGTCGGGACAGGTTGCCGGTTTGAATATTACCACCACATCCGGTCAGCCGGGAGCCAACTCTTTGGTACAGTTACGTGGGGTAAACTCAATTAATGGTAACACTGAACCTCTTTTCATTATCGACGGTGCTCCGGTAGACGAGGATAACTTCAGGTCATTGAACCCACAGGACATCCAGTCTATTTCTGTGCTTAAAGATGCTGGTGCAACAGCAATTTATGGAAACAGGGGTGCAAACGGGGTTATCGTTATTAAAACACGTACAGGTAATTATGATCAGGGTTTAAGCATCAACTACACCGGTATTGCAGGATTTAGCAAGTTACCGGGCAATGATTACGATTTAATGAATTCCCAGGAACAGCTCGCTCTTGAGAAACAATTGAATAGGGGTCGTGGATCACAACTTACTGACGCTGAAATTGCTGCAGCTCCCAATTTTAATTGGGTTGACTTTTTTATCCGCGAGGGTGTAAACCAGAACCATACGCTGACCTTGTCAAGTGGTAGCTCTAACACCACACAGTTCACGTCTTTCGGTTTCTTTGAACAAGACGGTGTTGTTGTAGAATCGGATCTGAAGCGTTTTAACTTCAGAAACAATATTACAGGTAGAAGCGAAGATGGAAGATTTACTTACGGTACAAATCTGACCATTAACTATTCTATTTCTAATGAGGTATCTTCTGTAGGAACTGGAAGTATCAACAGGAACTTTCTATTGGGTGCAAATCAGTCGGTTACTTATATAACGCCTGATGAATATCCGGGATCTGAGTTGCTGGCTCAGAATTGGACTTTTGCTGATACCCCTTTACTCTTATTGGATTTTTTAAATTCCTATGAGCAAAGAGATGAGGAAGTTCGAATAGTAGCCAGTGCAAATGCCAGCTATGAAGTTGCTAAGAACTTGAGAGCCAATGTAACCGGTAGTATGGATTATATTGATACAACCTTTAATGCGCTAGAAGCTCCTGATAACTGGAATGACTTTTACTTCGGGGACGATTACAATGGTCGCCAATTTGGAGATAATGATCGCGTGTTTACTTACAACCAGGTAACTTCTTTAACTTACGACAACCAATGGGGTAAACACAGTGTTAACGTAGGGGCTTATACAGAATACTTTAAAGCTCACTTTAGAGACCTTGGATACAGACAGGAAGGTTTGGATCCCAGGACTTTTGCTTCCGGGGACGATGCGGGATGGATTCAGGATAATTCTGACAACGACTTTTTTGTTCCTATTATCAATGCTACAAAAAGGGATGCCGGGTTGTTCTCATACTTTGGACAGGCTGACTACGATTATGATGAGCGATATGGTGTAGTTGGGACAGTCCGAAGGGATGCCTCTTACCGCTTTGCAGAGTCTAATAGATATGCAACATTCTGGTCTGTAGCTGGTCGTTGGAACATCAGTAACGAGTCCTTTATGGACGGGTCTGTTTTTGATGTTTTGAAACTGAGAGCTTCTATAGGTACTGCTGGTAACCAGCGAATAACCGGAACCAGTATTTTTAGTGCTCCTGATTTAACCAGAAGTCTTTTTGCAACTGGTCCAGGATACCGGGGACAGAACGCCCTGTTTTTATCACAGATCCCAAATACCACATTGCGCTGGGAAACAGTTAAACAAACGAATATTGGTCTTGACTTTGAAGTATTCAACAGCAGGTTAAGAGGTTCGTTCGATGTTTATGAAAAGAAGACAACAGACCTCTTCCAGAGCACACCGGTATCTGCGATTAATTCAGTAACTACTTTGAATGCCAACGTAGGTTCCCTGTTCAACCGTGGAGTTGAGGTTGATTTGGATTACGATTTAATCCGAAATAAGGATATGGTGCTTACGCTGAATTTGGTCGGTAACTACAATGAGACCGAATTACAGGATCTACCAAGCGATGAAGGTGAGATTATTGGAATTGGTAGAAATGGAGGGCCGCTGGATGAATATTTTAGGGTTAGATATGCGGGTGTGAATCCTGCAAATGGTAACCTGTTGTTCCTTGATGCGGATGGTAATCTTACAGAGAACCCCAATGCTGATACTGACAGGGTATGGACGAGCAGAAACCCATACCCGGACTGGGTAGGAAGCTTTGGTTTCAATTTTGACTGGAAAGGTTTTTATGTTCAGACCCAGTTTAACTACATGTTAGGGATAGACAATTTGGATTTTGATTATTATGGTCGAATGAATCCATCTACTATTGGTCAGTTCAGGACCTCCAGAGACCTGCTGGATGCATGGACTCCTAACAACCGGGTAACTAGCGTACCAAGCCTTACAGCTTCCAACTTGAATGCTGTCGGGCAGGCAGGAGTGTCTTCAGATAGATTCTTGTTTAGTGCGGATTATGTAAGGTTAAGGTTCCTGGCTGTTGGTTACAACTTCCCTAAGAAATTTCTTGAGGGGACAGGAATCAAGAAACTTGGTTTCTTTTTTAACGGAGAGAACGTTCTGACGTTTACTAAATGGAGAGGATTTGATGTAGAGGGACTTGTTTCACAACAAAACGAATATCCTACTCCGCGAATTCTTTCACTTGGATTTGAAATAGGCATTTAAAATAATAGCAATGAAAATTAGAAAAATATATTACTTATTATTATCGCTTGTGCTCACCGTAGGTTGTGAGGATGCGATAGATATCAATCAGCCCGGACGACTTGATGCGGACAGAGCTTTTCAAACCGTTGAGGATTTAAGTTTAGGTCTGAATGGGGTATATGACGGAGTGGATTTAACTCCTGAGATTCTTTTTAACGCCATCTTTACGGATGAGCTGGCCATAGGAATCGAAAATGGAGGACAACAAATTGGGTTATATAGTTTAGTATTAAACCCATCAAGTGCCATTACCAATAATTTCTGGACCAGAAATTATGATTTGCTCAATGCAGCTAACCGGTTAATTGAGGCTGGTGATATTGTTGAGGCTGCAGATGCAGCAGAGCAATCTTTAAAGGACGAAATTCTTGGACAGGCTTATTTCCTCAGGGCATGGGGCCACTTCGAGTTGTTGTCATATTATTCAACAGATTATGCAGATGACAGTGCGTTGGCAGCGATTTTGGTTGATTTTGTTCCCACTATCGATCAGTTGTTGCTTCGAAGTACTAACGCTGATTTCTACGAATTGATCGAAAATGATTTGGATTTGGCGGAGTCATTGCTTTCTGATGATACTTCAGACCCTACTACGATCAATAAGGATGTAATTGACGCATTTAGGGCCAGAGTAGCGGCATACCGTGGTCCAGCGCATTACGCTGAAGCTGCTGGTTATGCCCAGGAACTTTTGAACAAATATCCCCTTGCTACAAGGGCTCAGTACCAGGGTATTTTTCAAGATGTAGACAATACCGAGGTTATCTTCAAATTGGAAAGAACCATTGGTGATAATTATGACAACCAGGGAACTGGTGGTACGGCTGGAGGCCATGCAGGTGGGATTTTTAGTTTTTCGGCTGCTACCCGAACAGGTGGAGCATTTTTAGAAGTGGGCAGGTCTTTGTTCAACGCCCTCGATCCTGATGATATCCGATATGATGTGCTGGTTGCTCCTGACAGTGATATAGACCCTGATTATGAGGTAAATAATAACCCTACTCTTGATGTACTGGTTGTTTATAAATACCCGGGTTCTGAAGGTGTAACCAATATGAATGACCTGAAGGTGTTCAGATCTGCTGAGATGTTATTGATTTTAGCGGAAGCATGGGTTGAAATAGGAGACCTAAACGGTGCAACAAATTCAGTTGCTGCTTTGATCAAGCAATTGAGAGATGCAAGATTTGGTACGGACACCGCCCTGCCAGTTTTTGCTAATAAAACGGAAGCTTACGGAGCAATCCTTGATGAAAGAAGGTTCGAATTCGCCTTTGAAGGTCACCGTTGGAAAGACCTTAAGCGTATGGGGCTTCGTGGAAACCGACAAGTAAGTCGTGATGCAATTGATTGTGCTATTGTTAATCAATGTAGCCTGTCACCTGATAATTACAGGTTTACATTTCCAATTCCGCAAATTGAATTTAACGCAAATCCGGACTTGCGCACGCAGCAGAACCCTGGATACTAATATTTAAATAAGATGAGACAAGTTTATAAAGCTTTAATTTTTTCAGTTATTGTCCTCTTCGCGATTAGTTGTGAGGATCTAGGTGACAATAGACTATATAATGTAGGAGATGGTTTTGTACAATTCCAGTCGACTTCTGCTTCTACATTTGAAGATGGTGACGCCATGACTATTGGAGTGCTTTTGGGCTCCGGTGAAAATAGTTCTGGTGTAAGCGTAAATTTTGACGTGATCATTGAGAGTGGCGATGCTTCCAGGTTTGAAGTTAGCCCGGCTAATGGGGTGTTGGATATTCCTGAAGGAGAGTTCACTGGAGAAATCACAATAACTCCAATAGATAATCTAGATGCGGATGGCAATGTAGTTATCCGGGTTGAGTTAAGTGAATCCAGTTCAGTTCCGGTAGGGGTTGCTGGTGAGGGTCTTGAAGGAACCTCGGCTGTTTTTACCATTAACGACAATGACTGTCCGACAGAAATTTCTGACTCCTATGGTGTTCGCGTGTTTGCCTTTGGAGCAGAAGCTCCTTCGCATACAGTAGATTTGGTTCCTGTTCCTGGAACGGATAACCAATGGACTATTACCTCTTCATGGGGTCCTGAGTTTGTGGCTTGGGCAACTGGAAGTGCTGGTTTTAGTGGCATTTATATATATCCCGGGACCATTGTTCTCAATGAAGACTTTACGGTTGACTTTATAGGAGATACTGTACCAGAAGTTGGGTTTGATTATTCTGGACCAAGTTCAGGAGTTTATTCATCCTGTGATGATCAATTCACTATTACTCTAAGTCAGAATTTATTTACTACTGCTTTTACAGTGGATATTGTAATGACTGGAATATAAATAAGAATAGATTATATTTTATTAAAAGCCCTGGAAATGTTTCCGGGGCTTTTTTATTTATAAATAGTCTCCCCTTCAATAAAATGAGCACGATGCACTATTAGATCAATAAAAGGTCTGTAAGAAAGGTGTTCAGCGGCAACTGAAAATTAATAACCTTTAAGTAGGATTAGCAATAAGCACGTAAAGTTTTAAATAAGGACCAAAAACGCAGTAGCTTTAATAAAAGGATATATTATAGTATGATACTCGGTATTTCTGGCTAATGTTTTGCATACAAAAAGTCCATAGTAGTGTGCTGTATTTTTAGTAGTAAAGCAGCAGCACTTCCCCGGAGATTAACGGCATAAGCTCATCATATTTTGAAAAGTAATTCGTTACCCCTAGTGCTAATAGACCTGAAGATACTGTTGGGACACCCTTTTACCTGAACCCTGTTGTTTAGATTGATCTTATTTCGTTTTGAGGTGCAATCATATAAACCGTTCTTATTCCTTCTCAGGTGAACTCTTAAAATATAAAATAAGAAAAAGGGTGTTGATTATATTTTATCAACACCCTTATTTTTTCCTGGCAAACAATGCCAATTGAAAGCCTTATGTTGTCTCAATCAGTTTCTGAAGCAATAAACCTACTTCAGCTTCTGTTTTTAATTTCCATTTATTCTCTTTACACAGGGCATTTGCCTTATCCTGATATTCAGCAGGTAGGGCATCAATGACCGACTTTTTACTTAATCTTACTTTTTTAGCAACACCGTCTTCCTTATACTGAAGATAGTAATTGTAATCCTTTTCAAACCTTGCGGGTTTATCCTTGGCGTAAGAGGAAGAAGCTTGTTGCGCTTCTTTTAGAATAATCTGACGTCTCTGCAGGAGTTCAAAATCCCCGTGTTGGGCAATAACACTAAAATAACCCTGTCGTTCCCGGCCTTCGTCTTCAAATTTCCTGATGGTGATTAACTCATTATTAATTCTGGCACTAATGTAATTGCGTTTCATTAATACCGTAATGCTGTTATCACTGCTTTTCATCTCGATTTGATCCCTGAAACCGTTATATCGTAATAGCGCCTTGTACGATTCGGATCCTTTAACCAGTACACTTCCGTATTTGAAGTTCTCAGTGTCATATGCTGACCCAACTACGTTCTTTGGTATACCTGACTCGTCAAGTTGATTCTGAATATAGGCAGAGGGCAGATTAACGGAGACCTGAGCATTAACGATAATAGCTTGCAATAGAATTGCTGAAAAGATGGTTTTGGATAGTAATCTCATTTTTATTTTCCTTGGGTTAATTCATAATTAATCACAAAAATCATGCAAAAAGCCAGCATTTGCAGGTTTTTAATGCAAATCTTTTGTGAAAATTTTAGTCTACACGGAATTGAAAGATTTCAGAAGTAGAACTGTTGCCCTGACTATCCCGGGTAACCACTTTCCAGTAGTAAACGTTACCTGCACTCACTGCGACATCCGGCAGACTGGTCTCTGCCGTTATGCCCAAAGAAGTTGTAGGGTCAGTATTGGTGTCCAGATATACCTCATAATCTACTATGTCGTTATCCACGTCACTTCCCGTCCAGGATAGATCTACAGATGTGATCCCGTTCAAAATGGCACCCCTTTCCGGACTGATGGCCACAGCGGGGAAGGGAGCGTAATTCTCGATACCTGGTCCCTCATTGTAAAACCTCCAGGAAGGGCTGTTGGCCGTTTCACTGGTGCCATCGGCACGGGAAACCACAAACCATTCATAGGGTGTGCCCCTGTTGAGCGTAATATTAACGCTATTGGTGTTGGAGGTAAACCTTGAAGTATTATTGGTATTCAGGTTTCTGAGATTTACCTCATAGGAATCCGTATTTTCCGATTCGTTCCACTCGAATAAAACCTGACTTTGGGTATCACTGACTACCACCCCTGTTGTGCATTCACTGTTATTTTCCGGAAAAATTAGCGTGGTTGCCCTGGGGGCAGGGACGGGATCGGGTTCCGGATCGGGATCTGACCCCGGGTTGTCACTTCCGCCGCCACAGGCTATAAAAAGTCCCGACAGCAGTAATATATTCAGTTTCACTTTCCAACTCATTTGCGCAATATTTTATAGTTCACCAGTGAACGTGCTGTACGAATATTCAGTAAGTATACCCCCTTGGCTAACCCGCCCAGGTTTAGGCTAACTTCACGATTAAGAAGAGCATATTTTTTGCTCATTACCTCAATTCCATTCAGGGTGAAGAGGGTCACTTCTACCTCTTCTAACTCATTATCACCCATGAAAATATTTAAATTACTGCCTTCCACCGGATTGGGGTATACCAGTAATTTTGAACTCAGGAAAATAGTTTCCTCGTAAGTACCCTGGCATGCCTTGTCTGTACTAACCAGTAAAGTATTTTCTATTTTGCTTAAAGGCAGCGTAATCTCACTATCCGTTGTCTGGAATACCTCATTGTTTAGTCTTATGGTATACGCCTGTCCCCCGGCAAGACTGATGATCACCTCATTATCCAATGAGCTGATCCTTGAAGAGACCGATAAATCCTCGGGTTGCGGGACATTAAGCGTGTAACAAACTTCATAATCAACCTGACCTGCTACGGTAATGCAAACCGTGTATTCCCCTGTTGAAAGTGGCGATATTTGCAAGGTTTCGGTGAAGTTAAGCGTCTCATCTGTATTAGGTCCGCTAACCGTTGCCGTATAATCCAGGCTCTGTACAGCTGTAATAGTAATACTACCATTATTGCTGTTTCTGCAGGATTCCCCAACAGTCTGAATCCTGAAGTTATCAGGGGGAAGCGTAAATATGGGGCATCCGGTTACATCAACAACTGAACCGGCCGGGGTATCATCACAGAGGTCCAGATCATTGGGCACACCATCATTGTCTGCATCCTCATCGCAAACATCTCCTATACCGTCCCCATCTGTATCTGCCTGATCCGGGTTGGCTACCAGTGGACAATTGTCGTCCACATCCAATACGCCGTCGTTATCATCGTCCTCATCACAGGCGTCACCCAGGCCGTCACCATCGGTATCGAGTTGATCAGCATTACCCACTAACGGGCAGTTATCATCAACATCGAGGATACCATCGTTATCGTCATCATCGTCGTCCTGGAAACCTTCCACCACAAAATCGTCAATTACAACCCCCTCCAGGTTTACTGAAGGATCCGAGTGAAATACAATCCGGAAAATAATATTGGGTTCATTGGTCAGGTCTGTTTCCCCGAGAGCCGCATTGGCAACGAAATCATAAGCATATTCAGTTAGAGTGGCATTAGTACCTGTCCACTGCGCCCCGGGGCAGTTCTGGCAATCGTTATCGCTTCCTGAATTTTCATTGGTACGGTCGCTGTTATACCAGTTGGGCTGACTGTTTATGCTGCCAAGCACGTTCCAGTTAGCACCATCATCCGTGGAGTACTCCACATAGACAATGTCGAAATTAGCTTCCAGGTCATATGCCATAGAAAATTTTAATACGGGTGCCAGGATGGTGGAGAACTCATAGCAATTGCTCACCAGGTAACTTTTTACCCCGTCCGGATAGTTGCCAGAAAGGTTGGTTCCATAAACCTGTGTTCCTGAAGCAGCCTGATTCAATAAAGTACCGCTTGGCACCCCACGCTCCCATAGGCCGGAATTTGGATTACCGTCGTTATAACTAATGAGATCATCGCTGGCGGATTCAAAGGTGTTCAGGGCATCCCCCACGCCAAAGGCATTGGAAAAAAAGGTCTGGCTGACCGAATTATTGTCCGAAAAAGTATCATTGGCGATGGTAGTCTCCACTTCAAGTGTAGCCGGACCTGTGTTTGCAATATTAAGGGAAGGAAGGAACAGTGTGGTAGTTTCCCCCGGGTTGAGGGTAACCGTTTCGGTAAGACTCTGATCAGCACCCCCATTTAAACGGTAGGTAATATCGATACTGGTAATAGGATTCAGTCCTTTGTTCTCCACCAGGATTTCAGGGAAAATTTCCCCGCAAAGAATTCGTTCGGTTTCGGGAATTACAGAGACTAGACGAATATCATTGTCAGGGACCTGGATGGGTATTGCCGACTTCCAGGATCCGCGACCATAGGTAGAAGCCACTATTACTTCGTCTTCCACACTTATTTCCAAATCACTTACCGCAACACTTGGTAAGTTGGTAAAATACTCTTCCCACTGAGTAAGGGATTCATTATTCTCGTTTATAAGGGTATCGTCAATACGATAAACACCCAGGTTAGTGCCAACATATACCGGGTTGTCCGTATGCCTTCCCTGATGTGCCAGGGCAAAAAAGGCCTGATCCGTAGGCAGGTTTCCGGTTATGTCTATTTCCCTTCCGGCCACGCCATTATTTACCGGGACTTTAAATACCCTTCGTGTAACGGACTGTTGGGAAGACTGGGATATGCCTGCCCGTCTTGAAGTTGCCACGTAGATGGCTGAACCGTCATTGGTGTTTATAGCAATATCCGATATCAAAGCACCTGCGTTAAAAAAGGCACTAAAGGTTTGGCCGCCGTCCGCACTGCGCTGAACAAAGGATCCCTCTGCTGCATAAATAACCTGAGGATTGTTAGGGTCTACCTCAATGTCCTCAATACCCCCATCGGTACTGGGTATGGTGTATAGTTTTTCCCATGCATTCCCGTTGAGGCGGTAGATGGCATCAAAACCAGCATAAACCTGACTGTCACTGCCAACGGCCAGGGGGGTAATCCAGTTTCCGCTTATCCTATCACCATTTTCGTCTCGTGGTGCACCAATGGTAGTCACGGATTGACCGGAATTTGTTGTAATAAACAAGACCTGGCCGCGCTGCGAAAATCCATAGGCAATGTTCGGATTGTTGGGATCAAACTCATAATCCATTCCATCTCCGCCGGTGAATATATTCCACGTATTATCATTGAAAATATAGCCCGAATTATCCTGTGTGCCGCCGGTAATCTTATTGCTATTACTCCCGGCAATGGATATCTTATAGAATTGGGTCACGGCCATATTCGATGTAACATCTGTAAAGGATGCACCGCTATCATCGGAGATATAGAGACCACCGTCTGTACCCGCATAGACATTTCCGTTTATTATTTTAAGGGTATGAATGTCAGCATGAGTATAGGCTGCATTATTGACAAACCAATTATTAAGCTTACTCCAGCTATTTCCTCCATTCAGACTCTTCCAAATGTTGAGACAGCCCATGTATAATTCATTGGCATTGGCAGGTGAAACTTCAAGAGCGAGGTCAAACCAGGCCTGGCTGGATTCCATAATGTCTGTTGTGTTTGGACTTTCTGTAAATGTTGCTCCGCTGTCTGTGGACTTGTAAAGGCCCTGGTATTCAAAATTATTATCTTCTATACCTGTATTTGCAGCAAGGATATATAGCACTTCAGGATCCGCAGGGGAAACACCCAGGACTACTCGTCCGCAGGAAGAGGGGAGAATAGGATTTACAGCATCATCCATTGGAGCAAAAGTTGCTCCCCCATCCGTTGTTTTAAAGTAGGCTGTAGCGTTTCCGCCTCCACCAATATGAGCATTCCTTACAGCATATACGGTATCAGGACTCCCCGGTTTAAGTTTAAAGTCGGAAATATAACCATTTAGTACCCGGTTCCAATTATCTCCCCCATTTGTCGTTTTATACAAACCAAAACTGGTCCCCACCCAGAGTGTGTTTGAATCTGTGGGATCCATGACGATCTCATTCATCAGGGAACTTACGCTGGTATTCGATGGATTCAGATCTGTTTGGTTCCAGGTTTGTCCACCATCCAGGGATTTAAATACCCCGATACTATAAGAATCTGCCGCATCATCATCCCCTGTGGCTATATAAATAATGTTGGAGTTATTGGGATCGATAGCAATTCCCGAAACTCCTATTTGCGGGAAATTGTCAAACAAATTGGTCCAGCTGCCGCCCGCATTGGTAGATTTCCATATTCCTCCCGCAGGTGCTCCTGCATACCATACATCCGGGTTGTTGGGGTCAACAGCAATGGCATTGATCCTGCCAGTTCCTGGCAGACGATTCCCCAAAGTCCCGGGATTAAAGGGCCCTATGGGCGACCAGTTGGCAGTGGGATTGGGTGTTTTTGCTGAGCTGGCTTTGGATTGCCAGGAATCATATAATTCCTTGGCAGTGGGCAGATTCCCATTCTGGTCAACAAAATTCAGCCAGTAGTTCTCCCAGCGCTTGTAAGGCTTATAGCCACTTCCTTTGGCACTAGGATCACGCTCTGCCCAGTAGGCATCCATCTGCTCCTTTATCTTATAAAGGTTAACGGGTTTGCCGGGAATGTTCGAATATATTCCCTGGGAACCGTCACCGGGATCCACAAATGGCTCCTGCGGATTAACCTGGCCGTAGGTTGCTATAGCGCACAGGAAAAGTGTAAGAAGTAGAACTCTTAGCATAGCATTTTTTTTGGCAGCTAAATATCAGGATTTTATCACTAATTCTCAATTTTTTGCGATCAAATACCCTGTTAAAGTGATGCTAACGGGTAACCTGTGACTTCATTACCGAGTTGTGACCGGTTCAGGCAATTAAGAGAACTTTCCTCCAGGGCTAATCAAAAAAAACTAACTTTGTTTCCGTTAAGATTTATGATGAAATATTGCATACTGCTCTTTTTTATGTTCTTTGGGATTATTCTGCTTGCCCAGGATAAACAGCCAGTTTCCAGGAAACAGTTAGATACTACCAGACTAGAAAAGTCACTGAAAAATATACCTGCTAGGCCTCAGGAAGGAGCAGAGGAGATCACCATAAAGAATTACAAGATCATTACCCATGATCGGGATACCACCTATCTGGATACCACCCTGACCATACAAAAAGAGTATCGTTATAATTATCTTCGGACAGACGATTTTGAACTCATGCCCTTTTCGAATGTGGGGCAGCCGTACAACCGCCTTGGCGCAAATCTGGACCGGATACAATTGTACCCCAGGATAGGGGCCACTGCCCGCCACTTCAATTATGAAGAGATCGAGGATATGAAGTATTACAACGTGGCTACCCCCATGACCGATCTCTTTTTCAAAACTACTTTTGAACAGGGACAATTGCTTGATGCCCTTTTGGCGGTAAATACGTCCAGGAGGTTTAATTTTTCCATTGCCTTTAAAGGCTTTCGTTCTCTGGGAAAATACCAGTACAGTCAGGCAGAGTCCGGCAATTTCCGAACCACGGCCAATTATATCACCAGAAATGGCCGTTATCAGTTCCGGGCACATATTGCAGCCCAGGACATTATTGGAGAAGAGAACGGGGGCTTATCCGAGAAAGAGTTGCAATTTGAATCGGAGGATCCACAATTTTCAGACCGGTCCAGACTGGATGTGAATTTCACCAATGCCCGTAACAAGGTTTTGGGGAAAAGGTATTACCTGGATCATCAGTACGCCCTGGTTAAGCCACAGCAGGATTCACTGGGTCGCAGGTCAACTTCTTTGACATTCGGACATACCTTTAATTACGAAACCAAATACTACCAGTTCCAGCAGGATGCCCAGCAGGACTTTTTTGGCTCCACAATTCTCAGTCCTATAGACGATAAGGCTACTCTCAAGACCTTTACTAACCAGGTTGCGGTAAATTTCAGCAATCGCTTGCTGGGGACACTTAGTGGATATGCCAGCATATACAATTACGATTACTATTTCAATAGTATTCTGATTACGGAAAACCAGACCATTACCAACAGGCTGCAGGGCGAAGAAATAAGCCTTGGCGCTCAGTATGAAAAAGCCATTGGCAATTTTAAACTAAAAGGTAACGGTTCCTATACCCTGGCGGGTGAATTGACGGATTATTTCCTTACGGCCAATGCTAATTATAAGATTAACGATAAGCACAGTATTGGGGCCAGCCTGCATGCCTCATCCCGATTGCCGGATTTCAATTATTTGCTGTATCAGTCCGAGTATGAAAATTACAACTGGCAAAACGATGCAATTTTTGATAAGGAGCAGGTGAGCAGCCTTCAGTTTGATCTCGCTTCCCAGGTATGGGGGGATCTTTCCATAAAATACAGTGTGCTCAACAATTACAATTATTTTGCCTCCACGGCAAGTTCGGAGCAAATTGAGGCTGGAACGGAGAATGCTTTTGTTAGACCGTTTCAGGCCGGCAACAGTATTAATGTGCTCAAGGTAAAATACGCAAAGGAATTCCGTTACCGAAAATGGGCGCTTAACAATACATTAATGTATCAGCAGGTAGACCAGTCCGGTAATATTCTGAACCTTCCGCAGCTGGTAACACGGAACACCCTTTATTTTTCGGATGACATCTTTAGGAAAGCGATGTATATTCAAACTGGTATTACCTTTAAGTATTTTACCAGTTATAATATGGATGCCTACAATCCATTGCTTGCAGAGTTTTATGTGCAGAACCGGGAAGAGCTTGGTGGCTTCCCCATGATGGATTTCTTTATCAACGCCAAGGTGAGACAAACGCGTATTTATTTAAAGGCAGAGCACTTTAATTCTTCATTTACCGGCAATACCTTTTATGCGGCCCCGGATTATCCCTACCGTGACTTTGTGATCCGGTTTGGACTTGTCTGGAATTTTTTCTCCTGATATACTATTTGATTTACCCTAAGTTGCTCTCTGGCTGGGGATTATTAACAGGGGTCCTCAAACTGTCAAAAAAAAATTCAGTAACAGTTGTGCAACCAAAAAAAGTCCTCTATATTTGCACCCGCTTTACGGATGAGATGATGGATGATGGGTTAGGATCTGTGGGGTAAGAATAGCAAAAGTTCATTGAAATATTGGCAGAGACAAGCGTTTTTTCGTTGGCCAATTAGTTGGTTGATGAGAAGAAGTACAAATTAGAATTATTTCCAAAACAATGAGGAGATACGGGACAGGATCTTGGATTCGGGTTCGTTAGTGATTATTATGATTTAACGATGAAGAGTTTGATCCTGGCTCAGGATGAACGCTAGCGGCAGGCTTAACACATGCAAGTCGAGGGGTAACAGGGTTTGCTTGCAAACCGCTGACGACCGGCGCACGGGTGCGTAACGCGTATAGAACCTACCTTTTACAGGGAGATAGCCCGGAGAAATCCGGATTAATATCCCATAGTAATGTTTTACGGCATCGTAAAACGTTTAAAGTTACGGCGGTAAAAGATGGCTATGCGTCTTATTAGCTAGTAGGTAAGGTAACGGCTTACCTAGGCAACGATAAGTAGGGGCCCTGAGAGGGGGATCCCCCACACTGGTACT